>CAXXJM010000001.1:0-2222575 GCA_963666475.2 Lachnospiraceae bacterium | reverse complement strand
CATCCATTAATTATAGTGTTGGCAAAATCCTCTATTAATTGCATAAGTCTCTCTTCGCCGATTCCATATTGACTAAGAAATTGTGTTTGCTTTAAATACTCGCTGTCTCGCATTTTTTCGAATACTGTCTGTCCGGTCCGGTCCTGAATCTGTGGAAGAAAGATCTGTTCCATTTTCATTTGCTTAAAGTCGACCATCTGCATCTGTACTTCGATCCAGTCTTTCAGGATCCTCCATGCTACCATTTCAGCCTGCTCCATGGTGCATTTGATCTGTTTCTTGGGATGTGCCTTCTTTTCTCTCTTCAAAGCCTCAAATACTTCTGTGATCTGAACCGGAAGTTTTACCGGCACTTCGTTTTCTCCGATCTTGATCAAGAAGTACAATCCTGAGATCTTTCCGTCTTCATAATCCTTTTTGATCGATGTTACTCCGTGTAAGATCAGCTCATGTTCTACTTCCGCGACGGATCTATATGTTGGTATCGTTGTTGTATAATTCATAACTGGCATTTACTCACCTCCTACAGTACTGCTTCCACTTGTTATTTATTATCTGGCCATATGATCTTCATGCCACAACCTGGACAATAAGCACCTGCTACTCCATCTTCATCTCTTAATGCAGTATTGCAATCTGGACAAGTTTCATCTTGCAGCTCAGGATGTTTCTCGTCGTATTCAGGAGGTTCCCCGACAACGAATCTGCACAGATCGCATTCATACGCTATGATATCGCAGCCGAAACAACTGTCCCCTGTTAACTTCCCATTTACGAAACAATTTATCCTTTTCCCATGTGTATTGCTTTTCTTTATCAGTTCTTCTACTTCTTCCGGGTTCAGTCCGGTCTCTTCATAATCTTTTAATTTATACATGGCTCCATATAATTCATATGGTACCTCGCTTACGTTTCCGTTCACTAACCCCCAGGATCCGTCTGGGTTCTTAAATGTAAATCTACTCATTATTGATCTCCATTCTTGTATGGTGCAGGTAATGGTTGCCATGCTTTTATTTCATTGATTATTTCATATCCACTATCAAAATAACATTCCCATCCATCTCTCATAAAAGTATCGCACCATACATTCTTTCCGTCAGTCACAATTACGTCCTGTTCATCTTCTGGCATCTTATTCACCAGTATATCGTTGCTATCCATTTCAAATACTATCCATGGATCTTGCAGTGATTCTTTATACCACTCTCTCACTTCTGCCATTCCCCACATTGCTGTGTAATACATGGATAGAATCCCTTCCGGACGTTCTGTTGCATAAAACAGAGAGTCCATCATTGTTTCGTCAAATATTTCATCATCGATCAATTCAGTATCTGCATCTTCTCCATACTCCTCGATGCTTTTCCATATTCTCATTTTTACCGCAATTTCTCTTGCAAGATTCCTGCATGAAATTTCTCTTTCAAAGTCTCGATACCACGCTTCTCCGTCTTTTATGAAGAACTGATTGTGTGCCATTTGAGTGGCGGTCATATCTTTTACTGAATCTGAGATTAATTTATAATCAAGTATTTTACTCATTATTTCCTTTCTTCCAGGAGTATCGCTCCTGGACTTCAATACTGCTGCCATTTATTCTACTGTGCACTCAGGTTCAAGTTTTGGATCAACCTCTCCTTCTATTTCTTGATATTCATCTTCGATTTCAATTGGTGTATATGCTTGCTGAAGACTTAGAACAAATACTTCGAATGAATTTAATAATCTCAAGGATTGGTATGTGACTTCACCAATTCCTCTTACATTCCAATTTTCTTTATTCCCAAACCGTGACAATTCTAACGTTACATTAAGATCTTTTTGTGCCTCGCACTCCATAACAATTTTTTTGTATTTAAAACTTGACCAATTACGAATTGTATCGTCTTCTAACCTACAGGTTACTTCTACCGGATAATATGAGTACTCATCATCAAAGCAAACTTCCAAATTATCTCTTTCCAGATGATCCGCAACATATTCTTTCCATTTTTCAAAAATATCTTCTACTGAAACATTTTCTAGTTTCGCCACAGGCATTAATGTTGCAAAGTTGGTTAGTATCTTCCGATTGTCCGATGTTACTCTCGTGAGGACGTCTGATAATACCGTATCCAGTTTCAAGATATATTCGCTATAGTCGTGATTTTCAAGATATGGAATCATTACGCTCTCCACTTTCTCTTTTATTGTTTTTCTTATTTCACCACCATATCCGCACATATTTTCAAACACAGCATTCACTGCTTTTTCAATGCTTTCTCCGATTGCTTTCTCAATTATTCCTTCCTGTAATTTCTTCTCTATTGTTTCCTGAATTACTTGTTCCAAATTCATGTTAGTTCCTTTCTACCCGGGAAGAGACCAATCTTCCCGGATTTACAATCATGGCTTATAATACTGTGACATATTATGAATTAGCGTGTACTTGGTTTCTTAAGGTGTTTCAACCGTTATTCTAGTAATATCCATAATCACTCATGTTATCTAAAAATCTTTGTTCATCTTCATAGTCTTTCTCTTCTTGAGTTTTTTGGATCACTTCCATTTTTGTTACATCCGACACTCCATCTTTATCTACACAAGGAAATAAATCATAACCATCCCAACAAAATACAACTCCCGTGATTTCAACTTCTGCGTATAGATCATAAAAATCAGGATGACATTTAACTGTTCGCTTTACTGTCTTAAAACAAACATCAAATAACCGTTCTTCTCCAGTTGGCAAAATCAGCCGTGTTTTATCTCCCACTGTGATGGGCCTTCCATTTTTATCTCTTAATCCTGTAAACATATTCGTTCCCTCCTATAACCAGCTTTTCCCGAAGATGCTTCGGAACTCTTCTCTGGTATGCGTCTTCTCAAAGATCTCTTGAAAATAACGTTTCAACTTTAGATCGTTTTCTCTATTGTGATGCACTGCCTCTTTATTTCCGTTGATGTCACCTCGATGATGTTTCAAGCATAGGTTTCCTTTAAGCCCAAACTTATCCGAAATTTTTCTGTTTGCTCTACCTCCAAATGGATGATGCTCCTCAAGTATTTCATGGTATTCATAATTGCCTTCCATTGTGCAGAGCAAACATTCTCCGGAATCCTGCTGAATAATCGACTTCAAATCGTTTGACCCTCCTTCAACGTTCTTGTCTTTTCGACTTTGATCTCTCCTTTTCCATTAATTGAAAGAACCGCTTTGGTCGTTCCTTGGCTGATGGTGACTTTTTCAACCATTCCTCGAAGTATAGATTCTACTGAATGATTTAGGATCATTTGAATATCTTCATGCGCCGGAAAGATCTCTTCTATCTTGTTTTTCACTTTTTCAATGGATTTTTGTTTTTTTGTGTAATCCTTTGCTTTTTCACAACTACAATTAAAGGTGGCTTCTTTTCTGACATCCTCATTTGTTGAATTTTCGTCAACGGATACTGTAACCATCTGGCCACAGTACATGCATTCTCCAGTTATTTGCATTTTTCATCCTCCATATTCGTGCATTCCGATATTTCCAATTCTAGATCTGTGATGATTCCACCAGTTCCACAGCAGTTGCACATCTCGCTATGCTCCCGGTCTTCACAATCTTTACAGTTATTCTTCTCCTGTTCCAGCTGTTCTTGTAATGCTTCCATTATTGACATTTCTCTTCCTCCATTTCTATTAGCTCATCCATCACATTTAATATAATTTTGCATTGAGATTTCACTCTCCAAATATCCTTTTCTTCAATATGGTCTGCTGCCAATATTGTGACAATTGTATCTGCCAATCTACGTGCCTCTTTTAGTTCGTCGCTAATCGGTGGAAGTTCTTCAATATCGATTTCTTCTTCGATATTTTTCTGCTCTCTTTTTATGGTCTCCGAGAACTCCGTAAACTCGTCCACATTTTCTTCGTTTTCTTCCTCTTTTTCCACCATTTTTTCAGGTGTAGTTGCGACGTCGCAACTCGAGTATTTACTGGTGTTGGCAGGTGTTTTTGAAGATTCTTTTTTGACCTCTTTTTGAACCGGTTTCGAAGGCTCTTTTTTCGGTTCCTCGACCTTTTTTATCTCTTTTTTCTCTTCTTCCGGTAGTGGACCATAATATTGACACCAAAAATCTGTTTTACCAGGCTCGTCAGTTGGATATGAATAGATCTCGAATACAATATTTAAGAAAACGCTCCAGGATAAAGAGTCGACTTCTGTCTTCATCATAGATTTAACTTTGACTCCGCTTGAAAAGTCCTGCATGGACATCATGATCAATCCTTTCATGTGTGTTCCATGCTCCGTCGGATTCATTTCTTCACAAGCTTCTTTATACTTTTCTTCATTTTCTCCATCGAAGATCAGGTTCATGACGTTATTTAACATGTCATGTTTTCCTTGGTCCGAGAAATAATCCTCAATACACTTTTGTATTGGATCAAGTTCAATATCCACCAGTTTGTCTTCTTCTGGTTCTTGGTTATTGAATCGTTTGAGATCTCGAATGTCTGCAATCGATGTTTTCTCGTTGATCATTCCGTAATCGCTTTCCGGAAGAGAAAGCATTTCACTAAGCTTGGAACTCCCAAGTCCTCTGAACTCTTCTCGGAGTTCCAGGCTATCTCCATCCTTTGAAAATCGATCGTTGATTGCAATGAATCTTGATACGTCTGATTTTGAGAGTCCATATTCCTGTTTTGCCCACTCCGTGATGCTGGAGCATCCGTCTTGCTTGTATGCCTCGGTGTCCCGAATCTGTTTCATCCGGTACCCAAGGAAAACAAAATTGTCGACCGTGCTCTGCAGCTTTTGACGGATCTCTTCTTTCCATTGCTGCCACTGGTCCAGTGTGATTTGTCCTTCCATTTATCCTCCTATCCTACCGCTTCTAATACTTCCATAAAGTCGGCTTCTAAAACTGCTGCCAATGATTGTCCTTGTAGTGGACCGTTCCATATTCGTTTATCTTCTTTGTAGAGAACGGCCAATTCTTTTTTTCTCATTTCATTACTGATCTTTCCAAGAGCTTTGTCTTCCTCGGTAAGCCTTTTAGAAATTACTTTTTGCCATTCTTTGATGAAAGGTACCGCCTCTTCGAAATCTTTGTTCTGATTATCTCCTAAGGTTCGTTTTTGCCGGATGTTTCCGGAAGGTTCTATCTCTAATGTATAGTATGGTGTGTCTTCTTCTCCGGTTCTCCTTAAGAACATCAGATACGTTTCTTTCGTTTGGATTCGTTCGAAGTAATAATCACATGTGTGTATGCAGTGCCTAAGCGTGATCCCCTCCGTTATGATATCCTCAATTCCTTTTGGTGCGATGATCGTGTATTTCTCATTTCCCCACTCATATTTTGAAAGAATCTTGCAGTTGGTATTTACCTTTGGAAACTTTTTCTTGGTTTCCTTTTCCAACTCCTTAATATGTTTGGTCTCAATGATTTTGATTACTTCTGCATGACTTTGTCTTAAGTTCTTAGGTTTATAGATCAGCTCGTTTTTTACATCCATTTTTGCTTTTTTTGCCATGTTCAAATAGTCTTTCCATGTAGTAATTACTTGTCTTAGAGTTTCTTTGGTTAATTCCTGTTGTTTCTTTAAGTAATTCACGATTTTTAATACACTCATTCGATCCATAATGAAATTAATACTATCCCTTGTTAGTTGTTCGCTGCTTAAAAAACGAATGAGATCGTCGCTATACATGGTGTCTTCTTGTTTTTCTCTTTGTAACCATTCCAAAGCTACCGCTCCACCATCCATTTCCCTTAGTCTTTTGAGTCTTGCGTGATCAATTGAAAGGATTTTTGAAAGTTCTCCGGACGACCCGCGATTAATGCGAACATTCCCTTCCATCATGTCTCTGGCAAGTTCATTGAGCCCTGCTTTTACTACTTTTTCAAGTGCCGGCGACTCGCTTTCCATTCCAGCGAATCGTTCACAGTTTAAATTCGGATTCTTTCTGATCATAATAGGCATAGCCGAAGTTTTTAGCACGTTCTTTTCAAGCAAATACAGGTTCCTTGTATAGACTCTTCCTTTTACGTTTGTATAATTCGAGTAATATCCGTAGTATGAGGTTTTAACCCAACGATTGTATTGATTCTTGTATAGCTCGTAGTAGTATTTCTCGATCAATCCATTCTCACAAATGGCACGACCATACTCGTGTATATAATTTTTGGGGTTTCGATAATCACTTTCTTGGTAGTATCTTTCGGTTTCAAAGACTCTGATCACGTATCCACCGCCCGATATTGGCTGAATGATCTGTACGTCGTGTTTCCTCGTGCTCAGTCTTTTTATTTTTCCAGATGATTTATATGTGATCTTTCGTCCACAGGAAGGACAAATGCCTTCTTTTCCATGCTTTGGATCTTTAATCGAGACATCCTTTTCACAATAGCTACAATACCCCATCTTTGCTCCACTCGCTTTGTACTCATAAAAAATGAAGTTTTCCGGATTCCCTTGCTTTACCGCCCATGCTTTAAAGTCTTTTGGAAGTTCTGGCACTCGATCCATTTGCGCATCCCACGGTCCTGTTTCTCTTCGGTGCCTTTCCTTTAACTCATCTTTTCTAATACTCAGCTGATACTCCAAAATTCCTTCGTATCCTCCACGCTTAGTTTTTAGCTCTCTAGTGATATGGTTATTGCCTGACTGATTGATCCACGCTTTTTTCTTGAAAGAATGATATACATATTCTGGCCAGTCCAACATATCCAACTTGGCAGCTCTCCAGTACATGTCATTGTTTCCCATGTCCCTTGTCAGAAACTCTCCTGCCTCCGGATTGATAAATACTTCGTACATGGGTTTCTTTTTCCCTGCGATAAGATCCTTTGCAAGGAAGATAGCGATCTTCAAAATCCCAGACAGCTGTTGGCAGCGCATGAATAAACCATACTCATAAGCCGTTACTTTTCGATTACTCCATCCAATTCCGACATCTTTGCTTTCCATGGTTCTGGCATGTGCAATCATTTCACGCGTGGCATTTAGTGTTCGAAGCTTTTCGAGTTTGCTTTTTTCCATGTTTTACCATCCTCCCTTCAATGTTGTAAAAAGTGTCTTCAAGGATCTCTTCTCCATCTACTAAAATAACATTGATGGCACGGATCTCTTTGGAATCTACATATTCTTGAACCAATCCAAGTACGGTACCTTTTTGTCCTGCTGCCACTGGATTCTTTCCCCTCACAATGACAAAATCACTCCTTGCCTCTCCTTTTTTGTTTTGTACTCTACTGAATTTTTCATATGATCGGTTCGGATGTTTTGCGATAAATATCAACGCATGTTTTACAAAATCTTCAATGCTTAGCTTTCGAACCAAAGACAATTCCGTACAGGAAAGCTTGGTATCGGATCCATCCTCATGAATGTCTCCTCCGGCCGACACTACATAGTACACACTGTTTTTCATATCCGGATAATAGGATAGGCAGTCTAATGGATTTTCCGCGCAATGGAATCCGCAGGAGACACATCGTGCTTCCTCTGTTTTATTGATGATTCCTTCTTGGAATTTATGTCCTCTACAGGATAAGTTCTTATCAAAACCTTTATATGCAATCATATGTCCTCCTATCGCGTATAATACTTTGTGATGATTCTTTTAACTTCAGCACTCCCTGGCATCCCTAAAGAGATTCTTTGTGTACCAAGTCCGGCCAGTTTCACAATATCTGCATCCATGTCATAACGTTGATCAGAACTCGCTTTCAATATTGCTGCAATGGCTCCTTTTAAAGATCTGTCTTTTCTTCTTACTGCGATCGCCATAGCAGGCATTTCAAAACATCGACTTTTAATATATTCCAACCAGTCAACAATAATTCCTTCGATCTTCATCTCTTTCGCCTCTACTTCGATTTTCCCAATTGCTACAGTTACCGTATCTGAAAGAAAATCGATTTCATATGATGTAAATAAATCTACGTATGCTTCCGGAATTCCATTTTCCGCTGCAAGCACCTTTATTCCGTCCACATCCCTTGCTGTTCTAAGCTCCAAAGCTTTCTGATCAAGCTCCTCCTTCGTGTTAAACTCTCCAAATTTCTCAAATAATGCCATTTCTTATCCCTCCATTTTTCTCATTTTTTCTAACATATGTTTTGAATATGGGTGTTCCCCAATAGAACCAGTAATTACTGAATGCCGAGCCAATTCAACAATTAACTTTTCCCACTCTTTTTGATTAGCTACTGGCTCCCCTTTTGCGTTCTTCCATCCCGACTGCTGCCATTTTATAATCCACTTTCGGATCAAAGCAGCTTTATAAAACCCATGTGCTGAAAATATCGTTACATGGCATTGCTCGGTTAAACGACTTAATGCCTCCGCTATAGCGATCAACTCAGTCTGATGAGCAGTAGAGTCCTTTATCATCTTGTAATCCTCTTTCTTAATCGAATCTTTTTCTTCCCGAAGAAATTCCAGCACGTATCCATATACTCCGTCTTGTGGATTAATTGCTTTATTCGTCTGCTCTACATACAAGTTAACCTGGCGCATACTTTTCACCTTCCTTTCTCTTTTTCATCCTTGTGTGAATATAAAACATTCCATTGAAATCATTAAAATACACTTCTGCAGCTGTAAAATCACAGGATGGGTACCAAGATAACATTTGTTTTTTTAATACTTCATAATCTTTTACCATCTCATTTACAAACTTACCTACCAGACTATAGTTCCCTGAAGATCCTTTTTTCTTGTGGTATACTTTCCGGACTCGGAACTGCTTAAGATTCGTTGATGAATTCCACCTTTTCTCACCTTTTCTTCGGTCTTTTTCCTTAGTGATGTAGTGAGACATTCCAGATAGACCATATTCGTCCTTTTCCAAACGTCTTGTTTCGTTTCTTCTTCCTTTCTTCCATGTGGCTTCCACCATATCCATATCCAGCATTCCATCCATAACCAAATGATGATGCCACCTTATCTCTTCATCCGGAGAGTGCTCCGTAATATAAATATATTTTGCGGGAGGTAATCCTCGTTTTCCTCTTCGGTAATTTATTCTCCGAATATAGTTTTGCATGTTCCTTAGTGCTTCCTCCATGCTCTTAGGTTCCTCTCCGTTACTGTAGGTCAGTGTGATCCAAATGTCTGACGTATCAAAATTTTGATTCAGAAGTCTTTCCACGTACTTCCTTGCATTTTTATCATTCAGATTCTTTTGTGCAGAAGAATTATCTTTTTTGATTCTTCCACTCTCAGGCACATCAGATAATTTTGAAAATTCTGGATATATCTCTATTTCAAATTGTTCTCCTGCAGTAATCTCTTTACAGGCATAAGTGCATTTGAATTTATTTTTGATCATCTGCTCTACGAAATACTCATGTATTGTCTCGATCTGTTTATTAAATGCAGCTTCATAATCGTATGGAATGTATGTCATCCCTCTATGTTTTTTTACTTTTCCCATCTAGCTATATCCCTCGTACTGATTTAGAATTGTTCTTCGTTGACTTGTTACTATCTATTACAAGGTCGATACAAGTCTAATGAATGTTGATTCTAAAAAAGCAAGAATTCCTTGATTTTCTTGCTTTTTCATCCGTATTTTGGTATACTTAACTCACAAAATAACGGTTAGAATTTTAGTCGGTTTTAGTCGTGATCGGAGTAGTGTTTGCAGCACTGCTCTTTTTTTATTCTTTTTTCCATACTGGTCTCCTAATCTTGTGTCCGAAGATTGCTTCTTCTTCAGAAATAATCCTTCCGTCTTTCCACTTCCGTCTTTCATGCCAATATCTTCCGTCTGGTCCTCGGTAAAAATCAAAGATCCAATTGTCTTTCAGTGTTACTGAACCAATATACTTTGTATCTCCTGCCCGGTATCCAACTTCATGATTTTCAATAGATCCGATACTAAATGCTTCGTTATAAGCTTCCTCATATATCTCTTCAGATATTGGTATGTAGTTCTGCCCAATCATGATCGTTCCTTTTTCATCTTGGAAATTGTGTTATTCACTGTACCTTCACTGATACCCATTTCGTCCGCAATATCTTTTGCTTTCCATCCAGCATTTTTAAGTGCCATCAATTTCCCACGATCAATCTTTTTTCGCTCTGTAGGTTTTTTATCCTCTTTACTTAATTCATCCTTAGACATAATCTGCTTAGCTAATTCTCCTATGCAGTTATCGCAAAAATCCATTTTTGATGTTTCAAAAGGTCTCGAAAGTATAAAATCACCACTTTCTCTCTCTGTTTCCTCGATGAAAATCTTTTTAGGATTTCCAATAATTTCTGTTCCACATCGGTCACATACAATTTTTACTGGTCTCATAGATTTATCCTCTCATTTGGCTTCTTGGCCGAAATAAAATGTCAATAGACTTTGGTGTTTCTTCTTTCATTTCGATTACTTTTCTTGAGAAACAAAATACTTTCCCGAAAAGCCTCAGTTGGATCCATGAAGATGCATATGATCTTCCGTTTGCTTGATACTTGGTGATGAAGTGTTTTAACATTGTTTATCCTCCTATTCATTGATTTATTGTTCTTGTCGTGATACTATCCTCTTATCAGTGGGGACTGAAATAATTAATGAAAGGGGGTAGCATTATGACTTATTCAACTGGTGAAAAACCAGGTAAAGGCACTTATACATGTACGACATGCGGTCAAAAAGTTGTATTAGATGATACAACAGATACACTTCCACCATGTCCAAAATGTAGTGCAACTACTTATCGCAAGTAGTACTTTTACCGACACCTTCAGGAAAAATCCTGAAGGTGTTTTAAATTGCTAATGTTTTTTTCAATAAAATTACAATTCCTCCAAACAAGTTTATTTGAAACCACGTTGTTACAAACTGTTCTCCTGCTACATTCCTATACTTCGTAATATGATGTTTTAGCATATCTTCCCCTCCTTCCTATTCAATTTCTCCGTCTTCACACACTTCATCATCTGATTGCATCCTGCTGCCAACTACATTGCATCCGATAAATTCCTCAAGTGCTTCTTTTAACTCCTCTCGTAAGAGATCCAGTCCGGTAAGCTCTTCATCAATAATTACCTCAAATACTAATTTC
The DNA here is from genome assembly GCA_963666475.2 of Lachnospiraceae bacterium. GTDB lineage: Bacteria > Bacillota > Clostridia > Lachnospirales > Lachnospiraceae > JBFHIZ01. The sequence goes on along the minus strand of CAXXJM010000001.1, from coordinate 2,211,536 downwards.
TGATTCATCCTTTTCCTCCATTACACTGCTATTTTTGTTCCCACTTGTATTCCGGTGTATTCCTCAAATTTCGCCGAACTAATATAATAGGTCCATTTACTTGACATTTTTACTGCATACCCGAATGGAAAAACACCTTCCTGCAGACCTTGGTATAAGAATTCGTTTTTCTTATGCATTAGTTTGGCAGCAAGTTCAACCGGTACGTTCCATACCTTGTTTTCTTGTACAACTTCTTCTACTACCTTGTCTTCATTTACCGTTAGATCTTCCGGATCGCATCCCAGTGCCTCTGCCAGTTCCACTATTCGATTCTCTGAAGGAATATTTTTTCCAGATAAATACTGTGACAAAGAACTCTTACCAATGCCTGATACATTAGAAAGCATGGTGATGTTATAATTCTTTTCACTCATTGCTTTTTTTAACTGATCTTTAAACATCATCCTCACCTCCTCTATTTAACTTGGTTTTTTCGCTTCAAGGAATTTATCTACATCTACATTTAGAGCACCACAGATAAGCTCATATTCTTCGAACGCTAGTTTTCTATTCCCGTTTAGCGATAGATTTAATTTCGGTAAAGGAATTCCTGTTTTTTTGCTTACGTAAGTTTGCGATATTCCATTTTCACTTATGAAATTCTTAATTTTCATTCCTACACACATTTTTCTCACCTCCTGTATTTCGATTTATTCGAATTGTAACTAGATTATATTTCGATAATATTGAAATGTCAACAGTAATTTCAGTAATTTCGAAATTTTATATTTACAAAATCGAAATAATAATGTACTATTACATTGTTAGTCAAAGAAATCAGTGAGGTGAAAACTTAATGAATACTTTCGGAAGTAGATTGAAGAATGCAAGACAAGCAAAAAATATGACTCAAAAAGAACTTGCGGCAAAGATTGGAGCAAAACACAACTCTATAAGTAATTGGGAGAATAACCAAAATAAACCAGATCCTGATACAATTGAATTGATTTGCGGAGCATTAAACATTGAGCCTAATTACTTGTTGATGTCCGACGTGCAACTTTCCAAACGGAATGACCGGTTGATTGCATATGCTACTCAATTATATGGGAAAGAACTTCTAGCATCATTTGACAGACTTGATGATATAAACAAGAAGAAAGTCGTTACATATTCAGCACGTTTACTATCTCTTCAAAAACAAGAAAACGAAGTGCATCTCAATGCAGCGCATGAAAAAGAAGGATCAACACAAGAAGAACGTGATCATGATAATAATATTATGATGGACGATAGCGAATGGGAATAAAATAATAGGGGTAAACTAGATTGAAATATGAGGAAATGCTAATCAGGTGTGAGGAACTTGATGTTATTATTAGGGAAAAAGATTTAGATGGATTTGACGGAAGGATTTATAAAAATCGAATTGCAATCAACAGAAAACTTGAGTCAAAAACGAAAGCTTGTGTTCTTGCAGAAGAACTGGGCCACTTCTTTATGAATAGTGGTAATATTCTTGATCAAACAAAAGAAAATAATCGTAAACAAGAGCTGAAGGCTCGCAGGTGGTCTTATGATAAATTGATTGGTCTGCAAGGGATTGTTGTTTCCTTCGAAGCTGGATGCCAGAGCATAGATTCCATATGCGAGTTTCTTGAAATCAGCGAAGAATTTCTAAAATCTGCATTAAATGACTATAGACATAGATATGGAGTAAGTACTCGTTTTGAAGAATATGTGATATATTTTGAACCCGGATTAGCAGTGTTCAAATTTATATAAAAAAAGTCACCCTGGATGCAACCAGAATGACTTTCATGAGACTATTAACGGATGTATCCGCTAAAATCCACCACATAATTGATTTTAGCACAAAATATTACATCCAACAATAGGGTGTATTTTTTATACCCATTTTTAAGGAGAAAATTATGAACGGTGGAACAAGAAAGCGTGGTACATCCTGGTCTTACTACTTTGATTTAGGGAAAGTCGATGGAAAAAGAAAGAAGAAGGAAAAGGGAGGCTATAAAACAAAACGAGAAGCCGAAGCTGCCTTAGCTAAAGCCATCAGTGAATATAATAATTCTGGTCAAGTATTCGAACCTAATGAGATAACAGTCTCTGACTATTTAAATTTTTGGTTCGATAATTACTGTAAAATGAATCTCAAATATAATACTCAGATCGGATATCTGAATATCATCGATAATCACTTGAAGCCAACATTTGGTCATTACAAATTAAAAGCACTCAATCCTGCTGCCATTCAAGAATATACTAACAGTCTAAAGCTTAGAGGTTTGTCCAAAAGCTCCGTCGTGGGTATTATCAGTACTTTGTCCGGTGCACTGAACTATGCAGTAGAACCAATGCGATATATACATTCAAACCCATGTGATCGTGTCAAATATCCAAAATATGATAAGCCCAAAAAAGAAACCCGCTTCATCATTACTCCGGAAGATTTCTCACGGATACTCGACCGATTCCCGAAATCCACTCCATTTTATTTACCTTTACTTATCGGCTATTATACCGGCCTTCGAATTGCCGAAACATTTGCCTTAACTTGGGATGACATTGATCTAAAAAACAGAACACTTACCGTAAATAAAATTGTTGTGAAAAGAAACTTTGGGGCAGATGTAAGAAAGGCTGCTGAAAAAGGTCATCCTAGAAAAGCAAAGTCTTCCTGGTATTTCGATACTCCTAAAACATCAACTTCCAATCGAACAATTAAGTTTGGCGAAACTCTCTATACTGCTCTAAAGGAAGCGAAGACCGAAAAGAAAAAGAACTGTATGAAGTATGGTGAAAATTTCGTTGAGCTCTACAAAAAGGTGGACAAGGACGAAAAAGGAAATCAAATGTATCAGATCATCCCAGTTCCTAGAACAATACCCTGTGTTCTCCCTGAGGCAGATATGGTATGTATTCAGGAAAACGGTAGCTACGTTTCAACCGATTCATTTAAATATTGTGCCCGGGTCATTCACAATGAACTGCAGCTGGCATTTAACTATCATTCCCTTCGACATACACATGCAACTACTTTGATCGAGAATGGGGCCAATGTAAAAGATGTGCAGGAGCGTCTTGGACATTCCGATATTCAGACCACCCTTGATACATATGTACATAATACGGATCAGCTCAGGACCCAGTCAGTAGATATCTTTGAAAAAGCTGTTAAATCTTCATAAACAAAAAAAGGAGCGTCGTTCACTGTTCAAAGTGTTCAACGCTTCTTTTCTTGTTATTCACTATTTTTATATTTTGGGTGGCAAATGGGTGGCAAATCGCCATGTCTACTACACCACAAATGCCCTAATTCCTTAGTTTATACGTGTTAACAATGCAACTGTCTCTACGTGTGTTGTATGCGGAAACATATCGTAGCACTGTGCCTTCGCCAGTGTATAATCTTTCTCACACAGAATCGCAAGGTCTCTGGCAAGTGTTGCGGAATCACAGCTGACATACACGACTTTTTCTGGTTTCATGTCCAGAATGGTCTTGAGGGTCATTTCATCGCATCCTTTACGAGGTGGATCGACCACAATCACGTCACCCTTCTTCGTATTTGCTTTGTCAGAGCCGGACTCTTCGTTCCAAATTTTCGGAAGCACTTCCTCCACTTTTCCAACAAAAAATTCCACATTTTCAATTCCATTGATCGTTGCATTATTTCGGGCATCGATGATTGCATCCTCTACGATTTCAACGCCATACACCATCTTCGCTTTTTGTGACAGGAAAAGCGAGATCGTTCCGATTCCACAGTATAGATCCCAGACGATTTCTTCGCCGTGCAGATCTGCGTAATTCAGTGCACAGTCATAGAGCTTTTTGGTCTGCACGGGATTGACCTGATAAAAGGAATTTGGAGAAATTTGAAATTTGATTTCCCCAATGTAGTCTTCGATGTATCCTGGTCCATAGATCGTTTTAGTTTCACTTCCCATGATGACATTCGTCTGTTCTTTATTGATACTATAGGAGATCGATGTTATTCCTTCGATCTTTTGCAGATTTCCCACCAACTGTTTTTCTGCTGGAAGGCGGTCTCCGTTGATAACAGGGCAGACCATGATCTGGCCAGTCTGAAATCCTTTTCGGATCAGGACATGGCGAATCAGGCCGGTCCCTGTTGTCTCATCATAAGGACGGATTCCGTTCTTCTTCATATAGGTCTTGATGATTTCTAAGATCTCTTTATTTTCCGTCACGCCGAGCAGACAGTCCTCAGTCTCAATGATCGAGTGCGTTCCACCAGCATAAAAACCAGCAATGATCTGGCCATCTCGGTCTACGCCAAAAGGGAACTGTGCTTTGTTGCGATAACGAAATGGATCCTCCATGCCGACAATCGGGTCCATGACTGCTGCCACCTGATCCTCGGAGAAACCTCCCAGACGAATGAGGTTGTTTCGAACCATGTTTTCCTTAAATCGCAGCTGCTCGGAATACTTGATATTTTGAATCTGACACCCCCCACATGCACGACATACCGGGCACGGTGGTTCCATTCTTTTTTCAGATGGTCTGATGACTTTCGTAAGTCTGGCAAAAGCATAATTCTTCTTTGCTTTCATAATCTTTGCCTGCACTTCGTCTCCAGGAACCGTATCTTTTACAAACACTGCATACCCGTCAATCTTACCGATTCCTGCTCCGTCCGAGCTCAGATCCTCAATTACGAGTGTGATTTCTTCGTTTTTTTCATATTTCTTCATATTCCATATTGCCTTTCTATGTCCAAAGCTATATTGCCTCAGACAACAAGCTCTCGGATTATTCGCTGACTTCGGTCACACGTACATTTGATTCAAATAAACGCTGATAACCCAGCCATCCTTTTTCACTGGTCTGATCAAAAATTTCAGTAAAAATCTGCATTTTTGCATCGGTGTTATCTGCAAAATTCAAAGCGACAGCTTCCATCAGTGCTGGTTTTTTTGGTGATCCATATTCCAATTCCCCATGGTGTGCGATGATGCAGTGCTTTAATTGCATCAATTCCATTGGTGGAAATCCCGGAATTTCTTTTGCTGCCTCCGAAATCATTTCGCTTCCCATCACAATATGTCCAAGGAAGTTTCCTTCATCGGTATAATCATTTTCTGGAAATAACGAAAGTTCTTTCGTCTTTCCAATATCATGTAGCATCGCGGATGTCAAAAGCAGATCACGGTTGATATAAGAATATGCTCCTGCATAATAATCACAAAGTTTGGTAACATTTAAAGAATGTTCCAAAAGCCCACCCACAAATCCGTGATGCACTGCCTTTGCTGCCGAAGAGGTACAGAAAGCTTTGATAAACGCCTGGTCTTTTACAAATAAGTCCTCAAGTAAGGTACGATAATATTTATTTTTGATTGTCGCGATGATTCCTCGTAGTTCAACAAGCATTTCTTTTCGATCTCGTTTGCTGACCGGAAGGTAATCTTCTGGATAATATTCACCTTCTCTACAAACGCGAACACGTTTGATACTGACCTGAAGCGTCCCTTGGAAGCTGCTCACATCACCGTTTACTTCAATATAGTCAAGTGCACCAAAATCATCGATTCCTGCACTATTTGGATCCCATATTTTTGCATCGATTGTCCCCGTCTTATCTTGCAGGATCACGTTGACATATGATTTCCCATTTTTTGTTACTGCTGGTTGCATGTGTTTACACAAGTACACATCTCCAATTCTGTCTCCTTCTCGGATATCACTAATATATTTCATTTTTCTTGCCTTTCTATTTCAATCTTTATGTCTTTTCTTTCCTATGTTTACATTGTTACATTCATTCAGAACCTAGTTGACTGAGCTGAACAGAAATTTTTATCTGCTCATATCCGTCACCGTTTTGACGTTCAATAGTAAGCTCTACGACATCTTCCGGAGCATGGCGATAAATGGATTTGGTCATATCAGAGAAGTAGGTAATCGTATCAGAACCCACTCCTACAATGACATCTCCACTTTGTATGCCTGCCATCATTGCTGGTGAATCCATTACAACTTCCGTAACAAATGCTCCGTAAGGAACTCCCAGGTTTTGATATGCATCGTCCGACACATCCATACCATAGATTCCAAGAACCGGAAAACTTTTTGCATTCGACATCATCTCGGTGATGTCCCGTATGTCAGAAATACCGACCGCTTCTATGAGGTTCTGCATGTCTTCCGTACTTTCACTTTGATGAATCAAGCCAATCATTTGCCCTTTATAATTTACCAAAATACCAGTCGCTGTTTTACTTCCGTAAATATCTGTTCGAATCATATTTACATTTTTGTCAATATTTTGTGAAAGAACACCAGACGATGTAATATTTCCATATACAATCGAGCCCAAATGTCCATCTGGAGCACCAAGTGCGATCACTGCTGTTCCCGCCAGGGATGATCCATTCGAGGTTCCCCAAGATGCTAATTGTATGATATCTCTGGTTGTTTCGTCAATCGCATAATACGGTACCGTTACAACTGCATATCCCAGCGTTTCGTTTTTTCCCTTGATTCGACCACCAATCTCTGTGTCATCACAAAATTTCACGCGAATCTGCTCTGCACTTTCCACAGCCTCCAAACTTACTAAGATCAGTAATTCTTGCGTCCCTTTTGCAACAATGACCCCTGCAGCGGTACCGTTGTTCTCATAAGAGTTATCAAACCAATCCACATCCGAAGTCACTCCTGACACCGTCACGACTGATTTTATTGCCTCTTCAGCAATATTCCGTATTGCGTTTTGCATTTCCATGTAATCGGTTTCCGTCAGGTCAGGAAATACGACTGGTTGAATGCTTTCGTCAATAATCTCAATTTCTTCTTCCTGAAGCATGTCTTCCGGTGCTACTTCATCAATTTCTGCAGGCAAAACAATAATCTCTTGTTCTTCATCCGTTGGATAAAGCCATTCCGAAAAATATGGCTGCAAAAATAGAAACGTAAAACAAGCAAAGGCTCCAAAAATAATTGACAACAAAACAGAAACCATTGTTTTTCTCAAGAATCGGTGTTTTGAATGTCTTTTCTTTTTGATTGTTTCTTTGATGATCGTGGAATTTCCCGCGTAATTTCCGTCTACGCTTTGCCCCTTGTTTTCGTCAAAATCATTACCCATAGTTGTTGTCCATTCTTTCTTTCATCTTAACTTCCTGCCATTCTTTAAAGTATAATATATATCCCCCCCGATTGTAAAGAAACCTTATGATTTCATATCTCGCTTTCATGGTATTTTTCTTTAAAATATGATACCATAGGAAGGAAAAGTAAACATTCAAAATCGAACGAATCAAAGGATTTAAACTACTATGACAGACCGCGTACTAAGAATATTAGAATATGATAAAGTCATCACCATGCTTGAGAACAAAGCCAGTTCTGCTCCTGGAAAAGAAAAGTGCAGAAAACTACGTCCGATGACCAATATGAAACGAATCAACCAAGAACAATTAGAAACTGCAGATGCTCTTACGATGCTCTTTGAAAAGGGATCCATTTCTTTTGCAGGGAATGCAGATCTCACGCATTCTTTTCGTATGTTAGAAATAGGATCATCGCTTTCCCAGATCGAGTTGCTACGTGTTGCAGATCTCTTAGAATGTACCAGACGGGTGTATGCTTATCAGCTTCCTTCAAGAGCAAGTGATGAAGCAAGAGAAGATACTTCTCTTACCCCTCTGTTTGAGCAGCTCTCACCACTCTCATCCATCTTATCTGAAATACGAAAATGCATTCTCTCGGAAGAAGAAATCAGTGATCATGCATCAACGACACTAGCAAAAATCCGCAAACAAATGTCAACATCCAACGACCGCATCCATACGTTGCTTTCCAAGCTTCTGACGGGGTCGTATTCTTCATATCTCCAGGATTCGGTCATCACGATGCGAAATGACCGCTACTGCATTCCAATCAAGGCAGAATTTAAGACACAGGTTCCGGGTATGATTCATGACCAATCCTCTTCAGGCTCTACTTTTTTTATAGAACCAGCTGGAGTGGTTGCTCTCAACAACGAATTAAAAGAATTACAGCTTCAGGAAAAAGAAGAGATCGAACGAATTCTCGCAATGCTAAGCGCATTGGCCGCAGAAGAGCTTCCAGCAATACAGCAAAATGCAAAGACCCTGACTATTTTGGATTTTGTTTTTGCAAAAGCATCCCTTGCAATGGATCAGATTGCCACTAGACCAATTTTTAACGGCAAAGGACAAATTCAAATTCGAAAAGGTCGTCATCCTCTATTAGATAAAAAGACCGTGGTTCCAATCGATATCCATTTAGGAAAAGAGTTTGACCTTCTGATTGTGACTGGGCCAAATACCGGTGGAAAGACCGTATCTTTGAAAACAGTAGGACTATTAACTCTCATGGGACAATCTGGACTTCATATACCAGCAGGAGATCATTCGGTTCTGGCTTGTTTTCAAAATGTCTTTGCAGACATTGGTGATGAACAAAGTATCGAACAAAGTTTAAGTACATTTTCTTCACATATGACCAACATTGTTCAAATCTTAGCGCAGGCTGATGAACGTTCCCTTTGTTTGTTTGACGAACTAGGTGCCGGAACCGATCCTACCGAAGGAGCCGCGCTCGCAATTTCTATTTTGACACATTTGCATGAACGTGGCATCCGCACAATGGCTACCACACACTATAGCGAGCTCAAGCTTTTTGCACTCAGTACCGATCAGGTCGAAAATGCATGCTGTGAATTTGACGTCGCAACACTACGCCCAACCTATCATCTTCTGATTGGCGTTCCAGGGAAAAGTAATGCCTTTGCAATTTCAAAAAAACTGGGATTAACAGACGACATTATCGAGCACGCAAAATCACAGATTAGCGAAGAATCCATTAGCTTTGAAGACGTGATCACAGATTTGGAAACTTCACGCATCACCATCGAAAAAGAACGAAAAGAAATCGCCGAATATAAAGAACGTATTAAGACCTTAGAATCACAGCTTCGTGACAAAAAAGAGCGTATCGAAGATTCCAAAGAACGTGTACTTCGAAAAGCAAATGAAGAAGCTAGAGATCTGCTTTCCGAAGCAAAATCTGCTTATGATGAAGCAATCAAAGTTCTTCAAAATACGGCTGACAAAGATACCATTCGATCCCTTGAAAAGAAGCGTCAAGACCTCAGGAAAGAGATTTCTACCAAGTCAGAATCGCTATCTTTACAGGCTCCCGTGAAAAAAGCAAAGAAACTTTCAGCAAACGATTTAAAGCCTGGAGAACGCGTCAAGATTATATCTATGGGAATCGAAGGAACCATTGTTGGAAAACCAGATGCAAAGAATCGCATCACAGTGCAATGCGGAATATTAAACTCCACAGTAAATATCTCAGATTTGGAAATGGTATCCGAAGAGGAACCAAGCAAAGCAAAAAAAAGATACACCTCCTCAGGAAACATGGGCTTATCCAAAGCTTCTAGTATTTCTGCAGAGATTAATTTACTTGGCAAGCGTGTGGATGAGGCGATGGCAGAACTCGAAAAATATTTAGACGATGCATATTTGTCCCATCTTTCAACGGTACGTGTTGTTCATGGAAAGGGAACGGGAGCACTTCGCTCTGCTGCACAGGATTTGTTACGTCGTACCAAATACGTAAAAAGTTATGCTCTGGCAGAATATGGAGAAGGTGATGCCGGCGTAACGATTGTAACTTTTAAATAGGTTCAAATTTTATGCGTTCATGATACGCAGATGGGAGATAAATATGGTAAGCAAACAGAAAATATTAGTCGTGGACGATGACAATAACATTGCAGAGCTCATTTCGCTATATCTTACGAAAGAGTGCTTTGAAACAAAGATCGTAAACGATGGAGAAACCGCTTTGACTGCAGTGAAGACTTTTAAGCCAAACCTGATTTTGCTTGACATTATGCTGCCTGGAATCGACGGATACCAGGTGTGTCAGGAAATTCGAAGAAGTGATAATCTTCCAATTATCCTGCTTTCTGCAAAAGGCGAAGTGTTCGACAAAGTCCTCGGTCTCGAATTAGGAGCCGATGACTATATGGAGAAGCCATTTGATACCAAGGAACTTGTTGCTCGAGTCAAAGCCGTTCTACGCAGGTACAAATCCATTGCGCCAAAAGAAGTCGAAGTTTCAGACGACGAAAAGATCGTGGAATACGCAGATTTAACTATCAACCTGACGAACTATAGTGTGACATACTGTGGAAACTCCATCGATATGCCACCAAAGGAATTGGAACTTTTATATTTCTTAGCCGCTTCACCAAATCACGTATTCACCAGAGAGCAGCTGCTTGATCGAATTTGGGGTTATGAATATGTTGGTGATACAAGAACGGTTGACGTCCACATCAAACGTCTCCGTGAAAAAATTCATGACAATGAGCAATGGTCCATTTCAACCATTTGGGGCATCGGTTATAAGTTCAAAACAAATTAGTAGTAGAACGGGCCCAAAAGGAGCACTATGAGAAAAACTCTATATTTAAAATTTATTTTGGTCTATGCATTATTCGCATTTTTTGGTTTTCTGATTGTTTCGACCTTAATCTCGAACTTGATGCTTGAACAAGTCAAACATCAGCGTGCAGAATCTCTATATAAAGAAGCGACCTTAATTGCAAATACCTATGCAACCGGACTCTACGACAATCAGATTTCATTAGAAGCCGTGCAGACACAGTTGGAAGCGCTGGATGTATTTCTATCCTCTTCGATTTGGATCATCAATCCTTCTGGACGTGTGGTATTGGATTCTGAAGAACCTTTGGATGTTGCCGATCAGGTAATCGTTGAAAACTTTGATCCGACCGTAACGATATCACAATATTATATTGAGGGCGATTTCTTCCATACCTTCAAAAAAGAAATGTTAAGTGTATTCGCACCAATTACTACCAACTTTCGTGTACAGGGGTATGTGGTTATCCACTATCCAATGGATAATCTTTACACCGTTCGGGACCGTTACTTAAACATTGCATACATCACATATATTGCGGTATTTATATTGTCGTTGATTATTCTCTTATTTTTTACCGGAATTGTGTATATCCCCATTCGAAAAATCACTTCAGCTACAGAAGCCTATGCAAATGGAAACTTTCGCTATGAACTTCAAATTGATAACGATGATGAAATAGGGTATCTTGCCAATTCTCTTTCCTATATGGCAAGCGAAGTGGCCAAAAGTGAAGATAACAAAAAAAGATTAGTTGCAAATATCTCTCACGATTTCCGCTCTCCCTTAACTTCCATCCGGGGTTATTTAGAAGCAATGATCGACGGAACCATTCCAAGTGACCAAAGCGAGAAGTACCTTCGCATCGTATTAAACGAGGCAGAGCGTCTGACCAAACTTACCAACAGTCTTTTGACTTTAAATAACTTAAATACCAAAGATATGATCTTGGAACGCAAGGATTTCGAAATCAATCAGGTGATTCGCGATACAGCCAGTTCCTTCGAGGGGACCTGCAAAGCAAAACATATCGCTATCGAGTTACTTTTAACTGGCGAGCTCATGTTTGTCAATGCAGATTCCGTTAAAATACAACAGGTACTCTACAATCTGCTGGATAATGCAATCAAATTCTCTCACAACGATTCCATCATACGCATTGAAACCGTCGAGAAGAAAAACAGACTTTGGGTCTCTGTGAAAGACTCGGGAATTGGCATTCCAAAACAAAGTTTGACCTATATTTGGGACCGCTTCTATAAAACTGATATTTCCAGAGGAAAAGACAAAAAGGGAACAGGATTAGGGCTTTCTATTACAAAAGAGATTATTCATTCTCACGGAGAAAACATCCATGTTATGAGTACTGAAGGCGTGGGAACTGAGTTCACGTTCACATTGCTAAAATCCAAAGACCTCAACGAAATAGAGCCAGAAGATTTTCAATAAGAAAATCTTCTGGCTCTATTTTATTCTGGTTCTTTTGCATCATGCCATTTCAATCGATGCAATTCTCCCGTCTCCTGCATCCCAGCAAAATGATTTTGCTTGAGCGCCTCATATAAGATAATAGCGACCGAATTCGAAAGGTTCAGTGACCGAATATCATTACACATTGGTATACGAATACAAGTCTCTTCATAATCCACCAAAATCTCTTCTGGAATCCCAGCGCTTTCCTTCCCAAACATAATAAAATCATCTGGTCCATAGCTTACCTCTGAATACACATGCTTCGCTTTGGTCGTCGCCATAAAAATCTTTGCCTTTGGATTTTTTTCTAGAAATTCTTCAAAATTCATATATCTAGTCACATCCAAATCTTTCCAGTAATCCATTCCGGAGCGTTTGATTGCTTTATCGTCCAGACGAAATCCAAATGGTTCGATCAAATGCAATTTCGTATCGGTTGCAACGCAAGTTCTGCCAATATTACCTGTATTCTGTGGTATCTCAGGTTGGTGTAAAATGATGTTCATTTTTATTGCTCCTTTTTTTGCTCTTCTCTAAGACGATCCACGAAAGCATGAATTCTGACCATTGCAGTCTTAAGATGTTCTATGGAATACGCATATGAAATTCGCATAAATCCTTCTCCGCAGTCACCGAATGCCGTACCCGGAACAATTGCCACCTTTTCTTCCATCAATAGTCGATTCGCAAATTCTTCGGATGAAATTCCAAATTCTTTGATAGAAGGAAATACATAAAATGCTCCGAAGGGTTCAAAACAGGTGATTCCCATTTTTTTAAATTCATGCATTAAAAATCGTCTTCTTTGATTGTATGCATTACGCATAGTCTCGACATCTTCATCTCCATTTCGGAGTGCGTCAATCGCAGCATATTGGCTCATCGTAGGTGCACACATTATTGCGAACTGATGAATCTTTGTCATCTGCTCAATGATCAGCTTTGGCCCACATGCATAGCCTAGTCTCCATCCAGTCATTGCATATCCTTTGGAAAAACCATTGATCATAATCGTTCTTTCTTTCATTCCTGGAATGGTTGCTATGGAAATATGTTCGCCATTGTAGCTAAGTTCTGAATAGATTTCATCAGAGATAATAAACAAATCATGTTCAGCGACCACTTTTGCAATTTCAATCAAATCATGCTCGTCCATAATTGCACCCGTAGGGTTGTTCGGAAATGGAAGAATCAGTACTTTTGTTTTTTCTGTAATTGCATTTCGAAGTTCTTCTGCTGTCAAACGGAATTCATTTTCTTCTTTTAATTCAATAATGACAGGTTTTGCGCCTGCCAACAACGCGCATGGTTCGTAGGACACATAACTTGGTTGCGGAATAATTACCTCATCGCCTGGATTCACCATCGCACGAAGCCCAATATCAATTGCTTCTGAGCCTCCAACAGTGACAATGACTTCACTCTTTGGGTCGTATGTGAGGTTTTGTCTTCGCTGAATATAAGACACTATTTCTTTTCGCAGTTCCATAAGTCCTGCATTTGAAGTATAAAATGTTTTCCCTTGTCTCAAGGAATAAATACCTTCATCACGAATATGCCACGGGGTATCAAAATCCGGTTCACCAACACCTAACGTAATCGCATCTTTCATCTCCGTTACCAGATCAAAGAATTTACGAATACCGGAAGGTTTGATTTCTACCACTAAGTCTGATAATGGATTTCTCATGGAGTCACACTTATCCTTTCATCGACTTTTTTCTCTTGCAGGATAGTTCCATGATCTTTGTATTTTTTAAGAATAAAATGTGTTGCTGTGGATAGAACGGATTCTTCTGCAGATAATTTGTCTGAAACAAATCTCGATACGTCAATCAGTGTTTTTGCGTCTACAATGACCATTAAGTCATATGCACCAGACATCAGATATACTGCGCTGACTTCAGGAAATTGATAGATTCTTTCTGCAATGCTATCAAATCCACGTCCTCTTTGTGGTGTCACACGCACTTCTATGAGCGCGGATAATTTTTCTATTTCCGTTTTACTCCAGTCGATCAAAGTATGGAATCCACAGATAATTCCTTCTTCTTCCATTTTCTTGATCTCATTTAAGATATTTTCTTCTGTTTCGCCAAGACGAACTGCAAGTTCATCTACGTCGATTCGACTATTTTTTTCCAGGATCTTTAAAATCTCTTCTCTCATCATTTGTTCTCCTTATCCGATTGCTAGTTTACATTTCCATCGCCCGGTAGAGCTCATCAGGTTTCGGTGGTTCTAAAAATCTTCGTTCTCCATTATTTAATATGACACGGTCATTTCCTGCCATTATTTTTCCAACAACTGCACTATGGATCTGTTCTTTTTCGAGAGCCCGAACCAGATCATGCCCATCGTCTGTCACAATGATCATTGATCCGCTTGAAATCAAATAGTAAGGATTGATTCCAAAAAACTCGCACAATTCAATTGTCTCTTGCTGTACCGGAATTTTCTTTAAATCGATTTCCAGTCCGACACCAGCGCTTTCTGCAATTTCCCAGAGTGCTCCAAAAATACCACCTTCTGTGACGTCATGCATCGCACTTGCGCCAGACTTAATGGCGGTGGCCGCCTCCGGTACTACAGAAAGATATTGATCAAAATCTTTTGCACGGTTAATAAAAGGCATTGCAAAACGTGTAGCAAGCGCCTCTTCTTTTTCTTTTGCCAAAATAGATGTTCCTTCCAGACCAATCCATTTGGTAATGACTATATCCTGACCCGGTCTTGCGTCTTTTGTACGCATGATTCGGTCTTTTTTTACTTTTCCAATTCCCGTTACGGTAAGAATCGCCGTATTCACTGCAGCTGTAATCTCTGTATGTCCACCAACCGTCTGAACGTTCAAAGCTTCGCATTCTTCTGATACCTGATGCATGATTTCTTTGATGTCTGCTTCCGTGGTATCTTTTGGAAGTAGCATGGATAGCAGGACGCCGATTGGTTCTGCTCCTGCACTTGCTAAATCATTCATGGTAACGTGAATCGCTAATTTTCCAATATCTTTACTGGTTCCTGTTACTGGATCTGTAGAAAGCACAAACGCTTCGTCTTCTTGAAGCGCTAAAAAGGCGCAGTCTTCCCCTACTCCTGCGCCTACAAGTACTTCTTCTCTATGCGTTTTTATTTGTTTTAAAATGGAACGCTTTAATACGTTCTCAGGTACTTTCCCGATTTCCATTTACTACCAGCCTTTATTATTCTTTCAAAATCTATTCTAAGGTGCGGGCGTTGCAAGGATTGCCTGCACGGTTGCTCGAACGTGCTCGATGCTTCCAGTCGCTACTGCGGCATTTAATGCGGCGCGGATTTCCTCCGAAGCACCAGATACACCAATCACCAAAGTTCTTGGCGTTGCGTTATACTTACTTTCATTCATTTTAATTCGCTCTGTCTCTACACCGTCAACCGATACGATCTTCCAAAGTTCTGCCCGATATCCAACATGTACGCTTTGTACACTTACATATCCAAACGGAGAGTCCTCTGTTTGGACGATTTTTTCATCCGCAGGAACGGTCTCTTCCAAGATCTTATTCTCAAAAGTAATTGTACGGTTTTCAGCGCGTTCGTCGACTCCATAAATTGTAAATGTCAATTTTTTGTTTACGGTTGTACCTTCAATATAAATAGGATGTTCCGTGTTATTTACAAATTTTAAATCTTTCCAAGTACCTGCAATCGCTGCATCTGCGGATACCGGAACATATGTTACAATCATCGAATGAGGTTGTCTTTGTGTAATCTCGAGTTCTGCACGAATTGCCGCATTATAAAGCGTTGTCGATACCTGACAAATTCCACCACCGATACTGTCTACAACAATACCATTTAAGTAGGAACCTGCATCATAATAACCATTTTCATAAGTAAACGGTTCTACAGCCTCATATGCAGAGAATTCTTCTCCTGGGTATAAAAAGTTTCCGTTTACTTTGCTTGCTCCATTTTCAACATTTCCACTTCGATCTGCTGCAGATGTTTTGTAACTAGTTGTATACGTTCCAAGAATGTCAGTAATTTGAGCAAATTCTTCTTGAGTTCCTCTAGGAATGACGTCATCAAACGTCATATCGAGAGAAATGCTCTCTGCTTTCCACTCAGTAAGTGCAGCTTTTTTTACAGTAGATAAACTTTCCATCACATTTAATGCGCGTCCAATCGTCTCAGGAACAATTTGAACTTCTCCATCCACTCTTTCATAAATCGCATCAATGGCCTCAATATCAAATGAAGCCAGATTGTCTGTGAGCCATGACTCTGCAAGTTCTTCGTCAAATGAAAAGTTCATTTCAAGTGTTACATTTGATTTCTTTAAGTCTTGGATTTCTTTAAAACGATGAATTAAATTTCCACCTCTACCATAATGAAAAGCCTGCTCCACAACTTCTGGATTCGCTAAAGCAAGACCAAGGGACCCTAGGTCTGTTTCAACGGTTGTTTCTTCATCTATGGAGAGTATCACTGGAGTTTCCAGTACTGATTTGGCATAGGCCTGCATTGCTTCCGTAGCCTGTTCTATGGTCAATCCAGATAGATTGATCTCCTCAAGATACAGACCCTCATAAATCGTATCCATGCCTTCTGCTTCGGCACGGTCCTCGTAAACATAAACTGTGGCAGCTACACATAATATTACTGCTGCGATCCATATCATTTTCTTATTCTTTTTCATATTTCACCATACTCTTATTCTTGATTCAGCATATTTATTCTGTTATTCTTATCTTACAGATATGCTACATCCAAGCGGCAAACGAAGAGAATACCATAGGTATTACCATCGCAAGCACTATGATGATGACAATGACTGCTGAAATGATACGTTGTTTTTTTCTGTTCATGAAAATTCCTCACTAATTCTTATCTATAATATGTTAATATAACGTGATTTTGCGGCTAAAAAATACATTTCCACTGAAAGGATATTATATAGTATGTACCCTCTTTTTGCAAGTTTTATCATTTTCATTATATTCTTTTCTTGGTCCATGAGACGCCATAAAAATGACGATCCCATGCAGAATCGTTCCTTTTTTGAAAAAGAACAAGAGGCTAACCACACAAGAAGAAAAGACATTGAACATTTAGACTATATTCAAATTCCGGAAAAATTTCTATCCGTGCTTACAACTTCAAGAATTTCGGACTCTTTTATAAAAGAAACCATGTCCGAAAGTGATTACTCTGAGCTTCATGAAGATCACACTCGTCTCATGGATTTATCACAGAAACGAGTACTGAATTTGACTGGATATAGCAACACCGAACTGAAACTTCAATATGGTGTAGCAAATCTCGCTGCATTATCCGAGTATGATCAAAACTATACCCTGTTGGTACGTACACTTCAAAAGCTAGCAAAAAAGTATTTTGATTTGGGATATCCAGAACTTTCCGAAGAACTCTTAGAATTCGCTTTACAGACAAATACCGACATCACAAATAGCTATCTTTTACTTGCTGAAATTTATGTTCAAAAAGGGAAATCAGAACAAGTAGATTCCCTCTTACAACATACCTTCTTGCTCCCAGAATCCAGAAAAAAAATCATCGACCGAAAGTTGCAAGAATTTTGTCAATCTCACGACTTGCTTCACTCTTAAACAATTCCTTTACTTGATACTCTGGCTGCAGATTGTGTCTTTTGATCAGATCCTCTAAAAATTGAATCTGTTTTGGAGTGATTGGGGTATCCCTTTTAATTTTACAGAAAAGCCCTTTGGTTCGAAAAGTCTCTTCCTGATAAAATTCTTCGACTAATTTTTGATAAAGAAAATGAGATGCTCTGGCATCTTCTAAAGCACGATGTGCCAAAATTGGAATGGCATAATGTTTACATAAATGTTCCAATCTACGACTATCCAGATTTGTCAAATATATTCGCGCTAATTGCAGTGTATCGATTCCTTCTTTTTCAAATGGAATCTTTGAATCCTGACAAGCCTTTTTCAGAAAGGAATAGTCAAACAATATGCTGTGTCCTAACAATGGAAAATCACCTATAAAATCGATAAGTTCTGGTAATATTTCTGATATTGTTCTCGCATCCTCAAGATCATGGTCCGTAATCCCTGTAAGTTCAACAATTCTCGAAGGCAATGTTCGACCAGGATACACATACGTGCTGAAGGTCTCTATCACTTCCCCAGAAACCACTTTCAACGCTCCTATTTCGATGATACGATCCAATTTTGGATTGAGTCCAGTTGTTTCCAAATCGAGACTAACGTATGATGCGACCATCGCAAACCTCCTTTAAGAAACATTCCTCACATTTTGGACTTCTAGCCACACAAATCTCCCTACCTAATCGAATCAACTGAATATTGTATAGTATCCAATGATCTTTTGGGAGTTCTTTCATCAAATCCTTTTCCACTTTTTCCGGATCGGTTTGCTTGGTCAGGCCCAGTTTTTTGGATATTCTTTTTACATGTGTATCCACCACAATGCTTTCTATATGAAAAATATTTCCAAGTACAACATTTGCTGTTTTTCGACCAACTCCTGGAAGAGCAGTCAATTCTTCGATCGTATTTGGAACAATTCCCTGATACTCCTTTAAAAGAACTTGTGCACAAGCGATGATGTTTTTTGCCTTATTGTGGTAAAATCCAGTGGAGAAAATATCTCTCTCCAATTCTTTTAACTCAGCCATTGCAAAAGCAGTCAAATCCGGGTATTTTACAAATAACTTTTCTGTTACTTGATTGACTCTGGCATCCGTGCATTGTGCACTTAGCATGGTCGCTATCAAAAGCTGCTCTGGCGTTTGATAGTTTAAGTAGCATCGATATTCAGTTCCATAGTTTTCGTCCAATAAGGCCAAAATCTGGCCGGTCTTTTTTTTCATAAAATAACCTCAACTTAAAACACTCGTAGAATCAGCACCATTCTACGAGTGTTTTTAATCAACTGCGAAACAATGCATTGTTTCATTTATAGACAATAAATAAATCTCCGAAAGGCTTCTAGCCCTTTTTCATTTCTTTTATATACGCCTGCATCTTTAAGAACTTCTGAAAACACATGTCCGATTTCTTCATTGATGATGTTAGTGAGGTTGTCTTCGGTCAAATTGTCGTATTTAATTTTCCATTCATCAAACCAATCTGCATGCTTGTTTAACATCTCATCCTTTTTCATATCGCTATCATCAAGAATTGCCCTGCGAAGAGCTTCCATTTCAACTTTTAGTCGAGATGGGAGAACAGCCAGTCCCATAACTTCAATCAGCCCAATATTCTCTTTTTTAATATGATGCAGTGACTCATGTGGATGATAAACACCCATCGGATGTTCTTCTGTAGTAATATTGTTACGAAGTACCAAATCCAATTCGAATTTTCCATTTCTCATTCTTGCGATTGGTGTAATCGTATTGTGCTTTTCACCATTTGTTTCTGCAAAGATAAACGCATCTTCATCCGAGTATCCACGCCACACTTCCAGAATATGATCTGCTAATGAAACCAATTTCTCTTTGTCGGTATGTCGAATACGAATTACAGACATTGGCCATGCTACGATACTCGCCTCGACATCTTCATAGGAAGGAATCGTGAATGCAAATGCATCATTCGCTTTTGCCATTGGAAATTCATAACAGCCTCCTTGAAAATGGTCATGACTTAATATGGATCCTCCAACAATTGGAAGGTCAGCATTTGAACCGACAAAATAGTGTGGAAACTGTGCTACAAAATCCAATAATTTTGCAAACGTTGCTCTTTCGATCTTCATTGGAATATGTTCTTGGTTGAAGACAATACAATGCTCGTTAAAATAGACATATGGAGAATACTGAAAACCCCATTTCGTATCATTAATCATTATCGGTATAATGCGATGATTTCCTCTGGCAGGATGATTCATTCTTCCTGCATATCCTTCATTCTCAATACATAAAAGGCATTTTGGGTACCCTACTTGCTTCGCAGACTTTTCCGCTGCAATCGCCTTGGGATCTTTTTCCGGTTTTGAAAGATTGATGGAAATATCCAATTGCCCGCTTTCTGTATTGGCAGCAAAGCGAATATCCTTCTGAATGCGGTCCCTACGAATATAGTTTGAGTCCTGACTCAGTTTATAAAAATAGTCCGTTGCATCTTTTGGACTGATTTCGTACTTTTTTCGAAAAATATCAATCACAGTGGATGGGAAAGGCATCATCACTGCCATCAACTTTGTATCAAACAGATCTCTTGATGCGATTCCATCTTCTATGATACCATTCTCTACTGCATAGTTTAGTATCCCTTCCAAGATTTCATGAAGTTCTAGATCACCTGCTTGTTCACAATCTTCATAAGAATCCAGTCCTAGAAGATCCAAATACATATTGCGTACAAATATTTCGTCTTCTTTACGTATTAATTCTTGATTGATTCCATAGTCAACTAGTTGCTTAATCATTAAGTTAATCATGTATCCCTTTTCCTTTCCACATCCTAAAGTATGACCGGTCCATCACCGACTTCAACAACATAAAAATCAGCTTGATACCCAATCTCTTTTTCATATGCGGAACCTACTTGAGAAATAAATTGTTCTACATGATCATTTTTTACAATGCTGACACTACATCCACCAAACCCTGCACCTGTCATACGCGAACCAATCACACCATCGACCTTCCATGCTTCTTGAGCAAGAGTATCCAGCTCGATACCGGTAACTTCATAATCATCGCGTAGAGATACATGGGATGCATTCATCAATTTTCCAAATGCTTCTAAATCACCTTTTTGGAGCGCTTCAACAGCAAGTTTTGTACGTTCATTTTCTGTTACGGCATGTTTTGCTCTGCGAATCAATACCTCGTCCTCTATCAAATCCGTGTTTGAAAAAAATTCTTCACTAGAAAGTTCTCCGAGCGATGTAATCGGTAACTTCGTTTGAAGTCTTCTAAGTGCTTCTTCACATTCACTTCTTCTTTCATTGTATTTTGATTCACCTAGCCCACGTTTTTTATTGCTACTGGTAATGACTATTTTTGCATCTTCTAGTACAATTGGAACGTACGTATAAGAAAGATCTGCAGTATCTAGATATATTGCATGGTCTTTTTTACCCATTGCAATGGCAAACTGATCCATAATCCCACAATTCACTTTATTAAAATGATTTTCAGCATATTGTCCAATCAGTGCAAGATCTTGATTTGATACATCAAACCCATACAGATCTTTCAGGATAAAGCCCGTTACCACTTCAACAGATGCGGATGATGACAACCCTGAACCATTTGGAATATTTCCAAACAACAACAAATCCATTCCTGTATCCACAGAATATCCTTTTTCTCCAAATGCCCAAATCACGCCCTTGGGATAGTTTGTCCATTCCGCTTCTTTTTCAGGTTTTAATGCTATAACAGATGACTCCAGTACACCCAGATTTTCAAAATTCATAGAAAAAAAGCGGAGTTTTTGATCTGTTCTTTTTCTGACAACCGCATAGGTTCCAATTGTAAGCGCACAGGGAAACACATGTCCACCATTATAATCCGTATGTTCCCCAATTAAATTTACGCGACCTGGTGCGAAATATACCGTCGCATCTTTTTCACCACCAAAAACTTCATAAAAGCGTTCTAAAACTTTGTTCTTCATGTTTCCCTCCGATATTTAACCGTTTATTTTTTCTGATTATCTAATAAGGTTTGAAACTCTTCTTCGGATTCTTCTACCCAAACACGTTCTTCATCTTCTGAAAGACCAAGATATTCACGTAGTGTCATTTCTGTATCACTCATGCCCCATTCGTAAACATATTCGTCGATCTCTTCAAATGCAATTTCATCATTTAAATATTTTTCTTTAAACGTCATACTTTCTTTCCCTTTCCCTCTAACAACATGGATTACAGCATAAATTAATTGCAAGAAGCGAACAACAAAGTTCACTACCCGGCATTGTAGTTCTTCCGTACTCAGCACCTCTCGCCTGGTACCAGTTTTCTCCGGAAGTTAATCTGCGATATAGTTCTCTATATTGATAATTATTTGGGTCCATTGTCATTGCGCGTTTTGCATGTGTTGTGGCCATTGCTTCATTTCTGAGACCAGCATGGCAAATCGCACTATAATAATACCACTCTGCGTCTTGATTGGAAATAGAATTTAACACATTCATGGCTTCTTTGAAATATCCGTTGCGTATGTAGTTTTTTACAGCCTGCATATTTGTTGATTCATAACTGCGCTGTTCACCAAAGCCCCCAAATCCACTAAATCCGCCATAGCCTCCAAATCCACTAAATCCCCCATACTCTCCGGTTGATTGTCCGCCTTCTTTTTCCCTTTGAATCTGCTCATATGCTTCCTGCGTTTCTTTAAACTTCTGCTCCGCAAATTTTGCATTCGGGTTATTGATGTTTGAGTCCGGATGATATTTTCTACTCATGGTTCGATATGCTTTTTTTATTTCGTCATCCGATGCAGTTCGTGATACGCCTAGTACGTCATAGGGGTTCGTCATGTTTTTTTCTTCTTTCCTTTTTTATTTTATCAAATCGATCCCAGATTCCAGAATATAAAATATTTCGTAGAATTTCTACATCCAGTAGAATCGGTAATTTTTCAAATTCTTTTGCACAGTTTGTCATCATCCCAGTCAGTATCTGTTCACAAAGTTCCTCAAAGTCATCTTGATCCTTATAGTACTTCCAGACATTATACTGGTTCTTTTGAACATCCTCTTCCAAATCGTCATATGCATCCATAAGATAAATGTATTTCCCTAGATAAAAACCAATTTTTCTAAGATACGGCGCCCACTGATCTTCTTGATATACCAAAAATTCTGCCATCATATCTCCGGTCAATCCAGCTGCCAGGTCGATGTTTCTATCTTCTTGCTCTTGAACCAAAGTCAACTCTCTCATATAGCGTTCAACCGCCGCCGCCTGTCTTGGGTAGCGCTCTGCCGTTTTTTTATAATCTGATTTTAGTATTTTTGCTCCCGCCCATTTGAGTGGATTCTTCTCGTCTGTCCAACCATCGCGAAGATTATGATAAGCAAGCAATATATCTAAGTCTGAAACATAATCCTGCATTTCATTCCCCAGCACACTTCTTTTTTCTGTGGGATGAAAGGGACAAAATATTTGTTTTTCCGTTGTTTTTGGTTCGTAAAGCCCCGTCAGCAAAATCGAAATAAAAACACAATCGTAATTTAACGTGACCTGACCTTTCACACCATGTCTTTTTTTAAGCGCCTGGCACATACCACAATAAAATGCTTTGTATTCTTTCCATTCTTTTACTTTGAGTTCATCACTATTGGTGACAACATAACCAAACATTTCTTTCTTCCAATCTTTCTATAAAACAGCTCTCACAATGTTCAACCCAACATTTCTATTGTACTATAACCACTTCGGTAAATTCAATATTTTAGCTCTTTTTTATGAATTCATGTCGACAACTTGGACAAGTAATACATATTTTACCGCGTCCCCTTGGAACACGAACACGTTTTCCACATTTTGGACAGGAATAAAAACGATAGATTTTTCTCTGATTCCAATCTTTTTTCATTCGTTCAATCTGGCTTCTAAACTTCCACGTGATTTGAAGAAATTTTTGATTTTCCGCATATCTCTTAGATATGTTTCTGGAAAACATTCGGAAGTACGAATAGCCAATTAATGCAAGTACGAATACGTTCACTACATAGTTGTTTACAAAAAAAGAAAGGACGATTACTACGAATGTAAGTCCCGTCAGAAATTTTCCTAGCGCGTCCATTCCGTATCGTCCCATCATAAATCTTTGAATTCTTTCTCTCATTTGCTCTTTCTTCTCTCTTTCGTTAGTCTGCTATGTTTTTTAAATATCATTATTCAATAATCTTTTTTACGAATGCCCTTGCATTTTTGAGATCATTTTCATCCGGTCTCAACATGGCCTGATCAAAATTAGTAATGAGTCTCTCACAATATTCATAAGATTTATTTCTTTCTACCTGCATTTTTTCGCAAGCCTTTCTTACTCCCATAGGCATTTTCCCCTGACATATAAACATTCCTTTATATTCAATGTCCTCTGGCAGCCATGCCATGACCTGTCTTTCCATTCTTTGGTAATAATCATCTGCGTTTCCCATTCCGCAAGTGGCAAAGAGCGCTACTTTTTTTCCAGTAAATCCAGACAAAAAGTCTAAGAATTCCATAGAAGGCGCTCCATGATATACCCAAAATCCTAAGAAATATAGGTCTGCATCTCGATCTCTATATTCTGTTATTCTTTGAATAT
The DNA here is from genome assembly GCA_963666475.2 of Lachnospiraceae bacterium. Classification (GTDB taxonomy): domain Bacteria; phylum Bacillota; class Clostridia; order Lachnospirales; family Lachnospiraceae; genus JBFHIZ01. Next base: position 2,187,334 of record CAXXJM010000001.1, on the reverse strand, counting down.
CTTTATCTGTTCCGGGTAGTTCTTCAAAAATTGTTTTCGCAATTTTTTCAGTGTTTCCGGTTTCCGAGTAGTAGATTACTTGGTACTTCATATCGCTCCTGCTTTCTAATCATTACATTTTATGATTACATTTTTATCACGTATGTATATTTTGCACCAAAACTTGATAAAATTCAAAAAACTACCCATTAAAAAAAAATAATATTTTTCTAAACAAGAGCCACCCAAATATCTTTAGGTGGCTCTTGTCAAACTATTCCTTTAATCTAATGATCCGTTGATTGCTGGATCCCCGAAACTTCAATGATATATCTTTTAATATTTCTACAAATGGACCATCAACTAGCACATCGACACAGGATAAAATTTCTTCCGTGTATTCTGTATATTTTCTTCCACCAGGTATCATGTCTTTTTCAAATAAATAACCGGTATACAACCAAATGTTTTTCTCTGGAAAGTTTGCCTTTACCTTTTGCAAAAAGGGCAACAAGCCTTCCTGATTTTCTGGCTCCATCGGTTCTCCGCCAAGCACAGAAAGACCTGCTATATAATTAGATCGTAAACTTGCTAAAATCTCTTCTTGTACAGATTCCGTGAATGGTAATCCATAGTCAAAATCCCAAGTCTCTTTATTAAAGCAATGCGCACAGTGTTGTCTGCAGCCAGAAACAAAAAGCGACGTACGCACTCCCTCTCCATTTGAAATGTCGTTGTACTTGATTTGTCCATAATTCATTATAAATGTAACACTCTTTCTTTAATTTCCTGTGTTCTTCCCTGGTTCCAAAACTGTGTTCCTATATATCCACAGGTTCTTCTTGTCACAGACATATGATTTTGATCCTGATTTCCACAATTTGGGCACTCCCACACAAGCTTTTCTTCGTCATCGCTACGATTAATAATTTTCATCTCCCCGTCATAATCGCATTTATGACAGTAATCTGACTTAGTATTCAATTCTGCATACATGATATTATCATAAATATAATGCATCACAGATAGAACCGCGTCAATGTTATTCTGAAGATTTGGAACCTCAACATAGGAGATTGCTCCACCCGGACTCAGCTGCTGAAACTTCGCTTCAAATCCAAGCTTTGTAAATGCATCAATTTTTTCTGTAACATGAACGTGGTAAGAATTTGTTATATAGTTCTTATCGGTGATTCCTTCAATAACACCAAATCGATCTTTTAATGCTTTTGCGAATTTATAAGTAGTCGATTCCAAAGGTGTACCATATACGCTAAAGTCGATATTATGCATTTTTTTCCATTTTGCACACGCATCGTTCATGGTCTGCATAACTTTGATCGCAAACGGTTCGCTTGCAGGATGGGTATGTGATTTTCCAGTCATGTATTTTACGCACTCATATAATCCTGCGTATCCAAGAGAAATCGTAGAATATCCATTGTACAAGAGTTTATCAATGGTTTCTCCTTTTTCCAGTCTCGCGAGCGCTCCATATTGCCAAAGAATTGGAGCTACATCTGATTTCGTACCTTTTAGTCTCTCATGTCTTGCAAGCAATCCTTCGTAGCATAGTTCGAGACGCTCATCAAAGATTCTCCAAAATTCTTCCAAATCTCCTTTTGAACTCAACGCAACATCAACAAGATTTATCGTCACAACTCCCTGGTTGAATCTTCCATAATATTTCGGTTTGTTATTTTCGTCTCGATAAGGGGTTAAGAAGGAACGACATCCCATACAGGTATAACAATCCCCCTGTTTATACTCTCTCATGATTTTTTCAGAAATATAATCTGGAACCATTCTTTTTGCTGTACAAACTGCTGCCAATTCCGTCAAATAAAAATATGGCGTCCCTTTGGTCACATTATTTTCCGAAAGAACATAAATCAACTTTGGAAACGCGGGTGTCACATAGATACCTTTTTCATTTTTTACTCCACGATGACGTTGTCTTAGCATTTCTTCGATAATCATTGCCAGATCTGCACGTAAAGGACCTTCCGGAACCTCATTCAAAAACATAAACATCGTCACAAATGGAGCCTGCCCATTTGTAGTCATCAATGTGATGATTTGATATTGAATCATCTGCACTCCACGATTGATCTCTTCTTTTAGGCGGGTATCCACAATTTTCAATAAAGCTGCTTCACTTAACTCAATTCCTGCCACCTGCATTTCTTCCATCACATCCACACGGATTCTTTTTCTTGAAATATCTACAAATGGAGCCAGATGACTCATCGTGATGGACTGTCCACCGTATTGACTACTTGCAACCTGAGCAATGATCTGTGTTGTAATATTGCAGGCCGTAGCAAAACTATGTGGTTTTTCAATCAAAGTACCACTAATCACGGTTCCATTTTGTAACATGTCTTCCAAATTGACCAAGTCACAGTTGTGCATATGCTGAGCAAAATAGTCCGAATCGTGAAAATGAATGATTCCTTCATCGTGTGCTTTCGAAATCCTTTCATCTAAAAGAAATCTCCGGCAAACATCTTTACTTACTTCCCCAGCCATATAATCTCTTTGAACAGAAACAACGGTTGGATTTTTGTTCGAATTTTCTTCTTTGATTTCCTCATTTTTTGCTTCAATCAATTCTAATATCTGGCGGTCTGTAGAGTTCGCTTTACGCACCAAATCTCGTTTATATCGATATTTGATATATGTTTTTGCCAAGGTGTACGCTTGACGATTTAACAACTCATCTTCTACCATATCTTGAATTTGCTCAACGGTCATTCCCTCCGAAATATGTTCGGAAACTTTACCAGCTATTTCGCGAATCGAAGTACTTTCCAATTTAAACGAATCATCTATTTCCTTATTTGCAGCGGTGATTGCCGCAATGATTTTTGTGATATCAAACGTGTCTGCATTCCCATTTCTTTTTACTATAATCATATTCTCTCTCCTAGCGTTTTCTACATTTTCCATGACACTATATGTAGTCTTAAACATCTTAACATATGCTATATGTAGATTCAAGAAGTAATAATTCACAATTTTGCATAAGCAACCGCTATGCATTGAAAACTGGGGCTTATGCATAAAAAAAACCTTTTCTGCATGTACAGAAAAGGTTTAAGCGATAGACGGGACTCGAACCCGCGACTTCCTCCTTGGCAAGGAGGTGCTCTACCAACTGAGCCACTATCGCAAAAAGCGGGTGATGGGAATCGAACCCACGTATCTAGCTTGGAAGGCTAGTGTTCTACCATTGAACTACACCCGCATATCAAAGATGCCCAGAACCGGAATCGAACCAGTGACACGAGGATTTTCAGTCCTCTGCTCTACCAACTGAGCTATCTGGGCATATTTAGTTTTGACAAATTGCTTTTGTCAACGAACTATAATTTATCATATTTTTTTTCAAAAGTCAATATTATTTCCAAAAGAATTTTTATATTTTTCTCTTGACATCGGTATATCGAAGTGCTATATATAATATATAACGAAGTGCGATATATCGAACTGTGACATAACAACAATCATTTACAAACTATATTATGAAGGAGATTTCAAATGAACGCACACATCAGGAAAGTTTATGTCCCCATGACAGAGACCAGTTTCTATATTCTGCTCTGTCTTCAACTGGAAATGCATGGCTATGGAATTATTCAAAAAGTAGAAGAAATGACCGATGGCGAAATAAGGATTAGCCCAGGAACAATGTATGGTACTCTTTCTAAAATGGAAAAAGATGGCCTCATCATTTTTGTCCAGGAGAAAGAAAAAAGAAAGACTTATCAAAGTACCGAATTAGGAAAATCGGTATTACTTTTAGAAACAAAGAGAATTGAACGACTCTTCAAAAACATGAAGGAGGCAAAACTATGAGATCCACAAAGACTACTTTTCATTTTTTTACAATCCCACAATACAAGCAAGAAGAACGATACTTACAAACGGAACACCTGAATGGCTGGAAATTTGAAAGTGTTTCGCTTCCTGGTCTGTATCATTTTTCAAAATGCGAACCCGAAGAAGTCACCTATCAATTGGATTATCATCCAGATCATTATCGCCATAGTTCTGCATATCAAAAAATCTATTCTGATTGCGGGTGGGAGCATATTTGCGACTTTGTAGGATATAGTTATTTTCGCAAGCCCGAAAAAGATATGCATGGAGACGAAGAAATTTTTTCTGATGATCAGTCAAAATTAGATATGGTCTCAAGAGTCTTCAAAGGTCGAATGATTCCCTTACTCCTGATATTCGCGTTTTTGATTTGTCCTCAAATTTATTTGCAATACTCCTTGCACGGCTCCATAAGCAACATCCTCTTCATTTTGTATGTTGGACTTTTTCTATTATACCTGGTATTGTTCATATTTTTTGCAATACAATATGCACGATTATATAATCGTATACATTCTGAATAAAAAAGGTTGCGCTCTTATTTTTAATAAGAGCGCAACCTTTTTGTACTTTATCTTCTTAATCCTACTTTTCTTATGCAAGTCTGCTTTCATGACAAACAAAATAAATAATTTGAATATTGCTTGAAATTTGTTTCAGCAGTTTCAGCACCTGATCCAATCGCTCCTGATCCAAATTTACAAAGGTATCATCCAAAATAACAAATGGTTTTTCTTCTTCAAACAACGCGTCAATCAAAGCAAATCGGGCACATACATTAACCAGATCCTTGTTTCCCCTACTAAAAAAGTCCAACTCCCTTAGCGCTCCTTGTGTGTTAACTTGTACTTCCATATTTGCATCGATTCTTGCACCAGCAAGATCTACCGACGCAATTTTCTCTATATATTGTTCAAATGCTCCACGAAATCCCTTCATATAATGTTTCGAAAAAGACTCTTTCGCTTCTAGCAAATACTTTGAAGTTTCTTCGATAATCTCGCATCGTTTTCGATCTTTCGCCATTTGTTCTTCTAGCAAGACCATTTCTTGTTCATTTTCCAACAACTCGTCATGGTTTTCTAGCAACGCATCCATGGCAGTTTCGATATCTTTTTCTGACTGGCGAAGGCTTTCTTTTTGCTCCTCTAATTCGCGCTCCTTGTCCTGCAAGGTCAAAAGATCTCCTTCGATGGATTTTTCTAGACTCCATTCTTTAAAATCTTCTGTTTCCTCCAAGCTATGAAGTTTTTCCTCGAGTACTTTAACTTCTTTTTTCAATCGCGTATTTGTGTTGATTTTTTCATGAAGAACTTCAATTTTTTCTCCATAGGTCAGATGCGAAGCAAAAGTATATCTTCCAAGAAATCTATCAATTTTTGCTTGGTAGTCTTTCATCTGCTCTTCGTTTTTCATTTCCTGTCTTCTTTTTTCAAGAAGATCACAAAAGTACCGATATTGATCTCGAAGCAGTGCAATTTCATTTTCAAAGCTGTTCGTTATATTCGCTGTTTTTACTTCCATAGATTCCAAAAACTGAAGAAGTCGTTCCTGATTCGAATGTAATGTTGCTCGTAATTCCTCAGTATTGTTTCGCTTTTGTTTTTCTATTACACGTATATATTCTGCGCGCATTCTTTCGATTTCCATCAGATCTTCAAATGGCTCTTTTCGATCCGTCGGAAGAATATACATCCCAATAAAGGCATCCAGTTTTTGCTGCATCTCCTTTAATTCGCGTTCTGTCTTCTCTATTTGAGACTGTTGCTTTGTATTATTTTGCTTCGTTTGAATCACAAGAAGAATCCCTGAAGTCACTGCCGCAAGAACCCCAATTGCCATCAGAATACCACCTAGAAGTGGAGTAATCCAAAAATACGACAGCATCCCAAGAACTGCAATTAGCACACTTACAAGCAAGGCTCCTTTCATTGGTCTTTTTGATCGACCTTCTGTCGTGCCACCGGTAAGCTCCTCCTGTCTCAACTTTTGCTGTAAATGATTTTGTTCGGCAATTGCCTTAGAGTAGTAGGAAATCTGTTCTCTCGAAGGAATTTCTTCTCGAAAAAGAAGTTCCCCCTCTGATTTTATCTTCTGCTCCTCAGCGGATAGCTCTCCTTCATTGATAAGAATTCGAATCTCACGATTTTTTCTTTCTTTTTCTTCCATTTGATGAAGCGTTTCTTCTGAAAAAATTCCCAAAGCTATTTTTTGTTCAAACAACGCAAGTAAAGAAATTTCTTCCGGGTTTAGTTTGTAACTATCTCTTGCCCCGACGGCCTCATTTATTTTTTGGATATTCTCCTTGCATTCTTGAATCTGTTCGCTCGTTGGAACTCCATTCACAAAAAAAGCGGATTCATTTTTCAATTCTTCACAAAGTTCTTGAACCGACAATTGTATATCATCATATCTTTTTTTCTTTTCTCGGTTCGCCTCTTGTCTCGAAGCAATTTGAATTTGTTTTTTTGTTTCCTGAATCTGATCATCCAGTTTTTCTTTCTTCTCTGTAATGCTTCTTTGCTGTTCCTGTCTTTCTAGTATGGAATTCTGATTCGCCTCTTTTTTTTCTAGTTTAATTTTCAGCTCAGCAATCTTTTGTTCTGCTTCTGCAATACTTCCCTTTTTCCCTGTTTTTTTATAATATTTTCTTGCTTCATTTAATTTTTTAATTGCTTGATCAAAATTATTGATATCATCATTACTGTCCAACAAATTTCCCAATTTCGCATTCATACTATCGTTCGTCCCAAACTCAATCGCGTTTTGAGAAATATAGGCACTTTTAGAATAGGCATCTAAATCAATTCCAAACAACTCTTCACCAATTTTTTCCGAAAAGTCATTTGATATTAATCCCGACACTTGATCATACAAAACAAATGTATCGTCCTTTTCTCGCTTCTCAAAAGAACGTTCCATTCGATACTGCTTTCCATTCACCTCAAAAATAACATATCCACCCATTTTCCCTCCGGACCATGGGGAATATTTCTTTCTCTCATTTTCATCCAACTTATGATTTCTAACATTTGGAAGTCCATAAAACATGGATCTCAAAAATACAGCCAAGGTACTCTTTCCCCATCCGTTGGATTCCATAATCGTTGTTAGTGGTTCCGTGAATTGATAGGAAAATTGATGCAGGCAACCAAAGTTCTCGATATAGCATTCTTGTAATCTCATCGATCTACATCCTCCCCAGCAAGTACTTTTAAACCTAGCTCAATAATTGCCGACTCCTTTTCTTCCTCAAACCCTTTTCCCATTAGCAGACGGATAAATTCACCTTTTAACGATGCGTCCGACTCATAGTCCTTTGGATTTAGTTGAAGTCTTACTTGATCATCCTCAATTTTATACGAATAAAAACGATTCTTATATTTTGTATCTAAATAAACCATATCTCTTTCTGCATAAACCGGCACCTTCCCACTTAGTACGACTTTCACCATGTCTTTTTGTGGTATTGTATCCAGTTTCTCAGAAATCCGAGAATCAATTGCATGTGTTGTTTCGGTTCCTGTAATGTCAATTATAATTTCATGAATCGTTCTAGACGCAAATGGAACAAATGTAGTTTTGATATGTCCTTGCTCGATTTCTAATAATTCAAATCCCTTTTCACCACTTTCATCGTATCCTCGACCTTCTAGACATCCCGGATAACAAAAGACTCCTCTGGTATCGATGTTTCCTTTTTTACGCATGTGAATATGTCCCAACGCCAAATAATCAATAAACTTATTGGCAAGAGCTGGAATTTTGATTACTTCTGTCTGATCTTTTCCGATATAATTCGCTTCCTGACCATGCAACATTACAACATTAAACTGCTCTGGGTCTAATACCAACTCTTCATATATCTTATTGATATTCTTTGCAGTAATCTCAACTCCACTGATTGTAATCTCTTGAAACATGTAAGTCTTCCATTGATTCGAAAACAAATGAAGATTCTCTGGAAGTTCTTCCATTCCAGATGTGAAATTGTCTACATCATGATTCCCTTTTAAATAAAAAAATGCGATTTCTTTATGTTCTTTGATACAAAGCTCAATCTTGTTTCTTGTCTTCATTGTGACATTTCCAGTGTCAAACAAATCTCCCGCTATGAGAATCGCATCAACTTGATTATTCTTGGCAAAATCAACCATTCTTTCAAATGTTAAAAGGATTTCTTCTCTTCTCTCTTTTGCCTGCGTTGTTGTCAGATTCGTTTTCAATTTTGATTCTAGATGAATATCTGCACAATGAATGATCTTCATACTTATTTGCTCCCTTTTCTATTCTTCTAACTCTCTTGCCATGTAAACGCCCATGACGGATGCCATCATGAGACCTCTTGTCCATCCGCTGGAATCCCCCAAGCAGTGTAGTCCTTTTACATTCGTGTTCAAATGCTGATCCAGTTTAATCTTATTGCTGTAAAATTTGAGCTCTGGTGAATATAGTAAAGTCTCCGTTGATGCAAACCCTGGTACCACTACATCAACCGCCTGAATAAAGTTGATGATATTTACCATTGCTCGATACGGCATTGCCGCTGTAATATCCCCTGCTACAGCATCGGGAAGCGTTGGCACAAGATTGGATCTAGAGAGTTCTTTTGGCCATGTTCTTTTTCCGTCCAATATATCACCAAACCGCTGCACTAAAATATGTCCATCTCCAAGCATATTTGTTAGTTCTCCCACCTTTTGCGCATACGCAATCGGCTGATTAAATGGTTCCGTAAAATTATGAGAGCACAAAATAGCAAGGTTTGTGTTGTTTGATTTTTTTTCTTTATAGGAATGCCCATTTACAACCGCAAGATCATTGTCATAATTTTCCTGACTTACAAATCCTCCTGGATTCTGACAAAATGTTCGTACTTTATTCTTAAACGGCTGTGGATATCCAATCAATTTTGATTCATACAGTACATTATTTACAAATTCCATCACTTCATTACGGACTTCTACACGTACACCGATATCTACTGTTCCTGGCTGATGTGCTATGTTGTGCGTTGCACATTGCTTTTCGAGCCAGTCCGCACCTCTTCTTCCAGTGGCAACAATAGTGTGTTTTGCATGACAGGCAATGTTTTCTTTATTCCCTTCAATATATGCGCCCTTGCATTCATTATCTTCTAATATCAAAGTTTGACATTCATGTCCAAATAAAATCTCTACACCATGTTGTAACAGGTACTGCTCAATTGCATAATAAATCTCTTGTGCCTTTTCTGTACCCAAGTGACGAATTGGACAGTCCACCAATTTTAAGCCCGCTTTTATGGCCTGTTTTCGTATTGTTTTTACATCGTCTCCCTGATTAATTCCTTCTACTTTTTCATCCGCTCCAAATTCGAGATAAATTTTATCTGCATAATCGATCAATTCTTCTACTGCATTCACCCCTATTAGATTTGGCAAATCCCCTCCGACCTCATAGCTTAACGATAATTTTCCATCGGAAAATGCTCCAGCTCCTGAAAATCCAGTCGTAATATGGCAATTTGGTTGACAGTTCACACATCTATTTGTTACTTCTTTTGGGCATCTTCTCTTTTCAATTGGCTGTCCTTTTTCTACAAGCGTGATCTTTTTGCTCGTGTCTTTTTTAATTAACTCAAGTGCTGTAAAAATACCTGCCGGACCTGCTCCTATTATTAATACATCTGTTTTCATTTCTATTCCTCCTATCGTCGTTCCATTTCATTTTCTGAGGATTTTTCCATCTTTTTAATTTTATCATAAATACTGATACTTGACCAAGATAATCCTCGGAAATTTATCTCTATTCCCTATGCACTATATATTTTTCTACCTTAAAAATCCCTGCAGAAGAATTCTTTACAGTTCTTTCTGCAGGGACTATATTTCATATCATACAATTACTATATTACGTAATCAATACACGCTCTATTTTCTTTAACCTTTACTAAAAACGCTCCAAATTCTTTATGCACTGGATGTGTTTGGTACCGATCCAAATCTTCCAAATTATCAAAATCACAAATTAATGCAAAATCATAATTTGACTGATCTGCTTTTTGATCATTTATTACTACATCAAATTTTCTCAAAACTGGAATTTGGTTTTCAAATCCTTGTAATCGCGATAGAATTTCCTGTAAATTCTCTTCTTTCGTTTTTCCCTCCGCATACTCCTTGATTGTAAACATAACGATATGTCTAATCATACAAATTCCTCCTTTTTTATTTGGTGACTATGTTCGATCATACTACATATTAGAACGTAGTAAGGTATCAAATACCTCAAAATAATTTTCAAAAGTCTTTCGTGTACATTTTGGATCGAATATACGAATTCCCTCCGTACGTATTCCAAGCAAACTAAATGCCATTGCCACCCTGTGATCATCATACGTTTCGATTTCTGCCGCATGTGCCACTCCTGGCTCTATCAAGATGTCATCCCCCTCTTCTTTACAAGAGATTCCTGCTTTTGTAAGTTCCCGAACAATAGCCTGCATACGATTGCATTCCTGTCCTCGAATATGCCCCACTTGACGAATCCTGGATGCAGTTGTTGCATAGGACATCACAACAGACATAGTTAGTGCCTGATCCGAAAAGTCATTCATATTGATATCCAATCCTTCGTATATCCCTCCAGTTGGACCAGTCAATTCTATGCCTTGTTCAGTATTTTTAATGCTACAGCCCAGCTTCTCAAGGGCATAAATAAATTTCATATCTCCCTGCATCAGTTCTGGCTTCACACCAAACACCGTTATCGTTCCACCAGTAATTGCTGCCAATGCATAAAAATAACATGCCGCTGATACGTCAGGCTCTATCTTATAATCTCCAAGAATCGGTTTTTGTGCCCCTCTAATCAAGTATGTATCCTGAATCAAGTCTACATCTACCTTGCATTGGGCCAACATATTTTTTGTAATCCGAATATATGCACCGTCTTTTTTTTCACTTGTGATATGAATTCTCATATCTTTTCCAGTCATCGAAGCGACCATCATAAGTGCACTTAAGAATTGCGTACTTTGTGTAATATCCATATCAAGATCTTCACATTCCCCTTGATTACCAACGATTTGGATGGGCAAATGTCCTTCTTCTTCTAGATAAGTAATCTTTGCACCAGCCGAAATAAGCGCATCAAATAGCGGTAACATTGGTCTTTTTTTCATTTGCTCCGAACATTGGATCTCATATGTCCCCGAGGAAAATGCAAGCATTGCTGTCAAAAATCTAGCTGCTGTTCCCGCACTTCCAACATGAATTACTGCTTCGTTTTTTGGAATCTTTCCTCCACAACCTTCTAGAACAACCTCACAGTTTGCCTCATCAATCTGCATTGCAAATCCTAATGATTCCAAACTGCTTAAAAAATGTCTGGAATCATCGCTAAACAAGACTCCTCTTAGATGACTTTTTCCTTCTCCTAAAGCTGCTAAAAGCAATGCACGGTTCGTCATACTCTTTGAACCAGGTATATGTACGATTCCGCTAACTGGACCTTGCATAACAGGTACTGCATAAAATAATTGATTGTTTTCTATTTGAAATAAGTCCTTCATCCAATTCTCCGTTCTCACAATTTCATATAACGCCTCACAATAAAGCTTTATATTATCTATTGTCATATATTAAATATTTTCATTGCTGCTTAAACTATGTTTTCATTCTTACTTTGTAATTACATTTTTGCTTTGTAAATACTCCATTACATTATATATAATTATTCATAAAATGCCAAATTATGCAAGAACTTTTCAGTTATGGCTACTGTTCATCCAGATTTAATTCTAGTATTATATCTTTGGGCATTTTCGCAAAACCTAAATTATTTTTGACTAATTTTCTTGAGAATATGGTCATTAATTCTTCTTATAAAACCAAAATGCCCAATTATATTAATTTAATACTAAAATTCATTTACATTACATGAAAAATGGGCAAATTCCTTTTTCCATAGCACAATTCGCCCAACACGCTACCCCCGCCACCTCAAAGCCAACTTTGTTGGCTCCAAAATATCGCTTCGCGATATTTCTTATTCCATTTCACCTTGTGGCATGAAAAAAGAGCACCCTTTGGGTACTCTTCCCGGCGACCTCAAAGCCAACTTTGTTGGCTCCAAAATATCGCTTCGCGATATTTCTTATTCCATTTCACCTTGTGGCATGAAAAAAGAGCACCCTTGGGGTACTCTTCCCGGCGACCTCAAAGCCAACTTTGTTGGCTCCAAAATATCGCTTCGCGATATTTCTTATTCCATTTCACCTTGTGGCATGAAAAAAGAGCACCCTTTGGGTACTCTTCCCCGGCGACCTCAAAGCCAACTTTGTTGGCTCCAAAATATCGCTTCGCGATATTTCTTATTCCATTTCACCTTGTGGCATGAAAAAAGAGCACCCTTTGGGTACTCTTCCCCGGCGACCTCAAAGCCAACTTTGTTGGCTCCAAAATATCGCTTCGCGATATTTCTTATTCCATTTCACCTTGTGGCATGAAAAAAGAGCACCCTTTGGGTACTCTTTTTTCATGCCGGCGACCGGAATCGAACCGGTACTGTATCACTACAACAGGATTTTAAGTCCTGCGCGTCTGCCAGTTCCGCCACGCCGGCGGATGGATGGAGAAGGATTCGAACCTTCGAAAGCGCTGCTAACAGATTTACAGTCTGCCCCCTTTGGCCACTCGGGAATCCATCCATATTTTTATATGAAAGTCAGCGAAAATTTGCTCTGACAATATAAAAATATAGCATAAGTCTATACAAATTGCAAGAAGTTTTTTTCCTTCTTCTGGTTCTTCAGAGGGGTATGTAACAGGAGACCGGACTGTGGGGGCATCACCAAATGAATGCATCCATTTTCCACTTCGTATTCATGCCATTCTCTTGTATAGCCCTTTTGATCCGTCAACATCAAACGTTCCAATTTGCTACCGTCTTCCACGCCAAGGAAAAATAAATCCATGTCTACTACATGCTCTTTTTGCCCATTGTTGATTGCTACAACAAACACTTCTTTTTGAGTAAAACGTGCATAAGACAAGAAGAAATAATCTGCATTTAGAAGTCTTACCGATCCCTTTTTCAATACTGGATTATTTTTTCGTATTTCAATCATTTGTTTATGAAAATTATAAAGTTCAAAATCTTCTTTTCCCCAAGGATAGGATCTACGATTGTCTGGATCTGTAAATCCACAAAGACCTACTTCATCTCCATAATATATGGTCGGCGCACCAACCCATGTCATTTGGATAAGAACACCCAATCGCATGACTGTTTTATCAACACCTGAACTCGCAGCTTCATGACCGAGCAAATCTACACGTCCTACTTTTTTATTTGTTCTGGTAAGAAATCTTGAATGGTCATGATTTGACAATTCATTCATTGCAACTTCAATGGAAGGTCCTGAAAAATGCACAGTATGATGTCTCATAGCCCCATAAAATGCATCTGCATTTCCATAAAGATCTTCTCTGTAATCATCACTATGTTTTTGCATACCCGTCAAAAACCACGTAACCGGTTCCATAAAAGCATCATAGTTCATTACCGTATCCCATTGCTTTCCATCCAACCATGGAGACGGATCCCCATAGTGTTCTGCAATAATGATGGCATTCGGATTCGCCTGTCTTACGACCGTTCTAAAGTCTTTCCAAAATTTATGATTAACTTCTGGTGTTTTACCAAGGTCTGCTGCCACATCCAGTCTCCATCCATCCACATTATATGGAGGAGAAACCCATTTTGCCGCAACGCGAAGAATATCGTGATATAAACTTTCACTTCCCTCATAGTTTAGTTTTGGCAAGGTATCAAATCCCCACCAAGCATCATAACTTCCGTTATAAGGCCACTTTTTAGCGTGAAACGAGAAATAATCTTTATAAGGGGATTCTTTTGAAATATATGCCCCTTTTTCATACCCATCTTCTTGCTCATAGATACGTTCTCGATCCATCCAGCGATTGAATGAACCACAATGATTAAACACACCATCCAGGATTACTTTCATTCCTCTTCGGTGGATTTCTTCTACAACTTCAGCAAAGAAAGCGTCACTTGCTTCCAAATTCTGTTTTGCAGTTACACGATTAATATATTTTGTAGCATATCGATTCTCTCTTGTCTTTTCATCAAGGAGTTCTCCCTCATCAAAAACAATTTTTCCAATATGTGGATCGATATGGTCATAATCCTGAATATCGTACTTATGATTGGACGGGGATACAAACAACGGATTAAAATAAATCACTTCGATTCCAAGGTCCTGTAAATAGTCCAATTTATCCAGCACACCCTGTAAATCTCCTCCGTAAAATTCACGAACGCCCATAAGTGCGGGAAGTTTTTCCCAATTGTCCACTTTCTGGGATGGTTCTCCAAGATACATATATTCATTTGTGAGCACATCATTGGATGGGTCTCCATTAAAAAAACGATCCACATAGAGCTGGTACATTACCGCTCCTCTTGCCCAATCCGGAACATCAAATCCAGGAATAATACGAAAGAAATAATGGTCCTGTATATCTCTAGCTGCTCCGCGCACATCATAATACGCAACTTCGCCATTTGCATGCACTTCAAAATAATATCTAAGGGTCTGGTTTCCTAATAAAAACGTGATCTGATAATATTCAAATGCACCCGTAGTTTCTGCCAAGTACATTTTTGTTTTCTTCTCTGGGGTGACAAAATATACGTGTTCAACATGAGAAGATAACGCGCGCAAACGAATCGTAACTGGCTCAAATTCCTTTGGTTGCATCGGAATGATAAATTCTTCTGTTAGATCACTATATAATATTCTATCATCAAATTTCATGGTTCTTTCCTGCATCTTTCTATGGAGTATCAAAAAACTCCGGGTCTATTTTCTACAAAGTAAAAAAGACAGCAACGCTGTCTTTTTCGAGAAGGTATTTCTTCATATGGGTATAGCAAAAAAACTTTGTAATGGGGATTACATTATTCATTATAAAACCACCACGTCCTAATGTCTATACTCGTCTTCTACAATTTTTACAAAAACAAGCGTTAATTTTTGTTAGATTTTACCAATTTTAGTCGAATAGAGCTTCAAATTCACTTCTTGAAATACGCTCTTTTTGAATGAGAAGTTCTGCACTTGCATCTAGAATCGAACGATTCTGATTAAGTAGTTCCTTCGCGTTTGCATAGCACTGATCAATGATAGATTTCACTTCACGATCAATCTCTGCTGCAATACTTTCACTATGATTTCTTTGATGTGCAAGATCTCTTCCAATAAAGACCTCATCTTCATCATCATGGTAATTGATTACACCTATCGTTTCCGACATACCAAATCTTGAGACCATGCTTCTCGCAATGTTACTTGCTCGTTTTATATCTGCTGATGCTCCTGTTGTGATGTCGTCAAATACTAATTCTTCAGCGATTCTTCCACCTAAAGAAACCATGATTTCTTCCATCATTTTCTTTTTCGTCATGAACATCTCGTCTTTTTCAGGAAGTGGCATGGTGTATCCCGCCGCTCCATTTCCTGTAGGAATAACGGACACCGTATACACAGGTCCAACATGAGGAAGTACATGGAATAGAATCGCGTGCCCTGATTCATGATAAGCTGTGATACGTTTTTCTTCATCAGAAATCACTCGGCTCTTCTTTTCTGTTCCAATTCCAGTTTTAATAAATGCTTTTTTTATATCTTCTTGGTTGATAAATTTACGATCACTTTTAGCAGCAATAATTGCAGATTCATTTAGGAGATTTTCCAAATCTGCTCCTGTATATCCAGCTGTTGTTTGTGCCACTTGCTTTAAGTCAACATCCTCAGACATTTTTTTATTTTCTGCATGAACATGTAAAATTTCTTCTCTGCCTCTAACATCCGGTCTTCCAACCACTACTTTTCGGTCAAATCGACCTGGACGAAGTATTGCAGGGTCCAAAATATCCACACGGTTTGTTGCTGCGAGAACTATAATCCCTTCATTTGCTCCAAATCCATCCATTTCAACCAAAAGTTGGTTCAAGGTCTGTTCTCTTTCGTCATGACCGCCACCCATTCCGGTTCCTCTTCTTCTGGCAACTGCGTCAATTTCATCGATGAACACAATACATGGACTGTTTTTCTTTGCTTCTTCAAACAAATCTCGTACACGAGATGCACCCACACCAACGAACATCTCCACAAAATCAGATCCAGAAATACTGAAAAACGGTACACTTGCTTCCCCTGCAATTGCTTTTGCAAGCAGTGTTTTACCCGTCCCAGGAGGACCTTCTAAGAGAACTCCTTTTGGTATTCTTGCGCCGATCTGCGTAAACTTCGATGGAGATTTTAAAAATTCTACGATCTCCGACAACTCTTCTTTTTCTTCCATAAGCCCAGCAACATTTTTAAAGCGAATTTTATTATCCGTTGTTGAAAGTTTTGCACGATTCTTTCCAAAGTTCATCATTTTATTGCTAGAACCACCAGCGCCGGCACTTCTTGCATTCATGAATGAAAACAATGCTACAACCACAAGAACCATAATTAGCCCCGGAACAATGTACTGGAGCATAGAATCTCCTGGAATGGAATTTAATTTATTATCCAAACCACGTTCCTTTAGCTCATTTTGCATGGTTTCCACATTTGACAGGTATTTGATACGTCTGCTTCCATCCACCATATATAAGGTCATTGTACCTGTTTCATTGCTCTCATTTGGAGTAATTGCAATTTGTTCAATTTCAGCTGGACTTTCCAGTATCGTAGCCAGTTCCTGCTCACTAAGTGTCACATCCATGGTATTATAGTTTCTAATAAATATGGCAAATATGATAATAAACATAATTACTATAAAATATAAGCCTAAATTTTTTCCAGGGTTTTTCAAAATCTTTCCTCCTAATCTAATTCAACAACTCCAATGTATGGCAAATTGCGATATCTTTGATCATAATCTAGTCCATATCCTATCACAAATTCATCCGGAATTTGAAATCCAGTGTAATCCACTTTCACTTCAATCACTCTACGAGAAGGTTTATCCAGAAGTGTGCATAATGCAAGACTTTTAGGTCCTCTTTTTTTCAACATTTCCAAAAGGTAACTTAGTGTTCTTCCGGAATCCACAATATCTTCTACAACCAATACATCTTTTCCTTCTAATGTTTCGTCTAAATCCTTAACTATTTTAACAATTCCACTAGATTCCGTTCCTCCGCCATAGCTTGAAACAGACATAAAATCCAAGGATACTGGAACCGTTAGACGTTTCGCAAGTTCAACCATGAAGAACGCTCCACCCTTTAAGACACAGATCAAATGAACCTGTTTTCCTTTATAATCTTGATTGATCTGATCTGCGATCTCACGAATCCTTTGATCAACTTTTTCTTCACTTAGCATAACTCGAATTTTTTCTCCCATGCTATCTCCTTTCAATTTTCACCCATACTTTCTATATGAATTTTTATTATTTTTTTTGTCTTCTCGGTCACTTTATAAGTTTCCGAAATTCTTCTTCCAATCAACCACACGATATGCTGTCCATCGGCAATAAAGAACATTTGCTCACGTTCCTCTCTTGGAACCTTTTCATTAATCAAATATTCTTTTATTTTTTTCTTACTTTGAGCGTCCGTAATCGTAAAAAAGTCTCCCGGCATACGTTTTCTCGCAATTAAGCATTTTTTTATTTTATCATAATCAAACCACTTCGTACACTTTTTTTCAGGAATTTTCAGATTCTGCATATCTTCTTCAAAGCTAAGCCAAATCTTTCCTATTCCCGGAATCTGATTCTCTCCCAGTTTCAGCTCGTACATTTCAAGGTCTTGTAGATTTCCGTGTTTTTTTTCTGTGGTTTTATGTATCTTTACCCCTTCATATGTACGTGTTGCAGTCAATGAATAAGGAAGTGAAATTTCTTTTCCCACTTGGTTATCAAACAAAGAATGCACATCCAAAATGTGTGTTCGACTAAAATCTTTACGTTTTCCGGCTACTTCATACAAAATCTCTTTGATCAATTCCTTTTGAATTGCTATATGCATTTGATCAAACGTTTCTTTTGATAGCAAAACATCGCTTTCTTTTTGATAAATCACAGTATCAAGCTTTGCCTTTCCCACCAATTGATGGAGCAAAGAATTTACTTCCTGAATGTTCGTCGCCGTATTACTGATGTGTGCGATCGACTGCTCACAAATCTTGGCTTCTGCAAATGGAAGGATGTGGTGTCGAATACGATTTCTCGCAAAATGATCCTCTTCATTTGTACGATCAACGCAAAATCCCAAATCTTGTTCTGTCAAGTATTTTTCAATTTCACTTCGGTCAATCTCTAAAAGCGGACGAATGATTTTATGATTCACCGGGGCGATTCCACCAAGTCCTTCTATTCCTGACCCACGGAACAAATGAAATAACACCGTTTCCGCCTGATCATTTTTATTGTGAGCGACTGCTATTTTTATTTTTGCTTCCTCTTTGCCAGATTGGCAAATCTCTTCTGAAACCAGCTCAAAGTCTCTATATCTTAGGATTCTTCCTGCTTCTTCCAAGGAGCAATGTTTTGTTTTCGCATAAGTCACTACATCCTCGTGAAAAATGTGGAAAGGAATTTCATTATGCTTACATAACGCTTCTACGAATATTTCTTCTTGATCGGATTCAATCCGTAGTCCATGATGTATATGTACTACGTACATAGAAAACGGAATTTGTTTCATCAATCGAAGAAGCAAATGGAACAGGCAAATCGAATCCGGTCCTCCAGAAACTCCTACAATTATGGTGTCGCCTTCCTCAATCATATGATGTTTTTTGATATAAGAATAAACGCTTTGTTCCAACATGAACCATGCCTCTTTCTTTTCGTTCTATAAGTAGCAAAAAATACGGATGGACAAACCACCCGTACTAATCTTCGATTTTAAATATCACTTCGTCCTCATAAACCAGCCCCAACTTTTCTTTTGCAACTTCCTCTACATATTCATTCGTTTGCATATATTGTCTGAGTTCTTCTAAGGATTCTGTGTATTCATTTTGTTCCTGAATCTGTTCGTCCAGTTTTTCAATTCTTTGGTTATATTCTTCTTGTTCTTTCCGTAACGAAATACTCCTCATAGACACTGTAACTACCAACATTACAACAACTATGAAGATCAAGCCAATTGCCAATCGATTTTGTCCCTTTTTACGGGTTGTAATTCTTCTTCTCATACAATCCCTCTTTAACTGATATTGATTCCTCATCATCATATCATATTTTTATAAATAACGGAACATTTCCTCTGCTTCTTCTTTTCTAGTATGCTCCTGAATCTGAAGCACTTCCACCTTAATCTCTTTGTTTCCAAAATGAATTTCTATCACATCCCCAATTTTAACAGTTGTAGATGCTTTTGCCTGTTTTCCATTTACCATTACTCGGCCTGCATTACAAGCATCACTTGCAACAGTTCTTCTCTTGATGATTCTTGATATTTTTAAATATTTATCTAAACGCATTGATTTCCCCTTTAAGATAATTCGTATGAGTAAATAAAAAGAAGAACTCGTCGCCGAGTTCTTCAAAGAAACATTTATTATGCATTTACCATATCTTTTAATGCTTTTCCTGCTTTGAATTTTGGCGCTTTAGAAGCGGCAATTTTCATAGTTTCTCCAGTTTGAGGATTTCTTCCTTCTCTAGATGCTCTTTCAGATACTTCAAAAGTACCGAATCCAACTAATTGAATTTTACCACCATCTTTTAACTCACTTGCTACTACATCTGTGAAAGCTTTTAAAGCTGCTTCTGCGTCTTTCTTTGTAAGTCCTGCCTGATCAGCCATAGCTGCTACTAATTCTGTTTTGTTCATTAAAATGCCTCCTATTTGCTCATATAATATTTATTCTCCGAAGTGTTTTTCACTTACTTAATATTTATATCGTTTTTGCATGCCTTTGTCAAGGTTTTTCCCTATTTTTAAGCACTTCTAGGCATTAATTACTATGTTTTTCCACTCGTTCGATGTGATTTTCTATATGATCGTTAAATACTTGTTCTATTGAAATTTTATTCTCCTTGGCAAGGTTACAGACATCCCAAAGCATTTCGCTTAATCGTCCCTCATACTCTGTTTTATTATCTTTATTCACAGACAATTCTTTCGTCATTTCCAAGATGTTCTTCAAACTTTCTTCTTCAGAAATTTTTTCTCCATAAACTTTATCCATTTTCTTAATTACCTTCGTCGCGCGTGTCAAAGATGGAAGTTCACGAGGAATTTCTGTAAGTGGTGACGTGACCCATGTTTGAGTTTTCTTTTCTTCCTTTTTTATCTCATCCCAATTTTTCAGGACTTCTTTGGAATCACGAACTTTTGCATCTCCAAAAACATGAGGGTGTCTTCGAATCATTTTTTTCGATATTTCATCTACTACATCTTCAATAGAAAATAAGCCATCATCCTTTGCAATCTGACTAAGCAAGAAAACTTGAAGTAGCAAATCTCCAAGTTCTTCACGAAGATTTTCATAATTTCCGGTCTGATCATATATCCGAATGGCCGATGTCACTTCACATGCTTCTTCCATAATGCATGGTTTCAGGCTCTGAAAAGTCTGCTCTCGATCCCATGGACATCCGTTCTCACTTCGAAGTGTTTCAATAATTGTCTCAAGCTCTTGCATTTTTGTCTTTTTGGTTGCTTTTTCCATTTTGATCTCTTTTCTATTTCATGTTCTTATTCTAAAGGTAATAATTCGGAAAACGAATATGTCACACTTTTTTCTTCTGTATCTACGTTTAATGTGTAATTTCTTGTTTGATACCCTGTTTTTCTAAGCGTCACAATATGTTCTCCCGATACTTTCAAAAAACTCACTGGCGAAATCCCAATATAGGTACCGTCTACGTACACTTCCACTTCTTCTGGCGATTCTACCGAGACAGTATATGTGGTCGTTACCGTGCCATCATCGCTTCCACCCGTAGTTGTCGTTACCACTTCCGTCGTGGATGTTTCCGCTGTTGTACTATCTGTTGTATTGTTCGTGTTCGTTTCTTCCGTATCTTCCGTCGTTTCCTCTGGATCAAGTGTAACCTGAATACTTGCAAGAGTCGTGCCCACCTTAAGATATTGCGTTACCGTTACATATCCATCTTTCGAAACAACCATTTGATGAATTCCATACTCCAGTTCTACAATTTCACTGATATCGACCAACTCACCGTCTATGTACAGGAGTGCATCAGTTGGTGAAAGTGTAAAAATGATCCCTCCCATTTTTGTTTCTGCAATTTCTAAATCCGAAATATCAAGCTTAACCTCTTTGTCGCGTTCAATCGTTACTTCTTTTTCTCCACCACTTGATCCACTTGATATTTTCACAAGGTAATCCCCTTCTGGAACTGTAATCAACATCCCTTCGGTGATCTTTTGAATCGTTGACTGTCCAACTTCAATCCAACCATCAATAAAATATTCGTCATTTAACAAACTTAAATAACCATGACCGCGTTCCACTCGGATACTCTCTACATTTCGCTCGAAACCTTCGATTGTTATTTCATCGCATGCGTGTATCTCATCAATATCAATTTCTTCTCCATTGGACGACACAAAAACATCCGCATCCAATGAATATATGTCGGAACCAACGGCAATCATTTGTTCACTCACGCGTATTTCATGATTGATAATCTCGCTATAGATAAAACAATCTGACGATTTATTCAATGAATTTAAACGCTTTTGCTCTTTCATAAAGCTGATATCCACAATATCACCCACCTCTACTTGTGATAAAGCTATGCTTTCATTGTATTTATTGTAATAAGTCGTCGCCCCATCATAATACAAAGTATATCTTTTCTTTGTCTCTTGATTTATAAATGTCAGGGTGTTCTCTTCCAAATTTTTTGATGCAAGAATTGCCGTATCAATGGAATCATAGTTTCCAGGAGTTGCAAGAACAAGCCCAGAATCCAAAGAATCCTGCACACTTTCTTCTATTATATTATTGCCGGTACATGCAGTTAAAAATACAATACAAAACATGACCCCGAAAACTAACCACTTGTTCTTCAAATTATTCACCCAATTTTTCGATATTTTTTATAGCAATTGATTTTAATGTTTCAAAATCGTTCTTCTTTGGATCCTTTAAAACTTCTTCTAGTAATGATTCCAAAACATAACCAATGGATTTTCCAGAACGCATCCCCAGATTCAACAAATCTTTTCCGGTAATCTGCAGTTCTTTAAGAGAAAGGCAGTCTCCCCTAGCTAAAATCTGTTGATAAATTTGATGCACGGCCTCCAGGTCTTTAAGCCGCTGTTCTTTTTCATCATCCGTCTCCGAACCACTTTGGATTATTGCTTTTTGAATAGGATATATATAGGGATATGCATCCGTTCCTATTTCATATATGGCTTTTCGAACAGCTGCTTCTGTCTGATCTGGTTGAAAGGTTATATTGGATACAATTTTTGCAACAAGTTTCCTCGTTACATTATCAAATTTCAAGCGTCTGCAAATTGCTTCGGTACTAATTTCTCCAAACTCACTAAATAGAGTTGCCATTCTCGCAACTTTATCCCTTGGTACATGGTGCATGGCAACCAATACATTCTCTCCCCGGCTTCCATCTTTCATGACTTCATCAAACTCAGGTAGGATATATTTCGTTACTCCCAAAGCATAAGCATCTTCTATTTTGTCCGGATGTGGAGAAATCAACAGCTTTACCAACTCTGTTTGAATTCGTTCCGCACTGATTTTCTGGAGATCTGCTGCCATAATTACAATTGCATATCTCGTCTCATCCTCAATTTTATATCCAAGTTCAGCACTAAAACGAAGTGCTCGCATCATTCGCAAGGCATCTTCTCCAAAACGCTCCTTTGGATCCCCAACCGCACGAATGACCTTATTATGAATGTCTGAAATTCCATCAAAAACATCTACTAGGCCTTCGCTTTCGTTATATGCCATTGCATTAATTGTAAAATCACGTCTTCTCAAATCTTCTCTTAAATCTTCTGTAAATGTCACTTCTTTTGGATGTCTTGAGTCTTCATATTCTCCGTCTACTCGGTAAGTAGTCACCTCATATCCATCTTTCCCGATCATGACTGTTACAGTCCCGTGTTCGATACCAGTATCAACAGTTCGACGAAACAGTTTTTTTACATCTTCTGGCATTGCCTTGGTCGTGATGTCCCAGTCTTTGGGTTCTCTACCCATGATACTATCACGGACGCATCCACCTACCACATATGCTGGAAACCCTGCCTGTTCTATACTCTGTAAGATCTGGTTGACCTTATCAGGAATTCGAATTGTTTTGCTTCTCTGCATAATATTGACCACACCTTTCCATTATCAAAATTGAAACTGCAAATTCCAATAATTACTTTCTAACCTTACAATAATTATAGCATTTGAAATTCTTGCTTACAAGAAAAAAGGAAGGATGCACAGATCCTGTGTCACCCTTCCTTTTGATTATTGAATTCAAACTATCCAATTAATTTTACAACTTCTCTTGCAATCGCAAGTTCTTCATTTGTAGGCACGATTGCCATTACTACTTTTGATTCTGGTGTTGAAATAATTGTTTCTTCACCTAATACTTTATTTTTCTCAAGATCTAATTCGACACCCATGTATCCTAAATATTCACTAATCAATTTACGAACAGGTGCTGAATTTTCACCAACTCCTGCAGTAAAAGCAATAGCATCTAGACCATTCATTGCAGCAATGTAAGATCCGATATATTTTGCAACGCGATATGCAAACATTTCAAGGGCAAGTTTTGCTCTTTCGTTTCCTTCATTGGTTGCATTTACGATATCACGGAAATCACTGGAAATTCCAGAAATTCCCCAAACACCTGAGTCTTTGTTTAAAATTGTAATTACTTCATCTAATGTCTTATTCTCTTTTTTTGCAACAAATTGAAGAAGTGCAGGATCTACATCCCCTGAACGAGTCCCCATAATCAGACCTTCAAGCGGAGTAAGTCCCATACTCGTATCGATACATTCACCATTTTTTACAGCACTGATTGATGCACCATTTCCAAGGTGGCATACGATAATTTTCATATCTTCACGTTTTTTCCCAAGCATTTCTGCCATTCGATAGGATACAAAATCATGACTAGTACCATGAGCTCCATAGCGACGGATATGATAGTTTTCATAATAGCTATATGGAATTGCATACATGTACGCTTTTGCAGGCATTGTTTTGTGAAAAGATGTGTCGAACACACCAACCATTGGTGTGTTTGGCATAACTTCCAAACAAGAATGAATACCAATCAAGTGCGCTGGATTATGAAGTGGCGCCCACTCCATCTGTCCGGAGAATTCTTTGATGACTTCTGATGTAAGAACTGTTGAATCCATCATGTCTGGTCCACCATTTACGATACGATGTCCAATTCCATCAATTTCTTCAAGTGATTTGATCACTCCAACTTCTGGATCCAACAATCTCTCTGTTACGAGTTGAAATGCAACCGTATGATTTGGCATGTCAATTTGTTCCGTAACTTTTTCTCCATTTGCAGGTGAATGGGTGATCATACTTTCTGCAATACCAATTCTTTCACAAATTCCTTTTGCTAATACATCTTCGGTATCTGTGTCGATCAATTGATATTTCAATGATGAACTTCCACAGTTAATAACTAAAACCTTCATTTTTTTCTCCTTTGATTTTTCATTTGTAAAACTCATATATTTTCATTTTTTGTGACCGATAATTAATATGCACGTCCCCAGTACAACATCTGCGTTGCAGGCTTACCGCAACATACACATGTTCCTTCTTCGCCTGTCTGATCAAATGGGATACAACGACTTGTTGCTCCAGTAAGTTCTTTGATTTGATCTTCACAAGCTCGATCTCCACACCACATTGCTTTTACAAAGCCGGGTTTCTCTTCAACCGTTTTTTTGAAGCTTTCAAAATCACTTGCTTCGTAAGTATGGGTCAAGACGTGATTTTTAGCTCTTTCCAGCATTTCTTTCTGTATTGTTATGAGCAATTCTGAGACAGTTTCTGCTAACGCGTCTAAAGAACAAGTAATTTTCTCTCTTGTATCTCTTCTTACAAGTACACATTGATTTTCCTGCAGATCTCTAGGACCCATTTCAATACGAACTGGAATTCCTCTCATCTCGCACTCGGAGAACTTCCATCCCGGACTCTTATCTGAATCATCCAGCTTCACACGAATTCCGCTTTTCTTTAAGAGTGTCTGTAGTTCTGAAGCCTTTTCCAGAATACCCTCTTTCTTTTGTTGAATTGGAACGATCATAACTTGTGTTGGAGCTACTTTTGGTGGCAATACTAATCCAGAGTCATCACCATGAACCATGATAATTGCACCAATCAACCTTGTAGTCATTCCCCATGATGTTTGATGAACATATTTTAATTGATTATCTTTATCTGTAAATTGAATATCAAAAGCTTTTGCAAATCCATCTCCAAAATTATGACTTGTTCCTGACTGCAATGCTTTTCCGTCATGCATAAGCGCTTCAATTGTATATGTCGCTTCTGCTCCTGCAAATTTTTCTTTTTCTGTTTTTCTTCCTTTTACTACCGGCATTGCCAACACGTTTTCGCAAAAATCTGCATATAAGTCGAGCATCTGAATGGTACGTGCTTCTGCATCTTCAGCCGTAGCATGTGCTGTATGTCCTTCTTGCCACAAAAATTCTCTGGAACGAAGGAATGGTCTTGTTTCCTTTTCCCAACGAACCACACTGCACCATTGATTATATAATCTTGGCAAGTCACGATAAGATTGAATATCATTTTTATAAAAATCACAGAATAAGGTCTCTGAAGTAGGGCGAACACATAAACGTTCTTGCAACGGTTCTGAACCACCATGTGTAACCCATGCCACTTCCGGAGCAAACCCTTCTACATGTGCTTCTTCTTTTTTTAATAAGCTTTCTGGAATAAACATTGGCATATATACATTTTCTACGCCTGTTTCTTTAAAAGCATCATCCAACTGTTTTTGAATCAGTTCCCAAATTGCATATCCTGCAGGTTTTATCACCATACAGCCTTTGACATTTGAGTAATCAATAAGTTCTGCCTTAAGTACTACATCTGTGTACCATTGTGCGAAATCAACTTCCATAGAAGTAATCGCTTCTACCATTTTTTTGTTCTGTGCCATAATAATCTCCATTCTTAGACAGCCCGTCATTTGGGGCGCATGATCTGTTATCTTGGAACAAAAGCTACATCAAAAATAAAAAAGAGCCTCTGTCCCGGCAAGGGACCGAAAGCTCGGTGGTACCACCCTAATTGCGTCGCAAAAAATAACGACACCTCTATCTACTCGTTAACGCCGAAATACGTTACATTTTCATGTAAAGCTCCAAGGTAGGTTCCAAGTTATTTCTGTAAAATCTTTCACCAATCGATTTCTCTCTTTGACATATCTTACTTGTACTAATCCTCTTCATAGCCTTTTGCTATAAATACCCTTAAAGTGTAGAATATTCAAGGTTTTTTGTCAATGCGATTCTCTGTTCTTTTTTAGGAACACATTGAAGAATACTGTATTCAGCAATTTGGCATATCACCAAAATTACGAATACAGTAAATTGTAGTTCTATTTATTCATCATGTCAATTCTTTCTATCTCACCATATATAAGCGAATTAGATGAAATGCGATACTTACAAAAAACAAAATCATAAAACCACCCATGATCCACATCGAAATTAAAATTTGTACAGAAATTGCAAAGGATAAATATACAAACAGGATAACCATCAAAAGTTTCATAGTATGTATTAGACTTTTTGTCACTCGAAATACACGAATCCGATTTTCCTCAGTCACCATAACTCCCGTATTCCATAGCTGTGGAAAATGCTCAATGACCATGAAAAATAGGTAGGTTACAAGGTTGATAATTGGCAGTATCCATACAATATTCTTACTGCCCATTTTATCTACTACTCCTGAAGCAGAATAATGTGTTGGTATTTGATCCGGTATACTTTTCCAATATATAATCAGGAAGATGAAGATTCCTAGACTAAGTACCATACCCATGATATCAGTTACTAATTCAAAAATTGTTTTCTCTCCCAATAATAATCCCCTTTGCATTTGTACCATGTCCAATGTCACGTGTGATAGCTATCGGAATATTATGTCCTACCTTCTGTTTCACCATGCTTTCTATGGACGGAACACAACCCTCTGCCTCCATTTGTGTAAATGTTCCCAACAAAATACCAGAAACTTTTTGAAATGCACCGATTTGTTTGAGTTGACATAAATAGGTTTCCATTTGTGTCACGGTTCCTCCATAGCTTTCCAACAGCAAAATTTTATCTTGAAGATCAGGCATATATTCTGTTCCAGCCAATTTCAAAAAGCATCGTATATTCCCACCTACAACAATACCCTGCATTTTTTGACCTTGTACAAAGCGAACATCAATATTAAATAAATCCGTACCACCACAAAGTATTGTATTTTCAAAATCATTTCTTTGTTGTTCATAATGATCATATACCAAGTTCTTAATTTGATAGAGAATCGATTCTTTTCCGGTCTTTGCATAAATCGCATTAATTACCGTTGTAAGATCACTATATCCCCAAAAACGTTTATCTTGTTTTGCTATCAAAGAGTAATCCAAACATGGCAAAACACCGTTTGCCACATCTCCACCGGATATATCAAAGATTTCTTGTATTTCATCATTTTGATAGAAATCCATCAATGCTTCTGCGCGTTCTTTTGCATCTCTCAAAACCGACCCATTCTCTTCATAGATACAACTTCCATATTGTGGCGAGAGTCCCATCTGATGAAGCACCTGTTCCAGTTCATCGATTTTAATTTTATATTCTGCTTTTTGCGCATTGGAACAGCAGACCATTCCAATCTTTATGTTGTTTCTCATAGCTGTGCCTCAATTATACTTTAAAGCGGTATCCAACTCCCCAAATAGTTTCGATATACTGTGGTTTTGCTGTGTTGTACTCAATTTTCTCACGAATTTTCTTGATATGAACGGTTACCGTTGCAATATCACCGATGGATTCCATATCCCATATTTCTCTAAATAATTCTTCTTTAGTAAAAACATGATTTGGATTTTCAGCTAAGAATGTTAGTAAATCAAATTCTTTTGTAGTGAAAGCAGTCTCTTCTCCATTGATATACACACGTCTTGCCGTTTTATCAATTTTAATTCCACGAATTTCTACTACTTCATTTTCTTTTGCGTGTGTTCCTACCAATCGATCATATCTTGATAAATGCGCTTTTACTCTTGCTACTAATTCACTGGGACTAAATGGTTTTGTCATATAGTCATCTGCACCAAGACCCAAACCTCGAATTTTATCAATGTCATCTTTTTTTGCGGATACCATAAGAATTGGCATATCTTTTTCGAGTCGAATTTTTTTACATACTTCAAATCCATCAATTCCTGGTAGCATTAAGTCTAAGACCACTAGATCAAAATCATTTTCAAGTGCTACTTTTAGACCTACGTCTCCAGCATTTTCTACCTGAACTTCATATCCATTTAGTTCCAAATAATCCCTCTCGAGATCCGCAATCGCCACTTCATCTTCTACAATTAATATTTTACTCATTTTGATCCACCTCTTCATACTTTCTGATTACAAAATGTAAGCAAGTTCCCTCTTCTTCTTTGCTTGTTGCCCATATATATCCACCATGATCTTCAATGATTTTTTTCACGATGGAAAGACCAATACCGCTTCCACCTTTCGATGAGTTTCTCGATGCGTCAGTTCGATAAAACCGTTCAAAAATATTTGTCAGATCTTTGGAAGGTATTCCCTTTCCATTGTCTTCTATTTCCACACGAATGGAATCTTCAATGCTAAGAACTCGGATTTCGATAATCCCTTCCGGTTTGACTAAATATTTGATACTGTTACCTACAATATTGTTGATTACTCTTTTCAGCTGTTCTGGATCAGCAATAATTACGGTGTCCGGATCCACTAAATTGATATAGTTGAGTGTAATATTTCGCTGTTCCAAATCCAAACCTAATTCTTCTACACAATCATTGAAATAATCTTTTACTCGTAGTCTATGGAAGTTATAGGGTATTCGGTTTGCGTTGATTCCGGAATATAAGGTAAGCTCATTGATCAATCGATCCATGTCATTTGCCTTTGTGTAAACCGTTCGTATGTATTTATCTATTTTCTCTGGAGTATCTGCAACACCATCCATAATGCCTTCCACATACCCTTTGATTGCAGTAATTGGAGTTTTTAAATCATGTGAAATATTACTGATCAATTCTCTATTCTGCGCATCGTTTTCCATTTTTTCTTCGGCGGTATCTTTTAATCGCATGCGCATGTTGTTGTAATTCTCGTATAAAGAACCAATTTCACCTTTTGTTTGCGTTTGTATTTCAAAATCCAGATTTCCATCTGCAATATTTGACATCGCTAAATTCAACTCTCTTATTGGAGTAAAAATACTAGAATGTATCCAATGTGTGAGTATCAAACTCGTTACTAAAAGAATTAGCATAATTGACAATGCCATATCAATTAAAAAGTTCTCAGAAATTACGTCATCGATCTTGGCTACAATAAATATGCTCCCCTGTGAACCATCCGAAAAGATAAAATCACGTTGTGAAACATATTTTTCGAGCTCCGGAAAATAGTACCCAGTCCTTTCCTGCACAGTCTTGTCTTTATAAACAGGCAATTGATCAAAAATCAGCTTCGCTCGGTCAACATCCCCTGCGTAAAAAATCTCATTGTCTTTACGGACAACAATGTATGCTGATATTTCTTCTGCTTTCTGATTCAACAATTCCAGATTCGTTTCATCCTCCAGATAGTATGGCTCTTCCATCAACGTCGTTTCCAATGAGGAATAAATATCCGCCATCTCTTGTGCATACGTCTGAATCGTTTTGATCTGACTTGCGCTTTGTCTACCTTTTACATCATTATTTGACAAAATGTTTAAAAAAATAAAAAAGGCGGCAGAAATCATGACAACAGGAATAATTATAATTGTTAAAAATGTAATTAATAATCGTGTCTTTAATTTCAAACAGACACCTCCTAATTTCTGAATATTACAATTATTATACCACAATAAAAATTGGAATCTATGAATGAAATCGAAATATGTCTAAAAAAATTCTAAATTATCTACAATATATACAATGATGTTTTTTATAGTCGATTACGTTCTCTTCCATCTAAAAAAGCTTCGATGTTTTCTCCAATCTCCTGCATGCAACGTGTTCTGGATTCTATGCTTGCCCATGCCATATGTGGCGTAATAAACAGTTTTTTACTATCTTGAATTTGTAGCAAAGGATGCGTGCTCTTCATTGGCTCTTCCTTGAGTACATCCAATGCAGCTCCTGCGATTTCATTTGCAATCAGTGCATCATATAACTCAAATTCATTCACAATAGGTCCTCTTGCAACATTAACGATATACGCGCTTTTCTTCATTTTCTCAAACTCTGCCTTTCCAAACAGATTTCGACTATTTTCTGTCAATGGACAATGAATAGAAATCATATCCGATTCGCGAAGCAACATTTCCATATCTACTTGCTGATAAGGAGATTCCTGCGTATGACCTGAAACAGAATAAAAAATTACACGACATCCAAAAGCTTCCGCAATTTTCGCTACTGCTCTTCCAATATTTCCAAGTCCAACGATCCCCCAGGTTTTTCCACTAAGTTCTTGATATGTCTCGCTAAAATGAGAAAATGCCGTTTGTCCTGCATAAGCTCCTGACTTTACATACTCATCATAAAACTTCAATTTTTCAAGTAAATATAATGCCATGGAAATGGTGTGTTGTGCTACCGATGCTGTCGAGTAGGCTTTTACATTTGTTGAAACAATTCCTCTATTCTTTGTATAATCTAAGTCGATGTTGTCATATCCCGTTGCTGTAACACACAATAATTTCAGATTATTCGCATCCTCTAAAAGATCTTCATTCATTACTGTTTTATTAAAAATAATAATTTCAGCATCTTTCACCCATTCCTTTTTTTCTTCCAAGGTTCCCATATTGTATTCTTTCAATTCACCATATTTTTCTAAAAAAGATACATTAATATCCTTTCCAATGGTATCACGATCTAACATTACTATTTTTCTTTTTTCTGTATTCATAAACAACTTTCCTTTCCCGATCTTTCTGCTTTGATTATATCAAAATATGATACTTCCTCATAGTACCGAAAACAGGAATCAACAAAAAAAAGAATCTTTGAATACAAAGACTCTTTTCTCTTTTTTGATTTACTCAAATACTATTTATAATCTTTTAAGAAGTTCTTCTCTCTGCGCTTCAAACCCAGGTTTTCCAAGCAGTGCAAACATGTTCTTCTTATAACTTTCTACTCCAGGCTGATTGAAAGGATTTACCCCTAAAACATAACCACTTACGCCACAAGCAAATTCAAAGAAATAGAATAATTGTCCTAAATTGAATTCGGTAGCTTCTGGAATTCCAATAACAAGATTTGGAACCTGTCCATCTGTATGTGCAAGGATTGTACCGTTCATTGCTGAACGATTTACAAATTCCACGGTTTGTCCTGCTAAGTAATTCAGTCCATCTAGATCTTCTGCTTCTTCTGTAAGAACAATTTCTTCTCTTGATGTTTCAAGGTCAAGAACTGTTTCAAACATAATTCTTGCTCCATCCTGAATGAACTGTCCCATTGAGTGAAGATCTGTAGTAAGGTCAACACTTGCTGGGAAAATACCTTTTTGATCTTTTCCTTCGCTTTCACCATAAAGTTGTTTCCACCACTCTGATACAAAATGAAGACTTGGCTCATAGTTCGCCATCACTTCTGTTGTTTTTCCTTTGCGAAGCATAATGTTACGAACAGCTGCATATTTTAATGCATCGTTTTCTGCAAAAGGTGCTTCTAAAGCCGCTTTTCTTCCAGCCTGAGCGCCTGCCATCAATGCATCAATATCTGCTCCACTAACAGCGATTGGTAGTAGACCTACTGCGGTAAGTACAGAGAATCTTCCTCCAACATCATCTGGAATAACAAAAGACTCATATCCTTCTTTTGTAGCAAGACCTTTTAAAGATCCTCTTGCTTTATCTGTTGTAGCATAGATTCTTTTTGATGCTTCTTCTTTTCCATATTTTTTCTCTAGACGATCTTTAAACACACGGAATGCGATTGCTGGTTCGGTTGTTGTTCCTGATTTAGAAATCATATTAATTGAAAAATCACGATCTCCAATTACGTCAATCAGGTCTTTGATATAGGTAGAGCTGATTGAATTTCCAACGAAATAAATTTCAGGTGTTTTTCTCTGTTCTTTTGAAATATTGTTGTAGAAACTATGTGACAAAAATTCAATTGCACATCTTGCTCCTAAATATGATCCGCCAATTCCTACTACTAAGAGAACTTCTGAATCTAATTTAATTTTCTCTGCTGCTGCTTTAATACGCGCAAATTCTTCTTTATCATAATCTTCCGGAAGGTCGATCCATCCAAGAAAATCATTTCCAGCTCCCTTTTTTGATACCAAAAGTTCTTTTGCACTTTCTACAAGATCTCCCATGATCGTAACTTCATGTTCTCCGATAAAAGAAGATGCTTTTGAATAATCAAATGAAATTTTATTGCTCATTTTTTCCCTCTTTCCTAATATCTCATACTATAAATTTATTGCTTCTTAATATTTCTTACGGTTTTTATCATAAACTATTTACTAAAAGAATTCAATCATTCTTTCGAAAAAACGTTGATTTTATAGGCTTTGCTGGTACGTACAAGTGAATTTAAACACAGTCTATACAAGAAAAAAAATTGGAGGTTTTTCCAATAATCTGCTATAATTTACAAAAATAAGTTCAAGAAGAAAGGCATTCCAATGAAAAAAATAGTTTTGACCGGCGGCGGTACTGCCGGACATGTTACTCCAAATATTGCACTTCTTCCTCAGTTACAAGAGAACCAATATGATATCACATACATTGGGTCCTATGAAGGCATTGAATGCAAACTGATTTCTGATTATAAAATTCCATATTATGGAATTCCAACCGGAAAATTCCGTAGATATTTTTCTTTAAAAAACTTTTCCGATCCATTTCGTGTCATCAAAGGATTTGTTGAAGCAAAAAAAATACTGAAAGAAATTCACCCAGATGTCGTCTTTTCGAAAGGTGGATTTGTTTCTGTTCCTGTGGTCAGAGCTGCACACAGCTTAAAAATTCCATGCATTATTCACGAATCCGATATGACTCCCGGTCTAGCAAACAAGCTATGTATCCCCGTTGCAAGTAAGGTGTGTTGTAATTTCCCTGAAACAATGGCCTATCTGCCAAAAGAGAAGGCTGTACTAACAGGTTCACCAATACGTGATGAGCTTACAAAAGGTAATGCTGAGTCTGGCAGGTCTTTTTGTGGATTTTCAAAGGATCTTCCCGTTCTCATGGTCACCGGTGGAAGTTTAGGGGCACAGGCTGTGAATCAGTCTATTCGAAATGCGCTTCCAGAGTTACTTATGAAATATCAAATCATTCATTTATGTGGAAAAGGAAAAGTGGATTCGTCATTACTTCAAGTTGATGGGTATATACAATTTGAGTATGTAAAAGAGGAATTAAAAGACCTCTTTGCTCTAGCAGATCTAGTTGTTTCTCGTGCAGGTGCAAACTCAATATGTGAACTCTTGGCACTCAAAAAACCTAACATTCTAATACCTCTTCCAGCAGAGGTATCGAGAGGCGATCAACTTTTAAATGCTGCTTCTTTTGAAAAACAAGGTTTTAGCAAAGTGATTTTTGAAAAGGATCTAAGTACTACCAAACTAATTTCCGAAATTGACGAAGTATTACAAAATCAGGAAACATACGTGGCAAATATGACATCAAACAAAACTAGTGATGCTGCAAATGTCATTCTTGAATTAATAAAAAAATTCTAAGAATTCTTTTATTACATAAATAAATAGATTCAAAAAGACTATCCAGATTTTATGGATAGTCTTTTTTATACAAATTCCTACTTGACAAGTATGAAATGTATGTTGTATATTACACAAGTTAGCAAAAGCTAACCAAAGAAATTTAAAGGAGGGTTGTTATGAAACAATCATTTATTTTAATCACACTTTTATTTAGTATCTCTCTATCACTATTCGGCTGTGGCTCTTCAGCTGAAGACATAATTACGACAGACAATACAAATCTTTCTGCAGCAGAAACCACTCTTGAAGAAGCAACAGATCAAGAACTTTCTGACTATCCGATTACCATTTCACATGCTTTTGGTGAAACAATTATTTCCGAAAAGCCAGAACGTATTGTAACCATTTCATGGGGAAATCACGATGTTCCTCTTGCACTGGGCATACTTCCTGTCGGAATTTCAGAGGCCAACTATGGCGTTACCGATGGAAGTGGAATGCTTCCTTGGACTGCTGCCGCATTTTCTGCACTTGGCGAAGAATCTCCAAACCTATTCCGCGATACAAATGGACTGGATTTTGAAGCTATCAGTGATGCAAATCCAGATATCATTCTCGCTGCATATTCCGGAATTACCGATGAGGAATATGCGTTGCTCAGTGAGATTGCACCAGTTGTTGCATACCCTACTTCTGCATGGGAAACTTTATGGAGAGAGCAAATTCTATTCGATGCAAAAGGAATGGGAATGGAAGCCGAAGGTATTGAACTTGTCTCCAAACTCGAAACTTACATTCAGGATAGAGTTACTCTTTACCCATCGCTGCAAGGAAAAACAGCCGCTTTTTGTTACTTTTCTCCAACAGATTTAAGCTCTTTTTATATTTATTTACCGGTTGATCCAAGAGCTGCTTTTCTAACAGATTTAGGATTTTCATTCTCCGATAACATTCTTACTCTTTCAGAAGAAAACACTGGTTTTGCAGTGATGATCAGCTCTGAAAACGCTGAAATATTGAACGATGTTGATGTAATCATCGCATATGGAGAAGATTCCTTGCTGAATGCAATGCAAAATGACGCATTATTAAGCACGGTTCCAGCGATTCAAAACGGAGCAGTCGCTCTCATTACTGATGGTACCCCTCTTGCCGCTGCTGCAACCCCAAGCGCCCTCTCAATACCAGCAACTCTTGATGAATATTTAAGCATTATCGAAGGAGCGTTCAACAAAATCAATGAATAAGCAAAACAAATTGCCTTCTTTCTTATTATTAATTTTATTACTTGTTCTCGCCTTTCTTGCATCAATTTTATTCGGCGCAAAAAGACTATCGATTTCTGATTTTACCACGTTATTAACTAATCAATCCGAAATTACTTTTGCAACTCTAATTATTCAAGAACGAATTCCAAGAACGATCTTTTCAATGCTTGCAGGTGCAGCCCTTTCTATATCGGGGGCTGTCATGCAGGCTATTACCAGAAATCCCATTGCAGATCCCAGCATACTAGGTGTCAATACCGGTGCATCTCTATTTGTTGTTGTCGGTATTACGTGGTTTCACATTCACACTGCAAATCAATTTATAATTTATGCGATTATTGGGTCCGCACTGACTGCTATTTTAGTCTATTCTGTTGGTTCTCTTGGACCAAGCGGAACAACCCCTATTAAGCTAGCCTTATCCGGTGCAGCAGTAAGCGCTGCCTTATCATCACTTGTCTCCGCAATAATTTTACCACGAACAGAAGTAATGAACACCTATCGATTTTGGCAAGTAGGAAGTACTGGTGGTGCTAACTGGGAGCAGATTTTTTCAATTCTGCCACTACTACTAATCGGCCTAATTTTATCCATTTTTCTCGCACCATATTTAAATATTATGGCACTTGGCGATGAAGCTGCCACAAGTTTAGGAATCCCCACAGAGCAAATTCGCCTTCTTGGAGCCAGTTGTGGTGTTCTCCTTTGTGGAACAATTACTGCCATAGCCGGCCCAATTGGATTTGTAGGTTTAATGGTCCCCCATATTATTCGAAACTTATCTGGTACAGATATGCGCTATTTTATTCCTTTATCTGCAATTGGCGGTTCCATTCTCCTAACAGGCGCTGATGTTGTAGGACGTGTAATCGGTAGACCCGGTGAATTAGAGTCGGGCATTGTGACGGCTTTCCTTGGAGCCCCAATATTAATCTATATTGCCCGAAAGTCAAAGGTAGGTACTTTATGAAAACAACAGATTCCATTTCTCTAGAAATACAATTTCATCTAAGAAAAAGAAAGTGGCTGCTTCTTGCATTTATTTGCTTACTAATAGGCATTTCCCTATGCTTTCTTTTACTGCATTTAGGAAACACAAAATATTCAGCTGATATTATTCTGCGAGTTCTACATGGTGAAAGTATTTCAGGTGCAACATTTGCAATCCGTAAGCTTCGCCTGCCAAGAATGTTAGCCGCAATCCTTTCTGGTTTCTCTTTTGGAATGGCTGGAGGTGCGTTCCAAACGATGCTTCGTAATCCTCTTGCCAGTCCCGATGTTATTGGAGTCACATCATCGACTAGTTTTGCGGCCATATTTTGCATACTTATACTTAACATGTCAGGTCCTATGGTTTCAGTTGCTTCCGTTGCTTTTGGAGTCCTTATTTCATTAGTTATTTATTTCTTTTCCCGTGGAAAAAAAGACTCTTTTTCAGGAGGACGTCTCATCTTGATTGGAATCGGTTTACAATCTATGATTCGTGCGGCTTCCTCCTATGTGTTGCTAAAAGCAAATCAATATGATGTGGCTGCTGCTATGCGTTGGCTCAGCGGAGATTTAAATGCCATACAAATGAATGACCTATATGTTCTATTTGCTATTTGTTTATTTTCGTGCGTCGGTTTATTTCTATTGAATAAACACCTAAATATACTTGAGTTGGGTGAAGAATCTGCATTTTCTCTTGGAATTGCTACTTCGCGTATTCGACTTCTCATTCTTCTACTTTCGGTATTACTAATTGCTTTTACTACTTCAGTTACTGGCCCAATTGCATTTGTATCTTTTTTAGCTGGACCAATTGCACTCCGTATATTCGGAAAAAACAACTTTACAATTTTATCAGCTGGCATCATTGGTGTTCTATTGGTTTCCGGTTCTGATCTAATTGCCCAGCATATGCTTTCTACAGCATATCCAGTAGGAGTAATAACAGGTATTTTAGGTGCACCATATCTCTTGTTTCTAATAATAAAAATAAATAAAAATGGAGGTTTCTGATGACCCAAACACCTTTCGAACTAATTGACATTTCATCTGGTTATGATCAAAAAAAAATATTAGAACACATTCATCTTTCCATTCCAAAAGGAAAAATAAGTGTAATCATTGGCGCAAATGCATGTGGAAAAACCACTTTACTTAAAACGATGTCAAGATTAATCAAACCAATGAATGGTCACGTCATGCTTGGAAATAAAAACGTTCATAAAATGCAACCAAAAGAACTATCACGGGTACTTGGTATTCTTCCACAGACCCCTGTTATCCCCGAAGGGATTACCGTTTCTGAACTAATATCCAGAGGGAGATTTCCTCACCAAAGCCTATTCAAAGGTCTAAACAAAGAAGATTTTCGTTGTATTGAAGATGCAATGCATCGAATGGGCCTCTCTGAATTGTCAAATCGCTATGTAAATGAATTGTCCGGCGGGCAACGTCAACGTGTTTGGATTGCGATGGCACTAGCCCAAAGAACCGATATTTTGTTATTAGACGAACCAACTACGTATCTAGACATAGCTCATCAGGTAGAAATTCTGGATATGCTCACAGACATCAATCGTGAATACCAGACTACCATTGTCATGGTTCTTCATGATATCAATTTATCGGTGCGCTATGCTGATCACATTTTTGCAGTCTCCGAAGGAAACATTGTCGCTTCTGGTAATCCAAAGCAAATTCTGTCACCTTCGTTAATCGAAAAAGTATTTGATATGAAATGCGTGATTTCTACCGATCCAGTATCCAATTCTCCCTATATTATTCCAATCGGGCGCCATCACAATAAAACGACCTCGTATCATTAGTCTACGAGGTCGTTTTATTACTTTTCAATTGTTATTCATATCTGAGTGCATCGATTGGATTCATCTGTGCTGCTCTGTTGGCTGGATAAAATCCAAAAAATACACCAATAGCCGCAGAAAATCCAAACGCGATTAAAATACTGCTAGTGGATGCACTAGCCGGGAAGTCTAATAAACTTGCCCCAAAGGATCCCAACGCAACCCCTAAGACAATTCCAATGATTCCTCCAATGGAGCAAAGAACAACGGATTCCATAATAAACTGAAATCGAATCGAACTGTTTTTTGCCCCTAGCGCTTTTCTTGTTCCGATTTCCCTTGTCCGCTCTGTAATGGAAACCAACATAATATTCATAACGCCTATTCCACCAACTAAGAGTGAAATTCCTGCGATAATTGATATAGCAAGCTGGATGTTGCCCAACATGTCTGTCATGGTAGATAACAAACTCTCCATACTCATCGTTGAGATTTCATAACTATCATTTGAATAATAATATACAGCATTCATATATGTTTCAATTTCGTCCATAAATGATGGGATATCGACATCTGCTGCCGTCTGTAACGTGAAGTATGAATAGCCTCTGTTATCATGCAGCTGGTTCTTCACTGCCAAAAATGGAAGATACATACTAGTGAGAGTATCCTGATCGGATGCCATGGAAATCATCATTCCATCCGTTTCATATTCATAAACACCGATGATCGTAAATGTATATAGTGACGATCCAATCGTAATCTTGGCTTCATGTCCAATTGCTGCTGCCATATCTCCATCGTATAGGTTTTCAATATAACGATCAGATACAATCGTTACCAGCTTTCCTTCTTCATAATCAATTGGCAAAAACTCTCGACCTGCCAAAATCGTCAAGTCCTCTCCTGAATAAGCATCTTCATTGACTCCCGAAACGGATACATTTGCGTATTGTTTTCCAATTGTTGCCTGTCCACTTCCCAAACTGTTAGTAAGTGAAACCCCAGCAATTTTGTCCGCATATCGTTCTTTTACATCCGAGATCATTTCTTCTGTAATATAATCCGAATCTCTCACAGACTCTGTTGTCGGTCCCTCTGTAAAGAACATACCATAGTCATTTTCTTGTTCTTCTTCGCTTTTTTGCTGTAACATAATCGTTACATCACTTGCTCCCATCCCTTGCATTTGAGAAGCGACTGACTGATTCAAGGAATTTCCTACAGTCATGATTGCAATAACCGATGCGATTCCAATAATGATTCCTAACATCGTCAAAAAAGCTCTGCTCAAATTTGCTCGGATACTATTGAGTGCAAGGAAAAAATTTTCACCTATTAACATGCCAAGTCTCCTTTGCTCTCTCCTATGATTCGTCCGTCCTTTAATGTGATGATTCTCTCTGTTTGCTGTGCCAGCTCCATTGAATGCGTTATTAATACAATGGTTTTTCCTTGCTCTTTGTTAAGTTTTAGGAAAATATCCATAATCATGTTTCCAGTAACTGAATCAAGCGCACCGGTTGGTTCATCTGCAAGAATGATGGCAGGGTCGTTTGCCATTGCGCGAGCAATTGCTACCCTTTGTTTTTGTCCTCCAGATAATTCATCCGGTGTATGAGAAATTCGGTCTCCCATTCCTACAGCCTCTAGCAATTCTTTAGCCCGTACCGTTCTTTTTCTTTTTGAAACACCCGCATAAAGCAAAGGTAGTTCTACATTTTTAAGGGCGGATGTCCTGGCCACTAAATTGTAAGTTTGAAAAACAAACCCAATTTTTGCATTTCTGATTTCTGAAAGTTTTGCATCATGCGCGTCACATACGTCCACTTCGTCTAATATATATTCACCTTCTGTCGGGCGGTCAAGTGCTCCTATGATATTCATCAAAGTCGATTTTCCAGATCCAGACTCTCCAACAATCGAGACAAATTCACCCTCATTTATTGTGATATCCAGACCGTGCAAAATTTCAAGTTCATTTGGATGCCCAATGAAAAATCGCTTTACGATATTTTTTAATTGAATAATTTCTTTTCCCATTCAATACTCCATTCTATGAAACCGGTTGCTATTGTCCACTCAATCCTGTCATTGACTCCAATAAAGTATTGTCATAATACGTGAGTTGTACGATCATTCCTTCTTCAAGTTCATCACTTCGTATCTCCGTATAGTAACTTGTTTCTAAACCTACTTCTACATAGATTTTCTTAGTGTTTTGTGTCAGTACACTCGCTGCAGTATTGGTTCCATTTTCTGCTGCCTCTTCTTCTGTTGCTTCTACAATTACATTAATATATGTGTTTCCATCTACATCGGTACGTACACTTTCGTAAGGAACTGCAAATACACTTTCTGCTTCTTCGAGTACAATATTTACCTGCGCAGACATACCAAGTCGAAGTCTCTCATTCGGATTTTCAATCGTGATTTCAATTGGATAAAAAGTTCCACCAGATAGAGAGCTGGATTCTGGAACTGGTGATACAAAGGTAACCGTACCGATCATTTCCTCATCTCCTGTTGTATCTGTTTTAAACACTGCACGCATCCCTGTCTTGATATCACTGATGTCATATTGATCAACAGAAGCCGTAATAATCAAAGCTTCACAATCCTGGATGGTATAAAGCACACCTCCATTATATGTGTCGCCTTCATCATAATTAATTGCTGTTATTGTTCCAGAGAATGGAGCATATATGGTAGTTGCATCCAATTGTTCCTCATACATTTTCACTTGGTTTTCTTGAGTTACCGTTGCATTTGTTGAATTTAATTTTGTACTATCCAAACTACTTTCCTGTGCATCTACAGTAGTTTCATTGGAACGAATGGTGTCTTTTAATGTTAGTGCTGCATTGTTGTATACATCGGCTTTTGCTTCGCGCACCGATGTTGCACTATCGTATATCGATTTTTTTTGGTCAGAAGTAGCTTTCTTAGTTGTATAGTCTGCCAATAAAGAGGCTTCTTTTGTCTCTGCAGCAGTAAGAAGTGCCTGTGCACTGGTTACACTCACATTCGCAATCGCAGTATCATATGTGGCCTGTGAAACCTGACTGGCAACCAATGTTGTTATTGCACTAACTAGCGCATCTCTTGCAACAAGTGCTAATGCTACTGTCGTTTTCCCTTCTGCCCACGGCTGAACCAACGGATCCGACAAATCGGCAATTGTATTGATCGCTGGAGCAACGGGCAGACCTACAAGACTTGTCGTAATTGTCACGGTATCCCAAGGATATAAAAGCGGTGCGACCACATCGGCAGCCTTCACTGCTGCTAGATTTGTGTTAAAGGTCTCTAAGTTCACTCCAGCTGCTATCATTGCATCATAATAAGCTCGCTGCGCTACGGCTGTCCCATTCACAGCCTGATCATATGCTGCTTTTGCTGCATTGGTCTCTGCGATAGCCGTATCATATTCTGTCTTAGCTGCTGCCTCGTCTGCTCCTGCTGCCGCAAAGTCAAAGTATGCTGCGTCCAAATTATCCTGCGCCCTTGCGTTATTTATCTCTGCACTTTCCACAACATTGTCCAAACTGTCTTTTGCAGAGCTTATGGAATTATTTGTTTGCGTTGAAGCTATATATAATGATTGTTTGGCATCATCCAGATTTTTTTGAATATCTGTTGCATCAAAAACTCCAAGTATATCCCCTTGAGTCACAATGTCCCCAACTTTAATTTGCAGCTGCTGAATCTCAATATTTGATAAAGGAATGGCAACATCCTTTCGTTCGTCACTTGCAATCGTTCCGTTAATATTGATGGAATTAATAATTGTCTTTTTTTCAAGTTCCGTTGTCGCATACTGGCTCGTCAGTACTTCTTGTAAATTCTCTACCTGTCTTCTGATATATGCTCCTCCGGCAACTACCAAAGAAACTATGACAACAAGAACAATCAATCCTTTTCTATGCCTCTTCAAAAATTTTTTCATAACCACTCCTATGTTCTCCATAATATTTTCTGTAGCGTATTTCTATAATTCTCAAATTATCGTTTTCGCCTTGTACTATATGCATAATACAATACGACAGCTTTTATTGTCAATAATCCAACCATAAATTTACCTTTATTTCCTAGTGTTTTAATATAAATTTTATATTTGACAAAAAATTTTCCATATGTAATAGTTAACTCAAATATGATTCGAAGGAGATCTCTGAAATGCTTACTTATCGAGACTTACGAAAAGTACAAAAAGGAATTTCGTTATACCTTATAGAAGTTATTACTTTTCTGGGGTTGTTTTTTTATGTTTATTTTTTTGTTCCGCTTTCCTGGATTACTGAATCCAATCTAAAATCGATGGATTTTCTTTATCAAATACTGATTCTTGCAGGGAGTTCCATTATATTTGCATTCTTTTATTATTTCCTGTTCTATACAGAATATATCGGCTTGCTTTTTCAGATATTTGCGTCTATTCCGGTTGGATATGTCATCTCAGATATAACTTCTAAAAGCGTTGTTCTTTGCATCTTGATTTCTGCCTTACTTTTGAATCTTCTTTATTATCTATTGCTGATTCGACCGCTCAAAAAAAGTCAGGAACAGTATGATGCTGATTATGAAGCAAATGGAAAAACTCAATATAAATATTTAGGAGAATATGAAGACGGGCAAAAAATACTTTTCAGAAAAGCAAGAAAATATGAATCCCTCAACAACAAAGTCATGCATATCCTCTCTAATATGAAAATGTATCAAGATTCTTTATCTCCTGAATTTACTTACTTTACACGACAGATTAATCAGATTAAAGCTCAAATTCATAATGAATTAATCGAATTATGTACCGCAGAAGATGAGGAGTTCGAGCAGATCTGCAAAGACTTAGATATTCGTTTTGATGAACTTGCTACCGATACCGAAAGCCTTCACATGATGTTCAATCTATTGCTCGCAAACCAACGTGAACACGCCAAACAATCACATTATGAAACAAATGAAGAGCGAATTCACGATAAAGAGCATAATTATGAAGAACGTAATATATCCAATCATCGCACGACCCATTCTGATTTTGATTTTTTCCTAGGATGCAAGGACCAAGCCATGCTCCAAAAAAGATATCGAGATCTGATGAAAGCTTATCATTCGGATGGTCTTGCGGGTAATGAAGACATAGCAAAAGATATTAATATTCAGTACGAACGCGCTAAAAACTCGCTGTAAATTTTAGAAGTGGAAATGTCATTAAATTTACTCTTGACATTTCCACTTTTTTTGCTATACTAACTGTATTATCTGTTGTAGTACAGTTAGTATGAAATATCTTATCAAAAGGAGGATTTGCTATGATTTGGATTGACTATAAAGATAGTCGCCCTATATTTGAACAGATTGTAGAGAAGTATGAAAATTTGATTGTTCATGGTGCATTGGAGCCGGACAGCAAAATGCCGTCGGTCCGAAAACTTGCTATGGAGCTTTCATTAAATCCTAATACCATCCAAAAAGCATATACGGAACTCGAAAGACGTGGATATACCTATACCATAAAAGGTAAGGGTGTGTTCGTTAATTTTGATATTTCTCAA
The DNA here is from genome assembly GCA_963666475.2 of Lachnospiraceae bacterium. Classification (GTDB taxonomy): domain Bacteria; phylum Bacillota; class Clostridia; order Lachnospirales; family Lachnospiraceae; genus JBFHIZ01. Next base: position 2,143,864 of record CAXXJM010000001.1, on the reverse strand, counting down.
AAAGAAGAAAAGAAAAAAGAAGTCTTAAGCGACATACAACGCTTGGTAGCGGAAGCCAAAAAGCTCGGCATTACCGATGATCAGATTATTTCTAAAATAAAATCCGTGGGGGGAGGAAGTCTGAATGAATTCAAATAAAATAGATATTTCTAATGTAAGTAAGCATTTTGAACAAATTATCGCGGTCAACCAAGTATCTTTTACGATTCCATCTGGAAATATTTTTGGTCTGGTGGGGACCAATGGTGCCGGGAAAAGTACGCTTCTTCGTATGATGGCAGGCATACTAAAACCAACTTCTGGTGAAATTACAATTAATGACCAAAAGGTATACAACAATTCTGAATGCAAAAAGCAATTCTTTTTCATCGCAGATGACTCCTATTTCTTTCGAAATGCAACGTCAGCTGAAATGGCGGCTTATTATGCATCCGTTTATTTAAACTTTGATCTCGAGAAATTTTATGCTTACTTGGAAAAATTTGATCTCGAGAAGAACCGTAAAATCAACACATTCTCTAAGGGAATGAAGAAACAATTATCTTTGTTGCTTGGAATTTGTTCCAATACTGATTACTTATTTTGCGATGAAACTTTTGATGGGCTTGATCCAGTAATGCGCCAGGGAATCAAATCCATTTTGGCAAGCGAAATGGATAGTAGAGGTCTTACGCCAATCATCGCTTCTCATAACTTGCGAGAACTTGAGGATATCTGTGATCTCGTTGGACTTCTTCATAAAGGTGGCATTCTTTTCTCAAAAGATCTCACCGACTTAAAAATGCACATGCAAAAAGTACAATGTGTTGCAGATTCAAAAGAACAAATTGATGCCATTACAAAAAATCTGCGTATCCTAAAATCTGAAAGTCGTGGAAAACTATATACCATCACATTCCGTGAGACACGGGAAATTATTTCTGAAGTATTCGAAAAGGGAAATCTTACATATTATGAAATCATTCCTTTATCTTTAGAAGAAATATTTATTAATGAAACGGAGGAAGTTGGATATGACATTAAACGGATCATTCTTGACTAGTTGTAAGGAAAACCTAAAGAGACGAATTTGGGTCGTACTTCTTATTTCTTTATACTACTTTATTACGTATATTATCGTTCCAGTAATTCAAATCAATCAAATTGATCAAGATTCAAATTTAGAAACTCTATTAAATGCTCAAAACATGTTTCATGAATATATGAGTCTAAGCCCAATTTTACTCTTGATGACTGCCGTCTTTGGAGTGATACTTGCCCTACAAGGATATTCCTATTTATTTAATCGAAGAAAAATCGACATGTATTTAAGTGTCCCAGTTTCTTCGAAAAAAAGATTTTTTGTAATTCAAACGACTAGTATCCTGACCTTTGTTTTTTTTCATTTAGCATTTGGGTCTTTAGGTTTACTCATTGGGAATATTGAGAGATTGACAACCTTATTCTGTATTGTTGATTTTTATGCTTCGTTTTTCATATACTTTTCAATTTTCATGGCTGTCTTTGAATTAACAACCGTTGCAATTATGCTTACTGGCAATACAATCGTCAGCATTTTGGCCGTTTTTGTTTTGGGTGCTTATGAATTTTTTATTCGTATCATACACAATAATTATGTGAATTATTTCTTTGATCATTTTGTTATGCAGGAAAATGGACTGTTTATCACCGTTCCCATTTATCCGTTCTTAAGGATTTTCGATGATATGTATTATCAGTATTCTTCATCAGCTTACTTTCAATTGAGTTTGATCAAATATATTATATGGATTCTAGCTTATGCCTTCATTTTCTTGGGTCTTGCATTCTTTCTATATTCAATTCGCCCAAATGAAGCTACAGAACGTTCCATATCATTTCCAAAGACCAAGCCCTGGATCAGTATTTTTATCCAGATTATTGTATCACTCGCAGGTGGTTTATTTTTCTACAATTTAACAAACGATAAATTATGGATTGCCCTTTTCGGAATTGTTTTTACTGCGTTTATTACATATGCTGCTTTAAATATTATTTTTGAATACGATGTACGTTCTATGTTTCGAATGTGGTATACCCTAATTATTAGTGTCTCCATCAGTTTTTTATATTTTAGTTGTATTTATTTTGATATCCTGAATGTAGACAGCTTTATCCCAGAATTGAATCAAGTTGAAAGCTGTAGTATCAATTCCTCCTATTTTCAACAGATAGGCTCAGGAAGTGATCGATATTACTATAATTATTCTGATGACCCTGAAGATTTCGAAGATTCAATTTGGACGTCCAATGTTCAGCCTTATATTGATTTGGCTTCCAATGCTTTAGGTTTTGAAGACAACTACGATTCCATTATTTCCGATTTTTATTCGGATGGACTATCTCTATATTCAACAGAGATTACCTTCCATCTGAAAAATGGACGTGACGTTCGCAGGCGTTATCAAATCGAGTATAGTGAATCCAACGAAGAATTGAAAGCAATTATAGATAATGCAGAGTACAAAGATTCCATTCGAAACTCAGTCCAGCAGAAAATTGAGACAACCATATCGCCTATTTTATACTTCTCAAATGGTACCTATGATATTCATGTAGAATCGGAAAAGATTTCACAAATACTTGATGCATACTTCAAAGACCTGGAATTCTACACCTATGAAAATAATGTATTACAAACACCCGTTTGTGAATGGAGTATTGAAGTGCGAGAGGAAGCCAACTTTATGAAACTTCCGATCTATCAAAATTTTACAAATACTTTGACTCTCTTAGAATCCTACGGATTGGATCAGGATATACATTTGAATTCTTCACAAGTTAGCAGAGTCCAATTTTTTCTATATGATCAAAATTATGAGAATGAACATTCCTTTCAAATTACCGATTCAGAGGAACTAGATATCTTACTTCCAAATGTATATTCATCTTCTCTTGATTATACATTTTACGAAAGAGCTAGTCGTATAGAAAATAATTCTTCCTTGTATTATGTAGATATTTACGTTTACCCAAACACAGGTATTCCATATGAAGACGATATTATGCGTGGGTCTTTTACCTATTACGGTGAGTTGCCTTCCTTCATTAGTAGTTATATACACTAATTCATTTCCAATAAAAAAGATGGCACAAATTACAGTGCCATCTTTTTTATTTTCAATTATAACCCTTCTATTCTTTTCTCAATTCCATGAGCAAATCACTAAACTCTGCAAATTTTTCAAGTGAAAAAGTCTCTCCTCTTACGGTTTCTTTTTCTCCCATTTGAGCTAATGCGTCTAAAACATTTTCCTTTGAAAATCCAAGTCCTCCAGCATTCATTATCCCATTTACCAGTGTCTTTCGTCTTTGGTTGAATGAAGCACGAATAATTTGAAACATTAATTTTTCATCTTTGACTGTAACACCTTTGTTTGGATATCTATCCAGTCGAATTACAGCAGATCCAACTTTTGGTCTAGGCATAAAACAATTTGGTGGAACTTCCATTACGATTTCAGGTTTCGCATAATATTGAACAGCTAGAGAAAGTGCACCGTAGTCCTTTGTTCCAGGACCGACTTTCATTCGGTCTGCAACTTCTTTTTGAACCATTACGGTAATGCTGTCCAACATGACTTCTTTTTCAAAGAGCCCCATAATAATTGGTGTTGTAATATAATATGGAAGGTTTGCAACCACTTTAATTGGTCTTCCTCCATTTTCTTCATCTACAAGTTTTGAAATATCTACTTTCAGAATGTCTGCATTAATAACTTTTATATTGTCATATTCAGAGAGTGTATCTTCTAAGATTGGAATCAATGCTTTATCAATTTCTACAGCTATGACCTTGCCTGCTGTCTCGGCAAGATACTGCGTCATCGTGCCAATACCCGGTCCAATCTCCAGTACACAATCATCCTTTGTAATTTTTGACTTATCCACAATGCTCTCCAGAATATGTCGATCAATCAAAAAATTCTGACCAAACTTTTTTTGGAATGAAAATCCATATTTATTTAAGACTGCTATTGTATTGGTTGGATTACCTAATGTTGCCATTTTGTCCCTTTCTATTTTGACAAACTTCCTAACGGCTTATGCGATATGCATGATATCCGTTCTCGAACGTCTCTTGATAAACTTCTTCTAAGCTTATCCCCTTTATTTCTGCTACTTTGCATGCTACATAGTATAAATTCGTTGATATATTTCTTTTGCCGCGAAATGGATCTGGTGATAAATATGGTGCATCTGTTTCTAAGACGAGACGATTCATTGGAATTTCTGCTACGACCTCTTTGATAACTTTTGCATTCTTAAATGTTAGTACTCCGCCAATTCCAATGTAAAACCCCATTTTTACATACTCTTTCATCAATTCGACGGAGTATGAATAGCAATGAATAATTCCACCAATTTCTTGTGCATTTTCTTCTTTTAAAATTTCAAGCGTGTCCGCGGCAGCATCTCTAGAGTGAATGACCAACGGTAGGTTATTCTCTCTTGCAATTTGAATTTGGCTTTTAAACCACTTTTTTTGCTCTTCTTTATTATCTTTATTCCAATAATAATCTAAGCCTATTTCACCAATGGCAACAACCCGGTCATCTTTTGCATGTTCTCTCAGCCAGTTCATATCTTCTTCACATAAGCCTGATATTTCATCTGGATGAACACCAATTGTTGCGTAAAAAAGCGGGTATTTCTTCGCAAGTGCAATAGAATTCTTGCTGCTTTGCATCGATGCTCCTATATTCACGACTTGAGTAACATTCCCATTTATCATTTCCTGAATCACTTCAAAAAGATCCAAATCATAACTTTTATCGTCATAATGTGCATGTGTGTCAAATATCATATAAATTCCTACCTATTTCTTTTTTATCAAAATTCTCAAAAAAAGAGCTTCTTTGCGACAAAGCGCAAGGAAGCTCTATCCATATTATATTAACCGAAATCTGATATTTCTTCAAACATTTCTTATTGAAATTTAAATATCAGGTTTTGCTTTACTCACATTTTGAGTACCCACAGCTTTTGCACGTATTGCATCCACCTTCAAAAGTTAGTTCTAATCCACAGATTGGACATGGATTAACTACATTTGCACCATCTACCTTATCATATTTTTTCTTAGGTTTTTTTACTTCTACAGTCATGCCTTCAGCTGGCCCAACATCTTCGCGATCAGTTCTTTCCGCAATTTCTGCCTGCATTTCTTCATACATATTTGTTAACGCCTTTCCAATGGACATCGGACAGCTTGAACCAGGAGAAGTGTCACGTTTTGTTGCTGTACGCACCGCATAGGATGAGCACACAAGGGTACTTTCCAATTGATCTACAATATCTTCAATATCAATTCCACCTCTTGCTGCCAGAGATATCATTCTACTTAACCCAACCATGAAACTATTACATCCACCTTTTGATCCCTTGGATAAAAATATTTCCATGAATCTACCTGTATAAGGATCAAAAAATGCTTCGCAATGTAAGGTTCCACATCCAGTTCGTAAGGTTCTTCTTTTTCCAATACATGCATCGGAAACTTTTACAATATCGCCTCTTTTGAGTTCTACCGCTGTTTCCTCTTCTCCCATTGTAAGTATCCCAAGTCGCTTACATCCATCACGGAAGATTGTAATTCCTTTTAGACCATTTTTCCATGCCATGAAATAAAGTGCACGAACTTCATCTTTTGTAAATTCCTTTGGTACATTTACGGTTGAACTAATGGAAGCGTCAATGTGATTCTGCCATGCCGCCTGCATCTGGATTCTTTCCGTATAATTTAACGTTTGTGCCGTAACAAAAAATTCCGGTAAATCCTCTTCTTCAATTAATCCGTTCTCAGTCATATAGTCTTGTACAAATGGGGTATATACTTTGTAGAATACATCTTCTCCATGCAGACTTTCCGTTTTTCTAGTATATGAATTCGAGTATATAGGTTCAATTCCACCAGAGATACCTAACATCGTAGACAGTGTTCCAGTCGGCGCGATGGTAAGTAATTGTGAATTCGCCAGTCCCCCTGCCTCTTTAACAAATGCAGCTACCTCTGCATCTACATTTGCTTTGAAGAAAGGTGTTTTCATAATTTCTTCGATGTTGCATTTTGGAAATGCACCATTTTTCTTCGAAAGAACTGCAGATTGGTAAATAGCCTGATTTGCCATTTCCTTTGCAATAGAATCGCAAAGTTCGATGCTCTCTTCACTACCATATCGAATTTTTAGTTTGATGAGCAAATCTGCAATTCCTAAAACCCCAAGTCCAATCTGTCTCCAGTCCCTTACAGATTCTCGCTGCTCTTGAAGTGGATGCAAAGGAAGGCCTTCATCAAGCACTTCATTTAATGCAGTTACACATGTATGTACATCCTTTTTAAAGGTATCATAGTCAAACTCATTTCCTTCTTCTTTTTCAAGAACATACTCTGAAAGATTAATTGCACCTAGAAGACATGAACCTCCCGCTGGAAGTGGTTCTTCTGCACAAGGGTTGGTCCCTGCAAATTTAAATTCTTTGGTATTCGCTAATAAATTCCACTTTTCAATTCGATCCCAAAATAACATACCAGGTTCTGCATAATCCCAATTCATATCACTGATTCTTGAAAATATTTCAAATGCATTGACTTCTTTTTCAATCATCTGACCGGTATCTTCTACTTGGAATGTCAGCATAAATGGAGCATGCTCTTTTACTGCCTCCATAAATTCATCCGTGATTCGAATCGAAATATTCGCTTTCGTCACTTTTGTCAAATCCGATTTAATATCAATAAAGGATTCGAGATCTGGGTGTGTACAAGGGATACTGATCATTAGCGCTCCACGTCTTCCACTTTGACCAATCAATTCTGTAACTACCGAATAAAGATCCATAAAAGATACGGAACCACTAGTACTTTCTGCTGCATTATGGACCACTGCTCCTTTTGGGCGCAGTTTTCCTATATCAACACCACATCCACCTCCATAGCTATACGTACGTGCAAGAGATTTTGCCGTGTCAAAAATGCTTTCAATATTATCTTCAGGTGGTGTAACTACATAGCAATTTGAGTAAGTAACCTTTTTTCCATACTTATATAGTCCTCTATTTGCTAATATTCTTCCTGCAAATAAAAATTTCTTCTTATAGATTAATTCTCCAACCTCCTGATTTCCACCAGATACTCGATCAATCCACTCATCAAAGCTCTCCTCGCCATATCTATATTTATTGTTCCAAATATCCTGGCCCAAAATATTATCGCTTCCCAAGTAATCCTCTACAAACATTTAACGCTTCCTCCTCATTCTCATAATTAAAACTCTATTCCTTTTCTTGCCATAATTCCCTGATCCATTGGATGTTTTGCTGCATGAATATCACTTACATAATCTGCAAGCTCCAATATTTCGTTTGGGAAATCTCTACCCGTCAAAACAATTTCTACATTTTCATGTAAAGAATCCAAAATATTCAGGATCTCGTTTTTATCCAACAAGCACGTCGACAATGCACCTGCACACTCATCAAAAATCATTAGAACAGCACCTTGTTTCTGAAATTTTTCCATATCAATACATGCATTTTCTAGGATCTGGTGGTGTTCCTTCTTAACAGTTTCTTTTATACGATCATTCATCGTAAATGTAAATCCATAGTTTTTAGAAAGTCTATATACACTGATGTTTTCATTTTTTTCAAAAAACTTCACTTCTCCTGTTTCTTGACCCTTTAAGAACTGCACAAGAATGACTTTACCTCCCTGTCCTAGAAACCTTGTTGCCAGTCCTATCGCAGCCGTTGTTTTACCCTTACCATCACCTGTATAAACATGAATAAGCCCCATATATTCTCCATTCTATACAATTAAATATTTAGATAATTATATACCTATATGTTGTACTTTAATATATATGCTATACCATATATAGAGTAGTGTCAATATGGTAATAATGACGAATATGAATAGGACAAAAAAAAATCTCAGTATACACTGAGATTTCAGACTGTAGACAAAGCAGAACCATGAAACGGTGTTTCCTGGTTCTGTTTTTCTTCTGTTTATGGTTTTACTAAGATGACCATAAGAAATAGCCTATTCTTATGCCATTTCTAGGTTCCATTCTTGTTTGATTTTTGCAAGTTTCTTTAAATTCATACACGCAAAGGTAAGCGCGGTCTTCATTTCCATCCTCGCTTTTCCATACATTTGTGTATATCGGAACCCATGATTCTCTTTGGCTGTCCCAAAAAGTCGTTCTATGGTTTCCTTTCGTTTGCTATATAATTCCTTCATTCCAAGCGTATGCCGGATTTCTTCGCACTGTTCCATGTATGGTTCCCATACATGTCTTGTAATCAGTTTTACATGTTCTTTGCTTTGTATTCTGTGAATTGATCACCGCCTCCAGATCCTGGCTTATGGTCATCGTCTTTGTCTTTCAGAGGTTTCTTTCCGTGCTCAGCACGATCTTCATTGATTTCTTTACGAAGCATTTCTTTATAGAATAGGGTTTCTTGATGAGCGATTCGCTTTTGCATCTTTTTATTGTTTGCTCTTGCTTTGACATGTGTTGCATCGACAAAGATTTCGGTTGGGTCTACAAGCTTGAATCGATAACATTCTTCTAAAATATGCTGGAAAATCTGCTCAAAAATATCGGTATCTTGAAACCGTCTGGTATAATTCTTTCCAAACGTAGAGAAGTGCGGAACTGAGTCGTACAAATCTAAGTTCAAGAACCATCGATAAGCCATATTTACTTCGATTTCTTTCATCGTCTGACGCATACTTTTAATACCATACAGATATTGAATCAGTGGAATTTTAATCAGTGTAACTGGGTCAATACTTGGTCTTCCGGTATTTAGAGAATATTTATCTTCCACGAGAGGATAAATGAAAGTCCAATCGATTGCTTTATCAATGATTCGAAGTAAATGATCTTTGGGAACGAGATCATCCATACTTACGATTTGTACCTGTTTCCGATTTTCATCTTGTTCTTGCAATAACATAGGAGTATACCGCCTTATATTTGATACTTCTATTATACCAAAAAAACCAACAAAAGTCCCATAAATACTGGATTTCTTGGCTCTTGACGAAGAAAAATCCACGACTTTCGTCGTGGACTTTGTCTACAGTCTGAAATCTCAGTATACACTGAGATTTTTCTTTATTTATATTTATTTGGTCTGTTCTTTTCTTTTGGAAACTACGTCAAAAGCAACGGCTCCTAACAATACCAAACCTTTTACAACCTTCTGCCAGTTCGAATCAACACCCATAATTGACATACCATTGTTGATAACACCCATTAGAATAGCACCGATTACTGCTCCTCCTACGGTTCCTGTTCCACCGTAAGCAGATGCGCCACCAATGAAACATGAGCTGATTGCATCCAACTCATAGTTGGTACCTGCTGTAGGTGCTGCAGAATTAAATCTTGCTACACAGAATAACGCTGCAACTGCTGCCAAAAATGCCATATTTGTATATGCACCAAATAACACTCGATTTGTATCAATTCCAGATAATTTCGCAGCTTTCTCATTTCCTCCAACACCATATAAGTGTCTTCCAGGAACAGTTTTTGATGTAAAGAAGGCATATACTACAACGATAACTGCAAGAATAATTAATCCTGTTGGAAGACCTTTATAAAATGCAAGTTCCAAGGTAACGAGCATAATAACGATTGAAAGAACAATAGTCTTTAACAACATTGTGGTAAATCTTTGAACTTCATAACCTTTACTAACACGTTTTTTACGATTAATCAACGAGAAGATAATGTATCCTGCGATGATTACCGCTCCGATGATTATCGTCAGTACGTTAACAGATTTTATTGTGCTTCCTAAAAACATGATATTTGAGGAAGATAAATCTACACTAAAGATATCTGGAATATAACTATTAAAGATATTTGAATACACGTCTGGGAATGGAGATATTGTTAACCCGTCAAGAATGATCAATGCAACACCTCTCCAAAGCAACATTCCAGCCAAAGTAACAATAAACGGTGGGATTCGAACATATGCAATCCAAAATCCTTGCCATGCTCCAATCAGAACACCAACAAATAAAGTAATTAATATCGATACACCAATATTAACTTTCCACTCTACAATCAATTTACCTGCAACCGCACCTACCAAAGCGACTACAGAACCAACAGATAAGTCAATGTTACCTCCTGTCAAAATACAGAGCAACATACCAACTGCCAGGATTACAACATATGCATTTTGTGATATCAAATTCGTAATATTCTGTGGAAGTAAAATCTTTCCTTGTGTCATAAATGCAAAGAGTATGGTCACGATTATCAATGCGATAACCATCGTATTTTTCTTAATAATTGAAGATACTTTCGTCATTTTTTTCCCCTTTCTTACGGCAAAATGATTAACTTGTTATTTGTAATATGTGAGACATGATCTTTTCTTGCGTTGCTTCTGCGGACGACAACTCTCCTACGATCTTGCCTTCACTCATTACATAGATACGGTCACACATTCCTAATATTTCTGGTAGTTCAGATGAAATCATGATTACGGATTTTCCCATATCTACCAACTGGTTGATGATACAGTAGATCTCGTATTTCGCTCCTACGTCAATACCTCTCGTAGGTTCATCCAAAATCAAAATATCCGGATCGGCAAACATCCATTTACCGAGAAGAACTTTTTGCTGATTTCCTCCACTTAAGTTACCAACCTTTTGTTCTTCCGAACTACACTTTGTCGTAAGTTTTTCAATGTATTCTTTTGCTACTTCAACTTCTTTATCTTGGTCGATGATATGATTTTTGCTCACAGCTGAAAGCATCGCAAGGGTCGTATTTACACGAATTGGATTAGACAAAATAAGTCCATTTCCTTTTCGATCTTCCGTTACATATGCAAGCTTGTTATCAATAGCCTGTTTTACATTATTTAGGTGTACTTCTTTTCCATTAATATATACCTGTCCAGAGATGTCATTTCCATAACTTTTTCCAAAGACACTCATGGCAAGTTCGGTACGTCCCGCTCCCATTAAGCCTGAAATACCAACGACTTCTCCTTTTCTTGCGTGAATGGATACATGATCTACTACTTTTCTCTCTGAATTCAATGGATGGTGTACTACCCAATCTTTTACTTCGAAATTCTTTTCACCAATGCTTACATTCTCACGTTTTGGAAAACGATCTGTCAAATCCCTACCAACCATGTCCTTAATGATACGATCTTCCGTAATCTCTCCAGTTCGATTATCCATTGTTTCAATGGTCGAACCATCTCGAATTACGGTAATACGATCAGCAACATATGAGATTTCATTCAGTTTATGAGAAATAATAATTGCTGTCATACCCTGCTTTTTGAATTCCAAAAGCAAATCTAACAATTTCTGAGAATCGGTTTCATTTAATGATGCCGTAGGCTCATCTAAAATTAAAAGCTTAACATCTTTTGCTAAAGCTTTCGCAATTTCTACAAGCTGCTGCTTTCCGACTCCTATATCTTTAATTAGTGTTTTAGAACTTTCTTTCAAACCAACCGTACGGAGTAATTTATCCGCTTTTAAGAAGGTTTCGTTCCAATCCACTAGCCCTAACTTTCCTTGTTCATTTCCAAAAAACATATTTTCACCAATGGATAAATAAGGCACGAGTGCCAACTCCTGGTGAATAATAACAATTCCCTTTTCTTCACTATCGTTTATTTTACGGAAGATACATTCTTCTCCAGCATAGAAGATATCCCCTTCATAATCTCCATGTGGATATACTCCACTTAATACGTTCATTAGTGTAGATTTACCGGCTCCATTTTCTCCTACAAGAGCATGGATTTCGCCTTCCTCCACTTGCAAATTTACGTTATCCAGCGCCACGACCCCTGAAAAAGTTTTTGTTATATTTTTCATTTCCAAAATATAATTAGCCAAAAAAATCCCTCCTTGTAATTAGGCGGACAAACAAGTTGTCCGCCTATATAGTACTCCACTTTCATAGAGTGTTTCTAAAGAATTACTGTAACTGATCTTCTGAATAGTATCCTGAATCGATTAACAATTCTTTGTAGTTGTTCATATCAGCAAATACTGGTTCACATAAGTATGAAGGAATGATTCCTGTGTTGTTATCATATGTTGCGGTGTCGTTTACAGGTACTTCTTTTCCAAGAAGGATTGCATCAACCATTTCAACTACTTTTGCTGCAAGAGTTCTTGTATCTTTGAAAATTGACATAGATTGTTTTCCAGCTAAGATATTCTTAACAGATGCGATATCACAATCCTGTCCAGTGATAATTGGGAAGTTTTCTCCGCTATATGAAGAAACAATTGCATTTGTAACACCCTGTGCTGTAGAGTCATTTGAACACATAACTACATCCAATTGTGTTCCATCAGCATAGTTTGCTGTGATGATGTTTTCCATACGTTTCTGAGATTCTTCTGTTGACCAGTTTGGAGTAGCAACTTCTTCGAAAGCTGTCTGTCCAGATTTAACTACTAATTTACCAGCATCGATGTATGGTTGTAATACATCCATTGCCCCGCTAAAGAAGAAACGAGCATTGTTATCGTCTGGTGCTCCTGTTGTTAATTCCATATTGAATGGTCCTGCTACATTATCAAGATCCAATTGATCTACAATGTACTGTCCCTGGATGGTTCCTACCATGTAGTTATCAAATGTTGCATAATATGAAACAGCGTCTGAATCCATAATTAAACGGTCATATGCAATTACTGGAATTCCTTCTTCTTTTGCAGTTGCTAAAACTGTTCCTAAAGCACTACCATCGATAGAAGCAATTACTAATACCTGGCATCCACCTGAAATCATGTTTTCAATCTGAGAAACCTGTGTAGCGATTTCGTTGTTTGCAAACTGAAGATCCACTTCATATCCTGCTGCTTCTAAAAGGTTCTTCATGTTCTCGCCATCCTGATTCCATCTCTGGAGATCTTTTGTTGGCATTGCAACACCTACTTTTGCTACTGTAGCTGTCGTATCTGTTGTATCAGTCGTTGATGTTTCTGTACTTGTTGTGCTACCTGTGTTTGTACTTCCTGTGTTTGTTGCGTTTCCACAACCAACTAATGCTGCTGCTACCATAGTAAGTGATAACACAATTGCTACTAACTTCTTACTCATAACCTAAGCTCCCTTCTGCTGAACAAGTCAGCAATACACGTTTTTTGCTATAAACATTTGTTTATATTAAGAATTTAGCACAGAAAGGGTAGCAATTATTTACAACATTCTTCATTTTTTCATGTAATATTTTTATTTTGTTCACATTTTATTCTTAAATTATTAATAATTTGCTATTAATGACAAAAATATGCTATTGATACTTTATCAAGGGTTGATATTAAGATAAACTTCTTCTTCATAATGGAATCCACCTTGGATAATCACTTCATCTATGTTATCCTTTGTAACCGCGATTGGATCAAGCTTAACATAAGGTACATCATAAGTATCATCATTAATCGTACTATCCACCTCAATCTTTTCTCCAGTAGCCAGCATGACCGCATATTGTGCAGCTTTCTTGGCAAGCTCTTCAACCGGTTTGTATACCGTCATACTTTGCGTTCCTTCTACAATACGCTGACACGCCATTAAGTCTGCGTCCTGACCAACAAGAGAGACATTGCCAGCCAATCGTTCCTTAGCAAGCGCTTGAAATGCACTACTTGCAAGGTCATCATTTCCGCACATCACCCCAACGATGTTTGGGTAGTGATCAATTCCTTCGGAAACAATATCATATGCTTTTTCTGCTTCCCATCCATCACAATACCCACGAACTATAATGCGGACATTGGTTCCTTTGATTCTATTTTCAAATCCCGTTTTGACCATTTCTACATTATTATCTTTTTGCGAACCATAGGCTACAATAATATCTCCGCCTCTTGGATTTTCGTCGATTATTGCGTCTGCCATCAGTTCTCCAACTTTTTCATTATCAAATGAAATGTATAAATCAACATCTGCATTCATAACCAGTCGATCATACGCAATTACCTTGATTCCTTTTTCTTTTGCCTTTTGAATCACATCGGTCATTGCATCACCATCTGTCGCAATCACCACAATTACATCCATTTTTTCCTGAATCAAATACTCGATCTGCTCGATCTGCTCTGCTGTTTCTCCATTCGCATTTTGTACATTTACTGTTGCTCCAAGTTCTTTCGCTGTTGCCACAAAAACATCTCGATCTTTTTGCCATCTTTCAATAACAAAAGAATCAAAAGAAATTCCAATTTTGTATTCCTTTTCTACAACTCCATCTTTTGAAACAGTATTATCTATATTTGTACATCCAATTCCAGTAATAAGAAGACATAGTACCTGAACAAATACCAATAACTTTTTCCCCATTTTCTTCTCCTTTATGACTCTCTATACTCTGTTGGTGTCTTACCTACTGTCTTTTTGAATAGTCTACTAAAGTAATTTGGATCGGAATACCCCACCGATACGCATATTTCTTTAATACTCTCATCACTTTCTTCTAGTAATTTTTTTGCTTTCTCCATTCGTAAGGTCGTAACATATTCAATGAAATTTACTTCGGTTTCATCTTTAAATAATTTACTTAAGTAATAAGGACTAATTGCAATTTCTCTCGCCACTTCATCTAGCGTTAAGTCCTTTTCATAATTCTCATCTATATATTTTTTTGCTTTTAGTACAATCCCACTTAACTTGTCCTGTTTTTTTGAAGCAACACTTTTCGATGCCGATTCTATTTTTTCTAAGAACCAGTTCCTTAGAGATTCATAATTTGGCAAGTTAATTACCGTGTCTAGATAGTCTGTTCGACTTCTAAAATTATAATTCATTCCTCCTGTTTCAAATGCCATTTTCTCGGAAAGTATGACAAATTCTATAGTTTTTAATTTGATGTTCATCATATCATTTTCATGATTTGTAATCATCCAATCAAAAAACTCGCTTGCATATTTTTTTGCTTTCTCCACTTCACTTTTTTCAACGGAAGCGTATATGTTTCTTTCTAAATCAACTGGATAATCGTCTTCAAATACACTTTCCATTTCTAAGTCTTCAATGTGATTTACTCTACTCTCTCCATACTTTAGAGCTTGAGCCGCCTCAGAATATGAAATTCTGGTTTCTCCCGTTTTTTTCACTGTTCCAATACCAATTCGAATTTCAAGATTTGTTCGATCTCGTAGTTTTCGTGATAGAACACGACATTTTTCAATTACCGATATTCTGGCATCATACTCCATTTCACTTTTTTCATAAGGAACATATAGAGAGATTTTATTGATTACAATATTTCCCATAGCACATTTTAAATATTCCTTACAGTATTCGCGAAATTCGGGAAATACCTTCTGCATTCGCACGCCCGATCCAATTGGATTTGAAAGATACTGTCCTTTCTTTTCTTCACCCCATTCAATCACAACGATATATCCGTATTCCTGTTCAATTCCAAGAAGTGTTTTATACTGTTGTACCTCTCTTTCATTATTATCTTCCGCTAAAAGAGATGTTAAAAGTCCATTTTCGATAATTGGAACGACACTTTCCATTTTTTCTTTTATTTCAAGGTCATTGCTTCTTTTTTTACGGTCAGCCTCTATCTCTCGCATTGCACCTCGAATTGCATCAACCACGACCGTCTGATTAACTGGCTTATTTAA
The DNA here is from genome assembly GCA_963666475.2 of Lachnospiraceae bacterium. GTDB lineage: Bacteria > Bacillota > Clostridia > Lachnospirales > Lachnospiraceae > JBFHIZ01. Next base: position 2,128,185 of record CAXXJM010000001.1, on the reverse strand, counting down.
AAATTTATAAACACCTAGATTAGCTGCTTGCTTTGCATAGTCAAACTTGTCGTATGCAGTCATAACTATAAATAGTATCTTCTCATTTGTCTTTTGAATTTCTTTCATTGCATCAATCCCATTAATTCCTGGCATTTGAATATCCATAAACGCAATATCCGGTCGAAATGTTTCAGCGAGCTCTATGACTTTTCGTCCTGTTTTCGCACTTTGTATCTCACACTCATCTCCAAAATTCTTTTTGATAATATACGTAAGTGAATCAATAACGATTCCTTCATCATCTGCTAACATAATTTTATACATATTAAACCACCTGTTCTGTCTGCTCTATCTCTTCTGTATTTTGTATATCACCATATTTATCAATTGAATGGACATGATTTTTTGGTATTTTAATACACACGCAGGTTCCCTGATTTTTTCCTTTGCTTTCAATCGACAGAATATTTTCTTCTCCATAAAACAGAGATAATCTACTGATTACATTAATCAAACCAATACCTGTTGATTTACTATTTCTATGATTTTCATAAGTTCCATTTAATATTTTTTTTATCTGATCTGGGTCCATACCTTTTCCATTATCTGATATCATTAAAATGTAATGATTCTCTTGTTCCGTCACTTCTATTGAGATTTTTCCTTCCCAATCTATGTCTGAAATCCCGTAGTTCACAGAATTTTCAATAATTGGCTGAATTACCATACTAGGTATTTTTATTTTTTCCAGATCAACTCCATGTATTTGTTTTTGGTATTGAATATCATTTGAAAAACGAACATTCATGATATGCATATAGTTGTCAACGACATCCAACTCCTCTTGAAGTGTTGCATCCTTCTCAAGTTTTTGTACGTTGTATCGAAATAGATCAGCCATGTTTTCAATATATAAGCAGGTCTTTTCCGCGTCTTCCATCATTGCCAGTTGTGCGCCTGCATTTAAAGTGTTAAACAAAAAGTGTGGATTAATCTGTGCTTGTAAATATTTCAACTGAGCATCTTTCAAATGTGATTCCATCAGAATCTCTTTTTGCTTTAATTCATTTTCATGCTTTATTTTTTCTTTGAATTTAACAATATAGTCCTGAATGCTCACTACCATAGAATTAAATGCAGTTGTTACGACCCCTACTTCATCTTTCGTCTTGGGCTCAACTAGTTCTATATCCAGATTTCCTCCGGCCACCTCATTCGCAGATTTAACAAGTTCATGTAATGGTTGTAACAGATTTCTTATGACGACCGTAAGTGAAGTAATATTTACAACGGAAATAATCAACATTATAACAACGCTACTAATTTCAAAAGACTGTAATGAGTTCAATAGTTTTTCGTAGTTTCTGGAGTTGTTAGTAAATTGTTCCTGATTCAAAGATACGATATACGCATTCAGGTAATTGTATACTTTCGTAGCTTCCTCATACATTGTGCTGTATTTCGTTATATTTCTACCCCTTTTTGCCTGAATTGTCTCGGATACGATATCCAAATAGTCTTCTGATAGATTATATATTGTTTTTTCCATTAATTTAACGTTACTATTTACTGTTAGTTGATTGAGTTGCTCAATCATATCCCGATATTCAGCATCATACCGGTAATAATCTTCCAGTGAAGAGGAGTTTTTTGTGTTTAAATAGGAAAATACACTGTTTTGTATATTATCTAATGTCTCTGAAAAGTCATTTAAACTTACATTTGTCGCGTATACACTATCAATCTGATTTATCGTGCTATTAATCTTACCGTACATAACTAAATTCGCAAACAAAATAATGCATGAACTAATTGTAACTGCGGCGACGACTTTGACTCGTATCGATGTCTCTGTAAGAAATCCATGTTTAATTTTCATGACATAAACCTTGCCTTTCTCATTCTTACTCTTGAACGTCTAAGTATTCGCTAACATTTGTTTCATCGATTTTTTCCACATTAATGGATATATAATCTGTAACACGTTTGTTTTGATAGTACTCAAGCAAACTTGCAATACTCTCTTCCCCGATTTCTTTGGTATTAACAACAAATGTTGAGTCTATCACGCCCTTATCAATCGCATCAATAACAGTATTTGATAAGAAGTACCCTATAATATGAATTTCTCCTACTTTATTAAAGTCAATCGTTGCCTGACAAGTACTTTCTGTTTGTACTAAGTTTACACATACAATAACATCTGGATTTATCGAAGTACCCATAATAATATTTCTAATATACTCTTCGGAACCAAAGGCACTTACCGTGTCTAATTCAATCGAATTGATTTGTATGTTTGATTCGTTCACAACACTTTTAATTCCAGCATATATTTGTTCATTTCCATCTACGGATTCATCTCGATTCGGTTCAAGTACTACTACTTGAAATGGACTCTCCGGATTTAAATCTTCTGAAAGATCTGTATTTTTCTCTAAATCAGAATATATTTTAAGAATCTCTTCTCCGTATTTTTCACCAAGATTGTATTTACTAATCCCTACAAAAGTTTGTCTGGATGAACTCTGGACATCTGACATTAGGGTGACAACTGGAATTCCTGCTGCTTTCGCCTGATCTATCAGACTTCCCATGGAATCTTCTCTAGATGGTTCAATCATGATTCCATCCACTTTCTCATAAATTGCGATTTCCATCAGTTCACTTAAAGAATACTCATCGGAGATATTATCCCCAAGCAATTCCACATATGCTCCATTTTCCTCGCCTTTTTCTTTCATGCTCGAATATACTTCTTGCCAAAATGGATCTTCTTCATTTTCTACAATTAGTACAAAATGATATTTATATTCTGTAAGGCTACGAATCGAATCCGTATTCTCAATATTAAATACCTGAAACACAAATACTAATATTCCCGCAATTAAAAGTATTGTGATCATCCATATTATAAATATAGAATTAAAAAGTAGTTTCTTCATAAATACCCCTTGCTACGACTAGTATTTGAGTAGTTAAAAATCTCAAGTTTTTCGTAGCGCAAAACTTGAAGAACCATAGAGCATTAATTTTCACACACTTTATCAAATGTGTTCAATCTATTTCCAATTTTATCACACTAATTCCTTGATAACAATAATACCAATTTTTAATTTTAATATCGCGTTTTCTTATATATTTTATACAAGAAATCCGTATTGACATTTATATTTGATTATTGTATCATTCTTAGGTATTGAAACGATGCGTGGCTCAGCTTGGTAGAGCGCTGCGTTCGGGACGCAGAGGTCGTGGGTTCGAATCCCGTCGCATCGACTGTCCGAAAACCCTTGTAAACACTGGATTTTTGGTTTGTTTTTGCCTTTCGATTACTTCTCATTTTCTAAAAATCGTTACGTTACCCAAAACCCCCAATAAAACCTCCCAAGCTAAAACAAGTCATCATTCGCTTTAGATATTTCATTTAAATTATTATCACACGAGTTTAATCTTTTGTGGTCAAAATGAGCATATATTCATTGTTGTCTGTACATCAATATGAATGTTTCAAAAAAATATTCATAATATAGAACAATAAAAAAAAAGGCGGTGAACTGTGTATAATTTTCTTACTTACAATAAAAATAGAATATCACTATATATTAAAATTATTCTTTCCTTTTTTATTTGCTTGCTGGGCTTATTCTATTTTAGAATTACAAAAAGGTAATAATTCTGATTTCTCAAATAATCCTGAGTATTTTCTATTTTTTGGTATATCACTATTCATTCTTTATAAATTTGATTACCATAAGAATCTGCGACTTCTTATTTATTCTTCAATATGTGGTCTGTTTTTTTCTATCTCTTTTATTTTTGGGATATATTGTCATTTTAAGAACTATTTATTTGGCAATGAAAATAACATGTTTTTAGTATTTCTTTTGGTACTTGCTGGGTCTATAATTTCTATTCCTACTTTTTTTTGCTTATTTCTTCAAATGGATAAACTAACAAAAAAAATAAATAGTTATCAAACGGACTGTGTGATGCACCATAAAATCAGTAGCTATTTTGTAAGATTCTTTTTATATTGGAGTTCAATTTTCATGTTAATGATGCCCATGTATCTTAGTAATTGGCCATCTAATTTTATCTTTGATGCAAAGTATCAGTTAAAAGAAGTGTTATCAAATGCATATACTACGCACCATCCTTTATTACATACTTGGTTGATGGGCTTTTTTTATAATTATGGAGATATAAAATTTGCAGATGTTTCAAAGGGATTTGCTCTTTATACATTATTTCAAATAGTTATTCTTTCCTTTTCATTTGCATATTGCATGCTTTATTTGTACAAAAAAGATGTTCCAAAAAAATTTCGTATCATTACTTATATTTTCTTTGCCGTACTACCTTTAAATTCCATTTTTGCAATAACTGCAACAAAAGATATTTTATTTGCTGCATTCTTTTTGCTTTTTTTAACTTTACTTCTTGAACTTTTTGACATAAACGATTCTGATTTATTTATAAAAAATAAAACTCTTTGTTTCTTGTTATTAGGGCTTCTTGTTTCTGGAATATTAATGATTTTGTTTAGAAATAATGCAAAGTTTGCTTTTATTCTTATGATTCCTTTATTCTTTTTCATTTCAAAAAAATGGAAGAAGAAATTTATGTTTTTATTGGCTCTACTTATTATATTAATTGGTTCTTCAATTATAAATACTTCCATGATAAATACTTTTAATGCAGTTGATCGTGACTCAAGGAGAGAAACATTAAGTGTTCCTTTACAACAGTTGGCGCGTGTTGCCTCATATAAAAAGGACTCACTTGACCCTGACTTATATCAAGAAATTATTGTTTATATAAATGAATCAAAACTACCTTCATACTCTCCATATCTTTCTGATCCAATTAAAAATGATGCAAATGAAGAGTTGTTAAAAAGTAATATTACTAACTTTTTTAAACTTTGGGCAAAGGTTGGTTTAAAATATCCTGATGAATACGTGGATTCATTTTTAACTAATACAATGGGTTTATGGTACTTAGGAGATTCAAATTATCGGTATGTTTTTGACATAGCTACATATCATCAATTAATAGATGGATCAAATATTCAGCAGATAGAAAAAAAGGATTATTTTCCGCTTTCGTTTGTAAGTAACTTATTTCAATGGCTTTTTACTTATTTAAATTTTAGAAATATTCCTCTTTATTCATATTTATTCAATCCTTCTCTATATACTTGGATTATATTTATTTCTTTCCTTTACTCCTTTTACAAAAGGCAGTATAGAAAAATGATTCCTTTTTCATTGATGATTTTATATCTTGCAAGCTGCTTCTTCGCCCCTACTGTTATGCTTCGATATATCTATTGCTTAATAGTATCCATTCCATTATTAATTATTTTACTGTTTATTCCACAAAAAAGGAGCACTTAAAATTTAACTAAAATACTATTTTTATTTCTATCTTGTTTTTCCTTTCATTCCATTACAAATTCCTCTAAACCCTTATTCTGTTGGGAATACAAGCTCTTTGATAAATGCATTAAAACAGCACATTACCTGAGAGGTGATTATTGGGACGCAGAGGTCGTGTGTTCGAATTCCGTCACTCCGAGGAAAAAAAAGCCGAACCCCCTAATAAATAGAGGATTCGGCCTTTTTTTTACCTATCTGTATTATATGATAATGTTACTTATGATTCGGCTTTCATTTTTATGTCTTCATACATTTCTTTTCCAATATAGAACCCTAATTTTGTATGACTGGTTACATTGATTGCTACATCAAATGATGAAATTATTTCTTCAATTGTCATAATCATGCCATCACATCCATCGTATTTTTCTCTTAATTTTTTCCAATCAGTGTACATGATTATCGCCGCTCTGTCATATTTACCTTTCATTTGTGCAAAACCAATTGTCGTAGCCTTTTCTATTGTTATCTTCCCGAATTCTTCTGCCTTCGGGAAATCTGCATCTTTCTGCATTGGTACTAGAAATCTAGCTTTAAGTATTTCCTTTGACATAAATCTACTATAAAGACCATATATTAGTTTCTCATCATCAGTTTCTATTTTGGGAATTTGAGCCATTAATAGCATCCATCGCAAAACATTGGGGTTTGTAATTGGTATATTTATATCTTTCGTTCCCGAAAAATCCGGTGGTGAAATAATCATATCCGCATTTATAGCTGTTTCTTCATTATTAATTCCAATTCCTTGTGCTCCATTCAGATAAAAACAATCATTCAAGAATTTTTCAATTCCACGACCGTCCTCCCCATTCTCAATACTCCTGATTTCTAACAGCTCCGATGTATATCTACTCTTAGCAAGTAACTCATATGATTTTGTAAAAATACGAATATCTGGTGGAGTACATAAGTAGCCAGAGTTTTGTTTTATAGTTTGAGAAAACAAGTGTGGTTCACCAGTTTCTACATTGTATACATATAAAAGTTCTTCTGCTTTCATTACTTTCTTAATTAAATTCACGGCCACACGTTCTATTTTTATGTGACTTTCCTCTGTCTTCTCCTTAGAATCATCCAGTACTACATTCTTTTTGTACCAAGAAAACAATCTCCACATCTCAGCGCCATCTGTAATACTCATTTTCTCAAGTTCCTCATCTGTAAGATCCAGCTGTCTTTTTGATATGTAGTCATCACCTATCATCTTAGTAAATAATGTTTCCTCTTCCTTCGAAGCAATTAAATCACTATCGGACCGGACTAATCCTTCTTTTTCATAAATAGGGTTTCTGTCAGTTTCTGGTTCACAAATTTTTTTATTTTTCTTAAAATTAAATAATTTCATGTATTTCTCCATACATATCAAATGAAATCTCAATCATGCAAATTGAAATAATTTACATTTCAATTGTACACGGCAGTGTTTATACTTTCAAGTTTACTAGTCATATTTCTACCTCTTCTTTTTATTTTAACATTATATATTATTATTCTAATTTAATATTATGAAAACATTTCAGAAACACATTTAAAATAATTTTCTTTCATAATGAACTGGCAATTGAAAATTGATAAATTAATATTTTCGAACAACACATTAACAACATAAATCACTACAAAGGTAGTCACATGAAAGGAAAAAAAATGAATAAGACAGAAATGGAAATAGCTATTAAAGACAGACTTGAAAATGGATTTAAAAACTGGAATGGAGGATATGAAAGTTGGTTGGAATGGTGCAATACACTATACGATGACGATTCTAAGTATAATGTTTACGGTCATCATCTCTCCCTTCAACAATATAAGGATATGATGGGCGGTTTATTTGAAAAACAAGATATTTTCCTTGGACAATTCCACAACATGATTATACAAGATAACTGGTGTGCCATAAGATATGACGTCTGGACCATCGACAAATCAACAGGAAGAAAAGAAACACAAGAATCTATGGAGTTTGTACGCTTTAAAGAACACCAAGTGGCGTAAAGGTGGACGAAGGTTGGGCTACATCAACTTCTCCTCTACATGAAGCTTAATACAATTACAGTAATTTTCTATTTGAAATGATACTGTAAAAAAAGCCTTCCTTTCATCTTATTTATTTAATGAACTGGAAGGCTTTTTATTAAACTATATCTATTACTTATTTCATACTATTTAAATATTGTTCTACTTCAGACGAATCCATTGAATTGATTTGATCAATCAAATCTTGTATTTGATCTTGGTCCATACTTTGTATTTCTTGAACAAATTTTTCTATATACTCTGAATTTAAACTTCCTACTGATGAAACAATCTTTTGAATATTATCAGAACCAATTCCATCAACACCTTCAAGTATTTGAGTAACTTCTTCTGGCGTCATATTTGTGGCTGCCTGAACCGCTTGTTCAATTATTTGCTGTTGAAGATTTTCTGACATATCATTGACAGACTGTTCGATTTTTACAGAAACACTTTCTGTTGAAATATCACTTAAGTCTCCGTCTAGCACGTTTACATAAAAAAACGAATATATAATTCCTACCATTAAAATTCCTGCTAGCGAAATGCATAACGATGCAACCGCATATCTTTTTTTTGTATTCTTTTTCGTAAATGCTATGATGGCTAATACAACTGCAATTACATCAAAAACAATACCAATTATAAATATACCTGATAGAAAACCTAAAATAGAAAACACAAATGCAACAATACTTATTCCAGCTACTTTCTCTTCTTTAATTCTACTCATTTTATGTATTCCTCCTAGTAATATTTTACCATATATATTCTAACATAAAACTTCTCAAATTTGTAAATAAATTGTAACATTTGACAACTATTTTTATTCTCCTACCACTCCATCCCCATCTCCGTCCGTCATATATTTGTATAACCATTCGTCTGAATAGATTGGCATTGTATATCCTGCTGCAATTGCTTCTTTTATAGATACTTGTCCGTTTCCGTTTGTATCGATTTTATTTACTTCCGCGATTTCGTCAAACGTTGAATCTTCAGCTGAAATAGCATTTTCTTCTGAAAAATTTGACCCTTCACTTATTTCACTTGGATCAACGTTATCAAAATCATCTACAACTTGCTTTCCGTATAAATAATATTCAAAATGATAATGTGATGGTATTTGTGTATTTCTATTTGCATATGAAATTTTTGCGATGAAAGATGTACATCCTCCGGCATCGCGAATAATTTTTTCCATATACGCCTGATCACCGCTTCGATTTAACGTACTATTTTGAGGTGTTATATTATAGGCATTTGCAACACCTCCAAGAGAATCTGCAATCACATGACCTTGATCTAAGTCAGAATCTTCTACGCCTGGAACGTATGCTTCATCATCATAATATCTTCCACTTTCATTGACAGGTTCAACATCATCATTTTGAAGAATAATTTCGTCAGCTATAACATATACTAACTGACCATATTCGTTTGTTAAACCCCAGTATTCACGATCACCAAATCCTATATCAACAGCTACATTAGCCTCTCTATAACCAGACTGGTCGCCACCATCAACGTCTAAAATCTGATATTCTTTTCCTTGATAGATGAAGGTTGATGTCGCTTTCGCCGTACCATCATCTGCCTGTTCTTGACTTTCATCAACTTGCAAAAATGAAGGTTCTTCTTCTACATTAGCATTACCTTCTAAAACTTCATTACTTGATTCTTCTTCTAAATAAGTGAGAGTACCACGTGAAGTGCTTATTATTTCGTCACTTTTAGAACTTGTATTCTTTTCGCTCTCTTCCTTCATTTGAATTGCTTGTTGAATTGTTTGATAAGAAGTTTTTCCTATTGTCATTCCAAGAGCAACAATACAAAAAATCACTACTACAATAGTTGTAAGTATTTTATAATTTTTTTTTCGATTCATCCCTATACTCCCACCTGTTAAGAAACATAAAATTTTTCTTGTAAATTCTAGTTTTTCCCCTTCATAATTATACTAATTCATTGTGTGACATTTTGCAATCAAGTGCTAAGGAACTCACGAAATTCACTCCTCTCGAGTTCTTCTTAATAAAATCACCACTTCTTGATTTTGAAAAAATTATACAAAACTCCACCATCAAAACATTGATAAGAAAAATCAAGAAATCAAAATAATTCCGAAAACCGAAAACAGTATCCGAGAATTCCAAATTCCTTCACAGGCGATCCCATTCGTGAAGGAATATATATCTTCTCTTACTGGATCCAATCGATTCGACTTCTCTACCATGTCTCTGAATACAAAATCATCATATGACAAAATGAGGTAGACGTAATAAATGGTACATTTACAATTTGTATTAGCAGACATTTCGCAGACAACTTGCTTCTAGACAACCCTTTGCAGACATCAAATATACATCTTAAACCGATTATTTTCGGTTACTATAAAAATAGCGCCACCCCTTATAAATATTGAGTTTGCGCTATTTTACGTTTATGAGACATCGGGGATTCTGAACCCATGGGCTTCTCTTCCCTCGAGCTACCTAAATAAAAAGGACACCACTCTTTCGAGTGATGTCTTTTATTAATGAGACATCGGGAATTCTGAACCCATGGGCTTCTCTTCCCTCGAGCTACCTAAATAAAAAGGACACCACTCTTTCGAGTGATGTCTTTTTATTAATGAGACATCGGGGATTCGAACCCCGGACAACTTGATTAAAAGTCAAGTGCTCTACCAACTGAGCTAATATCCCATATTATTGCGCATTATATGTTTCATAATGTGCATATATAAATATTTTTCTACTTGCCTGAAAAATCGAGTGCCCAGAACCGGAATCGAACCAGTGACACGAGGATTTTCAGTCCTCTGCTCTACCAACTGAGCTATCTGGGCAGACTCTTGCATCAGACATAAAAAAAGGCTGTTCAACCTAAATTGAAGTAGCTCTTTTCGCAAGTATTAAAATAGAGTAGCGGGAATAGGATTTGAACCTATGACCTTCGGGTTATGAGCCCGACGAGCTTCCAGACTGCTCCATCCCGCGTTATTAAATTGTGGATTTCTCCAATGGATGGAGAAGGATTCGAACCTTCGAAAGCGTTGCTAACAGATTTACAGTCTGCCCCCTTTGGCCACTCGGGAATCCATCCAAATAGAGCCGATGATCGGACTCGAACCGATAACCTGCTGATTACAAATCAGCTGCTCTGCCAATTGAGCCACATCGGCGTTTTAGTTTTCACTAAAAATGGGACCTATAGGGCTCGAACCTATGACCCTCTGCTTGTAAGGCAGATGCTCTCCCAGCTGAGCTAAGATCCCATAGTTACGACATTGTCGTATATTTAGTAGTTGTAAACTACATAAAAACGACCCAGATCGGACTCGAACCGACGACCTCCGCCGTGACAGGGCGGCGCTCTAACCAACTGAGCCACTGGGCCTTATTAGCACCTTAGTAATTGTACAATTTTTTTAAGCATTTTGCAATAAGGCAAAAAAAATAAAAAGAAGATGTTTTATTTTTAATGATGTACAAAAGTATGCGTTTTATACTGTGGTATTTACTTTACACTTTGAGTATGTATTTAATACTTTATACACTCAAAACCGAATAGAAATGAATTTTTCTGACTAGTTGATCTTTCCAACATCTCGTATGTTGTCATACGCTTTTTCCTAAACCGTTAGGATAAGCCCTCGACCGATTAGTGACATTCAGCTACATGCATTACTACACTTCCACCTATGCCCTATCTACCTCGTCGTCTTCAAGGGGTCTTACATACTGGGATATCTCATCTTGAGGGAGGCTTCACGCTTAGATGCCTTCAGCGTTTATCCCGTCCAAACTTGGCTACTCTGCCATGCACTTGGTAGTGCAACAGATACACCAGAGGTTCGTCCACCCCGGTCCTCTCGTACTAAGGGCAGCTCCTCTCAAATATCCTACGCCTACGCCGGATAGGGACCGAACTGTCTCACGACGTTCTGAACCCAGCTCGCGTACCGCTTTAATGGGCGAACAGCCCAACCCTTGGGACCTGCTACAGCCCCAGGATGCGATGAGCCGACATCGAGGTGCCAAACCACTCCGTCGATGTGAACTCTTGGGAGTGATAAGCCTGTTATCCCCAGGGTAGCTTTTATCCGTTGAGCGATGGCAATCCCACTTTATACCACCGGATCACTAAGTCCTAGTTTCCTACCTGCTCCACCCGTCGGTGTCACAGTCAAGCTCCCTTATGCCTTTGCACTCTTCGAATGGTTTCCGACCATTCTGAGGGAACCTTTGAGCGCCTCCGATACCCTTTCGGAGGCGACCGCCCCAGTCAAACTCCCCACCAGACATTGTCCCCCAGCCGGATCACGGCTGTAGGTTAGAAACCCAATACTGCAAGGGTGGTATCCCAACATCGACTCCTTATAGACTGGCGTCCATAATTCATAGTCTCCCACCTATCCTGTACATACAATATCGAATCCCAGTATCAAGCTAGAGTAAAGCTCCATGGGGTCTTTCCGTCCTGGCGCAGGTAACCAGCATCTTCACTGGTACTTCAATTTCACCGGGTGCATTGTCGAGACAGTGCTCAAATCATTACGCCTTTCGTGCGGGTCGGAACTTACCCGACAAGGAATTTCGCTACCTTAGGACCGTTATAGTTACGGCCGCCGTTTACTGGGGCTTAAATTCAAAGCTTCGCCTTACGACTAACCTCTCCTCTTAACCTTCCAGCACCGGGCAGGCGTCAGCCCATATACTTCACCTTACGGTTTTGCATAGACCTGTGTTTTTGCTAAACAGTTGCTTGAGCCTATTCACTGCGGCCTATCTCTCGATAGGCACCCCTTATCCCGAAGTTACGGGGCTATTTTGCCGAGTTCCTTAACAATGCTTCTCCCGTCGGCCTTAGGATTCTCTCCTCATCCACCTGTGTCGGTTTACGGTACGGGTATTTATAAAACAATAGCGGCTTTTCTTGACAGCTGGCTCACGAGCTTCCCTACTTTAGTTCGGTCCGCATCACGTCTTCAGATTGATGAACGGATTTGCCAATTCATCTCCTACCTCGCTTGCACCAGTTTTTCCATTCCTGGCTCTCGCTCTCCACCTGTGTCCCCACAGTTCTGTTTATAAATAGTACAGGAATTTCAACCTGTTGTCCATCGACTACGGCTCTCGCCCTCGCCTTAGGCCCCGACTTACCCAGAGCAGATCAGCTTTACTCTGGAAACCTTAGATATTCGGCCAGAAGGATTCTCACCTTCTTCTCGCTACTCATTCCGGCATTCTCTCTTCTTAACACTCCACGCCTCCTTATCGGTAACGCTTCGTCGCAGTTAAGAATGCTCCTCTACCAATTGCATATTTGCAATTCCACAGCTTCGGTGGTGTGTTTTAGCCCCGGACATTTTCGGCGCAGGACCTCTCGACTAGTGAGCTATTACGCACTCTTTGAATGTATGGCTGCTTCTAAGCCAACATCCTAGTTGTCTTCGAAATCCCACATCCTTTTCCACTTAACACACACTTTGGGACCTTAGCTGGTGGTCTGGGCTCTTTCCCTTTTGACTACCCAACTTATCTCGTGCAGTCTGACTCCTGTACATCATCTTTGCGGCATTCGGAGTTTGATATTCCTTGGTAAGCTTTGACGCCCCCTTAGAAATTCAGTGCTCTACCTCCGCTAGACTAATACAAGGCTAGCCCTAAAGCTATTTCGAGGAGAACCAGCTATCTCCGGGTTCGATTGGAATTTCTCCCCTATCCACACCTCATCGCCACCCTTTTCAACGGATGTGCGTTCGGTCCTCCATTGCCTTTTACGGCAACTTCAACCTGGACATGGATAGATCACCCGGTTTCGGGTCTACTCCGACTGACTTTCGCCCTATTAAGACTTGGTTTCCCTTCGGCTTCACTGCTTAACAGCTTAACCTAGCCAGCCAGCGTAACTCGCCGGACCGTTCTACAAAAAGTACGCGGTTGCACTCATATGGTGCTTCCACAGCTTGTAAACACAAGGTTTCAGGTTCTCTTTCACTCCCCTCCCGGGGTTCTTTTCACCTTTCCTTCACAGTACTATGCGCTATCGGTCATTAAGTAGTATTTAGCCTTACGGGGTGGTCCCCGCGTATTCCCACAAGGTTTCTCGTGTCTCGTGGTACTCTGGATCCTGCTATGGTACCTTTGGTTTCGTGTACGGGGTTTTCACCCTCTTTGACTGGTCTTCCCAGAACCATTCCACTACCATCAGTACATCACGTTTGCAGTCCGAACCCCAAAGTGCACGCACTTTGGTTTGGGCTTATTCCATTTCGCTCGCCGCTACTTTGGAAATCGAGTTTTCTTTCTTTTCCTCTGGTTACTTAGATGTTTCAGTTCACCAGGTTCCCTTCCTAACGTTATGTATTGGCGTTAGGATACTTGGGCTTTCCCCAAGTGGGTTTCCCCATTCAGATATCTACGGATCGTAAGATATTTGCTCCTCCCCGTAGCTTTTCGCAGCTTATCACGTCTTTCATCGGCTCTTAATGCCAAGGCATCCACCTTGCGCTCTTATTAGCTTAACCTAAAACTTAGTGAGCGGTTATTGGAGTTTTTATCCCAGAATCGAATACTTGTATTCACCTTCTTTTGGATAAAAAGGACAATTAGCATTTACGAAGTGAATGCGCTTGTTGACGGGAGTCAACAAGATATGCTTATTGATATTCATCAATAAGATAACCGCTTCCTTACTGATATCGTCTACCAGCTCGTTTGCCTCTCGTTTTCTTCAATCCTGCTTCTTCTAAGCTCGTCCCATAGCGTTGGGACTTGGTTTAGTTATTTTAAAGAGTTAAATCTCTGTTTCGAGTATTTCTACTCATTTGTGTTTCTTATTTTATATCACACTCTCATGTGATATCCTCGGATGTCTTCTTATCTATTTGAAGTATTTCTACTTCTTATATCTAATCAGATATTTCATTTCTCTATTCGGTTTTCAATGTACAATCTTGGCTTTATCAGCCATTTAAGAACAAAAATCTCTTTTTATTCTTAAATCACTTATAAATTTTTTATAAAACTGGCAGCCACCTACTTTCCCATGTCGTCTCCAACATAGTATCATCGGCCGCTTAAGTCTTTACCATCGTGTTCGGGATGGGAACGGGTGTTGTCCCTAAGCGCATCGCCACCAGTATTTTTTTGTTTGGAGTGCTCAATTCCTCGTGCATGTTTCATGCTCGTGCATGTTCTCTTGCTCGTGCAAGGCTGTCCCCATTCGCTTCACTTTCGTTTCGCTCATGTGTTCATCCTCTTATAAGTCCATCCTGCTTTTTGCACTCGACCAAGAATGAATTCTTGTCGATTCCAAAACCAGTCTGGTCTTGCACTCGGGATTTTAATCCCCAAATAGTAATGCATCCTTTACTTCTTCCTTAGAAAGGAGGTGATCCAGCCGCACCTTCCGATACGGCTACCTTGTTACGACTTCACCCCAGTTATAAATCCCGCCTTCGGCAGCTCCTTCCTTACGGTTAGGTCACTGACTTCGGGCGTTACCTACTCCCATGGTGTGACGGGCGGTGTGTACAAGACCCGGGAACGTATTCACCGCGACATTCTGATTCGCGATTACTAGCGATTCCAGCTTCATGTAGTCGAGTTGCAGACTACAATCCGAACTGAGACGTTATTTTTGAGATTTGCTCACCCTCGCGGGGTCGCGTCCCTTTGTTTACGCCATTGTAGCACGTGTGTAGCCCAAATCATAAGGGGCATGATGATTTGACGTCATCCCCACCTTCCTCCGGGTTATCCCCGGCAGTCTCTCTAGAGTGCTCAGCCGAACTGCTAGCTACTAAAAATAGGGGTTGCGCTCGTTGCGGGACTTAACCCAACATCTCACGACACGAGCTGACGACAACCATGCACCACCTGTCACTTATGCTCCGAAGAGAAGGTACGGTTAAATACCGGTCATAAGGATGTCAAGATTTGGTAAGGTTCTTCGCGTTGCTTCGAATTAAACCACATGCTCCACCGCTTGTGCGGGTCCCCGTCAATTCCTTTGAGTTTTATTCTTGCGAACGTACTCCCCAGGTGGAATACTTAATGCGTTAGCGGCGGCACCGAGAAGCAGTACTTCCCGACACCTAGTATTCATCGTTTACGGCGTGGACTACCAGGGTATCTAATCCTGTTCGCTCCCCACGCTTTCGAGCCTCAACGTCAGTTACAGTCCAGTAAGTCGCCTTCGCCACTGGTGTTCCTCCTAATATCTACGCATTTCACCGCTACACTAGGAATTCCACTTACCTCTCCTGCACTCTAGCCATACAGTTTCCAATGCAGTCCCGGGGTTGAGCCCCGGGCTTTCACACCAGACTTGCATAGCCGTCTACGCTCCCTTTACACCCAGTAAATCCGGATAACGCTTGCCCCCTACGTATTACCGCGGCTGCTGGCACGTAGTTAGCCGGGGCTTCTTAGTCAAGTACCGTCATTTTCTTCCTTGCTGATAGAGCTTTACATACCGAAATACTTCTTCACTCACGCGGCGTCGCTGCATCAGGGTTTCCCCCATTGTGCAATATTCCCCACTGCTGCCTCCCGTAGGAGTTTGGGCCGTGTCTCAGTCCCAATGTGGCCGTTCACCCTCTCAGGCCGGCTATAGATCGAAGCCTTGGTGAGCCGTTACCTCACCAACTAGCTAATCTAACGCGGATCCATCTTATACCACCGGAGTTTTTCACACTGCTTCATGCGAAGCTGTGCGCTTATGCGGTATTAGCATTAATTTCTTAATGTTATCCCCCAGTATAAGGCAGGTTATCCACGCGTTACTCACCCGTCCGCCACTAAGATATAAAAAGATTGATTAAAAGCAAGCTCTCTCTCGCTCACATTATATCTCCGTTCGACTTGCATGTGTTAAGCACGCCGCCAGCGTTCATCCTGAGCCAGGATCAAACTCTCGAATTGTAGTTTTTTCCTCAGTCAAAATCAACATCTAGCTAATTTTTTCCGTTGTCTTGGTTCGCCTTTCGACTTGCCAAAACAATTTACTGTTTTTGTTTGGATTGTTCGAATCGTTTCCGATTCGGTTCTTAAAAATATTTGTCAAAGTAATTTCTTACTTCGTCTTCTCTTTCGAGAAGTTTTGCTACAGCTATACTGCAGCTTTCTTCAAATGAATTTTCAAGGTTGCATTACTATTTAGGAATCAAATCTTTGGTTGCTGCCAAAGTCTTTAGAAGCTCTTTCGAACTTCGTCACGAGTCTAATTCTCGTGGTGTTCGTCCTGGTTTAAAAGGACTTACACTCCTAAAAAATCACTTCTTTTTTGTAAAAAATGATTTTCAATTTCAAGGTTCATTTTGTTGCTTTTGTCTCAGACGCAACTTAATCATAATATCATGTGCGTTTTCGTTTGTCAACAACTTTTTTAAAAACTTTTTTTCTCGCTTTTGTTTTTCGCGAGTGGAATTTTATTATATATCAGGTTTTTTGAAAAGTCAACGTATTTATTTAAGAAAAATATACGTTTTTTTTTCATAGATTTTACTTGCCTGAATATATACAATATCTTGTTGTTTTGCCCTCTATAACCACAATTCACCTTCCTGTTTATACACATAATAAATCGTGTTGAGTAAGGGCAAAAAAAGAATCCATCCGAGATCATCTCAAAAAGGATTCTTTTTGTAATGTTTCCTACTATATTAATAAGAGCGGAGAAAGAGGGATTTGAACCCTCGCGCCGCGTAAACGACCTACACCCTTAGCAGGGGCGCCTCTTCAGCCACTTGAGTATTTCTCCATAACCGAATATCGCAGGAACCACTACCAATGTTCCATCTATATGAAACTGTTTGCTTCATTTCTGACGCAAAAGTAATTATACTAAATATCATTACCGTTTGTCAATCAGTTTTTCTTGTTTTTTAATCAATAATAAATATTTACATTACGTCGTCATCAAAGGCATTAATTTGAGCCACAATTCTTCTCTTTACTTCCTCTGCTATTTCTGTTGTAGTCATATCTTTGTACTCTTCATAGTTGATTGGTTTAAGGATTGCCAACTTTACAGTCGTTGGTCGAATATGTTTCACATCAAAAGGAATATACGAATCATATAATGCACAAGGTATAATTGGACATTTTGATTTCACTGCTGCTTTGAAACTACCTGCTTTAAATTCTCCAGGAATATTTTTATTTTTGTTTCTAGTTCCCTCTGCAAAAATTAGAAAGTTACGACCTTTTTTGACTTCTTCAACCATCGTTCGAATCATTTGCATTGACTGCTTTAGATCTTCCCTATCTATTGTGAGAGAACCTAATGCACCTGACACTTGTTTTACAAATGGCATATTTCTAACTTCTTTCTTCATTACAAATGCAAATGGTCTAGGGCATGCCTCTAAAAACACAAGTACGTCAAACATTCCTTGGTGATTTGGATAAAAAATAAACCCATCTTCTTCTGGTAAATTTTCTAAACCGGAATACTCAATCTTAACACGTCCTGCTTTATTCGCTTTTACAGTTGCAATTTTGCATCTTTTATATCCCTGTATATAATCTACTTGTTTTTTTACTCCTTCTCTCCATATTCGAAACATATAATAAGGGGCAGTAAAAAACATTTTAAATATCATTAATAAAATTCTTCTCATTTCTTTTGTCTCCATGTTACTTTATTTTAATAAAGAAGTAATTCTTTCTATCTTAAATATTTGATTCAATCAGTCGATATGTTATATAGTAGCAAAAATGTATTTCTCATGAAAGGGTGAAATATATGGAACATTCTCCTATCAGTCTAGCAAATGTGCAATCTGTTATGGTGATTCCAAAATCAAAATCTTCTTTAGAAAAGAAAAAAGATGAAAAAAAGAAGAAGAAATCTTCGGGCTTTGAACAATTACTTCAAAATTCTATTCAAAATAGTTCACCAGAGACCATTGAATTTGAAACAATTGGTTACACAAAAAATGCAGAAAGACTACACACACATTATGAATCAAAAGAATATAAATAAGAAATTCTCTTTCCTTCTATTTTTGCGCTCATTAAACAGTAAAATCTAGTTCTACTGGACAGTGATCACTTCCCAAAATTTCTGTATGAATCTTCGCATCTTTTATACAATCTTTCATATCTTCTGTAACCAGAAAATAATCAATTCTCCACCCAGTATTTTTTTCCCTTGCCTTAAACATATACGACCACCAAGAATAAACATCTTCCAAATCAGGATAAAAATATCGGAAAGAGTCGATAAATCCATTTTCTATTAATATAGTCATTTTTTCTCTCTCTTGATCAGTAAATCCCGCACTATTATGATTTGTTTTATCATTTTTTAAATCAATTTCTTTATGTGCAACATTTAAATCCCCACAAATGATTACCGGTTTTGATTGATTTAATTTTTTTACATATTCACGAAATGCATCTTCCCATTCCATTCTATATGATAGCCTTTCCAATTCGCGTTTTGAATTTGGAGTATATACTGTAATAAAATAATACTCTGGATAAGAAAGTGTAATTACTCTTCCTTCCATATCGTGTTCTTTTATTCCAATTCCATATTGTACATGTTCCGCTTCTTTCTTTGCAAAAACAGCCGTACCAGAATATCCCTTCTTTTCTGCATAATTCCAATATTGATAATAACCAGGCAAATCCAGTTCAATTTGTCCTTCCTGTAGTTTCGTTTCTTGTATTGCAAAAAAATCAGCATCTATTTCATTAAAGAAATCTAAAAATCCCTTTTGAACACATGCTCTTATTCCATTTACATTCCATGATATTGCTTTCATATTATTAATCATTCCTTTCACATGTTACGCTATTACGTACTTTTATTTGATACTGTTCTTTGGTATATAAAACTATTTCCTGATTTTCCTATTCTTTCTACTACATTTAAATAATTAAGAATATGCAACCCTGTCTGCGCATTCTTCTGCGTTAGTTTTGTACATCTTTTATAATCCTTCGATGTAAAATCTTTTGTTAGTTCTTCTGGAATAAATAGTGCATATTCTTCGACAGTATTAATGTATAAATCTTCTGCAATTTGGAGTGGAATCCTATCAAAACGAGTTGATCCGCGTTTTCCATCCTTACTCCATCCATTTGCGATGCGATATTCCTCTGTATCAATCATCATTAGTCTTAGATGTAAATTCGGGTGATTTAAATACATTTTAATTTTGTATAATTCATGGAAACAATCATATCTACTTCCTTTTTTGGGAGATTTTCTTCTTTCTTTCAGTTCTCCAGATTCTTCATTGATCCAATTGATCCATTTTTCTCTTGGTATCGGATATACAATTGTCACATCATATGTTTTTAAAAATTCATTTAATTTATTTCGTAATCGATCAAATCCTGCTGTTTGAATTTCAATTACCTCTCCTTCATATAATATGTCTGCTACATATTTTCCACATAATACTTCATGATACTCCTCTTTGGGCATAATATAATTTTTGAGTACCGCATGCATAGTTTTTTCTGACAACGTTCCTATTGTTGATCGTTCTCTTTCTTTTCCACAAATTTTTTCGCATGCATCTTTAAAAGATTGTTTTTCTTCTTCTGAAATTACCAATTTTGTAACTCCTTTAAATATAATACATCAAGTTCTGCTTGATACTTAGCAAGACTAAATTTATTTTCTATTTCTGTATCCCATGTATCAATGTATGTATACAAACTTTCTTTTATAGTATCTTGTTCGTCAGGTAAAAAATATTCTATCTGTTTTTCTTCTACAAAATCACGTAGTGCTGGAATAATATCTGGGCTCAATGTATAAACATAATCAAAATCCTGATAGTAATATGTTCTATCATTTGATTTTTTAGCTTCTTCAACCATTATGTTAATATTATACTTTGCAATTAGAAAATCTGGTTTACAATAGGAAAGAATAATAAAGAAAAATACAGCGACAACTACCGTATAGCGAAACAAGTAAAATTCTTCTTTCCATACCTGTATTAACATTCCCGTATTGATAAATATTAACATCAATATCATCCATATAAAAACAAATCTTTTTGTAGTCAGATGATATGAACTTACATAGTTAATAATCATAATTGAACTTGTAAATAATTTTATATATGTCGAAACTACGATTAAGAGCATTGCGGATTTTTTTATCCATGACTTTGCGTAATGATCATGACAAAAAGCAAGCAATAAAAAATTTAAAATACATAATACAAACAACAATGTGCTGTCTTTAATAATAAAATCTGAATAAGTATATCCGTATGGAATATCCCACTTTTCTCTTATCATCAAGTAAATCTGAAATATATTAAAAATTAAATAGATGCACGATAAGATTCCTAACAGAAAGGTCGTTGTATAACTACTATACCCCTTTTCTTCTTTATATTCTTTCTCATTTTCTATTTTCTGTGATCTGTTCATAAATAAATAAAGAAAAAAATATATTCCTGATATACAAAGAATTGTATTAATTAATTGTTTCCCTAATAAAAGAGTTTTTAGAGACTCCAGTTCTGTAGAGTATAATTCTGGACGATTCAGTCCTATTGAAATAATAAATAATGTTGTGAAAAATAGAATGGTCGAAACTTCTACAGCTCTTATTTTTTTTTCGCTCTTGTTTTTCATTTGATCTGATATAGGTGTGTGAAATTCTTTAATAATTTCGAGTAAAATTGCTGTTAATTGAATAAAGTATTCTTTTGTTTCCCACTTTTCTTCATCGAATAGTTCGTAAATAACAACACTTACAAATAATATAAGGATAACAACAATCGACATTTGAATTAGTATTTGATTCATTGTTAAAATCGTTGAAATGCCACTTAAGAAAATAGTAATTAAATAAAACCATGTTTCTGATTTTATTTTTCTATTATTAAAATAAAACCATGCATACAGAAATAAATCTAACACTATTGCTACGTAAAGAATGGATTTTCCTTTGTTAACATATAAGATGCAAAACGTAATAATGCAAGAAATTGCGAATATTAGATAACTTTTCCATTTGTTTTGTTGATAGATTACTTCATTTTCCATTCAAGTCTCACTTTTCATTTTCATTGCTAGTTTATGTATAGTTCTAAGTTTACCTTAAATTGGTATGTAAATAAAGATTTAATATTTTTTTAATTGTATTTTTTTTTTGAGTCGCTATAATATACATATAATATGACACATCTAAAGTAATTACCCGATATGACGATATGTTATTACACATAGAAAAGGAGTGATGATATGGATATTGCTGCAGTAGCTTCAAACATGTCACAGTTCACATTGGCCAACCAAGTAGGTACGGCAATGTTAGGAAAATCTATGGACACTGCTGAAATGGTAGGACAAGGAATTGCAAGTATGATTAATTCTGTTCCAACTCCAAATTTAGGTGGTACAATAGATATTCGACTGTAATACGAAAAAGACTCGATATTAATCGAGTCTTTTTTTTAATTACTATGATTGTTATATTCCATTTCTTTTCTTTGTATTTCCATTTGAGTGTTTAGAGTTGTTTCTAATGTTCCTTCCATCCTTGTTCCTGCAACTGTTTTTGATCGAATGAAATATACTACAATAATTACCATTGAAATTGTAGTTATACCAACTGTAATATAAGTAACAATTTCCGAATTAAATGCTTCATTTATAAATTCTATATTTGAAATCAAAATTGACACAAAATTAGCAACTAGGTGAAATAATATCGGTATCCATATCGTTTTTGTTTTTTCATATATCAAGGCCAATATCATTCCTATTATAAATGCATAAACAAACTGTACTAAATTTCCGTGGATCACTCCGAACAATGCTGCTGATATAATTGCTGAGGCAAGAGCTGGTGCCCATCTCCTCATTCTCTTGTAAATAAGACCTCTAACTAAAAATTCTTCTGTTATTGGCGCAGCTATTACCGTTGCAATAAATTGAGTTAAAAAACTACTGTTGTAAATCAAATCGCTTACTGCTTCAAATCCTTCTGAATATTGTGTGATTCCAGAAATACTAATAATTAAATTTAAGCTCAAACAAGATGAAAAAGCTAATATAACAACAAGAACCCACTTAATTGCCCTTGGAAGATTATATTTTACATATTCTCCCATTTTTTTTGATTTTCTATCATCAAAAATGAATAATGGAATGAAAACGAATAAGGTAATGATTGATGATACTATTGTTGAAATTAGTCCATATTCTGATGTAAAAATGCTTAATTGTTCTGTTAAAATCGTAGGATTCATATAATCATCCAATGTAAATGCATTTGATATATCGCTAAAAAACTTAACCATAAATCCAATCAATAAAATAGTATTAATTGCAAAGTAAACAATAATTGGATAAATTAATCTCCATATTTCATAAGCAATATTATACTTTTTGTTTGTATTACTATTCATAAATTCTCCCCTTTTCTATTTGTATTAACATATTAGTACAATAACACAATATATTTTTTTTGTCAACGTTCTCTTTATATAAAAAGGTCTGTATAACTACTTATACAGACCTTTTCTTACTATTATTCATTTATTTCTTCATGAATGTCTTCGGCTTCACTTATTGCTTCTTCTGTTATTTCTTCAAATTCTTCCGTTCCATCTGATATTTTTTCTCGGACTTTTGCAATTTGTGCTACTTTAACATTTTCATCTAGGTTGATTAATTTTACACCGGATGTAATTCTACTTAGTGTAGATACTTCTTCCATACGAATGATAATAATAATTCCTTCAGACGTTATCATCATGATTTCATTATCATCTGTTACAGCTTTTACTCCTACAACATCTCCTGTTTTTTCGGTGATTTTATAACATTTAACACCTTTTCCACCACGATTTTGAATTTTAAATTCTTCTAGGACAGTTCTTTTTCCAATTCCTTTTTCTGATACAATTAATAAAGAATCTCCCTGATGATCTAATTGCATTCCTACAATTTCATCATCAATATCCAATTCCATTCCTTTTACACCAATAGAAGTTCTTCCAATCGTACGTACATCATCTTCTTTGAAACGGATACATTTTCCTTTCTTTGTTACTAAGAAAATATCTGTATCTTTGTCCGTAATTTTTACTTCAATCAATTCATCATCATCTCGTAGTGTAATCGCTGCGAGACCATTTTTTCTGATTTTTTCATATTCGGATAGAGAGGTCTTTTTAACTGTTCCTGATTTGGTAACCATAAATAAGTTTTTATTATCTTCAAACTCTTTTATTGGAATTATTGCAGATATTTTTTCACCTGGATTTAATTGCAATAAATTTATAATTGCAACACCTCTTGATGTTCTGCTTGCTTCTGGAATTTCATATCCTTTTAGGCTATACACTCTTCCGAAGTTTGTAAAGAAATATATAAAACTATGAGTATTTGCCATGAGAAGATCTTCTATATAGTCTTCATCAATAGTATTCATTCCTTTTATTCCACGTCCACCCCTGTTTTGACTCTTAAAATTATCAACTGTCATACGTTTGATATATCCCAAATTAGTCATAGCAAAAATTACGTTTTCATTTGGTATCATATCTTCCATAGAAATATCAAATTCATCATATCCAATTTGACTTCTTCTTTCATCCGAAAACTTATCTGTAATTTCATTTAACTCTTCTCGTATTAAATTTAAAAGAACATTTTCATCTCCCAAGATTAATTTCAGTTCGGCAATGCGAACCACCAAATCTTCATGCTCTTTTTCCAATTTTTCTCTTTCTAATCCAGTCAATGCACGAAGACGCATATCTGCAATTGCTTGAGCCTGTACTTCTGATAAACCAAATCTCTCAATCAATCTTTCTTTTGCAATTGCTGTTGTTTGGCTAGATCTCATAATTTTAATTACTTCATCTATAAAATCTAATGCAATCAACAGACCTTGTAATATGTGATCTCTTTCTTCTGCCTTATTTAAATCATATTTTGTTCTTCTTGTTACTACATCCTTTTGATGATCTAAGTAGTGAACAAGCATATCTTTCAAATTAAGTACTTTTGGTTCATTATTTACCAAAGCAAGCATAATAATACCAAATGTATCTTGCATTTGAGTATGTTTATACAATTTATTTAATACTACATTCGCATTGACATCACGTCTTAATTCAACGACAACTCTCATTCCTTCTCGGTTTGATTCGTCTCTAAGATCTGTAATACCATCAATTTTTTTCAGTTTGTGTAATTCTGCAATTTTTTCGATTAGTTTTGCTTTATTTACCATATATGGTAATTCTGTTACAATAATTCTATTCTTACCATTTGGCATCGTCTCAATATTTGTTACGGCACGTACACGTACTTTTCCTCTTCCTGTACGATAGGCTTCTTCACTTCCTGAAGTACCTAAGATAATTCCTCCAGTAGGAAAATCCGGCGCTTTTATAATATCAAGTAATTCTTCTATTTCTGTACTTCTGTTTTCTAATATCTGATTGTCAATAATCTTTACAACAGCAGAAGTTACTTCTCTTAGATTATGAGGAGGAATATTTGTAGCCATACCTACTGCAATTCCTGTTGTACCGTTTACAAGTAAATTTGGATATCTACTTGGAAGAACGGTAGGTTCTTTTTCTGTCTCGTCGAAGTTAGGACTAAAAATTACAGTGTCTTTGTTTATATCTGCAAGCATTTGCATTGATATCTTAGTTAATCTTGCTTCCGTATATCGCATTGCAGCTGCGCCATCACCGTCCACGGAACCAAAATTTCCATGTCCATCTACAAGTGGATATCTTGTTGACCATGGTTGTGCCATGTTTACAAGTGAACCATAAATAGATGAGTCACCATGAGGATGATATTTACCCATAGTATCACCAACAATACGTGCACACTTTCTGTGAGGTTTATTGGGTCCATTGTTTAGTTCTATCATAGAAAATAAAATACGTCGTTGTACTGGTTTTAATCCATCTCTTACATCCGGTAAAGCTCTAGACGCAATAACACTCATCGCATAATCAATATATGATTTTTCCATGGTTTTCTTTAAATCGATCTCGTGTATCTGATCAAAAATATTGTCTTCCATTTAAGACTCCATTCCGCTGCTTTGCAGCTTTTTTTCATTTGTAAATTTAACAAATTATATATCTAAATTCTTTACATATTTGGCATTTGCTTCAATAAATTCTCTTCTTGGTTCAACTTTGTCACCCATTAAAGTATTAAAAGTTAGATCTACTTCTGACTCAGCTTCTTCGTCCATAACAACTTTTAATAATACTCTCTGTTCTGGATTCATCGTTGTTTCCCATAACTGATCTGCATCCATTTCTCCAAGACCTTTATATCTCTGAATTTTATTTGCCTGATCTCTTCCTACTTCATCCAAAATTTGACTAAGTTCTTCATCCGAATATGCATACCAAACTTTTTTGTTTTTTTCTAGTTTATAAAGTGGTGGTTGAGCAAGATATACATATCCTTGCTTAATTAATTCTGGCATAAATCGATACAAGAAAGTAAGTAATAATGTAGAAATATGTGCTCCATCAACATCTGCATCAGTCATTACAATAATTTTGTGATAACGTAGTTTTGATATATCAAAATCTTCATTTATTCCTGTTCCAAATGCTGTAATCATTGTTTTAATTTCTGCATTTGAGAATATACGATCAATTCTAGCTTTTTCTACATTTAGAATTTTTCCGCGAAGCGGTAAAATTGCCTGCGTTGCACGGTCTCTTGCAGTTTTTGCACTTCCACCAGCGGAATCCCCTTCTACAATATATATTTCACAATTTTCTGGAGTTTTATCTGAACAATCTGCTAATTTACCTGGCAAAGCCATACCATCTAATGCAGATTTTCTTCTTGTTAAATCTCTTGCTTTACGTGCTGCGTTTCTTGCACGCTGAGATTGAATCGATTTTTCACAAATAATTCTTGCTATCGATGGATTTTGCTCTAAATAGTATTTTAATTGTTCTCCAACGACATTCTCAACGGCTCCTCTTGCTTCCGAATTTCCTAGCTTTTGTTTCGTCTGTCCTTCAAATTGAGGATTTTCAATTTTAACACTAACAATTGTGGCAAGTCCTTCTCTTATATCTTCACCAGACAAATTTTCTTCATTGTCTTTCAAAAGCTTTGCTTTTCTTGCATAATCATTGAATGTTTTTGTAATTGCATTTTTATACCCTGTTAGATGCGTTCCACCTTCAGGTGTATTAATATTATTTACAAAACTATAACAACTTTCTGAATAAGAATCATTATGTTGAAGTGCAACTTCTACATATACATCATCTTTTTTTCCTTCAAAATAAAGAACATCTGAATATAATTCTGTTTTGCTTTTATTCAAGTATGCAACAAATTCTTTAATTCCACCCTCATAATAAAAGTTTTCTTCTTTATATTTTCCGTTTTCTCTTTGTTCTCTTTTATCTGTTAATGTAATTTTTAAACATTTTGTTAAAAATGCCATTTCTCTTAATCTTTGTTTTAAAATATCAAAATCATAAATTGTTTCTTCAAAAATTTCTGGATCTGGTAAAAAAGTAACTTTTGTTCCAACTTTATGTTCAGCACATGTTCCACTTTCTTTTAGGGGATACATTACCTTTCCTCTTTCATATCTTTGTTTGTAAATTTTTCCTTCGTTGCATATTTCTACTTCCAACCATGTTGAGAGCGCGTTAACTACAGATGCACCTACACCATGAAGTCCACCTGATACTTTATATCCTCCACCACCAAATTTTCCACCTGCATGAAGTACAGTAAATACTACTTCTACAGCTGGTATACCAGCTTTTTGATTAATTCCGATTGGAATACCTCTACCATTATCAATTACTGTAACTGAATTATCTTCATTAATTTGTACAAAAATTTCTGTACAAAATCCTGCCAAAGCTTCATCAATTGAATTATCTACTATTTCATAAACTAAGTGGTGAAGTCCTCTTATTGAAGTAGATCCAATATACATACCTGGTCTTTTTCTAACAGCTTCTAACCCCTCTAATATTTGTATTTGATCAGCACCGTATTCAGTAGCCATCTTTTTCCTCCTAAACTAATTGTTACTTTTTACTGTTCCATTAATCACTTCAAAAACTTTATCCATTTTAAATCGGTCATTCACAAAATCATCT
Source organism: Lachnospiraceae bacterium (assembly GCA_963666475.2). GTDB lineage: Bacteria > Bacillota > Clostridia > Lachnospirales > Lachnospiraceae > JBFHIZ01. The sequence continues at coordinate 2,100,609 of CAXXJM010000001.1, read as the reverse complement.
AGACCAGTACAAGTAATGATTGTTTGAATATCACCTAAATAGTCTAATAAATAAACTTGTCTTTTACTATCCAACTCTGATAAAACATCATCCAATAATAAAATCGGCATATCATTAATTTTTTTCTTAACTAACTCAATTTCTGCTAATTTTAAAGATAAAGCAACTGTTCTTTGTTGTCCTTGCGAACCAAAACTTCTCACGTTATTATCATTGATATAAAAGTCAATATCATCTCTATGAGGACCAACAGTTGTTTGTCTCAATATCATATCTTTTTCAATATTTGATTCTAATTTATCTTTCATTTCTTCTTCTGATACATTTGGTAAATATTCAATTCTTATTCTTTCTTTACCACCTGTTATATCAAAATGAATTTTTTCTAGAATTTCTCCTAGTTCATTTATAAACTCTCTTCTTTTTTCAATTATCTTTATTCCATAAGATAATAGCTGCATATTCCAAATAGATAAAGTGCTTTTCAAATTTGGATCATTGAACATATCTTTTAATAATTTATTTCTTTGACTTACAATTTTATTATAATAATTTAAATTATATAAATATGTTTTATCTAGTTGACATAATTCCAAGTTTATAAATTCTCTTCTTTCTGAAGGTCCATTTTTTATAATTGATAAATCCTCAGGAGAAAAAAGTACAACATTTAACAAACCTAGAAGTTCTGAATTTTTTTTAACTTTTTGATTATTAATAGCAATTACTCTTTTTTCATTTCTACTAATGCAAATATTCACTTTATAATCAATATCTTTTTTACTGATAACTGTTTGAATTATTGCATCTTCTTCTTGAAAGCTAATGATTTCTTTTGATTTACTTCCTTTGTGAGACTTTGTAGTTGCAGACAAAAAAATAGATTCTAATATATTGGTCTTCCCTTGGGCATTATCTCCAAATAATATATTAGTCCCTTTATCAAAAAATATCTCTTCGCTTTTATAATTTCTATAATTTTCAATTTTCAATGATTTTATAAACACAATTCACCTGTTATTGCTTTTCTTTTATGATGATCATTTCATGATCAAACTCTATTTGATCACCGGCTACTAATTTTTTTCCACGTCTTGTTTCAATTTCACCATTCACTTTTACTAATCCATCTTTAATAACAATTTTTGCAACAACACCAGATTCTACTAAATTAGCAGCTTTAAGAGCCTGACCTAATTTAATAAAATCTTCTTTTAAATAAATCTCTTCCATATTTTTCTCCATAAAATAAAAATTATCTTTTCTATGATTGTTTTGTAAAGTTTACTGGAAGTATAAGATATGTATAATTTTCTTTTTCATCTTTTATATAACAAGGAGCTTTAGGGTTAACCATATACAATGTGATTTCATCCTCATCTATTACTTTCAAAGCATCCATTAAATAGTATGGATTAAAGCCAATCAAAATATCTTTTCCTTTTTTCTCAATTTCAACTTCTTCTTTCATACTACCAATCGCGCAATTTACACTTATTTCCACTTTATTATCATTTACGTCCATGATAAAAGGACTATTATTTTTTTCTCTTATAAATAAAGTGGAACGATCGATACTATCAAGAAAGTTCTTTTTATTAATAATAACTTTTGTTTCATAATCATTCATAAGCATTTGATCAATTTTGAAAAATTCACCTTCAATCAATCTCGATACAACAATAGTTTCATCAAATTCAAATAATATGTGTTTATCAGAAATTGATATTGTTACATCTCTATCTGTATGATCTTTTAAAATTTTACTTATTTCATTTAATGTTTTACCTGGTACAATAACTTTTTTATTTTCATATGTATTTTTAAGTTCTATTTTTCTTATAGAAATACGATGTCCATCAAGAGACACTACTTTAAATGTATTATCATTAATTTCAAATAATTCACCTGTCATGATTTTATTTGTTTCATTTGATGCAATTGAAAAAATAGTTTGTCTTATAATTTCTTTTAATGAAAATTGAGATAGTATAATACTATTATTTTTTTCAATTTGTGGTAAAAATGAAAATTCTTCTCCTGATTTTCCTACTAAAGAAAATTTTGCTGACTCACATACTATATTTGTTTTAAATGATTGATCAGATGATATTGTAATTTGATTATCAGGTAATTTACGTACAATATCAAAAAGCATTTTTGCATCCAATGCAATCATTCCTTTTTCTTCAATTGAACCATTAACAATTGTTTCGATTCCTAATTCCATATCATTTGCAGTGAGTTTGATATGATCTGTAGTTGCATCTATTAATATACATTCTAATATAGACATTGTAGTTTTACTTGGTACAGCTTTTGTAACAATCTGTAATCCATTTAATAAAGATGATTTTGAACATACTATTTTCATGTGTATAACTTCCTTTCTGGTTTAAGTATAAAATATCAAAGAAAAAAATTCTTATATTATTATAAATAATAACAGTATTCATAGTAATAGCTGTTGAAATGTTTATAACCCTTTTTATTATACAATTTATAGGGGATAAAAGAAATAATAACTTGTTAAAAAAACCCATTTTTCTTGTGGGTAAATATGAATTATTCACATTTTAATATATGATAAATTTTATTAACTTTTTGATGGTTATAAATTATAAACATATATCCACATCATATTAACAATTCATTAACAAGTTATCCATCAATCAGGAATCATTTTCTTTTTAATTATTTGTATTTTATTTTCTAATTCTTTGTTTTCATCCATCTCATTTGTAATTTTATCTCTTCCATTGATAACTGTTGAATGGTCTCTGTTTCCTAATATTTTTCCAATTTGTGTTAAAGATGCGTCTGTATATTCACAGCACAAATACATTACCACTTGTCTTGGACGAACAAATTCTGAATTTCTCTTTTTAGAAATAATATTATCTGCACTAACACCAAACTGATCAGCAACAATGTTGATGATTAAGTCAGGAGTTATTTCTTTTGATTTGTTAGGATAAATAATGTCTTTTAATGCGTCCTCTGCAAGAGATAATGTTAGTTCTTTATTATGAAGTTTAGAAGCAGCAATTACTTTATTAAAAGCACCTTCTAATTCACGAATGTTTGATTTAATATTACTTGCAATATAATTGATAATGTCATCATCAATTTCTTTCGAATAGTTTTCTGCATTTTTTCTTAGAATTGCCATTCTTGTTTCATAATCAGGTGGTTGAATATCAGCAATAAGACCCCATTCGAAACGAGAACGAAAACGCTCTTCAAGAGTTTCCATTTCTTTTGGTGGTTTATCAGATGATAAAATAATTTGTTTACCAGAACTGTGAAGCTGATTAAATGTATGAAAAAATTCTTCCTGTGTACTTTCTTTACCAATAATGAACTGAACATCATCGACCATTAATACATCAACTGTTCTGTATTTTTCACGTAGTCTTGTCATATTTGAACTATTTCCACTACGAATAGACTCAATAACATCATTTGTAAATGCTTCTGATGTGACATATAAAACTTTTTTGTCAGGATTTTTATCTAATATAAAATGTCCGATAGAATGCATAAGATGTGTCTTTCCTAGACCAGCACCTCCATATAAATAAAGTGGATTATATGCTTCTCCTGGAGATTCGGCTACAGCAAGTGAAGCAGAATGTGCAAATTTGTTGTTGCTTCCTACTACGAAAGTATCAAAGATATATTTTGAATTTAGATTTGCTTTTTCATAATTGATATTATATGTTTTATTCTTATTAATATATTCAGATTCATTTAAAGAACTGTCATTGATATTTTTTTCAAGAATAAACTCAACATGAAAGGTATGTTCCATTAATTCAGATATAGTTACTTGAAAGTAATTTTTATATTTATTAGAAATATAATTTAAAGCATGGGATTGATCAGAAGGAATGATTATAGTTACAGTATCATTCTTGATTTCATGTACTTTAAGTGGTTCAATCCATGTATTATATGAAATATTTGATAGATCATATTCCTTTCGGATGGTATTTTTTATTTCATCCCATTTTTCTTTTATGCTTTCCATTTTTACCTCCAAAATTATATAAAACTACTTCTTAATATTATACTAATAATAAGAAAATAGCAAATGGCAAATATAAACATTAATTTACATAAGTTATACAAATATATGCGATTATGTAAATACATTGTGTATAAGTTTGTGGATAACTTTTTTAAATAATATTTTTTTAAAAACCTTATTTGATAAGCGTTTGATGAGTTATAAACATTGATTTCACATTTTATTCATAAGTTATCAACATAGATATACACATTATGTGGATTACTTTATGTAAACAAAATATATATTATATTATTAAAAATGAATAGTTTAAATGAAACTATATATAGTTATATATAATCGTGTTTCTTCTATATATAGATAGTATATTTTATTATTTATTTTTTAATAAGAATAAGTTATGAAAATCCCTATATTTGCTTGACTGATAACTCTTTATCTTATATAATCGTGTATGATGTTTTCATACAGAACAAATCTAAAAACAATTAATCAGAAATTATTTACCTTATATCTCATAGAGAATTGGTATTAGCAAGGAGGTGCAATAGATATGAAAATGACATTCCAACCAAAGAAAAGATCTCGTAAGAAAGTTCACGGATTTAGAGCAAGAATGAGTACTCCAGGAGGAAGAAAAGTTTTAGCTTTAAGAAGAGCAAAAGGAAGAAAAAAATTGTCTGCTTAGGTCACTATTTATGTGGCCTTTTTTTCTCTTAATAATTATTTATTTATGTAAGTAAAAATAAAACCATTCGCTACAAATTATGTAGCATGAGGTTATTTATGAATTTTTCAGAATCATTAAAAAAGAACGAGGATTTTCGTATTGTATATCGCAAAGGAAAATCCTATGCAAACAAGTATTTTGTTATGTATGTGTATGAAAACAAATCAAACATCAATAGAATAGGAATCTCTGCCAGTAAAAAAGTTGGTAACTCAATAGTTAGACATCGAATTGCGAGACTGGTAAGAGAAAGTTATCGATTACATGAAAATATATTTAATAGTGGTTTAGATATAGTAATCGTCGCAAGAACGAATGCTGCCACAGTGGGATATCACGATGTGGAAAAAGCATTGATACACTTAGGAAAGCTTCATAAAATTGTAAAGTATGAAGTAGGATAGAATTAGCTATGAAAAAATTATTCATTTTTTTAATCAAATTTTATAGAAAGTATCTTTCCAATCTTAAAACAACGAAATGCCCTTATTTTCCAACTTGTTCAACCTATGGGTTAGAAGCTGTGGAAAAGTACGGAGCATTTAAGGGTGGATTGTTGGCATTATGGCGCATATTAAGATGTAATCCTTTTTCAAAAGGAGGCTATGATCCAGTACCATAATTAACTAGGAGGAAATTGTAGTGATTTTTTTAACCCAAAATTCTACATTCATTATTGGACCAGTTGCACAGGGGCTAGGTTTTATAATGGATGCTATTTTTAATTTTCTGGATTTATTATCAATTCCAAAGATAGGAATTGCAATTGCACTTTTTACAATTGTAATCTATATGTTGTTAACACCATTAACCTACAGACAACAAAAATTTTCCAAACTTTCTGCAAAAATGAATCCTGAAATACAAGCTGTTCAAGCTAAGTATAAAGGAAAGAAAGATAATGCTTCTATGGCAGCAATGAATGAGGAAACAAAAGCTATCTATGCAAAATATGGAGTTTCTCCATCAGGTAGCTGTGTTCAATTGGTCATTCAAATGCCAATACTTTTTGCATTGTATCGTATTATTTATAATATGCCTGCATATGTAACAAAAATTAAAGAAGCATTTTTTCCTTATGTAGATTCTTTGATTTCATCAAATGGAAGTGCAGCATACGTTACAAATTCTGACAATTTTAATATAGTAAATCAGTTTTCCAAACAGATTACGGAATCAGAGGCAATTCAAAACGCGATTTCTAATGGTACATTTAATATTGAAAAAACATCAGAGGCATATACTGTAGTTTCTAATACTTATGTTGATATTTTAAATCGTGCAACTGGTGATGAACTTACGAATTTAAATCATGCTTTTAGTAGTATAGGTAATGAGTTTACAAACATGATTGATCAATTAGATAGATACAATACTTTATTTGGTCTCAATATGTCACAATCTCCAAGTACAATGATCAGTAATTTTTGGGCAGATGGAGCTATTGGAATGATTATTGTAGCATTAATGATTCCACTTTTAGCAGCTGCAACTCAATGGATTAGTATAAAATTAAATCCGCAAGCTGCAAATCAGCCACAGGCTACAGAACAAAATGCTATGGCAAATTCTATGAAAACTATGAATTATGTAATGCCTATCATGTCACTTGTATTTTGTTTTTCCTTGCCTTCAGGTTTAGGATTTTACTGGATTATGGGTGCTGTAGTAAGAACTGTTCAACAGATTATTATTAACAAACATATTGATAAAACAGATATCAAAGAACTAATTGAACAAAATAAAGAGAAATATGAAAAGAAAAACGCAAAAAGAATTGAACGTATGAAAAAGGCAGGAATTGATCCAAACGCAATGGCAAATGCTGCAAAAATGAATACAAAAAGTATTTCTAGTAAGGCTTCTGTTACTAATGTATCAGAAATAAAATCAGAATCAGTTTCTACGAATACAAGTTCAAAACATGGTAGTTTGGCTAGTAAAGCAGGAATGGTAAAACAGTTTAACGAGAAAAATACAAAAAAATAGATTTATGAGCGGGAAAGGATATAAATATGGATTATATTGAGATTAAGGCAAAAACAGTAAATGATGCGATTACTGAAGCGTGTAAAGCTCTTACCGTAACAAGCGATCATTTAGAATATGAAATCGTCGAAGAAGGATCTACAGGTTTTTTAGGTTTTAAAAGTAAAGAAGCAGTTATTCGTGCAAGAGTAAAAAATTCAGTAGAAGATATTGCAAAAGATTTTTTGAATCAGGTTTTCGCAGGAATGGACATGATGGTTTCAATTAATGCAACTTTTGATGAGGCTGAAAATACATTATCAATAGATCTTTTTGGTGATGAAATGGGACTTCTGATTGGTAAACGTGGACAAACATTAGATTCCATTCAGTATCTTACTTCTTTAGTAATTAATAAATCAGAGGATGATTATATTCGTGTTAAAGTTGATACAGAAAATTACAGAGAAAGAAGAAAAGAAACATTAGAAAACTTAGCTAAAAATATTTCTTATAAAGTAAAGAGAACAAAGAAAAAATTTGCTTTAGAACCTATGAATCCTTATGAAAGACGAATTATTCATTCAGCACTTCAAGGAGACAAATATGTTACTACACATTCAGAAGGTGAAGAGCCATACCGTAGAGTAGTTATTTCTCTTATTAAGTAGTTTTTATTGAAAAGAAATAAGATATAGTTTATTATTATAGAGTGTCTAAGGGCACTCTATTTTATTATCTTATCATAATGAATGGAGAGTAAATGAAAAAAGATACAATTGCTGCGATTGCTACAGCATTATCCAATTCAGGAATTGGAATTATTCGGATTAGTGGGTCAGATTCTATTGATATAGCTGACTCTATTTTTCGTGCTAAAAATGAGAATAAAAGATTGTCTAATGTATTAAGTCATACGATGCATTACGGTTTTATATATGATCAGGAACAATTAATAGATGAAGTTATGGTTGCGGTTTTAAAGGCACCAAATACGTATACAAAGGAAGACACGGTAGAAATAGATTGTCACGGTGGAATTCTTGTTATGAACCGAATATTAGAAGTTGTAATAAAGAACGGTGCAAGAATTGCTGAACCAGGTGAGTTTACAAAAAGAGCTTTTTTGAATGGTAGAATTGATCTTTCTAGAGCTGAAGCTGTTATGGATTTAATTGAGTCAAAAAATGATTTTGCATTAAAATCTTCAGTACAACAGTTAAGGGGTGAACTATCAAATCAAGTACAACAGCTAAGAAGTGTTTTGATTCATAATTTAGCTTTCATTGAGGCTGCACTGGATGATCCAGAAAATTATGATCTTTCTTCTTTTAACGATGAACTCAAAGAATCAATTTTAGATGTAAAAAATCGTGTTGATCATTTAATTGAAAGATCGGACAATGGACGTATTTTAAAAGATGGAGTTAAAACAGTAATATTAGGAAAACCAAATGCTGGTAAATCTTCCTTTTTAAATAAGATGATAGGTGAAGATAAAGCAATTGTTACGAATATCGCTGGCACTACTAGAGATGTATTGGAAGAACATATACGTATACATGGTGTAGGGTTAAATATTATTGATACTGCTGGTATCCATGAGACAGAAGATATTGTCGAAAAAATAGGTGTAAAGAAGGCTAAGGATTATGCATCTAAGGCCGATTTAATTATTTTTATTATGGATTCGTCAATACCAATCGATGAGAGTGATTTAGAAATTGTAAAGCTGATAGATCAAAAGAAAGTTTTGGTATTGCTTAATAAAGCAGATTTAAAGCCACAAATAACGATGGAAGACGTAAATGTTTTATTTGAAAAAGAGCTAGGTAGAACACCTGATTCTTATCAAATTATTAAAACATCAACAATAGAGGAAATTGGTATAGCTGAATTTGAACAGACTGTTCAAACATTGTTTTTGAATAATGAAATTGAAGAAAATAATGAGATATTTGTTACAAACTTGAGACAAAAAGAAGCGTTAATTGATGCGAGTAATAGTTTGTCTTATGTTTTAGATGGAGTATACAATCATATGTCAGAGGATTTACTAGCAGTAGATTTGATGAGTGCTTATGAATCTTTAGGTAAGATATTAGGCGAACAGTTAGGTGACGACCTTGTTCATGAGATTTTCTCGAAATTTTGTATGGGAAAATAGAAATAGATGGAGAATAAAATGAGTCAGATTAGAGAGCAAGTTGATGTATGTGTAATAGGAGCAGGTCATGCTGGATGTGAAGCAGCACTTGCTTCTGCTAGACTTGGATTGGAAACCGTGATTTTTACGGTTAGTGTTGATAGTATTGCACTGATGCCATGCAATCCAAATATAGGTGGAAGTTCAAAAGGACACCTTGTCAGAGAGGTAGATGCATTAGGTGGAGAGATGGGAAAAGTAATTGATCGAACATTTATCCAATCAAAAATGTTGAATACATCGAAAGGACCAGCTGTACATTCACTTAGAGCACAAGCAGACAAAGCGGAATATTCAAGAGCAATGAGACAAGTAATTGAGAATCAAGATCATCTCACAGTAAAACAGGCAGAAGTATGTTCTTTGCTTTGGAAAGAAGATTCAGTTACAGGTAAAAAGAAAATCACCGGTGTTAAAATATTTACTGGAGCTATTTATGAAGCTAAAGCAGTTATTCTATGTACAGGGACATATTTAAAATCAAGATGTCTTTGTGGAGAAGCAATTACTTATACAGGACCGAATGGATTGCAGTCGTCTTCTTTTCTTACGGATTCTATGAAAGAACTTGGACTTACAATACGTAGATTAAAAACAGGTACCCCTGCAAGAATTGATAAAAGATCAATTGATTTTTCGGTGATGCAAGAACAAAAAGGTGACACGAATGTCATTCCTTTTTCTTTCTCTACAAAGAAAGAAGACGTTCAAATCGATCAGATATCATGTTGGTTGACATATACGAATCCTTTGACACATCAGATTATTAATCAAAATTTAGATAGATCACCACTTTTTTCTGGTGTTATTGAAGGAACAGGTCCACGATACTGTCCATCTATAGAAGATAAAGTAGTAAAATTTAAAGATAAAGAACGTCATCAAGTATTTGTTGAACCTGAAGGAAGGTTTACGAATGAAATGTATATCGGAGGAATGTCATCTTCATTACCAGAGGATGTGCAGTTAGAGATGTATCGTTCGGTTCCAGGTTTAGAAAATTGTAAAATCGTACGTAATGCATATGCAATTGAATATGATTGTATTAACCCTGCGGAGTTAAAACCAACTTTAGAATTTAAAAATATTGAAGGTCTTTTTAGTGCTGGTCAAATTAATGGAAGCAGTGGATATGAAGAAGCAGCCGGACAGGGAATATTGGCTGGAATCAATGCGGGTTGTTTTTGTAAAGAAGAACCCCAGATTGTGTTAGATCGTTCCGAGTCATACATTGGAGTTCTTATTGATGACTTAATATCAAAAGAAACGATGGAACCATATCGAATGATGACATCAAGAGCTGAATATCGTTTACTCCTGAGACAAGATAATGCAGACTTACGCTTAAGAAAGTATGGTTTCCAAGTTGGTCTAATTTCAAAAGAACAATATGATTATGTTTTATACAAAGAGGAAATTGTAAAAAATGAAGTTGATAGAATGAAACGCATTAAAGTTGGTGCTGCAAAAGAAACCCAGAAGTTTTTAGAAAGTCTGGGAAGTACTCCGTTAAAAACTGCAGTTTCTTTATCGGAACTGATTAGTAGACCTGAATTATCCTATGAGTCAATTGCACCATTGGACCCAGAGAGAATTCATTTACCAGAGGATATTGCTGAACAGGTTTCAATTAATGTAAAATATGATGGATATATTTCAAGACAGATGAAACAAGTCGAACAATTCAAAAAGTTGGAAGATAAAAAAATTCCGGATGACATATCCTATGATGATATTAAAAGCCTTAGAATAGAAGCTAGACAAAAACTTAAAATATTTAAACCTGTATCCATAGGACAGGCATCAAGAACTTCAGGAGTTTCTCCGGCAGATATTTCTGTTCTATTGGTTTATCTGGAACAGTTTTATCGTAAATAAGTAAAGTAATGTTGTAGTATTGAGCATTACTATAGGAAAGGTGCGGTTATCAATATGTGTGATAAAAACTGCCAATATTTAAGCGATAAATTGAATAAATGGAATATGTTCTTGTCAGAAAAACAGAAAGAACAGTTTTATAGATATTATGAAATGATTAATCAATGGAATGAAGTAATGAATTTAACTGGAATTACAGAATATCATGAAGTAATGGATAAGCATTATTTAGATAGTTTAGCATTAGGACTTATATCTGAGATAGTTCAAAAGGATAATTTAAAATTAATTGATGTAGGAACGGGAGCAGGCTTTCCAGGTATCCCATTAAAGATTATGTTTCCAAATTGGAACGTTACATTGATTGATTCACTTAGTAAAAGAATAAAGTTTCTTGATGCAGTTGTCAGTGAATTGGGTTTGTCTGATGTTGAATTAATTCATACAAGAGCTGAGGATCTGGCTAAAAATGAATCCTACAGAGATCAATATGACGTAGCAACATCAAGAGCAGTAGCTAATCTTTCTTCTTTATCGGAGATATGTCTCCCTTTTGTAAAGAAGGATGGTATTTTTGTTTCTTATAAATCTGAACGAGGTGACGAAGAGGTAAATGAATCTACATATGCGATAAGTGAACTATCAGGAAAATTCCGTAATATATTTCAATTTAATTTACCAAATACCGATATTTTAAGAAGTCTCGTGATCATTGATAAAGTTGATAGCACGTCATCTAAATACCCAAGAAAGGCGGGACTTGCATTTAAACGTCCTCTTACGCAAAGTTGAAAGGATGCATTATGAAAGATAATACATCAGTTACTAATACGTTGAACCAAGTGATTTCAAATATTCAAATGGAATACGATGAAATTGATAAAAAAGTAAAAGTCATAGAAGAAAACATTGAAAGAAAAAAGAGATATATTTCCTCCTTTTCAGAAAAGGAAGAAGATGATTTTAAAATCTTTTCTCCACGTGACGTAGAAAGTGTTTATGAAAGCGAATTGTCTAAGGTAAGGAAACAAATAGAAGTTCTTGAAAATGAAAAAAAAGATTTTTATAAAAAACTTGGTTTTTTAGCAAATCATATGAATCAGTTAAAAGATGTTTCGATGTCTATTATGTCAAATGTAGATATACCCGTTTCAACCGAACCACTTACAATTCCAAAACTTGATAAAGATGAAGAAGAAGACTTTAAACTTTTCATGATGAATATATTAGAGAATGAAAGAATTCGAATTTCAAGCGAGTTACATGACTCTACAATACAAGATTTAACACATGTAATTCATGTATTGGAACTGGTAGAAAAGTTTTCTGCCCAGGATATCGTGAGGGCAAGACTTGAACTTATGTCTGCTTCAAAGGGAATTAGAGAAGTAATTAACAATTTAAGAAATGTAATATTTGATCTTAGACCTATGTACATTGATGATTTAGGGTTTTCTGAGACTTTTAAAAAGCTAAAGAATCACGTGGAACATCTTTCTAGTATGAGTGTAAACTTGAAGATGAATGATTCTTTGTTTGAAAAGGCTGATACAGAAAAACTTATAGTTTTATATCGTATCATACAAGAAGCATGTGCAAATGCGGTAAAGCACTCAAAGGGGAAAGTAATTGATATTATCTTTCGAGACAGCAAAGATTTTGTGGTTTTAGAAATTAAAGATGATGGAATTGGTTTTGATTATATAAATAGAAAAAAAACAAGAAAAAATTTTGGATTATTAATGATGGAAGAGAGAGTTAGGTTGTTAGACGGTGAGTTTCGTATCGATACGGATTTTCAATCTGGAACAAGAATATCAATTACCTTACCAAAAAAATCTTTATTTGATCGAGAACGAAAGGTGGATTTAAATGAAAATTAGTGTAATGATCGTAGATGATCACAAAATGCTTCGAGAAGGAATTAAACAACTCATTGAATTTGATGGGGAAATTGAAGTGATTGCAGAAGCTAGTGATGGTGCAGAATGTCTTAGAGTTCTTGAGACGGTAACTCCAGATGTATTGTTACTTGATATCAATATGCCTGAATATAATGGAATACATGTTCTGGAAAGATTAAAACACTCACGTAAAAACATTAAGGTGTTAATGCTTACAGTTCATAATGAAATTGAGTACTTAATGAAAGCTGTAGATTTAGGTGTAAATGGATATATTTTAAAGGATTCAGAATCTTCTGAACTTATTAACGCTATTAAAGAGGTAAAGAATGGAAATATGTATATTCAACCACAGTTGATTCCTATCCTAAATCATTCTATGATGCGTCGTGACCAGGAAACCACAAGTCTCGATGACCTTACTAAAAGAGAAGTGGAAGTGTTGACCTGTGTAGCAAAGGGCCAGTTTAATAGAGAAATTGCTGAAAATCTCGGAATTAGTGAAAGAACGGTAAAAAATCATATTGCAAATATCTTTAAAAAGATAAAAGTATCAGATCGTACACAAGCTGCAGTCTTTGCTATACGTAATAATTTGATATCTTTGTATTAATTATCCAAATAAATGTTTCACGTGAAACATTTAGACGAATCATAACGAATTAACAAGATTATGTTTCACGTGAAACATTTAAAACTATATATAGTGGAAATAGTGCGTGAAACATTTTTCTAAATCTAGCCGATAAAATCGTGAAACATTAAATAATGCAGTGTTTTTCAGGATGAATCAAACAGAACAACGCACTAAAATATAAATAATGGTTTTGTTCTAGTATTCATTTATAAAAAATGATATAATAAAATCCGTGTACAATATGCTCGAAAATATAAAGTCAGAATGGAGATAAAATGGGAAGAATTATAGCAATTGCAAATCAAAAAGGTGGAGTAGGTAAAACCACTACGGCTATTAATTTATCAGCTTCCCTAGCAGCAAAGGGAAAAGTTGTTCTAGTAATCGACGCTGACCCACAGGGAAATGCTTCTAGTGGATTTGGTATTGATAAAAATGAACTTGATAATACAATTTATGAATTAATCTTAGGCGAATGTTCAATAAAGGAATGTATCATAAAAACTGATGTTGAAAATATAGACGTACTTCCTTCCAATGTAAATCTTGCAGCCGCTGAAATAGAATTAATTGGAGTTGAGAAAAAGGAATATATTCTAAAAAAGGAAGTTGACTGGATAAAAGATAAGTATGACTATATCATTATTGATTGTCCACCATCACTTAGTATGTTAACAGTCAATGCGATGACAACTGCTGATTCTGTTTTAGTACCTATCCAATGTGAATACTATGCTTTAGAAGGATTAAGTCAGTTAATACATACAGTTAATTTGGTAAAAGAAAGACTGAATCCAGAACTCTTTATGGAAGGTGTTGTATTTACGATGTATGATTCAAGAACAAACTTATCAAATCAAGTCGTAGAAAATGTTAAAAACAACTTAAAACAAAACATATATGAAACTGTAATTCCAAGAAACATTAGACTTGCAGAGGCACCAAGTTACGGTATGCCAATTTGCATTTACGATCCAAAGTCTGCTGGAGCAGAGTGTTACATGAAACTTGCAGACGAAGTAATCAACAGAAAAGGAGAATAATATGGCAGCCAGGGGTTTAGGAAAAGGACTTGACTCATTAATACCAAACATGAATGAAAGTTCGAAATCTGCAAAAAAAACAAGTGTAAACGAAGAATCAACAGAAAAAAAAGAAGAGACTCTTGTTAAACTTTCAAAAATCGAACCCAACAAAGAGCAACCAAGAAAAGAATTTGATGAAGAAGCTTTGCTTGAATTGGCAGATTCTATTCGACAGTATGGATTGTTACAACCTATCTTAGTACAAGATAGAGATACATATTATGAAATTATTGCTGGAGAAAGAAGATGGAGAGCGTGTAAGTTAGCAGGTTTAAAAGAAGTACCTGTTATCATTAAACACTACACAGAACAAGAAATTGTTGAAATATCATTAATTGAAAATATTCAAAGAGAAGATTTGAATCCAATAGAAGAAGCAATGGCATATAAAAGACTTCTGACAGAATTTAATTTAAAACAGGAAGAAGTTGCTGAAAAGGTATCAAAAAGCCGTACTGCAGTTACCAATTCAATGAGACTTCTTAAATTAACGGAAGAAGTTCAGAAAATGGTAATAAGTGACGATTTATCAACAGGACACGCAAGAGCATTGTTAGCAGTCAATGATCCAGAGGTTCAAGAAGAGTTGGCAAGGCGAATTGTTAAGGAAAAGCTTAGTGTACGTGATGTTGAGAAGCTAGTTAAGAATCTGAATAAGCCTAAACTCGAAAAGCCTGAAGTTGATGAATCAGTAGAAATATTCTATAAGGATATTGCAGAAAAATTAAAGACGAGACTAATGACGAAAGTTTCAATCACCTCAAAGGATGGAAAAAGTGGTAAAATTGAATTAGAGTTTTATTCAAATGAAGACTTTGATCGGTTGTACACAGATTTACTCAAATAATTTAAAAGTAAAAAGGAAAGGTAACTGGTCAAGCTATGAAAAGTGAGATTTTAACAAAACTCGGGCTTGCTGACCTAGATGCAGCATATATATTTATTACCATTATAATTTTGTTTATAATGCTTCTTATTATCAACATTATTCAAGGGATAAAAATCAGCAAATTAAATAAAAAATATAATAAGTTTATGCAAGGAAAAGATGCAAAAAGCCTAGAGCAAAGTATTGTAAATCTTTTTGAAAGTAATCGTATAATGAAAGAAAGTTCCGAGGACAATCATAAAAGAATACGTGAACTGACCAAAAACCAAAAATTCGCATTCCAAAAGATGGGTCTTGTAAAATATGATGCATTTAAACAAATGGGTGGTGAATTAAGTTTTTGCATTGCAATGTTGAATGCAAATAATGATGGCTATATAATTAATACCGTGCATAGTACAGATGGAAGTTATACTTATACAAAAGAAATAAAGAACGGGGAGAGTAAACTTGCGTTAGGAGAAGAGGAAAAAGTTGCTTTAGAAAAGGCACTCTCTTAAGTTTACTTTATATTAAGGAGAATCTGTGAAACTATATAAAATCGATCAACTTACAGAAGGAAAAATATTAGCAAAAGATATTTACACCAAAGAGTATAAAGTGCTTCTTTCAGAAGGAACCGTCTTAAAAGATGAATACATTAAGAAATTAAGGGAATTTGGAGTATCTGAGGTATATATTAGAGAGCCAAAAAACTTTAATAGAGTTGCCATGGAAATTTTGAAAGAGGAAACGGAAGTCAAACTGAAAGCCAAGGTTAGAAGTATTATGGAAATGCATACCTACAGGCACAGCGCAGAACTTGAGAGCATTAACTCGGTAGCAGATGAAATTATATCAGATATTTTGGAAGAAGAAGAAGTTGTAGAACGAGTTTTTGACATAAAAGAGCGTGATTTAGATATTTATGAACATTCAGTAATCGTTTGTACAATATCCATTATCATGGCAATCAAGATGAAACTTGAAAAACATATCATACATGACATTGGTGTCGGAAGTTTATTGCATGATATTGGTCTTCGCTATTTGGTAATCGAATATAACAATCAGAATATGGAAGATTTATCAAAACAGGATCAGATCGAATATAAGAAACATCCAGTCTATGGTTATATTGCACTCAAAGATGAAGAATGGCTGTCAGAACTCAGTAAAAAGATAATTCTTTATCATCATGAAAGAATCGACGGTAGTGGATTTCCACTTAAAGTATCTGAGCATAAAATAGAATATGAAATTGTTTCTATTTGTGATTTCTTTGATGAAAATATTTGTGGGTTAGGATGTAAAAAAACACGTTCACACGAGATTATCGCATATTTAAAACAAGTGAGTGGCTATTTGTTTTCGAAAGAATTAGTTGATAAATTTATTAATTTCATAGCAGTTTATCCTGTAGGAAGCATCGTGAAAACGAGTGAAGGTGAAATTGGAATTGTTAGTTCACAAAACAAGAACTTTCCAGATAGACCGGTCATACAAATTGTGAAAGATGTAAATGGAAAAATGCTTAAAGAAGAAAAAATAATAAATTTAATTGATGTGCATACGGTATTCATAGAAAAAGTAATTAGTTCATAATATAAACGAGAGAGGTCGAAAAAATGATCGATATAAAAATACTAAGAGAAAACCCAGAAGCTGTAAAAGAGAACATGAAAAAGAAGTTTCAAGAAAACAAATTAAATTTAGTTGATGAAGTAATCGAACTCGACTTAAAAAAGAGAGATGTTCTTCAGGAGGCAGAGGCACTAAGAGCAAATAGAAATAAAATTTCAAAGCAAATTGGTGTAATGATGTCACAAGGAAAAAAAGAAGAAGCTGAAAAGATAAAAGAAGAAGTTACAAAGGATTCAGACCTTTTAGCAACATTATCAGAACAAGAAAAAGAGTTGGATGAAAAAATCACAAAAATTATGATGACAATTCCAAACTTTATAGATCCATCGGTACCAATTGGAAAAAGCGACGAAGATAACGTAGAAATCGAGAAATATGGTGAACCTGTTGTTCCTGATTTTGAGATTCCTTATCATTCTGAAATCATGGAAAAATTTCAAGGAATTGATTTAGAAAGTGCAAGAAAAGTTGCTGGAAATGGATTCTATTATCTTATGGGAGATATTGCTAGACTACATTCAGCAATCATTTCATATGCAAGAGATTTTATGATTGATCGTGGTTTTACATACTGCATTCCACCATTTATGATTCGAAGTGATGTCGTTACAGGCGTTATGAGCTTCGCTGAAATGGATGCTATGATGTATAAAATTGAAGGTGAAGATCTTTATTTGATTGGAACCAGCGAACATTCGATGATTGGTAAATTTATTGATACGATTATTGATGAGAAAGAACTTCCAAATACTCTAACAAGCTATTCACCATGTTTCAGAAAAGAGAAAGGTGCTCACGGACTTGAGGAAAGAGGCGTATATCGTATTCATCAGTTTGAAAAACAAGAAATGATCGTTGTATGTAAACCTGAAGATAGTATGAAATGGTTTGATATACTATGGAAGAATACGGTAGATCTTTTCCGCACATTAGACATTCCAGTACGTACGATAGAATGTTGTTCAGGGGATCTTGCAGATCTAAAAGTTAAATCATATGATGTGGAAGCTTGGTCACCTAGACAAAAGAAATATTTTGAAGTTGGAAGTTGTTCAAACCTCGGAGATGCGCAAGCCAGAAGATTAAAAATCAGAGTAAAAGGCGAAGATGGAAATAAATACTTTGCGCATACCTTAAATAATACAGTAGTTGCACCACCAAGAATGCTGATTGCATTTTTAGAAAATAATTTACAGGAAGATGGAACGGTATTAATTCCAAAAAGCCTGCAACCTTATATGGGTGGAAAAACTGTGATTCAATAATCACGGAGGTATTTCATTGCATAAATTTTTAAGAGCAGTTGGTTTTAGTAAAATTCGAACGAAAGCAGAAGTGAATCGTTTGATTTCAGAAATCACTACAAGTGCAAAAATAAGAAAATATACAAAAATAGAAGACGAAACAGTATTTGCAGAATATATAGAGGAAATCGCTGATAACATAGGAATTACGATTCGTGGAAGTTACGAACAAGAAAGTGTGTACTTATTCGATCATTATTTTCCATATATAAAAAGCGATGTGATCACTTCAATGGAAGATATTTCTGTTGAGAGACATAAAGATCGTGAGTCCTACGCAGGTATTTGTGACGACGCTAGAGTTGGAGTAACATTAATTTTCTATTTACAAAATGTTGTTGATTACATTAAAATAAGAAACTCGGATCTTCTCCCAATTAGCGGAACTTCATTAAGCTTGACAGGGCTTAGTGTAGAAGGACGAATTATGATGCCTATCGTAAAAGACAAAGTAGAAATCAAGCAACAGGCCGTATTTGACAGACAACGGCTAATTGAAGCTGCTAAAAATGGAGATTCAGTAGCAATTGATAGTTTAACAATTGATGATATTGAAACTTATGCTATTCTTAATGAAAAGATAAAAAGAGAAGATGTGTATTCACTTGTCAATTCCTATTTAATGCCATACGGAGTAGAATGTGATATGTATTCTGTCCTTGGTGAAATATTAGAATGCTCAATTGTAAACAATCATAAGACTGGCGAAACAATATGGAAAATAAAAATGATGTGTAAAGATATGGAAATAGAAATATGTATAAATTCCATTGACTTATTGGGAGAACCAGAAGTAGGACGTAGGTTCAAAGGCGTTATCTGGTTACAGGGTTATATAAACTACCCATATAGTTTCGACTATTCATAATAGTCGACTCTGCCCTTTTAGTTAAATGGATATAACAGTCCCCTCCTAAGGGACAGTTGTGAGTTCGATTCTCGCAGAGGGTGTTAATTAATAGAAAGCAGGATAGATTTTGAGAAAATTTACTGGAAAGAAAAACTGCATAGTGTTCGATCTGGAATGGAATCAAGGTAAGGGAAACGTGAATGAAGAAATTCCATTTGAAATTATAGAGATAGGAGCCGTAAAACTTGATCAGAAAAACAGGATTTGCGGGGAATATAGTCAGGTTATTAAACCAGAAATCTATAAACAAATGGGATATGCAATTCAAAAAATTGTTCCGGTAGAGATGAAGGAACTCAGAAATGGGAAAAGCTTTGAAGATGCAATGAAAGACTTTCTCGAATGGTGTGGAGACAGTTATATTTTCGCAACATGGGGACCATTAGATATCTCATATTTGCAAATGAATATGAAATACTACAACATTCCACTTTTTTCTAAGAAACCGCTTCCATTTATCGATGTTCAGAAAATGTTCAGTTTTGAATACGAAGACAAAAAGTCAAGAAAAACACTGGAATACGCGGTAGATTATCTCGGGATTTCAAAGGATATTCCGTTTCATAGAGCATTTTCAGATGCATACTATACAGCAAAGGTTTTGGAAAAAATAAAGAATAAAGATACATTAGAACATATTTCGCATGATGTATATTCGCCTCCGAAAAGAAATAGAGACGTTGTAAGAATGCAGTTTAGTGATTACAACAAAATTATTTCAAAAGAATATCCTGACAAATCAACTGCATTATTGGATAAAGAAATTAAAGAAATGCGTTGTCAGATTTGTGGAAGGAAAATGGAAAAAGAAATTGGATGGTTCTTTCCAAATATGAAGCACGGGTACTGCGTGTATAAATGTGAGAAACATGGATACGTAAAAGGAAAGATACGTATAAAGTCTACTCACGAAGGAAATATTTATGTAGTGAAAACAGTTCGTGTGATCACTGAAGAAGAAAAACAGGAAATTCATGAAAAATTGCTCAAACATCGGGAGCAGCGCAAAAAAAAAACGTAGAATAAAAATAAAGAGTCAACAGAAATAATCTGTGACTCTTTATTTTTTTAGAATTTATATGAGTTAAAAGGAGAATCTGATTTTCTTCTTTTACGAAGTTTTCGCTTACGCTTTGCGGTGGATCCTTGGAAAAAAAATGATATTAGAATGATAATAATTAACAGTGGAATAACGATGACCAATAATAAGAAGAATACATGCTTTAACTGAATAAAAATTGTAGAATCATCTTCAAAAGTAGCGGCAGTAGTACCGATCACATCGCTAGTTGTATGAAAGGATCTACTAATATAAATAGGAAGAGAACCTACAGGGTAATCATTAAAGTAATAACTTATCTGAGCATAGGAGTTCGAATCAGAGTCAAACGAAATTTCAGATTCCAAAGCGGAAAAGGAAACATTGACTGGAATTGTAACGGCATCCTCTTCATCATATTCAATTAATGAGGAAGTATTACCAAATATGCTATTTGAAGATTGAAAAGGAGCAAATGAAGAAAAATCATAGGAATTTTCATAATTTGATATAGACATATTCGTAAAATTGCTAAATCCATAGTCAAAAAGTGAAACGGTATCTTCAAACTGATAAGGGGATTCATCTTTTAATATTACGCAGATTAAAGACATATTGTCTTTTCTTGAGCAGCTAACAAGTGTCTGTCTGGCTTCGCTTGTATAACCTGTTTTGCTACCAACAAGATAAGGATAATCATAATCTCTATTTGGTAATAGTTTATTTTTTGTATAAAGAAATGTAGATTCCTGATCGGGCTTTGAAGAAGGAATTTCAAAAGAATAAGTACTTGAAATCTGACATAAGATATCGTATTTGAAAAACTCTTTTGCAATAAGTGCGAGGTCATGAGCTGTAGTGTAATGCTCCTCACTAAAAAGACCACTTGGATTGGTAAAGTGTGTATTAAAACAACCGATTTCATCAGCTTTTTGGTTCATTAATTCTGCAAATGATTCAACATCCCCACTGATATGCTCGGCCATCGCATAAGCTGCTTCATTAGCAGAACCTACTAAAATAGCATGTAAAGCTTGCCAAACTGTTATTTCATCACCAACCGAAGCTCCCATATTTGAATCATTCCAAGAAAGAGAATCAATTGCATTTTGAGAAAAAGTGACTACCTCGTCCATTTCACAATGTTCAAGAATTAAAATACAGGTTAAAATTTTTGTAGTACTTGCAGGGTATAGTTTTTCATCTGCATTTTTTGAATATAGGACCGTACCGGTGTTGGGTTCATATAGAAAAGCTGCCTGTGCACTGATGACTGGTCCCGTTGGCCAATCTATAATCGAATCTGTTTGTACAGGAAGCAATTTCCTCAACTCGTTTTCTTCCATAAGTTCATCTGAAACTGCATATCCGTTTGAAGAAATGTTAGAAAATAACAACAGAAATAGGATGAAAAAAAAAATTGATTTTTTTGTAGTTTTTTTTAAGGATTTGAGTTTCATAATAAGTCACTTCTTTCTTTGATTTCTTTCTATAATAGCATACACTATTTCTAGTAAAATAAAAATACTTTATTTTCGAGAGATAACAGTGTATCATGGTATAGAAAAGTATGAAGCGTGAAATACTTGAAAGAAAGGCAAGGACAGGTAAATGAGACTTAGAAATATTCCAGAATCAACGGAAGCAATAGAGAAAAGTGAATATGTGATAAAAAACAGCGAAGTAGTGTGGATAAATGCTTTTGATAATACAAATCCTGTTCATATAGAAGTTGGTACAGGAAAGGGTCAGTTCCTCATGGAGCTTTCAATGCAAAATCCCAATATTAACTACGTAGGAATTGAAAAATATACAAGTGTGTTGTACCGAGCAATACAAAAATTAGAAAATGAAGAGATTCGAAAGAATTTACGCTTTTTATGTATTGATGCAAAGGAACTAGAAGAGTATTTTGCTGAGCAAAAAGTAGAAAGGATTTATCTAAATTTTTCGGATCCCTGGCCAAAAGAAAGACACGCAAAACGGCGTCTACCCTCCAAAGAATTTTTACAAAGATATGATAAGATACTATTGGAGAATGGTACGATTGAGTTTAAGACAGATAACCGTGGGTTATTCGATTTTGCAGTAGAAGAAGTCGCAGAAACGAAATGGCATATTGATCAGATTACTTATGACTTACATCATGATGAAAAAATGAATCAAGGAAATGTTATGACGGAGTATGAAGAGAAATTTTCATCAAAAGGAAATCCAATTTGTAAATACATAATTAGTAGATAAAGAAAAACACCTGTATTAAACAGGTGTTTTTTCTTGTTCTTGAATATGAAGATCACGGTCTTCTATCCTACAGGATTTACGATCCGTATTCTCCAACTTCTCTAGAAGTGTATCAATTTCACTGCGTATCTCATTGAACTGAACATGTGAGACATCATGATAAAGGTAGATGTGTTCTAGTCTAGCTTTTACATGCTCAAGTTCGCGTTCAACTGCCATAAAATGATTGATGCCATTTACTTCCTTTGCTTTACGAAATTTGCAAATATCATTTGTAATAAAATCAATAATTTCACGATAACTAGCAAATTTTCCGTGGATCATAGAATATGGTTTCATACGTTGTAAGAAATATTTATTGCCATGCGAGATATTAAATACATAAGAAACTTCAAAATTATCACCGAGGTCAAAAGTTGCAATATGCATAGTGCTTGAAAATTTTATAATTTCCTCGGCACCCAATTGTCGGAGCATAATATCAATAACTTCCCCATTTACGTTGTCTTGTTTCATGGTGTCCTCTTTTCTGCGCGAAATGCGCTTTATATTTTAAGCATGAGAAGAAAAGATTAAAATTTAATAAGTAATATTACTGTCGAAATCGCGACCGAAAGAATCATCATAGGGAAACCCTTTTTAAAATACTCCTTAAACGAAATGGGATAACCATTCTTTTTCCCTATTCCTGCTAGAACAACATTAGCAGAAGCTCCAATCAGTGTACCGTTTCCACCTAGACATGCACCGAGTGATAAAGCCCACCAAAGAGGAGTAACATTCATACCACCTGCTTCCAAAGCAATGATTAAAGGTATCATCGTAGCAACAAAAGGAATATTATCTAAGAATGCTGATACGATTGCTGAAATCCATAAAATAACTAACATGGTTAACGTTGCATGACCATTTGTTAAATTTAAAAGCCCTGTAGCCAGACTGTCTATAACACCAGTTACTTCAAGTCCTCCAACAGCTACAAATAAGCCCATGAAAAATATAATTGTCGACCATTCAACATTTAATATAATTTCCTCTGGCTCTTGCTTTCCAATAATCATCATTAGTGAGGCGGCAGCAAGTGCAACAACACAGGATTCTACTCCTAATTGTGCGTGTAACGTAAAAGCAACTACTACTAATATCATGACAAAAATGCTCTTATATGTCAATGGTTTACTTTTAATTGCTTTGTTTTCATCCAACTCCATAATTCGTTTCATTTTATCTTCAGAAACGTTCAAATTTTTACCATACATTAGGAAGAAAACTCCAATGATAGCGAGTAAGGATAGTATAACTGCAGGAGAAGTATTTACGATAAAGTCAACAAAACTTAGATTTGCTTTACTTCCGATCATAATGTTTGGAGGGTCACCAATCAATGTCATCGTACCACCTACATTTGAAGAGATAATCTGAGATATTAAGAATGGAATAGGATCAATTCCAAGAATTTCTGTAACTGCAATAGTCATAGGACCTACTAATAATACGGTAGTAACGTTATCAAGAAATGCCGATAATACAGCTGTGATTACCATAAATGCCACCATGATAACCCAAGGTTTTCCTTTTGCAAGTTTCGCAGCTTTGATTGCGATATATTCAAAGATTCCTGAATTTTTTACAACCGCTACAAAAAGCATCATACCTACAAGAACTCCGATTGTATTAAAATCGATTGCTTCGATGCATTCATCAAGTGATTCTACTGAAAAAATTAATAGTAATACAGAACCTGCCATTGCGGCCACACTACGATGGATTTTCTCAGTCATAATTGCTGTTAGAGTAAGAATAAAAATTACGATTGCTATGATTTGTAGAGCACTCATTTTTTACCTTATGCATTGCTGTCCATGGAAGAGTTGACGAAAGCGGGCAGCGCATGTTCCTTTTTATTTAATTTCAACTCTTTGCATTTGAAAATAGACATATATATATTATCTAAAAAAAATATAAATTATTTATAAACAAACCCGGTTATGATTATACATCTATCAAAAATGAACTTCAAGGAAAAATAATTATACACAAAAAAACTGTATAAATAAACAAAATATCTGTAATATCCATAAAGCATTTATGGAATATTACAAGGAAAAAATGAGGAAAAACAAGAAAAAAACAGAAAAAGTACACTTGAAGTACAAAGATGAAATGACAAAAAAAAGACCTGTATATACAGGTCTCCTTATTATAAGAAGGAATAGGTTCCTTTTGTAGATTTTTTTATGTCGTAAAGTATAGAGTCTGCGCGCTTTAAAAGAGAATGAAATGATTCCTCAGAAAATACGGAATTTGAAGTTGCAATTCCAATGGAACAAGTAATTTGCTGTTTAGCATTGATTTCAATTTCGGTATTCAGAGCTCTTTCTATATCCAGTTTAAAATAAGACTGTCTTTCTAACTCTAAATAGATTTCTTTCGCAATCTTTGTAACAAATTCCCGATTGTCAGATTGAAGAAAAATGATAAACTCATCTCCGCCGTATCTTGAAACGAATCCCTTGTTACCAACAACGCGTTCAAATAGCTTTGCCATATTCACTAGGAGTAGATCTCCTATATTGTGGCCAAAACTATCGTTATAATATTTAAAATTATCAAGATCAATATAGAGAATTGAAATTGGTAATTCGGGACTTTCGCTTTCAGCAATTAACTGTCGGATGTTACTATAAAAACCTTCACGATTCAGTAATCCAGTTAGATGATCGGTATTTGATAAATGCTTGAGTTTGACATTCATAAGGTGTATTTTTTCGTGCGCATCATAAGCATTTAAAGCAGTAATAAACTGACGAAATACAAAATCAAAGATTTTAAAGTCTGATTCGTCGAGCATATAATGAGAGGTAGATGAGTGCCAATTATTCTTCATTAAGATATAACAGAACATCAGACCTTCTAGTTTTTCATTGGTGTAAAATGGTATACCGACAATAGAACACATACTTTTTGCTTCAAATAACGTGATAATATCTAAGTAGTCATTGTAATTATTTTTAATTTTTGAAGTTACAAATCCAAGACGTTTCTTTTTGAAGTATTCTTGAAATGCATTATGCAAACCATCCGAAAATTCGATATTTGTATTATTAAATAACACGTTTGCTTGTTCATCTTCATACTGTACATATACAAGACGATCCAAGTTGAAGTAATTCATAAACGTGTGAATTACTGATTCGATGAGTTCATCTTTAGTTTTTCCATTTATATCCAGAATTTTTTGCCACGTTGATAGAAACTGCATGCGCGCACGGTGTTCAAGATTTTCCATTTGAATTGCAACGTGCTCTAGTGATTGCGTGATCTGTCGAGCAGAAATATTTTCAAGTGTTAAATGGTAGTCTGGCTCATGATAAATTAAATGATCCATGGCAGCTTGAATAATGGAAGCTTTGATTGTACATTGTCTATTCTCATAATATGTTTTAACTGAAGTTAGAAGTCCGTTCGCTTTTTCAGTCTGATTTAATTGAAAAAGGACTTTTGAATAATCAATCATAAAATCTGCATAAAAGAAGAATGGAGTAGAAATTGAATAACTTAATATTTCTTCTGCTTTATTAAAATTTAGAAGAGAATCTTCATAAGATTCTCTTTCATAAGCATTAAGTGCAATCGAATAATAGTAAATGATTAAATCATCCAAATTTTCTGATTTAGTCTTTGGACCATCAAATGATACACTAAATAAGTGGTTAACAAATTGCCGCGCACTGTTTAAGTAAACATTTGCACTATATTTTTTCTGTAGCTTGCAGCTTGTAAATGCCAGTAAGGAATATATTTTTGAAATCGTACAAACTTTTAAACTGTTCAACTTTAGTTTCTGGATGATATCCATAGTATTGCCTAAATACTTTAAAGCGTTTGTATAATCATGAGCCATAATACAATTTTGAGCCATATTATAAAACGTTTCACCGATGGATTCAGACAGATCAAGGTCATAAAAAATACGCAAAGCCTTATTGTAATATTCATTTGCCTTTGTATACTCCTCTAATGCGGAAGAGTTAAAACCAAGGCCATTATAAATATTTGCCTCTGCAAAGAGATCATTACCCTTTACAATAGAAAGGACCTGCTGATAATAACGGTTTGCGAGATGATAATATCCTAGATCAGTAGCCAATAAAATACTGTTTCGATAAGCCTTAAAAAGAAAATGTTCATTCCCAAGCATTCTTGCATATGCAATTCCACGGTTTGCATGGAAAAGCTTTTCTTCTACGTCTTCTTCTTTTTTTATTTCCTCAATTTTTGTTTCATAGCCGTAGGTATACATGTGGGCAAGATGGTTATACTGTTTAAAGGAAAGAGCCTGGTCAACTAATTGGGGTTCGATTCTAGCCTGATCGGATAAATAGACGTCATGCCATCCATCCATTTTAATCATTGCAATAAGCATTTTTGATTTATAGTTTAAGAATCCCTGATTCATTTGCTCAGAAATAGTAATACAATGGTTGGCATAAATTTCAGCGGAGTCAAGTTTTCCATTATAAGTATATGCAAGGGAGAGCAAATAATTATATGTAAATCTTGCGTAAATATCGGATTTGAACAAACTTAAGACGCGAATACTGTTTGCAAGAAGAAGTGCTTGTGAAATATCCTCTGTATAGATTGCACAGATTGTATACTTTTCTAAAAATTCAAGATATTTTTTTTCCGGAATATATACACCTTCAATACTAATAATTTTATAGATTATTTCCATATAATAAATAGCATGCTTATATCCGAGAAATGAAATGAGATTCTGTAGCTGTATCAAATAATTCTCAATCTCATTTGCAGAAAAGTTAAAATCGGTTAATCTTTCATAATGAGAAGTAGCAATCATTGTACCACTTTCAATAAAATGTTCACCTTCAACCATGAAAGAATAAAATACATTCCATAAACTTTCAGAAGCAGGAAAAGTATGTTGGGATTCATTGTAGGTTGCCAACAATCCAATTGTTTGATTGTTTGGATTTTGATATATATCATTGAGTAAATGTAATGTCGAAGGACTTGCAGATTGTAGTTCGTTTATAACAAATAGCAAAGGACGGTCTTTTGTTATATAGAGAAGAATATTTGTAATAGAGGAAACTATTTTCTTTTGTTCATAGGAAACTTCATCAAGAAGAATATCTTCGGTACGAACAGCACGGCCAGTCTTGATGTAGGATTCAATGATGCAACGATGTAAACTATAAACGTTGCATGAATCGAATAACTCATTTAAATCAAGAGTATGAAGTGTGCAGTAATCCCGGATATAGTCAAGAAAAGGTTCAAATGGACCAACAATAGAAGATGCATCTAGCTCATGAAAATATATGGATAAACCAAGATTGTTATTTTTTAAAGTCTTGATATCATTCGAAGAAAAGTAAAAAGTGTTATAGTGTTTGATCAACTGGAAGTTGTTCTTTTTCTTTCCTATGTTTGATAGGAAAGATTCTTTCAGTGTGTTGATAAATGTGTCGACCATGGCATTCTCCCAAAAATACAAATAAAAAGGTAGTTACAGTGAAATTAGTAAATAAATGTACTGATTAAATATAAAATAAGAAGATGGAGAGGGTAAAAAATATAGAATACGTATTTCAACTTTAAACCTCTTTCTCCATTGTATAATCGAATCGGAATCAAACCTAGAATTGCAGGTAGTTCAAATGGTTGTGAAAGTACAAGCGCTAAAGAGCCAAACAAAAACCCATGTGTAATATTTGCTCGTAGGACATACATAATCGCAATAGATAAAATTCCAATTCCGCCATAATCTGTGTTTAAATAAGTGGCAATGGACATAAACATAAAGAGTAATAATAAACTAGTGCCAATCTTATTTATAGTTAGCCCTGAGCTACGTCTCCGAATGAAAAACACCAAGAACACAGAAATTATTGATAGAACGAGAAGTGATACACAATAAGCAATCCATGGTGAAATGGAAGGCATTCTCAAAACATCAGAAACCATTAACTGAATGCTTATATGATATTGCCATGTAAGAAAAATGGCAGGAGAAATCATTCCCAGAACAGAACAACATTTAAAAAACAGTCCGTTTTTGTTGGATGCGAGAACTCGATCATACAAATAAATCATATACATTCCGAAAGCCAGTGTGAAGAATATATTTTGATGAGAAAACTCAAGAAAATGTCGATAAAAGGCCAAATCAAAAGCAACCTCAGAAATCAAAGCAAAAAGAGAAAGACGGAAAGCATATTGCAATTTGTCTTTTGTATGTTTTGCACCTTCCACAAGAAGAAATATAAACAATGGGAAAGCGATTCTTCCAATGAGTCTCATTACGAGATCAACGGTGTATAGAGTTGAGTAGGAATTAATCATATCTAAATATTCATTTTCGCTAAGTCCTGTCTGAAAGAATCCGCGAGCTTGTAATAAACCTTCAATCAATACGGCAGCAGAATGATCAATTAGCATGATTGCTAAAGCGATAATTTTAATTGTACTGCCTGAAATTCCAGGACGTTCTTTTGATTTGTTCATATCGTTTACTGATGCTTAAGCTACATCATGTACCCCTTTCAAAATGTTACTACCATTATATAGTATATTCTGATAAGTTGATATAAAAAAAGATATAAAGAAAAGAAGAAAAAGCATGATTTGCAACATTATCAACGAAAAACGCGTGTTTTTAACAAAACAGAAAATATAAAATGAATGTAGAACTGTAAGAAGTTAAGAAAGGGAGAGGGTTTAAATATGAGAATTCGCAATTTATTAGAAAATATCACCTATTCACTTGTACAGGGAAATATCGATGAAGATATTACAGAAATCATATATGACTCAAGAAAAGTATCCAATGGGTGTATGTTTGTTTGTATAAAAGGATCAAAAACAGACGGACATAATTTTGTTCAAGAAGCACTTGAAAAAGGAGCGAAAGTTATTTTAACGGAAAAGATTATTCTCGCTGATGAATCTATTACAGTGATTCGCACCGAAAATTCAAGGGAAGCACTTGCTAAAATTTCAATGAATTACTATTTGGAACCTCAAAAAAAATTATGCATGATTGGAATAACCGGAACAAAAGGGAAAACCACTACAGCAGTGATGATAAAAAAGATGCTAGAAGAAAACGGAGAAAAAGTTGGTCTGATTGGAACAATCGGTGCAATGATCAATGAGGAAAAGGTAGAAACCGAAAATACAACACCAGAAAGTTACGAGTTATTTCGATTATTACACGAGATGGTTGAAAAAGGATGCAAATATTGTGTAATGGAAGTATCTTCGCAAGGTCTTAAGCAAAACCGTGTTAAGGGAATTCAATTTCAGTATGGTATTTTCACAAACTTTAGTACGGACCATATAGGACCTACAGAACATACATGGATGGATGAATACCTGTTTTGTAAAAGTTTACTGTTTAAACAATGTGATATTGGAATCATAAATGTGGATGATTTTGCATATCCAAAGTTAATCTTGAATGCAACGTGTAAAATATTTAAATATGGTACACAACCTGATGCGGACTTATATTTTTCAGATTTAAAACAAATCGTTGATACGGAATATATTGGGCAAAGATTTCTGCTACAGGGATGCTTAAATGAAACCATTCAATTGGGAATGCCAGGAGAATTTAATGTTTATAATTCCATGGCAGCCTTATCATTAAGCTATTTATTAAAATTGGATATTAAAAAATCAATAAGATCGCTTGCACATATTTCGGTGCCAGGAAGAGTTGAATATATTTCTGTGTCAAATGACTACCATGTGATCATTGATTATGCACACAACGAAGGGGAAGTAAAATCCTTATTAGAAATGGTAAATAAACTTCATCCATCACGAATTATATGTGTTTTTGGAAGCGGTGGAAATCGCACGAAAGCAAGAAGATATTCGATTGGTGAACTTTGTGGAAAATATGCTGAATTATCGATTCTGAGTATGGACAACCCTAGAGACGAAAAAGTAGCAGATATAAATAAGGATATCATTCTTGGAATGAAAAAAAGTAATGGAACATATGTAGAAATCGAAGATCGTAAGGACGCGATTTACTATGCGCTGGATCAGGCGAGAAAAGGTGACTATGTATTACTCATTGGAAAAGGTCATGAAGATTATCAGGAAATTCTAGGAATAAAACATGCTTTTAGTGAACACGAAATTCTACGTGAATATCGTATGGAAAAAAGCAAACAAGTTTCATAAAATATAGCATAAAAAGCCGTCAAAACAGGAAAAACTTGACAGTATCGTCACTAAGATATACACTATACGAGTGACAAAAATGAATGAATTTTATTTTGAAGGTGAGATTGTGGAAAGATTCAAATCAGAAAAAGTATATCCTAGAGTATTTGCGACGTTGATCGCTGTGATTACAAGTATTATTATTGCATTTATGATTTATGTAATTGCAAATGAATTTCATACGATTCTTCCATTGACTAGGAATGGATATATTTATATTACAGAACGAATCGTAATTTTTGTTTCGTTGATCGAGCTAGTAGTCTACTTAATGGCATTTTATGGTAGAGAAAAAAACAACCTATACAATATTTCACTTGTTCTTTTTATTATTTATCTGGCAATTCCAGTAGTGAATGAATTAATGAATACTTCGTTTCAAGTAATGCCAAGTAAACTATCTATGGCGAAGATACTTTTTCGAATTGTCATGATAGTAGCAGAGATATTACTCTTAATCGAAAATCGTAGAAAAAGAGATGGAAAGAAACAAATCATTTTGTTTGGAACGATGTTTACGGTGATGTATCTGGGATTTGTGATTTCAACAAGTGTTTGGATTACGGGTGGATTTGATGACATGAGCTACTTATGGATTACAATCAAACAAGAACTTATTGATAATATTGCTTATATACCATTCATTCTTGTGGCGTTCTTCTGCTCAAAAAATTATTCGATCTTAGCAAAAGCAAAAGAGAACAATATAGAATTAGAAAAGCCACTATACAAAAAAATAAAGGACCGACATTTACAAAATCGATAAATAAAAAACACCTTATTGCAAAGAAGCCGCAATAAGGTGTTTTTTCTGATTTGAAAAGAGCAGTAGACTCTATGGCAATAGAAAAAAATATGATATAATACATAGATTAGAGATTTTATAGAAATGAAAAAGGAGAAAACAAATGTATTGTGTTCAAAATATTACAGAAGATTTATATTACGTGGGAGCAAGTGATCGACGCTTACAAAAGTTTGAAGCACTTCATGACGTACCAAAAGGAATGTCATATAATTCATATTTGTTATTAGACGAAAAAACAGTGTTGTTTGATACGGTAGATTCCTCCGTTTCCACACGTTTTTTTGAGAATATAGATTTTGTATTAAACGGAAGAGATTTAGATTATATAATTATCAATCATATGGAACCAGACCATTCTGCTACTTTGGGCGAATTATTTATAAGACATCCAGAAGTTACCGTTGTTGCTAATGCAAAAATCATTACTATGATGAATCGTTTTTTTGATTTGACAGATCAGATTAAAATTAAGGAAGTGAAAGAAGGAGATCTATTTTCTACTGGAAAACATGAATTTATCTTTTATTTAGCACCTATGGTACATTGGCCAGAAGTTATGGTGACCTATGATAAGGTAGCAAAAATTCTTTTTTCAGCAGATGCGTTCGGTACTTTTGGTGCAATTGATGGAAATATTTTTGCAGATGAATTAGATTTTAAAGGTGAGTGGTTGCCTGAAGCAAGAAGATATTATTCAAATATCGTTGGAAAATACGGACCACAAACTTTAAAGATTTTAGAAAAAGTATCGGTTTTGGAATTACATTATGTGTGTCCTTTGCATGGACCAATTTGGAGAGATGAAATTCTGTGGTATGTTGATAAATACCACAAATGGGCTTCTTATATGCCAGAGGAACAGGGCGTTGTTGTCGCATACGCTTCGGTATATGGAAATACTGAAAATGCGGCATGCATCATGGCAAATGAATTGGCAAAAGAAGGCATAAAAAATGTAAAAATGTTTGATCTTTCAAAAACAGACATATCCTATGTTTTATCGGAATGCTTCCGCTATAGTCATCTTGTTTTAGCATCAACCACTTACAATGGTTCTTTATTTCCCAAAATGGAAGAATTACTTTTGGATATTACGGCACACAATCTAAAAAATCGTACCGTAGCAGTAATTGAAAATGGAACATGGGCACCCACATCAGGAAAACAAATGCTTTCCTTTTTAGAAAGTATGAAAAACACCAAAATTCTTTCAACGTTAGCAACCGTATCATCGGCAGTGAAGGAAGATTCAAGAGAGCAAATTGTAAATTTAGCAAAAGAAATTGCATCGGACTTTCAAATCAAAGAACATAAAATCCGTAAAGATGAAATAATTGCTCCGTTCTCAGAAGAACTTGTAAACCCAATTAGTTTATTTAATTTATCATACGGTCTATATGTTTTATCAGCACAGGATGGTGGAAAAGATAATGCGTGTATAGTAAATACCGTCATTCAGGTAACAGAACAACCACTTCGCGTTTTGGTTGCAGTCAATAAAATGAACTGTACCCATGACATGATTGAAAAAGACAAGCAGTTTACAATCAGCATACTAACAGAAGAAGCTCCATTTGATATTTTTAAACGATTTGGTTTCCAGTCAGGAAAAGAAGTTGATAAATTTGAAGGATTTGAAGATGTTGCCAGAGGAGAAAATGGAACATTATACCTAAACAAATACTCCAATGCTTTTGTTAGTGCAAAAGTAGTAGATGAAATTGATCACGGAACACACACAGTGTTTGTTGGTGAAGTGACAGAAGCAAAAATTCTGGAAAAAACACCATCTATTACATATGCATACTATCATGCAAATACCAAACCAAAAATTCAGCCTGTGGAAAAAAAGGCGGATGGTAAAAAAAGATGGGTATGCAATGTTTGTGGATTTATTTATGAAGGAGATGAACTTCCAAACGATTATATCTGCCCAATTTGTAAACATGGAGTGGATGTGTTTGAACTTTTGGAAGACTAAAACAAAATTATGAAACAAACCATTCAATTCGCGTTTCAAAAGAGCGTGCCAATATTATTCGGGTATTTATTTATCGGAATTGCCTTTGGACTGATGCTTCAAAAAGCAGGATATCATTGGATTTGGGCGGCTCTTTGCTCTGTATTTATATATGCTGGCTCCCTACAATATGTGCTTGTAGCATTATTGACTTCGGGTGCAAGTTTATTGACAACATTTATGATTTCCTTAATTGTAAATGGAAGACAGATTTTTTATGGACTTTCCCTGGTGGAAAAATTTAAAGGATTTGGAAAATGGAAACCATATATGATTTTTTCATTAACAGATGAAACCTATTCTGTCTTATGCTCATTAAAAGTTCCAGAAGGCGTTCATCAAAAAAGAGCAATGTTCTTGATATCGTTTTTTAATCAATGCTACTGGGTGATCGGATCTCTACTTGGAGCAATTTTAGGAGATGTCCTAAATCTCAATGCAGAAGGAATTGAATTCGCAATGACAGCATTATTTACTGTCATATTTATTGATTATTTAAGAGAGAAAAGAAATCACTTGCCTGCAATAATTGGACTAGTATCTTCCGTGTGTTTTTTTGTGATTATGACACCGGAATCATTTATTATTCCATCGTTATTTACAAGTGCAGCACTTTTAATAATTTTTAAGGGTTCATTGGAAAATGGATGCGTACAGAAAACGAATGCAGGTGAAGAACAATGAATACAACCGCAGGTATTGCGGCAAGCATAGCAATTATAGCCTGTGCCGCATTAGGAAATTTAATTACAAGAGCATTACCTTTTGCACTGTTTGGCAGACAGAAGGAACCACCAGCATTGATTGTTCACCTCGGGAAATTTTTTCCACCAGCAATTATAGCTACACTTATCATCTTCTGCTTAAAAGATGTCTCTTTTTCTACTGGAAGCCATGGAATACCAGAAATAGTTAGTGTTTTGTGTGTCGCAGTACTCCATCTTTGGAAAAAGAATGTATTGATTAGCATAGGTGTCGGTACGGTACTATATATGGTTTTGATTCAATTCGTATTTGTTTAGTCGAATCACGAAATGGGAATTGGAGTCTGATATGAGAGAAAAAAGGAAACTTAGGATTCAAAAAAGAAAACAAGAAATTCATGAGAATCTGAGAGAAATCTATAGAGAAGCAGAAGACATTATCGAATCGGAACATGCAAAATGTAGAAGAAATCATATTCAACATGGGACGACAAGCGTTCATAGGCACTGCGTTGATGTTGCAGTTCGAAGTATCTATCTCAATCGAAAGTTAAAACTGAATGCCTCCGAGAGAGAACTCATTCGTGGAGCGTTATTGCATGATTATTTTTTATATGATTGGCATGATCGAAAGATTCGACTAAAATTGCATGGATTTAGGCATCCAAAAAGAGCACTTCAAAATGCAATAAAAGAATATGAATTAACGGATAAAGAACAGGATATCATCGTAAAACATATGTGGCCGCTTACAATTATTACGCCAAAATATCGAGAAAGCTGGATTGTTACAGCGGTTGATAAGTATAGTGCCCTGGCAGAGATGTATTACCGAATGAGAAGAAAAGGGTAAAAAAATGAATGACTTGATCAAAAAAATCAAGAAATATGATAAATCAAAGGTGTATCCTTTTCACATGCCTGGTCATAAACGCAGAATGAAAAGAAAAGGATTAAAAAATCCATATCGCATCGACTTAACAGAGGTGGATGGATTTGATGATTTACACCATCCAGATGGAATTATTTTAGAAGCAGAGCAAAGAGCCGCAAGGATTTACCAAGCAGAGCGGACATACTTCTCTGTAAACGGAAGTACGGCTGGTATTCTGAGTGCTATTTTTTCGACAACCACTACGGGGGGAGAAATTTTAGTTGCAAGGAATTCACACAAGGCAGCATATCATGCAATCATGCTTCGACAGTTAAGAACAAGATATGTTTATCCACAGAAAATGCCAACATATCAATTAAATGGGGCAATCAATGCCGAGGATATAAAAAGAGAGCTGGAATTATATCCAGATATTCAGGCAGTATATATCACGTCTCCGACTGCGGAAGGAGTTGTTTCAGACATCGAAAGCATTGCAAAAATATGTCATGCTGCAGGAAAACCATTAATAGTCGATGAAGCACATGGTGCACATTTTACTTTTTCAAATATATTTCCAACTTCATCGATTGCTTGTGGGGCAGATCTTGTAATACATAGTGTACACAAGACACTTCCTGCTTTTACACAGACAGCTTTAATTCATTTGAATGGCAAGCTGGCAAATAGACAAAAATTGGAAGAGTATCTTGCAATATTTCAATCGAGCAGTCCGTCATATATCTTAATGGGGGGAATCGATCGATGTATGGAATATCTTTCAAAAAAACACGAAAAACTCATTCGAAAATATAACCAACGGTTGGTATATTTTGAAAAGAAAACCAAAGATCTTCAATGCATTCATATCATAAGACGTGATGAAATATTGCAAACAGGATTTGATTATGATTCGGGAAAGCTGAATATCTATTTACAGCATACAGAACGCAGTGGCGCATGGCTGAAAACAGAACTACGTGCTAAATATAAATTGGAAATGGAAATGGCAACCTCAAATCATGTTCTAGCTATGACTTCAATTATGGATTCCAAAAAAGGTTTTCGTCGGTTGCAACGTGCATTAAATAAGATTGACAAAATGCTCCTTCAGGAAATTCAAAATACTGGTAGTAATTCTGAACCAGCAAAAAATGATTTGGAAACGGTATTCTTTCATTCGAATGCTGAGTTAACCATTCATCAGGCAAAAGAATCTAAGCTGGAGCAGACATTTTTTTCAAATGCTGCAGGTCGAATCAGTGGTGAGTTTGTGATGTTGTATCCGCCTGGAATTCCTTTGATTGTTCCAGGGGAACTTATTGAACAAGAAATGATTGATCAAATATTGGAATACGAAAAACAGGGTTTAAAAATCCAAGGAATGCATGATCATAAAAATCAGTGGATAGAAACAATTATATTGTAGTAAAATAAATGGTAAAGGTAGAAAATATGGGGCACATTTTTTATATTATCGGACCAAGTTCTTCTGGGAAAGATACAATCTATAAGAATATAATTCAAAACCATGAACTAAATCTTCAAAAAATAGTAATGTATACTACAAGACCAATTCGAGAAGGTGAAAAAGAAGGCATAGAATATCATTTTGTAGATTCGAAGCAGTTAAAACTTCTAGAAGACGAAGGAAAAGTAATTGAAAAACGAACATATGATACAATGCACGGATTGTGGGATTATTTTACCGTTGCAAATGAAGAAATCAACTTAGATACCAACAATTATCTAATGATTGGAACGCTTCAATCATTTATAGAAACATCACAATTCTTTGGGAATCAAAAGGTTGTTCCAATATTAGTAATGGTTGAAGATGGAATACGTTTACAAAGAGCATTACAACGTGAACTAAAACAAGAGGAACCAAAGTATCAAGAACTATGCAGAAGATTTCTTGCAGATTCACAAGACTTTAGTGAAGAGAAAATAGAGGAAGCAGGAATCCATAAAGTTTTTTTGAATCATGAGTTAGATGATTGTATTCATGAAATCATAAATTATATTCTTGAGATCAAGAGTGTGGTCAAATAAGGAGGAAAGCGAATGGATTTTAAAGTATCACCGGCATCGCAGACAACTCCAATCGAAAAGCAATCCCAAATAAGGGAAACAGATGGAAATTTTAAATTTATACTAGCTAGTAATATCAAAGAAAGCGAATTGCAGGAGAGATTAAATCTTTTGATGCAAGATATTACAATGCAAGGGAAAAAAATTGGTAAGCGTCGTGACATCAAGGAGATGAAAGCATATCGCTCAATGATTAAAGATTTCATGAATGAAATCGTGAATCACTCCCATTCGTTTTCACGAGAGAATTTTTTGGATCGAAAAGGTCGACATCGGGTTTATGGAATTATTCGACTAGTAGATGAAAATCTTGATGCATTAGCACAGGAACTGATGAAGGATGAAGCAGATCATGTAAAGATTCTGGGGCTAATAGGAGAAATTGAGGGGCTGATTCTTGATATATTCACATAGAAATTATGGAGAACAAAAGTGAGAAAATTTTCAGATGTCGTTGGACAGGAACAAATTAAAGCATATTTTCATAATGCGATTATTACAGGGAATCTTGCTCATGCATATATTATTAACGGAGAAGACGGAACCGGCAAGGAATTTATAGCTCGAATCGTTGCATCCATACTACAATGTGAAAAAGGTGGCTCTGAACCATGTGGAGAATGTCATTCATGCAAACAAGCATCAAGTAGTAATCATCCAGATATTATTACAATTACACATGAAAAGCCAAAGTCTATCGGGGTTGAAGATATTCGTAGACAGTTGAACGAAGATGTAGGAATCAAGCCATATCAGAGTGAGCATAAAATATATTTGATTCCAGAAGGAGAGAAGCTTACAAAACAGGCGCAAAATGCTTTGTTAAAAACATTGGAGGAACCTCCTGGATATGTGGTTATTTTTATCTTAACAGCAAATTTACAAGAAATTTTACCAACTATTACGAGCCGTTCGGTCGTATTACATATGAAGCCAGTGAGAGATCAGGAAATCATGGATTATCTAATGAACAAGTTAGAAGTTCCGGATTATCAGGCAAAATTATGTGTTTCTTTCGCAAGAGGAAATATTGGCAGAGCGAAATTACTTGCAACAAACGAAGAGTTTGATAAAATACGAGAAGAGACTATTTTCTTAATGAGACATATTTCTGACCTTGAGATCAAGGAAATTGGGACGGCAATCAAAAAACTAAATGAACATCAGCTGGCACTTACAGACAGTTTAGATGTAATTGCTGTATGGTTTCGGGACCTTTTACTGTATAAGGCAACGAATGATGTAAATATGTTGATTTTTCGAGATGAAATTCAGGCAATAAAAAAGGCTGTGCAACTAAGCGATTACGAGGGATTGGAAAAAATTCTGCAAGCAATTGAAAAGGCAAAGGAAAGAATTAGGGCAAACGCAAATTTGGATCTCACCATGGAATTGCTGATGCTTACAATAAAGGAGAATTCATAAATGATAAAAATAATTGGTGTAAGATTCAGAAAAGCGGGTAAAGTGTATTATTTTGATCCAAGCGAATTGAATATTACAGAACAAGATTATGTTATAGTAGAAACTGCACGAGGTGTAGAGTACGGAAAAGTTGTAATTCCACCAAGTGAGGTAAAGGATGAAGAAGTTGTACAACCACTAAAAAAAGTGATTCGTGTTGCTACAAAAAATGATGAAAAGCAA
Organism: Lachnospiraceae bacterium; assembly: GCA_963666475.2. Lineage (GTDB taxonomy): Bacteria > Bacillota > Clostridia > Lachnospirales > Lachnospiraceae > JBFHIZ01. The sequence continues at coordinate 2,061,744 of CAXXJM010000001.1, read as the reverse complement.
GTCGAGGGAAACAAGGAAAAAGCACAAGAAGCTTTTGGAATTTGCTTAGAGAAAATTCGGAAACACAAATTGGAAATGAAGCTTATTGAAGCGGAGTATACCTTTGACAAAAACAAATTATTATTTTACTTTACAGCGGATGGAAGAATTGATTTTCGCGAATTAGTAAAAGATCTTGCTGCAGTCTTTCGGACAAGAATTGAATTACGTCAGATTGGAGTTCGTGATGAAACAAAAATCAAAGGTGGTATTGGTATTTGCGGCAGACCTCTTTGCTGTCATAGTTTTTTGTCTGAGTTTTCTCCAGTTTCCATTAAAATGGCGAAAGAACAGAATTTGTCACTTAATCCAGTAAAAATATCTGGTGTTTGTGGTAGATTAATGTGCTGTCTAAAAAATGAAGAAGAAACCTATGAATATTTAAATAGTAAATTGCCAAACATTGGAGATCGTGTAACAACTAGCGATAATCTAAAAGGAGAAGTATCCAGTGTAAATGTTTTGAGACAATTGGTAAAAGTTGTTGTAGAAGTAGAAGATGAAAAAGAAATAAAAGAATATAAAGTCAAAGATTTAAGATTTAAGAGACGACACAAAAAATCAAAACAACGCTTATCAAAAGAGGAGCAGTTGGAACTCAGTCGTCTTGAAAAGGAAGAGCAAATGGGAGGTCGTTCAAAACTAAATGACGATTAATTTAAAAGAGAACGAAAGAATAGATGATCTTCAAAAAGATGGTTTGCTGCTGATTCAGGATCCGAGAAAATTTTGTTTTGGGATAGATGCAGTACTTTTATCTGACTTTGCATCCGCATGTGATGGAGAGAATGTATTGGACCTTGGGACTGGAACTGGAATTATTCCAATTTTAATGTCAGCGAAAACAAAGGCTAATAGACTAGTTGGCTTGGAAATCCAAGAAGAAAGTGCAGAAATGGCGGCACGAAGTGTTGTTTTAAATAATCTAGAAGATCGAGTTTCCATAGTATGTGGTGATGTAAAGAAGGCCCAGGATTATTTTTCTGCGGCTTCTTTTCATGTCATTACGTCAAATCCTCCATATATGATTGGCGAACATGGGCTTCAAAATGGTAATGTTCCAAAAGCAATAGCCAGACATGAAGTATTATGTGATTTTCATGATATTGCAAAAGCCGCTTCGTATGCATTGGCGCCAGGTGGAAAGCTTTTCTTAATTCACCGTCCCTTTCGAATTCCAGAATTATTTGCAACCATGCAGGAGTACAAGTTGGAACCAAAGCGAATGAGATTAGTTTATCCATATGTTGACAAAGAACCAAATTTGGTTTTAATTGAAGCAACAAAGGGTGGAAAACCAAGAATGACAGTAGAAAAACCATTGATCATCTATAAGAACCCAGGAGAGTATACGGATGAAGTTTATCAGATCTATGGGCATGGTGTTCGAATAGAAAAGTAGAAAAGATTGAAAGGAGTACGTTCGGATGAAAGCAAATGCTAGTGGCATATTATATTTATGTGCAACACCAATTGGAAATTTGAGCGATATTACTTTTCGGGTGTTAGATACGTTAAAGAATGTTGATCTTATTGCCGCGGAAGATACAAGAAATAGCATTAAGCTATTAAACCATTTTGAAGTCAAAGTACCCATGACAAGTTATCATGAACATAATAAGATAGAGAAAGCAGATATTTTGGTTCAAATGCTTGAAGAGGGAAAAGATATCGCTTTGATTACGGATGCAGGGACACCTGCCATTTCAGATCCAGGAGAGATATTGGTAAGGAAATGTCAAGAAAATGGAATTCGTGTAACTTCTCTTCCCGGAGCATGTGCATGTATTGTAGCGCTCACACTATCCGGATTAGACACTAGAAGATTTTGTTTTGAAGGATTTCTTCCAACAGATAAAAAACTGGAAAAGGTGATTTTGAATGAGCTTGTAGATGAAACAAGAACGATGATTTTGTATGAATCTCCGCATCATATCAAACAAACTCTTCAAAAATTAGAGAATACTCTAGGAAATCGAAAGATTACGATATGTCGGGAATTAACAAAGAAGTTTGAATCAGTTTACGTTACAACCATAGAAGATGCGAGAAAAGATTTTCAAGATACGGATCCAAGAGGAGAATATGTAATAGTAATAGAAGGAAAAAGCTTCCAGGAAATTCGTGAGGAAGAGCAAAAACAATGGGAAACTCTTTCAATTCAAGAGCATTATCAGATGTATGAGGTTAAGGGATTAGATCGGAAAGAGGCAATGAAACAAGTTGCGACAGATCGAGGGATTTCGAAAAGAGATGTTTATCAAGAGTTGATATAAAAGGAGAAGCACCTAGTTACCTAGGTGCTTCCTTTTTCTTATGAGGGGGGGAGATAGTGTTATTTACTATCTATAAATATCATAAACAATAAATGTGGACAAAATGTGTCTATAAAATAAAAAGAGAAAAAAGAATTATTAAAGAGTAAGAAACATTATAAAAAGAAAGGAAAAAAGTACTAGTAAATATCCTATGAATTGTTGTATAATAGCAATCGCTGTTTCGATAGCAATAAATTGACTTTGGAGGAAATATGGAAAATCAAAAAACAATAATACATGATACAACAGGGAATCCAGCACCACTTGGACTGCTAGCATTTGGTATGACAACGGTATTACTAAATCTTCATAATGCAGGCTTCTTCGGATTGGGAAGTATGATTTTATCAATGGGTATTTTTTACGGCGGTATCGCACAGGTAATCGCAGGAATTATGGAATGGAAGAAAGGCAATACTTTTGGTACGGTTGCTTTTACATCCTATGGGTTGTTTTGGTTATCACTTGTAGGAATATTTACATTGCCACATTTGACTGGCACTCAAGAAGCCTCGGAAAGTGGCATGATTGCGTACTTTATTATGTGGGGAATCTTTACCTCATTTATGTTTGTTGGAACATTAAAAGGAGATCTTGCACACAAATTTGTATTTTGTTCTCTTGCATTGTTATTCTTTTTATTGGCTCTGAGAGATATTACGGGTTCAACCGTTATCGCAACGATCACCGGTTTTGAAGGAATTGTTTGTGGAGCATCTGCGATATATACTGCATTCGCAATTATTTTAAATCAGTACTATGGAAAAACTGTGCTTCCAATTGGTAGCCCAAAATAAAAACGCAGGGACATATATCCCTGCATTTTTTAATATGAACATACGAGGTTAGTTGACTCGTTTTCTAGAGAACTGGTATATTCTGAAATGGAAACAAAATGATTTTGTAAAACAGTAATTGCGGAGCTTATTTCAAGAATATTTTCATAAGTAGAAGCGTTGTCCTCAGATAAGGAGTTCATGATATCTTTTACAAAGGAGTCAAATTCGCTAAAATTTTGGTTGAGCTTTCGTATTACATCCATTCGTGTTAATACTTTGGATTGAGACAGCATAATTTGTTGAAATCGATGTACGGCCTGATCGGTCATGATTAGCCCTTGATTTATCATTTGGTAAGTTTCAGAAATGCTATCAACAGCAATCTCAGTACTTTTTTCTACACCAGATAATAGAATACGAATATTATCCGCTGAATTTGAAGCTTGCCTTGATAGAGATTGTACTTCATTTGCCACAACGGAAAATCCTTTTCCAGCTTCACCAGCTCTGGCTGCTTCTATATTTGCGTTGAGTGCTAGAAGACTTGTTTGATTAGCAATTTTGGAGATATCATCCACTACACTCAAAATATCTTTTGCCTGAATAGCAAGGTTGTTAATTCGAGTTCTACTATTTTGCGCAGAATCTTTGATTTGTGACATTTCATGAGAAAATGCAAGAATTTCCTCTTTACTAAGTTGGGATATTTTGCTTGCTTCCTGAATATCTTGAATGATTTGTTCACTTTCAGCCACGGTGTTGGTTACTTCTTTCATAATAGCATCAACATGTGAATTAGTGTGACTTGCTTTTTTAATGACTTGAGAAGTTTCTTCTTCGATATTTAGAACAGAATTGGATATACTTTGAGTCGCGGTTTCTGCATTGTTCTGAATTCGAATTAATTCCTGAACAATGGAAGCTAGTAAAATAGAACTTTTCTGATTGTCTGATAAACGTTTCTTTTGTACATTATGTAAGTGAACAGCATCTGCTAACATTTTTTTTGCACGATTTGTAAATGAAATAAATATTGGAAAGAGGACAGCAAACTGGATAAAAAAACTTACCATATGAAGTGGTATCCACTGAAAATCAGCTTCCGTGATTATTTGTAACTTAGATGCAATAATTTCACCGATTAGTATGGATGGAACAAGTGCAAAAAAGGTAACTTTAAGTAAGTGAGCATCAAAATATAAACATGCAATTGCAATTGGAATTAACCAAAAAAATACTACAGTCATATAGTTCATACCATATAAAAGAATTTGAAGAAATAAAAATACTGGAATTACAATATATTTATAGTTTTGAATATTTTTTGAGAAGCGTTGAAATAGTAGCGGAACTGCACAAATAGGAATACCTATTAGACAGATAAGAAAAGCATATGACCAGGGAATACTCATTAGATTTAGGTAATTTAGCAAAAGAACAATTGGAAAGATCATAAATACGAACCGATTGAGCCGAATTAAAATTGCGTTGACTTCGAGTTCATTTTGAAGTAAAAGATCATTTTCCTCCTGTTTTTTCTCCCTATTGGATATTTCGCTGTTTTTCTTGATGTCGTTTAGTGAGACAGATGCTAAGTTTTTCATGAAAATACCTCCATATTTTTCATTTGGTGATAGTTGAACTATTAACATGTATCTTCATATTAACATGAATTCTAATTGTGTCAATAAGGATACAAAAAAAGAGCATCAAAGTTAATGAACTTTTTTGCTCTATACGTGTTACATTATTTTAAATATCGAATCGACATATCAATCATAAGTTGAACTTGTTGTTCTCCAAGAACAAGCGTGTCACTTTTTAATACATCACCTCTAATTATTAGTTTTTGACTAAGGGCTGTCAGCGAATGGGTTGTTGTATAGTAGTATTCTTCCTTGTTTAGATCCTTTCGAATAGATCCATCTTTTTGCCCTTTTTCTATCGCATGATAGAAGATAGCTTTTAGGTCTTGAATTTTTGAATCATATTCAAGAAGTTGAGAAATGGGGATTTTTTCTTTAATAATATACTGATCAAATTCATCTAAAAAACGTAAGAAGTCTTGATGATTTTGATATAAATCCAAATATGATTGAAGAATAATTTCCATTTGTTGAAATCCATCAAACGTTTGGATTTCATGGGCTAGTCTATAGACTTGAGATGCTTTGGCGCGTTCACTCCATAAAAGAGATGCTGTTTCTACGACAATTAATGGTTTCGTAGGAAAGTAGCGGTACAATGATGCAATTCCTATTTTTGCACGATTAGCAATTTCGGTCATTTTTGTATTATCTATTCCTTGTTTTAGAAATAGAGATAAGGCAACACGTATGACTTCTACCTTTTTTTCTTCTATTATTTCTTTCTGTTTTTGCAATCTTTTTTCTTTGGCGTTCATCTCATATTTTCCTTTCAAATGATATTGTTATAGTAAACTATTTGAAAAAAAAACACAAAAGTTTTCTAATTTATTTTTGCAGGCATCAGCACGCTAGCTTTGCTACTGCGCCAAGCCAGCCACCTTCGCAGGCATCAGCTCGCTAGCTTTGCTACTGCGCCAAGCCAGCTCACCTTCGCAGGCATCAGCACGCTAGCTTTGCTACTGCGCCAAGCCAGCTCACCTTCGCAGGCATCAGCACGCTCGCTTTGCTACTGCGCCAAGCCAGCTCACCTTCGCAGGCATCAGCACGCTCGCTTTGCTACTGCGCCAAGTCAGCTCACCTTCGCAGGCATCAGCACGCTAGCTTTGCTACTGCGCCAAGCCAGCTCACCTTCGCAGGCATCAACTCGCTAGCTTTGCTACTGCGCCAAGCCAGCTCACCTTCGCAGGCATCAGCTCGCTAGCTTTGCTACTGCGCCAAGCCAGCCACCTTCGCAGGCATCAGCTCGCTAGCTTTGCTACTGCGCCAAGCCAGCTCACCTTCGCAGGCATCAGCTCGCTAGCTTTGCTACTGCGCCAAGCCAGCTCACCTTCGCAGGCATCAACTCGCTAGCTTTGCTACTGCGCCAAGCCAGCTCACCTTCACAGGCATCAACTCGCTAGCTTTGCTACTGCGCCAAGCCAGCTCACCTTCGCAGGCATCAACTCGCTCGCTTTGCTACTGCGCCAAGCCAGCTCACCTTCGCAGGCATCAGCTCGCTAGCTTTGCTACTGCGCCAAGCCAGCTCACCTTCGCAGGCATCAGCTCGCTAGCTTTGCTACTGCGCCAAGCCAGCTCACCTTCACAGGCATCAACTCGCTAGCTTTGCTACTGCGCCAAGCCAGCTCACCTTCGCAGGCATCAACTCGCTAGCTTTGCTACTGCGCCAAGCCAGCTCACCTTCGCAGGCATCAACTCGCTAGCTTTGCTACTGCGCCAAGCCAGCTCACCTTCGTAAACTTCGGCTCGCTGGTGGCTGTCGCCACATATTAAAAAAGAAAAGACACGATGAACAAGTAAACTTGTATCGTGTCTTTTCTTTTTTAATGCTTGGCTTGTAGATTAGCCAAAGTATCTGTTCAATAATCCTTCGAATGCTTTTCCATGACGAGCTTCATCACGAGCCATTTCATGTACAGTATCATGAATTGCGTCAAGGTTTGCAGCTTTTGCACGTTTTGCAAGATCAAATTTTCCAGCGGTAGCTCCGTTTTCAGCATCTACACGAAGTGCAAGATTTTTCTTTGTGCTGTCAGTGATTACTTCTCCAAGTAATTCTGCAAATTTTGCAGCGTGTTCTGCTTCTTCCCATGCAGCTTTTTCATAGTATAAGCCAATTTCTGGATATCCTTCTCTGTGAGCTACGCGAGCCATAGCAAGATACATACCAACTTCAGTACATTCTCCTGTAAAGTTTGCTCTTAAATCTTCCATGATGTCTTCACTTGAACCCTGTGCAACTCCTACCACGTGTTCTGCAGCCCAAGATTTTTCACCTGACTGTTCTTTGAATTTTTCTGCTGGTGCTGAGCATTGTGGACATTTGTCTGGAGCACTATCTCCTTCGTGAACATAACCGCAAACTGAACATACAAATTTTTTCATAGTAATTAATTCTCCTTTTGTTTTCTTATTTGTTTTTGTAGCATTCTGGACATTGTCCAAAAAAATGTGTTACGTGACTGTTGATCTTTCCGTCAAAATGTCTGTTTGCAAGCTCTTCTAACTGAATTTGCAAATCGACATTGATATCGATAACTCTTCCGCACTCTTCACAAATTAAGTGATAATGTGGAGAACGGTTCCCATCGTAATGATCAGGGCCCGAACCAGAAGAAATTCGAAGAATTTCGCCGTCATCAGCAAGGAGGTTCAAATTTCGATAAACAGTTCCTAGGCTAATTTTGGGGAATTCTTTTTTTAGATCGAGATAAACAGTTTCTGCTGTAGGATGAGTACGATGTTCATCTAGATACGTACGGATCGATTCACGTTGCTTACTAAAATTACGCATAGTCTCAATCCCTTTCAAAATAAAAATAGTAATTATTACTGATTTCTTTAACAGAATAATACTTTTTAAATAAACTGTCAATAGTAATTGACAAAATTTTTTAATCTTCTTAAAATAATAGTAATAATACTTATAAGAACAATTATAAAAATAAGGAGGAAATGACATGAAAATCATGAATATTACAGATACACAGAAATTTTTTGAAGTAGTAGATGGATGCAAAGGTAAAGTTGAGTTGATTACAAGTGAAGGAGACCGTTTAAATTTAAAATCAAAACTATGTCAATTTGTGTCGCTAACAAAAATTTTTGATCTAACTGAAAAGATCGATATTGAACTTATTTGTGAAGATCCACAAGATACTTTAAAACTATTAGATTATGTAGTAAATAAGTAAAAGTCGAATCTTCGATACTAGGATGTTATTCGTTGTAGAGTTGACAAAAAGTAGCGAAAAGACTATACTTTCCTAGAAAAGACAATATAGGTAATCCCTAAAAAGTGGAGGCAAAAATGTTAGAAAAAATAAAAGAAATTATCGAAGACAAGTTAAGTCTTGATGTGTCAGATGTGACAATGGATACAAAATTTAAAGAAGATCTTGGAGCAGATTCATTGGATTTATATGAATTGATTATGGAAATTGAATCTGAATATTCAATCACAATCGCGCAAGAAGATTTAGAAAAACTGACAACTGTTGGCGCTGTAGTAAATTACCTTACTGAAGCAGGGGTTGAAGTTTAATAAGATTTTACGAGTGGTTTTCATTACTGAGAACCACTTTATTTTTATTAAATAAAGATTATGGAGAGAAAATGAAGGAACATTTGAAAGACAGCCCACATGCGGTATTGGCAATGAAGAATTTCAGAGACGGGTGGAATTGTTCACAGTCTCTTTTTTTGGCGTTCTCAGATGTCCATGGATTCGATCAAAGTACAGCTGCCAAGTTTTCTTCAGCATTTGGTGGAGGAATGGGACGTCTTCGTGAAGTCTGTGGAGCAGTCACAGGAATGTTCATGGTGTTGGGATGCGTGGAAGGATATGATAGTCCTAGCGATGACGATAGAAAAGCGGTTTTATATGAACATGTTCAGGGGCTTGCTTTAGAGATGGAAACTTGTTGTGGTTCTATTATATGTAGAGAACTATTAGGACTAGATCAAAAAAGAGAAAGTCCGATTCCTGAAAAGAGAACAGAATCCTATTATGATGTGAGACCATGTGAAGAGATTATTGGACATGCTGCAGTTATATTAGAAAAATTTTTATTAGAAACGAATAGAATCATTTGAAAAAAGATACATGTTTTGATATTGATTGTTTGACGAGATACAAATCAACGACAAAATTGAAAGGAATTCATTTCCTATAAGAATTCACAATCAAAGAAAGAAGAAATAGAGGATGAATATAGTAGATATAAGAGAATTATTTCGAAATGAAAAAGATTATATTAATAAAGAAATTACAATAGGTGGATGGGTGAGAAGTATTCGAGCATCAAAAAATGTAGGATTCATTGTAGTCAATGATGGTACTTTTTTTGAACCATTACAAATTGTGTATGATGGAGAATTAGAAAATTTTGCAGAAATCAACAAAGTAAATGTCGGAGCAGCATTAATTTGTAAAGGTATCATTGTTGAAACACCGGATGCAAAACAAAAATTTGAGATGCAAGCAACAGAAGTTGTAATAGAGGGCGCATCTGATCCAGCATATCCATTACAAAAGAAAAGACATACGTTTGAGTATCTTCGTACCATATCACATTTGCGTCCTAGAACAAATACGTTTGAAGCTGTATTTCGAGTGCGTTCACAGATTGCTTTTGCAATCCATAAATTCTTTCAAGAAAGAGATTTTGTATATGTTCATACTCCAATCATTACGGGAAGTGACTGTGAAGGAGCTGGTGAAATGTTCCAGGTCACGACCATGGATTTGGATAAAATTCCAAGAACAGAAGATGGTATGGTAGATTATTCCAAAGACTTTTTTTCTAAACCAACGAATCTTACTGTAAGTGGACAACTAAACGGTGAAACCTATGCAATGGCATTTAAAAACATATATACATTTGGGCCAACATTTCGTGCAGAGAATTCAAATACGACTCGTCATGCTGCAGAATTTTGGATGATTGAACCAGAAATAGCATTTGCAGATTTAAAAGATGATATGATGCTTGCAGAGAGCATGATCAAGTACATTATTAATTATGTGTTGGAGCATGCACCAGAGGAAATGGAATTTTTTAATCAGTTCATTGACAAAGGGTTGATTGAACGCTTGAAAAATGTGGTGGCAGCAGACTTTGGAAGAGTTACCTATACCGATGCAATTGCAATTCTTGAAAAACATAATGATGAATTTGAATATAAAGTGTCTTGGGGATGTGATTTGCAAACGGAACATGAAAGGTTTTTAACTGAGCAGGAATTTAAGCGTCCAGTATTTGTTACAGATTACCCAAAAGAAATCAAAGCTTTCTATATGAAATTAAATGAGGATGAAAAAACAGTAGCAGCAATGGACTGTCTGGTTCCGGGAATTGGTGAAATTATTGGTGGAAGTCAGAGAGAAGATGACTATGATACTTTGGTACGTCGTATGAAAGAAAGCAATCTTTCTCCAGAAGAATATGAATTCTACCTGGATCTAAGAAAATACGGATCCGCAAGGCATGCAGGTTTTGGACTAGGTTTTGAACGTTGCGTTATGTATTTGACTGGAATGAGCAATATAAGAGACGTGGTACCTTTTCCTAGAACGGTAAATAACTGCGAACTATAATCTGTGTAGCGGTTGTTTCGTGTTGTCTCGCTTTTAGCGCTAATCTCACTTTCAGCGAGGTTCTCACCGCCAGTGAGAACTTCACCACCAGTGAGAACCTCACCACCAGTGAGAACTTCATTGTTCAGAGCACCATCAAAAATAGATTTTTGATGGTGGGCGTATCCGCCCAATATATTTTTAAATCCAACGTAAAGAAAATGTATACATTATTCACGTTGGATTTAAAAATATACTTGGCTCTGAACAGATACAAATTGACATGTAAAATTACATGTGATAGGCTATATCACATAAAGATAAAGACTTTGACGAAGAAAGTACATTGATTGGAACAGTACAGAGAGCATTTTGATTGCTGAGAAAAATGCGGAGAAAATGAATGGAAGATGGCTTCTGAGTAGCGCACCGAACAGTTCGACTGCAAGGCTGCGACAGGTTCGCCTGTTATAGCGTATGTCTTAATTGCAAGAATGTGATTGAGATCGAAGTCTTTTTTCGCAAGAAAAAAGAGAAAAGAAGTGGTACCGCGTTTATACGCCTTCTTGCAACTGTGCAGGAAGGCTTTTTTTATTTTCTAACAGTTTGAGTACTTTGCCAAAAACAAGAAAAGAGGAGTGATTATTTATTATGAACAAAAAGTATTACATTACAACTGCAATTGCATATGCTTCAGCAAAACCTCATATTGGAAATATTTATGAGATTGTTTTAGCAGACAGTATCGCAAGATTTAAAAGACAGGAAGGCTATGATGTTTTTTTTCAGACTGGAACAGACGAACATGGTCAAAAAATAGAAATGAAAGCTGAAGCGGCCGGTATTTCACCTAAAGAATATGTCGATCAGGTGGCTGGAAACATTAAAGATTTATGGGATCTCATGAATACAGGGTATGATAAATTTATCCGTACGACGGATACCGATCATGAGGAGCAGGTTCAAAAGATCTTCAAACGACTATATGAACAAGGAGATATCTATAAAAGTTCTTATGAAGGTATGTACTGTACTCCTTGTGAATCTTTTTGGACGGAATCACAATTGGTTGATGGAAAATGTCCAGACTGCGGCGGCCCAGTCGAGCCAGCAAAAGAGGAAGCCTATTTCTTCCGTATGAGCAAGTATGCCGATCGTCTAATCGAGCACATCGAAACACATCCAGAATTTATTCAACCAGTATCTAGAAAAAATGAAATGATGAATAACTTCTTGAAACCAGGATTGCAAGATTTGTGTGTATCAAGAACGTCTTTCAAATGGGGAATTCCTGTAGACTTTGATGAGAAGCATGTTGTATATGTGTGGTTGGACGCTCTTACAAATTACATCACAGGAATTGGATATCACTGTGGGGAAGACAGCGCGGAGCAGTATCAAAAGTTGTGGCCTGCAGATTTACATTTGATTGGAAAAGACATTGTCAGATTTCACACCATATATTGGCCAATCTTCCTGATGGCTCTTGACGAGCCACTTCCAAAACAAATCTTTGGACACCCATGGTTGCTTCAAGGAAGTGGAAAAATGAGTAAATCAAAAGGAAACGTAATCTATGCAGATGACTTGGTAGACATCTTTGGAGTTGATGCGGTTCGCTATTTCTTATTACATGAGATGCCTTTTGATAACGATGGTGTAATCACCTGGGAACTTTTGGTTGAGAGAATTAACACAGATTTAGCAAATACACTTGGAAATCTTGTAAACCGTACAATTTCTATGAGTAATAAATATTTTGCGGGAAATGTATGTGATAAAGGAATCGTAGAAGACGTTGATGCAGCTTTAAAAGAAGTGGTATCTGCTACCAAACTAAAAGTAATTCACAAAATGGATGAACTGCGAGTTGCTGATGCATTAACAGAAATCTTTGTTTTATTTAAACGTTGCAACAAATATATTGATGAAACAGAACCATGGATTCTTGCAAAAGATGAAGCAAAGCAAGAACGTTTAGAAACGGTACTATATAATCTAGTAGACAGTATTGTTGTGGGCGCTTCTTTACTACAGGCGTTCATGCCTGATTCTGCTGAAAAAATTGCAAAGCAGTTAAATACAGAACTTAGAAGTTGGGATGTACTTGACCAAACAGCATTATATCCTTCCAATACAAAAGTTACCGACGCACCAGAAATTCTTTTTGCCAGAAAAGATTTGAAGGAAGTTATGGAAAAAGTAGAAGTTATTGAAGCCACGCAAGCGGCACAAAAAGAAGCGAGTGAAGAAGCAGAAATAGAAGAGGCCGTAATCAATATTGAACCAAAAGAAGAAATAACATATGATGATTTTATGAAAATGCAATTTCAAATTGGTGAAGTAATTGCGTGTGAAGAAGTAAAGAAATCCAAAAAATTACTTTGTTCACAGGTCAAGATTGGCAATCAGGTGAAACAGATCGTGTCTGGAATTAAATCATTTTACTCTGCAGAGGAGATGGTTGGTAAAAAGGTCATGGTTCTTGTGAATTTAAAACCAGCAACACTAGCAGGTGTTGTATCCGAAGGAATGTTATTATGTGCTGAGGATGCAGAAGGAAATCTAGGACTTATGGTATCTGAGAAGGAAATGCCTTCAGGAGCAGAAATTTGTTAATTGTACGCGATGCAAAAAAAGAAGAGTGGGAAGAAATTATGGGACTCGCGTGGAGAACCTACCTAAAATTTGAGGCGGGGGAATATTCCACAGAAGGTACTAATAGTTTTTTTGCGTTCATTACAAATAGTAATTTATACAAACTATTTTTGACTGGGAAGTACATCGTCAAAGTTGCAGAGCAGGATGAACAATTAGTGGGAATGATTTCCATGAGAAATGGAAATCATTTGTCACTGCTATTTGTAGAAAAAAGTTATCATAAGCAAGGAATCGGAAGAAAACTGATTGACGAAATGTGTTTACATTTAAAAAAGGAAAATATTTATGATGCCTTAACAGTCAATGCTGCACCATCCGCTGTGTCATTTTATCAGAAATTAGATTTCGAACAAGTATCAGAATTAAAGGAAACTGATGGAATTGTATATTTGCCAATGAAAAAGAAAATTCCAAGAATTTGAGCAAATTGCACAAGGCAAAAAAACTTTTCTAAACATTTTGCCCTACTTAATTTTCAAAATAGCAGTTTGTTTAGGAATGGGGTAATTCTTTGTGAATTCAGTATATGGCGGAAATGCTTTGTATTCGATATACTTACTCTAACATGATTACTTTATATTTAGGTTGTGAAAAGGAGACAAAATGGCAGGATTATCAATTAAAAATATTTACAAAGTATATCCTAACGGATTCGAAGCAGTAAAAGATTTCTCTTTAGAGGTTGGAGACAAAGAATTTATCATCTTCGTTGGACCATCAGGATGTGGTAAATCAACAACATTACGTATGATCGCAGGACTAGAAGATATTTCTTCAGGTGAATTATATATCGGTGACAAATTAGTAAACGATGTGGAACCAAAAGATAGAGATATTGCGATGGTATTCCAGAACTACGCTTTATATCCTCATATGACAGTATATGAGAATATGGCATTTGGTTTGAAACTTAGAAAAGTACCAAAAGACGAAATCGATCGTCAAGTACGTGAAGCAGCTAAGATTTTGGATCTTGAACCATTGTTAGATCGTAAACCAAAAGCATTATCTGGTGGACAGAGACAGCGTGTTGCTATGGGACGTGCTATCGTTCGTAATCCAAAAGTATTCTTGATGGACGAACCTCTTTCAAACTTGGATGCAAAACTTAGAGTCCAGATGCGTATCGAGATTGCAAAATTACATCAGAGACTTGGTACCACCATCATTTACGTAACTCATGATCAGACAGAAGCTATGACACTTGGTACCCGTATCGTTGTATTGAAAGATGGTATTATTCAACAGGTTGATACACCACAGAACTTATACGAAAAACCACAAAACCTTTTCGTTGCTGGATTCATGGGATCACCACAGATGAACTTTGTAAATGCTACGATCGTTGAAGAAGATGGAAACATCTACTTACAGACAGCTGAAAACAAATTCAAATTGCCACCATCAAAAGCTAAAAAAGTAAAAGAAGATGGATATGTAGGAAAAGAAGTTACTTTTGGTATTCGTCCAGAAGACATCAATGATTCTGAATTATTTATTGCTTCTTCACAAGAAAGCTCATTTGATACAGACATCAAAGTATACGAATTACTTGGTGCAGAAGTTTACTTATACTTCGATTTCGAAGGAGTTCCTATGACAGCTAGAGTTGATTCTCGTACAACAGCTAGACCAGGAGATACTGTGAAATTTGCAATTGATACAGAAAAACTTCATATCTTTGATAAAGATACAGAACTTACAATTGTAAACTAAGAAATTTTACAACCAGTAAGAAGAGGAGCCAAGTTGGCTCCTTTTTCTTTCTATATTTTCGTTGATTTTTTATTGTTTTTTTCGTATGATTAACTAGAAAGGGAGTGAGAATGCATGATAACAAGTCAAATTATTCAAAATTGCTTAGATAAGCTAACTCAAATTACAAAAATTGAATTATGTGTTAGAGATACTGATGGGAATTCTGTCGCTGATACATTTGAAAACATGGAGCTAGATAGAAAGATGGTAACTGAATTTGCAAAATCACCAGCAGATTTGCAGACTATTGGAAAATATCAGCTTTTTAAAGTTGCAAATTCTACAGGAATTCAATATATACTAATCGCAAACGGAGAAGAGGCTGGATTTACAGTTGGTAAAATAGCAGTTGCTCAGTTACAACAGTTGATTATTGCGTACCAGGAAAAATATGATGTAAATGTGTTTTTACAGAACTTGATTCTAGATAATATGCTTTTGGTTGATATCTATAACCGTGCGAAAAAATTACATTTAGAGATTGAACAGAAACGTATCGTTTTTTTGATTGAAACAAAGTATGATCAAGATAATGAATGCATGGAAATGCTAAAAAGTTTGTTTACCAGTGTATCAGGAGATTATATTACTGCGGTTGATGAGAGAAATATTATATTGATCAAGAACTTGTCAGAAAATGAAGATGTGAATCAGATTGCAAAAATGATTGTGGATATGATGGATACTGAAGTTATGGTTCCGGTACGCGTTTCTTACGGAAACATTGTGAATGAAATTAAAGATTTATCAAAATCATATAAAGAAGCAAAGATGGCTATGGATGTAGGGCAGATTTTCTATATAGAAAAAAAGATCATTCCATATACCAGATTGGGAATTGGTCGTCTGATTTATCAACTACCAGTACAGCTTTGTCAGATGTTTATTAAAGAAATTTTTGGAGAGGCAATTCCTGAAGAACTTGATGAAGAAGCATTACTTACATTAAAGAATTTCTTCGAGAATAATCTTAATGTTTCGGAAACATCAAGACAGTTATTTATTCATAGAAATACATTGGTATATCGTCTTGAAAAACTTGAAAAAGTCACTGGTCTCGATGTAAGACAATTTGATGACGCTTTGACCTTTAAGATTGCATTAATGGTTGTAAACTATATGAAATATTTGGAAAGTTTAGATTAATCTAACTTTCTCCACGAATCTTGGTATTTGGAATTTCGGCTCTTACAATGGATAAAAAGTGATTCATTTCTTTTGTTGAAACAGAGTGATGCCCCTTTGATATAACGAATTCGCTATCTCTGTAATTTTGCAAAAAATAACGACTTGTTTTGGGCAACCAATTTGCAATCGCTTGCATCTCTATTTCCGTGTGAAGTTCCTTTACAACAGTAGTTCGAAACTCATGATCGATCCCGGATTGATTCAGCGCAACTACGGATTCTTGGATTTTTTGAAAGTCAAAGTTGGGAATAGCGGCTACGTTTCCATATTCTTGAGGACTTGACTTGATATCCATTGCAACCATATCTAACACTTGGTCACGAAGAAGTTGCTTTATGACGTCAGGACGATAACCATTGGTGTCTAACTTCACAAGGAGTCCAAGTGTTTTTATTTTGTGGATAAATGCAATTAAATCCTTTTGCAGTGTGGGTTCTCCTCCTGTAATGCAGACACCGTCAATAATATTCTTTCTTTTCTCAAGAAAATTGAATATTTCTGTTTCGGAAATAACCGGCTCGTCTTTTGGAGAAAGAACAAGATTTCCATTGTGACAAAACGAACAACGAAAATTGCAGGATCCAGTAAAAATAGTGGAAGCGATATGTCCGGGATAATCTAATAAAGTTGTTTTGTTGAGACCGTGTATGATCATGTGCACCTCTTTTTGGATAAAAATTATATATATTAGTATAGAAGAAAATAGATATACAGGCAAGAAAAATGGTAAGGATGAGAACATGAATAACGATCTTCATTATATGAAAGAAGCCTATCGACAGGCAAAAAAAGCATATGCAATCGGAGAAGTACCCATTGGATGCGTCATCGTAAAAGATCAGCAAATTGTTGCACGTGGATACAATCGCAGAAATACGGATAAGAATACTCTTTCACATGCAGAACTCATTGCAATCCGAAGAGCTAGTAAAAAACTTGGTGATTGGAGATTGGAAGGGTGCACTTTATATGTGACACTGGAGCCGTGCCAAATGTGCTCCGGAGCAATCGTACAGTCTAGACTAGACAGAGTAGTGATTGGCTCCATGAATCCTAAAGCAGGGTGTGCGGGATCCGTATTAAATCTCCTACAGATGGAAGAGTTCAATCATCAAGTAGAGATTACCGCTCATGTATACGAAGAGCAATGCAGTGAAATGCTATCTGATTTTTTTAGAAAGTTACGAATAAAGAACAAAAAGGCAAAAGAGGAATTGTGAGTCGTTTTCTTGACAAGAGAGACATAGAGTGATACTATCATAAAGATTTAGAAAATCTTATAATCTAAGGAGCTTATATAGCCGCCCTTGGTAAGTGACGATGATGTTTGGGTCTTACGCGGCGAAAATTAGCGAATCTGGTCAGGGCAGGAATGCAGCAGCCATAAGTTAAATCTTTCGGGTGACGTGAGGGTGCCTGGCGGAGTTAACTGCGAAGGTAACGTATATAAGTTCCTTAGATTATATGAAACAAAGAAAAAGGAACGATTCCTAGGAATCGTTCCTTTTTTTGAAACGGAGAAGGAGGGATTTGAACCCTCGCGCCGCTATTAACGACCTACTGGTGTTCGAAGCCAGACCCTTCAGCCACTTGGGTACTTCTCCAAAACATGTACAATTTCTTTTGAAAATGCTTACTGAACCATTATAGTATTGTACAAACCATTCGTCAATGCAAAATTTTTATGGTTTATTGATATGCAATCTTGAGAAAGAAACTTAAATCATGTATAATTTACAAGTATGGGAAAGAAGGTGAACGGATGTCATATGTAGCATTATATAGAAAATTCAGACCGGCTACATTTGAAGAAGTGAAAGGTCAGGATGCAATAGTATCCACACTAAAAAATCAAATTACATCCGATCATATCGGGCATGCATATCTATTTTGCGGAACGAGAGGAACAGGTAAAACATCTGTTGCCAAGTTGCTGGCTAAAGCAGTAAATTGTGAGAACCCACAGGATGGAGATCCATGTGGAAACTGTAGCATATGCAAATCTATTGCAACTGGATCAAGCATGAATGTAATTGAAATTGATGCAGCTTCAAATAATGGTGTAGAGAATATCCGAGAGATTATAGAGGAAGTATCCTATTCTCCGACGGAGGGAAAATATAAAGTATATATTATCGACGAGGTTCACATGCTTTCGACCGGTGCATTTAATGCACTTTTGAAAACACTAGAAGAACCACCCGAATATGTAATTTTTATTTTGGCAACAACGGAAGTTCACAAAATTCCTGTCACGATATTATCGAGATGTCAAAGATATGACTTTAAAAGAATATCATCACAAACTATAGCAGAGCGTTTACAAGAACTTGCAGATACAGAACAGCTAGATACAGAAGGAAAAGCCCTTGAATATATAGCTAGACTTGCAGATGGAGCGATGCGTGATGCATTGTCACTACTGGAGCAGTGCATTGCTTTTACATATGGGAAAAAACTCACGTATGAAATGACACTAGACATTCTTGGCTCTGTTGATATGGCAGTATTTAGCAATCTACTAAGAGCCGTTGAAGAACAGGAGATAAAGACTGCTATCCAAATACTTGAAGAAATTACGATTCAAGGTAGAGAAATGTCACAGTTTATTTCTGACTTCACATGGTATCTAAGAAATGTTCTGCTCGTTCAAACCGATGCAGATGTTTCTTCGATTGTTGACGTCTCGGCAGAAAACATAGAGAGAATTCAGATCGATGGAAAACGAGTATCGATGGAAAGCTTGATGAGGTATATCCGTATATTTTCTGAACTTTCCAATCAGATCAAGTTTTCTTCGCAAAAGAGAATTTTGACGGAAGTTGCAATCATAAAACTTTGCAAGCCAAGTATGGAAACCGATGTTACATCTCTTCTTGAGAGAATCCGTAAGCTAGAAAAAATGATGGATGAAGGTTCTTTCGTTACTCAGAGCAAAAGTGTGAATCCTATATATGAGGAAGTGGCAGAAGTAAAACCGGAACCGGTGAATTATCCCAAGGCTCTTCCGGAAGACATTCAGTCCTTAGTATCCAAGTGGAATTCATTAGTTAGCAAGAGTAGTGGAATGATGCATGCAATTCTTGCAAAAGCTAAACCATCGTATATGGAAGGAGACCAGGCGGTAACCTTGGTGTTTGAACGAGAAACACTTGTAGCAACGGGTGATCCTTTAGATGAAGAAATCAAAGTGTTTTTTTCCAATGAATTAGGAAAAGATATTATGGTAAAATATAAAAAAGATACGTTTAATAACAAAGGTCAGTCTGATTTTGTAGATATTCGAAAAATGATCAATATGGATATCGAAATGGAAAGTGACTTTGAATAATAATGAAAGCATATACAAGGAGGAATTAAAATGGCAAAAAGAGGTGGATTTCCTGGAGGACAAATGCCGGGCAATATGAATAATTTAATGAAACAGGCACAAAGAATGCAACGTCAAATGGAGGAGAGTCAAAAAGAACTCGAAACCAAAGAGTTTTCAGCCAAAGCAGGTGGTGGTGCAGTGGAAGTGATTGTATCTGGGAAAAAAGAAGTACTACAAGTAAAACTAGATAAAGATGTTGTGGATCCAGATGATATTGAAATGTTACAGGATTTAATTGTTGCAGCTACCAATGAGGCACTTCGACAAGTAGAAGCGGAAAGTGCAGAATCCATGGGTAAAATGACTGGTGGACTTGGAGGAGGATTTCCTTTCTAATGGATTTATATAGTGGACGTATCAATAAATTAATAGAGGAGCTTTCTAGTTTACCTGGAATTGGTGCGAAATCCGCGCAGAGACTTGCATTTTACTTGATCAATCAACCAGAGGAATCGGTTGAAAGATTTGCAAAAGCAGTGGTTGATGCCAGGAAAAATGTCCGCTACTGTGAGAAATGCTATACCCTGACAGATCAGGAAATTTGTCCAATTTGCTCAAATCCAAAAAGAAACGAGAAAGTAATCATGGTGGTCGAGACCACCAGGGATCTTGCAGCATACGAAAAGACCGGAAAGTATGATGGAGTTTATCACGTTCTTCATGGTGCAATTTCTCCAATGCTGGGAATTGGACCGGGGGATATTCGTTTAAAAGAGTTGATGACCAGACTGCAAAAAGATGTAGATGAAGTAATTATTGCGACGAACTCAAGTCTTGAGGGAGAAACCACTGCAATGTATATCAGTAAAATGATTAAATCTGCTGGAATAAAAGTATCCAGAATAGCAAGTGGGGTTCCTGTTGGTGGAGATTTGGAATATATCGATGAGGTAACTTTACTTCGTGCATTAGAAGGAAGAATTCAGTTATAAGCACATTATATGGAGGAAGCATGGAAAAGAAATTATATTCACTAGAAAACAAAAACGGGATGAAAGTTTGGATCCTAAACTATGGAGCAATTATTCAGTCTTTATTTGTACCAGATGCAAATGGAAACCTAACAGATGTTGTATTGGGCTATGATGATTTTGATGCCTATGAAGATAATGCATGTTTTTTTGGTGCAGCTATAGGTCCTGTTGCAAATCGTACAGAGGATGGAGTATACCATCTTAACGGGAATACCTATCAATTGCCAAAGAATGAAAATGGAAACAATCTTCATTCGGATTTTGAAAAGGGATATCACAAGTGCTATTTTGACGTAAAAGAAGAAGCTGGAACATTGATTTGTACTTATCTTGACAAAGATGGAGACATTGCAGGTTCACCTGGAAATAAACAAGTGACAATCACGTATTCGTTGACAGATGAGAACGAACTGGGAATTTTATATGAAGTGACATCAGATCAAGATACCTGGGTCAACCTTACAAACCATACGTATTTTAACCTTGCAGGTCATGATTCAGGACTTATTGAAACGCATCATACACAAATTCTTTCGGATGCAATTACTGAGGTACGTGAGGGAGCAATTCCTACTGGAAGATTACTGGATGTAGAAAATACTCCATTTGATTTTCGCGAGAGCAAGAGAATTCTTGATCGTATCGAAGAAGATGTGAAACAACTACAACTAACTGGTGGGTATGACCACAATTATGTACTTAGAGATCAAAACACTGGTATGAGATTTGTAGGTGCGTTGTCAGATACAAGTTCAGGCAGAAAAATGGAGATTTATACCGATTTGCCTGGTATGCAATTTTATGCTGGAAACTTTATTTCAGAAGGTTTGGGAAAAGCTGGAGCAACCTATGGGAAAAGACATGCAGTTTGTTTTGAGACACAGTATTATCCAAATGCAATTAATGTAGAAAGTTTTCCATCTGCGATTACAGGGCCAGAAAAACAATATACTACAAAAACAATTTATAAATTTGTATAGTTTATAGGAGAATGAATTGGCTGAAATAAGAGATTTTTCGTCCCGAAGACCGGTAGCGAATCAAAAAAATTACAATAAAAAAATCGCATGGCATCGACTGTTTAAAGCATCAAGATTAATTTCTTTCTTGGTGATTACGGTTTGTATTGTAATTGCTGTAATTATTTGGTTAAATAATCGAATTTATACAACTTATAATATTTACTCAGAAGTTGACTGGTCTGTAACGGACCAGTCAAAAGTTTCTTTTTTGGGTGATATGATATTTACCTATAGTATGGACGGCGCAAAGTGTGTTGATTTGAATGGAAAGCAAATCTGGAATCAGACGTTTCAGATGCAAAAACCTATTGTTGATATTTGTGAAAATTTTGTTGCTATCGGTGAGTACAATGGAAATGATGTCTATATCATGAATGACGAAGAAATCATCGGGAATTTTTCGACGGGTCTTCCGATCACCAATATATGTGTTTCTGAAAACGGATATGTGGCAGCGACACTAAAAGACAATGATGTAACCTGGATCTATCTGTACAATCAGACGGGAGAGAAGGTTGCTGATTTTAAAACCACAATGGAAAAAAGTGGATATCCGATATCCATTGATATTTCCAATAATGGTACCTTGGTTGCCGTTTCCTATCTCATGCCAGAGATTGGGGACTATCAATCTAATGTTGCTTTTTTTAATTTTTCTAGTGTGGGAAGCGAGCGACCAAACAACTTGGTTAGTTCTTATACTTATAATACCTCTGCAAAAATAATTCCATACCTGAGATTTGCTAACTCGGAGCTTAGTTTCGCTGTGGGGTATGGTGCACTGATGAGTTATCAATCTGCACAGATTCCGGAAGAAGTTTTTCAGACAACGTTTAATCAGGAAATTTTGAGTGTGTTTTCAGGAAAAGAATATATCGGAGTTGTTTTGGCAGCAGATTCTGTGGAAGGAGCATACCAACTTCAAATATTTGATGTAGATGGTATGGTATGTACTCACGATTTCGATATGTCCTATAAAGGAATCTTATTTCATGATAATGAATTTATTATATATAATGAGCAGCAATGTGAGATTTATTCTATGAATGATGTTCTCAAATTCGAGGCGACATTTGAAGAGCCAATTATTCAAATGAAAATGATCGATGGCAAGGCAAAAGGAACCATGTTAACAACTGATAAAATTTATCAGTTCACTTTAGAGTGATTAGAACGCAGATGGGAGTAAGTATGGAGTATGCAAATTTAGGAATTAATGTAACCATGATTTTAGCGATTGTCATATTGATAGCTGCCGCAATAAAAGGATGGAAACTGGGGTTGGTCCAGGAAATCGTTTCCTTGGTCTCGCTGGTAGCTCTAGTGGGGGTGCTGCTACTACTTGTAACGGGAGTAAAAGACTTTTTTGATGGTCAATATATGAGTGTGATCTTTATTCTTGTGTTGCTTTTTATAGTAGGAATTGCCACAAAGATAGGAACTCTTGTTGTAAAGCTAACAAAATCCGTTGTTAAATTACCGGTTTTATCTATTATAAATAAGCTATCTGGAATTTTGGTCGGATTGGTAGAAGGTGTTGTGTTTATCTGGGTAGCAATGACCGTGATGATTTTCTTTGAAGATAATGCAGTCAGTCAATTTTTCATTACCCAAGTAAGTGAGAATGCATTTTTACACTATTTATATAATGTTAATGTGATTGTACAATATTTTGTGAAATAACGATTTTATAAGGAAATACAAAGAAAATAAAACGAGAAATAAAAAAGTAAAAAAAATGTAAAAAAGTTGTTGACAGTAAGTGGTGGTTCTGATACTATATAAAAGTCGCACGCAACAAGTGAGCGACACAAACGAAACGGTGATATTAATCACATTGAACCTTGAAATGGAAAAATAGAAAGCTAAGAATTGTTTCGGAAACATGAAGTAATTCAACAATAGAAGACTATTTTTTTAGGAGTGTAAGTCCTTTTAAACCAGGACGAACACCACGAGAATTAGACTCGTGACGAAGTTCGAAAGAGCTTCTAAAGACTTTGGCAGCAACCAAAGATTTGATTCCTAAATAGTAATGCAACCTTGAAAATTCATTTGAAGAAAGCTGCAGTATAGCTGTAGCAAAACTTCTCGAAAGAGAAGACGAAGTAAGAAATTACTTTGACAAATATTTTTAAGAACCGAATCGGAAACGATTCGAACAATCCAAACAAAAACAGTAAATGTTTTGGCAAGTCGAAAGGCGAACCAAGACAACGGAAAAAATTAGCTAGATGTTGATTTTGACTGAGGAAAAAACTACAATTCGAGAGTTTGATCCTGGCTCAGGATGAACGCTGGCGGCGTGCTTAACACATGCAAGTCGAACGGAGATATAATGTGAGCGAGAGAGAGCTTGCTTTTAATCAATCTTTTTATATCTTAGTGGCGGACGGGTGAGTAACGCGTGGATAACCTGCCTTATACTGGGGGATAACATTAAGAAATTAATGCTAATACCGCATAAGCGCACAGCTTCGCATGAAGCAGTGTGAAAAACTCCGGTGGTATAAGATGGATCCGCGTTAGATTAGCTAGTTGGTGAGGTAACGGCTCACCAAGGCTTCGATCTATAGCCGGCCTGAGAGGGTGAACGGCCACATTGGGACTGAGACACGGCCCAAACTCCTACGGGAGGCAGCAGTGGGGAATATTGCACAATGGGGGAAACCCTGATGCAGCGACGCCGCGTGAGTGAAGAAGTATTTCGGTATGTAAAGCTCTATCAGCAAGGAAGAAAATGACGGTACTTGACTAAGAAGCCCCGGCTAACTACGTGCCAGCAGCCGCGGTAATACGTAGGGGGCAAGCGTTATCCGGATTTACTGGGTGTAAAGGGAGCGTAGACGGCTATGCAAGTCTGGTGTGAAAGCCCGGGGCTCAACCCCGGGACTGCATTGGAAACTGTATGGCTAGAGTGCAGGAGAGGTAAGTGGAATTCCTAGTGTAGCGGTGAAATGCGTAGATATTAGGAGGAACACCAGTGGCGAAGGCGACTTACTGGACTGTAACTGACGTTGAGGCTCGAAAGCGTGGGGAGCGAACAGGATTAGATACCCTGGTAGTCCACGCCGTAAACGATGAATACTAGGTGTCGGGAAGTACTGCTTCTCGGTGCCGCCGCTAACGCATTAAGTATTCCACCTGGGGAGTACGTTCGCAAGAATAAAACTCAAAGGAATTGACGGGGACCCGCACAAGCGGTGGAGCATGTGGTTTAATTCGAAGCAACGCGAAGAACCTTACCAAATCTTGACATCCTTATGACCGGTATTTAACCGTACCTTCTCTTCGGAGCATAAGTGACAGGTGGTGCATGGTTGTCGTCAGCTCGTGTCGTGAGATGTTGGGTTAAGTCCCGCAACGAGCGCAACCCCTATTTTTAGTAGCTAGCAGTTCGGCTGAGCACTCTAGAGAGACTGCCGGGGATAACCCGGAGGAAGGTGGGGATGACGTCAAATCATCATGCCCCTTATGATTTGGGCTACACACGTGCTACAATGGCGTAAACAAAGGGACGCGACCCCGCGAGGGTGAGCAAATCTCAAAAATAACGTCTCAGTTCGGATTGTAGTCTGCAACTCGACTACATGAAGCTGGAATCGCTAGTAATCGCGAATCAGAATGTCGCGGTGAATACGTTCCCGGGTCTTGTACACACCGCCCGTCACACCATGGGAGTAGGTAACGCCCGAAGTCAGTGACCTAACCGTAAGGAAGGAGCTGCCGAAGGCGGGATTTATAACTGGGGTGAAGTCGTAACAAGGTAGCCGTATCGGAAGGTGCGGCTGGATCACCTCCTTTCTAAGGAAGAAGTAAAGGATGCATTACTATTTGGGGATTAAAATCCCGAGTGCAAGACCAGACTGGTTTTGGAATCGACAAGAATTCATTCTTGGTCGAGTGCAAAAAGCAGGATGGACTTATAAGAGGATGAACACATGAGCGAAACGAAAGTGAAGCGAATGGGGACAGCCTTGCACGAGCAAGAGAACATGCACGAGCATGAAACATGCACGAGCAAGAGAACATGCACGAGCATGAAACATGCACGAGGAATTGAGTACTCCAAACAAAAAAATACTGGTGGCGATGCGCTTAGGGACAACACCCGTTCCCATCCCGAACACGATGGTAAAGACTTAAGCGGCCGATGATACTATGTTGGAGACGACATGGGAAAGTAGGTGGCTGCCAGTTTTATAAAAAATCTTTGAAAGATTCGTAAGACACTTATTAGTATGAAACGCGAAAGCGAGACAATACTATGGGCTTATAGCTCAGCTGGTTAGAGCGCACGCCTGATAAGCGTGAGGTCGATGGTTCGAGTCCATTTAAGCCCACTACAGAGAAGAACAGCTCTGTACAAGAAAGCATTACAAAAACAACATAAGACGACACAATCCGGGGGCGTAGCTCAGCTGGGAGAGCACCTGCCTTGCAAGCAGGGGGTCAAGAGTTCGAATCTCTCCGTCTCCACTAGTCGATTGAATGATCGACGATTGTACATTGAAAACCGAATAGAGAAATGAAATATCTGATTAGATATAAGAAGTAGAAATACTTCAAATAGATAAGAAGACATCCGAGGATATCACATGAGAGTGTGATATAAAATAAGAAACACAAATGAGTAGAAATACTCGAAACAGAGATTTAACTCTTTAAAATAACTAAACCAAGTCCCAACGCTATGGGACGAGCTTAGAAGATACCGAAGCTGGATGGCAAGCACAAGAAGCGGTTATCTTATTGATGAATATCAATAAGCATATCTTATCGACTCCCGTCGATAAGCGCCTTTACTTCGTAAATGCTTACCGAACCCCTTCAAAAACCTCAAAAGAATGTAACCATTCTACAAGGTTTATGAAGAACTTCGATAAACGCTTCTTAAGTTTTAGGTTAAGCTAATAAGAGCGCAAGGTGGATGCCTTGGCATTAAGAGCCGATGAAAGACGTGATAAGCTGCGAAAAGCTACGGGGAGGAGCAAATATCTTACGATCCGTAGATATCTGAATGGGGAAACCCACTTGGGGAAAGCCCAAGTATCCTAACGCCAATACATAACGTTAGGAAGGGAACCTGGTGAACTGAAACATCTAAGTAACCAGAGGAAAAGAAAGAAAACTCGATTTCCAAAGTAGCGGCGAGCGAAATGGAATAAGCCCAAACCAAAGTGCGTGCACTTTGGGGTTCGGACTGCAAACGTGATGTACTGATGGTAGTGGAATGGTTCTGGGAAGACCAGTCAAAGAGGGTGAAAACCCCGTACACGAAACCAAAGGTACCATAGCAGGATCCAGAGTACCACGAGACACGAGAAACCTTGTGGGAATACGCGGGGACCACCCCGTAAGGCTAAATACTACTTAATGACCGATAGCGCATAGTACTGTGAAGGAAAGGTGAAAAGAACCCCGGGAGGGGAGTGAAAGAGAACCTGAAACCTTGTGTTTACAAGCTGTGGAAGCACCATATGAGTGCAACCGCGTACTTTTTGTAGAACGGTCCGGCGAGTTACGCTGGCTGGCTAGGTTAAGCTGTTAAGCAGTGAAGCCGAAGGGAAACCAAGTCTTAATAGGGCGAAAGTCAGTCGGAGTAGACCCGAAACCGGGTGATCTATCCATGTCCAGGTTGAAGTTGCCGTAAAAGGCAATGGAGGACCGAACGCACATCCGTTGAAAAGGGTGGCGATGAGGTGTGGATAGGGGAGAAATTCCAATCGAACCCGGAGATAGCTGGTTCTCCTCGAAATAGCTTTAGGGCTAGCCTTGTATTAGTCTAGCGGAGGTAGAGCACTGAATTTCTAAGGGGGCGTCAAAGCTTACCAAGGAATATCAAACTCCGAATGCCGCAAAGATGATGTACAGGAGTCAGACTGCACGAGATAAGTTGGGTAGTCAAAAGGGAAAGAGCCCAGACCACCAGCTAAGGTCCCAAAGTGTGTGTTAAGTGGAAAAGGATGTGGGATTTCGAAGACAACTAGGATGTTGGCTTAGAAGCAGCCATACATTCAAAGAGTGCGTAATAGCTCACTAGTCGAGAGGTCCTGCGCCGAAAATGTCCGGGGCTAAAACACACCACCGAAGCTGTGGAATTGCAAATATGCAATTGGTAGAGGAGCATTCTTAACTGCGACGAAGCGTTACCGATAAGGAGGCGTGGAGTGTTAAGAAGAGAGAATGCCGGAATGAGTAGCGAGAAGAAGGTGAGAATCCTTCTGGCCGAATATCTAAGGTTTCCAGAGTAAAGCTGATCTGCTCTGGGTAAGTCGGGGCCTAAGGCGAGGGCGAGAGCCGTAGTCGATGGACAACAGGTTGAAATTCCTGTACTATTTATAAACAGAACTGTGGGGACACAGGTGGA
This sequence comes from Lachnospiraceae bacterium, assembly GCA_963666475.2. Lineage (GTDB taxonomy): Bacteria > Bacillota > Clostridia > Lachnospirales > Lachnospiraceae > JBFHIZ01. The sequence continues at coordinate 2,034,038 of CAXXJM010000001.1, read as the reverse complement.
GAGCGAGAGCCAGGAATGGAAAAACTGGTGCAAGCGAGGTAGGAGATGAATTGGCAAATCCGTTCATCAATCTGAAGACGTGATGCGGACCGAACTAAAGTAGGGAAGCTCGTGAGCCAGCTGTCAAGAAAAGCCGCTATTGTTTTATAAATACCCGTACCGTAAACCGACACAGGTGGATGAGGAGAGAATCCTAAGGCCGACGGGAGAAGCATTGTTAAGGAACTCGGCAAAATAGCCCCGTAACTTCGGGATAAGGGGTGCCTATCGAGAGATAGGCCGCAGTGAATAGGCTCAAGCAACTGTTTAGCAAAAACACAGGTCTATGCAAAACCGTAAGGTGAAGTATATGGGCTGACGCCTGCCCGGTGCTGGAAGGTTAAGAGGAGAGGTTAGTCGTAAGGCGAAGCTTTGAATTTAAGCCCCAGTAAACGGCGGCCGTAACTATAACGGTCCTAAGGTAGCGAAATTCCTTGTCGGGTAAGTTCCGACCCGCACGAAAGGCGTAATGATTTGAGCACTGTCTCGACAATGCACCCGGTGAAATTGAAGTACCAGTGAAGATGCTGGTTACCTGCGCCAGGACGGAAAGACCCCATGGAGCTTTACTCTAGCTTGATACTGGGATTCGATATTGTATGTACAGGATAGGTGGGAGACTATGAATTATGGACGCCAGTCTATAAGGAGTCGATGTTGGGATACCACCCTTGCAGTATTGGGTTTCTAACCTACAGCCGTGATCCGGCTGGGGGACAATGTCTGGTGGGGAGTTTGACTGGGGCGGTCGCCTCCGAAAGGGTATCGGAGGCGCTCAAAGGTTCCCTCAGAATGGTCGGAAACCATTCGAAGAGTGCAAAGGCATAAGGGAGCTTGACTGTGACACCGACGGGTGGAGCAGGTAGGAAACTAGGACTTAGTGATCCGGTGGTATAAAGTGGGATTGCCATCGCTCAACGGATAAAAGCTACCCTGGGGATAACAGGCTTATCACTCCCAAGAGTTCACATCGACGGAGTGGTTTGGCACCTCGATGTCGGCTCATCGCATCCTGGGGCTGTAGCAGGTCCCAAGGGTTGGGCTGTTCGCCCATTAAAGCGGTACGCGAGCTGGGTTCAGAACGTCGTGAGACAGTTCGGTCCCTATCCGGCGTAGGCGTAGGATATTTGAGAGGAGCTGCCCTTAGTACGAGAGGACCGGGGTGGACGAACCTCTGGTGTATCTGTTGCACTACCAAGTGCATGGCAGAGTAGCCAAGTTTGGACGGGATAAACGCTGAAGGCATCTAAGCGTGAAGCCCCCCTCAAGATGAGATATCCCAGTATGTAAGACCCCTTGAAGACGACGAGGTAGATAGGGCATAGGTGGAAGTGTAGTAATGCATGTAGCTGAATGTCACTAATCGGTCGAGGGCTTATCCTAACGGTTTAGGAAAAAGCGTATGACAACATACGTGATGTTGGAAAGATCAACTAGTCAGAAGAATTCATTTCTATTCGGTTTTGAGTGTACAAAGTATTAAATACATACTCAAAGTATTAAATACATACTCAAAGTGTAAAAAAAGTATGTATACTATAAGCACAATAATCCTCGATAGCTCAGCGGTAGAGCATTCGGCTGTTAACCGAAGGGTCGTAGGTTCGAATCCTACTCGGGGAGTTATTCTTTCGAAAGAGAGAAAAAACTTCCAATAGCTCGACAGAGTCGAGACTATGGCTCCTTGGTCAAGCGGTCAAGACATCGCCCTTTCACGGCGGTAACACGGGTTCGATTCCCGTAGGAGTCACTTGAAAATGATAATAACATAAGGTATAATCACTAGGTGAGGGCCTCGTTATTGTCATCATAATACGGCGCCATAGCCAAGTGGTAAGGCAAAGGTCTGCAACACCTCTATCACCAGTTCAAATCTGGTTGGCGCCTCTAAAAAAGTCTCAAATCCTTGAACCTGGATTTGAGACTTTTTTATTGTAATAACATAAAATTATAACTTTTTTAGGTGAGGGTATCTTTCAATGTTGGAGACGAAACCCCACCAATATGAATTTGATTTCTTCCGTGTTCTTTCGAATAGTATATTGCATTGTCTACACTTTTCATCATATGATCAAAGTGAATAAAGTCATGGGAATATTCAATGAGACCAATACTTATAGTAATCTGAATGGAGTTATCATCAATCTGGAACATATGAGAATTGACGGTATCCTGGATTTTTCTTGCGGTAATCATCGCCTCTTGATGATTTGTATTACAAAATAAGATGGAAAATTCTTCCCCACCATAGCGAGCAAAAATATCAGTTTTGCGAATAATACTGCTGATTAATTCTGTTAGTTCCTTTAGGAGTGCATCCCCAACCGGATGCCCATAATGATCATTGATTCGCTTAAAATGGTCAATATCAAAAAGTATAATTGAAAAGCGGTAATCTGCGGTTTTAGCCTTGATGAATGCGTCGTTTCCTATTTGATATAGGATACGACGATTGTAAATCTGGTTAAGGAATCTTTGTCGGCCAGATTTTTGAGCTCTTTATTTATATAATAATCACTTCTTGCCATCATAGCAAAAATAAAGATCATAGGAATTAATATAGTTGCGAGTGATGTACCCGTAAAAAGAGAGTTGGTAAATGAGGAGGTTTCAAAGAGATAGTGATTATTTGGAAAGACTTCACTAATCAAAAACAAACTGGATGCGAGTAATGAAGAAACAATTGCAAAGATTCGCTGCCTGATATTTGCATAACGCATCACGATGAAAGCCGACATTGGAATCATAAAATAATAAATATTGAATCCTGTGTCATATGGAAACCAGAGAAATACAGAAAGAGAAAGCTGTACAAGGTGGAAACTTAAGATACAGTAACGAACAAAGTTATAGTGTTTATGTTTTAAGGGGATATATAATAAAATGCTGAGAGAAAGATAGGTTGCGTGTGCGATTAAGGCATATGGAAAAGGAATCAAGAAGACATAAAAGACCATAAAAAGAGCTGCAACCGATATTGTACAAAGTAAAAGAAAATATAAAATACGATCGTAATAATCCACGTCTTTTGTTAGTCCAATGAACTTCAAGAACTTTTTCATAAACACCTCCCATAAAGATTGAGTGATATAGACTCAGTCTATCTTCAACCTGAAAAACAAGCAAGTAAATTGTATATAGGAAATGAAAAATTAACAGATTTTTTATCCTTATATAGAAATTTGTCAAATAATATGATACTATAAATTTGTATCAGATTCAGATTGGAGGTCTAAAATATGAGTAAAAAAAGATTGATTACAAGAAGTGACTTTGATGGGCTTGTTTGTGCAGTAATATTAAAAGAAATGGACTTAATTGATGATATTAAATTCGTACATCCAAAAGATATGCAGGATGGTATCATAGAAGTCTCCGAAAACGATATTTCAACAAATTTACCATATGTAGAAGGCATTGGGATCGCCTTTGATCATCATTTAAGTGAGACGCTTCGCACGGGCAAGCATGATAACCATATCATTGATCCCGACGCGCCTTCTGCAGCAAGGGTGGTATACAATTATTATGGTGGAAAAGAGCGCTTTCCAGAAATCAGTGATGAAATGATGGAAGCAGTTGATAAAGCAGATGCGGCTTGGTTTACAGAACAAGAAATATTGGATCCTAAAGGATGGGTATTACTTAGTTTTTTGATGGATGCACGAACCGGATTGGGACGTTTTCGCGAGTTTCGAATTTCCAACTACAATTTGATGATGGATTTAATTGATTATTGTAAGTCACATTCGATTGATGAAATACTCGCACTTCCTGATGTAAAAGAACGTGTAGACTTGTTTTTCTCATATAAAGAGCAGTTTTATCAACAGATAAAAGATCATGCAGAAGTTCATGGAAATGTGCTTGTCATCAAATTAAAAGATGAGGAAATGATTTATCCAGGAAATCGTTTTGTGAAGTATGCGCTATTTCCAGAAACAACAATTTCCATCCAAGAAATATGGGGATTCCAAAAACAAAATACTGTCTTTACTGTGGGTAAATCCATTATCAACAAATCCAGCAAAGCAAATATTGGAGAAGTGATGTTGAAATATGGTGGTGGCGGCCATATGAACGCAGGAACTTGTCAAATTGCCCACGAAGATGCAGAGCGAGTTTTAGATGAACTAATCAAGAAATTTCGGGATTCATAAATCAATATATAAGACAATCAGTGTACGCTGATTGTCTTTTTTTGTTGCTTGAAACAATTCGCCAAAAAAAAACAATAAACTACAAAATTGAAAATGGTGTTATTTCTATGAAATGATAAACTTTATTTGATAAACTTTGTAAAATCTTAGAGTGAAAGAACTATGAATGAGGAGAAGCAATGAAATACGGATATTTTGATAATGAGAAAAGAGAATATGTAATTGATCGTGTAGATTTACCAATGTCTTGGACAAACTATTTGGGGGTGAAAGATACCTGCGTTGTCATCAATCAAACCGCTGGGGGATATATGTTTCATAAGTCTCCAGAATATCATAGGGTAACAAGATTTCGCGGGAATGCAGTTCCGATGGATCGCCCTGGACATTATGTATATTTGAGAGATAACGAGACAAAAGATTATTGGTCAGTGTCGTGGCAGCCCGTTGGAAAAGATTTGGACCAAGCATCTTATGAGTGCCGACATGGCTTGAGTTATACAAAATATACTTGTGATTATAACGACATACACGCAACACAGACAATGATGATACCAGTGGATGAAGATGTCGAACTTTGGGACGTAACTCTTACAAACACAGGAAACGTTCCAAGAGAACTCAGTATGTTTTCCTACTGCGAATTTTCATATCATCATATTATGATAGACAATCAGAATTTTCAAATGAGTTTGTACTGTGCGGGTTCTGATTATGAAGATGGAGTGATTCAATACGACTTGTTTTATGAGGAATTTGGATTTCAATACTTTACCGCAAACTTTGAGCCAGATGGCTATGACTGCTTAAGAGATCAGTTCCTTGGCAGATATCGAACAGAAGATAATCCGATCGCAGTTGAAAAAGGAGCTTGTTCTGGAAGTACGGAATTGGGGAACAACCACTGTGGGTCCTTGCAAAAAAATATCACATTGGCTCCAGGTCAGACCGTTCGTTATGTTTTCATGCTAGGAGAAGGAAATAGGGAACAAGGAAGACAAATACGAGAAAAATATACCGATTTAAAGAATGTAGATCAGGCATATCAGGATCTTCGGGTTTATTGGAAAAACAAATTAAATAAAATGCAGATTGATACACCGAATGAAGGAATGAATACGCTGATTAATACATGGACCTTATACCAGGCAGAAATCAATGTAATGTTCTCTCGCTTTGCGTCCTTTATAGAAGTGGGAGGAAGAACCGGACTTGGATATCGTGATACCGCACAAGATGCAATGACGGTGTTGCATTCTAATCCAACCAAGTGTAAACAAAGACTCGAAGAGTTATTAAAAGGTCTTGTTTCCACAGGCTATGGATTGCATTTGTTTCAACCTGAATGGTTTGAAGAGAAAAAGGACAAAAAGAAGCCATTTAAATCACCTACCGTAATTCCTACAAAAAATGCAGATGACATTGTTCATGGGATAGAAGATGCTTGTTCGGATGATGCACTCTGGCTTGTCACTTCCATTGTAGAATATGTAAAAGAGACTGGGGATATCGAATTTATCAATCAAGAAATATCTTATGCGGACGGCGGAAAAGGTAGCGTATATGAGCACATGACAGCAATCCTAGATTTTAGTACAAGAGAAGTAGGTTCACACGGGGTATGCAAAGGTCTTCGTGCAGACTGGAATGACTGCTTGAATCTTGGAGGTGGAGAAAGTGCCATGGTTTCCTTCCTGCATGTATGGGCACTTGGAAAATTTTTAGAGCTTGCAAAGCACCTAAAAAGAGAGGCAGATATTACGAAGTACCAGGAAATACAAAAACAAGTAATCAAGGTGTGTGACAAAGAACTTTGGGATGAAAACTGGTACATTCGTGGATTTACAAAACATGGAAAAAAAATAGGAACTAGGGAAGATGAAGAAGGAAAAATTCATTTAGAATCAAATGTATGGGCGGTTCTTTCCAAAGCTGCACCATATGAAAAAGCAATACAGGCCATGGATAGTATTGATGAAAATCTATATACAGAATACGGAATCATGTTAAATGCTCCGTGCTATACAAAACCAAACGATGACATTGGATTTATTACGAGAGTGTATCCAGGATTAAAAGAAAATGGAGCAATATTCTCCCACCCAAATCCATGGGCATGGGCTGCCGAATGTGAGCTTGGACGCGGGGATCGCGCAATGAAATTTTATGATGCACTTTGTCCATATTATCAAAATGACATGATTGAGACGAGAGAAGCTGAGCCGTATTCCTATTGCCAGTTCATTGTTGGAAAAGACCATACCGCATTTGGTAGAGCAAGACATCCATTTATGACGGGAACAGGGGGATGGGCATACTTTTCTGCGACACATTATATGTTAGGAATTTGGCCGGACTTTGACAGACTCCAAATCAATCCATGTATTCCAAAAGATTGGGACGGATTCAAAGTAAGTCGTGAATTTAGAGGTGCAAAATATGAAATTCAAGTCGAAAATCCGAATCATATATCCAAAGGAGTAAAGGAAATATATTTAAACGGCAAAAGAGTTGAATATATTCCAGTTCAGCAGATGGGTACAACAAATTTCGTAACAATAGTAATGGGAGATAAATAAGAGGGAAAGAAGAAAGGGAATGGTTATAGTATGATAAAGTTTGGTACAGGCGGATGGCGAGCGATTATAGGAGATGAATTTACAAAGAAAAATATTCAGATTCTAGCAAAAGCAATGGCAACAAAGATGAAAACAGAACAGGTTTCCGAGAAAGGTATGGTCATCGGCTATGATCGAAGATTTCTTGCAAAGGAAGCCATGCGTTGGGTTGCAGAAGTCATGGCAGAGGAAGGAATTCATATTTCTCTTGTAAATAAGTCGGCGCCGACTCCGTTGATTATGTTTTATGTAATGAAACATCAGCTTCCATATGGTATGATGATAACAGCAAGTCACAATCCTGCAATTTACAATGGAATCAAAGTATTTACAGAAGGCGGGAGAGATGCTGATGAAATGCAGACGCTCGATATTGAAGAATATATTTCGAAGATTCCGGCTGATTTTGAAGTGAAGATGACCTATGACGAAGGCCTGCAACAAGGCCTGATTGAGGAAATTTATCCATTGAACGAATATATTGATAATATTATAGATGCTTTAGATATGAACGCAATTCGAAAGACCGGTTTGAAAATCGCATTAGACCCAATGTATGGAGTCAGTGAGACATCACTTACGACAATTTTTCATACGGCCAGATGCGATGTATATACGATACATGAAAGACATGATACGTTATTTGGTGGGAAGCTTCCATCACCTTCCGCAAAAACATTACGAATGCTTCAAACCTCAGTATTAGAGCATAATTGCGACATTGGTATAGCTACCGATGGGGATGCCGACCGACTTGGAGTCATTGATGATACGGGACGCTTTTTACATCCAAATGATATTCTTGTACTTCTGTATTATTATTTAGTAAAGTATAAAAATTGGAAAGGTCCTGTGGTTCGAAATATTGCGACCACGCATATGCTAGATAAGGTAGCCAAGGAATTTGGTGAGGTCTGTTATGAGGTGCCAGTTGGATTCAAGCACATCTCAGCAAAAATGAATGTTACCAATGCAGTTATTGGTGGAGAATCCTCAGGTGGATTAACTGTTCGAGGACATATCAAAGGGAAAGACGGAATTTATGCAGCTGGTTTACTGGTTGAGATGATTGCCGTAACAGGAAAAAAACTATCGGACATTTACCGCGAAATCCAAGAAGAAATAGGTTCTATCTACATGGAAGAAAGAGACTATAAGTTCTCACACGAAAAAAAGAACGAGGTCATGAAAGTCTTAATGGAAGACAAAATTCTTCCGGATTTACCATTTGAAATTGAAAAAGTGTCCTATTTAGATGGATGCAAAGTTTACTTTAAAAACGGAGGATGGGTTGTAGGAAGATTCTCCGGGACAGAACCACTAATTCGAATATTTGCAGAAATGCCTGAAAAAAGGGACGCACTAGAAATCATCCAGATCTTTGAGAATTTCTTGTCCCTAAAAGAAGAATCATAAATTTCACGTGAAAGGTATGGGAATCGGTATGAGAGTCAAGAAGCCACACAAGTTAAGTACAAACGTTTTACTAATTATTATTTTCTCCTTTGTTCTTCCCGTGTTGCTCCTTGTGACTCTGATACTTACCTTTACTTATCGGGAAATTTCTTTAAAGACAGAAAATAGCATTAAAATATCGATGGAAGATGCCATCAGCTCATCACTTATTCATATGCAGAGCTGTGTGACCGCCTCAAAAACGGCGTCCTATCTCCCAACAATTCGTGAAATTTATGAGGAATATCAAAAGAATCACCAGGAAGACGAACTATATGAAAGCACAAATACATTTCTGGATCAGCAGTACAAGTTTGATAGCCGATTCTCGAACGTAATTATCTATTACCAGGAAATACCGGATCGACTATATTTTACCTATCACACGCAAGCTGGAGGCAGTTATCAGGAGATCCAGTATTTTGAGAAGAATATAAAAGAAGATATTGCTGATGTGGCAAAGGATTTGGGAACCGATTCCTATTTCTTAAACAAATTAGGACGCGTTTATTTGGTACGAAATATTATGAGCGCGTCCTATTTTCCATATGCTACGATTGTGATGGAAATTAATCAGGAAGAAATGATTCGAAGCCTGGAATCTATATGGGGCTACGAAGATTGTGTGGTATATGAAGATGGAGAATATTTCTTTGGTAACGAAGACCTCTATAATTTAGATGCGATTCAAAACAACATCAGCATGAATAAAGTCCATTTTGACTACGGAAGAAAGTTGATTTGGATGAGTATAAAAGAAGATGGGCATGTGTTTACGTACCTTGTAGAACTCAGCAATAAATCGATTGTAGACCAGACTGCTTTGCTTGGAGAAATCATTTTATTAGCTATTTTTACAATCACCGTATTAGCACTTCTAATCTATGAGCTATTCAAAAGAAAAGTCTCCAAACCAGTGAAAGACCTAATGAACGGAGCTATTGAAATTGGAAAAGGAAACTATGGGTATCACGTAAATACTGATTTCTCGATCGCAGAGTGGGGCTTCTTGGAAGAGGCATTTAACAGCATGTCGCAAAAGTTAAAATATCAATTTGAAAAAATCTATTTAGAAGAATTGGCTTTAAGAGATGCAGAAATCAAAGCACTTCAGTCGCAGATCAATCCACATTTCTTAAACAATACACTGGAAATCATCAATTGGGAAGCACGACTTGGAAAGAATTATAAAGTAAGTAAAATGATTGAAGCGCTTTCGACGATTCTTGGCGCGACCATGGATCGGGATGACAGACACCTAGTTTCCTTGGCGGAAGAAATGTCCTATGTAGATGCTTATTTATATATTATTAAAAAGAGACTGGGCGAACGATTCCAGATTCATAAAGATATTGAAGAAGAATGCTTACAGTATGAGGTGCCCAAATTAATTATTCAGCCGATTATTGAAAATGCGGTGGAACATGGCATGGTAGCGAATCAAAGCAAAGAGATTACCATTCGAATTTATCGCAGAGATGAGGCGTTGCTGATAGAAATCATTAGCAATGGCGAGATGACAGAAACTGATGAGAAAAAGATTAAGGATTTATTGAGCGAAGATGATTTGGTAGAAGAAGCACACTCCACTAGGCTTGGGATTCGCAATGTGCACAAAAGACTTCGAATATTATACGGAAAACCGTACGGGTTGACGATAAAAAAATACATGCCGGGAGGAACGAGCAGTATTATTATGGTCAAAATTGATAAAAACTGAGTAATACGAACAAATTAAGTCAAATAATGACAAATCGAATCATTAACCTTTTTTATCCTTTCCCATACAATATCATTAAATGGTACACATCATTTAAACACGTAAACAATTTAATTGGGAGGTAATGAAATGAAGAAGTTAACAGCTTTATTACTCGCAGGATTGATGGTTGTTTCTCTTGTTGGTTGTGGAAATACAGAAACAAACAACAACACGACATCAAACACAGACAATCAGGCGAACACAGTAGTAGAAAACAATTCTACTCAGGAAGACATACAGGAAGCTACAGGACCTGTAACATTGAATGTAACTACAACTTATGCAGGAAATGATGGAAATGCAGTGAATTTCCAAGATGCAGTTGCTGCATGGTGTGAGAGCACAGGAAATGAAGTGAACGACGCATCTGCAACTTCAGATGAAACATTTAAAGCAAGAGTATTAGCAGACTTTGAAACCGGATCAGAACCAGATGTCTTATTCTTCTTTAATGGTGTTGATGCAAATGCATTTGTAGAAGCAGGAAAAGTGGTATCAATCGATGAAATTCGTGCTGAATATCCTGACTATGCGTCAAACATGAAAGATGGAATGCTTGGTGCTTCACCAGTTGACGGAGTAAATTATTCAGTTCCAGTAAATGGTTACTGGGAAGGATTGTTCGTAAATAAATCTGTTTGTGAAGCTGCTGGAGTAGAAGTTCCAAATGCAGATACGACATGGGAAGAATTCTTAGACATTTGTCAGAAGATCTCAGATGCAGGTTATACTCCAATTGCAGCAAGTCTTGCACAGGTTCCTCATTACTGGTTTGAGTTCTCAATCTACAACTACTTATCACCTTCAACACACAATATTCTTCCAGATGGAATTGATAGTTTACAAGGACAAGCTTGGGTGAATGGTCTTACCGACGTAAAAGATTTATATGAACGTGGATATTTCCCAGCAAATACCCTCACTGGAACAGACGATGAAACAGTTCAGATGTTTATTGATGGAAAAGCAGCATTCCTGATTGATGGATCATGGAAAGTTGGTGGAATTGAAAGTATGACAGATGATATTGATAATTTCACAGTTACTTATGTACCTGGAAAAAATGATCGTGCTACAACAGACATCATTGGTGGATTATCAAGTGGATATTACATTACAAAAAAAGCATGGGATGATCCTGAAAAACGCGCTGCAGCTGTAAGTTTTGTTTCTTACATGACAACAGACGAAATGGTTTCCTTATTTGCTCAAGTATCAGCAACCGCACTGAAAAATGGTGTGACCGTTGACGAGTCAGCATTATCATCACTTGCTGTTGATGGACTTGCAATGGTACAAGGTGCTACAGGAATGACCGGAGCAGTACAAGATCAGATTCCAGGAGAATGCAGAGTACCAGTATTTGACGGAATGCCAAATTTAGTAACAGGAAAAAGTGATATCTCAGAAGCAGTACAACAAGTTCTAGATTTATTGTCTGCACAGTAATTTTATTGAGCCATGGGGGAAAACTTTCAACCATGGCTCATTCTATATAAAGGAGGAAGCCATGTCGGCAAATATCTATAAAAACAAGAAGCCAATTATTCTTTTCTTGGCACCAGCATTTCTCTTTTTGTTTACCTTCTTATATTATCCATTCGTTAAAAACTTTATTAACAGTTTTCAAGATATCAGTGGACTGGGAACTGCAGCAAAAGGTTGGTTGGATCCTTGGTACACAAATTATAAAACAATGTTTGAAGATGTAAATATGAGAATCGCATTGAGAAATACCGCGATTATGATTGTAGCGACTGTAATTGGCCAGGTGGGAATTGCTCTTGTCTTGGCTATTTTAGTAGATAATGTAAAAAAAGGTTCGAAATTTTTCAGAATCGTTTATTTTCTTCCGATTGTCATTTCTGCAACAGCATTAGGATTGCTGTTCAATTTGATCTTCTTATATGACAAAGGAATGATTAACCAAATCAGAGAATTGTTTGGGGCAACTACGCTTGTTGACTTCAAAAGCGAATCATTGGCTTTGATTACAATGATGATACCGGTTACCTGGCAGTATGTTGGATTTTATTTTATTATTCTAGTCACAGGACTGAATGGAATTCCAACGGAACTGTATGAAGCAGCATCAATTGATGGGGCATCGAAATGGAAACAGGTGAGGTATGTATCCATTCCTCTTTTACATAATGTAATTTGCACATGTAGTATCCTGGCAGTAACTGGTGCATTGAAGGTATTTGATCTCCCTTGGACCATGTTCCCCAAAGGTCTTCCATTTGGAGAGACATGGCTTACGGGAACCTATATGTATTATCAAGTATTTAATGCAAACAATGTAGACTATTCATCTGCGATAGCCGTGCTGATTGTCGTACTTGGAGTACTCTTGTCTAAGTTTGTGAACCGTATTTTTCAAGAGAAAGAGTATTAGGAGGAGTGATCATGAATACAAAGAGAAATAGAAAAAAACAGAGTTCCAAAGGGAACCTGGTGATCACGGTCCTATTATCAATTTGGGCATTAACAACCATTTATCCGATTTTCTGGGTACTGATCAATTCATTTAAAGATAAAAAACAGATCCTTGCAAATTCATTTGCACTTCCACTCGGGGAATTATTTACAATGGATAACTATGCGCTTGCATTTGAACGAGTGAATATTTTGAATGCATACAAGAATAGTTTGCTCATCTCATTGTCTGTTGCTGGATTTGTCATTTTATTTGCAGGATTGGCATCCTATGTTATGGTACGATACGAATTCAAAGGGAAAAAGATTTTAAATAGTCTGATCATTGCAGGAATGATGTTTCCAGTATTCTCAACAATTATACCGGTATTTCAAATGCAGTATTCCTGGGGGATTGTAAATACGGAACATTTAACCTTGTCATTGCTTTCTTGTGCGCTGCCACAAATTGCTGGAAATTTATCTTTCGCAATTGTTGTACTTATGGGATATATCAAAAGTTTGCCAGTAGAGTTGGAGGAAGCGGCATACATGGAAGGATGCAACATTTGGCAGATTTTTTTTCGAGTAATCGTTCCACTGGCAAAACCTTCTTTTGCTACTGTTGCAATTTTTTCGTTCTTATGGAGTTATAATGACCTGTTTACGCAAATGTTCTATCTACGAAACAAAAAACAATGGGCAATTACTGTGCTCTTAAATCAGTTGACATCCATGGAAGGAACAAATTACGGATTGATGGCAGCAGCAGTAGCGTTGGTTGTTATTCCTCTAGTTGTTGTTTATATAGCGCTCCAAAAATATATCATTAAAGGTATGACGGCAGGGGCTATCAAAGGATAGAACGAATTGAAAGTATGGCAAAATAATGTATACTGAAAGAAAGATCATTGTTTTGCCAAAGGAGTGAAGGTATGCTGAAAGTCGTAATAATTGATGATGAACCGATAATTGTTGAAGGGTTGACCAACATTATAGAATGGGAAAAAAAAGGTTGTACCATTGTGGGGTCTGCAAATAATGGTGTGGAAGGTTTGAAACTCATATCGGAAAAGAAACCGGATATTTTGATTTCAGATATCGCAATGCCAATGCTGGACGGATTGACAATGATTGCTGCTATCCGCTCACAGTTTCCTGAAATGTTAATCACGATACTCACAGGGTATCGAGATTTTGATTATGCACAGAAAGCAATCTCCTTAGGAGTTTGTCGTTTTTTATTAAAGCCATCGAAAATGAAAGAACTGGAAGAGTCTGTAGATTTTATGATCAACAAAGCAAAAGAACAGATGAATCATCCAATCGAACTTACCAACAATAAAGACCAGCTGTCTGAGCATGATGAAAATGACGCAAGCAGCTTTGTCGTTAAAAAGGCAATAGAATACATGGAAGAACACTACGAAGAAAAGTTGATGCTTTCTGAAGTGGCTGAACATATTTTTGTAAGTCAGTGGCACTTAAGTAAGTTACTGAATAAATTCTGTGGGAAAAATTTCTCGGAAATATTAAACACCATACGAATTGATCGAGCAAAAGAACTGTTGGGAAATCCAGAATATCGGATTAGTGATTTAACAGAAATGGTTGGATTTAGTGATGTAGCGCATTTTTCTCGTGTATTCAAAAAAATGGAGGGAATTTCGCCGAATGAATACCGAAACACAAAATTGTGAAGTCTCCGGAAATAAAGTAAAAGTCAAAAAAATGAAGGTCAGTATGAAATCACAACTGATCATAGGATGTATTGTTCCAATTTTTGCGGTCGCATTGGTAGGAATTATTTCATTTCAGCAGGCAGAAAAAGGGATGATACAGAGCTATAAAATCTCAGCTCAGGCCAGCATAGATACAAAAATCGAATATTTAGATTATGGCATGGAACTTTTGACTTCAGATGCGACGCAACTTGCATTACATGACGATTTTAATAAGTTGACTACGGGCATCTATAAAAATGATCATTTATCCAGAAAAAATATAAGAAACGACTTAGAATCCATTATAAAAACAAAAGCAGCCACCAATTCATTGATACATCAAATCTATCTTATTCCGACAGAAGTCGAGGAAGTGCTTTCTTCCAATGGCTCGAATATGGATGGGTTCTTTTCCAAGTGGTATCTTTCAGAAGAGGGACAATATATTACAGAGCATGGGATGGGAAGTTGGATCGGGAACCATCCTTATGTCGATGAAACCTTAGGAATTGATAGTCGGTCATATGCGATCTCCTATATAAAAATATTACGAAATAAACAAGCATGTGTAGTTGTTGACATGGATGAAGAAATTCTGAAAGATAGTTTGTCATCTCTTAATTTAGGAGAGGGTTCCATTGTATATTTTATCTCAGCTGATGGGTTTCCAATCTCAATAGGCAATGACGAAAATCAAGAAATATCAAATCTGTTTATGGAACAGTATTTGAGTCAATCGATGGAAATAGATAATGATAACTATGTCGTTGTACAAGGAAATAAATACCTTTTTCTAGAGAGTACGAGCGAAAAAACAGGCATTACAATCTGTGGAATCGTTCCGAGTAAAATCGTTACTGCAGGAGCCACTACAATACGAAACACTACATTCATTTCCGTGATTATTGCAGCCGTACTTCTATTAACATTTACACTCGTTATTCTTTGGAATGTATCTTCTTCCATGACTTACATCACTAAAAAATTACGAGACGTTGCAAAGGGCAATCTACTTGTAAAAATGAATGTCAAAGGAAATAATGAATTTGCAAAACTTTCCTATGAAATTGAAGAAATGGTTGGAAAAACAAAGATTTTAGTGGAACAGGTGGAAAACTTAACGGAATTTGTTGCAACGGAAGTAATTGAAATGCAGGGAGTGACCAAAGTTTTACAAAACGATGCGAAGGGAATTACGGAAACCATGACAAATTTGGATTATGGGGTCGCGTCACAAGCTGAAGATGCAGGAAACTGTCACATGAAAATGGATGAGCTCTCCAAACGAATTCAGCTGATTTCAAACAATGCCAAGGCGTCGGGACGAGTACAAAAGGAAAGTGAAAAGCATATTCAAATTGGAATTCATACGATGAACAACTTGTCAGATATCTCAGAAAAAACAAAGATTGCAACCAAAGAAGTTGGGGAGGATGTTCTGGCATTAGAGAAGAAATCAAGTATGATTTCAGAATTCGTAAAGGTAATTCAAGATATCACGGAAGAAACAAATTTATTGTCTTTAAATGCATCCATTGAAGCAGCAAGAGCAGGAGAACATGGAAGAGGATTTGCGGTTGTTGCCAGTGAAATCAGGCAACTTGCAGAGGAATCAAAAAATGCTGCAACGGAAATTCAGAAAATCGTGGATACGATTTCCAAACAGACGAAGCAGACGAAAGAAAATGCTGAGAAAGCAGAAGAAATCGTACAAAGTCAAGACGTGATCGTTTCGGAGACTTTGCAAGTATTTGATAAAATCAATGATATGACAGTGAGCTTATTCAAAGAAGTAGAAGAAATTCAAATGCACGCAGACCAATCAGAGGTTTTTCGAATGGAGACTTTGCAAGCGATTGAAAATATATCTTCTGTTTTAGAAGAAACGACGGCTTCGATTTCCTTGGTCACAAGCACTACAAGAACACAGGAAAATGAAGTGCGCGATTTGGGACAAGTTGCCGATTCATTGACCTTGAAAATTGAGAAACTAAGACAAGCAGTAGGACAGTTTGTGATTGCATAAATATGGATATCATACCGGTTGACAAAAGATTTGTACAACGGTATGATATTTTTATATTTAGGAAAGGTTTGAATGGTGAAGTCATGATGATGAACTAATTTGGTGCAAAGCAAACACAGTAGTTATTTAGAAAGGCCTTTGTAGGTCTGTTTGTGATACCGAATTAGACGATGACTTGAAACCTTACCTATTGCATATAGGTTTCTTTTGCGTAAGTCTGTTTTCGGTTGAAAACAGATTTTTTGGTCTGAGGAATTATATGATACATATTCAAAATTTAACAATTACACATAAAAAGGACTTGCGAGTCCTGATACAGGACTTCAATTTAGTTATTAATCAAGGAGAGAAAATTGCAATTATTGGAGAAGAGGGAAATGGAAAAAGTACACTCCTAAAATACATTTTCGATCCAGAACTGATAGATGATTACTCATTAGTTACAGGGGAACGAATCACATCGGGAGAAAAAATGGGCTATCTGTCTCAGGAGCTTCCAGAGGAAGACCTACAAATCTCTGCACAAGAGTTTTTTTCTAGAAATGAAATGTTTTGGGAGTGTACACCAAAGGAACTTAGCAAGTTGGCAGGAGAGCTTCAACTTCCAAAGGAAATCTTTTTTTCCGAACAATTGATGAATTCGTTCTCTGGGGGAGAAAAGGTAAAAATGCAGATCGCAGATCTACTCATTTCAAAACCGGATGTTGTTTTTTTGGATGAGCCTTCCAATGATTTGGATCTGCGCACCGTAGAATGGCTTGAAAGGTGGATTCAAAACAGCTCATATACATTTCTTTTTATTTCGCATGATGAACTTCTTCTAGAACATACGACTACTGGAATCGTTCACTTAGAACAGATAAAACGAAAAAAGCAAAACAAACATACCGTGTCCAAGAATTCTTATTTAGAATACTTAAAAATACGATCAGAAGAATTTAAAAATCAGGAACAAAAAGCGATAAGCGATCAAAAAAAGGAGACGATACGACAAGAAAAATTCATGCGTATTTATCAGAAAGTGGAAAGAGATCAGAACTCTGTTTCTAGGCAGAATCCCCATAGTGGACAGCTCCTAAAAAAGAAAATGAAAGCAGTAAAATCTTTGGAAAAGAGATTTGATCGGGAACGAGAATCGATGACGAAAACACCGGAATCCGAAAACTCCATGATGATTCGTTTTTCTAAAAACATCCATATTCCACAAGGGAAAACTGTGATAGAATATAGAAATGAGCAGTTAAGTATTGTTGAAACGAATTTTACAAACGGAATACGCGTTCTGGCAAAAAATATTTTTTTAGTTATTAGAGGAAACGAAAAAATTGGGATTGTAGGTGACAATGGTGTAGGAAAAACAACCTTGCTGAAATCCATTTATGAGCAACTTTTGAGAGAATCTAATTTAAAAGTTGGCTATATGCCACAAAAT
This sequence comes from Lachnospiraceae bacterium, assembly GCA_963666475.2. Taxonomy (GTDB): domain Bacteria; phylum Bacillota; class Clostridia; order Lachnospirales; family Lachnospiraceae; genus JBFHIZ01. The sequence goes on along the minus strand of CAXXJM010000001.1, from coordinate 2,016,404 downwards.
TATTATGAAGTTATGGATGAAACGCTTACGCCTGTTGAATTTTTGGCAACGAGTGGGGACAAAGAAGATATTTCAAAAGTTCGCACATATCTTGGTTCCATGAAATATACGGCAGACGAAATGAATCATACGATAGAATCTCTGTCGGGTGGTCAAAAAGCGAAAATTCTCTTGTTGAAACTTAGCATGTCAGAAGCAGAAGTTATTTTATTGGATGAACCAACAAGAAATTTTTCTCCATTGTCAAATCCGGTCATAAGACAGGTACTTCGGGATTTTCAAGGCACGCTGATATCGATTTCTCATGATCGAAAATATTTATCAGAAGTATGTGACCGCATTTTACAACTAGATGAAAACGGACTTCATCAGGTGTTTTTCGACGAACCCGATTAGGAACCAACAAGATTTAATTTATAAGGAAAAGAAAAGGGAGGAATAACATGAATTCAGAAAAATCAAAGATTTATTTTACCGATTTTAGAGCACAGGGCGGAGAGTCTATTCTTTCAAAGCTCAACCGTTTAATTCGCATGGCAGGCATGGACAAGATTGATTTTAAAGGCAAGTATGTTGCAATTAAAATTCACTTTGGCGAGCCAGGGAATTTGGCTTTTTTAAGACCTAACTATGCAAAAGTGATCGTTGATTTTGTAAAGGAAAAAGGAGGAAGACCATTTCTAACAGACTGTAATACATTGTATGTTGGTGGAAGAAGTAATGGTCTCGATCATTTAGACGCAGCTTATGAAAACGGATTCAGCCCATTTAGTACTGGCTGTCATGTAATTATTGCAGATGGAATCAAAGGAACAGAAGAAACACTCGTTCCAATTGATGGGGAATTGATACAGGAAGCAAAAATCGGAAATGCGATTGCAAATGCAGATATTATTATTTCTCTCAATCATTTCAAGGGGCATGAGGCAACAGGGTATGGTGGATGTTTGAAGAATCTGGGAATGGGATGTGGATCAAGAGCTGGTAAAAAACAGATGCATGATAGTGGAAAGCCTTTTGTGGTACAGGAAAATTGCATTGGTTGTATGATTTGTCAGGAGAACTGCGCGCATGAAGCGCTTTCGTTCCCAGAAGGGAAAGCGACGATTGACCATGAGAAGTGTGTTGGATGTGGTCGTTGTGTTGGAGCTTGTCCGGAGCATACGATTGAACTAACAAATGAGGATGGAAACAACATCTTAAATCGAAAAATCGCAGAGTATGCGTATGCAGTAATCAAAGATAAACCCAATTTTCACATCAATATTGTACGTGATATTTCTCCAAATTGTGACTGCCATAGTGAAAATGATGCACCTATCATACCGGATGTTGGAATGTTTGCATCCTTCGATCCAATTGCTTTGGATCTTGCTTGTGCAGAGGAATGTAACAAACAAATGCCATTGCCAAATAGTGCACTAACGGATCAAAAACATATTTGTTCAGATCATTTTACCAATGTACACCCAGAAACAAACTGGATGAGTTCGATTGAACATGGATTGAAAATGAATATGGGTTCGGATCAGTATGAAATAATCCAGATGTAAGTAAGAATTTGTATAGCAAATGAAGATCTCTGAAAAGGGGTCTTTCTTTTGTTTCTGCCAAATTCACTATTTTAGTGACATTAAAAATATAATATAGATGGTAGAAAGTATGCTTTTGTGTATGATATGATGAACAAAGATATAATTGTAGTTTTATGCGATTTAGTTTCATTTAAGGGTTCTATGCTAGATTGAATACATATAATGCTGTCATTAAAGAATGTCTATGAGGAGATAGTGTGAAAGATGATTCTTTCACGCGGCAATTTGTGCCCCTCACAAAGTTGCCAGCTTTGAAAAGACATGCTTATTATTATGAGAAAGGGAAAATATGAGATTACTTTTAGCAGAAGATGAAAGAGAACTAGCAAATGCGCTTGCAACAATATTAAAACATAGTAAATACTCCGTTGACGTAGTTTATGATGGAGCGGAAGCTTTGGATTATTTGGAAGCGGACAATTATGACGGAGTGATTTTGGATATTATGATGCCAAAAGTGGACGGTCTGCAAGTTCTTCAGGAGATCCGAAAAAAAGGGAATAAAGTGCCAGTGCTCTTATTGACAGCAAAATCAGAAATAGACGATCGCGTAAAAGGACTGGATTGTGGGGCAGATGATTATTTAACAAAACCATTTGCAACGAAAGAGTTGTTGGCCAGGATACGATCGATCACAAGAAGACAGACGGAAATGACGGATTCTATTATTTCCATGGAAAACGTAGAACTCAATAGATTAACCTATGAAATGTCCGTTGGCGAACAGACGATTTGTCTCACGAACAAAGAATTTCAAATTATTGAATTGTTGATGACACACCCCAAACAATATTTTTCAGCAGAGAGAATGATCGATAAGATTTGGGGATTTGATACGGAAGCGGATATTAGTGTTGTATGGGTTTATATTTCAAATCTTAGAAAGAAAATGAAAGGAATCGGTGCAAACATTCAAATTCGTGCGGTACGTAACATTGGTTATACAGTGGAGAAAGATAATGATTAAAAAATTAAGAAGAAGATTTTTAGTGATTACAATGATATCTGTTATTCTGGTCGTTGGATTATTAATTGGATTTATCAATATCACAAATTTTATCCAGGTCGATCAAGACAATGACTTCCATATACGAATGCTAACAGATATTAATACCTTTGAAAAAGAATTTCTTGATGTAAAGCCTCCGGAACATATTAAGGAAAATGTAGACCTGTCAAAACAGACTGATCCAAGAACATCACCGGAAACACTTTATATGTCTAGATATTTTACGGTAACCTATGATGAAAATGATGAGATTGTCGAAGTAAATCTAGATTCTATTGCTGCAATCAACTATGAGGAAGCGGTTTTACTTGCAGAGGAAGTAAATGAAAGTGGAAAAGAAGAAGGGTATAAGTCGACTTATAAATATTTGGTTGTTGAGTCTCAAAGTGGAACCAAGATCATCTTCTTAGACTGTTCTAGAACCCTTTGGAATGTAAGACAATTCTTTTTAACTAGCTTGTGGATTTCAATAGGAGGAACTATAATGATCTTTTTGCTTGTTCTGTTTTTTTCAAAAAGAGCGGTAGCTCCTGTAGCAGAAAGCTATGAAAAGCAAAAGAGATTTATTACAGACGCAAGCCACGAATTAAAGACTCCAATAACGGTCATTGGTGCAAATACAGAAATTGTTGAAATGGAACATGGAGAGAGTGAATGGACAAAAAGCACAAAGCATCAGATCGACCGTTTATCCAAGCTTACGGAGAACCTTGTTCTACTATCTAGAATGGATGAGGAGCAGCAAGAAGAACTTCGTGAAAAAATAAATCTATCTGAAATGGTCCGAACAGAATTTGAAGAATTCAGAGCAGCGGGAATGATGGTGAATAAAGTATTCACGATGGATATTGAGGACGGAATTATTCTAAAAGGGAATTCGGAAAAGATAAAAAAACTATGTACGATTTTAGGCGAGAACGCACTAAAATATGCATCGGATAATAGTGAAATACGCATTACTGTAAAAAAAGAAGGGAAGAACATTGAATTCTCGACAGAAAATGCCGTAGAGGGTATTGAAAAAGGGAATTATAACCATCTGTTTGAACGCTTTGTAAGAGCGGAAACGTCAAGAAATTCAAAGACAGGTGGGCATGGAATCGGACTTTCCGTAGCACAGGCGATTGTTCTTTCTCATAAGGGGAAAATCAGTGCGTTTAGTAAAAATGGAAAAACATTGGTTATCCAAATGATTTTCACATAAAAAATTTTGAAATCTTTTTGTAAATTTTAAGTAAATTTTAGGTAGGCAAGTTATGATTTCTTTAGAACATATGGAATGTTCCTATGTAAAAGAAAGGAGTATTATTTTATGGGATATCAAAGTGTTTTTAAGCGATACGAGATGAAATATATCATTACAAAAAAACAAAAGATGAAATTGGTCGAGTCATTACAGGAGCATCTGGTAATGGATCAATATGGAAGAACTCGAATTAATTCGATATATTTCGATACCCCGGATTATCGTTTGATTAGGCAGTCCATAGACAAACCATCATATAAAGAAAAACTCCGCTTAAGAAGCTATGGTGAAACAACCTCAAATTCACCGGTCTATGTAGAGCTTAAAAAGAAATATGACCATGTTGTATATAAAAGAAGAATTGGGACAACGGAAAAGAATGCCATGCGTTATCTGTGTAAACATGCAGATGTGATTGAACAAAGTCAAATAAAAAATGAAATTGATTATGTGAAATCATATTACAAGGATTTGCAGCCAATGGTTTTCCTATCATATGAACGAGAGGCGTATACTGGGGTTCGGGACGCAGAACTTCGAGTGACTTTTGATGATCAGATCTTTTACAGGAATGAGGAAGTATGTCTCACAAAAGGTGCATGGGGTGAACGAATTTTGGGAGCGAACGAAGTGCTCATGGAAATTAAAACACCGACGGCGGTACCACTCTGGTTTACCGAGTTTTTAAGCGAAAATAAAATTTACAAACAGTCTTTTTCAAAATATGGAACTGCTTATAAGCATATGATGGAAGAGAAATCACAAGGAGGAGCAAAATATGCTTAGTAGTTTATTAGAAGGAGTAACAAGTACAGATACGGGGGTGGCGATGAATACCAGTGCATTTTTGCTATGTTTATTTAGTGCACTTGTGTTAGGCGTCATTTTGGCATCATCGTACATCTATAAATCGAATTACACAAAAAGTTTTGTTGTAACACTCGCAATCATCCCGGCAGTTGTAGCAATGATAATTATGATGGTAAATGGAAACATTGGGACAGGTGTAGCAGTTGCAGGAGCGTTTAGCTTAATTCGTTTTCGTTCGGTTCCTGGAACAGCAAAAGAAATTGGTGCGATCTTCATTGGGATGGGCGCAGGTCTTGCAGTGGGAATGGGATATATTGGATATGCTGCAATATTTACAATCATCTTATCTTTAATTTCAATGCTATATTCAGCGTCAAAATTTGGTGATAAGAAAGACGCAGAGTGTGGAAAAACTTTGCGAGTCACCATTCCAGAAGACTTGGATTATACAAATATCTTTTCCGACATCTTTGAAAAATTTACAAGTAAGGCGGAATTGGTAACGGTTAAGACGACAAACATGGGTAGTATGTTTCGCCTTACTTACCGTGTGATTCTGCAAGATAAGAAACTGGAAAAAGAGATGCTGGATCAGATTCGATGCAGAAATGGCAATTTAGAAATCTCCGTATCCTGTCTTGAAGATGATAAAGAGTCCTTATAAGTTTCATATTAATAAGAAGAAAGTGCAAGAAAACACCAAACTCTGAAGCGAAAAGAATTGTCGTTTGAAGAAAAAATATTTGGATGTTTTTTTGCATTTTTTTTGTATATATATTCAAGGAATCGTCAGTTTATAATATTTTTATATTTATTTAAGACTTTTTTCTCACAATATTACCATTTAATCAATGAAAAAATAAGAGTAGAATAAAAATATAAATGACTTTTTGGAAATAATAAACAAAAAGTCAGAGATATATAAAGAATATTTGACAGAAAGAAGAGTTTTGCATGATTCGTTTAGTTGCTTCTGATGTTGATGGTACATTGTTGCCAGATGGCACAATGGAAATTAATCCGGAATTATTTCAGGTGATTCGTAAATTGAAAGAAAACGGAATCGTTTTTATGGCTGCAAGTGGAAGATCTATGGCGAGCTTGCAGAGTTTGTTTGAACCAGTAAAGGATGAAATTTACTTTGCTGCGGAGAATGGGGCCTATATTATGTATCGAGGTCAAGAGATTGATTCTGTCGAGTTGGAACGAAGTATCGCGGAGAACTTTGTAATACGTGTTCGGGATATCCCGAATACTAGTATTATTGCGTCCAAAAAAGAGAAAATATATATTGAAGGCATGAATGAAGACCTTTATCGTCATATGATTTATGGGTACCACAATATTGTAGAAGGGGTTGATGATGTTCTTTCGCTTTCGGGAGATTTTTTGAAGATTTCTTTATATAAGGCAAATCGGATTCAAGAAATTGCACAACCTATCATTGAACAATTTCAAGAAATTGCAAATCCGATGATTGCTGGACCGTCATGGCTTGATTTGGTAGGAAATGGAGCAGATAAGGGACATGCAATCCGAAAAATGCATTCGCTTTTAGGTATTTCAAGATACGAGACCATGGCTTTTGGCGATAATTGTAATGATTTGGGGATGCTTGCTGAAGCAGAAGAAAGCTATGCGGTGGAAAACGCAAGGTCTGAAGTAAAAGTTAAAGCGAAAAATATTTGCGGTTCTAACGTGAATAACGGTGTTCTGGAAGTCTTGAAAACACTTCTCTGCTGAAATTGCATTGAAAAAAAAACAATTAGTGCTATACTTAATGTAATAAGGAAATTCATAAGGAATGTATATACAGACAGAAAATTCTCTGCCATATTGGATAGAGAATTTTTTGTAGAAAAAATATAGATCTGTAAGAAAGGTAAGAATAATTATGGAAACCATTATCGATCAATTGGCAAAAATTGAGAAGGAAGCGATTTCTACGCTCGAAGAAAGCAAGAAAGAGCAACATGCCATAGCAGAAAAGCATAAAAGAAAAATGGAACAATACGATTTGGATGCTGATGTTAGAAAAGAAAATCAGTTAAAACAAATGAAGCAAGAACTTAGAGATCAACTAGAAGCAGAGAGAAAAAAAGAATTGGAGAAGGTTGTACGTGAAATCAGTAGCCTTGTTGATTATTATCAGAATCACATAGCGGAACGTGTACAAGAGATCATTAGCGAAAAGAGGAATTAGTATGAGTACCTTACTTGCATATAGTGGTATCGCTACAAAAATAAGAGCTATGAAAAGTAGGCTTCTTACTGATGACGAATATCAGGAGCTTGCTGGTTTTCATAGTGTGAGTGAAATCGCTGGATATTTAAAGAATAAACCTGGATATGAAAAAATCCTTCATGATGTAAATGAGCAGGAGGTACATAGAGGAGAGCTTGAAAAGTTGATTTCTTCTGCGTCCTATCGTGATTTTGATGCATTATTTTGCTTTGCAAATGCAAGTCAGCGTAAATTTTTAAGAATTTATGCGGAGCGATTTGAAATCAAATTGTTAAAAAGTTGTATGACAGACATTTTTGCTTATGGAAGCATTCAGGACAGTTCGCTGGTTTACAAAGGTTTTTTTGATAAGCACGCTTCATTTCAGGTGGAAGCCCTACGTGGAATAAAAGAAATGAAGGATTTAATAGAAGCTTTAAAAGACACAATCTTCTATCGCCCGCTACACTTAATTGAACAGTCAGAGCGTCATGAATTACGTGATTATGAACAAGCACTGGATATGTTTCACTTTACCAGATTGTGGAAGGAAAAAAAGAAATACCTGGATCGTAAGGACTGTGCCTTATTACAAAAAGAGTTTGGTACGAAATTTGACATGCTGAATTTGAATTTTATTTTTCGAGCTAAACATTATTATCGATTGAATTCATTTGAAATCTATTCATTAATTATTCCGCTTAATTATCGAATCAAAAAAAGTGATATTAAGAAGTTTGTCGAAGCAGAGGATATGAAAGCATTTGATCAGCTTTTGAAAGAAACATACTATGGAAAACGGTATGAAGAACTTAGTACCAGTACTTTGGAAGTCATGTACCGTGAAATATTGAAAAGAACGCTTTTAAAGGATGCAAGGACGAATCCCTATTCTATGTCAATATTATATTCTTACATATATCATAAGGAACATGAAATCAGTCGTTTAATTGTGACTATAGAAAGCGTTCGTTACCGAGTGGATGCACAAAGAACGATGGAGCATGTAAGAAGAACCTAATCTAGAAGGGAGTGCAGACGTTGATAGAAAAAATGAAGTTTTTTAGTATTACGGGGCCAAAAGAAGATATCGACCGCGTAGTAGATAATTACTTATCGAGATATGAAATCCATTTGGAAAATGCTCTAAATGAGCTAAAAGAAGTCCAAGGATTAAGTGCTTTTGTAGAAGAAAATCCATATAAAACGTACCTTGAAAAAGCAAATCGAATCAACAATCTGATCAATCATAATGACGAATTAAACCCCAAGGACTTGTCTTTGGAAGAAGCCATTGAATTGGTCGACCGATTGGATGCACTATGTTGTATTTCCGATGAGGCACTTGCAAAATTACGCGATCGAGAGACACGTTTGGAAGAAGCCATTGAGACGATTGAACCGTATCGACAGATACCATATGATCTTTCTTCCTTGTTGGATTTTAAATTTATACATTATCGATTTGGAAGAATTCCAAAAGAATATTATAAGAAATTTCACGATTATGTGTATGAAAATGAAGAAACCTTTTTCTTTGAATGTTCACAGAACGATGATTTCGTATGGGGCGTTTATTTTGTACCATTGACCTCAAAATCAAAGATTGATGCAATGTTTTCATCTTTGCATTTCGAACGAAATTTTATTCCGGATCAATACAATGGTACGCCAGAAGAGGCATATGAGGAATTGATGAAAGAAAAAAATCATCTCATGGCCAATGTCGAGGCAAGTAAGAAGATCTTTTTGGATGAGATGAATGGTGACGCAGAGGTCATACTTGGAGCAAAGAAAGTTTTTGAGACGGTAGTAACCAATTTTGATGTTCGTAAGCTTGCGGCAGCAACAGATTCGGGAAAGAATAAATCTGAATTTTACATTATTTGTGGATGGATTTCTGTAAAAGATATGAACAAATTAAAAGATGAAGTAGAACAAGATGATTTGGTATTTTTAATCACAGAACGTGAAGAAGAAAACATATCCAGTAAGCCACCGACAAAACTGAAAAATCCAGGAATCGTGAAGCCATTTGAGATGTTTACAGAAATGTATGGTCTTCCCGCATATAATGAAATAGATCCTACCCCATTGATTGCAATTACCTATTCCTTTATTTTCGGAGCTATGTTTGGTGATCTCGGACAAGGAATTTGCTTATTGATCCTTGGAGCACTGATTTACAAATTCAAAAAAATAAAATTGGGTGCAATTCTTGTAAGCGCAGGAGTTTTTTCCTCCATATTTGGGTTGCTATTCGGTAGTGTATTTGGTTTTGAAAATTGGATCGATGCTATATGGCTTAGGCCAATAGAAAGTATGACACAGCTTCCAGTCGTGGGTAGCATGAATTCAGTCTTTGTATATGCCATTGGATTTGGGATGGTCTTAATTATTGGAGCAATGGTGTTAAATATCATCAATGGATTTCGCTCGAAGGACTATGAAAATGCACTTTTAGACAAGAGTTCGATAGCAGGACTTGTATTCTACGGTTCCCTGTTTACCGTGTTGCTTTTGTTTATCACTGGGAAAAGTTTGCCAGCAAAAGTTGTATTGCTTGTAATGTTCATCATTCCTTTAATTTTAATTGTAATCAAAGAGCCACTCGTACGAATCATCAAAAAGGAAGAGCACATCTTTGAAGATGGAATCGGAATGTTTTTAACACAACAATTCTTTGAATTGTTTGAAGTCTTACTTAGTTATTTTTCAAACACCTTATCCTTTGTTCGAATAGGTGCATTTGCAGTAAGTCATGCAGCAATGATGGAAGTTGTTTTAATGCTTGCAAACATTGAGTCGGGACACCCGAACATCTTGGTTGTAATCATTGGAAATATATTTGTAATGGGATTAGAAGGCCTGATCGTTGGAATTCAGGTATTGCGTCTTGAGTATTATGAAATGTTCTCAAGATTCTATCACGGAACAGGCAAAAAATTTATTTCTTCACTAAGAGGAAGAAACACATCGTCATAAGCCTGATATAGAATGATACATATTATAAAAACCATGGAGGAAAAATCATGAATTTAGGAGTAGAAATTATTTTAGTAGTAGCATTAGTATTAAGCATTATTGTACCTTTTGGAGTATTCTTAAAAGGGGAACAGACAAAAGGTCGTTTTAAAACGTCATTAGCATACAATTGTTTCTTATTCTTTGGAACAATGCTAGTAAGTACAATCCTTATGTTAGCAAATGGAACAACAGCACACGCAGCAGAAGCAGCAACTGCAGTCGCATCAAACACAACGGGGTTTGGTTATTTGGCAGCAGCTCTTGCAACTGGGCTATCTGGTATTGGTGGTGGTGTAGCTGTAGCAAGTGCAGCAAGCGCAGCGCTTGGTGCAATTAGTGAAGATTCTTCAATCTTTGGTAAATCATTGATTTTCCTTGGTCTTGCAGAAGGTATTGCTTTGTACGGATTGATTATTTCTTTTATGATTTTAGGACGTTTATAAGAAGAAGGGTTGCATATGAAAACGTATTTAATTAGTGACAATATCGATACGTTAACAGGAATGCGGTTCGCAGGAATCGAAGGTGTCGTTGTCCACGAACAAGAAGAACTAAGACAGGCTTTAGAAAAAGCAATTGCCGATAAAGAAAATGGCATTATTTTGCTTACGGAAAAATTTGGTAGGGATTTTCCAGCTATGGTACAGGATTTTCGTGTAAATACGACGATGCCAATTATTATTGAAATTCCGGATCGACATGGAACTGGAAGACGACCAGATTTTATTACCGCCTATGTAAGCGAGGCAATTGGATTGAAACTTTAGAGTTATATGGAGAAAAAGCATGACATTAGAAGAAAAATTATCTCATTTTAGAGACGCAACAGTGAATAATGCAAAAGAAGAATCAGACAAAATCTTTGCAGAGTACGTTGCTGCAATTGAGAGAGAATTCCAGGAACACGTGAAAGAAAAAGATGCGGCAGTGGAAGCTGAAATTAAAGTAGAAATGGCAGCAGCAAAACGCGAAATGAATCGTGAACTTCTTGCTCGTGACTTGGAATATAAGAAAAGACTTTCTCAAAAAGAAAAAGAGCTGAAAGATAACTTGTTTGAAGCTGTAAAAGCAGAGTTGATAAAGCAAAAATCGGAACCTACTTATCTTGACTATTTATGTGAAAAGATTCAAGAGGCAGATGCGTTTGCGGCTGGCGATGATATGATTATTTATGTGGATCCTTCAGATAAAGACTTGGTTCCAGCAATCAGTAATCGTACGAATATTACCCCGCAAATTTCAACGATGGAGTTTATTGGAGGAATTCGTGCTGTTATTCGTTCAAAAAATATTTTGATTGACGATTCGTATAAGACATTTATTGATGAAACAAAAAATGAGTTTGTGTTTAAAGATCTAAATGCATAGAAAGGCTTAGTTATGGCAGAAAAAGTAGGAAGTATATATGGAATCAATGGACCAATTGTCTATGTAAAAGGTGATGTTGATTTTCGAATGTCTGAAATGGTATATGTTGGCAAAGAACGCTTGATTGGTGAAGTAATCGGGCTTTCCAGCGAGTATATTACCATGCAGGTATATGAAGAAACAAGTGGATTAAAACCAGGGGACGAAGTGTTCTCTACTGGTGATGCAATTAGTGTGACACTTGGACCGGGCCTGCTCAATAACATTTTTGATGGAATTGAAAGACCACTTCAAGAAATTAAAAATTCATCTGGAAAATACATATCCAGAGGTGTTAACGTTGAAACTTTGGACCAAGAAAGAAAATGGAACGTAACAATGAAGGTAGACGTGGGCCAAACGATTCGTGGAGGAATGGTCATTGCGGAATGCCAGGAGACAGCATCTATTATCCATCGTTCCATGGTTTCACCTTATATTAAGGAAGGAATCGTAGAATCGGTTATGCCAGATGGAGAGTACACCGTAAACGATGAACTGGTCGTGCTGATTTTACCAGACGGTACAAAAACTTCGTTAACGCTTACACAAAAATGGCCAATTCGTATTCCAAGACCAACGGAACAAAGATTCTCACCAAATACGCCTCTTGTTACCGGACAACGTATTTTAGATACATTATTTCCAATTGCCAAAGGTGGAACAGCAGCCATTCCGGGTGGATTTGGTACCGGAAAAACGGTTACACAGCATCAGATTGCTAAATGGTCGAATGCCCATGTAATTATCTACATTGGATGTGGAGAGCGTGGAAATGAAATGACCGAGGTTCTTGAGGATTTTGCAAAATTAGAAGATCCTCAGACAGGAAATAAATTGATGGAAAGAACGCTCCTTATTGCAAACACTTCAAATATGCCAGTTGCAGCTAGAGAAGCGTCGATTTATACAGGAATTACTTTGGCAGAATATTATCGTGATATGGGATATGATGTAGCAATCATGGCGGACTCTACCTCAAGATGGGCAGAAGCACTTCGAGAACTTTCAGGACGTTTGGAAGAAATGCCTGCGGAAGAAGGATTTCCAGCATATCTTGCATCAAGACTATCAGCTTTCTATGAACGTGCAGGAATGATGCAGACGTTATGTGGAAAAGAGGGCTCGGTTTCAATTATCGGAGCAGTATCACCTCAAGGTGGAGACTTTTCAGAACCAGTAACACAAAACACGAAGAGATTTGTTCGATGCTTTTGGGGACTGGATAAAAAGCTGGCTTATGCAAGACACTTTCCAGCAATCAACTGGACAGAAAGCTACAGTGAGTCCGTAAACGAGCTTGCTACCTGGTACAATCAGAATGTTGATAAAAAATTCATTGATGCACGTGGTAAAATCGTTGCATTGTTGAATCAGGAAAGTAAATTAATGGAGATTGTAAAACTGATTGGTAGTGATGTATTACCTGATGATCAGAAGTTAATCATTGAAATTTCAAGAATTATCCGTCTGGGATTTTTGCAACAGAATTCTTTCCACAAGGATGATACTGCGGTTTCACTTGAAAAACAATTTAAAATGATGGACATTATTTTGTATTTATTTGCAAGATCCAAAGCTTTGGTAACATTGGGACATCCAGTTTCAATTCTCAAAAAGAGCGATATTTTTGAGCGAGTGATTTCTATTAAATACGATGTACCGAATGATCACTTGGAGTTACTAGACAAATACTATGAAGATATTGACGCATTTTACGATAATATCATACGGACTAATTAACATAAGCTTTCGCCCGAATTTTTGGGGCTAAGAAAGAATGGAGATTTATATGGCTATTGAATATTTAGGATTAAGTGAGATCAACGGACCTCTTGTTGCCTTAGAGGGTGTAAAAAATGCCTTTTATGAAGAAATCGTAGAACTCAAAGTAGAAGGTGAAAAGCCTAGAACGGGAAGAATTATTGAGCTTTATGAGGATAAAGCAATTATTCAGGTTTTTGAAGGTTCGTCAGGTCTCTCACTGAAAAATGCACATACCAGACTCACCGGAAAACCAATGGAACTTGGAGCTTCGGAAGAGATTTTAGGAAGAACCTTTAATGGAATTGGACATCCAATAGATGGACTTGGAACTGTAAATGTAGAAAAGTTTTTGAATATTAACGGGTTACCATTAAATCCATGTTCAAGAGAATACCCAAGAAACTATATCAACACAGGGATATCTGCAATTGATGGTTTGACAACTTTAATTCGTGGACAAAAACTTCCAATATTCTCAGGGAATGGGTTGCCTCATGATAAACTTGCAGCGCAGATCGTACAGCAAGCATCTTTAGGTGGGGCGAACAATGAAAAATTCGGAATTGTTTTTGCGGCGATGGGAGTAAAAAATGATGTGGCGGACTTCTTCCGTAGAACATTTACGGAAAGTGGTGTGGCGGATCATGTTACGATGTTTTTGAATTTGGCAAACGACCCAGTGGTTGAACGTTTGGTTACTCCAAAGTTTGCACTTACGGCAGCAGAATATCTAGCATATGAAAAAGGAATGCATATTTTGGTAATTCTTACAGATATGACTTCATTTTGTGAAGCTATGCGTGAGGTATCTTCTTCTAAAGGCGAGATTCCATCAAGAAAAGGATATCCAGGCTACTTATATTCCGAACTTGCAACACTTTATGAACGTGCAGGAATTGTGGCAGGTCAAGAAGGAAGTGTTACACAGATTCCAATTCTGACAATGCCAAACGATGATGTTACACACCCTATTCCTGACTTAACAGGGTATATTACAGAAGGACAGATTGTATTAGATCGACATTTGAACAGTCAGAATGTATATCCGCCAATCAATGTACTTCCATCTCTTTCTCGTCTTATGAAAGATGGTATTGGAGAAGGATACACAAGGGATGATCATCAAGGACTTGCAAATCAGTTGTTTTCAGCGTATGCAAAGGTATCTGAAGCGAGATCGCTTGCTTCTGTAATTGGAGAAGATGAACTATCCGATGTAGATAAAAAGTATTTGGAGTTTGGTACGGAGTTCGAGCAACGTTATGTTGGACAGGGCGCGACAGAAAATAGAGATATTTTAGACACACTTCAAATTGGATGGGATTTGGTTCGCCTTCTTCCAAGGGAGGAACTGGATCGTATTGATACGAAGATACTTGAGAAATACTATTAAAGATAAAGAGGAGATGAGTGTATGGATCCAAATACCTTTCCTACCAAAGGAAATTTAATACGTGCTAAAAATTCATTAGCTCTATCAAAACAAGGGTATGAACTTATGGATAAGAAAAGAAACATTCTAATCCGAGAGATGATGCAGCTATCCTCACAGGCGGAAGAGATACAGTCAACGATTGACGAAACATTTCGTATGGCCTATACAGTTCTTCAGGAAGCCAATATTGACATGGGAATTAGTAATGTAGAGAAATTAGCGAGTACGATTCCTGTCGATCAATCGGTGACCGTTAAAGTTCGAAGTATTATGGGCGTTGAAATACCAATTGTAGAAGCGAAAGATTCACTTGCTACACCAACTTATGCTTTTTATCGAACCAAAGAGTCGCTTGATAAAACTCGTCTAGCTTTTATTAAAGTGCGTGATCTTACCATCCAGTTATCGGCGGTGGAAACGGCCACATATCGTTTGGCGATCAATATCAAGAAAACGCAAAAGAGAGCGAACGCACTTCAGAATATCACCATTCCTTATTATCAGGGATTGGTAAAAGATATTACCAATGCGTTAGAAGAAAAAGAACGTGAAGAATTTACCAGACTTAAAGTAATCAAGAGAAGAAAACAGGAACAAAAAAAGTAGTGATGACAAGAAAGGTTCGTAAAGATGGATAACCAGATTCGTTGTGGATGGGTCATGGAAGGATCCGATGTATACAAAGCATATCATGACACAGAATGGGGCGTTCCATCGTACGAAGACTCCTATTTGTTTGAAATGCTTTTACTCGAGTCATTTCAAGCAGGGCTGTCTTGGATAACAATACTTAAGAAGAGGGAAAATTTTCGAAAGGCATTTGATAAATTTGATTTTCACGTTATTGCAGAATATGATGAACAGAAAAAACAAGAATTAAAAGAAGATGCTGGAATTATTCGTAATCGTTTGAAGATTGAAGCTGCGGTAATAAATGCCAAAATCTTTCTTGAGATTCAGGAACAATGTGGTAGCTTTTCTGCGTATCTTTGGGGATTTACAGATGGAATGGTAGTTTATGGTGACGGAGAACATTTTCCGGTATCCACAGAATTATCAAATCGAATCAGTAAGGATTTAAAGAAAAGAGGAATGAAGTTTGTTGGTACAACAATTATTTATTCTTATCTTCAAGCCGTTGGGATTGTTAATGATCATAGCAAAGAATGTTTTAAATATAAAAAGAACCAAAATCCATAAGGGATATGGTTCTTTTTATATGTTACTTTTATTGTGAAACTGTATAGAGAGAATAGAAATACCCTTTTTTATCAAGCAATGATTGAAAATCACCACTTTCTAAAAGCAATCCATTTTTTAGAGTTAAAATTTGATCATATTGTTTGAGCTGTGATTCTTCCAGTGCATGTGTTACAACGATACGAATATAGTCTTCTAAACCAAGTATGGAGTTGGATACATGATTTGCAGTCTCTTTATCCAGAGCAGCTGTCGCCTCATCAACAAGGAGTACGGGTGTTTTGCGTAGAAGACTTCTTGCAATCGATATACGTTGTCGTTCTCCTCCAGAAAGTCCATTCCCATTTTCTCCACACAAGTAGTCTTCGCCTTTGCTTTCAATGAGCTCTGATAAACCAGAAAGGTGAATTGCGTGATCAACTTCTTCTTTGGGAAATTCACGAAACATCGTAATATTGTCTCGAATGGATGCGTTAAATATAAATACATTCTGTTGAATGATGGATACCATATCATATAAGGACTTGCTATGAATGCTTCCTAGTTCAATATCGTCGTATCGAATTTCACCAGAATAATTGCTATGTGACGCCATGAGAAGATTTAGCAAGGTTGATTTTCCACTTCCGGATGCACCAACAATTGCATAGGATTTTCCGGCTTCAAAGGTAGTTGTTATTCCGTTCAATACGTTCTTATTTTCTTCAAATTGAAAACATAGATTATGAATAGAGATACCTTTTTTTAATTCCCCTGATATTTCTGTTCCTTCTTCGCGAATGTGAGTATTTAAGGCTTTTGCGAGCTTGTCAATCAGTGCATAAGACGCATTTCGATCAGCAAGAATGAGAGGAACATCTTTGATTGGCAATATGACAAGTCCCATCAAGTTTAGAAAGACCATAACAACGCCAGGTGTAACTTCACTCCCAGATAATGCAAGATATGCGCCAGCGAGAAAAACCCCAAGTTGAGCGATAATACTTGCCAACATACTAATCCCTTTTACGATAGCAGCACGACGTCTACGTTTGTATTTTGCATTCTCGGCATCGTCATTGTACTTGGTAAACATTTTAAGTACAGCCATTTCTGCTTTAAATGATTTTATAATGGAAAACCCGTTTAAACAATCTTTTAGTGTTGCGGTAAAGCTTTCATTGCGGTCTGAAACACGTTTCTCTTCCTCGCCAAGCTTATTTCCTGTCATTATAGAAGCTACAATTGGCAAAGAAGTCAGAATCACAGCAATTAAAGTGAGTAATGGACTGTAGTAAAGCATTAAAGCGAATCCGCCGAAGAAAAATATGAAACTTTGAATGAGATCAAATATTTTTTCTAGATATTTCGTTTCGATATTATTTGCATCATTTGTTAAGGCGGATAAATACGTTGCAGTTGTCTCATCTGTAAAAGAAGAAATACTTTTCTTGGTGAGTAATTTGAAAGCATAGTTTTTATATTGTTTCATAGCTCTTCGATAGAATATTGGGTCGAAGAAATAATTTAGTACTGCTACAATCAATATCCCACCAACAAGACCCATTGTGATGATTGCAAGAGTACTTAAGTGATAGGTACCTTGTACCCCGCCCATCGTGTCAATAATCTGTTGAAGTAACCAAGAAAGAAACAAATTGATTGCGCCAATTAGTATGACAGAAAAAACGGATACTGCAAATGGAAGTTTGTTTCCTTTAAAAAATTGAGAAGTAAATTCCTTTCTTAATTTTTTTGTTTCTTTTCGCGTAATTTTGTCAGGTTTGTTTGAATTTTGTGCCATTTAGCCCCCTTATACATAACGATGTTATCTAGTAATCCTTAAGATGTCTTCGAATGACATGAAATGGTCACATTTTTCGAATCTTTTTTTTGATACCATTGCTGGATTTGTGTGTTTCTTTGTTTTCTTTCTCATTTTCATTTCCGACCCTTTCGTAATTTGCTAGTTTGAATGAAGTTACTATTATTTATTTTCTGTATTACATTTAAGTTCTTTGATATCGATACCTTCCTCGAGTATAATTTTATTGGTGAGATCGATAAATTCTTTTGGTAAGTCCTCGTCCTGCTTAAGCAGTTCAAGAATTCCACAAAGTGCACTTGGTCCAAGATCATCATACGCAGTCCCCGTACCGTCCCCGTGATAAAAGCGAATGTTTGATAAATTATACTTCGGGTTTGCATCAAAGGAAGTAGCAGTAGAAATTGCTTTTCGAATATATATCTCCGCGTTTTCCATATCATTTAGTAAGCCATACATCTGCGCAATTCCAAACATGAAATGGGATTCGATTTTTCCTAGATAGTTAATTTCATCAGTGATCTTTATACTTTCAAAAAAGTTTGTAGTCCATAATAACATCTCAAGAGCTTCTTGGTAATTTTTTTTATGTGAAAATGCGGTTGTATACCCTGATGAAAAGCGCATGATTGAACTAACTAAATCGAGAAACCCTTCAGAAAGATAATTGAGAGCTTCGTCCATGCGCTCTGGATCCTCGCAAGATGCAATGCTTCCACCAATTAAAATATGGTTGATTTGGCAAGGATTGTTCTTTTTTAGGAGTTCAATTGCTTTTTCATTTTCGTTTAACCCCTGATATATTTCAGCGATTTCGATTTGAATGGAAAGCTCACTAATCTTTTCATTTTTGTTTTGATGAATGAGACTAATGGAATGAGTCAATAGTTCCTTTGCACGTTCGAGATATGCTTTGTTGTGTTCTTCCAAACCGGTTAGAAAATAGGAACGTCCACTACGCCAAACAATATCAAAATTATTCGGATATTTTTTTAGTGCCTTTTCTGTTTCAACAATTCCAATACGAAAATTTTTGTTTTTTTGATAAAGTTTCAAACGTTCTAAAATATTTTCTACACTGTTATTTTGAATTTCGTATCCTAAAAGTGAATCCACAGAAGAATCAAAAAAATCAGCGAGACGTATAAGGATAGAGATTTCTGGCATGGATTGACCGAGTTCCCATTTGGATACGGCACCTACAGAAACATTCATTGCTTCGGCAAGCTGTTCTTGTGTTAGAGAATAGTCTTTACGAAACGCACGTATATTTTCGGCGAGATTAATTTTCATATGGATATTCCTTTCTTTGTAGCATCATTATATTATGTTCAAAATAAATATTACAGATATCTATAGTAGAAATGGTTGATAATTTATTATACCATAGGTAGAATTTGAGTGTGACAAGATTACAGTAATGTAATATAAATGGTGTATAATTGAATATAGTATAAGTATGAAATGTTAACTGATTAATGACGGAGAAGATTATGTACAGATGGAAAAATAGAGGGATTTTAGCTGTTATATTTATGGTGGTGGGAGCGCTCATTGGATATGGTTATTACCATTTTTATGGATGCACAACAAATTGTGCGATATCATCAGACCCAACAAGAACCATGATTTATTTTGCAGGTATTGGACTTATTGCTTCAATTATTTTTTGGGGAGATAAAAAGGAAAAAGAACTTCGATTAAAAATACAAGGGATGTCTTGTTACGTAAGTGAGGATCGAATACAGACTGGATTTGGATATTTGACTGGAATTATTACTTGTGAATCAAATTGCCAGACAGGTGAATTTCGATGTGTTTATGATCCACGAAAAGTATCCAAGAAAGATATTGTTAAAAGACTTCAAGAAATGGAGTTTACGATAGATAGAATACAAAAGTAAAAAAATAAGAATAATACAGAATCAAAGAAAAAACAAACCGCCAGATACGTGATCGTATCTGGCGGTTTGTTTTATAATAGAGCTTCCTTTATGGACTTTACATATTCGTATACGTATGGAACAGAGTTTTCACCATACTCTTCGACAATCTTTATGATTGCTGAACCGATGATAATACCATCGGCTTTTTGTGACATTTGTTTTGCTTGTTCAGGAGTTGAAATTCCAAATCCAATCGCCGTTGGTGTATCGGTTACTTCACGAACTTTTTCGACCATTGCCCCGACATCGACAGTAATAGCATTTCTCATTCCGGTAACACCAAGAGAGGAAACACAATAAACAAACCCTTTCGCTTCTTTGGCAATCATGGCAGTGCGGTCTTCGCTAGTTGGAGCAATGAGTGATATGAAATCCAATCCATATTGTTCGCATATTGTAGAAAACTCCAATTTCTCTTCATAAGGTACATCGGGCAAAATTAAACCGTTCATACCTACTTCGACGGCTCTTTTTACGAATCTTTCGATTCCATAAGAAAATACCACATTTGCATAGGTCATAAATGCCATCGGAATGGTTACTTTTTTACGAACTCTTTCGACCATGTCAAAAATTTTATCTGTAGTTACACCAGTTTTCAAAGCTCTTAAGTTTGCACCTTGAATGACGGGACCTTCCGCTGTTGGATCGGAAAAAGGAATACCAAGCTCAATGAGATCGGCACCGCCGTTTTGTATAGCTACCAACAATTCCTCTGTGATTTCGAGTGACGGATCGCCACATGTTAGAAAAGCAACAAAAGCTTTCCCGTTTGTAAAAGCATCTTTTATACTCATTCGGAAATGTCCTCCCCTCTGTATCTAGCAATTGCCGCACAATCCTTGTCACCACGTCCAGAAATGTTGATTATCATAATTTGATCTGGAGACATCGTAGGAGCAAGTTTGCATGCATGTGCTACGGCATGTGCACTTTCGATTGCCGGGATGATTCCCTCCGTGCGCGAAAGATATTCAAATGCATCGACTGCTTCATCATCAGTAACAGAAACATATTCTGCACGGCACATATCATGAAGATTTGCATGTTCTGGACCGATGCCTGGATAATCTAGACCGGCAGAGATAGAATAAACAGGTGCAATCTGGCCATAGTCATCTTGGCAGAAGTAACTCTTCATACCGTGGAAAATACCAAGGGATCCAGTGGCAATGGTAGCAGCTGTTTCATAGGTATCAACGCCTCTGCCTGCTGCTTCACATCCAATTAGTAGAACGCCTTCATCTTCGATGAAATGATAGAACGCACCGATCGCGTTGGAACCTCCACCCACACAGGCGAGAACCGCATCAGGAAGGCGGCCTTCCTTTTCTAGTATCTGTTCTTTCATTTCTTTGGAAATGATTGCTTGGAAATCTCGTACAATAATCGGGAATGGGTGTGGACCCATTACAGAACCAAGAACATAGTGTGTATCATCGATTCTTTTTGTCCACTCACGCATTGTTTCGGATACCGCATCCTTGAGGGTGGCAGTTCCAGTGGTCACTTCATGGACTTTCGCTCCTAAAAGACGCATACGATAAACATTTAATGCCTGTCTTTCAGTATCTTCTTTTCCCATAAAAATCTCACATTCTAAACCGAAAAGGGCAGCAGCGGTAGCAGTGGCAACGCCATGTTGTCCTGCACCTGTTTCTGCAATGATGCGAGTTTTGCCCATTTTCTTGGCTAACAATACCTGTCCAAGAACATTATTAATTTTATGTGAACCGGTATGATTTAAATCTTCTCTTTTCAAATATATTTTTGCGCCACCAAGATCTTTTGTCATCTTTTCTGCAAAATATAGATTAGAAGGACGCCCGGCATACTCTTTATATAAAGTATCCAACTCCTGTATAAATTCAGGATCCTTCTTGTAGTGTTCGTATGCAGTTTCAAGTTCTAATACTGCATTCATCAATGTTTCTGGAATATATTGTCCGCCATGCTTTCCGAATCTTCCTTTTTCCATTGGCTCCTCCTTTGTCAATTTTGTATTGATCTAGCTGCAAGAACTGCAGCATGTATTTTATTGGGATCTTTTTGCTTATTTGTTTCCACACCGCTGCTTATGTCAATTGCATAGGGATGGATTGTTTGAATTGCTTCGACAATATTTTCGGGATTCAGACCTCCTGCAAGGATGACTGGCTTTGTAAGATTTGTGACGAGAGACCAGTCAAAACACTGTCCCGTACCATAGCCATTGTCTAAAACAATCCGATCGGCTATCGAACTTCTTGCCTGTTCTATATCTTCCTTTTTTTTAATTTGATAGGCTTTCCAAATTTCTACATTTGGAATCTGGTTTCGAAGAGATTCGATATATGAGTCATCCTCGTCACCATGAAGCTGTATAATATCAATGATTCCATGCTGTACAAATGTTTGAATACATTCTATCTCAGCATTTACAAAAACACCTACAACTTGAATGTTATGTATAAGCTTGTTTCGAAGTAAGCAAGCTTGGTCGTAAGAAATATTCCGATGACTTTTTGGAAAGTTTAAGATAAAGCCAATGTAATCCGGAATCGTTTCGTTGATCGCTTTCATATCTTCTTCTCGATATATTCCGCAAATTTTAACTTTTGACATAATAGGGATACTCCTTGATGCTTTGAATGAATCCCGCGATGTCATTCGAGCGCATGAGTGCTTCGCCGATTAAAAGAGCATCTGCACCATTCTCAATAAGAGCAATGCCATCTTGTGGGGTTAAAATACCGCTTTCAGCGACAAATAGGGTGTCGTCAGGGATTTCTTTGGTAAGGAAAGAAGAGTTCTCCAAATCAACAGAAAAGTCCTTTAAATTGCGATTGTTCACACCGATGATTCGAGCCCCTGCTTGAATCGCGGACTGAATTTCTTCGCGATTATGTGTTTCTACCAGAGCGGATATCCCAAGTGTATCACAAATTTCGATATATTGTCTTATGGTTTCCGTATCGAGAAGTGCACAAATTAATAGTACCGCGTCTGCGCCCATGATTTTTGCCTGATAGATTTGATATGGATCCACGGTAAAATCTTTTCTGAGCATAGGAATCGATACAACACGACGAATTTCTGTAAAGATTTGATCGCTTCCTAGAAACCATTTTGGTTCCGTTAATACAGAAATACATGAAGCACCTGACGCTTCATACGATTTCGCAATTTCAACATAAGGAAAATCTTTAGAGATGATTCCTTTTGAAGGAGAGGCTTTTTTTACTTCGCATATCAGAGAGAGTCGATTGGATTGTAAGGTTTTTTCAAAACGAAAATCGCCTTTAGGAAGCGCTACAGCCTGTTCTTTTATGACATCAAAAGCCAGAATTTTTTTGTCAAATGACACACGTTCTTTTGCGTAATTCGCAAGTTCATCTAAGATCATGTTCGTACCCATACCTTTCATAAAGTAGTTTGTTTAGAACTATTCTTCGTTTGAATATTTGATGAATTCTTCGAGCTTTGTCATCACTTTACCGCTATCAAGAAGAGTTTCAATTTTGTCGATAGCTTCTTTCATAGTAATACCATCCTTTGCAATATATAAAGCGGCGGCTGAGTTCAAAACTACTGCATTGCGTTTTGGTCCTTTTTTTCCTTTAAAAATAGCCTTTAGAATTTCTGCATTTTCTTCAGGAAGACCACCTACCAAATCTTCTTTCGCACAGAGTTCAAATCCGTAATCTTCAGGATTCAGCGTGTAAAATTTAGTCTCCCCATTTCTTATTTCACATACTTTGGTAGGAGCACTAAGTGAGATTTCATCGAGACAATCAGTTCCATATACAACCATTCCACTTTTGACACCAAGACGGATTAAAACTTCTGCAAGTGGAGCAACCAAAGCTTCATCATAGACGCCAAGAAGCTGCATTTTTGCACCAGCGGGATTGGTGAGTGGACCAAGAATGTTAAATATTGTACGGATACTTAATTCTCTTCTTACCGGAGCGACATATTTCATAGCTTGATGATACGTTTGTGCAAATAAGAAGCATATTCCAATTTTTTCAAGAAGCTCTTTGCTTTTTTCCGGAGAGATCGTGATTTTTACACCCAGAGCCTCTAAAACGTCTGCAGTTCCACATTTGCTAGAGGCTGCACGATTTCCGTGTTTTGCAACAGGAACCCCAGCAGAAGCAAGCACGAGAGCAGATGCCGTGGAAATATTAAAAGAATTGGATTTGTCGCCACCGGTACCAACGATCTCTAAAACATCCAAGTCATGAAGAAGTTTTATGGAATGTGCCCTCATACCTTTTGCAGAACCAGTAACTTCTTCAATAGTCTCACCTTTCATGGAGAGAGCAACAAGATAAGCGCCGATTTGTAGCTCGGAGACGGTCCCGCTCATGATTTCATTCATGACTTCTTCGGCCATTTCAAAGGTTAGATTTTCTTTGTTTGTCAGTTTGATAATAGCTTCTTTGATCATTTTTTTACCTCCAAAAAATTTGCGATGATTGTTTTGCCTTGTGGCGTTAATATAGATTCTGGGTGGAACTGAATTCCATAAGTAGGGAAATCCCTGTGCTGAACAGACATGATTTCCTGATCTTTTGTCACAGACGTAACAAGAAGTGCCTCAGGCATTGTATCTTCTACGGCAGCGAGAGAGTGATATCTCGCAATCTGTATGGAGTCAGGAAGATTTTTAAATAGTCCGGTTGGTTCAATGGTAATCTCGGATGTTTTCCCATGCATAAGGCTTTTTGCGTAAGAAACAGTTGCTCCAAATGCTTCACAAATGGCCTGATGACCGAGACAAACGCCAAGAATAGGAAATTCTTTGTGTAGTTCTTTTACAACATCAATGCAGATTCCTGCATCACTTGGTTTTCCAGGACCTGGAGAAAGAACAATATGAGAAGGAGCAAGTTTACGAATTTCATCAATTGTGATTTGGTCGTTTCGAACGACTAAAATATCCGGAGACTGCTCTCCAATAACCTGATACAGGTTGTATGAGAAACTGTCATAATTATCGATTAATAGGATCATATTTACCTCTTTTCTGAGATGCTACACTTCAAGTGCATTGACAACTGCTTTTGCTTTGTTGATACATTCCATGTATTCGCTTTCTGGAACAGAATCAGCAACGATTCCTGCGCCAGAACGAACAAATACTTTTCCGTTTTTTTTGAATGCGAGGCGAATAGCAATACAGGTATCCATATTTCCACTAAAATCGATATAGCCAATTGCACCACCATAAATTCCTCGTTTGTTATTTTCTAAATGGTTTATGATTTCACATGCTCTGATTTTTGGTGCACCTGAAAGTGTTCCAGCAGGAAGTACTGCGTCTATGGCATCCATGTAATCCTTATCTGATTGCATGTTCCCGTGAACGGTTGAGCCGATATGCATAACATGTGAGAACCGCAGAACAGACATATAGGTTTCTACTTCAACGCTTCCAAAAGTACTTATTTTTCCGATGTCATTTCGACCAAGGTCAACAAGCATGTTATGCTCAGAACGCTCTTTTTCATCGGCTAACAGATCCTTTTCTAACGCAATGTCTTCTTCCTGGGTTTTTCCACGTGGCCTCGTTCCAGCAAGTGGGAAGGTAAATACTTTGTTATTTTCAACTTTTACGAGTGTTTCAGGTGAAGCGCCTGCAATCTCTACATCGTCACTTGCAAAATAAAACATATAAGGAGAAGGATTGGTATCTCTTAGTTTTGTATAAGTCTCAAAGAGACTTCCTTCATATTTTGCTGACCAACGATTGGAAAGAACGACCTGAAAAATATCACCTTCGAAAATATGGCATTTGGCTTTTTCGACCATCTCGCAAAAAGCATCTTTATCAAACAATGCTTTTAAAGGCTCGAGTAATTTTCCTTTGGAAGGTGTTTTCATGGCACCATTTTGAATGAGAGATGCTAACTGCTCAAGATCCAATTTGCCACGATTATAATTTGTTTCAAAATCATTCTCATGATCGCCTACTTTGATATTTACAATAAACAGAATTTTATTTTCTAAGCGATCGATGACGATGACTTTGTCAAAGAGCATGAGATCTACATCATTAAAACCTTCTTCATCTGTAGCATCTAAACTAAGTTTGGGTTCGCTGTATTTGATAAAATCATATGAAAAGTAGCCAACCAAACCACCTGTGAAAGTAGGAAGCCCAGAAACATGAGGGGTCTTGTTTTCTTCAATGATTTTCCGAATATATTCATGTGGATTTTTGTTTTCAAAAACAAAAGATGTTCCACTTTTGATTTTGACAGTATGATCTGCACAAGTAATTTCAAGTTTAGGATCAAATCCAAGGAAGGTATAGCGGCCCCAACTTTCCTGTGCCTCAGCGGATTCCAAAATAAATACATTGTGACTAACGTTTTTTAGAATACGAAAAATATCAGAAGAAGATTTTTCGGCATCAATAGAGCAGCTGATAGGGAATGACTGATATTCCCCAGTTTTTAAGATTTCTTTGGATTCAGATAACGATGGATAATATTGCATAATGCCCTCCTTATAGATTTGCAGTGTAAGAATACTTTACACTGATTTTTTGTATAAAAAAACTCGCCCACGACAGAATGATTCTGTCAAGGACGAGTATATAACCCGCGATACCACCTTGCTTTATGGTATGTAAATCATACAATACCATACTCTCAGCGAAATACTAACATATTTCCGACTACTGACGTAAGCCTGACGTCACAGAATACTCAGCACATAGTGCTTTTGACTGTGCCCTCCGCGATCCATTTAATAAGCTGCCTCTATCTGGTTTCCAGCATCCCAGACTCTCTGAAAGTACATCTCTTATTTTTATCTTCGCATCATCGGTTTTAGATATTAAATTATATTCTTGCGTGCGTCTTCAGGGGTTCGAACCCTGGACACCCTGATTAAGAGTCAGGTGCTCTACCAACTGAGCTAAAGGCGCAAAACATGTAGCAAGAACAATTATAATATAATAAGAAATGGTTTGCAAGAACTTTTTGAAGTTTTATTCTTTTTGATATTCAAGAATATCGCCTGGTTGACAATCAAGGATTTCGCATATCGCATCCAGTGTGGAAAATCGAACAGCTTTCACTTTTCCAGTTTTTAAATTGGACAAGTTTACATTAGAAATGCCAACGCGCTCGGATAACTCGTTCAGTGATATTTTTCGATCCGCCATGACTCGATCAAGACGTAAAATAATAGCCATATATTTACCTCCTATAATGTTTCATCAGATTCTTGTTGAAGAACCGCTCCATATTTAAAAATATAAGCGAGTGCAAGGATCACAAGGACGATAAGAATAATCCCAAAATTAATGGAAAAATTATAGTTTCCTGAGTAGAACCCGCTAGATACCGAATCTGAGATTGTGGAGAACAATGCCCAAGGGATTAATGAGTAAGCAAAGTTCTGCAATTTTTTGATTACATCATCTTCAAAAGGTGATTCGCAATTTTGGAAAGACTTGCAAAGTTTTCCGATGAAGATCAAAGATACAAATGTCATAATTAAATAAAGCATTGTACTAGCAAACAAGAAAGCGAATTGCTTTATACTGATTGATTTGATATCACCAGATCCTTGAAGAGTAATTACTGAATCATTTATGCTAAATTCTTCGATTCGGTAGGAAGAGTCATTGAAAGTAACAGAACTCTCCATATCTGCAGTGGAAGACAAAAGATCCTCTGTTCGTTCTTTTGTCATTGCAGAGTGTATGGTATTCAAATCCACTTGAATCACCGCATTTCCAGATAGTTTCATTGTAATGAAGTCTTTTGGAATACTAGCAAAAAGTATTGTGACAATCAGTGTAGCTACGATTCCGATGCCAATGACGATTTTTCCAATTCTTGTTAGGATGGTTCCAACCTTACCCATTTTATTTATTTTTGATATTGCTTCTGTTTTCATGTGTATGTCCCTCATCTTTCTTAATAGTGGTTAAATGAAATAAGATAAATATTTATCGACTGTCGTTAAATGGAGTATACACAACAAAATTATGTTTGTCAATGATTTTTTAACGATAAACATTAAAAAAAGAGAAAGCAGATAAACAGCCTTCTCTTTTTGCTCTTTTTTATTTGATGATTAGTAACGCATTGGAATCAAATCAATGTAATCTTGAACAGTTGCACCATTCATAAATGCATCAATGATTTGTTTTCCTAATGGATCTAAACCTTCAACATCGTATTTTACCAATTCGCTTCTAAAGAAATCAGTAAGAATCTTTGCACCAGCATCATAACCAGAAATTCCGACTTTTGATTGTGTCTCTGGCTGTAAGAATGAGCGGCGGATGTATTGACCATCAACTTTCAAAGTATCTAGACCAAATCCGAGGATTGGACAACGAGCTTCAATCAAGTGTTCTGGTTTGAATTTTGCAGAACCTCTTCTTGCAATATATTCTCTAGAAATCCACTGTGGCATAAAACTTACTTCATATGCTCCAATATGTTGATTTGGAATCAATACATATCTTGTACTTGGTGAATTTATAATTTGTTCTAACAATAGATTTGCCTGAGTAACCATTTTACCAGTAGCGAAAGGCCAGTAAGAACCAACACCTTCACTTTTCATTTCGTTAGAATCGATAATACTTGGATTGTTGAATCCGCGAGGAGCAACTAATCTCCACAACCATGCAAGTGCAGGAGGGAGAATATGGAACATACCAATGATTCCATAACTTGGGTTTTCAGCGGTACAAGCAGGAACACGTACTCCAAAGCTACGTACATCTACTTCTACAGGTTCACTGATTACATTAGGCATGTGGTATCTTGGTAAGATTACACGAGGATTTGGACAAGGTTTTCCAGTTGAATCCATTGTGTGTTCCCAAACAAGACAGGTTGAATCAGGTGCACCCTGAATATTTAAGAAAATTAAAGGTTCTTTTGGTTGTGTTAGAAGTTTTTCGAGTTTTGCAGAACTTCCATATTCTTTAATATGATCAAGTCTTAAGAACCAAGATGCTTCTGCATCTGCAACAACAAGTTTTTTGCTTCCATCTTGATGTCCAGGAAGACAAAGAGCCATATCATCAGTTACTGGTTGTAATTCACAGGAATCATTGATTACGATGTAGTTATATTCTCCTGTCACAACATTTCTTCCAAGAACTGCTCTACCGTCCATATCTCTATGGATTTCTTCGATCATTTCACTTTTTCCACCACCTGATGCGCCTTCATGCATAATTACGATTTCATTATCGTAAGGAGTGATTACTTTTACAGTAGAGGCATGAGCTGTTACCCATCCTTCTTGTTCTCCAATATTTAGTAAAACGCCATAAATTCCCTTTTTTGCACTAGGACCAGGATACATATTATAAGAATATACTTCATGAATATTATCCAGACGACTGTGTACTACAACCTGTTTTCCGTTAAAGTGTGTATGACGGAAAGGAGGTGCAAGTAAAACTAAAGCTCTTGGATTAAAGTCATCTGATAACTCATCAATATTTAAGAAACCTTGTAAATCTGCAAGACCAGCAGCAAAAAAACCTGAGTTCTCTGGTCCGATATATACAGATTCGTATCCATAATCTAAACCACCAGACTTGAAAGGAAATACGATCAAAGTCTGTTCTTTAAACCAATCAAAAGTTTCTTTACGGATTTTAGAAAAATCTTCGTGGAATCTTTCTTCGTATCTTGGTTTGTCTGTTTCTTTATCGTCAGCAATAACAACACAGTTTGGATCACGACGTCTCATATAATCTTCTGGGTAATTGATTACGATACCATTTTTACATTTTGTAACGGTTGCTTCTAAAACAGAACCAACACCTTCGATATCATAATTTACGAAATACTGTGAGTCATTCGTGTTTCCCATAGCAAGGGCAAGAAGATCTTCTCTTGACTTTGGAAGGATGAGTCCTTTGCAATTTGCAAGAATATCATTGATATAATCTGGCAAATTTAGTTTACTGATTTCATTTGTTCTTTCCATTACATGTCCTCCTTGCAGCATATCCCGGATTATGGAAATGCTGATAATAATCAAATCGTATATACGAGTTTCTAAAAAAATCGGCACCCGAAAGATTGGGCACCGTCTTACATACAACTTTGTGATGTTATTATGATTGTTTTTGGATCGCGTCCCATATAATTAATTTCGATAGTACTGATAAGTTTATCATAATGAAGTTATCAAGCCATATTGTCATAAAATTAACTATGTTTTCTGTGAGACGGCAAACAACTTAAAAAAAATGATGAATTTGAGTGTGAATATTCTTGCATTGTTGTTCAAGTGCTCTTTGATAGGCTTTTGACGAATAATATCATGAAACAAAATTCCTGTCAATAAGAATCAAGAGAAACAGGGGATAAGAGCGTATCTTCTATAGATGAATAAATACAAAAAAATATACAAAATAATGAAAGTTTATGCAAAATAAAAAAGAAACGTCAAAAGAATAAATGAATGGACATAAAATACAGGGTATAGTAATATAAAATAATAATTACGTGTACGCACACGAAAAAAATATTGCACAAGAAATAGTACAAAGGGGGAATGTTGTATCGCAACAACAATTAGAGATATTGCGAGAGCATGCAATGTTTCAGAAGGAACTGTAGATCGGGCACTAAACGGACGTGCCGGAATAAATGAGGACACAAAAAAGCAGATTTTAGAAGTTGCAAAAAAAATGCAGTATCAACCCAATCACTTGGCGAGATGTTTGGCAACTGGTTCCACAAAGTCCATTGGTGTAATTTGTGATGGGTTAAAAGATCGTTTTATTGTTTCCGTTATAGAAACCGTGGAGCAGTTGGCTTTTGAAAATGGTTATGTTTTGAATCTGATATTATCCCACAACAACAGAACAAAAGAGAGGAAAGGAATCGACTATTTTCTACTAAGAAAAGTCGACGCCATAATTTTGTTTCCGATAGGACATGAGGAGGATGATCTTCAGAAATATCATGAGTTACAAATTCCAATTGTGTCAATTTTAAACAGTTCATCAAAGGAACCTCGGAATGTAGAGATGAATTCTACAGAAATCGAGAAATTTGCAAGCAAGGTAATTTTTACGTTGCTGGACCTCGCAAACCGTGACGTATGCTCGAAAGCATCCTATCTAGAATTCAACTTTTCGTATGAAGAACCTTAAGGATTGTATGAATACAACAAGAAAACTTAATCTTGTTAGTTTGAAATATATAAAAATTAAAACACAACATCTATGAAAAATCGCTTCAAAATGTCTATATCATGCACTTTGAGACGGTTTTTATTTTGACATAAGAAATGCATTATGATAAACTTGAAATGAGTAAATGGCGAATTTATTTGGGAAAAAAATGAGTTTATGAGGTGAAGCCTTGGATAAATATGAATATAAACTTCGGGCAGAAGAAATCAGGGAGTTAGTAAAAGAAAAAAAATACAAAGAAGCGATGCTGATTGTTGAAAGTATTGACTGGAATCGTGTACGAGGGGCTTCTATGCTTACGATTGCCAGTGAAGTGCTAAAGGTTAATCGTAGATATGAGGAAAGTAGAGATATTTTACTGCTTGCATATGAGAGACATCCGGGAAAACGATCAATCGTTTTTTCGTTATGTGAGTTATGCCTAAAAATGGGTGATTACATATCTGCTGTAAATTATTATAAAGAATTTATTCATATTGCAACAAGGGATAGCAGAAGATACATATTACAATATAAGATTTTTGAATCTCAAGATGTTGGTCTAGATGAGCGGATTTCAGTACTTGAAGAATACAAGAGACATGACTATAGAGAACGTTGGGCATATGAACTTGCGTATTTATACCACAAAGGTGGATATGAAACAAAATGTGTGGAGGAATGTGATCAGATCATTGTGTGGTTTGGGGAAGGCAAATATGTAAAAAAAGCGCTAGAACTTAAAATGCTTCATCAAGATTTGACGTCTGTTCAAAAAGCAAAATATGAGCGCATGGAGAGAGAAGAACTATCGCCATCCAATGGGGAATTTGAAGTTGAAGTAAAACCAATGGATATGAGTAAATATAATACAATCAACTTGCAGCAAGAACTTGCACAAAGCATGCAAGAATTTATTCGCGTGACCAATGATGCAGAGAAAGAAAACAAACGTTATGAAAAGGATGGGTTTGTATTTGAAGAGCCTATTCTTAATCCGGAGACACAGCAGGAGTTCGAGCAAGAGCTGACAATGACAGAGAATATCCTGCAAGAACTCTCTGATACGACAGATGAATCGTTAGAAGTAGAAGAACGTTCGGTAGTTTTTGAAGAGGAAGCAACAACAGTTACGCTTCCAGCAGAAGCACCAGTCACAGAAAATGTGCCACAGATTAGTCGTATGTTACACCAGGATGTAGACGGACAGATTCGTCTACTTGTTCCCGACTCACAAAAAGAAGCATCAGATCTTGAAGTGCAGATTACAGGACAACTTTGTATCAGCGATATTCTGATTGAGTGGGAGCGAATGAAACAAGAGAATGAGCAAAGACATCAAGAAGATATTCGTCGCAAAGTTCAAGAACAGACTTGTGATATGTTTTCAGAATTTGATGCGCAGACGAGAGCTGAAATTCGTGCAGATCTAAAACGTCTTTCGGATGGAATTACTGCAAGGGATTATGTTCCACCAACAGAAGATGAAGTAGACAATGAGGAGATGCAGTTTGACGAAAACGGAGATTTGATTGAACCAATAAAAGAAGTAGTCGAAGAGACTAGTAGTATAGAAGAAACACTCGTGCCAGATGGAAACCTTTCAGAAGAACAAATGTCAGAGGAGAAAGCACTTGTTGAAGAGGACCTTGGTGAATACGTGGGTGCTGTAAAAGCTATGGATACTACTATGAAAGAGATTTCTTTTGAGGACGAAATAGATCCAGATGTCGAAGACGAGAATGCTTTAGAGACTGAGGAACCAGAGACACCTGGAGAAGTCGTAGAAACCGAGGAATCAGAGGTACTTGAAGAAGATGTAGAAACCGAGGAATCAGAGGTGCTTGAAGAAGATGAAGAAACTGAGGAATCAGAGGTACTTGAAGACGTTGTAGAAACCGAGGAATCAGAGGTACTTGAAGATGTTACAGAAATTGAGGACACTGAAGAGTTTGAGGAAGCACAAAAAGTAGAAGTTATTTTGGAACAGATTGATGAATATGAAGATGATTTGTTTGAAGCAGAGGAAGAGGCAAGATTACATAATGAAAAGAAAAGTTGTATGATTGCTTCGACAAAGAATTTTCACTCAGAAAGAGATACCGAAGACTTCCAAAAAGAAGTAGAAAAAGAACTCAAGAAACAAGAAGCAAAGTTAAAAGAAGGTAAAAAGAAAGATGGTAAATCCGGAAACAAAGAATTAAAGCTTTCTCCGGAAGATCAAAAATTATTTGGTGCGTTTATTCAGTCTCAAGAAACAAAAAGACAGATAGCGCAAATGATTGATCGAATTTCTTTGGCATCATACTCTGGGAATGTAATTATTACAGCGGACATTGAAGAACGTGCATTTGATCTTGCTAAGTGTGTAATTAAACAGATGCAGCGTATGGAAGACAGTTTTTCAGGAAAAGCAGCAAGAATTACTGCAGGTTCACTTGTTGAAAAGGGTATTGAATTAACCATTCATAAACTTAAAAATGGAGCGTTAATCGTTGAAAAAGCTGGAATGTTCAGTAAAGACGACATGTTTGAGATACGTAAAGCATTGCAAAAAGAGGACCACGGTCTGTTGATGATTTTGATTGACACCAATCGAGCAATGAATCGACTTGTCACGAAAAATGAGTGCATATTAAATGAGTTTAACGTTCGGATCGATATTGAAGAATTAGACAATGATGCTCTAGTACGTTTTGGAGTTGACTTTGCAAATAGCTTAGGTTATTGCGTAGATGAACTTGCAGAATTAGCATTGCATTCAAAGATTTCTGAAAATCAAACCTGTGTACATGCAGTAGATATTCGTGAAGTAGAAGAATTGATTCATGAAGCAATCGAAAGTGTACATAAAAAAAATGTGAAGCATTTTGCACACGTATTATTTAAGAAGAGATATGATGAAGAGAACCGGATCATTCTGCGTGAAAAGGATTTCGTAAATTACTAAGGAAGGTAGGTTCCTGAGATGAAGATAACGAATGATGATTTGTATCTGTTTGGAAACGGAACACATTATGAAATATACAATAAACTAGGTGCTCATATGGTAGAAATCGATGGTGTGTTGGGCGTATATTTTGCGGTTTGGGCTCCAAATGCGTATACCGTAAATGTGATTGGTGAGTTTAATGATTGGAATGAGTCTGACCAGGAGCTGAAAAGGCTTGGAGATATTGGAGTTTTTGCTGGGTTTGTTCCAGGTGCATGTGAAAACCAACTGTATAAGTTTTTAATTACACTGAAAAATGGGAGAACCCTCTATAAAGCAGATCCCTATGCTAATTATGCAGAATTTCGACCAGGAACTGCTTCCAAGATCACAGATATTAATCGTTTTTTGTGGCATGATCTTGACTGGATAGATCATCGAAATGAAAAGGATATTTTTGCGTCTCCAATGTCAATTTACGAATGCCATATTGGATCATTTATGAGACATCAAAATGGAACAGAAGATGGATTTTACAACTATCGTGAATTTGCAGATCGAATTGTAGAATATTTTGAAGAAATGGAATACACCCATATTGAACTAATGGGAATTGCGGAGCATCCATTTGATGGGTCTTGGGGATATCAGGTAACTGGTTACTATGCGCCAACATCACGATATGGAACGCCAGAAGATTTTCAATACCTAGTGGATACTCTGCACAAGAATAAGATAGGAGTAATATTGGATTGGGTACCAGCGCATTTTCCTAAAGATGCACACGGTCTTGCAGAGTTTGACGGCCAGGCATTGTACGAACATCCAGATGCCAGAAGAGGTGAGCAACCAGACTGGGGAACGAAAATTTTCAATTATGAAAAAAAAGAAGTGACCAATTTTCTGATCGCAAATGCACTATTCTGGGTAGAAAAATTTCATATCGATGGTCTTCGTGTAGATGCAGTAGCATCCATGTTGTATTTGGATTACGGAAAAGAGAATGGACAATGGCTTCCAAATGAGCATGGAGGACATGAGAACTATGCAGCGGTTGAGTTTTTCCGTCATTTGAATTCGATTATGCAAAAAAGAAATCCTGGAGTAATGATGATTGCTGAAGAGTCAACAGCATGGCCGAAAGTAACAGAAGAACCGGAAAATGGAGGTTTGGGATTTACTTATAAATGGAATATGGGATGGATGCATGACTTCTGCGAGTATATGAAATTGGATCCATATTTTAGAAGAAACAATCACTATATGATGACATTCGCGATGAGCTATAATGATAGTGAACGTTATATTTTACCGCTCTCACATGATGAAGTAGTACATCTGAAACGTTCTATGGTGAATAAAATGCCAGGATACCTTGTTGATAAATTCGCAAATCTGCGTCTGGGTTATACATATATGTTTGGACATGCTGGAAAAAAACTGTTATTTATGGGACAGGAATTTGCTCAGCTAGAAGAGTGGAACGAAAAGAAAGAATTAGACTGGTTTTTGTTGGAAGACAAAAATCATCAAGGAATGAAAGATTTTGTAAAAGAGTTGCTACATATATATCGGATTTACCCATGCATGTATGAGTGTGATCATTCGTGGAAAGGGTTTCAGTGGATGGATTCCGACGACATGGATCGAAGCATCTATTCTTTTATTAGAAGATCAAAGACGGATCAAAGGGAAATGCTTTTTGTTTTAAATATGACTCCAGTTTCCCGCGATGCATATCGTGTAGGCGTTCCCAAACAAGGAGAATATCGCCTGGTTTTAAATAGTGATGAAGAAAAGTTCGGTGGAACTGGACATGAAGTTTCGAAAATAATGATTGCGGATAATATTCCCTTTAATAATCAAAAGCAATCAATTTCATTTGATTTACCTGCATATGGAGCATTTGTATTTGAGTGCTAATAAAAAAACCTGTGATTGATCACAGGTTTTTTGCTATGAAGAATACAAGGTTTAATCATTCATCATTTGTCCGTTTGGCATTAGTTCATCAGACGGAGGGGTTCCATGTTCGATGATATATTTTAAACGTTTGCATTCGTTTTGTTTTTCGTTTTTACAATATAAGGCGATGAATCCTTTTACTACACGGCTATTCGAATTGCCGTATTTTTTTATGATTCCACAGTACTTAAAATATGGACAATCTTTCATGATATTCCTCCCTTATCTGTTGAACAATCGAGATAGTTTTTTGTGTATTTATTGTACTGTATATTTGGAATGAAATCAAGAATTGTATGATAATTCAACACAGGGTTAAGAAAATCAGAAAAATGCCGAAATATAGAATACATATAAACACAGCAGAGAGATGGTGTGAAGGATGAGAATTCAAGAACAATTATCAAATCCGCCGAGTATATCAAACGCTATATCAACTTCAAATGGAATTTCAATTCTTACAAAGGCAGAAATTCAAAAGACAAACGCACAAGACATTTCGAGCATAGTTATGGATGACGAAGCTAACAAGGGTCAAGGAAAGACCGTTAAAGACGTTATGCAGGAGGCGGGGAACGTAAACGTTGCCACACTTCGTGACTATATGACCGTTATGTCTAATTTTATGTCTGATGATGACTATGCAGCTTTAATCAAGGATGGAAAAAAGCCAGGAAGTATGGATGCAGAAGAGATGGTAACGAGTCTGGATAAAATAAAAGCAACACTCGCAGAAGCCGGAGTGAATATTAAAGGATTCACAGATACATTGGATCGCAAGACCTTAGAAGGTATTTATGGATCGCTAGGCGAAATTTCTGTGGAAGGGTTATTGAGACAAAAGGACGTCGCTCTTACGTCAGACAACATGTCAGGTATTGCAGAGGCGTTAGAAAAGGGAAAAGAACTTACGACGTTATCAGAACAGACAAAAGTATATATTTTGAAAAATTCAACGGATTTGACAATCGATTCTTTGTATAAAGCACAATATAGTGGTGGCAATCAATCGATTCAAAGAGATGCACAGTGTTATTTGAAAGATCAAAACGGGTATATCAGTAAGAAGGCAGATTCTAGTGACTTTTCTTCTGTAGAAGAGCAGGTTATGCAGATTATTGAAGATGCAGGACTAGAAATCAACGAAAAGTCATTGACGCAGGCAAAATGGATTTTATCAAAGGGGCTTCCTTTGACAAATGATATCGTTAAAAAATATCAGGTTATGGAAGATTTACGACTCCCATTGCAAGAGAAAAAGTTACTTGAGTTGATTACAAATGCTGTAGCCAATGGTAAAGAAGCTGGAGAAACTCAGCTAAATAATGAGGTCGATTATCGTCAAGAGGCAATAAGAATTCAACACGTGGTAGACTCGATTATAGATGATTCTGTTTTAAGGTATCCGATGCATGAGAAAATTACACTTCAGAATTTGCAAAAATTTTCATGGGAATCTCAGTCGGACGACTTAAAAGCTTCCGCAGCTTCAAACATTCGAGCGATGCGTCAAATGGAGGAGATACGGCTGTCGATGAGCGTGTCTGCAAACTATCATTTGCTTCGGACTGGGTTTTCTATTGAAACAGAAGATTTAGAGAATGTTGTAGAGGCATTAAATATCGCTGAAAAAGAGCTTGCCGGTGCAACCACGCTTACGAAAGAAGAATTTTCATCGTATCAGGAAATACTGGACACAAAAACGGCAATTATGAATCAGCCAATTGCTGCAATTGGAAGACTTTTACTTGCAGAAAATAGGACGACACTTCAAGATATAAATTTTGAAGGAACAAAACTTGCAAAGATGTATATGCAGGCAAATGAATCTTATGAAACTCTACAAACAGAAGTGCGCAGTGATTTAGGGGACTCCATTCAGAAAGCATTTTCAAATGCGGAATCTTTGCTTCAGGAAATGGGGTTGGAAAGCACGCAAGCAAATCTGAAAGCTGTACGTATTCTTGGATACAATCGAATGGAAATTACGGACACACAAGTTGCTCTTATGAAAGAGGCGAACCGACTGGTTTCAAATTGTCTAGAAAAGCTTACACCAAACCAAGTTCTTAATTTCATAAAAGATCAAATAAATCCATTGGAAATGAATATGCAGGAATTGGAAGAGACACTGGATTCCTATGACGATTCAGATATGGAAGTCGATCGGTATGCAAGATTCTTGCGAACGTTTGAATCAAAGAATGAAATAGATCAAGAACAGAGAGAAGCCTATATCGGAATACATCGTCTGTTACACCAAATTGAAAAATCAGATGGAGCTGCGATTGGAGCACTGGTGCAGCAGGGACAGGAAATCACGCTTCGAAATATGCTGACGGCTATCCGTAGTGAAAAAAAACAAGGAATGGATTTTAAACTCTCTGAAAAATCTTCAGGTGTAGAAAAAAGATCGAGTGAAAAAAAGACGATTTCAGACCAAATCGAAAATTATTTTCAAAAATTAGTGATTAAAGCTGCAGATCAAATGTTGGTAAGTGACCCCGCCACTTTGCAGATTGATTTGAATGTTTCATTGGAAGCATTTTCTGAAAGTCTAGAACAGACGAAAAAGATTTATGATGGGACGAGTGAATTAATTTCAGAAGAAGCTGGTGAACTCAGAGAACATATAAAAAAATCAGAAGATACCGTATTAGAAACCTTACAGGCTTACGATTTGAACATTACCCCGGATCATATACAAGGATTATCTGATTTGCTTTTACAAAATGGACAGATTTTCCGGAATCTACAAAAGAACATGAAAAATCTTTCGGATGAAATAGAATTCGAGGAACAACTTGATGTTACGCTTGAAAACATCGCAGAGTCCTTTGTAGAACCAGAAGAAATCGTACAATCTTATGAAAATCTGACAACATTTGTCAGAAATACCGTTCAAATGGCAATGGATAACGAAAACACAACGTTCGTCGATTTTAAAGCACTTTCTTTACTTTATAAACAATTCTCGCTGGCATCAGATTTGGCAAAAGAAGAGAATTATGAAGTGCCAATAAAAATTGGGGAGCAAATTACTTCGATGAATCTAAAGATACTGCATCAGGGAAATGAGCAAGGAAAAGTATGTATTAGTATGATGGCAAGTGAACAAAGTAAAATCATGGGAGAATTTCAATACAGCCATACGAATGGGGAAGAAGTCAGAGGTTATCTTGCCACCAATGATGTACAAACGGAAGCCTATCTTTCGTCGATTTCTTCAACAATGGAATTGGTGCTCTCTGATCAAGGAAAAACTTCCGTTCGATTAGACGTTTTTGTCGGACATATTTCAGACAAAGCGAGACTGACTAATGGGCTCTCAGAAGTAAAGAATAGCAAAGAGATCAGAAATCAGGAGATTCCCGAAGAGAAAGTAACAACTCGAAAATTGTATGAAGTAGCAAAAAGTTTTATAAATGCCGTACAAGAAGCATATGGAGGATATTAAATGAAAATCAATTTTAACATGTCAGCAATTGTTGCAAGTAACGAATTGAATAAGACAGATAGTAAATTAAGTGAGTCATTAGAGAGACTTTCATCTGGTCTAAAGATCAACAGTGCGAAAGATAATCCTGCGGGACTTGCAATTTCGAAAAGAATGAATGCGCAAATCCGTGGATTGGAACGTTCCGTTCAAAATGCTAACGATGGGATTTCGGTGATTGAAACGGCAGAAGGAGCTCTTAGCGAGATTCAGTCCATGATTCAAAGAATGTCAGAGCTTTCTGTAAAGTCAGCGAATGGATCAATGACAGATTCGGATCGACAAAATATTCAAGAGGAAATTGATCAGCTCACAACTGAAATCGAACGTATTTCAAAAGACACAGAGTTTAATGGAAAACCATTGCTTGATGGATCCTTTTCTCTCAAAGCATATGCGGACCAATTGGGTGTGAAGGTAGAGACGTGTAGTGAGTCTGTAAATGAACAAGATTATGTCATTAGTTCAATCGATATGTATGACGGATTTGGAGCACTACTTGACCCTCCAAATGTGGTGTTGAAACAAGACGGTTCTGCAGATGCGTTTCCGACTTCTGCTACCGTAAGCTATGAAGGTTCCACAGCAATTATACAGGCAGATGGTGGATTTGAAATGAAAATCTCATTGGATGCGAATACAATCGGAACCACTGGTCTTACGGATGTTTCCATCTCTGCGATGGGAATTGGAGCAATGAGACTGCAGATTGGGTCAAATGAAGGACAAATTCTCGAATTAAATATTCCCGCAGTCAA
Source organism: Lachnospiraceae bacterium (assembly GCA_963666475.2). GTDB lineage: Bacteria > Bacillota > Clostridia > Lachnospirales > Lachnospiraceae > JBFHIZ01. Next base: position 1,976,619 of record CAXXJM010000001.1, on the reverse strand, counting down.
CTTATCCAATTTGGGACTAACTGGAATAGATATGTCAACAGAAGCATCTTCTCAACAAGCGATTGACTCCACAAAATATGCTAGTGGTGTAATTTCTCAAATGCGTTCTCGGTTAGGTGCTTATCAAAATCGTTTGGAACATACCGTTTCAAGTTTGGAAGTAACTAGTGAGGGAATGACTTCGGCTTATTCTAGAATCACCGATGTTGATATGGCAAAAGAAATGACCGAATATACAACGCAGCAAGTGTTGTCTCAGGCTGGAACATCCATGTTGGCACAGGCAAATGAAAGACCACAACAAGTTTTGCAGTTATTGCAGTAAGTGAAATGGTGATTTTATGACAAAAGAAAAAAAACAAGAATTTACCTTGCGAATCAGCCAGGCAAATCGGACGGAAATGATGGTCATCTTGTATGATATTCTTCTAGTATATTTACAAGATGCATTGCAAGCGAAAAAAGATGAAGGATTTACAGAGTTTTTCGCTGCGATAGCAAATGGACGAAATTGCCTGAATGAATTGATGGATTCGGTACATATTGAGCAGGCGCCAGCAGCAGGTTTTTTTCAAATCTATTCTTTTTTGGATCTACAGCTTGCCAGAACGCTTTCTAGTGGATCTACAAAAGAAATTCATGACGTGGTGGAAATCATAGAGAAGATGCAAAAAACCTATCTCGAGGTTTCTAAACAAGATCAGAGTTCGTCTGTTATGGGAAATGCAGAGAATGTATATGCAGGACTGACTTATGGAAAAGGCATGCTTAATGAAAGTGTGGAAGATCCAACAAAAAATAGAGGATTTCGTATTTAAATCTCGATGAGAATGGGCCATTGCAAAACTGTGCGATGGCCTTTGTATATTTTTACCAAGAAAATAATTTGTACATTTCGTACATGGACAAAACGTGGAAAACATCATATAATTCATTTACAACATGTTGAAAAGTCATTCAGACTTTCTAATTTAAAATCTATTATCAACTCAAGTCAGATTTCCTGGCAGAAATTCATTAAAAAACAAAAACAAAAACAAAGAGGCAAAGATGCATGCATAGTTATATGTTTTATTTTGTATTGCTTTTTTTCTGTGGAGCGGTGGGCTTTGATATAAAATATCGAAAAATACCGAATGCATATATTATTTTTGGTTTTCTAGCATTTGTCTTACAGTCCCAAGCCGGTCATCCACAATTAGATTTACTACTTGCAACGATTCTTCTATTTCCCTTTTATTTAGTCAAAGTAGTTGGCGCTGGGGATGTCAAATTATTATTGGTACTATCGTATGGCATCGGTGCATCTAGGGCAATCGAATTATTCATTGATTCTATGTTTATTACGGCAGCGGCATATTTGATACTTACGCTTTTCTTAAGGATAATGAATGAAAACATAAAAATTCAGAATTATCCCTACTCGGTATCCCTTTTAGCTGCATACTGCATTCAAATAGCCATAGAGGGGTGGGTGCTTTGAAAAAGCAAATAATGGTCATTGTAGATGACGAAAAAAGGTACACGCAACGATTGTACGAATATTTATATGCAAAGTTTCCAATTCCGATGCAAATATATATTTTTACCGATCTAAAAAAATTACGAGAGTTTTCATTGCAAAATGAAGTCGAGATTGCCTTGATCGCACAGCATCTCTATTCCCGCACTCTTAAAGTAATTCCGATTTCAAACTGTTACATTTTACAAGAGAAACAGAAGATAAAAAATAAAAAGAACATATATAAATATCAAGATACCAAAGAGATTGTCAAAGAGTTGCTGGCTTATTATGAGGAGGATCATAGTTCAGATGTTATTCCGGATAAGAAAGACATGAAAATCATTGGAGTTTATTCACCCGTAAAACGAATTGGTCAAACAACATTTTCATTGCTACTTGGCAAGTTACTCGCTCAGAAGAAGAGGGTGCTATATATTAATTTAGAAGCCTATTCTGGTTTTTACTCCTCTGGAGGGATTTATAACACGAAAAATTTGACAGAACATCATTCATTGTCAGATTTACTTTATTACATTCATAGTGATGAAGAAAAATTTGTTTATAAACTAGCCAATATGATTGATTATTACGGAAATCTGGAATATATACCACCAAGTGTCTCCTTTTTAGATTTACGAATTATTAATGAAGAGGAGTGGAAAAAATTAATTGAAATTCTAAGGAACAAAACAAAATATGAGTATTTGATTCTTGATTTATCAGAAAGTGTGAATGGATTATTTTCGGTTCTGCGGCTATGTAATAAGATATACTCGCTGATTCGAGATGATCACATTGCAAAGAACAAAATCGAGCATTATGAATTGCTGTTGAAATTGCTAGAGTATGATGACGTTCTTGAGAAAGAAAAACGTGTGTGTATTCCGGAATTTCAGAATATGAATTTAAACCCCGAAGAATTACCGTATACCCAGGTTGGAGAATTTGTTAGAGGAATTGTAAAGGAAGATTTCTATGAAGGATAGTAAAGGAATCAAAGAACGTGTTCGGAAAGAAATCATGGATATGGCTGGCTTAAACAAGAAAGAGATAAATGATGAGTGGGTCAAAGAGCAGATTGAGGAGATTTTAGAACGAGAAAGTAGAAAATGCTATTATTCTTTAGAAGAACGTAGAAGCATTGCTAAAGAAGTATTTGATGAGCTTCGTAGATTTCATATGATTCAAGAACTGATTGATAATGAAGAGATTACAGAAATTATGATAAATGGTAAAAAACATATTTTTATCGAAAAGAATGGAACTATTTGTAGGTGGAGCAAATCTTTTGAACAAAAGGCCATGCTGGAAGATTTAGTGCAAAAAATGGTAGCGGGATGTAATCGTACGGTTAATGATGCAAGGCCAATTGTCGATGCAAGGTTAGGGGATGGATCTAGGGTAAACATTGTTTTACCACCAGTTGCAATCAATGGACCCATTGTCACGATAAGAAAATTTTCTAAAAAACCGATGACGATTGAGCAACTAGTGAATGGTGGAATGATGCCAGGTGAAATAGCGGAATATTTATGTAAACTTGTGAAAGAAAAGCAAAATATCATAATAAGTGGTGGAACCGGAACTGGAAAAACGACATTTTTAAATGCATTGTCTCAGTCAATACCAAAGTCGGAACGAGTAATAACTATTGAAGATAGCGCAGAACTGCAACTGCACAGCATCGAGAATCTTGTTCGGTTGGAGACGAGGAATGCAAATGTCGATGGTTGCAATGAAGTTACAATAAGAGATTTAATCAGGACTTCTTTAAGAATGAGACCGGATCGAATTATTGTTGGAGAAGTAAGAGGAGAAGAGGCGACGGATATGCTCCAGGCAATGAATACGGGGCATAATGGCTCTCTTTCATCTGGACATGCAAATTCAGCGAAGGACATGATTTTAAGATTGGAGACCATGATGCTTATGGGGAGTACGCTTCCGTTAGTTGCTATTCGTAGACAAATTGCAGCGGGAATAGATTTTATCGTACATTTAGGTAGAACGAAAGATCATTCAAGAAAATTAATGGAAATTGTCAAGGTAGTTGGACTAACCATGAATGAGATTGAATGTCAAACTCTATACGAATTTCAAGAAGATACTACGAATTATAACATGGAGGTGGAAGAATGGGCGCATACACAATGGGAATAGGAAAAGCAGATCGAATACGAGCGATATGGAACATGATTCGATTTCCAACCAAAATATTTGGAATTAGTATCGTGTGTTCTTATCTATTAGGATTGATTTTTTATGATTCAATTTATGGGTTGCTACTTGCCCCGTTCTGCTTTTTGTTCTTTAGATATGTTCTGAATGATATAAAAAATGAAAAGGTTAAGATACAAATACAAAAAATGTTTGGAGATATGATTTTGTCTTTGGCATCAACTTTGCAGGCGGGATATTCTGTTGAACAAGGAATGAATTTCGTAATCGAAGAATTACTGTTTTTATATGGGGAAGAAGCTATTATTGTAGTTGAATGTAACCGAATTGTGAAACACATGGAAACAAATGGCACAGTGGAAACTGCATTTACGGAAATGGCAAAAAACATTAAATTGAAGGAAGCGGTACATTTTTCTGAGACGTTTCGAATTGGAAAACGGGTTGGTGGGGATCTTACACATATTATTCGAGATACTTCCATGATTCTGTCGGATATTATGGACTCAGAAAGAGAAATAAGGACAATTTCTGCAGCAAAAAAATTCGAATTTCAGGTTATGTGTATGATGCCGTTGCTCATGGTAGGGTATGTCAAGATGACTTCTCCGGGATATTTTGAACCATTGTATCATAATCTTTTTGGAAATATCGTGATGACAACAGTTTTGACACTGGTAATTTTAATCTATTTGATTGGACAAAAGATGATTCATGTAGAAGTTTAAACAGGAGAATAACATGTTTCGTATACAAAATGAATCGAGAACATCTTTTTTGCAACAACATCCCAAGGAAAATATTAAGAGGTGGGAACGTAGAAAAGAACTTGAAAGAAGAATAAAAATAAGTATGTCTTTAGGATTACTACTTATTTTGTTCATACTATTCATTGTTAAGATATTTGATAATCAAGAGGAAGTGCAAGTAATTAAACGTGGAGATTATTTATCCAAGTCAGAAAATGTCAAAATAAATTTTTTGATTGGAGATAAAGTGGAAGAATATTTTTTGCCAGTCGAAGCAAGGACATTTGGTGATGAAGAATTGGATTTGTATTTTGATGAGGTGGAAGTTCGTCTAGAAGAACTTATTCGAAGAGATAACTCTTCGCTAGCCCATATTACGACAGATTTATATTTGCCTGAAACAATAGAGGGAACACCATTTGATATTTCTTGGAGTAGCTCAAATTGTGAGATTCTTTCAAAAAATGGAAAGATATTGACTTATGATATACCTGAACAGGGGATCCCGATTGAACTTACGGCAAGTATTGATTATGAAGAGTATGAAAGACACATATGCTTTCAACTTGTGATTTGCAAAAGGCAAATATCAAAAGAAGAGGAGCAAAGACAAAAGGTAATTGACGCAATACAAGCCTCTGAGGCGAATTCAAGAGAAATGGATACTTTTACATTGCCTGAAAAAGTTGATGGAGTGGATGTAATATATATGAAAAATAACAAAAGTCTTTATCTTCAGACTATAGCTGGAATTTTGCTCGTAATAATGGGTTTGTTTTTTTTACATCATCAAAAACAAGTAATACAAAGAAATCAATGGAATAGCAATATGGAAATCGAATATCCTGATATCGTTGCAAAGCTGTCGCTATTACTTTGTGCGGGGTACACAATGCGAAATTCGTGGGAAAAGATTGTCGAAGACGGGAAAAAAGAAGGAAAATTAAAATATGCAAAGGAACAAATGGAATGTTGCTTGCAAAAAATGAGAAACGGAATTCCGGAAACATTAGCATATGAAGAGTTTGGAAGGCAATGTGGACTGCCTGCCTATCGAAAGTTAGGGCAGATGATGTCACAGAATTTAAAACGCGGAAATGAAGATTTAAGAGAGAGAATGAAAGAAGAGGTAAGGCTTGCATATCAAAAAAGAAGATATTTGGCAAAAGAAAAAAGTGAAAAAATACAGACAATGATTTTGGTACCTATGATGTTGTTATTATTTTTAGTACTTACAGTGCTAGTTTTGCCCATTTTTTTAAAATGGTGAAGGAGGAGAATCATGAAAACAATAATTAATTTTTTAAAAGAGGAAGATGCAATAGGGACAATAGAGCTAGTTATGATAATGGTGGTGTTGATTGGATTGGTCTTTATTTTTCGAGATCAGCTTACCGACTTAATGAATAGCGTGTTTAGAGATGTTACGAGAAGTGCTGGAAAATTATAATGAAACAAGGGAGTATTAGCATTTATCTCGTGATGATTTTGACTATATTGATGTCCATTTTTCTTCTTTGCATAAAAATTGTTCAGGAAGAAACCATGGAGTTAAAGGTAACATACGCTTCGAATGCCACTTTGATGTCTTGCTTTGCAGAATATAATCGGGAGCTGTATGAACGGTACGATGTGTTTTTTTTGGATGCGACCTATGGAAATTGTTTTTCGGACTCTAGTGGAGTGCTGGAACAAATGTATTATTATGCCGATAAAAACTGCTCACCAGCAAGCAATATTCCATCGATGTTTAGAAGAACATTTTTAGAGTGTGATATTGAAAGTATACAAATCAATGAAGTGTTGCTTGCTACAGATTTTGATGGAAAGGTTTTCCGAGAAGAAGTTCTTCGTTATATGAAAAGTAAATATGGGATTTCAATGATAGAATTTCTACAAGAGCAGTATGAAGAATATATGCATTTTGATATACCCATGTTTGATATATTACAGGAAGTTGAAAAGAATAAGGAAAGTATCTTTCATAAAGCTGTTGTAGAAGATGGGGTGACGAGTGATGGGGAAATTCATTGGAAAGAAATAGAAGTAGAGAATCCTACGGATAAAATTGATTTTCATCCGGAAGGCATTTTATCCATATTTAAGGATGAGGAAAAACCACTATCCAATAGTTGTACAACCTTAGATTCGTTGACATCTTATCGTGAGAATTGTAAAGGAACCATGAAACTAACAGAAGAAAGTGATTCTCTGGATATCCTGGAAGAAACTTTATTTATGGAATATATTATGGAGAAAACTTCCAATTATGTTTCACCAATAGAAGATCAAGTTTTATCATATCAGAGCGAATATGTAATTGCTGGGAGAAATAATGATATGGACAACTTACGAGTTGTATCGAATCAGATTTTGGCAATTCGAGAAGCAATAAATGTTGCGTATCTTTTGACTGATCAGGAGAAAATGTCAGAGATAGAGGTTATGGCAGCAGGGATCTCGGCGGTTGCTACCGTACCAGAACTAGAACCGTTAATAAAATATGGTATTGTGCTTGCGTGGGGATATGCAGAATCAATATCGGATATCCGAAGATTACTGAAAGGAGAAAAAGTTGCATTTATTAAGACGAGAGAATTGTGGCATATTTCGTTAGAAAAGGCTATACAGGCTAGCGCTGATGCACAAGGAGAAGACCCGCATGGGATGACCTATCAGGAATATTTACGATTATTATTGGTTTTGACTCCGATGAAAGCTAAGACATATCGAATGATGGATGTCATAGAAATGGAAATGAGAAATAGCGGGTGGGAGGGTTTCCGCTTTGACGCTTGCGTATATGCAATAGATGCGGAATTCCTGTTTGTCGATCAAAAGAAAACGACTTATCAAAAATTACTGGTTCATAGTTATAAATAGTTATGTAATAGGAGGAGATGATCCATAATGCCCTTTTTTGGAATAAAAATAACCAGAAAAAAGGAGATGCAGCCAATTCAAATCAAATCAAAAAACCCCTATCAAATCACGAATCACTCATTCGAAATTCCCAAAGAAAACCAAAAAAGGGTGTTATGGATTATCTCAAAAACAGTGGATGCTTCTATTACGGTAGAAGCATCATTCTCGATTCCATTCTTTTTGTATGTGGTGTATTTGTTTATCTTTATCATGCAGGTTTTTACACTTCAATGTAAGATTGAAAATGCATTATATGATATTGCCAAGGAAATGGCGACATATGGATATTTATATAGAAATGAAATTCCTGATGAAGGTAATATAGAATCATTTATGGGGTCGTACCTCATTGAAAAATCCTATTTGAAATATACGATCGTTGAGAAAATAGGAGCAAATTACTTAGAACGTTCTCCGGTTGTTGATGGAGAGAATGGAATTTATATAAATTATTCGAATATTATGATAAATCGAGACGAAATAGATTTAGTGGTTACCTATGATGTTTCGCCAAAAATTCAAATTCTTCCAATAAAAAAAATACCAGTCATTAATCGTTGTATGATTCGTGCTTTCACGGGAAACACCTTATCTGATAAGAGAGGGCAATTGGAATCTAAAACCGAAAAAATGGTATATATAACAAAAGATGGAGAAGTATATCATGAAGAATTAACTTGTAGTTATTTACAGATGAGAAGTGTTTGGATACAAGGGGGGACACAGGGGAATCTTGCTATTTCTGGGAAAGATTATCGTCCGTGTAGCTATTGCATTGACGATGGTGAGATATTAAAGGATGGATATGTAACGTTGACGGGAGATTGCTATCATCTTTTAAAGGATTGCTCCAGAATTTATCGTGAGATCGTTGAAATTCCACTTTCAAAAGTAGGTGGACGAAGAGCTTGTTCCAAATGTGGAAAATAAGAGAGAGAGGACACGTGGGAAAATGAAAGAAGTGTTTGTTCTACTATATTTGCTTTTAGGAGGAATCTATGATTTAAGATTTAAGAAAATCCCATTGTGGTATTTACTTCTTTTTCTTATATTTGGATTATTATCTGCCATATTTATGAGAGATATTTCATATCTGGATGCCATGTTTGGATTTTTAGGAGGCGTATTTATGATATTAATTGCCAAACTATCAAAAGAAAGTATTGGATATGGGGATGGAATTTTATTATGTGGAATGGGTCTATTTATGGGGATACATCCCTTGCTCTATGCATTCTTTTATTCGATATGCTTGATGATTCCATTTTCACTTTGGTTGCTTTTTTTTGAAAAAAGGGAGAGGGATGAAAAGGTTCCGCTTATCCCTTTTTTGCTATTTGGAACCATGATCCAAATTGTTGCAACTAAGATGAAATATGGGGATTTATAGGTGATTGATGAATATTAAACAAAAGAAAAAAACAGAAGAATATAGCCTTTTTAGAAAACAAATGAACGCAAATTTTACAATCGAGACAGCATATGTTAGTGTACTAATCTGTTTCCTTATTTTCTTTATATTGATGGTGACATTTTCTACATATAATGAAAGTGTCTTAACAGCGAATGGATATCGAATTTTAACAAATTATAATCAGGAAGATCAAAGCTTTAAAATGAATGAAGAGAGCATAAGGCAAAGTGCAAGTAAAGCAATGGTACACGCCGCAGTTATTATAGAACAATATGATGTTTTCACACAAGACTATGTGGATAAAGTACAGTTGACATATGGCTATTCACTTCTAGAAATCACCAGGATGGAACCACCATTTTCTAGTGTGAATTTGAAACATGAGATTACTTTAAGCCAAAATAAGAATCTGACGATGAAGAAGATTCGTATTTGGAAACAGTTGAAAGGAATGCTAAAAGATGAATAGAGAAGAATGGTACGAACGAACAATCAAATCAAGTGAGCTTGTCATTGCAATCGATGAATTTATTCCGAACGAGAGTTATCAAGAAAGAATGATCATGGAAAATGACATCTTTGGGATTTTGCCAATGAAAGTTGTCTTTAAGAATGAAAGAAAAGAATATCATTATACCGTTAGTAGTTTGATCAGCTTGAGGGAGCTGGTAAAGAAAGAAAAAATCACATACTCCTTTCTTCGATTATTCTTTTTTCAGATTATGAAAGGGTTCGAGGCCATGGAACGCTTTATGTTAGAAGAGGATCTCCTTTTGATGGACCCAGACCACCTTTTCTTGAACAATGAAAAAAAGGAGATACGATTTCTATATTTTCCTGAAAAAGAGCATGAATTATCTAATTTTTTGGAACTTGCGATGTTTTTTATGACAAATGTCGATGGAGATGATGAAATGGCTGTCTGGACTGTTTATATGTTGGAGAATCACGCAAGAACTGAAAATTTTTCAATTGTGGGATTCATGGACATGATGTTGAAGCATGAAAAGGAGACTCGCGGAGATGAACGAAAAGAAAATACTCCTGCGATTGTACATGAAATAGAAAAAGTTCCAGAAAGAGAAAAGATGGAAGCAGAGTACATGGCTTTTCAAGTACATCAAAAGTTATTTTATTTGATTAGAAAATGGATATTGATTATATTTGCGCTTTCGTCAATGTACTTTTGCGCAGCGATGATGATTTCAAGAAAATTCGAGTTCGAGTATCAAAAAAGCATTTATGCGATCATCATTATTGTTGGATGCACTTTGTTTTCGGTACTTTGGAGCGTCGCAGACTTTATAAGATGGAGAAAGGAATCTGTCTTAAAATACGTTGAACATCAGGAAAAGGAATGATATGATAGACAAAGATGATGTTATTTTTGATTGATGGATTGGGTCTTTGCATATGAGTATGTGGATGGATAAATTTTTACAAAAAGCAGGATATCAAAAGATTGGGACAAACCTCCCTGAGTATGGTTTGTTTTTTTCGAATGCGGGAAATACAATGGAAATGATTCTTCTGGTAGAAGATCGACAGGGCCTATATTTGACAAGGGATCAGTATCTACAAGTTAGACAACAGGCAATCCAGATTTTTCAAAGTAGAGGAGTTCAAAATGTTCATCTCATGACTTTGATAGTAACAGAGGATTATTCCAAAGCAAAATTGCTATGTGAGGAAGATCAGTTCTGCTGGATGATCGATCAGTCAAAGCGAAAGCTTGTGATCTATGAAAACCAGGTAATGGATTTTTATGGTATACGAAGACCATTAGAAGATTATTTACAAACGGTCACGGAAGAGGATTTAAATAGAATAGAAGAGGCGATCGAATCTACAGAAGAAGTTCAAAGAAAGAAACAGAAAGTAGATTGGAAGCGATATGTATCATTCACTAATTTTCTTGTTCTTGTCAATCTTATTGTGTTTACAATATGTACAATAACAGGGGACTTATTGTATAATATAGTAGATTTATATAACGAGGCAATCTTTCAAAATCATGAGTATTATCGACTGTTAACCTCCCTGTTTCTTCATGCAGGTGTGGAACACATTGCGGGTAACATGCTGGTGTTATTTATGACAGGTATGTATGTAGAAAGAATTTTGGGAATTGGTAGATTTATTATTTTGTATTTTGTATCAGGATTGGGCGGAAGCTTTTTGTCAATGTACATGCAGCAGGTGAGCGGAGAGTATTATCATTCACTTGGAGCAAGTGGAGCTATTTTTGGTCTGCTTGGAGCACTGATGGTTTTCGTTTTATTACGACACAAGGAAGTTCGTATGATAACTGGTCCAAGATTATTATTTTATGTAGTATATTCTATTTATCTTGGATTTCGAACAACAAATATAGATAACTATGCGCATATTGGAGGAATGATGACAGGAATCATGGTTTCACTTCTGCTATGGATGACGTGTAGAGATGTTTCAAAACTAGAATCAGCTGAAAGGAAACAGTAGAATGAAGATTAACATTTATTATGGTGGAAGAGGGATGGTTGATGACCCAACTCTTTTCGTACTTGATCGAATGACAGAAGTACTCGAAGAATTGCACGTGACGATTGCACGATATAATCTTCATGAACTAAAATCATCCATTCCTTCTCTTCCGAATACAATGAAGGATGCAGATGGAATTATTTTGGCTTCAACTGTAGAATGGTATGGAATTGGAGGCTATATGCAACAGTTCCTTGACGCATGCTGGTTGTATGGTGATAAAGAAAAAATAAGTTCGTTGTACATGAGTCCTATTGTAATGTCTACGACATATGGAGAACGAGAAGGAAAATTAAATCTTTCCGTAGCATGGGAAATCTTAGGTGGTCTACCATGTAGCGGAATTTGTGGATATATCACAGACACAAAAAAATTAGAGACAAGTACGGAGTATATACGTATCATTGAAAAGAAAGCTGAAAATATGTACCGTACAATCAATCAAAAAATGCCAAGTCTTCCGGCAAGTAATAAAGCGGTAAAAGATATGGTATCAATCAACTCTAATTTATCCCTTACGCCTCAAGAATCCGAACAGCTTTCTCAATATGTTTCGGATGAAGTGTATGTTCAGAAACAAAAAGCGGATATTGAAGAACTGACAGGGTACTTTAAAGGGCTTTTAGGAGAAGATGTATTAGAGACGGAGGAAAGATTTGTTTCGGAATTCCAAAAGGCATTCACTCCTCTAAGTGGGACATATGTAAATTACCGGTTTCATATTGCGGAAGAAAAGGAACCATTGATTCTGAAGATTGAGAACGCAAAGATGGAAGTGTTTTACGGAGAGCAAAAGGAAGTTGATGTAGACATTCAAGTCAGTGAGGCTGTTTTATATGAGATCCTAGGTGGAATTAAAACATTTCAACGTGCTTTTATGGGCGGAGATATGAAAGTGAAAGGCGATTTTAAAGTTTTGCGAACATTGGATCAGATTTTTCCGTTTCAAAAGGAATAGAATGACAAGATGGCATGAAAACATGCAGAAGGGTAATGTAATGATTATGGAAGATTGTATTTTTTGTAAGATTGCGAATGGAGAGATTCCATCAAGAACGATATATGAGGACGAGAAATTTCGAGTGATTATGGACATGTCACCAGCGGCGGATGGGCATTCTCTAGTTTTGCCGAAAGAACATTATGCAGATTTATATGAAATGCCAGAGGCTTTGTTAGGAGAAGCCTATCAACTAGCGCAGAAGATGGCAAAAAAAATGACTTTGGCATTACAGTGTGACGGCTTCAATGTGGTTCAAAACAATGGAACGTATGCAGGACAGACCGTATTTCATTTTCATGTTCATTTGATTCCGAGATATCAGGAGGATGGACAAGACATCAATTGGAGACCGCAGACAAAGACTTCGGAAGAATTGGATAAGGTATTTGAGAAGCTGAAATAACATTCCGTTTTATCATAAAAAAGACAACAGGCAAATCACATGCCTGTTGTCTTTTTCGTTAAATTTCAGTTAGAGAATTTACAATATGATTCCGGAAAAACAAGATGCCTAATGTACCTTCGCCGCAATGACTAGCAATCGTGGAGCCCGCATTGGATTCGATGATTTCTTCAAAATCAAAGCACTTTTTTACAGTTTCAATTGCAGATTCGACTATTTCTCGGTCATTAATGGTATGGGTGATAAAACAACGTTTTGGATTGACTTGAGTTGAATCCGATAAACTGTCTTCAATATAGGAAGTAATGCACCGTTTTAGATTTCCGCGATATTTTCTTCCAACACCCATTTTACCTTCGCGTACTTCAATACAAGGTTTGATTTTTAATGCATTTGCACTGAGCATTTGTACTGCGCTGCATCGGCCACCTTTATAAAGGTATTCAAGTTTTTCGATGACGAAAGATGCATCTACATATTCAGCAGAAACGGCCACTTGTGATGCGATTTCTTCTGAAGACAGATTTTGTTCTGCGAGCTCTGCAGCCATAAGAACCAAGAGACCCAAACCAGAGGACAAATTTCCTGAGTCAGCGGTGCACACATGCTCAAACTCTTTTGCTGCGATGTATGCATTGCTGTAGGTACTGGAGAATTGATCGCCAATGCCAATAAAAAATACTTCATAGCCATCTGACGTTAATTTTTGGAATACTTCCGTAAAGTCATAAACGGAAGGTGCGGCTGTTTTGGGCAATATATGAAATTTGTTGTAATATTCATAAATTTTTTGTGGGTTGATATCAATACCATCTTTGAATGTCTCTTCGGAAAGAGATACCGTCAGTGGTAAAATGGTAATATGATGCTTTGTGATTAACTCTGGAGGCAAGTCGCAACAACTATCTGTAACGATTAATGTTCTTTGTTTGATGTCCATGAAGTTCTCCTTACGTTTATTTCTTTTATTTTAACAAAAGTATGAACGAATGAAAAGAAAATAATCAACTAACGGTTTTATTTATTCTGTGATATACTTTCAATGAGAAAGATGGAATAATAGTAAAAAAAATAATTGGAGATGGAATATGAACATACAACAACTATTGCAATTAAATAAAATGAAGGCAACATTTACAAAAAATCACCCAATGATGGGAAAATACTTCAAGAAAATACAACAAGTAGGTATTGAAGAAGGTGATGTCATTGAAATTGTTCTTAAAAAGAATGATGGAGAATCGTATCCTGCAAATATAAAAGTTAAGCAATCTGATTTAGAGTTATTAAACCAAGTCATGGACTTTGGAAACTAACAGCTGTTATAAGCAAAGAGGTTTAGAGAGGCAAAGATATTATATGAATTTAGTTACAATGAAAAGTATCCACAAGTCTTATACAGATAAGGTGTTATTTGACCAGGCAGATTTTAGCATCCATGAACAAGACAAAATAGGAATCATAGGAATTAATGGGACTGGCAAATCGACATTGCTCAAAATACTTGCGGGACTGGAAGATATTGATGAAGGGGAGTATTCAAAAGGACGAAACGTAAGAATCAATTATTTATCCCAAAATCCTGAATTCGCAAAAGATGAGACCATTTATGACTATGTCATTACAAAAAATATGACAGAAACGAATAAGTGGGAACTGGAAGGACAAGCAAAAACAATATTAAATCTGCTGGGATTTCAAAGATATGATATAAGAATGGAAATACTTTCTGGTGGACAAAGAAAAAAAGTAGCTCTTGCTGGAGCGCTTTTATCATCTTGTGATGTATTGATTTTGGATGAGCCAACAAATCATTTGGATCAGGACATGACAGAATGGCTACAAGAGTATTTAAAAGACTACCGTAGGGCACTTGTAATGGTTACACATGATCGGTATTTTCTGGATTTGATTTGCAATTGCATAGTAGAAATTGATAAGGGAAGTTTATATCGATACGATACAAACTATGAAGGATATCTATCAAGAAAGGCGATGCGTGAAGAAAGCCAAAAAGCAACCATGGCAAAGCATGCAAATATTTTACGTAAAGAAATTGAATGGATGCAGCGTGGAGCAAAGGCTAGATCGACAAAGCAAAAAGCGCATATTGCGAGATATGAAGCACTTCGAGATGAAAAACCAATGGAAGAAGACAAAAAAATTGAAATGCTTAATAAGGAGGCTGTGAGACTTGGCAAGAAGACCATAGAACTGCACGGTGTTTCGGGTGGTTATGGAGAAAATGTCTTATTTCATGATTTTGAGTATTTGTTTTTACAGGACGACAGAATTGGCATTATTGGACCCAATGGATGTGGAAAATCCACCTTATTAAAAACAATGCTTGGAATTCTTCCGCCGCTTCATGGTTCCATTGAAATTGGAGAAACGGTACGAATCGGTTATTTTTCTCAGGAACACGATATTTTTGATAATGAGATACGTGTAATTGACTATATCAATGATTCTCATGAAAAACACAAGCCAGTTGGCACGCCATCTTTTGCATCTCGTATGTTAGAGCAATTTTTATTTGATGCAACTATGCAATACTCAAAAATTGCAAAACTTTCAGGCGGAGAAAAAAGAAGACTATATTTATTAAAAGTACTTCTCGAAATGCCTAATGTTCTTGTTCTTGATGAGCCAACGAATGATTTGGATATCACGACTCTTCAAATATTAGAAGACTATTTGGATACCTTCCGAGGAATTGTAATTACCGTTTCACATGACCGTTATTTTTTGGATCGTACGGTAAATCGTTTGATGATTTTTGAACCGGGTGGAATTATAAGACAGAGTGAGCAAAAATATACAGAGTATTTCATGGAAAAAAAGCAAGAACAAACCAGACCGCAAAATGTATCTGGGGTGGAAGAAAAATCATCGAACACATCTTCAGAAGCATATAAGGAAAGCAAAAAGCAAAATCAGAAGTTGAAGTTTTCCTATCATGAAGAGCATGAATATCAAACGATAGAAGAAGACATCATGGAATTGGAAGAAAAAATTTCTTCGATTGATGAGGATGTTTTAAAAGCCTCTACAGATTTTATGAAATTAAGAGAACTTATGGAGAAACGTGCAAATATAGAGGCGGCATTAGAGGAAAAGATGGAACGATATGTATATTTAGAGGAGATTGCACAAGCAATCAAAGATCAAAACACAAAAGAATGATCGAGTATTACGGAGAGGATTGATACGGTGATGGATGTAACCGCATTAGGAGAACTATTAATTGATTTTACGGAAAATGGAATCAGCGAACAAGGAAATCGAACGTTTGAAGCAAACCCTGGGGGTGCACCATGCAATGTACTTGCCATGCTCACAAAACTTGGTAACAAAACAGCTTTTATTGGAAAGGTCGGTAATGATTCTTTTGGAATGGAATTAAAGAATCGTGTGAGTCAGCTCGGAATTCATACAGAATCGTTGTATTTTGATTCAAATGTAAATACTACGTTGGCATTTGTTTCGAAATTACCAGATGGAGATCGCGATTTTTCTTTCTATCGATCTCCTGGAGCGGACATGATGTTATCTCCGGATGAAATCCTTGAAAAGGATTTTGTAAATACGAAGATATTTCACTTTGGAACACTATCTATGACACATGAGGGTGTCGAACAAGCAACAAGAAAGGCTTTGCAGTTTGCAAAAGCAAATCATTGCTTGATTTCCTTTGACCCAAATATCAGAGAGCCACTTTGGAGCAGTCTGGAACATGCAAGAAAGGCAACACTTTTTGGATTGGAATTTACGGATATTTTAAAGATCTCAGATAATGAATTGCAATGGCTTACAGAAACTACAGACTACGAGGAAGGAGTTCGCTGGATTTTAGAAAGATATCCAATGAAACTACTCGTGCTTTCTTGTGGAAAAGATGGGTCGATAGCGTATTATGATGGATTTAGAATAGAAGAACCAGCATTTCTATCAGAAAAAACGATAGAGACAACAGGGGCAGGGGATACCTTTGGTGGATGCATTCTACATTTTGTGCTACAGTATGGTTTGGAGAATTTAAATGAAAATCGATTGCGGGAAATGTTGCAATTTGCAAATGCAGCTGCAAGCATTGTGACAGAAAGAAAAGGCGCACTATGTGTAATGCCTGATGAATCAGAAATTAAGAAACGTATGAAGAGGTAAGTAATGAACATATATATGGCACCCATGGAAGGATTAACAGGGTATATTTATCGCAATGCACATGCAAAATATTTTGGGAAGGCAGATAAGTATTTTACTCCGTTTATTTCGCCTACGATGCATGGAAGTTTTTCGCCACGAGAAAAAAGAGATGTCTGTCAAGAGAATAATATGGGGTTGTATGTGGTGCCTCAAATTTTGACGAACAATGCGGAGTATTTTATTCATACGGCTGCAGTTTTGGGTGATATGGGATACCAAGAAGTCAACCTAAACTTAGGATGCCCTTCAAAGACCGTTGTAACGAAAGGAAAGGGATCAGGATTTTTATCTGATATAGATCTATTAAATTGTTTTCTTGAACGAATTTTTACAGAAACGAAATTGCCAATTTCAATAAAAACAAGAATCGGAGTAGATTCCGCAGAAGATCATATGTTACTGATGGCGTTATTTAATCGATATCCACTTGAGGAATTGATTATACATCCGAGAATTCAAAAGGACTTTTATAAGAATATACCAAATTTAGAAGTCTTCGAAATGATGAGTGGGAGCGCAAAAATGCCAGTTTGCTATAATGGAGACTTGTGTACAATGGAAGATGTAAATAGGATAAAAACAAAATTTCCAACAATTGACCGGATTATGATTGGAAGAGAATTTATTAAGAACCCCAATTTTATTCGTGAAATTCGTGGTGAGGAAATGAAACAGAAGGAACAGGTGAAGCGATTCTTAGACGAGATTTTGGAGGGTTATCGCCAAGCAATGGAAAATGATCGAAATGCATTATTTCGAATGAAAGAGATTTGGAGTTATTTTGGTCAATCTTTTCCAGAAAACAAAAAGGCAGAAAAACAACTTAAAAAGTCACAGACGTTAGTGGAATATCAAAATGCTGTTGATTTATTCTTTGGAGAACAAACCAAATAACTGAAATAAGCAAATCGAATAATTTTAAAAAAAAGAACCAGAGATTCCATGAAATTTTCATGAGACTCTGGCTCCTGTTTTTTAAATATATTTTTTTAGTTCTGTTAATAATTCAACAACAATTGCTGAACTGTCTTCAATTTCAGCCAAACAAGCTTCCGCTTCTTTGAATTGACGATTGTTATAATAATTGATTGCGTTTTTTGCAGAAGAGTGAACTTTGGCATGAGGTGCTTCCATTGCACGGATTATTTTTTCTACATTGCTATCTGTGCTATTTTGACTTTTTATCCATTTACCAAGACGACACCCATGATGGTCGCCAACTTTCTCGGTATCTAGTTTGATATAACCAAGAATCATATTATAGATTCTCCATTTCCACATCAGATGATCTGTGATACTGAGATCAAGAATTGTCAACTTATCTAACTGGTCTGCACATGATAATGCATTGACACGAAGTGTATCTATTTTTTGGGAAATTTCGAAAAAGGCAGAGCCTGTTTTGTTTGACTCTACACTGAGTTTTTGTGCTTTGTCGTTTACGACCTGAATGGTGGAAGCAATTTCTTGTGTTGTAGCACTTTGCTCTTGTACGTTGGCAGAAATAATCATAAAGCTTTCTGCGACTTTGTCCATTTCAGAAGTTATACTTTTCAGACTTACGGTAGCTTCATCGATGGAAGTCTTTGATACGCCAAAATTTGATACAACACGATCGATTTCCTTCGAAGCTTGTAAAACTTTTTTGTTTACACCGTCTACAATGTTTCGAATAATTTCAACCTGTTCTTTTGTGTTTTCGGCAAGCACCTTGATTTCGCTGGCAACAACAGAAAAACCTCGACCTTGTTCTCCTGCGCGAGCAGCTTCAATGGACGCATTTAGAGATAACAGGTTGGTCTGGTCAGCAACGGATTTAATGACGCCAACAAGCTCATTAATTTTTTTTGTTTCTTCCATTACTTCGTTGATTGAGATTTTAACACGTTCGGTATCTTGAAAGTTACTCTCGATTTTTTCTAAAGCGGAATCTACACTTTGAAGCCCAATGTTTGTAGTTTCAACTGTAGATGTAACTTTTTCGTTTGATTCGGTTACATGAGTTGCGATTTCTTCTGTAGATGCAGAGAGTTCTTCACTGTTTGCTGCAACTGTCTCAAGCATTTCCGCTTGTTTGTTGGCATCTCCAATCATTTCTTTGACATAATCCAAACTAGTCATGAATTTTAATAAATCATTAATCGTCAAAACTGTGTTTGAAATACACTTTGACTTATCTTCTCCTGATACATGCTTTTTGGAAGAAGAGTGGTTTGGTACATGTTTTTCAGGTATTGTTTGTACTTGATTTGTTTCGCTATTTTTTCGATTTCTAAACATATGATTACCTCCCTCTAACAGTATGAGTATACTAAATTTCTGTATAATATTCAATCAATTTTATTAATATTCATTAGAATTTAATCAAAAAGAGTTAATAAGAGAGAATTTCGCCAGTTATCGACAAATGTCAGAAAAGTTAGCTGCTTTGGTGCGTTAATAGGTGAAAGAAAGCCTTGTGTTTTTTTGTATGAGAGACTATAATAGGTTCAATTCCTTGCAAAAGCATAGGAAAAACAAAAATTAAAAGAAGCAGAGTAGAATGTTGTGCGTTAAGTGCCAGGTGAACGGGGAGTTGTCACCTGGACGAAAAGTCTTTAGGGCTTGCGGTACAGTGTTCGCATCCCGCTGCTACATAATGTGGGATAGATTGGCCTCTTTATGTAGTGATGGAAAACTGCAAAGGAGGTTATTTTTATGCAAAAATTTAGACATCAGATTCAAGATTCATTTCATTCATTCAAAGATCTCAAATCTCTAGTAAGCGTTGCAATTATGGGATCGCTAAGCATTGTATTACGGTACATTGCTACAATTAACATCGGACCATATATTCGTATCGGATTTTCCGGTGTTCCGCACCGAGCGGTGGAACTATTATTTGGACCAGTTATGGGAAGCGTATTCGGGGGTGTAATGGATGTAGTGAATTACTTCTTACATCCAATGGGTCCATTCTTTTTCGGATTTACCTTAAATGCTATCCTGGTGGGTGTAATCTATGGAGTTTTGCTTTATAAAAAGCCAGTGAAATTTGGTAGAATAGTAATAGCAGTCACACTAGAAAAAGTATTTATTAATTGTGGCTTAACTACGTTATGGCTTTCTATTCTATATGGGAAAGGGTTTTTTGTACTACTACCAGGAAGAATTTTAGCAAATGCGATTATGTTGCCAATTGATTGCATAATATATATGATTATACTGACGTATATTGATCGAGTGATTAAGCCAAGAATTTTTAATAAATAGGAATAAGGGAAATGCGTGGCATATAAAGAAAACAGGCGCCTACTGTTTAATCAAGTTGAAGGTGCCTGTTTTTTATTGTTTGCCAGAATTCACGAGAAGGAAGAGGAATTTTTATTGTATACAAAGAATAGGGTAAGTGATAAAATGAAAGGCAGTTTATTGAAATGGAGATAATGGATGAAAAATAGATTTATTGTGCCACGCAATCGTTTGGCAGGAACAATTATAGGGAATTTATTGCTGGGTATCGGGGTTGGTATTTTTAAGTATTCGGGTCTCGGAAACGACCCGTTTTCTGCGATGATTTTATCTTTGTACATTGCAACACCACTTTCTTATGCAGTTTTTTTAATGATTTTTAACACGTTTATATTTGTTGTGGAAGCAATTTTGGGAAAGAAATATATTGGAATAGGGACATTGATTAACTGGATATTTGTTGGATATGTGGTGCAGTTTACGTTTACAACTCTTGAAAATAATTTGCCAGTTTTGGATACTCTTATTTTCCAAATGATAGCAGTAGTGTTTGGCGTCATTCTGGCTAGTCTGGGGGTTTCTCTTTATCAAACCTCAGATGTCGGGGTGGCTCCATACGACAGTCTATCTTTGATTGCACATGATATGTTGCCTAAGGTCCCTTATTTCTGGACAAGAATCTTTTTTGATGGAGTATGTGCACTGATTGCCTTTTTTACAGGTGGGTTGATTGGATTGGGAACTCTAATCTGTGCCTTTGGACTAGGCCCGATTGTCAGCTTCTTTAACCAGACTGTTTCAGAAAAACTCATGAAAAACGAGAAAAAATAGCAGTTTATGTTCAGATTCTGATATAATTAATTTGTATTTGAAAGGAGTGATGCGATATCTATTTGTTTAGTGTAATATTTAGCGTGATTGCAATGATTACGATTGTTATATTTATATTGATAACATATAAAAACTGGGATGAACCATACGCAGCTCCTTTTATGAGTGTTTTGCTTTTTATGGGTATGTGGACATTTTTTTCCACTTTGGAATTATTATCTAGCTCCTTCGATGTGAAATTACTGTCTCGTAATATGGTTCAGGTTGCAATGGGATTTGTAGCTATCGCAAACTATAACTTCGTTCTTCATTACGGATCCTACAAACATCGTGCGTTTTATGTCTTGAAAAATATTTTCATGATTGAAAACATTATATATATTATTTTTCTGTTTACCGATCAGATTCATCATCTACTCCGAACAAGTGTGACGATGATTCCAGTAGATTATTCTCAGTACTTGAAAGTACAATCGACGATTGCGGGATCAATTTCTGTAATGTTGCGATTTCTGATATTTGGATTTGCTACATTGCTGTTATTTGTTTTTCTTGTTCGTACTTTCCACAAGATGAGAAAACAAGTAATTCTAACATCCATGGGATACCTGCTTGCGCTCGTTCTGTTACTTGCAAAACAATACGTATTTATCGAACAAGGAATGTTGGTTCCAATGGCTGCAATTTTACTCGTACCTTATCTATTAATAGGAATCAGTATTTTTCAATTTGATTTTTTGTCTGTTTCGCCATTCGCGAAGGACTGGATCATCAATGCTATTCAGGATGGGATTTTTGTTTACACAAGTAATGGACAGTTTATAGAGGGAAATGAAGCCGCAATTCAGTTGTTTCGAAAATATGGCTCCCAGTTTGATGGGGCTTCATTTGTGAAAAACCATGGTTCCGAAGATATTACCATAGTCCACAAGGTGGAAGAGGAAGAGGGTACGCTATTTTTTCAAATTAGTTTGCATCATTTAAGACAGGGGAACAATGTAAAACGTGGAAGCGTCATGTTTATTCGTGATATTACCGCGCAAAAAGAGCAAGAAGAACGTTTGATTCGTAAAGCGGATTATGATGGTTTGACAAATATATTAAATAAAAGTGCGTTGGTAAATAGATATACTTTAAATGTAGTGTTTCCGATCAGCGTGATTATTATTGATATTGATCATTTTAAAGAAGTAAATGATCAAATGGGACACCCTGTTGGAGACAAAGTATTGGTAGAAGTGGTAGGTGTAATCAAGGCAAGTTTAAGAGAACATGATATTTTTGGACGTATTGGCGGAGATGAATTTTGTGTTGTATTTACATCATGCAAGAGTGACCAATGTTTTTTGATTGCTGAAAGAATCCGTAAAATGGTAGAGATTTATAAAGAACTTTCCGAATATGAGATGAATTATTTAGGGGTAAGTATTGGTGGTTGTACGGAGATTGACTCACATAAAATTTCCTTTGAACAAGCATATGAACAAGCGGATAAAGCACTATATTCGGCAAAAGAACAGGGAAGAAATAGAGTGGTCATTGAAAAATTTTCTAATACCTATTGACTTGGTAGGAATTATATGCTAGATTATTAGCAGGTCAGGAAGAAATGAGGAAAGTACAATGTTAATCTCGACAAAAGGTAGATATGCGTTGCGAGTCATGCTGAATCTTGCAGAAAAGAAACCAGAAGAATATGTTTCGTTGAGTCAGATTGCAGAGAATCAAAACATTTCATTAAAATATCTAGAAATCATTGTTTCGCAATTAAATAAAGGAAAAATGGTAGAGAGCCTTCGAGGAAAGCATGGCGGATATCGTTTATGCAAGAAGCCAGAAGAATATACTGTGGCAGAGATTTTAAGAGTAACCGAAGATGGGCTTACGCCAGTAGAGTGTGGGTGTTTGGAAGATGATGGATATCACTGTGAACACGAAGGGAAATGCCATACAAAAAATTTGTGGATTGGACTGACAAATGTTGTAAACTCATATTTAGATGGAATTTCATTGCAGGATCTTATGCGAGGGAATTATAAAATTTAATAATATTTATATCAGTAAATCGCATATGAAAATATGCGAAAAAAATAAAAATAATTCCTATTAAAATGATAGGAAATCGAGCTGCTACGGCAAGATACAAAATTACTAGACGATGAGAAAGGTTAGGTTATTAATATGAACGTATATGCAGATAATGCTGCAACAACTGCGATGAGCGAAAAGGCAATTCAGGAGATGACTTATCATCTACAAAATTCATATGGAAATCCGTCAAGTCTGTATACCATTGGACAAAAAGCTAAGGAGATTTTGGAAGATTCAAGAAAAAGAATCGCGGACCAGTTCCAGGTACTTCCAAGGGAAGTGTATTTTACTTCTGGTGGGAGTGAAGCTGATAATTGGGCGATACGAACAGCAGCCGAGTTAGGAAAGGCAAAAGGGAAAAAACACATCGTTTCTTCTGCATTTGAACATCATGCGGTTTTGCACACTTTAGAAAAGTTGGGAAAAGAAGGTTTTGAAATTACACTTCTTCCAGTGTATGACAATGGGGTCGTAAAGGTTGAAGATGTAAGAGCTGCACTTAGAGATGACACGGCACTTGTAACTATTATGTATGTAAATAATGAAATCGGTACTGTTCAGCCAATTGCTGAAATAGGAGCACTTTGCAGAGCGCGAGATATACTTTTTCATACAGATGCTGTACAAGCGGTGCCACATCGAAAAATTGATATGCACGCTGAAAACATTGATATGCTATCATTTTCTGGACATAAATTGCATGGACCAAAAGGAATTGGAGTTCTGCTGGTCAAGAAAGGAATTCGTCTAATCAATTTAATAGATGGTGGAGCACAAGAACGAGGAAAAAGAGCAGGTACAGAAAATGTGCCAGCTATCGCATCACTTGCCGTCGCTTTAGAAGAAGTATCCGATAATCTTGAAACAGTAGAAAGTCATATGAGAAAGCTTAGAGATTATCTACAGGAAAGAGTCTCCAAAATTCCGCATTCCAAGATCAATGGCGATCTAGAACAGCGAATAGCAGGAGTGTTGAACATTTGTTTTGAAGGAATTGAGGGAGAAGCCTTATTGCTCTTATTGGATGATAAAGGTGTTGCAGTATCTTCGGGTTCTGCTTGTACTTCTGGATCACTGGATCCAAGTCATGTACTTTTGGCATTAGGACTTCCACACGAAATTGCGCATGGTTCTTTGAGAATATCGCTGTCGGGTGAAAATACTTTGGAAGAAATGGACCACATTGCACAGTCCGTAGAAGATGTTGTTGCTTATTTAAGAAAAATGTCTCCCGTTTGGAGAGACTTACAAGAAGGGAAGAAAGATTATGTTATACAGTGAAAAAGTTATGGATCATTTTAGAAACCCAAGAAATATGGGAATCCTTGAAGACGCAAATGGCGTTGGAGAAGTAGGAAATGCAAAATGCGGTGATATTATGCGTATGTACTTAAAAATTGAAGATGACATTGTAAAGGACGTAAGATTTGAGACTTTTGGTTGTGGTTCAGCAATCGCAACGAGTTCAATTGCTACCGAGATGATTAAGGGGCATACCGTTGAAGAAGCCTTACAACTCACCAATAAAGCGGTTGTGGATCAACTAGAAGGTCTTCCGGCAAATAAGATTCATTGTTCTGTATTGGCAGAGGAAGCTGTAAAAGCAGCCATTGCTAATTACAGGGAAAATCAAAAGTAAGCACTATATTTCATGTGAAGACTGCATAAAGGGAAATAGAGGTTGCAAAAAACTGTCAGATAATTATAATAATAGTATGACAATCGTTTGAATGCGAGGGAAGTATGGAAAGATCATTTGAACTCCTAATTCAAAAGCGACTTGACAAAGGATTGATTATTACTGTACGGATAGCAACTCTGGTAGCCTTTATAGCAGCTGGAATCTTATATTTCGCACCTGTGTCAGTCTTTTATGCAGTAGCCAACTTTGCAACAGGATGTATACTGCTTGTTTTTAATGTGTTTATTCATAAAATACAAACAAAATTTAAGATCGGATTTATTATTGTTGAAGGATGGCTGCTTGCTGTCCTTTCCTTCGTTGGTGGACAATTTGAAAGTGCTTTTCTGGTTCTATTGATTATATGTAATGTCATGGCAATCCTATTCTTTGTGAAAAAAACCGGCATCTATTTTGTAATTGTTTCGTTATTTATTATGCTTGGCTTGGCGGGATTATCTTTTTATAACAGCCCTGTTGAAAGAATGTCGGAACTCATTATGATATGGGGACTCCAATTTGCTTGCTTTATTTTGCTTATGGTCATATTTTCATTGTTTATCAACTTGATAAAACAGTATTTATTTGAAAATATATTGGATTTGAGAGAAGCGGTAAGACTGAGTAATCAACTTGCTTACTTTGATCAGGCAACAAAGCTTCCAAATTTATATAAATTTAAAATAGATGTGGAGAACCGAATTCAAAACGAACATAAAGAAGGGTATATTGTTTTGGTTCATTTGAATAATCTTCGTATGATCAATTCGATTTTGGGACAAAGTGCAGGAGAGAAGGCAATCAATGAACTCGCAGAGGTCCTACAAAAAGTAGCGGGAGAAGGTATTATCATTGCGAGAATCGCAAGCAATGAGTTTGCTGTATGGGAAGAAGTGATTTCGGAAGAAGAGCTATACGAGAAAGAATATGTTTTTAAGAATCGCCTGCGTGAAGATAGTGGACAAATCAAGACAAAACTCTATTTTGTTGGCGCTTATGCAAAATATAATATGGAGAAGGATAGCTTTGATGACTGTATGCGAAGGGCAACGCTTGCTCTTTCTCATGCAAAATCAAAAAATATGAATCAGTTAGTTGCATATACAGAAGAGATTGAACGAGAGGTTCAACACCTCGAAGAACTCAAAACTGCACTTGAATTTGCATTAAAAAAAGAAGAGTTCTGCCTATATTATCAAGAGAAAATCGATGTGAAAACAGGTAAAGTGGTCGGTGTAGAGGCTCTGTCCAGATGGATCACCAGTGAGATGGGAGTTGTTTCCCCTGCGAAGTTCATTCCAATTATCGAATCCATGAATCAGAGTATTACTTTTGGAAAATTTGTGATGCGAAAAGCATTTGAAGACTATCATAAGTTGCAAGAAAAATACGGGCAACAGATTACGCTTTCTATTAATTTGTCGGCGACACATATTATGGATCCTGCAGTAGTTCAAACCATTCAAAGTTTTATGGAACAATATAACATACCAAAAGGCGTCTTAATCATAGAAATAACGGAGAGTATATTGATTGAAGGACTTCATAAAGTGCGTCCAATATTTCAGGCATTAAGAGCGATGGATGTAAAAATATCTCTAGATGATTTTGGAACAGGATACTCTTCTCTCAACTATTTAGGACAGTTGGAATTTGATGAGATAAAAATTGATAAAACATTTGTTGATCAAATGGTCCTACATGATAAGATGTCAATGTTGATTGAAAATACCATTCGCTTTGCAAATCGTTTTCAGTTAACCGTTGTGGCAGAGGGTGTAGAACGAGAGGCGCAGTATGAGATGCTCGAAAAATTAGGTTGCCATATTATACAAGGCTTTTATTATTCGATTCCCAAACCGCTTGAGTAAAAAAACGGAAAACTTGCATAATTTTGATAAATTGATTAGTATCATCAAAAAAGTGCAGGATATAATTCATTGCATATTCTCTTGTTTATAAATTGTTTAAGGTTTTCAGACTATTTTCACAAAGAAGACGTTGCTTTTAAAAATTACAATCTATATAATAAAAGAATGATTTTATTTCAATATTTGAATTTATAATAGATCTTACAGAATCGAGGATAACCAATGGCAAATGATAATTTGAACCAGTATAATGGCAACAATCAAGGTGGCGGCACTGGTGGAGGAAATAATAACAATGGACAAAATGGTGGAAATAATAGCAATAACCCAAGGAGAATGAATCTTTTGATTCTTGCGGTAGCAGCTTTAATGACTATTTTGATGGTTAGTTACTTTACGCAACTTGCTGAGAATCGTACATCGGAAGAAATATCTTATAAAGCATTTAAACAAATGGTTATGGATGGAGAAGTTGAAAGCGTAATTGTAGAGGCAGACCGAATCGTCATTACACCATATGTTTCAGATGACGAAAGTGTTCCAAACAAAACATATTATACGGGAAAAATGGAAGATGAAGGTTTGACTGCTTTCTTAGATGAAAATGAAGTAGTCGATTATGGTCAAGAAATACCTGAGAGTACAAACGCTTTAATGACCATTTTAGTATATTACCTTTTGCCATTAATTTTCGTTTGGATATTATTGAGTTTTCTATTTAGAAGAATCTCAAAAGGTGGCGGCCCAATGGGAATGAATGTTGGAAAAAGTACCGCAAAAGTTTATGTCCAAAAGGAAACCGGAATTACATTTAAGGATGTGGCAGGTGAAGACGAAGCGAAAGAATCTCTGCAGGAAGTGGTGGATTTCTTACATAACCCATCTAGATATGCAAAAATTGGTGCAAAGCTTCCGAAAGGAGCCTTGCTCGTAGGTCCTCCGGGAACTGGAAAAACCCTGCTTGCAAAGGCTGTAGCAGGAGAAGCAAAAGTCCCATTTTTCTCTTTGGCAGGATCGGACTTTATCGAAATGTATGTTGGAGTTGGAGCTTCTCGTGTACGTGATTTGTTCAAAGAAGCAACCAAACAAGCACCTTGTATTATCTTTATTGATGAGATTGATGCCATCGGACGTAGTCGTGATTCCAAATTTGGTGGTAATGAAGAACGTGAACAAACGTTAAATCAGTTGTTATCAGAAATGGACGGATTTGATACATCAAAAGGAGTATTGATTCTTGCTGCAACAAACCGCCCAGAAATTTTAGATAAAGCATTATTAAGACCGGGGCGTTTTGACCGTCGAATTATTGTAGATAAACCAGACTTAAAAGGACGAGTTGCCATTTTACAAGTACATGCAAAAGACGTGTTGATGGATGATACCGTAGATTTTGATGCAATCGCTCTTGCAACGAGCGGTGCCGTTGGTTCGGATCTAGCAAACATGATTAATGAAGCAGCAATCAACGCAGTAAAAGAGGGCCGTGAATGGGTAAGCCAAAAAGATTTGTTTGAGGCAGTGGAATTAGTCTTGGTCGGAAAAGAAAAGAAAGATCGAATCATGAGTGCTGAGGAGCGAAAAATTGTTTCTTATCACGAGGTGGGCCATGCTTTGGTAAGTGCTTTGCAAAAAAACACAGAACCCGTGCAAAAAATTACGATTGTACCAAGAACGATGGGAGCACTGGGCTATGTCATGCATGTACCAGAAGAAGAGAAATATTTGAACTCTGAAGAAGAGTTAAGAAATTTGATTATCAATTTGGTTGGAGGACGAGCTGCAGAAGAAATTGTTTTCAATTCCGTAACGACTGGTGCTGCAAATGATATTGAAAAAGCTACATCACTTGCTAAAAATATGATTACACAATATGGTATGAGCAAGAAATTTGGACTGATGGGTCTTGCAACCGTAGAAAGTAAGTATTTGGAAGGCAGAGCAACTTTAAACTGTAGTGAGCAAACAGCTGCAGAAGTAGATAAAGAGATTCAGGAAATGCTTTCTGAAAGCTATAATTTAGCAAAATCGCTTTTGAATGAAAATCGAGATTTGATGGATCAACTTGCTGCTTATCTAATAGAAAAAGAAACGATTACTGGTAAAGAGTTTATGAAGATTTTCCGCGAAGCAAAAGGATTGCCAGCAGAAGAAGAAAAAACAGAAGAACCGAAAGGCGTAGAAGCAATTTCAGAAGAGAGTTCCACTGAAAATGTAGCGCAAGAATCCGTAGAGCTAACTGTGGAAGAGCAAGAACCCGAAGTGACGGAACCTTCTATTGATGATACAGAGGCAAAAAACGAAGATGTGAAAGAAACAAAAACAGATAAATTTGATGATCTTTTAAAAGATCGAATTTTTAAATAAGATCCAATTATCAAGTAAAAAAAGCAAAGCGGTGTGAGTTTTCACATCGCTTTTTTACCCGATTGTAGGAAAGGGACGAATATACATGGATGAACGTTTTAACATTGAAGAAGAACTAAAGAAACTACCTGCCAGTCCAGGAGTATATATCATGCATGATGCACAGGATGAAATCATTTATGTAGGGAAAGCAATCATTTTAAAAAACAGGGTACGTTCATATTTTCGAAACAGTACAAAAAAGACGCCTAAGATAGAGCGTATGGTTTCGCTCATTGAACGGTTTGAATATATAGTGACGGATTCGGAGCTTGAAGCGCTAGTTTTAGAAAACAATTTAATCAAAGAGTATTCTCCGAAATATAATACAATGTTACGTGATGATAAGAACTACCCGTATATTCGAGTGACTGTTCAAGAAGATTTTCCTCGTATTCAATTGAGTAGAAAGAGAAGAAAGGACCGTGCAAAATATTTTGGACCATTTATTAGTAATAAGTCGGTAAATGATACTATTGATTTTTTAAACAAAGCTTGTGGACTCCGTACATGTAATCGTACGATAGCGTATGGGACATCAGCTGGAAGACCATGTTTGAATTTTCAAATGGGGAAATGCTCTGCTCCTTGCAGAGGTACTGTAACAAAAGAAGAATATGGAACGGGAGTACAAAAGTCACTTGATTTCTTAAAGGGAGACGATGCGTCTCTTTGTCAGGAACTTGAATTGAAAATGAAAGAAGCTTCGGAAGAAATGGATTATGAAACAGCTTTAAAGTATCGTGACCTTATAATGCGAATGAAGTCGATCACTGAAAAACAAAAAATGGACCACGAGTCGATGGATGATCGAGATGTAATTGCGATTGGCATGGATAAAGCAGAAGCTGTAGTTCAGGTCTTTTTTGTTCGAAACGGAAAATTAATAGGCAGAGAACACTATTATATGAAGAATGCGGAAGAGGAATCAAAAGAAGCAATCCTCACGACGTTCATTAAGCAGTTTTATGCTGGAACAGCATTTGTTCCAAGAGAACTATTAATTGAAGAAGAAATTCAAGAAAAAGAGATTTTGGAAAAGTGGCTGTCAGAACTAAGGGGAAGAAAAGCTTACATTCATGTACCTCAAAAGGGAAGCAAAGAAAAACTTCTTGAACTCGCCAAAGAAAACGCAGATTTGATTTTGTCGAAAGATCGAGAACGTATCAAAGCAGAAAAAAGAAAGACAGAGGGAGCAGTATTAGAACTCTCTCAATTACTAGGAATGGATCGTATTGAACGCATTGAGGCATACGACATTTCAAATACAGCAGGGTATGAATCGGTAGGATCCATGGTTGTTTTTGAACATGGAAAGCCAAAGAAAAGTGATTACCGAAAATTTAAGATTAAAACCATCACGGGACCAGACGACTATGCATCGCTTGAGGAAGTTCTTTATCGAAGATTTCGTCATGGGCTTGAAGAACAGAGTCAAATGGAACAGGGAAATAAACAATTTGGAAGTTTCACAAAATTCCCATCTGTCATCATGATGGATGGTGGAAAAGGGCAAGTACACATTGCGGAAAAAGTAATGGAGGAATTGCGATTAAACATTCCAATTTGTGGAATGGTAAAGGATGATAAGCATTCTACACGTGGGTTATATTATCAAGGAAAAGAGTTGGAAATTCCGATTCGAAGTGAAGGATTCCGCTTGATTACAAGGATACAGGATGAGGCACATCGTTTTGCAATTACTTACCATCGTGCAATTCGAAGTAAAAAACAAGTGCATTCGATTTTGAATGAAATACCAGGGGTTGGAGAGGCAAGAAGGAAGGCATTGCTATTAAATTTTGGGTCTCTTACAAAAATACAGGAAGCATCTTTTGAAGAGCTAATACAAATCGGAAAATTAAATGAAGCGACAGCAAAAGCAGTATTTCAATTCTTTCACAAAGAAGAAATGTAAATAGAATTGTTTTGACTAGGGATATATGCTAAAATGAGAGCGTTGAAAACTACAAAAATGAATAGGTGGGCAAATTATGGTAAGTGTTAAATTAACTGATATCATTAAAAAAATGGATCTTAAAAATTTCACTCCGAGCATTGATCTTTCTACCAAGAAAGTGAAGCAACCGGATATTAACAGGCCTGCATTACAGTTGGCGGGATATTTTGATCATTATGATGCAACACGAATTCAGGTAATTGGGTTTGTGGAGACGACATATATTGAATCAATGGATGACAAAACGAGAGAAGAAATTCTTACAAAACTGATGTCTTTTGATACTCCGTGTATTGTATTTGCAAGAGATTATGAACCGGACGAGTTATTTGTAAAGAAGGCTATGGAGAATGATATTCCTTTGCTTGGAACATCACGTGCAACATCTTCTTTTATGGCAGAAATCATTCGTTGGTTAAATGTAGAACTCGCACCATGTATTTCCGTACATGGAGTGTTGGTCGATGTATTTGGAGAAGGTTTGTTGATTACTGGTGAAAGTGGAATCGGAAAAAGTGAAGCTGCACTTGAGTTAATCAAACGTGGGCATCGCTTGGTAAGTGATGATGCAGTAGAAATTCGCAAAGTTAGTGATGAAACACTTGTTGGAAGCGCTCCAGATATTACAAAACATTTTATAGAACTACGAGGAATCGGCATTATTGACGTCAAGACTTTGTTTGGTGTTTCCAGTGTAAAGGAAACGATTGAAATAAATTTGGTCATCAAGTTGGAAGACTGGGATAAAGAAAAAACGTATGATCGATTGGGCTTGGATGAAGCTTATACCGAATATCTAGGAAATAAGATCGTATGCCAAAATATTCCGATTCGACCAGGTCGAAATCTGGCAATCATTTGTGAATCAGCTGCAGTAAATCATCGTCAGAAAAAGATGGGATATAACGCGGCTCAAGAATTATATAATCGCGTACAAAAATCAATGGCTGCGAAAAGAGAGGATGATGAAGATGAGTAAATACGCATTTGGAGTTGACGTGGGTGGAACCACGATTAAAATAGGATTTTTCGATGTATCGGGTGAAATTCATAGTCGCTGGGAAATCCCAACCAGAAAAGAAGAAAAAGGAAGCTACATTTTACCAGATGTTGCAAAAGCGATACTGGATAAATGCATTGAAGCAAATGTATCAAAAGATGATGTGCTAGGAATTGGAATTGGCGTTCCGGGACCAGTAGATGCAGATGGAATCGTATATGGTGCAGTAAACTTAGGATGGGAAACGGTAGACATTCCAGGGGATATGTTTGAACTTACTGGAATTCGTACTATGGCAGGAAATGATGCAAATGTAGCAGCTCTTGGCGAAATGTGGAAAGGCGGAGGTATTGGCCATAAAAATCTGATTGCCGTTACACTTGGAACCGGTGTAGGTGGTGGAATTATCATTGGAGGAGAAATTCTTGCCGGATCTACAGGCGCAGGCGGAGAAATAGGCCATATACATTTGGAAGATTTGGAAGATGAAGCCTGTGGATGTGGAAACAAAGGATGTCTTGAACAATACACATCGGCAACTGGAATCGTACGTCTTGCAAAAAGACAGTTGGCAAAAACAAGTGCACCATCCATTTTAAGAAATGGTGCAATCAGTGCAAAATCTGTTTTTGACGCTGTCAAAGAAAATGATGCATTGGCAATTGAGATTGCTGAAAAATTTGGAGAATATCTTGGAAAAGGCTTAGCAGGTATTGCGGCTGTAGTGAACCCGGAGATTTTTGTTATTGGCGGGGGTGTTTCAAAAGCAGGGCCAATTTTACTGACATATATTGAAAAAAACTATCAGAAGTACGCATTCAAAGGTTGTAGAGATGCTGAATTTGCTTTGGCTACCCTTGGGAATGATGCAGGAATTTATGGTGCAGTACGTATGATTATGGATTAAGGAGATGCGATTCATATGCAGATCATAAAAGAACTAGAAGAGCTGCTAGGAAATGAGAACCTATTTCTGAATGAACCAATGAAATTTCACACGACCTTTCAAATTGGAGGACCGGCACGAATTTTTACCACACCCAATCATGAAGATCAGATTATTCAAATTATGGACCTTTGCAAAAAAGAAGGAATTTCTTATTATGTAATGGGTAAGGGAAGTAATTTATTGGTCAAAGATGAAGGTTATGATGGGGTAATTATTCAAATTGGGAAAAAAATGAGCTATGTTCGAATTGAAGGAACAGATGTCATTGCAGGAAGTGGGGCAATGCTTCTAGATATTGCAAATGATGCAATGGAAGCAGGTCTTTCTGGTTTAGAGTTTGCATCTGGAATCCCTGGTACAGCAGGTGGAGCAGTAGTGATGAATGCTGGAGCATACGGTGGACAGATGGATCAGGTGATCAAGCAGATTCGAATCATCGATAGGTTCGGGAAAATACAGGTGTTATCTAATCAGGAAGTTGAATTTTCATATCGTGATAGTATTGTAAAAAGAGAAAAACTGATTGTAACAGAGGTCGTGTATTCCTTACACCCCGAAGCGAAAGAAAAGATCAAAGAGATACAGTCAGATTTTACAGCAAGGCGTGAAGAAAAGCAGCCGCTTTCCGACGCTAGTGCAGGAAGCACTTTTCAAAGACCAGAGGGATATTTTGCGGGAAAGTTGATTATGGACGCTGGTTTACGCGGATTTTCCATCGGAGGGGCACAAGTATCCGAAAAGCACTGTGGATTTGTAATCAACAAAGGCGATGCGACGGCGAAAGATGTAAAAGAGCTAATTACATATATTCAGAATGAAGTATACAAACAGTTTTCGGTACATCTTCATCCAGAGGTAATATACTTGGATGATCAACAGTAAAAGGAGAAAACATGCGAATTGTGGTCGTGACCGGTATGAGCGGTGGAGGAAAAGGCTCAGCACTTAAAATATTAGAAGACGCTGGGTATTATTGCGCAGACAATCTACCGGCTGCCTTGGTTCCAAAGTTTTTTGAACTTTTGGCAATGCCAAACAGTGAATTTGATAAAGTGGCACTTGGACTAGATATTCGTACGGTTCAATCTAGAAAAAGCATGGAAGACATGTTCCTTGCGATTAAGAAATATGGATTATCCTTTGAAATCTTATTTATGGACGCAAGTGACAAGGTCCTTATTAAAAGATACAAAGAAACAAGAAGAATACAACCACTTTCTATTGGAGGAGATCTTCAAAAAGGAATTCATGAGGAACGGGAAATTATTTCTGTTCTTAAAGATAATGCAGAATATATTATCGATACGTCAAATCTTCTGATTCGTGAGTTGAAAGAAGAGTTATATAAAATATTTGTATATAATAAAAAGTACAATAGTTTGATGGTCAATATCACATCATTTGGGTTTAAACATGGAATTCCTGCAGATGCCGATTTGGTATTTGATGTTCGTTTTCTTCCGAATCCTTTTTATTTGGATGAATTGAAGAGTAAAACAGGAAATGATTTAGAAGTGCAAGAATATGTTATGCAGTTTGAAGAGTCCAATGTGTTTTTGGAAAAACTGACGGAGTTGCTTGTTTTTTTGCTTCCAAATTATGTAAAAGAAGGGAAAAATCAGTTGGTTGTAGCAATTGGTTGTACCGGAGGCCAGCATCGAAGTGTTACTCTTGCAAATAAGCTTTTTGAACGAATCAATAATCAAGGAAACTATGGAACAACAATAAATCATAGAGACATATAAGGAGAACTAAATGTCTTATTCTGGAGACGTGAAAAATGAACTTGCAGAACAAATGGTTTCTGCCAGACATTGCAGGCTAAGCGAATTGGCATCGATTTTTCGAAATTGTGCAGTAGTCTATCAGGAAAATGGATTTATAGAAATCGGCGTTCAGACAGAAAATCCACTTGTTGCAAGAAAGTTCTTTACTTTAATTGAGAAAATATATAATATAAATACAACCTTTGAATACTCGGAGGAAAAGCAAAAAGAACACCTTTATCCTAGAATTAGTGATCAAGAAACTGTGGAATCGATTTTAAAAAGTCTTCATTTTATGGCAATTGATGGTACCTTGGTAAAGGACTGGGAATATATTTCTCCGCTGCTTCTAAAAAGAAATTGTTGTATGCGAGCTTTTTTAAGAGGTTCTTTTTTAGCATCTGGATCTATGAGTGATCCAGCCAAAGGATATCATTTGGAATTTGTAATGACAACAGAAAAAGGTGCAAAGCAGGTACAGGAAATTATTGGAAATTTTGATATTGAGGCAAAAATAGTTGCAAGGAAGAAGTATTTTGTGGTATATATCAAAGAAGGAGAAGCAATCGTAGATTTGCTTAACGTAATGGAAGCACACATATCTTTGATGGATTTGGAGAACTTACGAATTGTTAAAGGTATGAGAAATGATATTAATCGAAGAGTAAATTGTGAAACTGCAAACATTTCAAAAGCAGTAGAAGCAGCAAATAAACAACGAGAAGATATTTTGTATATAAGAGATCATGGTGGTTTACGGCAATTACCCGGAGCACTTTTGGAGGTTGCTGAGATTCGATTGGAATATCCGGAATTATCGCTGAAAGAATTGGGGGAAAAACTAGATCCGCCGATCGGAAAATCAGGAGTAAATCATCGACTTCGAAAAATTGGGGAAATAGCAGAGAAGATTCGATTGTAGTTTATTAAAGGAGGAACAAAACGTGGTTAAGAAAAGTATGAAGATTCAATTGTCCAGAGGATTGGAGGCTAGACCTGTGGCTGTCTTAGTTCAGGTGGCAAGCCAGTTCGATGCATCAATTTATATTGAATCAGAAGGAAAAAAAGTAAATGCGAAAAGCATTATGGGAATGATGAGTCTTGGTCTAAATGCAGGAGAAGCAATTGATGTGGAAGCAAATGGAACAGATGAACAAGAAGCAATAGACCGAATTGAAGCCTACGTAAGTGGAGAAAAAGCGGAATAGGATACGAAAAAGTATTCTATTTGCGCAGCGGATAAAGGTTGCAGAATGTATGAAAAAGATGTTAATGATATACAATCCCCTGGCAGGAAAGGGACAGATTAGAAATAATCTTCTGGATATTATCGATGTTTTTTCGAATGCAAATTATGAAATTACAGTTTTTCCCACAAGGAAAAAAGGAGATGCTGTAGAAGCCACCTATCAAAAAGCTGGAGACTATGAAATTGTCGTATGCGCAGGTGGCGACGGGACTCTAGATGAAACTGTGAAAGGCATGATGCGACGTGAGGAAAAAGTACCGATAGGGTACATTCCTGCCGGAAGCACCAATGATTTTGCTACAAGTCTAGAGTTACCAAAACAGATGGTACGTGCAGCACATACCATTATTGAAGGTAAAATATTTGCTTGTGATATTGGTCGGTTCAATCGAGATACCTTTGTTTATATCGCCGCATTTGGGATATTTACAGATGTTTCTTATGAGACAAATCAAAGAGCAAAGAATGTCTTAGGGCATATGGCATATATTTTAGAAGGCATGAAACGACTGACTAGTATTCCAAAATATACACTCAGTCTTTTTTTCGTACCAGAAGATGGATCTGAAAAACAAAAAATTGAAGGTGATTTTGTATTTGGAATGATTACCAACTCTCATTCAGTTGGTGGAATTCGTAATATTACAGGAGAAGATGTTACATTAAATGATGGCTTGTTCGAGGTGACGCTCGTGAAAACTCCAAAAAATCCAGTAGAATTGAACCAAATTCTTATAGCTCTATCTTCCAAATCGGTAGATGATCGTGTCATGAATGTGTTTAAAACTGCCTATTTGGAAATAG
Source organism: Lachnospiraceae bacterium (assembly GCA_963666475.2). Classification (GTDB taxonomy): domain Bacteria; phylum Bacillota; class Clostridia; order Lachnospirales; family Lachnospiraceae; genus JBFHIZ01. The sequence goes on along the minus strand of CAXXJM010000001.1, from coordinate 1,939,869 downwards.
AAACAAAACAGAGTGTGGCATGGACTTTAGATGGCGAATATGGTGGAAACCATAAAAAAGTAACAATAATTAATGAGAAAAGTGCGATAAATATTATTGTTCCGTAGAAATTCAGTAAAAAATCAAATTGAATGGTTTTATTTTTTAGAAAAGTAGTTTATAATGAGTTTGAATAAAAAACGGTTAATCAATGGAGGTAAAATAATATGTTAGTTACAGCTACAGAGATGCTTCAAAAAGCAAAAGCAGGCCACTATGCAGTTGGTCAGTTCAATATCAATAACTTAGAGTGGACAAAAGCAGTATTATTAACTGCTCAGGAAAACAACTCTCCAGTCATCTTAGGAGTTTCTGAAGGTGCAGGAAAATACATGGGTGGATACAAAACAATCGTTGGAATGGTAAACGGAATGATGGAAGAATTAAACATCACGGTTCCAGTTGCGCTTCACTTAGATCACGGTTCATTTGAACACTGCTATAAATGTATGGATGCAGGATTTTCATCTGTAATGTTCGATGGTTCACACTATCCAATCGAAGAAAATATTGAAAAAACAAAAACACTCGTTGCTGATGCACATGCAAGAAACGTATCAATTGAAGCGGAAGTTGGTTCAATTGGTGGAGAAGAAGATGGTGTTGTTGGTGCAGGTGAATGTGCAGATCCACAGGAATGTAAATCAATCGCTGATTTAGGAATTGACTTCCTTGCAGCTGGTATTGGAAACATCCATGGAAAATACCCAGCAAATTGGGCAGGACTTTCATTTGAGACGCTAGATGCTATTCAGCAGTTAACAGGAGATATGCCACTAGTTCTTCATGGTGGTACAGGTATTCCTACTGATATGATTCAGAAAGCGATTTCTTTAGGAGTTGCTAAAATCAATGTAAATACAGAATGCCAGTTATCATTTACTGCTGCAACTGCAGAATATTTTGCAGCTGGAAAACACGAAGTAGGAAAAGGATTTGATCCTCGTAAAGTGTTAGCACCAGGATTTGAAGCAATTAAAGCTACTGTAAAAGAAAAAATGGAAATCTTTGGTTCAGTAAACAAAGCATAGTTTGCAATATATTAAGAAGACTGCACAAAATGTGCAGTCTTTTTTTGTTTTTTAATGGAAAATTCATTCGAATCCTTTGTTGTGTTTTTGTACAAAAACGGTGTGCATAATTTATACAAAATGCATACAAAAAACAATTGTGCGATATCGATAAAAATATATCGAATTATGTGATATTTTTTTAACATATCGACATTGACATAAAAATAACAAACGGATACAATTATATTGTTAATAAATTGACAATATCCAGGAGGACCGAACATGGCTAAGAATGAAACAAAGAAAACTATATCACCAGAGATTGTAGATACCGTAGAAGCTTTAGCTATCAGAATAGCAGAAGTAAAAGCAGCACAAAAGGAATTTGCTACCTTTTCTCAAGAAAAAGTAGACGAAATATTTAAAGCAGCTGCACTTGCAGCCAATAAGATGAGAATCCCACTAGCAAAAATGGCAGTAGCAGAAACAGGAATGGGAATCGTTGAAGACAAAGTTATTAAAAATCACTACGCAGCAGAGTATATCTACAATGCGTATAAAGATACAAAGACTTGTGGGGTGCTTGAAGAGGACAAGGCATTTGGAATTCGTAAAATCGCAGAACCAATTGGTTTGATTGGTGCAGTTATTCCTACTACAAATCCTACTTCTACAGCAATCTTTAAAACATTAATTTCATTAAAAACAAGAAATGGTATTATTATCAGCCCACATCCACGTGCTAAAAATTGTACTATTGCTGCAGCTAAAATAGTTCTTGATGCAGCTGTAGCTGCAGGAGCACCAGAAGGAATTATTAGTTGGATTGACGTTCCATCTCTTGAACTTACAAACATGATTATGGCAGAAGCGGATACAATTCTTGCAACTGGTGGCCCAGGAATGGTAAAAGCAGCATATTCATCAGGAAAACCGGCACTCGGAGTTGGAGCTGGAAACACACCGGTTATCTTAGATGATACTGCAGATATCCAGATGGCTGTAAACTCAATTATTGTTTCAAAAACTTTTGATAATGGTATGATTTGTGCTTCAGAGCAATCCGTTACCGTACTCGAAAAAGTATATGAAGCTGTAAAAAAAGAATTCACTTTAAGAGGATGCTATTTCCTAAAAGCAGATGAGATTGAAAAAGTTCGAAAGACAATTCTTGTAAACGGAGTATTGAATGCAAAAATTGTTGGTCAGACTGCCTTTACCATCGCAGTCCTTGCAGGAGTAAAAGTTCCTGAGGCAACAAAAGTTTTAATCGGTGAAGTGGAATCTGTAGATATTGCTGAAGAGTTTGCTCATGAGAAATTGTCACCTGTTTTGGCAATGTACAAAGCAAAAACTTTCGATGAAGCAATTGCAAAAGCAGAAGTTTTAGTAGCAGATGGTGGATATGGACATACTGCATCCTTATTTGTAAATGTAAATGAAGCAGAGAAAATTGCAAAATATGAAGCAGCAATGAAAACTTGCCGTATTTTAATCAATACACCAGCAGCACAAGGTGGAATTGGAGACCTTTATAACTTTAGATTGGCACCTTCTTTAACACTGGGATGTGGATCATGGGGTGGAAACTCAGTTTCTGAAAACGTTGGAGTGAAACATTTGATTAACATTAAAACAGTAGCTGAGAGGAGAGAAAATATGCTTTGGTTCAGAGCACCTGAAAAAGTTTACTTTAAAAAAGGATGTATGCCAGTTGCTTTAGATGAAATTAAACATGTATTAGGAAAGAAACGTGTATTTATTGTAACTGACTCATTCTTATATATGAATGGATATACAAAAGCAATTACTGATAAATTAGATGAAATGGGAGTGGCGCATCAGTGCTTCTACAATGTTCAACCAGATCCTACATTAAAGAATGCAAAAGAAGGTGCAGAAGAAATGAAACGCTTCCAGCCAGACTGTATTATTGCACTTGGTGGTGGTTCTGCAATGGATGCAGGAAAAATTATGTGGGTAATGTATGAACACCCAGAAGTAAATTTCTTGGATATGGCAATGACATTCATGGACATTCGTAAAAGAGTCTATACTTTCCCTAAGATGGGTGAAAAAGCATACTTCATTGCGATTCCAACTTCATCAGGAACTGGATCAGAAGTTACACCTTTTGCTGTAATTACAGATGAGAACACTGGGGTAAAATATCCTCTTGCAGACTATGAATTGTTACCAAATATGGCAATTGTTGACACAGACAATATGATGAGCCAGCCTAAAGGCTTAACAAGTGCATCAGGTATTGACGTTCTGACTCATGCGGTAGAAGCTTATGCTTCGATGCTCGCTACAGATTACACAGATGGATTTGCTTTAAAAGCAATGAAAAATGTAATGACATATTTACCGACTGCATATGAAGATGGTAATAACGTGGAAGCAAGACAGAAAATGGCGGATGCATCATGTATGGCAGGTATGGCATTTGCAAATGCATTCCTTGGAATTTGTCACTCAATGGCACATAAACTTGGTGCATTCCATCACTTGCCACATGGTATTGCAAATGCATTAATTCTTACAGAAGTTATGAGATTCAATGCAGAAGAATGTCCAACAAAAATGGGTATCTTCTCCCAATATCAATATCCTAAAACACTTTCTAGATACGTGGAATGTGCTAACTTCTGCGGAATTGCAGGAAAAGATGATAAAGATACGCTCGAAAAATTTATTAAGGCAATCGAAGATCTTAAGACAAAAGTAGGAATTAAGAAAACGATCAAAGAATACGGAGTGGATGAAAAGTATTTCTTGGAAACATTGGATGAAATGGTTGAACAGGCGTTTAATGACCAGTGTACTGGAGCAAATCCAAGATATCCACTTATGAGTGAATTAAAAGAAATGTATTTAAGAGTATATTACGGAAAATAAGATAAACAAGTTGTATTAAAAAAATGGGCACTGTGAAAGCAGTGTCCATTTTACATGATCATCAAATATGAATAAAAAAAGCTCCTAAAAAAGGAGGATGCCAAGTAAGTTGAACTTACTTGGCGTGATTATGAAAAAGTTATTTCTAACGTGTCTGTCTTATTAATTACTATATACATAGTATAATTTAATAAGATGTCAAAAAAATGTTTAGTAAATTAATGAATATTAAATAAAATGTAAACAAATTATGAACACGCAGAAGTTTTCCTCCAAATTAAATTAGCACTTTTCTGGTTCTAGATAATCCACACCTTTGGTATCAACGGTCATTTTCGCAATCATTTGATTGTTCAAAGGACGGTCCCAAGTATCTGTTGGGGATAGTGCGATTTTTTCAATTACTTCTAATCCTTCAATCACTTTTCCAAAAGATGCATATTGTCCGTCTAAATGTGGTGAATCTTGATGCATGATAAAAAATTGAGACCCAGCAGAGTTTGGAACCTGTGTGCGAGCCATTGATAAAACACCTTTGGTGTGTTTTAAGTCATTTTTGAATCCATTGCTTGTAAATTCACCAGCGATCTGATAACCAGGACCACTCATTCCAGTTCCCTCTGGACAACCGCCCTGTAGCATAAAACCAGGGATGACACGGTGGAATACAAGTCCATCATAGTACTCTTTTTTAATTAAGCTGATAAAATTGTTCACGGTGTTTGGTGCTACTTCCGGATACAACTCAGCAATCATTTTTTCGCCGTTTTCCATTTCAATTGTTACGATAGGCAAATTACTCATGTTAATTCCTCCATTTTTTGGAATCTACTTACAATTCCATTTTTGTTATGCATAATAACGGAACCAATCGGTTCGATTCTTAATTACAGGATAATTGTATCTAAAAATTCCCAAAACGTAAAGAATAAACGAAAAAAAATACAAATTGAATCTGGTTTATGATATAATACTCTTGAATTATGCAGTTTTATAAGAGAGTAGAATACATGCAAATGAAAACAGAAATCATTGAGCTATTGGATGTGGAAAAACCGGATGAGAAATATCGGCTACAGATTCATGAAGCAGGAGAAATAATTAAACAGGGGGGACTTGTTGCGTTTCCGACTGAGACAGTGTATGGACTGGGGGGGGATGCATTGAATTCCTCATCAAGTGAGAAAATATATCGCGCGAAGGGGAGACCATCGGACAACCCACTTATTATTCATATTGCAAAAAAAGAAGATGTATACTCTATTGCAGATCATATCTCAGCTTCTGCAGAAACATTAATGAATTATTTTTGGCCGGGACCACTGACCATTATTTTCGAAAAAAAGGATATAGTACCGTTTGAAACAACAGGAGGACTAAATACTGTTGCGGTACGAATGCCGAACCACCCAGTCGCTTTGGATTTTATTAGAGAAGCTGGAGGGTTTGTTGCTGCGCCGAGTGCAAATCAATCTGGAAAGCCAAGCCCTACAATAGGTAAATATGTAATTGAGGACATGGACGGAAAAATAGATAGGATATTAATCTCGGATACAGTAGATATTGGAGTGGAATCAACAATTATTGACTCGACATCAGATGTGCTATCCATACTAAGACCAGGATTTATTACAAAAGATATGATTTCTGATGTTTTAAGTCAAGAAAAAATTATTCAGGTTGTGCAGGGTGAAGAAGTAGTTGGTGCACCAAAAGCGCCAGGAATGAAATATAGGCATTATGCTCCAAAGGGAGATCTCCTGATTGTCGAAGGTGAAGTATCGCAAGTAAAAAGAAGAATTCATGAGTTGTTATTAGAGGCTAAGCATGAAGGAAACAAAACGGGTGTTATTGTAACAGATAAAATGGTGGAAGATTTTGAAGACGCAGATTGTGTAAAAAATATAGGAAACCGAGATAACCCACTAGAGATTGCGTACAACTTATATCGTGTTTTACGAGAGTTGGATGAAGAAGGCGTTACAAAAATTTATTCTGAATCGTTTGCCTCAGAAGGATTTGGGCAAGCGGTTATGAATCGTTTGTTAAAAGCAGCAGGCAATCACGTTGAAATAATGGAGGACAGATAAATGATAGCAATTGGAAGCGACCATGGTGGATATGCATTAAAGGAACAAGTCAAAGCACATCTGATCAAAATTGGTTATGAGGTAAAAGACTTAGGTTGTGATAATTTGAATTCTTGCGACTATCCAATGTATGGAAAATTGGTAGGAGAGGCAGTGGTTTCTGGAGAATGTGAAAAAGGGATTGTTATCTGTACCACAGGTATTGGTATTTCAATAACAGCCAATAAGGTTCCAGGGGTACGTGCTGCGTTGTGTTCAGAACCATTATCAGCAAAAATGACGCGTTTACATAATGACGCAAATGTATTGGCGATGGGCGGTGGCCTGATTGGTGTAAATATGGCGCTAGAAATCACAGATGTATTTTTGTCGACTGAGTTTTCGGCAGAGGAAAAGCATGCCAGAAGAGTTGGGCAAATCGAATCATAAAAAGAAAAAATGAGGAGGACAGAACATGTCAAAAGTAGTAGTTATGGATCACCCGCTGATCAAACATAAGATCGGCTATATTCGTAGGGAGGAAACTGGTACGAAAGATTTCAGAGAGACGATTTCAGAAATCGCTGCCTTGATCTGTTATGAAGCGACAAGAGAATTACCACTTGAGGATGTAGAAATCACAACACCTATTTGCAAAACAACAGTACAGTGTTTAAAAGGGAAGAAAATGGCGATTGTTCCAATTTTAAGAGCAGGACTAGGAATGGTTGATGGAATGCTTAACCTTATTCCTGCAGCAAAAGTTGGACATATTGGATTATATAGAGATCCGGAAACAATGAAACCGGTAGAGTATTATTGTAAGCTTCCAGAAGATTGTGAAGAAAGAGAAGTATTTGTTGTAGATCCAATGCTTGCAACTGGTGGTTCAAGTGTTGCAGCAATTGATCTCCTAAAAGCAAAAGGATGCAAAAGCATTCATTTAATGTGCATTATTGCAGCACCTGAAGGTGTGGCATTAATGCAGAAAGAACATCCAGATGTGGACATTTATATTGGTGCTTTGGATGAAAAACTAAACGAACACTCCTATATTGTTCCGGGACTCGGAGATGCTGGAGATCGTATTTTTGGAACAAAATAACATGTAAATCAGTCGTAGCATGAGGTTAATTATGAGCAAAAGAACAGACTATCTGTCATGGGATGAATATTTTATGGCAGTATCAAAACTTGCCGGAATGCGTTCGAAAGATCCAAATACGCAAGTCGGTTCTTGTATTGTAAGTGCAGACAATAAGATTTTATCCATGGGATATAATGGACTTCCATGGGGGTGTTCTGATGATGACTTTCCATGGGAAAGAGATGGAGATGAGTATGATACAAAATATCCATATGTCACCCATAGTGAGTTGAATGCAATTCTCAACTATCGCGGAGGAAGTTTAGAAGGAGCAAAAATTTACGTTTCATTATTTCCGTGCAATGAATGTTCCAAAGCAATTATTCAATCAGGTATAAAGACAATTATTTATTCCTGCGATAAGTATGCAGATTCAACTGCGGTAAGAGCATCAAAACGCATGCTTGATGCAGCAGGGGTTGCATATCGATTATATATTCCGACAAAGCGAAGAGTGGAAATCGAATTATAATGTTAACATGAGAGGAAAGCATGAGAGGAAAGTCAATTGTAGTAATCCTGATGCTTCTATTGCTTGTTGCTAGTAGTAAATCATCTTATGATGTACATGCAACGACATTAGATGATTTGAAGGATGCCCAAAATGAACTCAATCAGTCCCAGGCGGATTTGGACGAAGTGGAAGAAGACCTTTCGGGTCTAAATTCTACGCAAAGACAATTGAAGAAAGAATTGGATGCTTTGCAAGAAGAGCTTCAAGGAGTTGTAGATGAACTAACAGAATTGGAATTGCAAATTCAAAATAAGCAAAATGATATTTCTACAACACAAGAGGCTTTAACCAAGGCACAAGGGGTAGAAGAGGATCAGTATGAATCGATGTCTGCCCGAATCCGATTTATCTATGAGCAGGGAGACGTAAATTACTTGGATCTTTTGCTAACGTCGTCCTCATTTTCTGATTTTATTAACAAAACAGAATATGTAGAACAGCTTGCAGAGTATGATCGTGCAATGCTGGAATCATATAAAGAAACTGTGGCAGAAATCGATGCTACAAAGCAAATACTAGAGCAGGAAGAAGCAGAACTGCTTGTATTAGAGCAACAAACCATCGAAAAACAAGAAGAAGTCGCAGCACTTGTTGAGGCCGCAAGCGATAAAGTTGCTGATGCACAGTCACAGATTGATGCTGCAGAACTTGAAAAAGCTGCGAAAGAAAAAGAAATCAAAGAACAGGAAGCTACAGTTACTGAACTAAGAAAGCAATATGAGGCAGAACTTGCACTGGCGGAACTGGCTCAAAATTCTACATGGAGAGACATTAGCTCAGTTACTTTTCAAGATGGAGATTTAAAAATTCTCGCATCCATCATTTATTGTGAAGCGGGAGGAGAACCATATGCTGGACAATTAGCAGTTGGTGCCGTCGTGATCAATCGTTTATTGAGTACAAGATACCCAAACACCATCGTAGGGGTAATCTATCAACCTTATCAGTTTTCTCCGGTGAGAAGTGGACGAATGGAAATCGCTCTTGCAAATAACAAAGCAACGCAGTCCTGTTACAATGCCGCGACGGAAGCCATGTCCGGGATCACAAATGTCGAGAATTGTTTGTATTTTAGAACACCAATTGAAGGGGTAATACCAAGATTTACAATTGGAGGACATATTTTCTATTAGGAATAGGAGAACCAGTGAAAAAAACGTCAAGAGAAGTGATGGACAATTTAGTTCTGATCACACAATTTGGAATCAACATGATCGTTCCAATTTTTCTGTGTTTTTTTGCAGGGATCTATTTGGATAAATGGTTGCATACAAATTTTATAGCAATTATTCTTTTTTTTGTAGGAGCACTTGCAGGGTTTCGAAATATATATATGATGTCCAAAAAAAGTTTAAAAAAGAAGGAACCGAATCATGATAAAAAAACTAAAGGCCATAAGTGAAGTTCTTCCGGACTTAATGTTCGGCATTGTAGTTTTTGCAGTGCTTTGTGAACTGGCAGGGGTGTGGTTCGTGCAAAGACCGTTAGCGTATTCCTTAGGAATATTAATTGGCTGTATCCTGGCAGAAGCATCTACATGGTACATGGCAAATACGATTTATCGCTCTTTGTATATGGATGAAAAGGGTGCCAAAGGATATGTTACTTTTCATTCCATTTTACGCTATGTACTCATTATAGTGATGTTTGGAGGGATGGTCTTTCTTGATTTTGCAGATCCGCTTGCAGCGTTTCTGGCACTCATGGGAATAAAGGCAGCAGCTTATATGCAGCCTATGATTCATAAAATATTTAACAAATAAAAAGGAATGGAGGTGACGATATGTGGCAGGGTATTTCAGTATCGAATGTACAGGAAGCATTTATGATCAAAGGTGTATTCTCGTATGAGGTATTTGGTAATACTGTCTGGATAACAACCACACACGTTAGTTTATTTATCGTAGTACTGATTTTAGTAGGCTTGGGTATTGCCGGAAATCGAGCAATTGCAAAGGGAACAGAAGTTCCAGGAGTTTTTCAAAATGTAATTGAGCTTGCGGTTGAAAAATTAGATGACATGGTACATGGAACAATGGGCAAAAAAGGGAAGTTTTTTGTCAATTATATCAGTACGATCTTTGTGTTCATCTTGCTAAGCAACATATCAGGACTGGTCGGATTACGACCGCCAACAGCAGACTATGGAGTGACATTACCTCTTGGTCTAGCTACATTTGCAATCGTTAGCGTATGTAAATTTAAGTACAAAAAAGTAAAGGGCGTCTTGAAAGAGTTGGCGGATCCATGGCTTATTTGGGCTCCAATTAACATCATTTCAGAAATCGCAGTACCGATTTCAATTTCCCTACGTTTATTTGCAAACGTATTATCAGGAACGATTATTCTGGCGTTAGTTTATGGTCTTTTGAATGTCGTTGCAATTGCATGGCCTGGAGCACTGCATTTGTATTTTGACTTATTCTCAGGGGCAATTCAGACGTACGTTTTCTGTATGTTAACCATGACATACATATCTTCAGCAATGGAACCAGTAGAATCTTAAAAAATTAAAAAAGAAACATATTATAGGAGGAAACATAATGGAATTCAATACAAATTTTATTTTAGGATGTTCAGCAATTGGAGCAGGAATCGCAGTTACTTCAGGTATCGGATCTGGTATCGGACAGGGTATCGCAGCAGGACATGCTGCAGCAGCAGTAGGTAGAAATCCAGGAGCAAGAGGAGATATTACCGGAACCATGCTTTTGGGACAGGCAGTAGCAGAGACAACAGGTCTTTATGGTCTGCTCATCGCACTCTTATTAATCTTCGTTAAACCATTGACGTAGAAGTCTTGAATGGAAGAGAGTTCTCTATCCGTAATAAAAGAAAGGAGGCAATGGGTTGACAATCTTAACAAATCTTAGCTTTGTATTGGCGGACGCTATGGAACCACGTTTATTTAATTTGGATTTTCAATTACTTCACGATTCTGTCTTGAGCATGATTGCGGTGTTGTTTTTGACTGTGTTTTTGTCAAAAATGTTATTTAATCCTGCTAGAAAAATGATCAATGATCGTAAAGAAAAGATTAAGAATGAGTTGGACCAGGCAGCAACGACTTTACAAAAAGCAAATGAAATGAAAGTAACATATGAAGGGAAACTTCATAATGTAGATAAGGAAGCAGAAGAAATCCTAAGCATCGCTCACAGAAAAGCAAAAGAAAGTGAGCAAAAGATTGTTCAGGAAGCAAAAGACGAATCCGTTCGTATTATGCATCACACAAAATCTGAAGTTGAGCTTGAAAAACACAAGATGGCAGATGAAGTGAAGAAAGAAATGATTGCAGTGGCAGCCGTAATGGCGGGAAAAATTGCGTCTGCTTCAATGAATCAAGAAGAACAAAACAAACTTCTTGAGGAAACACTGAAAGACATAGGTGATCAAACATGGCAAAATTAGTGTCTAAAACATATGGTGAAGCATTATTTCAGTTAGCCGTTGAAAAAGACATGCTAGATTCATTTTTGGATGAAATGGTTTTGATCAAACAGATTTTAAAAGAAAACCCAGAATTTGGTTCTTTGATGAATCATCCTCAGGTAGCAAAAGAAGAGAAAGCAGAAGTTATAAAAAATGTTTTTGAAGGAAAAGCGAGTGAGGAAATAGTAGGGTTTCTGTTGATCGTAATCAGCAAAGACCGATATGATGAAATCGATGCGATCATAGAATATTTTATTGAAAAAGCAAAGCTAAAAAAAGGAATTGGAACTGCAGTGGTATCATCAGCAGTGGAACTTAGTGATTTGCAGAAACAACAGATTTTAGACAAGCTTTTAGAGACTACACCATATCAACAAATGGAAATCAGTTACCAAATCAATGAAGATTTGATTGGTGGATTGGTAATTCGTATTGGTGACCGTGTGGTAGATAGCAGTATAAAAACGAAGCTGGCAGAAATGCAGAAAGATCTGATGAAGATTCAGCTTACGAAATAACGTAGAAAGGTGAGAAGATCCATGAATTTAAGACCAGAAGAAATTAGTTCGGTAATTAAGGATCAAATCAATAAATATGCGTCCAAACTGGAAGTTTCCGATGTGGGAACAGTTATTCAGGTAGCAGACGGTATTGCCCGTGTACACGGACTTGAGAATGCAATGCAGGGAGAACTATTAGAGTTTCCTGGAGAAATCTTTGGAATGGTATTGAACCTGGAAGAAGATAATGTTGGTGCAGTTCTTCTAGGAAATCTAAGCAACATCGGAGAAGGTGATTTGGTAAAAACCACTGGCCGTGTAGTTGAGGTTCCGGTAGGAGATGCAATGATCGGGCGTGTAGTAAATGCTCTTGGGCAACCAATTGATGGAAAAGGTCCAATTGAAACGACAAAATTCAGACCAATCGAAAGAGTGGCATCTGGAGTTATCACTAGAAAAGGTGTGGATACACCACTTCAGACAGGAATCAAAGCAATCGATGCGATGGTACCAATCGGAAGAGGTCAGCGTGAGCTGATCATTGGAGACAGACAAACTGGAAAGACTGCAATTGCAATTGATACAATTATCAATCAGAAGAGCGAAAATGTAAAATGTATTTATGTGGCAATTGGACAGAAAGCTTCAACGGTTGCATCTCTTGTAAAAACATTAGAAGAATATAATGCAATGTCATATACAACCGTAGTTGCTGCAACAGCTTCTGAACTTGCTCCACTTCAATACATTGCTCCATATGCAGGATGTGCAATTGGAGAAGAGTGGATGGAGAATGGGGAAGACGTTCTTGTCATTTATGATGATTTGAGTAAACATGCTGCAGCATATCGTACACTATCCCTTTTATTGAAGAGACCACCAGGACGTGAAGCATATCCAGGAGATGTTTTCTATTTGCATTCAAGACTTCTTGAAAGAGCAGCAAGAATGGATGAAGCATATGGTGGAGGTTCACTTACTGCGCTTCCAATTATTGAAACACAGGCAGGTGACGTTTCGGCATACATTCCTACCAATGTTATATCTATTACCGATGGACAGATTTACTTGGAAACGGAAATGTTCAACTCAGGATTTAGACCAGCAGTAAATGCCGGATTATCCGTATCTCGAGTTGGAGGAGCTGCCCAAATCAAAGCTATGAAGAAATATGCTGCACCGATTCGTGTTGAGCTAGCACAATATCGTGAGCTTGCTTCCTTTGCACAATTTGGATCAGAGCTTGACGCAGACACAAGAGAAAAACTGGATCAAGGTGAGAGAATTCGACAGATCTTGAAACAAACACAGTATAAACCAATGCCAGTAGCTTATCAGGTAGTGATGATTTATGTAGCGACAAAGAAACTGTTATTGGATGTTCCAACTGCAAGTATTACAAAATTTGAGAAAGAATTCTTAGAATTTATCGATGTAAAATATCCAAATATTATTTCAAATATCGCTTCAGAAAAAGTGATTTCTGAAGAAATGGAAGCAGAAATTTTAAAAGCAGTGGAAGAGTTCAAACGCGATTTTAAGTAAGAGAGGTGACAGAATATGGCTTCAATGAGAGACATAAAAAGAAGAAAAAGCAGTATTCAGAGCACACAGCAGATCACAAAAGCAATGAAATTGGTCGCAACTGTTAAATTGCAGAAAACTCGTAAACATGCTGAAAAAGCTAAACCATATTTTGAAGGAATGTTTCAAACGATGTCTTCTATTCTTGGTAGAACTTCGGGAATCGACCATCCAGTGTTAAAAGGAAATGATTCGGATAAAAAAATTATTATGTTGATCACCTCAAATCGAGGATTAGCTGGCGGTTATGATTCGAACATTGTTAAGACCATTACGAAATCGGATATGAAACCGGAGGATTTGAATATCATTGCAATCGGGAAAAAAGGCCATGAAGCAATGAAACGTTTCGGAGCCAATGTTTTATTTTCAAAAGAAGATATGGTGGAAGAGCCTAAATATGAAGAAGCAAGAAACATTGCGAATTATGTGCTAGAAGAATATAAAGCAGGAAATGTTGGAGAAGTGATGATTGCATACACAGCATTTGTAAACACCGTGGTTCATGAACCGAAGTTACTTAAAATTCTTCCGATTGATCCAGTGAAATCGGATACAACGCTGAGTGACGGGCCTAGAGCACTAATGAATTATGAACCAGAGGAAGAAGAAGCACTGGACATGATTATTCCTAAATATGTGGCAAGTATTATTTATGGAGCAATTACAGAGGCAGCAGCGAGTGAAAATGGTGCAAGAATGCAGGCAATGGATTCCGCAACTAGTAATGCAACAGATATGATTGATCAGTTATCCCTTCAGTTTAATCGTGCACGACAAGATGCGATTACGCAGGAATTAACAGAGATTATTGCAGGAGCAGCGGCAACATCATAGTATGTAAATGGAGTAAGAGGGAATGTTATTTCCACTGACAAGCTTTGGACTACGCAAAAGCTTGTGGCAAAAGCTACTCTTCAAGAATAGACGTAGTATGGAGGCAAAAATGGTAGAACAAAAGGGAGAAGTAACAACATCAGTAGGTAAAATTACTCAGATTATTGGTGCTGTTCTGGATATCAAATTTGCAGATGGACAACTTCCGGAAATCAACGATGCAATCGAGATTCAGACGAAAGACGGTGGTGTTTTAGTAGTCGAAGTTTCTCAGCATTTAGGTGATGACGTAGTAAGATGTATCTCCATGGGTCCAACGGACGGATTGGTTCGAGGAATGGATGCGGTAAGTACAGGCGCACCAATTTCAGTTCCAGTAGGAGAAATGACACTTGGAAGAATGTTCAATGTACTTGGGAATCCAATTGATAACAAACCAAAACCAGAAAATGTAAAATATAAACCAATTCATAGAAGTGCTCCAAAATATGAAGAACAGGCAACAGAAACAGAATTGCTCGAAACAGGAATCAAAGTAGTTGATCTTCTTTGTCCTTATCAAAAAGGTGGAAAGATTGGTCTTTTTGGTGGAGCTGGAGTAGGTAAGACAGTCCTAATTCAGGAGCTTATTCGTAATATTGCGACAGAACATGGTGGATATTCGGTGTTCACTGGAGTTGGAGAGCGTACAAGAGAAGGAAATGACCTTTATCATGAAATGAGAGAATCCGGAGTTATCGATAAGACAACAATGGTTTTCGGTCAGATGAACGAACCACCAGGAGCTAGAATGCGAGTGGGTCTTACTGGACTTACTATGGCAGAATATTTCCGTGATGAAGGAGGAAAAGACGTACTCTTATTCATCGACAATATCTTCCGTTTTACGCAGGCAGGATCTGAAGTGTCAGCGTTACTTGGACGTATGCCATCAGCAGTTGGATATCAGCCAACCTTGCAGACAGAAATGGGTGCACTACAGGAACGTATTACTTCTACAAAGAATGGTTCCATTACATCTGTTCAGGCAGTATATGTACCAGCCGATGATTTGACAGACCCAGCTCCAGCAACAACTTTTGCGCATTTGGATGCAACGACTGTTTTGTCAAGATCGATTGTTGAATTAGGAATTTATCCTGCGGTTGATCCGTTGGAATCTAATTCACGTATTTTGGACCCAAGAATTCTTGGTGAAGAACATTACAATACCGCTCGTGGAGTACAGGAAATTTTACAAAGATATAAAGAATTACAGGATATCATAGCAATCTTAGGAATGGATGAGTTGTCAGAAGAAGATAAACTAGTTGTAGCTCGTGCCAGAAAAGTACAGCGTTTCTTATCACAACCATTCTTCGTTGCAGTTCAGTTTACTGGAATTGATGGAAGATATGTTCCAATTAACGAGACCATTCGTGGATTCCAGGAAATCTTGGAAGGAAAGCATGATAACATTCCGGAAAGTTATTTCTTGAATGCAGGAACAATTGATGATGTTCTTGCAAAGGTCAAAAAATAGAGACCGGAGAATATAGGAGATCTTATGGCAAACGAATTAGAATTTAAAGTCAAGATCATCTCACCAAATCGTCTGTTCTATGAAGGCGATGCGACGATGGTTGAATTTAATACAACCGAGGGCCAGATTGGAATATTAAAAGGACACATTCCTTTGACTGTAATTGTTGTACCTGGTGTATTGACGATTACAAGTCAGAATGGAGAAAAAAAGGAAGCTGCTTTACATGATGGCTTTGCTGAAATTCTTCAAGATCAGGTTGTCATTATGGCAGAAGCTGTAGAATGGCCACATGAAATTGATGAAAAACGTGCACTTGAATCCAAAGAACGTGCAGAAGAACGTCTGAAAACCAAAGAAGACGGAGTGAATCTGCTACGCGCTGAGACCGCGCTAAAGAGAGCTATCGCGCGTATTGATGTGTTAAAATAACATAGAACTATGTTATGTTTAAAAGAGGAGCTCTGCTCCTCTTTTTATATATGGTAAGACAATGGAGAAAGCACATGGAAGAATTAAAGAAAGTGTTAGAAGAAATATTAAACGAATCTTTGTTGGAGATTCGCATATCAAATTCGAAAAATCAAGAGGTGGTCTCAAAAATAAAAATTAGACCAGTTCTTATTAAAGATATATTACAGTTTCAGGCCAGTCGTTTTGTTGGAAAACAGATCTTTCACAAAAATTTTCCAAAACAGGAGATGAAGAGAGAGATTGAGAGAATCATGACCGATGAATGCAAACAATTAGAAGCGGAGACAAAGTCGGAACGGATTATCGTGTTAATCAGCAAAAAAGGAAAAGTAACTGTAAAAAGAAAACAGGTGACAGGATGTACGAGATGTGCGGAAAGCGATTTATCACATAATCGAATAAAAACTTCAGTTTTACCGGAGGATCAACTCATTCCATTTCTTCAAGATTTAGGTGTACAGACCGCGGATGGAAAGATAAAAAAAGGAATGTACGATAAATTTAGACAGTTGAATCGATATTTGGAATTCGTTTCTGACATTTTACCAGCACTGAAAAATATCGATAAAGAGAAGCTTACAATTTTGGATTTTGGGTGTGGCAAATCTTATTTGACTTTTGCGTTATACTACTATTTGCATGAGATGAATCAAATGCCAGTGCGTATTATTGGTCTTGATCTAAAGAAGGATGTAATTGAAAAATGTAATGTTCTGTCGAATAAATATGGATATGAAGATTTAAAATTTATTCATGGAGATATTGCGGAATTTGAAGGAGAAGAAGACAAATCACCTATACAAGAAGTAGATATGGTTGTTACGTTGCATGCTTGCGATACAGCAACGGACTATGCACTAGAAAAAGCGTTAGCTTGGAATGCAAAAGTTATTTTTTCGGTTCCATGTTGTCAACATGAAATCAATGGGCAAATTAATAATGAGATTTTGCAGCCAGTGCTTAAGTACGGTTTGCTTAAAGAACGCATTTCAGCATTGATTACGGATGGATTACGTGCAAATATTCTAGAAGCAAATGGATATGAAACGCAAATATTAGAGTTTATCGATCTGGAACAAACACCGAAAAATATCTTGATCAGGGCAGTAAAAAACGATAAAACAAAATCAGATGGGAAATATATGAAGCTGATTAAGGAATTGAATCTAAACCCGACCTTATTAGATTTGTTACAGAGAAAGGCATGAATTGAATGAAAAAAAATATCATATTAGTGATACTCTGTATTTTTGCTTTTACGTTATCGATCTTTATATCGAGTCTTTTGCTGAATGAAGGAAAAACAGATTTGACACAGACAATGCACGATGCAAGCTTACCAGTGGTATATATTAAAACACCACAAGGAAACATCAATCCGATGTATGGATATACAGATGAAATGCAGAGCCAATATATCAGAAACCATATTACACAAATCAACTTAACCAGGTTCGTTGAGCTAGAAATTGATACAAAAAACAGTGAGGTTTCTTTGGTAACTTATGAACTTCGAAATCTGACAGGAACAAGACTCATTGAGAAAGAAGAGTTTGACTCATTTTCCGTAGAAGATGGAAACATTGATCTATCCTTTCAAATCAAAGATCTGATTGAGGAAGAACAAGAATATGCATTGGTTGTTGAACTTACGATGAAAAATGGTACAACGGTCGACTATTATACAAGAGTGGTTTTAACGGATCAATATTATATGGATGAAAAGGTTTCCTATGTAAAGGATTTTTCAAATAAGACTTTTAATAAAGAAGAAGCCGCAGATTTGACGAAGTACTTGGAGTCCAACTACGAAGGTGATAATACAACGTTTGGCTATGTGGATATCCATAGCTCATTTGACCAAATTACTTGGGGCGAAATGCAGATTGAGCGAGTATCTGAACCACAAGTGCGTGTTCTTGAGCTTCAGGAGGAAACGGCTTCTCTTGAGTTGACATATATTGTTATGGAATCTAGTGAAAGCTCTCCAAAATATTTTTATGTCACAGAATATTTTAGAATTCGCTATACTGCAGAGCGTACATACTTACTAAATTATCATCGTACAATGAGTGAGCAATTTGATTTTAACGAAACCTCATTTGCAAATGACAAGTGTTTATTAGGAATTACATCCGAAGATGTAAGTCTAGTTGAAAGTGACGATGGAGAAAACGTTGCATTCGTGTATCATAATCAACTTTTTGGAGTGAATCCCAGAGATAATAAAGTTACGAGAATATTTAGCTTTTATGATGCGTTTACAGATGACGAGAGAAATATAAATAATCATAATGAGATCAAAATCCTTAACTGTGATGAAGCTGGAAATCTTTATTTTCTCGTATACGGATACCACAATCGAGGAAATTATGAAGGTAAAGTAGGCGTTGAAGTATACTATTATAATCGAAGTTTGAATACAATAGAAGAAAAGGTCTTTCTTGCATACAATAAATCACCAGAGATGTTGATTTATGAAGTTGAAAAATTAACTTACCTAAGCAATCAGGGGATTCTATATTTGATTATGAATGATGATTTGATTGCAGTAAATATTGTAGACGGTCAAATTTCTATCTTGGCGGATTCTTTAATGGAGGGAAGTTTTACGGTTTCTAAGAGCAATGAAACCATAGCATGGTTGGAAGGAGATCAACTTTACAATAGTAGTGAACTTGTATTGATGAATCTGAATACCACACAATCATATAACATTTTATCTACATACGGGACCAGTATTTTGCCACTTGATTTTATGGGAGAAGATCTGGTATATGGAGAAGCGAGAAATGTCGATGTTATTGAAAATGGCGCAGGAAACCTGATTTTTCCAATGTATCGAATTACCATTCAAGACGAAAATGGGAACGTTAAGAAAACATATCAAGAAGATGGATATTATGTAATTGGGTGTTCTATCGTAGATAATCAGATTCAATTGTCTCGCGTTGTGTGGGAGGAAGGGGAAAAAGACTATATTTCTGCAGAAGCAGATCAAATTGTAAATAGTGCGTCTGTAATAGAAGGAAAAAATACTTTTGAAACAGTAACTACTGCGATGTATGAAAAGCAATTTCAAATTGTTTTGGCAGAAAGTATTGATGAAGAGGATTTACTATTTTTAACACCAAAAGAAGTATTGTATGAAGGGGAAAGAAATGTCTCAAGAAATGATGGAGATTTAAAAGAGATGTTTTATGTGTATGTGGAAGGGAAGATCGCATATGTTTCTTCAACTGCTGGGAAAGCAATTTCCTATGCACAGAACAATACTGGTACGGTGGTCAACGACTATGGGCAGTATGTATGGTATGCTGGGAATCGTCATAATCGAAATCAAATCATGGCTATTACAGAAAAACAAACAACGGAGGATACGAATTCATTGGTAATTTGTTTGGATACAATTCTTGAAAATGAAGGAATTGTAAGAAATACAGAGGCCTATGTGAATCAGGGATATTCTGTTTTTGAAATTTTGGAGATGCAACTACCGGAAGCACAAATATTGGACTTAACTGGATGTGAATTGGATTCACTTTTATATTATGTGAATCAGGACATTCCGATTCTTGCGATTTTAGACGATGGAGAAGCCGTGTTAATCACGGGATTCAATGATTTACAGGTGGTTGTTTTTGATCCTTCTGAAGGAACTCTAACAAAAATAGGTAAAAAAACCGCTTCCTCCTGGTTTGAAAGAAGCGGTAGTGTATTTTTCTCATATATAGAACGTGAAGACTAAAATTAGTCAAAAATCTTGCGAATATTGTATTTGTTTAATACAACATACAGCAAATATCCAAGTATTCCACATGAAATGACTTCTCCAAATCCGACCGTTAACATAAAGTAAGGAATTCCGCCAGGAATCTGATAAGCATAGGTTAGAATCAAAGGTACAATAATGGTATTAGCTACAATAGGTGCGATAGGAGCAAGTAACGCTTTTTTGGTGATTTTATAGATATAATACGTACCAAAAGCACCAAGGAGCGTTGCAAGACTTCCAAAAATAATGTCATAAGGGATGCAACCAGTCAAAATATTGCTGATTAAGCATCCGACAAAAAGACCTGGAATTGCAGCTGGAGTAAATACTGGAAGAATGGTCAGTGCTTCTGAGAAACGAACCTGAATGGCTCCGTTTGCCAAACCTAACGCATTGGTGAGAAGTGTGAAGCAGACATAAAGAGCGGCAATTACACCTGCCTGGGTTACAAATTTTGCATAAAATGCAGAGTTGCTTTGTTTCATATGAAATTCTCCTTTAGTTTTGTTTTACGAGTGGAAGGTCACGAACACTCGGATTACATTAAATTTAGACCTTGTTTTTAACAACATATCATACTATACAATAGAAAGCCCTAAAATACAAGTATTTTAGGGCTTTCAAAAAAGTTAAGATTACTTATTTTTCTTTTCGTTATAGGTATCAATTGCATTTCGGATACGATCACTTGGTGTGAGCAGATCGGAAATTGATACATCGTGGTTCAACGTATCAATGATGTAAGCAACGTATTTGCTCATATCACAATCAATATAATATTCTTTGTTTAGTAATTCTTCTTTTTGATAAATTAAATTTGTAGTAAGTACTTTATCAATTAGCCCGGCTTCATAAGCTTTGTCAAACTCTTCTAAGCCATTGGTAAAAAGACCAAAAGTAGCAGCAATGAATACACGTCTCGCTTTTCTACGTTTTAATTCAGTAGCAACTTCAATCATGCTATCTCCGGAAGAAATCATATCGTCGATGATGAGGACGTCTTTTCCTTCTACGCTAGAACCAAGAAACTCATGAGCAACAATTGGATTCTTTCCATTTACAATTGTTGTATAGTCTCTACGTTTGTAGAACATACCCATATCTACGGATAGCACGTTTGCGAAGTATATTGCGCGGCCCATACCACCTTCGTCAGGGCTGATTACCATGAGATGATCCGAATCAATTTCTAAGTCGTCTATATTGTTTAGAAGGCCTTTGATGTATTGGTAAGCTGGTTGAACTGTTTCAAATCCGTTCAACGGAATCGCATTTTGGACTCGAGGATCATGTGCATCAAAGGTGATGATGTTATCAACACCCATAGAAACCAATTCCTGAAGTGCGATAGCACAATCCAAAGATTCTCTGGTTGTACGTTTATGTTGTCTGCTTTCATATAAGAAAGGCATGATAACGGTAATTCTTCTTGATTTTCCGCCAATAGCAGAAATGATACGTTTGAGATCCTGATAATGATCATCTGGTGACATATGATTGGTCTTACCAAACAAGGAGTAGGTAAGGTTGTGATTGCATACATCTACTAAAATGAATATATCGTCTCCACGAACAGATTCTAGGATCATACCTTTTCCTTCACCAGAACCAAAACGTGGTACTTGTGCTTCAACAAGGTATGATTCTCTTTGGTATCCTGAAAAAGCAAGATTGTCTTTGTGTTCGTTTTCTCGCTCTGTTCTCCATTTTACCAAATAATGGTCAACTTTTTCCCCGAAATCTCTGCATCCAGGTAATGGAATAATCCCAAGAGATCCTACTGGGATGGTTTGTAAGTTGCGTTTCTCTTCACGAGTGGTCATTAAAAAGCCTCACTTTCTATTGTCCTACCTTGTTTGATTTGAAGGAGACGTATATCATCTCCAGTTAATTTAAAGGCTTGGTATTGCGTTGTGATTCGAGAAAAAATTCTCTCGGAATACACATTTAGAAGCTCTTCCAAAGAAAAGTTCGTAGAAATAATGGTTGATTTTTTACGTAAATGACGTTCATTAATGCATTTGAATAGTTGTGCGGAAACGAATTTTCCGGACATTTCTGTTCCAAGGTCATCAATGATGAGTAAGTCACAAGAAAAAAGGTCATCCATTATGCTGGTGTCGTGTTCTTTGTTTTGATAGTCAAAGGTTTCTTTTGATAATGTATCAAAGAGAGTTTGTGAACTAAAATACAGTACGATAAAACCCTGATCGAGCAGTTCTTTTGCAATACAACCTGATAGGAACGATTTGCCAGTACCTACTGTACCATAAAATAATAAATTTTGGTAGGGGTGATTGAAATTTTTAACAAAATTATGACTTGCCTGAACGGCACGTTTAAATCGAAGGAGATGATCCCCCGTATAATACTTGTAAGACAAAGAAGAAAAATTATTTTCATTCAACATATTTTGGATGTTTGATTGAGAGTAAAGCGTTGAAATGACAGCTTGTTTGAGGCAGGTACATTTTTGATTATCAACGTACCCGGTGTCCTTGCACAGATTGCAGTGGTAGATTGGATCTAGATAATTTTCCGGAAATCCTGCATTTTTTAGTAGGGATTTTTTTTTGTTTGAAATGTCCTGTAACAAGGATTTGAGCTCTGATGTAGCGGAGCGATCACCAGAGAACATTTTATTTGATTGAGCAATCGAGATATCAATAACCATATCTTCCATATCTTTATAGGAAGGGATTAATCGATAGACCTCTTCCTTACGTTCTTGTTCAATTTTTCGATTGTTTGTACGAATTAGATCATAGGAACGCATGATGTTGTCGAATTGTGAATTTGATAAAGGCACAGCGATTCCTCCTAATTTAACAGTTCTTTCTCTAGTGCCTCAAAATCATAGGAACGTTGAGAAAATTGATTGAATGTATTGGATTTCTTTGTAGTATTCGCGACAGTTGCTCTTTGTTTGGTCTTGTTGCGAAAAGCAGATTCATATGCAGAAATATCAGATAAAGATTTTACTCCTGCATCAAACCAGTTCTTTAAAACGGTATTTGCATATACAAAACGATTGGTGTCAACGGCAAGTACGGTACGACTGCATGCTTCTAAAATAATATCCATAGAAAAATGGAACTGATCCTTCCATGTTGAAATCATATCAAATTCTACAGAAGTAGGAGATGATGTATTTCGTCCAAGAGCCTTCATGATAATGCTCATATCAGGACTCTGTTTTTTTAAATAAAGTTGAGCTTCGGAAACTGTTGAAATCCGATTGTTTGCCCAAGAAATCGCAACTTTTTCAATATATGGAAAACGTGTTTTACCAATTCCTGCACAGTATTGCAGCAAATAGTCAATTAAATCTGGTGTAAAATTTAAAACGTCAATAAAGAAATACAGCGAATGAAGATCATCAGGCGATAGTGTTCTGCTTAGATATGTTTCTGCTAAAAACATAAGTTCAGCAGAATCTTTCATTTCGTGGAAGTTCTTCATATCTTCTTTGTTGTAATGAGGACGAATATATTTTTGCTCCTCTGATACGATGGACTCTTGTGCGACCTGAACCTGAGTAGCCCTTGTGATAGGCACGATAGGCGCAATAACAGAAACAGGGGTAGCGGTAGTCTTTTTATCTTGCAGAGAAGAGGATAAATTACGAAAATGAATACCAGTCAACTCTTTTGCATCGTTAAAATCAAGTGCAAGAAGATCTTTCTTCTCCCAATATTTTAAGGAACGAACAACTTCGCGTTCCGTATGATTTAGTTTTTCGGCAATCGCCGCTACACTCGTAGGCAGATTGGCATTAACCATGCGCAACAAATAAAAATACACTTTTAATTGTGCATCGTTTGCATCTTTCATAAATTCGTCAATAAAAATATTGGACACCAATGTCGTGTCCATATTACAGTCTTTGTAAACAGCTAAACAACTCATCTCATCACCCATCTTCAAGTCTTTCAAATCATCGTGATTATAGCACACGAAAAATCGTAATTATATAGGCAAATGGACGAAAAATGGAAAGGATAATTATCCCCAAAAAGATGCTCAATTGTGGATAACGTGGATAGAGTAAAAAAAAGGCCTACAAACGTGAAAGAATCGTAAAAAATATCCACAATCTTACGGAATGTAATTCCAGTAAAAAATTGTGGATAGTGTGGATAATTATATGCCAAGTAGCGATTCTCCAACCTTTACAATGTCTCCAGCTCCCATAGTTATCAACAAATCGTCGGCTATGCAATTTGCCAATACGTGATTTTCAATTTCATCAAATGTTGAAAAATAAGTACAATCCGTACCAAATTGCAGCAAGAAATCTTGAATGTCCTTGGATGAGACATGAACGGTATTGTTTTCTCTTGCGGCATAGATATCTGCAAGTATGACATGGTCTGCTAGCGACAAAGCTTCTGCAAATTCTTTTAAGAAGGCTTTTGTTCTTGTATATGTATGTGGTTGGAATACACACCAAATTTCGTGATGAGGATAATTTTTTAGTGCTTCCAATGTTGCGCGAATTTCAGAAGGATGATGCGCATAGTCGTCAATGATTGTGACGCCACCCAAAACACCTTTGATATCAAAGCGACGTTCCGAACCCGTAAAGGTGGAAAGTGCGGTTTTCATGACATCTTTTGAAACCTCTAAAATATCACTTACAGCAATCGCTGCAAGAGCATTTAAAATGTTGTGATTTCCAGGAATGCTCAAGGTAAATGTCCCGGATGGATTTCCTTTGGCAATTAGTTCAAAAGATGGTCGTGCAAATGAATCATAGGTAACGTTTGAAGCGTAGTAATCCGATTCAGTTGTGCCAAACGTACGGATCTGGCATTTAAGTCCACTTGTGATTTCTTTGTAGTTTTCAATGTTTGCATTAATGACGAGTGTTCCATCTTCAGGAATAAGCATCGCGAATTTATGAAAAGAATCGCGAATCTGAGAAATGTCTTTGAAATAGTCTAAATGATCTTCTTCGATATTAAGGATGATTCCGATTTTTGGGAAAAAATCAAGAAAAGAATCCGTGTATTCGCATGCTTCAGTAACAAAGATCTGATTACCACCAACACGAATGTTTCCTTTGATGTTTTTTAGATTTCCACCAATGGAAAGTGTAGGATCATAATCTCCACATAGTAGGATTTCAGAAAGCATGGAAGTTGTTGTTGTTTTCCCGTGTGTACCGCTTATAGCGACTGGAATATTGTAGTTTTTCATAATCTGCCCTAGTAACTGTGCTCTTGTTAATATAGGAAGTTTACGAGAAGCAGTCTCAATCATATCAGGATGATCTTTTTTTATCGCTGCGGTATACACAACAAGGTCTGTATCTTCCGGTACATGGGAATCTATTTGTCCATAATAGACAGGAATCCCTGCTTGTATTAAAGTTTCCGTTATCTTTGATTTGTCACGGTCTGAACCAGACACGCGAAATCCAGCGTCGTGAAGAATGGAAGCTAATCCACTCATGCTGATGCCACCGATACCAATAAAATAAATATGAATAGGTTTCTTATAATCTATGTGATACATAAATCCTTCTTTCTATTTTCGTGAGAAAATCTCTTTTTCTAGTGCTGATATACCCATATTATAACGTTCTTTTATAAAAAGTCCAAATAAATTCCTTGAAATTTGTATGAAAAGATACCATTACAAGAAGTTGTACGGACAAATTGTATAATAATTGCAATTTTACAACTAAATTGTTCACAAATAAATCAAAATATGATATAATTTTAATGCTAGATAGTAAAGAAGTTAGAAAATTCGTTTAGAGAGGTGTAGAATGGTTAAAAAAGAAATGATCGCGATGCTACTTGCCGGGGGACAAGGAAGCAGACTAGGAATCTTAACATCAAAAGTCGCAAAACCAGCTGTATCCTTTGGAGGGAAATTCCGAATTATTGACTTTCCTCTAAGTAACTGTATAAATTCAGGGATTGACACGGTTGGAGTTTTAACACAGTACCAGCCTTTGCGCTTGAATACGCATATCGGAATCGGTATTCCCTGGGATTTGGACCGAAACATAGGAGGTGTAACGGTACTACCGCCCTATGAAAAAAGTAAAAATAGCGAATGGTATACTGGAACAGCAAACGCAATTTATCAAAACATTAACTACATTGAGACATATAATCCTGATTATGTTCTGATTTTATCAGGTGATCATATCTACAAAATGGACTATGAAGCAATGTTGAATTACCACAAAGAAAAAAAAGCAGAAGTCACCATTGCGACAATGCAAGTACCAATTGAAGAAGCGAGCCGTTTTGGTATTGTTTTAACGGATGAAGATAAGAAAATTCAGGAATTTGAAGAAAAGCCAGAACAACCAAGAGGTAATTTGGCATCCATGGGTATTTATATTTTTAATTGGCCGATTCTGAAAAAAGTTTTAAAGGAAATGGCAGACCATCCTGCACTTGATTTTGGGAAGCATGTAATTCCAAGAATTTTTGACGAGAACAATCCGTTGTATGCCTATGAATTCAGTGGATATTGGAAGGATGTGGGAACTCTAAATTCTTATTGGAAAGCAAACATGGAATTGATTAGTCTGGTTCCAGAGTTTAATTTGTATGAAGAGTATTGGAAAATTTATACCAAATCTGATACACTGCCACCACAATATCACGGCATGAATAGCAAGGTTGAGACGAGCATTATAGGAGCAGGATCGAGAATATATGGAGAAGTTTATAATTCTGTTGTTGGATGTGATGTTGAAATTGGAGAGGGAACCGTAATTCGTGATTCCATCATCATGTCACACGCAAAGATCGGTTCTAATTGTACCATTGAAAAAGGTATTATTGCAGAGAATGCGGAGGTAGGAAACGATTGTAAGATTGGAGATGGCGAAGAAGCAGAGAGCGTTTTAAATCCCAAAATTTATAACCATGGAATAGCAGTGGTTGGTGAAGATACCTACATTCCAAATGGAATCACAATTGGGAAAAACACCGTGGTTAGTGGAACTACGGAAGTAAAAGATTATAGAAATGCAAAGCTGGCAAGCGGAGAAGCATTTATGAAGGTAGGTGATATGTCATGAGAGCACTTGGAATCGTACTAGCCGGTGGAAATAGCCATCGCATGAAAGAATTATCAAATACTCGAGCAATAGCCGCAATGCCGATTGCAGGAAGTTATAGAAGTATTGATTTTGTATTAAGTAGTATGTCAAATTCGCATATTAATAAAGTGGCTGTGCTTACTCAATACAATTCGGGAAGTTTGAATACACACTTATTTAGTTCAAAATGGTGGGATTTTGGACGTAAGCAAGGTGGACTTTATGTGTACACTCCAACTGTGACACCAAACAATTCCAATTGGTATCGTGGTACAGGAGATGCAATATATCAGAATCTCAATTATCTAAAAAGAAGTCATGAACCATACGTTGTGGTCGCCTCTGGAGATTGCGTATACAAGATGGATTACAACAAATTGTTGGAATACCATATTGCAAAGAAGGCGGATATCACAGTTGTTTATAAAAAAATGGAAGGCGACTATGACATTGAGCGATACGGAGCGATTAAGATTGATGACGAATCTCGAATCACTTCGTATGAAGAAAAACCAATTGTTTCGACAACAGATCTTGTCTCTTGTGGTATCTATGTATTTAGAAGAAGACAGTTGATAGAAATGCTTGAGCAAGCAGCTGATGAAGATCGTTACGATTTGGTAAAAGACATTATTATTCGTCATGTCAGCGTACGAAATATTTATGGATTTCCTCTTGAAACCTATTGGAAAAATATTGCGTCCGCAGAAGATTATTTCCAGACAAATATGGATTTTTTGAAAAAGGAAACACAGGATTATTTCTTCCGTGAATATCCAGATGTATATTCAAAAGTAAATGACCTTCCACCGGCAAAATATAACCGGGGGGCAAGCGTAAAGAATTCCATCGTAGCGGAAGGAACAATCATAAATGGAACCATTGAAGATTCTGTTATTTTTCAAAAGGTTTATGTTGGAAATAATTGTTACATAAAAAACTCAATCATATTGAATGACGTGTATATTGGAGATAATGCGCATATCGAAAATTGTATTATAGAAAGTAGAGGTACAATAGATGATCATGCATATTATAAAGGTGAGGGTGAAATTCAGATAGTTATTGAAAAGAAGGAACGCTACACCATTTGAAACAGACAACACGAGTCAGGGGGGCTAAACAATGGAAATTACAGACATTCGAGTAAGAAAACTTAAAGGTAGCGGTAAGATGAAAGCAGTAGTTTCAATTACATTCGATGATATCTTTGTTATTCATGATATCAAAGTAATTGAAGGTGAAAAAGGTACATTCATTGCAATGCCAAGTAAGAAAGTATTGGATGGAAAATACAAAGATATCGTTCATCCAATTCAGACTGCGGCAAGGGAATGGATGCAAGATAAGATTTTGACTGCATATGAAGAAGCACCGGATGAGGAAGAAAGTGAGATACTAGTTTAGTATCCAAAACACAAAAGGCTCTTGAACAAATCTATGATTTGCAAGGGCCTTTTTTCTTGTGTCATTTTGAATTCTGGTATAAAATGATTTTAGTAATAGAAAGAAAAATAAGGATATAGTATAGAAAGAGGAAGAAATGTATATTATCGCAGGGCTTGGAAATCCAGGAAAACAGTATGATAAAACCAGGCATAATATTGGGTTTGATATGATCGATGCCATTGCAAAGGAGCATGGAATTATAATTTCAGAAAAAAAGGGAAAGGCTAAGATTGGAAGTGGATATATAGGCGGCCAACGCGTAATTTTAGTGAAACCGCAGACTTTTATGAATCTTAGTGGAGAAAGTCTTCGAGCCCTAGTGGATTATTATAAAGCAGACATAAAAACAGAAGTACTCATTATATATGACGACATTAGTTTAGAAGTCGGGAATCTTCGCGTTCGAACAAGTGGAAGTGCAGGTGGACACAATGGAATTAAGAGTCTAATTGCACATTTGAATACAATGGATTTTTGCAGGATTCGAGTTGGGGTGGGGGAGAAACCGAACCATTACGATTTGGCAGATTATGTTCTTGGACATTTTTCAAAAGAGGAATTGGCTAAGATGGATGAACTATCCGAACATGTCAATGAAATCGTGAAGTTATTTGTGGACCAAAAAGTTGAGCAGGCTATGAATCAGTTCAACCGAAAAAACAAATAGAAAGAATGTAAAATGAGTAGAAAAGAAATTGGTGTATTGCAGGCACCTTTGATGGAAATTGCAGAGCTAGGAGATATGATAAAGGCTTTGGCAAAAAAAAGAAATGTTGGAATCAAAGGTTGTGTGGATTCGCAAAAATTACATATGTTGTATGGTGTTGACGGTGATTATTATCAGAAAATCATCGTTACTTTTAGTGAGAAAAAAGCAAAAGAAATTTATGAAGATTTAAAATTATACGAAACAAATCGGGCGATATTTCCTGCCAAAGATTTAATCTTTTTTCAAGCGGATATTCATTCCAGTGCGCAGACTATGGAACGTATGAATGTGTATAAAAAAATTTTGGTTCAAGAAGAGTGCACAATAGTAACAACTTTTGATGCATTGTTAAACCCACAGATGCCAAAATCCGCATGGGAAAAGAATATGATCTCTGTGAAAATGGGAGATCGAATAGATACCAAAGAATTTTCGGAGCGACTTGTGACTTGTGGTTATGAAAAAACAGGTCGTGTAGAGATGCCTGGACAGTATGCTATTCATGGTGGGATCATTGATATTTTTGATTTAACAGAAGAAAATCCATGCAGAATCGAGCTTTGGGGAGAAGATGTAGAATCCATTCGAAGCTTTGATGTGGCAAGTCAGAGATCAATTGAAAGTAGAAAAAAACTCTTGCTCATGCCAGCGCAAGAGGTTGTTCTTGAAAGAGAGCGAATGTATGCTGGGTTAAAGCGTATGGAAGAAGATGGGAAAAAAGCGCTTGCAAGTTTTGAAAAAGAAAATCAAAGAGAAGAACATCATCGAATGAGTCAAATTCTTGAGGAACATCAGGAGATGATTCGTGAACTTGGTATTGTTACAAATCCGGAAAGTCTGATTAAGTATTTTTATCCGACAACAGAGACTTTTTTGGACTTGTTTGATACGGATACGACCTTGGTAGTGTTTGACGAACCAAATCGTATCTTAGAACATGTGCATGCAATTTCCAAAGAATATCAGGAGAGTATGTTTCAACGCTTGAAAAAGGGATATATTTTGTCCAAGCAAGCGGATATTCTTGAACCATATGAAAGTGTGATTTGGAAAGCTGAGAAATTTCCATTACTTTCTTTGACAACTTTGGATGTAAAAGATTTATTAATCAAGCATGATGTAAATTTTTCGATCGATGCCAAATCAGTGCCTTCCTATAGTAATCAGTTCGATCTCCTTGTAAAAGATTTAAAAAAATACAAAGAACAGGGATATCGAATCATATTATTTTCAGCCTCTGGTACAAGGGGAAGAAGACTTGCCAAAGATCTTATGGACGAAGGATTGAGCGCGTTTTACAGTGAAGATGAAAACCATGAACTACTTCCAGGTGAGATCATGACCTATCATGGGACGGTTCTTCGTGGATATTCCTATCCAATGATTAAGTTTGTGGTGCTTGCTGAAAGTGATATTTTTGGGGAGAAAAAGAAGACCAAAAGAACGCATAAAACCTTTCAAGGAAAGAAAATCAATGATTTTGCTGAACTCAATGTTGGAGATTATGTGGTTCATGAGAATCATGGACTTGGAATTTACCAGGGAATTGAAAAGGTACGAGTTGATCAGGTTACAAAAGACTATATTAAAATTCAGTACAAAGATAATGGCAATTTATATATTCTTGCTACAGATCTGTCCGTCATTCAAAAGTATGCATCCGGGGATGCAAAGAAACCGAAGTTAAATAAGCTTGGTTCGAAAGAATGGAAAAATACGAAAACAAGAGTGCGTAGTGAAATTTCTGTGATTGCCGAGGATTTGGTGCGATTGTATGCTGCGAGACAAGCAAAACAAGGATATAGCTATCATGAAGACACCATATGGCAACGGGAATTCGAGGAGCTTTTTCCTTATGAAGAGACTGCGGATCAATTGTTGGCGATAGAAGCTGTGAAGAGAGATATGCAAAGCAAACGAATTATGGATCGTCTTGTTTGTGGAGATGTAGGATACGGGAAGACCGAAATTGCGATTCGCGCAGCATTTAAGGCAGTGCAGGATAGCAAACAGGTCGCATTTTTAGTGCCTACGACCATTCTTGCACAACAGCATTATAATACTCTTGTGCAAAGGTTGAAAGATTTTCCGATACGTATTGATCTTTTGTCGAGGTTTCGAACAAATGCAGAAATCAAAGACACTTTGGTGAACCTTCGAAAAGGATTGGTCGACATTGTTGTAGGGACACATCGTGTTTTCTCGGATGATGTGGAATTTAAGGACCTAGGACTTTTAGTTGTTGATGAGGAACAACGTTTTGGAGTTAAGCACAAAGAAAAAATTAAACAAATGAAAGAAGAAGTGGATGTTATTACGCTGACAGCCACACCAATTCCTCGTACTCTTCATATGAGTTTAATAGGTATTCGTGATATGAGTGTTTTGGAAGAACCCCCAGAAGACCGACTGCCGATTCAGACGTATGTTATGGAATATGATGAGGAGATGGTTCGGGAGGCTATTAGCAGGGAGCTAGGAAGAGATGGACAGGTATACTATGTATACAATCGTGTAAATAACATTGCAGACATTGCAGCGAAAGTTGCAAATATTGTTCCAGATGCCAGAGTGGGATACGCACATGGCCAAATGAGTGAACGAGAGCTGGAAAAAATCATGTACGAATTTATTAATGGTGAGATTGATGTGCTAGTCTCAACAACCATTATCGAGACTGGTTTAGATATTTCAAATGCGAATACAATCATCATTCATGATTCGGATTCGTTGGGACTTTCTCAATTGTATCAGTTGCGAGGTCGAGTAGGACGCTCCAATCGAAATGCGTATGCATTCTTGCTATATAAAAGGGATAAAATATTAAAAGAAGTAGCAGAGAAAAGGCTGACAGCTATTCGTGAATTCACAGAACTTGGTAGCGGATTTAAAATTGCAATGCGAGATCTGGAGATTAGAGGAGCTGGAAACTTACTAGGAAACAAACAACATGGACATATGGAAGCAATTGGCTATGATTTGTATTGTAAAATGTTGAATCAGGAAGTCGAAAAACGAAAAGGAATTGTTACTACGATTAAACCAGAAACGTTAGTGGATGTAGATATCGATGCATTTATTCCAGATAGTTACATTGTTAATGAAATTCAAAAGCTTGATATATACAAGAGAATTGCTGCAATTGAAAATGAGAGTGAATGTACGGATATGAAAGAAGAACTATTGGATCGTTTTGGAGATATTCCGACACCGGTTTCAAATCTTCTTGCAATCGCGCTCATTCGACAGACGGCAGCAGCGTTGTATGTTCAAGAGGTACAGGGAAAGAGAAATCGCTTGAAGTTTACGATCGATCGAAAAGCAAATTTAAATCCTGCTAAGATTCCGTTTTTAATGAAGAAATACGAAAAAGAATTAACCTTTAATGGTGCAGGTGTTCCTTATTTTATTTTGCCGTATGAATCTTTAAAAAATACAGATAAAGAAGGACAGATGATTTTAACAAAAATCAATCAATTTCTTACAGATATGGAAATTCTACAATTTGACCCAGGTCAAAATGATCTTGAGGATTTCAATTCAAATACAAATGAAACATCAGAAAGAAAGGCATAATAGGTATGAGTGAAAAAGATTTTTATACGAGAGAAGATGAGTCTAAGAGTGGATTATCCAGGCTTCGCGAGCTTAAGGGAAAAGAGCGATGGAATTATTATGTCAGTTATTATCTAGTTAAGACGTTGATAATACTTGCGCTACTCATTGTTGCAACCGTTTTTATTGTAGGAGTAATCAGCAGAAAAAATGATATCAATCTATATGCCGCGGTAATGGATGATCATCTAGATGATATGTCTGTTTATGAAATGCAAAAAGAGTTTATAGAATATGTAAATGACCAAGAGTATGATTTGAGTATTTCGTTTGACGAATATATAGAAGAAGATTCTTATCTATTAGACGTAAAACTTGGGCTAGGAGGTACGGATTTACTCATTGGAGATGATGAATTATATCAAAAATATGATCCGGGTTTCTTTGCAGAAATTAGTACATTATTAGATGATGAGACATATATGGCAATAGAACCTTATTTTGTATATGAAACGGGTGAAGACGGTAGCTTGGGTGTTTATGGTATCGATTTATCTGGAAGTGAGAAGTATATGAGTTTTTCACCTAACATGGCGCATCCAATCCTTTATATTCCAAGTGTTTCAAAAAATATTCCTTATACCATTTCCTGGCTCAAATTTATTTGGGGAATGTAGTTTACAGAATGGAGAGTAACCATGAAGCGTTCAGAAGTCAATCAAGCAATCAAGAAAATGGAGAAAATGATTTTGACGTATCGATTTGCATTGCCTCCTTTTTGCAATTTCACACCAAAAGTATGGGAAAATCTTGGCCATGAATATGATGAGATTCGAGAAAATCACTTGGGCTGGGATATTACGGACTATGGGTTAGGAGATTATAAAAAGGTTGGCTTTGCATTAATTACGTTGCGTAATGGGAATCCGAAAAACCCCAAAGATATGAAGACCTATGCTGAGAAACTACTGATGCTTGAGGAAGGGCAACATTCACCAATGCATTTTCACTTTCAAAAGAGCGAAGACATCATTAATCGTGGTGGAGGAATTTTACAAATCACCGTATATAACGATGCAGGAGATGGGACCTTTGCAGAGACAAATGTACAGATTCGCTCAGACGGCAGACAATATTTTGTTCCTGCAGGAACCGTGGTTGAACTTTTGCCAGGAGAAAGTATTACTTTATCTCCACATCAGTTTCACGATTTTGATGTGAAGCCGGGAACGGGAGATATCCTAATTGGGGAGGTTTCGATGTGCAACGATGATGAGAATGATAATTATTTCTATGAAAAAGTTGGGAGATTTCCGACAATAGAAGAAGATGAAAAACCATATCGATATTTATGTAATGAATATCCAGAGATACTATGATTATATATATACAATAATCATAATAAGGAGGTGTACCAGTGAGAAAAGGCTTGTGGAATCAAGAACAGGAAAAAGATGAAAAAGAGGTTTTGGTAGAGTACCCGCG
This sequence comes from Lachnospiraceae bacterium, assembly GCA_963666475.2. Taxonomy (GTDB): domain Bacteria; phylum Bacillota; class Clostridia; order Lachnospirales; family Lachnospiraceae; genus JBFHIZ01. The sequence continues at coordinate 1,905,792 of CAXXJM010000001.1, read as the reverse complement.
TCCACAAATGCGTAGGATGAGCTATTTAAATTTAAATGGATATTGGAGATACGCAATTCGGAAAGATGACCGGGTTCCCAAAATTTTTGATGGACAAATTTTGGTTCCTTATTCACCAGAAACAAAGCTTTCTGAAGTAGAACGAGTGCTTCAGCCAGATGAGAGACTATGGTATGAGCGTGAACTCGAAATTCCGGAAGGATTTTACATGGGCGGAAAACTTTTGCTTCATTTTGGAGCAGTGGATCAAGTTTGCGAAGTGTTTATTAACGACGTTTCTGTAACTAAGCATGAAGGTGGGTATACATCGTTTTGTGTTGATATTACACCGTTTCTTCAGGAAGAAAACAAAATTACGGTGTGCGTTCAGGATTTTTCGGATACCTCTTATTATGGGAGAGGGAAACAAACTTTGAAACCTCGAGAAATTTGGTATGCTGCAACAAGTGGAATCTGGCAGACTGTTTGGTTGGAAAATGTACCAAGTACTTATATCGAACGAATTTGGTTTACACCTAAATATGATGAGTCTATGGTGGAAGTTTTGATTGACGCTTCGCAAGATCTTCCGTGCCGTCTGTCATATGATCATGGCGAGCAAAAGGGAATTGCAGTGGAAGGAATCGCAAATCATGCATTTCATTTCTACATTGATAATTTTCATGCATGGTCTCCAGAAGATCCGTTTTTATATCCCGTGACCATTACAATGGGAGCAGATCGGGTTACCTCTTATTTTGGAATGCGGAAGTTTTCCATCGAAGAACATCAGGGAGTCAAAAGACTTTGTCTGAACAATAAGCCATACATTCATAAAGGGATCCTTGATCAAGGTTATTATCCAGATGGTTCATACACGCCAAAGGATGAGGAGGTCATGTATCAGGATATCGATCAAATGAAAGCGATGGGATTCAATACCATCCGAAAACATGTAAAGATTGAACCTATGACGTGGTATCATCATTGTGATGTGAATGGAATTCTTGTTTGGCAGGATATGGTTAATGGCGGAACGATGTACAATGACTTTTTAGTAAAACACCCATTGATTACTGGTTTACATGCAAAAGATTCGAGGTACAAACGGTTCTTCCGAAAAAGCGAAGAAAGCAGAAAGCAATATTTAGAAGAAACAAAAGAAACTCTTTATCAGCTTTATAATGCAGTATGTATTGCAATGTGGGTTCCATTCAACGAAGGGTGGGGACAATTCGACTCCACAGATGTTATGGATAGAATTCTGAAGCTAGATTCGACAAGAACCATTGACCCTGCAAGTGGTTGGAGCGATCAAAAATCAGGTGAACTTGTTTCCGAGCATGTGTACTTCAAAAAATATAAATTTAAAAAAGATAGACATCACCGTGCAGTAGCTTTGTCAGAGTTTGGTGGATTCCAATTATCAATAGAAGGACACCATGGAATTGAAGCTGAATATGGCTATAAGCATTTAGACACGCAAGAAGAGTTTGAAGAAGCTTATCGAAAGATGATGGAAGAGGAAATTGCTCCTGCCGTGAAGAGTGGCCTGACTGCATTTATTTATACACAGTTTACTGATGTAGAAGGTGAACGAAATGGTTTAGTCACTTTTGATCGTAAGATAGAAAAAATTTCCAGAGAGAGTTTGAAGAAAATTCATGATGCTATTGAGATCTGATTGAGATGGATTTGATTGAGATGAGATCTGATGTAATCGAGATAAAAAAGAAGCGACTATTGCTTGGATGATTTCCGGGAATAGTCGCTTTTGTGTTGTGGGTGTTTTATTATGCAATGATTGTTCATTATATAGGTTATTAATAAGAAAATGCCCAAAATATATTGGTGACTCAAAATATATTGAATGGAATTTAGCAATTGGAAATCTTAAGGGAGTAAGATGTATAAAATGCCCAAAAATCATTTCATTTTTGGAAATTTAAGTGTAATAATAAAGCATAAATTTCCAATCAGTGATTCATGAACAAAAAAAGATTTTTGTTACCTAAAATAACACCTAGTGAAAACTACATTTGGGCAATTATATAAGAATAATAATTAAGTATTTCCAAAATAAATAAGTTTGTTGATCGAGTCCTTGTGGTGATATTTTTATAGATTTTTATAGAAAACATATCACAATGATAGTATTGTATTGGTTTTTGGCTTAAATATGCAAGTTTTCGAGAATAAATGATTATATAATATAGGCATAGTAGGTCAGAAACATCACCGTAGTAAAGGAGGTTCATATGAACTTAGCAGAAATATCTCACCACGCATATATGCTTGATTGTTATTCATTAACTGAATCTGATCAAAAGATTAGTATTCGTACTGGAAAAGACATTGATCGAGTTTCCGTTTATGTTGGCGATCCGTTCAAAGTTGGAATGGGAACTGGTGAAAATATCTGGACCGGCGATCCGTTCAACATGAAATTGGAGAAGGAATTATCTTATCACAATATCTGGAGTGTTATCGTTTCTCCAAAATATAAGCGACTCAAGTATCATTTTGAATTATGGGCTGGAAGCGAACACAAATATTTGCTGGAAGATGGGTTTTATGATTCGGTCGATGATATTGATGATGACTGGATGATGCAGCGCTTTATCTTTCCGTGGATGAATCCTTCTGATGTCTGCAGAACACCAGAATGGGTACCAGATACGATATGGTATCAGATTTTTCCAGAGCGCTTTGCCAAAGGAAATACCAGAAAAAAAAGATTTGTAAATAATGATTGGGTGACAAAAGAAGATGAAAGTTGGCATGAATTTTATGGTGGAGACATCGAGGGAATTCGTCAAAAACTTCCATATTTAAAAGAATTAGGGATATCTGGTATTTATTTGACGCCTGTATTCTATTCTACCAGCAATCACAAGTACGATACCATTGATTATACGAGAATTGATCCGGATTTTGGAACAGAGGAAGAGATGACGCAAATGATTGAAGAAGCACATTCGCTGGGAATTCGAATTATGGTCGATGCGGTCATGAATCATTCTGGAAAAAAATTTGCGCCATGGCTCGATGTACTTGAAAATGGACCAAAATCAAAATATGCAGATTGGTTCTTTGTAAACAACTGGCCGATCAGTCAGCATGATTATAAAACCCTAAATGGAGATTTCTTTTCTTTTGCTTTCGAGGCATATATGCCAAAACTAAACACGAACAATCCAGATGTCATGGAATATTTTAAGAATATATGTACACACTGGGTTAAAGATTGGAACGTTGATGGTATTCGATTTGACGTTGGAAACGAAGTGGCACATTCATTTATCAAATTCCTTAGAAAGGAACTCAAATCTATAAATCCGGAACTGTTCTTGTTGGGTGAGATTTGGCACGATTCCCTTGCATGGTTACAAGGAGATGAATATGATTCAGTAATGAATTACCCATTTGTTGCTACAATGAATAATTTCTGGAAGGACAATGCACTTCTTGCAAAGGATTTTGAGCACAGCATTAACAAAGGATATGCGATGTACTACGAGCAGATCAATCGATGCATATTTAATTTTTTGGACTCGCATGATGTTGATCGTTCGATCGATCGTTGTCAGGGAAATAAAGATATTTTCCTTCAAAAAATTGCAATTCTGATGACGTTACAGGGTAGTCCATGTATTTATTATGGAACAGAGATTGGCTTAAATGGCTCTACTATGAAAGCAAATCGAAAATGTATGCCATGGGAAGAAATTGAAGCTGGAAAATTTAAAGAGCTATCGGATCAGGTTAGAACATTACTTCGCATTCGCAATACCTTTCCGGAGACAAAGTCCGAGAAAATCGTCTGGATTAATGAATCTACAGCAAGAGTTATTCATTATAAGAAGCAGGGAAGAAATACCCTTCATTTGATGATTAATGCTGGGAAAGAACCAATTAACTGTATTTCGAATGGAAATATTCTATTTATGAACAACGTATCAGATGGACAATTATTAGTGAATGGAACGATTATTTGGACCGAATAGTTCATCGCGGGCTGTATAAAGTCTTACGCCATGCGATTCGCTACGCTTTGCTTCGTTCATCACGGGCTGTATAAAGTCTTACGCCATGCGATTCGCTACGCTTTGCTTCGTTCATCACGGGCTGTATAAAGTCTTACGCCATGCGATTCACTACGCTTTGCTTCGTTCATCATGGGCTGTATAAAGTCTTACGCCATGCGATTCACTACGCTTTGCTTCGTTCATCACGGGCTGCGCCCTATAATAAAAAAAGAAGACTCGCTCTTACGAGAATATACTCTCGACGAACGATTCTTCTTTTTTAATTGCATGGCTTAACTTATTGAAAATGGTCGAGTAATTCGATTTTGATGTCGTAGAGTTTTGCGGAGAGATCGACATATACGTTATGTGGGTTTACAAGTCGTCTGGTCTCATCCCACAGGGTGTCAAGTTCTCTTTGGCAGTATGCTCGAATTTCCATGACGGATGGTGAGGTATATACACATTCTCCATCAATGAATAGTGGAACCATCAATTCTCTAGTGCTATATTCTCCAGGCAGAAGTTTGGTCTTTTTCCAAGGCTCTAATGGATCAAATAATAAAAGTGATTTGCTTTCGTCAACGACCTCGTCTTCGAGGCAAATTAGGTCAGCCTTGATTTTGTATTCATCTTTTTCGTAGATTCGAATGATCTTTTTGTTCCCTGGGTTTGTAACTTTTTCGGTATTTTCCGAGAGTTTGATTTTTGGTGCAAAGGATCCGTCTTCTTTACGCACTGCTGAGAGTTTGTAAACACCTCCAAAAGCTGGCCAATCACCAGATGTAATCAGATTGGTTCCGACTCCCCAGGAATTAATTTTTGCTCCCTGCCCTTTTAAATTGTCAATTAAAAACTCATCGAGATCGTTGGAAGCGGTAATGGATGCATCTGGATAACCTGCTTCATCCAGCATTTTACGTGCTTTTTTGGATAGGTAAGCAAGGTCACCACTATCCAAACGAATACCATGGTTTCCTAGTTTTACACCTTCTTTTTTAAGCTCATCAAATACACGGATTGCGTTTGGAATACCAGATTTTAAGGTGTTATAGGTATCTACTAATAGGATGCATGAATTTGGGTATATGTCGGCATAAGCCTTAAATGCAGAATATTCATCAGGGAAACTCATAATCCAGCTATGTGCATGGGTTCCACGTACTGGAACATCAAACATTTTGCCGGCTAGTACATTAGATGTACCCACGCAACCACCGATCATTGCGGCACGTGCACCGTAAATTCCTGCATCTGGGCCCTGTGCTCTTCGTAGTCCAAATTCTAAAATTCCGTCACCTTTTGCAGCATAGCAAACACGAGCGGTCTTTGTAGCAATCAGACTTTGGTGATTAATAATATTTAGAATAGCGGTCTCCACTAGTTGAGCCTGCATAATTGGAGCAATGACTTTTACAATCGGTTCACGAGGGAAAATTACGCTTCCTTCAGGAATTGCATAAATGCTTCCTGTAAATTCGAATGCATGAAGATAATCCAAAAAATCATCGGTAAAAGCATTCTGAGCACGAAGATAAGCAATATCTTCATCGCTGAAACGAAGTTCTTTGATATATTCGATGACTTGTTCGATACCAGCACACACGGCAAACCCGCCATGGGAAGGATTGTCGCGGTAGAACATGTCAAAAACAACAGTTTCGTTTTGGGCTTCATTATTGAAATAGCCCTGCATCATGGTTAGCTCATAAAAGTCTGTGAGTAACGTCAAATTTAGTCTTTCCATAAGGTCCTCCCTTAAATCGTATTGATTTGATTATACCCCCTACGTATTTTTTGTCAAACTTCATTCAATCTTTTGGATATGGAAAGTAATCTCGCAGAATAAGAATCTAAGAATCCGAACAAAATATAAGACAGCAAAGTGGGCAAAATCTATAGAAATACATTCCGTTTTTTCCAAAGATGAATAGGAAGAGAGAAATTCGTAAGACATATATGATAGAAAAGCGTGTAATGGATATATTTATATGAAGTGGTCGTTATTTGCCCAAAATTAATAAAATAATGGGCAATTTGATATCAAAATCTTAGAATCTATTCCAAACAAAATTCATATATTGTATCTGAAGTATATGAGCACCTTATTACATCTGGATTGGGCAGATTGCGGTCTTTTCGCTATTTACGGCCCACTTCTTTAATCTTCATACGTTGCAGCTCACTATCCATTTGAAAAGATATGTTTTCTGCAAGTTTTTGTAAAACTGATTGGAATATGCTTGACATAACTTTGTATTGCATTTTATAATAACGCATAGTAGCCATGGTTAGGAGTGTTCTTAAGGATGGTATTATATGAAAAGACATGGACAAAGAGAGTAGTTAATGATTGAAAGCTCCAGCGAATTCGGGAAGGTGGAAGCCGAATAACAGTGAAGACTGTGTGAGTAGATAATTGATGAAAATCACTTTTGAGTCGCCATATTAAACGGAATAGGTCGTTGCGATCTTCCAAGTAAATGTGAGCCGGATTTTCTCCGTTAAAGGAAACGCATATCGCAAGCAAGTTGCCGTATGTTGTAACAGGTGGTATAACGATAACTCTCGTCCTTTTACAATGAAGGATGGGATTTTTTTATTTGGAATGAATATTTTGAAAGGAAGGAACATATATGTACAAGAAAGTAGACACCAAACTGAATTTCGTAGATCGCGAAAAAGAAGTGGAAAAGTTTTGGAAAGATCATGAGATCTTTGAAAAGAGTATGAAAGAACGTGAAGGAGGAGAGACCTACACATTTTATGATGGACCTCCAACAGCAAATGGAAAGCCACATATTGGACATGTTCTGACTCGTGTTATCAAAGATATGATTCCAAGATATCGTACCATGAAAGGATATATGGTTCCTAGAAAGGCGGGATGGGATACCCATGGGCTTCCTGTTGAGTTAGAAGTAGAAAAAGAGTTAGGATTGGATGGGAAAGAACAAATTGAGGAATATGGTCTGGATCCATTTATTACCAAATGTAAAGAAAGCGTTTGGAAATATAAAGGAATGTGGGAAGATTTCTCAGCTACTGTTGGATTCTGGGCAGATATGGACGACCCATATGTAACCTATCATGATGATTTTATCGAATCAGAATGGTGGGCACTAAAAGAAATTTGGAACAAAGATCTTCTATATAAAGGATTTAAAATTGTACCTTATTGCCCACGTTGTGGAACACCGCTTTCTTCTCACGAAGTTGCGCAGGGATACAAAGATGTCAAAGAACGTTCAGCAATTGCACGTTTTAAAGTAGTTGGCGAAGATGCTTATATTTTGGCTTGGACGACAACACCTTGGACACTTCCATCCAACGTTGCACTTTGTGTGAATCCAAAAGAAAGCTATGCTCTCGTGAAAGCAGCAGATGGATATTCCTACTACATGGCAGAAGCACTCCTTGATACGGTGCTAGGTGGATTGGCAGAAGAAGGTAAAGCTGCTTATGAAGTCATTTCAACTTGTATTGGTAGCGATTTAGAAGGCAAAGAATATGTTCCTTTATTTGACTTTGCTGTCGATATCTGTGAAAAACAACATAAGAAAGCATTTTATGTGACTTGTGATAATTATGTTACACTAACCGATGGTACGGGTGTGGTACATATCGCCCCTGCATTCGGTGAAGACGATGCACAGGTCGGAAGAAAATATGATCTTCCATTTGTACAGCTCGTAAATGACAAAGGAGAATTGACGGAAGAGACTCCTTGGGCTGGCGTATTCTGTAAAGATGCTGACCTTATGGTTTTAGAAGCACTTGAAAAAGCAGATCTTTTATTCTCAGCGCCTAAATTTGAACACAGTTATCCTCATTGCTGGAGATGTGATACACCACTTATTTACTATGCAAGAGAATCTTGGTTTATCAAAATGACCGCGGTAAAAGAGGATTTGATTCGAAATAATAACACCATCAACTGGATTCCAAAAACAATTGGAAAAGGAAGATTCGGGGATTGGTTGGAGAACATTCAAGATTGGGGTATTTCTAGAAACAGATACTGGGGAACACCACTTAACGTTTGGGAATGTGCAGATTGTGGACATTTGCACGCGGTAGGTAGCCGAGAGGAATTGGCGTCCCTAAGTGGTATAGAAGATGCGAAAACGGTAGAATTGCATCGCCCATATGTGGATGAAATAGAATTCCCATGTCCAAAATGTGGAAAATCCATGAAACGTGTACCGGAAGTAATCGACTGCTGGTTTGACTCTGGAGCAATGCCATTCGCACAACATCACTATCCATTTGAAAACAAAGAACTCTTTGAGCAACAGTTCCCTGCACAATTTATTTCAGAGGCAGTGGACCAGACAAGAGGATGGTTCTATTCTCTACTTGCAGAGTCCACACTTTTGTTTAATAAAGCACCATATGAAAACGTTATCGTACTTGGCCATGTTCAGGATGAAAATGGGCAGAAAATGAGTAAGTCTAAAGGAAATGCTGTGGATCCTTTTGAAGCACTAGAAGAATACGGTGCGGACGCAATTCGTTGGTATTTTTACGTAAACTCGGCACCATGGTTACCAAATCGTTTCCATGGAAAAGCAGTGCAGGAAGGACAGAGAAAATTCATGGGTACTCTTTGGAATACCTATGCATTCTTTATTCTATATGCAAACATCGACCAATTCGATGCGACAAAATATACTTTAGAATATGATAAATTGTCGGTAATGGATCAGTGGCTTTTATCGAAGTTGAATTCTGTAGTAAAAAGTGTGGATACAGACCTTGAGAACTATCGCATCCCAGAAGCTGCAAGAGCTTTACAAGAGTTTGTAGATGAAATGAGTAATTGGTATGTGCGTCGTGGTAGAGAACGTTTCTGGGCAAAAGGTATGGAACAGGATAAGATTAATGCATATATGACTCTGTATACCGCTCTTGTTACTTTGTCAAAAGCAGCAGCGCCTATGATTCCGTTCATGACCGAAGAAATTTATCAGAATTTGGTTTGTAGCTTAGATCCAACTGCAAAGGAAAGTGTTCATTTGTGTGATTTCCCTGAAGTAAATGAAGCATGGATCAATAAAGAACTAGAAGATAATATGGAACATGTACTCGATGCAGTTGTTATGGGACGTGCATGTAGAAACCAGGCAAACATCAAGAACAGACAGCCAATTGCGACGATGTTCATCAAAGCAGGATATGTCCTTGGAAATTACTATAAAGAAATCATTGAAGAAGAACTTAATGTAAAACAAGTTCGATTTGTAGAAGACATAAGAGATTTTACAACATACAATTTTAAACCACAATTACGTACAGTTGGACCAAAATACGGGAAACAGCTTGGCGGAATCAAACAGCAGTTAGAAGTGATTGATGGCAATAGCGCAATGGATTCGCTAAAATCAGAAGGCAAGATCAGCTTTATGGTTGGAGACGTTTTGGTAGAGCTTACAGAAGAAGACTTGTTGATTGAAATGACCCAGAAAGAAGGCTATGTTACAGAAGCAGATCAGAGCGTTACGGTAGTCCTGGATACGAACTTAACGGAAGAGCTTTTAGAAGAAGGAAACGTCAGTGAAGTTATTAGTAAAATACAGACCATGCGTAAGGATGCTGGATTTGAAGTAATGGATCATATTACAGTTTATTTAAAAGGTAATGATGTAATTGAGAGTATTGTGAAAAAGAATGAAGCATCTATCGCGTCAAAGGTTCTTGCGGATGCAGTATGCTACGATGATATGAACGGGGTAAGCAAAGACTGGAATATCAACGGAGAAGAAGTGACAATCGGTGTTTTGAAGCAATAAATCAGTTTCTTTACATGACGGATGATTTATGTTTAGGTTAACAAGAAAGGAAGAGTACATGATTACATTAGAAAAACAGGGAGCATATCTGGTTGGTGGACAGGAATGGGTCGTTGATGATGCAAATGCAGCGGCTAGAATTGAACAATTGACTGGAACGACATATACCAAAGATGAAGCGAAAGAAGGTACGATTGCGTATTCAATTCTTCAGAGTCATAACACTTCAAACAGCAAAGAAAAGTTGAAGGTTCGATTTGATAAATTGACATCACACGATATTACTTTTGTAGGAATTATTCAAACGGCAAGAGCGTCAGGACTTGAGAAATTTCCAATGCCATATGTACTTACAAATTGTCACAACTCACTTTGTGCTGTAGGTGGTACAATTAATGAAGACGATCATATGTATGGTCTAAGCTGTGCAAAAAAATATGGTGGAGTGTATGTACCTCCTCATCAGGCAGTAATCCATCAGTACGCACGAGAGATGCTGGCAGGTGGAGGGAAAATGATTTTAGGATCGGATTCTCATACAAGATATGGAGCACTTGGAACAATGGCTATGGGTGAAGGTGGACCTGAGCTTGTGAAACAGTTGTTAAATCAAACCTATGATATTGATATGCCAGAAGTTGTGGCAATTCATCTAACTGGAAAACCAATTCTGGGAGTTGGACCACAAGACATCGCACTTGCGATTATAGGAGAGGTCTTTGCAAATGGATATGTCAATAATAAGGTCATGGAGTTTGTGGGACCAGGAGTAGCAAACTTAAGTGCGGATTTCCGTATTGGAATTGATGTTATGACAACGGAAACGACTTGTCTTTCATCGATTTGGGAGACCGATGAGGTCATCAAGGAATTTTACGAAATACATGGACGAGTAGAAGAATACAAAAAACTTGCACCGGAAAAAGTAGCTTATTATCAGGGTGTTGTTCATGTAGATTTAAGTACAGTTCGTCCGATGATTGCTATGCCATTCCATCCAAGCAATACGTATACCATTGAAGAAGTCAATCGAAACCTCAAAGACGTTCTTCATCAGGTAGAAGAAAATGCAAAAGTAAGCCTTGGAAATGCAGTAGAGTATTCTCTTCAAGACAAAATTGTAAACAATAAACTTTATGTGGAACAAGGGATTATCGCTGGCTGTGCAGGTGGTGGATTTGAAAATATCTGTGCTGCAACGGAAATCATCAAAGGAAAATACATTGGAGCAGATGAATTTACATTAAGTGTATATCCTGCATCAACCCCAATTTACACGGAACTTGTAAAAAATGGAAGTGTAGCGACACTTATGGAAGCAGGAGCAATCTTTAAGACGGCTTTTTGTGGACCTTGTTTTGGAGCCGGAGATACTCCTGCAAACAATGCATTTAGTATTCGTCATACGACAAGAAACTTCCCGAATAGAGAAGGTTCGAAATTGCAAAATGGACAAATTTCTTCTGTTGCACTTATGGATGCAAGATCAATTGCAGCAACCGCAGCAAATAAAGGATACTTGACACCAGCTACAGAAGTTGTTGATCATGAAAATATTCCAAGATACCAGTTTGATAGTAAGATATATGAGCACCGTATCTTTGATTCAAAAGGGGTGGCCGATCCATCTGTGGAAGTGAAATTTGGACCAAATATTAAAGATTGGCCAGCAATGAGTGCATTGACTGAAAATCTGTTGTTAAAAGTCGTAGCAGAAATTCATGACCCTGTCACGACTACGGATGAACTTATTCCTTCAGGAGAAACTTCTTCCTACCGCTCGAACCCATTAGGACTTGCTGAATTTACCTTGTCTAGAAAAGATCCTTCTTACGTTGGAAAAGCAAAAGAAGTATATGCTGTTGAAAAGGCTCGCGTGTCTGGAGAAACATTTGTTTCAGCAAGCAAAGAAGTCGCTGATAAGATTGCGATGATCAACAAGACATTTGAAAGCGTGGGCGAAGCAAACACAGGCGTTGGTAGTACCATCTTCGCAGTGAAACCTGGTGATGGATCCGCAAGAGAACAAGCGGCTTCTTGCCAAAAAGTTTTAGGCGGATGGGCTAATATTGCAAATGAATATGCGACCAAGAGATATCGCTCGAACTTGATGAACTGGGGAATGTTGCCTTTCTTAATTGAAAAAGGAGAACTACCTTTTAAGAATGGAGATTATTTATTTGTTCCAGGAATCAAAGAAGCTATGGAAAACAAGAAAAACGACTTTACGGCATATGTTGTATCGGAAGATGATTTAAAAGAGTTCAAACTTTCGATTGCAAGTATGACGGATGAAGAACGAGAGATTATATTAAAAGGATGTCTAATTAATTACAATCGTGTAAGTGAATAGTTAGAATGTGATTCTTTCATATTATTATGATAAATGTGTGGTTATTAAGATTATAAAAAAAGCTCCGAAATCACTTATGTGACTTCGGAGTGTTTTTTTTATAATCGCTGGTAAACAGAATGACAAAAGACACGATGATCAGTGCAGCGCAGATAGAAATTCCCCACCATGGGAATGTGGTCATGGATTCGGTAAGGTTAAAATAAGCAGGCACCAATAAAAGTACTAATGCGGCGAGCGCTCCTATAAGTGTTGCAAGAAAATCAATGAATTTTGAACGGAATACCTTGTCAGATTTACAGACTGCTTTTGGATCTACATGTGGAGTTTGTGTTTCGAGGTTGTAGGCACTAAGATCCATGTTGTGAAAAGCTTCTTCTCGATTTCGAATTGTCATGCAGAGTACACGCTTTTCTTCTAATATATTCATTTGGTCTGTAAGTGCTTTTTCCGTTTCATTTAGTGCATCTACCATACTTTTGTTTGAAAGCATGAGGGTCTTGATGGCTTCGAGAGGAACACCTGCGGTACGTAAGATCTTTATTTTTTTAAGTGCAGCTTGATCATCAGCAGTATAGTCGATTTTTCCAGTCTCTGAGTTTTTTCCAGGTGCGAGAAGGCCTTCGCTTTGATAGTATTTGATATTTGCTTTTGTGAGTCCAACGCTTTTTTCGATTTCTGTAATATTCATAAGATTCCTCCAAACGAACAGGTGAATAGTTGACTAACTTTATGTTTCTATAGTAGCACAAAAAAAACAAAATGGGAATAAAATCAATCTTTACGTGAATTTGTCTACAGAGTATAATAAATGCATAGGAAGGTCGGTAAGTAAGATTGAAGAATATAGGACATAAACATAGAAAATTGAAATGGATCCTGGGCTTGTCCACATTCTTTTTTTGTATGACTTTGAGTGGCTGTCATGAAGAAGAAACCAACGAGCAGGAAAGTGAACCAATTGTTCAAAGTGCAGTCGAAGGAGACGCATTTGCGAGTGAATACGAAATTTCATATGATACCAAAGAATACACACCAAACGTAATCATTGATCAGGCTGGGTATGAGATTGAAGGAATAAAGACGGTACTCTTTCGGGGAGATGAACTAAGTGATACTTTTCAAGTATATGAGTACGTTACCGGGAACTTAGTCTATGAGGGTGATTTAGTACATACATCAAATGCAGAATTGTCGATTGGATATTTTACTGAACTTAGGCAAGAAGGAATCTATTATGTGCAGACTGATAGAATTGGTCAATCCTATCCCTTTTCCATAAAAAAATCGAAAGATATTCAGGTTCTTTACCAGTCAGTTGTAGAAAATTTTATCAAACAAGATACTAGAAGATATTTTAATTCAGAGAATTTGGAAGAATTATTTCCGGTACTCCTCGCGTTAGAAATGTATCCTGGTGGGTTTTTTGATGGGGATTTGTTTTCTACACAGAATAATATTCCTGACATATTGGATTATATGTTGGAAGTAGCTGATGAAATCATGAAATATGATATTTACCCAGAAGAAATTAATGAAAGTAACAAAACCAATACAAAATTAGATATTACCGCGGTAGACGAGATGAGACAAGCGGCTTTTTTTGGAAAACTTGCCGATACGGTTAACCGATATGATTCTTCACAAACATCAACGTATACAAAATTTGCGGAACAAAAATATACCTATGCAGTTGAATTGATGAAAAAAGAAGCAGAGGACTCTGCATCAGGAAAGGTGTCGGTCATAACTTCAGAAATAGCCTATTTTGCTTCGTCAGAGTTATATAAACTAACGGGAAGATACACGTATCGTAAAAGTGCTGAAACCTATGCAGTAGAAAGCGGTGGAACACACATTGAAGATCGAGACATGTTTTATGGAAATACAGCCTATATGTCTATTCGCCGCAGTGTAAATGTCGATTTTTGTATTGATCAAATGGCTTTGATGAGAAAAGAAGTGATTGCATGGGAAGATGATTATCGAACCAGCTATTATATGGTACGTGAGTCGGAAGCTGAAGATTTTTTGTTTCAGTGCATCGAACTATTATGGATTCATGAGCTAAATTATAGCCAGGAATATGAGGAGCTATTGGATGAGATTTTTTCTTATTTTACTGGAATCAATATGGATGGTCTTTCCTATAGCGAAGAAATAGGATATACTGTTTCCAAGGAATCTTTTGAGAACAATGTATTATTGAATAATCAATATCTCCTTATTTTAGGAAGAAAAATGCAAGCAATGCTAGAAGAATAATGAACATGAAAGGTATGGAATATAAATGAAAATAGTGGTTTTAGCTGGAGGATTTAGCACGGAAAGAGATGTTTCTTTTAGTTCTGGAGCAATGATCCATCAGGCACTTATAAGAAGAGGACATCAGGCAATCCTTGTGGATGCTTATTTAGGAACGGATGTTTCAGATTTAAAGGTATTTGAAACTTGCAAAGATATTTCAAATCGTCCTGAAAAAATTAGTGAAGTTGCCCCAAATCTCATAGAAATAAAGAAAGCACGAGAGGATGGTGGAGAGACCTTTTTTGGACCCAATGTCTTAGAATTATGTAAATCAGCAGATATTGTGTTTATTGCGCTTCATGGGGCAAGCGGAGAAAATGGAAAAGTACAGGCTACATTTGATCTTTTAGGTGTGAAATATACCGGAACAAATTATGCAAGTGCAATGCTCGCAATGGATAAAACAATTGCAAAAGAAATTATGGCAGCATATCAGATTTCTACGCCAAAAGGATTTCGATTGATTCAAGGGATGGAAGACAAACCTGAGAATCGAGTGGTGACGTTTCCATTAGTCGTGAAGACTGTATGCGGGGGATCTAGTGTAGGCGTTTACATGGCAGACAATGAGCAGGAATATTTGGATGCCAAAGAGCAGGCTTTCTCTTTTGAAGACGAGTTAGTCATTGAAGAATGTATTAAGGGCAGAGAATTTTCGGTGGGCGTTTTGGCTGGTAAAGCACTACCTGTCATCGAGATCATTCCAAAAGTTGGCTTTTATGATTATAAAAACAAATATCAAAAAGGAAGTGCAGAGGAGGTTTGCCCAGCAGATCTCCCAGAAGAGTTGGCAATACAAATGCGTAAAGCCGCGGAAAAAGTATTCTTTGCACTTCGCTATGAAGTTTATGCTCGAATGGACTTTATGCTAGACAAAAACGGTAATTTTTTCTGTCTTGAGGCAAACACGCTACCCGGAATGACACCAACGTCCTTGCTACCACAAGAAGCGGCTGCCGTAGGGATGGATTTTGATGCATTATGCGAAGAAATCGTAATGCTGTCCATGCAAAAAAGGGGGAAATAGTCATGAAAAATATGACACTCGAGAATATTGCAAAAGCTGTGAATGGGAAGTTGCATGTGATTCAAAAACCAGGGATCGAGTACGCAGAGGTCGTGAGCAGCGTAGCTATCGACTCTAGACTCATTCAAAAGGATGGACTGTTTGTTGCGACGAGAGGAAAACGTGTTGACGGACATACATTTATCACAGATGTAGCAAGTGCCGGTGCACTTTGTGTAATCTGTGAAGATGAGCCAGTGGATGTGGAAATCTCGTACATTGTAGTACAAGACTGTTTAAAAGCACTTTTGGATTTGGCAAAATTTTATCGTAGGCAGTTGGATATTCGTATTGTTGCGATTACAGGAAGTGTTGGTAAGACAACAACGAAGGAATTTATTGCCTCTGTGTTGTCAGAAAAATATCGAGTGCATAAAACAACAGGAAATCATAACAATCTAATTGGACTTCCTTTGACGATTTTTGAGATTACAGAACTGCATGAAGTAGCTGTTCTTGAAATGGGAATTAGCCAGTTCGGAGAAATGGAAAAAATGGCTGAGGCATCCAAACCGGATGTAAGTGTCATGACAAACATTGGAGAATGTCATTTGGAGTATCTTGGGTCGCTACAAGGTGTTTTGGATGCAAAATCCAAGCTGCTAGATTTTATGAAGATTGATGGTACCTTAGTAAGTAATGGAGACGATCAGATGCTATTGTCGATTCCAGAACCAAAAGCAAAAAAGAGAGTACATTTTGGGGTTCGAAAAGAAAACGATGTTACAGTTCTTGATGTGAATGACTTTGGATTGGAAGGCACGCATTGTAGAATTCAAGGAAAAAAGACGGATTATGATGTACAAATTCCGCTTCCAGGCCAACATATGATTTATAATGCACTTGCTGCAGTTGCTGTTGGAGAAATTTTTGGCTTATCAAAAGAAGAAATAGAACGTGGCATTTTTCATACGAGAACGGTTGGAAGCAGAAGCCATATGATTGCTACCGAAAAGTACGCAATCATAGATGACTGCTACAATGCAAATCCCGTTTCTATGCGTGCAGCAATCAACACATTAGCAAGTGCAAAGACAAGAAAGGTTGCAATCTTAGGAGATATGGGCGAACTTGGTGAGGAATCCAAAATTCTTCATGAAAATGTCGGAATCTGCGCAAGAAAACAACCAATCGACGTATTGATTTTTATAGGAAAATTAATGAAGTATGCAAAAGAATCTGCAGTAAAAACAGAGGAAGAACGAAACGCAAAGATATATTACTTTGACACAAAAGAAGAGTTTTACGTAAAAAGAGATCAAATCTTGAAAAAAGGAGATACCATCTTAGTGAAGGCATCCAATTCGCAAGGGTTTTCGGCAATTGTAGAAAAGTTGACCGAAAATTAAGATATTGTTGCCCATGAGTTTTGTATGGGATGATTTTGAAGAAATTCAGTAAAAAGAGACACATAAAAATAAAACCTGTAGCACCAATTGCTCGCAACTCACGCTTCCGCATTTCTGAAAGTGTTGCTTCGTAACTGGTGCTACAGGTCTTTATTTTAGTCGCTCAAAAATCCTATAAAAGCGCCTTATTCTTTAAATGCATCTCTTGAATCTGGTTTTGTACATAAGCACCAACATTTTTCTGGTCTTCTTTACTTAAATCCGTGTAGTAATATGGTTTGCCATATTCAAGTATTACATGTACTTTTTTGATTTTTGGAAATTGATCTTCAAATATTGCGGAAGCATTTGTGAGAGCCATTGGAACAATACGGCAGTTGGCTTTTTTTGCGATTTTCAGACTGCCATCATGGAAAGGTAAGAGTGTGTCCGGGGTTTTATTTCTAGTACCTTCTGGGAAGATACACATGGATACACCGCTTTTAATGGTATCTATACTTTTTAGGATTGTTTGCATTCCTGCTTTTAAATTTTCGCGGTCCAAGAACTGACAGTATAGTAATTTCATCCAAATATTTAGTAAAGGTACTTTTTCCATACTTTTTTTTGCAATATAGCCAGTTGGTCTGGGTACTCTTGTATAGGTAAGGAGAACGTCAAAAAAACTTGTATGATTTCCAACATATAGAACGGCTTCGTCCTTAGGAACATGTTCTTCTCCAATGACAGTAAGCTTTACACCAGTAATTTTTAGAATGCATCTAAATGCCCAATTCACAATGGCCAGAGAGCTTTTTGAACGAATATCTTTTGAAAAAAGACCAACGATATATTCGATAATCATGAGGGGTATACTACCTATTAAAAATAATATTAAAAATATGGATGCTGTGATAATTCGAATCATGAAAAACCTTCCTTTGTAGAGTGATATGATAAATTCATTGAAATTGCCATTTCATTATATCGGTTTTGATAGGGTGGTGCAAGGGAAAAACATAGGTTGAAGTTAATGTGGGAAAAAAGTAGATATTTTAAGGCAAATCTATTATACTTGTAAGAGATTTGAGAGAAGATTGTGATTAAAGAATGGAGAAAACATGTTATTATTTCAAAACGGTTATGTGATTGATCCAAAAAGCAAAAGAGAAGAATTGTTAGATGTTCTCGTATATGGAACGAAGATATTGAGAATGGAAAAGAATCTGGATGATGAGAAAGTAAAAGCTATTTGCGTACAGGAGCAAATTCCAGAAGAAGAACCAGTTGAAAAATATGATGTGACCGGAAAAATTGTGGCACCGGGACTTATCGATGTTCATGCACACTTTCGGGATCCTGGCTATACATACAAGGGAGATCTTCTGTCCGGTGCAAGAGCGGCAAAAAAGGGTGGTTTTACGACGGTTGTACTTATGGCAAATACGTCACCAGTCGGCGACTCAAGAGAAGTCATGGACTATATATATAATAATGCAAAAGATTTACAAGTACATATAAAGACTTGTGCGACGGTTACAAAAGGTATGGGCGGAAAAGAGCTGACAGATATGGAAATGCTCCTTGACGCTGGGGCAGTAGGGTTTACCGACGATGGAAAACCAATTATGGATGAGATACTTTTAGAAGATGCCATGAAAAAAACAGCTGCTTTGGGTGTGCCGATTAGCTTACATGAAGAAGATGTAAGATATATTGAGAACAGCGGGATAAACGATGAGATTGCTAGAGAACTATTTGGAGTGGGTGGGGCTACTAGCCGCGCAGAGTATGAAATCATCAAACGAGATATCGAAATTGCTCTACGCGCCAATGCCATATTAAATATTCAACATATTAGTACTAAGGAAAGTGTAGAACTCATACGCGAAGCTAGAATTAAAAGCGATCGAATTTATGCAGAAGCGGCACCGCACCATTTTTCGATGACACAAGAAGCTGTTCGAGAAAAAGGAACACTGGCCAAAATGAATCCACCACTACGAAGTGAAGAAGATCGCCTGGCAATTGTGCAGGGATTGAGGGAGAATGTGATTCCAATTATTGCGACAGATCATGCGCCACATGCAACGGAAGAAAAAGACCGAGATTTCTTTGAGGCACCTAGTGGAATCATTGGAATTGAGACAGCTTTGTCCGTTGGGTTGATGTATTTGGTCGAAACTGGGGACTTGACATTGATGCAATTATTAGAAAAAATGACATGTAATCCAGCAAGGCTATATGGACTGGATGCTGGTGAACTCCGCGAAGGTGGGATAGCAGATCTCGTTATTTTTTCAGAACACGAAAAAGAAATTTATTCACATCCCGCGTCAAAATCAAAAAATTCACCACTCATTGGAGAGAATCTTTCCGGAGTTATTTACTATACAATCACAAACGGAGAAATTGCATATCGCAAATATTGAGTATTACATGAATATGAATACCGGTAAATCGAATAAGAATAAGAGGATAAACATGAAGAAAAAGAAACAAATAGCTACTGTATATTCGCAGAAAAAATTGACAGAGGATATTTACGATCTTTGGGTGACTACCGATTTAGGAAAAGACGTTGTTGCAGGACAGTTTTTATCCATCTATCCAAAAAATCAGTCAACATTGCTTCCGAGACCAATAAGTGTTTGTGAAGCGGATAGAACGCAGGGAAGGATTCGTTTTGTATATCGTGTGGTTGGAGAAGGGACAAAAGAGTTTTCGTCCTATCAGGCTGGAGATGCGATTTCAATTATGGGAAATCTTGGAAACGGATTCTTAATTGAAGAAGCGAAAGGGAAATGCGTGGTATTACTTGGAGGAGGGGTTGGAATTCCTCCCATGCTTCAGTTGGCAAAAGACATAAAAAACGCAGATGCCACAACCGAAATTCATATAATTTTGGGATATCGTGATTCCACAACATTTCTGGATCAGGAAATTTCTGCTTTTGGTACGGTTCATATTGCGACGGATGATGGAAGTCTTGGAACCAAAGGAAATGTCGTGACCGTTTTGCAGGAAAAAAAGATTCCGGCTGAGATTATTTATTCCTGTGGCCCTACACCGATGCTTCGTGCAATCAAACACTTTGCAGCAGAAAAAGGAATCAAAGCATATCTTTCTTTGGAAGAACGAATGGCTTGTGGAGTAGGGGCTTGTTTGGGATGTGTATGCGAGACCAAAGGGATTGATGAACATTCCAAGGTAAATAACACAAGAGTATGCGCAGATGGTCCGGTCTTTGAAGCACAGGAGGTGGAAATCTGATGATTAAAAATACAAAAGTAACGATTGCGGGCGTTGATTTTAAGAATCCTGTAACCACAGCATCTGGAACCTTTGGATCTGGAATGGAATATGATGAGTTTGTAGATTTGAATCTTTTGGGAGCAGTAACGACAAAGGGTGTTGCCAACGTACCATGGAAGGGGAATCCTACACCTCGTGTTGCAGAGACCTACGGAGGAATGTTAAATGCAATTGGTTTGCAAAACCCTGGGGTGGATGTATTTATTGAGCGAGATCTTGCGTTTCTAAAACAATATGACACCAATGTTATTGTAAATGTATCTGGAAAAACAGTAGAAGAATATATCGAAGTGGTGGAAAAGCTGGCTGACCAGCCAGTGCATATGTTGGAAATCAACGTTTCTTGTCCAAATGTTAGGGAAGGGGCCATTGCTTTTGGTCAAAATGCAGAGGCGCTTTTTCATATCACAAAAGAAATTAAGAAGCATGCAAAACAACCTATTATTATGAAACTGAGTCCGAATGTGACGGATATCACGGAGATGGCTAGGGCAGCAGAGGCAGCAGGGTCTGATGCGGTTTCATTAATTAATACCATTACTGGAATGAAAATAGATATACATAAACGAAAATTTCTATTAGCAAATAAGACTGGTGGTCTTTCTGGACCAGCTGTAAAACCCGTTGCAATTCGAATGGTTCATCAAGTGCATCAGGCAGTCAAAATTCCAATTATTGGAATGGGAGGAATTGCAAACGCAGAAGATGCTTTGGAATTTATCATGGCAGGAGCGAGTGTGGTGGCTGTTGGAGCCATGAATTTTGTAAATCCATATACAACGGTTGAAGTGATTCGTGGAATTGAAGAATATATGGATCAGTATCAGATTTCTGACATACGTGATTTAATTGGGTGCGTCAAATAAAATACTCAAAAAACACCTGTACATGTGGTAAGTTCATGTAGCAGGTGTTTTTCTTTGGAGTGGTTTATGTTTCAGACCATTGATCTAGTTTCTGTAGGACTAAATCGTAGGTTTTCTGACTTACTTCCGGAAGTTCTCCTCCCCAGGTCTCTTCGGCCTGTTTGTACCCATCGATAAAAGCATTTTTTAGCATCTCAGCTTTGGAGGTATCTCCTCCAGCAAGTGCGATTGCGAAATCGACAATTCGATCAGATGTTTGACCTGCACCCCAATAGCCATTTTCTGAAATGTCTTCTTGAGCTTTCAGCTTTGTGGCTTCGTCTACTGTGAAATCACCGGTCGCTAAGTAGCTATAGATGCTACTTGGTTCTTTGATTGCAGCAGATTGCTTGGATATGATCTTTTCGACTAATGATCGAAACTGTTCGGTTCTTGCCTCTGCATCAGCTTTCATTTGCTGAACAACTTCGGCGTGACTTAAGTTCCCCGTTTTGGTTTCCTTTGACTCCGATGACTTTTCGTATACGACTCCTGACGATTCTTTGACAGAGTGATCTTTGTCTTCTTTGACAGGAGAAGCTTCGGGTGCTCTCGAAGTGGAAGGATTTAAGTTTGCAGTCGGTTCTGCGCGAGTAATTCCATTTACATTCATAGCCTACCCTCCTTGGTATGATACGACACCTTGTGCAATTTGTAGTTTCATAGAGTATATCGAAAGAAAGATAGAAAAAGTTTAGATATTTATTCTAGATTTCTTGCAAATAACAGGGGGATTGTATATAATTAGAAACAAATTCTTTTTATCTGGAGGAATTCGTGGATTCAATCAAAAAAATAGCAAGAGCAAAAGTTAATATCGCATTAGATGTGCTTGGGAAACGTAAAAATGGATATCATGATGTTTCTATGATTATGCATACGATTGAATTGTTTGATGAACTATCTTTTCAAAAAAACAAGACGGGAAAAGCAACGATGCAATCGTCTGACCCGACGATTCCAGAAGATGAAAGAAATTTGATCATTAAGGCTGCAAATTTATTTATGAAGTCTTACGGAATTTGTGAAGGTGTGCATATTTCTCTGGAAAAGAGAATCCCACATGCCGCAGGTCTTGGTGGGGGAAGCGCAGATGCTGCAGAGACATTTCTGGCACTCAATGAGCTTTTTGAGGTGCATGCATCCATAGAGGAATTGATGAATCTAGGAGTCAATATTGGAGCAGATGTTCCTTTTTGTATTTTAGGTGGGACTGCACTAGCCGAAGGGATTGGAGAAATCCTTACAAAAGTACCAGCCTTGCCGAGCTGCAAAATTGTTCTTGTAAAACCTTCTACAGCAGTATCCACGGCAGAAGTGTATCGGGCATACGATGAGGTGAAGGATGTAAAACATCCGAATATTTTGGAGATGATGGCGGCACTCAAAGAGCAAGATCTTAAGAAAATCTGTGCGTCTATGGGAAATGTACTAGAGGAAGTTACGATTCACAAGTACCCTGAACTTAAGTTATATAAAGAAGAAATGATAAAACATGGAGCACTTGGTGCAATGATGAGTGGGAGTGGTCCGACGATATTTGGAATATTTGATCAAGAAAAGAAGGCTCTAGAAGCTGTTTCTTTCTTTGAGAATTTAACAGGGATAGAAAAGGTAGTTATTACGTAAAATAAAGGAGAAGCATCATGTATAAGGATCCCGTAACGGAGAAGTTAAATATGGAAATGGATGAATATTTGCCACTTCGCGAGATTGTTTTTAAGACTTTGCGTCAGGCAATCCTGACTGGAGAGTTAAAACCTGGTGAAAGATTGATGGAGATCCATCTGGCAAAACGTTTAGGGGTCAGTAGAACGCCGATCCGTGAAGCGATTAGAAAACTTGAATTGGAAGGTCTTGTGACGATGGTTCCAAGAAGAGGAGCTACAGTTGCAAAAATTACGGAAAAGAACTTAAGAGATGTTTTGGAAGTTCGTAGAAATCTGGATACATTTGCGGTAGAACTTGCATGTGAACGTATTACAGAAGAGCAACTTGCAGAGCTAGAAGCTAAAATTAAAAGATTTGAAGAAGTTGTTATGGCTAAGGATGCAAAGGAAATTGCAGAAGCGGATGTGGACATGCATGATTTTATCGTAGCTTCCACTGGAAATGCAAGACTTGTACAATTGGTTAACAATCTATCAGAGCAAGTATATCGTTACCGTTTTGAATATATTAAAGATGCTACGACGCATAAGATATTAATGGAAGAGCATCGAGATATTTTTGAAAGCATTAAAAACAAAGACAAATCACATGCACAAGAAGCGATGCGTCGCCATATTACCAATCAAGAAAATGGAATCATCAAACAATTGTGCAAGGATTGTTGAACTTAAAGAAATAAGGAATATCATGGAAAAAGAAGTACAGATTACAGTTATTGGTGTCCATGGAGAAGACTCAGAGCAGTCTCAAAATATGGGAACCTATTATAAAAAGAGTGGAAAACATTATGTGTTCTACGACGAAAGAGTGAGTGCGGAAGGAGATTTGGTTCGAAATTATCTGAGATTCGATGAAGATTTTGTGACATTACAAAAAAATGGAACCTTACGTACAGAAATGTTGTTTGAAAGGTCGAAAAAATATCCAATGGATTATCATACCCCATATGGTAGCTTTCAATTTCAAATTGACACAAAAGAAATATGGATAGAGGAAGAAGAGGATCAACTCAAACTGACCATTCAATATCAAATGGAAATGGATGAAGAAACAAGAGATGAATGTAGAATTACAATCCATATACAATCAAAAAAACAGGAGCAAACCTTATAAAGGTTTTGCTCCTGCTTTTTCTTGTAATTTATCAACGGTACGTTTCCACCAGCCCTTTTTTGCTGCTGGAGATGCTTTTACGGAACCATGGAGCCCTTTTACACCAACAATATAAATTCCACTGACTTGCGCTTTCACTTCCTTTTTGACAGGAATGCTATCATAAATTTTTTCGTCACAGATTAATGACATGATTTGTGAACCGACTTTTGCTTTAACAATTGGAAGCTTAGTAGCTCTCATGAGTTTTGGAGACTGCTCAATGACATAGGATGGTAACCCGGATTCTTTCAGCTTCATTCGTTTTTTGTCTATAATCAACATGGAAATCGTCTGTTTGTGAGCTTCTATTTCTGCTTGCTGAGCATCTTGCTGTTTTTGCGCTCTTCTTCCTAATATATATAAAACTACAACTGCTATGACCAATACAGCTAATACGCTGATGGCTATAATTAAACCTGTACTCATAACTTACCTCCGAACTATTTTATCAACTAAGTCTATCATTTTTCGGACTTTCGTGCAAGATGTGAAATGTGGAAATGATTGAAAAATTGACTTGAAAAGACTATAATAAAGTGGTCATGTACCTTCGGACGATGAATTGGAGAGTATGCAAATGCAAGAAATATTAATAATACTACAAGACGTTTTTTCGTTTGTTATAGATCATTTGGTGTTTTTTAACTTATTGTTGGCAATCATCATAATTTTCTTTCAAAGAAAAGAACCAAAAGCAGCATGGGCATGGTTGCTAATTCTGTATGCAGTTCCAATTGTTGGGATTGTATTCTACTTCTTTTTGGGAAGTGATCTACATAAGCGTAAAATGTTTCAGACAAAGGCAGTTTTCGATCAGAAGCAAAAACAGATTCAAAGACAGCGCCGAAGTATAAAAAATCATGAATTAACGATTACGCACCCACAAGTCGAAGGTTATGAAGATTTGATTCTTTATAATTTAAATTGTCTTGGAGCAATGTTAGAAGACGACAATCGAATCACCACGTATACAGACGGACATTCCAAATTTGATGCGTTGATTGAAGATATCAAACAAGCAGAACATTATATTCATCTTCAGTATTACATTATTAAAAAAGATGTTTTGTTTGAACGTATTGCCAAAGAGCTGATCAAGAAAGTCGAGCAAGGTGTAGAGGTTCGTATTTTATACGATGCAATGGGCGCCAGAAGTGTTCATAAAAAATATTGGAATAGCCTGAGAAAAAGCGGTATCGATGTTTGTGAATTTTTTCCAGCAGCACTTCGAAAACTACATGTCCGTGTTAATTATCGAAATCATCGAAAGATAGCGATTATTGACGGGAAAACGGCATATGTTGGTGGCTATAACATTGGGAAAGAATACATCGATTTGAAAAAGCGATTCGGACATTGGAGAGATACACATCTACGAATTGATGGAAGTGCAGCTAAGGATTTGGAATTACGCTTCTTATTGGATTGGAATTTTTCGAATGAAGAAGAATTTGAAATGAAAAGTGAATATTTTCCAAAATACAAAGGAAGTGGAACAAGTTCGGTACAGATTATATCGAGTGGACCGGATGAAAGCACACAAAACATTCGAGACAATTATTTGCGTTTGATTGAAAAGGCGAAAGAGAACATCTATATTCAAACCCCATATTTTATTCCGGATGAATGCATCTTAAATGCACTCATGATGGCTGTAAAATCGGGAATAGGAGTACATATCATGTTCCCATGCATGCCGGATCATATGTTTGTGTATTGGGCAACCTATTCGTATATTGGTCAGCTGGTAATGGAAGGTGCAAATTGCTACACGTATGATGGTGGATTTCTGCATGCCAAAGGAATGATTATTGATGATCGTTGCTATAGTTATGGAACGGCAAATATGGACATTCGAAGTTTTCAGCTAAATTTTGAGGTCAATGCACTGGTCTTTGACCAAAAAGAAACCAGAAAAATGGTAAAAATATTCCAAGATGATTTGCCGCACTGCACACAGATAACAAAAAAAGATTATGAGAAAAGGGGATTGGTTATTCGATTTAAAGAGCAGATCAGTCGTCTTCTTTCACCAATTTTATAAGAAAAAGTGTAAAATCTGTGAAAAGACTTTTAAAGACTACAGATATATGTTATAAATACATTGTTGCATAATTATATTTTGCAGAAATATGCATTTCTTTTGAGCGTGTGTTTTTGCACAGTTTCAAAAAGAAATGAAAAGAATAGGAGAATTTTAGGGCATGAAAAAAAGAATAGCGATGGCACTGGCAATGATCTTGTCACTTGCTACACTAGCAGGTTGTGGAGATAACACAGCTAATACAAACGCAACAGATACAGAGGATACAGCTGTTACAGAAGAAGTGGAAATTGATCCACTTGAATATGTTACTCCAGGGGATTACAGTGCAATCACCATTGAGGTCGAAGCAAAAGATGAAGTGACAGAAGAAGATATCGATGCACAGATCGAAAGCATTCTTTCAAGCAATGCATACTATAATCTAATCACAGATCGAGTAGCAGCAGAAGGTGATTTGGTTCAGCTTGAATACATTGGAACTTCAGAAGGCGAAGAGTTTGATTCTGGAACAATTGGTGCAGACGGAGACGATTTTGAACTCGGAAGTGGTGTAACAATTGACGGATTCGAAGACGCTATTGTAGGAATGGCAGTAGGAGAAAACAAATTAGTAGATCTTACTTTCCCTGCAGATTATTCAGCAACAGACCTTGCTGGTAAAGATGCTACTTTTGACTTAACACTTACATCAATCAAAGAAAAAGTAATTCCTACCGAACTTACAGAAGAAATGATTACAGCTGCGTATGAAAACTGTACAACAGTAGAGGAGCTTCGAGAAGCAATCCGTGCTGAACTGCAAGCATCTATCGATACTGCTTACAATGAATATCTTCAGGACGAAGCATTGAACGCTGTTCTCGCAAGTTCTACATTTGCAGAAGAATTGCCAGAGTCTATGGTGAGTGAATACGCAGATGGATTAGTTTCACAGACTTCTCAGTGGGCTTCTATGTATGGTGTAACTTTAGAAGATTTGGTAACTTCTCTTTATGGTGAAACCATGGATGATTTTTATGCAGAAGTGAATGACCAAGCAATTGTATACACAAAGAGAGATCTTTTGATGCAGGCGCTTGTACTTCAAGAAGGTATTGAAGCTACAGCTGAAGATGTTCAGGCATTTGCAGCTGAACATTGTTCCGATTATGGATATGAATCTGGAGAAGCATTTATCGAAGCATACGGAGAAGACGTTTTCTACCCAGTCGTAGAATCTCTTAAGATGTATGAAATTTTACAAGCAAATTCGACCGTTACAATTCTCGCAGATGATACGACGACGGAAAGTAACTAATTCGAGTCAAGCAGTATAATGTGCTCCTCGTGTCGCGAATCTTTGCGTATTGGAGTGATGATATGAGAAAATGTAGACGTAGAATTTTAATAAGTATTCTATTATTCAGTATTTTGATAGTGGTAGCACCCGCAGGGGCTACCACTATTTCTGATATCAAGAAAGAAAATAAAGAGACAGAAAAACAACTCGATGCTGTCAATGATAGCATCAAGGATTTAGAAGAAACTTACGCACAGTTGGAATCAGAACTTGGTGAGTTGGATGCAAGACTTGTGGAGCTATTAGCCAGTGTTAGTGTCATTGAAGAAGAAGTAACGAAAATGGAAGAGGATAAAGCACTACTTCAAGAGGAATATGATATCGCAGTTACGGACGAACAACAGCAGTATGAAGACATGAAAACGAGAATACGCATTCTTTATGAAAAAGGCGAGAGTGGTTTTTTTGAATTTCTTTTTTCGGGTGAATCGATCACTTCAATCTTAAACAAAGTGAATTATGTGCAAATGCTTTATGATTACGATCGGGAGAGTTTGGTCACATATCAAAATACGGTTCAAATTGTAGCACAGAAGCAGGAAGAATTAGAAATCCAGTCCGCTGAACTTACCGAAACAATGCATGCATACGAAGAGGAGCAAGCAGCATTAGAAGTATTGATGCTTGCAAAAGAAGCAACTTGCGAGGATTACGATTCGCAAATTGCACAAGCACAACAACTGGCAAATCAATATAAAAGCAAAATCAAAGAGCAAACGAAAGAAATTGAACGTCTAGAGGAAATTGAGGCAGAGAAAGCGGCGGCTGAAGCAGCAGCAAACCATGGAGGTTCAAATCCTTCGCAAGTGGTTACAAGTGCAACAGGAAGTGAACTTGGCAAGGAGATTGCAAATTATGGTCTGCAATTTGTGGGGAATCCTTATGTATATGGGGGAACAAGCTTAACGAACGGATGCGACTGTTCTGGATTCACACAATCCGTTTATGCTGCATTTGGATATGCAATACCAAGAACATCTACAAGTCAACGGTCGGCAGGAGTAGGTGTATCCTATAGTGCAGCGCAGCCTGGTGACTTGATTTGTTATTCTGGACATGTGGCCTTGTATATAGGAGGAGGACAGATCGTCCATGCAAGTACGGAGAAGACTGGAATCATAGTGGGAACAGCTACATATCGTTCAATCTTGGCGGTAAGAAGAATTATAAATTAAGTATATAAAGAGGTATGATCAAAATGGATCATACCTCTTTTTTAGGACAAAATATCTGACAAATAAAATCGAAACAATATGTAGTGAATTAACTCGAAAAAGTTGCTACAAGTTGTCTTGAAATTGAAAGTTTAGAACGGTATAATATATATATGTGAATCTGTATATGTATTTTCGAAAGAACTTGGGAATATATTTCTAAATGGGGAATGGTGAATATATGAAGGAGCTTGGAAAGAAAGAGATTAGTAATAGTCAACAAATTGTGGATATTCGGGTCAAGTTACGAGGAACATTTCGTTTGCTTGGCTTTTCTGGCGTTCTCATAACTCGTATGGAGACTTTAATATCTGAAATTTTACATATGGCAATTGTAGATGGACGTGTGGTACATATAACAGCGTTCTTGGGTGAAATGAATAAGGAATATGGAATTCTATTGATATTTGAATCCAATGGATGGGACAAATATGATTTGGCTGCTCCAGTTGTGTTTGAAGATGTAGAATTGACCAAACAAAGGGAGGATGTTGTCCGTCTTAGTCTTTTCAAAAAAAGGGCCACTTGGCTTCCGCCTTTGGATGAAGAGATCATTTCGAAGATTGAAGATTATTTTACGAATCCTACAAATGCCGAATTGTTGGATGGGATGACCAAGTTAAATAAGGAGTTGATTGTTACGAAGGTACAAACCGAGGAAACCACAAAAGCAAAGTCCGAATTTCTGGCTAATATGAGTCATGAGATTCGTACACCGATGAATGCTATTGTTGGATTGACTTATTTATTGAGTGCAACAGAATTAACAGAGCAACAAAAAGATTATACCGAAAAAATCTATCGGTCCAGTCAGCAGTTGCTTTCTATAGTAAATGATATTCTGGATTACTCAAAAATTTCTACAGGAACCATTAAAATAGAGAACGTTGATTTCGACATACATGGTATTCTTGAAAATATTTTTGATTTGTATGGAAGGACATGTGAAGAAAAGGAATTGGAATTACTGTTTGATATTGCGCCTGACGTTCCCTATGAAATGACGGGCGATCCGATTCATCTGGGACAAATTCTATTAAATTACGTGTCCAATGCTGTAAAATTCACAGAAAAGGGAGAAATCATCATACGTATTCGTAAGGTATCAAGTGATGCTGACCAAATGATGCTTCGCTTTGAGGTAGAGGATACAGGTATTGGTCTTACTAATGATGAAAAAAACAATCTGTTTCAGCCATTTCAGCAAATCGACATGTCTTATACAAGAAAATATGGGGGAACAGGTCTTGGGCTGGCCATTGCAAAACAACTTGCAAATTTGATGGGTGGAGATGTAGGGGTAAACTCGGAATATGAAAAGGGAAGTACATTTTGGTTTACTGTGGTCGTTCTGGAACAAAAGAATCGTGAACAAAAGAAAGATAAAGGTGGGATTCAGTTAGCAAATCGAAAAGTGTTAATTGTTGACGATAATATTCAAGCAGCTCATATTCTTCGTGAGATAGTTAAAATACATGGGATGATTCCGGAAACCGTAGACTCAGGAGAAAACGCGTTAAAACTCATAAAGAAAGCAGATCAGGATAAAAAACCATACGAAATCGTCTATCTGGACATGAGAATGTCGGGACTTAGTGGAACGGAAACCTGGAAAAAAATTGTCACAATGGATTTACATAGTAGACCCAAAGGGTTGATTATGACCTCGGTTGGAAATGATAAAGTTTATCAAGAAGCAAAAGAGGCAGGTATTGAAATCGTTTTGATTAAGCCAATTATGTCACATATCTTAATTGAATCTACAAGAAAGGTATTAGGAGATCGTACAATATCTAAGAATCAAGGAATCGGTCATGTAATGAACAAAGTAAACGAGCATATTGCATTGCTCAAAGACATCAATATACTTTTGGTAGAAGATAGTGAGCTCAACCAACTTATAGTTAAAGAACTTTTAAAATCGAGTGAAATCAAGATTGATATTGCAGCAAATGGAAAGATTGCAATCGACATGGTCAATAAAAATGAGTATGATTTGGTATTTATGGATATGCAAATGCCAGTTATGGATGGGTTAGAGGCAACAAGAAGAATTCGTACAATTCCAAAATTTTCTGCATTGCCAATTATCGCAATGACGGCAAATTCCTTGCAAGAAGATAAGGTACGTTGCGTGGAAGCAGGTATGAATGATTACATGGTTAAGCCAATTGAACCAGAAAAACTTTTTTGCATGCTGAATAAATGGGTGAGTTCAAAAAAAGGCGCAGTACCTTGCACAGAAAATGAAAAAAAAGAATTTCAGGCGAAGACTATGAGAGTGAAGACCAATACAAAAGCTATTTTTAGAATACAGGTATCCGGGTTAAATAGTGACCAAGGACTCAATTTTGTAGCAGGAAACGAAGAACTATACTTAAGCATTTTAAGAAAATACGTCGAAGGCCATAAAGATATGATTTTTGAGATTCGAAAAGCAGTAGTAGAAGAGCGTACGGAAGATGCAAGAAGAATGGCACACACACTGAAAGGAATCGCGGGAAACATTGGTGCAGAAACGTTGCAAGAGAAAGCCAAAACGCTGGAGTATGCACTTAGAGACGGTGTAACTGGAAAAGATATTGAAAAGATTATTGGTGAAGTAGAGGCTATTCATGTATACTTTATCAAAGAAATTTCAGAAGCACTTCCAAAAGCAGAAGAAGTGGAAGAAGGGGGAAGTGAGTTTTCAAAAAAGGATATGCTCGATCTTTTAAATGAGCTTCGTCCATATGTCAGTTCTCATAAACCCAAAAAGTGTGCAGAAATTATGGCCACTTATCAAATTGTAAAATGGCCAGATGAATTACATGAATTGTCGACTCAGTTTCGTGAGGAAGTGCGTAAGTACAAATATAAAGAGGCATTACAAGATTTGGATGAAATGATAAAGACTTTAAAAACTATGAAATAGTATGGCAGAAATAATGGAGGAATGCGATGAAGAAACTTTCTGAGTGTACTGTGTTGATTGTTGATGACACCGAAGAAAATATAGACATCCTGGTAGAAGCACTAGGGGATGACTACGAAATCGCTGTTGCAATGAGTGGGGAATCTGCAATTGAATATATGAATGATGAATTTCCGGATATTGTTTTGTTGGATATTTTAATGCCAAATATGAATGGATATGAAGTCTGCACATATATGAAAGAACATCAAGCGTTGGAAGACATTCCAGTAGTTTTTTTGAGTGCAATGTCAGATACGGAAAGCAAAAGAAAAGGGTTTAAGGTTGGTGCGGTCGACTATATTACAAAACCTTTTGATATCTATGAGGTAAAAGCCAGAGTGCATACGCATCTGTCCTTGACCATTGCAAAAAAAGAGTTGTCCATGCAAAATGAGATTTTGGAGTTGAAAGTGCAAGAACGTACCAAAGAACTAATGCTTACACAGGAAGCAATGATTGAAGCAATTGGTTATCTTGCCGAGTATCGTGACCCAGAGACGGGAGCACATATTAAGAGAACTAAGAATTATGTGAAGGTAGTAGCTGAAAAATTACGTGAACTCCCCAAATATCGTGACAAACTAACTACAGAGATTATCTATTATATGCATAAACTTGCTCCGCTCCACGATATTGGAAAAATTGGAATACGAGATGAAATTCTTTTGAAACCAGGGAAGTTAACAGAAGAAGAGTATGAAGAAATGAAAATGCATACCATCATAGGATATAATGCAATTTATCAAGCTACATACAAATTAGGAGATGATTCATTCCTCAAGTATGCAATGATTTTTTCCAAATATCATCATGAAAAATACGATGGTACGGGTTATCCAAATAAACTTTCTGGAGAAGAAATTCCGCTTGCTGGTCGAATTTTGGCAATCGCTGATGTATATGATGCATTAATTAGTGAAAGGGTCTACAAGCCAGCATTCCCGCATGAAAAGGCACTTGAAATCATTGTAAAAGAAAGTGGAAAACATTTTGATCCAGAAATTGTTCAGGCTTTTATGGAAATTAACGATCAGATTCATTATATTGCAGAATCTGTTAAGGACGAAGAAAAGGAACGGGAGGAAAATCATACCTTACAATCTGAAATCAATGTATCTGTTGTATAGTTCATAATTTTTTTATTTTTTGTTCATAATAATATTAGCACTCGACTGTTGACAGTGCTAACAACGAGTGGTATAACATAATTAAGAAAAGGTCGTATTACTGATACGAACCATGAAACCCAGGTAAAAGGAGGAATTATTATGTTATTACCAAGTATTTTTAGAAACGGCTATGTGGATGATTTTATGAACGATTTTTTCAATGTTCCTTCAAAGGAGCAACCGTATTCTCTCATGAGAACTGATGTAAAGGAACTTGAAAATGGCTATGAGGTCAAAGTAGAGTTGCCTGGATATAAAAAGGAAGAAATCGAAGCAGAAGTCGTAAATGGATATTTAAACATCCATGCGGAACATTCAGAAGAAAAAGAGACTGGATCAACGGATGAGCGAAAAGAAGGAAGATTTATTCGTAGAGAGCGTTATTATGGATCCTGTCAACGAAGATTCTATGTAGGTGAAAATGTTACAGAAAAAGATATTCGTGCAAACTTTGAGGATGGTGTTTTGACCATCGATGTTCCGAAAGTAGTTGAGAAGAAAGTGGAAGAACGAAAATTAATTGATATCAAATAATCGGAGGAATTAGAAGAACCGGGCGACTGGTTCTTCTTTTTTTTCGTGTAAGATGATAGTATAATACATAATAAAACCATGGGGGACAAAAGATGTTTGGAAGCACAGGAATTATTGAAATTGATTTGCACGGAAGTGATTATGAAACGGGGCTAAATAAAGTGGAAGATGTAGTCAGAAAAGCAGATCGCTCGGTCTATCGAATTCGGGTGATACACGGATATCATGGTGGAAACATGCTAAGACGTATGCTGCAGGAAGAATTTCAATACGGCAGAAGTGAAAAAGTGCTTCGAATTCAAGGGGGAACAAACCCAGGACTCACAGAGCTGATTCTCAGAGAATATTAGGTAGGTATCAGCAAAAAACAGCAAAAAATAGTGAATGCAACCGAAAAGTAACATAAAATACGCAAAAAGCAACATAAAATTTCTAGTGTTAACACCTATTTTTTTATAAAATGACTTTGTAATCAAGGAATAACACATTGATCATCACGTGGCTCAATGTATTATTTCAAACAAATTAAACATTATCTTATGAGGATCAGAAAGGTTGGTAACAAAATGAGTACATTTTCAAATAATCTATTATTCTATCGTAAAAAAAATAATCTAACACAGGAAAATCTTGCGGAGAAACTTGAGGTTTCTAGACAAACGATTTCAAAATGGGAAGCAGATACTACGTATCCAGAAATGGATAAAATCATGCAGCTTTGTGATTTGTTTTCTTGTGACATGGATACTTTGCTTCGCGGAGAAGCACAGGATGTAGATATTGAAGAGAACGAAAAATATGATAAACAATGTAGAAAAATGAAACGAAGTGTTGCAACAGGAGTGGGACTTATACTACTCGGAGTTTCCGTCATGCTTTTCTTAATTGGAATAGGGTTTAAAGAGATTTATTCTGCAGCGATTATGTTAAGTATGGTCGTCATAGCAATTATGCTTTTGATTTCATCGGGTATTGAATTTGAGCATTTTAAAAAGAAACATCCTCAAATCGTACCTTTTTATACGGAAGCTGAAGAGGATCGCATGACACAGATTTTTATTCGCAAGATTGCAGGTGGAATCGGATTGATTTTGGTTGGTGTCATTGGAATTGTCATATTTTCAGAAATTGGAGAACCAGGAATATTTTTTGTAGTATCCGCATTCATGTTGGTCATAGCGGTTTCAGTGACTTTATTCATTACCGCAGGTATGGACCAAGCTCGAATGAACATAAAAGAATACAACAGAGAGTTCAGCCCAGATCCAGAAGTGAAGGAAAAAGAGAATAAAGTTGGAAAATGGAGCAGTGTAATTATGATTTCTGCGACGATTATTTTCCTGATTTCTGGTCTGGTATATGGACTATGGTATATTAACTGGATTGTATTTCCTGTGGGTGGACTAATCTCGGGAATTGTGAGTATCATTATAAAAGGACAGGATTCATAAGAAAACGGCAAAAAAGTATAAGAATTCTTTACAAGACCGGAAAACTCTCTTATAATAGGAAAGTATTTAAAAATTCAGCTACAGAATAAGGAGGAACTTCCTTTGCAAAGAGAAAAAGTCATTGTCATCGATTTCGGTGGACAATATAACCAGCTAGTTGCCAGAAGAGTTAGAGAATGCAATGTATATTGCGAAATCTATTCTTATAAAACAAACATAGAAACGATTAAAGCTATGAATCCAATGGGAATTATTTTGACCGGAGGACCAAACAGCTGTTATGAGGCTGATTCGCCTACCTATACCAAGGAATTATTTGAACTAGGGATTCCAGTTCTAGGGCTTTGTTATGGTGCGCAGCTTATGATGCATGTACTTGGCGGGAAAGTCGAAAAAGCACCAGTACGTGAATATGGAAAGACCAGTGTATTTGTAGAGCAGTCATCCAAACTTTTTCATAATGTATCCAATCCAACTACTTGTTGGATGAGTCACTTTGACTATATTTCAAAGATTGCACCGGAATTTAAAATCACGGCGCATACTGCAGACTGCCCTGTTGCAGCAGCAGAGAATGAAGATAAAAAATTATATGCAATTCAGTTCCACCCAGAAGTACTTCATACTCAGGAAGGTACAAAGATGCTTCAGAACTTTGTTTCCGATGTATGTGGATGTGCTGGAGATTGGAAAATGGATTCTTTTGTAGAACAGACTATCGTTCGTTTGAGAGAACAAGTTGGTGACGGAAAAGTATTGCTTGCGCTTTCTGGCGGAGTGGATTCTTCGGTGGCAGCAGTTCTGATGGCCAAAGCAGTCGGAAACCAACTGACCTGTGTATTTGTAGATCACGGCCTTCTTCGAAAAGATGAAGGTGACGAAGTGGAAGCGGTCTTTGGTCCAGACGGCGATTATGACTTAAACTTCATTCGAGTAAATGCGCAGGATCGTTTTTACACCAAACTGGCTGGGGTTATTGAACCAGAAGAAAAAAGAAAGATCATTGGCGAAGAATTTATTCGTGTATTTGAAGAAGAAGCAAAGAAAATCGGTACGGTGGACTTCCTTGTACAGGGAACAATTTATCCAGACGTAGTGGAAAGTGGAGTGGGTGGAGAATCCGCAGTCATCAAATCCCATCACAACGTTGGAGGACTTCCAGACTATGTAGATTTTAAGGAAATCATTGAACCACTTCGTGATCTCTTCAAAGATGAAGTAAGAAAAGCAGGACTGGAACTTGGCATTGCGCACCACCTTGTGTATCGTCAACCATTCCCAGGACCAGGACTTGGAATCCGTATCATCGGTGAAGTTACTGCAGAGAAAGTGAAAATCGTTCAGGATGCAGATGCCATTTACCGCGAAGAAGTTGCAAAAGCAGGTATCGCTCCATCCATTGGCCAGTACTTCGCAGCACTCACAAATATGCGATCCGTAGGAGTTATGGGTGACGAAAGAACCTATGACTATGCAATTGCACTGCGTGCAGTAAATACGGTAGATTTTATGACGGCTGAGTCCGCACAGATTCCATGGGAAGTATTGCAGACCGTAACAAGTCGAATTGTAAATGAAGTAAATCACGTAAACAGAGTACTCTATGATCTGACGGGAAAACCACCTGGAACGATTGAGTTTGAGTGACATGAAAATAGCGGGAAGCCTTATAAACAGCGGCTTCCCGCTTTCTACGTCTATAAAATGTCTATAATATTAAGAACTTGCAATAGAATTTTGAAGAAAATTAATAGTTTGCTTTTTTAGTAGTTCAAATTTAGAGTTCGCATCGGATACTAATGAAACATAGTGACCTTTGTAATATTTACTATGTACATCAAGAAAGCAAATTCTAGATAGAGTATCTTCTGTTTCGATTTTCGGAATATCTAAAATGTCATTTAGAAATAACCATGTTATTCCATCAGTTAGAATTAAAGGGCAACTAGATAATTCTGAAGATATTTCATTTTCAAATCTTTTATTAGTATTTTTATGTGATGTTGCATATATAGAATAATACACAAACCTATTATTAGGTAATAATTTTATATTAGGTTTTTTAAATTCTACCTTAACATATGGTGAAAGAGGAACTTGATGAGTATAGTCATTTGAAACAAAGATATAATCAGGCCAAACTAGATTTTCTTTGGTTCCAATTATGCATTCATATTTATTGTATTGCGATGCATTGTGGCATCTGGTGTCATATGTTGGAATCAGTTTTGTGTTATTGCAGTTTCGTGCTATTTCGCTTAAAAGTGGTCGAATAATCTCATCGTAATACTGCTCAAGATCATAATTATCCTTGATATGCCATAGCTGTTGCCAGTAATAATTAAAGTCCATTATACATCCTTTCAATGTTGTTTGATAAAGATAATTTAATTTAATAGTGATACGACAGAAATAATAACTGCAATAATTGCAGTGATAGTTGTAATTATTGCATTACGTCGGTTACTTTTTGTATAATTGATTTCAGAAAGCATATTCAGATAAGAAAAATTATCTTGATAAATCTTCTGATAATTAATTTTTCTGCCTTTATTATGAAAATCCTTCAGATCTGTTTTGTCATTACTAACATAGAAATCCCAATTAGAATTAAATTGTTTGTAAAAATTAGTTCTTGGTGATGGTGAATATTCAGTAATACTTTGCATTTTATTAAGTAGAGATTTGAAATTTTTATTATACGAAATTTTCTTTCTACCTGAAGAAAATTTTGAAAACTCTCTTTCAAAAATTTTTAATTCTCTTATGCCATTGAAGTGATAATAAAATTCATTTCCATAATTCGCAATATACCCCATAACACTAAAGAAAGGGATGCGATTATTACCGGCAAGCAAAGAATAACTTGTTTCATCAAAATCAGTTGAAATTACATAGTTCTCATTTTTGTTATAGTAGGAAACACCGAAGTCCTCAAGATATAACTTATCAATGTCAATAGATTCTTTCCTTGAATAACAAATAATATTGACAAGTTGGTTAGTTCTACCCTGTTCAGTATATAGAAAAGTGGTTATGTAGTGTTGAATTAGCAATGGAAAATATTCTCTATTCATTTGAGTTAATAATAATTCATCTAGACTTTGATTACGGTCTTTACATATGTGATACCAGATGGAATAATCTTTTGATGAAAGTTTCTTTATATTATCACGCATAAAGGAAGTATAAATTTCATCATTTAGGCACCTTTTAAAAGAAAAAGTATATTGCACTATAGCGAAATAACTATTTACTTGCGACCATGAGATGTTAATTTCTTTTAAATACTTATCGTCTAACAACAAAATTTCAGCAAATCGACCAGTTTGAGAGTGAGAATATTGTAAATGTATATAATCATAATTTCTTGTAAGAGTTGGTTTTTTGAAATAATTTGTAACCTTAAATTTTTTCTTTGGAAGAGAATACAATTTTTTTATAAGCGTACGTACACCTTCATTTGAAAGAGTATCAATAATAATTACCTGAGCTATGTCAGCATCTTCGTAATAGTCAGTGCGAGTTTTCCATTGAGGTTTTTTTTCATTGACATATTCTAAATGAACTTTTTCACCGTCTACATATGCTTTATTCTTTGCTTCTTTGTATTGGTCGGTATCGATATTGTTTAAGTAATAAGCAATACATTCTTTAACCCGTTTATTCATTTCGATAGCTCCTTTGAATAATTTATATGAGATTTATTTATTTTTTTCCCATTCAGCTCTCATAATCTCATTTCTAATCTTTAAGCGTTCTTCCTCTGATATTCCAGAGAAATCCATCTTTGTTACTGGATAATCTTCATAACTTTCAATTAATCGCTTCTTTTCAGAATCATAATAATCCTGAGGATAATCATAGTTTACTAATCTGCTATGAAGTTCAGAGACTTTCTTGATCATAGAACAGATATCTTGGCTATAAACGTAATCAGGATTCCTTCTATTTTCACAGTGGTAGAACATCATCTGTATCCAATTCCGTTTTGCATCATCTGTTTCGTCAGTTTCTTCAATATCAACTCGATCATGAACAATGGTCTTACATGAAAATTCTTTTGTTTCGTACAATTCAAAAAGAAAACTCATTATATCCCCAAGAGAATTAATACGAGTCTGATCATCTCTTCCACACAACCAATCTAGAGATACATTACATTTATCAGCAATATTTATAACCACATCAACAGTAGGCTTATTTCTGCCACTTTCATAAGCAGATAACGTTGGCTGTGGGATATTCATAAACTCAGAAAATTCTTTCTGAGTTTTATTCATGATTACAGTACGTAGATTTTTAAGTCGTTCTCCAAATATATTATCTTTATTGCCATCCAATATACTCATAACAAACCTCCATATAAAAATTCATTTATTCTAAATTCCATTATATCAGATGAAATGGAATATTTATATAAAAAAATAAAAAATATAATAAAAACTAATATTGACAATAAATAATAATATGATATACTCATAAATATAGTAAATACTAATATTTATTCAAAATAAGAATTGAAAGGAGAAAACATATGGTTGAAGAAAGATTACCTTTATTTGTTGGTGTGGATACCATCAAATCAGATCTTGGTGTATCAAGAGCAAAAGCATATGAAGTTATTAAAGAACTCAATGCTGAAATGAAAGCACAGAATCCTAGAGCTATTGTAGTGAATGGGAAAGTAAACCGGATCTGGTATGAAGAAGCATGTCTATTAAAGGGAGCACACTGATGAAAACAAACTTAGAAAAGAAAAAAGCCCCTATAAAAGGGGCTGCACAAGCTATGCTTAATGCTATCTGGTAAATACATTTTAGCATGGTAAGTGCTTCTTTTCAACGGAAATATGAGGAAAGGAGTAGTTATATGGCTGTTTTGAAGAATAAAACGCAGAAGAATTTTACTATGATTAGCAACAGTGTTCTTCGAGATACAGAATTGTCCATGAAGGATAGAGGAGTTCTTTGCACAATTTGTAGTTTGCCTGATGGATGGGAATTCAGCATAGCAGGATTGAGTTCTATTGTACCTGATGGAGTGGATGCTATACGAAAATCTATCTTCAATTTGGAAAGTACAGGTTATATTGCAAGAACAAAAACTCGTGGTAAAAATGGAAAGTATATTAGTGAGATTGAAGTTTTTACAGAGAAGCGAACCATGAGCGATTTTCCGTCACGGGAAAACCGTCACGGTATAGCCAACATGGAAAAGCCGTCATGGGAAAACCGTCACGGAACATCCGTCGCGGGAAATCCCTTGCAATATAATACTGATAATAAAAAACTGAATATTAAAAAAGATAATATAAAATCCATCAATCAATCTGAAAAGCATGATAGTGATGATCAGATGGATGGAGAGATTGAAGTTTATAGAGAATTAATTGCAGAAAATATTAAGTTAGATTGGATTCTTGAGGTTGCAGGACGAAATGGTGAAAGTGAAATCAATATGGTTCATGAAATCTATGATTTAATCTGCGATATGGTTTGTTATCCACGAGATCATGTGACCATTAAGGATACAAAATATCCTTGGAATACAGTAAAGTCGCAATTCTTAAAATTACGCTATCAACACATCTGTGATGTGCTTAATCGTATTGTAGATGCAGAATTAGGAATTAAAAATATGTCAGGTTACCTAATCTCAACATTATACACAGCAAGCCTTGTAGGAGCAATTGAAGCAGAAGCAAGTTTGCATGATGACTATTTGAAGCATTTAAGAGGGAATCCATATTAGAAAGGGGAAATGATTATGGCAGTATATAAAGATAAATGGAACGGATATAAAGGCGATACATGGCGTGTAGCCACCTACTATAAAGATTGGCAAGGGAATCGTAAGAAACATGAAAAAAGAGGTTTTTCTACAAAAAAAGAAGCCCCTGCATATGAAAGAGAATTTGTATCTAAGACTAGTAAAGATATTAACATGGGATTTGACACCTTCATAGATATTTATATGAAAGATCTTAAGCCACAAATAAAGCTTAGTACATATGTAAACAAGGAAAATATCATTGAAACTCATATTCGCCCTTATTTCAAGAATAAGAGCCTTGCACAAATAACATCGACAGATATCCTCCAATGGCAGAATGAACTTCTAAGCGTAAGAGATGATCAAGGAAAAGGATATGCACAAACATATCTTCGTACCATTCAAAATCAGTTGAACGCAATATTGAACCATGCTGTGAAATATTATGATTTAGCGAAAAACCCATGTATTGCAAATAAAAAAATGGGGAAAGCAAAAGCAAAGGAAATGCTCTTTTGGACAAAGGATGAATATTTAATGTTTTCGGAAGAAATGAAAGAAAAGCCTGTTTCATATTATATTTTTCAGCTTCTTTATTGGACTGGAATCAGATGCGGTGAGTTACTTGCATTAACTAGAGCAGATTTTGATTTAGAAAACCAAATATTACGAATTAATAAGACTTTTCAAGTGATTAAGGGGAAAGAAATTGTTACGTCACCTAAGACAGAAAAAAGTAATCGAAAAATAGATTTGCCAGATTTCCTTTGTGAGGAAATGCAAGATTATTTTGATTCACTTTATAAACTTGATGAAAATAGCAGAATATTTCAAGTTACAAAAAGTTATTTACATCATGAAATGGACAGGGGAAGTAAAAAGTCAGGAGTAAAGAGAATCAGATTGCATGATTTAAGACATTCCAGTTGTGCTTTACTTATAAATTTAGGTTATTCTCCTGTACAGATCGGGGATAGGCTCGGTCATGAAAGTGTAGTTATTACAGAAAGATATTCACATTTGTATCCGTCAGTTCAAAAAGATATGGCAAAGAGATTGAATGCTGCATTTAAGGAGGTGTAGGTAAAGTGGATAAGATTTATCGAAGATCAACACAGTTAAGCGACACACCCAAAAAGAAAAAGAATGAAAAAAACAGAGTGAGAAATACGATTATGAACTTTCGTGTTTCTCCTCAGGAGAAAGAATTAATTGATGCACGGATCGCATTAACTGGATTACCAAGAGCAGAATTCTTTATAGCAAGTTGTCTATATCAGACCATTCTTGTAAAAGGCAATGTTAAGACATTTGGAGATATCAATTCGAAGATATCTGAAATTGCAAATGTAATATTGGAAAATAACAATATTGAAAATCTGAATATGGAACAGCAGGAATCACTGATTACGATACTAGAAATTATGAACAGCCTATATGGAAAGGGGGAATAGAATATGGCACAGAAATCTTATGAAGAAAGATTGTCAGAGATTGCAAAGAAGAAAGATCAGTTAGACGCACAGGAAAAAGCAATTAAGAAAAGACAGTCAGAAGATGAAAGAAAAAAACGTACCAGACGTTTAATTGAAATGGGTGGAATTGTTGAATCTGTACTAGGAAGATCTACTACAGAGGATGATAAAATTCGCTTTATGAACTTCTTGAATAAGCAGGAAAGCAATGGAAAATTCTTTTCCAAAGCAATGAACCAAGTAATTGTAAAAGAAGATAATTAGCGACTGGGGGATGTGGATTTTCACATTCCCTTAATTTATTAAGGGCGCACTTATATGTGGGCGAAGCCCACATTGATAAGTTTGGTGCAAGCACCAACCGGTCACTTCGTGCCGGGCTCGTTCCGTCGGCGGGTCTTGTGCAGACTGCACTCTCTGAGAGGCAATAACCAAAATGTGGTTATTGGTTTCGCTATGGCGAAACTCCTTCACGGACAGTGGCAAGTGTTACTTGCATGAAGTCTTGCAGACGGCTTTTCCATTTTGCAATTATAAAATTTATAGAAAGGGTGGTGCAAAATGTCAATATATCATTGCTCAATTAAGATCATAAGCAGATCTGGTGGACGTTCTGCTGTAGCTTCAGCAGCATATAGGTCGGGTGAAAAACTTTATAATGATGAAACTGGAATCATTCATGATTTTACGAAAAAAGGTGGAGTTATTATTAACGAAATAATGCTTCCTGCTAATGCTCCAGAGCGATACGAAGAACGTGAAATATTATGGAATGAAGTTCAGAAAATTGAAAAGAGATCTGACGCACAGTTTGCAAGAGAAGTTGAGGTTGCGCTTCCTGCAGAAATGAGTAGAACAGAACAAATAGAATGTGTTCGTAATTATATTCAGGAAAACTTTATAGACAAAGGTATGATTGCAGATTGGGCACTTCATGATAAAGAAGATGGAAATCCTCATGCACATATTATGCTGACAATGAGAGGTTTAGATGAACACGAGAAATGGTTACAGAAACAGAAAACAGTATTTGCCAATTCAAAAGATGGAGAGGGTAGAGCAATCTATAATCCAGAGTTGCCAGTATATGATCCTAAGGAAAGAGAGAATACATCTAAGTATCGGATTCCAGTTCTTGATGAAAATGGAGAACAGAAAACGAGAGTGCGTAAAGGTAAAGGCACAGAATATCTGTGGGAGAAGATTTCTATTCCACTTAATGATTGGAATGATCATTCTCATGCTGAATTATGGAGATCATCTTGGGCAGATCATTGTAATAAATATTTGGATAAGGAGCATCAAATTGACCATAGAAGTTATGAGAGACAGTGCATAGATAAAGAACCAAGTATTCATGAAGGAGTTACAGCTAGACAGATTGAAGCAGAGGGCAAAGTTGCTGACAGATGCCAGATTAATAGAGAAATTAAAGAACGCAATTCTATTCGAGAACAGATGAAAGAATTAGCAAGGGAAATAACAGAAATTATTACAGAGAAAGCGAGGTCTATATATGGACGATTTAAAGAATTTAGAGGAAGTCTTGGACATCTTGAAAATGCAAGATCAGATGATGGAGATATTGGAAAATCAGCAGGTGGAGATAGAAAATCTGACAACAGAAAATCAGAGCTTGAAAGAACAACTGGACGAATCTATGAGTTTAAACGAGCAGTTGGAAGAACAGACAAAGAAGCAGAAAAAACAGATAGAGAAATTGCTGCTACAGACCAAAGAATTACAGAACTCCGTGAAGCAGTAAACAAAAGGGAGGTAGATAGAAATGAGCGACTTAGAAAACTTAAAGAACGACGATCAGCTTCTCTTCATGATGGAGGAGATGCAGGATCAGATCGAGGATTTGCAGAATCGACTTCAGACGGAAGTCGAGAAGAACTCAGAAGCACAAAAGAAGATATCACAGCTTTCCTCACAAATCTCAATGCTAAAGAACGAGGTGCAGAAGAAAAGCGAGAGAATCGAGAAAATGAACGAGAGCGATCTCATATTGAAGAAGAACGAGGAACTGGAGAAAAAGAACAAGGAATTGGAGAAAAGCGAGAGGAAAACAAGAGAGGAATCCGAAGCCACGGTCGAAGCCGTTAAGGAAAAGGCAAAAAGAGATGTTGAAGAGGCTATGGATAACTATAATGAGAAAGTAGCATCTCTTGCTCACCGGGAAAATATTATTATTAATCTAGAAAGCAAGATAACCGAAAAAGAATCCAATTTAAATAAAGAGATTACCACAAAAGCTGCATCAATGATCGCAAATCAGATATCCAAACTTGAAAGAGACTATAAAAATAAAAACCACAGAATGGAACGTGATTATAACGATAAATTGACTAGAGTGAAAGATAAATATCGTAATATGATTATTTCATATAAAGGCATGGTATTCTTTACATTATTTTATGGGATTATCTCAACTGTAATAACTGCATGGAAGACGGACGTATTTAGATCGGATATTATAGAATTTTTTCAAACAATGTATAGTGTAATTCTTCATATTATTGGATGGATAAATTCAATAGCAACTTTTGGATCAAAATTAGGAGATCTAATACCACAACCAATTTTGGCGATGATTACACATTGGATTATTATAGTTGCCATATACATTGTTATCTTTATTGCAATTGGATGGATAGTGTCTAGAATCGGAAAGAAATATATATACTTTTTTAAGAAAAAGCAAGCAGATGAAATATCAGTATTTGTAGTATTACTCACACTTATTATTGTGGTATTTATGTCGGAATATATTAACTCTATTATATCAATCAATCTTTTCTATATTGTACTTTTAGTATTTGCTACATATTCGAGTATTAGAGGTGCGATACAGTCTGAAAACAGTGAGGGA
This sequence comes from Lachnospiraceae bacterium, assembly GCA_963666475.2. Lineage (GTDB taxonomy): Bacteria > Bacillota > Clostridia > Lachnospirales > Lachnospiraceae > JBFHIZ01. Next base: position 1,861,058 of record CAXXJM010000001.1, on the reverse strand, counting down.
AAAAAGAAGATTGTTAGTAACATAGTGTTGCTTCTTGGAAGTATTGGTATGATTTTTGTAATGAGTTACTTTTTTGGTGGAATTATTTTGCTTATAATTCCAATAGGTTTATTTATGGCATTAGATAGAAGATAAAAAAATATATATCAAAGAAAATAGTGAAAATAGCTTGAATTGCGATATGAAAGATGTTAATATAATAATCGAACATATGCTCTCATGGCGATTTTCAAGCAACTATTGCAATTTGAATAAATTTATGTTATATTTATTTCTGCTGAAGTGCACATATTGCAAATTAGCTGATTTTATGATAGATTATTGAATGGAGGTATCAAATGAAAAAATATAGAGTTTTATCTTTATTCGCAGGTGCAGGTGGAATGGATTTAGGATTTCTTCATTCAGGATTTGATATAGTTTGGGCAAATGATTTTTTTGAAGAAGCAGTTAATTCATATAAAAAAAATATTGGGAATCATATTGTTAAAGGTGATATTACAAAAATTTCAAGTGAAGAAATGCCAAATGATATTGATATTGTGATTGGTGGTTTCCCATGCCAAGGATTTTCTGTTGCAAATACAAAAAGGTCAATGGAAGACAAAAGAAATTTTCTTTATAAAGAAATGCTTAGAGTAATTGCAGATAAAAAACCACTTTTTTTTGTGGCAGAAAATGTAAAAGGTATCCTTTCTATTGAAGGCGGAAAAGTTTTTGAAATGATAAAAGCTGATTTTGAAAATCTTACTGACAAAAAAGGTGAAAAAATCGGGTATAAAGTTGATGCAAGAATATTAAATGCAGCTGAGTATGGAGTTCCACAAGCAAGAGAAAGAGTTGTTATTATTGGAAATAGACTAGGTCTTGAAAATCCATATCCTGAAAAAACACACTTTATTGAGGGAATTACTGAAAGAAAAGAGGGATTAAGACCAGCAATTACAACAGAACAAGCGATAGGGTTTTTAAGTAATGAAAGATTAAAAAAGAAAGCATTTAAAATAAGTAAAGAAAAAATAACTGAGTGTATGCAGAACTCTGGGTTAGAAGAACCAAATGAGTTACTTAATGCTATTGGGATTAATGAAGAAATTCAAGAGGTAGAAATTAAAAATCATATTGCATCTGAAAATGTAGAAGATAAATTTTGGGGTCGAAAGTATAATGTGAATCAACATGAAATATGTGATTATTTACGGTTTTGGAGAGATAAATCTAATTGGTCAACAAAGGCAGTAGACGATCATTTTGGCTATGCATATACAGCAGGGCATTGGTTTAGAAAAGATAATAATTCCGGCAGTATACCTAAGCCAGAAGATTGGTGGGAACTAAAAAAAATTTTAGGATTTGATGATAAGTATGATAAACAGGTTACTACTTTTATTGAAAAAGAGATAAAATTTGAACAATCTTTAAGAATTACAAATTGGGATAGACCAAGTGATACAATTACGGCAACTAGCCCAGAAATTCATGTTAATAAAAGGAGAAGACTGAGTGCAAGAGAATGTGCTATTTTGCAAACATTTCCCATAGATTATGAGTTTACTGGAAGTTTAAATAGAATGTATACACAAATAGGTAATGCAGTTCCTGTAAAGCTTGCTGAATGTTTTTCAAAAGGAATAAAAGATGCATTAGATAAATATAATGAAAAAGAACTGAGTGCTAAATAGTACCCAGTTCTTTTGTATTGAAAATAAATATTTAAATTATAATGCATCTGTAATTGAAAGATGTTTGTATCCTAGCCACGGATTATTATTTGAATCTAATCGATCTTGTAAAAACTCATTTGATAGACGAGCAGTTGAACCTGATTTGACAGCACGGATAGCTGGTTTGTTATTTAGTGAAGTTTCCCACCATAAACATCTATTAACAGCATCAAAATACGCATTTTTAGTTCTATTGTCAGTTTCTATTATAGTTTGAGCAAATTTCATAGTATTAAGGCAATAATCAGCGACATATTCTTTTCGTTTAGCAGGAGTATTACAGGTGCTTGGTATTAATTGTGCAGAAAAGCAAGAGTTATCCTGTTCAGTGAAGTAACTATAAGTTTTAAAATTTTTAATAATATCATTTTCAAATAAGTTCGATAGCTCTCCATTAGGAATACATACTAATACTAAAGAAGGTTTTGAGTCTCGAGATAATTTAAAACTATAATTATCATCGGTATAGATGATTTTGATAACAAATGTAAGTACAGGACGTCTTGAATAATGATCAATTGATTCTAAATTTGAAACAGTTTGAATATATTTATGATTTGTATTTTGAAATGAAATTTGATTGGGTTCGACTTGGGTAGAGCTAATATCTACACTGTTTCCAACAGTATCAATTGTTTTGACATCAATACATAAAGCACAATCTTCTGTCATTATTCCAAGATCAGAACTGATAGGAGATGGATAGATGCCTGTAATTATATCATGGAGTTCAGTGTATATGTGGTGTCTGACAAGACGTTCAGCAGGAACTTTAATTTTATTTTTTAGATTCCATGTGCTCTGGAATTTGGGATAGTTCTCGCGAGTTTCTTTTTCAATAAGTAATAAATCGTTTATAAAGGGTGTAGAGTTGAAAACTCCTTCTAAAATTTCAAAATATTTTTTTTCTAAATCTAAAATCGTATTTTGCATACGGGTACGTGTTAAAGTTGTTAATTGTTTTCCCATTTATATTACTCCGTTCATTTTTCTTTGTATTGTATCATGAATTAACTAAATATAAAATCATTAATTGTCAAAATAAGAAAGCAAGGCTGGTAAAAATGACGAAAAATCAAGCAGACTTAGCAACAAAAAATTGATATAATTACTAACAAAAAGAGGGTTACAGAGTCTAAAGAGTATAAAATGAAATTCGAAAGAACGAATTTAAGTTAACGGTTATTAAAAGTAAGAGAGTTGTGAAGAGAACATGAGGTTTATTCAGAAAAAGCATGAGATTGAATGATATGATAGAATATAATTTGAAGACTAGTGATTATGCGCATATTTGACAAAGAAAAGACATGAAGGAGAAATATTATGACGAAAGAAGAAATAAATATATTAGATCAGTATTATTTTAATAAAATAAAGGGAGCATTTGAAGAAAACGGCATGACATTTATAAAAACAATTTGTTCTGCATTTCCTATTAAGGAAACATGGGAAGACTATGGAAATAAAAAATCATGTTTTCAAGAGGCTTTAGAGAGATGTATTCAAAGTACTATTACCAATAATTTTGATTGGGAAATTTGTGGAACTCCAATGGGAGCAGATTCAGTTTTTGTGACCCCCAAAGCAATTATACATATAGATGCGAAATGTGTATTAAATAGTGATAATGATGCAAAAATTAATTGTATAAGTGTTGGTCCAAATCAAACAAGTTATTCATCTGAGATAATAGTAAGTAAAAATGATAAAGAGTTTAATTCAAATTTACCAGCAGTGTATTCTCATAAGATATATGGTGAGTTAGTGTGTTTGACTTATTTCATAAAGGTTTGTTATGATCGAACTTTTGATGAACATTTTAGAGAAAATTTAAGTATTACATTAAACAGTTTTCCCAATGGGATGCTTGCAGAAGTATATGGAACCGATTTTCTAAAGATTGGGAAAAATAATAGCGCAAAGTTGGAATATGTTCTTCAAGAAACCGCATATTTAAGTAGTATACGAAAATCTGATGATGATGGAAAAGCAGCATTTCGTATATGCTATAAAAAATATAAAGAAGATACATACTATCTAAAAGAAGATGTTATTGAAAATAAGGATGAAATTGAAAGATTGAGTGAATTATATGTTGAAAATTACATTCGTACAACTGGTATGCGAGGAAAGAAAGTCAATGGAAAAAAATTTGATATAAAAGATTATGTTATACTTGATACAGAGCTGATTAATTTTATAGAAAACAATTATAACGAAACAGATAAAGATAATATTTTAATGTATTATGATTTATTTAATGGAGTATATTTGTTAAATGCTAGGCTAAAATCAGAAGATAAGAAAAAATTACAAAGCGCGTATAAGCGAATAAAATTAAACACATATGCAGATTCAATTAGAATTGATTTTGATAGAGTAGTTGAGGGGGTAGATAGTGATAGTGAGTTTTCTTGGGATCATTCGCAAAGTATTAGTCTAATGTAGAGGGGATTAAGTGTGAATTTATAAGTTGAATGTTGGATATTCATTGAACAGAAAATCATATTTTTAAGATTTATCCTGATGTAACAGCACATAGCTGCTGGAGAAGTTTTTTGTTTTATAATCAGCTTTCTGTGGAACCACATTATAATATCAAGCGTAAGTTCTGATTTTACTGATTTTTCACGGCATTATATATTATATATTTACAGCAATGTATTCTATGCCTAACGAGTAATCGTTAACAGCGGCTAGAAAACTATTTACATAGATTATGCTATTAAAGTATCTATACTCAATAGATGATAAGCGGGATGCAAAGTTTGTGATTTCATGAAAAACTATTATAGAATAATATGGAAAATATTGCATTAAAACATATTGTGTTTCTAATTAATTGAAAAATTATAAGTAGTAAAACGATAAACTAATGTCTCTAATTCGTCTATAATGGATCGGCTACAATAAACTAGACAGAAAAATTAAGGGCATATATGATAGTCTTATAAAAGAAAGGATGTGCCCATATGCCACAAAACAAAAAATCAAGACAAAGACGTACCTTTACGCCTGAATTCAAGCAACAGATCGTTGATTTATATCGTAGCGGAAAACGAAAATGCGATATCATCCGAGAATATAACATTGCAAGTTCCCTTTTAGACAAATGGATTGCCCAAGCAGAAAATACAGGTTCTTTTAAAGAAAAAGATAATCGTTCTGCACAGGAACAAGAATTAATTGATTTACGAAAACGAAACAAACAACTTGAAATGGAAAATGATATTTTAAAGCAAGCCGCGCTGATCATGGGACGAAAATAAATGTGATAAAAAGCAACCTTCACAAATATTCAGTATCAGCAATGTGCAAAGTCCTAAAAATCTCAAGAGCTTCTTATTATTATGAAGCAGCTCAGAAACAAGATGAATCTGAACTCATTAAAAATATCGTTGATGTATATAAAGCAAGCCGTAACAACTATGGTACCAGAAAAATCAAAATAGATTTAGAAGAACGAGAAATTTTCGTTTCCAGACGTCGTATTGGTCGGATCATGAAGCAAAAAGGCCTTGTCTCAAGTTATACAGTAGCACAGTATCGTCCACAGAAAGATACTTGCAACGAATCAAAAATCGAAAATATTGTTGATCGAAAGTTTAATGAGCAATTATTTCGAAATGTTGTAGTAAGCGATTTAACTTATGTCAGAGTAGGTACAAGTTGGAATTATATTTGTGTACTAATTGATCTATTTAACAGAGAGATTATTGGATTCAGTTCTGGTAGAAATAAAAATGCTATTTTGGTAAAAGAAGCGTTTCAATCCGTAAAAGGTAATTTGCAGGATATCAAAATTTTCCATACAGATCGTGGAAATGAGTTTAAAAATCAAACCATTAACGAAACACTGGACGCATTTGAAATCAAAAGATCTTTGAGTCATAAAGGCTGTCCATATGATAATGCAGTTGCTGAAGCAACGTTTAAGATAATAAAAACAGAGTTTGTTAAAAATCAAACTTTTTCCAGTTTATATCATCTTCAGATTGAATTAGCTGATTATGTAAACTGGTTTAACAACCACAGAATTCATTCCTCATTAGGATATTTAACACCGGTGAGGTATAGAATCAATACCCTTAAAAAAGTTGTTTAGAAAACTGTTGACAATCCAATAAAAAGGTTACAAAATCTGTGGACGAGGTGGATTATTTAGAAAATCTATACAATATATTCCATATTTAGAAATAGCTAAACACAACATATAGATGTCAACATAGAGTTTGAGTGACATGAACCGGTGCACGAGTGTTAAAAAAACACTGTAAATAAGCCGTTCTTAGCTCGGAACCTAGCAGAAATGCTAGGTTTCGGGCTATTTTTTTATTCAAATGATACACCTATGATACAGTGAGTTACTATTTTTCCTGTATGAAATTCTATCAAGAATAATTCTAAAACCTGTCTCTATTTTCAATTCCTTTCAATTTCGAAAGAATTTTTCAAAAATTTAGCAATCAGCAAATTTTCAACCCAAATACATAGTGAAAACAAAAATAACTGTGTAGGAGGTTTGATTATGAACAACATAACAGCATTTATAACTGTGGCTGAGATACAAAAAGTATTAGGAGTTTCTGAATCCAAAGCATATCGTATAGTACGTTCTTTAAATAGTGAATTAAAAGAGGATGGATTCTTCGTACTCCCAGGAAGAGTCAGCAGACAATATTTTAAAGAGCGTTTCTATGGACTTCAAACGAAGGAAGGAGGCGAAGAAGATGGCAGTCTATAAAGACAAGAAAAGAGGAACTTGGTACACCTCTGTGATGTATAAAGACTGGACCGGTAAACAGTTATTGTTCTTCAAATTCTGTTCCCCTACTATCTTCAAATTATTTTCAGCTATAAATTTATTTTTTCAAAAACATATGCACAATCAAGTTAGTTATTTTTGCAACTTATTTTCTGCTCCTATTTTTGTTGTATAGACAATTCCCTGGATGATGAAATAATCAGGTATTTTATTCGTTGAGATCCTTACATTTCATCAATCTGTCAGATAATTTTCAGAATAAGAAAAAGCAAGTAAAGTTGTATTGTGTAAAAAATACGAACAATTATACCAAAAGGAAGATTTTCTGTCATAAGAAAATCTTCCTTTTTGCAATGAAAGTTAAGTAGTGTTGGGAAGAAAAACTATTCGTAAAAGAACTATTTTAGGAATACTTAACTTAACTGACAGTCGTTTATGGCATTCATGGCATCGTCTGCAGTAATGGAATTGTGACCATGGTTATAGGCGATGAGAAGAGAAGCATTGCATAATGTATTTAGAATGCGTGGAGTACCGTTAGCAGAATTAAGAAGTGCTTCTAGTGCATTTGGTTCAAAAATTTCTTTTGTACAGCCAGCCCCCTTTAATTTTTCGTAAATATAAAAGCGACCTTCTTCTTTGTTTAATCCTTCCAGGTTGTAGTTCATCACTAATCGCTGACGTAATGGTTCGTTGGTGTTTAGTCTTAATGTATTGTTCAGTTGTGGAAGGCCAGCAAGAAGAACAACGGCACGATCGCGGGAATCCATTTCAAAGTTGAATAAAAGTTTTAAGTCAGCAAGAATAGAATTGCTGATATGATTGGCTTCATCAAGAATAATGACGGGAGTGATTCTTTTTTCAATAGATAGTCGCGTGATATTTTCCTGGATGATTTTAAAGTTATCGCTTTTACGAAAGGCAGGATTTGCACCAAAGGATTCGACTAGAGAACGATAAAATTCCTGAACCGTAAGTGTGGATAAACTGGAATAAATCACTTTATATTTTGCGGGATTTAAGGCGTTTGCGAAGTTACGAATCGCAGTTGTTTTGCCAAGTCCAGGGGAACCTGTAAGTAATCCAAATCCCTTTGTTTCCACCAGATAATCTAAGCGGAATTGTATTTCATGATATTCATCATTTTCAATAATAATTTCTCTTGAGTTTTTTAGAAAAGGATTAAACTCTAAACCAAAGCGAGCTATATAATCATTCATGTTTCATCACCTCGACATAAGTATACTTTTTCTCTACGAATCATAGCGTTTTCCTGTTTATTAAGAAGTTTGATGGGGAGCAGGGAGTTGTCTGCTTCCACTACGAAAATCTCGGATAAATCTGGAGAATAACGGAGGCGGATTCTTCTTTTGGCAAACCGATAATCCACTTCGTATTCCGTATGATCAATAACAATGACACAATCAGAAGACACGGTACGCTCAATTTCCAAAAGAAAAGAATGATCTAAGGAATAAGGATCTAGTCTGCGTATTTGATCTGGTTCGGAGAAAAAACGATCTAGTGGTGATTTGCTTGCTAAGGCAGAATGTGGTGTTTGATTGTATTCATTTACATAGTTCCAAAGGGAGGAACGTAATTCGTCCAGGTTATGAATGGTTCGCATGTCGAGAGAAGCCATCCAATGGTCTTTTAAGGTTCGAAACCAACGTTCAATTTTTGCTTTTGAAGTGGGAGTGTAAGGCTGGCAGTAGTTGATGGTAGATCCAATTCGCGCTGCAAGTAATTCCATTTGTTTGTTTTTGTAGGCAGAACCATTATCGAAATTAAAAGTTTTTGGTCTGCCGTATTTTGAAACAGCAGATTTTATAATGGACATCAGACTGACAAAGGTATCATTAAAAAAAACATCGATTCCAACAATAAAACGGCTGGCATCATCAATGAGTGCAATGATGTAAATCTTTTTCTTAATGCCATCTACAAGAAGTCTGGGTCCCACACTAGAATCCCCACACCAGACTTCATTAATATGTGGGCGTTCATATCGACGCATATCACGATTATTGGTGAGGTGTTTGGCTGCCATAAACTGGTTGATGAATCGATTTACGGTTGATTCGGACACATTATTTCTAGAGGCAATACCGTTATCTAACATTTGTTTATAAATAGTGGAAGCCGGCATACGAGGATAACTTTCCTTCATATAGCGAATATAATCTTTTGATTCATCATCTAAACACCTGCTTTTTCCAGCATCCTTTCGGCTAGAAGGAAGCAATCCGTCAAATCCTTTACGTTTGTAGAGTCGATACCAGTGTTCGAAGGTCTCTGGGCAAAACTGTTTTGTCTGACCATTAGGAAGAGTAAAAGAACGCTTGGAGGAGGCAACATAAAAAGACCGTAAACTTTGTCCAGGCTCTAACGTTTCATTAATAATAGGTGCGATTGCAGAGTAACGCATAAGTGCAATGGCGTGTTTTTCGTCATAAGTCATAAATAAATTCCTTTCTTGTTTATTTGAGAACAGTATAAAAAGAAAGGGAAGTAAAAACCATAAATCTTATGTTGGTGAAAGAAAAAGAATATTTATTGTATTTTTAATTTGCATAAATTGCCTATGAAAACAGGAAAAGCAACGTTTCAATAACAATGAAATATCAGAAAAATCAATCTTTTCGCTGAGGAGGCGTTCTTTCCAAAAATGGCGAAATTTTGAAACGACATAGTGGATGTTATTTTCGTCAATATCAGGAATGAGGTTCATGATATTGCGATAATCAGGCGTTGCGGTGAGGGACGATATAATAATGGAGATATGGGAAAGAAAGGGAATTTGAGAGTAGGGAACCAGTTCCGCGGGTAATAACGCATGTGTTTTGTTGCAGAACGTGCATTTGACACGACAGATACGAAGTGAAATAAAACCATCAACCGTTTTAATACGACGGAAATAATAGGCATGTTTTGTAAGACATGCCGAATGTCCGCAGGAACAGGTGAGTCTGTGAAGATCTAGCTGTTGTAAGCAGTTATCATAAAAATCTTGTGAAATACTATTGAAAGAATGATTAAAAATGGTTATCATAATAGTGTTTGGTGGGGATATTTATATTCCCTCAAGGGAAATGGGAAGCGGCTCTGGTAGGTTTAGCTTCCCGTTTTTAGTTACGTAATTAAAATATCATAAAGAAGTTCTATGGAAAAGAATGTGAAGGAAAAAATGTCACATAAATTTCATGGAACTTTTTTTTATTTTGAAGAAAATGGAGTCTAAAAAGGGAATGGAGTTTGAAGAATAATAGTATGAGAAGGGACAAGAACTAAAAGAAACGGATATTACTAATTACTGGATAAAGAAAGGACGATAAATAATTATCCTGTTAAAATGCTTTAATCTTGATACAAATAATTACCGCTTGACATCCAGTGTGAGGATGTGATTCTGAAGAATTATTATTGAATTAATTGTGGTTTTTCAACAATATTGTGGTAATATATTATATAAGAACACAGAGAAGGAGGCAGATTATGAACAATAATTTAATCTTAAAAAGATTTTTTTCAAAGTCAATGCTTGCAGATCTGCTTTCGCAGAAAAAAAATGGTGTTTTTGATTCTGTTATTAAAAGATATATAAAGGACCCAGACGGTAAAACATATGATCAATTAATTAGTGAAATTTATACTTATATGGGTAAGGAATATAGAACAGAATATCTTTATAAGAATACTATTTTAAATAAACTGCTTTTTGCAAAGCATGATTATAAAAAAACCGTAGCTTTAACAGAACTTCCAATTGATAAATCTAAAGCAGATTTTGTGATGATAAATGGAAAAGGTGTTGTTTATGAGATAAAAACAGAATTAGATAATCTCGATAGAATTGAAAATCAAATTCAAGATTATTACAAAGCATTTACGGAAGTGGTAGTTGTAACTTATGAGGAAAATATAGAAAAAGTAATGGCTACGGTACCAGATAGTGTTGGAATTATGTTATTAACTAAGCGTCAAGCATTAAGGCCAGTGAGAAATGCAGAAATTGTAGAAAAATATTTGGACCATTATACCATATTTAAGATTTTACGAAAAAATGAATTTGAACAAATTTTGTTGGATAATAAGTTTAATCTGCCAGAAGTAATTCAGTTTGAATACTATAGGGAATGTTACAATTTAATTCAAGAAATAGATGTTACGCGATTACAAAAAGAAATGTTGGAGCAGCTAAAAACCAGAATGAGAATTGAAACAGTAGAATTTTGTTTAAATTCTCCAAAAGAGTTAAGAATTCTAACATACTTTGATGTTAACATTAGAACAAAAAGAAGTGATTTCGAGAAAGTTATGAAAAAAAGTTATGGAGGTTGAATATGTATTTTCCTTATTTGAGAGGGCGTCAATTTGAATTAATTGCAGTACGAGAGTTGTTAGAGAAAAATCTAATTGGAAGTAAAGTTGTTCCTATCATCGAACCTATAAAACCCACATCTACTTTGATAAAAACATTGCAGCTATATACGGAAAAAGAACATAGGATAGCTCTTGTAATGAACCCAGAAGTAGGAGATTTTGCCTCGAAAGTAAATGAAAAAAAGAACCAACAAGATTCAATCATTGATACTTTATATGAACAATTAGAAGAAGAATGCTTAATCAAGGCATTCTTGATGAAAAAGCACACACCATCACAACTAAAAAAAAGAAGTGATGGTGATAATTTGATGATAATAAATACTAATCGTGATTGTATGAATAGCTTTCTTGAAGTATACGAAAAAAATGAACCTCTGTATACATTATTACCTGATGATAGAACTTTTTCAAGAAAAGCACCTAAATCTAAGGTTATTTTTGCTGATCGTTTTTCTAAAGCTTCTAGAAATTCAGATTATATCAAAGATGAAGATCAATTTTTTTCTGAGGATCATGTATTCTTTAATCAAGAAGGGTTTAAAGGTTTTTCGGATTATTCAGTTGCAGGATCTGATTACAATGAGTCAGGATTTGCACCATTAGCAGTGGCAATTCACATAGTATATTTTGATAGTGACAACGACAATGTGCTGAGAGTCCACCACTTTGTTTCAGACTCAAATGATGATATAAACGATCCTGCTGGAAAATTTGGAGAAGCGGTGGAAAAATTGGTGGAATGGGTTGAGACAACTGATACAATCATGACAAATGGATTAAATAGTTTTATTGAATGTTATAAAACAGGAAAATATCCAGGGTTAGGAACTGTAAAAAAATATTCAATAATGCATCATTTAGAACTTATGAATAAGTATTTAGAAGGAGAAATCTAGTGCTAGTCGGGATTAACTGTTTTAAAGATGTTGAAATTTGTGCTATGATAACTCGCCAAGATAAACGAGGAACTTGCGAAATAACTGGAGAGTTGGATGTATTGGTATATGATTCAGACAGTGATGAGATTAATATAAAAGATTTAATGTTTGAGATTATGGGTATATATGCACCAGCATCAGAATTACCAACTGATTTTCCCAAAGATGATCTTGATTACATAGAGAATATTTTATTTGAAAATTGGTCAGTATTTAATATAACAAAGGATAATATAAAAAGAATATTGATAGAGATTTGCAAAGAATTATATCCTATTGATTCATCAATATATAATGAAAAAGTAGGAATGCAAAAATTATGTGATTCAGAATTTTTAAAGAGAAATAGCTTAGTTGGAGAGTCATCATGGGAAAAATTCATGAGCTCTATAAAAAATATTAATAGATTTCATTCAAATCACTTTAACTTAGATTTATTGAAAAATCTTTTTATTAATAGCGAGAATTTACAACTAAATATGAAAAAAGATGTTGAAATTTTATACAGAGCAAGAATATGTGATGAGATTGGTTTGAAAAAAGAAGAAATGGGACCTCCGCCATCAAGGATGGCCACAGCTGGTAGGGCAAATTCATCAGGTATTAGTTGTTTTTATCTATCTAATGATATTACAACAACTTTGCATGAGATTAGAGCAAGAGATTTAGACTATATTACAGTAGCACATTTTAGACCAAATCGAGATTTGAAAATAGTAGACTTGTCCAATTTAGAAAGTATAAGTCCTTTTGTAGCGGAAAGTTTTGATTATGAATGGTTTGCGATTAATATGTCCATATTAAAAAAAATAAGTATGGAAATTGCAAAACCATTGAGAAGACAAGATAGCGAATTGGATTATTTACCAGCACAATATATCGCTGATTTTGTAAAAAGTTTGGGTTTTGATGGCATTTGTTATAAGAGTACATTAAATAACGAAGGAGTAAATTACGCTTTTTTTGATTATAAAAAATTTAAGTGTATGGATGTACAACTATATCATATAAAGTCGATGCATTACGAAACAGAGATTTGTTAACTTGTTAAGCATTACTTAAACTAAAAGAATAGAAAACCAAAGAAAGGTGTTGTGAAATGGATAATAGTTTATTTTACATTAATTTTGAACCATCTGAAGAAAAACAAGACATTATTCAAGAAATAAAAAGATATTCAAGTGAAAATTTGAATCCAGTATATGTTATTAATAAACCACTAGGAGAAAAGAAATATAAGTATAATTATGAAAAAGCTATGGTTATACTAACGCCTAAACACAAACTTATGTTTGTGAATTTTGGGAATTCTTGTGATGATTTTGATGATTATATGGAAGATTTCATTGAAGATATGGGATATATTTCAAATAAATATGATTATGTAAAAGTAGTTGGTAGACCAAGAAATTGGAGAGAGAATTTTATAGTTTCAATTGATAATACTTCAATTAGTGAAAAGTCATTCATTGAATTACTAAATGAAAATGAATTATATGGGAAAGATAATATAAGAAAAGGAGAAGTCCTTATTTCATTATTAACGGGAAGTATTAATGAAGTTGATAGAATTGGAGGAGATGTCCCGGAAAATGTTCTTGACCAAATAAAGCGTAAAATAATTTTGTTTGATGGAGAACAGACTAGATTTATTTTTGATGAACCAAAGAAGAAGCGAATTACGATACAAGGACTTGCTGGTACAGGAAAGACAGAACTACTATTACACAAAATAAAAGAATTATATACAATTCCAGAGGATTTGAGGATTGTTTTTACATGCCATAATAAAATACTGGCTGATAATTTAAGCAATAGGGTGCCGACATTTTTCAATTTTATGAAAGTTGAAGAACAGATAAGATGGAATCAGAGACTATGGGTGATGAGTAGCTGGGGATCACAGAGTGATAAAAATTCTGGTGTATATAGCTATATATGTAATTATTACAATATTCCATTTCAAAGATTTTCGTATAGTAGCACTTTTGATAATGTGTGTAGAAAGGCACTTGAAGATATAAATAGATTAGAAAATTTTAGCTATTGTTTTGATTATATTTTGATTGATGAGAGTCAGGATTTTTCAGAAGGTTTTTTCGCACTATGTGAAAAAGTAGCTAAATCTTGTGTATATGTTGCAGGAGATATATTTCAGAATATATTTGAAAATGAAGCTATTAGCATTGTGAATCCAGATTTTCTACTAAACAAATGTTATAGAACTGATCCAAGAACGCTAATGGGAGCTCATGCTATAGGTATGGGATTATTTGAAAAGAAATTACGTTGGCTAAAAGATGATGAGTGGGAAGCCTGTGGATATGATATTGAAAAAAAGGATGGATTCTATAATCTATCTAGAAAGCCATTGCGAAGATTTGAAGATGTGAATAGTAATACATCAAATGGAATAGAAATTATACAAATGGCTGACTTGGATTACGCAGAAACAATAATTGGTATCATAAACAAAATTGTTGGAGAAAATCCAACTGTTGAACCAGATGATATTGGAATCATGTTTTTAGAGAACATGAACGATAATTATAAATTAGCAACAAAATTACAAGTATTAATAAAAGACAAATTTGACTGGGATGCTAATATTGGATATGAGACAAAAGTGAAAAGGAAAGGAACGTTATTTATCAGTAATAGGAATAATGTAAAAGGATTGGAGTTTCCTTTTGTAATAAGTATTATGCAAAATCCATTAATTAGTGATTTTCAAATAAGAAACTCGGTTTATATGATGTTGACGAGATCATTTCTAACATCATACTTTGTTATTCCTCAAATTACTCAGTTTGAAAAAGAAATAATTGAAGGAATAAGTTTTGTGAATCGACATGAGTACTTACACGTCTCAGAACCATCTACACAAGAAAAAACACTATTGTACAATGCTATAATTAATAGAAAGAATATTCATAAATCCCAATATGATATAGTTGAAGAAATTATGGATGGATTAAAAATCAAAAAAGGTGATAGAGCTAAACTTCACAAAGTGGTACAAGCTATTTGTAAAGACGAAACGGATAGGGATAAATTATATGACGTAGTTGTTACAAACTTTGCACTAATAGAGTGAGGTGGTTTTACGTGAGCAAAAGAGTTGATTTCAAAATGGGAAAATTTTTGTTTGAGATTGCGTCAAAGCCTCTTAGAACAAAAAGAGAACTAATTCTATTGGTTTTAAATACCATTAGAGTTATTGATGCATGTGTTGAGGTAGAGGAGCCAAAAGGTAAAATTGTACTAAAAGTTGATCATATGAATAGATTGTTTTATGAAGTTGAAAATAAAATATTTTCCGTTCAGTTTCCATTTTCAATAGAAATAAAAGAGGATGATACTTTTAGAATATATGATAATCAAGCAGGTGTGGATATTGACAATAAAATAATTTCATTACTAATTGGAATGTTTGAAAAATTCGATTTAAAAATCATTACTTTTGAAGATTTTTTTACAGAACTATATCAGGTGGCAGATGAAAGCAAAGATATTGAAGCAGAAGATGAAAGCAATAATATTGAAGCAGAGGTATTATGGAAATTAATCAAGCGGATGACTCTTTTTGATGTGGGATATTTAAGATATGATTATGATAAAGAACATCAAAACGGCAATTTACATCCGTTAAATCACTTGGATATTAATTATGAATCAAGCTGTACATATAAAATAGGATTAAAAAACAAAATAGAATTGGATCAGTTGATGGAAGTTGTCGATATAGTTTCAGAATGTAGCTTTTTATATATTTAGACATATTTCAAAAAGTTATACTGAAATTGTTTGTGACAATAAAATGACAATACTTTTTCTGGAAAACTAAGATAATGCAAATAAACAGTACATATATGAACTGAAATTAACAAAATAAAGCACTCCAAACACCACAGAACAACTTTGAAATTAGGAGTTTGAATAAGCAAAGCCATGCGGCGATAAAAAAGGAAAGAACACAGCCAAGAATTTATTTTTGGCTGTGTTCTTATATTTTTAGAGACATGTAGCGCAGCCGACAACGAGTCGAAAAGTAAACGCTACAAAGCGAGTACCTTATAATAAATCATCTGATTTGAGATAATGGATTCAAACACTACGCAGTCTTAAAAGTTTAGTCTAAACTTTTAAGACTTTTATGAAGGAGAATCCTATGAACACTCAAACAAGTCTTGTAGCGGAACAAGTCCGCTTACAACAATGGGCCGACCAGATCAAAGCTTGTCAGGCTCGTCCTAGTGAAATGAAAATCGAAACCTGGTGTGAACAAAACGGAGTCACCAAAGCGAATTATTATTATCGCCTTCGACGTGTGCGGGAAGCTTGTTTAAAACAAGCGGAAACACAGCCTGTACATTTTTTAGAACTTCCGATTCCTAGTGAACAAAACATTGCTTCGAAGTATACTGCTGAACCAGTTGCTATCATACATGGCTCTAAAAATCAATCGGTCGAATTGGATCGGCTACAATAAACTAGGCAGAAAAATTAAGGGCATATATGATAGTCTTATAAAAGAAAGGATGTGCCCATATGCCACAAAACAAAAAATCAAGACAAAGACGTACCTTTACGCCTGAATTCAAGCAACAGATCGTTGATTTATATCGTAGCGGAAAACGAAAATGCGATATCATCCGAGAATATGACATTGCAAGTTCCCTTTTAGACAAATGGATTGCCCAAGCAGAAAATACAGGTTCTTTTAAAGAAAAAGATAATCGTTCTGCACAGGAACAAGAATTAATTGATTTACGAAAACGAAACAAACAACTTGAAATGGAAAATGATATTTTAAAGCAAGCCGCGCTGATCATGGGACGAAAATAAATGTGATAAAAAGCAACCTTCACAAAAATTCAGTATCAGCAATGTGCAAAGTCCTAAAAATCTCAAGAGCTTCTTATTATTATTATGAAGCAGCTCAGAAACAAGATGAATCTGAACTCATTAAAAATATCGTTGATGTATATAAAGCAAGCCGTAACAACTATGGTACCAGAAAAATCAAAATAGATTTAGAAGAACGAGAAATTTTCGTTTCCAGACGTCGTATTGGTCGGATCATGAAGCAAAAAGGCCTTGTCTCAAGTTATACAGTAGCACAGTATCGTCCACAGAAAGATACTTGCAACGAATCAAAAATCGAAAATATTGTTGATCGAAAGTATAATGAGCAATTATTTCGAAATGTTGTAGTAAGCGATTTAACTTATGTCAGAGTAGGTACAAGTTGGAATTATATTTGTGTACTAATTGATCTATTTAACAGAGAGATTATTGGATTCAGTTCTGGTAGAAATAAAAATGCTATTTTGGTAAAAGAAGCGTTTCAATCCGTAAAAGGTAATTTGCAGGATATCAAAATTTTCCATACAGATCGTGGAAATGAGTTTAAAAATCAAACCATTAACGAAACACTGGACGCATTTGAAATCAAAAGATCTTTGAGTCATAAAGGCTGTCCATATGATAATGCAGTTGCTGAAGCAACGTTTAAGATAATAAAAACAGAGTTTGTTAAAAATCAAACTTTTTCCAGTTTATATCATCTTCAGATTGAATTAGCTGATTATGTAAACTGGTTTAACAACCACAGAATTCATTCCTCATTAGGATATTTAACACCGGTGAGGTATAGAATCAATACCCTTAAAAAAGTTGTTTAGAAAACTGTTGACAATCCAAATTGTATGCAAATGTAACTGCAGCATTTATTCGTACTCTTTTGGAGGCAATCTCTGATGCTGAATGATGGTAGTGGATTTCGAAAAATCTATCTCGCCACGGGTTATACGGATCTTCGTCGCGGAATCGATGGACTTGCAGCGATCATACGCTTTGAATTTCACCTGGATCCCTATGATAAGAACACGCTCTTTTTGTTTTGTGGGAAACGAAGTGATCGAATCAAAGCACTTTTGTGGGAAGGTGATGGATTTTTACTGATGTATAAGCGTGTCGATCATGGATCGTTTACTTGGCCGAGATCGGATACGGAAGCCATTGAAATTTCACAAAGTCAATACCATATGCTGATGAAGGGCTTTGAAATCATTGCAAAAAGACCGATTGTAGAGCTTGATGATCCGCCCAAAGCCATGTAGACCTTGTGCAATTCGCTGAAAATAAAAAAGTGGTATTACCATAAAAAGGAGTACAAGCATCTATAAAATAGAAGTTATCTACAAATCGTTACATCAATAATTCGGTGTTCGGAATTGCTTCTTCTTATACGGATACTCTTGTGGATAACCTTATAAAATCTATGGATTTTGAGCTCTTTACAGAAACGAAAAGCACCGTCAAAATAAAGTGTACCCTTTGTCAAGGACAATTTGATTTTTTTCATTATTAGTCCTGTTAAAGTATATATAGGAACTGCTGGTAGACTTGCCAGCAGCACTATATGCTAGTTGCTTCCTTTGGCTTTAGGAATCGTCAAAGGATAAATATCCGTAGTAAGGTATCTATAGTATTCAGTTGGAGCAAGTTTCGCAAGATCCCACTGATACCTTTCGTTGTTATAATAGCTTGTCCAATCATTGATGACTTGATAAATTTCATGAAAACTAGTACACCAAGATATGTTGATTTCATCTTTCATGTGTCCAAAGAAAGATTCCTGAGGGGAATTATCCCAGCAGTTAGCTCTCCTTGACATAGATTGACGTAAGCTTTCATCTTTAACTAATTGAATAAATTTAATGCTCGTATAATGCACACCTTGATCGCTGTGAATGAGCGTTTCAGTGGTTAACGAAACTCCATGCTCTGTAATAAGCTGGTTAACTGTCTCAAGAACAAAATCAATTTCTAAAGAAGTACTTAGTTTCCAAGACAATAGTTCCTTTGTACAAGCATCGATTATAGTAGACATATAGCATCTTGGCGCTTTGTTATTAATGATGTATGTAATATCTGTTAAGAGAACCTTTCGAGGGCCTCGTGTTTCAAACTCGCGATTTAATAAGTTTGGAGCAACATTTGAAGTCGCTAAAGCCTTGGCCATTCGTCTATATGGATTTGCTTTCCTAATCGGACAGAATAAGCCGTATTTTTTCATCAAACGCCTGATTTTCTTGATATTCATAATAACAGGTGGATTCATATGGAGTAGACGCATGTAAATTCCACGAGCACCTTTGTTATAACCTTTATATTGATATGCTAGTAAAATGATTTCGAAGTCTTGTCGATCTTGTTTTTCTCGTTGAAGCCTAATTTCTTCAGTAGCAATGTAATGATAGTAGCCAGAGCGTGAAACACCTGCGTTTTTACATAACCAGGTGATATTTAACAAGTTACCTTCTTGCGCCAACATTTCATTAATTATTTGGTACTTTGTATGAGCAGGAACAGATATCATTCCTTGCCCTCCTGGCCTAAAGATACAATTTTTTTTAAAAAGGATATCTCTTGATCTTTATATGCTAGTTGTTGTTCCAATACCTTTATTTTAGCTTCAGGCGTCATAAAGCCATTCATGGTACCTTGATATGTTTCAAGATCCCTAAAGCCATTTCCGGCTTTTACTTCGTTACGTATCATGCCTTTTAAGCCGCTTATTCTGACATCGCCTAGGATATCAGGATCTATACCGAGATTAATAACGATATCACGAGGTTTTTGACCTGTAATAAATGCGTCCCAGAATTCTTTCTTAAACTGGGCAGAAAAATGAACTATAGTAGGCGATACATCTAATACATAGTTACTTGCACGAAGATGATTCATTTCTTCTTCTGTGAACTTCTTTTTTGCCATAAGGTTTCCTCCAATGCACTTGATATAATTTTACTTCATATCAGGACTGGTGACAAACCTAATTGTCTAAAGAAGAGGGATTAAAAAATCCACTTGTATCAATACAAGGATTTCAGAAAACTGAGGTGTCCAAGTATAAGGTTTTAAAAAACCCTAACTGTCTAGTCTATAGGGTACATTTTAAAATGACGAATCATAAACACCTAAAAGTTCGCTTAAACTAGGCTTTTCTGCTATAATCAAAACGAATAAAAGGAGTTTTGATATGGCATTTAAATATACGGAGGAACAACTACATACGTTAGATCCATCGCTTTTGATTTCTCTGTTTCTTGGTCTGCAAGACCAAGTCGAAACACTGACCAATGAAACAAAGGCGTTAAATGATAAAATGCAGCTTGTGATGGAACAGCTCGTACTTGCAAATGATCATCGCTTTGGAAAATCTTCGGAAAAGATGGATGACGCCAGTCAGATTCGATTTCTGGAAGTCGATGGAAACATCGTATTCTTTAATGAAGCCGAAGCTGTATGTGATCTAGATGCTCCGGAACCAGGAGATTTGGAACTGTCGCCTGAGAAACGAAAAAAGCAAGTCGGTAAAAAGGAAGCTGATTTATCTGCACTTAAGGTTAATCGAATCGATCATTATCTATCAGAAGAAGAATTACAAACGGAGTTTGGTGTAAACGGATGGAAACAACTTCCAGATGCAATTTCGAAACGTTATCATTTCATTCCTGCTTGTGTGGAGGTCAATGAGTATCATATCGGAGTCTATGCAAGTAAGGTGGACGGTCATATGATCAAAGCAAACCATCCAAGAAGCCTCTTGCATGGAAGTCCAGTCTCTGCATCCTTAGGTGCTGCCATCATGAATGGAAAGTATGTAAATGCCGTACCACTTTATCGATTAGAGCAAGAGTTTGAACGGTATGGACTTGCCATTAGCCGAAAGAACATGGCGAACTGGATGATTCGTTTAGCAGAAGAATATCTCGGTATTCTATACGATCGCCTTCACGAAAAGCTTTTCCTGTATCCGGTCATACAAGCAGATGAAACTCCCGTTCTCGTAAACCGAGACGGTCGAAAAGCCGGAAGCAAAAGCTATATGTGGGTGTATCGATCTGGTCACATGTATACCGAGAAGCAGATCGTCTTATATGAGTATCAAAAAACAAGAAATGCAGCGCATCCAAGAACATTTCTAAAGGAGTATTCTGGAATCTGTGTAACCGATGGTTACCAGGTCTACCACACCGTAGAAAAAGAGCTGGAAGATCTTACCATTGCTGGGTGTTGGGTACATGCCAGACGGCGATTCGATGAAGCGGAAAAAGTCATCCCAAAAGAGACCCGAAAAGAATCGATGGCACATCTAGTCATGAAGCAGATTCAGGCGATTTACCGAGAGGAAGGAAAGTTGAAAGAACTCTCCTCTAAGGATCGATTGACGCAGCGACAGTTGGTTGTAAAGCCTTTGGTTGATGCCTTATTTTTGTACTTAAAAATGCAGGAACCAAAAGTCCCAGGTAGTGGAAAACTTCGGGATGCCTTTCGATACATTTTAAATCAGGAATCCTACTTACATGTGTTTCTAACAAATGGAGACGTTCCAATCGATAACAATGCAAGTGAACGCGCAATCCGAGGATTTTGTATTGGAAAGAAGAACTGGCAAGTCATTGATACCATACGAGGAGCCAGTAGTTCCGCTATGATCTATAGCATTGCAGAGACCGCAAAAGCAAACAACTTAAAACCATACGAATACTTTGAATATCTACTAACGGAACTGCCAAAACACATGGAAGAAACGGACCGAACATGTATTGATGATCTGTTACCTTGGTCAGACAAGCTTCCGGATAATATAAGAAAACCACAAAAATCATAGGGCCATGAATCATGGCCTTATATTTGTAAAGGTACTCGCTTTGTAGCGTTTACCAAGTAAAGGCGTTTTTCGCCCTCCTAAATTTATATGATTTTTTAAATTCTACCCTCGTACATGATGCTGAGTTCGCCAAACACTTGTCCCCAGTTTCTAAGCGATAAATTCCATTTTTTGTAGCTTCAAATGTAGATAGATATAATGCTTTCATTAACGCCGTACTACTTGGAAAAACACTTCTCTGACGGTTAAGCTTGCGATAGGTTGCATTTAAACTTTCGATTGCATTTGTCGTATAGATTACCTTTCGCACTGCAACAGAGAATTTGAAAATTGGAGATATCGCATCCCAGATTGTACGCCAACTTTTCATTGAATTTGGATATTTTAGCTCCCATTTTTCACTTACATAGTCCAAAGCTTCTCTTGCCTTTTCTTCTGTTGGAGCCTGATAAATCCGCTTCAAATCCGTTGCATATGGTTTACGGTCCTGATACGATACATACTTAAGCGTATTTCGTAGTTGATGTACAATGCATCTTTGATATTCTGTTTTTGGAAATGCAGCTGTAATGGCCTCTTTTATTCCAGTCAATCCATCTGCGCATAAGATTAAAATATCTTTTACCCCTCTATTTTTTAAGCCATTTAAAATCGATAACCAATACTTTGAACTTTCGTTTTCACCAACTTCAATGGTTAAGACTTCTTTTCGTCCATCTTTATTAATTCCTAGGACAACATATGCCGCAAGCTTACGAATAACCCCATTATCTCGAACGGAATAGTGAATAGCATCAATAAAAATGACTGGATAAACTTCTGCAAGTGGAAGGTTTTGCCATTCTTCTATTTGAGGAAGTATCTTATCTGTAACGTCCGAAATAAAGCCTTCAGAAGCTTCAAAACCGTAAATATCATCTAACGTCTCTGAGATTTGTCTTGTTGTCATTCCCTTTGCATACATAGATATGATTTTTTGATCAATATCAGAAATATCTTTTTGTCTTTTTTTGACAACGGATGGATTAAAAGATGATTTTCTGTCCTGTGGTACATCGATTTCCATTGTTCCATAACGACTATTTACTTGCTTTGCGTTATAGCCATTCCTAGAATCTTCATTGTTTGATCGTTCTGATCTTTCATAACCAAGATGAGCCTCCATCTCGACTTCCATCATTTCTTTGATTGTTCCACCAAGTAAATCTTTTAGTACATCTTGAATATCCTCGGCGGATTCAATGTCGTATTCTTCAAGTAATTGATGGATGATGTTTCTTTTTCCTTCTGTCATTTGTACCTTGTGTACTTTTTTCTTTTCTCTTGCCATAATAATAGGCCTCCTATGATTTTTATTTTATCATAGAAGACCTTTATATTTACTATTTACAGAAAAACTTTCACATACTCGAAAAAGCCCCAAGAATGGCGTATTTACGCGGTTGTTGGGGCTTTTCTTTTGGCTTTGATTAAAATGTACCCTATAGACTAGACAGTTAGGGTTTTTTAAAACCTTATACTTGGACACCTCAGTTTTCTGAAATCCTTGTATTGATACAAGTGGATTTTTTAATCCCTCTTCTTTAGACAATTAGGTTTGTCACCAGTCCTGATATGAAGTAAAATTATATCAAGTGCATTGGAGGAAACCTTATGGCAAAAAAGAAGTTCACAGAAGAAGAAATGAATCATCTTCGTGCAAGTAACTATGTATTAGATGTATCGCCTACTATAGTTCATTTTTCTGCCCAGTTTAAGAAAGAATTCTGGGACGCATTTATTACAGGTCAAAAACCTCGTGATATCGTTATTAATCTCGGTATAGATCCTGATATCCTAGGCGATGTCAGAATAAGCGGCTTAAAAGGCATGATACGTAACGAAGTAAAAGCCGGAAATGGCTTTAGGGATCTTGAAACATATCAAGGTACCATGAATGGCTTTATGACGCCTGAAGCTAAAATAAAGGTATTGGAACAACAACTAGCATATAAAGATCAAGAGATATCCTTTTTAAAAAAAATTGTATCTTTAGGCCAGGAGGGCAAGGAATGATATCTGTTCCTGCTCATACAAAGTACCAAATAATTAATGAAATGTTGGCGCAAGAAGGTAACTTGTTAAATATCACCTGGTTATGTAAAAACGCAGGTGTTTCACGCTCTGGCTACTATCATTACATTGCTACTGAAGAAATTAGGCTTCAACGAGAAAAACAAGATCGACAAGACTTCGAAATCATTTTACTAGCATATCAATATAAAGGTTATAACAAAGGTGCTCGTGGAATTTACATGCGTCTACTCCATATGAATCCACCTGTTATTATGAATATCAAGAAAATCAGGCGTTTGATGAAAAAATACGGCTTATTCTGTCCGATTAGGAAAGCAAATCCATATAGACGAATGGCCAAGGCTTTAGCGACTTCAAATGTTGCTCCAAACTTATTAAATCGCGAGTTTGAAACACGAGGCCCTCGAAAGGTTCTCTTAACAGATATTACATACATCATTAATAACAAAGCGCCAAGATGCTATATGTCTACTATAATCGATGCTTGTACAAAGGAACTATTGTCTTGGAAACTAAGTACTTCTTTAGAAATTGATTTTGTTCTTGAGACAGTTAACCAGCTTATTACAGAGCATGGAGTTTCGTTAACCACTGAAACGCTCATTCACAGCGATCAAGGTGTGCATTATACGAGCATTAAATTTATTCAATTAGTTAAAGATGAAAGCTTACGTCAATCTATGTCAAGGAGAGCTAACTGCTGGGATAATTCCCCTCAGGAATCTTTCTTTGGACACATGAAAGATGAAATCAACATATCTTGGTGTACTAGTTTTCATGAAATTTATCAAGTCATCAATGATTGGACAAGCTATTATAACAACGAAAGGTATCAGTGGGATCTTGCGAAACTTGCTCCAACTGAATACTATAGATACCTTACTACGGATATTTATCCTTTGACGATTCCTAAAGCCAAAGGAAGCAACTAGCATATAGTGCTGCTGGCAAGTCTACCAGCAGTTCCTATATATACTTTAACAGGACTAATAATGAAAAAAATCAAATTGTCCTTGACAAAGGGTACACTTTAGATACCGACATTTAAGCGCAAAATTTAATCGACTTATATGCCATTTCCAGGGTCCATCCTCGGTGATTTCTTTATAGAATAAGGTTTCTTGGAGTGCAATTCACTTTTGCATTTTTTTGTTATCCGTTCTTGCTTTGACATGCATCGCATTGACAAAGATTTTGCTCGAGTTCACAAGCTTAAATCGATAACAGTACTCGTATGTCGCATACGTTCACTTGTAATTGGTATATTGATCGGGACATGCTGTTGGTAGGTTATGATTAGTGGAATTATACATTTTAATAAAACAAAGCTGGAACGTATATACAAGGACTATGGATTGAAGCAAGTGTTAAGAATATATTCTAAACGCTTTTTTTTATATGTATTTTCGATTTATTTGACAAGTCAAATAAATACTGTTAGAATATGTTTGACTTGTCAAATATTTATGTGGAGGTGCTTATGAAAAAGAAAGATTCAATAGGAAAATGGATATCATTTATCCACCGTAAGTTTCAGATATATATTAATCATGAAATGAAACCGTATGATATCAATTCATCCGAATATATTTATCTTGCTGTGATTGGAAAAGATGAAGGAGTCAACCAGGCTACTTTTACAGAAGCTCTGTCGATTGATCCTGCACTTACAACCAGAGTCATGAAAACTTTAGAAAAGAAGGGATTTATTACAAGAAAAAAAGACGAGGTGGATAAACGTGCCATGATTGTAGGTTTGACGGATAAAGGTAAGGAAATCCAACCAATATTGATTGAAAAGTTAGATCACTGGACAAAGATTTTAACAGAGGGAATGGAGGAAGAAGAATATGAAAGAATCTATAATTCCCTAATCAAGATGTCCGAAAATGTAAAAAAGAACAAAGGAGTACTATAAATGAATAAATTAAAAACCAGTGTGCTTTCACTTTCGCTGCTTACGGTTATGGCCGGAGCTGCTGTTGCACCTGCATTAGGAACAATTTCAGCAAACTTTTATGATGTATCACAGACACTGATCAAGTTGATTATTACTCTCCCAGCATTGATGATTATTTTGACGTCTGTGGTGTTTAGTGTGATTATTACAAAATGGAAACCAAAGACGATCATAATCATGGGACTAATATTATATACGTTAGGAGGGGCATGTGCAGGACTGGTAAATGACATTTATGTGATTTTGTTCTTCCGTATTTTATTAGGAATTGGGGTAGGCTTGATTATGCCACTTTCGACTGCGTTATTGTCGATCCTGTTTGAAGATAGTGAGCAAGAAAAACTTATGGGCTATTCTTCTGCAATGAACAATTTGGGAGGGATTATTGCAACCTCTTTATCGGGAGTATTAGTTGCGATGAACTGGAGATATAGCTTTTTGATTTATCTCCTTGGATTTATTGTATTTTTTATGATTTTGAAGAATCTTCCAAACATTGAACTTCATGACACAACGGATCGAGATAAGAAAGGAATAACGAGTATTTCTGGCAAAGAATTGAAAATTATTTTGCCGTATGCAATATCATCTTTTCTATTAATGATAGTTTTTTATGCATTGCCATCTAATTTTTCGATGATATTAAGTAAAACAGAGTTAGTTGCAACATCCATGATTGGACTGATAATGTCTGTACAAAATTTAACTGCTTTTGTGATTGGTTTGACCTTAGCAAAAATTCTTTCGGTGTTTAAGAAGCTGACACCATATATAGGAATTGTCTCAATTATTGTTGGATACGTACTTGAAAGTCTTCTGGCAAGTGTACCAGCTACCGTGATCGGATTGATCTGCATTGGAGCTGGACTTGGACTATTTGTTCCAATCATAAATTCACAGATATCACATCATATACCTCGGAATAAAATGGCATCAGCGATGTCTGTTATGAGTGCCTTTTTGTTCTTAGGACAATTCTTATCTCCGATCATTATCGATTTTTTTGTAAATGTTTTCCATTTGCAAATGATACAGGCTCCATATTACATTGCAATTGTAGGAGCAGCCATACTATTTGTGTTTACACTTGGTCTTGTAAAAATAAAACAGTAGGATGTGGAAAGCTCTAGAACCTTACTAAAATCGAAAATCATCACCAAAAAAAATTTGATTGATTAATCAATAAATTATTGACTTGCGTTTTATTTATGGTATAGTTAAGAAAAACCTATTTACTAAAATAAATGCAATGGGGCATGACACAAGACGGTGTTGTGCCCTTTTTTATTACAAGGAAAGTTTTTCCTATACAATAAAAACGCTCCACAAGGATCGCGCTGCGGCAATAACGAAATTGTGTTTGACTGGAAATAAAAGCAGAAATGAGGAATCAGATGACACAAAAAACATTTGCCATGAAAGGCACTTTTTTATATTCAATTTCAAAAAATGAACTCAAAATCGAAGAAGGATTTTTAATTTGTATCGATGGAATCAGTCAGGGGATCGTAAAAGAACTGACAGAAAAGCAACGGGAGATGCATCTCTATGATTATTCCGGTCAGTTGATTCTTCCGGGTATGATAGACTTGCATTTGCATGCACCACAGTATTCCTATGTAGGAACCGGTATGGATTTGGAGTTATTAGATTGGCTAGAAAGTTACACCTTTCCTGAAGAGAAGAACTACGAACAGGAAGAATATGCAAAGAAAGCATATACAAAATTTGTTCGTGATTTACAGAAAAGCCCGACGACCAGAGCCTGCATTTTTGCTACTGTTCACAAAAATTCCAGCTTGCTGTTAATGGAAATGTTGGAGAGTACAGGACTGATTACGAATGTAGGGAAAGTAAATATGGATCGGAACTGTCCAGATTATATACGAGAAGAGACAGCAGATTCCATTCAAGAAACGATTTCTTTTATAGAAGAAGCAACAAAACGGTTTCAACTAACTACTCCCATTCTGACACCTAGATTCATACCTACCTGTTCGGATGAATTGATGCAAAACTTATCCTTACTAAAAGAAAGATATCAAATCAACTACCAGTCGCATTTATCAGAAAATATGGAAGAAATACAGTGGGTTCATGAACTTTGTCCGAATAGCAAATCATATGGTGCTGCATATGATGATTTTGGAGCATTTTCGCAAGAGGGCAAGACAATCATGGCACATACGGTCTACCTAGAGAGCGAAGAAGAGGTATTGTTGAAAGAGAAGAATGTTTTTCTTGCACATTGTCCGGAATCCAATTTGAATATTGCATCCGGTATCGCACCAGTAAAACGCTTCTTGGGAAATGGGCTAAAAGTTGGTTTGGCGACTGATGTAGCGGGAGGTTCCTCACTTAATATGTTCCGTGCCATGATGCATGCGATACAGTCATCGAAAATGTATTGGAGATTGATTGATTCGACGTATCATCCACTGACCATAGAAGAAACCCTTTTTATAGCAACGAAGGGTGGAGGCGAATTTTTTGGGAAAGTGGGAAGTTTTGAAGCAGGATATGAAGTGGATGCGATTGTTATCGATGATGCAGAGCTTACTACAATGAAAGAAATGTCCGTAAAAGAGAGAGTAGAGCGTTTGATATATCTAGGAACGGAAATACATATCACGAGTAAATTTGTTGCAGGAAATAAAGTGCTATAAAGGAGTGGAAGATGAAAGAACTTAACCAGGAAGACCGAATATTAGAAGCAGCCCTTGATGTTGTTCAAGAGAAGACCATAAGTGGTACCAGAATGCACTTGATTGCGAATCAGGTCAATATGGTTCAGTCAAATCTTCATTATTACTTTAAGAGCAAAGAAGATCTCCTACTTGGTCTACAGGAAAAAGTTGTCCGTAAATGCCATGAACTTCGAGAAGAGGATAAAAAAGATGCAACAGACTGCCTAGAGGACCAGTTGGAAGTTTTTTTCAAACAGAAGAAGCAGTTTGTTTTGCAATATCAAAAATATGATTTTGCAGAAGTAGATTTTTGGGTGCAGGCACGTACCAATGAAAAAATACAGCAGGCTTTCAAAGCATCTTTTGAAGGTTGGAGAAATGATATTGGAGAAATTATAGAGCACTTCTACCCTGAAATGAAGAAGGAATCCATAAAACTTATCGGTGCAGTGATGGTCTCCATGTTAGAAGGTGCTACCATGCAGTATTTAATAGATGACCAAAGTTTTGATCTGGATCAATATTTTGTATATTGCAAGGATGGAATCATGAAATTAATTGAAAGTAACAGGGTATGTGAATAATAGGAATCTTGATCAGAATTTGATCGATACAGGTGATGAATGATGCAATTAATAAAAACAATAGAAGCTGAGGGACATGTGATCTGCCATGATATGACACAGATTATAAAAGGAGAAAAAAAGGACGCGATCTTTCGGAAAGGGCATATTGTTACGAAAGAGGATATACCCGTTCTATTAAGCATTGGAAAAGATCATTTATATGTTTGGGAAAAAGATGAAACGCTTTATCATGAAAATGAAGCAGCAGAAATCTTATATGAACTGTGTAAGAATAAACATATGCAATCTTCTGAAGTGAAAGAAGGAAAAATCGATCTTTTTGCAAAGGAAGATGGGTATTTTAAAGTCGATGTTGCGAAGATGAAACAGATCAATTCTATGGGTGAGATCATGATTGCATCCAGGCATTCCGACACACCGGTAAGAAAAGGTGATAAATTGGCAGGGACCAGAATCATACCACTTGTCATAAAAAAAGAAAAAATGGAAGAAGCAAAAAAACTAGGAGGTAACACTCCTTTGTTTGAAATCAAAACTTATCAAAAGAAAAAAGCGGGAATCGTGACTACGGGTAATGAAGTCTTTTATGGAAGGATCAAAGATACATTTGGTCCCGTCATCTATGATAAATTGGCAGAATATCATACAGAAGTCATCGGGCAAAAAATAGTCAATGATGATCCGGCGAAGATTACAGAGGCAATTCTTGCTTTTCTGGAACAAGGAGCAGACATGATCCTTTGTACGGGAGGCATGAGTGTCGATCCGGATGACACGACCCCAAGTGCCATCAAGAATACAGGTGCAAAAATCATTACATATGGTGCACCCGTACTGCCAGGTGCCATGTTTTTAATGGCATATACAGAGAATGGGATACCAATCATGGGTCTGCCAGGATGTGTCATGTACTCCAAAAGAACGATATTTGATCTCGTTCTGCCAAGAGTTTTATGTGATGAACCAGTCACAAAGGATTGGATTGCTGGACTTGGAGATGGAGGACTTTGTCTCAATTGTGATGTCTGTACCTATCCGAATTGTGGATTTGGTAAATAATCGATAAAAACAATCGGATGATGAACAAAGGAACAGCAGAGTTGTCTGAGATAGGAAATGGTGAACAATGCAAGAAAAATTTACACATTTTGATGAAAATGGAAATGCGGTCATGGTAGATGTGACAGAGAAAAATAGGACAGTCAGAGAAGCAATTGCGACGGGAAGTATTGTGGTCAGCGCAGAAATTCTTCAAAGAATAGAAGAACGAAGTATGGAAAAAGGGGATGTCCTTTCGGTCGCGCGAATTGCGGGAATCATGGGAACAAAACGTACCTCAGACTTAATTCCTCTATGTCATCCCCTGATGCTTACCAATAGTTCGATTGATTTTGAAGTGGATCAAAAGAATGGTAGGATCAAGGCCTTTTGTACAGCAAAACTGGACGGGAAGACTGGAGTTGAAATGGAGGCCCTTACGGGCGTGACGGTAGCTTTGCTGACGATCTATGATATGTGTAAAGCAGTAGATAAAAGTATGGTCATTGAAGATATCCATCTTATAAAAAAAACAGGTGGTAAAAGTGGGACCTATGAGGTGAAATAAATGAAAGACATGTGGGATCGACACATTAATTATATGAGAATATCGGTAACGGATCAGTGTAATTTGAGATGTTGCTATTGTATGCCTGAAAATGGCACGGAATTTTTAGCACCCAAGGAACGCCTCCAGTTTGATGAAATTGAAGAGATTGTGAGAGCTGGGTCTCACCTTGGAATAAAAAACATAAAACTTACTGGTGGAGAACCATTGACTAGAAAAGATCTTCCAAAACTCATCAAAACATTGAAGGAAATGGAACAAATCGAGCAAGTTACATTGACGACAAATGGAGTATTACTGGAAAAATATGCGGAAGAATTAAAGGACTCAGGAGTCGATAGTATCAATGTTAATTTTCCAGCGTTGACCAGAGAGACCTATCACACAATTACTAGAAGAGATGAATTTGAACAAGTCATGTCTGGAATCAATAAGATTGTGAAACTTGGAATAAAAACAAAACTGAATTGTGTTTCCAGAAAAACCATTACGGATGACGAACTCTTACAGTATGCCATGATTGCACAGGAAACCCCGATTGAAGTTCGTTTTATAGAAATGATGCCCTTAGGATATGGAAAACAGTATGAGACTTATGAAAATGAACATATGCTGGAAAGACTGGAACAATTGTTAGGGATGTCTCTGAAGCCTAGTACCTATCAAGGAAATGGACCGGCGAAATATTATGAAGCACATGATTTTAAAGGGAAAATAGGATTCATTAGTGCCATTTCTCATAAGTTCTGCGATCAGTGCAATCGGGTACGAGTTACGGCAGATGGAGACTTGAAACTATGTCTCAATTATGATAGGGGTATTTCTTTAAAACATATTTTAAGGTCTGAACAAAAGGATCAATTAGAAGAAATTATGAGAAAAACAATTTATGAAAAACCAAAGGAACATAGTTTTTACAGTCGTGGAGAATGGGAAGAAGAGAATAAGAACATGGTTCAGATCGGTGGATAAACAGATGAAAGAAGAGAGACAAAAAGGAATTGTAAAAGCAGTTTGTTTGAGCGAGAAAAAAGGAACAGCTAAGATCAATAGAAAGAAAGGCACTTTTATTGAGAATTTTGGATTGGAATGCGACGCACATGCAGGCAATTGGCATAGGCAGGTGAGTCTGCTTTCTTATCAGCGTGTAGAAGAATTTCGTCTAAGAGGTGCTGATGTAGCAGATGGGGCGTTTGGTGAAAATCTATTAGTGGATGGGTTTGATTTTAAAGAATTTCCAATTGGAACCAGATTTACATGTAAGGATGTGATTCTCGAGATTACACAGATTGGGAAAAAATGTCATAACGAATGCGAAATTTTCCATCAAGTAGGGGATTGTATTATGCCAAGAGAAGGTGTTTTTGCAATCGTAATAAAAGGTGGAGAAATTCAGGTAGGAGATGAAATGTATGTCGAACATGGAACTTTTGCGAGTGGCTGTGATTACAGCAAGTGATAAAGGCTATCGAAAAGAAAGAATCGATACAAGTGGACCGGCAATTATGGAGACCATGCGGGAACATCATTATGAAATTACAAGTTATATGGTGTTGCCAGATGAGAAAGAGCGATTAAAAGAAGCGATGTTAAATCTCATTGAGCAACAGACTTGCGATCTGATCCTAACAACAGGTGGCACGGGTTTTTCTCATCGAGATGTCACGCCAGAAGCTACCAAAGAAATTATTGAAAGAGAAACACCAGGAATTTCTGAAGCGATACGTGCTTATAGTATGACCATAACCAAAAGGGCCATGCTAAGTCGTGGAATTTCAGGAATTTGTAAAAATACACTGATTGTGAATCTTCCAGGAAGTGAAAAAGCAGTCAGAGAAAGTCTGAATTATATTGTAGATACCTTAGAACACGGACTTGAAGTCTTAAAAGGCGAAAGTGGTGACTGCGGAAGGAGCTGATCTTTTATGAATGGAATCTATAAAAAAATCATAGAGGAGATTTCACAGAACAAGGCAGTGGTTCTTACAACGCAAATGTTTGGTGATCACGAAGGAACGACCAATACTCTATCTAGAAAACTATACATCGAAGACCAGCAGGATTTGGAAATAGAAAAGGAAGTGTTCCAGGTTATGCAGGAAGGAACTCCTCGGATATTCAATCAACTGGATCGAATGAATCATGAAAATCGTATCCTTGCGGAGCCATTTTATCCAAAAGAGCGATTGATCATTCTGGGCGGTGGACATATTGCAATTCCACTGGTTGAAATTGCCACGAAGGTTGGTTTTCGTGTAACCGTTGTAGACGATCGTCCGACCTTTGCAAATACCGAACGCTTTCCTACTGCAGAGCAAGTAATCTGTGATTCTTTTGGGGCATGTTTTGATCAAATCAAACTTACGAGAAATGATTATATTGTAATTATTACCAGAGGGCACAAGCATGATACGGAATGTTTGCGAAGAATTCTTATGGAACCAGAGACCATATATGTGGGAATGATCGGTTCGAAAAGACGTATTTCCGTTGTTAAAGAAGAGTTGTTCTTAGAAGGAGCCAAGCAGGAGAGACTGGATCATCTGTGTTCTCCCATCGGGCTGGACATCGGGTCCACAACACCAGAAGAAATTAGCATTTCAATTCTGGCAGAGTTAATCAAAAGAAAAAGAAAAGATCGAGTTGGTCAATGCATGGTCAATCGTTCCGATCTGGATTCCTATATGTTAGAGGAACTTTCAAAAGTAGATAGACCTTGTTGTCTGGCAACAATCATTGAGACCAAAGGGTCTGTTCCTCGTGGACGTGGAAGTAAAATGCTGATTTTTGAGCATGGAGAGATTATTGGAAGTATTGGTGGAGGATGTAGTGAATCTGAAATCATGCAAAAAGCCAGAGGTATGATTGGAAGTAAAACATGGTGTGTTGTGGAAATCGATATGACAGCAGATGCTGCAGAGGAAGATGGTATGGTCTGTGGTGGTCTTATGTGGGTACTATTGGAAGATTTTGATTTCGAAATAGATGAAGTGAGGTAAGTTATGTCTTTGGATGCAGTGATTTTGGCCGCTGGTTATTCAAGCAGGGCGGAAGGATTTAAAATGGGATTCCGATTGGATCAGAAAGCACTTCTTCAACATGTGATTGAATCTTTTTACCCAATCTGCGATCAAATTATTGTTGTTGGCGGATACCAGCATGAGAAATTGCTACCTCTGATTCAGCCATATCAAGAAAAAGTAAGATTGGTGATTAACAAAGATTTTACAAAAGGAATGTTTTCCTCGGTTCAAACAGGTGTGAAAGAAGTAACCGCCGACCGTTTTTTCCTTACCCCAGGAGATTACCCACTGATCAACACCAAATTATGTCAATTTTTAGCCCAAACAAAAGAAGATGTGATCATTCCTAGTTTTCAAAGGAAGGGTGGACATCCCGTGCTCTTGTCAAAACAATGCATAGAAGGACTCATGGCTGAAAAAGACACAGGAAATTTAAAAGATTTTTTAAAAAGATTTCCGATATCCTATGTAACGGTAGAAGAGGAAGGTATTTTGATGGATTTGGATACAAAGGAAGATTATTTTAAAATACAACAAAAAATGAATTCGAATAAGGAAAGCCAATCTATCGATTCTGCAGATTTTGGCATAATCAATGGGAGTGTTTATCTAGACGGTGCGTTTATTAATACAAATCTCTATATCAAAGACGAAAAAATAGAGTGTATGACAACCGAAAGACTCGATTGCAAACAGGAAATCGATGCGGGTGGTCTGTGGGTACTTCCAGGTTTCGTTGATCCTCACGTACATTTTGATCTTGGAGTAGGAGTAAAGAAGAGCAGTGATGATTTTTATATGGGATCAAAAAAAGCTGCTTTTGGAGGAATCACAACGTATATTGATTTTCTTGATCCGGTAAAAAAAGCAGACCAGATTCCAGAAGCTTTTCAAAAACGAATGCATCAGGCAGAAAAAAGTATGGTGGATTACGCATTTCATACCACGCTCGCAGGTCCACAGGATACCGCAGAAAATATGGTCAAAGAGTCCAAAAAAGTTGGAATCACATCTATAAAAATCTTTACTACTTATGCGGATACGGATAGAAGAACAAAAGAAGACTATATTTATGAACTTTTGAAAGAATCGAAAAAAGAAGAAATCAAGATACTGGTACATGCAGAAAAAGATGAGTTGATTTCAACGGATCAACATATTTTGGTCAAGGATCACGAGAAATCAAGGCCAGTGCAAAGTGAAAAAGAAGAAGTATTGTGCCTTGCTAAAATGGCACGCGAAACGGGTGGAAATCTGTATATCGTTCATGTCAGCGCGGGAAGCACGGTGAGAGAAGTCGCAGAGCTATATGTAGAAGAACTAAAGAGTCATCAGGTCACATTGGAAAGCTGCCCACATTATTTTATCTTTGACAGCAGTATTTATGAAGAGGAAGAAGGGTATTTATATACAATGACTCCTCCGCTAAGACCATCGATCGAAAAAGAACTACTGAAAAATGAAATCAATCATATTCAAACAATTGGGACGGATCACTGTCCTGCAGATATTTCATTGAAAAAGCATACATATACCAGTGATATCTTTATGGGAGTTGGGGGAGTGAAGTATTCCTTTTTAAATATGTTTACCTTGTTTGGTGAACAGATCCTTGAGAAATTTACCAAGGAACCAGCGAGTGCATATGGGCTGTTTCCAGAAAAAGGCTCCCTTTTCGTAGGAACGGATGCAGATCTCGTATTATTTGATCCAAATGCAGCGACTGTAGTAGATGATAGGGAAAGCATCTATCATGGAATGCAGTTAAAAGGAAGTATAAAAAAAGTGTTTTTACGTGGCGACATCATTATAGAAGACAATCAAATGATAGAAAAAATGGGAAAATATATAAAGAGGTAGATTATGACAGATATCAGTAAAGCAACGACAAAAAAAGATCACAGTGAGAAGATGAGTGGATCTGCAAAGTATATCGCAGATATAACTTATCCAGATATGTTATATGGTAAGATCGTGCGTTCTATGAAGGCACATGCGATCATCAAAAATATTGAACTTCCAGATATGGAAGATGGATATGAAGTCGTGGATTATCATGCAATTCCAGGAGAGAATGGGTTAAAGGTCATAAAATGTGAACAGCCAATTTTTGCAGAAAATGAGGTTCGCTTTATTGGGGAAGCCATTTTGATGATCACGGGTCCAGATTTTGAAAAAGTAAAAATATATGCCAAACAAGTTGAAATAACGTATGAAGAACTGGAAAGTGTTTATTCCTTAGAAGAGAGTACGAACGCTTGTGTGACCTATCAGTTTCATCACGGAAATGTAGAAGAGGCATTTGAGAATGCTGCAAAAATTATTGAAGAGGAATTTTCGACAGGGTATCAGGAACAGGCTTATATAGAACCACAAGGTGCGATTGGAATTTATGAAAATCAGAAAATTACAGTAATCGGTTCGATGCAGTGCCCATATTATGTGAAAAATGCAGTGATGTACATGATGGGATATGAAGAAGACCAAGTGCAGATTATTCAGTCAACTACGGGAGGGGCATTTGGCGGAAAAGAAGATTATCCTTCTTTACTTGGATGCCAAGTGGCTGCCGCGGCATATCAAACAAAAAGACCGGTAAAAGTGATTTTTGATCGAAGAGAAGATATGGCGGTTACTACAAAACGTCATCCTTCCAAGATTTTCTATCGTGCGGCACTGGATCAAGATCAACAAATCATAGCAATAGATGCTGATATCCGATTGGATGGAGGAGCTTATGAAGGTCTATCCAGCGTCGTGTTACAGCGTGCTATGATTGCAGTAACCGGAGTATACAAGATCCCAGCAGTACGAGCATTCGGAAGAGTGATGGAGACGAACACGGTTCCGACCGGTGCTTTTCGAGGCTTTGGTGCACCACAGACTTTTTTTGCAATCGAGATGTTTTTTGCACATATTGCAGAGCAAATCGGTGTTTCACCTCTTGCATTAAAAGAGCAATATATGGTAAAGCAATATGACAAAACAGCAACAAGAGGAGAATTTCGTTATCCAATTCTTCTTCCTGAAATGCGAAAGCGAGCAGAGGATTTAAGCGGATATAGCAAAAAGAGAAAACTCTACCAAAACCAGACGGGAAGGTATCGAAAAGGAATTGGAATGTCTGTTTTTCTACATGGTTGTGGATTTACTGGATCTGCGGAACAAGATCATATTAAATCGGTCGTACAATTAGTGAAATACGAAAATGATACGATTGAACTGTTAACGAGTAATACCGATATGGGTCAGGGTCTTAAGACTACGTTTAGTAAGATCGTAGCAGAGGTATTAAATATTCCGATGGAACGAATCATCGTTGTAAATCCAGATACGGACAGAGTACCAAACTCTGGACCTACGGTGGCTTCTAGATCACTGATGATTGTCGGTAAATTATTGGAGAGAGCAGCAATTCGGTTGCGTGACGATTATCGCCCTGGTGAACTTCAAGTCATTGAAGAACATTATGTTCATTCAGAGATGATTCCATGGGATATGAATACCTTTACTGGGGATGCATATCCAACATATTCATGGGGAATCAATGTGGTCGAAGTGGAAGTGGATACCCTGCTTGCAGAGACGACGATTCTAGGTGTCTGGGGCCTTTTCGATGTAGGAAAAGCGATTGATGAAAGCATTATGCAGGGACAGATGGAAGGCGGTATGCTACAAGGGCTTGGCTATGGTTCCACTGAAAAGATGGAAAATGTAAAGGGTAGAATTCCACAGGCAAGTATGACGGACTACATTATTCCTACCGCTAAGGACACAATTGCATTTACCACAGAACTTTTTGATAACCCATATGAAGGTGGACCGTTTGGAGCAAAAGGTGCTGGAGAACTGACCATTATCGGTGCCGCACCTGCTTATGCACTTGCGGTAGAAAATGCAGTGAACAGGCCAATCGGATTTATTCCAGTTACTCCTGAAAAGTTACTGTCCATAATTTAGATAAAATAGTTAGAAACGAGGGTGTTATGGTAGAATTTACATTAAATAATAAGAAAGTTACATATGAGAAAGATCCATCTAGAAGATTGCTGGATGTACTCCGAGAAGATTATTTCATTACCGCTGTAAAAGAAGGATGTGGAGAAGGAGAATGCGGAGCATGCTCTGTACTAATCAATGGACAACTTGTCAATTCCTGCATTACTGCAATGGGGAGTTTGGATGGTGCCGTCGTACTTACCTTAGAAGGGTTCAAGGATACAAAACAATATCAACTTTTAGAAGATACATTTGCAAGAGCAGGAGCCGTTCAATGTGGTTTTTGTACACCGGGAATGATTATGGCATCGCAGTCGCTGCTTTCAAAAAATCCAAAGCCAACTGTGGATGAAATCCGAGAAGGCATTTCTGGAAATCTTTGTCGATGTACGGGATATAACATGATTATTGATGCAGTAAAAATGGCAGCAGACGAGGGGGATGGATTATGGTAAATGATTTTCACCCAAAAAATATGTTTGAAGCTCTTATGATAAAAAAAGAACATCCAGAAGCGACATGGTATGCAGGTGGCTCCGACCTTATGGTTACAAAACGATTCACGGAAACCATTATTTTTCTAAATCAAATGGAAGATCTAAAACAGATAAAAAGTGAACAGGATATCCTTAAGATCGGGTCAGGAGTAACCTATCGGGAACTGTTGGCAGCAGAAGAAATTCCTGCATGTATGAAGGCAGTGATCGGTGATATAGCATCTCCTGCCATACGAAATATAGCGACCATGGGAGGAAATATATGCAATGCGTCTCCTGCAGGGGATACACTGCCTCTCTTATATGCATTCGATGCATTGCTTGTTTTGCAATCACTTGCAGAGGATGGAACCATACAGCAGAGGGAAGTACCTATCGACCAGTTCATTTTAGGGATTCGTAAGATTAGTTTGAGACCGGATGAGATTCTGTGTGAAATTCAAATTAAAAAAGAACGGATACCAAATCAAATGAAAGATTCGTTGCATATTGCATATAAAAAAGTTGCAGCAAGAAAGGCGCAAGCAATTTCGAAAGTGCAATTTGTGGGAATGATTCAAATGGATGGGCAGGTAGTTTCCAAACTAAGATTTGCATTTGGTGCAGTAGGAGTAACCGTTGTTCGAAAAAAAGAAATCGAAGAACTGTATCTTGGATTGACAATCGAACAGTTAAAGTTAAAAATATCGGAAATCAGAAAGAAGTACGAAGAGTGCCTTCATCCGATCGATGATCAGCGATCTACAGCAGACTATCGCAAAAAGGTGTGTTTGAATCTGTTGGAAGATTTTTTGGAACAATATTGTGAAGGAACAATACATTAAAAAGGAGAACGAATGGATATCATCATTCAAAATGGAACCATTATAGATGGATCGAATACAAGGAGATATCAGGGCGATTTATGGATCAAAGATGGACGTATTAACAAGATAGGAATGAATTGTTCACTGGATGCTTGCATGGATCAGGAGACTACAATGATTGACGCAACAGGTCTTGTCATTGCACCAGGATTTATCGATACACACAGCCATAGTGATTTAAAAGTACTCACAGAACCGGAAGTATTGCCAAAACTAATGCAGGGAATTACTACCGAAGTTTTGGGTCAAGATGGAATCTCTATGGCTC
Source organism: Lachnospiraceae bacterium (assembly GCA_963666475.2). Classification (GTDB taxonomy): domain Bacteria; phylum Bacillota; class Clostridia; order Lachnospirales; family Lachnospiraceae; genus JBFHIZ01. The sequence continues at coordinate 1,821,991 of CAXXJM010000001.1, read as the reverse complement.
CACTTCCGATTCCCTATATTTCAGCATGGAGAAAGAATCTTGCAGGATTGGATGGGGAGAGCAGTGAAATAGATTGGCAGTATCAAGATACGGAGCATTATTTGAAGATGGTCGAAGATGCAAATCCATCCATTAATGAGAGTTACTTGCTTCCTCATGGCAATGTTCGAATGGAAGCAATGGGATTAGAAGATCGCCAGCCAAATGAGGACGAGATACGTTCCATGTGTGAAATCACAAAACGTGAAATGGAAGCTGGCTGTCTTGGATTGTCATCTGGACTGATTTACATGCCATGTGCGTATTCGAAAACCAAAGAAATCATAGAAATCTGTAAAGTGGTCGCAGAATATGATGGTGTATTTGTGGTGCATCAGCGAAGTGAAGCAGATACCATTATTGATTCGATGAAGGAAATCATAGAAATTGGTAGAGAAAGTGGAGTTCGTATTCATTTCTCTCATTTTAAAGTATGTGGGAAGAAAAATTGGAAGTATCTGGATGGAATGCTTGAACTTTTAGATCAAGCAAGGAAAGAAGGAATACAAGTTTCACTCGATCAATATCCGTATGTTGCAGGCAGCACGATGCTGGGGGTAATCCTGCCACCCTGGGTTCATGATGGAGGTACGGATCGATTGGTAGAACGTTTGAAAAGTCCCACTTTAAGAGAGAAAATGAAAACAGATATCAAAAATGGAATTCCAGGATGGGACAATTTTGTGGATTTTGCTGGAGTAGAAGGCATTTTTATTACCAGCGTAGTAAGTAAACAAAATCAAAATTGTGTAGGTCTGAATTTGGTACAGCTTGGGGAATTAAAAGGTAAAGAACCATTAGAAGCCACCTTTGATTTGTTGATGGAAGAAGAAAACGCAGTTGGAATGGTAGACTTTTATGGATTGGAAGAACATGTGGTTCGAATTCTAAAGCGACCAGAGACCAATGTATGTACGGATGGACTATTGTCTGGAACACCGCATCCAAGAGTATATGGATCGTTTCCAAGAATTCTAGGAAAGTATGTAAGAGAGGAAAATCAACTTACCTTGGAAGAAGCGATCTATAAAATGACAGCAAAGCCAGCAAAGGCCATGGGAATCAAAGAAAGAGGTCTGATCAGGCCTGGATATTATGCAGATTTGGTACTATTTGACCCCAATTCGATCAAAGATCAAGGGACATTTGAAGATCCAAAACAATATCCTGCAGGTATTGAGTATGTGATCGTCAATGGACAGGTAGCCGTAGAAAAAAGAAACTATACCAAGAAATACAATGGAATAGTAATTAGAAAAATTCAGGAGAAAAGCAATGTTTAATTTTTGGGTAAATGGTACACCGGTTAAAACGGAAGAAGATTGCAATTTATTGGACTATATCAGAGATACAATGGATATTACTTCTTTAAAAAATGGTTGTCAGGAAGGATCTTGTGGAGCCTGTATGATTCTTGCGAATGGAAAAAAAGTAAGAGCATGTCTTATGACCACGAAAAAGGTAGACGGAATGGAAATCCTCACCGTAGAAGGGATTTCATCAAGAGAAAAAGCCGTATATGATTACTGTTTTAATAAAGCAGGGGCAGTACAGTGTGGATTTTGTATTCCTGGGATGATTATCAGTGCAAAATCTCTTTTGGATGTGACGCCGAATCCAGATAGAAAAGAAATCAAACAAGCAATCAAAGGAAATATTTGTAGATGTACTGGATATAAAAAAATAGAAGAAGCAATTTTCTTGGCGGCGGAGTTCTTGCGAGAAAAGAAAGAGATTCCAAAACCAGAATTTACTGGAAAAGTTGGGGAAAGAACATTTCGACCAGATGCTTCAGAGAAAGTTCTTGGTACTGCAAAATTTGCAGATGACCTAAAAGTAGAGGGTATGATTTATGGTTCTGCGTTACGTGCAAAATATCCTCGTGCACTCGTGAAAAGTATTGATATTTCGAAAGCACTATTACATCCAGACGCAGTTAAAATCGTACGAGCAGAGGATGTACCAGGAGATCGAGTAATTGGACATTTGACACAGGACTGGCCAGCTTTGATTGCAGTGGGAGAAGAAACCAGATATCTGGGGGATTCCATTGCGCTGATCGGTGCAAAAACAAAAAAAGCTCTGAATGAAATCAAAGAGCTGATTCAGGTAGAGTATGAGGTAAAGGAGCCAATGCTCTCGCCAAAAGAGGCGATGAAAGAAAATGCACCTCTCATCCATGCTTCTGGAAACATATATCGTACAGAACTGATTCAAAGAGGAGATGTGGAAAATGCATTAAATAATTCTACCTATGTGGTTACTAATACGTATTATACACCTGCACAGGAACATGCATTTCTAGAACCAGAAAGTGCTTTGGCCGTACCAGAAGAAGATTTGCTGACGGTATATACGGGAGGTCAGAGTGTTTATGATGAGTATCGAGAAATCGGGAAGCTACTAGGATTGCCGTCAGAAAAACTACGGATAAAAAGCGCATATGTTGGTGGTGGATTTGGTGGAAAAGAAGACATGAGTGTGCAGCATCATGCGGCTTTATTAGCATATCTTGCAAAGGTCCCAGTAAAAGTGACACTTAGTAGAGAGGAAAGTCTCTTTGTGCATCCAAAACGTCATCCAATGAAAATGGAACTCACGACGGGTTGTGATGAACATGGAAAGCTTACCGCAATGAGATTGCGTCTTATCGCAGATACTGGAGCATATGCTTCTTTAGGTGGACCAGTTCTTCAACGTGCTTGTACACATGCAGCAGGACCATACAACTATCAAAACATCGACATCATCGGTCAGTCGATCTATACGAATAATGTGCCAAGTGGAGCGTTTCGTGGATTTGGTGTTACACAGACGATGTTCGCAACGGAATGCAATCTCAATCTTTTGGCTGAAAAAGTAGGAATCGATCCATTTGAAATACGGTATTTAAATGCATTGCGTCCAGGACAGGTTCTTCCAAATGGGCAAATCGCAGATGAAGGAACGGGTATTGTAGAATGTCTTGATGCGGTAAAAAAATCGTATTATGACAATTATGAAAATGCTGGAATCGCTTGTGCAATTAAAAATGCCGGAGTTGGTGTTGGAATACCAGATACTGGAAGGGTGAAATTGAAAGTGGAACAGGGTATCGTCAGCCTGAGGACCAGTGCGGCCTGTATGGGGCAGGGAATTGCTGAAACGATGCGCTCCATTCTTTGTGAGACGACAGGTCTTTTGCCTGGACAAGTAGATGTTGTGAAGCCAGATACTTTACTTACGCCGAATTCGGGGACGAGTACTGCCTCACGTCAGACGGTCATTACAGGAGAAACCACAAGAAGAGTCAGCCTTAAGTTAAAAGATGCATTGAAAGAAAAATCCTTAGATGAATTAGAAGGAATGGAGTTTTATGAGGAGTTCGTTGGTGTTACAGATCCGATGGGTTCTGATAAACCAAATCCTGTTAGTCATCTGGCTTACGGATATGCTACGCAGGTAGTCATCTTAGATCAGGAAGGGAAGGTTTCAAAAGTTGTGGCAGCACATGATGTTGGAAGAGCAATCAACCCGACCAACGTGGAAGGACAGATTGAAGGTGGTGTCGTGATGGGATTAGGTTTTGGATTGAGTGAAAATCCAAAAATCAAAGGAGGAAGACCTACTGTCTCCTATGGAAAACTTGGATTATTCAGAGCAACGGATGCACCAGAAATCGAAACCATATTAATCGAAAAAAATCATGCAGAACTGGCATATGGGGCAAAGGGAATTGGAGAGATTCCGTTGATACCTACCTCACCAGCAGCACAGGCCGCATATTATAAACGAGATGGAATTTTTAGAACATCTTTGCCACTTGAAAACACACCTTATTCTAAATAGAGATAAGTATACAGCCTTTTAATTATAAGAAGGGGAGTAGAAATATGTCGCAAAACAAGAAAATATTAATTGGGAATGGTCCAGTAATTACAAGAGATCTGGAACATCCATTTTTTGAAAATGGGGCGGTGATTGTCCAGGGAGAATGGATTCTTGAAGTAGGAGAATATCAAGAACTTCTTAATAAATATCCAGATGCGGAACAAATCGATGCAAATGGAAAGTTGATTATGCCTGGATACATCAATGCGCATCATCATATTTACAGTGCTTTTGCCAGAGGGCTTACAATCCATGGAAATCATCCCTCAAATTTTCTTGAAATATTAGAAGGTACGTGGTGGAATATCGATCGGCATTTGAGTTTGGAGCAGACGTATTATAGTGCGATCGCAACATATCTTGAATGTATTAAAAATGGCGTTACTACACTGGTCGATCATCATGCCAGCTATAAGGAAATTAAAGGAAGTCTAAAACAGATTGCAAGAGCTGCAGAAGAACTTGGTATCCGCACTTGCCTTGCGTATGAAATCTCAGATCGAGATGGACAAGATAAAATGAAGGAAGCGGTCGATGAGACTTTTGCCTGGATTCAGGATACGATGAATCCAAATAATTCGATGCAAAAGGCACTCGTGGGGATGCATGCTTCATTTACGTTAAGTGATGAAACCATTGCGTATTGTAAAGAAAAAAATAAACAGGATATTGGTTATCACATTCATGTAGCAGAAGGGGAGTATGATGAGATTCATGCTCATGAACATTTCGGATGCAGTGTTGTGGAAAGACTAAACAGACTGGGAATTTTGGGAGAAAAAACATTGGCTGGGCATTGTATACATATTTCGGAATCGGATATGGATATCTTGAAAGAAACTGGTACAACAGTCATACATAACCCAGAATCCAATATGGGAAATGCAGTAGGTGCACCGGATATATTGAAAATGATGGGAAATAATATTTTGGTGGGTCTCGGAACAGACGGGTATACCACAGACATGATGGAATCTGTAAAAGTTGCAAATATCTTACAAAAACATCAGAGTAAAGATCCCGATAGAGGGTTTGGTGAAGCAGTTACGATGCTTTTTCAAAACAATGCCGAGATTGCAACGAAATTGTTTTCTGTACCTTTGGGTGTCTTGAAAAAAGGCGCAGCAGCAGATCTTATTGTTGTGGATTATCAACCTTATACACCGATGAATCAAGAGAATTACAATGGACATCTTCTTTTCGGAGTCAGTGGATCTATGACAGATACAACCATAATCAATGGAAAAATTCGAATGAAGAACAGAGAAATTGTAATCGAAAATATGGAAGAACTCTATGCAAAATGCAAAGAATCTTCCAAAGAATTATGGAGAACTTTAAATGAGTGATAAAATGACACCAATTGCGTTTGAATCTTTACTGACTGCATTGATTCTAGAATATAAACAGCATAAAAGTTTTTTATCCGTGCCTGTGAATCGCAGTACGGATCTGGAGTATTGCAGTAAGATTGGACCAGCAGCCGGACCTCATACACAGTTAGCAGGTAATCTGGTTGCAGCCTATGGAGCAGGCGCTTCCCATATGGAATTAAAAACAGTTCAAATCATGGAAGGAGAAGAACTGGGCATCGTTAAACCTTGCATTTATACTTCGCAGGAGGTTTATAATACCGAGTGGTCGACGGAACTTACGGTTGAACAGGCGAGCAATGAATATATTAAAGCATATCTTCTGTTAAAAGTATTGATACAGGAGTTTCAATTGGGAAATCCTGAAGCATTTTCCTTTATTATGAGTGTTGGGTATGATTTAAAAGGGATTCAGTCAGCGAAGATTGATTCATTTATTGAACATTTAAAAAATGCATCGGAAACACAAGAATGGAAAGAAGATATGGAAGTAATCAAGTCAAAACTTCCTGAATTTGAGCATGTTACAGAAGCATATGTGGATGCCATATCACCTTGTATCTCAAATACAATCACACTCTCTACGATGCATGGTTGTCAAAGTGAAGAAATAGAGAAAATCGCAACGTATCTTCTTGTGGAGAAAAAAGTAGATACGTATGTAAAACTAAATCCTACCCTGTTAGGAAAAGCAAAAATACAGCAGATTCTGTCGCAAATGGGTTATACCAAGGTCCAACTAGTAGATGAGGTCTTTGAACAAGACATACGGTTTGAAGATGCCGTCCAAATGATAGAGAATCTAAAAAAGATCGCAGAAGAGGAACATCGTATCTTTGGAGTAAAACTTACCAATACTCTTCCCGTACAGAATCAAGAAGAGGAATTGATCGGTGAAACAAAATATTTATCTGGGAGTGCACTCTATCCAATAGCCATTTCTGTCGCATCAAAACTCGCGGAAGCATTTATGGGTGACCTTCTCATTTCTTATTCTGGTGGAGCAGATAAAAATAACATTTGTGATATTTTACAAACGGGAATCTATCCAGTTACCGTGTCTTCGATTCTCTTAAAACCAGGTGGATACAAAAATCTGACCATTATGAATCAAATTGCGGATCAATCGGATTTCGAAAATAAACAAAAGTTGGATGTAGATGCGCTAATAAGTTTGGCCCAGAATGCCCCAGCAAATCAATCTTATTTTAACAAAGAAAAAAAATATATGAACGTAATAAGGAGTATACTTCTCTTTGTGCGAAGTGTAATAATTGTGTGGATGTATGTCCAAACAGAGCGAACAAAAAAATTACATTAGAAGGGCAAAAAATAATCGTTCATTACGATAATCTATGTAATGAATGCGGAAATTGCAGCTTTTTCTGTATCGCAGGTCATGATCCCTATCTGGAAAAATTAACGATATTTTCAGATGAGAAATCCTATTTGGAAAGTAAAAATTGTGGAATCTATATACAAGATCATGTCATAACACATCGTTTAAAAATGAAAGATGAAATAGAGTTTGTAAAGAAATTGGAGGAAGAGTATGAGTTTTAAAATCGTACAACAGGAGAAAAATAAAAAGGCATCGATCAATCATTTAGGTTTAGATATAGGCAAAAAAGTGAACCAGTTTCATCAAAGTTTTCCAAATTATGAGCAAACTCCTCTATGCAACTTAAAAGAATTAGCTGTTAAATTTGGTGTAAAAAATATCTTTGTAAAAGATGAATCTTACCGATTCGGCCTAAACGCTTTTAAGGTTCTTGGAGGAAGTTATGCGATTGGAAGCTATATTGCTGAAAAACTGAGCATGGACATCGAAGAACTGCCATTTAAAAAAATGGTTTCTGAAGAAATTCGAGAAAAACTGGGTGAGATAACCTTTATTTCCGCTACGGATGGAAACCATGGGCGGGGTGTTGCATGGACCGTAAATGAATTAAAACAGTCTTCTGTTATCTATATGCCGAAAGGTAGTGCGATGGAGCGTTTGGAAAATATCAGAGCATGTGGTGCAAAAGCAGATATCACAGAATTAAATTACGATGACGCAGTACGTCTTGCAAGTGTTCATGCCAACGAAAATGGATGGGTTTTAGTGCAAGATACGTCTTGGGAAGGATATGAAGCGATACCAACACATATCATGCAAGGATATACCACGATGGCTTATGAAGCGTATGAGCAGTTGGACGGTAAAAAGCCGACCCATATTTTTTTACAGGCAGGAGTTGGATCGTTTGCTTCCGCAATGACAGGATTTTTTGCATCCGTATATCAAGAAGATTGTCCAATCATTACCATCGTTGAACCCAATGAAGCTGCTTGTATTTACAAAACAATGCAAATGAACGATGGAAAGATTCATCCGGTAACAGGCGATATGAATACGATCATGGCAGGTCTTGCTTGCGGGGAGCCAGTGACCGTAGGAATTGATATACTTCGAAATTATTGCGACAATTTTATTTCTTGCCCAGATTTTACTGCGGCGCAGGGAATGCGTGTATTGTCTTCGCCAGAAGGTAATGACCCACGTATTGTTTCAGGTGAGAGTGGTGCAGCAGGAGTTGGATTATTTTATGAGGTCATGACCAATGATGAATTAACAGATTGGAAAGATAAATTAAAAATCGATGAAAATTCTGTTCTTTTATTTTTTAGTACAGAAGGAGATACCGATAAAGAAAACTATCATCGTATCGTCTGGGACGGTGCGTATCCAAGATCTGATGAACAATAAAGTGGAGGATGAACATGTTAAGAGAAGAACAAAAACAGGAAGTAATTGAGCTTTGTCAAAAACTCGTCAAAACGAGAAGTTATTCAGGAGAAGAGGAAGCTGTAGGTAAGGTCTTATCCGATTATTTTGTAAAAAAAGGATTTGATGAAGTGAAAATTGATATCTATGGAAATGTCATAGGGGTAATGAAAGGGAATCGCCCTGGAAAGAAAATACTGTTTGATGGTCACATGGATACGGTACCAGTAGTCAATGAAGAAAAATGGACTCATGCGCCATTTGGAGCGGAAATAGAAGACGGGAAGATTTATGGACGTGGAACAAGTGATATGAAAGGAGCCGTAGCAGCGATGGCCTGTGCTGTTGCAGAGTTCGCTCAAGAAAGTAAGAAAGATTTTGCTGGAGAACTATATGTTGCCGGCGTGGTGCACGAAGAATGTTTTGAAGGAGTGGCAGCTAGAAAGATTAGCGAATATGTAGCGCCTGACTATGTTGTAATTGGTGAAGCGTCGAACTTGAATCTAAAGATTGGGCAAAGAGGTAGAGGAGAGGTCGTTGTGGAAACTTTTGGTGTACCTGCTCACTCTGCCAGTCCGGAAAAAGGAAACAATGCAGTATATGCGATGAGTAAAGTAATTGGAGCAATTCGTGAGATTGAACCTTCAAAACATGCTGTGCTTGGAAAAGGGATACTGGAACTTACCGATATCAAATCAAGCCCATATCCAGGAGCCAGTGTAGTTCCTGAGTACTGTAGGGCAACGTATGACAGAAGACTTCTGGTTGGTGAAACCAAGGAAACCGTTCTAGAACCGATACAAAATGTTTTGGATAAATTAATGGAAGAAGATAAACAGATTAAAGCCAAGGTATCGTTCGCGACCGGTGAAGAAAAATGCTACACAAGCGAAACAATCTTTGGAGAACGTTTTTTTCCAGGTTGGTTATTTTCAAAAGAAGAAGACTTTGTTGTTGATGTAATCAAACAATTACAGGGAATGGGATTTGATCCAGAAATCACGCAATACAACTTCTGTACAAATGGAAGTCATTATGCGGGCGAAAATGGAATTAAAACGATCGGGATGGGTCCATCGGATGAACGACTTGCACACACCATTGATGAATACATTGAAATTGATCAGCTTACAAAAGTGGAAGAGTGCTATCAGGGGATCATGAAAGCCCTCCTGGTAGAGTAAAAATTCAAATAAAAAAATAAAAAAACATGATTGACTGTTTGACCAAATAATGATATACTGATTTTACCATTTGACCAAATATTTTTTTAAGATTGTTTTACCATTTGATCAAATGTTAATTTGCAAAATGAATTTAAAATATAATAGACTTTCATACAAAGATGTAGAAATAAGCCGTGAGGTTTTTTTCTACATCTTTTTTTTTACCATAATTATCTTGATGGTGAATCACAGGAAATAAAGGAGTGCCATGATGAAAGAAATCCTAAGATTGGAACAGATCACAAAAAAATTCGGAGATGTTATTGCGAATCATAATATTAACTTGAGCATTTGTGAAGGCGAAGTCCATACTCTTCTTGGAGAAAATGGAGCTGGCAAAAGCACTCTGATGAACATTGTTATGGGATTATATCAACCAACGAGTGGTCAGATTTTTTTGAGAGATCAGAAAGTGCGAATCGATTCTCCTTCGAAAGCCGTAAAATATGGAATCGGAATGGTTCATCAACACTTTATGTTGGTAGAAGCAATGACAGTTTTTGAGAACATTATATTAGGAGTTTCCAAGGATCGTTCTTTTTTCATCCAAAAGGATCTGATTCAGAAAGAAATTACAGAGCTTGCTGAAAAATACGGGCTGGATATTGATCTGGATAAAGAAATTACTGAGATTTCCGTTGGGGAACAGCAAAGAGTAGAAATTCTAAAAGCACTCTATCGTGGGGCGGAGATACTTATACTGGATGAGCCGACCGCAGCACTTACAGATTTGGAAGTAGAAGGACTGTTTCAGATTATTCAAAAATTAACCAAGGAAAAGAAATCGATCGTCTTTATTTCGCATAAGATGAGAGAAGTGCTTCATATCAGTGATCGCATCACCATATTGAGAGCTGGGAAGACGATTACAACACTGGATAAAGAGAATACAGACGCAGTTTCATTAGCCAACCTGATGATTGGTAAAGAACTAGTGAAAAGCGAGTACACCAAGGTGGAGAGTACCAAGGAACCTGTTATTGTGTTGGATCAGGTCAGCTTTAATAAGAAATCGAAACATAGTGGAATCAATAATATTTCCCTCACCGTTGGAAAAGGTGAAATCGTAGGAATCGCTGGAGTGGATGGAAATGGACAGTCTCAATTGGCACAGATCGCCACGGGAGTAGTGTCTCCAGAATCTGGAGTTGTTGAACTTCGAACGAAAAGCATAAACAAAAGCAATCCAAAATTATTTATTGATGCGTGTGTCTCGCATATTCCAGAGGATAGAAATAAGATGGGACTCATCGGAAATATGAGCGTCAAAGAAAATTTAATTCTTAAAAATCTCGAAAAGGAACCGATTTCCAAGTGGAAAGGATTGTTTTTGAGGAAAAAGGCGATTTCCAATTATGGAAATAAAATGAAAGAAAAATATGATATTCGATGTGCATCCATAAATCAAGAAGTAAGAAATCTGTCTGGAGGAAATCAGCAGAAGATCATTTTATCCAGAGAGATGGAAGAAAATCCGGAACTTTTGGTAGCAGTTCACCCAACCAGAGGATTAGATATTGGAGCTACAAAATATGTTCATGATAAGATGGTCGCTTCAAGAGACAGGGGATGTGGAGTATTACTGATCAGCGCAGATTTCGATGAAATCTTAAAATTATCCGATCGTATCATTGTAATGTACGAAGGGCAAATTGCTGGATGCTATTCAGGCATCAATCCACCAATTAAAGAAATTTCACTTGCGATGGCAGGGAAAGTACAACAGAAGGAGGTATAGAGAATGAATACAAAAAATAAAATATTCAAAGTGCTAATACCGATTATTTCTATTCTGGCGTCTTTTCTAGTTGGAGCAATCATGATTACTGGAATCGGTGGAAATGCAGGGGAAGCATATTATTATCTGTTTTTAGGGGCATTTGGTTCTGCATCGAATATCAGCGAAACAATTATAAAAGCTGTACCACTGATCTTTACTGGACTTGCAGCTACATTTGCGTATCGATGTGGTGTGTTTAACTTAGGAGCGGAAGGCCAATTTGTGATGGGTGCCGTCGCTAGTATATCGCTCGCAAATCATTTGGCAGGTCTTCCTGTAGTCTTGCAACTTATGATTAGTATTTCCTGTGGCGCAGTTGCTGGAGGCCTTTGGGGCTTGATACCTGGCATTTTAAAAGTAACGCGTGGATTAAATGAAATGATTGTTAGTATTATGTTAAATTATATTGCAATTCTCTTTATGGGTTATCTATACTCCGGTCCGCTAAGGGATGGTAGTGTACCGCAGACAGCAGCAGTAACAGCAAAACTTGGTAGAATTTTTGAAGACTCCAGAGTGCATGCGGGTATTGTAATTGTACTAATTATCGCAGTTTTGGTATATTATTTTCTGTTTTATACGTCTGCAGGATTTAAACTTCGTTCGGTCGGATTAAACTCTACAGCTGCCTTATATAATGGGTTTCCTGTCAAAAAACTAATGCTTTTGTCATTTACGATTTCAGGTGCAATTGCAGGAATCGGTGGAAGTGTTGAACTTCATGGAACACAATTCAGACTGATGTCTGGATTCGGAGATGGCTATGGATTTGACGGTGTAGCAATTGCCTTGATTGGTCAGCTCAATCCAGTTGGAACAGTACTTGTGGCTTATCTTTTCGCAGTACTTCGAAAAGGAGCTACGACCATGCAGGTGGGAACTGGAATGCCAACTTCAGTAATCGATATTATACAGGCATTGGTAATTGTATTTGCTGTGGCAGGAAGTACGATTATGAATCTTCCAAAGATCAGACAGTTTCTTGCAAATAGATTGCAAAAAAATAAAGAGGAGGTGCAGGAATGAGTGCTATTTTAAATGTCAACTTTATGCAGGAGTTACTGCTCTCCATGATTCGAATGGCTACGCCTATTTTAATTGTAGCTTTAGCAGAACTATATTCTGAACGTGCAGGACTTGTAAATATTGGTCTGGACGGAATCATGGCATTTGGTTCATTGGTAGGATTTCTTGCAAGTTATACAACAGGAAATCCGTTGATTGGAATATTAGCAGGTGCAATTGGTGGAATTGCAATCAATATGGTTTATGCTTTTTGTACGATCACTTTGGGAGCAGAACAGATTGTTTATGGTATGGCAATCAATATTTTTGCTCCTGCCTTGGCATCCTTTATCTATAAGATTTATTTTGGAATCAGCTCTACACTAATTAGTGCGACGCTGATGAACGTGGTTCCGATACCACTTCTGAGTAAGATTCCATTTTTTGGGCCGATACTTTTCAATCATACACCAATCGTTTATTTTGCGTATCTATTGGTTCCGATTACATATATCTTTTTGAATAAGACCAAAGCAGGTCTGAATTTTCGCTCTGTTGGAGAATACCCACGAGCAGCAGAATCTCTTGGAATCAATGTCATCGGTCAAAAATATTTGGCAGCAGTTATATGTGGTGGTCTTGCGGGAATCGGTGGAGCTTATCTGACGACATGCTATATCAGTACCTATTCCGACGGTGTCGTATCTGGAAGAGGATTTATCGCATTATCTGCCGTGATTTTTGGAAGATGGATGCCAGGAGGCGTTTTAATGGCAGCCTTATTATTCGGATTTACCGATGCACTTCAGTTACGTATGCAGGTCATGAGCCCTAATACTCCTTTCCAATTGTTGGCAATGATTCCATACCTTTGTACTTTATTTGTACTAGCCTTTTTTGGGATTAAGAAAGCCGGACCAAAAGCAAACGGAAAACCATATTTTAAAGAGGAAAGATAATTGCAGGCAAAGCCTTTGATTATATAACACATTCACTATTTAGGAGGAAAAAATTATGAGAAAGAAACTGATAGCTTTAACGCTAGCAACAGCACTTGTTGTTATGGGATTGGTCGGATGCGGATCTACAGCTGCAGAGACAGCAACAACGAGTGAGGTGACAACAACAGAGAACGTAACAACAGACAACGCATCAGCAGAAGAGGTTGGAGCTACAGAAGTTGAAAAAACTTACAAAGTAGCAATGATCTGTGATTCTTCAATCGCTGATGGAGGTTGGGGTGCTGCATGCTATAATGCAATGGTTGCAGCAGCTGAATCTTATGGATTTGAAACACAGTATACGGATGGTCTTACTTCAGCAGATTTTGCTTCAAGTATGAGATCTTACGCTGATTTAGGATTTGATCTGATCTTTGCACCAGGAAATCAATATTCTGATTCCGTAAGTGAAGTAGCCGCAGATTATCCAGATGTAAAATTCATCTTATTAAACGGAGTACTTGAGTCAGATAACATTACCTCAATTTTACCAAATGCAGAGCAGATTGGTTATATGGCAGGAGCGTTAGCAGGTCTTATGTCAACCACAAACAGCATTGGATTTATTGGCGGTATGGAACTAGATACAACACTTACAAAACTTGCAAGTTTTGAAGCTGCAGCAAAGCAAATCAACCCAGAAATTGAAGTTTATTCTGCATTTGCAAACTCCTTTAGTGACGGAGCAAAAGGAAAAGAAATTGCAAATTCTATGATTTCCTTAAATGATGTGGATGTATTCTTTGGTGATGCAAGTGCGGTAGATTCAGGTGCAAGAGAAGCATTGGCTGAGTATGAAAACAAATATGACATTGGACAACCAAGTGACCTTCTTGCAACACAGGAATCAGATATCATCATTGGCAGTGTAGTAACAGACAACGCAACAATGATTGGACTTTGCATGGAAGATTTAATCAATGGTACATATGGAAACAAAACAATTTATGGAGATCTTTCAAATGGTGCGCTTAGTGTAGGTACTTTTGGAGCAGCAGTTTCTGAAGATATTCAAGCTCAATATTTAGAAATTGTAGAAAGCATCAAAGAAGGAACATTTATTCAGTAATGAAAGAAATAACTTCGTAAATGAATATACAATGACTTGCAAATTATAACAAAGCATTGTAGGATATAAATAATTAATTACGGGATTTAGAAAGAGGTAGAATGTTCTACGTTCATTCTGAATCCCGTTTTTACAAGATGGGGAGGAACCAAAATAGAAATGAAGGCGAGACAGGAAGATATATCAACAGACAAGAAAATCATACAGGCAACCTTGGATGTCATTGAAGAAAAAACGATAAGTGAGACAAGGATGCGGTGTATCGCTGAAAAAGCAGAAGTCTACCAATCAAATCTTCACTATTATTATAAAAGTAAAAAAGAACTCTTATTAGAAGCTCAAAAAGAAGTGGCCACCCGTTGTATAGAACTCCGGGAAGATGGTATGCGAAATGCCAAGGATGATCTGGAGAGCCAGTTGGATGTTTTTTTAAACCAAAAGCTTATTTTTATAAAAGAAGAACCGAAATATGATTATGCGGAAATTGATTTTTGGATACAATCTAGAATAGATGAAGATTTTAAAGAAGAATTTAAACGTTCTTTTTTTGGATGGAGAAAAGAATTGCAAACATTGATCGAAACTTATGCGATCAATATGAAGACGGAAAAAAAGGTATTGTTGGCTAGTGTCATTATTTCACTGTTAGAAGGGGCTACGATTCAATACTTAATTGATGCAGAAGCATTTTCTGTAGATAAATATTTTGGATATTGTAAAGAAATTATTCTGAGAGAAATAAGAAGTGAATGATGATTTCATATGAAAAAATAAAAGGTAGAATGAACCAGCTCATGAATGTCTGACAAAAACCTGAACCTTATATTTAGGGGTTCAGGTTTTTGTTCTAAAATTGACACAAGAACCTGCATAATGGTATGATGACAACAATTTTTTAAAAAGGAGATTTTATGAGAAATATAAAACAAGAATGGTTTGGTAATGTAAAAAAGGATATATTAGCGGGTATGGTAGTTGCCATAGCATTGATACCAGAAGCAATTGGATTTTCAATATTGGCCGGGGTGGATCCTATGATGGGATTGTATGCATCTTTCTGTATCGCTATGGTTACAGCATTTGCAGGTGGTCGTCCGGGAATGATATCGGCTGCGACTGGTGCAATGGCATTGGTACTTGCAGGTTTAGTGCATGCACATGGAATCCAGTACATGCTTGCAGCAACTGTTTTGGCAGGAATTTTGCAAATGATTATGGGATTTCTAAAAATTGGTAATTTGTTAAGATTTATCCCAAAGCCTGTTATGACAGGGTTTGTAAATGCATTGGCAATCTTAATTTTCAAAGCACAGTTGACCTATTTCAAAGATGCTGGAATTAGCATGTACTTATTGGTTGCAGCTGGAATTCTGATTATTTACTTGTTTCCAAAAGTAAATAAAACAATACCAGCACCATTAATCGCAATTTTGGTTCTGTCTACCATAACGATTACAACAGGTATGAAAGTGAGTTCCATAGGTGATATGGGAAATATCGTTGGATCACTACCAAGCTTTGCTTTTCCAGAGGTTTCCTTAAGTGTTGACACGTTAAAAATTATTTTTCCATTTTCTTTATCCCTTGCAATTGTAGGACTAGTAGAATCCATGCTTACGGCTCGTTTGGTAGATGAATTAACGGATACCAGAAGCAAAAAAAACAGAGAATGTGTAGGACAGGGAGTGGCAAATGTCGTTTCTGGTTTCTTTGGAGGAATGGCTGGTTGCGCGATGATTGGACAATCCATGATTAACTTTAAATCTGGGGGAAGGGGTAGACTATCTACATTGACATCAGGGGTATTTTTGATGATCCTGATTGTGCTTTTGAATGGATGGGTGGTACAAATCCCGATTGCAGCATTAGTTGCCGTGATGATTATCGTGTCCATCGCGACCTTTGACTGGGGTTCCATAAAAAGACTTTTAAAGAACCCTAAGACGGATTCTATTGTTATGCTAAGTACTGTAGCAGTTGTACTGCTTACAGATAATCTTGCGCTAGGAGTAATTACTGGCATTTTGATAAGTTCTGTTGCCTTTGTGAATAAGATTTCTCAGGTTAAAGTAGAAAAAACGGAGTCTGAAAATGGAATACGCTACTGTTGTTCGGGACAGCTGTTTTTCGCATCCACGACTCATTTTTTAGAAAAATTTGATTTTGATATACATGACCAGATGATTGAGCTCGATGTGACACATATGAAATTTTGGGATGAATCTGCGGGAGATACCTTTGACAAATTGATAATGAAGTATCATGATAGAAAAGTAAGAATAAAAATAGAAGGCTTGAGTGAGGCATGTGAAAAACTGCTAGACAAAACATCGGTACAATATTCAATTTTGCCGGAATATGTTGACTAGCAAAGCCTTGGTGTTTCGATGTGAAACAAATTTTTTCGTACGATATATTAGAGAGGCGTGGTGATTGTTATGGAAATTAAAACAGTCAGTTTAATAGGACTCGGCGCAATGGGGGCATTTTTTGCACCGAGATTAGAAGCGTATTTGGGCCATAAAAATTTTCGTGTAATTGCTGGTGGCGAAAGAAAAGAACGTCTGAAAAAGCAGGGTGTTACGATTAACGGTCAAAATTATATTTTTCAGATCGTGGATCCATTCGAGAACGTATCCTCATCGGATCTGATCATTATGGCAGTGAAGGATATGCAGCTCGATGACGCAATTCGAGATATAAAGAATCATGTTGGGGTGAATACAAAAATCATGTGTGTCATGAATGGTGTTGATAGTGAAGAACGTGTTGCGGCTGTGTATGGATGGGACAAGGTAATTTATTCTTATATGAGGATGTCCATTGTAATGGATCGTGGTGTGACTGATTTTGATGAAAACAGAGGAATGGTTCACTTTGGGGAAGCAATCAATCATGAACTCACTTCTAGAATACAGAGTGTAAAGAATCTATTTGATGAGGCGGGAATCAAATACCGAGTGGAAGAAGATATGATTAAGGGTCTCTGGTTCAAATTCATGTGTAACATCGGGGAAAATATGACCTGTGCCCTTTTGGGAATACCTTTTGGTGCATTTCAGGTGAGTGATCATGCAAATGAGATTCGAAGAAGTGCCATGCGAGAAGTGATGGCAATTGCACAAAAAAAGGGAATTGATTTAAATGAGGTGGAGATCGAGAAACAGGAGACGGCATTGAAACGTATTCCTTTTCTCAATAAACCGTCCACCTTGCAGGATATCGAAAAAAAGAAAAAAACGGAGATTGAAATGTTTGCCGGACGTGTCGTTGAAATGGGACAAAAATATGATGTACCTACACCAATATGTTCCCTGTTCTATCATGGCATTCAAGTGCTAGAAGAAAAGAATCGTGGGTTGTTTGAACAGGGTTAATATGGACATTTTACACAACACACGGGGCAATAACTGTCAAATAATGAAAGAGAATTATGCAAAAAGATGAAAATACTCCTTTGCCTTGATAATACATAGGTAAAGGAGTATTATTTGCATATAGGAAACTCGTTTTGGAAAAAGAGTTTCCAAAGAAAAAAGTAAACATATATAGAATGAGGTTTCGTTATGGAATTAAGAGAATCAATTATACATGCAGCTACAGAGGAATTTCGAGATAGAGGTCTTAAATTTACTATGGATGATGTGACCCTGCGTCTGTCTATAAGCAAAAAAACCATCTATACCGTGTTTTCATCCAAAGAGGAGCTTTTAGATGCGATTGTGGATTATGGTTTTCAGGCAATCAAAGAGGCAAAGCAAAAGATCATCTCTCAGGAGATGGACCTTATTGAAAAAATTAAGAAAGTGGTCATAGCTTTACCCGAACAATATATGGAACTGGATTTTCGGCAGTTGGAGGGACTAAAAGAAAAGTATCCCAAGGTTTATCGAAAATTAACTAGAAACCTAGAGACGAATTGGGAAGCGACCTTTGCTCTTTTGCAACAAGGAGTCGATCTTGGTGTGTTAAAACCTATGAATTTTTTAATTTTTCGAGAGGTTGTCAGCGCTTCGATAGAACATTTTATAAGTTCGGATATGTTGATGCAGGAAAATATTTTATATAATGACGCTTTGGAGCAGATGATTACGATGATTATGGAAGGAGTAATCGTTCATGAGAATGAATTGGAATAAAGAATGGGAATTTTGCGAGGCGGCTGAACCTGGATTCCTTACTGGAGAAGGAATCAAGACAGTTGTAGAGCTTCCACATAGTCTTGTAGAAACTCCGTGGAATCATTGGGATGCATCTCTTTACGAAAAGATAAGCGGGTATCGAAAGAGATTCTATCCAAAACAAGAATGGAAGGACCAAAGAGTTTTTGTGCGGTTTATGGGAGTTGCTCATGAGGCAAAAGTATATTTGAATGGGGAATTTATTACCAAACACTCCTCGGGATATACAGAATTCGTTGCAGACCTAACAAATGCCATAAAATATGACCAGGAAAATGTCCTTGCAGTCGTTGTGGATGCAAATGAGACTTTAAATACTCCTCCTTTTGGATTTGTAATTGACTATATGACTTATGGAGGTATTTATCGAGATGTCTACTTGGATGTAAAAAATCAAACGTATATAGATGACCTTTTCTTTGTTGGAAAGAAAAATGGAGAATTCATCTGTAATATGCAGGTCCAGGGTGACATCGAAGACATATGTTATTGTTTGGAAATACAAGAATCTGATGGCAATATAATATATGAGAACCATGGCGTAGTAACTGATGATGTTTTTAAATTTCAGGGAGGAATTGCTGATGTCCGCCCATGGACACTACTTGAACCCATGCTATATCATGTAAAAATTAATATTTCGAAACACGAACAAATATTGGATCAGAAAGAAATTCGTGTGGGGTTTCGAGATATTGACTTTCGAAAAGATGGGTTTTATCTAAACGAGGAGAAAATCAAACTACGAGGACTCAATAGACATCAGAGTTACCCATATACAGGTTACGCGATGCCTTCGTCCATGCAAAGATGGGATGCTGACATCTTGAAATTTGAATTAGGTGTCAACGCGGTCCGTACATCTCATTACCCTCAATCCCATGACTTTATAGAGAGATGTGACGAGCTTGGTATGTTGGTGTTTACAGAGATTCCAGGGTGGCAGCACATCGGAGATGAGAAATGGAAAGAGCAGGCACAGCAAAACACCAAAGAAATGGTGCTACAATATCGCAATCATCCGTCCATTGTTCTTTGGGGCGTACGAATCAATGAGTCCCAAGATGATGATGAACTATACAAAAAGACAAATCAAATTGCACATGAATTGGACGAAACAAGACCTACAACTGGAGTTCGATTTTTTGCAAAAAGCAGCCTATTAGAAGATGTGTATGCGTTTAATGATTTTTCTCATACTGGAAGCAATCCAGGATTACGTCCCAAGAAGAAAGTGACCTCATCTATGGAGAAAGGATATCTTGTTTCGGAATGCAATGGACATATGTTTCCGACCAAGGCATTTGACAAGGAATCCCATAGACTTTCCCATGCACTTCGTCATGCAGCAGTTTTGGAATCTATGTATGCAGCAGATGAAATCGCAGGTGTTTTTGGATGGTGTATGTATGATTACAATACTCACAAGGATTTCGGCAGCGGGGATGGAATATGCTATCACGGAGTTATGGACATGTTTCGGAATCCAAAACTTGCAGCGTATGTATACCAAAGCCAATCTGAGCTGGAGCCCGTGTGTGAAATTTCTTCAAGTATGGATATTGGAGAACATCCGGCGGGAATTATTGGGGAAATCTACGCCTTTACGAACGCAGATTCTCTGCGTCTTTATAAAAACGATGAATTTATTAAAGAATTTTATCCAAATCAGAAAAACTATCGTCATATGCCACATCCTCCGATTTTAATCGACGACTTCATAGGAGAACAACTTGTTGAAAAAGAAGGGTATTCAAAAAAATATGCAGAGCAGGTCAAAGAATGTCTGATGGCAATTCAGAAATATGGTCAAAGTAAGATCCCACTCAAATATTTTGTAAAAGTCATCTATTTGATGATATTCAAAGGGTTTCGTTATAAAGAAGGAGAGCGTCTTTATTTAAAATATGTAGGAAACTGGGGTGGAAAAGCTCCAACTTATCGATTTGAAGCTTTGAAAGATGGAAAGATCGTTAAAACGGTACAAAAAAAACAGGGGAGTCCACTTCACTTAGTAGCAGAGGCAGATCATGTGAATCTATCAAATACGAACACATATGATGTATCTTTGGTTCGAATCAAAGCGGTTGATGAATTTGGGAATATCGCTCCGTATTATATGGAGCCTGTGTCACTAAAGGTCGAAGGGGACATTCAAATCATAGGACCGAACATAATAAGCTTGAAAGGGGGCATGGGAGGAACCTATGTGAAAACGATCGGAGATTTTACATCTGGAAGTATCAATATGCAGGGAAATGGCTTGGAGCCAGTTTCTATTGACTTTAAAAAACTTTAATGGGAGGAACTTATGGAACTAGGAGTAAAAGGAAAAATAGCCTATGGTATTGGGGCTGTGGGGAAAGATATGGTATATGCATTATCTTCCGGTTATATCATCTATTATTATCAAGATGTACTTGGAATCAGTGCTGTGTTTGTAGGAATGATTTTGTTAATTGCAAGAGTATTTGATGCGGTCAATGACCCGATGATGGGTATTGTCGTAGCAAAAACGAAAACAAGATGGGGAAGACTCAGACCTTGGATTTTTGGAGGTACTATACTTAATGCATTTATGCTATATGCATTGTTTTCAGTCCCTGGAACTCTAAGTGGAAAAGGTCTTATGGTCTGGTTTGCGGTGATTTATATTTTATGGGGGACCACCTATACACTCATGGATATTCCTTATTGGTCAATGATTCCAACGGTCACAAAGACAGCAAAAGATAGAGAAAATCTCTCTGTCATCGCAAGAAGCTGTGCAGGTGTTGGTGCTGCAATCATTACAATTGGAACGATGATTATTGTAGGTAAGTTAGGTGGAGGAGATACGAGTGCAAATGAAATCATTGGATTTCGCAGATTTTCTCTCATCATAGCAATTTTCTTTGTGATTGCCTCAACTATAACTTGTTTTGGGATCAAAGAAAAAAGAACGGATGAAACAAAGACTTCTACGATAAAAGATATGTTCCGTGCTTTGTTCCAAAATGATCAGGCAATCGCTGTAGTAGTGACCATTGTTTGTGTAAATACTGCACTTTATGTAACGAGCAACCTCATTATTTATTTCTTCAAATATGATATTGGTGGAGGAGCAGTAGGCTGGAAAACCGACTATACACTGTTTACTGCATTCGGTGGTGGAATGCAGATTTTATCTATGATGATCTTTTTCCCACTTCTTCGTAAGTTTTTAAAAGCGATGAGTGTATTTAAGTTGAGTCTTTTAATGGCAATCAGTGGATATCTCTTCTTATTACTCCTATCCATTTCTGGTGCAGCTGGAAATATCATTTTATTGTTTGTTCCAGGATTCCTTGTATTTTCAGGAAATGGAATGCTCACTGTCTTAACCACAATGTTTCTTGCAAATACAGTGGATTATGGAGAGTTAAAAAATGGAACAAGAGAAGAAAGCGTTATTTTTTCCATGCAGACATTTGTGGTTAAATTGGCTTCTGGTGTAGCAGCACTCATCTCCAGTGTAGGTCTTGCAGCAATCGGACTAAAAGGAAATAGTGGTGATGAAGTAGGTGTTGTGCAATCAGCAAATACGATTTTAGGACTGAGACTAACCATGACTGTATTTCCAATCATTGTACTTACTTTTGCCTTTTTCTATTTTACAAAAAAATATAAGCTGTCCGAGCAAAAGCTAGAAGAAATTATGGATGAGTTGTGTGTGATTCATAAATAACCTTCCACATACATTATGACTGTGAAAATTCTCTGGATTCTTTTCGTTTTGCTAGCTGCATTAACAGAACTATCAGCAGTCATTATATATATATGCGATTTCGTAAAAAAAAATAAATCAAATTTAGAACCCGTGTCTGACAAAATGTGGCATAGGGTTCTTTTTTTTAGTACAATTTATGCTTGTTGTTGCCCAATAACTTGGAATAGTGTACAATTACAAATAAAAAAAGGGGGAATCTATTTGAAAATTCTATATTTTGGATTAGCAGATGAACTCGCTGAAAATATATTACAGGCATTGTTAAAAGAAGGAAATTCGGTCAGTGCAGTGTTTGAAAAGAAGAAAAAATTAAAAGGAATAAAATGTAAAGTATACGAATATGATGTACGACAATTTGATTCGCAAATAGGTTCAATCATGAAATTTGTAAAGCCAGATGCGATTGTTTTTTGTGGAAAAATCATGAATAATCAACTTGGTGACGAGGCAAATGACTATGACCAAATGCATCATATTTTAGTCGAAGCAGAAAAAAATAAAGTTCGAAAATTTATCTATTTGTCGAGCATTGAAGTCAATCATGTAAACGACGAGCATATACAGCAATCGGATTGGTGCCTTTATCATGCACAGCAGGAATATATGTTATCTTTAACTGCGCAAAGAGCAGGTATGCAGACGACGATCCTACGTACTGCACCACTGTTTTCAGGTTTGGAAGAATCCAAAATGAAGGCAGCTGATCAAGTTCTTGTGCCGAATCAAATCGTACAACCAATTCATGTAAAAGACGTTGCAATCGCAGTGAGTCGATTTGTAGAGGAAGAGCGTGGGGATTTAAGAATCAATCTATGCGGTTCTACGGCAATCACACTTCAAAACGAATTGGGAAATCTTGTGTGCAGAAATTGCGAGAGCATATACAGCAATGAAGAAGCCAAGAAGTTGATTTCATGGACCGATTTTCATTCCTTTGTATATACGGAGAATGTGTTTCTTCCGAGTGAAAAGAAAGAAGATTCGAAGTATAAAAATACCTTAAAATCTTTAAAAAAGAAAAGTTTTATTCGTGCATTTCTTGAGAACCTGGTGATTTTTGTGTTGTTCATGATACCAGAAATATTTTTGATCAATCATAGCTTGTTCCAAACCGTGAATTGGATGTTGATATATATTGTAATTATTTCTTTGTATTTAGGGATTGTGCAGAGTGCGTTTGCAGTGTTGCTTGCATCTGTCTTGTATTTATATCTTCATGACGTCAATATATTTGAAATAACCAGTGTATTTTCTTATTTGGAATATTTGATTATGATTGCTGAATACATTTTTTTTGGTATTGCTGTAGGATATTCCAATAACATGATCAGGAATCGATTGCTCGATAAAAAAATGGATTATGACATGTTAAAAGAGGATCATGAAGAGTTGAAAAGTGTATTTGAACAGAATACAAGAATCAAAGATGAATATGAGCAACGTTTGATTAATTCCCAAAATACGATTCCAAAATTAAATTCGATTATGAATAAACTTAATGTATTAAAACCTGGGAAAATTTTTATTGAAGTCAATTATGTAATTTCCGATTTGCTTAGAACAGAGACGGTAGCGGTCTATCGAACAGACAAAAATAGCAAGTATCTTCGACTTCTTTCCAGCTTGAATGAAAAATCCGCATTTGGTGGTAAAACTTGGAATCTTGAACCCTTTCCAGAAATTTATGAAAGAATTCAAGAAGGAGAAATTGCAATTGGAAAAGCATGGACGGAAGAACCCGCTATGACAATACCGATTCGTAGTGGAGGTGAATTGATTTCAGTTATCGCAATCAGAGAATTGTCATTAGAAACAAGATCATTATATTACCTAAATATGATGCGAACTCTGTCTGAACTTATTTCTGATGCGATGACAAGAGCTGTAGAATACGAGCGTCTTATGGAAACTCGTAGATACATGGAAGGAACAAATGTTTTAAACCAAGAAGAATTCAAAAACCAAGTGGAGATTCATCGAGAAATGAAAAATAGCAACATCGCTTCCTTTACGGTACTACGTATCCCAAAACGCGATTGGAGGGAGATCCACTTTGCAGTTGATAAAGCGTTGCGTACCGTGGACTTTATTGGGGTAAATGATTCAAATGAACTATCCGTGTTGCTAGTCAATACATCCAATGAGGAATGCCGACCAGTTGTTGAGAGACTTGGAAACCTTGGAATGGAAGCAATGATTGAAGAATAGGATGAAGTTATGGATATATTATGGACAATCATGATTGTGAATACTGTTCTTACGGCCATTTGGTCCATTGTGAGAATCATTAGAAAACGGGATGCAAAATATGCAATGATTCTGT
This sequence comes from Lachnospiraceae bacterium, assembly GCA_963666475.2. Taxonomy (GTDB): domain Bacteria; phylum Bacillota; class Clostridia; order Lachnospirales; family Lachnospiraceae; genus JBFHIZ01. Next base: position 1,797,606 of record CAXXJM010000001.1, on the reverse strand, counting down.
TCTTTGTTCCTGTGTTTGGATTTGTACTTTACTATCTGCCACGGTGGATTTTTATGATACGAAAACAAGCTGGTTATGATCGAGATTCTTTGGTGAATCGAATTCCGGTGGAACGAACGGTTGAGCAGGCAGATCTTGAGGATGCATTTCGTGTGGCACCAATTCAAGATGTTTTAGTGGCTGGAAATGATATGGAAAAAAGGCAGATTCTTTTAAGCCGTTTGAAAAAAAATATCGATGAAAGTTATGATTCGATAAAAGTAGCAAAGGATGATGAAGATTCGGAGTCCGTACATTATGTATCATCCGTACGAATGGAGTTATATAAAAAATATTATACGGAGCTAGATTCGGCCCGTAAATTGTATGAAGAAAACAAGACACAAACAGATTCGCAGATGGCCAAGGAAAAATTGCTACACGTCTTGAATGCGTTTATTCGAAGTGATTTACTTCAAAAAGTTGAAATGGACATTTTTATGGATGAATATTGTGAACGTTTTCAGGATATGAATAGACATAAGTATCCTGACGCCTACAACAATTACGTATATTTTCTTTGTGTGTTACGTAGGGAAGAAGAAATTCATATGGAATTAATAGAAGAGAACGCAGCCATATGGGAATATGAAACCTATAATCAACTTTTGAGTTTTTATTACAACAAAAATGAAAAGGAAGCGTTTTTTTGGATTATGAAACAACTAAGAAAATCCAAGTTGCTTCTCGATCAAAAAGGTATGGAGTTGGTACGGTTTTGGAAAGAAGAGGATGCCAATCATGTTATCGTATAAAAGGCTCGTCGGACTAATATCCATCGTACTGTTTGTGAGCATCATTTTTCTGTTGATAAATTTTCATGAATCAACACATGATGAAGTAAATATTGAGAATAAGCAGTATAGAATTTCGGAATTAAATAATATAGGGGATACCATAGAAAAAGAAATACAGTTCGTGTTGGTGTCATCAGATTTTGAAAATGAGATTTATCAGAATTTGAAACAACAGCTACAGTCATGGGGAAAAGCATTTCTTTCAACAAATCAATTGATTAATTTTGATGAAAAGAAAGAGATCATTTATATGTTCTGTGAAGATGAAATTCGTAGAACGACGGATATGGAAGATTTGGTCGAATATGTGGAGCAGGGGGGAACTGTTTTCCTTGCTGCTGGAATTGCTGAAGGAAATGCAGAGACCTACCTTCATCCAATCTTAGGAATTGCAAATAAATCATACAAAGTGGTCGGAAGTTCTTTTTTTATGACAGATGGATTTCTTCCTTTTCAAGAAGAAGAAATGAAATATGATGGATTTAATGCATCTACATGGATTCAATTACGTGAGAAAGCTACAATTTATGTGGAAGATTCAGAAAATGGGGAGCCAGTAGTTTACAGTTATCCTTATGGAAAAGGAAAGACATTAGTTGTCAATGCTACTTTTTTGGAAGAAAAAAATTGTATGGGAATGGTAGCCGGATTGCTTTCTCATGAGGTCGAAGGATTTGTGTATCCAGTATATAACTCAGAGTTGTTCTTTCTTGATAACTTTCCTGTCGTTACTTATGTTGATGATGAAATCTGTTTGGCACTCTTTGGGAGAACGACTGACGATTTTGTGGAAAATGTTGTATGGCCTGTTTTCCAACGTATAGCAGTTCAAGAAGAAATAAAATATACATCAAGTGTGATGACTTTGATTTCTGGGGAACCGTATTTCCCGGAATTGGAAACGGCACTGTTTTATACCATGGGGAAATCTGCTCTAGTTTATGATGGAGAATTGATTGCAGCAGCAGATTATTCTAAAGAGGGTGATATTAAAAGAAATGATTCGTTTTACGATAGTTTTACGATATTCTTTCCTTCGTATCAGATTCAAGGACTTGCAATATCAAATGGTAGATTTCGAGAGAAGGAAGGGGAACCCTTTCCCGTTGTTCGAGGGTATATGTTTGGAGATGATGATACGATGTTTATTTGCGAACCTGGAGTGGAGAATGGCGTGTATCAATTTCCAATTATTACAGAAGGATTTTCACTAGATGAAGGGAATGCATTTACAATAGCAATGCAGGTGGCGTCAAAAGGGATCCTGTCACAAAGAGTGGACATCAATAGGTTGATCGTAGATGAACAGGAAAATCCAGTATGGGATCATGAAAAAATACTTTTTTCAAAATATCAGGAACGTATCATTGATCCAATAGAGTGGTTGGATTCGATTACGTTATCGGAAACTGCAGATTATATTCATGGATATAGCTCGTTGCAATATGAAGTATCTTACGAAGAGAATGAACTTTTCATACATTGTACAAACTACCGGATTGGTCAGAGTTTTTATTTCTACCTCCCTTATGATATTGAAGAGGTACATGGTGCAACTATTGAAAAGCTAAAGGGGAATTATTATTTAATTCAGGTTTTAGAAGATGATGTGGAAATTGAGTTTGAAGATGAATGAAAATGAATGGAGAAAATATTGAAAATTTGTCTGATTTGTGAAGGAAGTTATCCATATGTATCAGGTGGAGTCGCTAGTTGGATTCACATGCTTTGTTCGGAGTATAAAGATCTTGATTTTATCATTTGGTCGATTGCTACGACAAAGGAAGATATGCATACGTATAAATATGAGATTCCTGGTAATGTCAATAAAATAGAAACAATTTACATAGGAGAGCCTTACCATGAGATTAAAGCAAAAAAGGTTTCTCTGACAGAGCATGATCGAGAGATACTAAGAACACTGATCACTGCTCCAAGTGATCAAATCAACTGGTCCGATGTCGTGAATTTTATTGCATCTCATCGAAAGAATCTGATGCATGTGATTTTAGGTGTTGATTTTTATGAGTGTTGTCTATCCATCTACCAGGAAAAGAAAATGGTCAGTGTATTTCGTGATTTTCTTTGGAATATGAGAGGCATGTATTTGCCGCTAATGCGAGCTCTTGTAGGAGATATCCCAGAAGCAGATATTTATCACTCAGTATCGACAGGGTATGCAGGAATCCTCGGAAGCTGTGCTTCTTATATCTACAAAAAGCCGCTTGTTTTATCGGAACATGGTATATATACAAGAGAACGAGAAGAAGATATTATTCGCTCAAATTGGGTAGAAGGGGAATACAAAGACCTTTGGATTGATTTTTTTAAGAAACTATCGGCAATTTCATATTATCGTGCAGATATGATTACAAGTCTATTTGAAACCAATAAAACGCTACAAATCGAGTTGGGATGTCCTGAAGAAAAAATTCATGTTATTCCAAACGGAGTGGATTATCAAAAATTCTATCGGGAAGTGCCATTAGAACCCCGAGAAAAGGACACGTTTGATATCGGTGCGATCTTAAGAATTGTTTCTATCAAAGACGTGAAGACGATGCTCGTATCGTTTTATCAAATCAAGAAAGATATAAAAAACGCGCAGCTGCATATTTTGGGTAATTATGATGAAGACCCAAATTACTACAAGGAGTGCTTGGCCTTGACTGAAAGTCTGGGACTCACAGATGTCATATTTTACGGTCAGGTTAATGTACAAGAATATGTGGATTTGTTTGATGTTTTACTATTGACCAGCATTAGTGAAGGACAGCCGTTGGCAGTGTTGGAAGGAATGGCAGCAGGTAAGCCGTTTGTATGTACCAACGTGGGAAATTGTAAGGAACTGATATATGGCGATCAGGACATGTATGGTCCGGCAGGGTATATTGTCCCAGTTATGAATGGGGATGAAATTGCACGTGCCATAGTGAAGCTATATCATGACCCTCAGGGCCGACTGCAAATGGGAAGAAACGGGCAGGAGAGAGTAAAAAATAAGTATCAAAAGCAAAATTTCCTTAAGGAATTTAGAAATTTATATGCTGAAATAGGAGAAGAGAAGAATGGCAGGTATCGGATTTGAATTAAGAAAAATATATCGGAAGAATACACTTGCCTCAAAATTTTTTGGAGCGGTCTATGCGACTATGTCCACAATTGGACCAACCGTTTTATTTATGTTGCTATTATTTTTGATTATTTTTACGATGAATACATTTCATATGGCAGAAATTGATAAGATGTTTTTTACATCTTCTTTCACCTATTTATTTCTAATTGCAATTTTGATTTCATCGTTACATAATACCGTTGTATCCAGATACATTTCAGATATGGTATATGAAGAAAAAGAACAGGAAATCTCAGCAGCAGTATATGGGTGTATTATTTCAGGAACCATTCTTGCAGCAATTTCTATGGGAATTCTATGTTTTTATTTGTATCTACATGGAATGACCGATCCTTTGTTTCTTTCGGTTTACTACTTGCTTGGAATCTTTGCAACCAATGCTTATAATTTGTTGATTTTTGTGTCTGCATTAAAAGAATATAAAAAAATTACATTGGCTTATTTTGTTGGACTTTTTATGTCGATTCCTACTTTTTTACTGTTAAATAAATACAGTACGTTACGCCTAACGCAAAGTGGATATATTGCACTTTGTATCGCTTTCTTTCTTATAAACTTATTTTTAATTTATTCTTGTATTAAGGCATTTGATTTACCGAACCGGCATATGTTTGCTTTCCTGCGATATTATCGAAAATATCCAGCTTTGCAGATCACGAGTTTATGTTATACGCTTGGATTTTATATTTCAAATATCATTTACTGGAGATTCGGTGCAAATACGGCGATTGTATATGGACTACGTACGATGCCAGTTTTTGATTTGTCGGTATTTTTGGCAATTATTGTAAACTTGCCGGCGATGGTTATTTTTGTGGTGAAAACAGAAACGGAGTTTTATGATAAGTATGTTGAGTATTTATCTGCACTTGCAAAAGGTTCTTTTAAAAGACTGGAAAAGGCAAGAATGTCATTGCAAAACACCATGCAGATTCAGCTATTTTATGTATATGAGGTGCAGTTGATTGTTACAATTATTGCCATTGTTTTAGTGGTTATACTAGCACCATATTTTGGTTTGAGTGACACCATTATCAGTTTGTTTGTTGTACTTGGAATTGCGGTCTATTGCGTTTTTTGTATGTATTTTACGATGATTATGTTGTATTACTTTGAGGACTATAAAGGAAGTGCAAGATCAGCAATACTTTTTTTGGTTATTGTAGTTTCTCTGTGTTTTGTGTTTCTTTCAAACAATGTATATTATTATTCAATCCCATTACTAGCAGGAAGTATTGTGGGGTGGGTTGTATCTTTTATCCAATTACGGTATCGGATCAAAAATTTGAATATTCATATGTTATGTAAATAGGAGGGCTCCCATTGAAAAAAAATAGAGAAGTGTTACTTTTGATAGGAATATTAATCGTAGCGAGTATTTTGTTTTTAATCCTATATCAAAATAGTCAAATTCCCGTAGAAGATCCTGTCGAAACCTCCACAGAAAGTTCCACACTCTCCGATTGGAACATCATGAGTAGTTCAATGAATGGAGTTCCACTTCTAGAAAACAAGACAATTTATGAACAAGATTCAAATCTATATGATGTATATATCACACTCTTTCCAACAGAAAATGAAGACGGTGAAACATGGACTTTCTCCAGTTTTGATCTACATACTTCAAGAGATCACACGTATAATCCGATTTTGGACTGTAACATTCAAATTGTGGACGCAGGTGAAAGACTAGATCCTTTGTTGGTAACGAGTGTAAAAAATGCCACAATTCGAGTGCGAGGGAATTCCTCTAGAGGAGATGAGTATAAGAGTTATAAAGTGAAGTTGGATGAAGATGCGACGGGTTTTTATGGATTAACAACTCTAAATATCAATAAGCATTCGGAAGACGTGATTAAAGTTTCTACGAAATTATGTACGGATTTATTGGCCGATGTTCCAAATATTGCAAGTTTTCGTACGTACTTCATGAGGGTATATTTTCGAGACTTTTCACTTCCAACAGAAGAGCAGAGTTACGTGTACTATGGTCTGTATACGGACATTGAACAGCCAAATAAGACCTATTTGGAAGTAAGGGGACTCTCAGATGAATGTGTAATGTATAAGGCAAGTGACTTTTCGTTTTATCTTGCGGAAGATCTGAAGAATGTAGATGATCCAAGCTACGATGAGTTTGCATTTGAAGAAGTGCTTTCCATTCGAGAAGGAGAAAATCACACAAAGCTATTGGAAATGTTGGAAGCAGTCAATGATGAAACCAGGGATTTTCAGGAAGTTTTCGATACATACTTCAACGAAGAAAATTATCTGACATGGCTGGCATTCAATTTGCTCATTGGAAACGATGATATTATCAATCACAATTTCATTATATATAGTCCAAACAATGCAAATACTTGGTATTTTATTCCATGGGATTTTGATGGGGCTCTGCACTACGGAGAGTTTGAAAGTAGTCTGATGCAGCTTCCTGATAGCCTGAAAGGTGGACAAAAACTCAATCAAAATATCCTGTTCAAGCGTTATTTCCGTTTGCCTGGAAGTATGGATAAAATTGGGGCAAAAATGGAAGAACTGCTTGCAGATTATTTGACAGAGGAAAAAATTCAGGCATTATTGGATAGCTATCTTCCTGTTCTAGAGGAAACGTTGATTTATCAGCCGGATATCGACTTGCTGGAAATGCCTCCAAGTGAGCTGGAAACCTATATGGATGGATTGTATGGATATATTGTAAGCAACTATGAAATCTTTAAATATTCGACCCAATTTCCAACACCAATGTATATTAATTTACCAGAACAACTGGAGGATCATACGGTATATTTTAGCTGGGAACCTTCCTACTCTTATCAGGAACGAACCATAACCTATCACATAACTGTGGCAGATGATTATCATATGAATCAAATCATTTTTGAAGAAGAAGGATTATTGTCCCCAGAATATCATTTTGATCAAGAACTTGCTCCAGGTACTTATTATTTGATGGTAACAGCGGTCGACAGTGCAGGAAATGAGCAGCTAAATATGGAACGATATGAGACCATGCTTTCAGATATCAAGGGTCTTAATGTAAACGGGGTATTGGAATTTACGATTGAATAATCGAAAAAGGAAATGATATGAAATATAATGGTCGTGTACTACGGCATGAACTGAAGTATTATCTTAGAGAGAATGAAGCAATTCTTTTGCGAAAACTTATGAAAGACTTTATGCAAATGGATGAAAATATGATAAATAAAGATGGATATTTGGTTTCTAGTATCTATTTTGATGATTTTTTTCATCGAGCCATGCAGGAAAAATTAGCAGGAGAAGAACATCGTAAGAAGTTTCGTATACGAAGTTATGATTTAAATGATCAATTGATTCGCTTGGAATGTAAGGAAAAATTTAATCAGTATATTTCTAAGCGAAGCGCGATACTTTCTAGAGATGAATACAACAAGATATTGCGTGGTGAGGTTAATTTTCTTACCTCACGTAAGGAAAGTGTGTGTCGAGAATTTTTTTCGTATTGCAAAACAAGTATGTTGCATCCTGTTGTAGTTGTGGAATATTTACGTGAAGCATATATTCTCTCTGCAGGGAATGTTCGTATTACTTTTGATAAAGAGGTGTCTGCGTCACTAAATACGATGGACCTTTTTTCGAAAGACTATGTTACTAACAGATCTTTGGATGAAGGAACGATGATTTTAGAAGTAAAATATGATGATTTTTTGCCAGCCTATATTCAGCAAATAATCAATATTGTAAATAAGGAACAATGTGCAATTTCAAAATATGTCATGTGTAGAGATTATAAAAGAAGGGTGAAACATATATGAATACTTTTTCAGATATCTTTAAAAATAGCTTTTTGGAGTCGACGGGCAATCTTACGCTGGAAGGATTTGCAATGTCCATGCTGGTAGCTTTGATCTGTGGCATTTTGATATTTCTAGTTTATCGTTTTTTCTTTCAAGGTGTGGTATACAATAACAACTTCAACATTCTACTGGTATTGTCCTGTTTGGTAACTACATTTGTTGTCATTGTCATCAGTTCAAATGTAGTGTTGTCTTTGGGTATGGTAGGAGCTTTATCCATCGTACGTTTTCGTTCAGCAGTCAAAGAACCATTGGATACTGGGTTTATTTTTTGGTCCGTTGCCTGTGGTATTACGGCTGGGGCAGGATTATACTGGATATCAATTTTTGCTGTTTTGTTTATTAGCGTCGTATTTATCGTTCTTTCAAAAATGCGTGGTGTGAAGCATACCTATCTTTTTATTATAAGTTATGAAGAAAAGGCAGCTGCAGACGTTCTAAGAATATTAGGGCGTGTGAAAAAAACTCTGAAAAACAAAACGAGTGTAAAGGGAAAGACCGAACTAACCTATGAAGTGAAAATCAAAGTAGATAATACCGCATTCGTGGAAGAAATGACAAATATTGATGGAGTCGAAAGTGCAACACTAGTCGAATTTACTGGAGACTATTATGCGTAAAGTAAAGTCATATCGGATCCTTATGTGGACGATATTTTTCTTACTGGTTGGATTCGTTTTGACCTTCTTATGGTTTGGCAAAAAGGAAGTTCTAACGTTTGAAGAAAATGATGCATTTTTGGATAATCCGGACCGTGGAATTTATATGCAAAGAGATACGGATGGGATGGAACGCTTTGCTGAAAAATACGCGTTATATGATGGCAAAGAACAAATTCGTGTGGTGCTTCTTTCGTATGATTTGTCAGAATATGCTTTCGATGCACAGATACCTGAGAAAAAACTGGAGGAGCTTTCAAACGCACTTGAAATTGCAAAACAGGTGGATGTTTCGATTGTATTCCGTGCGGCTTATGATTTTGATGGAGTATGCAACGACCCTACGGATATTGAAGTGATTTGCAACCATGTAAGGCAGATTGCAGCGATTTTAATGAAGTATGAGGACCAGATCATCTGTATTCAAGCTGGAATGCTGGGCCCATGGGGTGAATGGCATTCGAGTGAACATATAGACACGGTATATACAAATGATGCAGACCAGGTGTTGAAAACTTGGTTAGAAAACACGGAGCATGTGGATATTGCTCTACGAAGACCGTCTTATTTACGTGCAGCTATAGAACATGGCGCAGATTCGTCAAGACTTACCATTCATAACGATGCACTATTGGCAGATGAAACCGATATGGGAACCTATAATGAGGAAAGTTATTTAAGGGAGGATGAGCTAGTATATTTGGACACTTTGCCATCTACATATTTAGGTGGAGAAATGAGCAGAGCGAGCGTATATACGGAAGTCGAAAACGCAGTAAATGAATTTTCGAAAATGCACATTGCGTATTTGAACCGATACTACAATCAAGATGTTTGGGATGCGTGGGCAGAAGTAAAATATGAAGATGAAAATGCAGATGACTACATGATTAAGCATGTGGGGTATCGATTATCTTTAAAAACCTTTACTTGGTATCAATGTTTGGGCTTTCAGTCGTTTGAAGTTGATATTAAGAATACAGGATTTGGAAAATTGGAAGCAAGGTATCAAGTGTATCTACTGATTGAAGGCGAAAATGAGACAAAGACTATTCTATTAGAACAAAAAGAACCTGGAATATACACAAGCTCTTTTTGGTATCCCATGGATCAAGAGGAGAACTATCGATTGGGGATCATGATTTCAAGACGAGGAGAGGATTATCGAAATTCAAAAAATAATATTCAATTTGCGAATGATGACATGCTCTATGAACAAGGTGTGAACTATTTGATTTCCAACGAAGCAGTAAGGTAAGAGTTACTGCTTCATTTTTTTATGAATTCTAATGAGTAATATTATTGTATAAACGATTATAAGGAAGAAGAAATCCGTCAAAAACGCCGAAAATATGGACGTTTTCACGATTCCTAGTTTACATTTTTAGTGAAATGCCTTAAAATCTTTAGTGGTATATGAAAAATCGAATCGTAACAAGGAGGTAAATGATGAATTATTCACCATTACAAAAAGCAAGATATGAGTACACTCCGAAACTTCCGGGAATGCTCAGAAATGGTATCTCAGAAATCGGCGTAAAAGAAGGCCAGGAAACACAAAGTGTAGCAGATCAAGATCAGATCAAAGCACTCTTTCCTAACACATATGGTAAAAAAGAAATTACATTTGAAAAAGGAACCAACACTTCGGAAGCAAAAAAGCAAGTTGTAGGTGTTATCCTTTCCGGTGGACAGGCTCCAGGTGGACACAACGTAGTTTGTGGACTATATGATGCATTAAAAGCTACCAACAAAGAAAACGTGTTAATTGGTTTCAAAAATGGTCCAAGTGGACTTGTAGATGATGATACATTGGTTTTTGATGATGAATATATTGATCAGTTCAGAAATACAGGTGGATTCGATATCATTGGTTCGGGTAGAACAAAATTAGAATCAAATGAGCAGTTTGCGGTAGCAGCTGAAGTTTGTAATAAACATGGTATTACTGCAATCGTAATCATTGGTGGAGATGACTCCAATACCAATGCAGCCGTTTTAGCTGAATATTTCGCGGCTCATGACACAGGAGTTCAAGTCATTGGATGTCCAAAAACAATTGATGGTGACCTTAAGAATGAAGATATCGAATGTTCTTTCGGTTTTGATACAGCGGCAAAAACATACAGCGAATTGATCGGAAACATCGAAAGAGACGCAAACTCAGCAAAAAAATATTGGCACTTTATTAAAGTTATGGGACGTTCTGCATCTCACGTAGCTTTGGAATGTGCTCTTGAAACACAACCAAATATCTGTTTGGTATCAGAAGAAGTAGCAGAAAAGAAAATGTCACTTTCACAGATCGCAGATTACATTGCTGATTCTGTAGAAAAAAGAGCAGCAAAAGGAATGAATTTTGGTGTTGCTGTTATTCCAGAAGGTGTTGTTGAATTCGTTCCTGAATTCTCTGCATTAATTGGAGAAATTAATGAATTACTTGCAGGTAGCAAAGCAGATGATTTCAATGCAATGAAAACATGGGCAGAAAAATATGCTTTCATTGAGAAAGGTCTTTCGAAAGAATCGATGGAAGTATTTGCTATTCTTCCACAGGGAATCCAACAACAGTTATTCCTAGAAAGAGATCCACATGGAAACGTACAGGTTTCTTTGATTGAATCAGAAAAATTATTCTCAGCTATGGTTGCAGATAAATTAGCAGAACGTAAGAAAAATGGAACGTACACTGGAAAATTTGGGGCACTTCATCATTTCTTTGGATATGAAGGAAGATGTGCATTCCCATCGAATTTCGATTCAGATTATTGTTATTCACTAGGATACAATGCATTTATGCTAATCCAATACGGATACAATGGATACTTGTCAAAAGTATCAAATCTTTCTGCGCCAGCTAGTGAATGGGTTGCAGGTGGAATGCCAATCACAAAAATGATGAACATGGAAAGAAGACATGGACATGATAAACCTGTTATTCGTAAAGCTCTTGTAGAACTTGAAGGTGCTCCTTTCAAATACTTTGAAGCTCATAGAGAAGAATGGGCAGTTGAAACATGCTATGTATATCCAGGTGCAATTCAGTACTATGGACCAACTGAAGTTTGTGATATCACAACAAGAACACTTGCATTAGAACAAGCATAAAATACATTGTTATATTGATTGGACTCTGCGGATTTGCGATAAGTAATCTGCAGGGTCCTTTTTATAGTGTACTCTTGTACTTAAGATTGTGTTCTAAGATAAAAAAGCCTATAATAGAACTACAGGAAACGAAGAATGGATGAAACCTACATGGTTTCTACTTGCAAATATAGATCCCAGGGAGGAACATGTTTTATGAATATACTCTCGATTGTTACCGTGGCTCTTGCTACATTTATTATTACTTTTACAATAGAAAATACAAGAGGCGCCCTTGACCAGAAAATCACGAAATTATTATGGTTGGTGGAGTTTTCTTTGAGTTGGTGGTGTGTTGGATATACCATGTTTTATACTGCGGGTAGTAAGGAAGCAGCTTGGTTTTGGCATAATTTTTCGTCCGTTGGTTGGAGCACGATCGCATCCGTTACTTCGATGTATTTTATTGTATTTACACATCAGGAAAAGAAGTATTTTGCAAAGTGGAAGAAAATTCCATTTATTTTGATTCCGCTTTTGATTTTTTTGAGAAACGTGCTTCTGCCAGGTTCTAGTGTGGCAGTGGATCTTGTGGAAAGTTCAAGTGGACTGGGATGGACATATATTAGTGAACTACATTCTTTTTGGTACTGGTTCTTTATCCTGCAAATGATTGGATTTTTTGGCATCGCTTTTTGGGAGTTGTTTTGTTTTTATAAACGAGCAAAATACAAAATGAAAAGGCATCTGGCGATTGGCTTTGTAATTTTAGACGCTGTAGCAATTTTGTTTGGATTATTAACGGATTTTATTTTGCCACATTTCTCGACTTTTTTGCCGCCGATGTCCGTAGTTGCTATTGGAATCTTTCAGATTGGATATTATGTGTTCTTGTATCAATACGATATTTATAATTTTGACAACGTTGTAACCTCAAGAGTAATCCTAGAAACATGTGAGAATCCGATTCTTCTTTTAAATGATGAAGGTAATGTTGCCAGATGCAATAGTGCTGCAAGTAATCTAATGGGATATACGAAAAAGGAAATTTTAGGAACATCTTTTGAACAATATCTTACGGCAGGAAAATATAAAGATAGTGTATTGGTCGAACTCCGAATTAATCGTAACATTCATAATATTAGTTCAAAAATCACAACTAAGGATGGTCAAGTAAAAAATATTGTGTTATCCGTTTCTGTCATTGAGGACGAAAAAAAGGAGTTTCAAGGAACCGTAATCAGTTTTTATGATGTAACAAATCTTATTACGATTCAGAAAGACCTGCAAGTCAGCAATGAAAAATATAAAAAACAGTCCGAAGAACTTTATCGATTGTCTTATCATGATGCATTGACTGGTTTACCAAATCGAAGAAAATTCTATGAAGTATTGAGTGAGTATTACCATGTTTATGTGGATTGTATAATTCCATTTGCCATCGTCTATATGGATCTCGATGGATTCAAAGAAATCAACGATACTTACGGACATGAGGCTGGGGATCGAGTTTTAGTTTTAACCGCAAATAAAATCAATCAATGCATCCAGCATACGGATTTCCTATCAAGAATGGGTGGGGATGAGTTTGTTTGTCTGATAGCTGACAAAGACATTGAAAAACGCATTCAAAAAGTGATTAAAAAGATACAAGAACAATTTGATACATTCGAACTAGAGAATGTTCCGAAATTTCATTTGGGAATATCGATAGGGTTTAGCATATACAATGGGGAACAAATGAGTCTGGATGAGTTGGTATCAATGGCTGACCGTGCGATGTATGAGCAGAAAAACAAGAAAAAAAGGGTGCTTGAAAAGGATGTATAAAATATTAATTGTAGAAGATGACCGTGTTATTGCGGAAAATTTAAAAAAACATCTTGAAAAATGGGACTATGAAGCGCATGTAGTGGTGGATTTTCGGAATGTACTGAGTGAATTTCTATTGAATAGTCCGCAGCTGATCTTGATGGACATTACGCTACCTTTTATGAATGGATACCATTGGTGTGGAGAAATTAGAAAGCAATCCAGTGTTCCAATTATTTTTATCTCGTCTGCCAATGACAATATGAATATTGTCATGGCAATGAATATGGGAGGCGATGATTTTATAGCGAAGCCTTTTGACTTAAGTGTTTTGACTGCAAAAATATCTGCATTATTACGAAGAACCTATGCATTTTCTCCGGACTTAAGTTTGATGATGCATCATGACATGATTTTAAATACTGGGGACCTGACCTTCCATTATCAAAACCAGAAAATTGAATTATCAAAGAATGAGAGCAAGATTTTGCAAATATTATTTGAGAATCCTGGAAGAGTAGTATCTAGAGATAAGATGATGTTGAAACTATGGGATAATGACAGCTTCATAGACGATAATACACTAACGGTCAATGTGACCAGACTCAGAAAGAGACTAGAGGAAATTGGCGTGTTAAATCTTATCAAAACAAAAAAAGGATTGGGTTATATGGTGGAATAATATGAGAAAACAATATTTCATGGATCGACTATCCTATATCATACTGCTGTTACTGCCAATCGGAATTTTTGGAATTTTAAGCTATCTATATCAAATGCCGTTGGATGGAGTTTTATATGGGGGCATACTTTGTATTTTCTTATTTGCTTTATTAGGAGTCGTTGATTTTTATCGATATACAAAGAAAAGGGAGAGGCTTCGTTACCTTTCGGCTGAGACATTTGTAGCATCAAATCTGCCTGTGTCAAAAAGCAACCTCGAAAAACAATATCAAGACTTACTCTGTAGTTTTCATAAGCTGTATTCCTCACTACTCACCACAGATCAATTACAAAGTCAAGAAATGAAAGATTTTTATGCACTTTGGGTACATCAGATCAAAACACCCATCGCAGCCTTAAGTCTTCTGCTACAGGAAGATGAAAGCGTAAAAAATCGTGAAATGCAGATGGAACTTTTTAAAATCGAGCAGTACGTTGATCTTGTTTTAAATTATTTGAAAGTGGAAGACCTCTCTTCTGATTTTGTGTTCCAGTCATGTGATTTGGAACGAATCGTGAGGCAATCGGTAAAAAAATTTGCAACGGTCTTTATTTCTAAGAAAATCAAGATCGAATTGGAAAATTTGAATCATAAAGTTGTGTCTGATGAAAAATGGTTGTGTTTTGCAATCGACCAGGTTTTATCCAATGCACTTAAATACACGGAAAAAGCTGGAACGATTCGTATTTTTCTAGGCGATGCGGACTCGTTGATAATTGAAGATACGGGAATAGGTATTATGCCTGAAGATCTTTCTCGTATTTTTGAAAAAGGATATACTGGATACAATGGAAGGATGGATAAAAAGGCTACAGGCATTGGATTATATCTAACAAAAAAAGCTTTGGACCGTATGGGTCATGAGATCCACATTCAATCCAATGGCAAAAGTGGAACAAAAGTCGTAATTTCAACATTTCAAGAAAAAATAGAGTTTGAATAGGTCAACCTTACAAAAATGTAAGTTTGACCTATCTTTTTGTAAGATAAAACGATGGTTCGGAAATATGCAGTTTTATATAATGAATATATCAAATGAAACAATAAGTGAGGAGAGGAATTATGGCATTCTTAGAAGTAAACAATGTAAAGAAAATATATTCAACGCGATTTGGAGGAAATCAAGTCGTTGCATTATCCGATGTTACATTCTCGGTAGAAGAGGGTGAATTTGTAGCAATTATGGGAGAGTCAGGATCAGGAAAAACAACCTTGTTAAATATTCTTGCGTCGCTTGATCGACCAACAAGTGGAAGAGTATTGTTAGGAAACCAAGATATCACAACGATCAAAGAGAAAGATCTGGCGGCCTTTCGTAGAAAAAAACTTGGATTTGTATTTCAGGATTTTAATCTTTTGGATACATTTTCAAACAAAGATAATATCTTTTTACCACTGGTGTTATCCCAAATGGCATATGAAGAAATGGTGAAAGCACTAGACCCAATTGCCGAAAAACTAGGGATACAAGATATACTGGATAAATTTCCGTATGAGATTTCAGGTGGGCAGAAACAACGAGTTGCTGTAGCGAGAGCGTTGATTACGGGACCACATTTAATTTTAGCAGATGAACCAACGGGAGCTTTAGATTCCAAAGCAAGCGACAGATTGTTAAAACAGTTTACGGAAATCAATCAGGAAGGACAGACGATCCTGATGGTAACACATAGTGTTCGAGCAGCATCAACAGCAAATCGAGTATTATTTATTAAGGATGGCCAGGTGTACAACCAATTATATCGAGGCAATATGACAAATGAAGAGTTTTTTGGGAAAGTATCGGATACACTTACGGTTCTGACACAGAAAGGGGTGTAGGATGAAAAATAACTTATTTTATCTAAAACTGGCTATCACCAACATCCGAAAAAACAAAAGGACATACATTCCATACTTGATCACCTGTATTGGCACTGTTCTTATGTTCTATAATATGACTGCTCTAGAATTAAACAAAGTTACTGGAACTGGAAGCCTTGGGATACTGATGTCACTTGGGACCATTGTAACAGGAATTTTTTCATCCATTTTTATTTTTTATACCAACAGTTTTCTGGTGAAGAGAAGAAAAAAGGAATTTGGACTTTATAATGTGTTGGGGATGGACAAAAATCATATTGGAAAAGTTATGATTTGTGAAAATACCATGATTGGTTTTTTGGGAATCACGTTTGGGATACTATTTGGCATCCTGTTTTCGAAGATGATTACACTCCTTTTATATCGTATCTTGAAATTTGATCCCAAATACCACATGGAAATGTCATTCGAAGCGATTTTTCGAACGGTAATCTTATTTGGTTTGATCTTTATTGCTACGTTAATTTCTACGATAGTTCAGGTTCAGAAATCGAAACCAGTGGAGTTATTGAAGGGCGGACAAGTTGGAGAAAAAGAACCGAAATCGAATTGGTTTTTAACAATTCTTGGCGTGGTTTCATTAGGTGGGGGGTATTACATTGCGCTCACAGTAAAAAATCCAATTCAAGCAGTTACTTTATTTTTTTTAGCAGTGGTTTTTGTCATGATTGGAACATATTGTCTTTTTACTGCAGGTAGTGTGGTACTATTAAAAACATTAAGGAAACATAAAGGATATTATTATAAAACAAATCATTTTGTATCACTTTCAAGTATGATTTATCGTATGAAAAAGAATGCAGTTGGATTATCAAATATTTGCATTATGTCAACTGCAGTTCTAATTATGATTTCTACAACAGTTTCTATGTATGTAGGAATGGAAGATTTAATGAATACTAGATTCCCTGTGGATGCAGATATCACGTTTGAATATACGGACCAAAACAGACCAGAGCCAAGTATTTTGGATGAACGCATTCAAACATTGCTTCAGGAAGATCAGATGAAAATATCAGATTTTATGGGATTTGAATCCTTGTACTTTGTTGTGGAAAGAGAAGGCAATGTATTTCGTAGTAGTCAACTTTCAGATGCTCTGAATATCGAGGATATTACATTTGTTTATGTGATTCCTTGTGATGATTATAATCGAATTTCCGGGGAATCCGTTCAAATTGATAAAAATGAGGTTGTATTGATTTCAGAAAATGATCCAAACGAAGTTGAAAAGATTCAGGTATTGGGAAAAGATTTTCAGGTGACTGGACAAAGAGAGAACATACCATTATCTAGCTTTCAAGAAGATTGGGTAGATATGGTGTATCTGGTTGTGGATTCAACCAATACAGTAGACGAATTGTATCGATTACAGCAGACATCAGGAAATATAATCAGTGCAATTACCTATGATATTACATTTGATTTTAACGATACGGATGAAGTGGTCTTGGCATACTGTAAGGAACGATTCATTAGTCATCTCTATGAAACGATGGGATATGAGTTTAGTTATCGAATAAAACAGATGAATATTGAAGAGTTTTATGTGCTTTATGGTGGATTGTTCTTTCTCGGGATTTTCCTCGGTTTCTTATTTCTGATTGCCACCGTTTTAATTATTTATTATAAACAAGTTGTAGAGGGATACGAAGATCGAGATCGGTTTCAAATTATGCAAAATGTAGGGATGAGTAAATCAGAAGTTAAAAAGTCAATAAACTCACAAGTGCTGACCGTATTTTTTTTGCCAATCCTCGCAGCAGGAATTCATATTGTATTCGCATTTCCGATTTTGACAAAGTTGTTAGCAATGCTAAGTTTAGAAAATCAGACATTATTTTTGATTGTTATGTTTGTTACCATAGTTGTTTTTGCTGTGTTTTATGCTTTTGTGTATTATGCAACTTCAAAAGTATATTATGCAATTGTTGAAGGAACGTCTAGTAAACACTAGGCGTTTTTTGATGTGCAACCCAATATATGGAATTTGATTTACAAGCTTTAAATTGAGTGATAATATATATAATATATGTCAAATTGTTTGAAAAGGAGAACTTGTGATGAAAAATGGTGGGAAAAAATATATGTTTTCAATCATGTTCATAGGGTTTGCCATTATTCTTTCACTGGCTATTATATTGACGAAAGCGATTTATTTTGAGTATCATGCAAAAAAGGAAATGGTACATCAGTCGATTAAGGTTGCTTATGCTACGGAAGAACAGTTAAATGTCTATTTAGATGCGGCAGAGAGAAATATCTTGGCATTGTCAGAATCTGAGTTCTTTCAAAATTATGTAGAACGAGGAACCGACAAGGAACTGTTGGAACAATTCTTTTTTTCGTATGTGGATTCGAGCTCAGAGATTATGAAGGTTCGATATATCAATGCATCTGGAGAGGAAATCATTCGTGTTGAAAGAGACTTGGAGGGTGGAAATCCTCAAATTGTAGAAACTGCTGATTTGCAGGATAAGTCAGATCGATATTTTTTTACAGAATCTATTACAAAGGAGTATGATAAAGTATGGTTTTCGAGTTTTGATTTAAACGTGGAAAACGATGAAATTCAGATTCCTTATACACCGACATTTCGTGCAATACTTCCTTTACAAAAAAATAATGTGTTCGACGGAATACTGATTATTAACTACTTTGTTGAAAATTATATAGAGGATCTAACAACAGATTCCTTGTACGATGTGATTCTTTATGATGAAGTAGGAAAAATCATTTATTGGAATGATGATCTTGTTGATAATGATACTTATTTATGGGGGAATTCTTTACCAAGTGATAAAGATATCTTTTCTTTGTTTCCAAACGTTGATCCGAAATCATTACTCTCTACTTATACAGAAACGGATCAAATGATTCAAAAAAAATTAAATGTTTCCGTGAGAGAGGGGATTTACATTTTACTGAAGCTGAATGATGGTTATCTATCCGATGCCAGAAAGAGGCTTCATAATGAGTCCGTAACGATTTTATTTGTAGTGTTATTTTTTTCCGTGCTAGTTACAATGCTTATTGTTCGGATATTTAGTAAATCTCTTTTGAACTATGATAAAATTCAGCTCCTTTATGAGTCAATGAATTCAGCATCCAGCATTGCACGCATAGGATTTTGGGAATATGACGCAAGAACGCAATTGGTTCGATGGAATGGTGGTGCATATGACATCTTAGAAATTGGTCATGATTCAATGGAGATGTCATTTGATACATTCCAAACTTTTTTACCAGATACGGACCGAGAATCCTTGGTTGAAAAGTTTATGGAATCGATCCATTTTAGAAAAGATTATTATAGCACGCACGAAATTATTACAGAGTCTGGAGACACTAAGTATATTGAACAACGTGCAAAACACTTCTATGATCGTTTTGGAAAACATGTAAAAACGGTCGGAAGTATTTATGACGTGACAGAAATCAAGGAAACAGAAAAGCGTTTGGTTGAGTTGACAAAAGAGCAAAACATACTACTAGGGATGTTTGATATCAGCGATTCTGTATTACTTCGTGGCGCAGTTCGTGGAGAAAATGAATTGACCTATGTATCAAATAGCATAGAAAAACTATTAGGATATAAGAAAGAAGATTTTTTAAGTCAAAAAGTCTCTTTTCGGAATTGTATTATGGAAGAGGACTATAAACAAGTAGAACAAGAAATCAGGGGAACGGATTTGCTTGACAAGGGATTTGTACGCCACAAACCATATCGTATCGTCACAAAAGATGGAGCGATTAAGTGGGTATATGCGCAAACCGTAGCTGAAAAAAATGACTTGGGTGAGATGACGCATTATATCGGATACATCGTAGATATGACGAAAGAGAAAGTGTACGAAGAAACCTTGGAAGAACAAAAGCGACAGATTGAAATGGTTAATCAGAAACTGGAAGAGAGCATGAAGACGATGCAGCAAACAAGTGCTATGTATGAGAGTGAGCGCACAAAATACAAATCCATGTTAGAGCTTGCATCCGACGGTGTTTTATTCATGGACTTAGATGGAAATATCATTGAATTCAGCAAAAAGACAATCGAATTGCTTGGATATGACAATGAGGAAATGAGTTTTCTCACCGTATTTGATTGGGATAAGGAGATGACCGATGACCAATGGACGAACTTAAAAAATCTGATGTTGCATCACTCCATAGAAGTCGAACGTGTACATACCAGAAAAGACGGTTCGACATATCACGCGCACATCACTGCGAATTTCATCATAATAAATGGAGAAACATTCATCTATGCTTCGGTGAGAGACATTAGTAAGTTGAAAGAGATACAAAAAGAGGTCGACGACAATCGAGTTCGATGGCAGTTTGCGGTAGAAGGAAATAAAGATGGGTTGTGGGATTGGAATGTCGATACAAATCAGGTATATTTCTCGCCACAGTGGAAAAGGATGATTGGGTTCGAAGAAAATGAATTAGAAAACTTGCTCGAGGAGTGGGAGACTCGAGTACATCCTGAGGACAAGCCAAAGGTTGAGAAAGATTTGAAGGATTATTTTGATGGAAAGTCGGAGGCATATATCAATGAGCATCGAATATTATGTAAAGATGGAAAATATCGATGGATTCGGGATCGAGGTATCATCATAGAATACAATTCGGATCATACCCCTCATCGAATGATTGGTACACATACGGATATCACGGACTACGTGGAAGCGATGGAATTTATACGCAAGCAGACTTACACAGATGAGTTGACCAAACTACGAAACCGAAAAGCTTATAATGAACGATTGAATGAGCTGATGGAACAATATCAACGCTATAAAGTTCCGTTCTCATTTATTATGTTAGATATTGACAAGTTTAAGTTGGTAAATGACAACTATGGACATGCCATGGGAGATAAAGTACTTGTAGCACTTGCTGATATACTGAATAAGGTTAGTCGAGTAAACGACTATGTATTTCGAATTGGCGGAGAGGAGTTCGTAATCCTTTTGACAGGAACCACATTGGAGAATGCAGAAATATTTGCAGAGAAGGTTCGAAAAGAGGTAGAAGAAAGTTTGTATCAGTTGTTTGACGACAAGCACCTTGTAACGATAAGTCTTGGACTGGTAGAAGTTCAAAAAAATGATACAAATGATAGTATCTTTTCAAGATGTGACCAACATTTGTATCGAGCAAAGCAAAATGGTCGAAATCGTGTGGATAAATAGGAAAAGCCAGAGCATACAATACTCTGGCTTTTTTATGAAAAAGTGTTATTAATTTTTGAGTAATCACGTATAATATAACTAAAATAAAAAAGTTAGTGAAAGAAATGTGAAGCAAAGCGTATTTTATAAGGGGAATGAAATTCAAAAATGAGTTGATTGTGTTTTCCAATAAATATTTAAGTTTATTTCGAAACCCGGAAGTAACGGATAAAGAAATTGCGGACGAATTATCTGAGTGGATGTTTGAGCACGGAGTGGTAATGGATTGTGGAGAATCTTTGCACGCGATGTTTCCAGAATTTAAAGCACTGTATAGCGTTCGTGAATTTGGATTGATTGTTTCAAAAATTTGTGATGTAAATATACTTCTAACTGCAATTTTTTCAAAATATCGATATATTTCGCATTGGTCTTATGAAGAGAAACTAACAGGAATTGAGAATCGAAACTGGTTCATTCTGGCATTTCAAAGAGTTTTGGAACTCGAAAACCAAGAAGATGTAGCCAATGCATCTATTTTCTTTCGAGGAAATTTAATAAAACTTCGATTATCAGCTCCGATCAATGACTTAGAAACAAGACAATGTATTCAAGTGGGAGAGCATGGGGAAGTCAATATATGGGATTGTTCTTCTGAACAGCCTATACAGGATGGAGATTTTCAGACGCAGACGAAAACGCATCAGATGAGGGAATTGGATGCAAAAAATTTATTAAATTTAATATCGATGTTCTTTCGTACTTATGAATCTGATATGCATGTTCAAGAAGGTGGTTGGAAGCTTGTTTTAGAGAATGAACGGGGAGAACGCTTTTTGTTTTACGGAGAAGGTCAAAAGGAACTGTATTTGGATCACATCGGACTTTCTGCTTTGATGAGACAATATTTGAATCGGCCAGACTTGTTTTTATTTGATGGAAAACCAAGAAAACGACTTCAAAAGCAAATGGATGAATATATTTTTGTAAACGTTTTTTGGGGGAGTGGCGCAAAGACATATTGTTATCTTTGCGATGATGAATTTGTTGCGCCTGGTGATGAAGTTGTGATTCCAGTTGGAAAGAATGGAAAGTCCAGAATTGTAAGCGTTGCAAGCGTTTTAATCGCAACAGAAAAAAATGCACCATTTCCTGTAGAACACTGCAAAAAGGTGATTTCCAGAATTGATAAATGATGATACAATAACTGCAGATTATATAACAAATAGCTACGCGTATTATGTACGCAGATTGGAGAATAGATGGAATTAGTTGGCAAATATCAAATGCCTGCGGAGTGGGAACTTCATGAACGTACACTGATTGAATGGCCTATCAAGAAATCACTGGTATGGCCAAATAATCATGAAGAGGTCATCAAGGGATATGCAGAGGTCGCAAATGCAATTGCTGCATTCGAGCCAGTAACGATGATTGTAACAGAAGATACGATTTCAGAAGCAAGTACACTGTGTGGAGATAATGTGGATATGATTACGATTCCACATAATGATGCATGGTGCAGAGATAATGGACCAACGTTTCTTTTGAATGAGAATAAAAATCTAGCGGCTATGAATTGGAAATTCAATGCATGGGGCGAGCGTTTTGTACCGTATGACTTGGATGACTTGGTCGCACAAACCGTTTTAAATCATTTTCAGGTACCATATACAAATGCGGACTTTGTCTTAGAAGGTGGCTCCATTCATGTAGATGGGGAAGGGACTCTTCTTACGACCAAAGAATGTCTATTAAATAAAAATCGAAATCCGCATTTATCGATGGAAGATATTGAAAAAAGGCTCAAGGAGCACCTGGGAATTAAAAAAATAATATGGTTGAATCAGGGATTATTTGGGGATGAGACGGATGGTCATGTGGATAATGTAGCTTGCTTTGCAAAGCCAGGAACCATTCTTATCCAGACTTGCAAAGACAAAATGGATCCTAATTATGTAGTCAGTGAAGAGAATTTAGAAATATTACGAAATGCGACGGATGCTAAAGGAAGAGAATTAGAGATTGTTGAAATACCAAATCCACCAGCCAGATATTATAAAGACGTGCGTTTGACACTTAGTTATCTAAATTTTTATTTGGTCAATGGGGGAATTATTTTGCCAGTCTTTGGAGGGGATGCTGAGGAATATGATCGGAAAGCTCAACAAATCCTACAGAGGGTATATCCAGATAGAACGATTCAAACAGTGGACGGTATGAGTTTGATCAAGGAGGGTGGAAATGTACACTGTATCACCCAACAGATGCCACTTGCAAATCGGTTATAGTATAAGAGAAAGGAAAGGTAACTACCATGAAAAATGTAAAAGTCGCAGCAACTCAAATGAGCTGCACGTCCAATACTAAAGAAAATATCCAAAAAGCAGAACGATTTGTTCGTGAGGCAGCTGCAAAGGGTGCACAAATCATTTTGCTTCAGGAATTATTTGAGACTTTGTATTTTTGTCAAAAGGAGAAAGAAGAAAATTATAAGTTTGCATTGCCAACGGAAGAAAATGTGGCAATTCAACATTTTAAACACATTGCTAAAGAGCTAAAGGTTGTATTACCAATTAGCTTTTATGAACGAAAGAACAATGCCAGATACAACTCGATTGCGATTATTGATGCAGATGGAGAAGTATTAGGGGTGTATCGAAAAAGTCATATTCCAGATGGTCCAGGTTATGAAGAAAAATTTTATTTTAATCCAGGAGATACAGGCTTTATGGTATGGAATACCATATATGCAAAAATTGGCGTGGGAATCTGTTGGGATCAGTGGTTTCCAGAGGCGGCAAGATGCATGGCTTTAAAAGGTGCGGAAATCATCTTTTATCCAACCGCGATTGGTTCAGAACCTTTGAATGAAACAATCGATTCCAAAGATCACTGGCAGCGCTGTATGATTGGACATTCGGCGTGCAACCTTGTTCCAGTGGTGGCTTCAAATCGTGTTGGTGTAGAAACCATTGAAGATTCCAGTATTCATTTTTACGGTTCTTCTTTTATCACGGATGGAACTGGACAAGTAATCGCACAGGCAGACCGCACCGAAGAAGTAGTTTTAGTCGCAGAATTGGATCTCGATAAAATAGAAGACCAGCGAACAGAATGGGGGATTTTTAGAGATCGAAGACCGGATTTGTATCAGCCTATCTTGACCTATGACGGAGAAGTAAAACGTTCTTAGGAAACAAAACCTTACAAAAATGTTAGTGATGATTGCACTGGAATATTATTGAGGTTATTTGACATATGTTTTATAATGCTCATTAGGGGTGCAATATCATATGAGGGAAAAAATCATAGAATCATATAGCTTGTGCTCAGTTACTCGAGGACAAGCTTTTTTATTGTGAGGAAAACGACATGAAGAATTTGTGGAAGGGTTTTATTAAAAATTGGCAAGGTACGCTAATTATATCTGGTATCTGGCTCGTGCTGGGATGGCTTTATTCTTTTGGGATAAGAGCTGTTTTTTTGATTCCACTCAACTATCTAACGGGAGCAATCTCAGGGCTTGAAGGTGGAAATCTGATAGGAAGTTTAATCGGACGCACAATTTTAATTGTTTTTATCAATGGATTTATTACTTCGTTCATTATTTACAAGGGATCCTTTAAAGAAAAAATGAAAGATGCCTGGACGCATTTTACGAAATCTCTTTTAAACGCAATTCCTTTTTTTAAGAATCTCAAAGAATTTGATTTTAAAGACACTGGAAGTCGTTGGCTCAATCTTGCTGGCGCAGGTGTAGGTCTTGTGTGTTATGCATTCATCACCGGAAATGGAGAATGGATCAACAGCTTTGTCTGTGTTGTGGTTTTCTTTATGATTGTCAAAGAAATTGCCGAGAAAAGAGGTCTTTTGACTGCAATTCTAAATCTTAGTATGTCAAGATTTGGAACAAAGAGAATTAGCAGGGAACCAATTGATGCCATTGTTAACGGCTATGGAATTGGGATGCTTTTATCAATTATATATGCTTTTTTACTAGGGAATGCACTCTATGCATATATCACTGGTGGAATACTATTTTTGGGGTCTATGATCGCTTTCTGGATCAAACGATACTCTCTTAGAAAGGAGATGATCGTATGCGAAGAATAAGTAGAATATTTCTTGTTCTCGTGGCTTGTTTGTTACTGAGCAAGGCTACAAAGGTAAATGCAGCCTACATGCCTGGAATGGATCCTTCTGTGGATGAGAACTATTACGATGTAGAGTTTATGGGGGAATATGTGGAGGGAGGAATGTTAGTAGAGGGAAGTTCCCTTCGAACCTCATATGCCTATCTTAATTATGATTTTGAGAATGTAACTAGGGACGGTGAAAAGATTAAAGCAAGTCAAATCAACACCTCATTTGACGCAGAAAATCAATATGTTTATGAATTTGATCTCATATATCGTGATGACTTTTTACTATTTAAACCAGCCGAATCGGACGTTACTTCTTATTCAATGATCACATCAAACGGCGAGACGCTTTATGGAAAATATTCGCTCGAGGTAATTCGACAGAACATTCATGTACTGTATGAACCAGATCGTAGTGTATCAGAAAGTTTCGAGATAACGTTTGATTGTGAATACAGGTATACATTTATCGTCGATGAAACGGGTGAAACAATTAATGGAACGATACTCTATTATGATCAGTTCAGACCATATGTTACAGATCAAACCAACCAAAGCTATGAGGATTATCGTGAAGTTTCTGAAAAAATGGACGATGAATATCTCATTTTGTCGTTTGATAATAATGACAATTTTTGGGTGACAGATGATAAAAATAATCAAATTACATTTAATGTGGTTCCAAATAGTATTCCATTTGTAATTGAAGGTGGACGAATTATATATGCATATATGTCAAACGGAGACTATGACGGAACAGAGATCATAGAACCCGAGGAGGAAGATCGAAATATCTTAGTTCCCATAGTCAGTGTTATTGCCATTGTTGGCGTATCGTCAGCTGCGGCCGCCGTTGGGTCAGCAGTTTCAAATGCTGCATCTACAGGCGCGGGAATTGTCGATGCTATTGCAAAACGAATGGATGACAAAAAAGCATTTTATGATATCGAGTTTAACGGAGGCGTAGACTTGGCCCCCGTCATCTGTGAAGAGGGAAAAATAGTTGAGATTCCATTTCGAATCGATGGAGGAGAAGCGGACCAATGGTTCTTCCTTGGAAAGAGTTTTTGTGAGAGAAATCATAAACAAAAAATACCAACATTCATACCACCAAGTGCTTTTGGCAGCAGTGTTATCAAAGTTACGTTGCAAGGGGATGAAGTCAAAGATAAAGACATGGTACAAGTCAGTGTGATTGCTTGGAATCCGAAAAAAATCTCACAGACAATGCTTGGTGTATTTGAGTTTGAAGTGGTGGAGAAAGCGAAAAGTAAAGAACTGTAGCATCATCTAATAAGAGGTCGTGGATACGACCTCTTTTCTATTGCATAAATGTGCAAAAATGCTTTTTGAATCATGTGAATGGTCTAAAAAAGAACAAAAATATGATAAGATAAACGACTTATATAGATGTTTGGACATTGGAAGTATTTATGATAGAAATTTGCCCATAGAACATGAATTTTTTGGGCAAACTGGACTTGAATATATAGTAATTGCCTAATAATACATAACCTTATTGCCTTTAGTCATATTTCGCTGAAAAGTCAGCATAGATATCCTTATACGTTTAATTCTAAAAACTTTGATACCAAAACAAAATATACATCGCTTCATAGAAGAAGATTTTGTGCTAAACTAAAATGCATATTTGTAATGAAATTTATAACTTTGTGAAATGTGCATAGTTAACTCGTTTCGAAAACGATTTCGTGGTTGAGAATGGTAAATATAATTATGAATTATTATCAATTGACAGAAAATCTGGATAGTGTTAACATAGGTTTAACGTTAAACTACGTAACCTAAGAAATAGTCTGCAGATGATAATAAGTATGGTTACTCAAAACAAAATACGGAGGGTATACAATGAAAAAGAAAGTATTGGGTGTTCTGCTTTCTGTCAGTCTCGTAGCATCGATGTTGATCGGATGTGGAGCAAACAATGGAGCGAATACGACAGAAGACACACAACAAAACACAACAAAAGAAACCGTGACTTCAGATGATACAGATACAATGGAGGCACCAGTAGAAGACATTACAATTTCACTAGGAATTTGGCCAGATAGTAGTTTGGCAGATGACGTCGCACTTTTTGAAGGATATGTAGAAACATTCAGTGCAACACATCCAAACGTAACCGTAGAACCTGCTTCTTACATTTATGCAGTAGATACATTCCTTCCACTATGTGAATCTGGAAACTGTCCAACACTTTATGACACATGGTTTACAGAGCCACAAAAAATCATTGAAGGTGGATACGCTGCAGATATTACTGACATTTTGGAAGAAAGAGGATGGTTGGATGCAATGAATCCAGCGGTTAAAGCTCTTCTCTCTGATGAAAATGGAAGAGTATACGGAGTTCCTCGTGATGGATACGCATTGGGTCTGATGCTAAATGCAGATCTTTTCGAGGAAGCTGGATTGGTAGATGAAGATGGTTACCCATTATTCCCTACAACATGGCAAGACCTTGCTGAAAAAGCTGTAATCATTAAAGAAAAAACAGGCGCGGCTGGACTGTGTTTACTTGCAGCAGATAATGCTGGAGGATGGCATTTCTCAAACATTGCATGGACATTTGGTGCAAAGTTCACTACAGCAAATGCGGATGGAACCTTCACAGCTGATGTGGATAGCCCAGAAGCTATCGCCGCTATGGAATATGTAAAATCCTTGAAATGGGATTATGACGTATTGACAGACAACCCACTTGCTGAAAACTGGGGCAGTGGATTTACAGCACTTGCAACTGGTGATGCAGCAATGTATATCGCAGCTAATGATGCAGTGAATCAACCAACACAGGTAAATGGTCTTCCATTAGAAAGTCTTGCAATGTGTGGAATTCCTTCTGAAGCAGCTGGAACCGTTTCACTTTCTGGCGGTACTCCATATATGTTCTCTGCAGATGCAACAGAAGCAGAAATCAATGCAGCATTAGATTTCTTAGAGGTAATGGGTAAAGCACCAACCGTAACAGATGTTGTGGAACAAGGTTTGATTGCAGATGCACAGAACCGTGTAGCAAATGGTGTTCCAATTATTTCGGGATTTCAGTGTTGGGTAAATCAGGATAGACTTGATTTAGTAAGCAAGATTGAAGAAGAATATGGAAATGTCGATCCAGTAATGTTTGAAAAATACACGACTGCAACAACGGAAGGTGAACTTCGTGCAGAAGAACCAGGATCCGCTCAGGATTTATATGCAGAATTAACCAAAGTGCTTCAGGAAGTATTATCCAATAAAGACGCAGATGTAACTGCTTTGATGCAAAAAGCAGATAAGAACTATCAA
The DNA here is from genome assembly GCA_963666475.2 of Lachnospiraceae bacterium. GTDB lineage: Bacteria > Bacillota > Clostridia > Lachnospirales > Lachnospiraceae > JBFHIZ01. Next base: position 1,769,016 of record CAXXJM010000001.1, on the reverse strand, counting down.
GCACTCCTTGATGCACTATATCCAGGAAACTAAGTAAAATATAGAATAGGGCCGTGGGGCTGGAAGAAAACAGCACCCACGGTTTTTATGAGTAATTGGAGGCATTTTCATGTTGATTTCAAAGAAAAATTTATTTAAAAGGAAAGACCTAATCGGTTGGCTTATTATGCTTCCTGCCATTGTGTTGTTCACGTTTTACGTATGGCAACCTTTAATGAATAGCGTTCGTCTATCCTTATATGAAACAAAAGGATACGATTTAGTGAAGTTTATTGGATTGGACAATTATCGCTCTGTACTCGCAAATCCAAATTTTGCGGCAGCGTTTCAAAATACATTTAAATATATAGGTGTTTCCCTATTGGTTGGATTTTTCGTACCAATTATTATGGCAGTTTTAATCAGTGAAACTGTACACTTTAAAGGGCTATTTCGCGTAGGTATTTATTTTCCAAATATGGTACCTGGAATGGCGACAGTTATTATTTGGACTTACTTTTTATCGCCTGGAGCAGTCGGAGTACTAAATATCATTTTAACAAAATTTGGAATTGAAGCATTCTCATGGCTCAATAACTCTGCGTGGACGATTCCTTTGATTATCATAACGATGACTTGGAAAAGTGCAGGTGCAACTGCATTGATCTATATGGCAGCAATTAGTGGAATTAGCCCGGATTTATATGAGGCAGCCACAATCGATGGTGCTGGCATTATGCGTAGAATCAGGCATATAGCGCTTCCAAGTATTTTCTCTTTGGGAAAAACTCTCTTGATTCTACAGGTGATTTCTGTATTCCAGATTCTATACGAGCCACTTGTCATGACTGGAGGAGGTCCAAACAATGCAAGTATCTCCATTATGCAGTTGGTTTACAATTATGCGTTTAGAGATTTCCATTTCTCAGAGGCAGCAGCGTTATCTGTAATGGTATGTCTCATTCTTGTGGTACTCAGTGGATTATATATGTATATGACCAAAGAGCGTGAAGAATAGAAAGGAGGAAATCACATGAAGAAAAATTTATTTTTTGGGAAATATAATGAAAAGAAAGATGGTGTCATTCGTGGATTTGACCTCCATTCAAGAAAAGTCAAAATACTGGTAATCTGTATTCTCCTCATTTGTTTTGCAATTGTTACGATTTCAATTTTCCCAGCGGTTTGGGTATTCTTGGCAGGGTTCAAAGATATTAAAGAATTCAGAAAAGCAACAACCATCTTTCCTACGACTTTTGATTTCTCAGTATTTGTAGATACATGGAATAAATTGGAGTTTGCAAAATATTATTTACACTCCTTAATTGTCGTTTGTGGAAGCGTAATATGTGCAGTTGTTTTCAATGGATTGATGGCATACGTACTAGGCGTATTGAAACCAAAAGGACATAAAATAATCTTTGCACTTGTCATGTGGAGTCTTCTGATTCCACCAACGACCAGTGTTGTAGCTCTCGTAGTCAATATCAATAAAGTGGGACTCAATAATAGCTATTTGCCAATATGTTTAGCATATGGTGCAAACGCATTTTATGTTATTTTATTTAAACAGTTTTTTGAGAAACTACCGAAAGAGCTCTTAGAAGCAGCAAAACTAGATGGGTGTGGTGTCATACAGGTTTTTACAAAGATTATTCTTCCTTTATCCAAACCAATTATTCGTGTGGTGATAATCTTTGCGATGACGGCTGCATGGTCGGATTTCTTATTGCCATACCTTGTGTTAAATAACTCTGGAAAAGAAACTGTTATGGTAAAACTCTATCAGTATCAGGCTGCGAGAACAACTGATGTTGACATGATTCGAGCGATTTTATTCTCAATCATTCCGCCCACCATTTTATTTATGATTTTCCAAAAACAGATTACCGACGGCGCGGCAGCCGGAGCGATAAAGGGGTAGTATATGGCAAAAATAGCAGATCGATATTTTATAAATAAGCCTTGGGATATCAAAGAAGAAGGATTTCAGTCGTCATATAGCCAGGTCTCGGAATCCATTTTTTCCCTGGGAAATGAATATATGGGTATTCGAGGAATCTTCGAAGAGGGATATTCTGGAGAAAAGCTCATTGGAAGTTATGTGAATGGTATATATGAAGTAAAAAAATATTCGGAAAAAGGATATCGTGGTGAAGCGGATTCTACCGAATATATGGTCAATGCAGTTAACTGGATTGATATGGTGATAAAAGCAGAGGATGAACAACTGGATCTTTTTACCAGTGAGGTTTCAGCATTTGAAAGAAATCTAGATTTAAAAACAGGAAAACTTACAAGAAGTTTTGTATGGCATACAAAAAATGGAAAGCATATTCAACTATATTTTGAACGCTTTTTGTCCATGCAACAAGTAGAATATGGTGTTCAGTATGTTCAAATAGATTCCATGGATTTCGAAGGAACCATTTATATTTCTGCAATGCTTGATTTTTCAGAAGTGCATGAATCGAGTGGAACAAATTTGTGGAGTTGTAATGAACATAAGGCAGAGCCAACATATTATCAAATAGAAGGAACGACCACCACAACTGGGCAAAAAATATTTTCTTCCTGTAAGATCAAAACCAATATGAATCCAACAAATGAAATAATAAAAGAAAAAGAGGTTGGGTATCAGTATGAACTGAGAGTTACGGGTGGCGATCGGATTGCGTTTTCACGTTTGGCTCAAATACAGTCTTGTAAAACAATGGGAGCAGTTAAAGGAAACTGGGACTTAGGACTTCATCGCGTGGGAGTTCCTGAAAAAAGAAAGGAACTGGAAGAAGAGAATCTAAGTTTTTGGAATCATGTGTGGAATCAGTCGGATATTGTAATTGAAGGTGACGAGCTCAATCAACAGGGGATTCGGTTTTGTATCTTCCAAATGTATCAGACGTATCAGGGTGCAGCCCAAGGGACAAACATTGGGGCAAAAGGGTTAACCGGAGAAGCTTATAATGGAAATGCGTTTTGGGATACGGAAACATATTGCCTACCATTTTATATATTTAATAATAAAAAGGCTGCGAAAAGTCTTCTGGAGTTTCGATATCGAACACTCAAACAAGCAAAAGCAAGAGCAAAAGATTTGGACTGTGAAGGTGCATTTTATCCAGTTGCTACGATTAGTGGTGAGGAATGTTGCAATCTCTGGCAGCATGCTAGTTTGCAATTACAGGCATCTACAGCAGTTGCATATGGATTATGGTTCTATGAAAAATTGACGGGTGACCATTCTCTTATGGAGGAGTTTGGACTTGAAATACTGATTGAAGTATCAAGAATGCTTCGTACAAGAGGCGCTTATTCTGCAGATGGAGAAGGATTTGGTTTTTTTGGAGTCATGGGTCCGGATGAATTTCAAATGATGGTCAGTCATAATTGCTATACAAATTATATGGGGAGATTTACTTTGGCATATACAGTGCAGGAAATCGCACGTATCAGAGAAATGAATCCGGAAATAATTCATGCAATAGAGCGTAAGGTAAAGCTAAAGGAAGAAGAAGTACATGCATGGGAAAAAATTGCATCGGATATGTTCATTCCTCTACATAAAGAATCCGGTATTTACGAACAACACAAAGGCTTTTTCGCACTCCCACATATTGACGTAGACAAGATTCCTGTGAAAGAGTTTCCACTATACTCACACTGGACATATGATCGAATCTACCGAAATGACATGATTAAGCAACCCGATGTGCTCATGCTGATGTTATTATTTAACTCCGAGTTTTCAGATGAAGAAATTCTAAAAAACTACGAGTTTTACGAACCCAAATGCATCCATGAGAGTTCCCTGTCACCATCCGTACATTCTATTTTGGCTAATCAGATTGGGAAAGAACAAGAAGCTTATCAGTTCTTTCAGTTTGCAACAAGACTAGATTTGGACAATTATAATCGTAATACAAAAGAAGGTTTACATACTACATCCATTGCAGCAGCCTGGATGAACATTGTATATGGTTTTGGAGGTCTACGTTCTGATGGGGAGATTCTTAAGTTTGCACCGACCATTCCGATTGGCTGGAAACGTTATCAGTTTCGCTTGACCATAGGAGAAACATTACTTCAAGTCTCGGTGGATTCACAAGGTGCAGAGTTCAAAACGCTAGAAGGACAGACAATAAAAATAAATATTTATGACAAGGAATATGAAATCGATGGACAAGGAATATGGGTTTCAAAAAATTAAGAATTCCTAGTAAGATCAGGAGGGATAGAAACGTGAGTTTATGGAATTTAGAGGAATCCTTGACCAGTCAGGAACATGTAGCTGGAAGTGGAAGTCGTCTATTAATTGGAAATGGATATATGGGAGTCCGGGGTACACTTGAGGAATATAAAAAAGAGGAACTCCCTGCAATTAATCTGTCTGGTATCTATGATCGTTATGGTGATGGATGGAGAGAACCTTTAAATGCACCAAATGCATTATTTTGCGAGTTAAAAGAGCATGGTGATTCTTACCACACTTTAACAAGAGAACCAAAAAGACACATGCAGGGGTTAGACTATCGACATGGAATTTTTTATAGAGAAACTCTATGGGAAAATGCGATGGGAGAAATCTTAGTAAAGTCTCGTAGAATTGCGAGTATGGACGAAGTTCATTTATTGGCAATGGAATATGAAATAGAGGCTTCCTATGACACAACGATTGTATTGTGTTCAGGAATTGACGGTGATGTATGGGATATTCATGGGCCACATTATGACTCGATTCTATTTTCCTATGCTGGAGAGCATTTAATGGCAGATGCCCTGACGCATGAAGCAAAGGAGCATGTATACGTTGTGCAGAGAGTATTGTTTTCCGATCAGTCAGAAAATCCAGTGCTTTGGCGAAAAGGTGAGCGGAGTTGTCTTGGAGATTATCGAATACATTTGAAAAAAAATGAGAAAATAAAATTTTGGAAGTGGATTGGAATCTATACAAGTAAAGATGAAATAGAAGAATCTCTAGATGCCATTAAAGCTGCAGAAGAATTGACGGAACGCCATAAAAAAGCAGGATTTGAAAATACCCTGCAAAGACACCTTGCGATTTGGGAGAATCTTTGGGAGGAATCACAAGTCGAGATTGATGGGGATGAGACCGCTAATGAAAGAGTCAATTACTCCTTATATCATCTTCATTCAATCGCACCGCGTCATAGCAAAAGCTTGTCGATACCTGCAAGGGGTTTGTCAGGTCAGACATACAAGGGCGCGGTATTTTGGGATACTGAAATGTTCATTTTGGACTTTTTCTTGTATACAGAACCCGAAGTAGCAAAGACATTGATTCGGTATCGTCTAGATACTTTAGATGGGGCAATAGTGAAAGCAAGAGAGTATGGTTTGGACGGTGCATTTTATGCATGGGAAAGTCAGGAAGGTGGATTTGATGCATGCAGCGACTATAACGTTACGGATGTATTTACAAAACGACCGATGAGAACCTTTTTCCGTGATAAGCAAGTGCATATATCTGCAGCAGTAATTTATGCTTTGCAAAAATATATGCTAGCAACGGGTGATGAGAAGATTTTAGAAGAAGGTGGAGCAAGAGCCATTTTGGAATGCGCGAAGTTTTATTACAGTCTTCTATTAAAAAAAGCTGGACATAATTTATATGAAATCCATGATGTGATTGGACCGGATGAATATCATGAACGAGTAAATAACAATGGATATACAAATCGTATGGCAAAATTTTGTTTTGAGTTGGCGGTAGACGTGATTGGTCGTGTACAATTTATGGACGAACATGTGCGAAAACAGCTTAATAAAGAGTACAATTTGGATATTTTGAAAGTAAAATTTGAAGACGCAATGCAAAACATATATATTCCAGGTCCAAATCAAGATGGGGTGGTTCCACAGTTTGATGGATACTTTGAGTTGGAAGACACGACGCCTACAGATTTAAAAACACGACTTCTTCACGAGAAAGAATATTGGGGAGGAGCATATGGGGTTGCTAGTCATACACAGGTGATTAAACAAGCAGATGTCATTACTTGGATAAATATGTTTCCTAAGGACTTCAATACCAAAATTGTGGAAGAAAACTGGAAATATTATGAACCGAGAACGGAACATGGTTCTTCACTCAGTGCTTCTATGTATGCAATGGTTGCGTGTCGATGTGATATGGAAGATAAAGCATATCCATTTTTCTTGAAAACAGCATCTTCAGATTTTGTTGGTGGAGGAAAAGAGTGGGCAGGTCTTGTATATATTGGGGGTACACACCCTGCAGCTTCGGGAGGCGCATATATGACCGTTGTGTATGGATTCGCTGGTCTAACCATAGAAGAAGGTGAAATACGGGTCAGACCGAAATTACCTAAAAACTGGAATGGATTATCTTTTCCATTCAAATTTCAAAATAAAAAATTCCGGATCCAAGTAAGAAGACAGCCAGATCCGGAAGATTATTTGATTACAGTGAAAGAAATATAAAAGATCAGTCGGAGGTTCGTGTAGCTACACTTCCTCTTTCAACCAAAGAAGTGGTCAGTGTGATCTCATTTTGCTCAAGTTGTTTCCCTTTGAGAAGCTGAAGCATACAACGTACCGCTTCTTTTCCTTTGCGGTTCATGTCCTGATGGACAGTTGTAAGGGGAGGAGATGTAAGTTTGCAGATTGGTAGATCATCATATCCTATGATGGAAATATCTTCCGGAACCCTTACATCAAGAGCTGACAGGCTTGCATTGATATTTGCGGCCATAATATCTGCGGTCGTTACAATTGCGGTTATCGCAGGATGCTTTTTCAAAGATGCCGCGATTTCCTGACAGGAATCATAATCCATTTCCTGCACAAAAATATAATCATCATTGATTGTAAGGCCTGCATTTTTCAAAGCATCTTGATATCCTTTGAAACGTTCTTGTAATACACCACCCGGCTTGATGGGAGGAGAAGCGAAGGCTATGTTTTTATGGCCATGCAAAACCAGATAAGTGGTGGCATCATAACTGCCTTTATAGTCTTCCAGACCTATGTTGCAATGTTTGCCATCATGAACGTAACTATCAATCAAAACGATTGGAGTCTTGATAGAATTGATGACTTCAAAGAAATGATCGTTGAATACACCAATAATAAAGAGTCCGTCGATGTTCCAATTCTGTAAAAAAGAAACCAGATCTTCTGGGTTGAATACGGTTCGGACCATTAAAAAATATCCATTCTCACGCAATACTTTCTCCAAGATCCCGAAGAATGTGGAGCTGAATGGGTCTTCTAAGAAGTTTGTATTTTCATCGACCGTGACATGGTTAACAAATGCAATCACTTTAGAAGAACTAGAGACAAGTGAGCGAGCGGACATATTAGGTACATATCCAAGTTCTTGAATTAAGTCGTTGATTTTCTTAACTGTTTCTGGAGATACTCGTTTAGTATTTCCATGTACGACATTGGAAACAGTCATAGCGCTGACACCAAGCCGCTGCGCAATATCTTTCATTGTTGCCATGGGAAAATCCTTTCTTTGCGTTATGTTTAACCTTAAACCTCTAGCTATTTTATCACTTAATCTATCGAAATACAATAAATATGCAAGGAAAAGATGTAGAAGGAGAAACAACAATGATAAAAGGAATTATATTTGATTTAGATGGGGTACTGGTCTCGACGGATGAGTTGCACTATCAAGCATGGAAAAAGCTGGCAGAGAGTCTAGGAATCTTGGATTTTAGAAGAGAAGACAACGAAAAACAACGTGGGGTAAGTCGTATGGAGTCTTTGGAAATTCTCCTTTCAAAAGGAGCAATTACATATTCCGAACTTGAAAAAGAAGCACTTGCTGAAGAGAAAAACGATACATACAAAGAACTTTTAAAAGAGCTTGGGACGGAGGCCGTATTACCTGGTGCAAGGGAAACCTTGTATTATTTAAGAAAACAAGGATATCAAGTGGCAGTGGGTTCGGCAAGTAAAAATACGCCACAAATTTTGAAACAGACAAAATTAGAAACACTGATAGATCGAGTAAGTTGTGGTCTTGATATTAAGAATTCAAAGCCAGATCCGGAAGTGTTCTTGGTAGCAGCAAATAAACTTCAGCTCGAACCAGAGTACTGTTTGGTCATCGAAGACTCGGAAGCGGGGATTGTGGCAGCGAAAGCGGCAGGAATGAAATCTTTAGGAGTCGGACCATTATTTGATAAGTTAGGCGCAGATTTTTGTGTTCAAAGTCTTGCCGAGGAAATCGATTGGAAGCGAATTTTAGGATAGAGGGAGCGTATGATGAAGAGTAAAAAAGTAGTATGGGAAAACATTTTAATTCTTGTCTTATTCGCAGGTTGTTTGATACTTGCTTTTGTGAATTGGAAGACATGGACAAATCAAGAGGTAGAACAAATGAAAGAAACAAAATTGGTAATTTATGAAGGACCACAGTCTATACAAGATGCTACGGAAGAGGATTTGGTTAGTACGTCAGAGAACCTAAGAGATATCACCTTAAAACACAGCACAAATACAACAATAACCGTCAATGACCAAGACTGTTATGTCTATGAAACGAACGTAAATCATTCCAGAAAGTGGTCAAATAATTTTGCACCGTCTCTTTCCAGAACACCGATTACTTATTTCGACTTTGAGGGCATGGCAAAAATCACAGTCCAGGCTACCGACATTGATATCGAACGAGTACAGATTAGTCCACTGTCTTATGGAATTGAACCTGAAATCGATGTAGAAAACCATTCCATTACATTTACAATTTGGGAACCAGATACTTATACAGTGACATGGAATGATTCTTGTGAACGTGCAATTCATATTTTTGCAAATCCGATAGAAAACGAGCTTCCTGATTTTGATTCCGATGATGTGATTTATATTGGTCCAGGAGAATGGACGATAGATAATATGGTATTAAAAAATGGACAGACTATTTATTTGGCAGGAGGAGCTGTGGTACATGGATGTATTAGCGCAAACTTTGTCAGCGATGTGACAGTAATGGGACGCGGAATCTTAGACGGTTCATTCTATGCAGGATGGCAGGGGAAAGATGCAAAAGTCCCATTGAAATTTGACAATTGCTCCGATATCACAGTGAGAGATATTTTAGTGTTGAATTCCAATGCTTGGGTATTTCAAAGTTTTAACACAGATGGTGGAGAACTGGATGGTTTGAAAATGATATCGGCTAGACCAAACGGAGACGGGATTTCGATTCAGTCTTGTCAGAACTTCAATATAAATAATGGGTTTGTCAGAAGTTGGGATGATTCGTTAGTAGTCAAAAACTATGATGAAAATAGTGAAAATATTTTGTTTAATCAGATGCAGCTTTGGACAGACCTGGCACAGTCCATGGAGGTTGGATATGAGACGAATAAGGGAAAACAAAATGATTCATCCATCAAAAACATTACGTTTCAAAATATTTTAGTTTTACACAATTACCATAAGCCAGTTATTTCTGTTCATAATGCAGATGATGCCCTTGTGTCAGACATCACATTTTCGAATATCACCATTGAAGACGCGCAAATGGGGAAAGGTGACGGAAATGAAATGCCATATTTGATTGATTTAAATATAGCGCAGAGTACCAATTGGTCATCAACGTTTGAACGTGGACAAATACGAAATGTGACCATAGAAAATGTGAATGTTTTATCTGGTGTTAACGCTCCTTCTAGAATAAATGGATATGATGTGGACCATACCATAGAAAATGTTGTAATCCGAAATCTCACAGTGTTAGGCGAAACAATCACTGATTTTTCGTCGGGAAATTTTGAAATTGATGAAACAACAACAGGAAATATTACAATCGAATAGGAGAAAAGGAATATGCATAAAATTAGAAAAATTAGCATAATCGTCCTGGCAAGTATTTTGATTTTGCTTTTGATCATGGAGCTGTTAGGTTATATAAATAAAAGTGAAGCGGCCATGTCCCCTGAAAACTTGGCCGTAATATCTACACCAGAACAAATTGAGTCGATGGAACACCCAGATTTTATTGTGGAAGAGTATATTCCATGGACACCAGAAGGAAAGAATGTTGCGATGAATGGGAAGATTACGGTCAGCAGTTTCGCAGATGTATATACGGGAATCAAGATGATTGACGGTAAGACGGAAGGAAGTTCGTACTGGGAAGCTGATGCGGATGAAATTCCAGATGTTGTAACTTTAGACTTGAAAGAGGAGTATATGGTGCATGCAATTCGTCTGGCATTAAATCCTGCAGTTGTGTGGGGATCAAGAACGCAAGTGCTGATGGTCGAAACGAGTATTGATGGAGAGAATTATGAGATAATATCTGAAGAGAAAGGATGTTCTTTTGATCCTGCTACAGGCAATCAAGTGACCTTTGAATTTGAAGAAATCTCATGTCGCTATGTTAGAGTAACGGTATTTGAAAATACTGGATCGAAAGGTGCTCAAATTGCGGAATTAGAAGTATATAGTGAATAGTTACTTGAACATCTATTTAAAAAGTGGTATAAATTAGTTAGATATCTAACTAATTTATACCACTTTTATTTATGCATATAGGAGAAACATCAAAAACATGGGGGATTAAGTGATGGAGCATATTGGAAAAATATTTCGAAGATTGGGTCGTTTACATCGTCGTATGGTCTATCTTGAGTATAGTAAAGTAGGGCTTACAGAAGGTCAGCCAAAGGTGCTCGAGTATTTGGCACAACATGACGGGTGTATGCAGAAGGAGCTCGCGGAGAATTGTCATGTAAAAGCGTCGACGATTACTAGTGTGCTTGGCATAATGGAGCGGGATGGACTGATTGATCGAAAAGAAAACTGCAAAGATCGTCGTATGATGAATGTGTGGTTAACAGATAAGGGGAAAAAGGGGTTCGGACTAATGGAAGAAACATATCGAACGATGGATCATAAGATTTTGAAGGGACTCACTCAAAAAGAAAAAGAGACATTGACGAAATTACTGGAACGTGTTATCGCGAACCTGGAGAATGAGGAGGAGAAGTCATGAAGGTGTTGTTATCAGGACATTTAAAAGGAAAGGCAGCAGTTTTTGCAGCACTTGCTCCATTGTTCATGATGTTGGAAGTTCTGATGGACTTGATGCAACCAAGAATGTTGGAGTCCATTATTGACATTGGCGTTGCAACTGGAGATTTGAATTATGTGTTTTTGACAGGCGGAAAAATGATTGCATTTGCTTTCATTGGCTTGATAGGAGGTGTTGGGTGCGCGATTTTGGCAATTAATGCTTCGGTTGATTTTGGGACGAAACTTCGCCAAGGAATGTTTGATCGAATTCAGACGTTATCTTTTTTGGAGATCGATCACTTTCAAACATCTTCACTGATTACCAGACTTACGAATGATATATCACAAGTTCAAATGATGATGATGATGATTCTTCGTGCTGCCGTGCGCTCACCTCTTATGTGTATAGGAGGAATTATCTTTGCATTTCTAACTTGTCCAGAGTTGGCATGGATTTTTTTGATTACGTTGCCAATCATATTACTTATTACCATTTTGGTGTTGGTTTTTTCCTTTCCGCTGTTTGAAAAGGTACAAGTAGCAATTGATCGGATTAATACGGTCATGAGAGAAAATATCCTCGGAATTCGTGTAATTAAAGCGTTGACCATAGAACGGGAACAGGGACAGAAATTCGATGAGGTAAATGTAGATCTTATGGAAAAAAATATCCGTGCGCAGAATCGAAATATGCTTCTTTGGCCACTCGTGACGCTTCTTATGAATGTTAGTGTAGTTGCGGTTCTGTGGATCGGTGGAAATATGGTGGACCAGGGAACTTTACAGGTCGGAAAAATTATGGCATTTATCAATTATCTAATGCAAATTACAAATTCATTGATTATGATGGTTAATCTAATTTTGGGATTTTCAAGGGCAAAGGCTTCAGCAGACCGTGTAAAAGAAGTGTTGATTACAGAAGGAAGCGTACAAAATCAGGAAGAGACCATCGAATCTGCCGGATATGATATTTGCTTTAAGGATGTTACTTTTCAATATAATCGAAATAGCGAACCAGTTCTTCAAAACATTGATCTTACGATTAAAGAAGGTGAGAGGGTTGCAATCATGGGAACCACGGGATCAGGGAAAAGCTCTTTGATTCAACTGATTCCAAGACTTTATGATGTAACAAACGGAGAAGTTTTGATTGGAAATGTAAATGTCAAAGAACTCAATTTGGAAGTACTACGAAAACAAGTGGGACTGGTATTGCAGGAAAATATTTTGTTTGAAGGTACGGTAGAAGAAAATATTCGATATGGAAACCCCGATGCAACAAAAGATGAATTGAAAGAAGCAGCATGTCAAGCGCAGGCGCTTGAATTTATAATTAAGAAAGAAGATCAGTTTGATACAGTGGTGAATCAGCGAGGAAAGAATTTTTCGGGAGGGCAGAAGCAGCGGTTATCCGTTGCAAGAACCTTGGTACGAAAGCCCAATATTTTGATTTTGGATGATGCAAGCAGCGCTTTGGACGTTGAAACAGAGGCAAAACTTCAAAAAGCAATTCGTGAATCTATGACGAAATGTACGATTATTATGGTTGCACAGCGCGTTTCGGCCGTTATGGATGCTGATCAGATTGTGATTTTAGATGATGGTAAAATTGAATCTATAGGAACACATCATGAACTTTTAAAGAAGTCAGAGATTTATCGTACGATTGCAGTATCACAGTTAGGGGAGGAGATATTATATGCCTGAAAAGAATAAAAATACATCTGGCACGATGCCTTCCCTTCATAGTGGTCGCGGTCCAATGGGCCCTGGAGCAAGAATTGGTCGGGAAAAAGTCAAGCTGAAAGATCCTAAAATTACAATCAGACGTCTCTTGGGATATTTAAAAGCCAATCAAAAAACGCTGGTCATTATTTTCTTATTTTGTATTATTACTGCTTGTATCAGTATTTTTGGAACAAGGATGAATGGTTATATTGTTGACAATTTTATTCAAACAGGAGATATATTAGGGTTAGCAAGAATATGTTTGATTATGGCAGTAGTATATCTGGTAGGAGTTTTATCTACATATTTTCAAAATCGTTGGATGATTCGCATTGCTCAAAAGGTATCCATGAAGATACGAGATGATTTGTTTAAACATGTGCAAAAGTTATCGATTCCATATTTTGATTCAAATTCTGGTGGAGATCTTATGAGTCGACTGACCAATGATGTGGATAACATCAATATTATGCTATCTCAAAATATTACTCAACTTTTTTCTGGCGTTGTTGTAATTGTGGGAATGTTTGTTGCAATGCTTTTACTATGTCCACCATTGCTTTTGGTAAGTATGATTACTCTACCGCTGATGTTTTTACAAACGAAGGTCGTGGTAAAAAAAGCGCAACCACATTTTGTAGCAAGGCAAAAAGAACTTGGGGCAATGAACGGATATATTGAAGAGCATATCTCAGGACAAAAGGCAACAATTTTGTTCGGAAGAGAAGACCAGGTAAAAGCTGATTTTGCAACAATAAATGAGCGTTTACGAAGAAGTTCGATACAGGCACAAAAGTTTTCTTCTCTGATGGGGCCAACCAACAATCTGATCAACAATCTCTCCTATTTTGTAGTAACTGTATTTGGTGCGATTTTTTTGTTGAATGGGATGGATTTGTCTATTGGGGATATATTTACTTTTGTGTTATATATGCGTGGTTTTATTCAGCCAATCAATCAGATTTTAAATACGTTCAACACCATTCAATCGGCGCTTGCAGGTGCAGAACGTGTATTTGAAGTCATCGACGAGAACGTGGAAGAGGATGAGACAATTCAAACTACCAATGAAATAAGTCAAACAAATAAAGTAGAGGGTTCCATTCAGTTTGACCGAGTAGATTTTTCCTATGAACCTGAAAAACCAATTCTTCGAAAGATTGATATGCATGTGAAGAAGGGAGAAACGATAGCTATCGTTGGGCCAACAGGATCTGGAAAGACTACAATCGTAAATCTTCTAACCAGATTCTATGATATCGATGGTGGTGCGATTATTTTAGACGGGACCTCTCTTTTGAAATATCAAAAGCAGAATCTTCGACAGAATATAGCAATGGTTCTGCAAGACACTTTTTTGTTTTCGGAAAGTGTGAGGCAAAACATTCGCTATGGAAGATTGGATGCAACGGATAAAGAAATTGAGGAAGCAGCGAAGATAGCCAATGCACACCACTTTATTATGCAGTTGCCAGATGGATACGATACGGTACTTTCAGACAATGGAGACAATCTATCCCATGGACAAAGACAATTGTTAGCGATTGCAAGGGCAGTTCTTTCACGTGCCTCCATTTTAATTTTGGATGAAGCTACGTCTTCCATTGATACTAGAACAGAAATTCACATTCAGGAAGCCATGTTGGAACTCATGAAAGGAAAAACTACATTCATCATCGCACACAGATTAAGTACAATCCGAAAAGCGGATCAGATTTTAGTGTTGGAAAATGGTCAGATTATGGAGAGTGGTACGCATGATGAATTAATGCAACGAAATGGTGCTTATGCGTCTCTTTGTAAAACGCAGTATCAAGGGATTGCGATATAAAGATATTTCTGCGTATAAGAATGTAATTTATTTAATTCGAGATTATGTATTAGACCATATGCGAGATGGTGATCATGAGCGTTTCGTTTATTTTTCTGAACCATTAAAACGCTTGCTAAAAAAAGAAACTTGCCCATTGCCGCTTGATTATTATTATGATTATGCGACAAGTATTTGCTATTTTTTAGAAGATTTTAAAGAAGCAAAGGATGTTTTTGAAGATTACTATCATTATTTGGAAAAGGATCCAAAGTCCGAAATTTTTCAGGTGATTCTGACAAACTACGCAATCGTGAACTTTGAAGTAGGTGATTATAAAAAAGCGAATGCACTATTGGATGAGTTGGAGTCCATTGTTGGTGAGGAATTGCGTCATGACAGTATTGCAAAGTTAACCAGAGCTTCTATTCGTATTGCAGAAGGAAAGCTGGATGGGGTTCATGAAATGCTATCCGAGGCTGTGAAAGACAAGAAATTAGCAGATGTTGTAGAAAATAAGATTAGTTGTTATACCTTGTTTGGGAAATATTTTGAAGCATCTGGTGAAGGGAAAAAGGCACTTGCTTGGTATAAAAAAGGAATAAAGTTAGTCGAAGACAAAGATGTCTGTTATTCAGAACAAAAAATCTATCATGAATATGCAGAACTGCTATTTAAAAACAAGAAGTTTAAAAAAAGTGCGATGATGTTTCGAAAATATTCAGATATTCTTGAGAAGGCAAAAGAAAAGAATCGAAAGTTAATAAAAGCCAGGTCGGAACAGGAAGTGTATATGCGGGAAAAGGATGATGAAGCGTATGCATTGATTCGAGAGAATATGAGAATGCGTGATGAAAATTCCAAAGATTATCTTACTGGTATTTACAATAAAAGATACCTGAACGATTATGTGGAAAGGGTTATAGAATCCAAATCAAGGAGCTTTTCAGCGCTATTGTTTGATATTGATCGATTTAAGACCGTCAATGACAAGTATGGTCATTTGGCAGGAGATTATGTCATCAAGACGACCTGTTCTTTTGTTGAAAATTTGTTGGATCAAACCCATACATTTGGACGAGTTGGTGGAGATGAATTTGTCATATGTTTTGAAAACATCGAGATTGAGGAAGCGTTCAAGACAGCAGAGATGATACAAAAATATATCAAGGAGCATATTATTCAATACGAAGGTAAAGACATACAAATATCCATTAGTGGAGGTATGGTCGATATCAATGAAATAGATGATGTGAGTATGCAAAAACTTGTAGAGATTGCAGATAAGAGACTTTATTTGTCAAAAGAACGTGGAAGAAATCGCATCACGTTTCAGGATTAAGTGAAAATACATAAAAACACTCAAGAAAAGAATATTATATTGCGGTCTTCAGACTGTATACAAAAAAGAACCAGGAAACGGTAATTTCTAGTTCTTTTTTTCATTTGAAGACTTTGTAGATTACCACTATGTATGATGATAAGTGGATGAAGAAGCAGCAAAGAAGTAGCAAAGAAGTAGCTTTATCAGAGTTGCTGGGCAAATTTCGATAAATATTGGCAAGGTTGCCCAAATATATATTACAGTCGCTTCTGTTTTATCGATATCCATTAATAAAATTGAAATTGGTCTCATTATTGTAGAAAATTCAAATATTTGCCCAATATGGGATGAAACTTTGGGCGAATATATATTAATATAAGGTGTAGTTGACGAAGCAGTATATTTACCTAGTAATTAGGTAGAAAAAGAGTTGTTGTTCACATGACTTGGGCAAATAATTCCATATTTTATTAATTTTACCTAAAACAAATACTCACCAGCTAAAAGTAAGAAACTTTAGGGAGCATTCTTGGTTGATAAAAATAAATATTACATTTATGCTTGACAGTATAAAGAATTCGAGGTAGTATTATGACATATTAGGGAACAATAAGTAATTATAGGTAATCTTAAAATGAGTAAGAGTATTAGAAAGTATCAAAGAGTATTAGAAATTACTATAACCAAACAGTAAACCAAACAATCAATCATGCAAAGAAATTTACTACAGGAGGAGATAAGAATGGAAACAAAATTTTATACAGTAGAACAAATTGCAGAAATGTTAAACATACATCCAAAGACGATACAGAGATATATTAGAGAAGGGAAACTCCGAGCCACGAAGATTGGGAAAGCATGGAGAGTGTCGGGGCATGATCTCAGTTGCTTTACCGAAGGCTTTGAAACAGAGTATCAGCCATCCGTAGAGATCTATAAAGAGGAACGAATTAAGGCTTCTTCTGTAATCGATATAAAAGTAACAGGAAGAGATGAAGCAAATCGCATTAGCAATGCATTAACTGCATCGATGAATAACAAACCAATAGAATATGGACAGGCATCGCTACATGTTCAATATATTGAAATGGATCAGATGCTAAGGTTGACACTATGGGGGAATGCCCAATTTATGGAGGGCATGTTTGGATTTGTTCAAATGTATTTTGGACAAGAATAACAGGAGGTTAATATGAATAGAAACAGTATATTTCGTTCTGAAATTGGAAAAGAGAAAATCAGAGATTATTATTTAAATATTTTACAGTATTTTCCTTTGAAGCAAAGGATGTTGAATACATTTGCTGGAGATACCTTTGTACTTGAGGCAGGAAAAGAAGGGAATCCAACGTTGGTTCTGATTCACGGATCATGTAGCAACAGTTCGGCATGGCTGGGAGATATTGGAGCATTTGTGGAACATTATCATGTTTATGCATTAGATGTGCCAGGCGAACCTGGAAATAGTGCAGAGTATCGTATGGATGTAAACTCAGAAGAATATTCAGAGTGGTTAAAGGAAGTGCTAGATCAAATCAGTATGGATCCAGTTATTTTAATTGGAAACTCTATGGGAGGATGGATCGCTGCGCATTTTGCTGCGAAATATCCAGAACGTGTACGATCATTGATTCTTGTGGCGGCTTCGGGAATCGTAGTTCCAAATACAGAGTTTATGGAACAAGTTACGAAAATTGAAGAGCAAGAAGATAGTTCAAAGGATGTTGCAAAAACGGTATTAAATGATGCGGAACTTCCAAGTGAAGTCATGGAATTTATGATGTTGATTATGGATTATTTTATCCCAGTTACTGAGGCATTATCAGTTTTAACAGATGCAGAATTGCAACATCTAAGCATGCCAGTTCTTTGGGTGGCGGGTAAGCAAGATATAACGATGAATTCAGTACAAGCAGCAAATCGCTTACAAAAATGGATTCCGAATTTAGAAGTTCGGTTGATTGAGGGAACACATGTAATCACGACAGTTCAGGAATATGTAATTCCTTTTTTGTTTGGAAAGATATGAAAAAGCATGGGTTGTTACAGTGACAGGAATATTAGTAAGTATTGTGTGAAAGGTATTTATCCCCCAAGAACGATTGTATTATTTTGAATTTACTATAAAATGGAAATGTAGCATAGTAGTTTGTTTGAAGTAGTAAATAGAGGGGGGCGTATGAAAAAAACAAGAATGTTGTTTTTTATTGGATTGCTTTTATTTTCTTTGACAGGATGCTCGAATAGTAAAGAACAAGAACTGAGAATGGATGACGTAGAAAAATCAATGAATCATGTGCTGGAAGAAGTGTATCGTTTAAACGTAGAGCTAGAAGATGCAAAACAGCAGATCAAAACACTAGAAGATGAAGCAAAGGTGATGGATGAAAACTATACTGCGCTTGTAGAAGATATAGAAAATACAAATGCAGAATATGATCAGATGCTCGAGTATGTACAGTTGAATGAAGGAGCCTATATATCAGTTTTTGAGAATGGCTATGATGCTGCAGAAACAGATCTTGGTTCACTTACTTTTAGTGTGGATACGGTGGAAGAGTATTTGTCGGGGTATCAGATTGACTTAACAATTGGGAATCCAAATTATGTTGATCTTGTGGGATTGGACCTTTTAGTCTATGGTCTTGGTCCGGAATTTCAAACGATTTCTGAGGAAATAAATATCGAACTTTCAGATACAATATATGCTGGTAGTTGGAATACGGTAACAATTACGATTCCATATGTTAGTTCCAATAAGCTAAGTTACTTATACATTGAAGCAGAGACAAATACCATATCTATGAAATAATATTATAAAATTTGAATATTTAGAATACATCAAATAGACAAAATGACGAACGTCACTTATCATATGATTCGCCCCTTTTTATAATGAAGCAAAAAGGAGGTACTCATGATGAGTAATGAACATATAAATTCGAGCGGCGAGGTAACGGTAGCTCAGTACAGTAAGAAGAAAATATTTTTTTTGTGGGCATTGGTAGCTCTTCCAATGCTATTATTGAAATTTGTTGCGCTACCAGTGCTGATGGGGGTTGTGGATATACATCCTGGAATCCTATACTGGTGGTTGATGATTATCGGAATGATTTGGCAGTTTTTTCTTTCTCTGATCATTTTAAGAAAAGAATTGGGAAAACTTTCTTGGGAGAAGTTAAAGAATCGGTTATGGCTAAACCCACCTAAAAATCCAAAAAATGGAAATACATTTCGAAAAGCATACTTGTTAACAATTCCCATAATCATATATGCAGCAATTGTGGAGCAGTTAGGAATCTTTAGCTTTATTGAAGAAGGGGTACTTCAGTTGCTTCCCTTTATGGCAGATCCAGTTTATACTCATATTGAAAGTTTGATGGCTCCAGAATTTCAGGATGCATGGTATTTGTTGGGAATTGCTGTAATTAGTTCGATTTTCAACTATCTGTTAGGAGAAGAATTGTTTTTTCGAGGAATACTCCTCCCGAAGATGGAGGGAGCATTTGGACAATGGGATTGGGTGATAAATGGTATCCTGTTTTCGACATATCACTTACATAAATTTGCAGAAATTCCAATTTTTATTTTTGGCTCAATCTTTTATTCCTTATTAAATAAAAGATATAAAAGTTTTTATCCTGGACTGATTATTCATGGGGTGGAGGCGATTCCATTATTTTTATTCATTCTGCTTTTTGTATCTGGAGTGATTTGATTTTATAACAACCAGGTTTATGAATAAGCGTGTGTACAGAGAAACGCAGGAGGGATCATGTTTCGTTGGAAAAATCATTGGAATTTCAAAACGATGGAGTCAAAGGTAATTGTGTTATTATGTTTTATAAGTTCAGCGTTACTTGTTGCTTATTTGATTCTAGAATCTAAAGGCATACTTTATATTTTAGGAGTTGTATGCATCCTATTAATTGAGATACTGGCTATCTTTCTTGTTTGTGAGAAGCATGTACGAAGACTTTATTATGCATTTCCATTTCTCGAATATGGCTTATTATATTTGATTTTTCGAAATAGCTATCATGAATTCGAAGGTATTGTATTTGTGTTATTTACGATTCGTATTGTATTAATGTATGCGCAGATTTTTGGAATGGTTTTTTCTCTGTTGGGATATTTTGGGTATTTGTATCTATTAGATGTCTCGCCAAAGAGTATATGGGATGCTTTGTTAAGTCTACTGAGTTATAGTGTCTTTATATTATGTATAGCGTCAGTTAAAATGCTATTAATCCAAAGAAATATGATAGCAAGTTTGAATCAAAAACTTCTCTTACAATCTACAGAAATGGAGAGAATGGCTATGTCTGAGGAAAGAAATCGAATTGCTGAAGATGTACATAACACGGTTGGACATACTTTGACAACGGCAATTGTATCGTTAGAGAGCGCAGAATTGTTATGGGATACTGATGAAAAGGAAGCAAAAAGAAGGCTGCATATAGCAAAAAGTCAATTAAAAAACAGTTTAGGAGATATTAGACAGACGGTAAGGCAATTACGGTACGAAAGTAATCCAAAGTTTGAAATGGATCTTCATTCCCTAGTGTTTGAACTTGTGGAAAAAACAAAGAAACAAGTTGAAATAGATGTTCATATGAGGTATGACTTAAAACAGCCCCTTCTATCTTTGCAGAATTATGTGATATATAATGTTGTGAAAGAGAGTATGACAAATGCGATCAAGCATGCAAATGTACAAGAGATGAATATAGAAATCATTGAAATGGATGGCATTGTTTTAGTCAGAATTACAAATGATGGAGTCGCTTCAAAGCAAATGCGAGAAGGGTTTGGACTGCAAACTATGAGAGAAAGTATTGAGGCACTTGGGGGAAGATTACAGTATGCAATAGATACAAAGAATAAGTCACAGTTTGAATTGTGTGCTTATCTTCCAATCGCAGATGAGGTGAGAAATGAATCCAATTCAGGTGATGTTGGTCGATGATCAACAATTAATATTAGAAGGTATAAAAACGTTGCTTAGTATCGATTCAAATATACAGGTGATCGCGGATGTAAAAAGCAGTGAAGAAGCTTTACTGATTATGGAAGATCAAAAGGTGGATGTCATCTTGATGGATATTCGTATGCCTGGGATGGGTGGAGTAGAAGGTACAAAAAAGATTCACGAAATGTATCCAGAGACGAAAATCTTAATTCTAACCACGTTTGACGAGGATCAATATATTATTGATGCATTACGTTTTGGGGCATGTGGGTATTTGCTGAAAGATATAGAACCACAAAAATTGATTGAATCGATATATGAAGCAATCTCAGGAAACCTCCTTTTAACAGGTAATGTTGCAAAAAAACTGGCACATTCGGCAATGGATCATGCAACAAAAGAGATTTCCAAACAGAAATTGTTTGATCACTTGGATTTTAGTGAACGAGAGATTGAGATTATAGCATTCATGTTAGAAGGTGCAACAAGTAGAGAAATTAGCGAAAAACTATATCTTACTCAAGGAACTGTTAAAAATTACTTTAGTAGTATTTACAGTAAAATCGGTACAAATGATCGCACAAAAGCGATATTGATTTTACATGAGTTTATGAAAAAAGATATTTAAATTCATAGTGTGGTAGAATTTAGATTTCTACAACTAAATCGGCTCTGGAAAGCGTAGAAGGACGATGAGCTATCATAATCGTCGTTCTTCCCTTCATGAGTCGTTCTAAAGCTTCCGAAACATATTGTTCGGATTCATTATCCAATGCACTTGTTGCCTCATCCAAAATCAGGATTGGGGCATTTTTAATGATTGCTCTCGCAATTGCAACTCGCTGTTTTTCACCTCCGGACAAACGATTTCCACGTTCACCTGCCATTGTGTCATATCCTTCTTCAAGAGTCATAATAAAATCGTGAATATTTGCCTCTTTCGCTGCATGAATAATTTCGTCCAAACTTGCATCTGGCTTTCCATAGCGAATATTTTCAGCGATACTTACTTGATATAAATAAGGCTCCTGTGGCACGTATCCAATCATCTCACGAATATGTGATAAAGGCATTTGCTGATAGGATATCCCCTCTATTTGAATATCCCCAAAGGTAACGGGGTAGAGTCCAAGAAGTAGTTTGGCAACGGTGCTTTTTCCTTTACCTGATGCGCCTTTCAATGCAATGCATGTTCCTTTTTCGATTTTAAGAGAAAAATGATCTAGAATGGGATTTGATTTATCATAGGAAAATTGAATCTCCTGCATGGTTATATATCCACTCTGATCCGGTAAGTTATTGGAAACATAACTTGAATAAAGTTCTGGTTCTTCTTCCTGATCCAAAAAGGAAAAGACACGACTCGCATTTGTTAGGCAGCTCGCCATGGACGGCACATAGATTCCAATCTGTAGAAAATTCCAATTCATATTTGCATAGATAATGTAAATAGCAGCAAGTTTGTCGATGCTCGTGATTCCTTTGCTAACAAAAAAGATTCCTACGGCAAGAAATGCAAGAGAACTCGAAAGATCAAAAAAATGATTTAATGCATCTAATGAGGAACCAAGGATATTCATTTTATTCTGTTTGTTTTTGTAATCATCATTTGTAGAGACATATTCGCTAAACATTTTTTCTCCGAGGGAGAAAATTTTGATTTGTTCCATTCCAGAAAGAATGTTTGAGAGCTTCTTTGTTAAAGCAGAGTGTGAAACAGACATTTCTCCGCTTACTTTCTTCATTGGGCGAACAAAAAGAGTGTTCACAAGGAAAGATAATAGGCTGATTATAAATAGACATAAAGTAACTTGCCAAGAAAGTATAAACATTGGTACGAGATAAAACCCGACCATCAGCGTGGGCATAAGAATTCTGCGAAATCTTGAACCATATACGTCCTCGGTACGTATTCCGTCATATAGTATTTTTGACATAAAGTCCCCACTGTGGGTACTGTCATAATAGGAAAATGGAAGACGTACTGCTTTTTTTACAATGGTTTTTTGAAGATTTGCGCATCCTCGTTTTGCCTGAATCGTATATATTATAAAACTTACCTGATAGAGAACTAGACATCCAAGCCCTAATAATATATTTCGAAGAACAATCTTGAAGAGATCGTCTGCAACCTGTGTTTTTGCCATTTCAATAATATTTCCAAGCAGCAATGCGGTCACGGTATGAAATGAGGAAAGAGAGAAACTCATTAAAATAATTGCAGCAAGATATAAATAAAAACGAGCGCCCATCATTTTAAGAAGACGGATTAAAAGCGTGAAATGTGATTTCTTAGAATTTACTTTATTCATGGATTTCATCCTCCTTCTGATATAGATGATAATATGCACCTTGTTTTTTCATAAGTGTTTCATGTGTTCCTTGTTCAAGAATAGAGCCGTGATCAAAAACAAAAATGGTATTGGCTTCTTTGGTGGTGCTCAAGCGATGCGCAATGGTGATTACGGTACGATTGATAGAAATTTTATGAATCGCTTCTTTGATCAATGCCTCTGTTTCCACATCTACCGCGGAGGTAGGTTCATCTAACAAAAGAATTGGAGCATCTTTCATAATTGCACGTGCAATAGAAATTCGTTGTTTTTGACCGCCAGAAAGGAGAGAACCACGTTCTCCGACGTACGTGTCATACCCATTTGGAAGACCAAGGATGAATTCGTGAATGTTTGCTTTTTTACATGCTTCTACTACTTGTTCTCGACTAGCACCATCTTTTCCAAAGGCAATATTTTCAAAAATGCTGCCTGGAAATAGAAATGTATTTTGTGACACCAAAGCAAACTTATCTCTTAAAGCGGAAACCTTCCAAGCATTCGCATCATGTCCGAACAAGGTATATTCTCCAGACTGCTCTTGATAAAATCGACATAGTAGTTTCAGAATTGTTGATTTTCCACTCCCGGATGAGCCGACAAAAGCAACCTGTGATCCAACAGGAATTTGTAAAGACAAATCATGATAGATTGTATGATCGCTATCATAGGAAAAGCATATATGTTTTAGCGATATGGCTACACCTTCTGAGAGAACTGGATAATCCATTAAACCAGTTGATTCATCATTTTGATTCATTAGATCCATAAGTCGTTTATACGATACATACTGTTCTCTTAGTCCATTGAAAAGCGTTGGCATTTGTCCTAATGGTTTTACTATTCGCTCCAGAAGTATAATAAAGGCCATCAATGTTCCAAGTGTCAGATTTTCTCTTTGAATTTCATATAGTGCGAAAAGATAGCAAATCAATTGCGGAATCCAACGAACCAAATTTCCGATGAGTGTTGAGAACGAATTAATAACTGTGCGAATGTATTCGTTTTCTAAGATTTCATCAATGATACGAAAAGAGCGTTCATCAGATATCTCGTTAAGATTATAAGCTTTTCCAATTAAAATTCCGTGATAAGAATCCAACACTGTCGTTTCAAGTGCATCATAGAGATCCCTCCTGGTTCCAGTGAGCTGCCCCATTTTTACTGAGATTTTGTTAGCGACCCATAGTAAAAGAGGATACGAAATCATGGTCACGAGGAATAGGCGCATATCCATTTGAAAGATGTATATACTGACCGTTGTGATCGTGATGATGGATACGAAAAATTCTGGAAGCATTTCAGAAAATAAAACTTCCATTTGAAAAACATCTGTAACAAGTTTATTCATAATCGTTCCACTTCCAGTATGATCCAAATAGGAATAGGGAAGATGTGGAAGTTTTTTCACGATGTCATTTTTGGTGTGAATTTGAATTGACAGACTCAGAGAAGCTTGAAGATATTTTGCAAGAAATGAAATGATCGTTCCTACCAAGACCAACATTATAAATGGAGTAATAACAGGGAGTAGGTCAATGGATTCTCCAGCAAATACTTGATCGGTCAGTTCTGCAATATTATTACTACCAATGACAATGATTTGTGTGAGCAAGAATACGAGAACCAAGTATGAAATAATTAAATACCAATATTTTTGCAAGGGACGTAAGAGAGAATGTTTTTTCATGAAAGACCTCATAATTGTGTTGTTTTTTGTAAGCACTTACATAATAAAAATATATCATAGATTCTACGGATTTCCTATAGATTATTTGAAGAAATCATGGTAAATAATTTATGGGAAAGGTATAATAAAAGAAAAATGTTTTCAATCGAATGCAGGGAAAGAACTCCTCAACATATTATATGGCATTTAAGCAATGCTATTGAACCGATAGAAGTGAACAAAAAAAGACGGGAACTTTATTTATATTTGAGATATGATGATTTTGGTAATACAAAAAAGGAAGGAAATGTTAAACCATGAATGGATGGAACGAGGGGATATCCAGTGCAATAGCCTATATTGAAGAACATTTGACGGATGAGTTAGATATTCAGAGTATAGCAGACCAGGCAAATGTATCGTGTTTTTATTTTCATAAAATATTTCATATACTTTGTGGGTTTACAGTTGGGGAATATATTCGAAATAGGAGATTGAGTATGGCAGCGCAGGAATTATGCGCAACTGAACAAAAAGTAATTGATATTGCACTGAAGTATGGTTATGATTCGCCGGATAGTTTTTCCCGAGCATTTACAAAATTTCATGGAATCAGTCCTTCGGTAGCAAAAGAACGTGGAAATAATTTAAAGTCTTTTGCACCACTAAAAATCAAATTGACACTGGAGGGTGGAACAATGTTAGAGTACAAAATCGTAGAAAAAGAACAGTTCACAATTATGGGGAAAGTGAAGAGATTCACAAATGAAAATGCATATGTAGATATTCCAAAATTTTGGGAAGCGCATCTTAGCTCAGGCGGAGGAGATATTGTTTGTGGTATGTATGGAGTCTGCATGGATAATAATGGAACGGACTTTGATTATTATATTGCCGATAACTATAATCCGGTTTCAGAAATTCCAGATGATTGTGTAACAAAGGTAATTCCAGCAGGAACTTGGGCAGTATTTGGATGTACCGGTGCATTACCGACGTCTTTGCAAACCGTGAATACAAAAATCTGGAGTGAATGGCTTCCGACTACGAAAGAATATCAATTGGCAGGTAATTACAACATTGAAATGTATACTATGCCAACCGAAGATCCGGATTCATACTATTGTGAGATTTGGATACCTGTGAAAAAGGCTTAGTGTCCTCAATTCGTAAAACCCACAGATTGACAATGAAAATCTTGTATGATAGTATTTAAGTAAATAAAGTTAACTAATTAATTGTATGAAATTAAGGTATGAATATGAATTATCAGGCATCAACACAGAGTAATGTGAAGCAAAAAAATCAGCAGATCATTTTTCAGATTCTTAAAAAAGAAGGAGCAATGACTCGAGCTGGGTTGGCAAAAAAAATGAATTCCTCAAAACCAACAATTTCAAAGAACGTGGATGATTTAATCCGTGTAGGAAAACTGGTTGAAATTGGAAAAGATGATAATATGGTCGGGAAAAAGGGAATGCTAGTTGATATCAATGTACACTATGGGTATGTTCTTGCACTGGATCTTTCAAAAAGTCGTTTTCTTGCTGTGATTTCAGATTTGAGAGAAAATTTCACAGATGTCTGCTCGATATCTTTGAAAAATGAAACGATGAATGAAGACAAGACAGAAGAGGTCATTCATGCTTTGCAGAATTTTATATCTTCTCATCAGGATATTTCATCAAAAATCTTACAGGCAGTGGTATCTTTTTCGGGAGTGGTAGGTCATAATGATGAATTATATCTTACCAATTTGAAATATAAAGAAAACATCGTAAAACGGTTGATTTCTTTCATCAAAGAAGACTTGGGACTCCCTGTCAGTGTGAAGAATGACGTAAATCTTGCAGTTTTAGCAGAAAAGAAAGTAGGACCTTTTTCGAAAGAAAAGAATATCTATTTGTTAAGTGCTGATACAGGAGTTGGAGTTGGAATCATTATAAATGACCAGTTGTATGAAGGCGATCGAAATGCAGCGGGAGAAGTTGGATTCGTACTCCCCGTTCAAAACGAAGAAGGAAGATATATGACTTTGGAAGAAAAGGTCAGCTTGTATGCATTAACTGAACGTTATCGCAAACTCAATCCCAATTCTAGTTCATATGAGCATGGTATGAATGAACTTTCCTTTGAAGACTTGAAAGAAGCAATTCGAGTAGGTGAAAGAAATGCAGTTGATTTATACAGGGACGTTATTCGGGATTTATCCGTAACAATAGCAAATATTGCGTCGATTTTAGATATTAGGACGGTAATAGTAGTGGGGAGATTGTTTGATTTGTCAGAGACTATGATAGAAGATATCAATGAATCAATTCTTTCTATGGTACCATTTGAGACAAAGGTACAGAAGTCTGTATCTGAGAGAATGTCCTTGAAAGGTGCAGCCTTAATCGGTGTTGAAAAAGTAATCGAAGAGATTATATAGAAATTGAATCGTCGCCCGAATAAATTCGGGCTGACGTTTTGATAGGAATATTTTTTTTAATTAATTAGTAAACAAAGTTTACAAAATAAAACAAAACGAAACAGAAAGAGGATGTTTATGAAAATCAAGTACAACAGCATTACCATTTTTATTACCGAGGATTATGAAACCATGAGTAAAAAGGCTGCCAATATGGTGGCAGGGCAGATGAATTTAAAAACAGACAGCATATTAGGACTTGCGACTGGATCTACACCAGAAGGAATGTATCGGGAACTTGTGTCATTGTATGAAAATGGAGACATTGATTTTTCTGATATTACATCTTTTAATCTTGATGAATATTTTAAGTTGTCTCCAGAGAATGATCAAAGCTATGCCTTTTATATGGACAAAAATTTATTCAGCAAAGTGAATGTCAGAAAAGAACGAGTGCATATTCCAAGTGGAATTAAGGATGATGTGGAAGGTGTTTGCAAGGAATACGATCGTCAAATCGAGGGTCATGGAAATATCGATATGCAAATTCTTGGGATTGGGAATAATGGACATATTGGATTTAATGAACCCGATGTAAAATTCGAAGCGGGAACTCATTTGGTTCAATTAGATCCAGAAACCATTGAAGCGAATTCTAGATTTTTTGAGACAATTGAGGATGTTCCAAAGGAAGCGATCAGCATGGGGATACGAAACATCATGCATGCAAAAAAAATCGTTTTGATTGCGAATGGAGCATCAAAAGCAGAAATATTAAAAGAGATGTTATTTGGACCAGTAACTCCGAATGTGCCAGCTTCAGTTATTCAATTGCATAATGATGCAACCTTGATTCTAGAAAAAGAGGCCGCAAAATTTGTTTTGGAGGAATTGAAAAAAAGAAATGTACTTCCGGCATGAGTGAAGTTTGCATAGTAAAATTTGAGGGCAGGGAGAATACCTCATACGAGCCTGAATGTGTTCAAATCAATCAGTATCCATGGTATAAATCAGGACTTAAGCAGAAAACAGAAGTCAGATTGCGAAGCAATGAAGCAGGAATCATTTTGCATGTGTTGGCATTTGATGTGCATAGTTCGGCAAATGTTATAGAGACAAATGGAAGCGTGCATTTGGATAGCTGTTTTGAATTTTTCTTTCGCCCAGAGAACACTCCAGGAGAAGACTATGTGAATCTTGAGGTCAATTGTATAGGAACAATTCACATGGGAGTTCATAAGGCTCATGAAAAAAGAATCCTAACAGAACTTGAAATAAGTGAAATCCAGGTCAGAACGAGTCTTCCGAGCCAAGTGATAAAACGCCCAAATGTGGATGATGATATCTGGGAATTAGAAATCTATATATCGTTTGCACACATTGAGAGGATTTATGGAACGTGTGATCGGGATCTCTGGTATGTGAATTTTTATCGCTGTGGGGGTTTGATTGAAGATCAATATGCGGTATGGAATTGGATTGACGCACCAGAACCAGCATTTCACAAACCATTACAATTTGGACGGATGAGATTTTCGTAGATAAGACAAGATAATAAATATAGAGAAACAAAATGAAACCAGCTATGTCCGACTTTTTTACAACGTTATTAGATTGATAAATACTCCCTTTTGCACTACAATATAAATATTGTCATCATTTCATGAAATTAGGAGGACCGAATGGATTATTTTAAGGAAGCACTTAAGCAACATGCGTTAACAAAAGGGAAAATTGCAGTTACAAGCAAAATGAAGTTGGAGAATAAGGACGATCTAAGCATTGCATATACTCCAGGAGTGGCAGAACCTTGTAGAGAAATTAGTAAAGATGAATCAAAAGTCTATGAGTATACATCAAAAGGTAATTTAGTTGCTGTTATTTCGGATGGAACAGCAGTATTAGGTCTTGGAGATATTGGTGCAAAGGCTTCCATACCAGTTATGGAGGGCAAATCTGTTTTATTTAAACAGTTTGGAGGAGTTGATGCGGTTCCTATTTGTTTGGATACAAAAGATCCAGAAGAATTGATTCGTACAATTAAATTACTGGAACCATGTTTTGGAGGAATCAATTTAGAAGATATCTGCTCTCCAAAATGTTTTGAAATTGAGAGACGTTTAGAAGAAGAGATGAATATTCCTGTATTTCATGATGACCAACATGGGACGGCAATTGTTGTATCTGCGGCGCTTATCAATGCATTAAAACTCGTTCATAAAAAAATTGAAGAAATCAAAGTCGTTGTGAACGGGCCAGGAGCAGCAGGAACAGCGATTATTAAAATGCTATTGAATCTTGGAGTGAAGCATATTGTGGTATGCGATTTATATGGTATCATTCACCCAGACCGAAAAGAAGACATGATGCCACATAAATATGAACTGGCAGAAGTTACAAATCTGGAAAGAAAGCAAGGAACGCTTGTAGATGCAATAAAAGACACGGATGTTTTTGTTGGAGTATCGGCAGCAAATATATTAACAAAAGAAATGATCAATTCGATGAACCAGGATGCGATTGTATTCGCAATGGCAAATCCAAATCCTGAGATCAGCTATGAGGATGCAATTACCTCAGGCGTTCGAGTACTTGGAACTGGTCGCTCCGATTATCCTAATCAAATCAATAATGTGCTTGCATTCCCAGGGATTTTTAAAGGAGCATTACAAGCCCATGCTAGAAATATTACAAAAGAAATGAAAGTGGCGGCAGCTTATGCCATTGCAGAATTGGTTTCGGAGGAAGAATTAAAAGAAGAATATATCATACCTTCACCGTTTGATCCAAGGGTGGCGGAAATAGTTGCTAAGAAAGTAGCGGAGGCAGTATCTCCGGATAATGTCATTTTATAGAGTCTGAAAAAAAGAATTAAAAACGTTTTTTGTACAATAACTTGAGATAAAATCCTATGATTTCAAAAAATATAATGATATAATAGCTTTGTTATATCTGAGTATTTATTAATTTATGTTGTCTTTGATATCATGGGAGGGTACGCAGGTGAAGTGTAATAAATGTGGTCAAGAAATTTATTTGAATCAGGAACATATATGTGAAGGAATATCCCCGGCAAAACGACGTCCAATTGCTATTGCTAAGCCAAGTCGTAGTTCTGCTGGGTATTTTTTTGTCCAAACTCAGGATCCGGTGATTCTTACGAAGGGATTTCATATCGTAACACCAAAGGAACTTAGTGAAATTCGAAATCGAGGAAGAGGTTTGAAATCTGAGTTTACGAAGATTTTTCGAACCATTAAGGAGACGTTCAAACATCCTACTGCAAAAAATCTTATCATGCTTGGAGCTGCACTTATAACCATTCTTGTATGGGCAATTACAGTCTATGATCCGTATTTCAATTATATGCCGGCTTATGGGATGAAAGGATTTCTGGCAGTACTTTTTGGGACATATAATAACGTTTTGGCACGTACTTTACACTTTTCTTCAGTATTTACAATGCTGTCTGTATTTATTCCACAATTATTGAAAGAAAAGATGATCCGAGTTGGAAGTGTTCCTTCCGCGATCAAAGGAATTGCGGCTGCATTGAAAGATACCAAACAAAAAGAGTTTGGTATGGTATTTTTAGTTCTAGGTTTAGCATATGTCTTTTCTAATTTTATGATGAGAAACAATTCGATCAATAAATATCTGGCATGCGGTACATTTGGAATTGCACTTGTCTTGTCGGGAAGTGAACTTAGGAACACGACATTCTTCCGAGTATTATATGCATTAATTTACGATATAAAAAGACTGGTTAAGAAACCAGATTTGTTCTCAAAAAATAGTGAAATGATTCGCCAGGTCTTTGGTCTTGGGACCGTATCAGCAATCCTTCTTAGTTTGATGAGAAAAATACTTCCATTCATAATAGGAGATTATATCGGTTATATTCTTGGTTCGATTCTTTTTGTATTGGGAGTTGTCTTAATGATTCTAAATAAAAAAAAGTGAATGTGAGCTCGTGAGGAAGATGAGATGATAAAGTACAACTATGATTTTCGGTATCATTATTACACTACGTTTGACGATATGAGTGGTGCATATTTTCGTTCCAATGTAATAGGAGAAGATGGTATTATGACGAACGAAGAACCGTTTCGCGCAGATTTTCCACATTTGATTGATGTTGGAATAATGGGACACTGTCTTCATGGTCTCAGTGGAAGATGTGAAAAAGCAGGAGTTTTTTGTTACCAAGAGGGAAATCAGATTCAAAGTCCCAATATGCTACTGGAAGATTATGAAAAAATCTTGAAAGAATGTTCTGGAAAAGTACAGCAATTAGCGTTGGGTGGACGAGGGGATGCAGACTGTCACGAAGAGTTCGAGACGATTCTACGGCTTACAAGAAAATATGGGATCGTCCCCAATATTACGACTTCCGGTTATCAAATGACTGAGGAAAAAGCGAAGTGGATAAAGAATTACTGTGGAGCGGCTGCGGTCAGCTGGTATCAGACGGAGTATACATTCCGTGCTATTTCGGTTCTTTTGTCAGAAGGAGTGACTACAAATATACATTTCATTCTTTCAGAACATTCGATTGAGGACGCATGTATTCGATTGGAAAACAAGGATTTTCCAAAAGGTATAGGAGCCGTTATTTTTCTGTTATATAAACCCATCGGAAATGTAAATTTGGATTTGGTTTTAACACAGGACAATCCATATTTAGAACGCTTTTTTAAGCTGATTGATCAAAATGATTTTCCATTTGGAATAGGATTTGATTCCTGCTCTACAACAGGAATCGTATCCTACTGTCATGAAGTGGATGAAGCCTGCATAGAGCCATGCGAGGGCGGTCGCTTTTCAGCATATGTCGATGCAGAGATGAAAATGTATCCGTGCTCATTCGCTCAGAAAGAGGCGTATAGTATTGACTTAAAAAAATATTCGATACAAGAAGCATGGGATAGTTCTTCATTTGATAGTTTTCGCGAAAGATTTTTTTTAAAATGCGTAGAGTGTAAAAAAAGAGTTCAATGTCTAGGTGGATGTCCGACCATAGATGGAATCAACTTGTGTAGGGAAAAAGGAGAGCGCAAATGAAAAAAAGATTAGGATTTGTAACCAATTCAAGTTCCAGTAATAGCATTATTTCAGCAGTTGTAACGGCAGCGACCTCTGGAATTACTGCAGCAGTTTTAAATGTTGAAACGGCAGATGTCAAGAATCAGATTGTAGAAACCGTGAATTTGAAAATCGAAGTGGAAACTTCACACCCTGAGAAATGTCTTCGTTTAAATGATCCATATTTTACAGCGAATGTTTTTGCTTCTGTAAAACATACCGTCACAAAATATGAAGCAAATGGAGGATCCTTGGATATTCTCAGTGAGGAAAATAGTTATGCGGATTCTGCAAATATAGAGTTTGTAATTTCTGAAGAAGCAAAAAAATGGATTGGAATGAGTGAGCCGATTATGGTAGGAGAATCCAAGGCGATCGCGATCGTTGGAGAATCCATTCACTATGAGAATAGACGGTTTCAACCAGAAGCTCCAAGTACCATAGCCATAGGTGTAAGGTGTAGGGTCGGTGAATATGAATTGTCAGATTCTGTTCAAATCCGATTGCTGGAAGATGCAATGCTTTGTGGATATAGTACCTATGTCTTGAACGATTCCGAAACAGCGACGGATGTCCCCATTGCAATTTTTTCGGACTGGCCATATACTTGGCAGGTTGAGTTTCAGGCTGCTGGAAACAAGCTTTCTGAGTATTGCCAGATGCAGATTGAGGATACGGGAGAAGAAATTACACAAGGGACGATGAAGGGCAAGAAATATAAGATGATTGTGACTCCGAGTGGAAAGAAAATACCGACAGAGAAACCCGGAGCCGTATCCATACAAGAGAGAATTGATTTGAAGGGAACTCCAAATGATGAAGCTATAGCAAATCTTACTGATTTTTTAGACTTGACCTTAATCGAAGAGGGATTGTTCTTTGAAGGAGATACCGATACAAAGGGGAATTTAATTGTAGAATCTTATATCAAATCAAAAGAAGAGACTGCTCCTAAAGAGATTGTACCTACTAGATTTAAGTTAACCTGTGTTGTGAAAAATGAAGAACAAAAAGGGTTATCCGGAAATACTGCAAAATTTTTAAATTTAGATAAAGTAGAACTTACTTTTGGCGAGTTAATAGGAACCAGTGAAAAAGGAGAGAAGTTGTCTCAAATATACAAATACGACATTGAGAAGACCAACCTTCCGGGAACCTATGTAATCAAACCAATGATGTCAATTCCTTTTTCTGATCAGCCAATCACCATGATTTTACCGGTTTCCTGCGAGCTTGACATGATTGGATATGAACTTGAAATCCCACTGGTTATCCAGGGACAACCTTTTGGACACACGGAAGCATGGGAGCAGGAACTTAAAAATTTGTTCCATATGATCGTAAACTATGTTGCACCAGAAAAGCAGCTGGATATCATCGAAGAAATCAAGCGTCATCAGGATCGTCTTAGTGTTGAAAGCCTGAGACTTCGTAGGAGAAATATATGGGAAGATGCCAGAAAAGACCTTCTAGATGAAGCCAAGGATTATATGGAAACTGCAGAATTGCTTGAATGGGCAGAATGTGGTGCTGGTGCGCTAAAGTGGGCAGGAGATCAAGCTTTTGCTTATTTAATGTATTATTGGGGTGGGCAATTAGCGGAAGCATTCCTTGTACCATTTAAAGACATCGTAGTGACGCTCATAGGAGAATTATCGGCGGAAGCATTCTGGGGTTCAGGAACAATGTCTGAAGAGCAGATGTATACTGCAAATCTGAATTCAATTATCTCGTCAGTAGAAAATGAAATCGTGCGAGACTTCGATTTGAAAGACATCAATTTAAAGAAAATAGGTCGTTATTTTGCAGCGCTTGCAACCGTTAATTTTATGAAACATTATTTCTTGGACACGAAGCCAGATGGCACTCCAATTGGATTTTGGGATGCATTAATTTCAACATGTTCCGATTTAAGCGTCAATTATTTCAAAGCAATGGTCGGTAGTAAGTTCGATGAGCTGATGAAGATGCCTGAGACAAAAGAGTTCTTTGAGAAATATGCATCAAAATATATTAAGGAATTAGTTTTTAAAATGACAGATAACTTTAACGTTGACCAGTTAAACACAATCGGCAAATATTTGTCTGAAATTACTGGCGTGGTGACGGCCACTGTAAATGGTGAAGTGATCGATTTGGCAAAAAAGACGAACGTTTCTATAGAAGGATATGATGTGGTGTTTCATATTGAAATTGATAAGAATGTGACCGTAGATGTTAGTTTAATGAAGATCAAAGATGAATTATTTGATTATATGTTCGATTTGATTTTTTCTAGTTTCCCATATGCACCAAATGGAAAGAAGTTGAATACACCAAATATGCCACCATATTATAGAACGTAAAAAGATGAGTTCAGATGAAAAATGAAACCCAAAGAATGAAAGGTACTAAAAATGAATAAGAAACAAAGAAATACAAAAGATTTGACGTCCATTGCTCTAGGAGTAGCGGCCATGATTGCAGGTGGCATTTTTATTTTCCAGTTAAGTTTGATTTTTCCAATTCCGGGGATGAAATACTTACTAATGGCACCATTTTTATCCATGATGTTCATGGTTGTGCAGAGTTTGGTACATGCAAAATACGTTGTGGGCAAACTGGGACTCACATTTGGGGGAATTATGATGATTTTTAACCTTTATATGGGAGTTGCAATTTTACTGACCACGATTTTGGCACAGATGACGTCTTTGCTGATTCCATTTCATAATAAACATTTTTTAGGAAGCAGTTTTTTTGCTGGATATACAGGTATCTGTGCTTTGCTAATATCCAAATATTTGATTGGAGGTATTTATTTGGAAATCTCAAATATTTGGATTGTATCGGTTGGGTTGATATGTTTTGCCTTTGGAATGGCAGGAGCTTTTTATGCAAAAAAGATTTTGCGATATTTACGTCCTCAGATGATTGATATCAATTGAAAAAATGAAGGAATGAAAGGAGAAGAAGTATGAGTGAAGTGAAACGATGTCCGGTGACAGGTGTTGTAGCAGGCGAATCAATGAAAGGGAAGGGAACCGGAAATAAAGACTGGTGGCCCGAACAACTAAATTTAAAAATTCTGGAGCTACATTCAGAGAAGGTAAATCCAATGAATTCAGATTTTTGTTATGCTGAAGAATTTAAGAAATTAGATTTGGATGCATTAAAGAAAGATTTATACGCGTTAATGACGGATTCGAAAGACTGGTGGCCCGCGGACTATGGGCACTATGGGGGACTTTTTATTCGCATGGCATGGCATAGCGCTGGAACCTATCGTGCTGGAGACGGACGAGGTGGTGGTGGAACTGGTAATCAACGTTTCGCTCCATTAAATAGTTGGCCTGATAATGTGAATCTGGATAAAGCAAGAAGACTTCTTTGGCCAATTAAGAAAAAATATGGAAAACAAATTTCTTGGGCAGATCTGATGATTTTGGCAGGGAATTGTGCTCTTGAGTCTATGGGATTTAAAACCTTTGGGTTTGGGGGAGGAAGAGAAGACATATGGGAGCCCGAAGATGATGTATACTGGGGAAATGAAAAGACATGGCTAGGTGACGAGCGGTACACAGGAGAACGGGATCTGGAAAATCCTTTGGCAGCAGTACAGATGGGGCTCATTTATGTGAATCCAGAAGGGCCAAACGGAGTGCCAGATGCAGTTGCTTCTGGAAAAGATGTTCGGGAGACTTTTGCTAGAATGGCAATGAATGACGAAGAGACGGTTGCGCTTGTAGCTGGAGGACACACATTTGGAAAGTGCCATGGGGCGGCAAGTCCTACAAACGTGGGTCCAGAACCAGAAGCAGCACCTATCGAAAATATGGGACTTGGATGGAAGAATCGCTTTGGATGTGGAAATGGAGATGATACGATATCCAGTGGAATAGAAGGACCGTGGAACTCTACACCGACAAAATGGGATATGGGATATTTTAATACCTTATTTGGCTATGACTGGAATCTTGTGAAAAGTCCTGCAGGAGCATATCAGTGGGTACCATCCGACCCATCGGTTCATAACATTCCTAGTGCACAAGGAAGCTACAAACAGCCTCCAATTATGACGACAGCAGATATGTCTCTTCGCATGGATCCAATATATAAACCGATATCAAAAAGATTTCATGAACATCCAGAAGAATTTGCAGATGCATTTGCCAGAGCTTGGTTTAAATTGACACATCGAGACATGGGTCCGAAAAGCAGGTATTTAGGCCCGGAAGTACCAGAAGAAGACCTAATTTGGCAAGATCCAGTTCCAAAAGCAAGTAATCAAATCATTGAACAAAATGATATTGATTTTTTGAAGAAAAAAGTTTTGGAAAGTGGACTTACAATTTCGCAGTTGGTTTCTACCGCATGGAAATCAGCCTCTACATTTAGGGGTTCTGATTATCGTGGTGGGGCAAATGGAGCTAGGATTTTACTCTTGCCACAAAAAAACTGGGAAGTAAATCAGCCAGACGAATTAGAAAAAGTCATACATGTTTTACAGAAAATTAAATTTGAGTTTGATCAGGAGCAAGATGGGAAATCAATATCTATGGCGGACTTAATTGTGCTTGGCGGAGCAGCAGCAATTGAGCTGGCTTCTGAAAAAGCAGGGTATAAAAAGACAGTTCTAGTAGTTCCGGGAAGAACGGATGCTTTACAGGAAATGACGGATATCTCTTCTTTTGAGCTGTTAGAACCCAAAGCTGATGGATTCCGTAATTATGTGAAAAATGAGAAGATGCCTTGTCCTGAAGAATTCCTGATTGATAGAGCACAACAATTGAAATTGTCGGCACCTGAAATGACCGTCCTCCTTGGTGGAATGCGAGTGCTTGGAACAAATTATGAGGAGACTTCATTAGGAATGTTTACGGATCGCCCAGGGGTATTATCAAACGACTTTTTTGTGAATCTTCTAGATATGAATACGAAATGGGTGCCACTTGATGAAACAAAGCAAATATTTGAGGGAATTAATCTTGAAACAGGAAGCAGAAGATGGATGGCAACAAGAGTTGACCTTATTTTTGGATCCAATTCGCAGTTGAGAGCTTTTTCAGAAGTTTATGCAAGTGACGATGCCAAAGAAAAGATGATTGATGATTTCATCCTTGCTTGGAATAAAATCATGATGGCAGATCGATTTGATATGAAATAAGTTTTTTTTCATTAAAGTATGGGCACCGAGGGAAACGGTGCTCATTTTTTTGGGGGGAAATTTGTACAGGACCTCATTTTTCACACGAGTCTCTACGTATTACTGTAATAGAGAAGTAGAGAATCCGCATATATGGTATAATGATAGGAGGTTAAATATGAAACGAATCGTTGTAAAAGTTGGAACATCATTACTTGTCATGGGTGTGTTGGCTTCATCCATTCAGATGACGGCTAGTGCAGAAGGACAAAGATCTGGAGGAAGAGACACTAGAACACAAGAACAACCAGGAGATATGGGGGCAGGCAATTTTAATGATACAAATCCAGAAAGAGATCGGAACTCGCAAAAGAATGAAGAGTTACAAATCATGGAACAAAATCGCGTGGAAGAACCATCAGGAGATACTTTCATGATTCAGGAAAGACAACAAAAGAAAATAAAACTTCCATTGGATGTTTCGGCAATAGAAGAAGCAATTGCAGCACTTGATGATGTTGATCAACAAGCGGCATTGACCGAGCTACTGATTACCTATACAGAAGCAGTTGAAGCATTGGAAGCAGGAATTAAAGATGAAGATATAACCGAGGAACAGATGACGATCCTGCGTGACGCTGTAAGAGATGCAAAAGCATCTTTGTTAGAAGCGCTTGTAGCTGCAGATATTGAACCTACTACTTTTGTAGAAATTGAAATGGAGAAATTATTTTCGGTCGTAAGCTTTTCTGATTGTTTGAGATGTATTCAATGAGATGCTAAGTTAAAGGAATGTTGCATATGGACAATAACCGAGAAGTAGAAAATCAACAAGCGCATGATGCCACGAAAAGTGCTTCGAATCGAGAAGCGTTTTTCGTGATGCATCAGAAGCGAATTTTGAAACTTACATCGAAGGTCGTTCATAAATATATTTCATTAAATGATGATGAGTGGTCTATTTCTATGATTGCTGTTTCAGATGCACTCGACAGTTATGATGAGAGTAAAGGAGACTTTTGGGCATATGCATCAGTAATTATGAAAAATCGACTCATCGATGATCAAAGAAAACAAGCAAAAAGGTCTAGAGAAATACTATTGAGTTCGGATTATTTTGAAGGAGAATTCAAAGTAGATGATACAGACTATACGCTTAAATTAGAAGTACAACAGAAGACAAGCACGTTGGAATCGCTTTCGATAAAAGATGAAATTGATGCACTTACAAAAGAGTTCAATTCCTATGGGTTTTCCTTTTTTGATTTGGCGAAAAGTTCTCCGAAGACTGATAAAACGAGGAATGGATGTTTTCAAATTGTAAAATCTATTTTTACACCTCCCCCACTCATTGAAAACATTAGGGACAAAAAGGTCCTGCCAGTTAAAGAAATTAGTAGGAGAACCCATTTTTCGACCAAAATGATTGATCGGCACCGAGATTATATTTTAGCGTCACTGACAATCATGACAGGAGACTATCCTGGGTTGCAAGAATATATGAGTTATTTAAAACCTGTTTTTAGATCAAAGGACTTACAAAAATGAAAGAAGGGAATGAATATGAAAGCTGTCGTCGTCGAATTAAAAGATATGCAAGCAGCTGTACTTGATGAGAGTGGCTGTATACGTGTGGTCAAGAATCGTGACTTCTATGTAAGTCAGGTAATACATATAAACACTGCCCGATCTTTGGTAAACCATAAGGAATCAATCATACAAAAACCTTTGTTTAAGTTTGCTGTTGCATGTCTTGTTGTGATGCTCTTATCATTTGGTTCTATTACTGCATATGCGATGCCAATCAGTACTGTAACAGTTGATGTGAATCCATCCATTGCTATTCAATTAAATCTGTTTGGCAAAGTGGTAAGAATTTTGGCTGAAAACGAGGATGGAGAATCCATTGTATCAGAAATTGAAGACACTGCAAAAGGTAGTTCGATTGACGAGGCAGTATCATTGGCAATGGATGCACTTGCTGCAAAAGGATACATAGATCAACAAGATACCCCAGTGATTTTATCTGTAAATAGCTCTTTTTCAGATGAAGAAGAATTGCAATATGAAGTTTTGGAAAGTCTCAATTTGTGGAATATGTCACAAGAACTATCTCAAGAAGCATTTCGAGTGCAGGCGGAAGTAATTATTGTAAGTGACGAGCTTGAGCAAGAGGCAAAAGAGGGAAGAGTAAGCCCAGGGAAATTGTATTTGGTACAGCAGTTAGAAGAAGCTTTGCGAGAAACGAATACGAATACGGAGTTTCATATGGATGATTGGGTGAATAAGACAATTGATGAAATCAAACAAGCAGAGTATGAATATAGAAATCGTCAGGAATTTCAGTACGAGCAAAATCAAGAAAATTCATCAAAAATGCAAGGAGATGATATGATTCATTCCGATCAGGAGCAATTTGAAACGGATAATCAGATGATTCAGGAGCAGGGTCAAAACGAATGGAATATGGAGGAAGGTTCAAAGACAACCTGGGAAGAACAAGAGTCGAAGGAATGGAATTCTCAAAAAAATCAGAATGAGGAAGGCACAAATAGAGGGTATGGACCAAGAGATGAAACGGATGATATCAATTCGCCTGCAACTGAACGCGATAACGGAATGGAAGGAACGAATAGAAATCCTTAATTTATTAATGATAGAACAGCTTTGGAACGAAGACTTCCAAAGCTGTTTTTGTTTGCGTCAAAAAAATTACAGCTTTTGAAGACATTTGTATGATAGAATCGTTATATCTTATGTAAGCATAAAGGAGGTGGAAAAAATTACAAATCAAGAATATTTGGTTCAGCTTATGGATCAATATCAGAATTTAGTATATTCAATTTGTTTGAAATATACGAAAGATCGATATACAGCTGAAGATCTAGCGCAAGATACATTTTTTTCCGCCTATTTACATTTGAATTCATTCGACCGGGAGAATGAGAAAGCTTGGATTGCCAGAATTGCTTCGAATAAATGTCTAGATTATTTAAAGTCAGCAAGTAGAAGAATTGAATATATGGAAAATTACGAAAAGGTAGAAGATGGTGTATTGGAAACAAATACCGGAGCAGAGGATGTGTTTTTAAAACAGGATGAAAGAGAAAAAATTCGAATGGCCTGTGAGTCGCTTTCTCCGCCTTACAACCAGGTTGCAAGACAATATTTTTACGAAGAGAAAACTGCGAAAGAAATAGCACAAGGGCAAAATTTGAGTGTGAAAACCGTGCAGACGCAGATCTATCGTGCGAGATCAAAGTTACAGGAAGAATTGATAAAGGAGGGACTGAACATTGGATGAAAATTTGTATTTGAGCGATTTAGAATTAGAGAACTTAATCAATGAGATCGAATCGCAGGGTGTACAAGAAGCACCAGTAGATTTGAAAGGTATAGTGTTTGATAAAATCGAGCGACATGAAAAAAATAAAAAACACAGAACCAGAAATCAATTATGGACGTTCGGTGCAAAAATTGTCCTTTCTGCGGCAGCAGCTATTTTCTTTTTGTCTGTCATTCCGATGAATCAAAAGACACCGGAAGATATGGTGAAAGAGCAAGAACAGCGATTTGCAAAATATCAGGAATACGTATCAGAAGAACATGTATTGGATACGTTGTATAAGAGAGGCTCCTCTTTTTGGAGTGAGTTATTTCAAAACGAGGCCAAAGGGCCAGTGAATAAAAAATAGGAGGATATTGATAAATGAAAAAACAAAAGAACAAATTTTTTACATTTCTATTTTCTCTTTTGCCAGGCGCAGGAGAAATGTATATGGGATTTATGAAAATGGGGGTAAGCCTGATGGGCATTTTCTTTCTAACTTGCGCGGTGTCCATTTTTCTGCAAATTGAGGTGCTGATGTTTATTGCAGCTGTTGTGTGGTTTTATAGTTTTTTTCATGCACACAACCTTGCAGGTATGCCTATCGATAAATTTGAACAGTTGGAAGACATCTACTTGATTCCAGAGATGAATGAAGAAATGACTGATAAGATTAAATCCGTAAAATTCAAAAACTGGATTTCAGTGGTTTTAATCGTTGTTGGATTCGTATTACTTTGGCAGTCATTTAGTCCGATGATTCAAAATATTGCACCGATAAAAGTTCAAATTTTGATCAGTAATTTATCTTTCTATGGACCTAAAATGGTAGCTGGTATTGTAGTTATTGTACTTGGTATCAGCATGATTCGTGGGAAAAAGAAACAGTTAGAGGAGGAGAATTATGGAAACAGAAATGACTCTGCCAGCACAGAATAAAAACGTACGTAAGCTAGGTACCCTTACTTTTGGAATTGTTATGGTCGCATCGGGAATCGCATTTTTAGTCCACACGATTTTTGATCAAATATCATATGAATTAATCTTTCGATTTTGGCCAACTATTTTTATTCTTCTAGGATTGGAAATTCTAATTGGTGCTGGAAAAAGAGAAACAAAATACAAATACGATATCGTTTCCGTTTTTTTAATGATGACGCTTGTGTTTTTTGCAATGGGACTAGCGGTGATAGATATGAATTGGGAATATCTTCATCATTGGTGAAGAGCACTTTTATCGATTTATGTGACTTTGTAAAAAACAAAACGAACCTTTATGCATATTCATCCTTTGTAAGTTTTGATAAAATACTCCTATGAAAACATATGGAATGGAGAGGGAATGAATATGAACAATCAAAATACAGAGGGGATACAAAGATTTGAAGGAAACATGGGATTTCCGCTTGAGCAAGTTTCGATAAAAAATCCGTACTTACAAAATGCAGCAGATAAAGAAATTGCTTATCTGCTGTCTTTTGATGTAAATCGATTGATCGCTGGATTTCGAAATACGGCTGGTCTCGATACGCTTGGAGTAGAGCGATATGCAGGATGGGAAAGTATGTTGATTGGCGGGCATACATTAGGACATTATATCACGGGATGTGTGCAAGCATATGAAAGTTATGACACGAAGGAAAGCGATCAAAAAAACCTTGTTCGGAAATTAGAAGAAATATTATCTGGAATTAAGGAGTGCCAGGATGCAATTGGAACTGGATTTATTTTTGGGGCCCTCGTATTAGATCCAAATCAAATCGAGCTTCAATTTGACAACGTAGAAGAGCAAAAAGCCAATATCATTACACAGGCGTGGGTGCCATGGTATACCATGCACAAGATTATGGAGGGAATGATTTCCGCTGCAAAATTAAAACCTCGGGTGGAGGGAGATCAAAGCATCCCAGATTTAGCTTTGGATATTGCAAAAAAATTGGGTAACTGGGTAGCAAAACGTGCAATGGGATGGTCAAAAGAGACAAGAAGAAAAGTACTTTCTATCGAATATGGAGGTATGAACGACTGCATGTATGATCTTTATCAAATAACTGGAGATGCTACCTATGCAACTGCAGCACATGCATTCGATCAAGAAGAGTTGTTTGAAAGAGTTCGTCAAGGGAAAACGGGAGACAATATACTAAATAATTTACATGCAAATACCACGATACCTAAATTTCAAGGAGCATTGAATAGATATCTTTCCTTGAGAAACATAGACCAAGAAGGGGCAAGTATTTATTTGGAATATGCTGAGAAATTTTGGGAAATGGTGGTATTGGACCATACCTATCTGACCGGTGGTAACAGTGAATGGGAGCATTTTGGAGAAGATCAGATTCTAGATGCAGAACGTACGAATTGTACCTGTGAAACATGTAATGCATATAATATGTTAAAATTGACCAAGAAACTATTTATGATTACAGGAGAAATTAAGTACGCAGATTACTATGAAAACACGTTCTTAAATTCGATTCTATCATCTCAAAATCCTGAAACAGGAATGACAACCTATTTTCAGCCAATGGCAACGGGGTATTTTAAAGTTTTCGGAGATCCATATACGAAATTCTGGTGTTGTACTGGAACGGGGATGGAAAATTTCACAAAACTAGGAGAGAGTATTTATTATAAAAAAGATGACATACTCATTGTGAACCAGTATCTTTCGTCGGACTGTCATTTCAAGGAATATCAAGTTATTATCGAGCAAAGAACGAATATTCCAAGTAAGGAAGAAGTGATCTTTACAGTTCATATGACGAAAGAGCAAGCGGATTTTTCGATTGCATTTCGAAGACCGAATTGGCTGGCCGAAGAGATGGTAATCATGATGAATGAAAAGCAAGTCATTCCAAAGAATATTTCGGGATATTTATTGATCGAGGGACCATTTGTGGAAGGAACTGTAATCAAACTCATATTACCAATGAAGATACAAGCATATTCACTTCCGGATAACAAAAGAGTCTTTGGATTTAAATATGGACCAATTGTTTTAAGCGCGAGGCTTGGGAAGAAAGATATGGAAAAGACGATGACCGGTGTTGAAGTCTCCATTCCAAATGCATGGAGAATTGGAGCAGAATACAATTCAAGGGAAAGTGAACAAATCGTCTTAAAAACAGATTCTGTCGAAACATATATGAAAGAAATTTCCCGGCACATGATACGTTTAGAAGGGGATGAACTGGCTTTTCAATTAAAGGATGTAGAAGCGAATTTAACTTTTGTGCCACATTTTTCGCAATATAAAGAGCGATATGGGTTGTATTGGGATTTTGTAACAGAAGAAGAAATCTTAGCACTTGAAAAAAGCAAATCTACACAAGTGGATAAGGATTTTGTTGTTTTGGATACCGTACAACCAGGATATGGCCAGTATGAAAATGACCTGCTTCATGATATGAAGGAATATGGAAGTGGCTCTACAGGAATTACGGATGATGGAACGTATCGGTTTGCCAATATAGGTGGTGCATTTTCTTATCGAATGATCGTTGATCGAATGCATAATAATTATTTGAAATTGATTGTGCGAAAAGAAGATGATGGGAAAATGCTAAGAATTCGTACAAATGAACATATCCTCTATGAAAAACGAGTTCACTCAGTGAGTGAGGAAAAAGAATTAGAAATATGGATTCCTATTTCTAAAGAAGTGGTGGAAGAATGCCATGAGAATATAAAAAAGGATGACCGAATGGTTTCCGTCATCCCAATTATATTTGAAGGAGCACCTGGAGAAGTGTCTGCCAGAGTTTGTAATTTTATTTATTCTCTAAATATTCTTTCCCTAAGCTGAAACCACGTCCATGAACTTCACTGACACGACTAATCATGACAAATGCATTTTCATCGATATCATGGATTAATTTTTCCGCACGATAGAGTTCACGATTGGATATTACGCTGAGAATCATGTCTGTCTCTTTTTCTAAATATCCAGTCTGGCTATGGAGTAAGGTGACACCACGATCCAGTTCTTCAAATATTTTTGATTTGATTTCTTGTGGACGACTTGTAATGATCTTTAGTTGAATTTTATTGGTACCAACCATGAGCAATTTATCAATGACAATTGTATAGATTATAACTAACACAATTCCATACAGGATTTTGTCGATTTC
Organism: Lachnospiraceae bacterium; assembly: GCA_963666475.2. Classification (GTDB taxonomy): domain Bacteria; phylum Bacillota; class Clostridia; order Lachnospirales; family Lachnospiraceae; genus JBFHIZ01. Next base: position 1,724,101 of record CAXXJM010000001.1, on the reverse strand, counting down.
ACGAAAGGCTGCTTGCAATGCAAGGATGAAACAATCAAAAACATAGAGGCTGACTGAAATTGGAATTCGAAAATATTTTTTGAATACAAGAGGAGGGATATCCATACCTCCGGTGCTCGCACCAACACGTATGATGATAGCAATAGATACACCAATACATAGTCCGCCAAAAATAGTACTTAGTAGTAAATCTGAAATGGGTTCATATTGTGATGCGATGCGTTCCATGATATGAAGTGCAAATGGATAACAAAGTGTACTGATCAGAGTCGTAAGTACAAATTTTCGACCAAGAAGGAGCAGACCGAGTACGAACATAGCCACATTGAATAGCAGTACAAAGAGGGAAACAGACAACCCGCTGAGTTCGTGGATAAATAAAGCGATACCTGTTGTTCCACCAGTAATTAATCCGGACGGTATGATAAAAAAGGCAATACCAGTTGCATATATAAAATTTCCCACAAGGATGATAAGTAAGTGCAAGAATATTTTTGATAGTTTCACAAGAGCTCCATTCTATGATTCGAAAATTAAATAATTTCAATAATTCTAAATGAATTGCTATATTTATAGCATAAAAGAAAACAACCTGCAATTGTTTTCTTTTTTTATATTGTATATGGTATTTTGTGAATAAATAGCATATAATATGAATATTACTGTAGGTAACTAGGTTTAAGACGAAAAAGGTGAGGGGATATCATTTTTGGAGGAATTCGATGCGCAGAGTACCAATCGAGTATGTCCGTGAAGGACATTATAATGCGAAGCCTATATATACCGCACAAGGTCAATTGCTGATACGAGATAATGTCATGTTGACAGAATCTTATTTAAATAAGTTAAGGGCAGCAGGCTATCATGATCTTTTTATTCAGGATGAATATTGTGAATCAGAGATCAAGGAAATTATTCAGCCACATATGCTTAAACAAATGGAAGACTTAACAAAAAGCATTTCAAAACTTGCAGTTTCTCAAACAAATGCAAGGGATAAAAAAATGCAGGCAGTAGAATATGTACAGAGCTTTGAAAAAATTTTAGACGAGATCATAAATGATCTGATCAATGATAAGGAAGTAGTAAACAATCTACTTACTGTTTCCATATATGATGATTATACCTTTAAACACAGCATCAATCTGATGTCTGTGGCACTGGCAATGGGAAATGAATTAGGGATGACTCCTGTCCAGTTGAAAAGTATTGCAATGGGAAGTGTATTTCATGATATTGGAAAAATATTTGTACCAAAATCCATCATAAATAAACCAGGAAAATTAACGGAAGAACAGTTTGAACTGATCAAGGAACATCCGAAAAAAGGATTCGAGTTTATGCGTGATTATACAAATTTATCTGCAGTAGGACGTATTATCGCGCTCGAACATCATGAAAAAGTAGATGGAACTGGATATCCTGAAGGAAAAAAAGGAAATGATATTCAAAAAATCAGTAAATTATGTTCGGTAGCAGATGTTTTTGAAGCCTTGATCGCGGAAAGACCGTATCGTCGAGCTGTGGATCTTGGAGAAGCAAGAGAATATATTATGGGAAACGGTGGTACCGCATTTGACATGGAAATGGTGGAATGTTTTACCCGTGCAATTAATCCATATCCGAAAGATACAAGAGTACGTTTGAGTGATGGAAGAGAAGGAATTGTTGTCAGCGTTCATAAAGAATTTTACTCAAGACCTAAGATTTTGATTTTGTGTGAGGAGAATAAAAAAGTCACTCCGTATGAGGTGGATTTGGTTAAGGACAGAAATGTTGTCATCACATCGATTATTTACCGTTTTGGTTTTGAGCCAAAGATTTAGCACTTCTACAATATATGCCATAAGCATAACAAGGTATGTCAAATTTGAGTCAAACTATATAATAATGTTAAAATAGTTTTAGATGATAAGGTATTTTCAGACTTTGCAGGAGAATAATATGCAGAAGGATGAAAGAACCACCAAGATTTTGGATCCTGGGTTAGTGATTTTTGATGCAACAAAGGAAGAACTGGTATATTCTTTGACCAATTTTCCAGTCCACGTTGCTTTAATTCAGACAAAGCAAAAGGGCAGTTATCCCAGCCACTTTCACACAGGATGGGAGATCATATTTGTATCAGAAGGAATCTTGGAGGTAGAGGTAGAAACAAAGAATTACGTTTTACGTGCCGGGGATTTTCTAGTGATAGCTGGTGGAAAAGAGCATTGTATTCACAAGCGTACAGAGTCATTTAGTTCTAATCTAGCAATGACTTTGACCGATCGCTTTGCATATCAAGATAGAATGCAGATTCAGAATATGCAGACTTTTTTGATGGAACCCAATAATCAGGAATCGAATTATTTGGGAATGCTTTTAACCAAGTTCTATGAAATGGAGACCGGCGATTATCGAGATGAGGAACGAAGATATTTTGTTTTTGAAGAAATTTCAAGACAAATTGAAATTCTTACTTCAAAAAAAAAGCAAGAGGTGGATATAGCCCCTTTTGTTTCAGAAGAATTACGTCAATTAGCAGAATATATCACGGAACATCATGAACAACCTTTGACAACTGAGTTGTTGGCAAATGTAGCAGGTTATTCGAGAGCACATTTTTGTAAGTATTTCAAAAGGGAAACAGGAATGACGATAAAACAGTATCTTACAGAGGTACGTTTAAACCAAGTAGCAATGGAAATGATGCATTCTAATGAAACGATTTCAGATGTGGCTCTAAAGCACGGATTTCCAGATGATAAAGGATTCATTCTAGCTTTTAAAAGACGTTATCAGATGTTACCGTCGAAATTCCGTGTTATAATGAAGACGTAATATTGCATTTGAACACAAAAAGGAAGTTTTTCATCACAAAAAGCAAGGCGATTCTGCCTTGCTTTTTTTATAATAAGACAGGTATTAAGAATGGCTTTGAAAAAAGGAGAGTTTGAGAAAGGCATGGTTATTATTATGAAAAAAAAATTATTATTTGCCCTATTGGGAATTGCTGCGATGTCAGCATTGATTACTGGATGTAGAAACAACTCAAATAACACGATGAATGCGAATCTGACGGAGGCTATGGAAACAGTGGTGGAAGTAGATGAAAGTGAACGATCGGAAGAAGTCTTGGATGAAAAATTTGTAAGTGTTACTTATACAACGATTACAACAGCTGAAGATTGGGGGCCTGCAATTGGAAAGGTCGTTGTAAATACAGGGGTGGCAATGGATGCATCAACTTTATCTACAGATTCATTTATAGTATCCGCAGAAAGAAAATACGTGGGTATGAATTGGGCAACTTTTGCAAATGAAGAAATCGATGAAATCACCGAACGAACAATTACAAATGTATATGTTTCCGATGCTGAAGGAAATATGAACGAGTCAGGGACTTATCTAACAATAGAAATGCAAATTGGACCTGCAATAACCGCGGGATCGCCTTTTAATTATGATTATATGTCGGGGTTGAATAGTTATGTGGATACGACGTATATTATTGCGATGAAAGACGGAGCTGTATTGAAAGATGTTAATGGAAACGATTTTGCTATTTTGGAGACAACTGCAGAGTCAAATGCTGGAAATCTAAATGTTCTAGGTGATTTGTTTACTACGACAAATTTGTATAACTATACGGATGAAAACAAAAGCATTGATTTGATGTATGCTGATTTTGTGCCTGAAATGGCTTTAGAAGAGGGTTCTACACCTCTCGTCATCTGGTTACATGGAGCAGGAGAAGGCGGAACCAATCCGATGATTGCTATTCTAGGGAATCAGGTAGTAAATCTTGCAACAACTGAAATACAGGAATTATTTGGAGAGACAGGAGCTCTTGTATTAGCACCACAGACACCAACGATGTGGATGGATTCGAATGGAGAAGGATTGTATTTAACAGATGCTTCCATTATTGACACGGATGATGGCCAGTCGTATTATACAGAAGCACTTATGGCACTTGTAACAGATTATGTTGCTGCGCATCCAGAAATAGATACCAACCGTATTTATATTGGTGGATGTTCGAATGGTGGATATATGACGGTTAACATGATTATTCAATACCCTGAATATTTTGCTGCAGCTTATCCTGTTTGTGAAGCATACTCAGTAAAATGGCTTACAGATGAGAAGATTGAAAAAATTAAAGATCTACCAATTTGGCTGACTGCTGCTAAAAATGACGGAATTGTAGCAATATATCAAGGCGTAACAGCTGATGATTTCGTAACGTATAACCTCGATACAGACGAATCTGGGGAATATATTCCTCTGGACGACTTTTCAAATGCTTTATATAATCGATTAAGAAACGCTGGGGCATCAGATGTTCATTATAGTTTATTTGATGATGTTCATGATATGAGTGGACTGTATACAAATACAGATGGAACTCCATATCAGTATATGGGACATTGGTCATGGATTTACACGCTTGATAATATGTGTACAGAAGAGATTGATGGCGTTCAGACAACAATCTTCGAATGGCTGTCTACACAGAGCAAATAAGAACAATATATTATAAAACATAAAAAACTTCCGAGGATCAATATATTTAGATCTTTCGGAAGTTTTTATGTTACATTAAGGTAGTTGAGATATGCTAAGGAAGAATATTTCCAGCAGCGCGATAAATCTCGTACCATTCTTCTCGGCTTAGAGAAATATCATTTGCAGTGCAGATTTCTTTGAGTCTTGTGGTCTTAGTAGTGCCAATAATGGTTTGTATATTGGCAGGATGTCTTAAAATCCATGCAGTGGCGATGGCAGAATTTGTTACGTTCTTTTCCTTCGCAATGCGATTAATGACAGAATTCAATTCTGGAAATTTATCATTCCCAAGAAACACACCATCGAAAAACCCATATTGAAATGGAGACCAAGCCTGGATTGTTATTTTTTTGAGACGACAGTATTCCAATATACTTCCATCGTGATCGATGGAACCAGGGAATTCAGTGTTTGCTTGAATTCCACTGTTGATCATTCCGGTGTGCATGATTCCAAACTGTAGCTGGTTGATATGAAGCGGGTGTGTTACAACGGATTGCAAGAGTTCAATTTGCATGGAGTTGAAATTGCTTACTCCGAATGCACGTACTTTGCCACTATTCTTCAACAAATCAAAGGCTTCGGCAACTTCTTCGGGTTCCATTAATGTATCAGGACGGTGTAATACAAGAAAGTCTAAATAATCGGTTTGTAATCGTTTTAGGCTACTGTCAACAGAAGAAAGAATATGTTCCTTTGAAAAGTCAAAATATCCTTGACGGATTCCACATTTACTTTGAATTAGCATCTGATCACGAAGAGCTTTGTTTTCCGATAATACTTGTCCAAAAAGTTCTTCTGACTTTCCGCCACCATAAATATCTGCATGATCAAATAGGTTGATTCCTTCTGAAAGAGCTGTATCGACAAGGTTTGCAACTTCATTTTTTTTCATGTCAGAAATTCGCATACAACCTAACACAAGATTGGAAGCTTCTGTCATACTTTTTCCAATTGTTATTTTTTTCATTTTCGAATTCTCCATTTCTTGATATAATATATCATTATACCATAGAATAAGGAGATAACATATGTATGAACAAGTACTTGCAACAGCAAATTATATAAAAGAAAAAACGTCTTATAGCCCCAAGACCGCGATTATCCTGGGATCAGGACTTGGTGCACTTGTGGATTCGATGGAAAAGAAACAGGAAATATCCTATGATGAGATTCCAAACTTTCCAAAGTCCACCGTAGAAGGACACGAAGGCAAGTTGATTTTTGGCCTATTGAACGGAGTAGAGGTGATGGCGATGCAGGGAAGGTTTCATTATTATGAAGGGTATTCAATGAGAGAAGTGACTTATCCAATCTATGTGATGAAGCTTATGGGGATTGAGCAATTATTGATTACCAATGCCTGTGGAGGAATACATGAAAAACTGTCGCCTGGAACATTGATGCTGATACAGGATTTCATCAATTTGGTCAGTACAAATCCACTAATTGGGGAAAACGATGAACGATTTGGGCCAAGATTCCCAGATATGTCTGAACCATATCGTTTGCGATTGATCGAGCTTGCAAAACAGACAGCGGATGAACATGGAATCACATATGAAGAAGGAGTCTATGGTGGCTTTATGGGACCCTATTACGAAACGGCAGCAGAAATACGAGCATTTCGTACGATGGGTGTCGATGCCGTTGGAATGTCGACGGTACCGGAAACAATTGTAGCAAATTATTTAGGGCTAGAAGTATTAGGAATTGCATGTATTACAAATATGGCAACTGGAATTCAAAAAGTCAAACATTCTCATGAGAATGTAGTCAAAATGGCGAACGCAGCATCAGCAGATCTTTGTAAATGGATTACTATGATTCTTCCAAAGATATAGACACATGAAATCATGACATATGAATCAAAAATATAGTGATTAAGATGACATGGATATAGAATGGAGGCAGATTTGAAAAAAAATAGAAAAATTACTAGCATACTGTTTGCAATATATATTCTGATCATGATTTATTTGCTGTTTTTGATGCGCAGTGAACAGCAATTGCTTACAGAAGAGATGACTCTTGTGGAGCGATTTGACACCTATGTGAACTGGATTCCGTTTCAAACGATATTTCGATATAGTAGAGCACTTGCAACTGGAATAGGAAGCCGAAGTTCTGCAATCATCAACTTGGTCGGTAATGTCATTACATTTGTCCCTGCAGGAATTTTTGCAACGATTTTTTCAAAAAGAATGAAAAAACTAAGAAATCTGCTTTGGGCAGCTTTACTTATGGTCTTTGGGATTGAATGCCTGCAATTTATCACCGCGTTAGGAACATTTGATGTGGATGACATCATCTTGAATGTAATCGGGATATGGATCGGACATCGTATCTATATTGTGGAACATGAAAGAAAAACCAGAAGAGAGAAAACGGAACTTACGGTATTGTGTCTGGTAAAAGACGGTTCAAAGATTTTGATTCAACATCGAGAAAAAAAAGACTGGCCAGGATGTGTTCTACCAGGTGGACATATTGAACGAAATGAATCCATTGTGGATGCGGTGAAACGCGAAATCAAAGAAGAAACGGGACTTACGATATTTCATCCACGGTTGAGTGGTGTTAAGCAATTTCCAATCGAGCATGGCAGATATTTGGTGTTCTTGTTTCAAACAGATGCATTTGAAGGTACGCTAACTTCCTCGGAAGAGGGGCGTATGGAATGGGTCGAAAGAGAGAGTCTGTCAGAATATCCACTGGTGGATGATTTTATGGAACTTTTATCCGTAATAGAAAAGGAAGAACTAACGGAATTTCAGTATCAGGTGGAAGCAAATAGGTGGAATGTAATGTTGAAATAATACATTCGCAGAAAATAAACAAAAAGAAGGACTTACATGGGTAGGCCCTTCTTTTTTGTGTTTCGGTATACACCAGGTGTCATCTGGTATCTTTTTTTAAATAGTCTATTGAAATAGGAAAGGTTATCAAAGCCGCTACTGGAAGCAATCTCCAAGATGGCATCTTCTGAGGAAACCAGCATACGTGTTGCCATAGACAAACGATATTCATTTAAATAGGCAATAAACGAAGTTCCCATTGCATTTTTAAAGAAGCGCATGAAATGAGAGGAAGAAAATCCCATGATGGAAGAAATCTCGTCGATAGAGATAGGCTGTTGGTAATTTGTCTCTATGTACTTGATGATATCTTTCAACCGGTCGATTTGCTTGTTTGATGCAATTGGTTGCATGTCGTCAGAGTGTTTGTATAACACATAAAAGAAATCGAACAATGCACTCTTTACCGCTAGTTTATAGCCTTTTTCAAAAGTACTGCATACCCGGTCCGCGCGATCAACACAAGCAGATAATTCAGGATAGAAGGAATCTTCCGCATGAATGACTTCTGGGAAGGAGATCTTACCAGAAAGAAACGGAACAAAGAATTCCGTTTGTAGAGCATCTCCATGCTTTGAAAACAACATATCTGTTGAGAAAATAATATTTTCGTACTCCATTGTACAGGAATGTAAAGTGGAGATTCCATGAATCCGACCAGGTAGTAGAATACATAGATCACCACTTTCTACTTGGTAGGAATGAAAGTCTATGGTGACGATTCCACTTCCTTTTTTGATGTAAATCAGTTCCATTTCATTGTGCCAATGCAGAGGTACATCATGAAAATCCAAGGGGATCGAACATAAATAGGTGATGTATGGGAAATCTGGGTCGGAATGGGTCTTGGTCTCTCTATAATTTTCATAATCGGAAATATGCATAAAACCTCCTGCCTGGATATGGTAATATTTACCAAAGCTTAATCGAACATACGATAATAATGATAGGATTGTATCATAATTTGCCATAATATTGCAAGAAAATGATATATTATGATACTAGAATATTAGTATAGAACGAAAACTCGAGTAAAACGTTCGTTATTAGAACAGAAAGTGTAGGAATATGGTAAAAGCATTAAAAAGGGGTGCGGGAATTTTGCTACCGATTAGCAGCCTTCCGTCATCATATGGAATTGGAACATTAGGAGAGAAAGCATATGATTTTGTAGATATGCTTCGCGCATCAGGACAAATGTATTGGCAAGTCTTGCCAGTAGGACCAACAAGTTTTGGTGATAGTCCGTATCAATCCTTTTCTGCTTACGCAGGGAATCCCTATTTTATTGACCTTGACCGTTTGATTGCAGAAGGATTGTTGTGCAAAAAAGATGTAGAGCAAAACTGGGGAAAATCTTCATCCATAATTGAATATGACAGAATGTATCGTCTAAGATATCCGATTCTTCAAAAAGCATTTGAGGCTTCCAATCATGAAATGAGCGAAGCATATCAGATGTTTGTGGAAGACAATAAAGAGTGGTTGGAAGACTATGCTTTATTTATGGCAATTAAAGCAGATCATGGAAACAGAGAATGGCTGTCATGGGAAGAACCAATACGAAATCGTAACGAAGAAGCAGTAAAAAAATATCGACAAAAGTTAGATTCTGAAATTCGTTTCCAGAAGTTCCTACAATTTAAATTTTATGAACAATGGATGAACCTTCGTAGCTATGCAAACAAAAAAGGAATTCAGATCATAGGAGATATCCCAATCTATGTAGCACTTGATAGTTCGGATGTGTGGGCAAATCCAACCCTCTTTCAGTTGGATCCATATCGCAAACCGGTTGACGTAGCAGGATGTCCTCCAGACGCTTTTTCAGATTATGGTCAAAAATGGGGGAATCCATTGTATGACTGGGACATTATGGAAAAAGATGGTTTTTCCTGGTGGAAAAAGAGAATGGCTGCATCGGCGAAATTGTATGATGTCATACGAATAGACCATTTTATTGGAGTCGTACGCTATTATAAGATACCAGTAAATGGAGTTCCAAAGGAAGGTACTTTTGCGAAAGGACCTGGAATGAAATTGATTCGTGCGATTGATTCCGTGATTGGTAGTACGAAAATTATCGCGGAAGATTTAGGCGTAGTAGTACCAGAAGTAAATCAGTTGGTCAAAGAATCCGGTTATCCAGGAATGAAAGTATTTGAGTTTGCTTTTGATGGCAATACTGAAAATGAGCACGCTTTACACAATCACGAAAAGAATTACGTAGTATATATAGGAACACACGACAATGAAACAATTAAAGGGTATATAAAAAATGCAACACCTCAGAATCTGACTTATATGATGCGATATCTGGGAGTGCAAAAAGAAGAAGAAATTATCGATGCGCTGGTACGATTTATGTACATGAGCGTGGCAGACACCGTCATCATACAGATGCAGGATCTGCTAGGAAAAGACAATTCTGCAAGAATGAATCTGCCTTCTACCATTGGACAGAATTGGAAATGGAGAATGCAGGAAGGTGAATTTACAAAAGGAATCAGAAATAAATTGCGCGATCTGACAAAGTTATATGGAAGATCATCAAACCACTGGTATTTTAGTAAGGAGGACTATATGTTATCAAACATCTGTGAAGAAAAGTACAACAAGAAAATTAAAGAATGTACGAACGAAGAAATTTATTTTGCATTGCTTGCCATGTCAAAATCATTGGCAAGGGAACGTGCAAATAATGAAGGGAAAAAGAAAGTTTATTATATCTCAGCTGAATTTTTGATTGGGAAACTGCTTTCGAACAATCTAATCAATCTTGGTGTATTTGATCAGGTAAAAAATGAATTGGAAGAAAATGGAAAAAGTATTTATGAAATAGAGGAGATCGAACCAGAACCATCACTTGGAAACGGTGGATTGGGAAGATTGGCTGCATGTTTCTTGGATTCTATGGCATCCCTTGGACTAAATGGAGACGGTATTGGTTTAAACTATCATTTAGGATTGTTTAAACAGGTATTTGAAAACAACTTCCAAAAAGAAACAGCCAATCCATGGATCGAAACAGAGGGATGGTTGACAAAGACCAAAACTTCCTACGATGTGGAATTTGGTGGATTGAAAGTAAAATCATCTCTTTATGATATCGATGTTACAGGGTATAATAATACTACAAACAAACTCCACTTATTTGATATTGAAACCGTGGATGAAAGCATTGTTGACGGAGATGGAATCAGCTTTGATAAAAAGGATATTGAGAAGAATCTGACATTATTCTTATATCCAGATGACAGTGATGTAGATGGAAATTTACTTCGAATTTACCAACAATACTTTATGGTTTCAAACGGGGCACAATATATTTTAGATGAATGTAAAGCAAAAGGATCTAATCTCAAGGACCTTGCACAATATGCTGCCATTCAAATTAATGATACGCATCCATCCATGGTTATTCCAGAACTAATCCGCCTCTTGATGGCAGAAGGAATTTCATTTGATGAAGCATCTGAAATTGTAACTGAGACCTGTGCCTATACAAATCATACAATTTTATCGGAAGCATTGGAGAAATGGCCGCTTTCTTACTTGGAAAAAGTCGTTCCTCAGTTGGTTCCAATCATCAAAAAATTAGATGCAAAAGTAAAAGAAAAATACGAAGATGAATCTGTATATATTATTGATGAAACAGATCGCGTACACATGGCTCATATGGATATGCATTTTGGTCATAGCGTAAATGGTGTGGCATACTTACATACGGAGATTTTGAAAAATTCAGAATTAAATAATTTCTACAAGATTTATCCAGAAAAATTCAACAACAAAACTAACGGAATCACATTTAGAAGATGGCTATTACATTGTAACGAAGAATTGACTTCGTACATTACCGAATTGATTGGACCAGACTTCAAAAAAGATGCAGACCGTTTACAAGATCTTTTGAAATTTGTAGATGATGAAGAAGTGTTAAATAAACTTCTTGCAATCAAAGATTCCAAGAAAAAAGAATTAAAAGAATATTTATTTGAAACACAAGGCGTAGAGATTAACGAAGATTCAATTTTTGATATTCAGGTTAAGAGACTTCATGAATACAAACGTCAACAGATGAATGTGCTTTGGGTGATTTATAAGTATTTAGAAATCAAAAAAGGAAATCTTCCAAAGAAACCAATCACTGTAATTTTTGGAGCAAAAGCTGCACCTGCTTATACCATTGCAAAAGATATCATTCATCTAATCTTAAGTCTGCAGGAAGTGATCAATGCGGATGATGATGTAAATCCATACCTGAAACTTGTCATTGTAGAAAATTATAACGTATCAAAAGCAGCAAAAATTATTCCAGCATGTGATATTTCAGAACAGATTTCTCTTGCATCTAAAGAAGCAAGTGGAACAGGAAATATGAAATTTATGTTGAATGGTGCAATTACGCTTGGTACGGAAGATGGAGCTAATGTAGAAATTGGCGAGCTTGTTGGTCCGGAAAATATTTATACATTTGGTGAAAAAAGTGAAACAGTTATTGCACATTATGAAAAAGGCGATTACAGTGCGAAAGAATACTATGTAAATGATCCACAAATTAAAGAATTAATTGATTTCATTATTTCTGTACCTGTAATGAAAGCAGGAGATGCGCGCACTTTACTTGAAATCCATGCAGAACTGATTCAAAAAGACTGGTTCATGACTTTACTTGATATCAAAGACTACATTAAAGTAAAAGAAGAAGCATTAAATGATTATAACAATCGTATCGCTTGGGCAAAGAAAATGTTGGTAAACATCGGACATGCAGGATTCTTTTCCTCAGACCGTACCATCGCAGAATATAACAAAGATATCTGGAATCTGTAATAGATTCCATCGTGATCTGCGAAGAAAGGAAGATAAACCTTGCAAATATTAATAGTAGATGACGAAAGAATTGAACGCAGTGGAATCAGACAGCTCTTAAAGCAAGAGCATTTTGATGGAGAAATTCATGAGGCAAAAAACGGTGCAGAAGCACTGGAGTATATTTTAGAACATCCGGTAGATATTATGCTAACGGATGTTCGGATGCCTCATATGGATGGTATCGAATTGATCACTGAAATTGAAAGACTGCACAAGAACATTATATGCGTGATATTCAGTGGATGTAGTGAGTTTGAATATGCAAAACAAGCAGTTCGTCTAGGCGTCTCCGATTATATCTTAAAACCGGTTGATCCGGATGAATTTTCTCGTACAATGAAAATTGTACAGGAAAAATATGATAAGATGGTGGAAGCAATACATATTCAGGAAAAAACAATCGCATATGTAAAGGATCATATTCTTTATCTCATTGCAAATAAAGCTTCCATTGGTGAGGTGGAAGCCTACAACAAAGGACTGGTCTCACTGGATTTTCTTGAGCAGATCCGACGTATTATGTTGATTGAGTTCAATAAAGATTTTTTTGGGAGCAAGGGAATTGATATGGCAGAGCAAATTCGCAAAATGGTTCCTGAATCCATGGAATATCTGAACCTTAATCCACAGCAATCCATTTTATTATTTGACGAAAAAGCAGATTCACTTTCAAAAATAGGTGAACGTTTGAGTCAGGATATATGGAGAACCTATCGGGAAAACTGCTATATTGCAATCTCCTCTGAAATTGAGAAAGCTGAAGATATTGCAAAACATATGGATGAACTTGAAATTCTAATGGAAAATAAGTTTTATAGCAAAGAATGTAATGTTTTTTATTCCGGGATGCAGAGTGAGTGTCCAGAAATCATTCAAGTTGATGATGATATTTTGATGAAACAGATGAAGCAGGATATCAAAATGAAGGATGTTTCGATTTTACGTGAACATTTTGCCAGATTCTGCGCAAAATATCAAAATCAGAACAGTTTTTCACAGGTTTATGTGAAATTTCTATTTTCTAACTTATTAAAAGATTTTTATGATAATTTGCCAAACGTAAGTGAAAAAGATTTGAATGAAGAAATTGATCGACTTTACTATGCAACAGAGTTTGAGGAGGTCAAAAATTTAGTATATCAAAACATAGAGAGACTTGAAAAGGTATTTGGTCTCAACCCGCAAATGGCCCATCGTGAGATTGAAGTTGTAAAGCGATATATTTATGATCACTACGAAGAAGAAATTAGTGTTGATCAACTTGGGGAACTGGTTTATATGGCGCCAAGTTACTTGAGCGCAGTCTTTAAAAAAGAGACTGGACAAAATTTAAGCAAGTTTATTAAGGCATATCGTATGGAAAAGGCAAAGGAATTGTTGGAGACGACGATGACAAAAATTGTTGATATCAGTACGGCATGTGGATATCAGAATGTTTCATACTTCTGCTCAAGTTTTCGAGATTATTACGGAATGAGCCCACAGAAATTCAGGGAAAATGGGGAAGAGTAAATGACTAAAAAGAGGATGTCGGGAACGTTTCTTAAGAATTTTTTTATAGACCGTAAGATTAAGCATAAAATGGCCTTAGTCTATACAATTGCCGGCATTTTTCCGATTTTATTTATTTTAAGCATAACTTATGTTCAGATGAAGAGCATCTTGAGAGATAATGAGATTGAAACGGTGAACTCCTACTTGTATCAGGCATCTGCTTCAATGGAAAATCAACTTCAGATATACAACAATCTATCAAATTATATTGCTTATAATCAGACACTTTCACAAGTTTTAAGTTACGATTATACTTCAAACTATGATCGATACAATCAAATAGTTACAATATTAGATCCGATGATTTCGTCCCTTATGTATTTTCATAACGAAGTATCACAGGTAACAATTTATGCGGATAATGGACTTGTAAAACATGGAACAACTATCGCGCCATTATCGGAACTTGAGGAAGAGGAGTGGGCGTCAGAGGTCCTTATGGACACAAAAATTCACTGGTACGTTGACCAAATCAATAAAAAGGCATTTTCTGCAACAAAAGTTGCTTCTCTATCACGATACAATATGGAGGGAATTCTATATGTCAGCCTAGATTATGATGCATTGTTTCAGGCTTTTGATCAATCCATCATCAACAATTACGGTGTATACATTTTAGACTCAGAAAATCATGAAATCTACTCTGGAGAGCGTTTTGGAGAGTCTTACAAATCCTATTTTCTATCTTTAGCGGAGTTTTTAAAACTTTTGGATACGGATAATAAGCAATATCAGATATTATCCATGGATTCGGAAGCGACGGGGTGGACGATATACTTATATAAACCAGAAGCTCTTATGATTTCATCCATGCAGCCAATTGTTCGTATTGCGGTATTGACTTCCATTGTATGCTTATTTGCTTTTGGCATGGGTGGTTTTATGATTACTAAATACGTGACCAGTCGAATCACAAGTTTACGATCAAGCATGAAAGAAGTAGAAAAGGGAAACTTGGATATTCAGATTCGTACGGATAGTAAAGATGAGATTGGCGATCTGATCAGTGGATTTGGGAAAATGTTACGTAGGCTTCGTGCTACGATGGATGCAATGTATCATAGTAAAATCAAAGAAAAAGAATACGAGATGAGAGCTCTGCAAGCGCAGATAAATCCTCATTTTTTATACAACACGCTTTCTCTGATTAATTGGAAAGCGTTGGATGTTGGTGAAAAAGACATTAGCAAGATTACTTTATCCCTTTCGACTTTTTATCGTACATCGTTGAATAAAGGGAAAAACATTATGAGTGTTTCTGACGAAATAGACAACATCAAATCATACTTAAATATACAGTTGATGATGCATGATCATGATTTTGATACAGAAATAGATATTGCAGATGAAATCTTAAGTTGTAGAACACTAAATCTGATACTACAGCCTTTGGTAGAAAATGCGATCGATCATGGAATTGATTTGATGAAAGAGGGACGAGGCAAGGTTACGATACAAGGGTTTGCGAAAGACGGAGAAGTATATCTATTGGTTCATGACAATGGTGTAGGAATGACCGAAGAACAGGCAATGAAGATTCTAACAGAAGATTCCAAAGGATATGGCGTTCGAAACGTGAATGAAAGAATAAAGTTATTTTACGGTGAAAAATATGCTTTAAAGATTACAAGTGTAATTGGAGAGGGTACGACCGTTATGGTTCATTTCCCGAATGACTTATAGGTTTTGTGAGTAAATAATAAGAATAATCTAATTAAAAATACAAGCTGTAACAGGTTCTTAAATTTTCAACATGTTTCTATAATTTTTGATATATACCCTTTTTTTATAAGAAATTATAATAAAAACAGGTAAAGCGTGAGCAAAAAAACTCATGTAATCAAAAAGGAGGATACAAAATGAAATTGAGAAAAGTTACAGCTTTGTTTTTGGTAGGAGCAATGTGTGTATCTGCATTAGTAGGATGTGGAAACACAACAACAAACAATGAAACACAGACAGAAACAGCTAATGTAAGTACAGAGAATACTACGGTTGAAGAAACAGAAGAGGCAGTTGTAGAAGAAGAAGCAATTACAGCAACCATTACAGTATGGGGACCTGCAGAAGATCAGTCAGAAGATATGGGAATGTGGTTACAGACACAATGTGATGCATTTAATGCAGCACATCCAAGTTGGGATCTTACTTTTGAATATGGAACATGTGGAGAAGGAGATGCTGGTAGAACAATTTCTCAGGATCCATCTGCTTCAGGAGATGTATATTTCTTCGCAAACGATCAGTTGCCAATGTTAATCGATGCTGGCGCAATTTCCGAACTTGGTGGACAAACTGCAGACTATGTAATGTCTACGAATTCAGAAACAATTGTAAACTCAGTAACTGTTGATGGAGGAATCTATGGTGTTCCTTTCACAACAAATACATGGTTTATGTATTATGATAAGAGTGTTTTTTCAGAAGATGACATCAAAAGCTTGGATGCAATGTTAACAAAAGATGTAGTTTCATTTCCACTTGGAAACTCATGGTATGTGGCTTCTTTCTTTGTTGCAAACGGTGGAACTTTATTCGGAGCTGACGGCTTAGATGAAGCAGCTGGAATTGATTTTTCAGGTGATAAAGGTGTTGAAGTTGCAGATTACTTAGTAGATCTTGCAGCAAATAGCAACTTTGTAATGGATGATGCTGGTTCAGGTATGGCAGGTCTTACAGATGGATCAATCAAAGCAATGTTCTCAGGAGCTTGGGATTACAACAATGCATTAGCAGCACTTGGCGACAACTTAGGAATCGCACAGCTACCTATGATCACAATCAATGGTGCTGAAAAACAACTCAGATCTTTTGCAGGATCAAAAGCAATTGGTGTAAATCCAAACTGTGAATATCCACAGGTTGCAGTTGCACTTGCTTTATTCCTTGGAAACGCAGAAGCACAGCTTTCACACTATGAATTAAGAAGCATCGTTCCTTGTAACACAGAATTGCTTGCTAGAGAAGAAATTCAGTCAGATGCACTTGTATTAGCTCAAAATGCAACATTTGATAACACTTCAATTCTTCAGCCATTCGTGACAGCAATGAATAATTACTGGACACCAGCTGAAAACTTCGGAAGATCAGTTGTAAACGGAGAAGTGACACATGAAAATGCAGCAGAAATGATTGCTACATTAAATGAATCACTAAACGGAAGTGCAGTAGAATAATTGAAATAACATAAAGTTACTTAGTGCTCCAGGGAAGCATTTCTCTGGAGCATTCTAGTAATACTTGATTGAATGTATGCATTGGGAGGTATGGAACATGCCGAAAAAAGAAACCGGGAAAAAATTGAAAAAGAAAGACTCGAAAACTAATTTAACGAACGCCATGAAAAATGGAGATCTTTTCACAAGACTTTCATTTTTTGTCATGGGATTGGGAAACGTAGCAAGGAAACAAATCATCAAAGGATTGATTTTTTTGATGATTGAATTAGGATACATATATTTTATGATCAGCACCGGGGTTTCTTACATTGCTGATTTTGTCGCTTTGGGAGGAGAGGAACAGCAGAAAGTCTGGAGCGATAAGTTGGGAGTTTTTGTATACACACAAGGAGACAATTCGCTGTTAATGCTTTTGTATGGTGTGGCTACAATCTTTCTGACGATTGGTTTTATCGTTATCTGGAGAGGCAGTGTAAAGAGTGGGTATGAAGCGCAGTGTCTAAAAGAAAGCGGCAAAACACCAAACAATTTCAAAAATGACATCAAAGACTTGTTTGACAAGAATTTACATAAATTATTACTTACGATGCCATCTCTTGGGATCTTGATTTTTACGATATTGCCACTTGTTTTTATGATATGCATGGCATTTACAAATTATAGCCGAATTGATGCACATACGACCCTGTTTGATTGGGTAGGTCTTGATAACTTTATCAAAGTGTTGAATTTTAACGATTCTATCGGTAGCACTTTTTGGTCAGTTCTGGGGTGGACCTTAATTTGGGCAGTTTCAGCAACTTTTAGCTGTTATATTTTGGGAATGCTTTTAGCGATGTTGATTAATCGAAAAGAAACAAAGGGCAAAGCATTTTGGAGATTCAATTTTATTCTTTCTGTAGCAATTCCACAGTTTGTTTCTCTTCTGATTATGCGTACAATGTTTGGAAGAAATGGATTGATTAATGTGCTTTTAACACAGAATGGACTCATTGATACCCCGTTGCCTTTCTGGGAAAATGCAACTTGGGCCAGAATTATGGTTATTATGATCAACTTATGGATTGGTATTCCTTTTACGATGCTTCAGATTACGGGTGTACTACAGAATATTCCGTCAGAACTTTATGAAGCTGCAAAAGTTGACGGTGCAGGACCACTAAAAACATTTCGAAAAATTACACTTCCATACATGTTGTTTGTTACTGCTCCATACTTGATTACAACATTTGCTGGAAATGTAAATAACTTTAATGTAATCTACTTGTTAACTGCTGGACGCCCGACACCGGTCGGTTCGACAGCTGGAAAAACAGACCTTTTGGTTACCTGGTTATATTCGTTGACGATTGACAACCAATATTATAACCTAGGTGCTGTGATCGGAATTATGACCTTTGTGGTTTTGGCAGTGCTCTCTTTGATTACGTATCATAATACGTCATCTTATAATAACGAGGAGGGATTCCAATGATGAAGAAAAAAAGAAGCGCAGCGCGCATTAAAAAGCAGGTCATTAATTCATTTGTACATGTACTTCTTGGAATACTTTCTATAATCTGGGTATTGCCGATCTTATGGATTGTTTTGATTAGTTTTCGTGAAGAGCAGGGATCCTATGTATCTACGATCATCCCAAAGGGATTTACATTAGGTAATTACAAACAATTGTTCCAGGATACCGGGATGTTGAACTTCCCACAGATGTTCATGAATACATTGATTATCGCAGTGTTTACATGCATCATATCAACGTTTTTTGTACTTTCCGTGTCGTATTGTATGTCACGGTTGCGATTCAAGATGAGAAAGCCTTTCATGAATGTGGCATTAATACTTGGCATGTTTCCCGGCTTTATGTCAATGATTGCAGTATACTATATTCTGAAGGCGGTCGGTCTTTCGGAGGGATCCATGATCAGAGTTTCCCTGGTTTTGGTTTACTCCGCAGGATCCGGTCTGGGATTTTATATTGCAAAGGGATTCTTTGATACCATTTCGAAAAGTATTGATGAAGCAGCTTATATAGATGGAGGAACGAAATGGCAGGTGTTTACCAGAGTTACCATTCCTCTTAGCAAACCAATTATTGTATATACGATTTTACAATCATTTTTAACTCCATGGTTAGACTTTATCTTTGCACGAGTTATCTGCAGAGCGAATGCCCAGTACTACACGGTTTCAATAGGTCTTTGGAATATGTTGGAGAGGGAATATGTATTTACTTGGTTCAACAGTTTCGCGGCTGGTGCGGTACTGATATCCATACCAATTGCAACACTGTTTATCTTTACTCAGAAGTATTATCGTGAAGGCGTAACAGGGGCTGTAAAAGGGTAGTTTTTCTTTCTATTTCTTACGATTGTTGGTATAATCTAGAAATATATAGAGAAATGAGAACACAAAGCGCAATGGATTTTTTGCTTTGAACACTCAAAATACAGTCGTTAATGAGGTAGAAAATGAGAAAGAATTCATGGAATAATGAGATTATAAATCAAAAAATACGAAACAGAAAAGGTCAACTGCGTAAAATTACAGCATTTGGCCTTATGCTGTTTTTTTGTACATTTCTCTTAAGTGGATGTCAATTTGGCCAATCCGATGGAGCGACGAATAGCAACATAACAAATAAGAATCAGCAGGCAGAAGCATCGAAAGATGCGGAGCAAGACGCAATCGTTGCACAATGGGAAAAGGCAAAAACAACACCTTTTGGAAGGTATCCTGAGACGGTAAAATATACTCTTGGAAAGTTGACTGGATCAAATAACTCAAATCTTCCAGATGGGGATACGTATGAGAATAATGCGTATACCAGATTTTTAAGAAATCTTTTGAATGTACAAAATTACGATGTTTTTGAAGAAATGGATAGTCAGTACGATTCGACGGTATCCATGGCTATCGCTTCGGGAGATATTCCGGACATTATGATTGTTAGTAGTTCGGATGATTTGAGACTACTTGTAGAGAATGACATGATTGCAGATTTGTCAGAATCGTTTGACGAGTGTATGAGTGACACGATAAAACAGATTTATAATACATATGGTAGTTCGATTTTGGATGGTGTGACTTTTGATGGGAAAATCATGGCAATTCCGGAAACCAATATTGAGGATGGTCCTAATCTGGTATGGTTGAGAAAAGACTGGATGGATAAACTTGGTTTAGAAGATCCAAAGACCCTTTCAGATGTAGAAGATATTGTGCGTGAATTTATAATTCAGGATCCAGGCAACAACGGACAAGGCAATACGATTGGTATTGTGAGTGATCCAAATATTAGTGGGGAGTGCGGCTACAGCAGTGAATATTTGTTGGATATTGTATTTGCAAGTTATGGAGCATTTCCAAAACAATGGATTTATGATGAAAATAGAAAGGTTGTTTATGGGTCGGTACAGCCCGAGGCAAAAGACGCCTTGGCACATATTCATGAGATGTATGATGCGGGGATTTTGGATCATGACTTTTTGTTACGAACGAGCAGCAATATCATAGATTTGATTGTAAGTGGACAGTGTGGGTCATTTTTTGGACCTTGGTGGGCGCCAAACAACCCATTGATGCAAGCGATTTCAGTAGACAAAGAGGCGGTTTGGATGCCTTATTTAATTGCGACGGAAGAAGATGGAAGTACAAGCTACTATTCTAGAAATCCGACATATAAATATGTGGTTGTAAGAAAAGGCTTTGAGTATCCAGAACTTGCATGCAAGATTATTAGTGCGTTATTTGATTATGGCAGATATGAAGAGAATGATAATGCGGAATTTATTGCTTACTATCAGGATAATGTAGATCCAACTGCACGCCCAATTGCAATAAATGTAGATTATAGCAATGCATTATCTCTTTGCTATGCACAAGTGTCCGCCGCACTAAATGGAGACAAAGACCCAGAGGAATTAAATTTACTAGAGTATTCATATTATGAAATATGCGATGCATATTTGCAAGCTGGAGAGGATGCCTCGCCAGAAGAATGGGCTGCATATACATCACGTATTACTGCATGTAGTTTGCTTTCCAGAGGTAGAATCAACAAAGTAGAATCACTTTATTTTGGGGAAACAGAAACGATGATCAGCGAATGGTGGAAGCTTGAAGATATGGAATTGGAGACCTATCTTCAAATTGTAACAGGAGATATATCAATAGACGCATTTGATTCATTCGTGGCGGAATGGATGTCATCAGGAGGCGGTCAGATTCAGCAGGAAGTTGCATCACAAGTATCTAAATGAATTTGATTGTTAGCAGTCAAAATAGTATATGAAATAATGAGAGGGTACAAATGGGTATGTTTAGAAAAAAAATAAGAGAAGTGTCAATCAAACGTTCAATCATATTGCCTTTATGTATGATGGTTCTTATGATGTTACTAGTCGCTTGTGGAAGTGAGGAAATTTCAAAAAATAATCAGGAAAACAGTAACAACGTACAAAATTCATTGGAGGAATTAACGGTAGTACCTGATGATATATCAGAAAACGTAGTGGAAGTATCTCCAATTATCATAGACCACTCGGAGGAGCAAATAATTGATGATAAATATGGAACATGTTATCAAATTTTGTTATATTCCTTTAGCGATAGTGATGGAGACGGTATTGGTGACATTCAAGGCTTAATCTCACGATTGGATTATATCCAGGACTTAGGGGCAAATAGTATTTGGCTTCTGCCTTTTAATCCTTCACCGTCATATCATAAGTACGATGTAACAGACTATTACTCTATTGATTCGCAATATGGAACGATGGAAGATTTCGAAGAACTGGTTCGGGAGTGTGATGCGAGAAATATTGATCTGATCATGGATTTAGTAATCAATCATTCTTCTGCAAAACATCCGTGGTTTATGGAAGCGACGGACTATATACGTACCCTTGAAGAAGGGGAGGAACCGGATTATCTAGAGTGCCCTTATGCAGAATATTACAATTTCAAACGTTCTGATCATGCGCCAAGTGGCTGGTACAAAGTAGATGGAACAGCGGATTGGTATTATGAATGTGTTTTTTGGGATCAAATGCCCGATTTGAACTTTGATAGTGCAGCAGTTCGAACGGAAGTGGAGAAGATCACTTCGTTTTGGATCGAACATGGTATCAAAGGTTTTCGTTTGGATGCGGCATTGCACTATTATGAAAGTCGAACTACGAAAAATGTAGAAGTGCTCAACTGGTTCTACAATTATGTAGAATCCATTGATCCAAGTATCTATGTTGTTGCAGAAGTCTGGGATACCTATTCAACATTACAGGCATATTATGAAAGTGATATTGACAGTCTTTTCAATTTTGTGCTTGGAAATCGAGATGGTCTCTTCGTGAGTACCGTAAATCGCTTAGGAAATGGTAAGGCAGGAGCAAGTCTTGCTGCGAATTTGGTTACGATTCAAAATGCATTCACAGAAAAGAATCCTGATTATGTGGACGGGGTGTTTCTTTCCAACCATGATACAGGAAGAGCGGCAGGATTTTTAAGTAGAAAAATAGATAAAGTTAAGCTTGCGGCTGGCCTTGAATTACTGTCCACGGGACGTGTTTTTGTATATTATGGTGATGAACTAGGCATGAGTGGAGCCGGAGATGATGTGAACAAGCGTGCTCCAATGTATTGGACAATGGATGCGACATCACCGGAAATGACCGATGGTCCTCCAGGAATGGTTCAACCAGAACATTCCTTTGACTCATTAGAGGAACAGGAAATCGACCCATATTCCATTTATAATTATTATCGAGAAGCAATGCATATAAGGAATTTATATCCAGAAATTGGACGTGGAGTTGTTGCCGAGATGGAAGAAGTAACTAGTACGAATGGAAACCTGATGGCAATTTCAAAGACCTATGATGGCGAGACGATTTACCTTGTTTATAACGTGAGCGATGAGCCAGCGACTATTACAATTTCAAAAGAGACATATAAATATCAAGTGTTATTAAATTCTTTGTGCGTAGGCGAAGATGAACCGATATTAGAGGGCGAAGATTTATATATTCCTGCCTATGGATGTGCAATTTTGAAGTGATTTGGCAATTGAAAAATAAAATAACATGTGAAATAAAAAAGGATTGCAATGGATGGATTGCAATCCTTTTTTTTGAATTCTAAAAACTTTTATGATTTAGTATGATTTGTTCATTTGGTTTGCTGAATAAAATGTATTCTAATGATTTATCGTTGTTTAAAGATAATAAATTAAAATCAGATATACTTATTTCCGTAATATTGGACGCTTCTTTCCCTAAAGGTAAAATATGTCCTTCTCTTACAAAGACTAGAACTTCGTGTAATTTCACAGAAACATGATGATGACCTTTCGTCATAGGAATAACATCTTTGTCTTCTAAACTACGGAATCGGATCATCAACATATCCTCAGGGAGATATACATATCGGGATACGGCATTTTGTTTATACACTGGGGCAATCATGATACTTTCACCGACAAAAAGCTGATCTTCGATATGTCTACATTCAGGGTCATCAGGGCAAGCTATTCCTAGTGGGATGAATAAAAGGTCATTGTTTTTTATTGCTTTGATATATTCACTGTAAAGGTATGGAATGAGTCCATAACGCACGTGAAGTAGATTGCGAAAATGTGAGATTCCATGAAATTGATATACTTCCTGGTCTCTTGAGGCAAAAGCAGAGTGATTACGAAGTAATGGCGTGAAAAGTGATAGTTCTAAGAAACGCATAACTAGGTCTTCCGTTGTATGTTCTCCGAATCCGCCTGTATCCGCTCCAGAATATAAGAATCCACACATGTTAAGGGAAGGAAGCATCTTCATCGCGAGCTCTATATGAGACCACCATGCAGAGTTGTCCCCGGTCCAAATTCCACCGTATCGATGCATGCCGATATAGGAAGCTCTGGAGAACATGAGTATATTTTTGTCCGGAGCGAGCTCTTTAAAAGCATCGGAAGCCGCTCTTGTCATATTGTATCCATATAAGTTGTGAACGAGATCATGTCGTATTTTGGTTCCGTCCATATTGTGATAAAAACTTTTATAGTCATCCGGATTATTGTCGATACTAGAAACTAGATCTTTGAATGAAAAAAATTCCCAAATTCCTAGTTCTCTATCTGCATATTCATGGATTTTCTCAAATACTTTTTTTAGATTTTTTTCTGAGTAAAAGAGTGCGGGTTCGTTCATATCGTTCCAAAAACCGTCAATTCCTTGGTCAAGTAAGAACGCATATTTTTTGCCAAACCAATCTCTGGCAGCAGAGTTCAAAAAATCTGGCAAAAGAACTCTACCAGGCCATACACCAACAACAAAGTTTTCTCCCTCATTGTCTTTGCAAAAATAGTTGTTTGCTACTCCTTCTTCATATACATCATAACCCTCTTCGATTTTGACTCCAGCATCAATGATGGGAACTAGATGAATATTTTCTGATTTCATTTCTTTCACAAAATCTGAAAAATTTGGAAAAGCCTGTTCATCAATTGTAAAATCCTTGAATCGTTCCATATAATCGATGTCCATATATACTGCATCGAGAGGAAGATTGTGTTCTTTGTGCTTGGAAACCACCTCACGAATATCTGATTCGTTTTCGTATCCCCAGCGACTTTGCTGGTAGCCAAATGCCCATTTTGGAGCTAGATAACTCTGGCCAATCATCGTTCGAAATTCTTTAATGATTTCTCGAACATCTGAATTTTCGAACAGATAAAGATCGTAATCAGGACCACCTATGATGATTTCAAGAGTGTCTATGTGGGTAAAACCCACATCATATGTTACTACTGAAGGGTAGTCAATAAATATACCAAGCTTAAATTCGCCATCTAAAATTAAAAAATTATGTGCACCATACAAGGAATTTTTTCCTTCGGTATGAATTGGTTCATCTGCACAATTACTGATGTATTTCCAACCTCTTTTATTGATACCACGAACGTTTTCACCAAGACCATAAATGATGTCGTCTTCATGCATTTTCACTGTTAGTGTCATCTTGTCAGAACTGATTTTTAATTGTGAAGGAAGCGTAGTTGTATTTGGAAAATACTGGACCACCGCCTCTGTTGCTATTGGGTTACCAAACGTATATTTTTTGATCATTATGATATTTCCTTTCATTTGAAGTCAGACTTCTACAATTCTAATTACAATATAATAGCTTGGAAAGGATACTGCAACATGGTGATGGTGATTTCGTAAAAAATTGATATGGATTGGATAAAAAAATGATGTGAGCGAAAGATAAAAAATGGTATACTGATGTAAAATATGAAATATGAGGTGTGTCAAATGTATCAGAATTATATTTTTGATTTATACGGGACCCTGCTTGATATTAGGACAGATGAAGTAAGTGATACGGTTTGGAATCAATTTGCTTCGTGGCTTTGTGATCAAGGGGTATCGTATTGTGGTGATGAATTGAAGGAAGCATATTTGAAAGAGGTTGGAAAATTGTCAACCGTCAAGACTGTATTTAAATATTCGGAAATTGATTTGGAAAAGGTATTTGCAACGTTGTATCTTAGAAAAAAACCAGACGCAACAAAAAAGGAAATATGGGAAGCGGGGGAGATGTTTCGTAAGATTTCAACGGTAATGATTGCACCATATCAGAATACTTTTTTCGTTCTTAAAAGTCTTAGGGAAGCAGGGAAAAAGATTTTTCTATTGTCGAACGCCCAACGGATTTTTACGTGGAGAGAATTGGAAGAGAGTGGATTATTACCATACTTTGATGATGTGTTCATCTCATCTGACGAGGGATGCAAAAAACCGGATGTGCACTTTTTTGAAAGATTAATCGAGAAACATCAACTAATATGTTCCGAAAGTATTATGATTGGTAATGATGGGAGTACAGATATTATTGGAGCCAAAGCAGTTGGATTGGACGCTTGTTATTTAAAAACTGCGATTTCACCAAAGGAAGAATTACCAATATGTAAGTACGTATTTGAAGATGGTGATATAGGACATGTTTTGGAGTTGATTCGGATAGAAGCATAAAGCGATGCGTTTCTTTTGCATCGCTTTTTTATTTCTCTTTTTTCTGGGCTGTGATAAAATAAAAGATAACAAAAACAATGTCTATGGAGGAAAACATGATTCAATTTTCAATGACAAGTGCGATAAAATATGGAATCCCAGAAGAGGCGATGCGTAGGTTCGAGCAAAAAATCAACAAACAGCACATTCGACTACATGGATATATGTTGCTTAAAGGGACGGATATTCTTGAAGAAAAATATATGGGAATATATGACGAACATACGAATCATCGGATGTATTCTATCACAAAAAGCTTTACTGCATTGGCAATTGGCTTGCTAGAGAAAGAACATATGATTTCATTAGATGATAAAATTTGTGAGTATTTTCCCGAAAAATTTCAAAAAGATCATTTGCATCCATGGTGTGAAGAAATGACAATCAGAGATATGTTAAAAATGCGAACATGTTTTGAGAAAACGACATATAAACAAGAGGTAAATAATGATTGGACAGCGACTTTTTTTCAAGTGGAGCCAGATCATATCC
The DNA here is from genome assembly GCA_963666475.2 of Lachnospiraceae bacterium. Classification (GTDB taxonomy): domain Bacteria; phylum Bacillota; class Clostridia; order Lachnospirales; family Lachnospiraceae; genus JBFHIZ01. Next base: position 1,697,527 of record CAXXJM010000001.1, on the reverse strand, counting down.
CGGGAACCGTATTCTCATATGATACGTCTTCTTCTCATGTATTATCAGCACTTGTGGAAAAGTTGACAGGTAAGAAAATGCTCGATTACATGAGAGAGCATTTTCTAAACGAAATCGGTTTTTCAGACTCTGCTTATATAATAGAAGATCCAGTTGGCATTTCTCAAGGTGGTACAGGGCTAATGTGCACACTTCGAGATGTTGCTCGTGTTGCAGTTTTATGTAACCGTGGTGGATTTGTTTCTGGAAAAGAAGTCTATCCATCGTCATTTTTAACGGATGCGTTAACCAATCAAAGTTCTACGGACCTACATCCAACTATTGATGAACAGTATGGATATGGTTACATGTTCTGGATGCCTAGAGAAGAAGGCTTTATGATGTATGGAATGGGAGGTCAGCTGGCGGTATGTTTCCCAGAAAAGGACTTTTGCTTCCTTACTATGGCAGATACGATTGGAAATCCAGCGGGATTGCAAATTTTGCATGATTGTTTTTTTGATTGTATTTATCCGTTTTTAGAGAATTTAGATTCGAATGACGACATACGCAATACAAGGGAGTATATAAAAGAAGAACAACAAAAGCAAAATCATTTCACGATGCATGAGATTCATAAAAGAACAAATAATGAAGATTTCATCTTTTATGAAAATGATATGGGTTGGGAGAAAATATGTTTCGATTGGGAGGAAGAGGTATTTTACCTCGAAACCAAACATCGTTCCTATCACATACGTTTTGGAGAAAAAAAGGATGCTCTGCACGGAATTTTGGCCGGAACAGAGCATCATTATGAAAGCGAATGCTATTGGAAGCATGGTCAGTTTTTTGTTCACATATATATGGCATATGAAGAACAAGGACATGCCAGTTTTAATTTCGCATGGAAAGATGAACGATTGTCGGTTCGTGTAAAAAGTACGAATGAGTTATTTTTTAGTGAGTTCAAAGGGACTGCTTCGGCTAAGCATAGATCTTTTTGTAGACCCGAAGAAATGAATCAACAATAACTGGATCAAATTGTGACTGAGAGCATTCTATTATTTCCTTTACTGCCTCTTCTGTAGTAATTGCTTTGTGATAAGGCCGATCATTTGTCATGGCATCAAAGCTGTCAACGATACAAAGAATACGATCTTCGATTGGAATGTCCTCTCCAGAAATACCAGATGGGTATCCCTTGCCATCATACCTTTCGTGGTGATGTAAAATAAGAGGTGCGATATCCCTGATTTCAATCGATTCAAAGGCAATTCGCTCTCCAATCGAGGTATGTGAACGCATTACTTTCCATTCATCATTGGTGAGTTTTCCGGGTTTTTTTAGAATGTTATCAGGGATTCCGATTTTGCCGATGTCATGAAATTTTGTAAGAAGAATGATTCGGTCGATTTGATCCTGGTGCAAATCTAAATCCTCACTGATTAACACGGCTAAGTCCTCCATACGTTCCGTATGGCCTTCCGATACGTAATCTTTTGCCTCAAGTGCCTTCATAAAGGTTTTAACAAATGTTCCACGAATGCTTTCCTTCATTAAAAGTTTGCTTTGATACATGTGATCATCAGCGGTTTGAAATAAGTATTGCATATTAACGATACCACTTTGGTGAAATCCATATCCGTAGGAAAGTGAGAGTTTTGAAAGATTTGCGAGTTCCGAAAGCTGTTCGGCATTTTTTGACAGCATTTTTAATTTTTTTTCGATTTCCTTTTCAGACAAACCCTCTGTAATAATTGCAAATTCGTCACCACCTACTCTTGCTTTTAAACATCGCTCTGGGAAACAGGTGGAAATCAACTCCGCTGTTTTTTTTATGATGGAATCACCGGCCAAATGCCCAAGTGTGTCATTGATAAATTTCAAACCATTGATATCGATGGAAATAACAGATATTTTAGAAATGTTTCGAAGATTTAAGTGCCTCATTTTTTTCTCAAAGACCCTTCGATTATATAAATTTGTTAATGAATCCAAGAGTGCAGTTTCCTGAAGGTTTAAAATCATTTGCTTGATGGTTGTTATATTGCGAATAATTATGAGAACTTCGTTTGATTCTATGGTGCGAAAACGCCCTTCAAAATAATAGGATTTCCCATGCGTATCAATTTGAAATTCTTTGATTAGAAAATTGTGATCTCTTCTTACCAACTTCGCGGGTTCAGAAATCAGGAAATTCATATCGGGAGAATTCAAAAATATGGATAACACAGGATCTTCACTACATGCAGAATCGGAATAAATCTGTACATTCCCTGTGAGATCATATAGCAACAATAAGTCAGGCATCGTTGTAATAATCCCTTGGTTTCTAGCGATTATCTGCTCGAGATCGTGAATTTTCTCTTGTAATTCAGAATAATAATTTTTACGAAAAGAAGCTTCACCAAGTCCAATAATTGAGTCTCGGTCGATCTTTTTTTTCTCTATGGAATTATTTCGATCAAAAGGTAGATTGTTCATATGCTCACCATGGTGGATTCCTGTATTTCAGAAATCTCTCTATGAATTGTTTTTTTGGATGACTGCTTGAAAAATAGACTTTGCATCTTCTTTCGTTACTTTTTTGGGATTTGTAATGATACATGGATCATTTAATGCGTTTTCAGAGAGTGAGTCGTATATGTTTTCTGGTAAATTTGAAACACTCTCAAACTCTTTGATCCCGAGATTGGTACGAAGCATACGGATGCGATTGATTAATAAGTTTTTAACTTCTTGATCGGAGATTTCTTGTACTGGCAAATTCATTTTTAACGCGATTTCACGATACTCCTTGGAGGCAGAGTCGAAATTTAAATCGATGACATGTTCTAATAAAATGCTATTGCATTCTCCATGAGGGAGATCAAGGAGACCGCCCATGCTGTGAGCCATTGCGTGAACTAAGCCAAGGCTTGCGTTCGAAAATGCGAGTCCAGCCTGCAATGAGCCAAGCATCATTCGATGAAGAGTTTCGATTGAGCGATTTGGAGAAATGGCAGCTTCGATGTTATCATTGATTAGATTTATGGCTTCTAGGGCATGAACATCGGAAAGGTGTGAACTTGCATTTGAGACAAAAGCTTCTATGGCATGTGTTAAAGCATCCATTCCAGTGCAGGCGGTTAGGTAGGGATCCATTGTTGTTAAAGGAGTTGCATCTAGTAGAGCCAAGTCGGGTACTACTTTCTTACTGATAATGGCTTTTTTTATTTTAGTAGAACTGTCTCCGATAATTGCAAACTGAGATACATCAGCAGAAGCACCAGAAGTAGTTGGAATACAAATTAGAGGTGGACCAGGTAAGTTGATTTCGTCTACACCTTCGTAATCAATAATATGACCACCATTTGTTGATACAATGCAAATTCCCTTTGCGCAGTCAATTGGACTACCACCACCAATTGCGATGATTAAGTCGCAACGTTCCTTAATAAAGAGCTCAGCACCTTTCATTACTTCATAGTCTCTAGGATTGGATGTGACATCATCAAAAATTATATAGGAATGAACTACGGGAACAATTTCTTGTATGATATCCAAAAACCACGGTTTTTGAGTGAGGTTTTTATCTGAAACGATCATTGGCTTCATTGAACCGAAATGTTGGATGTATCGACTAATCAATAGCCGGGAATTTAGTCCGGTGATAATTTCAGGTGCAACAAATTTTCTAAGATCTGAAGTATAATTCATAATTGCTCCAATCTGTGTGCATAGCACGCATTGTTTATTTTCCTGTGTATGTAAAGTAATCCTATAATAATGATATAATTGCGAGATAACTTTGTCAAATGTTATAATATTGTCAATAAAACAACTTTACATAACTAATGATTGTGTAATAAAATATGACTAAAGGAGAAATAAAAATGGATTTTAACAAAGCAAAAAAATATATTTATAGAAATGCAAGACCGTTAGATTTGGCGAGATGGCAGTATTTAATGGAAAATGGAACCAGAGAAAATGTACTGCAAGTTCTCGAAAAGTATCAAAATCCGGATGGCGGATTTGGGCATGCGGTGGAACCAGATTTTTGGAATCCGAACTCTTCGCCAATACAGACTTGGGCAGCTACGGAAATACTTTTTGAAATGGGTATGGAAGATCAAGATCACCCAATGGTTCAAGGAATACTTCGTTATTTGATGAGTGGAGATTCTTTCGATGGAACAACGTGGGGTAATACCATCTCTTCAAACAATGCGTTTCCCCACGCCCCATGGTGGGAATATGAGAAAAAAAATAAAAATAATTATAATCCAACGGCGGCGCTAGCTGGGTTTATGGTGTACTTTGCAAAACCTGACAGCCCTGAGATGGAACTGGGGGTTCGTTTGGTGCAAGAGTCCATACAATATTTGCAATCTATTCATTCTCCGGTAGAAATGCACGTCCTGGCTTGTTTTGTTAGACTCTATCACTATTTGGGTAAGGCTTCTGGACATCAAATTATTGATATTATTGCACTAAAAAGTCTGCTTAATCGACAGGTAAAAGAATGTGTGGCTTATGATATTAGTAGATGGGAGACGGATTATTTGTGTAAACCATCGATGTTTCTCTCTTCGAAACAAGATGAATTTTATCCTGAGATTAAAAAAATAGCAGAGTATGAACTTGATTTCATAGATCAAACACAACTTGAAGACGGCACGTGGGGAATCACTTGGTCTTGGAGTGGATATTCAGAAGCATGGAAGGTTGCAGAAAACTGGTGGAAGTGTGAGTTGATTATTAAGAACTGTAACTATATGAAACATATGAAATAAGAAATGAGTAAGGATAGAAAAATCGTGAATCTATTCTTATGTGGGAGGAAAAGGACTGTTGATTGCTCAATAGTCCTTTTTTGTTTGACAAAATGAAATTGTGATGATATCATTATGATATCAATTAGATGTTGTTCGGAAGGAGAACTTTGTTATGAATGAAAAAATATTAGAAAAAAATAAATATGGGATGGGGATGATGCTTCTTCTCTCAGTCCTGTACTTAGGATCCATTGCTCTATGTATTGTAAGTGCATTGAATTCATGGGTTGTACTGTTGGTGGTAAGTATTATTTGGATCAGCATAGGATGGTTTCCGTTTCTTGGACTTCGAGTTCTAAAGCCACAAGAAGCACTTGTTGTTACATTGTTCGGGAAATATGTAGGGACTTTAAAGGGAGATGGGTTTTATTACATCAATCCTTTTAGTGGCAGTGTGAACCCAGCAGCAAAAACCAAACTCAATCAAAGTGCAGACGTAGATAGCGCAAATAAACAAACAATTTCCTTTAGTGGGTATGGTATGAATGCTGCAGCAGAAATGCCAAACAGGAAAATTTCGTTGAAGATCATGACACTAAGCAACAATAAACAAAAAATTAATGATTGTCTTGGAAATCCAGTGGAAATTGGGATTGCTGTTACATGGAGAGTTGTGGATACTGCAAAAGCAGTTTTTGATGTGGATAATTATAAAGAGTTCTTATCTTTACAATGTGATGCGTCTCTCCGCAGTATTGTTCGAACTTATCCATATGATGTTGCAAATAATATTGACACAACAGGAGATGGAGAGGCTGATGAAGGAAGTTTACGTGGATCCAGTGAAATCGTAGCACGAAAAATTAAAGAAGAAATTCAGAAAAAAGTAGAAAATGCAGGACTTGAAATTATTGAAGCGAAAATCACCTACTTAGCTTATGCACCAGAAATTGCAGCAGTAATGTTACAAAGACAACAGGCATCCGCGATTATTGATGCGAGAAAAATGATTGTTGACGGTGCAGTTAGCATGGTGGAAATGGCTTTGGAAAAGTTGAACGAGTCGGATACCGTTGTGCTTGATGAGGAACGAAAAGCAGCAATGGTTTCAAATCTACTGGTGATATTGTGTGGAAATAAAGATGCTCAGCCAATTGTAAATTCTGGAAGCTTGTATTAATAGGAAAGAATAATAGAGAAGTGGTGATTTTTTGAATGAAAAAGATAAAAAACAGATTCCATTAAGAGTGTCGGCAAAATTGTATCAGGCACTGGCTTCATGGGCGGAAGATGACTTTCGTTCCGTGAATGGACAGATTGAATATTTGCTTACGGAATGTGTAAAACAAAGAAAGAAAAATGGAAAATATGTATCCACTGATTTGGATGAAGAAATTGAGTTGGATATCGAATAATTAATTCGGAAAAAAGACGTAAAGATAAAATTTACGTCTTTTTCTACTTGAAAAAATAAATTAATTGATATAATATTAAAAAACAGATAGTTGTCTGATAATAATCAGAAGAAATAGATTGAAAGATTTTGAAAGGAGATCGACATATGGATTATTTAAAAATTGAAAAAGTAATTGGAAGAGAAATTTTAGATTCAAGAGGAAACCCAACAGTTGAAGCAGAAGTATATTTGGTTGATGGCACGATGGGCAGAGGTGCTGCTCCGAGTGGAGCATCAACTGGAGAGTTTGAAGCGCTTGAGCTACGTGATGGAGATAAAGCAAGATATTTGGGAAAAGGTGTTCAGAAAGCAGTACATAACATCAACACCGTCATTAATGATGCAATTGTTGGAATTGATGCATCGGATATTTATGCGGTTGATCAGGCTATGATTGCAGCCGATGGCACAAAAGACAAGTCAAAACTTGGAGCAAATGCGATACTTGCAGTATCCATTGCAGCGGTAAGAGCTGCCTCAAATGCGATGGAAATTCCATTGTATCGACTTTTAGGAGGCGCAAATGCGACCAGACTGCCAGTGCCAATGATGAACATTATCAATGGTGGAGCACATGCATCGAATACAGTAGATGTACAGGAGTTTATGGTCATGCCTGTTGGAGCATCTTCCTTTAAGGAATGTTTGCGATGGAGTGCAGAAGTATTTCATGCATTGCAATCTTTGCTGAAAGCAAAAGGACTGGCTACAAGTGTTGGGGATGAAGGTGGATTTGCTCCAGACCTTGGTAGTGACGAGGATGCTATTTTATTTATCATAGAAGCAATTATTAAAGCGGGATATGAACCGGGCAAAGATTTTATGATTGCAATGGATGCAGCAGCTTCGGAATGGAAAGGTAAGAAAGTTGGAGAATATGTACTACCGAAAGCAGGAGTGACCTATTCATCACAAGAGCTGATTGCGCATTGGAAAGATTTAGTGGAAAAATATCCAATTATTTCGATTGAAGATGCGTTGGATGAAAATGACTGGGATGGCTGGGTAGAACTTACAAAGCAGCTTGGAGATAAAGTGCAATTGGTCGGTGACGATTTGTTTGTTACAAATACAGAGCGATTAGGAAAAGGTATAAAGCTTGGATGTGGAAATTCGATTTTGATTAAGTTGAATCAAATTGGTTCGGTTTCTGAAACATTAGAAGCAATACAAATGGCACATAAGGCAGGTTACACCGCAATATCTTCGCATCGTTCTGGTGAAACTGAGGATACGACAATTGCAGATCTAGCGGTCGCATTGAATACCTGCCAAATTAAAACTGGGGCACCGAGTAGATTCGAGCGTGTAGCAAAATACAACCAGCTTCTTCGAATTGAAGAAATGTTAGGAGAGGCAGCTGTGTATCCAGGAATGGATGCTTTTCGTATCTAATATATAGAAATATATACGACAAATTACAAGAAAAACAGATGCAAAGAGTATTTTTTTGCATCTGTTTTTCTTTTGAAAAAAATTGAAATATCCTATTGACTCGATAGGAAAAAGATGATAATATCATTTACATACCAATAAGGTAGGTTAATGATTTTGACGAAAGAAAGAGGAATATCTATGGCAGATCATACATATCGTTTTGAAACAATACAATTACATGCAGGACAGGAGTCACCAGACCCTGCAACAGATGCAAGAGCGGTTCCGATTTATGCCACCACTGCATATGTGTTTAAAGACTCTGCTCAAGCAGCGGGAAGATTTGGTTTAAGTGAAGGTGGAAATATTTATACAAGACTTATGAACCCAACTTCCGATGTTTTTGAAAAAAGAATCGCAGCTCTAGAGGGTGGAGCGGCTGCTTTATCTACAGCATCTGGATCTTCGGCAATTACCTATGCCATACAAAATATTGCTTTGGTTGGTGATCATGTAGTTGCTTCGAAAAACTTGTATGGTGGCACCTATAATTTGCTGGCAAATACATTAAAGGACCAGGGACTCTCGGTAACATTTGTGGATCAGGATAACTATGAAGAAGTGGAACAGGCAATAGGGCCAAATACAAAATTGCTATATGCAGAAACATTGGGGAATCCGAACTCAAATGTGTTAAATATTGAGAAGTTTGCAGAAATCGCACATAAACATGGAATTCCATTGATTGTAGACAATACGTTTGCTACTCCGTATTACTTGAGACCAATTGAACATGGGGCAGATATTGTGGTTCATTCTGCTACAAAATTCATCGGTGGACATGGAACCGTAATGGGTGGAGTGATTGTGGACAGTGGAAAATTTGACTGGACACAAAATGACAAATTTCCTGGAATCACAAAACCGAATCCTTCCTATCATGGAGTGGTGTTTTCGGAAGCATGTGGAAACTTGGCATATATTATCAAATTGCGTACAACTTTGATGAGAGATCAGGGTGCTGCAATTTCTCCGTTTAATTCTTTTTTGCTTTTGCAGGGATTAGAAACTTTATCTCTAAGATTAGAGAGACATGTTGAGAACGCATTGAAAGTAGTTGACTATCTAAAAAATCATCCGCAGGTTAAGAGGGTGAACCATCCTTCTTTGGAAACGGGAGAACAGGAAAAACTGTATCATCAATATTTCCCGAATGGTGCTGCTTCAATCTTCACATTTGAAGTGGAAGGAGATTGTGAAAAGGCAAAGAAATTTACGGAAAATCTGCAATTATTTTCACTGCTGGCAAATGTAGCAGACGTGAAAAGTTTAGTAATTCATCCAGCGTCAACTACACATTCACAGTTGTCAGAGGAAGAATTGAACGACGCAGGAATTACTTCGCAGACCGTTCGTTTATCAATTGGAACGGAACATATTGACGATATTATTGGAGATTTAGAACAAGGATTTGAAGCAATTAAATAGAAAGGAATAATTATGGCAAATATATTTACATCGGCAGAGCAACTGGTAGGGAAAACACCATTACTTGAACTTACTCACATTGAACAAGAGGATCAACTCGAAGCAACCATATATGCAAAACTTGAGTTGTTTAATCCAGGAGGATCCGTGAAGGATCGTGTAGCAAAATCACTCATTGAGGATGCAGAAAAAAGAGGAGTTTTAAAGGAAGGTTCCGTAATTATCGAACCAACAAGTGGAAATACTGGCATTGGATTGGCTTCCATTGCGACAGCAAAAGGTTATCGAACAATTATTGTTATGCCAGAGACCATGTCTTTGGAACGTAGAAAATTGATCAAAGCATATGGTGCTGAACTTGTTTTATCAGATGGTGCCAAAGGTATGAAAGGTGCAATTGAAAAAGCGGAAGAATTGGCAAGAGAGACGGAAGGAGGATGGATGGCAGGTCAATTTGTGAATCCAGCAAACCCTGTAGCACATTTCTTCACCACGGGTCCAGAGATATATGAGGATACCGATGGCTTAGTTGATATTTTTGTGGCGGGAGTTGGTACTGGAGGTACAATTACTGGAGTTGGAGAGTATTTAAAGTCAAAAAATCCAGAAATTCAGATTATCGCAGTTGAACCAGAAGAATCACCAGTCTTATCAAAAGGAACTGCAGGTCCACACAAAATTCAAGGAATTGGAGCAGGGTTTATTCCGGAAGTGTTGAATACAAAAGCATATCATGAGGTCGTTAGGGTATCTGGTGTAGATGCCATCCAGACCGCAAAAAGAATTGGCAGAAAAGAAGGAGTTCTTGTAGGAATTTCTTCTGGTGCTGCTGCACATGCTGCAATTCAAGTTGCGAAGCGTCCAGAGAACAAAGGTAAGAAAATCGTTGTTTTGTTACCAGATACAGGTGAAAGATATCTTTCAACAGATCTTTTTAAGGAAGAAAATGAATAAAAAAGCATTAATTGCCATGAGTGGCGGAGTAGATTCTAGTGTAGCTGCAGCCTTAATGATTCAAGAAGGGTACGAGTGCATTGGATGTACTATGAAATTATTTGAAAATAAAGAAGAGGGAGAAGCACGACCGAAAAGTTGCTGCTCCCTAGATGATGTCAATGATGCCAGGAGAGTTTCTCACGCTCTTGGCATGCCTTATTATGTATTTAATTATAAGAAAGACTTTGAAGAAAAGATTATTCGAAAATTCGTACAAAGCTATGAACATGGGGTTACACCGAATCCATGCATCGACTGTAATCGCTACATGAAGTTTGATAAATTATATGAACGTGCAAAGCTATTGGGATATGATACGATTGTGACAGGACACTATGCAAGAGTAGAATTTATAAATGGAAAATATGTGCTAAAAAAATCCGTAGATGAGACCAAAGATCAAAGTTATGTTCTATACGATTTGACGCAGGAAAAACTGAAGCATATTCAATTTCCACTGGGAGGTCTTACCAAAACCAGGGTGCGTGAAATCGCGGAGGAGTATGGTTTCTTAAACGCAAATAAAAAAGACAGTCAGGACATCTGTTTTGTTCCAGATGGAGACTATGCAAAAGTGATGTTGCAGTATGGAGGGAACGTTTTACCAAAAGGAGATTTTATCGATACGGACGGAAATATAATAGGCCAACATCAAGGGATTTCTCACTATACGATTGGACAGAGGAAAGGCTTGGGAATATCTTTTCCAGAACCTAGATATGTTACGCATGTAGATCCGAAAGAACATACAATAACCCTTGGAAAAAATGAGGATTTATTTGAGACTACATTTCAAGTGAAAGACGTCAATTGGATTTCGGGTGAAGTGCCAAGTGAAGCGTTTGATTGTAAAGTAAAAGTTCGGTACCGTCAAAAGGAACAGACAGCGATCGTGATACCAACATCTGCTGATACCGTGCTGGTACAGTATTTCGTTAAAGAACGTGCGATTACGCCTGGACAGGCAGCAGTCTTTTACATGGATGACGTCATATTAGGTGGTGGTGTAATTGAGAAGATTACTTGAGATTCGGAAAGGAATGATGGGATTATGATGATTTCAACAAAAGGAAGATACGCATTACGAGTTATGGTGGATTTGGCAGAACATCATTCTGGAGACTATATTCCCATGAAAGATATTGTGGAAAGACAGGATTTATCACAGAAATATCTAGAAAGAATCATGGCATTATTGTCAAAACATGGATATGTTGATGCTGTACATGGAAAAGGTGGGGGGTATCGGTTGACGAAACACCCAAAAGAATATGTTGTAAGAGATATTTTAGAATTAACAGAAGGTACACTTGCACCAGTTGCATGTTTGGAATGCGATACAGACGTTTGTAATCGTGCTGATGAATGCAGAACCTTACCATTATGGAGAAAGTTTTACGAATTAACAACAGAATTCTTTGGCCGTGTTACCATAGAAGATTTGATGTTCGATAGTAACTACGTCATATAAATCTATACTAGATGGTTAAATCCATCATGCCGCCTTTGTAGTTGGTCTCAATTTCTTTTGGATAACGTACGGATGTGTGGGTCACACCGCCAGAAGTGTATGCACGTCCGCATTCTGGACAAATGGAAGAATGTAGCGTTACGCTTTGAGATACTACACCGCCTTTTGCGTGCGCTTTGCTTTGTTCTCGAGACACGTGCATTTGCTCATGTGCACTGACAGCAGAGAAAGATGCTTCTGGGCTAACATGTGTAGGGGATTTAAATGAAACTCCTGGATCGCCAGATGCATCCTGATATTTTCGGCTGGCACAAGTAGAACACTCAACAACGCCCATGCGCTTGAGTGTTTTTTCGTCATACGCTTTATAAACATCAGATTGAATCGCTTTTCCTGATTTCTTAATCTCCTGATTGATTTTAGTATCAGCCTGCTCGTTTCCTGAGACAGGATTTTTTCCTGTTGTGTTAGATCTGGATGGACTAAGAGGTGTGTACGGATGATCAAGACGACGATTCAATGAGGAATTTTCGTTTTGGATTAATGTATTCATAAGGCACCTCCTTATATCCGTATTTTACTGCTTATTTCGAGAAATAGCAACTTTTAATTTCCTGTCGAAAGAATACAAGGAAAGAGGTATACTATGTATATAGATTGAAAGAAGGGATTTCTATGAAGAACACAATGAAAGGAATGTGGATTTTTGTATTCGTATTATTTCTATTTCAGACCGCGTGTGGTGAAAATCAACTATATGAACAAGAGCATAGGACTCTGATTGAACAACTAAAAGACTCTGATCTGGAAGAGAATGCCTTGGTACGTTTGAATGATGAGGATTTGGATCGGATTTTGCAAGGCGAAGAAAACACAGTGTTTACCTGGGAATATATTTATCTAACATGCGCAATTCATGAAGATGATTTTATTTGTCGGGATGGAGTAACGAATACAGTAGAATTTATGTCTTCTGTTGAAGACTATTTGGTGAAAACTGAGAATGCAAAAGGACTGATGAAACCTTATGTGGATGAGACATATCAGTTCGTAATTTTAATGCCAAATGATGGAGTCACTGTTTTGGAACTTGTGAGTTCGTTGTCGAATGAAACAATAGATACGATGATTGAAAATAAAGAACGTGCAATTATTTATGCAAATATTCCGAAATTTGAAATTTCTAGTTTTTCTACGAAGAATAACCAAAAGCAGGAAGTTTTCTTTCGTGTGGCGGAGCGAGGTATATTAGAAGGTGCAAAAGAAACTGCGGATGACGAATGTCCTTGTGGAATCCCTTTGTTACAGCCTATTCGAATGTATTTTGATCATCCATTTCTATTTCTGGTTATCCAGACGGAAACACGAAAACCGATATACATGGGATATGTTCTGGAACTCCCTTGATCGACCTATTCTTTTGATGTCTAGTCTGCTAGAATGAGAAGTGATAACAGTCAATGATTTAGTTTAAGAGAGGTAGAAACATCGATGTCTGGTTGTGATATAAACTTATATTATACAAAAACAGGAAATGGCAAGCCACTGATTTTATTGCATGGGAACAATGAAGATCAAGAATATTTTTGCAATCAGATTCCCGTGTTTGCAAAGCATTATCAAGTCCTTGCTATCGATACAAGAGGGCATGGGAAATCCCAACGTGGAAATTCTCAATTTACCATTCGGCAATTTGCGGAGGATCTGAAGTGTTTTATGGAGACTCATAATATTGAAAAAGCGCATATTCTAGGATTTTCAGATGGTGGAAATATTGCATTGATTTTTGCTATGAAATACCCAGAAAAAGTAGAAAAACTGGTTTTATGTGGAGCGAATCTAAATCCGAAAGGAGTAAAGTATTGGACACAAAAGCCAACGGATATTTCATATGCGATTTTTAACAGATTCTCTGGTGGGAATGAGTACTTTAAGAAGAGGGCAGAAATGCTCAGACTAATGGTAGTTGATCCGAATATTTTGGTGGAGGATTTGGGTAAAATTCAATCAGAAACACTAGTGATTGCAGGAACACGAGATATGATAAAGACAAAACATACAAAAGCGATTGCAGACGCGATTCCAAATTCGAAGCTTGCATTTGTTGAAGGAAATCATTTTATGGCAAAGCATAATCCGATTTCATTTAATAATAAAGTATTGGCTTTTTTGAAGTAGATATAAAAGAAGAGGGGAGACCCTCTTCTTTTTATTTGTACAAATCGAGATTGATTCGACCGTCCTTAATTTCGACAATACGATCCGCTTTTTCGGCGATTTTTTTATCGTGAGTAATAATGATAAATGTGGTACCGTAGTTATCGTTGATGCTGCGAAGCAGTTCGTATATTGTTTCTGTAGAGTCAGAATCTAAATTTCCGGTCGGTTCGTCAGCAAGAATAATCGGTGGTTCGTTGATTAGTGCTCTGGCAATTGCTGTTCGTTGTTGTTGTCCACCGGACATTTTGGTGGAGAGATTATTTTTGACTTTGTCGAGCCCGACAAGATTCATATAAAAATCAGCTTTCTCTCGAATTTCCGGGGTTGTTTTTCCATGCATGATTTCAAATGGAAGTAATACATTTTCAAGAGCTGTAAACTCTGGTAAAAGATAGTGAAATTGAAAAATAAATCCGATGTTACGGTTACGAAGTTCCGAAAGTTGGTTATCCGATAAGGTCGCGAGATTATTTCCATTGACCCATACTTCGCCTGTTGTTGGTCTGTCTAGAGAACCGATCATATTTAGTAAGGTACTTTTTCCACTACCGGATTGTCCGATAATTGAATTGAATGAACCTTTTTGAAAAGAAAGATCAATATCAAAAAGCACTTGATTTTTTATTTCCTCTCCATATATTTTATTGAGTTTTTTGAGTTCTACAATAGGGTACATAAAGACTCCTTTCTATTATTAGTTATTTCGAATAATTTCTATAGGATCCAATTTTGATGATCGCAATGCTGGTATAAAAGAAGCGAATAGTGATGCGATAACTGCAATGGCGCCAGACAATCCAATGAATGGATAGCTAATATAAAGTGCGATAACCGGAGTTCCATCAGGGTTTAGAGCAAATGTAGTAAAAGCAAGAGATAATAAAAGTCCAAGTAACACACCTAGCACTGCGCCGAAAAATCCAAGAATCATTCCTTCAAAAAGGAAGACCAAACTTGCGGTAGAATTCTTGATGCCCATAGCTTTTAATATTCCGATTTGTTTAGATTTTTGTATGACAGTAATTGCAAGAACGCTTGCAATACCAAGCACAACCGATATCATTACAAACACTTGTATCATTAGACTAGAGATGCTTTGTCCACTTAAACCACTTAATAGTTGTTCGTTTTGCTCTTTCCAATTGGTCACCTTTATTTGTTTTTGTCCAATTACAGATTCGATTTCTGTCTGAATTAGATCGACATCGAATACGGAATCTTCGGACACTTGAAGTTCGATGGATGTAACCTCGGAATCATTTCCAAAGAGTGAATAGGAATTTTTGAGGGACGTAATAGCCCAATTATTATTGATGCTTGCTACCTGTAAATCAAAAAAACCAACGACTTGATAGGTCGCAAATGTTCCGCTCGGAGTGGTTAGTAAGATCTCACTTCCAAGCTTGAGGGAATAAAGTTCCATTAAATCAATTCCTAATAATATCTCATTTTCTTTCTCTGGAAGATTACCGATTTTTATGCGATCTATGTATTTATAAATTCCATCGGCTTTGATTAAATCCAAACCACGTACCAAGATTGATTGTGAATTGTCGCCATAGGATAAAAAGGCTGCATGGTCATTGGCGGGGGATATGGATTGAATTCTTTCATCGCTTTGTAATATTTGAGTTTCCAAAGACTCGTAATCTTCAATGGATTTTGAGTCGGAAGTGGAGTTTATTGTAATCTGTGGTGAATTTCCAATGGTTTTATCAACCAAACTTTTCTGAAGCCCTTGAATCAATGAACCAATAAATACCTGAACGGAAACTCCAATTGCAATTCCGAAAATAATTAATATGGTTTGTCCAATGCTAGAACGTAAAAATCTTTTAGCTATTTTAAATGCTAATTTCATAATCGTATCCCCTCCTTTGCAAGTGCTAGAATATCCTGAAAGGAAGAGGCAAAAAAGTCTGCTCCTACTGCATTTACATTTTCACGGTGATTTGAAAATGCGTTTCCGCCAACAACAATGGGAAGAGCAGATGTGTTGTTTGCCTTTAAGTCAGAGATTATTTTTTTTGTAACGACAAGATTGAAAAAATTACTTACACTAATTGCAATCATATCCGGATGAAGAGCGTCGATTGCGCTGACAAAATCTTGAAATGGCGTATTGCCGCCGATAAAAATGGAATGAAAACCAGCAATGGTAAAAAAATCAGAAGTCATACGCGCACCTAAATCGTGATACTCTTCAGGCGGGCATAAAACGAGTACTGTTTTTCCGTGTTGCATTCCTATGCTTTTCTGTTTTTGAATTACATATGGGTAACAGCTTTCGACGATTGTACGAACGATGGCTGTTCTAATATGCTCTTTCCATATACATACGTTATGATCTTCTGTTTTACATATAAATGTATTGAGTGAAGGTGCAAGAAATTGTTCGTAGATTTCAATGATATCTATTTGATCTTCTTGTATCAGCTTCATGATGAAATTTAATGCTCCTTCTTTGTTTTCGTTGTCTAATAAGTGTATGAATTCATCGTATTCCTTTTTCATGGATTCTCCTTTGTATATTTGCAGATTTATTTTTATGTTTATTCGAATTATACAATTATATAAAATGAAATGCAATATTGTTCATACAATTAAAAAGTAAAAATAAAAAGATGTAGGGCAATGGTGCATGCACTACATCTTTTCTATGAAAGATTTATGGATTACTTTACTACAAGATTAACAATTCTTCCAGGAATATAAATTTCTTTGATGATATTGCCTTCTATTTTGTCGGCGATCTCCTCTTTTGCTTTTGCAAGAACCGTTTCTTTTTCTTCATCTTTGGAAATTGCAAGTGTGGATTTTACTTTTCCGTTCACTTGGATTGCTATTTCAATGATAGACTCCACGGTTTTTTCTTCGTTGTATTCTGGCCAAGTGGATTCATAAATTGTACCTTCACCACCAGTGACTTCCCATAATTCTTCAGTAATATGAGGTGCTACTGGATTTAATAATTTTAGCAATGTGTGATACTCTTTTCTTGTTACACGTTTCATATGATAAAACTCGTTAATTAAAGACATCATTGCCGCAATTGCGGTATTGTATTTTAAATTCTCAAAGTCACCATCTACTTTTTTTATGGTCTGATGCACTAGTGTCTCTAATTCCGAAGAATAGTTCGTATCATCCGTGAGGTAATCTTGTAATTTCCACACACGATCTAAGAATCTACGACATCCTTTCACTCCGTCTTCAGACCAAGAAGCGCTTAAATCAAATGCACCGATGAACATTTCATAGGTACGTAATGTGTCGGCACCAAAGTCCTGTACGATTTCATCAGGGTTTACTACATTGCCTCTGGATTTTGACATTTTTTCACCGTTTGAACCGAGAATCATACCATGCGAAGTTCTTTTTTTGTATGGTTCTGGACAAGGGACATCCTTTTGGTCGTACAAGAATTTGTGCCAGAAACGTGAGTATAGCAAGTGAAGTGTCGTATGTTCCATTCCGCCGTTGTACCAATCTACTGGCATCCAATATTCTAATGCTTCTTTGCTAGCAATTGCCTCTTCGTTGTCAGGATCTGTATAGCGTAAGAAATACCAGGAAGAGCCAGCCCATTGAGGCATCGTGTCTGTTTCCCTTTTTGCAGGACCACCACAGTGAGGACAGGTTGTGTTTACCCATTCAGTCATTGCTGCAAGTGGGGACTCTCCGGATTCTGTTGGTTCATAGCTTTCCACTTCAGGGAGCATTAATGGTAATTCAGAGGCATCGAGTGGAACAAATCCACACTTGTCACAGTGGACAATTGGAATCGGTTCGCCCCAATAACGCTGTCTTGAGAATACCCAGTCTCTGAGCTTAAAGTTTGTTTGTTCGTGACCAATCTCTTTCTCGGTTAAAAATTCAATAATCCTTTTCTTTGCATCAGCTACCGAAAGACCATTTAGAAAATCAGAATTTACTAAAGTGCCAGTGGCAACATCTGTAAATACTTGATCTTGTACATTGACTGGACTTCCTGCCACAACTTCAATGATTGGGAGGTTGAATTTTTTGGCAAATTCCCAATCCCTGTCATCGTGTGCTGGAACAGCCATGATGGCACCTGTTCCGTATGACATGAGGACATAATCAGAAATCCAGATTGGAATTTCTTTATTGTTTACTGGGTTGATTGCAGAGATGCCTTGAATTTGCACGCCAGTTTTATCTTTTGCAAGTTCTGTTCGTTCAAAATCTGATTTTTTTGCAGCAGCTTCACGATATTTTATCAGGTCATCATAGTTTGAAATTTCATCTTTAAACTGATCAATGTATGGGTGTTCAGGACTCATAACCATATAGGTCGCACCGAATAAAGTATCAGGGCGTGTGGTATATACCGTCAGTTTTTCTTTTTTTCCTTTTAAATGAAAATCAACTTCGGCTCCTTTTGATTTCCCGATCCAGTTTTTTTGTGAGACTTTGACACGTTCAACGTAATCTACATCGTTTAGACCTTCTAACAGTTTATCTGCGTATGCTGTGATTTTTAGCATCCATTGACTTTTTACTTTTTGAACGACTTCGGAACCACAACGTTCGCAAACGCCATTCACAACTTCTTCATTTGCCAGACCGACTTTACAAGAAGTACACCAATTGATTGGCATTTCAGATTTATAAGCTAGCCCCTCATTGAACAGTTTTAAGAAGATCCATTGTGTCCATTTGTAATAATTTGGGTCAGTAGTGTTTATTTCTCTGTCCCAGTCAAAGGAATACCCAAGAGAATGCAACTGACTTTTGAATTTAGCAACATTGTTCTTAGTCACGATGCTTGGGTGAATGTGATTTTTAATGGCATAGTTTTCCGTTGGCAGACCGAATGCATCCCAACCCATTGGATAGAGTACATTGTAACCCTGCATTCTTCTTTTTCTGGCAACAATATCGAGTGCAGTATATGGTCTTGGATGACCAACGTGAAGACCTTGTCCAGATGGATATGGAAACTCGACAAGTGCGTAGTATTTTGGTCTGGAATAGTCTGTAGATGTTTTGAAGGCCTGGTGGTCATCCCAGATCTTTTGCCATTTTTGTTCTACTTCTCTGTGGTTATAAGGTGCTGTCATTTTGATTTTTCCTTTCATAAAAAAAATACAACCTTCGTTCTCATATATCTAGAGACGAAAAGGTTGCATCCGCGGTACCACTCTAATTCACACTTAGAAAGTGTGCGCTTAAATATCGATAACGGGATTTCCGCCTGTCACTACGCATGCTACTTGCACTTCGAAACAGGAACTCCGAGATGAGTTGGGAGATTTCTTTGCAGCTTTTCACCGACCAGCTGCTCTCTGAAAAAAGAGGATTCTCTTACTAGTTCTCTTCATAGCTTTACATATTTTATATATAAACAGTATCTTACTAGTGGAAGGCTTCCTTGTCAACATATCATTTCATAAAAGTTTATTAAATATTTGATGAAATAATAGGAAATGTATGCAAAATCGTGTATAATAACTAAAAAGAAGTTACAACTAGAGTCTATATGCAAATCAATAGGATAATATTAGGGTAGAACCATGTGATTATGTACACGGAGGAATTGTTTAATGGGAAAAGCAAGAGTTGTAATTGTTGATGATTCATCTTTTTCAGTAGCGCTGATCAAACAGATGTTACAGTCGTTTGGATATGAAGTTGTTGGTTCCGCAGGAAACTATGAAGAAGTAAAAGATGAGATTACTGAAAAAATGCCAGAATTTGTGACGATGGATATGTCGCTTCCAGGCACGACTGGAATTGAATGCATTAAACTAGTGAAATCAATTCACAAAGATGCAAAGATTATCGTAATTAGTGCCATGAAAGATAATGAAATCGTAGCAGAGTCCAAAAAGGCAGGAGCAGATGAATATATTCAAAAACCAATTGATGAGTTTGAATTTGAAAAAGCGATGGAACGATTATCAAGTGATGAATCGTTGTATCGATTTTTGGAGCGGGAAGCAATCGGTGCTTTTGAAGAAGCACTGCAAATCGGATTACAAAAAAGAACCGATGTGCGAATTGAGTTTCGGAATATAGCAATTACAGACCATGAATTACCTTCTATGGGTATTACGATTTTAATCGGAATTATAGGGAGATATACCGGTAGACTTTTGCTGGATGTGTCAGAACAGACAGCAGAAAATGTAGTAACGATATTATTGGGGAAAAAACCGGAAAGCAGAGATGAAATGACCGATGCAATCAGCGAATACTGCAATATTGTAGCTGGAAATGCATGTTCTCTCTTAAATCGGCGTAGAAGTTCTTTGGGGCTTCGAGTTGCACCGCCATCCGTTATATATGGGGAGGATATCAGTATTGTGATTCCAGAGTTTGCAGAGCATTTTGCATATGGAGAATCACAATTCGGAAATGTATTATTAAACGTCGGATTTATGAGAGGTGAATAGAATGGATGTAAAAATGGTTACCCCGTTTATGGAGTCTTTTATGTCTGTAATCCCGCAACTGGGGTTTGCAGAAGCAAAAAAAGGAAAACTTAGTGCAAAACCACAGCATCTGGTTGAGTCGGGTGTGTTGGTTATTGTTGGTGTTGTAGGTGATATAAAAGGAAATGTGGTATATTCCATGAAAATGGATAATGCAAAGAAGATTGCTTCAAAAATGATGATGGGAATGCCGGTTGATACCTTGGAAGGCATGGCAGAGAGTGCACTTAGTGAGTTGACAAATATGCTGACCGCAAATGCCGCTACTATTTTTTCGGGTCAGGGTGTGTTTGTTGATATTTCTACACCAACTCTATTGCATGGCGATTCAATTACAGCAAAAATGAGTTCAAAACAAGTGCTATGCATAGAAATGCTGGCAGATGAGATACCAATCGATATTAGCATTGCTTTTGAGGAATAATCCAAACTGAAAGGATGTGTGTTTTTATGTTAAACAACATGAAAGTAAGAACGAAGATGATATTACTTGTTGTTGAGGTGGTGGCAGTTCTTCTAGGTGCTACATTTTTCGCAGTCTATAGTTTTGGTGTAATTAATTCTGATTTTCTGGGAAGAATGGATTCTTCGATTCGTTTTAGTTATGATGAGACTTTGAAGAATGAAATTCAGATCGCCTATTCAACGGTTGAAAATGTTTACAGGGAATATCAGGATGGAAATTATACAGAAGAAGAAGCTAAGGATATTGCGGCAGATTTGGTTCGTGAAATGAGTTATGGTGTAGATGGGTATTTTTGGATTGATACATATGATGGAACCAATGTTGTATTCTTAGGAAGAGACACCGAAGGGACCAATCGATTAGATACCGTAGATGCGAATGGTTTTCCGTTAATTCAAAAAATAATTGAAGCTGGTAAAAATGGTGGAGGGTATACAGATTATATGTTTCCAAAGCCAGGAGAAACAGAAGCATCTCCGAAACGATCCTATAGTGTTGCTTTTGCTCCTTGGGAATGGGTCATTGGAACGGGAAATTATATTGATTATATTGATGATACGGTTTCTACTATTCAAAATGAGACGGAAGGGTTTATTCAGACAACCATACTTCAGTACATTGGAATTAATGCAGTTTTGTTGGTTTTAATTATTGCATCAGCCGCTGTTATTTCGATTGGGATTGTACGTTCAATTCGGAAAATTTCCGAAAGTATTCGCATTATGGCATCCGGAAATCTTACAGAAACTCCAGACTCAAAAATGGAAGCAAGTAAAGATGATTTTGGAATTTTGAATCTTGAACTGCATCATATGCGTGAGCAGATACAAACGTTATTGCAAAACGTTAAAAATGAAACGGTGCGAATTACGGATGTTGTCATTGGCGTCACAGGACATGTTAATGAGTTAGATGCATCCATTCAGGAGGTATCGGCTACGACAGAAGAATTGGCAGCAGGCATGCAGGAAACATCGGCATCTGCAGAAGAGATAAGTGCAATGTCTCATGAGATTGAGGAGGTTGCAAAAAATATTGCGGTGAGAGCAGAAAGTGGAGCTGTACAAGCAAGCGAGATTTTCCATCGAGCGGAACAAACAAATCAGGATACCACTCGGAAAAGAAATCAAACGAAGGCACTACAAGAGGAGATTCAAGAAAGTCTGGCGTCAGCTCTTGAAAATGCAAAAATCATCAATGAAATCAGTGAACTTGCTGAAGCGATTATGAGCATCACAAACCAAACCAACTTGTTATCTTTGAATGCTTCAATAGAAGCAGCAAGAGCCGGTGAAGCAGGAAGAGGTTTTGCGGTCGTGGCTACAGAAATCAAAAATCTTTCCGAACAATCCAAACAAACCGTATTCCATATTCAAGAAGTAACGGCGAGTGTTATGGATGCAGTGGCTCGTTTGTCAAACGATTCGACGAGATTGCTAGATTTTGTGTCGGGTGATGTCAACGAAAGTTTTCAACAGATGGAAGACATGACGATTCATTATAAAACTGATGCAGAATATGTCAACGATCTAGTTATGGATTTTAGTGCGACTTCTGAAGAACTATTAGCTTCGATTGAAAACGTATTACATGCAATCAAGGATGTTAACATGACTGCACAGGAAGGTGCAGTAGGAACTACAAATATAGCAATGAAAGCAAGTGAAGTATCGGTGAAATCCAAGGAAGTAAACGATGTCGTAGCAGAAATGGGTGAAACAGCGAATCGATTGGATGGAAGTGTAAATCAGTTTATAATCGAATAGAGGAACGATGCATGAGCGCAGTTTATTTTATACGACATGGGCAAACCATTTGGAATGTGGAAAATAAAATATGTGGAGCAACCGACGTGGAGCTCACAGAATTAGGTCATATGCAGGCAGAAGAAGCTGGAAGACAGATTCGGGAACGAGGAATTCATTTTGATCGAATTTTATATTCTCCTTTAGAACGAGCTGCTGATACAGCAAGACATATTTCCGATGCCATTGATGTTCCGGCTTATGTAGATGAACGTCTCACGGAGCAGAGCTTTGGGAAATATGAAGCGACTGCGAGGGACGGACAGGAATTTTTACATGCAAAAAAAGAATTTTTGAATCATTACGATGGTGGTGAGTCCATGTTTGAAATGGCACAAAGAATATATAACCTTCTTGATGAGATTACAAGCGACTCGCAACACACCTATTTACTCGTAGCACATAATGGAATAGCCAGAATTGTGGCTTCTTATTTTTCGGACATGACCAATGAGGATTTTGCTTTATATTCTGTTGAGAACTGTGAACTTGTCAAATTTGAACGTTAATATGAAGAAACTAAGAAAAAAAGAGAATTTTATTGAGTTCTCTTTTTTTGATAAAAAATTTTTAAATTTATAAAAAGAATGATTATTCATATATTTACTTCTATCGAGCTTGTTAGAAGTAAATATATACAATAATTGTTATAAATATGCGTAAAAATGAATAAAATCTTTTTGAAATGCGCCTACAATTTAACGTACTGACGCGTTAAATTTGTAAAGTTTGCTTGACTTTTTTTGAAATAATATCTATTATTACCATAAAGTGTGCTTTGCGCTCATACTATGTATTTGCTAGATTACACATAACGGCGTGGGTAATATTTTATTTACTCAGCCTTTTTTTGATTTTTTTTCATTTTATTTACGAATGGAGCATATTTTGATTTCAAAAAAATATTTAAATGATTATCATTTAGAAATAGAAGAACTGGAAAATGGGAAAGTCAGAGATTATTACCGATATACAGGCGATTATTACGAGTTGGATCTTTCGAAACAAGATCAAAGAGCATTACGTATTCGTTTGCTTTTATTTGCTTTTTTGATGACTTTTCTCTTTATTGCGCCTTTGATGGTATATTCTACGCTTACGAGGGTGATATATATTTCTATTCCATTTATTTTATTACTGATTCCGTTATATCTGCTATATAAAACAGTGTATTATCTGTTTCGTGTAAAAGGACAATTTAAAAGAGAGGAAAAAGAAAAAGCGCTGGATCGGATCAAAGGCATCCCAATCATCTTTTTTGTCCTGTTGATTATGATCATGATTGGTCAGGCAATCGGATATATGAATCATTCTTCTGAAATTGGATACGGAGATTATGTGCTCTTTGGCTCGACGATTCTACTCGCAGTATCAGATTTATATTTATTTCAAAAAACAAAAAAAATATCAATAAAGACTTTTTATGCCCCAAAGCATTAGTATTACGCAGTTCGCTGCTTAATATACAAGACGAAAGTCAAAACTAAAGGAGGAAAAATTATGAAAAACAGAGTTTTAAAAAAATTGGCTCTTGTGATGTCTATTGTAATGGTAGCTGGATCTTTGGCTGCTTGTGGAAACAATGCAAATACAGTAAACACAACTGATGATGCAAACACAAATGAAACAGTGACAGACACAACAGAACCAGTAGTGGAAGAAGATACTACATTAGTAGTTGGATATGACTACTTTTCAAGTAAATTCAGCCCATTCTTTGCTACAACTGCATATGATCAGGACGTAGCTTCAACCGTATCCATCGCATTGCTGGGTACAGACAGAGAAGGTAATGTAATCTTAAATGGTATCGAGGGAGAGACTGTTGCTTACAACGGAACAGACTACTTTTATAACGGAATCGCTGACTGTGTAGTTACACAGAATGCAGATGGTGCCGTTGATTATGATTTCACGTTAATGGATGGACTTACATTTAGTGATGGCGATCCACTTACCGTGGATGACGTTATCTTTAGTATTTATGTTCTTTCAGATCCTACCTACGATGGTTCTTCAACTTTCAACGCACTTCCAATTGAAGGTATGGAAGCATATAGAAGTGGTATGGAATCAAAAGCAAACTTGATTCTTGGTGCAGGCCGTGAAAACACAGATTTCACATATTTTACAGAAGAAGAAGCTACTGCATACTGGACTGCAGTTGATGCAGCTGGAGTTGATTTCGCACAGGATATCATTGATTACTGTGTAGCTGGATACAGCGATTATCTAGACCAGGTTGCAGGAAGCGAAGTTGCACTTGGAATGATGCTTTGGGGATTTGGTTCAGCTAGTGAAGATGGAACAACCATTGAAGGCGCTGGAACAGGTACCGTATATGAAACAGCAACTGTAACAGCTGCTGATTACTGGACAGAAATCGACGCT
This sequence comes from Lachnospiraceae bacterium, assembly GCA_963666475.2. Taxonomy (GTDB): domain Bacteria; phylum Bacillota; class Clostridia; order Lachnospirales; family Lachnospiraceae; genus JBFHIZ01. The sequence goes on along the minus strand of CAXXJM010000001.1, from coordinate 1,672,654 downwards.
GCATATGGCGGAGATTACCAGACACTTTCAGATGTAGAAACTGCAAATACAGACTTATTCAGTTATATTGCAAATCACTTAGGAGACAATGTTTCAGTATACGCAGCAGGTGTAACAACTGGAGATAGTGTAGCAAATATTTCTGGTATTATGAAAACTGGTGACAATACTCTTAGAATACATATGACAGAGTTTGACGCAACAGCTATTTACAACGTAGGTGTTACTGTAGCTCCATTACATTACTATGGTTCAGCAGATATGTATGACTACGATGCAAATATGTTCGGATTCACAAAAGGTGATTTGAGCGGAGTGAAAGATAAAACAACTGTTCCACTTGGAGCTGGTCCATACGTGTTCCAGAGCTATGAAAATGGTGTAGTTACCTTTACCGCAAATGAAAATTACTACAAAGGCGTTGCAAAAACAAAAACATTGCTATACAAAGAAACCTCTGACACCGATAAATTATCTGGTGTGACAAGTGGGGCATTTGACATTGCAAATCCATCGATGTCTGTTTCTGTATTAGAAGACATCAAAGGATATAACAGCAATGGAGAAATCGATGGTGATTTAATCACTACAAGCTTAGTGGATAACTTAGGATATGGATATATCGGTATCAATGCAAATACTGTAAAGGTTGGAGAAGATGCTGCAAGTGATGCTTCTAAAGATTTGAGAAAAGCATTTGCTACACTCTTTGCTGTATACCGTGACACAGTTATTAACTCTTACTATGGAGAAATGGCTACTGTAATTCAGTACCCAATGTCAAACACTTCATGGGCAGCTCCAAAACCAGCAGATGAAGGATATGCACTAGCATACTCTACCGATGTGGATGGAAATTCAATTTACACAGCAGACATGTCAGACGAAGACAAATATGTTGCAGCATTAGATGCAGCAGTCGGATTCTTCAAAGCAGCTGGATATACATTTGACGATGCTACAGGTATGTTCACAGCAGCACCATCTGGAGCTGAAATGATATATGAAGTAATCATCCCAGCAAACGGTGGTGGAGATCACCCAGCTTATGGAATCTTAACAGCAGTAAAAGAAGCCCTTTCAACCATTGGTATTACACTTGAAATCAATGATCCATCTGATACAAACGTATTATGGAATGCTCTTGATGCAGGTACTGAAAATATGTGGGCTGCTGCTTGGGGCGCTGCAATCGATCCTGATATGTATCAGGTTTATCATTCGTCAAATATTACTGAATTAGATGGATCTAAATCAAATCATTATCATATTCAGGATGCTACTTTAGACGACTTAATCATGAAAGCAAGAGTAAGTGCAGATCAGTCATACAGAAAATCAGTATATAAAGAAGCACTTGAAATTGTACTTGACTGGGCAGTAGAAATTCCTACCTATCAGAGACAAAATGGTATTATCTTTAGTACAGAGCGAGTAAATTTGGACACAGTTACTCCAGACATCACTCCATACTGGGGATGGTTATCAGAAGTTGAAATGATAGAAATGAACTAATTCCGATCAGGAAAATAGATACAAACACTGGTAAGAGTCTTACATGGTAAGGCTCTTACTATGGTGTTTAAAGCCGGTGTCCGGTACAAGGGACCGGAACATAGAAAATACAGGCGGTGTAATACAATGTTAAAATTTATTCTAAAGAGATTAGGATTAAGTGTAATTATTTTATTCTTCGTGACATTTATTGTGTACGCGTTGGAAATGTCTTTGCCTACAAGCTATGTAGAGCAGATGGCAAGGGAGTTGTCACAAAAACCAGGCACTCAAAAATCTGCGGAACAGTGGTTGGATGAATTAAATGCACAGTATGGTATGGACCAAGGCATTATCGGAGGATATGCAACTTGGCTAAAAAGCTCTGTAAAAGGAGAATTTGGGGATAGTTGGAACTGGACAATTCCAGTAACAGAAGAATTTAACAAAACAATCTGGTATAGTTTTACGATGGGATGCGTGGCATTCTTTTTGCAGATTATTATTGCCGTGCCACTTGGGGTGCAGGCTGCCAGAAAACAGTATAGTATGACGGATTACTCTATTACGGTTATTTCCTTAATTGGTATTTCCATGCCTACATTCTTTGTGGCAACAATTTTAAAACTTATTTTTTCAGTAAAACTTGGTATTTTTGAACTGAGCGGTATGCAGGGGAGAGATTATGCAGGTTTAAGTGAATTTGGACAATTTATGGATTTGGCGGCTCATATGGTTCTTCCAATTATGACTTTATTGGTTGTAGGAATTGGTGGACTCATGCGTTTTACTCGTACCAATATGTTGGAGGTATTGAACTCCGATTATATTCGTACAGCAAGAGCAAAAGGACTACCTGAAAACAAGGTAATTAGCCGTCATGCATTTCGAAATACATTAATTCCACTGGTGACTGTTTTAGGTGGATCTTTACCTGGGCTGTTTGCAGGAGCCTTAATTACAGAAACTTTGTTTGCGATTCGAGGAATTGGATATGCATCCTATTTTTCGATGACCAGAGGAGATATACCGTTCACGATGTTCTATCTCGCCTTTTCGGCAATTATGACACTTCTTGGTAATTTGATTTCAGATATTTTATACGCAGTGGTAGATCCTCGCGTACGTATTAATTAGGAGGAGGCTACAGAATGGGAAATAATAATTTTAACGAAGAATTAAAAAGACAAGAGAGTGAAAACTCAAAAGTGGACAATTCAGAGGAAATGGCACTTGATAGTTTGGCCAGAGTCAAAGTCTTAAGTCCAGGACGTTTGGTTTTTAACCGTTTTATTCGAAATAAACTTGCGATCATTGGATCTGTAGTATTAATTATCATGTTTATTTTTGCATTTGTATGTCCACTGTTTTATCCATACAGTCAGACTCAGATTTTCTACAAATATGATGAAGTACGTGTGGATTATGCACAGGCAGCAACAAGATCTGATTTTACGACGTATTTGTTGTTTGAGGATGCTTCCTTACCGATGGAAATTGAGAATAATTTGAATTCCATTTCAAGAACGATGGAGTCAGAAGGCACATTAGAAACAACAACAACGGACGCAGATGGCAATCTATATATCGTGAAAAAAGAAACGGATCATATCTATGGTTTATACGCAGACATGCAAGAAGAAGTGGCCAATATTTCTGGAGCAGAAAAAGTAGCGGACTATAATGCAATCTTGAAGAGCTTAGATTTTTCTGGAGAAGCTTTTGATGCGGATTTCAAAGATGCAGTTGAACGAGCTGTCTCTTCAGGGAAAACTTCGTTTTCTTATCAGGATATGGATTTTGAAGTAGTCGAAGGCAGAAAACAGACCTACGTAGTAAATAAAGTAGTACGTGAATTTACTTATACCGGAGCGTCATTTGGAGAAACCTTTGAAACGGAAGTGTTGTCTAATCTAGACAATGAATCCTTTGTGTTTGAGGGAACTGAATATACCTTGAGTGTGGATGGTTCTGGTGCAATCTCGGTCAAAGCTCGTTTAAAAAGTGCTTTGACAGCATACATGTCGACCTATGTTTTTGATGCATTTTCGGATGTAGCGGTGATTACCGATGGATTTAAGGTAGGGGCGTTAACTGGACTCGCAAAAGGTGAGGATTTTATGTCTGATGGAGTGACATATTCGCTCGCAGAGGACGAGGACCAGATTTTGGTATATGCTCAGGATGCAGAAGAACCTACATCTGTTTTCTCAACGCTCGCAATACGAGCATATGATGGTACCGATTCTTTAGATATTGAATACAAAGAGCAATTACACAATGTTATTTTAAAAATGACAGAAGAGAAATCCTTATCCGATTCTTTTGTTTGGGAAATTCCACAGTTCGATGAAAATGGTCAGTATGAATTGGATGCAGATGGAAACCGTATTTTACAGGAAACAGAAATGTATGTATCTGACAAAAATGGTTCCTACGTAGTAAGTTGCGACAAAGTATCCTATCTGATTGATATTTTTGCTACCAGTTCCTCAGATCATTGGTTTGGTACAGATGGGGATGGTATGGACATTCTTTCCCGCATGATGTATGGTGGACGTGTTTCTTTATTGGTATGTTTTGTTGTAATCATCATTGAAAATATCATTGGAATTATTATGGGTGGTATTGCCGGCTTCTTTGGTGGCTGGGTAGATAATGTGATCATGCGTATGGTTGATATTTTCTATTGTATTCCATCTCTTCCTATTTTGATTATTATTGGAGCATTATTTGACCAGATCAAACTGGATCCATATATTCGTATGATTTGGCTGATGGTCGTGCTTGGTGTACTTGGATGGGCTGGTGTAGCCAGACTGGTAAGAGGACAGATTCTTTCTCTACGTGAACAAGAGTTCATGGTTGCAGCAGAAGCAACTGGCGTCCGCACAAGTCGACGTATTTTCAAACATCTTGTGCCAAACGTTATGCCACAGATTATTGTTACTGCATCATCAGGACTTGGTTCGATTATTATTACAGAATCTACACTATCGTTCCTTGGACTGGGAGTAAAACATCCATTGGCTACTTGGGGAACAATGATTAACTCCGTGACAAAGTCATCAGAAATGATGATTAAATATGCATACATCTGGGTACCAGTAGGTATGTTAATCTGCCTTACCGTAATTGCATTCAACTTTGTTGGTGATGGTCTTCGTGATGCATTCGACCCAAAAATGAAACAATAGGAGAAAGTGATGAAAAAAGATAAGAAAAAAAGTTCAGCATATATATCTGGAAGTGAGTCAAAACAGATTCGAAAATTCAATCGTGAATTGACAAAACGTTTGGAAAGACAAAGAAGTAATACGAAAGTGAAGCCTTCTGTTTATACGACAGAGATGAAAGACCCTTCGAATGTCGTAGAATTTGATAACGTTTGTTCGTACTTCTTCACTGATATTGGAACCGTTCGTGCAGTAGATGGAGTTTCATTTAACGTTCCTAAATGCGCAACAGTAGGTATCGTAGGAGAGTCTGGATGTGGAAAATCTGTAACATCTCTATCCTTGATGCAATTATTGCAAAGACCGCAAGGACAGACTGTAGGCGGAGAAATTCGTTTTAATGTAGGAAAAGATGGCGAAAATGTAGCTTATAATATTGTAAATACACCAACTTCTGAAATGCAGAAGATTCGTGGAAATCGTATCTCTATGATTTTTCAGGAACCAATGACTTCTTTAAATCCAATTTTCAAAATTGGTTATCAGGTGGATGAAGTTCTTAAATTGCATAGCTCGGAATTGAACAAAGAACAACGAAAAGAACGTGTTCTTGAAATGCTCGAGTTGGTAGGAATTGCAAATAAAGAAGGTGTTTATGAAATGTATCCTCATGAACTCTCGGGTGGAATGAGGCAGCGTATTATGATTGCAATCGCACTATCTTGTAATCCAGAATTAATCATTGCTGACGAGCCAACAACTGCACTTGATGTTACCATTCAGGCGCAGATTCTAGAATTGTTAAAAGAACTTAAGGGAAAAATGAATTCCTCCATCATGCTAATCACCCATGACTTAGGTGTTGTTGCGAATATGGCTGACTATGTTGTTGTTATGTATGCCGGAAGGGTCATAGAAAAAGGAACAGCAAAAGAAATTTTTGATAATCCTTGTCATCCATATACCATAGGTCTAATGAAATCCAAACCAGTGGTAGGGAAAAAAGTAGAGGAATTATACAATATTCCAGGAAGCGTTCCAAATCCAGTTAACATGCCGAACTATTGTTATTTCAAAGATCGTTGTGAATCTTGTGTAGCAATGTGCGAAGGGGTATATCCACCAGAAATCAAGTTATCGGAAACACATTTTGTATCCTGCTACCGTTATTTTGAAGAAGGCGAAGTATTGGGATATCCACAATCTGTAAACATTAACGATTTATAAAAAGAGAGGCATGGATCAAAATGAGTGAAACAAATGTATTAGAAATCAATAATCAAATAGATGATATTAGAGATCCGGAAAATGTATTGGTCGTAAAAAATCTGAAAAAATATTTTCCAATTAAAAAAAATATCTTTGGAAAAGGGATTCGTTTTGTAAAAGCAGTGGATGGAATCTCGTTTACCATTAAAAAAGGAACAACCATGGGTCTCGTTGGAGAATCTGGTTGTGGAAAATCGACAGCAGGAAGAACGCTGTTGAGATTACAGGAAAAGACAGAAGGTGAAGTTTACTTTAATGGAAAAGAAATTTTTTCCTTATCAAAAGATGAACTTCGAAGCATACGTCCAGAAATCCAAATTGTATTTCAGGATCCATTTTCTAGTCTGTCCCCAAGATTGCCAGTTGGAGAAATTATTGGAGAGGGCGTTCGCGAACATAAGATTGTTCCAGAGGAAGAATTTGATGCATATATTACTAGAATTATGAAAGCGTGTGGATTGGAAGAATACCATAAAGATCGTTATCCTCATGAGTTTTCTGGTGGGCAGAGACAGAGAATCTGTATTGCAAGAGCGTTAGCTCTAAATCCAGATTTCATCATCTGTGATGAACCGGTTTCTGCTCTTGATGTGTCGATTCAGGCTCAGATTATTAACTTATTAAAAAAATTACAAAAAGACTTCAACCTGACCTACTTATTTATTTCCCATGACTTATCAGTTGTAGAACATATTTCAGATGTCGTTGGAGTTATGTATTTAGGCAATATGGTTGAGTATTCAGAGACAGAAAAAATATTCGGAAATCCATTACACCCATATACAAAGGCATTGTTTTCAGCAATTCCAGTACCGGATCCAAATTATCAAATGGAGCGTATTAAATTGCAGGGAAGTATTCCTTCCCCAGCAAATCCACCTTCAGGATGCAAGTTCCATACAAGATGTTCTGAATGTATGGAAATTTGTAAGACTTGTATCCCAAAATATCGTGAGGTTGAGGAAGGACATTTTGTTGCCTGTCACCTTTACAATACACCGGAATTAGAAGCAGAATTTGCAGCTGAGATGGTAGAAGCACCAGATAATAAATAAGAGAATAAGAAAGCAGTGAAATATCGTGAAAAGAAAAGATAGAGTACAAAAAAAGAAAGAAAAGTTTATGGACGATGGACGCGTGATTGCAAACATGAATGTGGATGGGATGCCATGGTATCATCCAAATGCAAAAAATCATGAAACAACACAGACTACACCACTTCCAGAAATGACCAGAAAAGAGAAAGCAGCGCTAACCAGAGGAGTTCTTGGTGCAGCGATGCTTGTTGGTCTAGTGTTCTTTATCGTATTTGGTGGATTTATTTTATTTTGCGTATTTGTCTGGTTTAAATAAAAGGAGCTAAGCTCCTTTTTTTATTGGAACAAAAGCAAGTTTATAATTTTTTTATTTGATTTTTTCATGGTATGTGATACACTAAATAAATGTTTACTTACATTCTGTATGTTATTGTTTGGTTGTAAGGATGTGTGGGGGAGAAAAATGAAAGATATATTTCGAAAGATGTCAAACAAGAAAAAACTAGCAATTCTATGTAATTTTTTGATAATTATTTTTGAGATGATTGCTACGGTAATGTCAATTCAAAACTCAGGACTATATATGTTTGCTTTTTATACACAGGATAGTAACTTTTTTGCATTATTTGCAAGCATTGCATATCTTGTATACGTGTTTGTAAATGCAAATGAAGAGAAGATGATGCCAAGGTGGATAACGGATGTAAAATATATGTCTGTTTGTTGTGTCATGTTAACATTTATTGTCGTGATTACCATTTTAAGTCCCATGACGGAGGGTGGTTACAGATTGATGTTATTTGGAGGTTCCATGTTGTATATGCATTTGTTATGTCCACTTATAGCGTTTGTTTCATTTGTATTCTTGGAAGAAGATCATCAAATACTAGGGCATACCATGCACATTGCATTTATACCAACTGCAGTGTATGCGGTACTTATCATTATATTAAATATATTACGGGTGATTGTTGGTCCTTATCCGTTCTTACGAGTATATCAGCAACCAGTTTATATGTCGATTCTCTGGTCGCTAATTATTTTAGGTGCAGCTTACTTATTTTCATATATTTTGTATCAAATGTTAAGAAAAAAGACGGGAGAAGTTCATGAAAGAAAAAGGATTACTAAGTAATAAACTTTATTTATATTTAACCGAATTCTTTGCTGGGGTGTCTGTTATGGCAGTAGAAATTGGTGCGAGCAGGCTTTTGGCTCCATATTTTAGTTCCTCTCAGATTGTTTGGACGATAATTATTGGGACAATTATGATTGCTATGGCTTTGGGTAATATTTACGGCGGAAGAAGTGCAGACAAAAATCCGAATCCTGATCTATTGTATGGTCGAATTCTCATTGCTGCGTTGTGGATTGGATTAATACCAGTTCTTGGAAAGTACTTGATTCTGGGGATTTCGGGCCTGTTGATATTTTCCATAAATAGTAATTATTTGATTTGGTCAGCATTTGCAGCTTGTATGGTTGTATTTGTATTTCCGTTGTTTCTTTTAGGAACCGTGACTCCTTCCCTTGCAAAGTACACAATGGATAATCTGAGTGATAATGGAAAGACAGTAGGAAAACTAGGAGCAGCGAACACAATAGGAAGTATTCTTGGTACGTTCTTGCCCACATTTGTAACAATTCCAGCGATTGGAACCAACGCGACCTTTTTTATTTTTTCTGGTGTTTTATTGGTACTTGCGATTATTTATTTCTTGTCTGTAAAGAGAAAGCTCGTGAAAGTAGCCGTTTGTGTTGTGGTTTTTATACTTTCTTATTTCCTGGGAAAGAGCAATAGCTTTGCATTCTGGGAAAATGATCTGACTTACGAGGGTGAGTCGATTTATAATTACTTACAGGTGAGTGAGAACGAGAGAAGAGTCATTTTATCTACCAATGTGTTGTTTGGTGTACAGTCAGTGTATATGAAAGACGGAGACTTAACAGGAATGTATTATGACTATGCCTTAGCTGCTCCCCTGATGACAAATTTCGATAAGGAGGAGCCTTTGGAAGTCTTAGTACTAGGAATGGGAACCGGTACTTTTGCTACGCAATGTCAAAAATATTTTTCAGATGCAAATATCGAAGGGGTAGAAATCGATCAGAAGATCACGGATCTTGCCATGACTTATTTTGCGCTGGATGACCAAGTGAAAGTAACGACTTATGACGGACGTGCGTTTTTAAATGGAACAGACCAAACCTATGATGTGATAATGGTCGATGCATATCAGGACATTACCATTCCGTTTCAAATGTCTTCCGTAGAATTCTTTACTTTGGTGAAAGAACATTTGAATCCAGAAGGTGTAATGGTTGTAAATATGAATATGCGAGGTGAAGAAGAGGGAAATATCAATCAATATCTTTCCGATACCATTGCCAGTGTATTTGAAAATGTATATACCGCAGATGTACGCGGAGCCACAAACCGAGAACTATATGCTTCAAACAATAAAGATATGATCGAGACTTTGATCGGGAACATCGATAAAATTGAGGATGCATCCTTTTCTAATATGATGCAGACAGTTCATGGAAGACTTCAAAAATACGAACCTGGAAACTACATTATGACGGACGATAAAGCACCAGTCGAACTTTTAGGAATGAAAGTAATTGATGCGATGATTGGAGAAGAGGTGGATTACTACAAGGATATCTTTCAAAAAGAAGGATTAGAAGGTGTAATAAATGGGCTGTAACAAGATTGTTCAGCCCATTTTTTTATTCCCGATTAAATTCTTTTGATACTAAATCACGAGCGGCTTCAATGACATGATGCATATCGTAATATTTGTATGTTCCAAGTCGGCCACCAAAAATTATATGCTGGTCTTTTTCGGCAAGTTCCTGGTAACGTTTATACAGACTAAGATTTTCATCATCTGTAACTGGATAATATGGTTCGCTTCCGACAGACCAGTTCTGAGGAAATTCCGTTGTTATGATAGAATGACCTTTGGAACATGCATAACTGCTCGGATCAAAATGTTTATGTTCAATAATTCTTGTATATGGAATGTCTTTGGCTGTATAATTTACAACCGCATTTCCTTGATAATTATCTTCTTCCGCACGAACGGTATCGAAACGTAGGCTACGATATGCCAGTGGACCAAAACAATATGCGTAGTACTCGTCAATCATACCGGTGTATATGATTTTATGAGCAATGGGTTCAAGTTCGTTTCGGTTTGATAGAAAATCTGTTTTCAGACGAACTTCAATCCCTTCTAACATGCCTTCAATGACCTTGGTATAGCCACCTTCTGGGATGCCTTGATAGATATCATTAAAATAGTTGTTATCATAAGTAAATCTTACAGGAAGCCTTTTAATGATAGAAGCTGGTAATTCGGCACAAGGTTTTCCCCACTGTTTTGAGGTATAACCATTGATTAATCTCTCATAGATGTCTGGACCAACCAGTTTGATGGCTTGCTCTTCTAAATTTTTTGGTTCATCAATTTGATAATCTTTGATTTGTAATTGAATCATTTCTTGGGCTTCTTTTGGGGTCTGAACATGCCACATTTTGGAAAAAGTATTCATATTGAATGGGAGGTTATATACTTCGTCGTGATAGATGGCAATTGGAGAATTGATAAATTGATGAAAAGGGGTAAATTGATTAATATATTTCCAAGTATCTTCATTCGAAGTGTGAAATATGTGTGCTCCATACATGTGTACATTGATTCCGTCTACGTTCTTGGTATAGATGTTACCACCAATGTGATCACGCTTGTCTATCACAAGAACTTTTTTTCCTTGTTTTGTTGCCTCGTATGCAAAAATAGAACCAAATAGACCAGCTCCTACTATTAAATAATCGTACATAACGATCTCCTTTTTTGTTTTTCTGACAGATATATGATATATTCTATCATAAAAGAAAAAGAAAAGTACAGAATGAATCCTTTGAAAAAACTGTTTTCATAAAAAAATGTTTGTTATAATTATTACATAACCATATAATGATATCAAATCTTTCTAGAAAAGGAGTTATGGTCCATATGAAAATTGCCATCGTAGATGATGATTTAAAAATCACAGATCAATTAAGTCAATATATAGCCAGGTTCGGAAAAGAAAGGAATTTGAACCATAAAATTACAATTTTTCACACACCGTTGGAATTTTTAAATGCGTACACGAAAGATTACGATTTGGTAATCCTTGATATTGAGATGCCAGGTCTCAATGGAATCGAAACGGCAAAAGAACTCCGTAGAATGGATCCAAGCATCGTTCTTATGTTTGTTACAAATTTGGCTCAATATGCGTTACAAGGCTACGAGGTTGAAGCAATCGACTACATTGTAAAACCAGTGTCCTATCCTGATTTTGCTTTAAAACTTCAAAAAGCAATGCGTTATGTATCTAGGAATCAAGATTATAAAGTTGTGATTGCGACTGCGGATGCCATGATTCATATGAAGACTTCGGATATCTACTATGTAGAGGTCGAGAAACATTACTTGATCTACCATACGACACAGGGAAATTATACCGTTCGTGGTGTCATGAAAGAAGTGGAGCAGGAACTGGATGAATATCACTTTATTCGTAGCAATCATTGCTATCTGGTGAACTTAAAGTATGTATCAGCGATTGAAGGAGAATATGTAACCGTCGCAAACCAGGAGCTTAAAATTAGTAGAAATAAGAAAAAAGAGTTTATGGATGCATTTACAAGATATGTTGGAGGGATGCACTAATGGCAGTAGATTTTTTTGAAGAGTTTCGATACATTGTAGAGCTCATTGCCGCAGAGCAGATATTGATCTGGATTTTTGCGAAGAAAAAACCACATTTCACGTTGATTTATATATTAGGACTTTTGTTTTTGGTTCCGCTTGCTATGTCTTATGTTTTTATTAGTGGGTATGTTGAGACCTTTCAAATGGCATATTTCTCGAAATTTATTGACGTTAGTTGGTATATTTTCTTGATGATACTGACTTTATTGTATCTAAAACTCCACTATGAGGTGACCTGGAGCGATCTCCTTTTTGTAGGGGTTGGTGGGTATTGTATGCAGCACATTGAGTACGTCATGGTAAATGAAGTGCTTGCACTTGGACTTTGGAAGGATATACGAAATAGTCTTTTGCTTTATACGTTCGTATGTGTGGTAACAACAGCATTGCTTTACTATCTCATAGCTAAGATATATGTAAAAAAATTAAGAGCAGGGAATGGCGTGTTGTTTGAGGATCATGCTTCTACTATTTTCTTTTTTGTTTTTATGTTGGGAATGCTTCTGTTTACTGCTTTTCTCGGTCAACATTTATTTGCAAATGGTTCCGATGATTTCAATGATATCAATTACCTTGGAGCGCTCTACGATTGTTTAAGTAGTATATTAATCCTGGTACTACAATACAATATGCTTCGAATTAGTAATTTGAGTAAGGAAAAGGAAATTGTAAAACAACTCTTATACGAAAGACAAAAGCAATATCAATTGTCAAAAGAAAACATTGAAATGATCAATCATAAATGCCATGACTTAAAATATCAGATTAATGCACTTCGTATGGCTAGTAAGGAAGAAATGGAAGATTATTTTAATGAAGTGGAAGAATCCATTATGTTTTACAATTCCGTTGTGAAAACGGATAATGAAGTACTGAATACCATTTTATCTGAAAAAAGTCTGTACTGTGAAAAACATCAGATTAAGCTATCCTGCATTATAGATGTTGGGCAATTGGATTTCATAGGTACGCAGGATTTGTATGCACTTCTAGGAAACATTCTTGACAATGCGATAGAATGTGTGATTCGACATAAGGATAAAGAACAAAGAGTAATTAGCCTTACAATCTCTGCAAATGAAAGTTTCCTATCCATACAGAGTAATAATTTTGTAGAAGAAGAGTTGACTTTTGACCATGGACTTCCGATCACAACGAAGCGTAGAAAAGATATTCATGGATTTGGGATGAAGAGTATCAAACATCTTGCAGAAAAGTATAAAGGAACGATGTATGCGGAGGTAAAAGATCATATCTTTACATTGCAGATTCTATTGCCAATTCCGAAAGAATATATACGTTTATTGAAAGAATTTCAGAAAAAAAGTCAGATTGTGTCATAAGACAGACATTTTATGCCGAATAAAAACAAAATGTGAAGTACTTGTTATAATACAAGTATCAGTTAAAAAGCTGACGATGTTCAGCTTTTTTGTTTTATAGAATGGAGAAAAACTATGTTGAAAAATCAAAAGATTATTGACCAAATGACGTTGGAGCAAAAGGCTTCCATGATGTCTGGAAAAAATACTTGGGAGACGAGAGATATCGAGTCCTTGCAGATTCCTTCGATTTTTTTGTCTGATGGACCACATGGTCTAAGAAAACAAGCGGGTGCAGCGGATCACTTAGGACTGAATGAAAGTGTAAAAGCGACATGTTTTCCTCCAGCAGCGACGGTAGCAAATAGCTGGGATCCTGAAATTGGAAAAGAGCTTGGAAAACGAATTGGTGAAGAGGCAGCTTTTCAGAAAGTACATATGGTATTAGGCCCGGGTTTAAATATAAAAAGAAGTCCGTTATGTGGTCGTAACTTTGAATATTTTAGTGAAGATCCGCTACTTGCAGGGAAAATGGCTGCAGGTTACATTCAAGGAATACAGAGCGCTGGAGTTGCAGCATGTCCGAAACACTTTGCTGTGAACAGTCAAGAATTAAGACGTATGAGCTCGGATTCGATTCTGGATGACAGAACATTTCGAGAATTATATTTAACAGGGTTTGAAATTGCAGTAAAAGAGGGAAAAGCAAAATCGATCATGTCTTCTTACAATCGAATCAATGGAGTTTATGCAAATGAAAATGCATACTTACTTCAGAAGATTTTGGTAGATGAATGGGGTTTTGACGGAGTAGTTGTTTCTGACTGGGGTGCTAGTAACGATCATGGACTTGGGGTACAAAATGGAAGTCACTTAGAAATGCCTTCCACAGGGGATCCAGGGAAAAAAGAATTGATCAAAGACGTTAAGGAAGGAAGGCTATCCGTAGAAACTTTGGATCAAAGGGTCGACGAACTTCTTGATATGATATTAAAGCTAGATGCGAACTTAAAAGAAAAGACATCTCAGGTAGATTTTGAAGAACATCATCAGTTTGCAATTCGTGCAGCTAGAGAAAGTATTGTTCTTTTGAAGAACGAAGGAAATATACTTCCATTAAAGGGTGATAAAAAAGTTGCTATCATTGGTGACTTTGCTGAAAAACCTAGATATCAGGGTGCTGGAAGCTCATTAGTAAACCCTACAAGAGTAGATAATACTTTGGAAGCCTTAAAAAGTACAGAGTTGGTTCAAGTGGGCTATGCAAAAGGCTTTGAAAGAAATCAAAGTAAAAATCCTCACTTACTAAAAGAGGCTATAGAACTTGCAAAAACAGCAGAATATGTTCTTCTCTATGTTGGATTGGATGAAATTAGCGAATCTGAGGGTATGGATCGTGATCATATGAAAATGCCTGAGAATCAGATCGAGCTCATTCAAGCAGTTTCCGAAGTAAACCAAAATACAGTTGTTGTACTTTCAGCAGGCTCTGTAGTTGAAATGCCTTGGATTCAAAATGTTAAAGCTGTAATTCACGGATACTTAGGAGGTCAGGCCGGAGCAAATGCAATGCTTGACGTGATTACTGGAGAATATGCACCGTCAGGACGACTTAATGAGACCTATCCACTGGTATATGAAGATTCTCCAGTGCACGCATATTTTCCAGGTAAAGAATACACTGCAGAATATCGCGAGGGTATCTTTGTAGGATATCGTTATTTTGACACAACAAAGAAAGAAGTTCTTTTCCCATTTGGTTTTGGACTTTCTTATACAGAGTTCGAATATACGGATTTGTTTGTTACGCAAAATCAAGTTTCTTTTAAAGTAAGAAATGTTGGAACAGCGGATGCATATGAAATATGTCAAATGTACATTGGTAAAACGGATTCGAAATGTTATAGACCAGAAAAAGAATTAAAAGGTTTTAAAAAGGTCTGGGTGCCAGCAGGAGAAACCTTAGAAGTTACCATACCTTTTGAAGAAACTACATTCCGTTTGTATGATAGCAATAAAGATCAATGGATTATTGAATCGGGTGCATACCAAGTTCATGTTGGAAAAAATGTGCAAGATATTTGTTTGGTCAAGGAAATTCTTTTAGATGAGACTGTCTATGATTTGACGTCTCAAGAACTGTTGGACGACGAAAGAACGAGTTTGCCATCTTATTATAATGGAAACATCACAGATGTAACGGATGAAGAATTTTCCAAACTTCTAGGACATAAGATTCCAGATGGAGCATGGAAAAAAGATCAGCCACTTGATATGAACGATACGTTTGCCCAACTATTCTATGCAAAAGGCTGGATTGGAAGACTAGTATATTGGGTTTTGACAAGAATAAAAGTAAACAGTGAAAAAAAAGGTGTTCCAAATTTGAATATTTTGTTCATTTATAATATGCCATTCAGAGGTTTGGCAAAAATGACAGAAGGAGCAGTTACTTATTCAATGGCAGAAGCAATCTTGATGATCTTTAATGGTCATGCTTGTCGTGGAATCGGAAGATTAATTAAAGCAGCAGTAAGAAAGTAGAGGAAGCAGTGATGAATGCAATGCTTGCATGGAAAGAAAAACACCCAGATTTATATGAATTTATACTTTTTAATATAATGAGTAATGTAGCAACAATTACTAATTTTGTTACACTTTGGCTATCGACAGGATTTATTTTCAAGAGTTTTAAAGACCAGGCATTTTCATGGTTTATCTTTGATTATCCTGTTTCAGAAGGTGGTCTAACCGGATTCTTATCCTTTTTATTGGCGTATATTTGCGCTCAGATCGTAAATTTTATCGTACAAAGAAAAGTGGTATTTGGTGCAAATTGTAATATTATCAAGGTTCTTCCTTGGTATATATTAACGGTAACCGTAGCAGGAATTATTTCCATTTGGCTACCACCTCACGTAATTGCATTGATCAGCCCAATTGTTGGTGGATTTGCTCCAACGATTGCCAATGCAGTAAACATCTTTTTACAAGTAGTGATCAACTATCCTATGTTAAAATTCGTAATTATGAAAAAAGAATAGGCCCCCATCCTAAATTTCATAATCCTTATTGTTTAAATGCACTGGCCTGCATCGCAAGATCATCGGCAAGTGCATTTAGTTTATTCATTTTTAGAACCATCTTTCGGATCGAATCCATCTGCTCAGTTGCAGCGGCAGTGATTTCTTCTGCGCTTGCTGCTGATTCTTCAGATACTCCCATCAAGGACTCCATACTTTTCAAAATCTGCTTGCTTTCTTCTTTTACATTTAACGTTTTGGAAGTGATTGCTTTCAATTCCTGAGATATTTCATGTACAAGTGTTACAATGGACCCAAAAATTTCAGAAGTTTCATGAATGGATTCATTTTGAATTTGTATTGCGGTACTAGCGAGATCAGCGCGTTCAACAGCCAATCCAGTTGTGCTTTGAACCATTTGAACGATTTCTCGAATTCGTGAAGTAGAGATTTGTGATTCTTCAGCGAGGAGTCGTACTTGTTCTGCTACAACGGCAAATCCCTTTCCCTGCTCCCCTGCTCTTGCGGCTTCAATGGCCGCATTTAAAGCTAGAAGATTGGTTTGTTTGGTGACACGAGCAATGACATCAGCTATTTCACCAATTTCCTCATTATTTGCATTCAGGGAATGTATGATTTCAGCAACCTTTGAAACCGCTGCCGTCGATTCCGCGATTTTTTCATTTTGTTTGGTAACTAAAGCACTTCCACTTGCTGCAAGTTTACTGGCTGCCTCAGATGTGTCATGAGAACGTTCGCTATTTATGGCAATAAAGTCAATAGATTCTGATATATTTTGTACTGCTTTCGCTGCTGTTTGGACATTTTCGGCCTGTTCATTCGTACCTTTTGCAAATTCATGAATCGAAGTTGTGATGGATTCTGAAAATTCTTCAATAGATTTTGCATAGGAATCAGTACTGATGATGTCATTCTTTACTTCTTCAGCTGCAGTGGATAGATTTGATATTAAGCTTTTAAGGTTCATTCGCATCTGTTCAAAAACACTTCCGAGTTGCCCGATTTCGTCCTTGGAAGAAGTTTTGATTTCTTTAGTAAGATCACCTGTGGATAGAACGGAAGCGTTCTTCGCTAAATTGTGTAATGGAGCAGTTAAAAACTTTGAAAAGATGATTCCAGTAAGTATTGCAACAAACAGAATCATTGCTCCATACAGTAGACTGCGATTTAAGGAATTCTGAATATCCTGATATGCTTCATTGCTAGTTTGTCTCATAACAACGGCCCATCCGGTTGATGCTACCGTAGCATAACTTCCATAGATCGGTACCCCTTGTTCCGTATAATCGAGAGAACCTTCTTTCGATAAGAATGCCTCCTTAACGATTTCAAGATTGGATAAGTCTTGCTTTGATATTACATATTCTTCATTTGGATGTGCCAGAGCAATTCCAGCAGAGTCAGTAATAAATGAATATCCAGTCTCACCGCGAAGATATTCGAGACGCATATCTTCGAGTTCGCTTAAATCGAATGTTCCGCCTAGGATTCCAACCAGATCACCGTCTTTGTTGTGTACCGGAACGGCAAGGTTGACTGCGGGGCGGCAGGTGATTTCAGAGGTAATCACATCACTAATAACGGGTGCATCTGTGCTGATACATATTTGAAAATAACTCTCCTCGGAGATGTTACCGATACAGGAACCATTTGATTTGATAAATTGGTCGCCTGTAGTATCGGCTAGAAACAATAATTGAAAATCAGGATATGACTTTTGTATGCTCTTTATCGTGTCATAGGAACTAAGAAACGTGAAATCTTTAATATAGGAAAGCTCTGCTACAGATGAAAGCATATGCATACGATCTGTGAGCAATGTGTCTACTTCGTCAGCTAGAGAGGAGGCTGCTTCACTTGTGCTATAGGTTAATTGTTCATGTATGATTTTTTGCTCAGAAAGAATGGATATGCCACTTAGAATGATCACACAGGATCCAACAAGTATAATAAAGAGTAATATGAGTTTGCTTCCAAGTTTTTTTAGTTTCATTGCAGAAATCCTCCTATAGTACCAAAGTATGGGTATGCTTGAAATTGTAACGTATTACAAAAGGATTCGAGTCTGAAATCATGTAAAAAATGAGTAAACCTTATGTAAAGTTGTAAGATTTAGGTAAAATGTGTAGTGTGGTTGTAATTCCATAATTTTATTCGTATAATAAAAAAAAGGAGATGCTTGATTTATGATGATTCAAATATTATATATAGTAGGAGTACTTTTACTGTCTTCAATAGGAATACACTTGATTCGGACCGGTCACTCAAAGATGACTGTTTTTTTATCTTTGACTTTTTTCAGCACTGGATTATGGAACGCATTTTTGTTATTAAGTACAATTGTAGAACAAGAGAATTTGAAGATTTGGCTTCACGAGATGAAATATATTGGGATGACGACAATGGCTGTTCATATGGTTCTATTTACCGTGTATTTTACAAATCTCGTTTCGGATATGAACTGGAAGAAGTTATTCGCATTTTATCTGTATCCAATTGTGATGATACTAGTCGTACTATCAAACCCACTTCATCAATTGTTTCGTACTGCTTTATGGGTCGAATATGTCGGTGGTATTGGAGTGGTATTCACAAAGAATTCCGTTCTTTTTTATGTTATGACGATTAGTAATTATATGATGTTTGCGGTTTCCGCCATCATGGCAATCTACGCGATTATTACATCTTCAAAGATGCAGAGAAAAAAATATGTATCCATGCTTTTGGCAATATTGGTTCCATTTTTGGCGAATTTTGTTTATATTATTTTTGGACTTAACGATAAAACGGTGGATCCGACTCCGATTGCAATGAATGCGACTGCATTGTTGATGCTTTATGCATATAAGATGGATCGATCGTTTATCATCGGGCCGATTGCAAGAAATCAGATTTTTATGCAGATTAAACAACCAATCTTTGTAACGAATTTAGAGAAACAGATTGTGGATATGAATGCTTTGGCTGAAATCGTTATTTCAAGGCAACTGGAAAATGTTATTGGTAAATATTTGCTTGATGTTTGTCCTTGGATTGAATCCGACCAATCCATTGAGCTTTATGGTTCAATATATAAGATTGTGCACGGAGAGGTCTATAATTCGAAGCATCGGGTTTATGGGTATTCTTATGTATTACAAGATATCACGGAGAAAGAAAAGTATTTGAAAAAAATGAATTACCTCAGTTTTCATGATGGATTGACTGAGGTCTATAACAAGCATTATTTGAGAGAATGGCAAAAGACAGCAGAAGAATCACTATTCCCGATAGGGCTGATTTATGGTGATATCAATTCCTTGAAAGAAATCAACGACCAGTACGGGCATGAAAAAGGGGATTGGCTGATTGTCCAAATGGTAAAAGAGATTCAAAACCTGATTTCTGAAAAAAGTTTTATAGTAAGACTAGGTGGTGATGAATTCTTAATTGTAATACCATTTCTTTTGTCGGACGAAGAACTCATAAAAATAGCAGAATCAATTGGTGATGTGAAAATTCAGCTAAACAAAATAACAGCCACGATTTCCGTGGGACATGCTATTTATCGATCCAAAGAAGACTCATTCTCACAAAAGCTAAGTATTGCAGATCAAATGATGTATGAAATGAAAAAAAATAAAATACGGTTATTCTAATCAAAAAGACTTACGACAAATGGTAAGTCTTTTTTTGTGAAAAAATTATCTGACAAATAGAATATCATGAAATAAGATGTAGGAAATAATACCTAAGAAGATTGACAAATATCATGAAAAAAAGGTAAAATAAAACAATAAGAAGGGTTTTTTGTGAAGGGATTAAGAGGCGTGAATGTATGTTTACTATTATGACGACAAAAATTGCTAATATTCGGATCAAACAAAAAATTATGCTTCTTTTTTTTATTGGCATATTCATTCCAACGATCGTTTTGTTACTTGCGGTAATCATGCAGGTCGAAGATGAATTTGACAAAAGAGAGCAGGCAGTGATTGAGGGCGAATTGACGCGACTAGAATCAAATATTTCAACCACCGTAGAGACCGTGAAACAACTGGGGGCTATTTATTTTGCAGATTCTGATGTGGCTTGGGCACTCGAAACATACAGTCCAAACAGCAACGAATCTATTTCTGTTTTACGGAACATCGATTCACAGGTGATTTCATACAAAATTGTACATCCATATATCAGTAATATTGATTTATATTATGAAAACGTAAACGTTTTTGAAACAGAACATGGACATTTTTTGAGTCCGGAGATTTTAGATTCCACATGGTATCAAGAATATCAAAAATCAAGCAGAAATCCATTTATTGGGTATCGCATAGTTGAAGATACTCCTTATATTTACTATATTCGAAGATTAAATGTATTAAATTACGATAGTAATAATTTTGTCAAAATTGAGATTTCATCAGACTGGCTAAGAAATAATTTGAATGTTGGATACCTCGAAGATGGGGAAAAGCAATTGTGCCTGACAGCTCCAGATGGAACTGTTATTCTAGAATATTTAGACAGTGACATGTCTTATCTGGAGATGCTTGCAAGTCCATCTTATGAGTTGTTTGAAAAAGAGTTTTCAGAAGATGATATTTTGTCTGGTTGGAAGATTTCCATTGTATATGATTCCAATCTCTTACAAAAAGGATTCGGTGCGAAGGTCTTCATGATATATGGTATTTTCGCAGCGGTACTAGTATGCTCCTTCTTCATGTTTTATGGTCTTGCCCACACCATTATTGCGAGACTTGAGCGATTGGCCTCGGTCATGAATCGTGGTGCAAATGCAGAAGGGAATTCACTTGTAAAACTTGATTCTGATTTGGGAGAAGATGAAATCGGAAAACTTGCCAGTAGCTATAATCGATTGGTACAACGTATTTTAGACTTGAATAATGAGAATGATCTTACGAATCGAGAATTGCTTGATAGCAATAAAAAATTGACCGATAGTTTGGAAAAAGTAGATTTGCAAGGGCGCCAAATTCATAACCTCATATATCAGGATGCATTGACTGGGCTTCAAAATAGACTTGCCATTACAAAATATATGGATGAGATCATACGAAAAGCAAAAAATAGCAACCGAATTGCAGTTGGTTTTTTAGATATTGATAATTTTAAACTAATTAATGATACGTATGGGCATGATGTTGGAGATGAAATCCTTAGTTTCATCGGAAATAGAATGAATGCGATATCCAATGAGCATATATCGATTGGACGATTCGGAGGGGATGAATTTATTATTGTAATTCGAGACTTTATGCACGTCGAGCATTTGGAGAAATTGCTAGATACATTTAAAAGTGTCATAAAGGAACCTATTGTCATCAATCAGATTACACATATGATAACAATCAGTATGGGAGTCAGTATTTTTAATGAACATGCAAACACAAGACATGAGTTACTGACACTGGCAGATATTGCACTATACCGTGCAAAAGAACTAGGAAGAGATCGCATTATTTTATTTGAAGATGAAATGTATGACAAGATTCTTGATAAGTCGAACCAACAAGAACTGGTTCGAAGGGCAGTTAAAAATTGCAAATTTGTAATGCACTATCAACCATATTTTAACGCGATGACAGGAAATATAGTAGGTTGTGAGGCCTTATTAAGATGGCAAGATGATTGTGAATTATCAATGAGTCCGTTTCAAGTCATTCAGATTATTGAAGAAATGGGAATGATGACAGAATTCGGTATGGGAATCATTGAAGAAGCAAGTCTTTTTGCAAAACGTATTAATCAGGACAAAAAGAGGATTGTAAGTGTAGCAATCAATATTTCTCCTTCGCAATTACTGGGTACTAATTTCCCGGAAAGACTGATGCAGATTTTAGAAGTAAACAAAGTAAAACCGGAATGGATCTCTTTGGAGATTACGGAATCTGTTTTAATGCGTTCTTTGGCAGCAGGTAGTGATGTGATTGGTAGCCTACGAGAAAAAGGCATTGAAATACATTTGGATGATTTTGGCACAGGATATTCTTCTTTGGGATATTTTAAGGAACTTCCGATTTCTGTTTTGAAAATTGATCGTTCCTTTGTAGAAGGAATATGTATAAAAGAGTATGATGCACAACTGGTAGAAACAATTATTCTACTAGCACATAATAAAAAAGTAACAGTGATTGCGGAAGGAATTGAAGAATTAGAACAACTGAAAAAGCTACAAGAGTTAGGGTGCGATATGGTACAAGGTTACTTATACAGTCGAGCATTAGCTGGTGAAGAATTGCAAAAAAAATATGAACTTTGATGGGAGGGACTATGGTCTGTTTGCTCAAAAAAATTGCGTTGATGGGGATCATTTCAATTTGTATGTTGATACTTTCCGGGTGTGGACAAATGAAGGAAGAGCTGCAGGAGTCGGTGAAAAGTGAGGAAGAACAAATTACGCTGACGATTGGACTAAATGAAAGTGCAAATAATGCGGGAGCTATCATGTCTGCACTTGCAAAGGATTTTGAAGAAGAAACAGGGGTGCGTATCGAATTTCAGGAATATCCGGATGCGCAGTGGAGAGATGGGTTAAAGACAAAACTTTCAGATGGGACGGCTCCTGACATCTTTGTGGTGGATAGCGATCCGTTTTCCTTATATGATCGAATTCATCCAGATTTGAATTGTATTGATTTGACAAATGAGGAATTCGTTTCAAGAATGGATGAAAACGTACTTTCGGCAATATCATACGATGGAAAGGTTTATGGGATTACATTTTCAGGACAAAAAATTTGGCTATATACTTATCGAAAAGATGTGTTTGAAGAGTTGGGAATTTCGATTCCAACGTCTTACGAAGAATTGAAAAATACGTGTGAAAGGTTGAAATTAAATGGGATCACTCCTATGTGGCAGGCTACTTCTAGTGGGTGGCATCAGGTACTTCCGATTTTTGAATGCGGGCCAATGTATCTGCAAGATAATCCAGATTTATATACCAAATTGAATGAAAATTCATACGATCTTAGAAATGTATCCGGACTACTGACCATACTGACACAGATGAATGAGTTTGCAGAACTTGGATATTATGGTACGGACTTTTTAGAAAATAATATGGATAATGAAATGGAAGCATTTGCAAATGGCGAGTTCGCAATGACACTTGAAGGTGTGGCTTGGTCAACGGAAGTGATAAAAAAATACCCAGAAATGGAGAACAAGCTTGGAATATTTATTATGCCTTGGGGAGATAATCAGTTGATAGGAATCAACCCAGCCTCGAATGCGATGTATGGAAATGCAAATAGTCCTTATCAGGAAGAAATCCTATCATATTTTCGATTTTTAGCAAGACATGATAATTTGCAAAAAAGACTGGATGGCGACGATACGATTCTTGCAACGTGTTGGCCGGAAATTGAATCCAAATATCCGGACTGGATTTCGGATTATTTAAAAGAATATAAAGAAGAATTGGTTATGCAGGCTGCGGTATCCTACATCGATGCACAATGGATGGATGTAGGGCAGGATATAGAAAAGATGTTTGTAGGGCTTATGACACCAGAAGACGTACTAGAAGAGATCTATAATCGAAGAAACAAATTGGCCGAATTGGCCGATGATCCATATTGGAAGTAAATTTCATGAATGGACCTGTCATAGTGTATGGACAGGGTCGAAGAAAGGTACGGTATGTGTATGAAAAATGGGATAAAAAAAGAACGAAAAGGAATACTATCTAGCATTTCTATGAAAAGCAAACATGGGGAGAAAATAAAAATAGCAAAACACAAAAAAGTGAAACATAAAGAGGCAAAAATTGAGGAGAAACATAAAACGACAAAAATTAGACTACCTAAAATCATGATTCCCAAATTATCTATAAAGCTGAGTATGATATTAACTTTTGTGCTTTTAATCATTCTTACGGGGGTGATGTCTGGTTTTTCCATTATCGAACTAGGGACGATTAATTCGAACTCTACTAAGATTTCTCAGGAAAGAATGCCACAACTCAATCAGGCAAATCTATTAAGCAGCCTAATCTCTCAATATCGTATTCTTGAATTTAATCATCTAACTACGGATACCGAAACAGGAAGAAAGGCAATCGAAAACAAATTAGATGCAATTGAAGTACAAGTTGCAGAAGTGTTTGAAGCATATGCAGAAGAGTTGACAGCAGAAGACATGGGGACACTTCGCGCCTTGCTCAATCAACAAAAAACACAATGGGATAATTTTGTTTTAACAAATGATGAATTGGTCGAGTTGAGTAACAACATGGATAAGATGGAAGCCATTGAATATATCAATGGGGATTCTAAAATTGCGTATGACTCATTAAATATAAAGACTTCAAATATGGTAGAAAAAAATATTGAAGGAATCAATGAAATTAGTGAAGTTGGAACAGCGCAATATATTCTGTCTAGGAATATTTTACTTGGTGTGTTTGGCGTCACCTTCTTGGTAAGCATCGCCTTGGCAGTTTTTTTAATTGTCAGTATTTTGCCACATTTGAAAAAAATGCAGAACAAGATGACGGAGCTTGTTCAAAAAGGTGGAGACCTCACACAGACCATCGATTTGAAATCGAAAAACGAGATTGGAGATCTCGCGGGAAGTTTAAATTTATTCATTGGAAATTTACGGGAAATTATCTCTGAAGTCAAAGACGAAACATCCGTTCTATCTGAAATTGTTGATACCGTTACAGATAGTATGATGGCACTGAATGATGATTTGGATGATGTATCTGCTACGACAGAACAGATTTCTGCTGGTATGCAGGAAACAGCGGCATCAACGCAGGAAATGGATGCGATGAGTCATGAAATTCAGACATCGATTGAATCAGTTGCTATGAAGACACAGGAAGGAACAAAACTTGCAGGAGAGATCAGTGAACGAGCATTGCAACTAAGAAGTAATGCATCACTGTCTCAAGAAGCAGCATTTAAAATTAAATCAGAAGTCGAAATAGAATTAAGAGAAGCTATTGAAAAGTCAAAATCGGTTAGTGAAATTGAAGTTTTAACGGATGTGATACTTGCAGTCACTGCACAGACAAACTTGCTTGCCCTCAATGCCGCTATTGAGGCAGCAAGAGCGGGAGAGTCTGGACGAGGATTTGCTGTTGTGGCAGACGAAATTCGTAAACTTGCAGAACAGTCAAAATCTACAGCGGATAAGATTCGTGAAGTGACAAAGACGGTGGTGGATTCGGTATCAAACCTAAGTGTTTCCTCTTCAAAAGTACTTGAATTTTTGGATACGCAAGTGGTAAAAGATTATGAGGCACAGCTTGTGACCGGTGAACAATACAATAAAGATGCAGAAACCATTCATTTGCTGATTTCTGATATCAGTGGTACATCCGATGATCTTTTAATGTCAATAAAAGCTATGTTGCTGACAATTAGTGAGATTACGACAGCGACAGGAGAAGGTGCAGAAGGCTCCAACAACATCGCAAAAAAGACGAATGGAATTTCTGAAAATGCACAGGTTGTATTAAATAAAACAAAAACGACAAAAGAGGGAGCCGAACGGTTGCTTGAAATGGTCGATAAATTTATTGTCTAATCGATTTATGTTATGATAGAAAAGTAACACGAATGAAGGTGGTAGTATTATGAAAACTAGAGAGAATGGAATTAGAAAATCAATAAAAAGTTACCAGGATTTACTAGATAATCTTGTTGATGCAAAAACAGAAGAAGAAATACTAAAATATGAGAGTGATCTTGTGGCTGCTCTACTTGGAATTGCTGTTGTTTTTGGAGCGACCGTTATTTTGGTGATAGGCGTATTGTGGTCTTTGCATCTGTTTGAGGTGTTGTATCTTTCTGGTTCGCTTTATGTCGTAGGAATTTTATTGTTTCGTTCCAAATACTTTCGCATATCACAGAAGGCTCGAAAACATCTAAATTCTTTGACGATTATGTATGGGGTTCTTGTGACATATTTTATTCTATATCCATGGATTGGAATGATATTTTGGTTCATTTTGCTCTTCATTTCTGTAATCACTACTTTACGAACCGACTGGTCCTACTTGGCGTATATGATTTTTACCTATGTATTTCTATATGTGATATCAATCACGATATATCGCCTTGACACCATTATTTTTGATCGCACGATGGAGATTTTGTTATTTCTTGCATTAATGCTTGTGGTTTTAGCATCGTTAACAGTCAATCTCTTCTACCGACGAATTATGGCTATGAAAAGAAATCAGTTGACGGATATCATGAGTCAGAAAGAAGAAATATCTGCACTATATGAGGAAATTCTAGCAACAGAAGAAGAATTAAGAGATCAAAATGATCAACTCATGGAGTTGAATGATGAAAACGAAAAAAAGAATAGTCGATTGCAGTTTCTAGCATATAATGACACCTTGACAGGAATTCCAAATCGAAAACGTGTTTTTGAACATATTGAACTACTGATTGATTTATACAAGAAGAAACAGGGGAATTTTTTTTTAGCTTTTATTGATTTGGATAATTTTAAACGGATCAATGATTCGTTGGGTCATGATGCTGGGGATGATTTATTGATTCAAATTACCACGAGGCTTTCCAAGAAAATCAATAAAAATGATTTGTTTGGGCGATTAGGCGGGGACGAGCTTGCCATTGTAATACGTAGTATGGAGACAAGTGAAGAGGTATACAGCTATTCAAAAGAGTTAATTGCTTTGTTTTCGGAACCTTTTAACATTCAGGGGAAAAGAACAAGAATTACGGTGAGTATAGGAATCGCTTCTTATCCGGAAGATGGCAAGGATGTAACAGAAATACTCAAAGCAGCAGATACTGCTATGTATAAAGTGAAAGAAGTCGGAAAGAATAATGTGCAGTTTTATCGTAGAGAAATGGAAGACCAAATTCTAAGCAAAATAGAAATGGAACAAGAGCTGGAAATTGCTCTTCGCAACAAGGAATTCTATTTGGAATATCAACCAATTTACTGTTGCAAAGGAAAGGATGTTGCAGGCTTTGAGGCGCTAATACGGTGGAATAACCCTAGAAAGGGAAGAATTAGTCCGGCAGAGTTCATTCCTTTTGCAGAAGAGAACGGATTTATTAAGCAAATTGGAGAGTGGGTACTTCGTACCGTTTGTAAAAAGATTCGCGAAATTCGACAGACTTATCAGGGAAAGTTTTTTATTGCAGTCAATGTATCGACTATTCAAATGTATGATTTTTACTTTGTGAAACATATTTTAAAAGTACTAGAAGAAGAGCAGGTCAATCCAGAAGATATCGAATTGGAAATTACTGAATCGGTGTTTATACACAATAAGGAGTTTGCATTGGATTCCTTTAAGCGCCTGAAAGAGCATGGAATCCGAATTTCTATGGATGATTTTGGAACAGGATATTCTTCTTTAAGTTATTTGCTGGATTTGCCTCTGGATAAGTTGAAAATTGATCGAGCATTTATTAATGCAATTGATGATGGAGAAAAAAAAGAAATTGTTGGAGCCATTATTTCTATGGTGCATGGACTTGGAATGCTAGTTGTTGCAGAAGGCATTGAGACTCAGTTTCAACAAAATTATCTGGATGAAAAAAATTGTGACTTGCTACAAGGATATTTATTAAACAGACCGCTTGGTGAAGAAAAATTACTCGACCTGTTATCCTGAGACTTTACATAGATTTCATGAATATTTTACGACCTGACGATAGAGGAATGTTTCTATACAACCTATACTAATACAATAAAATATTGGAGGACCTTCTATGAAAAAGACCTATGTAATTGACACCAATGTACTGATTCTTTCACCAAGAGCACCGATGTGTTTTGAAGACAACCATGTTGTGATTCCACTTGTAGTGCTGGAGGAACTCGATGGACTAAAAAATGCAGACGGTGAAACAGGAGCAAACGCCAGAAGTGCAATTCGACATCTTGAAAAATTACGTTTTGCAGGAGACTTGCTCAAAGGTGTAAAACTAGAAAACGGAGGGACCGTACAGGTAGAGAAGAATTTTACAGAAGTTACATTGCCGACGGATCTACCATCTGGAAAAAATGATAATCGCATTTTAAAAGTGTGCAAAGGACTTGTGGATAAG
Source organism: Lachnospiraceae bacterium (assembly GCA_963666475.2). Taxonomy (GTDB): domain Bacteria; phylum Bacillota; class Clostridia; order Lachnospirales; family Lachnospiraceae; genus JBFHIZ01. The sequence continues at coordinate 1,644,484 of CAXXJM010000001.1, read as the reverse complement.
TTCCCGGAAGAAAAAGTCATTCTGGTCACAAAAGATATCCTGCTACGTATAAAGGCAGAAATCATAGGTATTCAGGCAGAGGACTATACAACTGAGCAGGTGGACTATGAGAATTCTCAGTATACGGGAAGAACGGAAGTATATGTTGATGAAGAATCTTTTCGCACATTTAAAAGAAGTGGAATTCGTCCTGAAAACGTCTATCAAGTTGATGAAGAAGGAAATCGTAAAGAAATTAAATTAGTAATCAATGAATTTTTGATATTATATGCTGATCAATCCAATAAGAGAACGCATCTGGGACGATTTGATGGAGAGAAAATCGTTCCTTTGACATATAAAAAGAATAGACCATATGGAGTATCTCCAAGAAGTGCAGGTCAATATTTCTTACAGGAAGCTTTGATGGAGGATCCTGACAAAGCACCTTTAGTTATTGTAAAAGGAATGGCTGGTACAGCAAAAACCTTTTATTCACTCGCAGTAGGCTTGGAAAAAGTATTGAACGCAGAGAGAAAACAATACCGTAAGATTTTATGTAGCAGACCCAATGCGCAATTTGATGATGACATTGGATTTTTGCCAGGGACGGAACAGGAAAAGATTTCACCGCTTATGAGACCAATTATTGATAACCTAGAGCAGCTGATTGATTCCAATGAAGAAGATCGCTATGAGGATGAAAATGAACTTTCGGGAAAAATTGATGAAGTGTTTGCAAGAGGAATCATTACTGCTGAGGCGATGAATTTTATTCGTGGTCGTTCGTTTGTTAAAACGTATCTTATTATTGATGAAGCTCAGAATATGACACCGAAACAGGTAACAGGAATCATTACAAGAGCCGGAAAAGGGACCAAGGTCATTTTACTTGGAGATCCAAAACAAATCGATAATCCGTTGCTTGATGAAAGAACCAATGGGTTATCGTATGCATCAGAAAAAATGAAAGGAAGTGCTCTTTGCTATCAGATTACATTGAGTTCAAGTGAGTGTGAACGATCACGGCTTGCTTTGGATGCAATTGAACGTCTGTAGGAAAGACAAACAAGTAAATACGTTATGTTAATTGATTTACAGAAGTTTTTTATGAAGTATAGAGAAAAAAGGAATCGTCGAAGTACATTAGAAACTCAAATGCCTGAATCTGTTCAAGCAGACGAGTTTTCGAGTCTATCTGAAGAGGAACATTTGCAAGTCCAGTTTGATCCAGTGAAGGAACCAGAATTTTCTGTTTTGGAAAAACCAGATGCAAGGGCTCAACGTGTCTATGTAAATCGTGAATTATCTTGGTTGAAATTTAACGAAAGGGTACTAGAGGAAGCTGCAGATCGAGAAGTTCCTCTTTGTGAAAGACTGTTATTTTTATCAATATTTCAAAGCAATCTAGAAGAGTTTTACATGGTAAGAGTAGGAACCCTTCAAGATCAGTTGCTTTTGGATGATAACATTCGAGACAACAAAGCAGGAATGACCAGTAAAGAACAAATTGAAGCAATTCTTGATGAAACGAAGCGTCTTTATGAGAGCCGAGCGGCAGTTTATCGAGATTTAAAAGCAGAAATATTAAAATATGGTCTTCGAGAAGTAAGCTATGCTGATCTTTCGATTGAGGATGCGAAGTACATCCAAAATTATTTTAATGCAGAGGTGGCACCAATTTTGTCGCCTATGATTGTGGGAAAAAAACAATCCTTTCCATTTATGAATAGTGGTGCGATTTACGCGGTTGTAGTTATGGAAACGACAAAAGGGAAAGAAAAAATTGGAATCATTCCATGTGGAGCACCCGGAATTGAACGTGTCGTATCCATTCCAGGAAAAACAAAAACATATATGCTCGTAGAAGAAATTATTTTACATTTTGTGAATCAAATATTTGAAAATTACTCAATCAAGTCGAAGTCACTTGTCAAACTGACGCGAAACGCTGATATTGATGTGGAAGCAGTAGAAGATGAAGACTTAAATTATCGGGATGCCATGCAAGAGGCAATAAGACAAAGAAAAAAATTGGAACCTGTAAAAATGGAAATTACCAGAACACTGGATAAGCAGGTAATTCGCGTGCTTTGTTCTAATTTGGGTCTGGATTCATCCAGGGTATTGATGTCGGATGTCCCTCTTGACACCAAATATGTATCTAGAATTAGAGACTTACTTCGCTCTCATACGGAACTGTTTTTTCCAAAGTTCTCACCAAAATGGCCAAAGGAAATTGAAAAGGGAATCTCGATTATTTCGCAGGTCGAAAAGAAAGATGTGCTACTTAGTTATCCATATGATTCCATGAAGCCTTTTTTAGAGATGTTGGAGGAGGCAGCAAATGATCCCAATGTGGTATCAATTAAAATGACTTTGTATCGACTTGCAAAGAATAGTAAAGTCGTAGATACATTGATTGATGCAATTGATAATGGTAAAGAAGTGGTTGTTTTAGTAGAATTGAAAGCGAGATTTGATGAAGCGAACAATATAGAATATGCTAGAGAATTAGAAGCAGCGGGATGCCAGGTTATTTACGGTATTGACGGAGTAAAAGTACATTCTAAACTCTGTCAAATCACAAGAAAAGTCAATAAAAAGCTTGAATATATTACGCAGATTGGAACCGGAAATTACAATGAAATGACCGCTGAGTTATATTCTGATTTAACATTGATTACTGCTTCACCTGTGATTGGAAGTGAAATTGCAAATGTATTTAAAAAAATTGGATTGGGCGAATTGGCTGAGCCAGAAGAAAACATATTAGTTGCTCCAAATGGATTGCAGAATCGGTTGCTCGAGATGATTACAGATGAGAGCAATAAGGCAAGGGCTGGAGAACCTGCATATATAGCTGCAAAGATTAATTCGCTAACGGATATTAAGCTTCTTGAGGCACTGGTTGAGGCATCGAAAGCGGGCGTAAAGATTCAACTACTTGTAAGAGGAATCTGTTGTATTTTACCTGGGATTCCTGGTGAAACGGAAAATATTGAAGTAGTTAGTATTGTGGGAAGATATCTTGAACATTCGAGGATGTATATTTTTGGGGCAAAAGATCCCAAAATTTACATCGGGTCTGCAGATTGGATGACAAGAAACACTTTAAAACGTATAGAAATCTGTACTCCAATTTTTCAGTTGGATTTAAAAGAAAGAATTCTATCTATGTTTCAGATTATGTGGAACGATCAGGTAAAAGGAAGAAAACTCAAACCAGACGGAACTTACATTCGAGTGGATAAGAAACGTGGTGCAAAAAGTGCGCAAGATATATTAATTGCAGAACGCTAGAAGTTTCGGAAAGACATAGAGGAGCAAATATGTATGGAATTATAGACATGGGTTCGAATACCATTCGATTATCCTGTTATCGGGTTGCCAATCAAGATTTTTACCCAGTATTTCACAACAAACATATGGCAGGACTTGCTAGTTATGTAGAAGATGGAAAATTGTCAAAGAAGGGGATTGCAAAGGCCATTGATATTTTGAATGACTTTAAAAATATCACGCATAGCGTTGGTTTTGATGATGTTTTTGTGATTGCTACAGCATCCATACGTAACGTATCAAATACCAATGCAATCATAGAAGAAATCATGGAACGTACAGGTTTTCGAGTGCAAGTGCTCTCAGGAGAGAAGGAGGCAGAGCTTGATTTTATTGGAGCGACCCATTGCATTTCGGAAGAGGAAGGAATCGTAGTCGATATTGGTGGTGGAAGTACGGAACTTGTTTTTTTTAAAGATAAAAAAATTGAAAGGGCGGTTTCCATTCCTGTTGGATCTTTGAATTTATTTTCGGAGCATGTAGAAAGAATCTTACCCAAAAAGAAAGAAATTTTGGAAATTCGAGAAAAAATCCGACAACAACTTTATCAAAGTGATCTTCCTCAGGTCAAAAGAGATATTGTACTTGGTGTGGGTGGAACAAATCGCGCGACAGGAAAATTGTACAATGAGTTTTATGACATGAAACTGGAAAACACAATAGTTCCTTGTGCAGATATTACGAAATTAATTGACCAATTTATGGATGACAAATCAGAAGTTGGGAAGCAAATACTTAAGATTGTTCCAGCCAGAATGCATACCATTATTCCAGGAATGTTGATTATGGATGAAATTCAGAAACTTTATCACTGTAAAACTATGAAAATATCTTCATGGGGAGTCAGAGAAGGGTATTTGATTGAGAAGATGTATCACAGATTGGGATTAGAGTGCGATCCGCCGACAAATATTTATCATTAGGAATATGTTTATATAAAAAAATCTCACAAATTTAGTGAGATTTTTTTTTGTGTTGATTTGACAAGTTGACAAAACTTGAAATCCTATATATAATTACGATAAATTTATTTAGTTAAATATATTTAGGTAAATAAATAGAGAAATATGAAAATAAAAAGAAAACTCAAATTTGGAGGAAACAAAAATGACATTTGATCAAGTAAAGGAACTGATTGTAGAAACATTATGCTGTGGTAGTGATGAGGTAACTTTAGAAGCTAGTTTGAACGATGATTTAGGAGCAGATTCATTAGATGCAGTAGAGTTGAACATTGCTATTGAAGAAGCTTTCTCAATCAAAATTCCGGATGAAGATCTGTTGGGATTTAAAACTGTAAAAGACATCGTTGATTATATTGATCAACAAGGCAAATAAGAAGTACTATTTAGAAAGGCATGGTTTACATATGCAGATGGAAGAAATTTATCAATTGATCGACAAATTCGAGAAATCCACGTTATCAGGATTAGAAATTGAAACAGAAGAGATCATGGTGAAATTAAAAAGAGAAATGACAACGAACGCTGCAATCAATGTGCAAACACCTGTGATGGGGCAAATGGAAGTGCCAGTTGGTGTGGTAGAGAAAACGCCGCAAGGGACACCTGTAGAAGCAGGAATTACATTTGTGAAAGCACCGCTTGTAGGTACATTTTACAGAGCATCCTCACCAGATGCAAAACCATACGTAATGTCTGGACAAAAGGTAAAAAAAGGTGAAGTTTTAGGGCTTATAGAAGCTATGAAACTCATGAATGAAGTTCTTTCACCAGTTGACGGGGTTGTTTTGGACATCCTTGGTGGAAATGAGGAACTTGTTCAATATGACGAAGTGCTATTCAAGATAAAAGAGTCTGGTGTGTAAGAACGATCTTACACACGATACTCCAGAAAGGTATGGTTATTTGAATGTTTAAGCGAATTTTAATTGCTAATCGTGGCGAGATCGCACTTCGTATTTTAAGATGCGCGAGGGAGATGGGAATTGAGGTTGTTGTCGTGTACTCAACTGTAGATCAAAAATCTCTCGCAGTGCAACTTGCAACACATGCAATATGTATCGGTCCACCAAAAGCTATGGACAGTTACTTGAAAAAAGAGACATTAATTGAGACAGCATTAAAAATGAACTGTGAAGCCATTCACCCAGGATTCGGTTTTCTTTCAGAAAACGCAGATTTTGCAAGAATGTGTGAACAAAATGGAATAAAATTTATCGGTCCTTCCGCTGATATCATTGATAAAATGGGAAATAAGCAAGCGGCAAGAGAACTAATGATTAAGAATAATGTACCGGTCGTACCGGGAAGTGATGGTTTAGTTGCGACAGCAGAAGATGCATTTCGTGAAGCTAAACGCATTGGATATCCTGTGCTGATTAAAGCTTCTGCCGGAGGTGGTGGACGAGGAATGCGAAAAGCCTTTTCTGAAGACGAGATTAAGAGTGCTTTCGATACTGCGAAATCTGAAGCGTTGGCAGCTTTTGGAAATGGTGATATGTATATTGAAAAACTTATCATCAACCCTAGACATATTGAGTTTCAGATACTAGGCGATGAGTTTGGGCATATCATACATCTTGGAGAGAGAGATTGTTCCATTCAAAGAAGAAATCAGAAAATGATGGAAGAAGCACCATCTAAAATATTAAATGAGAAAAATAGACAAGAAATGGGAGAAATCGCAGTACGAGCAGCAAAGGCAGCAGGTTACTTTAGTGCTGGCACAATCGAATTTGTTGTAGATGCGAGTGGTTCCTTCTATTTTATTGAAATGAATACAAGAATTCAGGTAGAACATCCAGTTACGGAAATGGTAACAGGAATAAACCTGATCAAAGAACAAATTCGCATCGCGTTTGGGCTACCTTTGACAATTCAACAGGAAGATGTTGTGATCAAAGGGCATGCCATTGAGGTTCGAATCAATGCTGAAAATCCAAGAGAAAATTTCAGACCATCCCCAGGGAAAATTGGGTTTTTGCATTTCCCTTCAGGATTTGGGGTGCGTGTTGACAGTGATTTATATTCGGGATATGAAACAAGCCCTTATTATGATTCTATGATGGGGAAAGTGATTGTTCACGCAGAGACACGTTTAGAAGCAATCCGAAGAATGAGAAGTGCCTTGCAGGAAATGATTATCGAAGGAATAGATACAAATACGGACATGATGCATTTGATTTTACATCATCCAACTTTTGTTCGTGGAAATTTTGATACATCATTTTGGGAAACGAATAAAGAGGACTTGATGAAATGGAATGAAATGATGGATAAATAGATCCATATAGAAAGGCAGTGAAATGAGTAATCTTTTTCTGTTACGCAAAGAAAAACTAGATGTACTAAAGAATCTGAGAAGAAAGACCCAAAACACGGATGGAGAAAGAGCGTGTCCAGTATGTGAAGGGATGAATAAAAAAAGTACTTTAGAGAAAGAAAAATATGTATGTCCTAAATGTGGACATCATTTAGGCATTAGTGCAAAAAAAAGGATCGAAATGTTGGTTGATGATGGCAGTTTTCGAGAAATGAATGGAAACATGCAGACGAAAAATCCAATCAATTTTCCGGAATATGAAGAGAAATTAAATCAATACATGGAAAAAACCGGTTTATGTGATGCACTTGTGACAGGAGTAGGTAAGATCGATAAACAAAAGGTCATGATTGCAGCACTGGACTCAAGATTCCTAATGGGAAGTATGGGTACGGTAGTAGGTGAAAAACTGACGAGAGCAATTGAAGTGGCAGGTGATAAAAAATTACCACTTGTTATTTTTTCGGCCAGCGGAGGAGCTAGAATGCAGGAAGGTCTTTTTTCTCTCATGCAAATGGCAAAGACCAGTGCAGCAATTGAACGTTTTAAAAGAGCAGGAGGATTGTACATTTCGGTACTTACACACCCGACGACAGGCGGTGTAAGCGCAAGTTTTGCGTCTCTCGGAGACATCATCCTTGCTGAGCCCTGTGCACTGATTGGTTTTGCAGGACCAAGAGTCATTGAGCAGACCATTGGTCAGACTCTTCCTGAAGGTTTTCAAAGATCCGAGTTTTTGGAAGAACATGGTTTTGTTGATAAAATTGTTTCAAGAAGAGAAATGAAACAGGTGATCACGACATTACTAAGACTTCATCGAATGGAGAATTGTTATGGAAAATAAGACTGTTATGACACCGTACGAGCGTGTGAAATTGGCCAGAGATCCAAAGAGGCCAGTAATCACAGAATATATTGAGGCATTATTTACGGATTTTGTAGAATTAAAAGGCGATCGGCTGGGAAAAGATGATTCTAGCATCATGGGTGGTATCGGCTGTTTTCAAGGGATTCCTGTAACTGTAATTGGACATCGTAAGGGTCGCAATTTAGAAGAGAATATGCTATACAACTTTGGAATGCCTGGCCCTGAAGGATATCGAAAAACGAAGAGACTGATGGAACAAGCAGAGAAATTTGGGAGACCAATTATTCTTTTTATTGACACACCGGGTGCATATCCAGGAATTGAGGCGGAGGCAAATGGACAAAGCAATGCAATCGCTGAGAATCTTGCATTTATGAGTGGTTTGCGTGTTCCAACAATTGCTATTATTACAGGAGAAGGTAGCAGTGGAGGCGCGCTTGCAATTGGAGTAGCCGATCGAGTATGGATGCTTGAGAATGCAGTCTATTCGATTCTTTCCCCAGAAGGATTTGCGACCATTATGTGGAAAGATGCAAAGGAAGCGGCAAAGGGTGCAGAAGTTATGCGTTTGACTGCGCAAGAAATTTACGAAGATGGATTGATCGATGGAATTATTCGTGAAGGAAAAAAAGGAATACAAAGTGCAAAACATCGTGGATATGCAATGATTGAGAAAGTACTGGAACGGGAAATGAAACGACTCATTAAAGTAAGACCAAATATTTTGGTGGAAAGACGATATAAAAAGTATCGAAACATAGATGGTAGTTATACTCCATCATAAAGAATATTCATTCTCGCAGAGATGAGAGTATTTAAATGCTTTCATAAGATTGGAGGAAAAGGATGACAGGAATTCGGATCGTATCGACCGGAAGCTATGTTCCAAGTAAAATTGTAACAAATGAAGATTTAAGTCAAATTGTGGATACGAGTGACGAGTGGATTCGCTCAAGAACGGGAATTGGAAGTCGACATTTCAGTGAAGAAGAAAAGAACTATGAATTGGCTGCAAGCGCTGCGAAATTCGCGATTAAAAAGGCAGGTATCAATGTTTCTGAGATTGGAATCATTCTTGTGGCAACGGTATCACCAGACTATATGATGCCTTCCACTGCATGTATGGTGCAAAAGGAGTTAGGGCTATCAGATGATATGATTGCATTTGATATTAACGCAGCATGTTCTGGGTTTTTATATGGTATGAAAATATGCAAAGGACTTTTAGAGCAATCTGAAAAAAAATATGCACTTTTAATTGGAAGTGAGCAAATGTCCAGAGTCTTGGATTTTAATGATCGATCGACTTGTGTTCTCTTCGGAGATGGGGCAGGAGCAGCATTACTTACACTTTCGGAGGAACATATGTATTATTCGAAAGAATGGTCAAGAGGCGATAATGAAGCCCTTGTATGCGGTGGGCCTGGGGCAGAAAATCAGAAACTTCAAATGGAAGGAAGTGCAGTTTTTCGCTTCGCAGTGGATGCGATTCAGCAAGGAATTGAAGAAGTGTTACAAAAAGCAGGACTTGAAATACAAGACGTAGACCATTTCGTTTGTCACCAGGCAAATGCTAGAATCATTTCACATGTTCAAAAAAAATACAAATTATCTGCAGATAAGTTCTATATGAATTTAGATAAATACGCAAACACATCAGCCGCAAGTATTCCAATCGTTTTGGATGAAATGTTTGCCAAAATGCAATTAAAGCAAGGCGAAAAAATAATAATGGTTGGATTTGGTGCAGGATTCACCTGGGCGTCCGCATTAATAACGGTTTAGAAAAGAACGTGAGAAAGGTTTGGAGAATCATGAAATTAAATGAAATGTTAGGAATTAAATATCCATTCATTCAAGGTGGAATGGCAAATATTGCGACGGGAGAATTTGCTGCTGCGGTCTCCAATGCTGGTGGATTAGGTCTGATTGCTGCTGGAGGTATGAATTTAGAAATGCTAAAAGAACATATTGAACTAGCGAAAAGTTTAACGGATAAGCCATTTGGAGTGAATTTGATGCTCATGCATCCACAGGCAGATGATATGGCAAAACTAATTGCAGAAGAAGGAATTAAGATTGTTACCACAGGAGCTGGCAATCCACAAAAATACATTGAAATGTGGAAAGAACATGGAATGAAAGTAATCCCTGTAGTTCCAAGCATTCCTCTTGCAAAGAGAATGGAAGCAGCAGGTGTGGATGCGGTAATTGCAGAAGGAACAGAAAGTGGAGGTCATGTTGGAGAAATGACAACAATGACTTTGGTACCACAGGTCGTGGATGCTGTCAAAATTCCGGTAATTGCAGCTGGTGGAATTGGGGACGGAAGACAACTGTTATCTGCATTTGCACTTGGTGCAGTAGGTGTTCAACTTGGAACTTGCCTTCTGGCAGCAGAAGAATGTCCTATTCACGAAAACTATAAGGCAGCAGTGCTAAAAGCGAAAGATAATCACACTGTAGTAACAGGCCGTATTTCAGGAACACCAGTACGCGTTATAAAAAATCAGATGGCGCGTGAATATGTGAAACGTGAAAAAGAAGGCGCGGACAAAATGGAGCTTGAAGAATATACACTGGGTGCATTAAAACGTGCAGTATTTGATGGCGACCATGAGAGAGGTTCTTTGATGGCTGGACAAGTGGTAGGACAAATTAATGAAATTCGACCAATTTCTGAAATTTTTGAAACAATGTACAGTGGATACGAAAAGGTTTTGAACGTACTATGTCAGGAGAAATAAATGCTCAAAAATAAATTAAATCTGAAAGTGCCTATTATTCAAGGTGGCATGGGGGTTGGTGTTTCGCTGGGGAATCTGGCTGGACATGTCGCATTAGAAGGCGGCATGGGAGTAATCAGTAGCGTGAATCCAGGATATCGTGATCCGGAATTTAACAAAAGGCCAATGGAAGTAAATAAAAAGGCATTTCGTAATGAGATTCGTAAAGCAAAAGAGATTGCGAAAGGAAATGGAAAGATTGCTGTAAACATCATGGTTGCGACTAGTTCTTATAACGATATGGTTCAAATTGCGGTAGAAGAAAAGGTGGATGCGATTATTTCCGGTGCTGGACTTCCGACCACACTTCCAGAGTTTATCAAAGATTCAGACACGATGGGAGCTCCAATTGTATCGAGTGGAAAAGCAGCAAAGCTCTTGTGTAAAGTGTGGGATAATCGGTTTGAAATGGTCCCAGATTTTTTTGTCATTGAAGGATACCAAGCTGGTGGACATTTGGGATTTAAGAGAGAAGATATTGAGAGTGGAAATGTTAAAGAACTTGACGAAATTTTATTGGAAGTTCTTTTGGAAATTGCTCCATATGAAGAAAAATATGCACGTAAAATTCCAGTTTTTGTAGCGGGTGGAGTTTTTGATGGTGCGGATATGGCAAGACTTATGAAAGCTGGAGCAAGTGGAGTACAAATTGCAACTAGGTTTATTTTGACAGAGGAATGTGACGCTTCCCTTCGCTATAAAGAGATTATGAGAGATGCAAAAGAGGAAGATATTGTTTTAGTAAAAAGTCCTGTGGGAATGCCAGGACGTGCTCTGAAAAGTCCATTGATTCAACAGGTTGAAAAAGGAATTAAGTTTCCTGCAACCATTTGTAATAATTGCATTAAAGAATGTGAAAAGGGAGAACGAATCCCATATTGTATAAGTAAAGCATTAGTTGATGCTGCAAATGGAATTTGGGAGACTGGATTATTCTTTTGTGGTGCAAAACTTGGACAAATGAATTGTATCACAACTGTGAAAGAGGTAATAAACGAAATGATGACTTCTTATCAAAAAGCAATTGGATAGGATGTTTTAGAAAGGTAAGAGAAACGTGAAAATAGCTTTTTTATATGCCGGACAAGGCAGTCAATACGTAGGTATGGGAAAAGACCTTTATGAGTCAAATGATACCTATCGAAATGTAATCGATGAGGTAGGAAAAGAATACAGAGATCTGATGCATGAGGGACCGGATACATTATTGAACCAAACGCGATTTACACAACCTTGTATGGGGGTATTTGCAGCTGGGGTAACTGCGGCGCTTTATGAAAATGGTATTGTTCCAAATGCCGCGCTAGACTAAGTCTTGGAGAATACAGTGCGTTGCATGCAGCAGGAGTGTTTGATGCAAAAACACTTGTTGAATTATTGGCATTCCGAGGTAGAGAAATGGAACAGGCAGGAGAAGGCATATCCTATCGGATGGAAGCCGTATTAGGACTTGGCAGGGAAGAAGTAGAAACGGTCTGTGCAAAAATCCGCGAAGAAGATCTGGGATATGTTGTCATCGCAAACTATAATTGTCCAATGCAATATGTGATTTGTGGAGAAGATCAGGCAGTTTCTCTAGCCGAGGAACAACTTCTACATCGTGGTGCGAAACGATGCGTTCCATTAAATGTAAGCGGTCCATTCCATACCAAGTTTATGAAATTGGCTGGCGAGGCTTTAAAGGAGTATTTTGGGAAGATTTCGTTTCAAGCAGCGCGTATTCCGGTAATTCATAATGTTACAGGCAATTATAAGAATGAGAAAGAAAGCATTCAGGAATTGTTGATTGAACAAGTGCAAGGAAGTGTACGATTTGAAGATTCGATTCAACGATTGTTAGATCAGGAATTTGATACGTTTGTTGAAATTGGTCCAGGAAAAGTTCTTAGTGGATTCGTAAAGAAAATGAACCGTATGGTGTCGATTTATAAAATTGAAAATGCAGAAGATTTAGAAAATGTTGTACTTAAAATAAAGGAGACGGATGAAATATGAAGGGTCAGGTAGCAATCGTAACCGGAGGAAGTCGTGGAATTGGTAGAGCTGTATGTAAAAAACTTGCTAGTATGGGAGTCCATATCGTTCTCAATTATCACGCAAGTAGTACAGCAGCTGAAGAGACTGCAAAAGAATGTGAGACCTATGGCGTTCAAGTAGTTCTTGTACAAGCGGATGTAAGCAAATTAGAAGACTGTGAAAGAATGTTTGAAAAAGCCCTAGAAATTAATGAACGAATCGATATTTTAGTGAACAACGCTGGAATTACGAAAGATAATTTGTTGATACGCATGTCGGAATCTGATTTTGATGATGTCATTCAGACCAATCTAAAAGGTTCTTTTCTTTGTATGCAGCTTGCAGCAAAAATCATGATGAAGCAACGTTATGGAAGAATTATTAATATGAGCAGTATTATTGGTCTACGTGGAAATGTGGGTCAAGTTAATTATGCAGCAAGTAAGGCGGGCGTGATAGGGATGACCAAATCCTTGGCGAAGGAACTTGCAAAACGTGGAGTAACAGCAAATGCAATTGCACCAGGAATGATTGAAACAGACATGACCGGTGTGCTTTCAGATAAAATAAAAGAACAAATATTGACGGAAATTCCTATGAATCGCATGGGCAGTCCGGAAGATATTGCTGAAACGGTGGCATTCTTTGCAAGTAAAGAAGCTGCATATATTACAGGACAGGTACTTTGTGTAGACGGAGGGATGGCAGTATGAGACGAGTAGTAATCACTGGTATGGGTGCGGTGACCCCTATTGGGAATTCAGTTGAGGAGACATGGAATAGTGTAGTGAACGGAGTATGTGGTATTGGACCAATTACTTTATTTGACACCACAGACCGCAAAGTCACTATTGCAGGAGAAGTAAAAGAACTCGATTTCGAAAAAGTCATCGAGAAAAGAAATTTGAGGAAAATGGACCGTTTTACAAGTCTTGCATTGTATGCTGCAGATGAGGCTATAAAATCAAGTGGACTTGATTTGGAAAAAGAAGATAAAAGTAGATTTGGAGTGATCGTTTCGAGTGGAATTGGTGGATTGGACACCATAGAAAAAAATCAAACGGCAGGTTTAGAAAAAGGATTTGATCGAATTTCTCCGTTTTTTATTCCGATGTCGATCACGAACATGGCAGCAGGAAATATTGCCATTCGCTATGGATTACAAGGAATGTGTACCTGTGTGGTTACTGCATGTGCAAGTGGCACGAATGCAATTGGTGATGCTTTTCACTACGTAAGGGATGGCTATGCAGAGTTGATGTTATGCGGTGGTTCGGAAGCCAGTATTACGCCTCTTGGAATCGGTGGATTCACTGCGCTAAAAGCATTGAATGAGTCAAATAATCCGAATCGCGCCTCCATTCCATTTGATAAAGAAAGAAGTGGTTTTGTCATGGGGGAAGGGGCTGGTATGATCATACTAGAAGAGTATGAACATGCAAAAGCTCGTGGGGCACAAATCATTTGTGAAATCGTAGGCTATGCGGCAACGTGTGACGCATACCATATCACAGCACCTATGACTGATGGAAGTGGTGCAGCCACATGTATGAAAATGGCTCTGATGGATGGGAAGGTAGATCCTACGAAGATTAAATATATCAATGCTCATGGAACTTCTACTCCAATGAACGATTCCTGTGAAACTACTGCAATTAAACGTGCATTTGAAGAGCATGCAAAGGAATTGATGGTTAGTTCGACAAAATCAATGACAGGACATTTGCTTGGAGCAAGTGGTGCTGTTGAAGCAATTATCACTGCAAAAGGAATTGAGCAGTCATTTGTACCACCGACCATAAATTATCAAGTGCCTGATGAAGATTGTGACTTAGATATTGTTCCAAACAAAGGAAGAAAGACTGAAATTCCATATGCAATGTCAAATTCATTGGGATTTGGTGGACACAATGCAACAATCGTTTTAAAAAAGTGGGAGGCATAGAATCATGGAATTGAATTCAAATGAAATACAAAAAATTATTCCTCATCGTTTTCCATTTTTGCTGGTTGACCGCATTACCGAATGCGAACCTGGAGAGTCCGCAAAAGGAATAAAGTGTGTGACCGCAAATGAGATGCAATTTATGGGTCATTTTCCAGAAAAACATGTGATGCCAGGTGTGTTAATTATCGAAGCATTGGCACAGGTAGGTGCTATTGCACTCCTTTCAGAAGAGGAAAACAAAGGAAAGATTGCTCTTTTTGGAGGCATCAAAAATGCACGATTTAAAAAGCAGGTTATTCCTGGAGATCAAATGATTTTGGAGTGTAAAATAACACAAAGAAGAGGGCCTGTTGGATATGGAGAAGCAATTGCTACCGTTGATGGAAAAATTGCAGTTCGTGCGGAATTAACGTTTGCAATTGAAGGGTAAAATTGCTATACTTTTATCATTATATAAGAAAGGAGTGAACTTATGCTGGAAGACGCATTTAATAGTGTATATTCAAAATTTAAACTGCATTTCTATAAAAAAGTTTTCGAACGGTTGCAAGACAGAGAAGCATCACTTACTACCGTGGAGACATTCTGTATGGAGATCATTTATGCTATGAATAAACCTACGGTCAATGAATTTGCCCAAATGACAAATATCTCATCTCCGAATGCGGCTTATAAAGTCAATAACCTGATTAAAAAGGGATATTTAAAGAAAGTTCGCTCAAAAGAAGATAAGAGAGAATATCATCTGGAAGTAACCCCGAAATATATGGATTATTACAACATCAGCTATCAATATGTTGAAACGGTTATGCATCGCTTACACGAACGTTTTACGGATGAGGAACTTGATATTTTACAAAGAATCTTAACAACGATGAGTAATGAGTTGATGCCAGAAATATCACTTGCTGGGACGAGTCATGATATCGAATAAATAAAACAGAGCATGAAGGCTCTGTTTTTTTATTGTAATTTTTAGTTGAAATAGTACTGTTTTGATAGATTTTGTACTAATATAAAAGAAAAACGATGATATAATGATGGTATCAAATAGAAAGGCATGAAAAAATGGAAAAGAAACTTATCAGAAATTTTTCAATCATCAGTTTTATTGTACTAGTTGTAGTACTAGCTATCCTTGCAGGAGGGCAGTTAGATTATCAGATTTCGGTTTCACTTGTACATCCAGGTTCAATTTGGGCAGAATTTTTTAATTTGTTTGGTGAACAACCAGCATTTTGGGCCTTGTTGGTTGGAACGGTAATCTTATCTGGAACGCATAAGAGAACGAATGTTATATGGCACATTGTTTGTACTTTTTTTGGATACCTATTTACTTATGTTTTCAGTTATATGATTCTTTTCATGCCAGTACGCTATGTTTATGAATTTAATGAACATGGGATACCGCAGTTTGCAATGGCAATTGTTGCCGTTGCAGGAGCAGCAGCAACCGTCTATTTTCAAAGATGGGCATCAAAAAATACAGAAATGTTGATCCGCTTCAGAAAGCATGCATTGTTTTTAATTGTTCTTTCTGTTTCGGAAATGATTCTAGTAAATGTGTTAAAAGGAGTTTGGGGCAGACCTCGTATGCGTAGCATAGATAGTATCGATGGGTTTCGTTATTGGTTCCAAATTTCGGGACCCGCTGCGGGAGAAGAATTTAAGTCTTTTCCATCGGGGCATACAGCAAATGCATTTATGATGATTGCCTTTTCTGTTTTCGTTCCTTATTTTAGGAAAATCAATCAAAAGGTATTTGTCATTTTTGCGGTTCTATGGGGAGTACTTGTTGCTTTTTCAAGAGTTGTTTTAGGCGCTCACTTTTTAAGTGATGTTTTTGTGGGATGTTATGTCACATTGTTCTTGTTTTTATTGTTTCACTGGGTCTTTTTTCGGAAGGATGAAGAAGTAAAAAAGAAATAGGTTGCAAAAAAGCCAGCGATTGATTTTTTTCTAAATATGGACAGCTTGTATAATAAGAATAGACATTTGTTTGAGAATATTTTGGAAATTTAAACTATTACAAAATTGTTAGAAAATGGTATTGGTGGAAATATTATTGTATAATAAATTATTATTTTGAGAATATGAGATTAATGTCAAGTATTGGAGTAAAAAAGTAGTGGTAATCTTCTGGCTGATTTTTATATAATTTCATTTTAAAGAATTAAATGAATCAAGTATGTCAATTTATAAAATATGTAGGAAAATATTTGATGGTATGAAGGTGAAAGAGTTGGACAAGAATAAAAAAATATCAAAAATATTTTCATTTTGTATTAAGCTTTCTTTTAGAGCATCAAAGCTATATACAATTCTTTTATTTATAACTGAACTAGCTTTTCCAGGGCTAGTTCTATTATCATCAATATTTTACAAAGTACTTATTGATATGCTGGTTGATGATGTTACTTTCCGGGACAAGATATATTTTATATTGATTGGTGTATTTATTGCAAATGTTATTCAATTGCTGTTTTCGAACATTTCTCAATATTTTAGGGAAATGCAGTCCAATATTCTAGAAAAGAACATTTCAATTTTATTAATGAGCACAATTTATAGAACAGAATTAGAGTCTTTTGATAATTCAGAGTATTATGATAAGTTAGAGGAGTCCAATAATAGTATTTCTTCAATAATAGAATTTACGCAAAATATAATCTCTTTAGTGAGCAGTTTTATTTCCTTTATATCTATATTAGTAGTATTAGTAAACTTTAATTATTTATTTGCAATTGTCATTACTGCATCATCAATTCCATATTCAATTATAAGAGTAATATATACTAAGAAATATTATATTCTGTCAATTGATCAGATTAATTCAATACGGAAGCAAAATTATTTTAGACAGCTATTTTCTGATAAAAAACATATTAAAGAAATAAAACTTTTGGAAGTAGGGGATTACTTTATTGAACAATATTTGGGAAAATGGAAAAAAAATCATTCTCAGAGGAAAGAAATAAAGAAAAATAGCGTTATTTTACTAAGTACGGCTGAGAGCTTGCTTGAATTAGTAAAAAGCTTTCTTGGAATATATTTAGTTCATAATGTTATTGTTGGTTTATCTTCTATTGGAGATTTTTCTTTGGGAATAAGTTTGCTGGATCAGATTAAGAATACGATCTTGAGAATCTCTTCTTCTACAGTAAATTTATATGAGAATAGAGCGAGGATATCAAGATTTCTAGATGTTGTGAATAATGAAGAAGTATTAATAGAGTGTGGGGAGATAGACATTTGTACAATTAATAAAATTGAATTAAAAAATGTAAGTTTTTCTTATAAAGGAATGAAAAATTACATATTAGAGGATATAAATATTGTAATCAGTGCAGGAGATATTGTTGCAATTGTGGGAGATAATGGTTCGGGTAAAAGCACGCTTATTAAGCTTCTACTTCGAATGTACGAACCGACAGAAGGTGTTATTTATATAAACGATATAAATATTAACAAAATTTCAATTTCTTCATTAAGAAGATGCTTTAGTGTATATTTTCAAAACTTAGAAAATTATTGTATTACATTAGAGGAGAATATTTGCCTTTCGGATTTATCTGCAAAACATAAAAGAATGAGAATTAATAATTTGCTAGAAATGTCGAAGCTCAGAAAATTTTATGATGAAGAAAACTTAAATGTTGAGATTACTAAATATTTTTCTGAGAGTGGACACGAACTTTCAGGTGGGGAAAATCAAAAACTTGCTTTATCTAGAAGTCTATATAGGAGAGCACCAGTGTTAATTTTAGATGAGCCTACATCTTGTATAGATATAGATACAAAAAAAGCGTTGTTTAGAGATATAATCAACGATTTCAACGGAGAAATAATGATTTTAATTACTCATGATATTGATAATATTAAGATTGCAAGCAGAGTATTAATGCTAAGTGGGGGAAAACTTGCTGACTTCAATTATGATGCAAGTTAATAAAAATATAAGGAGAATAATATGAGAAAAAAATTAAGAAGAGTGGTGTTTTGAAATCTGTGGATAGTTATTCAACTTGCGTTTGTGCTTGTTTCTTTGCGGGTTGCGACTGTGTTGATGGGTGTTTTTGTACGTGCGTAAATAGTCTTGCGTATGCAAATGGTTACCAAACTTTGAGGTGGGATGCAACATCCTTTACTAATGGTAATACGAGATCACATTCAGCTTCGAAAATGGCATATAGCCAAGGTGGTCCCACATTGTAACGATTTTCAGAGCGAATTTTGGATTGTTTTATAAGAAATATGATTAAAAATTTTTGGATTCATAGGTTAATTCTATGAATCTAAAATTTTGTGAATTATTACATATTATTTATGGTATTAAATGTGATTTTAGTTTATGAATGTATATGTTGATAATAATAATTACAATGAGAGGTGAAATATTGAAGAAACCATTAATAAAATTACTTGAATCTTCAGAGGGCTATTATTTTTATGATATGAAAAAACATGATATCGTAGAGATAAATAAGGAAACTTTTTTTTGGTTAAAACAACAAGAAAAAAGATTGAGCTGGAGTTGCACTGATGCTCCAGAAGAGATAGAAGAATTAATAGATGAAGGATATTTATCAAATGATCGAGTTATGCATATAGAACATCCATATACACCACATGTAATAGATATTTTGACACGTAATATGGGAAAAATTACGTTACAAATTACACAGGACTGCAACTTGAGATGTGGTTATTGTTTATACACAAAAGGTTCTAACATTAATCAAAGAACACATAATAACAAGGTAATGTCATTTGAAGTTGCAAAATCTGCTATTGATTATTTAATTGATAATTCAATAGACAGTAATGAAGTGGACATTGGATTTTACGGTGGAGAACCTTTACTAGAATTTAATTTAATAAAACAAGTGGTTACCTATGTTAATAATAAATATCTAGGCAAAAGGATAACGTTTAGTATGACTACAAATGGAACCTTATTAAATGAGGAGATTGTAAGCTTTTTAAATCTTAATAATTTTTCGATTTTGATAAGTTTAGATGGTGGTGAAGAGGTTAATGATGCAAATCGAGTATTTGTGGGAAATGGAAAGGGAAGCTATAGAGCAGTAGTACGTAATATTGAAATGATAAAAAATAAATTTCCACAATTTTGGAACCACGTACAATTAAGTGTTGTTATGGATCCACAAAATTCCTTTTATGAAGATTATTTTCAAGATATGAAGGGACTGGGATTCTCAATCGAGCAGTACAGACCTTCTTTAGTTGACTGTGATATGAAAAGTAACACGAATAAACCAAGCGAAGAATTTTTCAATGAATATAATTATCAGTTCTTCCTAGCGCTATTAAGTGAAAAAGTGAACATTAATAAAGAAAATATTTCTCCTATTGCAATTTATTCTGCTAGAAGAATTTTTGAGAATATTGAGAAAAGAATGAAGTCTGATAGACTTCCATCTATTATGGCCCCATCAGGGCCTTGTATTCCAGGAAGAGATAGATTGTTTGTTTCGGTGGATGGAACATTTTATCCATGTGAGAGAGTAAGCGAAGTATCTGAAATTATGAAAATTGGAGATATCCAAACCGGTTTGAATTATAGTAAAGTGATTAAGTTGCTTAATGTGGCGCAGATAACCAGTAGTAAATGTAAAGAATGCTGGGGATTTAGACTTTGTCAAGCATGTGTAAAACATGCGGATGATAACGGGAAACTTTCGAGTGAACTTAGAACTAGTAAATGTGAGGAGTTTATGGCAAATATTGAGGAAGAATTATTGATTGAAATAATGCTTTATGAAACAACATTTGGGTGAATTTGTAACTTGATTAATAATATGTTAAAGGCGGATAATATGAATGTATGTGATGAAATTGATTTAGGTATAGATCTAAGAAGAACTGTTTTGTACCCATTTACAAGTGAAGATATGGTGCTGTATAAATATTTTTCGAAATATAATAAAAAGTATAATATTACTAAAGTGGTATCGCATCAAAGTAGTGGTCTCATTGGTAAGGATGTTTCTTATACTGATCGAAGAAACCCAGTAAATGATATAATAGATGCAAATATTCGAGAGGTGCTAGAAAAAGTGGATTGTCTTTTGGTTTCATCGGGTAATGAAAAAGATTTAAAACACCATGAAACAATCGAAATAATTAAATATGCATTAGAGTTGAAAAAGGAAGTAATTTGCTGTGCTAAAATTGGTCATAAAAATATAGAAATATTGAGAAAGACGGCCATAGAAAACAATGTAAAGATTCCAACCTTTTATGATATTAATTCAGACGTTTTAGAGATTCCCGACGAAATACAGAGGGTGAAAAAAATTGAATGCCCAGTTGTATTAGTTGGAAAATTAATCAGTCAATCTTGCGACGAATGTGAATTAATTGCTGGATTAAATATTAGTTTGAGCACTGCAGGGCATAGAGTATCTGTAGTTACTAATAATGACATTATGAAAGCATTAGGTTTTCGTAATTCTTTAAGTAACATATTTAGTCTACCGATAGCCCCTAAATATATAATAGAGAAAATTAATCTTTTCTTCCAAAAAATAAGTATGGATGAAAGACCAGAGATTATATTGGTTGAAGCTCCTGACTCATTATTAAGATTCAGCGAACGCATACCAGATGGATATGGGATAGATACTTATATGTTATGTCAAGCTGTTCAACCAGAGTACTGTATAGGGTGTTTTTATGCTTCGGCGAACAACGCAGAACTGTCAGAGTATATTAGAACTGATATGCTTGTAAGGTTAGGAGTAGAGTTAATTGCCATACATTTATGTGGAGTGACTTTAGATGGATCAAAGATGAGATCTACAGATAATGTAGAGACTTATAGAATAGGAATTAGCGAAATTGAAAATCAAATCAACGTTTATAATAACTTAGCCAGAATCCCCATTATCAATGCAAGAGAAGAGTCTGGAATTAATATATTAAGCAAGATAATAATAAATGCAACAATTACGTAGGGGTGAATATGAATAACTGTGAAAAATTTGATTTTTTAGTAAAATTATTATGTGAAAAGTTTAATGTTGACAAAGATATACTTTGTGATGAGTATGTATATTACTCGCTTACAGGAAAACCTTTTTATTTACGAAGTATTGATATGGTATATCTAATGAGCTATTTGGATGAAAAATACGAAATTGATTATGAAAGCATATCGTCAAAAAAGGAATTGTCTATAATTTCATTGCTAGACTGTATAAAGTAGAAACAATTTTTAACTTGGAATATTAAACTTCTCTAGAAAATTTTAGGGGATTTATTTGCATGCCTTGCTAAGTTAAGATTTTAATGTGAAACGAATATTGTGGTACTTGACTTGATTTAAGTTATCTGCTAACTAAAATAGAAGATGAAATGAACTGGAATTTTATTCTTAACAAACTCTGTTTTGTTATCGTTAATGGATTGATTTTTTAACACTTATCTCTATTTGTATGGAAAATCAATATGCCCAGAATACCACATCTCACGTAATGGAAGGAATGTTATACTAAGAGCAAAATTCACTTTTACCAGAACCAAAACTAATAATCTATCTGTGAATAAATCAATTAGAAAAAATATAGTTCTGGCATGTGACGACTTGATTTGCGTAAATTAATTAAGACAAAATATTGGAATGTATGGTCATTAAAATTTTAAAATCCATCGAATTATATTATTAGATTCGTTGTAAGTATCTTTCTGAGATTGATATTGTGCAACATGTGTAACTTATAATGTAAACGCTACAAAGCGAGTACCTTTACAAATATAAGGCCATGATTCATGGCCCTATGATTTTTGTGGTTTTCTTATATTATCCGGAAGCTTGTCTGACCAAGGTAACAGATCATCAATACATGTTCGGTCCGTTTCTTCCATGTGTTTTGGCAGTTCCGTCAGTAAATATTCAAAGTATTCGTATGGTTTTAAGTTGTTTGCTTTTGCGGTCTCTGCAATGCTATAGATCATAGCCGAACTACTGGCTCCTCGTATGGTATCAATGACTTGCCAGTTCTTCTTTCCAATACAAAATCCTCGGATTGCACGTTCACTTGCATTGTTATCGATTGGAACGTCTCCATTTGTTAGAAACACATGTAAGTAGGATTCCTGATTTAAAATGTATCGAAAGGCATCCCGAAGTTTTCCACTACCTGGGACTTTTGGTTCCTGCATTTTTAAGTACAAAAATAAGGCATCAACCAAAGGCTTTACAACCAACTGTCGCTGCGTCAATCGATCCTTAGAGGAGAGTTCTTTCAACTTTCCTTCCTCTCGGTAAATCGCCTGAATCTGCTTCATGACTAGATGTGCCATCGATTCTTTTCGGGTCTCTTTTGGGATGACTTTTTCCGCTTCATCGAATCGCCGTCTGGCATGTACCCAACACCCAGCAATGGTAAGATCTTCCAGCTCTTTTTCTACGGTGTGGTAGACCTGGTAACCATCGGTTACACAGATTCCAGAATACTCCTTTAGAAATGTTCTTGGATGCGCTGCATTTCTTGTTTTTTGATACTCATATAAGACGATCTGCTTCTCGGTATACATGTGACCAGATCGATACACCCACATATAGCTTTTGCTTCCGGCTTTTCGACCGTCTCGGTTTACGAGAACGGGAGTTTCATCTGCTTGTATGACCGGATACAGGAAAAGCTTTTCGTGAAGGCGATCGTATAGAATACCGAGATATTCTTCTGCTAAACGAATCATCCAGTTCGCCATGTTCTTTCGGCTAATGGCAAGTCCATACCGTTCAAACTCTTGCTCTAATCGATAAAGTGGTACGGCATTTACATACTTTCCATTCATGATGGCAGCACCTAAGGATGCAGAGACTGGACTTCCATGCAAGAGGCTTCTTGGATGGTTTGCTTTGATCATATGACCGTCCACCTTACTTGCATAGACTCCGATATGATACTCATTGACCTCCACACAAGCAGGAATGAAATGATAACGTTTCGAAATTGCATCTGGAAGTTGTTTCCATCCGTTTACACCAAACTCCGTTTGTAATTCTTCTTCTGATAGATAATGATCGATTCGATTAACCTTAAGTGCAGATAAATCAGCTTCCTTTTTACCGACTTGCTTTTTTCGTTTCTCAGGCGACAGTTCCAAATCTCCTGGTTCCGGAGCATCTAGATCACATATAGCTTCGGCTTCATTAAAGAATACGATGTTTCCATCGACTTCCAGAAATCGAATCTGACTGGCGTCATCCATCTTTTCCGAGGATTTTCCAAAGCGATGATCATTTGCAAGTACGAGCTGTTCCATCACAAGCTGCATTTTATCATTTAACGCTTTTGTTTCATTGGTCAGTGTTTCGACTTGGTCTTGCAGACCAAGAAACAGAGAAATCAAAAGCGATGGATCTAACGTATGTAGTTGTTCCTCCGTATATTTAAATGCCATATCAAAACTCCTTTTATTCGTTTTGATTATAGCAGAAAAGCCTAGTTTAAGCGAACTTTTAGGTGTTTATGATTCGTCATTTTAAAATGTACCCTATAGACTAGACAGTTAGGGTTTTTTAAAACCTTATACTTGGACACCTCAGTTTTCTGAAATCCTTGTATTGATACAAGTGGATTTTTTAATCCCTCTTCTTTAGACAATTAGGTTTGTCACCAGTCCTGATATGAAGTAAAATTATATCAAGTGCATTGGAGGAAACCTTATGGCAAAAAAGAAGTTCACAGAAGAAGAAATGAATCATCTTCGTGCAAGTAACTATGTATTAGATGTATCGCCTACTATAGTTCATTTTTCTGCCCAGTTTAAGAAAGAATTCTGGGACGCATTTATTACAGGTCAAAAACCTCGTGATATCGTTATTAATCTCGGTATAGATCCTGATATCCTAGGCGATGTCAGAATAAGCGGCTTAAAAGGCATGATACGTAACGAAGTAAAAGCCGGAAATGGCTTTAGGGATCTTGAAACATATCAAGGTACCATGAATGGCTTTATGACGCCTGAAGCTAAAATAAAGGTATTGGAACAACAACTAGCATATAAAGATCAAGAGATATCCTTTTTAAAAAAAATTGTATCTTTAGGCCAGGAGGGCAAGGAATGATATCTGTTCCTGCTCATACAAAGTACCAAATAATTAATGAAATGTTGGCGCAAGAAGGTAACTTGTTAAATATCACCTGGTTATGTAAAAACGCAGGTGTTTCACGCTCTGGCTACTATCATTACATTGCTACTGAAGAAATTAGGCTTCAACGAGAAAAACAAGATCGACAAGACTTCGAAATCATTTTACTAGCATATCAATATAAAGGTTATAACAAAGGTGCTCGTGGAATTTACATGCGTCTACTCCATATGAATCCACCTGTTATTATGAATATCAAGAAAATCAGGCGTTTGATGAAAAAATACGGCTTATTCTGTCCGATTAGGAAAGCAAATCCATATAGACGAATGGCCAAGGCTTTAGCGACTTCAAATGTTGCTCCAAACTTATTAAATCGCGAGTTTGAAACACGAGGCCCTCGAAAGGTTCTCTTAACAGATATTACATACATCATTAATAACAAAGCGCCAAGATGCTATATGTCTACTATAATCGATGCTTGTACAAAGGAACTATTGTCTTGGAAACTAAGTACTTCTTTAGAAATTGATTTTGTTCTTGAGACAGTTAACCAGCTTATTACAGAGCATGGAGTTTCGTTAACCACTGAAACGCTCATTCACAGCGATCAAGGTGTGCATTATACGAGCATTAAATTTATTCAATTAGTTAAAGATGAAAGCTTACGTCAATCTATGTCAAGGAGAGCTAACTGCTGGGATAATTCCCCTCAGGAATCTTTCTTTGGACACATGAAAGATGAAATCAACATATCTTGGTGTACTAGTTTTCATGAAATTTATCAAGTCATCAATGATTGGACAAGCTATTATAACAACGAAAGGTATCAGTGGGATCTTGCGAAACTTGCTCCAACTGAATACTATAGATACCTTACTACGGATATTTATCCTTTGACGATTCCTAAAGCCAAAGGAAGCAACTAGCATATAGTGCTGCTGGCAAGTCTACCAGCAGTTCCTATATATACTTTAACAGGACTAATAATGAAAAAAATCAAATTGTCCTTGACAAAGGGTACACTTTATTTTGACGGTGCTTTTCGTTTCTGTAAAGAGCTCAAAATCCATAGATTTTATAAGGTTATCCACAAGAGTATCCGTATAAGAAGAAGCAATTCCGAACACCGAATTATTGATGTAACGATTTGTAGATAACTTCTATTTTATAGATGCTTGTACTCCTTTTTATGGTAATACCACTTTTTTATTTTCAGCGAATTGCACAAGGTCTACATGGCTTTGGGCGGATCATCAAGCTCTACAATCGGTCTTTTTGCAATGATTTCAAAGCCCTTCATCAGCATATGGTATTGACTTTGTGAAATTTCAATGGCTTCCGTATCCGATCTCGGCCAAGTAAACGATCCATGATCGACACGCTTATACATCAGTAAAAATCCATCACCTTCCCACAAAAGTGCTTTGATTCGATCACTTCGTTTCCCACAAAACAAAAAGAGCGTGTTCTTATCATAGGGATCCAGGTGAAATTCAAAGCGTATGATCGCTGCAAGTCCATCGATTCCGCGACGAAGATCCGTATAACCCGTGGCGAGATAGATTTTTCGAAATCCACTACCATCATTCAGCATCAGAGATTGCCTCCAAAAGAGTACGAATAAATGCTGCAGTTGCATTTGCATACAATTCGACCGATTGATTTTTAGAGCCATGTATGATAGCAACTGGTTCAGCAGTATACTTCGAAGCAATGTTTTGTTCACTAGGAATCGGAAGTTCTAAAAAATGTACAGGCTGTTTTTCCGCTTGTTTTAAACAAGCTTCCCGCACACGTCGAAGGCGATAATAATAATTCGCTTTGGTGACTCCGTTTTGTTCACACCAGGTTTCGATTTTCATTTCACTAGGACGAGCCTGACAAGCTTTGATCTGGTCGGCCCATTGTTGTAAGCGGACTTGTTCCGCTACAAGACTTGTTTGAGTGTTCATAGGATTCTCCTTCATAAAAGTCTTAAAAGTTTAGACTAAACTTTTAAGACTGCGTAGTGTTTGAATCCATTATCTCAAACCAGATGATTTATTATAAGGTACTCGCTTTGTAGCGTTTACCTTATAATATTCCTTCATGTTTCGATTTTCTTGTACTATAGTTATTTGGGTATATATAAAGCATTATATTAGTAAAAATTTCAATAGGGTGAAACCAATGGAGGTAAATAACAATATAATAATATGATGGTCTGGAAGTTTTGACCGTTACACTTAGCCGATATCGAACAGAATTTGCATTATGTCGTATCGCATTTATTTTCTTCAAGAGTACTTTAGTTCTTTATGATTAGACAGGCTAGCTTTAAATATTTAATTTATTTTCATATACTCTTCGTTTATCTCAACGATATGAAGCAACAATTTACTGCTTGGATTTAAGGGTTGTGGGTGCGTCTTTATCTAGGTTTGTTTAGCACACTTTTTTCGATTAAAACACCCTATACGCCCTTAGAAATTCTATCTAGTTTTAGCAGATTTAATTTATATAAAGAAATCTATGGAGGAAAAATGAAAATAGCAATTATTGATGGGATAATTAATTCACATTTTTTTGATAAAAAAGTTGAAGTAACTAGAGTCCATATCAATGAATTAGGTGAAATAGAGGAATATGAAAATAAAATAAGTAATGATTATACACATGCTACTGCAGTATCTGAAATAATTATTAATAATACCAGCAATTATAGCCTTATATGTATTGCTATTACTGATCATTGTGGAAAAGCTTATGTGTCTCAATTAATAAGTGCATTAGAATGGTGTGATAAAAATGGTGTAGAGATTATTAATTTGAGTATAGGAACTGAAAATATTTGTGAATACCAAGGTATTAAAAGAGTCATAACTAGGCTCATATGGAAAGATTGTGTAATAGTTGCTGCTAAAAGCAATAGTAAAGGGTATACTTTGCCTGCGGACATAATGGGAGTGTTTTCAATTTCTTTAGGTGAAAATTTAAACGAATTAAAGAGTGTAGGCAATAATAGCTACTTAGAACCAGATATTAAAGGAAGCAACATTAGACAATATAATGGTAAGATTGACATAGTGAAACAAAATAGTTATGCAGCCCCCTTTTTAACATCCATTATTAATTCTCATTTAAATTTGAATGGAAACATAGGTTTTAATATAAATAATATTTGCGAGTTATTTAATTTAAACGGAAAATATTTTTGTGAGAGTTATTTTAAGCCAGATTATTTAAATTCTGTGTGCATTTATAATTTAATCAGTGAAGAGGATATTTTTTCTGAAAGTATTCAAATTATAAAAACAAACTTTGATTTAAATGAAAAACTGTGTGGCTATGAAGATGTGCTAGTTTTACCTTCAAAAGAAACGAATATTGAGAATTTTATTTATGATAATTACAGAATGATAAGAAGTTTTTGCTATGCAGGTATCTTGGAACAAAATATTATTGATTTTTTAAATAGGAAGAATATATATTTGATTTGGGATGAGACTTTATGCTGGAAAGAAGATTATGATTTAGCAGGTTATCAAATACCAATTGTTTATGTTGTTGCCACTGATGAGAGAGCAAACTTTTTTATAAAAAAATTAGAAACAGAATTTAACCTTCTTGGATATAGATGTCAAAGCTTTTCAGAAAATGAGAGGTCATATCTGCATAGCATTGATTATATTCCTGGAAAAATTAATGATAAAAAAAATGTAGTTTTGGGAAGAAGTAAATATTATGAGTTAGATGTAGCTATTTTCAACACATATTCTCATAATGTGTGTGACGATTTTTTGATTATATTGGATTACAAACATGACCGGAATAATTTTGATAAAAACATAATATATGTTGATTTAGAACAAGAGATAGATTATTCTTCAATTATATTTATGATATTAGAATATTATAGTTGAAACAAATCTAATGTAATTCGATAAATATAATATGTAATGGTTAACATGGATCGGCTACAATAAACTAGACAGAAAAATTAAGGGCATATATGATAGTCTTATAAAAGAAAGGATGTGCCCATATGCCACAAAACAAAAAATCAAGACAAAGACGTACCTTTACGCCTGAATTCAAGCAACAGATCGTTGATTTATATCGTAGCGGAAAACGAAAATGCGATATCATCCGAGAATATAACATTGCAAGTTCCCTTTTAGACAAATGGATTGCCCAAGCAGAAAATACAGGTTCTTTTAAAGAAAAAGATAATCGTTCTGCACAGGAACAAGAATTAATTGATTTACGAAAACGAAACAAACAACTTGAAATGGAAAATGATATTTTAAAGCAAGCCGCGCTGATCATGGGACGAAAATAAATGTGATAAAAAGCAACCTTCACAAATATTCAGTATCAGCAATGTGCAAAGTCCTAAAAATCTCAAGAGCTTCTTATTATTATGAAGCAGCTCAGAAACAAGATGAATCTGAACTCATTAAAAATATCGTTGATGTATATAAAGCAAGCCGTAACAACTATGGTACCAGAAAAATCAAAATAGATTTAGAAGAACGAGAAATTTTCGTTTCCAGACGTCGTATTGGTCGGATCATGAAGCAAAAAGGCCTTGTCTCAAGTTATACAGTAGCACAGTATCGTCCACAGAAAGATACTTGCAACGAATCAAAAATCAAAAGATCTTTGAGTCATAAAGGCTGTCCATATGATAATGCAGTTGCTGAAGCAACGTTTAAGATAATAAAAACAGAGTTTGTTAAAAATCAAACTTTTTCCAGTTTATATCATCTTCAGATTGAATTAGCTGATTATGTAAACTGGTTTAACAACCACAGAATTCATTCCTCATTAGGATATTTAACACCGGTGAGGTATAGAATCAATACCCTTAAAAAAGTTGTTTAGAAAACTGTTGACAATCCAACACGTATTGTAAAACTAGAAGGTGTGTAATGGTCTAGCATTTTTGTAACACCAGTGCCTAGATTACTCCAGTACATATCTCACTTCAAATGGTGTTTTATTTTCATTATAAGAATGAGGTCGCACTTGATTATACCACGTATATGCAAACTCAGATATGGCACGATTTAATTCCTCATCGGTACGGCAATGGTATCGATTTACCAATTGTGATTTTAACGTATTATAATAACGTCCATTGGAGCATTATCATATGGACATCCGGATTTGCTCATGCTTTGAGTGATTCCATGTTTCAAACAGCATTCGATGAATGCGACAGATACAAACTGGCTTCTATGATTAGAATATAAGATCAGTTCATGAAGTTTTCCTTTTTGAGAAAAGATTGCCTTTTCCAGTGTTTTAATCGCAAGATCACTAGTGATCTATTTTCTGGTTTCGCTTGCAATCACACTTCAATCATATAAAACAATGATAGAGCAGTTATATCGCATGTTTCCATTTGTAAGTGGAATATATGTAAAGTCTGTGCACCAGACCTGATTGGCTTTTGTTACGTGCAAGTTCTACTTCTGAAGAATGGAAAAAATCTAGTGTTTATGATTTTTTTGATATCCAAGTCGCTTTTTACGACTATTATTTGAAGTCCAAGTTCTTGATTCATATACTTATGGACTGTGGTGTTGCTTAAGAAAATGTTCTTTCTCGCAATAAAGAAACGTATACTACGGTGCCCTAGAATTTTTCCGAACTCTTGATAGATGAATTTGATTTCCTTACAAGCTTTTGCCTTCTCTACATGATATTTCGCTTTTGCTTGTTTCAACTAATTATAGTATGCATTTGGATGGATATTCATTTCTTTAAGTAACCAGCGAAGGCCGAACTTCACAAGATTTGTTTCGATGAATCGATAAGCCATTAATCGATTTCCTTTGCAAAGAATACTATGCCACCTACGGTGGCTATGGCTTTATTTAGGAAGTTGTTTTCACTTCTAGCTCGGCTTTCTCCTGACAAAGTTTCTTGATTTCTAACATTAGTTCATATTCATTCATGGCATTATCATTTTAATGACATTCTTCACGGGAACTACGAACCCAGTTTGAGTTGGAAGCATTACTGCCTCCGTATTCGGCAGCAAGACAATTTAAGGTTCGGCCATCTTGCAGATGTAGTTTTACTAATTTTTGCTTTATTTTATCGGTAAATCGTTGTATAGTATTCCCCTTTGCCTAATAGAATTATTTATTCTATTAGGCAAAGAAGAAACAAGGTTAATATATCACTACATTAGCGGAGAATAATTATTAGTATAGTAACTATTCTACAACAACATCATAAATCCAATCAATGATTCCACCGAAGTCATATACATTCGTATATCCCATGGAAGCCAACTCTGCAGATGCAGAAGCACTTCGATTTCCGCTTCTACAATATACTAATATGGTCTGGTCTTTGTCTGGTAGTACTGACTCTGCATCATCTGCTATAGAGGTGTTTGGAAGTAAAACGGCATTTTCAATATGTCCAGAATTGTATTCGTCTAAAGTACGAACATCTAAGATAATTAGTGTATTATCTGAATCCATCATTTCTTTCGCTGTAACAGGAGAAATTGTCTGGTATGGCTCTTTATTTTCTTCTACGACGATTTCTTCATTTGATTCACTATTGGTTAGTACTTTTTCGTCAGTAACGATGCTTGTATTGGTGTCTGCCGTGTTATTTCCTGCGCATCCAGTGAGTACGCCAAGCGTAAATAAAACAGTAAGAGTAGTCAAAAACAGTTTTCTTTTATTCATAATTTATACATCCTTTCTTCTACAAATGAGAATCTATAACAAAGTATATCAAAGAAGTTATAATTCTACTGTGATGATATCACAGATGAAAAAAAAAGAAAAATCATATATAATGAAAGGAAAGTATATTAATAATTTATTCAATCAAAGATGCAAAATGACAGGAGAAGAAAGATGTTTTATCCACCGTTTTTAAAACAAGGAGACACCATCGGTATTTGTGCGCCAAGTTCTGGGATCGGTGATGATCTTGAGAGTTACGAAAAAAGTGTAGAAAAATTAAGAAAGGCCGGGTTTCAAATCAAAGAAACAAAAAGCGTGAGAAATGCAAGTGAACCATCTGCTTCTGGTGAGGTCCGTGGAAATGAATTCAATGCATTGATGGCAGACTCAGAAGTGAAATTAATACTAGCAGCATCCGGAGGTGAGTACAATTTCGAGATGTTACCGTTTATTGATCCGGATTTGATCAGGAAGTTTCCGAAATGGGTCATGGGATATAGCGACCCCACTTTTTTAACATATTTTATTACATGCAAATTTGACATTGCGAGTTTATACGGGAAAAATAGTAAATTTATGGATTTTCCCATAAAACATTCATCGATCGATGATACGATATCTTTGATGAAGGGAAACCTGGTCACGCAGTATTCCTATGACCGATATGAAGCGACAAGAGATTTTGAAAATAATGGATGCCATCTGGATGGAATTGTAAACTGGGAGCTATACCAAGCAACATCTTTGGATGTCTCTGGACGTATGATTGGTGGGTGTGCAGATGTGATAGCAAATATGATTGGAACACCATATGACTGCACGTTGGATTTTGTAAATCGCTATGAAGATATTATTTGGTATTTCGATGTATTTAGTTATTCTGCCAATGCATTATATTTGTTGATGTTACAAATGAAATATTGCGGGTATTTTGAACACGCGAAAGCTATCATATTTGGAAGAATTTTATTTAAAGGCGATTCTGTGGATGAAGATTATAGAGTGTTGTTAAGTAAGGTTTTTGATATACCATTTATAATGAATGCGGATATTGGACATGTACGTCCTACAATGACTTTAATTAATGGGGCAGTGGCACGTATCACCTGTGAAAATGGAAAGGGAAGTATTTCATTTGAAAATGAATAAGGAAAAAAACGAATATCAGACAATGGAACATTCCTTAGAGCCAGTTTATGATGAGCAATCAAAAATTTTGATTTTGGGGAGTTTCCCGTCTGTAAAATCCAGAGAAATGCAGTTTTATTATGGGCATCCTTTGAATCGATTTTGGAAGGTTCTGGCAGGGATATTCGATGAGGACCTGCCAAACAGTATCGAGGAAAAAACAAACTTTTTAAAATATCGTCATATTGCTGTATGGGACGTAATTTTAAAATGTGATATCATAGGTTCTAGAGATAGTAGTATAAAAAATGTGGAGCCGACCGATTTAGGGAAAATTCTTGCGACGAGTGAGGTTTCACATATTTATACGAATGGGAAAATGGCGGATCGATTATATCGAAAATATCAGTTTCCAAAAACTAAAATTCAAGCAATCAACCTCCCTTCTACGAGCCCTGCAAATGCTGCGTGTTCTTTTGAGATGTTGATGAATGCTTGGAGCCAAATAAAAACAGAATAAAATGAACGAAAATGTACATGAGATATGATTTGCATATACGGTACGAGAGAAACGGAGATTTAAATGACTAAGAAAGATGTAATGGAATTACGCAAGAGATTGACCAAGGATGGTTGTACATTTACAAAGATGGGATGCTGTTATGTAAACCATAAGAAGGAAAAAGTTGTTACAAACACGGAAACCTTTTTAAATTTAGAAGATGAAGAATTTTTTAAATATTTAGATATTGCAAAGAAAGCAATTTCGGGAAAGGTTGGAAACAACTTACTAGAACTGGAATTTCCTTTTGAAGAAGAACAGTCGAATGGAAAACAGACTTTCTTGATGGGTCTGAAACAAAGCAGATTGGAAAATGATGAATTGTTGGATCGACTCTACGATTTAGTAATTGAATCCTATGACTTTGTAGGTAACTATTTGATACTTACTTATCATGATGCATATGATGTGATGACAAAGACTTCGGATAATCGTGCACTGGACGAGTCAGAAGAAGTTTTTGAATATTTATTGGTTGCTATTTGTCCAGTACAGTTGAGTAAGCCAGGATTGGGATATTTAGAAACAGAAAATCGGATTGGGCCAAGAATTCGCGACTGGATTGTCAGTCCGCCAGAAACAGGGATTTTATTTCCTGCATTCACGGACCGTAGCAGTGATATCCATTCTCTTATATATTATACAAAAAATGCGAAAGAGACCAAAGCACGTTTTGTCGAAGAAGGATTAGGATGTAAAAGAAAGCATACGTCTACCGAGCAGAAAATAGCATTTAAAGAAATTTTAGATTCAACATTCATTGAAGAAGATCCAGAAGTAATCAAACAGATTCATGAAAATCTGAACCAACGAATCTTGCAGCAAAAAGAAATGCAAGAAGATGTCCAAGATAAGAAAGAGGAACCAGTTGTTTTAAGTGAACAGGTTTTTAAAGAGGTGCTAGAGGAAAGTGGTGTACCAGTAGAAATCGTGCCTAAAATGACAGCGAAATATGAATCCTGTTTTAAAG
Source organism: Lachnospiraceae bacterium (assembly GCA_963666475.2). GTDB lineage: Bacteria > Bacillota > Clostridia > Lachnospirales > Lachnospiraceae > JBFHIZ01. Next base: position 1,610,773 of record CAXXJM010000001.1, on the reverse strand, counting down.
ATGAAGCTCCAACTGTGGAAGATGTTATCGATATGCGTACCATCAAAAAGATAGATGAAGAAAAGGCAAAAAAACATGCGGAAGATGTTCGCACTTTTGACATTGTCTTACAAACAAAACCTGAAAAAGCAGGAGAGATTACAACACAAGTGATTGATGGTAGGAAGTGCCTGGTTATTCCATTAGATGATAATGAAATGGCTACGATCAATGGGAAGGCAATGGTAGAAAAGGAAGATACCATGGATTCATAAACCTGATTGAAAAATGGAAGCATTTGATGAATCGCGTAATTTTGTACAAGGATGTACAAGTGAAGCGATCATCAAATGCTTCCGTTTTATATATTCTAAAGTAATTTCTTGCGCGCATATGCAACTCGCTCTCCACCACTCTTTACATATACAATGCCAGCTCTTTTAAATCCATATTTTGCGAGTAAATGATGCATGATTGCATTGTCTTTATGTGTATCAATTCTTAGATTTTCTGCTTGTTGTTCGGCATATTTAAAAATCTCACCTAAGATTCCCTTCGTAACTCCATCCGAAGCAATTCGATGAATTGTTCCATATGGTTCATTGTTTGGCCATGAACCTTCGAAAATTTCGTCATAGCAAGGATCCTTATGAAGGAAGAACACAAACGTTCCAACAATTTTATCCTCATCAAGGATGACATATTGTTCACCAGACTCAATGGAAAGAAGGATTTCAGTATTCGGCGGTTCACCAGGCATCCATTGCTTCGTGTTTCCAATTTGATCCATAGTTGATTTTGCAATATCGTATAATTCTCGAAGCTTTGAAAGGTCTTCTTTTTTTGCTTTCATGATATTCATAGTATTCTCCGTAATTAATGTGCGAGGTTTTTAGATGCTATATATTTTTTTTGGACATATTCTTCGAGCATATTTTAATTATGCCCAAATGAATATTAATTTCTGTATTATTTTATAAAAATCTTACCAATAATAGTTGAGTATCAGAATGCTTGGGTATAATTTGTCGTTTTTGATAAAAAATGACTAAAATATTTTATAAGCTTGGACATATATATATCATACAGTCAAATTTTGCCCAATACTTCATTTTTTCAAAAGATATTTACTAGTATTGATGGAAATATGATTTTATTTGGGCAAATAGACGTTCAGAAAGAAATATATGCCCAAACAGATGCGGAAACTAGAACCGCACCAAGATGCCAACATCACAACCTTTATGAATGGTTATTTTGTGAGATTTGGTTTCTTTACAAAGCATAACATCATTAGAAATCCAGCAAGAGATACGATGCATCCAAGAACTAGCATGGTATGGACTCCGTAGGATGTAAGAATCTTCCCATTTATGAGTGTACTTGCAGTAGCACCCAGAGTATTCGCTGTTGTCATTAGAGCTTGCCCTTTTACACGATCTTTTGGAGCAACTGATTGATTGACATATGCTACGGAAGCAGGAATGAAGAGGGCAAATGCCAGAGCCTGAAAGATCTGTTGGGAGTGAATGAGAAATACAGAGTTTGCAAATAGCAGAACCACGGATTTTAAGAAGAAAAAGAATCCGGATGCCTTTACGAGGGTAGTATATGAAATTCGATACGATATTTTTGAAAATAAGAACATTGTCGGAACTTCAAATACTGCAGCAAGTGCAAAAGTAAGACCCATGTCAGAACTACTTCCTCCATATTGCTCTAATATTTGAAACATATATACATTTGAAAGTGTATGGAAAAAGAAGGCACAGGACACGCCTAAAATTACACCAATATAATGTGGATATTCACGAAAAAAGCTGAGTAATCCAGAGGAGAGAACCGTGTCTGATTCTTTTTTTATTTGAGGAACTTTTAATGACAAACTAGAAAAAAACAACAATCCAGCAAATATAACGGCAACTGCAAGGATGATTTGGGGGGGGAGGATGGTTGTTAATATACCTATGAAGTAAGAAGCGATTGCGAAAAACAAAGACCCCATACTTCTAGCAACTCCAAAATTGATGGCGATACCATGGCTTTCAAAACTTCCACTAATGGCATTGATGAGAGGTTGTAACACAAAAAGAAGTGTTACTAACAGTGAAAACAGGCTTCCGATCAGGAACTTTTGCGTGGTTAAAAAGCCCAATACAGCGAGTGCAATGGTAAGAATAAATAAAATTCCGAGAATAACTTGGTTGAGAGAATATCGATCTGTTCGATCTGCAAAACTAGCCACCAGTGGTTGTAGAAAGAAAGCTAGGATATTACCAGCAGCAAGTACGATTCCAATTTCTGAGCTAATCAATCCAGATTGCAATAAATAGAAATTGACGAAACCATATATGGAGCAAAAAAGCATCCAATAACTGGCATTTATAAAAGAATATTTAACGGTATGATTCATAGGTGACCTCAAGACTCCCGAAGAGTCAAATTATTTGTTTTTGTGATTTAGATAAAAAATAGCTAATTGTGTGCGATCCCGAAGATCAAGTTTATCAAGGATGGTACTGAGATAATTTCGAACAGTACCTTCGCTAAGATACATTTTTTCGGAAATTTCTCGATTGCTTAATCCCTCTGCTACAAGTGCGGTGACTTCGGTCTCACGCTCAGAAAGGCCGACGGATGAAAAATCGAACGATTTTTTCTGCTGTAGCATTTTTGGAAGAGACTCCATGACCTGGTTTCCATAAACCATCTGCCCGGCATAAACCGTTTTAATGGCTGGAATTAAACTTTCATAATCTTGCTTGAGAAGATACCCTTTGGTACCGAGTGAAAGTGCGGAAATAATGTATTCTTCGTCATGAAACGTAGTTAAGAGTAATATTTTAGCGTCTTTATCAAAAGCAAGAATTTCCTTAGAAGCTTCCAGACCGTTCATTTCCTTCATTCGAATATCCATGAGTACGACATCAGGCGATGTTTTTTTATACAATGAAAGAGCTTGTCTTCCATCGTTCACTACACCAGAAACTTCGATTTCCGGGTCAGCACCGAGAAGTGTTTGAATGGACATCGTCACAAATGCGTCGTCATCTACTAAAATTATTTTCATATAATTCCCCTCTGCGTACATGCACGCAAGTTTAATTTAAAGAGTATCATGGACTATCGTGTACGTGGAATGCTAACAAAGACACGAAATCCATCTGTGGTACGAATATTGATGTTTCCGTGAAGACCAAGAACTCGTTCCTTCATGTTTGATAGACCGATACCGTCCGTTTCCTTGGCATTTGCATTTGAACCATTGTCCTCTACAATTAGCTGATAAATTGCAGGGTGCTCTGAAATACGTATGGAAAGTGCAGTTGCATTGCTGTGTTTTGCAGTGTTTGTCATCGCTTCTTTCACAATTGCTAAAAAACAATAACAGACATCATTTGGAATGTTTTCAGAAGCGAGGAACGTAATCGTAACAGGGCAAAAGTTATATTCGTGGACCAATGTATTTAAAGCATCTTCAAAATGTATGGATTGTGAATGTAAATCGTGAACACTTTGTCGAATGGTTGACATCGCGGTGTTTAAAGTATCTTCAAGAGCCTGAATTGGTTCTTTGAGTGTATCTTCTTTGTTTACGGAGCGAAGAGCTGCAGTCATCAGCAAAGATCTAGTAAGGAGATGCCCTACATTGTCATGAATATCTCGGGCTATTCGGTTTCGTTCTTTTGCTGTGGCAAGTGATATTTCGCTGTTTTGTTTTTCGATGAGTGACTGATTCTTCTTTTGTAATTCAATGTTAATTTCACGCGTGTAATCCGATGAATCGATGAATTTATAGTAAAGAATTTCGGTAGTTCTGGCATGGTATTCTAGTAAAAAAGATAATATTACCATAAATAATAATAGGAAATACTCGAAGATATTATGTGTGACGCCGGATGAAACAAGGATATAAATCATTGGTATATAAATAAGTACCAAAGGGAATATGTTTTGTCTTGAAGTGTCTGTATTATCAGATTTTGCATGTTCTGGCATCAGTAGATAACGTGCTAGTGCATAACTTATCATTGGGAAATAAATAACTCCAAGAGGTACAAAGAAAGATAATATGATATAGCCTATGGGTAGAAAAATAGAGCTTTTCTTCTGTACAAGGAATTCATTTGTGATAAACACGATGCAGGCAAGAGAAAATAAAATGATATGCTGAGATTCAATATTATGAAAATAGAGAATCATCAGATTTGTGAAAAGAATAAAAAAATAATTTACCATTCGATTCATAGTATTCTCCGATCAATATTCTTTTCTCAGTGTAACAAAGAATGTGACAAATGTCATTACTGATTGGATAAAAATCACTACAAATGAATTTATAGAATGATAAGATATTTTTAAAGAACAAACGATTGGTTTTTGGGAAGTTCGAAATGGATGGATAGAAAGAAGTATCGGAAAGGAATTATGGTGAGAATATGGGAAGCATTGTAGAAATTAATAATCTAGTAAAAAGATATGGAGATTTGGTTGCATTAGATCACTTAAATTTAAGCATCCAAGAAGGTGAGATTTTTGGACTTTTAGGTCCGAATGGGTCAGGAAAGACAACCGCAATCAATTGTATATTGTCTTTGTTAAAATATGACAAAGGGGAGATTACTGTATTTGGAAAACAAATGCTACCCACCAGTTATGCATCCAAAAAGGATATTGGAGTTGTATTGCAAAATGTTGCTGTTTTTGAAAAAATGAGTGTTCAAGAAAACATTGATTATTTTTGTGGACTATACATTCAGGATAAAAAAGAGAGAGTAAAATGTGTGGAGGACACCATTGCCTTTGTTGGTTTGGAGGATTTTCGAAAAATGAGACCCAAGCAATTGTCAGGAGGTCTTCTTCGAAGACTCAATATTGCATGTGGTATCGCACACAAGCCAAAATTAATTTTTATGGATGAACCTACAGTTGCAGTTGATCCGCAAAGCAGAAATCAAATTTTAGAAGGAATTAAAAGATTAAATAAAGAAGGATCCACCGTCATATATACCTCGCATTATATGGAGGAAGTGGAACAGATTTGTTCTCGAATCGCGATTATCGATAAAGGACAGTGTATTGCGGAAGGCAGCAAAGAAGAACTCAAGAATATGATCAACGTAGGAGAAAAACTGACTGCGGAAGGGATCATACTAAGTGATGAGCAAGTAAGTGAAATCAGACAAATGAAGGATGTAATCGAAGTATCATACAAGAACGAGATTCTACATGTAAATTCAGCAAAACCGACGCAAAACATAACACAACTTCTAAGATTTCTTCATGAACAAGGCGTGACATTTGGAAAGTTTTACTCGGAACTTCCTACTTTGAATGATGTGTTTTTAGAACTTACAGGAACAGAATTAAGAGATTAGAGGGGGAATGAGATATGTTACGATTAATAAAATATTCGATCATCGATAAGATGCGCGATTTTAGTCTTGTTTTTTGGCCACTTGCGTTTCCCCTGATTTTAGGAACCTTATTTTATTTTGCATTTGGAAGCATGATGGATGATAATGCTAGTTTTGATCCAGTTTCTGTAGCCATTGTGAAAAATGAAGAGGCTGACGAAAATTTTCTAACTTTACTTGATGAATTAGAGGGTGAATTACTTTATGTAAAAGAAGTAAGCAGTGAGGAAGCATATGAAATGCTTTCGGAAGATCGCGTTTCAGGAATTTACATAATAGATCAAGATATTTCTTTGAAGGTAACAAGTTCAACGATCGGAACGAGTATTCTTTCAGGTGTATTAAGTCAGTATAATGAAAATACAGCACTTTTTGAGAAGGTAATCATGGAACATCCGGAGAACTTAGAAAAGTTGATTGCACAGATGGAAAATCGAATGGATGCCACCAAGGAGATCTCTTTGGATGGGAAGGTCACAAATGGCATGAATCAATATTTTTACTCGCTGCTTGCAATGGCAAGTTTATATGGAAGTTTCCTAGGGCTTATGGCGGTGATAAAGCTACAAGGAAATTTAACCGCTCTTGGAGCACGCAGAGGAATTACGCCAACACATAAATTAAAGCTATTATTTGCGGAGATGATCGCGTCATTTTCGATTCATTTTCTAAATATGCTTGTTGTAGTAATTTACTTGCGCTATATTCTGGGTGTTCATATTACTGGTGGGGTGAATTTGTTATTACTTTGTCTGACAGGAAGTATTGTTGGAGTAGGAATGGGAATGTTCATTGGAAGTTTGGGTCGGTTTTCAGAAGGAGTAAAAGTTGGTATTTCGCTTGCAATATCTATGGTAGGAAGTTTTCTGGCTGGTCTAATGGTTGGAAATATGAAGAACTACATTGAAAAAACAGTTCCTATTGTGAATCGTATCAACCCAGCTTCTGTGCTATCCGATGCTTGTTATTCGTTGAGTGTGTATGGTGATTTAGAACGATTTTATAAAAATATAGGTATATTATTGGTTGAAAGTGCAGTTTTTCTGATTTTGGCGTATGTAAGTGTAAGGAGGGAACGTTATGACAGTATTTAAAGGAAATATGATTATTATCAAACGGAACCTCGGATTGGGTGTGATGTATCTTGCAATCTTCTTATTTATTGCAATACTAGCGGGAAACGGTCAAAAAACACAGGAAGCACCTTCTTTTGATGTGGTAAGTACAACGTTGGGGATTGTTGATCTTGACCAGAGTGTGGCATCTACCAAAGTAAGTGAATTTCTTGATGCTACAAATACTGTGATTTATTATGAAAATGACAAAGAAGTTTTAACCGAAGCATTATATTATGAGGAAGTATCGACGATACTTGTGATTCCAGAAGGGTTTGAAGAAGCTTGCAAGGAAGGGAATGCTGTAGTAGACATTACGAAAGCAGTCAATTCAACCGTGGGTATTTATGTGGATATGGACGTGAATAATTACATAAATCTTGCGGAATCGTATTTGGCAGCAGGTTTTCATGTAGAGGAAGCCATGCAGTATGCGTTTGAAAACTCGCAAATTGTTTCCAATGTAGAAATAATAGACGTAGGAGATGAAAGAGAGCAAGTTCCATCGTATAATTATTTCTTTCGTTTTGCTCCATATGTTTATTTATCTGTTTTGATCTTTATGCTTGGTAATATTTTGTTACCAAAAAATCAACGGGATATGAAACAACGATTAAAATGTGCTGCAGTATCGGAAAACAGACAAAATTTGGAAACCTTTCTTGCATTTGCTATAATTGGTGTTATACTTTTCCTAGTATTTGGAATTATCGCAGCACTCTTATTCGGAAGTGATTTCTTAAATGAAAACATGATGGTCTACTATATGCTCAATAGTTTTGTGTTTATGATTGTATCGCTCTGTGTGGCTTTTTTAATCGCGCATATTGCAAAAGGTCAGGAAGCATTATCAGGACTTGCAAACGTTGTTTCGCTTGGGATGTCTTTCCTTGGAGGTGTGTTTGTACCTCTATATTTCTTAGGAGAACAGGTTCTAAAAGTATCCAAATTTTTGCCTACCTATTGGTATGAAACAAATGTTTCCATGCTTGGGCAGTTTGAAGTTTTGACTGAGGATAATTTAAGCAAGTTCGTAAATGGATTATTTGCACAGTTAGCAATCGCGGCGGTGTGTGTAACCTTTGCCTTCTTGTTGAATCGAAGAAAAGAGGTCCGCGCAAAATAGAACCGAAAGGATACCGTGGATGCGTTACAAGAAAAATTACGGAATAGAAAAGCATAGTATTATACTTTTGAAATGTAGTTTGATCTGCATCTTGCTTTTGGGATGTGGACATCATGATTCAAATCTAATAACAAATGAAACAAATGACATTCCGGTTGTCGAACGAAATCCGTCCGGGGGGATCGATACAATTTGTTCGAATGACGTGAAGGTAGAGGGTGAGGAGGAATCTATGGCGGAGGAGGTTTCCGTTATGGATGAGTCTGTTGTGGAAAATGAGGAAGAATCCGTCGCGGTTGATTCAGATATGAAAAGAGAAGAAGTCCTCACCCTTGAAGAAAAAATAGAGCAATCGAATTTTGCCGAAGAGGCGAATCAAGTCATTCTTGTGATACAAGACGAAGAACACTTGTCTCGAGCCAGGCTGCACTACTTTCTTAGAAAAGAAGGAAGGTTTGAAGAACAATTTTCGACGCTTGCGTGGATTGGTGCAAATGGACTTGGAAAGACGAAAGAGGGAGACAAGAAAACTCCAGAAGGAGTGTATACGCTTAGCAGACCTTTTGGTAGTCAGGAAGATCCAGGATCTCAAATCGGATACACAAAATTGGATGAACGTTGGTACTGGATTGAAGATGGCAATTCTATATACTACAATCAAATGGTAAATATAGAAGAAGTAGTTGCCGATTGGACGGAAGCGGATCACTTAATCGATGCGGGGCGTTCCTATCGATATGCAATTGCTATCGACTATAACCTAGAACAGATTTCTGGAGTAGGAAGTGCCATATTTCTACATTGTACTCATGATAGTGCTACGAGTGGATGTATCGGAATCGAAGAGGAGTATATGATTCAAATTCTGCAGAGTATAGAGGAGAAAGCTGGCTAGCGTAAAATTTTATTCGGATAATGGAAAATAAATAAAAAGAGAACACCGCTTTGTGTTAAAGTATTTATGGCTGACAACCAAATACAAACGCAAAGAAGAAAGGTGTTCTCTATGATTAACAGTATAAAATATTTTGAGGAAGAATGCATCAACAAATTTGAAAAATTAGAAGATAATTTTATGAAAGAGCCAATGAAGATGGCGGAGTATGTGCTTGGGATGACGGAAGAGCTACATAAGCTCGGATTACAAATGATTCAGGAATCGCTAGAAAGTATGAATCAAATGCTACGAGATAGTCCGATTCGCTTACAGCATTGGGTTGTAGAATCTCATGAAACAAAGCAGTTGATCACCTCCCTTGGAGAAGTCCGTTTTCAAAAGACATTATTTACCAATAAAGAAACAGGAAAAAGTGAGTATTTGCTGGATCGAATCTTGGGACTAGAAAGAAATGAACGTATTACGGAAGATGCACAAGCAAAGATGTTAAAAGAGGCAGTGCAGACCTCCTATCGCCGTGGCGGAGAAGAGACGAGCCTACTGACAGATGTCAAAAAGCAGACAGTAAAAAATAAGATTCATGCACTTCAATTTCCCAAAAACGAGGACCAACCAAAAAAGAAAAAGGAAGTCGAATATCTGTATATCGAAGCGGATGAGGATCATGCATCACTGCAATTTCGAGAACAGAAAGGGGATCTAAAAGAAAACGAGAACCATACAAAGAATAATTGCCTGCTGACGAAACTGGTTTATGTCCATGAAGGAATCGAACCGGAAGCTCCAAAAAGCAAACGAAAGAAACTGATCAATCCCTACTATTTTTGTGGAGCCAGTCATGGAGAAGATAACCTGAAATTCTGGGACGAGATCTATGCATACATCAACAATCATTATGATCTTGAAAACATAAAAAAGATCTATTTGAGTGCAGATGGTGGAAGCTGGATCAAAGCTGGAATGCACCGACTTGCAGGAATTACTTATGTATTGGATGAATTTCACTTAGAGAAGTATCTTACAAAACTAACAAGTCATATGAAAGACAGCCAGTGGGATGCCACACAGGAGCTTAAAAACGTCATACGGAGCAAGACAAAGAATGAATTTCTAGAGTTAACGAACTTGTTGGAAGAATATCTGGAAGATGAAACTGGAAAAAAGAGAATGGCAACTGCCAGGGAATATATCCTGTCGAACTGGACCGCTGCCAAGCTGCGTCTTGGACGTAAGGAGGGGGGTCATCGGAAGTAGTACCGAAGGTCATGTAAGCCATATCTTATCGAGTCGAATGAGCTCAAGACCGATGGGTTGGAGCATTACAGGCGCAACCAAAATGGCACAGCTTAGAGCATATGAAAAGAATGACGGAGACATGTTAAAGCTGGTACGGTATCAAAAACGAAAGCTGCCAAAAGTAGCAGGTGCAGAATATGATATTCGAAGAAGCACGGATATCCTAAAATCGGAAAAGAATAGACATGGAATCGTTGGAAAATATGTCGAACAGATCAGTCATACGATGACTTTACATAATAAAAAGCTTGTATATTTCAATTCTCATATTTGGGGATTGTAAAAACAAAACAGAAATCAATGGAGGAAGTCCAGGGAAATGACTGGGCTTGTTTTGAGTACAAAAATAAGGTATATTAGGTAAACAAATCATTGCCTGATACTTCAGCGCATCGCAGGTGAACTCTACACCATGAATTCCGAAGATAAATTTACGCTGTCAGAAAGCTGTGATTGCTATATTTGTCAATGAAGATATGATACAATAAAACAATCAAAATAAGCACGAAACAACATGCGAACATATAAGGAGGAAGAGTATGCTATCAACTACATCACCGTCCATAGAAGGACATCATATTGTGGAATATAAAGGAATTGTTTTTGGGGAAGTGATCAATGGAATTGATTTCATTAAGGATTTTGCTGCTGGTCTCACAAATTTCTTTGGAGGAAGAAGTGGATCATATGAGGGAGAATTGATCAACGCTAGAGAAAACGCCATCCGAGAAATGGAACAACGAGCTTATCAAATGGGCGCAAACGCAGTAATCGGTGTAGACATTGATTATGAGGTGTTGGGTAGAGAAAACAATATGATTATGGTTACGGCTAGTGGAACAGCAGTGGTCATCGATTAAATAATGAGTCATATAAAAGGCACCAGGAGTTTTCCTGGTGCCTTTTTTGTTTTATGAAATTAACGACGTTTTTTGCCATTAGATTTTCTGTCACTGTTTGACACTTCCAAGTGAACGGACTTTCCTCGAATGCTCGCATTTTTCATTGCTTTTATGACTTTATCTACTTTTTCTGTTGGAACTTCAACAAAGGAGAAGTTTTCAAGCATGTCAATGGAACCAATGTCACTTCCGGAAATATTTGCTTCACCAGCAATTGCTCCTAAAATATCTCCTGGTCGAATATGATCACGTTTTCCTACGTTAATAAAGAGACGCTCCATACCTTCTCGGCCAGAACGACCACTCTTTGATTTTGAACGAGATTTTGAAGAAGAATCTTTCGAGTCACGTTCGAAAGATTTTTCCTTGATTTCAGGAATATCTTCGAGTGGTTCTCCTACTTCGCGTTTTAGGAAAGCAGCAGCAATTTCAAAAGCAGATAGACCTGTTTTTTCCATTTCGATTTCCAAATAACGATTGATATCCGTTAAATCTTTTTCAGCAAGAATCGTTTGCACTTCTCCGATAATCCCATCGATGCGGCTGGTTAATACATCAGCAGCAGTAGGAATTGCCTTTTTTGCAATGGTTGTTTTACAATATTTTTCTATATCGCGTAAACGATAAATCTCACTCTTGCGAATCAAAGAGAAAGCATATCCAGTTTTTCCAGCTCTACCAGTTCTTCCGATGCGATGAACATAATATTCGTTATCTTGTGGAAGGTCATAGTTGAATACTGCTTCCACATTGCTGACGTCAATACCACGAGCAGCAACGTCAGTGGCAATCAAGATCGAAGATGAACCGCTACGGAATCCACGCATAACCTGATCACGTTGAGATTGTTTCATATCACCATGTAAACCGTCAGCAAAATATCCACGACCTTTCAATTCTACGGAAAGTTCATCGACCATTTTTTTTGTGTTACAGAAGATGAGTGATAGTTTTGGTTTGTATTGATCTAATAAACGAGTCAGTATTTCAAACTTGTGATTTTTACCAACAAGAAAATATGCCTGTTCAATGTTTTCTACGGTTAACTCACTGGAGTCAATCTTGACTTTGACAGCGTCATTCTGATATTTTCTGGTAATATCCATGATTGGCTTTGGCATAGTAGCTGAAAATAGAATGGTCTGACGATCTTTTGGAAGGTACTCCAGAATGGTCTCAATATCTTCACGAAATCCCATGTTGAGCATTTCATCTGCTTCGTCAAGAATGATTTTTGTAATACTGTCACATTTAATGGTGTTTCTTCTAAGGTGATCCATAACACGTCCAGGAGTGCCCACAATAATCTGCACGCCTTTTTTTAGACCACGAATCTGTTTTGTAATATCTGCACCACCGTATATCGGAAGTACTTTGATATCGTGTTTGTATTTGCTGATTTTATGTAATTCTTCCGAAATCTGCATTACCAATTCCCTGGTCGGGGATAGAATAATGACCTGTGGAAGTTTGTTTTCCTTGTCTACCATCTGCATAATAGGTATACCAAAAGCAGCGGTTTTACCAGTTCCAGTCTGCGCTTGCCCAATGATGTCTGCACCACTGAGTATGACTGGGATTGCTTTTCCTTGAATTGGTGTTGTCTCAGAAAATCCCATATCCTCGATTGCGCGCAGGATATTTCCATCGAGTTCTAAATCTTTAAATAAAATATTATCCATATATCTCCTTATATAGCTAAACATGCCCGAACCATTTCAAAGCATAAAAAAAGAGCCTGCAAAAAAACCAGCGTGTAGCAAGCTTCCGATTTATGATATTAACATACAAACATAAAATAATCAATGTATTCTTTTTGCATACACGCCAGTAACGTGTTGCGCACGCAACAAAAATAGAGTATTATCTATATATAATGAAAATAACAGTATATTTATAGAAGAAAAGGATATTTCATTTCTAGAAAGTACAGGTGATGCTTATGGATACAAGGATTAAAATAGCAATGTTTGATACGAAAACATATGATAAAAAATGGTTTGATCAAGCAAACGAAAAGTTTGAAATGGTATATATTGAGAGTAGGTTAAATGCAAGAACTGCGAAACTTGCGGAAGGGTGTGATGCAGTTTGTGCATTTGTCAATGATGTCATTGACAGAAGGACGATTGATGTGTTGGAAAGTTTAGGAATTGACTTACTGGCAATGCGTTGTGCAGGGTATAGCAATGTTGATTTTGAAGCTGCTCATCATCGGATTCATGTTGTACGCGTCCCAGCATATTCACCATATGCTGTTGCGGAACATACGATGGCTTTATTACAGACTTTAAATCGAAAAACACATAAGGCATACAATCGTACAAGGGACTTTAATTTTAGCTTGAATGGTTTGACTGGAACCGTTTTGCATGGAAAGACCGTGGGAGTCATTGGAACTGGTAAAATTGGAAGATGTTTTATCGAGATTTGTCATGGTTTCGGGATGAAGGTCTTGGCATATGATTTATATCCGGCGAAAGATGTAGATGCAGAGTATGTGTCGTTGGATGAAATGTTTCTTAGAAGCGACATTATCTCATTGCATTGTCCACTGACGAAAGAAACAAAGCATATTTTGAATCAGGATGCTTTTTCGAAGATGAAAAAGGGAATATATATCTTGAATACATCGAGAGGGAGTCTTGTAGATACGACTGCATTGATCGAAGCTCTTAACAACAAAACCGTCGCAGGGGCAGGTCTAGATGTTTATGAAGAAGAAGCGGCTTTCTTTTTTGAGGATCGTTCTGACCAAATTATAGAAGACGACAGACTCGCACTTCTGGTTTCCAAGCCGAATGTCTTATTGACATCTCATCAGGCATTCTTAGCGGAAGAAGCTCTGCAAAGCATAGCAGAAACAACACTCAACAACATCAGTACCTATTTTGAAACGGGAGAGTTAAAAAACCAGGTAGTATATATCACAGAAGAACAGAGGGTAGTAGAAAAACATGAGTAAACAAGAATTGATTGAAAGTACAGATATTCAATGGACGAATGCAAGACAGTCTTCATTGTTTTATAAAATTAACCCAGGCGAATTGGAACCGATGCTTGCTTGTCTTGGATCGTATATTCGAAAATATGAAAAAGAAGAGTATATTTACATACAAAACGATGATAAACGACTTGGAGTCGTTCTTTATGGTGGAATTCATATGTTAAAAGAAAGCGTCGACGGGGATCGTATGCTTTTGGATATCGTGAAGGAAGGCGAAGTTTTTGGAGAAGGTAATGTTGCTTTTGGATATGACTCACGCCTGATTTATCATGCACCAAAAGGAGCTGGTGTACTTTGGATCCCTTATCAAAAAGTTTTTCATGTATGCAATATGAATTGTTCTTTTCATCATCAGTTTATTGAAAACATCATTCGCACATTAGTCGAGAAAAATGCGCTGTTGCTTGAAAAGATAGAAATTATATCAAAAAAGACGTTGCGCGACAAGATTATGTCTTATTTACTGTTGCAGGAAAAGAAAGATCAGGAACGTTATATTACGATCCCGATGGGACGTGTTGCATGGGCTGAATATTTGAATGCAAATCGCAGCGCACTTTCCAGGGAATTGAAGGCGATGAAAGAAGAAGGTTTGATCGATTATGATCGGAATATTTGCCGGATTATTAGGAGAAAAGAAGATGTATGAAAAAATAGGACCAATACATAGATGGCTATATCAAAAAATAGTATTACAAGATTTTATTACAGAGCACGTATTGCAATATGCACGGATGCAAGGTTGGACAAATCAGCTGGATGTAAAAGTAGATGAAATCATCGGGAAGAATCCGGTAGGAAAACTTGAAGAAGTCGCAGACTCAGAAAACATTCATGAATGGTTAAATCATTTGGTGGAAATTTCGGAAAAAAGATTTGCTTTTGTAGTTATGCGTATTCTTGAAGAGGATATGGGAAGAATGGATGCACTTGAAAAATTAATGTTTGCGTTGGGAAGAATGCATATGATTGGTGACATGCCTACAATGATGGACGTTGCACAAATAATTGAAAACTCATTCTTAAATGGAATGCCTTGTGATCATGTGTTACAGACGGAAGAATTAGGGGACAAGATATTGATGAAACGAACAATCAATGTGCACGAGTTATATTGGAATTTGGAGAATGGAACGGCAGAAATGTATGATCGATTAATGGATTCCTGTTTAAAAGGAATGCTATTTGAATCTAAAATTCAGGTTGAAAGAAATGGAAACAATCTAATCCTTCGATAGAAAAGAAATCTGTTATGTGCTAAAATAGAAAAGGTACATGACAGTTTTTTTTTGTCGAAACACGATGAACAAATAAGTATAAGGAATGGTTCTTAATATGCATTTACTATTAGTGGCAATCAATGCAAAATACATTCATTCAAATCCCGCAGTGCATGGGCTTAAAGCATATGCAAGGGGTTATGAAGAGCATATACAGATTGCAGAATATACAATCAATCACTATGTAGAGGATGTGATTCGTGATGTTTTTGAGAGACGCCCGGATGCGGTATTTTTCTCCTGTTATATTTGGAATTATCGAATGGTCCGGGAAGTGGTTGAAACGTTGCATCAAATTCGTCCAGAGCTTCCTATTTGGCTGGGTGGCCCGGAGGTTACATACGATGCGATGCAAATACTTAAAGAACTACCTTTTTTAACTGGAATTATGGTAGGAGAAGGAGAAGAGACGTTCTTAAATCTTGTGGCGTATTATGTGGATGGCCGCTTTCATTTGGAGGATATTCAGGGAATAGCAAGGTTGAATCATGTTTTTCATCCAAGGGAACTAATTGCATTCGAAAATCTTCCTTTTTTTTATGAGGATCTGGGGATTTTTGAGAATCGGATTATTTATTATGAGTCTATGAGAGGTTGTCCTTATCGATGTAGTTATTGTTTGTCGTCCATTGATAAGACCATGCGCACGAAAAATATAGAATTAATAAAAAAAGAATTGCAGTTTTTTCTGGATCATAAAGTTCCACAAGTGAAATTTATCGACCGTACGTTTAATTGTCTACATGACCATGCAATGGCTATCTGGGAATACATTTTAATCCATGATAATGGGGTTACAAATTTTCATTTTGAGATTGCAGCGACTATATTAAACGATCAAGAAATTGAAATATTAAGTAAGATGCGTCCAGGACTGGTTCAGCTAGAGATTGGAGTGCAGACAACAAATCCGTTAACGCTAGAGGCAATCAATCGAATAATGGATTTGAACAAACTGAAAAACATTGTTTCCAGGATTCAGGAGGGGAAAAATGTGCACCAACATTTGGATTTGATTGCAGGCCTTCCTTTTGAAGATTTAGCGTCCTTTCAAAAATCCTTCAACGATGTCTATGCAATGCATCCAAATCAGCTTCAACTTGGATTTCTAAAAGTTCTTAAAGGAACGAAAATGCATGGGAACAAAGGCGAATATGGTCTTGTATATTCGAAAGAGCCTCCATATGAGATTCTTTCGACCAGGTGGATATCCTATGAAGATTTACTCGAACTTAAAATGATTGAGCAAATGGTTGAAATATTTTATAATAGCGATCAATTCAATTATACAATTGCGGAATTAGAGAAGTGCTTTGAAACGCCTTATGAGTTGTATTATTCCATGGGAAAATTTTTTCGGGAAAAAGAATTCTTTGCAAAGGCTTCTTCTCGTACATACCGATATCAAACCCTTTTAGAATATGCCTTCGAAATTGATGGTGAACATCGTGATAAGTATAAAGAGACGTTGACTCATGATTTATATTTAAGAGAAAATTTAAAGAAACGTCCCGAGTTTGCTTTTGAACATCAGACGGAGGAAGAAAAACAAATCATTCATCTTTTTTATCAAGAACAGGCTGAAATACATACCATCTTGAAGAAGTATGAGAATTACAATGCTCGTCAAATGGAGCGTATGACGCATGTCGAAAAGTACATCTATTTATTTGAAAAACCGACAATTTTGCTATATGATTATTTGGAAAAAAATCCATTAAATCAGGAGGCAACTATATATCAGATATCAGAATGGGTAGAACAGAAAGAGAGGTAGAACATGAAATTTGGGATTATTGGAGCAGGGAAGATTGCAGCTGTCATGGCAGGTACTGTGGGACAGATGAAAGAGATGGAGTGTTATGCAATTGCATCTAGAAGTCAGGAGAAAGCAGATGCATTTGCAAAAGAGCATGGATTTAAAAAGGCATTTGGTTCCTATGAAGAAATGTTACAGGATCCAGAAGTCGAGTTGATTTATATAGCAACGCCGCATTCAGAACATTATGAACATGCGAAATTGTGTATTGAATATGGTAAGCCATGTTTGGTAGAAAAGCCGTTTATGGTCAATGCAAAGCAAGCCGAAGAGATCTTTGTACTCGCAGAGCAAAAAGGTGTGTTCATCTCGGAGGCAATGTGGACCAGATTTATGCCATCAAGAGAGATGCTGGATGAAATTATTTCGAGTGGACAAATTGGTGAAGTTACATCTGTTTCCGCAAACCTTGGATATCGTATTTATATGATTCCGAGAATGAATGATCCGAAACTGGCTGGAGGAGCACTTTTGGATTTGGGAATTTACCCACTCAATTTTGCAAGTATGGTTTTGGGGAATGCAATCAAAAAAACAACTTCGCACGTAATGCTTACTGAGAATGGGTTAGATGAACAAAATGTAATGATTTTAGAATATGAGAATGGCGTGGTTGCGACCACAAGAAGTACAATGTTATCCACAACAGAACAGTCGGGTTTTGTGTATGGGACGGAGGGATATTTAATTGCCAGAAACATCAATAATATCTCACACATTGACGTATATAATTTGAATCGCGAACAGGTTCACTCCTATGAAGTTCCAGAGCAGATTACAGGGTATGAGTATGAGGTCGAAGCTTCAAGGAGAGCAATTTTGCACGGTGCATTGGAGTGTGAAGAAATGCCACATTCAGAAACCATGGCCATTATGAAATTGATGGATCATTTCCGTGAAGAATGGGGAGTAAAATATCCATTTGAATAAAACGGAATCATACATAGAAACAAGCCATTCTACTTTTGTTGAATGGCTTGTTTTCTTATATGTTATTCTAATACTTCAAGAAGTTCGATAGGTGTTTCTATGATTTTCATAGCATCCAATGTTTGGAGGATGTCCATGGAACGGAATCCCCAAGCAACCATAACACAGTCAAGATCGGCATTGACTGCTGTTTCGCGGTCGACTTCCGTGTCTCCTACGTATATCGAAGTTTCTTTGGTGCTTCCCAATAACTCTAGTGCAAGATTCACCCCATCTGGAGCTGGTTTTTTGGTGATGCCTTCTTTTTCGCCGATAGCAACGGTAACATATGCAGAAAAGAATTGGTTGTTTAATTCTTGTAATGGTTCATGTGCTTTGTTTGACACAATTGCAAGTTTATAACCTTTATCTTTTAATGCTGCCATAAGATCAATGATTCCATCATAGGGTGCGGTTTTGATTTGACAGTGTTCGCCATAATATTCTTTGAAAATCTCTACACCTTCTTTAAAATTAGGGTCAGTTTCTCCGCCTGGGAAACATTGTGCGGCCATTTGATCAAGTCCTTTTCCCATATACCCACCGATATCACCAAGTTCGATGAATGGATAGTTGTATTTTTCAAGAACATAGTTGATGCTGTCCATTAAGTCAACGAGAGTGTTCATTACGGTTCCGTCCATATCAAAAATGACGGTATCATATTTTTTTTTCATAATCATTCGCTCCATTTCATATGTATTTGATTGTAGAAATAAAAGTGTTTCTAAGTCGAAAGTATACTATAGATTGAAAAAACTGTAAATAAAGGGATTCGCCTTGTCATTAAAATTAACTAGTGATAAAATAAATAGGATAGTTCTAAACAGTGGGGGATAAAGGAGGAATTATGGTCAAACCAGTATTAGTGATCCTGGCAGCAGGAATGGGAAGTCGTTACGGGGGGTTAAAACAGATGGACCCTGTAGATGCATATGGAAATCTGATCATTGATTTTTCAATCTATGACGCAAAGAGGGCCGGATTTGATAAGGTAGTATTTATAATAAAAAAACAAAACGAAGAGGACTTTCGTAAAACAATTGGTGAGAAGGTAAGCCAATATATGAAAGTAGAATATGTCTTTCAAGAGTTAAACAAAGTACCGAAATGGTTTGAGATTCCAGAAGGAAGGGAAAAACCTTGGGGGACAGCACACGCAGTATACTGTTGCAAAGAGCTACTAGGTGGCCCGTTCGCTGTAATTAATGCGGATGATTATTATGGTGTTGAAGCATTTCAAAGTATATATGATTATTTAACAAACCATTCAGACGACGAAAAATATCGATATGCAATGGTTGGTTATAAGTTGGGGAATACACTTACGGATCATGGGTATGTTTCCAGAGGGTGTTGTGAAACGGACGAAGAGGGATTTTTACTTTCGATCGCAGAGCGAACACATATTGAAAAAAGAGGAGATCACGCTGCTTATACAGAAGATGGAGAAAATTATAAAGCCCTTCCTTACGATACCACGGTATCAATGAATATGTGGGGATTTTCGGAAAGCATCTTGACGGAGCTTGATAGTTCCATTCAGCATTTCTTTAAATATGAAGTAGAAAAAAATCCTCTCAAAGCAGAGTGCTTTTTACCGATCGAAGTAGATAAGTTGCTGAAATCAGATATGGCTACTGTGCAAGTACTTTTATCACATGAAAAATGGTTTGGCGTTACGTATAAAGAAGATAAGCCTTTTGTTGTTGAATCAATCGAAGCGCTTAAAAAATCTGGAGTATATCCGGAAAAATTATGGGAATAATTGAGGAGAGCAAACATGAGTAAAAAGATCTTAGTTACTGGCGGGGCAGGGTATATCGGAAGCCATACAGTTGTAGAATTGCAAAATGCCGGATATGATGTGGTAGTTCTTGATAATCTGTCAAATGCTTCAGAAAAGTCTCTGAAAAGAGTGGAGGCAATTACTGGAAAGCCAATTACATTTTATCAAGTGGATATATTAGATCGAGAAGGGTTAGAAGAGGTTTTTAATAAAGAAGACATCTGTGCTTGTATTCATTTTGCGGGGTTAAAAGCAGTCGGCGAATCGGTTTCAAAGCCTTGGGAATATTATGAAAATAACATTGCAGGAACATTGACACTTGTGGATGTCATGAGAAAACACGGAGTAAAAAACATCATTTTCTCATCATCAGCGACTGTATACGGAAATCCAATCAGTGTTCCAATTACGGAATCAACACCGAAAAGAGAATGTACCAATCCATACGGCTGGACAAAATCCATGTTGGAACAGGTTCTAATGGATATTCAAAAAGCGGATCCTTCATGGAATGTAATTATACTTCGCTACTTCAATCCTATTGGAGCGCATAAGAGTGGAACTATTGGGGAAAATCCAAATGGAATTCCAAATAATCTCATGCCATATGTGACCCAGGTAGCAGTGGGAAAATTGAAAGAACTGGGTGTTTTTGGAGACGATTACGATACTCCAGATGGAACCGGTGTCAGAGATTATATCCATGTTGTGGATTTGGCTGTTGGGCATGTAAAAGCATTGAAAAAGATTGAAGAGAATGAAGGGTTAAAGGTTTATAATCTTGGAACTGGTGTAGGATATAGTGTATTGGATATTGTTAAAAATTTTGAAGAAGCAACTGGTCAAAAAATTCCTTATGTCATTAAGGAACGTCGACCAGGAGATATTGCTACTTGCTATTCCGATGTAACAAAGGCAAAAGAAGAACTTGGTTGGACGGCGCAGTATGGAATCAAAGAGATGTGTGCAGATTCCTGGAACTGGCAATCCAAAAACCCGAATGGATATGATGAATGATAAGAAAAAGAGTGACTGCAGATGCAGTCACTCTTATTTATTCAATGTGGAATACATTAAGAAATCAAATAATACATTGAAAAAATATGGCAGAAACTACCACCCATAATGAATAGATGAAAGATTTCATGTGAGCCAAAATTTGGATGGAGCTCGTTAAATATTTTAAGTTTAAGCGCATATAATATGCCGCCGATTGTGTAGATGATACCACCTGCAATCAGCCAAAAAAGAGATTTGGATGGAAGGGTAAGAACAATATCGTGAAACATAAATACGCAAATCCATCCTAATGCAATGTAGGTGGCGGAAGAAAACCACTTTGGACAGGTAATCCAGAAAGCTTTTATTCCGATTCCAAGAATTGCAATTCCCCATACAAGGAATAAAAAATAGTAGTTTTGTAATGCGATCACGCAAACTGGCGTATAGGAACCAGCAATTAATATAAAGATCATAATATGATCGATTTTACGAAAAATTCGTAGTTTTCTGCCTTCGACAGAAACCCCATGATAAGTTGCACTTGCTCCATATAATAAAATCATACTTGCAATAAAAATGGAAATAGAATGAGTAATAGATGCATTTTGAGTAGCAAGAGCCGTAGCAATCAAAGGAATGCCTGCGAGCATGCTAAGCAACATACCTGCAAAATGTGTGAGTGAACTCCCGGGTTCACGAATTGTAAGTGTCATAATGTCATTACCTCCTTTGAAATCTAACATGTAGTTTTTAAAACTACATTACGATATAATGATACTACGACAAAAAGAGAAGTATGTCAATAGATTTTGTGGAATCTATTTATTGTATTAATTGTGACTAGATATCTTCTTCGAGAATCTGAATTTCTAAATAGTCGAAGTCTATCTCATCCACAAAATTATCTTTTGTAAATCTTGTTTTGCTACTTTTTTTAAAATCTTCAATGTTGTTGTTCAACCAAATTGGTTTACTAAGGTCATATGCATAGCAAAGAGATTCAATTGCTCCAAAAATCTTATGTGTTCTGGTGTCATCCTCGTTATTCTCTACGACCATATCTTTGATCAAATGGTTTTCGAACCAAATTTTACCCCATAAACGAAACATCTGTTTTCTCCTTTCGATAATTTCAAGGTCTTTAGTATAACATTATTCTTAGGAAAGGGATAGTATCTGATAAATAATAGAAATCAGTAAATTTATAGAACTTTAAGTTTTTCTTATGGCAAGGTGTGGTATAATAAAAGTACGGAATTCGGGCAGATAATCGCGCGATAGATTACGATATCATAAGAAGAAAAGGTGAAACGGATGGAATTCAGACCAAGTTCAAGCGGCGATGTAGATCGTTGGCAAGAGGTACAGTTACTGTATGGAGCTGCATTAAAAGAAATCGAGACGAAACTCCAGATCCTAAACGATGAGTTTCAGTATGTACATCGCTATAATCCGATTGAGCATATTAAATCGCGTATGAAAACTTCGGAGAGCATTGTTAAGAAATTGAAGAGATACGGATATGAGTCGACTATTGATAATATGGTTGAATACATTAATGATATTGCAGGTATTCGAATTATATGCTCGTTCACTTCTGATATTTATTGTATTGCAGATATATTGAGAAGTCAGTCAGATATTCATGTGTTATCCGTGAAAGATTATTTAGAATCACCAAAGGACAGCGGGTATATGAGTTATCACATGCTGGTAACTGTTCCGGTTTCTCTATCTGATCGAGTGGTTGACGTAAAAGTAGAGGTTCAGATTCGAACGGTTGCAATGGATTTTTGGGCAAGCCTTGAACACAAGATTCGTTATAAGTTTGAAGGTAATGCTCCACATCATATTGCAGAGCAGTTGGAGTTTTGTTCACGTATTGTATCGGATTTGGATGCGAAGATGATGCATCTAAATGACGAAATTCATAAATTTGCTGAGGAATAAGATTACTATATAAAGAGGCTCTCGTTCACGAAAAAGTCGTGAACGAGAGCCTCTTTATTTGATTCGATTTAATAGAAAACAGAAGAAACAAGTGCATCCAAAAATGACGAAATGGAACGTTCCTGGGTTGTGATATAATTTGTTGCTTCCTGCATTTGTGAGAGACCATGTGCGTCTGAATTGCTAACGACTCGACATTTTTCAAGATAAGGATTTTTCTCTTTCAATGTTTTGAGTTTTGACAAATCCTTTACTTCTGCACAAGTGAACTTGCTGTCTTCGGGAATGAAGCCGAGGTTGGATAGCAATGACGTTGTGGTTTTGTCTAAATGAGCTGGAATGATGATACCATGAAAATCTGCAACAATATCATACACATATTCAAAAGAAATATTTGTCGCATTGATTAATAAGTATGGTTCTGTACCAACAATTTCATCTTTTTCATTCATAAGAAATTGATTTCCGAAGATGGATTCGTTGTTTGGGATTTTTTGAAGTCGTTCGTATACATAAGCATCAAAGTTCATGGCATCTTTTAAAGTTTTGAAAAGACAGAGTACATGAACCTCTTCCATTGTGGTGAGTTCCATGCCTGGAATTACCAAAAGCCCTGACTCCTTGCCATAGTGCATAATAGAAGGGCAGTTTCGGCAAGAGTTGTGATCGGTAAGTGCGATGACATCTAATCCGATGAGTTTTGCCATTCCGACAATATTTGCTGGCGTCATATCGTCTTCTCCACATGGGGAAAGGCAAGAGTGCATATGAATGTCATAATATAAGTCAGGCATTTAATATCTCGTGAGCGAGAAGGGCAGTTTCAAAAACAGGAGCATCTGTTTTAAGAATGGTAAGATTTTCAGATTTTGCTCGTAGAAGAGCATTTTCGTCCAAACATGCGCCTTCGGCTAAAATGATACAGGAAGTTTCTGTCAGTGAAGCTACAGCCAGCGTATTGACATTTCCCATGACGGTTATCCATACAGCTCCAGATGGTAATTTACTCATCGCTATACTAAGGAGATCACAGCAATATGGTTTCATGACTGGATGCGAAGTATGGGAACCTCTATTTACGACTTCAAGATTAATCTTACTGATAAATTCACTTACATTCATAAATTACCTCTTTCTCTCTTTTCCATATGTAGTTATAAGTTAAAGTTATCCATGCTTTTGAATTCTTCGGATATTTTATTTACTTGTTTTCTGAAAACATGAATACAATCATTTTCATGAGCCAGACCTTTTACAACATCCTCTGCAAGAGCGCGACAGGTTGGTGCCCCACAAGCACCACAATCAAGCTGTGGAAGGTTCTCGGCGAGTTCGTCAATTCGATGCAGCATGGCAATGCTTTGTTTCAGGTTGTTGCTAAGTTTGTAGACTGGTTCAAATGAAACTGGTTTGGTCCAGTATGGTTCGATTTCTATGCGATTGATTTCGATTTCTTTTACGGGAAGTGTTTTTATTAAATGTTTGAGCTTTACTTTTGCTACAAATGGATTTTCTACGGTAAGAACCCCACCGACACAACCTCCACTACAAGCATTTAGTTCGATGAATTCTAAATGTTCCAGGGAGTTGTTTTCAATATCTTCGAGTACACGAACAATATTTTCCATTCCATCTGCGGCAAGATAATCGCCAGATGCAAGCCCTTCTGCTTCGCCTCCGCTTGCGCCCCAGCTGATCCCGACTTGTCCAGATGAAACAAGGTCTAACATATGCCCTTCGCTTACAACCTCCTGCATACACTTGATGAGCGGTGGATAGACTTCTTTGATGGCTAGTACACGATCTACTTCACTATGGTCATATCCAAGGGGATGCTTGATGGCACTCACTTTTGCAGCACAAGGCGAGATGAAAAAGATTCCGATGTCTTCAGGTGGAAGACCGGTTATTTCAATCGCACGCTTTCTTGCAATTTCAGCGGCAAGATCTACCGGTGCTTTTATTGGTAGGAGATGAGAGAGTAGGTCTGGAAAACGTACACGAATCAATCGCGTAACGGAAGGACAGGCGGTAGAAATGACCGGTTGCTTTTCAGGATGTTCTTTTACGTAAGAAGCAGATAATTTTGAGACGATTTCAGCAGCAGCGCTTACTTCATAGACGTCATCAAATCCCATTTTTAGAAGTGCATTTAAAACGATATTTATATCATCTAAGTGATTTGCCTGAGTATATAGACTTGGAGCTGGAAGTGCAACAGTATATTTAAAATCTTCAAGTGTAGAAAGGGAATCGTAGACTGCCTGTTTTGCATGATGCTGGCAGATGCGAATACATTCGCCACAGTCGATGCAAAATTCCTTTCGAATATGAGCTTTCCCATTTCTTACACGAATTGCTTCCGTTGGACATCGTTTGATGCAATTGATGCATCCGACGCATAAATCCGCATCCAAGCGAACTGCTGTAAAAAACTTTTCTGTTGAATCATCCGAGCTTTTCTCCATTTTACCCGAGCCTTTCTCCATTACAGTAATACTTTCATGGTTACCGTGGTGCCTGTACCGAGTTCTGACTCGATATGCATTTCATCACTGTATTTTTTCATGTTTGGTAGTCCCATTCCTGCACCAAAGCCTAGTTCTCTGGCATCGTCTGGTGCTGTGGTGAATCCTGCGGTCATAGCTTTTTCGATATCTGCAATTCCAGGACCGTCATCCGATAATATCATTAATACTTCTTCTGGACTTATGGAAACTTCAATCTCTCCTCCATGTGCGTGAATGAACAGGTTGATTTCTCCCTCGTACATGGCAATGGATACTTTTCGAATGATCGTAAAATCTACGCCCATTTGTTTGAGCTTTGATTTTATATCCGCAGATGCTTCGCCAGCTCGTGAAAAATCATATCCATCCACGGTATAATGAAATTTAATGGTATCTGTCATAGTCAGCACCTCCCCGTAGACCAGCTTCGTAGAGCATTCCGCAGGAACCAAATAAACGATGTCCAGTGCAAAGGATTGGAATCTCTTTTTGTTTGGCAAGTTCAATCATTGCTTCATCAGGGCGTTTGTCTCGTACAAAGACGATGCATATAATATCCATCATTTCAGCGGTACGAATTACTTGCATATTACACAGTCCTGTAAGGAGTACCGACCGGTCTTTTACGTAAGCAAGTACGTCACTCATCATATCAGAGCCACACCCGGTCACGACCTCACGATCTAAAAATTCTTCCCCACAGATCACGCGTGCGCCTAAAATATCTTTCACATCAGAAATTGTCATAGGTTCATCCTTCCTCTCCATAAAGAAAACTAATTTGTTCGACTAAAAATTCTTAAATTGTAGAATATATATTAAAAAGACAAATAGATTTTTAGAAAAATAACACTAAATAGATTATATCAAAACAAATGAGCAAAGACAAATAAAAAAAGTCAGAATAATAAATGTATTAAATCACGTGCAAAGCCCCTAAAATCAAAGAATTAACAATATGTTGCTAGATTTTTAACAATCTTTATGATATAATAAACTGATTTTAAAATACATAAGGATTATTTTTTAGTAAGGAGGATTTACAATGGGCGATCAAAAATCGACAGTCGTTTTTTCAGGCACCAAGGAACAAGAAATTGAACTAATGGCTGCGATCGAAAAAATGAAAAGCGATAAAGGTGCATTGATGCCGATATTGCAAGCAGCACAGGATATTTACGGATATTTACCTCAAGAAGTACAGACCATGATTTCTGATGCAACAGGAATTCCATTAGAAAAAATCTATGGAGTTGTAACCTTTTATTCACAATTTTCACTTTACCCAAAGGGCAAGTACAGAATTTCTGTATGTTTGGGAACCGCATGTTACATCAAAGGTTCAGGAGACGTATATGATAAAATTCAGGAATTACTCGGTGTAGGCGACGGAGAATGTACTCCAGATGGAAAATTTTCATTGGATGCTTGTCGTTGTGTAGGAGCTTGTGGGCTCGCACCAGTTATGTTGATCAATGAAGAAGTATACGGAAGATTAACAGTGGATCAGATTCCAGGAATTCTTGCAAAATATCAAGAAGATTAATTTGCAGGCGAGGATAAGAAATGTTACCTGAAATTTCCTTAAATATATTAGATGTAGCGCAAAACTCATTGAGGGCGGACGCTACTGAAATTGAGATACGAGTAGAAGCAAACTCACAAAAAGACACACTTGAGGTTTGGATTGTCGACAATGGGCAAGGTATGACAAAAGATCAAATAAATCAAGTTACGGACCCTTTTTTTACGACTAGGACAACTAGAAAAGTAGGTTTGGGTGTACCATTTTTTCGCGAGGCGGCAATACAATCCGGTGGTGATTTTGAAATAGAATCACATATCGGAATAGGGACAAAGGTACATGCGACATTCGGACTTTCAAACATTGATCGAATGCCACTAGGAAATATGACAGATACCATGCAGACACTCATCATTATGAATCAAAAGGTTGATTTCTGTTTTGTATACCGAGTGAACGAGCAGAGCTTTACTCTGGATACAAAAGAGTTTCGACAAGTGCTGGATGGAGTATCTTTTGACAACCCCGAAGTTTCTCAATATATCAAAGAATTTTTAGAAGGAAACATGAAAGAAGTGAACGGAAATATAGTGTTATAATAACATGGAGGGAAAAACATGAAATCTCTAGAGGAATTAAGAGCAATCAGAGAAAAGATGCAAGACCACGTTGGAATTAGAAGCGAGAAAACAGCCGGTACTAGAGTAATCGTTGGAATGGCTACTTGTGGAATTGCAAGTGGTGCAAGACCTGTACTTACAACTCTTGTACAAGAAGTTGCAGATAAAAAAATAGAAGATGTTCAAGTGACACAGACTGGATGTATTGGTCTATGCCAATTTGAGCCAATCGTAGAAGTATTGGAACCAGGTAAAGAAAAAATTACTTACGTTAAAATGACACCTGAAAGAGCGAAAGAAGTTGTTGAAAAACACTTAATTGGCGGTAAGGTAATTGCAGAATATACAATCACAAATTTTGTTAAATAGTAGAAGGAGGTAGCAAATGTATCGTTCACATGTACTAGTATGCGGTGGAACTGGTTGTACTTCCTCTGGAAGTCTTCAGATCATCGATAAGATGAATGAAGAACTTGAAAAAGTTGGTTTGACCAGTGAAATTTCAGTAATAAAAACAGGTTGTCACGGTTTATGTGAGTTGGGACCTATCGTATTAACTTATCCAGAAGGTGTTTTTTACTCTCGAGTAACAATCGCTGATGTGGAAGAAATTGTAAATGAACACTTCTTAAAAGGAAGAATTGTAAAACGTTTGGTTTATGATGAAACCCTTGAGAATGATCAGATCAAAGCATTGTCTGAGACAAGTTTCTATAAGAAACAAAAAAGAATTGCACTTCGTAACTGTGGTGTAATTGATCCAGATAAAATTGAGGAATATATTGGAACTGGTGGTTATGAAGCTTTAGGAAAAGTTCTTACTGAAATGACACCGGAAGATGTAATTCAAGAAATTTTAGACAGTGGTCTTCGTGGCCGTGGAGGCGGTGGTTTCCCTACAGGTATGAAATGGAAACTTGCTAAGGGAAATGATGCAGACCAAAAATATGTTTGTTGTAATGCGGATGAAGGAGATCCAGGTGCATTCATGGACCGTTCCGTATTAGAAGGAGATCCACATGTTGTGTTAGAAGCTATGGCAATTGCAGGATATGCAATTGGGGCAACACAGGGATATATTTATGTTCGTGCGGAATATCCAATCGCTGTAGAAAGACTTGAAATTGCGATTGAACAGGCTAGAGAATATGGATTATTAGGAACCGATATTTTTGGAACAGGATTCAACTTTGATATCGGACTTCGCTTAGGAGCTGGAGCTTTCGTTTGTGGAGAAGAAACAGCACTCATGACTTCTATTGAAGGAAATCGTGGAGAACCAAAACCTAGACCGCCATTCCCAGCGGAAAAAGGTCTTTTTGGAAAACCAACGATTTTAAATAACGTAGAAACTTATGCAAACATTCCAAGAATTATTATGAATGGTGCACAATGGTTCTCTTCTATGGGAACAGAAAAATCAAAAGGAACAAAAGTTTTTGCTCTTGGAGGAAAAATCAAGAACACAGGACTTGTTGAAATTCCTATGGGAACAACTCTTCGTGAAGTTATTGAAGATATCGGAGGTGGTGTTCCAAACGGTAAGAAATTCAAAGCTGCGCAGACTGGTGGACCATCAGGCGGATGTATCCCAGCAGAGCACTACGATATCGAAATGGATTATGACAACCTGATCGCAATTGGTTCTATGATGGGATCTGGTGGATTGATTGTAATGGATGAAGACAACTGTATGGTTGATATCGCAAAATTCTTCCTTCAGTTCACAGTAGATGAATCCTGTGGAAAATGTACTCCTTGCCGTGTAGGTACAAAACGTATGTACGAGATCCTTGAAAAGATTACAAGCGGAAATGGCGAAATGGAAGATTTAGACAAATTAGAAGAACTTTGCTATTACATTAAAGACAATGCTCTTTGTGGATTGGGACAGACAGCACCAAACCCAATCTTATCTACTCTTCGTTACTTTAGACACGAATATGAATCACACATTGTTGATAAATCATGTCCAGCGGGCGTATGTAAAGACTTGCTGAAATACGTGATCATTCCTGACAAGTGTGTTGGATGTACTCTTTGTGCTAGAAACTGTCCAGCAGATGCAATCAGTGGCGCAGTAAAAGAAGTACACGTGATCGACCAGAACGCATGTGTAAAATGTGGAGTATGTTACGAGAAATGTAAATTCAAGGCAATTAGTAAGCAATAACTGGAGGTTATTATGGCGAATGTAAATATTAAAATCAACGGCAGAGATGTTTCTGCTCCAGCTGGTTCGACCATCTTAGAAGCAGCCAGAATCGCAAACATTAAAATTCCTACATTGTGTTATTTGAAAGGAATGAATGAAATCGGAGCATGCCGTCTTTGTGTAACAGAAGTAAAAGGAGCTAGAAGTTTGGTTACTTCTTGCGTATTCCCAATCCGTGAAGGAATGGAAGTTGTTACAAATTCTGCAAGAGTTATGGAATCTAGAAAGAAAACATTACAATTGATTCTTTCAGATCATGATAAAAAATGTTTATCTTGTGTACGCAGTGGAGACTGTGAATTACAGGGATATTGTACAGAATATGGCGTAGAAGATGAAAATTTATACGCTGGTGAAGAGAACAAATTCGAATTGGATTACTCAGCACCACATATGGTACGTGATAACAACAAATGTATTTTATGCCGTCGTTGTGTGGCTGTATGTGATCAGGTACAGAATGTTGGCGTTATTGGAGCAAACGATCGTGGATTTAAGACCCACATTTCAAGTGCTTTTGAAATGGGACTTGGAAGTACAAGCTGTATTTCATGTGGACAATGTATTACTGTTTGTCCTACTGGAGCGTTATATGAGCAGGACGGAACAACAGAAGTGATGAAAGCAATTGCAGATCCTGAGAAATATGTAGTAGTACAGACTGCTCCTTCTGTTCGTGCAGCACTTGGAGAAGAGTTTGGTAATCCAATTGGAACAAATGTAGAAGGAAAAATGGTTTCTGCTCTTCGTGCATTAGGATTTGACAAAGTGTTTGACACAAACTTTGCTGCTGACCTTACAATCATGGAAGAAGCAAATGAATTCTTAGACAGAGTAACAAATGGTGGCGTGCTTCCTATGATCACATCCTGTTCACCAGGTTGGGTAAAATATTGTGAGCACTATTTCCCAGATATGACAGAGAACTTAAGTACCTGTAAATCTCCACAGCAGATGTTTGGAGCAACTCTGAAAACGTTCTACGCTGAAAAATTTGGAATCGATCCAAAAAATATCGTAAGTGTCAGTGTAATGCCATGTACTGCAAAGAAATTTGAAATTGGTCGTGACGATCAGGATGCATCAGGATATCCAGATCTTGATTACACCATGACAACTCGTGAATTAGGAAGACTTATTAAAAAATATGGAATCGACTTCAATGCATTAGAAGAAGATGATTTTGATCATCCTCTTGGAGAAAGTACTGGAGCAGCCGTGATCTTTGGAGCATCTGGTGGTGTTATGGAAGCAGCTCTTCGTACCGCAGTATGGAAACTGACTGGAGAAAATGATGAATCACCTGTAGATTTCAAAGAAGTACGTGGTATGGAAGGAATCAAATCTGCTACTTATGAAGTTGCTGGAATGGAAGTAAAAGTTGCTGTTGCAAGTGGAATGAGCAATGCGAAAGAACTTCTTGAAAAAGTGCAGTCGGGAGAAGCGTCATATCATTTCATCGAAATGATGGGATGTCCTGGCGGATGTATCAACGGAGGTGGACAGCCACAGGTTCCTGCTAGCGTTCGAAACTTCGAAGATATCCGTATTAAGCGTGCAGCTGCTCTTTATGATGAAGATGCTGCAAAATCAAAACGTAAATCTCATGAAAATGAAGATATCAAGAAATTATATGATGAATATTTTGGAAAACCAGGAAGCCACAAAGCTCACGAGGTTCTTCATACTTCATATGTAAAGAGAACAATTAATCACAACTAATTCGTTCTGAATTATAAAAGACGCATGTATGCACGAAATCGTTGCATGCATGCGTTTTTGTTTGCACCACTAAGCAAATAGTGATAAAATATAATCAAACTTGTATGGAGGGAAAGATGATGGACAATTTCATTGATAAGATAGCGCAAAAAATTGGATCGGGAGATTTGATTCGCGCCAATTCGAGTGCAGAAGCTAGAGAGTTAAAACGCACAAAAGAAAAACTGGAAGAATATGAAACTTTAATTCAGCAGATGCGCCAAGTGCATTTGAAAAACGTAGAATTGCTCGGTCGTATGCAGCAAACCGTAGATACCTTAGAAGAACTAGAAGATGGATTTGCTGGAGAAGATGACCAGGTAAAAGGTACGGATCCAATGGTACTTGAAGAAATTTCCGGATTAAAAGAGCAAATCGATTCCTTAAAAACATCACTGAAAGACACAGTAACTGAAATTAGTGAGGTTGTACATGCGGAAGATGTGAAAGTATTTCGTAATGTTGAAGCAGTCGTTGAAGAAGAGGCTGTAAAATGTATCGAAGCAGTGAAAGAAGAAAGTGTTAATATTCGAATTCGTATGAGAGGTGTGAAACCATTAGCAATTACTACTCTTGTTATTGTGATTCTTCAATTCCTTGCATCTGCTGCAGTAGCAGCAAATTATATTTTTGATCTTCAATTGTTTTAAATTTGATCTAGGAGCAATACATGGCAAAAGAAATATGGAAACCAGGAAATATGCTATACCCATTACCTGTAGTTCTCGTGACTGTTTCCGACAAGAAAGGAAATGATAACGTGCTTACGATTGCATGGGCTGGGACGATTAATACCAATCCTCCAATGGTCTCAATTTCCGTTCGAAAAAACCGATTTTCATACGCAATGTTGGAGGAGACCGGAGAATTTGTAATCAATCTGACTACAAGAAATCTAGTAAGGGCAACGGATTATTGTGGGGTAATCAGTGGAAAGAACGAAGATAAATTTGAAACCATGCATTTGACCAAAAACAAGGCTGAACACGTATGTGCACCTTTAATTGATGAAAGTCCAGTCAATATCGAATGCCGAGTTTTTAAAAAAGAGGATTTGGGGTCACACACCATGTATATGGCTGATGTTCTATGTGTGCACGCGGATACTCTTTATATGGATGAAAAGAAGACATTTTCACTTGCGCTTGCAGACCCTATCGTATATTCGCACGGTTCTTACTATACACTGGGCGAGAAACTGGGAAAGTTTGGATATAGTATTCAAAAAAAGAAAAATAAAAAAGGGAAATAGCTACAAACTTATGCTATTTCCTTTTTTACTTTACAATAGCCTAAAATACTGATAGAATACATATGTTACGAAAATATTACAAATAGTAATTGTGACAAAAAAAGAGTAAGGAATAGCTAGTATGAAGATACTTACAAAATATTATAAACGAATAAGATTACATAATCTAATGACTGCGATCCTCATAGTGATCGTTAGTGCATTTTTTTTGCCAACTTTTGAACGAGTGCAGTTAGAAGGATATAATTGTTTTGAAATATACTTGAATGATGATTATATCGGTACCGCAGGAAACATGGACATCATCAATGAATCTTTGCGCGATGCCAGATTGCGTGTGGCAAGAGAAGCGGACACGATGCTTTTGATGGACACGGAGTTAACGGTCGATGGAAGAGAACAACTATGGGGCAAGGTGGATTCTGATCAAACCATATTAAATCGTATGGTGACTACGCTTAAAAAGGCTCAGACGGAAACTATAAACCGTTCTTATACGGTAAAGATCAATGAATTTACGGTCAATCTTGCTTCTTCAAGTGAGGTCTTGACATTATTACAGGCATGTATCGATAAATATGATACGGAGACGCCATACAATGTTTCGCTGGTAATGAATCCGGATCGAGAGCTGAATGTTCTGACTACTCACGTGGAAAAAGCGGAAGACAATCAGAACATGGCGTCTTTGAATGTATTTCCAAATGCTGGAATTGAGGAAGTAATTGACGACGCGCTAAAGGATGTAAAGGCTGCAAAAGCGGAAGGCTTTGAGGACTTATATTATGGTATTTTGAACGTTGATTATTCAGATAAGATTGAAATCGTGGAAGCATACTTGCCGGATGACGAAATCACATCGCTTGAAGATGCAATCAATCTGGTAACCAAAGATCAAGAAAAAGAAGAAATCTACGAAGTTGTCGCAGGCGATAGTCTCTCAAAGATCGCGCTTGAAACAGGTCTTACGATCGAGCAGATTATTGAGATGAATGGGGCGATTGAGAATGAAAATTCTTTAATTCGAATCGGAGATGCCATTGTGATTACGGTTCCTCAACCGGAATTGTCGGTGACGTGGTCGAATGAAGTCTATTATGAAGAAATATATGATGCCGATGTGCAATATGTTTTAAATGATGAATGGTATACAACAACAGAAGTTGTATTGCAACAGCCTTCTGCGGGATATCGTAAAGTAGCTGCAGTAGTAGAATATGAAAATGATACTGAAATCTCTAGAAACATTGTGAAAGAAGAATTGGTCAGAGAAGCTGTTCCGAAAATTGTTGAAAAAGGTACAAAAATTCCACCAACGTTTATTCGACCTGTTTCGGGAGGTAGAGTGACGAGTGGATTCGGATCTCGTGTATCTCCTACCAAAGGCGCTTCGTCATATCATCAGGGTGTTGACATTGCTGTACCAAAAGGAACAACCGTTGTGGCATCCAGTGGTGGAACGATTATAAAAGCCGGATGGGGAAGCGGATATGGATATGTTGTATATATTCAGCATGAGGGTGGAATTCAAACCAGGTATGCGCATTTAAGCAAGGTATATGTAAGTGTAGGTCAAACAGTCGTACAAGGGCAGAAAATTGCTGCTTCTGGTAATACCGGAGTAAGTACTGGACCGCATCTTCATTTTGAAATGCGTGTCAATGGAGTGGCAGTCAATCCACTCAAGAGACTTGATTAAGTAAGAAGGTTACGATATAATATGGTAGATGGCTAGAAGCGGTCAAGAAATCATTTGACCAACAAGTTTTAAACTACGTTAAAACTTGAATTGTTATCACTTCTAAATTAAGTCGTAGTATGGAGATGAAACATGGAACAATACGCAATCAAAGGTGGCACCCCTCTTGTTGGGGAAGTTGAAATTGGTGGTGCAAAAAATGCAGCCCTCGCAATTTTAGCTGGTGCAGTAATGGCGGATGAACCAGTGACCATAGAAAATTTACCAAATGTTAATGATATCAATGTCTTGATTGATGCAATCAGGGATATTGGAGCAAAGGTAGAACGTATAGACGCACATACGGTTCGTATTAACGGAAAGTACATCAATAAATTAGTACTTGAGAATGACAATATTAAAAAAATCAGAGGTTCCTACTATTTATTAGGAGCATTATTAGGGAAATATAAAGAAGCAGCAGTATCCATGCCAGGTGGATGTAATATTGGAAGTAGACCAATCGACCAGCACCTCAAAGGATTTCGTATGCTTGGAGCAGATGTAGAACTTCAACATGGTTTTATTTCAGCAAAAGCTGAACAGTTAGAAGGCGCACATATTTTCTTTGATATCGTAAGTGTAGGCGCTACCATCAATTTAATGCTTTCTGCTTCGCTGGCAAATGGAAAGACAATTTTGGAGAATGTTGCAAAAGAGCCTCATGTTGTTGACTTGGCAAACTTTTTAAACTCCATGGGAGCAAACATCAAAGGCGCAGGAACAGATGTAATTCGTATTGAAGGGGTTCCATATCTTCATATGACGGAGTATGCGATTATTCCAGATCAAATTGAAGCTGGTACATTTATGGTTGCTGCAGCCGCTACCAAAGGTGATATCACAGTTAAAAATGTAATTCCAAAACATTTGGAATCAATCACTGCGAAACTATTAGAAATTGGATGTGAAGTTGAGGAGTCAGACGATGAAGTTCGTGTTGTAGCCTCCAAAAGACTGCATTCAACACAGGTAAAAACATTACCTTATCCTGGTTTTCCAACAGACATGCAACCACAGATGACCGTGGCGTTGGCATTGGCTAGTGGTGGAAGCACAGTGACGGAAGGTATTTACGAAAATCGATTTAAATATGTTGATGAACTTACAAAAATGGGTGCAAAGATTCAGGTGGAAAGAAACACTGCGATTATAGAAGGTGTGGAAACTCTGACTGGAGCAAGCCTTTCTTCTCCTGACTTAAGAGCGGGAGCAGCATTGGTGATCGCAGCACTTACTGCAGAAGGGATCAGTATTGTCAATGATATAAAATATGTGGAACGTGGATATGAAGACTTCCATTTAAAATTAAAAGCACTTGGTGCTCAAATTGAAAAAATTTCTACAGAAGAAGAATTAAAGAAATTTCGATTTAAGGTAGGATAATTAAAAACCGCTCAAATGAGCGGTTTTTTTTATAGAACCTTTTGAATAGATAAGGTTGGATATGCGGATAGGTCAATAAACTGATTGTTTACTTGTATGATTGGACGAGAAAGATCCTGTTTATTGATAAAAACAATTGTTCCTTCTGTACCATCACTAAGAAGGACATCATAATGCAAATAGGTATTAATGATATTCTCTAAGAAAGTCATAATATAAAGGACATCATATTTTTGTATTCCTTCAAATTGGAATAGTCCAATCACCTCAAATGGAGAAAGTGCTCCTCGATAAACTCTAGGAGCGGTTGTGGCTTCATATACATCAACAATCGATACAATTTTTGCAAATGGATCAATTTGTGAATTCATAATCCCAAGTGGATAACCAGAGCCGTTGCAACGTTCATGGTGCATGAGAGCTGCTTTTTTTACATGATCATTGATGGACGGTAAAGATTTTAGTATGTTGTAACTTTCGATGGGATGTTTTTTGATAACTTCGTATTCTTCATTGGTAAGCCTTGCGGGTTTGTGAATGATGTTGTTTGGAATTTTAAGCTTTCCAACATCGTGAAGAAGCCCTGCCAGAGTCGCTGTTTCGACTTCTTGGTCGCTCATTTTCAACCATTTTGCAAAGATGTTGCATATTAAGGCAACATTTACGCTGTGGGCGAAGGTGTCGTCATCATAAGAGCGCAGATTGTGAAGCATATTAAATAAGTCAAAGTTGCCATCGTTGATTTTAAATACTTCTAAAGTTTGCGAAAGTATGGATTGAATATCTAATTCTTTGTTGTGCTCGACCAAATCGAGCATGGAGTTTTGGATAGAAAAAACAGTTGATTCAAATTGCTTTTTAAAATCGTTAAAGACCTCTGAGTTTTTGTAACGTTCAGAATATCTCTTACGAGTCGTTTCTTTTTTTGAGTCGTGTCCTATTTCATTTTCTCCTGGAATGGATTCTTTGACAATCTTAACCGTGTCAATCGAGTAAAAGCGTAAGCGAGTTATGGATTTGTCTGTCAAGGAAAGACCTTTTGGTAAAACGAGCTGATCATTGAACGTGTATACGTCTGATGCGATGATCATACCTGGAACGAGTTGGTCAGTACTAATTCTTTTCATTGTATGCCCCTGTCTATTTGCTTTTGTTTAGTAGATGCAAAGATACCCTAAGCTGAATTATAGTCATAATTTCCTATGTTGTCAACGATTAGACGCTTGACGAAATTTAAAAAAAGGTGTATTGTAGGAGTAATCAAATAAACGTCTGCTTTTTTGTGAAAAAGTCATAAAAAGCAGCATATTATATTCTCTTATTCAGAGTGGCGGAGATACATAGGATCTGTGAAACCACGGCAACCCCTAAGTTTTTAGGAAGGTGCCAACCTGAGCGAAAGATTAAATCGAGCAATAAGAGGGTTTGAGTATTTTATTCAAGTCCGCTTATTTTATAATGAGCGGGTTTTTTATTTTCTAAGATAAATGAAGAGTTTAATTAGTGAGTAAAAAATAAAATAAGGATGAATACGCTTCCTGATCCTAGAGAATATATATGTAAAAGAAAGGAAGAATTAAATGGAAAAATTATTATTTACATCAGAATCCGTGACAGAAGGACATCCGGACAAAATGTGTGATGCGATCTCAGATGCGATCCTTGATGCGATGATGGAACAAGACCCAATGAGCCGTGTGGCTTGTGAAACATGTACTACAACAGGAATGGTTATGGTTATGGGAGAAATTACGTCAAAAGCAATTGTAGACATTCCATCAATCGTACGTGATACTGTTTTAGAAATCGGTTACGATAATGAAGAGTGTGGATTTGACGGTAGAACATGTGCTGTTATGGTGGTCCTTGATAAACAATCTGCGGATATTGCAATGGGAGTTGATAAAGCTTTAGAAGCAAAAGAACATACGATGACAGAAGAGGAATTGGATGCAATCGGAGCAGGGGATCAGGGAATGATGTTTGGTTATGCAACGAATGAAACTGAAGAATATATGCCTTTTCCAGCTTCGCTTGCACATAAACTCGCTTATGAGTTGGCACAAGTGCGTAAGAACGGTACACTTCCATACTTAAGACCAGACGGGAAAACACAGGTTTCTGTAGAATACGACGAAAGCGGAAAACCAAAGCGTCTTGAAGCAGTTGTTCTTTCTACGCAGCATGCCGAGAATGTATCACAGGAACAAATTCATCAAGACATCAAGACACACATTTTTGATAAGTTTATTCCGCAAGAAATGGTGGATGATAAGACAGAATTTTACATCAATCCTACTGGCCGTTTTGTAATTGGTGGACCTCACGGTGACAGTGGACTTACTGGAAGAAAAATCATAGTAGATACCTATGGTGGATACGCTCGTCACGGCGGCGGGGCTTTTTCTGGAAAAGATTGTACTAAAGTAGATAGAAGTGCTGCTTATGCAGCAAGATATGTTGCAAAGAATCTTGTTGCAGCAGGGCTTGCGGATAAATGTGAAATCCAACTTGCTTATGCGATTGGAGTAGCGCATCCGATGTCAATCATGGTTGATACATTTGGAACAGGAAAACTTCATGATGAAAGACTTGTAGAAATCATTCGTGAAAACTTTGATCTTAGACCAGCCGGAATTATCAAAGCACTTGACCTGCGCAGACCAATTTATAAAAAGTCAGCAGCATATGGTCACTTTGGAAGAACTGATGTGACATTCCCATGGGAAAAATTGGATAAAGTGGAAGATCTTAAGAAATATCTATAGAGGTTTATAAAAATGAAAAGCGACCGATGCATGTACATGTATAGGGTCGCTTTTTTATAACCAAGATTACAATAAACCACCTGCTATGCAGGTGCGTTCCCAAATAGCTTTAGCTTTCATCAAAAAATTCTAGGAAAACAGCTTAGCAATTGGACAAATGTTCTCATTTTTTACAATATTTGTCCAAAACACATGGTTGAAAGCGTGGTGGGGCCTTTAAATCTATTGTTTGGATAAATTAGTTGCGTAATAGTAATAAACTACCCAAAGTTTCACTATCGTTTGGACAAAAGCTCTATAATAGGATGTACTATTACCCAAAGGGATGTTTCAAATATTTCTAAAACGAGAGATTGGATAAAAGTACATGTTTTCAAAGAGTTTTTACCCAATGTCTATATAAGGAGTGCGAAAATGTTCATGGTATGTGGCAAGGACGAGAAACAACGAAAGCAAGCACCGCAGCTCACGCTTTCGCTTAGCATAAATCGTAGCAGAGTAGCTCGCAAGGATGTTCGTGATATGTGGCATGGACGAGAAACAACGAAAGTAAGTGCCACAATTAACAAGGTCGTTCATGATATGTGCCATGGACGAGAAACAACGAAAACAAGCACCGCAGCTCACGCTTTCGCTTAGCATAAATCGTAGCAGTACTAACTCGCAGAATACGCTCGTAAGTGCTGACGATTTATGAAAGAGCTTCGGTGACATGTTTCGCAGTTTCTCTGTACTGGATTTAATTAAGAAATATTTTGCTCGCTTTATGTATGAAAAGTGACTGTAATCTCATGTTGAATTCTTGTGATATACATCCCCATACAGGAGCAAACCTCATTTCTATATTGTAATGAGCCAATTCTCGCCTGCGATACCGATGCGACCTGACCCCTTATTTTGCGTCAGCACTTACGAGCGTATTCTGCGAGTTAGTACTGCTACGAAAAATACGGAGCGAGAGCGTGGTCAGGGAGAATCGAGTATTGCAGTGAGAGAACCACGCAATAGAA
The DNA here is from genome assembly GCA_963666475.2 of Lachnospiraceae bacterium. Taxonomy (GTDB): domain Bacteria; phylum Bacillota; class Clostridia; order Lachnospirales; family Lachnospiraceae; genus JBFHIZ01. The sequence goes on along the minus strand of CAXXJM010000001.1, from coordinate 1,571,439 downwards.
ATGTTTGTGGTGCTGGCGATTTATGAAAGAGCTTCGGAGACATGTTTCGCAGTTTCTCTGTAGTGGCTTTAATCAAGAAATATTTTGGCTTGCTTTATGTGTGAAAAGCGACTGTAATCTCATGTTGAATTCTTGTGATATACATCCCCATACAGGAGCATACCTCTTTTCTATATTGTAATGAGCCAATTCTCGCCTGCGATACCGATACGATCTGACCCCTTATTTTCCGTCAGCACTTACGAGCGTATTCTGAGAGTTAGTACTGCTACGAAAAATACGGAGTGAGAGCGAGGTCGGGGAGAATCGAGTATCGCAGGCGAGAGAAACTCACAATAGAAATGTTTGCGAAGCTGACGATTTATGAAAGAACTTCGGTGACATGTTTCGAAGTTTCTCTGCATTTAATTAATTCAAGAAATGTATTGATTCGCTTTATGTGTGAAAAGCGACTGTAATCTCATGTTGAATTCTTGTGATATACATCCTCATACAGGAGCAAACCTCTTTTCTATATTGTAATGAGCCAATTCTCGCATGTGATACCGATGCAACCTGACCCCTTATTTTCCGTCAGCACTTACGAGCGTATTCTGAGAGTTAGTACTGCTACGAAAAATACGGAGTGAGAGCGAGGTCGGGGAGAATCGAGTATCGCAGGCGAGAGAAAACTCACAATAGAAATGTTTGCGAAGCTGGCGATTTATGAAAGAGCTTCGGAGACATGTTTCGCAGTTTCTCTGTAGTGGCTTTAATCAAGAAATATTTTGGCTTGCTTTATGTATGAAAAGCGACTGTAATCTCATGTTGAATTCTTGTGATATACATCCATACGCGAGCAAACCTCTTTTCTATATTGTAATGGGGCAATTCTCACCTGCGATACCGATGCGACCTGACCCCTTATTTTCCGTCAGCACTTACGAGCGTAGTGTGCGAGTTAGTACTGCTACGAAAAATACGGAGCGAGAGCGAGGTCAGGGAGAATGGAGTATCGCAGTGAGAGAACCACGCAATAGAAATGTTTGTGGTGCTGACGATTTATGAAAGAGCTTCGGTGACATGTTTCGTAGTTTCTCTGTACTGGATTTGATCAAGAAATATTTTGATTCGCTTTATGTGTGAAAAGCGACTGTAATCTCATGTTGAATTCTTGTGATACACATCCCCATACAGGAGCATACCTCTTTTCTATATTGTGATGAACCAATTCTCGCATGTGATACCGATGCGACCTGACCCCTTATTTTCCGTCAGCACTTACGAGCGTATTCTGCGAGTTAGTTCTGCTACGAAAAATACGGAGTGAGAGCGAGGTCAGGGAGAATCGAGTATCGCAGGCGAGAAAAACTCACATCAGAAAAACCCACATCAGAAACAACCGTAGAAACAACCTACTATCGCAGCGCGTTGCTATTTGCACAATCGCACGGTTATTCGTTGAATATTCCGAAGGCAAATGTTAAAATTAAGTATTGAAAATTCTTACTGAAATATTTACGAAGGGCTGGTCAAGAATATGGCATTTACACATTTACATCTTCATACAGAGTATAGTTTGTTGGATGGATCAAATAAAATTACAGAATGCGTGAAGCAGGTTAAGAACTTAGGGATGAATAGTGCAGCGATTACAGATCACGGCGTGATGTATGGTGTAATTGATTTTTATCGTGCGGCTAAGAAAGCTGGTATCAAACCGATTATAGGTTGTGAAGTATATGTTGCTCCCAATTCACGTTTTGATAAAGAACTTACGGGTGGTGAAGACCGTTATTATCACCTTGTCTTGCTTGCGGAAAATAATACCGGGTATGCGAATTTAATGAAAATCGTAAGCCGTGGGTTTACGGAAGGGTTTTATTACAAACCAAGAGTGGATATGGAAATTCTAAACCAGTACCACGAAGGGATTATTGCGCTTTCTGCGTGTCTTGGTGGAGAAGTGCAGCGATACGTCATGCAGGGACTGATTGGTGAAGCTCAAAAAGCAGCGATAAAATATGAGACTTGTTTTGGGAAAGGAAATTTTTTTCTTGAACTTCAGGATCACGGAATACAGGAACAACACATTGTAAACATGGAACTGGTTAAGATGAGTAAGGAGCTGGGAATTGAATTGGTAGCGACCAATGATATTCACTATACTTATGCGGAAGATGAGCAGTCCCATGATATTTTATTGTGCTTACAGACTGGGAAAAAACTCATGGATGAAAATCGTATGAGATATGAGGGTGGACAATACTATATCAAAAGCGAAGAAGAGATGCGCGCATTATTTCCGTATGCACCACAAGCAATCGATAATACGCAGAAAATTGCGGATCGATGTGAAGTGGAAATCGAGTTTGGGGTGACAAAACTTCCACACTATGAAGTCCCAAAAGGGTATGATTCATGGTCCTATTTACAGGAATTGTGCGAAAAAGGACTTGAAAAGAGATATCATGATGTCACGGAAGAATTGAGAGAACGCCTACAGTATGAGCTTGGGATCATCAGAACGATGGGTTTTGTTGACTATTTCTTAATTGTTTGGGACTTTATCAACTATGCAAAACAAAACCAAATTATGGTAGGACCGGGACGTGGTTCGGCGGCGGGAAGTATCGTTGCATATGTTTTGGAGATTACAAATCTGGATCCGATTCGATACAATTTATTGTTCGAACGATTCTTGAACCCGGATCGTGTATCGATGCCCGATATCGATATTGATTTTGGATACGAAAGACGGCAGGAAGTCATAGACTATGTAGTTCGAAAATACGGCACTGAAAAAGTAGTACAAATTGTAACGTTTGGAACGATGGCTGCAAAGGGTGTGATTCGAGATGTTGGACGAGTGATGGATATTCCTTATGCAAGAGTGAGTGAAATCGCTAAAATGATTCCGAATGAGCTTAAGATGACCATAGACTTGGCTTTGGAAAAGAACCATGAATTCAGAAGCCTATATGAAGAAGATGATCAAGTTCATTTTTTGATTGATATGTGTAAACGTTTAGAAGGATTACCGAGACACACCTCAATGCATGCGGCTGGAGTGGTAATCTGTCCACAAGCGGCAGAAGAATTTGTCCCACTTTCCAGAGGGTCTGATGGTTCGACGACGACGCAGTTCACGATGGTCACACTTGAAGAACTAGGACTTTTGAAGATGGACTTTTTGGGACTTCGAACACTCACAGTCATACAGAATGCAGTGCGAATGGTTGCAGAAAAAACGGGAAAAGAAATAGATATTGATGCAATCGACTATGATGATAAAGCGGTGTTGGCTAGCTTGGGGACTGGAAAAACCGACGGAGTGTTTCAGTTGGAATCGGCTGGTATGAAGAACTTTATGAAGGAACTGAAACCGGAACGTCTGGATGATTTGATAGCAGGAATTTCGCTTTATCGTCCAGGTCCAATGGATTTCATTCCGAAATATATTAAAGGAAAGAACAATCAAAATGAAGTAGAGTATGCTTGTCCGGAATTGGAACCAATTCTAAATGATACATATGGTTGTATCGTATATCAAGAACAAGTTATGCGAATCGTGCGAGATCTTGCAGGATATACCTTGGGACGTAGTGATTTGCTACGTAGAGCGATGTCAAAAAAGAAAGAAGAAGTCATGAAGAAGGAACGTGCAATCTTTATTTATGGGAATGAAGAAGAGCATGTGCCGGGTTGTGTCAAGAATGGAATCACTGAGGATGTAGCCTCTGAGATTTTTGATATGATGACGGACTTCGCGAAATATGCATTCAATAAATCACATGCAGCATGCTATGCAATCGTGTCATACCAGACCGCCTATTTGAAATACTACTATCCAGTAGAATTTATGGCAGCGCTGATGACATCGGTCATTGATAATCCTTCAAAAGTGGCAGAATATATTTTGACTTGCAAGAGCATGGGAATTGAGATTTTGCCTCCAGATATTAATGAAGGAGAACCAAAGTTTAGTGTGAGTGATGGAAAAATTCGTTATGCGCTTACTGCGATAAAAGGAGTAGGACTTCCGGTTATGGAAGCGGTCGTAGAAGAAAGAAAAAGAAATGGTAAGTATCGAGATCTTCATGACTTTATCAAACGTGTATCCGAATCAGATGTGAATAAACGTGCGTTGGAGAATTTTATCAAAGCAGGAGCACTGGATAGTCTCGAAGGAACGAGAAAGCAGTTTATGTATGCTTATACACAGATTGTGGATCAGATTCATCATGAAAAGAAGTCGTCCATGGCAGGGCAGATGACTTTGTTTGATTTTGCAACTGAAGAAGAAAAGCAAGACATGAATGGCGAACTTCCTGATGTCGGTGAATATGATCAAAATACCATTTTGTCTTTCGAAAAAGAAGTGCTGGGAATTTATGTCAGTGGACACCCTCTTGAATCCGTGCAAGAACTTTGGGAAAAACTAAAAACAGCAACATCCATAGATTTCATCATAAATGAAGAGACGGAAGAAATGGAAGTTGAAGACGGTGATACCGTAATTATTGGTGGGGTCCTCGCTGGGAAAACCATTAAATATACAAGAAACAACAAAACCATGGCTTTTTTAACATTGGAAGATTTGGTGGGACAGGTCGAAGTTGTAGTATTTCCAAAGATTTACGAAGAGAGTGAACAGTACTTTCGGGAAGAAGAAAAACTCTTTGTGAAAGGCAGGGTTTCTGCTGAAGATGAAAAAAATGGAAAAGTAATTGCCATGAAGATTCTGCCTTTTTCTGAAATACCAAAGCAGCTATGGATTCAGTTTGATAATGAACAGATTTTTGAGCAAATGAAATCAAAGTTATATGCTTCGTTGGGAGGCAACCCTGGGCAGTCAGAGGTTCGGATTTTTATTCGTGAGAGTAAGTCCATGAAACCATTGCCAGTCAACTACAATGTTTTTATACATGAAGAATTTTTGGATGAAATGAGACAAGGATTTGGAGAAGAAAACATCAAGGTCATGGAACCAGCTATGAAGTACCGGATGTAAAGGAATACTTGAAAACTAAGGGAAAATAGATTAAAATGAAAATGATATGTAGTTAGACAAAAAAATATCAAGATTTATCAAATAGATATGCGAATGTAGATGTATGCGCGTGATATAACACGCAGATCGGAGTAAAAATGGCAGAAGAAAAAGACAACTTGAAAATTACAGAAGAAAAAAGCGAACAGAAACCAGCAAAAGCAAAGAAACCTACGATTGCAGTTTTGACAAGTGGTGGAGATGCACCGGGAATGAATGCTGCGATTCGTGCGGTCGTTCGTCAATCATTGCATAATGGATATAAAGTAAAAGGTATTAAAAAAGGATATCTTGGTTTGATCAATGACGAAGTAATCGATATGAATGCAAGCAGCGTATCTGATATTATTCAACAGGGTGGTACGATCTTAGGAACGGCCAGATGTATGGAGTTTCATACCAAAGAAGGCCAGGAAAGAGGCGCTGAGATTTGTAGAAAACATGGAATCGACGGAGTTGTAGTCATCGGTGGAGATGGTTCTTATCGTGGAGCACTCGCATTATCTCGTCAAGGTATTAATGTCGTATGTCTTCCTGGAACAATTGATCTTGATATTGCATGTACAGATTATACCATTGGATTTGATACAGCTGTAAATACTGCGTTAGAAGCAATCGATAAAATTAGAGATACATCGTCTTCTCATGAAAGAATTTCTGTTATTGAAGTTATGGGAAGAAATGCTGGATATATTGCGCTTTGGTGTGGTATTGCTAGTGGAGCAGAAGAAATTCTACTTCCAGAACGATATGATTACAACGATCAAAAGATTATTAAACATATCATGTTCAACAGAGATCATGGAAAACGTCATAACATTATTATCAATGCAGAAGGAATTGGACATTCTACTTCTATGGCAAGAAGAATCGAAGCTGCTACAGGAATTGAAGCACGTGCTACAATCTTAGGATATATGCAACGTGGTGGAATGCCGACCTGTAAAGATCGTATGTATGCTTCTATTATGGGAGCAATGGCATCGGATTTACTTTGCAGTGGAAAAACAAATCGTGTCATGGCGCATAGAAATGGCGAATTCGTTGATTTGGACATTGAAGAAGCATTAAATATGAAGAAAGACATACCAGAATATGAATACAAGATCAGCCGTTCTTTATCAGTTCACTAGACAGCGGATCAAGCATCCTTTTAAGGATGAAATGAACACGATTGAGAGAAGGATATGGAAAAGCGAAAAAAGAAAGTAGGACATACTGGGGAAATAGCCATCGGATTTATATTAATCATTGCGCTGGGAACAATTTTATTGTCACTCCCCTTTGCAACGAGAGATGGCTCGATCAATGTTTTTACAGCATTGTTTACTGCCACATCGGCTACTTGTGTTACAGGACTTGTGGTCGTTGATACTTGTACACATTGGTCACCATTTGGACAACTAGTGATCCTTACCATGATTCAAATCGGTGGGTTAGGGTTTCTGACGATTGGGGTTTACATTTCTGTTCTTTTGCAAAAGCACATTGGGCTTGCACGAAGAGAAGCATTGCACGAAAGCGTAAATACAATTGAAACAGCCGGTGTAGTGAGACTTGCAAAAAAAATCATCAAAGGGACAATTCTATTTGAGTTAATTGGAGCATGTGTTTTATCCATACGATTTGTTCCAGAGTTTGGATTATGGAAAGGAATATATTTTAGCGTATTCCATGCAGTTTCCGCATTTTGTAATGCGGGATTTGATCTGATGGGTGTAAAAGCCCCCTATAGTTCTTTTGTAGATTATGTAGGAGATCCCATTGTGAATATCACCATTATGTCGTTGATTATCATTGGTGGTGTGGGATTTTTGGTTTGGGAAGATGTAACTACAAAAAAACTAAAGATGAAGAGGTATTTATTGCATAGTAAAATTGTTTTAACTGCAACTGCTTTTTTAATTGTGGTAAGTGCAATTTTATTTTGGATATTTGAACAACACTACACAATGGAGAATATGACCATTGGAGAACAAATCTTTAGTTCCTTGTTTAGCTCGATTACACCGAGAACAGCAGGTTTTAATACCGTGGATACCGCAGGACTAAGTAATGCGAGCAAAATGCTTACGATGTTTTTGATGTTCATTGGTGCGGGCCCGGGATCGACTGCAGGTGGTGTGAAAGTTACGACCTTGGTCGTTGTATTTGTATCCGGACTTTCTTTGGTCAGAAATAGAAATGCAGCAGAGATTTTTGGTAGAACAATTTATCCAGAAGCAATAAGAAAGGCTTCTACTATTATATTAATAAACTTAAGTCTAGTTTTAATTTCTGCAGCGGTCATTTTTTCGATACAGAATTTCGAATTTGAAGAAGTGTTTTTTGAAGTTTTTTCAGCAATTGGTACGGTTGGAATGTCTACCGGTATTACTCGAGATTTGAATACCGTTTCCCGTATTGTGATTATTTTGTTGATGTATTGTGGTCGAGTAGGTAGTTTGAGTTTCGCGGTTGCGTTTGCGAGAACAAATAGAGTGGCACCAATTACATCGCCAAAAGAAAAAATCGTAGTAGGATAAGAAAGGTATGGATAAATCAATATGAAATCAGTATTAGTAATAGGAATCGGCAGATTTGGAAGACATTTAGCGATTAACTTTTTGGAACAGGGGAATGACGTAATGGTCATTGACTCGGACGAAAAAAGAATAGAATCCATCGCACCGATGGTGACAAGTGCTAAAATAGGGGATTGTACAGATGTAGAGGTTCTTAAGAGCCTGGGAATTGATAATTTTGATTTGATCTTTGTTTGTATAGGAACAAATTTCCAAAGCAGTCTTGAGATTACAAGTCTCGTAAAAGATATGGGTGGAAAGCATGTTATTTCCAAAGCAACCAGAGATATCCAAGCGAAATTTTTACTTCGTAATGGTGCCGATAATGTAATTTATCCAGAAAGAGATATTGCTGAACGATTGGCAAAAAAGCATAGTATGAACAACGTATTTGATTATATGGAAATTACTAATGGTTATGGAATTTATGAAATTCCACCGGTAAAAGAGTGGATTGGTAAGACGATAGCGGAATCGAATATTGCAGCCAAATATAAAATCCAGATTTTAGGAATTAAAGACAGTCTGGGGAAATCGAAAATCATGCCTACTGCAGGATATGTAATACAAGAAGATGAACATCTTATGGTATTGGCAAAAAATGAGACGGCTGATTATCTAAGTAAAATCGTAACGAAGAATTAATATAGAAGAAATTAGGTGAAATAATATGATAACATCTGTTATGAATAAAAAAATGAAGCATATTATTGGACTGAACGGACGCTCAAAGCTTCGTAAGACAAGTAAAGAATTTGTGGTAGAGGGAAAAAAGATGTTCATAGAAGCGCCTAAGGATTGGATTCGGGAAATTTATGTTTCCGAGTCTTTTCTTTTAAAAGAAAATGTAGAAGAACTTTTTGCAGATGGCGAATTCTACGAGATTGTTAAAGATGAGGTGTTTTCTCAAATCTCAGATACGGTTACTCCGCAAGGAATTCTTGTCATATTATCATGGCCGGAGTACCAGTTGTCAGATTTGATTCAAAGTGAAAATCCTTTGTTGGTATTTTTGGAAGATCTTCAAGATCCCGGGAATCTTGGCACGATTATTCGTACTGCTGAAGGAGCCGGTGTGGATGGAGTGATTCTTTCTAAAAATTCTGTGGATATTTTTAATCCGAAAGTGATTCGATCAACCATGGGTTCCATATTTCGTGTGCCGTTTCTATATATAGAAGAAACAGAAACTTTAATCCAGGAATTTGTTCGAAATGAGTATCTTGTTGCTGCCGCAGATTTGCAAGGGGCAACGGTATATGACGCAATGGATTATACAAAAAAGACGATGTTTTTAATCGGAAATGAAGGCAACGGATTGAAACCTTCAACAAGTGCTCTTGCGACGAACAAGATTTTTATTCCAATGCTTGGAGAGGTCGAGTCCTTAAATGCATCCGTTGCAACAAGTTTATTGATATACGAATCAAATCGGCAGAGACGAAACAAATAAGTACGGAGGGAAAATAAATGACAGTAGGTTTTATTGGTTTGGGAAATATGGCAAAAGCAATGATTGAGGGGATGATCAAAAATAAGGTCGTTGCACCGGAGAATATTATCGCATCTAGAAGAAGCGAGTCAGAAAGAAATGTCAGTGCATCGAAATATGGAATTCGCGTGACCGCGGATAATATTCAAGTTGTACAGGAGGCGGATCTGATTGTTCTTGCTATTAAACCACAGTTTTATTCTGTAATTCTGGAAAAAATTGCGCCACATGTTGGGACAAAATGCATTGTATCCATCGCACCAGGAAAGACCATCGCATATTTGCATGAACAGTTGGGGGAAGAGTGTAAGATTATTCGGACCATGCCAAACACGCCTGCACTTGTAGGTGAGGGGTGCACTGGAGTGACTTTTGAAGAGAAAGTTCCAGAAGAAAAAAGGCAGGAAATATTAACAATATTTGAGTCTTTTGGGAAGGCATATGAGGTGCCGGAATCTCTAATGGATGTAGTTGTTGGTGTGAGTGGAAGTTCGCCGGCATATGTATTTATGATGATTGAAGCAATGGCGGATGGAGCCGTTCACCAGGGAATGCCAAGAGATTTGGCTTATCAGTTTGCAGCACAGGCAGTATTAGGAAGTGCGAAAATGGTTTTGGAGACAGGTATACATCCAGGTGCTTTGAAAGACATGGTTTGTTCGCCTGGCGGAACGACAATTGAGGCGGTTCGAACATTAGAATCGAATGGATTTAGAAGTGCAATTATCGAAGCGGAACGAGCTTGTGTGGAAAAAGCACGGTCGTTGTAATTGAGAAAAGTACATCCAAAAAACAAAAAAATGCTAAAAAATTACTACTACAAATTGTATACTATAAACAAATTTGAAAGACTTAAAATTGAATATTTGTGCAAGTTGACGAATTTGCTTGCTTGACAAATAAGAAAGTGTTTGCTAATATAGAAATCCGAAACTAAGCTTAACAAACTTGTAACAATTTCAAGAGAAAAACAAAAGCGTTTTATTTGTTATTTGGAGGGAAAAATGAACTTGAAAATAACGAAAATGCATGGAGTTCGACTCGCCTCCACGATAGGTATGACTGTCAGTATTGTTGTGTTATTGATGATGAACAAAACAGTTTTAGCTAGTGGCGTGGATTATATGGGAACTTTAAATGCAGGTGCAGCAACTGTCATCGAAGTAGAAATTAACGTGAATTCACAAGAATTCAAACAACTACGTGAAGCAGCAGAAGCGGCACAGACAAAAGAAGAGACTACATTGGTTTTATCGAATGTAAACAACTCTTTAAATGTTCGGGCAGAAGGGAATATAGACTCTGAAATCGTTGGAAAGATGTATCAATATTGTGGCGGTACAATTCTTGAACGATCGAACGGATGGACAAAATTCCAATCAGGAGACTTGATTGGGTGGGCAAACGATGAGTATTTGCTTTTTGATGAGGAAGCTCAGGCAATGGCAGAAGAAATCGGGAACCTACAAGTAACAGTTGCTACGGATGCTCTTCGAATCCGGACCGAACCATCGATGGATGCAAAGATAGCTGGGCTGATTGGTGTCGGCGAAGTGCTTGATGGCATTGAGATTTTAGATGATTGGGTGGGCGTTTCTTACGATGACAAAGAAGCATATGTGTCAGCGGAATATGTCGAAACGTCAATGCTTCTTCCACAAGGAGAAACAAACGAAGAGATTGAGAAAAGAGAACAGGAATTATTGGCGTTCAAACTTTCTCTAAACACAAACAATGGCATATTTGATCCATTGGAAGGCGATCTTAAGTTGCTTGCCACAATTATTTATTGTGAAGCACGAGGAGAATCCTATGACGGAAAAGTAGCAGTTGGTGCAGTTGTACTAAATCGAGTACGTTCATCAAGATTTCCAAATACGATTCGAGAGGTTATTTATTCACCTGGACAGTTCTCACCTGTTTTAAGTGGGAAGTACGACGAAGTCCTTGCTGTTGATGGAGCGAATGATGAATGTTATCGCGCAGCTCAAGAAGCATTGGATGGAAAAACGACGGTCGGAACTTATCTTTTCTTCCGACGTGCCGGATCGAAAAAGGGCTATATTTTAGGAAATCATGTGTTTTACTAAAATGCATAAAAAGAATAACTGATAAAGCAGGGAGCATATTTTATGCTCCCTGTCTTTTTGTGAAACCATAGTTGATTAGTCAGACAAAATGTTGTATTATTACAGTAACTCATAAGTTAATCTAAAGGGGGTAAATAATTATGGCAGTATTTTGGTTGATCGCATTTGCAGTGTTATTGGTAATTGAACTAATGACCATGGGGCTTACCACCATCTGGTTTGCAGGAGGTGCTCTTCTTGGTGCACTGATTGCATGGATTGGTGGACCAATCTGGCTACAGGTGACTGTGTTCATCGTCGTTTCTGTTGTGCTGTTGATTTTTACAAGACCAATAGCTCAAAAATATTTCAACAAAAACAGAACACATACAAATGCAGACCGCGCGATTGGAGAGCAGGCAGTTGTCTATGAAAAAATTGACAATTTAAATGGCACTGGAAGAGTAAGAATTAAAGGGGTCGAATGGAGCGCAAGAGCAAAAGACGACCAAAAGATTTATGAAGTAGGGGAAACCGCAACTGTAGTGCATATTGAGGGTGTAAAAGTCATCGTAGAGTAGCATACAACATTTAGGGAAAAATGGAGGCAAAAAATGGGACCATATATTTTAGGAATTGTAGTAGTATTATTGGTATTAATCTTAATTTCATGTATCAAAATCGTACCACAGGCACATGCATACGTCGTGGAACGCTTGGGAGCGTTTCAGGCAACATGGGAAGTAGGTATTCACTTTAAAATGCCAATTATTGACCGTGTGGCAAAAAGAGTAAATTTAAAAGAACAGGTAGTTGATTTTCCACCACAGCCAGTGATCACAAAAGATAACGTTACCATGCGTATCGATACTGTAATTTTCTTTCAGATTACAGATTCAAAATTGTTTACATATGGTGTTGAGAATCCAATCGTAGCAATTGAGAATTTGACAGCTACAACGCTTAGAAATATAATTGGTGATCTGGAGTTGGATCAGACTTTGACTTCGAGAGAGACGATTAATACAAAAATGCGTTCTTCACTTGATATGGCGACGGACCCTTGGGGAATCAAAGTAAATCGTGTCGAACTCAAAAATATCATTCCACCGGCAGCAATTCAGGATGCCATGGAAAAACAGATGAAAGCAGAACGTGAACGACGTGAAGCGATTCTTCGTGCAGAAGGTGAAAAACGTTCAACCGTCCTTGTTGCAGAAGGTAAAAAAGAATCTGCAATTCTCGAAGCAGAAGGTGAAAAACGCGCAGCAATTCTTCAGGCAGAAGCAGAAAAAGAAAAACGTATTCGTGAAGCAGAAGGTCAGGCGGAAGCTATCCGTACTGTACAGCTTGCTACAGCTGAAGGTATTAAATTTATCAAGGAAGCTGCAGCAGACGAAGCGGTACTTCAGATTAAGAGTTTGGAAGCATTTGAAAAAGCAGCAAATGGTCAGGCAACAAAAATCATCATCCCGTCAGATCTACAAGGAATTGCTGGGCTTGCTACGACATTTAAAGAAGTTATTTCAAAATAAAATCAGATACAAAGAAAGGCATGGATATTGGCATGGAAATGGAAGCGAACCTAGATCTAACTGGACGCAGTTTCTTAAAATTACTGGACTATTCAAAAGAGGAGATTAAATATCTACTTGATGTTGCAGCGGATTATAAAGAGAAGAAGAAAAAAGGAATCTTGGTAAGTAATCTGCGTGGGAAAAACATTGCATTGATATTTGAAAAAACAAGTACAAGAACAAGATGTGCATTTGAAGTAGCGGCTCATGATCTCGGTATGGGAGTGACTTATCTGGACTCTTCAGGATCACAGATCGGAAAAAAAGAAAGCATTGCTGACACTGCAAATGTACTTGGTCGTATGTATGATGGAATCGAATATCGAGGATATGGACAGGATGTAGTAGAAGAATTGTCATGTCATGCTGGTGTTCCGGTTTGGAATGGGTTAACAAATGAGTACCATCCAACACAGATGCTTGCTGCATTACTTACAATTCGCGAGCAACTTGGAACCTACGAGAATAAGAAAATTGTTTATATGGGTGATGCAAGATATAATATGGGGAATTCCTGGATGGTGACCTGCGCAAAAATGGGAATGCATTTTGTGGCTTGTGCTCCAAAAGAATATTTCCCAGATCAAAAACTTGTAGAACTCTGTAGAAATATTGCAAGAGTGTCAGGTGGAAGTATCACTTTAACAGAAGATATTTCTGAGGCAACAAATGGTGGAGTCGATGTGATCTATACCGATGTATGGGTTTCCATGGGTGAACCGGATGAAGTTTGGGAGAAACGTTTAAAAGATCTTGGTCCATATCAGGTGAATGCTGATGTTATGAGAAAAGCGGGAGAACAAGCTATTTTTATGCATTGCTTACCTGCATTTCATGATACAAATACCAGTATCGGAAAAGAGATTTTTGAGAAATATGGAATGAGCGAACTTGAAGTAACCGATCAAGTGTTTTCTTCACCGGCATCCGTAGTGTTTGAAGAAGCGGAAAACCGCATGCACACCATAAAAGCAGTACTTGCGACGACTTTAGGAGCAGTATAAAGAATGCTGAAAACAAAAATTCTAAAGATTTTAGAAGATACAAATGAATATATTTCCGGACAACAGCTTTGCGAGGAATTTTCCGTATCAAGAACAGCAATATGGAAAGTAATCAATAAGTTGAAAGAGGAAGGCTATCAAATAGAGTCGGTACCCAATAAAGGGTACCGGCTCCATTTAGCACCGGACCGTCTTTCGAAGAGTGAGCTTGTAAATCATTTGAATACAAAATGGTTGGGTCAGCAGATTTATGCTTTTGAAGAAATTGGGTCTACAAATGTATTTGCAAAAGAATTGGGTGAAAAAGGCAGTCCACATGGAACGATCGTTGTTGCTGAATCACAGACAGAGGGTAGAGGAAGAAGAGGAAGAAGCTGGGAATCGCCCCCAGGAAGTTCCATTTCGATCTCTATTTTATTACGTCCGGATATTTCACCTGAAAAAGCATCCATGCTTACGATGATCATGGCGCTTGCCGTTGTCAGAGGAATCAAAGAGATAACAGGTGAAACAACGAAAATCAAATGGCCCAATGACATCCTCTGCAACCAGAAGAAAATATGTGGCATTTTAACTGAGATGAGTGCAGAACTTGACATGATTCATTATGTAGTGATTGGTGTTGGGATAAATGTGAATATGGATGAACTTCCAAAAGAACAAGCACCCTATGCATCCTCTTTGAAAGCAGAGCTAGGGCATACTTATCTTCGTGTGGATTTAATTGGTGCAATTCTGCGCTCTTTTGAGGGATTGTTTGCAGAATTTTTAGAGTCAGAAAATTTAGAACGTTTTAAAAAAGAATATAATAAGAATCTTGTGAATCGAAATCAGCAAGTTTGTATTCTTGAAAGAAATCAGGAATTCACTGGAACTGCAGTTGGGATTTCAAATACAGGTGAACTTATGGTAGAACTGGAAAACGGGCAGACAAAATATGTTATGTCTGGTGAGGTTTCTGTTCGTGGAATATATGGATATGTGTAAGAAAGGTATGGAAATGACAATGGCAGAAGAATTCGAAGTATTATGCGGAGCGAACTCCTATGAGCAAAAGTATTATTTTAATGAAAAGTATGAGAAATTGCCAAAATCCATTCAAGAGGAATTACACATAATATGTGTGTTGTTTACGGAAGAAGTAGGTGGAGTATTTACGATGTCGTTTGATGGCGAGGGAGACCTCTTATTCAAATCAGAGGCGGACGAAGCAGATTATTACTATGATGATATTAGTGCAGGGCTTTTGATTCGAAAGATACAGAGTACTAGAAGTGAGTTGTTGGATTCGATTTCTATGTATTATAAAGCGTTGAATGGAAAATTAGATTTGAATGATTTAAGTGAGGATTAAAGTATGCTTTTGGCAATTGATGTAGGAAATACAAATATTACATTAGGTGTGTTTGAGGGAGAAGAGCTCGTTTCATCTTTTCGCATGGTTTCGGGAGTTCCAAGAACTTCGGATGAATACGGAGTGACAATCAGTGATTTGCTTGCATTTAACCATATATATTCAAAAGATATTAAGGGAGTCGTGATATCCAGCGTGGTACCAGATTTAATGCACGCTTTAAAAGGAGCCGTTCGCAGATATTTTAATATTACTCCACTAGTTGTGGGACCCGGAATTAAGACCGGAATTCGCGTGACAAGTGAAAACCCCAAAGAAATGGGAGCAGATAGAATCGTGGATGCAGTAGCAGCCTATGAAATTTATGGTGGTCCAGTCCTTGTTTTGGATTTTGGTACGGCGACGACCTATGATTTGGTTTTGGAGAATGGTGATTTTGGAGTAGGTATCACGGCACCTGGCATTCGAATTAGTGCCAATGCCTTATGGAGTAAAGCTGCAAAACTTCCAGAAATTGAAATTCGAAAACCAAAATCCATTCTTGCAAAAGGTACGGTGACAAGTATGCAGGCAGGATTGGTATATGGACAGATCGGTCAAACGGAATATATTATCAACCAAGTAAAAAAAGAATCTGGGATAGATAACTTAAAGGTAGTTGCGACAGGTGGATTGGGGAGAATTGTAGCAGAAGAAACGGATGCAATCGATATTTACGATACAGCTCTGACGTTAAAAGGTTTACGGATTTTGTTTGAAAAGAATCAAAAAGAATAACAGGTAGATAAATGAAAGATTTACAAATTGGAAATGTAACACTAAACGGGAATTGCATATTAGCACCGATGGCAGGCGTAACAGACCTGCCATTTCGATTGCTTGTCGGTGAACAAGGAGCATCCATGACCTGCACAGAAATGATTAGTGCAAAAGCTCTTTATTTTAAAAATAAAAAGACCGATATATTAATGGATATCGATCCAAGAGAAGTGCCTGTGTCATTGCAAATTTTCGGATCGGATCCAACCATCATGGGTGAAATGGCAAAGCAAATTGAAGAGCGTCCATTTTCAATACTAGATATTAACATGGGATGTCCAATGCCCAAAATAGTAAACAACAGAGAAGGCTCCTATTTGATGAAGGACCCAGTTCTGGTTGGAAAGATCGTTGAACGAGTAGCTGAATCTATTCGTAAGCCAGTTACCGTCAAAATTCGAAAAGGCTTTGATGAAGAGCATGAAAACGCAGCTGAAATTGCCCACGTTGCACAAGAGTCTGGCGCTGCGGCTATTATTGTTCATGGAAGAACGAGAGAACAATATTATGAAGGGAAAGCGGATTGGAATTGTATTCGAGAAGTAAAAGAACGTGTTCGCATTCCAGTAATCGGAAATGGAGATGTGGTTTCTGCAGAATCTGCCAAGGCAATGATAGAAATGACTGGATGCGATGGAATCGCAGTTGGACGTGCTGCCAAAGGCAACCCTTGGATTTTTAACGAAATCAAAACGTATTTGGAAACCGGGAAACTCGTTTCTAGACCAACGGAAAAAGAAATCATAGAGACGATTCTGCGGCATGCCAAGATGCAGATCGAACACAAAGGGGACTACATTGGGGTACGTGAAATGAGAAAACATATTTCATGGTACACGACAGGTTTAAAACACGCAGCAAAGTTACGCTCAGAAATTAATCATGCAGAATCTTTTGAGGAAATTCTGGCATTGGTCGAATTGATTTTTGACACACAAGAAACAGAGTCTTAAATCTATGAAAATCAGATTAAGAAAATGTAAATTTTGCCCGTATTTTAGCCGAAACCTTGACTATCTATGAATTCCATTATATAATGTCAAGGTTATCGAGAATAAGTAATAAATATATGGGTATTTTATCTAAAATATTTACTTGCATTTGCGCATTAGAAGTTGGAAGCAGCTTCTTCATAATGGGAAATAATTATAAGGAAGGTACATGAAAATGGCAGACAAGAAGAATATCTTAACCTACGAGGGGTTAAAAAAATACGAGCAGGAATTGGAAGACCTGAAAGTCGTAAAACGTAAAGAAGTTGCTCAGAAAATCAAGGAAGCCAGAGAACAGGGCGATTTATCTGAAAATGCAGAATATGATGCTGCGAAGGATGAACAGCGCGATATCGAAGCAAGAATTGAAGAGCTTGAAAATATCTTAAAAAATGCAGAAGTCGTAGTAGAAGACGAAGTGGATTTGGACAGCATCAACATTGGATGTAAAGTGCGTATTCATGACTTGGAATACGATGAAGAATTGGAGTACAAAATCGTGGGATCAACAGAAGCGAACAGCCTGAAAGGCAAAATATCAAATGAATCACCAGTAGGTAAAGCTTTGCTTGGTGCAAAGAAAGGTGAAGTTGTTAAAGTAGAAACACAAGTAGGAGTTATTAAATACAAGGTCGTAGAAATCGAACGATCAACGAATTAAAGTTAGGAGTGTCAAAGTGTCTGAACAAAATTTGAATCAGCAACCAGAACAGGATATCAATCAATTACTTAAGGTACGTAGAGAGAAGTTAGCGAATTTACAAGAAGCAGGAAAAGATCCATTTGTGATCACGAAATTCGAAACGACAAATCATACACAGGACATCAAAGACCAGTATGACGAACTCGAAGGCAAAGTTGTTACCGTAGCAGGACGTATCATGCAAAAACGTGTTATGGGAAAAGCATCTTTTTGTAATATCCAGGACTTAAAAGGAAACATTCAATCATACGTTGCAAGAGATGCAATTGGTGAAGAATCATATGCGGATTTCAAAAAATATGACATTGGTGATATCGTAGGAATTACGGGAGAAGTATTTACAACAAAGATGGGTGAAATTTCAATTCATGCATCTAGTGTTGTGTTGCTTACCAAGAGTTTACAGATCCTACCTGAAAAATTCCATGGTTTGACAAATACGGATATTCGTTATCGTCAGAGATATGTGGATTTGATCATGAACCAGGATGTGAAAGACACATTTATTAAACGTTCAAAAATTCTTAGCTGTATACGTCGTTATTTAGACGGACAAGGCTTTATGGAAGTGGAAACCCCAGTACTTGTACAAAATGCTGGTGGAGCTGCTGCCAGACCATTCGAAACACATTTTAATGCACTTGATGAGGATGTACGTCTTCGTATTTCTCTTGAGCTTTATCTTAAGAGACTCATTGTTGGTGGACTGGAAAGAGTATATGAAATTGGTCGCGTATTCCGTAACGAAGGAACAGACACCAGACATAATCCGGAATTTACACTGATGGAGCTATATCAGGCATATACGGACTATCACGGTATGATGGACCTGACCGAAAACCTATACCGTTACGTGGCGCAGGAAGTTCTTGGTACGACCGTTGTAACATTTGGTGATGTGGAAATCGATCTTGGAAAACCTTTTGAGCGTATTACGATGGTGGATGCCGTAAAGAAATATGCGAACGTTGATTTTGCAGAAATCAAAACAGATGAAGAAGCAAAAACTTTAGCAGATAAATTAGATGTGCATTACGAAGCACGTCATAAAAAAGGTGATATTCTTGCCTTGTTATTTGAGGAATTTGTAGAAGAGAAATTGATCCAGCCAACCTTTGTAATGGATCATCCAATCGAAACCTCTCCTCTTACCAAGAAAAAGCCAGAAGATCCTGAATATACAGAGCGTTTCGAGTTATTCATTACATGCAGAGAAATGGCAAATGCATATTCAGAGCTCAATGATCCAATCGATCAGAGAGAACGTTTCGTGGCACAGGAAGAGCTTATTAAGCAGGGTGACGAAGAAGCAAATAGCATTGACGAAGATTTCATTAACGCACTCGAAATCGGAATGCCTCCAACAGGCGGTATCGGATTTGGTATCGACCGTATGGTGCAGCTGTTCACGAACTCACCAGCGATCAGGGACGTGCTTTTGTTCCCGACGATGAAGAGCCTCGACAAGTAAGGTATTGCGAATAATTGCAGCGAAAATGTAGAATCCGCAAGGGTTCACAGGGTCAAAGCAGGTATACCATAATTGTCCGTAGCGATACGCATTTATGTGCAACAATTTGTAGTCAAAATTGAGCAAGGTCTTCGCAATATGCAAAGATTGTTCAATATTATGAATAAAGTTAATAAATATCTTGGATCAAGGAACAACTTGTGAAGAGACCGTCAAAGACATTCGTGTCTAGTAGAAATACTAGATATGGATGTCTTTTTGCGTTTAAGCAATGAGGAAAAGTAAACGCATGCTTGCATGCAGTGAACTTTGACGAATGCCCGCGACTGACAGAGAGAAGCTCTGGAAGTTTTCTGCGAAAGCAGAGGTACGCAAATTATGTTGGCAAAAGTCTCTTCTCCACAAAATCAAAATCTGCGAAAGGAGAAAAGTAATGCAAAAGCAACAAATAATTATTCCAGAGTTGGAAAAGCACTGTCAGGAAATATCTGACCGATATGTGGATGCCCAGTCTTTATGCAGGATCTATTCATTAAAATATCGAGAGATAAAAGCACTTGGAAGAGAATGTGGTGCATTTAAGATGATGAGAAAAATGGCTGTGATGGATATTAAAAAATTTGAAGCATTCATTTCATCACAGTATGAAAACGAAGGAGGCGGTGAAGTGAAAAGGATAGAAACGGATAATCCGGAATTGGCATCCCAGGTAAATAGTGGGAGTAAGAAATATGTGAGATATGAAGAAGGTGCATACCTGTATTCTATGGGACGTAAGACATTTACAGATCTGGCAAAGGAAGCAGATGCGGTAAGAAAAATTGGCGGTGTATGTCTTGTGAGTATTGAAAAGTTAAATAATTATATTGAGAAAGAATTAGGATAGGAGGCAGTTATGGCATTTAAGAAAGGTTCTATTGAAGCAATAAAAATCAAAATAGAGAACGGACAAAAATTATACGTCCGTTATGCAGAAGGTGCAGAACTATATTCTATGGGAACACATACTTTCCGAGATCTTGCAATTGAAGCAGGGGCTATAAGGAAAATGCCGGGAGTAGTGCTGGTGAACGTAAAACAGATTAATGAATACATTGAAACAATGTACGGATAAGGAGAAAAATATTATGGGAAAAGTAATTGCATTAGCAAATCAAAAAGGTGGAGTCGGTAAGACTACCACGACAGTAAATTTAGGAATAGGACTGGCAAATGAAGGAAAGAAGGTCCTGTTGATCGATGCTGATCCACAGGGAAGTCTGACAATAAGCCTGGGATATCAGGAACCGGATAAAATACAGGTCACACTGACAGAAATTTTAAACAAAGCAATTAATGATGAAGAACTGAGAGCAGATACAGGAATTATTCATTATTCTGAAAAAGTGGATTTGATTCCTTCTAACATAGGATTATCCGGTTTTGAAGTATCCATGGTCAATGTAATGAGCAGAGAGTTCTTGTTAAAAGAATATGTGGATAAAGTACGTGACCAATATGATTTTGTGTTGATAGACTGTATGCCATCACTTGGTATGATTACGATCAATGCATTAGTATGTGCAGATTCTGTACTTATACCAGTTCAAGCAGCTTATCTTCCAGTAAAAGGACTAGAGCAGTTGTTTAAAACATTTATTACAGTAAAGAAGAGACTTAATTCAAAGTTAGTAATTGAAGGAATCCTGTTAACAATGGTGGATAAGAGAACGATCTTAGCAAGAGATATCTCCACGAGGTAAATAAAGCATATGGATCTGGGCTCAATGTATATGATATTGAAATTCCAATGTCTGTAAGAGCAAGTGAGACCAGTGTATTGGGAAACAGTATCTATGATCATGATCCAAAGGGAAAAGTTGCAATAGCATACACGGGGATAACAAAGGAGGTACTTGCTAATGCGAACAAATAGAAATGGCGAAAAAATGCATTTGACGTCAGTAGATGAACTCCTTGGACTAGGGAATACAGAGCAAAGCATTGAAATAGAAATTAAAAAAGTGCATGGATTTAAAGATCATCCATTTAAAGTTCAGGATGATGAAAAGATGGAAGAACTGGTCGAAAGTATTCGGAAAAGTGGAGTGCTTTCGCCTGTACTATTAAGAGGAAATGACAGAGATGGATATGAAATGATATCAGGTCATCGAAGACTTCATGCGGCAAAGATTGCTGGACTGGAAAAGGTTCCTGCATTCGTACGAAATCTGACAGATGATGAAGCTACGATCGTTATGGTGGATAGTAATATTCAGAGGGAAGAATTACTGCCAAGTGAAAAGGCATTTGCGTTTAAGATGAAGATGGAGGCAATGCGTAGACAAGGAGAAAGGACGGATTTAACTTCGGGCCAAAATGGCCCGAAGTTAACCGCCGAAGAAATAGGTGAAAATGTTGGAGTAAGTACAAGGCAAGTTAAACGATTTATACGACTGACTAATCTTATTCCAGAACTGCTTGATCTTGTAGATAAAAAACGTCTCCAATTTACTTGTGCAGTTGATATTTCTTATTTTGATAAGGCAATACAGAAGTGGCTGAACGAATATATCCGAGAGAATGTAGTAATCAAACCAGTTCAGATTACAGCTCTTCGAGAACGTTCTTCAAAGGAAAATATAGACCAGGATAAAATGATATGTATTTTGCAAGAGAGCCTTCCAGGAAAGGCTCCAACGAGGAAAGTGATTTTTAATGAAAAGAAATTAAAACGATTCTTTCCACAAGAATATACAAATAAACAAATGGAACAGATCATAGAAGGTCTTTTAGAACAGTGGAATAAAGAAAGGAATGAACATGATGGAGTTTAATTATATATATGGAAAACAGGCAGATCAGTTCAGCTATGTAAATATACCAAAATTTTTAATCAAAGAAGAAAGATTCTCAGATCTGTCTTTGGAATCAAAATTATTATATGGACTGATCTTAGATCGGATGGGAATCAGCCAGAAAAATAATTGGAAAGATGAAGCTGGTCATATCTATGTGGTCTATCCCATCAGCGAGATACAGGAGGATATGAATAGAAGTGAGATAAGCATCAATAAATACATGTCAGAATTAGAAATGGCAGGACTGTTAGAAAAAAGGCTGAGAGGAAGTGGATTACCATGTATGTTGTATTTGAAGAAAATAACATATCAACGAGAAGTGTAGAAATGGGACTTATGAATAAAGCAGGGAAAGGAGGATATAGAAATGAGCGAAAGATTGATTGTGAATTATTTTTATGGGCAGGATGTAGCGATGGACCAGTTCTATCGTACACCCAAAGCATTATATAAAAGTGAATACTTTAGAGATATTACATTCGAAGCCAAAGCAATTTATGGGATGCTATTGGAACGAGTTGGATTGTCTATCAAGAATCATTGGATGGATGATGATGGAAAGACTTATATCATTTATAGTATTGCAGACATTGTGGAAGATACAGGGTGCTGCAAGAAAAAGGTGATCAGCTGCATGAAAGAAGAGATAATAAAGAACAATAGAAGTTCCCTATATACACCACATGAGGTTACTGAAGTACACCACGATAAGTGTACACAAGACACTTCACCAGGTGCATATGATACACCTGTCATGGTAACTGGCGGAAACCCAAGTAATAAAGAGAATAATTATATTAATAATATATATAATAATCATATCCTATCTATCAAAAAAGAGATTGATGTGATGCAGGCATATTCTGAGATTATCAGAGAAAATATTGAACTGGATTGTTTGTTTGAAAGACATCCCTATGAAGAGGACAAGATACGGGGTATTTATGACTTGATACTGGAGATAGTTCTGTTCAAGGGGGAGAGTATACATATTGCTGGAGGCGAATACCCGACTGCATTAGTTAAATCAAAATTCTTGAAGTTAAACTTCTCTCATGTTGAGTATGTAATGGACTGTATGGATAAGAACACTACAAAGGTCAGAAATATCAAGAGCTATTTGCAGACAGCATTGTTTAATTCTGGAAGTACTATTTCAAGTTTCTATCAGGCGGAGGTAAATTACGATATGCCACAGTTTGTGTGATAACATGCTTGAATAAAATATGTTTTTAAATTTTAGTCAGATAAAATGTATGATTTATCTGACTAAAGTAGGGTCTATGAGCGATAAGTGTCAAAAAATAGTGTAACAAATATTGAGAGCATATCAGCAGATCTTGTACAAAAATTTAATTGGATAATTGCGCAAACAAGATAAACTTTTGGGATTATAAGATTTTGAAGGAAATATTATGAAGGGAGGGAATTAATTGAGCAGTATTTCAGTAGGAGAATTAAAAGCAATTCTAGAAAATATTCCAAATGACTATGAAGTTATTATGGAGATTAAAACGAAGCATGACAGTAAAGCGGGAACAAGTATTGCGTTTATTAATGGTATTAAAAACGACGAAGTATATAAGGAAGTAAGATTATTAAATTAAGAAATATATGGAAAAAATCATAAAAGGATTACGATTGCTTCTGATAATAACACAAAATATTGAACAATAACATAAATAATGTTATTATATAAAAATAAATGTTATTGAGGTGATGAAATGAAATTAGATTTGGAAAAATATTTTGGATTAGAAGCAAAAGAATTAAATATGGAAAAAATACAAGGATTACCTATCTATATGAGTTCAGCTCGAGTAATAAGGAAATATGAAGTGAATCATCATGTTTTTATTGTAGTTGAAATCAAAAAAGAAGAGAAGTATGGAGTTCCTGCGATTAAAAAACAATTGCAAAAATATTATGAAGCGACACATTTGGATGTGGTATTCTTTTTTGAGGAGATGACTTTGATACAAAGAAATGCTTTGGTAAAAGCTAATATTCCATTTGTTGCCTTACCAGAACAACTGTATATTCCATTTTTGGGTATGCTTTTTCTCAATAAATTTTATGAGAAAAAAAATATTAAAGTGGATAAAATGATGCCAGCAACTCAACAAGTATTTTTATATCTTTTATACAATAAAAGTAAAAATTCAATAATGAAAAGCGTTGTGGCAGATGAAGTCGGATTAACAAGGACATCCTTGACTAGAGCAACAGATCAGCTGATAGAAATGAAATTAACAACTCAAGAAAAACAGGGCAGAGAGATTTATATCAGATGTGTTGAACAAGGAAGAAAACTCTACGAGCTAGCAAAACCGTTTTTAATTAATCCAATTCAAAAAGAAATTGTAGTTGATAAATCACAGATAACCCAATCAATGTTGAAAGCTGGAGAAACAGCATTAGCAGAACAAACCATGTTAAATATTCCTTCTATATCTGAATATGCTATATATAAAGGTACAAAAGGAATAAAAGATGTTTCGATAGTGGATGCACAATGGGAAGATAATAATAATCTTATAAAAGTACAACTATGGAAATACAATCCCCATCTTTTTTCAAAAAGAGAATTTGTTGATCCTATTTCGCTTATATGCAGCTTTGAGAATAATGAAGATGAAAGAATAGAAATTCAGATAGATGAATTTTTAGAGGAAATAAAATGGTAACAGGAATCGAATCATTTAAAGAAAAATTTAAGGACTATACGGATTGTTATACAATAATCGGAGGGACAGCGTGTGATATCCTTATGGCTGAGGCAGACCAGGATTTTCGTGCAACGAAAGATATAGATATGATTCTAATCCTCGAAGACAGATACCAAGACTTTGCTTCACTTTTTTGGGAATATATTAAGGAAGGTGGATATAGGTGCGGATGGAAGAATAATCCGGATATGCATTTTTACAGATTTACAGATCCAAATCTAGGTTATCCGGTACAGATTGAATTATTTTCAAGAATGCCGGGATATCGTCTTGAAGTAGATGAAGGAATCATTCCGATTCATATAGATGAAAATACTTCTAGCTTATCAGCAATTCTTCTTAATGATGAATATTATAATTTTATGCTGGAAGGACGTATTGTTATAGCAGGGATTAGTGTTTTGAAAAGTGAATATTTAATTCCATTTAAAATGTTTGCCTGGATTGATCTGAACGGAAGAAAGCAGTCAGGTGAACACGTAGATGATAAAAATATTAAGAAGCATAAAAATGATGTTTTTCGTTTATTGATGATTGTTGAGAATGGGGTACATATTAAAACGAATGGGATAATAAGAAATGATATTTTGGCATTTATTGACTCTATGAAAGATGACATGGTTAACTTGTCCTCACTTGGACTTCCATATAACAAGGACAAGGCACTAGAAATGCTTAGTGAAATTTACTTATAAGTAATGGTTTACATACATTTAAAAATTAAAAAATGAAACTTTGTAATAGAAGAATAGGCAATCGCAATTCATTATTGGTAAATATAATAGAAATTATCAATAGGAATAAAAAGAAGTGATAATATGGATTTATATTTAGAGAGTTTTATGCGATAGTACGGTTTATGGGACAAACCAAGTGCTATTTTTATTATATACAACGAAATATGAGATATTATTATTAAATGATTTAAAACGCAAGTGTTAAAAATAATGTAAAAGAGGTGTGAGATGATACTTTTTGATAAAATCGAATATGATTGTTTTTTTAATCCACTTTGTTGTAAGAATAAAAGAATATATTATGAGTGTATTGTGATTCTTATAGAAAAGTCAAAATCAATACCTATTCTTTATGAAACAGATGCTAGAGATACATTAGTTCTTTACTTTAGAAACTGTACATATGCAGTAGAAGATGAAACTGCATCAAATAATATGGACGATAATATTAGTAGTAAAAAATCAGAAACGGAAAATGTAAGTTCGATTCTTAGATATTTTAGACATTGTGGCTGGATTTCTGAAAGAGAAATAGGTAGAAATGGAGATAATATTGCTACTGTTACTCCATATTGCCGTAAAATGATTGATGCCATTGAGAGGATATTTAATCGTGATAATAGAGCGGTATTGACAAATCACATTTTTTCAATTTATGACATATTGAGTTCAGTATATATTACAGACCATGGAAGAACGTATCGACCGTATTCCAATATATTAGTTCCAGTAGTTGATAATGTTGCTGATTTGAAAAATGAACTATTGATTCTTAAAGATAGTATTCGTTCTATAATGCGTATGATAATTAAAATGACTGAAACGAATGAGTTGGGTCAGTTTTTAATTAGAGATGAGATGTTGGAAAACTTTTTTAATGATTATTTTTTTATAAAAAAAGATGGTTTGATTCCTGGATATATTGAAGAAATTGAAAAAATGCTAAGAAAAATAATAAAAACTGATGTGTATGATAATATGATTAAAGAATATCAGAGTTTTTATAATACAGATGAAGTGATAGCTCGTGAAACTGTAGACAACCAGCTGGCAGAAATTAGAAGTTTTATTAGTTATGACTATGTTAAAGAAATGGATTATATAGATAAGAAAATTAACAATTATTATAGTCTTTATTCAACCAGAATACTTATGGTTTTGAGCAATAATGTTAATATGCAGACATACTTAAATGATTTGTTGATGAGTATTAAGGATTTGGATCAAGATGAAAGAGTTGAAGTGTTTGAAAAAATTTCCAAGTGTTCTGCTATGAGATCCTATAAATATGTCGGAAGGAAGTCGATTGAGCGGAGAAAAAAACGTAAACCAAATACAAAGAGCAGTGCAATTATTACTGGGACTTTATCAGACGAAGATAAGGCAAGACTTACAAAAGAACTTTTATATGAATATCCA
The DNA here is from genome assembly GCA_963666475.2 of Lachnospiraceae bacterium. GTDB lineage: Bacteria > Bacillota > Clostridia > Lachnospirales > Lachnospiraceae > JBFHIZ01. Next base: position 1,544,637 of record CAXXJM010000001.1, on the reverse strand, counting down.
GATCGTTATGGAGTAAAACAGGCTAAAAATTATTTTGAAAATGTATTTGGGGATAAGGATAGCATAATACCAGATGAAACGTTAATAAAGACTAGGGATGATGCCATAATGGTGGCTGCTAGTATAATATATTCTGGTAGTTTAGAATTTCCATATGAGGTGGAATTTATGGAAGGAACAATTGAAACGGAAATTGCAACGATTAGTAATGTCAAAATAAAAAGGAAGAAATAATAAATGAGTGATATCAAATTAAATATTTCTATAAAAGAAGAAAATAACATATTGTTCAAACGCTGCATTCGCAAGCTGTTGGATTCAACATTTATAGTAGGCGATAAAGACGGAAAATTATTTGCATATATATCAAGAGATTCAAATAGACAGGATATATCTGATTATCTTCGAATGATTGGGTTTGACGTTTCAGTTGATAACAGTGTAAGAGTTGCTATGCTTAAACCACATGAAGCTGATGAGGAAGCTGTCGGGTTAAAGCGTGCAAATGTACTCTCGTTTACAACTGAGCAATATCATTTGTTACTTGTATTGTGGGAGGCTTACCTTGAAAATCTAGGTTACAGTGATGAGAATGTTGTAATGAGGGGAGATTTGATTGATAAAATAAAGGCTTATGAAGTTGACGTTGATACAAAGTCAAAATTATCATCAGCTATGAAGTTATTTAAGAAATATGACTTGATTGATTACGACATTAAAGATGAATCAGAAGATGCAATAATTACTTTATATCCGTCTTTGCAGTTTGGATGGGATATTGCACAATTTCAAACCGTAACAGACCAATATATGAAGAATAACTATTTTGAAGAAGATGCAGAAATAGAAAATACAGAAAATTATGAAGAGGAGGATGCGGAATGGTAAAATTGAAACAAATTCGATTGGTTAATTGGTATGGATTTAATCAAATTACAGTCCCGATTGATCTTTTCACACTAATTGCTGGTAAAAATGGAAATGGGAAATCTGTTTTGCTCGATGCAATTAAATATGCATTGTATGGAGATACAGTATTTAATAAGTCAACTGAAAACAAAGGGAGTAGAACGGTATCTTCATATACTAGGGGCTTGCTTGATGCAACAGCCAATACATTTATGAGACCAGCAGATAAGATGCCAAATGTGCATACACATATTGTTCTAGAGTTGGAAGAAGAGGAGCTACAGAAAAAATTCATTTTAGGCACCGCTATTGATACTGATTCTGGTAATGGATTTAAGACTCAGAGATATGTTATTGAAAATAAAACATTATGCGATATTAACCATACATATATGCAGGAGGATCTAACATTTTCTTACAGCGCTTCTGAGGTTCAGAAACTTTATGGTCTTAAGATGATGGATGCAAAGGAAGGTCTTTCCAAATTTATGCAGAGGACAGGTTTACGTCTTAATGATCAGCAGTTAGCGGCATTTAGGCGAAAATTACGAAGCATTATGTCTTATGACCCTAATGCAAAGATTGATCAATTTATTCGTGAGAGCGTATTAGAAGAAAAGAAGATTGATTTCTCAAAACTTGTGACAGCAAAGAGCAATATTGACACTTTAAATACTAATTTTACAATTATTAATGATGAAATCAATGAACTTGAGAATATTATTAATTTGTTTGATGACCTAAAAAAAGCAAAAAATATAATATTAGCAGATGATGTTAAGATTTTTTATAAGCGATTCTTAAAAAGCAAAAAAATATTGGAAAAAGCTTCTCAAAACATGGCGATTGCAACAAAGCAAATTGCAGAGGATGAGAAAAATATGGAAATTATAGCAATTAAAGAAAAAGAGGTTAGAAAGTCTTATAACTCTGCTAAGGATAATTTAAATTCTATGAATTGCGCAAAGGCAATTGTAGAGGCAGAGGAGTCTTTGAAAAAAGCATATTCTGAAAAAGAGCGTTTAAAAGTAGAAAGGGAGGAACTTTTTGATTTCCAAAGAAGAGTTAGTGAATTAATTGCGTGGTTTGGAGAAGAACAGCATAAAGTATTGGAGCAGAGAATTTTATCTTCTTTAACATTAAATAATGTTTCTAAAGTAGAGAAAGAGGGTAGCGTTGAATCCTTTTTTAAAGAGATTAAAACATATGAAGATGAGATCTTTGCAAAAATAATAAGAATTGATGATTTAGTAAAGGAAAATCAATATGAACAAGCTCAGTGCCAACAGATTATTGATGACTGTGAAGCAAAAAAAACTACTTTTTCAGAGATACCAGATTATGTTGCTTTAAAGAATGAGATAAATAGAGAATTTGAAAAGCAAAAGATACAATCAGAGGCGAGGTTTGCTTGCGAATATGTTTTGGATCTAAAAGAAGAAGAGTGGAGAGATGTTATTGAGGGATACCTTGGAAGAAGAAGATATACAATTCTTGTAGAACCAGAATACTATAATATTGCAGATGATGTGTTGAATGCGTCTAAATATAAAGATGCTCACTTGTTTAATACAAAACTTTTAATGAAGAAAAAAATAAATCTAGAAGAAGATTCTGTAGTTCATTGTATCAATGTAAAGAATTCAGTGGCAAAGCAGTATTTTAATTTTCAGTTAGGACGATTCCATGCAACCACAATAGAAAACGTAAGAAACTATGAAAATGCTATGTCGAAAGAAGGAAGAGTTTCAGTTGCAATGGATAGTTATTTCATTCGTTTCGATAAAATTAGATTTTATTGTTTGGGACAGGAAACAATTGAATTAAACCGAATTAAGGCAGTCAAAAAATTAACAATTTTAAAAAAGACATATGTTGAATATCAGGAACAACTTTCTAGTAAAAAAACAAAAAAATTATATCTAGAAACAGAGAGGCATTTTTTTAGAGAATATAATTATGATGCATGTAAAGAATATGACAATGCATTGCTTGAGCTATCAAAGAAGGAGGCGGAACTACAGGCTTTAAATGAAGCACAGAAAAACAATACTGAATATATGGAGCTTGCACAAAAAGTAGGTGAGCTTGCACATGATCTTGATAATGTAGACTTGGAAAGAGAGTCTGTACGTAATGATAAATTTAAAATGCAATATATGTATGAAACTAATCAAGATGAACATGAAAAAGCCGACAATGAAATTAAGATTGTCCAGGAGGATTTGAAAAATTTACAGATTTCAAATTCAGTTGTTTTTGCAAAGGCAATAGAAGACTATAAAAAATTTATTACAAATGAAAAAACTGGACAAGGTGGAGTTTTGAAAGATAGAAGACGTGCTGAAAACAGGTTAAAGGAAGCTGGTGAAAATTTAAGAGGTGGGCAAGCTGCATATAACGCTTCTAGAACTAGTGGTAATCAACTTCCAATGACAGATAATTCCATAGCGGATTATCAAACAAGAAAATCAAGAATTTGGATGGATGATAGGCAAGCGATACAGGCGCAGTTGACGGAACAGACAAAACGTTATGAGGAAATCTTTAAAAATGAATTTGTGCTTACGGTACTAAAGTCTTGTGAAACTGCAAGGAGTGATTTAAAACTCATAAATGCAGAATTAGCTTGTTTGAAGTTTAAATCAAATTATGAGTTTGATGTAAAGTACGTAAAGGACGGAACAGATTATGATAAAATACTAGAGTATGCAAAATATTTAAAAGAACGGGAAGAACTTGGGACTATATCTGGACAAAGGACATTTGAAGCAATGACAGAATATTCCGATGAAAAGGGCGACGAGCTTGAGAAAGGAATAGAAAAGATTATCACTCGTATTATTGCTAGTAATGATAAGGAGCAAATAGACAACTATGCAGACTACCGTAATTATATGACATATGAGATTCTTTTGACGAATGATATCCTTACAAAAGCTAAACTTTCAAAGCAGTCTGGGTACAATTCGGGAGCAGAGGTTCAGATACCATATATGTTGATTTTGCTGTCGGCATTGCTTATGATTTATAATGATAAAAACAGTTCCACAAGACTTGTTTTTATTGATGAACCATTTGCAAAAATGGACCCGACAAATGTAAAAATTATGCTTGGATTTATGAAGGAACAGAATTTGCAAATGATTTTTTGTGCACCAGATAAAACGGAACTTATAGGAAATGAATGTGGGGTTATTCTACCAGTACTTCGAACACAGTCAGATCTTATGGAAATAGGAATTGTAGAGATGCATAAAGGAGTATAAATTTGGAATATGAAGAAAAAATTTTAATATATTTAGTTGAAAATTATCGAAAAAGTAAGAAGGATTCAGGAGAGAATAAAACAAATAGGCGAACACAAGTAAAACCTGAAAAATTATATAAGAAGTATAATGCAAACGATGGTGATTTTGAAGCAATATCAAAACTTAATAAGACAGTAAAAAATCTATCGATATTGGGTTTTGTTAATAGTGATAAAGAAAACTTTGGGACACAGATTCAATGTATCTATCTAGTAGATAAAAGAATACAAGATATTGAGCATTATTTAATGGATAGATATGGTTATATATCAAAAGATAAGCAAATTGAAAAGATTCAAAATTTGGTCAAAAAATATCAAGGTGCCTCGATTATATGTGAAAAAGAATGTGAAAAATTGAAAGATTACATTAACAAGCGAAAAGTTCCACAGAATATTAATGAGCTAGATGATATTTTAATGGTATTAGCCTTTATTGAAAAGAATCAAGAAGACTTATATATAAGAGAAGTATCAATGAAAGTTTATGGAGATTCTAAGTTTTTTGAAAATAATACGTTACAGCCTATATGCAATTTGATTCGCAAACATTTAAATAGAAACTGTAACAATGACGAAATGTTAGATGAAATCCTTTTAGATTATCATATATCAAAGGAGCCTCAGAAAATTTGTATCAAAGGTAAGGCGATAATTAATCTATCAGGAAAAGAAGTTGATATTAGTGGGTTTTCAGGAGGAGTGGAATTTTTGGTATCAGATTTGGCTGATATTCAATCGATTAAACTAAATACAACGAAGTTTATGACAATAGAAAATCGTACCTCATATAACAGATATCATAAGGATAATGTTGTTACATTTTATCTTGGTGGATATGCTAATAGATACCAACGGGATTTTATTAAGATGATACATAGGACTAATGAGAAAGTCAGCTATTTTCATTTTGGAGATATTGATGCAGGAGGATTTTGGATTCATCATAATTTATGTGAAATAACAGGGGTTGATTTTGCATTGTATAGCATGTCTGTTAACGAGTTGCAAAATAAAGAGTATGCTACTTGTTTACATAAACTTACTGATAATGATAGAATCAGACTTCAGGAATTACAAGATATTGGAATATATACGGATGTGATTCAGTATTTGTTGAATAATAATGTAAAGCTCGAGCAAGAGATTGTAAGTTTGAGTTTAATGAACATGTAAGTAGTATAAAATTGAAACTAAATATGTTTATAGTAGGGTCAGCCGTGTTAGGCTGGAATGAAAGCCAACAGGTCGTGATTATATTAGAAAGAGTCACGACCTATTTTATTGCCTGTGAGTACGGCTGTGGGGTCATGCTGTCAACTTGTAGATAACTATTAGGAAGTTAAGGGTTAACATAATAGAATAATTATTTAAATCGCAAAGAATGAATATTAAGATAATAAGTCAAAAAAGATATAAATTTGTTGAAAATATTCGTATATAAGAATATACTTATAAGGTATATGTTGTAGCCTTAGTGGAGGAAAAACAATGGAATATTTAACTACAGCAGAATTAGCAGAAAAATGGCACATTTCACAGAGAAGAGTAGCTATTTATTGTAAAGAAGGAAGATTTGAAGGAGCGGTAATTAAAGGTAAGACTTGGTTAATACCATCTGATGTAGAAAAACCAAAAGATCCGCGCCGACTGAAAAAGAAGATTAAAGAGGACTAATATACATGGGGACAGACATCAAGCCAATCTTACACAAAATATCAGATGATATGAATGGGTTAATTGAATTTCAAAATAATTTAATAAAAGATGCTTCTGAAAATGAACAGAATATTATATTACAGTTTCCGACTGTATATATTCATAATTGGCAGGAAACCGAAGATTATGAGGTGTACATTGGAGAGTCAAATAATGGGGGTTTGTCAACTAAAGTGTGTAAGTTAGGTTTTCCTATCCCAGTTTGAGCTTAGCTCGATAGATTGTACTGACCGATATTCCGGTCATTTTTGATACCTGGGAATAGGAGTTGGTTGCAAGTAAATGTAATGCATGTTCCAGCTGTTCACGCCCATATTTCAAGGGTCTGCCACCATAGTTACCTGACAGTTTTCGTCCTTCTTGAGTCCGTTCGACAATCATATCTCGTTCGAACTCGGAAAAGGCAAAAAGAATTGTCCGAATGAGCTTACCGGTGGGGGTGTTATCCATAAGTCCCATGTTTAGAACATGGACCTTAATACCATGACCAAGCAGCTGATCGATAAATAGGATGCCCTGATGGGCTGATCGGGCTAGTCGATCAAGTTTAGTGACCATAAGCGTATCACCGGGCTCTAAAGCATGAACTAGTTCGTTGAGTTTTGGTCTGTCCAGTGTGGCTCCGGAGCATGATTCTTTATAGACGATTCTTGAACCGGAATCCCTTAGCAGTTCTTCTTGTGAGTCCAAACTGTTACCATTTTTCTCCTGAATTTTTGTGCTTACACGAGCGTATCCACATACCATTTTGAGCCTCCTTTTTTGACCATAAGATATGACCAAAGCTAAAGTATTGATTTTCCGTTTGTGGGAAAATCTAGTCAGAACTTATAAGTTATGACTATTCAAATCTCTGGTAGTAGAGTACTCGGTCGGACAGATCTTCAATTAGGATCATTTGATTTAAGATATCTGCCCAGTTGGAACAAGACCGTCTTGCCCATTTTTCGTATAGTTCAAGAATCCGTAAGTATAAGACTTTAAGAACGGCAGTCTCGTTTGGAAAAGCACCTTTATGCGTAACTTTTCGAAAGCTCGAATTGACGCTTTCAATAGAGTTCGTTGTATACATGACCTTTCGAATTGCTTCAGTATAATTATAAAGTTGTTCTACATGTTTCCAGTTTGATTCCCATACTTTTACAGCACCTGGATATTCAGACCATTGTTCTTTAAATTTTTCGAATTCAAGAAGTGCTACTTTTTTGTTTGGAGCTTTATAAATCAATTTCAAATGTGCAGTAAATGCTTTGTATTTTTTTTGAGGAATATATTTTATGGAGTTGCGAATCATATGTACAATGCATCTTTGAACAACTGCTTTTGGAAAGATTGTCTTGGAACCATCTTTCAGACCAGGAAGACCATCCATAGAAATAAAACCAATGTCTTCGACACCTCGAACCTTAAGTTCATCAAAGATCTGCATCCATTGTGACTTGTTTTCGGATTCTGCGATCCAAAGCCCTAAGATGTCTTTTCTACCATTTAGATCGTAAGCTAGAATGGTATAGATGGCATGATTTTTCGTTTCGTATTCGGTACGAATATTTACATAAAGGCAATCAACAAAGAGAAAAGGATAGAATGCTTTTAAAGAGCGACGCTGCCAAGCGGCTAGCTCCTCTAGAACGCTATCTGTGATGATGGATATCTTTTCATGAGAAATTCGAAATCCATAAATATCTTCAATGATATCAGCGATATCTCGTTGACTTAATCCTTTTGCATACATGGAAAGCACTTTGCTTTCTATACTGCTGACATCGGTTGTACGTTTTGGAATTGCTTCAGGCTCAAACGAAGCATCACGGTCTCTGGGTGTTTTGATTTCAATATCACCCATTGAAGTCTTCAGTGTTTTCTTTCCATGCCCGTTTCGACGATTCGTGGTTTCTTTTTCCGAGTGATCGTTCGAAGAATAGCCAAGGTGATGTTCCATTTCACCATTAAGCATACTTTCAAAGATTGGCCCAAAGATGGATTTTAAAGCATCTTGGATATCCTCTGCTGATTTTGGGTCATAAGTTTCAATAATTGATTTGGCGATTGCTTCGCCGGGAGTTGGATCTTTTCTTCTAGCCATTTGTGTAATTCCTTCCATGATGTAGTCCTTTCATAAATCATAATCAAAATGAATTGATTTTTAAAGAGTTTTTTGGAACTTACACACTTTATATTACACTGCCGGTATTTCCTCTAAAAAATATTCCTTGTGGATATAAACGAGGAGATATTGAACATGCTATTGGAAATCTTTTAAGAGAAAACAATGTTCCTATTATAGACCTATATTCACATTTATATTAAAATATATTTGAGTGTCATGCTTAAGATATGAAGTGTCTATATAAGCCATGTATAAATTTTTGTAAAGTGTGATTTGATAATTATCAAATCAAAATAGGGAGGGAGGAGCCGGGATAAAATCTACGGCTATAGTGAAATGAATACAGGTTGGTGGTTATTGGGTGAAGTTATTCTTTTTTGCATTATTTCTTTTGTTTGTAAAAAGATAAGAAACCTTCATTTTTATTACGGAGTTTTGAAACATACAAAATATCCGATTTTTGATTTTGTAGTATTTAAAGAGAAAATAGTATACTTTATTACTAAGATGGTGAAGGATGTCCCTGTTTTTTCATTTGCCCCTTCTGATTATGAAATATGTAGTAAAGAGAATGAAATAAAAAGCTGTTGCAGTAGAATAGAAAGAATCTGGATTTTTATTTCACTGTTCTTTATGTACGTAAGAAGTGTTATTGGAAATATTCTCGTAGATTTTATTTTAGTGATTACATTCCTAACATGTGAGAAAATTATTAATTGGGGAAAGATGTGGGCAACTGTATCTAAAACTATTATTAATTTACCATTGAGAGAATTTGGAACTGCGATGTTGAATTTTTCAAATTGGGTAAATAGTAATATAAATTTTTTGCTAATACTATTGATTTTGTTAATATCTTTTTATGTTGAATTTTTGAAGCGAAAAGAGCGAAAATATTCAATTGAAGCTGTTCGGGCATCAGAAGACGAAGAAAGAATCAAAAGAGTTGCAAAAATACAAAAATCAGTTGAAACGGAATTGTTAGAAATTAGAGGATGTATTTACCAGAATCTGGAGATTTTGCAAGAACAGATTAGACATTATATAAAAGAAGATGAAATTAAGTTTGATAGATTAGTTGATTATGAAAGTAAAAGTGATGAGTTAAAAACTTTTATGTGGAATATTACAGAGGCTGAAGGGATACCGATATATGTTCAGCGTAACAGGAAAATGTATGTCCAACTTTCATTAATGGGTTTACATCCTTCGATATCTAATAAAAAGACATACATAGAACTTGATTGTCTCTCAAAAAAATTTATCGAAAAATCATGTAAATCAAAAAATGAATTGTGTGAAGTTTATGCCTATGGTGTTGGATTGATGAATGGAATTAACAGGTTTCTTAAGTTTTCGTATAAAAAGAAGCATCAGTATAATAAGCTTATATTACATATTACAGATTCTAGTTATGTTGGTGAAATATTTGAAAAAGTAAAGTGATGCAAAATGTCCACCAGATGTCCATTTTCAAACGATTTTACCTGTGTTATATTTATAATGGACACTCGAATGGGGACATGAAAACACTTTAAATGGTTGTCCTTAACTTTTGCAAAAGTGAATATGACAAATGAAGCGTCAGTTTGCAACTTATCAGTTGTGAGTCTGGCGTTTTTGTTTTGTCCGAAACCAGGAGTTGGATGCCAAGGCAGATCATACAGTACATACGCAAGGATATTTTGGATGGAAATGGAGGGATTTATTACATGAATAGAGTAGACTATGATGGATTAGATAGAGAAATGTATAATGTAATTTCTTTGTATATCGCTCAAAAAGGTTATTCTCCAACAGTCAGAAAGTTGTGTATATGATTAAAGGCTTATATAGATCAAAGTAGTGATAGAGGTTGTTTTCAAATTGGTAAATTTGCCATACATGTAAAGGAAAATATAAAAACATTTGTGCAGTGTAGTCAATAGAGTAGACACAATTATTAGCAATATTTCTTCTGAGACCAGTTTTTATGCATACTGATCCCAGTATTCAACTTACAACTCATTTGGTGTCTTGTAACTAATGGAACTATGAGGAAGTTGATTATTATATAAATTTTCAATATACTCAAAAATATCCAGTCGAAGTTCATCAAGGGAATGATAAGTTCTTCGATTGATGCGATTCTATTTGAGATATTTAAAGAACCTTTCACAACATGCATTATCAATCGGATATCCTTTTTTAGAAAAGGATTGAACAATGTTGTGTGAATCTAGTAGTTTTCGAAAGCTAAAAACAGTATATTCAGATCCTTGATCAGAATGAAAGATAAGACTGTATTTTACCTCACGTTTTTATGTGCTTTGTGAAAAGCGGTCATGGTAAGTTCAACAATATGATTGCTGGCTATTTGCCAGCCAATGGTTTTTCTGGAAAACAAGTCCATGACTATGCAAAGATAATACCATTTTCAATTAACTTTGATATAAGTGAAATCACTCGCCCTACTAGGTTTGGAGCTTTCTGATTGAACTCCTGATGTAGATGATTATTGCAGGAACCTTGTTCTTGATGTCTCATTCTTCGAGGTATATCGGTTGCCATTTTGGGCAGTTTCATAGATTTCATCAATCGGTACACTCCAAGGTGCTGATGTTTATGCCATAATCACGACTGAGGATGTAAGTGATTCTATAAGCACCAAGACATTTATCATAATCTGAATAGATCTGAAGAATGATCCGTTTGATATCCAGATTCTCCTTTATACCAGGAGCTGGTTCTGTATTAAAATGCTTATAGTAAGTGCTGCGATTCACATGGAGTGCTCGACAAAGTGTTTTGATATCATGTTGAAAACGCAGTTTGTGAACGATTTTAATCGTTCGTCGAGTGTGGAGTGAAGATGAAATGCCAACTTGTTGGCTATACGCTTATTTTTAATATAAGATTTCCTTCCTCAAGCTGGGCATTTCGCTTTTGGAGTTCTTTAACCTGTTTAGCAGTTAGGACTTCACCATCATCAACTTCGACAGTCGAGTACTGTTTAATTCATTTGCTGAAAGCGGTTTGAGAAACGCCATATGCTTTTGCTAGTTGCGATTGGCTTTTGTCGTTTTGGTGAAGAGGACGAGGAATTTTTTGAAATCTTCGTCATAACGTTTTCCACTTTTATAGTATAGATCAATGATCGAGGTCTTGATAATGACTATATTTATTGGAATTACTATATTGTCCATTGGACAAGGAGGAATAACATGGGGAATCGTTTTATATGCATTACAAACAGAAATTTTATTTTTCATGTTTGCATTCATCATGGAAACATTAGTTATCGAAAATATAGTCTGTCGTTTTATTAGGAGGCAGATTTTAACGGAGATGGATGGTACAAATACTAAAATCATGTGTATATTAACAGGAACTGTAATTGATGTTGTAGAAAACATCGTGTTTTGTTACAATTAAATATGTATCAATTACTAATATTAATTTTAGCAAAACAAGAGAAATCTTGTGACGCAAAGCTATAGGGACTGAATAAGTTAGCCAGTTGCAGAATTTGACATTTATATTTTCAAAAAGTGTTGTAATGTTTTGTTTTGCTAAAAAACACAAAAAGGGGTAGAGGATGAATAACAAAACAATAATTAGAGTACTTGTATTTGTTTTTTTGCTTATGTTAGCAACGGGATGCGCTAATTCCAAAAAAGAAAATAATTATTTTGAAACGAACGACATTGTAAATGAAATCGTCGAAGAAACAGAAAAAAATGTAGGTTTTATTCAAAAAGAAGAGATAGAAGATGTAGAAGAAAATCAACAGCAAGAAGAATTATTCGAAGATAATACGTCAGAGATAATTGTAAATTTATCAACTGAGGAGATCGAACTGCTTTCATATGCTTTGCGAAATTTAAGATATGTTATATATAATGATTTTTCTGGATCTGTTGAAGAAAATTGCGATGCAGATTTTATTGATTCTTTTATGAACAGTATGACTTCGTTTTGTGATTATGATTTTATGTTTGATCGATTTTGCGAACTATCAAATATAAGTCCGATAGATGAGGAAAATGCAGATGGAATAAGAGAAATTAGTGTGGAAAGTTATTATAAGATAATGAAATTTTTGACACAAAATATTGAACAATATAATATTGATTCAGAAAGGTTGTCTAAAAATGGAGGTGTCAATATTATGTTTTACACACCTACGGATTCAGGTGAACCATATTCAAGAACGTCATTTGTAGAGGCGAATGGCAATCAAATTCAAGTAGCATTCGCTATGAATCTTGAAAGGGGGAGGTGGATATTTCAAAAATGAAATACAAAATTATATTGCGACCCTATCCCTCGATGAAAGTTCAGCTTTCGGATACCGTTTGATTAGTATAGAAGAATTTGATAATCAAGTTGAGGTAGAAAGTGTTGTGGCATCTACAACATTGGACAATTCAGAAAAGTATGCTGTGGAAAATATAATCGATGATGACTTCTCAACCGCGTGGGTAGAAGGGCAAAGCTCATATGGAAAGGATGAGACAATTACATTTACTTTTGATAGAGAGTATACAATAGTTGGAGTATTAATTACCAATGGATATACGAAAAGTGATTCTGCATTTATCAATAATAATCGAGTCAAGAATATGGATATATTATGTGGTAATAAAGAAGAAACAATTACTTTGGACAGTGCATTTTCTGAATCCATGTATTATACTTGGAAGGGTAATACCTTAGAACTGGATGTAAAGGATTACACGGATTTTATATATTTTGAAAATGCGTATATTACAAATGAGATTTCCATAAGAATAAAGGATGTATATGCGGGTGATCTGTATGATGATACCTGCATTAGTGAGATTTCTTTTATAGGGTTTTGATTACAAAAGAGGAGAAAGAATACATGAAATCGAATATTAAAATTTCTAGAAAAGATAAAACAAAGATTTTTATTAGTACAATTGTCTTCTTTATATGTGTTAATGCAGTGCTTTTTTCCTGTTGGGCGATGCTTTTTTTAAAGATTTACAGTGCGGAATTAAATGATTTAAATATATCGAAAATTGAGGTGTTAGCAAGCAACTTTGGATTTGATGTGGTACAACAAAAGGATGATATGTTCTTCGAAATTACTGGTAGTCATTTTAATAAGTTAGGGTTGTCTGGAGAAGAAATGCTAGTCGTTTATGGAACATTTTTTGTTATTTCCTTATTTTTTTCAATGATTTTCTTACTAATCATTAGTTCAAAGAAGCGAACGAAAGAAGAGAAGATTTACTATAAAAACGAGCAAATGTTGAGTGATCAATATTTTCGTAAAAATAATACTCCAGTTCATGCAGCGAAGTTTTTTTGTTACAGCACATCAAGTGCATATTGTTCTTTACAAAATCAAAACATTATCGTTTGGATATCAAATGAAACCATATATTTTTTAAATAGCGAGTTTCAAAACTCTTTTGGCAGAGTTGAAATTTCCTTATCTGAAATCTTATGTTTTTCACGTTACGGAGATTTCTACACATCAACAAACGTTTCTGGTGGTGGTATTAATTTAGGAGGAGCAGTATTGGGGTATGCATTAGGGGGTGTTGCTGGTTCTATTATTGCCGGAAGAGAAAAAATTAAAACGGAGACACGTGTACACGATCAAAGGCAAACACTTGTACTTATTGAAAAAGACAATAAAGAAGAATTTATTTTTTTTGAACCGAATGCATATAACTACTTAATCCATAGTATTCCGAAGAAAGAATATAGATTTGTATTAAACAATATTGGGGCAAAGGAAAATAAATCAATTGAAACGGGTAATGTTGAAAAAGATAAAATAGATAAACTTAAAGATCTTCAGGATTTAAAGATGAATGGAACTATCGATGAAAAGGAATTTGCTGCATTAAAAAAAGAAATATTATTTGAGTCATAGAATGAACATATTGGTTAAAATGGAGAAGGTCTCAAATAGATATGTTAAGTTGATAAGTGCATAATATATGCAGGATGTGTACGAATATTAAATAATTCATAAGTATTTGAAATAATTTCAAACATAAATTTATCGTGATATAAGGATATTTTACGGAAGATAAATTCTGTAAGATGTCCTTTTATTTTGCAATAAGACATTCAAATACAGATATTAAAAACAATCACAAATATCTGTTAATTTAATTTAAAAATGGTTTTTGTTAATAAAATAGAAAATTCAAACACAATTTGTTGACTATTTTTTGTGAATGAAATAAAATTTGAATAAGAAGTCGTTGAGAAATTTATGATAACAGCGATCAAATGGAATGAAATGATATATAGATGGGAACAACTCCAGATTTTAACAGACAACAATTGGGGGTGAATGATATGGAGTTAACGAGTAAGCAAATATATAACTCGATTATGCATGGTGCACAGACGGTTATAAAAAATAAAGAAGTATTGAATCGAATCAATGTATTTCCTGTCAGAGATGGCGACACTGGAAGTAATCTTTCTTCTATGATGCGAACAATTATTCGAGAGTCAAAACAAAAAAGAACAGTAAAAGAAACGTTGGAGTCCATTGCGGATGCTGCACTTTCAGGAGCAAGGGGGAATTCGGGGATTATTTTTGCACAGTACTTCAGTGGATTGAGCGAGTCAGTTCACGATTTGGAGCAAATCAGTATTGAAGCCTATGCAGGAGCAAGTAGTATAGCTGCTTGTTATGCATATGAAGCGATCGAAAAGCCAGTACATGGAACAATGATTACTCTTATGCAAGAGTGGGGGAATGCATTGGTCGAAGAAACCAAGAGTAAGAAGACCGTTCAAGAGATATTTTCCAATGCATATAAACGAATAGAAAGTGCATTAGAAGCAACGAAAGACCAGTTGGAGGTACTAAAAAAGGCGAATGTGGTAGATTCTGGAGCAAAAGGATTTACTTATTTTCTGGAGGGCGCGCTTTATTACATAGAAACAGGCAAAGAAGTAGATTTAAGTGAACATACTCATGGGCAGAGTGAAGCCTCCTGTATGGAAATGCATGAGGAAGAACATGGCAATGAGAAATTTCGTTATTGTACGGAATGCTTACTGGAAAATGAAGAGATCGATCTGGATTCGCTCAAAGACTTTTTGTCGAACATGGGGGATTCTACTGTGATAGCGGCAAATAAAAAGAAATGTCGAATTCATATACATACGGATGATCCTGCAGAGGTTTTTGATTTTTTACATGAAAAAGGAACGGTTGTTTATCAAAAAATAGATGATATGATCAAGCAGAAAGAGGTTGTCAGTCATAGAAAACATGCAATTGCTTTGGTGACGGATAGCATTGCAGATCTGCCAAAAGCATTGATCGATGAACAGCAAATTCATATTGTGTATCTGGATGTTCTTTTTCGAGATCGAGTATATATGGACAGGTTGACGATTAAACCAGAAAGATTGTTAGATCTTTCGAAAGAATCCGATAAGCTGCCAACATCATCACAACCAAGTCCTAAACAAGTTGAGAATCTATTTGATTATTTGTCAACATACTATGAATCTGTGATTGTGATGGCGGTCTCAAAAGAGTTAAGTGGAACTTATAATAGTTTTAAAAAAGCTGCAGAACAATATAATCAAGAGGATTTTTTGATTCATGTGATCGATACAAAGCAAAATTCTGGTGCACAGGGATTGTTGGTGAAAAAGTGTGCGGAACTCATCAATCAAAATATGACGTTTGAAGAGGTTGTAAAAAGAATAGAAACGCAAATACCGTACAGTAAAATTTTGGTTCAGGTGAAGAATCTTGATAACATGATCAAGTCAGGTAGACTAAGTGTTAAGGTGGGAAACCTTGGGAAACGGATTGGAATGAAACCAATCGTAACGCTTGATGAGCAAGGAAAAGGTGCTTTAGAAAGTATTGCTTTTTCAAATCATGGAAGTAATAAAAAAATAATAAACCATCTGAAACGCTTAATAAAAAAGTCAAGAATAGAGACCTATGCAATTTGTCATATTAACAACCGACAGGGGGCTGAAGAACTGAAAGAATTAGCTGTGAAAATTTTGGGATGTGAACCGGCATATATTGAAGAAACGTCTTCCATAGTGGCGGTAGGAGCTGGACAGGGGGCAGTTGCACTGGCATATATCTTGGAGAAGGAGGGACCATAATATGTATTTTGAGACACTTTTTGTTTTATTTCTTTTCTTTTTTGGAATGTTTGTTTTGGGACAAGTGTTAAAGGATAATTCCATTGTTGATATAGGCTGGGGAGCAGGATTTGTGTTATCCGCGATTTTTACATTTATTTGGAGTCCGGATTCAGGTATGAAAGGCATATTAATTACGGTCGCCATAGCCGTATGGGGAACGAGATTAACCTATCATATTGCAAAAAGAAATCTCGGAAAGCCAGAGGATTATCGATACGTAAATATGCGTAAGGGTTGGGGAGATAAGTATGTATGGATCAAAGCTTTTTTTCAGGTGTATTTTATACAATTTGTAATTCAATACATCGTAACACTGCCAGTGATTTATGGAAATTCTACAGAGCAGAGTTTAAAATGGTTTAATTATATTGGAGTTGTATTATGGATGGTAGGATTTTTCTTTGAATCTTTCGGAGACTACCAATTGAAAGTGTTTAAGAAAAAACCGGAGAACAAAGGGAAATTAATGGATCAAGGGTTATGGTCCCTTACTAGACATCCAAATTATTTTGGTGATTCAGCAATGTGGTTCGGTATATTTTTTATAGCTCTAACAGATGTGCAAGGCATATGGATTGCCATTGGTCCAAGTTTGATGACCTTCTTCTTAGTCTTTGTATCTGGGGTAAGAATGCTTGAAAAGAAATATGTCGGCAGAGCAGATTATGATGCATATAAGCAAAGGACGAGTAGTTTTTTGCCTTGGTTTCCCAAGAAAACTTAAAAAGGAGGAAATGAAATGAAAGTAGCAAAAATAATTACTTGGATTGGATTGATTGCGATGACGTATGGTTTGATCAATGGATTTTTAAATGGTGACTTTTTCAAGGGCGGTAAAGAATTGCTAGCAAATCCTTGGGGAATTATGTCAATGATTGATCTCTATGTGGGCTTTACGCTCTTCTCGATGTGGATTGTTTATCGAGAGAAAAGTATCCTAAATGCGATAGTATGGACGTTTCTCATGATGGTGCTTGGTTTTTTTACAGGCTGTTTATATGTTTTGATTGCGCTCTATGGAGCAAAAGGAAATTGGGATAAATTTTTCAAGGGACATAAATATATAACGTGAAAGGATGAATACGAAATATGAAGAAATATTGGAAAATTTTTTGGTCAGGAATACTGATCAGTTTGTTATTTGTTGCAGTAATCGGTCTTTTAGGAAGTCGTTTAGATTCGATTGAGCTGCTTCCGGACCAAGGGGCATCATGGTACTATTGGAAACTACCGGAACGCTTATTTTGGCCTAGTCTGACTGCATGGGCATTTTATTTGACACATCAGATTCTGGTATGGATATTTATATTTCTTGCTCAGTTTAAAGATAAAAAGAAACGAGAGAAATACAGAAATTTACTGATTGTTACAAATCTTGTTTTTATTGCATTACACATCCTTCAAACACATATATGGTATGAGGGGTTAGCGCAAGATGTACCTGTCATGAGCTCGCAAGGTTCCGTCATTGTGATGTTGGTTTTAATCATTATCATGGACAGTCAGAGAAGGGGTATTTTCTTTGGCAAGAAAATTGGAAAATTACCCCTTATAGGTAATATACAAGAACCTGTTCAATGGATCAGAAAATATCATGGCTATTTTGTAGCATGGGCCATTGTCTATACTTTCTGGTACCACCCAACCGTTGCAACGACGGGACATTTGATTGGATTCTTTTATATGTTTTTACTGTTTATACAAATGTCTATGATCTACACTCCTGTACACATGAATAAATACTGGATGTTCACACTCGAAGTACTCGTTCTTTTCCACGGGACACTCGTTGCGATTGGGCAACAGAATAATATGTGGCCAATGTTCTTATTTGGATTTGCAACCATGGCTGTGGTAACGCAGATATATGGATTGAATTTGAAAAAATGGCAACTGCATACGATTCAAGGAATCTATTTGCTTGCAGTAATCGTTGTTTTTGGCGGATTTACAGGTCATCGAACGATAGGTGAAGTCCATCAGGTTCTGTGGATACCGATTATTGAGTATTTATTGGTATTTGTTTTTATATACTTTTTTGGAATCATCAGTAAGCTTAAGAAAAAAAATCCTAGTTAAAATAGTAAAAAACGGTTAGCTTCCATTCACATGGAAGAAAAGAAAGGTTCACGATATAAGTCGTGGGCCTTTTTTGGTATTAATTAATTCATTCAAACAAATTAAAATACGAATCATTGTATTTTATACGTCAAAATTATATACTTAAATATGTATTATATCCGATGATGCAAAGAGATGAAGGAGATTCACATGACTACAAGAGAAGAGGCTATTCGTTTTTGCAATACATTTGCAGAAGTATTGGAGGATTATCCGTTTCATGATGCAAACTGGGCATTGATGCGACATCAGGACAACAAAAAAACGTTTGCATGTATCTACGAACGAAAGGAACAGATGTGGATCAACGTAAAGTGTGATCCTGAGTGGAGGGATGTTTGGAGATCCACGTATGCATCGGTTGTGCCAGCATATCATATGAATAAAGAGCACTGGAATTCCATCATTTTAGATGGAAGTATACCAAAGAAGGATGTTGAGCGTATGATTGCCGAAAGTTATGATCTGACAACAACCAAAAAAAAGAGAAAAAAGAGCCTGGAAACGGTATAGGTAAAATGGATGAACATATTTGATATCATAGGACCGGTGATGGTGGGACCATCAAGTTCGCATACTGCTGGAGCAGTAAAAATTGGAAGTATTTCCTTAAAACTATTAAATGAACCAATTCAGGAGGCATACATTTGGTTGCATGGTTCCTTTCTTGCAACAGGAAAAGGGCATGGAACGGATAAAGCACTTGTTGCAGGTCTTCTCGGAATGAAAGTAGACGATTCGAGGGTACCGGAAAGTATAGAGATTGCCGAAGAGAATGTTGTAAAAGTGCAGATTGCTGGAACGGATCTGGGTGATGTGCATCCGAATACTGCAAAGATTGAGCTCCTTGGAATACATGGAAAGAAAATCGAGGTAGTAGCTTCGTCCATAGGTGGAGGAAGAATTGCAGTGAATCAGATCAATGGTCATGTGGTTAATTTTTCGGGAGATTATCCAACCTTGGTGGTCTATAATGAGGATCGTCCTGGACAAGTGTCGGAAGTTACCAAAATGCTTGCTTTAGAGGAAATCAATATTGCTACGATGCAACTCTATCGGGCAAAAAGAGGCGGAAATGCGGTATTGATCGTGGAATGTGATCAAGAAGTACCGAAAGGTATCATTGATAAGATGGAAAGGCAAAAGGGGATTTTGAAAGTAACTTATTTGCGAGGGGAGGAGAAGCATGTTTAAATCACTAAAAGAAATCACTCTCAGAACCAAAGCTGAAAATGCTTCTTTTTATGAGGTCGTTATGAGGGATGATGCAGAGGATCAAGGTATCTCAATGGATGATTCCATGAGTCGTATGAAGCAGATGTATTTGGCAATGAGAGCAGCAGATCAGGCATATGAGCCAGATTTATTTTCTGCAAGTCACTTGGTTGGAACCGACGGAGAGAAGTTAAAGACGGCCAGAGAACAGGGAAACCTTCTTTGCGGAAATTTTATTGGTAAAGTCATGGAAAAAGCCATAAAAATGGGGGAATCCAATGCTTGTATGAAGAGAATTGTCGCAGCACCTACGGCGGGATCTTGTGGTGTCATTCCGGCAGTATTTCTATCCCTGCAGGAGGAAATAGGATATACCGACCAGGAAATGTCAGAAGCACTGTTTGTAGCTGGAGGCATAGGTGGAGTCATAGCGGAGAGAGCATTTATATCAGGTGCATCCGGTGGTTGTCAGGCAGAAATTGGTGCCGCGTCAGCAATGGCGGCAGGAGCGGTTGTATATCTGCGAGGCGGAGATTCGGAGCAGATTTCACAAGCGTGTGCGCTTGCTTTGAAAAGTCTCTTGGGGTTGGTTTGTGACCCTGTTGCAGGGCTTGTTGAAGTACCTTGTGTAAAAAGGAATGTCATAGGAGCGGTCAATGCACTGACATCCGCGGATATGGTATTGGCAGGTATTTCTAGCAAAATTCCACCAGATGAGGTGATTGATGCAATGCGTATGGTTGGAAAGTCAATGCCAGAAACATTAAGAGAAACAGGTAAAGGTGGTCTGGCGATCACGGAAACCGCTGAAAAAATAAAAAAAAGGTTGTCATTCTAATGGATGACAGCCTTTTTTGTTGAAAAAATTATTGTGAAGAGATTTGAGTGAGAAGGAAACCTTCAAACGATTCCTTGGCTTTTGTGAAAAGCTGATCTGTGTCATCGGTTGTATCAGAAACATTGATCCAATTTAGACTGACAGAATATTTTTCATATCCCTGGTATTGTTGATCGCTTATTGTTTCATATTCTGCTTCTGTAATGTCCTGGTCTAAAGCGTTTTGATATGAGGAAACTTCACTTTCACCTTCGTAAAGGAGTGAAAATTTACCCAATATTTCATATTGTACAGTATCGCTTTCAATCCAAACGGAAGAAGTGTTTTCGTAATATCCAGCTGCACCAGCTCGCATGGAATCTTTAAAGATATAGTACCAGATGTCCGTGTCTGCTTGATGATAGGCAACGGAAGTATTATTGATGATGTCCGGTTCCGAATCGCCTTCTAATAGATCGGCTGAAAGTGCAAGTAGTCCGTCCATCTCTTCGTTTACTTCGTAATATGCACTGGTTGTATACATTCCAGTGCCTTGGCATGTGGAGAGGATGAGTTCTAGACGTCCATTCTGATTGAGATCGGTAATTGTGAAAAAGTACGATTCCCCAAATTCGCTATTCAAAAACCAATCTGCTTTATTTAAGGTAATCAGTTGAATCTGTTCAACAATGGATTTTATATTTGATGTGTCTTGCTGTGGCGCTGTGTTTTGGATGTTCCCTTCCTCAGAAACATTAGATTCTTCGGATATTTCATCTTGGGTAGCCTCGGGACTTTCTTCAACATCGTTGATTTGATTCACGTTTTCGCCAAAAATCTCATTCAGGCTGATGGTTTCAATTTCCGTGGAGGAGTTGGTCTGGCTTCCGCAACCGGTAATAACTATTGAAAACATGAAAGCAATTACTGCTACAAGGTGTTTCTTTTTTCTTTGTATGTTCATAACTTTTCCTTTCGCTTCGTGTAAATAAATATAGTTCTATATTACACCAAGCATCAAGAAAATGAAAAGAAATTATAATCCTAACCGATTGACTTTTCGAAGGATAATCCTTAATTGGTGAATAATTATGTAAAAATATGCAAAAAATGCATTTTTTACTTGACTTTCATTTTTATTGTATATATAGTAATTACAAGTGTGAGCGTACGCTCACAAGGAAGGAGAATTAAAAAATGGCGTATAATGGATTTGCTATTGATGAGTATTTGGATGTAGATAAGGTAACGAAGGAACTAGATGAACTGATCAAAAAACCGGTATATTCAATTAAAAAGGAATCTCTGGATGGATATGTCGAAAACTATTTCGAAAAAAAATGTGCGACATCAAAAAAAATGATCACAGAAGCGAAACAAACGATTCCAGGTGGAGTACAGCATAATCTGGCTTTCAATCACCCATTTCCGTTGGTAATTACAAAAGCAGAAGGTGCCAAATTGTATGATATAGATGGAAACTGGTATTATGATCTGCTACAGGCAGGAGGACCGACCGTTCTTGGTAGTAATGTGCCTGAAGTCAGAGAACCAGTCATTGAATTGTTAAATACATGTGGTCCATCAACTGGATTATTTCATGAATATGAATATAAATTAGCAAAAAAGATTTCAGAATTGGTTCCTTCTGTGGATATGTTCCGTATGTTGGGATCTGGAACCGAAGCATGTATGTGTGCAGTGAGAATTGCTAGATTAAAAACAGGAAAGAAGAACATCTTAAAAATGGGCGGAGCCTATCACGGATGGTCAGATCAGTTGGCTTATGGAATTCGTGTTCCTGGTACAAAAGGTATCATGTCAAAAGGAGTTCCGAATTTTGTCTTCAAACATACCGATGAATTCTTCCCAAATGATTTAAAAGACTTAGAAAGAAAACTTAAGAAACATCAATTGGATGGAGGAACTGCAGCGATATTTTTAGAGCCAATGGGACCTGAAAGTGGTACGAGACCGTTATCAAAAGAATTTGTTCAGGGAGCAGAAAGACTCGCTCATAAATATGGAGCACTTTTGGTATTTGATGAGGTTGTAACAGGATTTCGTATTGGAACATCGGGAGCACAAGGTTATTTCGGAGTGGACCCTGACCTTACAATTTTTGGTAAAGTTATCGCAGGTGGATATCCAGGAGCTGGAGGTATTGGAGGACACAAAGACTGTATGGCACATTTGGGCGCAGGTTTGGATTCTTCAGGTAAAAAAATACCAAAAGCAATGTGTGGTGGGACCATGGCAGCGACACCTTTATCTTGTGTTGCAGGATATCACGCAATCTGTGAAATCGAGCGTACGAATGCATGTGAAAAAGCAGGAAGAATGGGAGACCGTTTGACAAAAGGGCTTCAGGAACTTGTTAAGAAATATGATCTTCCTTTTGTTGTATTTAATCAAGGCTCGATTGTTCATTTGGACAATGCAGGAACAATGCATTTTAGTATCAATTGGAAAAAACTTTGGCAGGTACCGGGAATTTTAAAAGAAACCGGAATCCGTCAAAAAGAAATGGAACATATGGGAGCTGCATATATGGCAGAAGGTCTAGTAACATTGGCTGGTTCAAGACTTTATACAAGTGCTGCATACACAGAAGAAATGATTGATGATGTGCTTGCCAGATTTGAAAAAGTATTTGCTAACTGTGCACCGATAGAAGTCCAGAAATAAATTTATCATGGAGGAAACGAACATGGCATATGATATAACCGAAGCAAAAAAAATTGTGGTAGAAGCAGGTAAAAGACTTGTGGAAAGTGGATTGATTGCCAGAACATGGGGAAATATCAGTGCTCGTATTTCGGACACACAATTTGCGATTACACCAAGTGGACTGGCGTATGAAACCTTGAACGAAGAAGATATTGTTGTTGTATCCATAGCCGATTGCTCTTATGAAGGAAATGTCAAACCATCAAGTGAAAAAGGGGTACATGCAGTAGCTTATCAACTGCGTCCGGATGTTGATTTTATTATCCATACACATCAAGAGCTTGCTTCTGTTCTAAGTATTACCGGGGAAAATTTGTTGGTGAGTCAAAAAACATTTCAGGATACGCTTGGTTTATTAGTTCCATGTGCTCCTTATGGAATTTCATCCACGAAAAAGCTGAAAATACAAGTAGAATCTACATTGATCAGATATCCAGAATGTAAAGCACTTTTGATGAAGCATCACGGTACGTTATGTATGGGATATAATTTAGAACATACTTTTGAAATCGCAAAATCTTTGGAAGCTTTGGCAGAAGAAGAAATAAAGAAAATAAAGTCTGGATTTGAAGAAGAACAGCAGGAATTTGTAGATTATGGATTTAGTGAGAGAGAGCAGGATAGCTTTTGGTTAAAAAGAAATGGGGAGAAGACAAAGTATTCTTTGACAAATTTCATTGCGAAGGAAGATCCGATTGCAAATCTACATGCGTCCATCTACAAAGAAACAGATATGCATTGCATCCTGCATACAATGGTTCCAGAAATTGTAGAAGTAAGTAAAAAAGGAAAAACACTTCCTCCCTATACAGATGATCTTGCGCAGATTGCAGGGATCAATGTACCAGTAGTTGATGCAAAAATCAATGCACATAAAAAAATCGAAGGTGTGTTAAAGCATAGAAATGCAGTTTTACTGTTGAATCAGGGAGCTCTTTGTACTGGAAAATCAACCAGTGACGCTATCGCAGTAGAAATGATTTTGAAAAAAGGTTGTGCTGCAGATCTGTATGCGGATAAAAAGGAAGGAAAATTTTTCATTGGATTTCTTGATGCATTCTTGCAACGTACAGTATATGTGTTAAAATATTCAAAACAAAAAAAATGAGTTCTACGATGAGGGTGACAAATGTTAAAAAAAATGACGACCGAACAGATGGATGCGATTCTTGAAACAGGTATTGAAGAATTTTCAAAGAAAGGTCTTGATGGAAGCAACATCAATGTGATTGCCAAAAATGCGGGTGTAAGCATTGGTGTGTTATATAAGTATTACAAGGATAAAGATACGTTCTTTCTTGCATGTTTAGAACGAAGTCTTAAGGTCCTTGAAAAAGTACTGCAAGACGCGGTAGATGAGGGAGAAGGGGTTTTGGCTTCGGCAGAAAGACTAATTCGGGCAGTCATTTTTTATTCTAGAGAATACAGCAATTACATCAATATGTATCATGAGATCACTTCTAATAGCAGCAAGAAATTTGTTGCATACCAGGCCAAAGAAATCGAAGGAATATCTGCTCGCATATATACGAAACTTCTTGAGAAAGCAAAAGAGACAGGAGAAATCAGAATGGATATGGATTCAAGAATGTTTGCTTTCTTCTTTGATAATCTATTAATGATGCTTCAATTTTCTTATTGCTGTGATTATCACAAGGAACGTATGAGAATATATTGTGGAGAAGAAATATTCGAGAACGACGAAAAAATGGTCGAGCAGCTACTTAAATTTATTAAATCAGCATTTACTGTTTCCTAAAACTAGATGAATTCAAATGGAGAAGAAAGAGATGGCTTATGTAATCGCATATGATATTGGAACAACCGGGGTAAAGACCTGTCTATTTAAAATTGAAGATAAAATATCGTTGATTGCAAATGCGCATCAGGGATATTCGTTGTACATGTTGGACGGAGGAGGTGCCGAACAGGATGAGAATGAATGGTGGGATGCAATGTGTAAGACGACCCGTACCTTATTTACGAACACAAATGTGTCACCGTCCGATGTGAGTGGGATCTCATTTTGTTCGCAAATGCAGGGACTAGTTCTGGTTGACCGGGAGGGTGTACCTGTCAGACGACCAATGAGCTATCTGGATCAAAGAGCAACCAAACAGATGGAGGAAGGAATGTCTGGCATCCTAAGAGTTGCGGGTGTAAATGCCAGAAAACTTGCAATCAGTCTCTTCTTATCAAAAGCAGCTTCAACCAGCGTAAAGGATCCAGTGTGGAAATATAAGTGGGTGGAAGCGAATGAACCAGAACTTTTTGCAAAGGTTTACAAATGGCTGGATGTTAAGGATTATCTGATTCATAGGTGTACAGGCGAGTTTGTGATGACTGAGGATTCCGCTTTTGCTACTCTTTTATATGATACAAGAAAAGGTAATGAAGGCTTTAGTAAAACATTGTGCAAGATGAATGGCGTGCGCATGGAGCATCTGCCTGAAGTCAAAAGTTCCTTTGATCAAGTTGGGAAACTTACAAGAAAGGCTGCTTCTGAACTGGGATTATGCGAAGATACTCCTGTTTTTGGAGGAGGCGGAGATGCATCTTTAATTGGAATTGGTGCAGGTTGTGTCGATGTAGGAGACACGCACATCTATTCAGGTACTTCTGGATGGGTATCAACGATGGTAGATAAGCAGAAGGTTGATATTGTACGCATGATTGCTTCCATTGTTGGTGTGCAAAAAGGAAGATATCAGTATTTCGCAGAGATGGAGACCGCAGGAAAATGTTTAGAATGGGTGAAGGATCATCTGGCACTGGATGAAATTGGAATTTATTTGGAGCATAAGCACATCGCACATGATCAAGAAACTATTTACACTAATTTATATGATTATTTAATGGATACAATCAAGACAATCGAACCTGGTTCGGGAGGCGTGTTGTTTACACCATGGCTTCATGGAAACCGATGTCCGTTCGAAGACCCATATGCTTCGGGAATGTTCTTTAACATTTCGCTAGATACAGGAAAAACGGAGATGATACGAGCTGTTCTTGAAGGGGTTTGTTATCATCTAAAGTGGATGCTGGAGGGACAAAAGAAAAAGATTGAGACTTCTCAAACAATTCGATTTGTAGGAGGTGGCGCTTTATCTCCTTTGACAGGACAAATGCTTGCAGATATTACTGGGCATGAAATTGACATTGTCGAAAACCCACAAAATGTAGGATCTGTTGGTGCGGCAGCAGTTGTTTCCGTCGGGCTGGGAATGATTCCGGATCTGGCGTGTGTGAAATCATATATTCCTGTCAGACATCACTTTAAACCGAACGAAAAAGCAACTAAAATATATGAAAAGAACTTTGCAGTATTTAAGAAGCTATATCAAACGAATAAACCTCATTTTAAGGCGTTGAATGAGATCAAATAAGGCGGATGAAAAATTGCAGCAGAATCAAGAGCAAGTTACTACGTCTATTCTTAAAATAGTGTTAAAAAAGACAAAGAAGTCAAACAAGGGACTTCTTTGTCTTTTCTTTATTTAAGGACCTGAAAACAAGAAAAACGAAAAGAGGGATGAATATGGGAAACGAAAAAAATGTAAGTAGAAGAAAAGAATTTATGAGAGGGCTGAAATTTGGTCTGTTTTCAATTTCAGCGGGTATTGTAGAAATGGTCACATTTTCTATTTTGAATGAGGTGACCAATTGGAAATACTGGCCATGTTATGTGATTGCTGTAATTTTATCGGTCATCTGGAATTTCACATTAAATCGAAGATATACGTTTCAATCTGCAAATAATGTGTCGATTGCAATGATAAAAGTTCTTCTTTTCTATGTTTTCTTTATTCCATTGTCAACGATTGCAGGAGATTTCCTAACAGAACAGATGCTGTGGAATGAATATTTGGTTATCGTATTAATCATGTTATCAAATTTTGTTTTGGAGTTTATATACGACCGGTTTTATGTGTTTGGAAAGTCTCTGGACACCAATCAGCTTGCGGAAAAGAAGAGAGAGAAGGCGATGGAAGCTGAGTTGTTTGCAGAAGAAGAAATATAAAATCCTTTCCCGTTTTTTGAAAATGTGATATACTAAATTTCGAAAAAAGAATATGGTACAAATTGGAAACGCACAATCCTCTGGATGATAACGAACAACACATGTATATCAAAAGGAGGATTTTTTTATGCCAAAAAATAAGTTTCAGGAGGTTGTATTTACCTTGCTCATGGTCATTGTCATGGTATATGGAATGATTGTATACAATGTTGCGTGGCACATGGGAGGTGTATCTGGAGCAACATTTTTAGCGGCAATTAGTGAACTGCCAGTCATGGCACTGATTGCATTTGTGTTAGAATTTTTTGTGATTGGTAAAATTGCAAAAAAAATTGCATTTAAGATAGTCAAACCAACCGATCGTCCGGCATTGATCATTCTTGCCATTTCAACCTGCATATGCGCAATAATGTGTCCAGTTATGAGTTTGATTGCAACCCTTCTTTTTGGTGAGGTAATTACGTTTGGAGCTTTTTTGGAAACGTGGGCGAGAAATATGCCAATGGCACTTCTCTATCAGCTTCTTTATTGTGGTCCATTTGTGCGATTTGTTTTCCGCATCATATTTCATAATAAGTAGAAGGAAATTTAACCGTTCACAGTATATGTGAACGGTTTTCTTTTTAAATTCTCGATGTTATAATAGAAGAATATTTATGATAATCAGGAGGAAAGAATATGCCATACATTGAATCGAAAATATCAGTTCCAGTAAGCGAGGAAAAGCGTGAAATTTTAAAACGTGAATTTGGAAAGACGATGAGTTATTTAAATAAACCAGAAGAATTCTTAATGATTGGATTCGAAGATAATTACGACTTGTACATGGGCGGGAAAAAGCTTGAGAAAGGTGCCTATGTATCGGTAAGTCTGTTTGGTGCAGCAGAAAAGGTGGCATATGAGGAAGTGACAAATGCAATCTCATCGGCCATCAGAGAGCAATTGGATATACCTGAAAGTGCAATTTACATCACATATCACGAAGTAGGGGATTGGGGATGGAATGGTAAAAATTTCTAAAAAATAGAACAAAAAGTTGAAAATATGAGGGGGATCAGATGGAGCAGGAACAACGAGATTACTTTATTAAGTTGACAGAAAAGATGGTTACGCCTAAGAAAGTAGCTACTGTATTTCAAGGTGCTGAGTTTCTTGGAAAATTGCCATTATCAGTACAAAAAAGAATCATGGAAAAAGGCACAAAAAAAGATCCATATATAAGTTTCATTGTGGAGCCGTATAGCCTGTTTCTAGCATATGAGATTCGGGACGAAAAGGCGATTCTAGATATGATACCGGAAGATTATGAACTGATCGACTGCACCATGTTTGCAGGAGAACAGGGACGTAAAATGGTGATTATTGGGGCTTTCAATGTACATACAAGTGTATTTTGGGGAAATCGACTAGAAGTCTATATTATTGCGAAGAATAAGAGAACTGGATTGATGTCTTGGATCATCAATGAGTATGAAACCGATACCATTAGCTTTGATCCGGGAAGGGGATTTAGTTCTCCAAGTACAGAACATTCGGTATTGACGACTTCGTTTTTAGGCGAAGTAATACTAGATGTAAAGGGGAAAAAGTCAGGACAGGAAATTCAGGCAACAGCTGAACTAAAAGAAGCTAAGCAAAAAAAGTTAGATCAGAGACTTTGGGTCGAAGGAAATTTTTCGGTTGATTATGGAAATGAATTGAATGAGGTGCAGACGAAACCATTTGGATTGATCTTTGATCCAAGTGAAATGGAGCAGGCATTATCAATTGAGCAAAAGGATATCAATATCTTTCAAAATTCATTTCTGAAAGGTATCATTGATGAAGAACCATATCAGATCTGTTGTTTTCCTTATGCGCAGCATTTCTATACCACGAGTTATCCGATTGGACACCAGGTGCAGAGTGCAGAGGATTTAGAACTTCGCATTCAGGAAATTATAGAAGCGGATAAGAAGAATCTTAAAAATGAAGATTTTAATGCCAAGAGCACTTGCCCAGGTTACTGTTATAGCTATGCTTGTAAGGATGGGTGTCAGGTTCAGACAAAAAAATAAAAAGCGCAAACAATAAAAACTTCCGTAATGGAAGTTTTTTATTGTTTTAACAATTTTTCATCAAGGATTCCGGATGCGATAGTATGGTCAACCCATAATTTTAGGGAATCGATTGCCTGAGACATTTGTTCGAGGTCTCTTTGGATCTTAAGAAAGTCAGGAATTTCATCTTCTGATATCTCGCCATCGACCGTTATCTCGATTAATCGATCTTTTTCCTTAGAGAGCGTATTCAGTGTTGCAAGCATTTCTAAAGTAATTTGAGATAAGTCCTTCGTTTTTAGAAGTGGAACACTTTCCTGTCCGATTGGGCATTCATTGGCGCAATAATAATTGCATAAGGATGGATTTTTATATTGATCTGCCATGACAAGTATTTCCTCTGGATGAGGAATTGTCTTCTCGTTCTCGATTTTCTCTATTCTTCCAGCTGACATAAATGCGAGTTTTTCGGCAGCAGATTCCCTGGTAAGATTTGCATCTTCTCTGCTAAGTTGATAAATATTTTTGTTTTCTTTTGTTGATTTACGCCCCATAAGTAATCTCCGTTCGCCCTAGTTTGCATACAATCAATTCTATTTCGGTATTTTGAATAAAATAGACTATGCTATGTTTGTTTATTGGATGTTTCGTTATCAATGTTCTTATTATAAACTATAACCATAGAATTGAAAAACAAATTCATTAGAATTGAAAAACAAATTCATTAGAATTCTTTGTAATAGAAAGGGTGGAAGATTTGATTACATTATTAATTATTACATTATTTGTTTTAGTAGGGGGAGTATTTTTGAAATTGGTTGGAGTTGCTTTTGCTTTATCATTTTGGCTACTGATCAAGATTCCGTTAGCTTTGATCCTGTGGGCACTTGGGCTTGCATTTTGCTGTACCATTATATTGATCCCAATTGGGTTCTTATTTTTTAAGATAGGGACAGCAGTTTTGATTCCGGCATGTTAGGGGCATGCCGGATTTTTTTAAACCAAGATTACAATAATTCACCTGCTAGCAGGTGTTCCCAACTAGTTTTAGTTTTAAGCATCAAAACAATCTAGGATATAGCGTAACAATTGGACAAAAGCTCTATAAGAGGATGTACTATTGCCCAAAGGAATGTTTCAAATATTTCTAAAACGAAAGATTGGACAAAAGCACATGTTTTCTAAGAGTTTTTATCCAATGTCTATATAAGGAGTGCGAAAATGTTCAAGAAATGTTTTGATTCGCTTTATGTGTGAAAAGCGACTGTAATCTCATGTTGAATTCTTGTGATATACATCCATACAGGGGCAAACCTCTTTTCTATTTTGTGATGAGCCAATTCTCGACTGCGATACCGATACGATCTGACCCCTTATTTTCCGTCAGCACTTACGAGCAGAGTATGCGAGTTAGTACTGCTACGAAAAATACGGAGCGAAAGCATGGTCAGGGAGAATTGAGTATCGCAGACAGAAACGACCATAACAGAAACAACCTACTATCGCAGCACCTTGCATTTGCACAATCTGTGAAGAGTGATTCTATTGTCATGTCAGTGGTAATTTGATAAAATAAGAGTACTATAGATTTGAGTATGTAGTCTTTATATGGAGATATCAAATGGGTGTATTTCAGGGATTTTTTAGAACACAAAATGAAAAAGAGCGATCCTATCAAACGGACTACCTTACTGGGGTACCAGATCGTAAGGGATTATATGATTATTATGAGGCGCTTCGTACCAAAGAAAAAATTCATGTACTATTTATAAATGTAGACAATTTTAGACAGGTGAATGAAATCTATGGGCACAGCATTGGGGATCAGCTTTTAAAAAATATTGCTTCATGTATTAAATCGGTAGTTAAGGAAGGGTTTGTTGCACGCGTCGGAGGAGATGAATTTTTGATTATTCAAAAAGGGAATCTATCGGAAGATACGATGAAAGAACTCGCTGGAAATATTATCGATTTTTTTGGCAAGAGTATTTTTCGACAGGATATATCGACGTTGATAACGCTTAGCATTGGAATTATTCTAAATCAAAGTGTTGAGCAAACATTGGACGAACTGTTTTCAAAGTCAAATTTAGCCATGTATAAAGCAAGGGCTCTGGGAAAAAATCAATATGCAATCTATAAGAGTGATAAGAATGCGATAGAGATCAATAAGAATATAGAGGCAGAAATGCACCGCGCTATTTTAACGGGTCAGTTCGAGGCATTCTTGCAACCAAAGATTGACATGCTAAACAATTGTCTGGTTGGTGCTGAAGCATTGTCTCGATGGAAACATCCTACAGATGGGTTGCGTGCTCCGGCACAGTTTATTCCACTTTTTGAAAAGAATGGTTTCATTATTAAGTTGGATCGATATATTTTTGAAGAAGTCTGTAAGATTAAACAGAGTTGGAAGGGAAGTCGTTTGGAGAAACTGCCGATTTCTTTAAATATGGATCGACTTCATTTCTATGAAAACAGCTTGCCAGAAGATTTGTATGCTATCGCACAGAAATATAAAGTGAATGCTTCTGAAATTGAGTTGGAAATTACAGAGAGCATGTTTTTTAACGATAGTACTCAATTGATTCGTATGGTTGAACGTTTAAAAGAAAAAGGTTTTTTGATTTCTATTGATGATTTTGGCTCGGGTTATTCTGCACTAAATATGATTAAGAATATTCCAGTTGATACCATCAAAATTGATCGAGAGTTTCTTCAGTTGTCCGTTCATGACATCAAAGGAAAAAGAGTTGTTAGTAACGTAATCAATATGTGTCGCGATTTAAAAGTGAAAATTGTCGCTGAAGGTGTAGAGGATGTTTCACAAATTGAGTTTCTCACAAGTTGTGGATGTCAAATTGCACAGGGATTTTATTTTGCAAAACCAATATCCATAGAGGATTTTGAAAAATTTTACAGCGACTACTGTATTGACACAGCGGAAGCCATTCGTTTTACTTTTGACCAAACAATACTTTCCACCAACAAGGAATTTGCAGCAGAATATGTAGGGGAAGGTTTTTCATTTGTAGAAGGATTTGCGAAAGGAACTGGCGCAATAAGGTTTCCTGGCGGAGATAAAAATGAAAATATATTAAAATTACCTGCTAGGCTATTTTACCATGACAATTACACGCTTTCTTTCTGGATGCGTCCGGAAAAAAGTACGGAATGGGGAAGTATTTTATATGCAAAATATGAAAATGGCTTTTTTACTGTCTCAATGGAGGCAGTGGAAGGAAAACTGACCTTTCGATTCAGAGATATCAAGGAAGTGGAAGGTTACCATGATGTAGTAGGTAATGTGCAACCTTTGGATACTTGGACTTTTGTTGCAATTTCTTATGAATACGTTTCTGAAACAGCAAAACTTTATGTGAATGGCGAGCTGGCAGCAAGCTTGAGCCAAGTACCAACAATGACACATGCAAAACTGATTTATCTTGGTGGTGACATTTATAAAGATTCTTTTCAAGGAGAAATTTGTGACCTAATGATTTGTAGTCACGTTCGAACAGATGATGAGGTTCGCCAGTTATTTGAAACCTACATTTCTACATATGAAATAAAGAACGAAAAATAGTTTGTGACAAAATCACTGATAAACCTTTTGATTCTTATATAATTAATCATGTAAAGCGATGAACCGCACATGTATTTGAAAAGATCAGGAGGAAATTATTATGTTTAATTTATTTGGAATGGGAAACAGTGGAAATTCAATTTTTGTGAACGACTTAGATGATTTAGTAGGTAAAGTTGAGATTATAGATATTAGAGAACCATATGAATTTCAAAGTGGCACAATTCGTACAGCAAAGAATATTCCGATGGGAACGTTATTGTCAAATCCAGGGAAATATCTTTTGAAAGAGAAAAAATATTATATTCTATGTCAGTCAGGTGGTAGAAGTGGAAGTGCAACCAGACAACTTGAACGAGAAGGATATGATGTAATCAATGTATCCGGCGGAATGGGAATGTACTCTGGTACAAAAAGAAAATAGAAATTACTTGAGTGAATAGAGTAGGAGAAGTAAAGTAGAAGGAGGAGTACAATGGAACAAAAAATTGTAATAATTGGCGGTGTTGCAGGAGGAGCTTCTGCAGCAGCACGACTAAGAAGAAATGGTGAGGAAAATCACATTATTATGTTTGAGAAGGGACCGCACGTTTCGTTTTCAAATTGTTCACTTCCTTACCATTTGAGTGGAATTGTAGAGGATGCAGACGATTTGGTTTTAATGGATCCAGAATGGTTTCTCAAACAATATAACATAGATGCACGAGTAAATAGCGAAGTTTTATCAATTGATCGTCAGAATAAAACGGTAACGGTCAAAAAAGTAGATACAAACGAAGAATATTCAGAAGAATATGATAAACTGATTTTGTCTCCTGGTGCGTCACCAATAGTTCCTAGATTTCAAGGCTTGGATGATGTGAACGTCTTTACGGTTCGTAATGTAGTTGACATCGATCGATTAAATAAATATATTAAGAAAATGGATCGAAAAGACGTGACGGTAATTGGTGGAGGTTTTATCGGTGTTGAAGTTGCAGAGAATCTAAGTGAAGCTGGTTTTGAGGTAACTCTGGTAGAGGCAGCAGAACAGATTTTAAGACCGTTTGATTATGATATGGTACAAATTTTCCACAAGGTATTATTGGATCATAACGTTGATTTAATAGTTGGCGATAAGGTTTCCAAATTCGAAAAAGATATGGTTGTTTTGGAGTCTGGAAAATCCATTCAGACTGGAGCAGTAGTGATGGCTATTGGGGTCTCTCCAGAAACTAGACTTGCAAAGGAAGCGGGAATCACAATTGGTGAAACTGGTGCAATCTCCGTGGATAAAAATTACCGTACAAATGATCCGGATATTTATGCTGTGGGTGATGCAATCGAAGTGTATCATGCACTTACACACTCTATGACGAAACTATCTCTTGCGGGACCGGCACTCAAACAGGCTCGTTCAGTAGCAGATCATATTCATAACAAAGGTTCCTTGAACAAAGGATATATTGGTTCTTCTTCGATAAAAGTATTTGAATTAAATGGTGCATCTACTGGTTTGAATGAAGCACTGATTAAAGTTATGAATCTGAAAATAAATTATGATGTGGTACGTATCATTCCTTCTGATAAAGTAGGTTTGATGCCAGACTCTGCACCAATGCACTTTAAGTTACTTTTTGAAGTTCCGACTGGAAAGATACTAGGTGCACAGGCAATTGGAAAAGGTGATGTAACCAAACGTATTGACATCATTGCGACCGCAATTAAGTTTGGTGGAACAGTAGAGGATTTAAAAGATTTGGAATTAAGCTATGCACCACCGTTTTCAACTGGAAAAGATGTCGTAAATTTTGCTGGATATGTAGGAACGAGTTTGCTGAATCAAGAATACAAACAAGTGCAAGTTTCACAAGTGCGTGAGCTAATAGAAAATGGAGATGTAATTATCGACGTTCGTGAACCGGGCGAATATAAAAGAGGACATATTAAGGGAGCGATAAATATTCCAATGTCTGAATTCCGTAATCGATTGAATGAGTTTCCGAAAGACCGTTCTATTTATTTGCATTGCAGATCTGGACAGAGAAGCTACAACGTTACTTTAGCATTACAAAATTTAGGATATCAGAATGTATATAACATTGCCGGAAGTTTCCTGGCGTTGTCCTTATATGAGTATTATAATGATGTTACTTTGAAAAGAGAACCAATTGTGACAGAATATAATTTTAGATAATAAAAAAGGCCCATGGGCCTTTTTTTATTTGTCCGAAGTTGCTAGTTGTATGATCTCTTCAGCAGTAATGTCTTTGGTTGGGAGATCGCATACAAATGTTTTGTTGGATAAAACGGCAACTCTATCGCATATTCCGAGGATTTCTTCAATGTCCGACGAAATATAGATAATTGCCACCTTTTTTTTGACCATATCAGTAATGAAATTATATATATCGATTTTGCTCGCTAGATCCGTTCCGTGTGTAGGCTCATCCAATATAAAGATACGGGCTCTGCTCATAAGCCATTTTGCAAAAAGAACTTTTTGAAGATTGCCACCACTGATGGATGAGATTTTCTTATATTTGTCTACTGGTACATTGATTTTTTGAATGTACTGATACACAGCCTGTTCTAAATATCCCATATGGATGATTTTATTTTTTGAAAAACGATGAAGAGAAGGAAATGCTACGTTTTCATCTGTATTAAAATATTCAAAAATAGAGTCTTCAAGTCTGTTATCAGGCATAAATGCGATTCCATTCTTGATTGCTATTTCGGGACTGGTAATATCTACTTTCACCCCATTTAAAAGAACACTGCCAGTATATTTTGCTACACCGAACAAACATTTCGCAAGCAAAGTTCTACCAGATCCTGCCATACCGGTTATGCCTAATATCTCTCCTTCGTGAAGGTTGAAGTTGATGTTGCTTAATACTCCGTCAAACCCCAAATTGTTGACGCGCATCAGAGTTTTTCCTTTATAGGATTTGATTTTTGGATATTTTTCTTCGATCGTAATTCCGCTTAATGAATGGATGATCTTCTCCGGTGTGGCATCTTTTACAGTCATCGTATCAAGTGTTGCACCGTTTCTTAGAATTGTTACACGATCTCCTAAGCGAAAAACATCGTTAATATGGTGTGTAATATAGAAAATTGCTGCTCCGCGATTTTTTATTTTTTCGATGATATGAAACAATATTTCTTTTTCGATTGTTGTCAAGGAATCGGCAGGCTCATCGAGAATAATAATGTGGGCTTTGGAAATATAAGCCTTGCAGAATTCAAGCATTTGTCTTTGTGCAGCCCCAAGTAATGCTACGTCATCATCTATTCGAATAGGAAGATTAAACTCGTCAATGATTGACTGAAGTCTGCTATTCAATTGATCGTAGTCGATGATGTGTAACAAATGATTACGATATGGCATGTCCTTGAAAAATAGATTTTCTGCAACAGATAGATGTTCTAGAAGATTTAAGTTCTGGCCAACATAAAGAATATCCTTTGCTGCCAAAAGGGAATAAATCTTGTTTTTGGTGAGATTTCCATACAGTCGAATTTCTCCGGAATCTGGTTTTATTGTTCCGCTTATAATTTGCATAATCAGCGACTTACCGGATCCATTTTCTCCCATAATTACATGAACTTCTCCCGGATAAACGGATAGGTTGATGTCTCGAAGCGAAAAATTTGAAATTTCAAGATTTACATTTGTCAGTTCAAGCAATGGTATGTTCACAAGGTACCTCCGTTAGATTAGTCTTCGTAAAGATTGATGGATGTAAAAACTGGAATATTCTGGTCGAAAAGTAATTTTTTGAAATCGTCATTTACATTTGAATCGGTTAATACTCGATGTGCAATAGAAGGTTTTCCAGCACGATAAAGGGAATTGAATCCAAAATTAGAAGAAGGGCAGATGATAGTTACGGAATCTGCTAATTTTGCAACCTGTTGAACCAATGTAGCTTTTTTCATACTAGATACAGAAAATCCCATGGATGGAGTAAAACCATCGACTTCAATAAAAGCATGATCAAAGGAGAAATTCCGTAAATTGTCCGAAGTCATTTGACCATAAAGAGCTCGATCTTCTAAGTCACCACCAAGGCAAATGATTGAGTTCTCCTTAGAGGAAGAAAGGGAGGACGCGATATCCAAATCATTTGTGACAACTGTGAGGTTTGATTTTGAGGTAAGGAGTTTGCTTAGTAATACATTAATTGGACCACTAGTAAGCATTACAGAACAAGAATCCTCAATGATATGGTATGCAGTGTCTGCGATTTCATTATAAGGAAGCGATGTCTCGTCCAGTGCTTCGTCAGCCATGAACTCGTCGCTTGGAGTATGAAGCACAGCTCCGCCATGAGTTCTTTTTAGGAACCCTTCCTTTTCAAGCTTTTCTAAATCTCTTCGAATCGTAACTTCGGTCACATTCAAAAGTTCGCTTAGTTTCGCTACTGATACTTTATTATCTTTTATTAAGTAATTTTTTATGATTCTGATTCTTTCAATTGCAAACATATGGGTCTCCTAGTTTAGTTAAAAATGATAAATTGCACAAAAAGATATAACAATATATAAGATAATGATACATGATATCTTTTGAAAATTCAAGAATTAAACGTTTAATAGCAGTTTGTACATAAAAAGTGCAATTTTAGAGATAATTTTATTGACAATGTACACTCGTAGTGATAATATAAAGAAAACGAACACAAACGAACAAAAAGCAAAAAAAAAGAACAAAAAAGAACAAGTTTAAGGTTGGTGTTTTTCGCAAAGCGATTAACATAGAAAACAAACATGAACAAACAATTAAGGAGGATTTTATGAAAGAAACAAAATGGGGAACAAAACTTGTTAAAAAAGCATTATCCTTAGTTCTTGTACTAGCAATGGGCGCTTCATTACTAGTAGGATGTGGATCGGGATCAGGTTCTGATGGAAAGTATATTGGAATTTCGATGCCAACACAGTCAAGTGAGAGATGGATCAAAGACGGCGCAGCAATGAAAGAAATCTTGGAAGAAAAAGGATACACAGTAGATCTTCAGTATGCTGAAGATGATATCCCAACACAAAAATCTCAGATCGAAACAATGATCGCAAAAGGTGCTGAGGTTCTTGTTATTGCAGCAGTTGATGGATCAACACTTTCTGATACGCTTGACGCAGCAGCAAAAGATGGCGTGAAAGTTATTTCTTATGACCGTCTACTTGTAAATACAGATGCAGTTAGTTACTATGCAACTTTCGATAATAGAAAAGTTGGACAGCTTCAAGCTACTTCTCTTGTTACAGGTCTTCAGGATTTCAAAGGGGATGGACCATACCACATTGAATTATTTGCTGGTTCACCTGATGATACAAACTCATTCTATTTCTTCCAGGGAGCAATGGATGTTCTTCAACCATTGATTGAT
The DNA here is from genome assembly GCA_963666475.2 of Lachnospiraceae bacterium. GTDB lineage: Bacteria > Bacillota > Clostridia > Lachnospirales > Lachnospiraceae > JBFHIZ01. Next base: position 1,506,516 of record CAXXJM010000001.1, on the reverse strand, counting down.
GATGGAACAGTTATTGTTACTTCTGGTCAGATGACACAGGAAGAAGTTGGAACACTTAGATGGGATGGAGCAGTTGCTCAGTCTCGTATGGATGCTTTGTTAGCAGCAAACTATGCAGATGGAACTCAATTAGATGGTGTTTTATCTCCATATGATGGAATTTCAAGAGGTATCTTATCAGCACTTACAGCATTTGGATATGCAGGAGATACACTTCCAATCGTTACTGGACAGGACGCAGAGGCAGCTTCTGTAAAAATGATTGTTTCTGGAGATCAGTATTCAACAATTTTGAAAGATACTCGTGAACTTGCAGCAGTTGCAGCTGGTATGGTAGATGCAGTGTTAACTGGATCAGAACCAGAAATCAACGACACTACTACATATGATAATAATGTAAAAATCGTTCCAGCATACTTGTTAGCACCTTATATTGTTACTGTTGATAACTACCAGGAATTAGTAATTGATTCCGGATATTTAACAGAAGATGATATTAAATAAGAAATTTAATAGTTTTTAAAACAGCAGATACTGGGTAGGATTTTCTGCCCAGTATCTTGATGTATAAGACGTCTCTTTAAATCAGAAAACAGAAGTGTAAGGAGTAAAGCAATGGAACAATATGCATTGGAAATGAGAAATATCACAAAGCAGTTTCCTGGCGTGAAAGCTCTCGATGACGTAAATTTAAAAGTAAGACCAAATCAGATTCACGCATTAGTTGGAGAAAATGGTGCGGGAAAATCTACCTTAATGAATGTACTCAGTGGGGTTTATCCATATGGTACCTATGAAGGGGATATCGTTGTAAATGGAGAAATCTGCACATTTAAAAACATTAAAGAAAGTGAAGCAAAAGGCATTGCAATTATTCATCAGGAACTGGCACTGATTCCTCAACTGTCTATAGCTGAAAACGTTTTTCTAGGAAACGAACAAACAGACATGGGAGTTGTAATCAGTTGGAATAAGACAAGAACTAAGACCATGGAAATGATGAAAAAAGTGGGTTTGAATGAACATATTGATACCAGAATTCAAGACATTGGAATGGGTAAACAGCAGTTGGTAGAGATTATCAAAGCTCTTGCTAAAGATGTTAAGATTCTGATCCTGGACGAACCTACAGCAGCATTAAATGATGAGGATTCAAAACATCTTCTTGATCTGCTGTTAGAACTCAAAGAGCATCAGATCACAAGTATCATTATTTCTCATAAATTAAATGAAGTAACAAGAGTAGCTGACGAAATTACAGTCATTCGTGATGGACATACGATTGAAACCTTGGTAAAAGGCAAGGATGAGATTACAGAAGGCCGTATTATCAAAGGTATGGTAGGTCGTGAGCTGGTCGACAGATTTCCAAAACGTTCGCATCGAATCGGTGATGTATGTTTTGAGGTAGTGAATTGGAACGCTTACGATAACAAAGATGAGACCAAACATGTTTTGAAAGATGTTTGTATTAATACCAGAAAAGGTGAAGTTGTAGGTATCGCAGGTTTGATGGGAGCAGGAAGAACGGAATTTGCAATGAGTCTGTTTGGAAAATCCTATGGCAAAAAAATTACTGGGACAATTATCAAAGATAAACAAGTGATAGACATTAAAAACGTTGGAGATGCCATTAAGAATGGAATTGCATATACAACGGAAGATCGTAAATCTGCTGGATTGATTTTGATTGACGACATCAAACGAAATATCAGTTTGTCTGCACTTGAATACATAAGTAATGGTATTGTGATTGATAATAACAAAGAGATAAAGGTTGCTGAAGAATACAGAGATAAACTAAGAATTAAGTCTTCTAGCATTTTACAAAAAACTGGAAATCTTTCTGGAGGAAATCAACAAAAAGTAGTATTTAGTAAGTGGATCTTCTCGAATCCTGACGTATTGATTTTGGATGAACCAACGAGAGGTATTGATGTAGGTGCAAAATATGAGATCTACTCCGTTATAAACGAACTTGCAGAGAATGGAAAAACGATTATCATGATTTCGTCAGAACTGCCAGAGTTATTAGGAATGAGTGATCGAATTTATGTTATGAATGATGGCAGGATTGTTGGAGAATTGACAGAAGAAGATATTTCACAGGAAAACATCATGCACTGTATAATGAAAAGTCACCGGGAGGAAAGTTATGAATAAGAAAGGCACCTTTTTGAAAGGAAATTTGCGCCAATACGTAATGGTCATGGCATTGGCGGTAGTTATCATTTTGTTTGAAATCTTGACAGGAGGAGTACTTTTAAAACCACTCAATATTTCAAACCTGATTTCTCAGAATGCATACGTAATGATTCTTGCAGTTGGTATGCTCTTATGTATTTTAACTGGAGGTAATATCGACCTATCGGTTGGTTCTGTAGCTGGGTTTGTAGGTGCGGTATCCGCGATTATGATGCTAAAATGGGATTTTCCGGTTTGGCTATCGATTTTACTGTCACTTGTTGTCGGACTATTAATTGGTATGTGGCAAGGTTTTTGGATTGCTTATGTTGGTATTCCGGCATTTATTGCTACATTGGCGGGCATGTTGGCATTCCGAGGACTGACCATGGTAGTGCTTGCGGGAACAAGTCTTGCCCCACTACCTGACGGATACACATACCTGGCGTCTGGGTTCTTGCCTGGGATTGCAGAGGTAGGTGGCTTGAATCTGCTGTCATTACTCTGCGGTTTGATTGCGACAGTTATCTATGTGTTGACACAACTTCAAGCAAGAAAAAACAAAAGAAAATATGGATTTAAAGTAGATTCCTATAAAATTTTTATTCCACAAATGATACTGATTGTTGCAGTAATCAACGCATTTACATACTCTTTGGCCAAATATAAAGGTATTCCAATGGTATTGGTAATCGTTGTAGTTTTAGTAGTAGCATATTCATTCCTTACATTAAAAACAATTCCAGGTAGACATATTTATGCCTACGGTGGAAATCCAAAAGCCGCACAGCTATCGGGTGTAAACACAAAAAAAGTTATGTTTTGGGTATATGTAAATATGGGTCTTTTAGCAGCACTCGCAGGAATCGTATTTACTGGACGATTAAATTCAGCTACTCCAAAATCTGGAGTTAACTTTGAGTTGGATGCCATTGCAGCATGTTTCATTGGTGGAGCCTCGACAACAGGAGGTGTTGGTACAATTGTTGGAGCAATTGTCGGTGGTCTTCTGATGGGAGTCCTAAACAATGGTATGAATATCATGGGTGTTAGTATTGACTGGCAGCAGGCAATCAAAGGTATGGTTTTGTTGGCAGCAGTAGCTTTCGATGTATATTCAAAATCAAAATCAAAATAATTACGTGTTATATGATTATGTTAGATCAGACAGATGCAAGAGAATTTTCTTGCATCTGTTTTTATCTTTTTAATTTCTTGTTTTGCGAAAACTATGATAAAATAAAGTAATTATATATTCTTTGTGGATCGATATGTGAAAGGAAGGGTTATTTTTATGTGGGCAAAGGAAAGTATTTTTTATCAAATATTTCCATTGGGGTTTTGCGGAGCGCCAGAGGATAATGACCAAGTAATTCATTCGCGCATTCTTAAAGTAGAGGGATGGATTCCTCACATGAAGAACATTGGTGTAGATGCGGTATATTTTTCTCCGGTCTTTGAGTCTGATCGGCACGGTTATGATACGAGAGATTATTTTAGAATCGACTGCAGGCTCGGAAGCAACGAGGACTTTAAAAGAGTTTGCAAAAATCTTCACGAAGCAGGAATTCGTGTTGTACTGGATGGAGTTTTTAATCATGTAGGAAGAGGATTTTGGGCATTTCAGGACGTATTGAAAAATCGAGAAAATTCTGTGTATAAAGATTGGTTTTTTGTCGATTTTCATGGAGATTCTAACTATAAGGATGGTTTGTGGTACGAAGGATGGGAAGGTCATTTTGATCTGGTAAAATTGAATTTACGTAATCTAGAGGTTAAAAACCATATATTTGAAGCAATAAAAATGTGGAAGGAAGATTTTGCGATCGATGGGTTACGACTGGACGTAGCATATTTGCTTGATCATGAGTTCTTACATGAGTTACGATTATTCACAGAGGGGTTGGATCCGGAATTCTTTTTGATTGGAGAAATGCTGTTTGGAGATTACGGACAGATTGTGAATGATGGAATGCTCCAGAGCTGTACAAACTATGAAGTTTATAAAGGAATCTATTCGAGCTTGAATGATGTAAATTTGTTTGAAATTTCATATTCATTGAATCGACAATTTGGAAATAATGCATCAGGGATATATAATGGAAAAAATTTGATGACATTTGTTGATAATCATGACGTTTCTAGAATTGCCAGTATGCTTAAGAGAAAAGAACATTTGCCACTTGCGTATGGAATGTTATTCACAATTCCTGGCATTCCTTGTTTATATTACGGAAGCGAGTGGGGGATTGAAGGGGATAAGAAAGACGGTGATTGGAAACTACGCCCGAATATCGAGTTACCCATTGAAAATGATCTGACAAAATTGATAAAATCCTTTGCAAAAGTAAGGGCTGGTTCAAAAGCAATAAAATATGGAACCTATGAAAACGTACTGATTCGAAATGAACAATTGGTTTATTTAAGAAGTTTTGAACAGGAGAAGGTCCTTGTTTTAGTGAATGCCATTTCAGAACCTTTTCAAGTTGACTTGAGTCGTTATGCAGTGACTGGAAGAGATCTATTAAGTGGGGCGGAAATCAATATGGAGCAAGGGGTAGTTATGCCACCATATTCTGTTCAATGCATTCAAATTTAATTCAAAGAAGAAAGGATTCGTATGAAGATTACAAAAAAAGATATTTTCTCCATACCGAACTGTCTGAGTTTTTTTCGATTATTATTATTGCCAGTAATTTGTGTCTTATATATACGTGCAGATTCCATACGAGATTACTATATTGCAGCTGCAGTTGTTGTGATTTCCTCGCTAACTGATTTGTTGGACGGGAAAATTGCACGAAAATTTAATATGATAACGGAATTGGGTATCTTATTGGATCCACTGGCGGATAAGCTAACGCATATCGTGATTGCATGGTGTTTGGTGCTGCGATATCCAAACATGAAATATTTGGTTCTTGTGCTTATGTTAAAAGAGGCATATATGTTGATTATGGGGATTGTTCATTATCGACATGGAACAAAACTAAAAGGTGCGAAATTGTTTGGGAAAGCATGTACTACGACATTGTTCATAGCTCTTGCTTTGTTTATCTTTTTCCCAGGGCTACCGATAGGCTTTGCAAATATAATAATATATATAGAAATTGTTGTGATGCTCATAACTTGGGGACTGTATATTCCTGTGTTTCACAAGATGAAAGAAGAATGGGAAGAGAAATAAGTTTGGTTTCCTATTGCGGTATAGTAAAAAGACAGAGAGGTCCATTGGCCGTTCTGTCTTTTTTGCATTGGTTATTATGGATCAGATGGTTGCCCGAATGATATGTTCTGACAACACGTTGTTTGATTGCAGCTGATTATAGATTTCTTCGAAGTGATTCTTTACTGCTACGATGTAGTATGCATCTGGATTGGAAGCAATTGCATCAGAAGGTGATAATACAAGATGTTCATGAATTGTCGTTCCCCAAATTTGTTTAGAATTATCAGTAAGATAAATTATTTTGTGAGAAATTGGTTTTAACAAGTTGAGAATGAATTGACCATATTTACCACATCCAAATAAGATTATAAATCTATTCATTGCGACTTCGGTTACTAGTGATAAAAAATCATAGAGCTGTTTATTTTTCTCAGAGAAATAATTGGATTCCATTTCTATTTGATGCAATAATTCGGTGGGTTCTTTCGTAATCATCTCCTGAGTTTCTACTCGAAATTCTGATAAGTCGTAAGAATTCAAAGCTTCTCGATCGATGATTCGTTCCGATAGATATCGTTCAAACAGTTCCATACGATATTTCCCTGTTAGATTTCTTAAATTTCCTCTAAAATCCATATATTTCCATTGGTAGGCACTAAACCAAATGTTTTGATCCAATAAATCTCTCTTTCTTAGTTCTGCTTTTAAGTAATCATGTTCATCAGCAATCACGACTGTTTTTTTATTGTCGTGCATAGAAGAATTTGGGTTATCAATTCGATAAAGATAAAGTGGTTCGTCAACATGAAAAAAAGAATCTGCTAAAATCGCTGTTAAGAAACGAAAAGACATATCTTGGAAGGATGCCCCTTTGGATTCATTCATACGGATTTGCTCTCGCTCAATAAAATCTTTCCTAAAAATACCGGTCCAGAATCTTGGATAAAGGTCGAGTCGGGCCCAGTGAGGGTTCTGGATGACATGTCCATAGGCATGGTCTTCATACATCTTTACCAACTGATAGAAGCGAAATCCATTTATGTCAAAAAAGTTTTTGTAATTAGCATTTACAAAATCCACTTGATGTTCTTCGGCGGTATTATAAAGTGTCTCTAGCATGTTTGGTTCGTATAGGTCGTCAGACTCTAAGACCGCAACGTATGTTCCTGTAGCTTTTTCGATGCCCCGATTTACTTTGTGCCCATAACTAGTATTTTGGTCATTGATAATGCATATTCGAGAATCTAGTTGTTGAAAACGATTAAGGATTTCCGGGGTAGAATCTGAGCTTCCACCATCAACACATAAAATCTCGATGTCTGTCAAAGTTTGATTAATAGCACTTTCCAGACATTCAGAGAGATATTTTTCCGCATTATGTATTGTAATAATGATGGAGACTTTAACTTTGTTAGACATATGTTTACATTTCCTTATCTTGTTTTGTCATATCTTGTTATACTTCAGTATAGGGTAATTCGATAATTCTATAGTTTTGCTTTTGCAACCATACCGTTAGCATACGCTCTGCAAAATACCCGATAATTCGACGATCGGTACCAGAGTGGTCTGATAAATCGGTATTTTCGGCGATTGGTAGTAAAAAAGAAAATAGCCACTCACAGTAAGCATTGAAGATTTCTCTGCTTGTGATAAATAAATTACACCGGAAGAAATTATATCCATTCATAACTTGATGAAATGACGAAAGATAATCTGGCTGACATTGTTTAATGGTATGTATAAATTTTTCGTATATTGAGTCAAATAAGTGGGAACAGCTAATTGTACCTTTTAGTTGATCATAAACTGTAGAGTCAAAAGGTACTGAAGTGGCCACAATGAAATCATACGTAGAAAGTAATTGCGTAGTAATAGTCTTGGATATATAGTTGGTGCGAATTGGAAGTGTGTTATTGATAAAATATCTTCTGTAGTGATTTAAGCCCACATATGCATGTTGTGTGTTTTTCCAAATCCAATATATTGCTGTGCATTCATTAATTTTATCATTTAGATAAGCAATATTATCGCCATAATTATCATTTAGATAATGATCATTTTTGTAGGTTGTGCCGACACAGATGGGTTGATATAGTTCATCCTTCATAATTTTATATTTTTTATGAGTCACAACATAGATTTTTATATCGTTTGAAAGGTCTTGAACTGCTTTGCGTTCAGCAATTAAAATTACCCCAGCATTCAGGTAACAGGTTTTTATTTCATAAAATGGGGTAAGTTTATCTTTTATATTGCATAAATTTGAAGACCAAGAGTTATCGTAAGACGGTATGTATGAAATGTAGACTAATAAATAATTTGAAATAGTGCTTAGCAAAGATGAAAGGGAATCTATAGATTTATCCCATTTGGGGATAAGAACCAGATCATAATGATTGGTTAATTCTTGCTCTGGCAAGTAATAATCGTCGTAAAGTGAAGATATGAAGTTTGAGTTTTTGGTTGTAAAGCAATCGATTGAAAGTTGCTTTTTTTTAGAGATTTTACTTTTTGACAAGTAGTAATTACCAAGTTTGTGTTCACTGATATCCAAAATCGATTCAACAGGGTATTCTGCTACAAATTGTTCGATAAAGTAATGTTCTTGATGAAAAATATCGATAGGAGGCGAGATGAAGTTGTCCCAGGAAAATATAAAATCCTCTGATATTTCATATTCGTAGATTAATTCGTGTTTTATCTCTTCAAAATAAATGCGAGAGAAAATGAAAATACTTTGCGCATCATAATTATTAATTTGATTAGGTGTGATCACATTTACATTATTGTATTTTTCGCCAGGAGTACCCAGCTTGTCAATGATAGCAGTCACCTGACTCCAATCAATTAAGTGTGATCGATTTCTTAGGAATTCGCCGTTTCCATATATTAGTATCATCTGATTTCCGTCCTTTTTTGTAAAGAGTACATTTATAGAATAATTGTACTCTTTACGTTCGTTTAATGCAAGATTTGGAAGAGATTATAAGGACTCTAAATATTGGGAAAATGCTTTATATTATTTGAATTAATGTCGATATTAAGATAGAATAATATATGTATAATAATATGTATTGTGAAATGGGGGAGGGATATGAGAAACGTTCATAAGGATAAAATTTTGAACCTTGTAGATGTATTGCTTCAGGCGCACAAAGAAATTGAATGCGGAATTATGAACAACAATGACGAAGTTATAAAAGAACTTTTTGAGAATTGTCAAGAAGCTGCAATTAGAATTGGCGAATTAATTGAAAAATCAGAAGGCGATGGATTTGTTACAGTTGGATATTTGGAAAAATATTGTGAGGAGATTTATCTTTTATACTCAAGATATCCTTATCAGGACATGAAGAATGATGAGGTGAATATATTAAACAAACTATTACTGGTCATAAAAAATAGCATTATAGATGATATTAAAGTCAAGCCAGAAGTATTGTTTTTACCGTATAAAGCTTCGATGTGGGATTCGCTAGAGAGTGTATGGTTGGCGGCTAATAATGATCCGAATTTTGAAGCGGTAGTGATGCCTATACCATACTATACTAAAAACGCAGATGGGACATTTGGCGAGTTTCATTATGAAGGAATGGACTTTCCAGAGTATGTTACAATAACAGATTATAGGGAATATGATTATACTGAAAATAATCCAGATGTGATATATATTCACAATCCATATGACCAGTACAATTATGTTACAAGTATAGATAAAATATATTATTCACCAGAATTGAAGAAACATACAAAACTTCTGGTATATATACCCTATTATGCTACTACAGGGGGAATGAACGATGCGCAATCATTGTGTCCTGCATACATTCATGCAGATTATATAGTGATTCAAAAAGAATATTTTAAAAAGTTCTATGACTCTTCAATCGATGCAGATAAGTTTTTGGCATTGGGGTCTCCTAAATTTGATAGGATTATTCATGCAAAAAATAGTAATCATGAAATTCCAGATGACTGGAAAAATCAGTTAGCTGAGAAAACTGTGTATTTTTATAATACGAGCATAACAGGAATGCTGAATGATACAAAGAGTTTTTTGATGAAAATGGAGTACGTATTTAATTGTTTTATGAAGAGGCCGAATCATTGCTTAATATGGAGACCTCATCCTCTGATGGAAAGCACGTTTCATTCATTAAGAAAAGAGTATCTTCCTTACTATGAAACGTTAAAACGATTTTTTATCAGTAATAAAGTTGGTATCTTTGACGAAACGTCAGATATTACAAAAACAGTATCTCTGTGTGACGCATATATTGGTGACGAGGGAACATCGGTTACCTCGCTTTTTGGTGTATCTGGAAAACCAATATTTATTTTGAATAATAGAATAAATACGTTGCCTCAAAAGGATGACTGGAAGGGCGAAATAATTAAAAACTTTTTTATTGATGGATTTGATGAATGGAGAATAACGAATGGTAATCAATTGTACTATTCTGAAAATAAAAACTATCGATATAAATACTATTGCGACTTAAGTGAATTTAAAGCGGGTGAATTATATCAAAGGGCAATTGAAGCAAATGGTAAAATTTTTGTTTGCCCGGCAAATACACAGGAAATACTGATTCTTAAGGACAACAGAATAGATAGGAAACTTCAGCTAAATGAAACAACAGATAAAGTTGGTTCTTTTTTGTTCTCTACAAGGATAGGAAATTATATTTTTTTGGTGCCTTTAAAGTACCCAGCAATTGTACGAATAGATACTTTGACCGAAGAAATCGAATATTTTTATGATTTGAATAATTTTTTTATTCGTTCTGTAGATGGGGTTTTAAGGGCAGGTGGATGCTGTGTTTGGAAGAATCATCTTATATTAACTTCACCCACGGATACGAGTGTTTTGGCGATCAACTCAATTTCTATGCAAGTTCAACATTTATCAACAGGGTCTTTAAATAGTACAGGCTGTGTTTCGGCTATTGCAAATGGATCAGACATATGGATGTTGCCTTATTGTGGGGGCGTGATTACAAGATGGAATATTGAAACAGGGGAAGTGAGAGACTATATGAATTTGCCTGAGGAGTTTCAATGCATCAATCGATCGCATGGAGGTGTATGCGAGGATCTTCCGTTTAGTTATGCAGCTTTTTGTGAGGAACAGGTTATATTATCTCCGTTTTGGGGGAATGCATTTTTGGTTCTTGACCAAAATACAGGGGAAATAAATATATGGAATCCACCTTTTGAGACGGAAGCTCGCAAAGGAGGATATTATTTTTCATGGATGCATGGAATTTTTTATGCGAGAAATGATGCTTTGGGTAAATGGACTTACAGATATTTTCATGCAGATTCAAGAAGGTTATATGATGTAAATATAAAAACAAGAGAGTTTAAGGAAATCGAAATTGAATTCGATCTGAATGAATTGAGAAATGGCTCATCAGGCTATTTTAATCAATCAAGTTGGTTAAAATATGTTTGTGTAGAGAACGCTTTTTGTTCGTTGCTTGATTTTGTTGACGACAATATTTTTGGAGAAAAGTTTAACGTAGAGAAACAGCGATTGGTATACGATGAAGTGACAAACAATCTAGATGGAACATGTGGAAAACGTATTCATGAGTTTATGACAGAAAAATTAATATCTACATAAAGTGAAGGGATTATATGCATAAAAATAATCAAGAACAGATGGTCGTGAGAGAAATAAAAAAAGGATTATTAAAATGGTATGATTTTGATAAAAATTCAAAGGTATTGTATGTTGGATTCCAAGAGGATCCAATTGCTGAAATGCTAATCAGTGATTCTTTGCAAGTAGAATTCGTAAGCATTGAAGAAATATATACTTCGAACTGGGTAACGAATCATCAGAATTTTTTTGATTATGTTATTTTAATTGAAATAATTGAAAAGGAAACGCAACCGACCAGACTTTTATCTTATTTATCAAAGGTTATTTCTATCAAAGGGAAATTGCTTTTAGGAATGAATAATAGGTTTGGAATGCGTTATTTTTGTGGAGATAGGGATCCTTATACCGATAGAAATTTTGATGGCATTCAAGGATATGCAAGAGCTTATATAAAGAAAGAAGACACTTTTCTTGGGCGTATGTATAATAAGGCCGAAATAACGAAGATGCTTGTTGATTCAGGATGGAAAAATTTCCACTTTTATTCTGTTATGCCAAATATTGCACATCCCAGCTTATTATTCGAAGAAAATTTTTTGCCGAATGAAGATTTGTCAAATCGATTGTTTCCAATGTATAGAAGCCCAGAGGCCATTTTTTTAGAAGAGGAATCTTTATATTCTGGGTTAATTGATAATCAGATGTTCCATCAAATGGCAAATGCATATTTAGTTGAGTGTACAATGTCTGGTGAGTTGTCAGAAGTGCTTCAGGTAACGAGTTCTTTGGGACGAGGATTTGAAGATGCAATGATTACAATCTCTAAAAAGTCCTCTGTAGAAAAAAGAGCGGTATATAAAGAAGGAGATATACGATTGCATAACCTGATAAAAAATGGTAATGCATTACGTAAAAATGGGATTAAGACAGTCGATGCAAAAATCGAGAATAATGTTTATTATATGCCGTATATTCATGCGGAAGTAGGCCAAATGTATTTAAAGAAACTTCTGCTTTCGGATATCGATAAGTTTTTAGTAGAACTCGATCGATTTCGTAGCCTGATTTTAAAGTCTTCGACAATAGAACAAGAGGATTGTGGAGATGGAGAAGGTGCAATTTTATCCCATGGATATATAGATATGGTTCCATTAAATAGTTTTTTTATAGATGGCGAATTTGTTTTCTATGATCAGGAGTTTTGCCAAAAGCATTATCCTGCAAACGTCATTATTACAAGAATGATTTCTACATTTTATGCTGGAAATGTAGAGTTTCATAAAATCTTGCCAATAAATGATTTATTTGAAAGATATAACTTAAATAAAAGAATTGAACATTGGATAAAATGTGAGATAGAGTTTCTAACGAAGCTTCGTAACGAAGAGCTGTTATTTCATTACTATAGAAAACATCGCATCAACGCAGAAGTGACTCATGCGAACAGACAGGCGATAAATTATTCAATCGATCAATACATTCGATTGTTTATAGATATATTTCGAAACGCTGACACGCGAAAACTGGTTTTGTTTGGTGCGGGTGCTTTTACAAAAAAATTTATGGAAATATATAGTTTGGATTATCCTGTGTATGCGATTGTGGATAATCAAAAAGACAAATGGGGTATGCAGATAGAGGGCATAGAAATAAAGTCGCCTGAAATACTGAAGGAATTAAAAAGTGGAGAGTTCAAAGTTCTTGTTTGCATTAAGAACTATGTTTCTGTTGTAAAACAACTTCTTGATATGGGGGTATCTGAGTATAGCATTTTTGACGCGTATAAAGATTATCCTCGTAAACGAATAGAAGTAGCTGCAAATGAAACGAATGGGGACATCGTAAAGTCAAAGAAAAAATACCATACAGGTTATGTGGCCGGAGTTTTTGATTTATTCCACATAGGGCATTTAAACATGTTTAAACGTGCAAAGGAAGAGTGTGACTTTTTAATTGTGGGTGTGGTATCAGATGAAAGAACAAAAAAAATTAAAGGAAGCGATCCTTTTATACCTTTCAAAGAAAGATTAGAAATTGTAAAATCTTGCAGGTATGTTGATCAAGTAATTGAAATACCACTTAATTATGGGAATTCGTCCGACGTATTTCGTACCTATCATTTTGATTGCCAGTTTTCAGGAAGTGACTATGAAGATCATCCAGGTTGGTTGGCGGAGAAGACTTTTTTAGAGAATAATGGGGCCGATCTTGTGTTTTTCCCGTACTCTGAAGAAACGAGTTCCACAAAGATTAAGGGATTAATTAAGAGTAAACTGATATAATTATAGAAAGTTGAGGTTCTGATGAATATTGCTTGTGTTCCAAAAGGCTTTGTTGACATGAATAAACCAGTTCATGGACTAAAGGAATTTAAAAAATCAAAATTCGAGGGCTTAGTAGCTGATTTTACGTATTCAAATTATTTGCTTGATGAACAGAATGTAGATGAATTTGCAGGGAATATGAGTTCGTTTCTTGAACTTTGCAAGGAAAAATCGATACAGTCTGATATCATATTTGTTCCATCTTTTTCAATCAGTAGTCATGGGGAAGATCTTGTAGTTAAATATGTTGAAAGTTGTATTTCAATCAGTGGAAGTAATGGTTGCAGATATGTTGTAGTACGTCCGCCATCAAACAAATCAACAATGGATTATATAATTGAAACCAAGCAATTTTATTTACAATTTGCAGAGTTAGCAAAAATCAATAATGTGATAATCTTGCTAGAAAATCAATGTAGAAGTTTTAACGGACATTTCATTCGAGGTGAATTTTCAGATGCTGAGGAAACGGCGAACATAATAGATCAATTGAATAATGAAATAGGTATGGAGCTGTTTGGTTTTTGCTTTGACTTAGGGAATTGTAATGTCGGAGGTCAAAACCCTTATGAATACATAATTGCAATGAGAAATAGAATTAAAATTGTGATTATTAAGGATTCTTTGGGTACAAATAAAAATGCACTTTTGCCATATTCTAATGTAAATTATTTTGAACCACAAACGGATTGGAAAGGAATGGTCAGAGGTTTAAGAGAGTGCGAATTTCAAGGAACTTTAATTATGGATTTTTCGTCGACGCTTCTTGCAACGCCTTCTTTTTTAAGAGCTGATTTAATGAGGTATGCATATAAGATAGCAGATTACTACAGGTGGCAAATTGAATTAGAGTATCGTTTGAAGAAATACAAATCTATTATTTTATTTGGGGCTGGAAATATGTGTACGCAGTATTTGAATGCATATGGAGAAAAGTACAAGCCGCTATTTATCTGTGATAATAATAGTCTTTTATGGGGCAAAAAAGTTCATGACATTGAAATTATGAATCCTGTGAAACTACAAGATACCCCAAAAGAGAGTGCGATTGTCATATGTAATATTTATTATGATGAGATTGAGAAGCAAATAAATGAGATGGGAATATCCAATGAAGTAGTAAGATTTAGTGATGAAACATTAGATACTTTTCTGGTTCATGAGAATTGAAGGTAAAATAAATGATACAAATAGGGATACAATCCAAAAATATAGTTACCCCACAAAATCCCATGGAAGGATTTGAGTTGATTCAAAAAGCTGGTTTTTCTTGTGTTGATTTTAGTTTGAATGAGTTTTTGACAAATAATTTGTTGTATGATAATCAGAAAAATTCTTTTTTTGAACAATCTATTGAGGAATTAATTAAATATTTCCATCCATATTTAAGCGCCGTAGAAAGAAATCACATTACAATTAATCAAATGCATTTACCCTATCCATTATATGTTCCAAATGGAAAAGATGAAATAAACGATTATTTACGAAAACATGTTGCCCCGAAAAGTATAGAGATTTGCAATTATTTTAATTGTTCATATCTAGTGTTGCATGGTTTTAAAATGGCTCGAATATTGGGCTCGGAAGAAGCTGAATGGGAGATGACGGAAGAATTTATAGACTATCTTGCACCATTGGCGATTGAAAAAGGAGTTGTTTTATGTCTTGAAAATTTATATTCATCTTTTGGTGGACATTTGATAGAGGGACCTTGTTGTAATGCTTCCAAAGTTATTGAGAGAATTGATCGAATAAACAATAAATATAATGCAGAGGTTCTTGGATTTTGTTTTGATACTGGGCATGCGAATATAGTGGGCATGGATGACGAAAGTTTTCTTGTTAAGTTAGGGAATAGACTTAAGGTGTTGCATATTCATGATAATGATGGGATTAGCGATCTGCATCAACTGCCTTATACTTTTTCAAAGTCGAGAGATAACAACCCCTCAACAGACTGGAATGGTTTTCTGAATGGTTTGAAGAGAATAAATTATAGCCATGTACTGAGTTTCGAAACAGCACCAGTTCTTTCGACGTTCCCTGATAAAATGAAAGAAGCAGTATTAGAATTTATTCATAGTATAGGTGTTTACATGAAACATGAAATTGAAGGAAGTGATGAAAGGTAATTAATATGAAGAGGCTTGTAATTTTTGTCTTTTATGATTCAAAAGGCATCGTAGATCGTTATGTGGAATATTTGCTTTCAAGTCTACTGGATGTTTCAGATACAATTATTTTTGTGGTGAATGGAAAAATAGAGTTAAAATCAGAGGCTATCGTAAAAAATTATACTTCAAAGATATTCAAGCGTGAAAACAAAGGATTTGATGCAGGTGCGTATAAAGATGCATTTTTGATCTATCTCGAAAATCAGGGACTTGAAGAATATGATGAAATCATATTACTGAATGATACATTCTATGGACCTTTCTATGGATGGAATAAAGTGTTTGAGGAAATGAAAAATCAAAATGTGGATTTTTGGGGGTTAAGCAGACATGCAGACAGCAGTCTGATGCTTGGAGGTAAAATCGTTCGAGAACATATTCAAGGATATTTTATTGTATGTAAAAAGCAGCTTTTTCTTTCGACTGAATTTATGGATTTTTGGATAAATTTATGCTATCCCAATAATTTGATTGAAGCTATCCATTGTTTTGAAATTGCATTTACACAACGGTTCAAAGAGCTAGGGTATAAGTTCACATCCTATGTTGATGTCAAAGATCCGACATTTATAACTCGAGAAGGAGGGAACCCATATATCGATTCGTATACAATACTTAAAAATACTGAGTTCCCTGTCATTAAGCGAAAAGTATTGTCGGTGTACTATTTTAATCAAGTTAAGAAGGCTTTTCAATTTATTGAGGAGAATACAAATTATAATATAAACATGATTTATGAACATATCGATAGGCTTGGAGATGAAGGACGGATAACGCCTTTTGGATATCATGAGATTCGAGAGTTCGCATCTAAACACAGAAAAATATATGTATATGGAAGAGGTATACTAGGGAAAGCTGTCGCAGAGTATTTACAATATGAAAACTTGAATTTCGAGAGATTTATAGTCACAGAAAATGAGGATGGTTTTGAGGACACTATGGAACTAAAAGAATGTGCGGATTTTCCGGAGTGTGATGGGATAATTATTGCTTTGCGATATAAATCATTTCAACAGGTATATCCTCATGTTATGGATGTGTTTTGTACAAATCAGATATTATATCCAAGATTTGCTGATTATGAAAAGTCATAGTAAGAAAAATAAAATTCGAAAGATAATTGTGAGAAAGGGTGGCTATGGAAGAGAAAAATATAGTTATTTATGGTTTGGGAATTCGATTTGAAAAATTGTTTTTACAAGATTACGATTTTGTTAACATGTTGAAGAACTTAGAATACAAAATAAGCGATTTTGTTGATAAAGGAAGAAGTGGTCAAAAGATTGTGTTTGATTCAGTTGAATATGATGTAATTTCTCCTTTTGATATCAACAAAGAAGATTCATCGAGGATAATCATAACCAGCAGTAAGTATTACGATGAGATCAAGAATGAATTATTGGCTATGGGAATATCTGAAAGTAATATTGAGTTTATAGATGATTTCACTAAAAATTGCATAAAAAAAATGGTTCATATGGATTTGTTTCTTAATCACAAAGGAGTAGAAATTGGTGGGCCATCAGATTTGTTTGCAAGTATCTATGAGATGTGTGCAAGTTGTGATGGAGTAAATTACAATGATGATACGATTTGGTGGAAAAAGAATACTGAAAAATATGAGTATAAGGATGATTTGCTTGGTAAAGTACTAATTGCTGATGCTACGGATCTTGGTATTATTCCAGACGACAGCTATGATTTTGTCATTTCTTCAAATAATTTAGAACATATTGCAAATCCAATTAAAGCGGTGAAAGAATTTAAGAGAATAGCAAAGAATAAAGGGGCTATTATGATTGTAGTGCCTATAAAAGAAAGAACATTTGACCATAATAGGGAAAATACTTCTTTTCAGCATATGCTTAATGATTTTTTGAACGATATTGGAGAGGATGATCTTTCGCATTTATCTGAAATATTAGAACTTCATGACTATGAAATGGATCCAGCTTGTGGTGGGAAAGAAGCTTTTGAATTACGATCAAAAGATAATATCCGTAATCGATGTCTTCATCAACATGTATTTGACGAGAGTGGACTTCGTGAGATATTTAATTATGTCGGAATTGATATAATTAATTTTTTCTCCCTTTTAGGAAATTATTGGATTATTGGAACAAAATAAATCTATGGATGGTATAATGGATGAATGTTTATGACATAAAAAAAAGGAATAAATTAAATATTGTACTGCCTAAGTCATTTTCAAAGAACATGCAGGGGCAAAGCAAAAAGAAATGTGCAGTATTCATTCACTTTTACTATGAGAATATAGAATCCTATATTCCATATATCACGAATATACCAAAAGAAATGGATATTTATTTTAGTTATTCTAATCAGAGGATAAAAAACAAAATTGATCAGATCATGAAAGTGAAAACAAATAAAGTGACTTTTGTAAAAAAAGAAAACAGAGGAAGAGATATTTCTGCTTTACTAGTTGCTTTTCGGAAATATTATAAAGATTATGAATATATTTGTTTTCTACATGATAAAAAAGAGAAAACCCAAGAGAGAAAACAGGATATCGAAAAATGGATATATTCTTTGTGGGAAAATATGTTGGGTTCTGAAGAATATATCACGAATATCATCAATTCTTTTATAGAAAATGATGAATTAGGTATGTTGGTTCCACCACTTCAGGTCAGTGAAAGAATTGCACATGCATACACAAATCGTTGGATGAACAATTATGAAAATACACAACGACTGTCGAATGACCTGGGACTAAAATGCGAATTGGATGAAAGTAAAGCACCGATTGCTTTAGGAACGGTTTTTTGGGCAAGGGTAGTATCGTTGAGGAAGTTGTTTGAAAAAGAATGGGCATATAACGATTTTGAAGAAGAACCAATCAAAGATGATGCAGAAATCAATCACGCAATAGAACGGATATTACCATATGTTGTGCAAGACGTAGGATATCATACGGGGTGGGTCATGACTGATAGTTTTGCAGCGGAATATATAGAAACGTTGAGAGATTCTTTGGAACGATCTTACCAAGTACTAGATGACACTTTGGGGATTTCATTTGGTGCGGAATTGACATTGTATGATAAGAAAAAAAATTTAATTAAGAGTTTTGTACTTGAAAATGAAAACATATATATTTATGGCGCTGGTAAATATGGAGAAAGTTGCTTTAAGATGATGGCAAGTATGGGTTTTTATCCAAAAGGTTTTTTGATTTCAGGCAATCCAGGAGAGAATCATACTTTATTGAATACTAGAATTAACAATATAGATGATGTAGAGTTTTCAGAGAAAGACGGAATTATAATTGCTGCAAGCGCTGAATTTGCAAAAGAAATAACAGATAACTTGAATAGAAGGAAGATAACAGCAAGTCGGTTCATATACGACCGTATGAGCGAATGATTTTCATTGTTTTGAGAAATATCTTGAGGTAATTTCGTTTATAGACGATATTAATAGTATAATTATTACTGTATGAAAGAATTTGATTGGATATGAAGGAGGGTAAAGGTGACAAGAGTTATTACATATGGAACATTTGATCTTTTTCATAATGGTCATTATCGTTTACTTGAAAGAGCAAAAGAACTAGGAGACTATTTAATAGTTGGAGTAACAACGGACAGCTATGACAAAGCCAGGGGAAAATTAGGAGTCATGGAGCCGTTATTAACAAGAATAGAGAATGTTAGAAAAACTGGATTTGCCGATGAAATAATTATTGAAGAAGCACATGGACAAAAATTCAGTGATATTAAAAAATATAATATCGATATTTTCACAGTCGGTTCTGACTGGATTGGAGCTTTTGATTACTTAAATGATTATTGTAAAGTGGTATATTTAGAAAGAACAAAAGATATATCTAGTACAATGTTAAGAGATCAAAAGAGACGTATTCAGAGAATTGGAATTATAGGTACAGGAAGAATCGCAAGTCGCTTTATTCCGGAAGCAAAGCTGGTAAGTGGTGTGAGTACGCAGGGAGTATACAATCCGCATTCAAACAGTGCAAAACAATTTGCAGAAAAGTGGGAAATAAATGCATATTGCGATATCGAAGATTTTTTTAATGCAATTGATGTTGTATACATTGCATCGCCACACGAAACTCATTATGATTATGTGATTCAAGCGTTGAATCACGGAAAGCATGTGCTATGTGAAAAACCTATTACGTTAAAAAAGAACCAGGCAGAAGAGGTATTTCGACTTGCTAAGGAAAAAGATTTAATTGTATTTGAAGGAATTAAAACTGCATATTCTCCAGGTTTTAGCAGATTGCTCGGTTTGGCATGCAGTGGAATCATTGGTAGTATTAGAAATGTAGAAGCTTGCTTTACAAAACTTGTCGATACAGACAGTAGAGAACTGACAGACAAAGCGTATGGGGGCAGTATGATAGAACTTGGAAGTTATGTTTTATTGCCAATCATAAAATTATTTGGTATTTCATATGATTCTTTAGAATTTGAGTGCATAGATAACGAAATTGGATTAGATATTTTCACAAAAATATCATTAAGATATCCCAAAGGAATTGCAACTGCAACTTGTGGATTGGGTGTAAAATCGGATGGTAGGCTATTGATTTCTGGAACAAAAGGATATATTGTTGCAGAAGCTCCATGGTGGAAGACATCTTATTTTGAGATTCATTATGAAGATCCTTTAAATGTTGAGAAATATTCTGAAGCATATTTGGGTGATGGGTTACGGTATGAAATCAGTGATTTTTTATCTATGATTAATAATGGAGAGAAGAAAGATTTTAAGTTTACGAGCGTTGAGTCAGTAGCGATTTCAGAAATAATGGAGAAATTCATTAAAGAATACAGAAGAATTATTGAATAGAGGGACAAGATGAAACTTTGGGCACATAGAGGATGCAGTCAGAGATATCCGGAAAATACAATGCTGGCATTTGAAAAGGCAAAAAATATTCCAAAACTCACAGGAGTAGAACTGGACATACATCTAACAAAAGATCGCGAAATTGTCGTATTCCATGATGAAAATGTGGAACGAAACACAGATGGAATTGGCTTTTTGAGAGATTTTTCTTTAAAAGAATTAAAGAGACTTAATATTGATGCAGGCGATCATTATGAGAAAATTCCAACGATGGAAGAAGTGCTTGATTTGTTTCAAGAACGATTAAAATTAGGGTTTCAAATAAATATTGAATTGAAGAATAGCGTATATTATTACGATGGAATGGAAGAACAAATAATCGATTTGGCTTATAAAAAGGGTGTACAAAATCAGATTGTATATTCTTCTTTTTATGCAAAATCAATCGAAAAAATTAAAAAACTAGATCCATCAGCTAATCTTGCAATATTAGACATGAATGTATCTGATTGTTTTTTTAAATTGAAGGGTGGTTGCGGAGCGACTGCTTTACATCCATACTGGATGGGGATGGATCTTCCAGCAGAACGTCTAAATGGATACACAGTTAGAGCCTGGATGAGTGGACATTTATATCCTGATAAACCCACAGGGACTATTTTAGATTTTAAACCACTGGAACGGATGGGAATTACAGATCTAATTATGAATGAACCTGAAGTGTATTTATAAAACTAATAATGGAAGATAATATGAATAAGAATATAAAAGAAACTATGAAAGAAAATATATATATAGTATATCGAAAAATAAAGGCATTTATGAACAGATTTGTTTTTGTTCTTTTTCGGGTTCTTCCTGTAAATAATAAACTGATTTCTGTATGTACTTTTGAAGGGAAAGGTGGATTTGGTTGTAATCCAAAATACATTGTTGAAGAGTTGCACAAGCGAGATAAAAACTATGAATTTGTTTGGTTTGTGAATGACATGGAACTTCAATTTCCAGAATACATAAAAAAAGTCAAGAATTCTTTTTTTAATCGAATTTTTTGGCTTTCGAAATCTAAAATATGGATTGATAATTACAGAAAACCATATGGTACTCTTAAAAGAAAAAATCAATATTATATAAATACATGGCACGGTACAATAAGTATCAAGGCAATAGGAAAGTATAGGGGGGGAAAATTCCCTAAAATTGCGCAATTGGTCAGTGCAGATGATTCGAAAAATATTGATTATTTATTATCGGGGTCAAAATGGTGTGACGACCACTATAAAGAAGGTCTTGTTTATGATGGGGAAATTATTCGTTTGGGTACGCCAAGATGTGATGTTTTATTTGATTCTTCACAAACAAGAAAAGGAGATTTTCGCAAACGGTTTAATCTTCCGAAAGAGGCTAAGATGATCATGTATGCCCCTACATTTAGAGGGGGGAGCCAAAAAGGAGTCCGCAGCATATTTGAGCAAAAAAACCAGATTGAATTTGCTCAAGTAATATATGAACTTGAAAAAAAATTTCAAGGAGAATGGTATGTTTTTGTAAGACTTCATCCTCAATTGGCAGCAGAAAAAACGCGTTATGTTTCTTCTGTGCATACGAATAGAATAATTGATGTTACTCAGGAAAGCGATATGAATGAACTTTTATCTTCAATGGATGCATATATTTCTGACTATTCAAGTACAATTTTCGAAGCATGTCTAATGGGTATCCCTTGTTTTGTGTATGCTTCAGATATACAATCCTACATAGATGAAAGAGGCGAATTTTTCTGGAATATGAAAGAACTTCCTTTTCCACTATCGGAGAATTTGGATGAATTCTTAGACAATATTAGAACCTTTGACTATGATAGATATCACTTGGAATTAAAGAAACTTATTGAAGAGCAAGAAATTATTGAGGATGGGTATTCATCGAAGCGTGTTGCCAATCTCATTGAATCTCTTATTAACAAAACGTAATGTAGAAAGTGATTTTCTAATGGTTGATGTGAATGATATAACAGAATTCTTAAATATTATACGTAATAATGATGTATATATATATGGAGCAGGTTTCGTTGCCCAAAATTTTTATAGATGTCTAAAAAGATTGGGGCTGGATGAAAGAGTTATGGCTTTTGTAACTACGGAAAATGCGAATAGAATTATTGCGGGGAAAGATGTTATTCTTTTTGAGCAGATACATTGCTTCGACAATACGTTTTTTTGTATAGCCGTACATGAGTCGGTAAAAGATGAAATAATAATGAGTTTGAAAAAACGTGGAATTCAAAACTATGTATGGGTTTCTCCTTTTCTAAATGATTTGTTTTTGGGTAACCCCATTGAAAAACAGAAAACAATTCAGGTTGGTTTAATAGTGAATCGCAATTTATTTGACTATAGTTTTGCGATACGTTTTTTGGCCATTGAACAGTTCTATGAAAAGAATAACGTGGGATATGCGATTTATTTAAAAGCACAAAAAATGCATTGTGAAAACGCTACTGCAGCACGTCGACTTGAGAATTTTATTAACTTAATCGAGAGCTGCAGTCGTCACGGATTAATGCAAAATACTTGCATTTCTGTGCTGAGTAATTTGGAAATCGTTGATGGTTGGCATCGAACATCATTAGCTTGCTATCTGGGACAGGAAGAAATAAAGTGCAATGTTTATAGCTCGAAAGTAGATACCTTCGAACTTGAGAGAGAAAAATTTATAGTAAGAGTAAATTTAGAAGATCTAAAAAATGGAGAATTCTCCATAGAAGAAATTGAATTATTGGAAAAAACGCGACAGAAAATAGAGGCTTTGTATAAATGAAAGTAAGTGTGATTGTTCCTGTATACAATGTAAACGAGTGGTTAGATGAATGTATTCGATCATTAGTTGAACAGACATTCAGTGATTTTGAGATAATTTTAATAGATGATGGATCGACCGATGGATCGGAAACAAAATGTAGAGATTGGGCAAGAAAAGACGGTAGAATTCGTGTAATTAATCAGAGCAATTCAGGTCCATCTATCGCAAGAAATAATGGAATCAAAGAATCTAAAGGTGAATATGTCGCATTTGTTGATGCGGATGATTGGGTTCATTGCGACTTTATCAAGAAGTTATATCAAGCCGCTATGAAGAATGATGCGGATATTGCTGAGTGTGATGTTTGGAGGGTAGATAATCGTACAAATACAATGACTTATCGCTCCTGTAGCGGAGTTATGGGAAAAGATTATTCGCTAGAGGACCATATGAAATATGGTTATACTGCTGTGTGGAAATGTATTTTTCGTAAAAGTCTGTTTGTAGATAACAATATAGAGTTTCCGAATTGCCATAGTGAGTCAAAAGCAGTTTATCCATTGTTGTTGGCATTGTCCAATAAGATTGTTAATGTGAAAGAAGGACTTTACTATTATAGAAGATTTAGGAAGAATTCACTTACAGAAACTCCACGTAAAAATGATGGGGACGAAAATTCAATTGGTATTAATGCTTTCAATGCATTATTAGAAGGTTTTGTGAAACATGGAATATACTTACACTACGAAAATCTATTAGAAGAGATTGTTAAGTATAAGCTATCTGACATGTTGGCGGTTAGTTTCTATCGAAAAAGTGAGGATGATTATAAGTCGTTACGACAAAAATATAAAGAATATCTTATGAACAAATTTCCAAAAAATATCGACAGCAAATATGTTACATGGGGTGGGTATAACTTGAATCGCATTTTATGGAACATGAACTATCTGCATGATCCATATACAAGATTCAATTTTTCAAGTATTGTATCTATAATGCATCCGCTTGAAAATGGAGTAACATTTACTCATAAGAATAAGTATCGAGAGATTATGGTACAGAGGGAGTTGGATTCCTTGTTATGGAATGTTATTTCGGAAGAAAAACCTGAATTTATAGTTATGGATTTTTTGGAAGAAAGATTTGATTTATGCAAAGTCGAAAATGCGTATATTACAAATAGTGATGCATTTGTAGGAGGAGATATTGAGATAGAAGCGAAGAATATTGTATGCCGTAAGAGTGAAAAATGTTTACATCTTTGGAAGGAAAGTTGGAATGATTTTGTTCGTATTATTAAAAAAAATTATCCATGGTTAAAAATAATATTAGTGAAAAACTATTTAAGTGAATATTACGGAAATATCAATGAAAAATGGGTACATAGTGATGTGAATGAAATAAGGGAAATAAATGATATGTTGAGCACATATTATCAATTTGCAGAAACGTATGACGATGATATCTTTATCGTAACCCCTTTTCTGAATAATTACTACTTTACAGATATGAATTATGAATATGGGAATATTCCTTCGCATCTTAATGAACTGGTAAATCTTGAAATAGCTATGCAGATTGAAAAAACTATGAAATCAAACGGAGTGTAAATTGATGAGAGAAATGGATATTGATACACTAAAGAAAATATACAAGAATATTGGAGATGATTCTTCGCGAAGCGTGTTTTTGGCAAGATTTATGTTATCAATGACAGGTGAAGCAAAATATATATATCAGCTTGTTCGAAGTAATGCTGCGTTAAATTCCTTTTTTACGGAAGTTTACTCACATTGTGATTTAAAGAAAAGGATAGTAATTATGGGTTGTGGGTATCGAGGGAAGCAGTTAGCGAATGCTTATCCAGATATAAATTGGGACTGTTTTATTGATAACAATCCAACATGCAGTCAAATAAATGGAAAGCCCGTTTATTCTGTTAGAGACTTTGTAAAAGATTATACAGATGAGATTATTGTAATTGCTTCGCGTATATATGAACAACAAATGTATGATCAGTTACTTGAAGCAGGAATCCCTGAAAGAAATATCATGAATTATGGAAAAATACTAGAAGGTGTTATGAAATCGCAATATTTTGATCTTCAAGATTTTCCATATTCCAAAAACGAAGTTTTTGTGGATTTGGGATGTTATGATGGAAAATCCGCGGAAGAGTTAAAGAACAAGATTGGAGAAAATTTAAAGAAAATAATTGCTTTTGAACCTGATTTAAATCGAATTCCTGTTTGTAGAGAAAAGTTAGATGAGTTAAATATAGACTATAGGTTGATTGATAAGGGTTGTTGGAGTAAAGAAGCAACTATGCATTTTGAAATGTCAGAAAATGGGTTAGTGACTTTGACGGACGATGGTATAGGTGAATGCGTTAAGGTTACTACAATTGATCAGGCGTTATCTCAGGATGAGGTTACCTTTATTAAAATGGATATTGAGGGGTCAGAGCTTATGACACTTATGGGTGGTGAAGAAACAATTAAGAAGAAACGACCTAAATTTGCAATTAGTGTTTATCATCGAGATGAAGATATTATTAGTATTCCAAGTTATATCCTTCAATGCTGTGAGGAATATATATTTTATTTCAGACATTATTCGCCTATTGGGACTGAAACTGTTTTATATGCAATACCAAAAAATCAAGTGTAATATCGTATGATATAATCTGGGTTCTGTGAGGTGCGAATGAAGAATTTGGTAATTTTCAGTTATTATAGTTGCGAATCTGTCGTGGAATTACATATTAGACATCTAATTGAGGATTTGTCGAATTATTTTAATGATATTATTGTTACGAGTAATATGACTTTAAGTAGTGAGAGTCGTAATTTTTTTAAAAGATATACAAACCGCATATACGAAAGGGATAATGTTGGATTTGATGCAGGGGCATATAAGGAAGTTATTTGCACACATCTTTCGAACAATGAAATTCAAGGGTATGATGAAATCGCAATTTGTAATGATACTTTTTTTGGACCTTTTGTACCCATCAGCAAAATATGCTGTAATATGAATCAACGTGATTCAGATATATGGGAATGAATATTGTTAGAGGTAAATTATTTTCTCATATACAATCTTATTTTATTGTTTTTAGAAAAGCGTTCTGCCAAAATGGTTCAATTAAAGAGTTCTTTGAATCGATTCATGGTGAGACTACTTCTAGACAGGAAGTTTTTGTCGATTTTGAAGTTGCATTATTTGATTATATAATAAAGAATAAATTTGAGTATGACTACTATACAGACACATGCCTCATAGATATTTATAAATCACCATTTCTATGTATAAGAGATTACGGGCTGCCTGTTGTCAAAAAAAAATATTTTGAAGATAGCACAATAAGCAATATAGAAAAAAATTTCTTAGTATCTTATATTGAAGAGCATTTTGACTATGACATTTCATTTTTTTCTCCCTATTTAGAACCTTGCAATATAAAGGAATACAATTTCGAACAATATCTTGGAAGTAAGAGAGAAGAATTGGTTGGGTTGCCAGAAATATCGAAGGAAGAGTTTGAATTATTTTGTATGAAGTATAGTGAAGTAGCTATTTTTGGTGCAGGAATTTTGGCAAAAAAATGTTGGTATTATTTTAATGGCTTACGAACAAAAGCAAAAAAGATTGTAGTTTCAGATGACCATCCTTTGGATTTGAAAAATGAGTTTTATTTACCGATGTTTCATTTAAAAGATTTACCAGAAGATATTCCTATTGTTGTATGCATGAATAAAAGAAATAGTATAGAATTGCTTGAAAAACTTACTAAGCGGACGAATGTTTTACTTTTATGGAAAATATAAATAAATAAAGCCATAGCATTACCGAATCGGTATTGCTATGGCTTTTGTATTTCTAGTAATAATTATATCAATTCAGATTATGGAGTTACAGTAATTGTTGAATTTACATATGAATTGGTATCGCCATCGAATACAATATAAACGTCGTATGTTCCGGCAGTCATTAATGATAACCAGCTAGCATTACTAATTGTAACCGTATTAGCATCATCGATTGAGAATGAAGAAGCATAAGTTGTTGAATATCCCCATGAACCATTAATTGAGTAGAAGTTTGCATCTACAGACTCAACAACAACATCAGTGATTGTAGTTGCAGCTGAATCTCCAAGACCTAGATCAACATCAAATGTTAAATCTGCTGGTGCAGAAAGTGAATATGTCTGTGCTGTCATGGATGGAGCTGCATTTGTAATATCAGCTGTAAATGTAAGGGTTACAGCAGTTGCAGCAGTGTCATTAAATGTTACGACAAGTTCTTTATTTACTGCGGCTGTACCATCTCCTACAAGAGTGTCTACATATGCAGAACTAAAGGTTAATGTGGTTCCTGTTAATGAATAGTTTCCTGCGTCGATTGCTACTCCGCCATCTGTTACAGATGTAATTGCTGTTGCAGCTAATGCACCGTTTCCAAGTGAAACAGTTACATCTTCAGCAGTTCCAGAAGCGATCGCGTAGGTTGTTGTTGCTATTGAAGGAGCAGCATCTTCTGAATGAGCTGAGATTGTCCAAGTGATAGCTAGTGATACGCCGTCAGCAACATCAAGAGATCCCCATCCGCTTACATCATTACATGCACCAGAAATTTCATATGACATAGTAGAAAAATCGGTAAAAGCTGCATCGAGTAAGTATGCATAGTATAAACCTGAAACATCACCTAATACTGTGGTTGTTCCAACTGGAAAATCTGCTTCTGCTTCGTGAGAAACGATTGAATAACCTGCATCGGCATCCGTTAGTGCCTGTGTAGTAGTGTCATATGTAGTTGTAAGAATTGAAGCAGTAACTGGAGCTTCTGCTTCAAAAGTAGAACTGATTTCAAGTGCAAGAGAAGGATCTGTAGCAGCTGCTAAGTCGCCGGCTGCAACCATATCAATTCCTGCAATTGTTGTTGTAACTTGGAAGTCAACATCTACTGCAAGAGAGCTTTTGTTAACAATTTCCATTGGTTCACTAGTGTCTGAGTATGTGTTATGTGCAGCTACATTTACAACATATAGTTTGTAATTTCCACTACCGTCGTTATCATAATCTGTAGTTGTTGGATCAGCAGGTAAGTTTAAGTCGCCATATGTTTCGCTGTATGTAGTATACGTTTCTGCTACTGTATCATAGAGGTAATAGGTGGTTCCAGAATCATATCCACCGCTTTGAGTAAGTGCTGACCCATCTGATGTTGCTGTTTCTGTGCTGTCAGTATAAGTTGCAGCTACTGGATGAGCAAAGTATATTGCGCCACTTGCTGTGGCGTATGTTGCAGCGTCTGCCACATGCAGAAGTCCCTGTGGATCCACTGTAAAATTGACGTCTGCCACGGTTGGTAATACTACATTATAAATATCGGTGTCTACATAAGCCTCAACCGTACCATCACCGGCTGTTCCACCACTTCCGAGTCCTGCAGCGGAAACGGGCATAACTTGCATTACTGCTAATGAACCTAATAATGCTGTTGCTAAAATTTTCTTAAGTTTTTGCATAAATAACCTCCTTGAATAATAAAAAATCAATCCGTTGATTCGTTTTCAATGACAATGTCTATGGCAATCCGCAGAGAGCTAAATTCGTCACCATTGTCATCAAGTAAATGATAAATCAGTGTACAAGCATAAGTTCCAGCCACCAAATCTTTATCTAGTGTTATGTTTTCCAAAGCACTTCCAACCGGGATAATGGGTGACATATATATCGTGTCGCCAGACTCGTTTTCGATTACATCAAAGAAAACATCCTGAGTGTTGTTAATGACATTTGAAACAAATGCATTGTAGGAAGGTTGAGAACTGTCACGGAATCTCCATTCTGAATTCATTTTCACTTCATATGAACCTGATGGGGTAACCTCAGCAGCATCTAGTGCTGCAATCATTTCATCTACATTATCTGGAGTAACCAAATAATCTCGATCCACTTTTGCAGAGTTATCTGTCAGATTCTCAGTAGTGTTTGTTCCGTTTTGCCTCAATAGAATGACCACAAGTATAATACAGGATATTAGCAAAACCGAAATGATTATCGTTCCTCCGATAACCAAGCTTTTTGTACTTAGTTTACCTGTTTTTGATTTGTGATTTTTTTCTTTTGACATATATTCACCTCCACTGATATAACATAAAAAGTATATCGACAAATTTTTGAAAAATATTATATATGAACAGAAAAATCAGAGATTATTTTTTGAATCTTGAAGCATACGGTCATATAAGGAATTATTTCATTGGAATCCACAGATTAAATCTATTTTTCTTAGTTCTTCTTGACTGAAATTATTCTGATTTATAATTTGTAGGTTGTCCAAAATCTGACTGGATTTTGATGCACCAATAAGAACGCTGGTTATAGCGGAGTTCTTCAGCACCCATTGAAGACTCATTTGAGCAAGTGTTTGGTGTCTTTCTTTTGCAAGTTGATTAAGTTGTTGTATTTGGTGGAGTTTGTCCTGTGTAAGGATGTCAGCTTTTAAAAATCTGCGATCCGTCATCATTCGACTATCCGTAGGAATGCCATTTAAATATCGATCGGTCAAAAGACCCTGAGCGAGTGGTGAAAAACAGATCAAGCCTTTTTTTCCGATTTCAGCATTCTTTTTTAATTCATTGTTTTCAATTGTCCGGTCAAAGATGGAATAGCGATTCTGGTTGATTATGAAAGGGCATCTCATTTCGTCGAGTAGTGCAGAAGCTTTCATCATCGTTTCGCCATCATAATTCGATAGTCCGATATAGAGTGATTTTCCACTTTTGACAATCGTATCGAGCGCACCCATCGTTTCTTCAAGCGGAGTATTTGGATCCATTCGGTGATGGTAGAAAATGTCAACATACTCAAGGCCCATTCTTTTTAGACTTTGGTCAAGACTAGAAATCAGATATTTTCGACTTCCCCAGTTCCCATAAGGGCCAGGCCACATGTCATAACCAGCTTTTGTACTAATAACCAACTCATCCCTATATTTTTCAAACCCATTTTTAAGTATTCTACCAAAGTTCGTTTCAGCAGAACCTGGTGAGGGACCATAATTGTTTGCCAAATCAAAATGTGTGATTCCGTGATCAAAAGATGTGTGACATAGATCAATCATATTTTCGTAATCGTTCTCATCACCAAAATTATGCCATAGTCCGAGAGATAATGCGGGAAGTTTTAAACCACTGTTTCCACAACGATTATAGTTCATATTATCGTATCGATTGTTTGCTGCTGTATATGTCATTAGGAACTCCTTTCTAGAATTCGTTTTATAATTAGTATAGTTAATGCAAGTATGAAATGCAATCTTCTAATATAGAAAACGTTTCGTCATATTTTGTGTTCGATTTTGTGTTCGATTTTTGTGTTCGATTGAAAATTGATACACAACAATTATTTATTGTTTTGCGATAAATATATATTGCATATTAGTAAATTGTGTGATAGTATGTGGATATCGGAATGGAAGTAAAATAAGTATATACAAAAACGGAGGAGTTAGAAAACATGAAATCAATAAGAAAAAAGCATAAAAAGGTATCAATAATTTTAAAAGTATTCACGATATTTACAGCATTTGTTGGTGGGATATTCTTTTTTTTGTATTTGCCTTCCATAATCCATGAGATGGCAGATATGTATCCAGAAGCAGAATGGCTTTATTTTCCAGGGCTAATTGGTATTTGGTTGATAGCAGGTCTATGCTATGTCTCATTATTCTTCTTTTGGAGAATTTGTACTCAGATTGGAAAGGATAATAGTTTTTCTAAAGAAAACATTGTATCTATGAAGGTGATTGGCGGACTTTCTATCGCTGTTTTTTGTCTGATCATTGGAGGAACAATATTTCTAGGGGTGATTCATTATCTAGGATTAGGAATACTGGTTCTTGTTTTTTTCTTTTTATTTGCTGCTAGTGGAATTGCGGTGCTGGCATTATCTTTATCTGCGTTAATTGCAAATGCGATGCAACTCAAAGAAGAAAATGATCTTACAATATAAAGAAAGGACATAATTATGATTGTAGTTAATATTGATGTAATGTTGGCAAAACGAAAAATGAGTGTTTCGGCCTTGGCGGACCAAGTGGGAATCACTTTGGCGAATATGTCAATTCTAAAAACTGGAAAAGCGAAAGCGATTCGACTGTCTACTTTGGATGAAATATGTAAAGCTCTGGATTGTCAGCCTGGTGATATTTTAGAATATAGACCAGGCGAAGTGAAGGAGGGGGAATGCATATGATACAGGAGAGTAATAAAAGGGGTATTCTTTGGCTTGTATTGTTTTCAATCGTATTTGCTTTTTTTACGAGCTCTGGATCGCTTGGGGCATATTGGGTAATACTTACCATGATTATGCTTTTTGCCTTTCGACTATTTTTATCAAAAAAACATATCATAAAAGTGAAAGGAAGCATTGTTTACGAGTGTATTTTGATTTGTTTGGGATTTTCTCAAATTTTTACTGGAAGCAAAACCTTACAAATATTAGTGGCACTTGTTATGTGTGTAATTTGGATATACTATTTCGTTTTGCATGTAAACCCAGTTGAGCACCCCTTGGATGTATCGTTTATGCGTATTTTACATACGATTTTTGGAAGTATTCAATTGATGTTTCATCCACTTACTGATTTTTGGCAAGCTAAGAGTGCTGGAGAAAAAGAAGATAATAAAAAGAAAAGAGAAATAATCTTGGGGATTGTTGTATCGATACCAATTGTAACGATTGTTCTGGCCCTATTGTCAGGAGCGGATATGATTTTTGGTGAAATCGTAGAAAAAAGTTTCCGATGGATCCGATTTGAGGAATTCCGATTTGATGAATGGATATACCATTTGTTCCGGTTTCTTTTTGCTTTTTTTGCAACTTGCGGTTTTGTGACCTATCTCGTAATGAATCATGGTCAGGAAGTACAGGTTTTGGAGAAAAAAAGGAATGTACTTATTCCGACAATGTATAGCGGCGCAATTGCTTTGATTTACCTTGTTTTTTCTATTGTACAAGTAAAATATCTATTTTTGGGGAATCAGCTACCAGAAGGCTATACCTATGCAGAGTATGCAAGAACAGGCTTTTTTCAGTTGTTATTTGTCTGTATTTTGAATTTAACATTATTGATTTATGAAAGACGAAAATATGAATCAAATCGAATTCTATATGTGATACAGTTCATAATAGGTGCGATGACATTTATCATGATATTTTCAAGTGCATATCGAATGATTTTGTATATTAAGGCTTATTCATTAACATTTTTGAGAATATTTGTATTATGGTGTTTGGCAGGACTCGTTATTTTGTTTGCGGAACTTTTATATATGATGATTCGTAAATTAGAGATGCGTTTTCATGTTCTGTTTTTAAGTTTTTGTTTGATATTCACTTTGTTTAGTTTTAGTAGGCCAGATGTGTTGATCGCGGATATAAATTTTCAGATTTCTGGTGAGGAATCATTTTCTGAGATACAAAGGCAACATGATTTTAATCTGATTTATTCATTATCCTCCGATGCGTATCAGTCAATTGAGGAGTTGGATCGTACTTTACAAAACTACGAAGAATATAAAGAAGGACAATATAGCTATGACGTAATTCATGAATATTTGAGTACACAGAAATTGAAAAAAGTGACATCTGTAAAAACATTTAATGTTTCTTACTACAAATTATACAAAAAATAAAAAACTTCCTACAAATAGTCAGAAATGTAGTTGACGAGATTGTATAAAAACAAGTACAATATGATTATCAAACGCAAAGAGGAGGAAGTGTTTTTATGAAGAAGTGGGTATATTTATTTAAAGAGGGAAACGCCGGAATGAAGAACTTGCTCGGGGGGAAAGGCGGAGGTCTTGCTGAAATGACCGGGCTGGGACTTCCGATTCCTCAGGGCTTCACGGTGACAACCGAAGCATGCACAGACTATTATGAACAAGGCAAGAAGATTTCAGATGAAATTGAAACACAAATTTTCTCTGCTCTGGCAGAACTAGAGAGTATCCAGGGCAAAAAATTCGGGGATGTTGAAGATCCTCTATTGGTATCCGTACGTTCAGGCGCGAGAGCATCCATGCCTGGAATGATGGATACCATTTTAAATTTAGGATTGAATGACGAGTCCGTAGAAGGATTTGCGCATAAGACGGGGAATCCTAGGTTTGCTTACGATTCTTATCGGAGATTTATTCAAATGTTCTCTGATGTGGTCATGGAGATGAGTAAGACGTTCTTTGAGGGCCTTTTAACGGCTATCAAAGAAGAAAAAGGAGTGTTGTATGATATGGATCTTTCAGCGGAAGATCTAAAAGAACTGATTGCAAAATACAAAGCAATCTACAAAGATAAGATGGGGGAGGATTTTCCGCAAGATCCCAAAATTCAACTCATGGAAGCTGTAAAAGCGGTTTTTCGTTCATGGGACAATCCACGAGCAATTGTCTACCGACGAATGAATGATATTCCAGGAGATTGGGGAACAGCAGTTAATGTACAAGCTATGGTGTTTGGAAACATGGGAAATACTTCTGGAACAGGAGTTGCTTTTACAAGAAATCCTTCAACTGGAGAAAAAGGGATCTTCGGTGAGTATCTAATTAATGCGCAGGGTGAGGACGTGGTTGCTGGTATTCGTACTCCTCAATCCATTGAGAGAATGAAAGAAGAACTTCCGGATTGCTACAATCATTTTATGGAAATTGCAAATAAATTAGAAGAACATTATCTTGATATGCAGGATATGGAATTTACGATTCAAGAGGGAAAACTTTATTTCTTGCAGACTAGAAATGGAAAAAGAACAGCACCAGCTGCGCTTCGTATTGCATGTGATTTTGTGGATGAAGGAAAAATCACACCAGTCGAAGCGGTGCAGAGAATTGATGCAAAATCTCTGGATCAGCTGCTACATCCGACCTTCGATCCGATTGCTTTAAAAGAAGGTGAGGTCATTGGAAATGGGCTCCCAGCATCACCAGGCGCATCTGCAGGAAAGGTTTACTTTACAGCAGAAGACGCTAGAAATGCTGGGGATAAAGGAGAACGAGTAATCTTGGTTAGATTAGAAACTTCTCCAGAAGACATTGAAGGAATGAATGCATCGCGGGGAATTTTGACTGCAAGAGGAGGAATGACTTCGCATGCTGCGGTTGTCGCAAGGGGCATGGGAAGAGCTTGCGTTTCCGGATGTGGAGAACTTCGAATTTGCGAAGAAACAAAGAGCATGGAGCTTGGTGGAAAAACGATTCATGAGGGAGAATATATTTCTTTAGATGGAACGACTGGAAAAATTTACATTGGGGATTTGAAGACGATGGAGGCAACGGTCAGTGGTGACTTTGGAAGAATTATGGAGTGGGCAGATCAATATCGTACAATGAAAGTACGGACGAATGCAGATACTCCTGTGGATGTAGCAAATGCGGTAAAACTTGGTGCGGAAGGCATTGGACTTTGTCGTACGGAGCATATGTTCTTTGAGGAAGAACGTATTCCTAAGATTCGAAAAATGATTCTTTCTGAAACAAAAGAAGAACGTGAAGCAGCTCTTGCTGAGCTACTTGCATATCAGAAAAAGGATTTCCGTGAAATGTATGAGGTTTTGGAAGGAAAACCTATGACCGTTCGTTATTTGGATCCACCTCTGCATGAATTTGTTCCCACAAAAGAAGAGGATATCATAGCACTTGCTAAGGAAATGGGATTAAGTCGAGAACATGTAAAAGAGACTTGTGACAGTCTGCATGAATTTAATCCAATGATGGGACATCGAGGCTGTAGACTTGCTGTAACGTATCCAGAAATTGCCGCAATGCAAACGAGAGCAGTTATGGAAGCAGCGATTGAGATTCGCGATGAAAAGGGTTACGATATTGTTCCGGAAATTATGATTCCTCTTGTAGTGGAGAAAAAGGAATTGAAATTTGTAAAAGATATTGTTGTTCGAGTAGCGGAGGCAGTCAAAGTTGAAAAAGGGTCAGATATCAATTACATGGTCGGAACGATGATTGAAACACCAAGAGCGGCTCTGATGGCAGATGAAATTGCTTTAGAAGCCGAGTTCTTTTCCTTTGGAACAAACGATTTGACGCAGATGACATTTGGATTTTCAAGAGACGATGCAGCAAAATTTTTGAACGCATACTATAAAGAAAAAATCTTTGAGTCGGACCCATTTGCAAGACTGGATCAAAGTGGAGTCGGACAGTTGGTTGAAATGGCGGTGAAGAAGGGAAAAGAATCTCGCCCTGGAATCAAGCTAGGAATTTGTGGGGAGCATGGTGGAGATCCGTCCAGTGTGGAATTCTGCTATAAGATTGGTTTGAATTATGTTTCTTGTTCACCTTTTAGAGTACCTATAGCGCGATTGGCAGCAGCACAAGCTGCACTAAATCAATAAAAATTGAATCAAATCAAAAGAAATGGACTACCAGATTCTGGTAGTCCATTTTGTGCAGTCCCATACTTCGGTTGCCAAACCGTCGTAGAATTCAGGTTCGTGACAAACCATAAGGACACTTCCTTTATAATCAATTAAGGCTTGTTTGAGTTCTGCTTTTGCTTCAACATCTAAGTGATTGGTAGGCTCATCGAGAACTAGTATATTCGTTTCACGATTGATCAGTTTGCACAGTCTTACCTTTGCCTGTTCGCCTCCACTAAGAACTTTCACCAAGCTTTCAATGTGCTTTGTAGTGAGTCCGCATTTTGCAAGTGCACTTCGCACTTCATACTGCGTGAAACCGGGAAATTCATCCCAGATTTCTTGGATACAGGTTTTTCTTTGATCTCCGGATAATTCTTGTTCAAAGTAGCCAATGGATAGAAATTCACCATGGGTAACCTTGCCTTCGATAGATGGAATCATACCTAGGATACTTTTCAGTAAAGTAGTCTTACCTATACCATTTGCTCCAGTTAATACGATTTTTTGTCCTCTTTCCATTTCTAAATTTAATGGAGAAGAAAGAGGCTCGTCGTATCCAATAACTAGGTTTTCTGTTTGAAAGATATACTTTCCTGGAGTACGGGAGAACTTAAATCGAAATTCTGGCTTTGGACGTTCAGAGGCTAGTTCGATGACGTCCATTTTGTCTAATTTTTTTTGTCTGGACATCGCCATGTTACGAGTAGCAACACGTGCTTTATTTCTTGCAACAAAATCTTTCAACTCTGAAATTTCTTTTTGTTGTTTGGAATAAGCTGCTTCAAGCTGGCTTTTCTTCATTTCATAGACTTCCATGAATTTATCATATCCACCTACATATCGATTGAGCTCTTTGTTTTCCATATGGTAGATGAGGTTAATTACGCTATCCAAAAATGGAATATCATGAGAGATCAAAATAAAGGCATTTTCATATTCTTGCAGATATCGTTTTAGCCATTCGATATGCACAGTATCTAAGTAGTTGGTAGGTTCGTCAAGCAATAAAATATCTGGTTTTTCAAGTAGAAGTTTTCCCAGTAGAACTTTTGTGCGCTGTCCACCACTTAGTTCAGAGACATCACGATCCAAGCCGATATCAGTAAGTCCTAAAGCTTTTCCAACTTCGTCGACTTTGCTATCAATCATATAGAAATCATGCATGGTCAAAAGATCTTGAATCGTACCATATTCTTCCATATATTGTTCCAATTCCTCTTCAGAAGCTTCTGCCATTAATTCGCAAAGTTCACTGGAGCGAGTTTCTAGTTCATATAAAAACAAAAATGCAGAGCCCAATACATCTCGGATGGTCATACCTGGTTCTAGTGCAGTGTGCTGGTCTAGATACCCAATGCGGGAATTTTTTGCCCACTCGATTTTTCCCTCGTCTGGTTGGAGTTTTCTGGTAATGATGTTCATAAAGGTAGACTTACCTTCTCCGTTTGCACCAATTAATCCGATATGTTCTCCTTTTAATAAACGGAAGGAAACATTTTCAAAAATCGCACGATCTCCAAAACCGTGTGTAAGGTTTTCTACAGTTAAAATACTCATATTTTTATCCATGCCTTTCAAAAAGCAGTGTGAATATAGATTTCACACTCAAAATAATTTAAAACAATTGCTAAAACCGCTTTATTTTACCATAAACCGACTAATTTGCATACTATAAAATGGTTATAATAGGAAAGTATTGAAATTCACTGTCTTGTCAGCTGTAATGTCATGTGATATACTCAAAAACAATAACCTATCAATTGGAAAATGCCTTTTTATAAGGAAATGGAGAAAAGAACCAAATGGAAGATCAAGCAGTAAATCAGCTAAAAGAACAGATTATGAGTCTGAAAAAAAATAAAGATGTGGCTATTTTAGCCCATTACTACACAGAAGGAGTAGTTCAGGAGGTTGCTGACTATGTCGGGGATTCGTATTATTTAAGTAAGCTAGCTACCGAACTATCTCAAAAAACAATCATGTTATGTGGTGTGTTTT
Organism: Lachnospiraceae bacterium; assembly: GCA_963666475.2. Taxonomy (GTDB): domain Bacteria; phylum Bacillota; class Clostridia; order Lachnospirales; family Lachnospiraceae; genus JBFHIZ01. The sequence continues at coordinate 1,468,950 of CAXXJM010000001.1, read as the reverse complement.
TTATGGGAGAAAGTATTAAAATATTAAATCCGGAAAAGACGATTTTGATGCCTGACTTGGAAGCGGATTGTCCTATGGCACATATGGTTGACATTCAGGAAATAAACAAAAAAAGAGAAGAATATGAGGATCTTGCTGTTGTATGTTATATCAATTCAACAGCAGAAATTAAGGCACATGCAGATGTGATTGTGACCTCATCAAATGCTATAAAAATTCTTAAGGCGTTGCCAAACAAAAATATATTTTTTATTCCAGATGAAAACCTTGGTAGATATGTTGCAAAACAAGTGCCAGAAAAGAATTTTATATTCAATGATGGATTTTGTCATGTGCATGCGAATTTATCGAGAGCTAGCGTGGAGAATATCAAGGCAGAATTTCCAGAAGCTGTTGTACTTGCGCATCCAGAATGTAAAGAAGAGGTTTTGGATCTGGCAAATTATATTGGTAGTACGTCAGGTATAATCAATTATGCAACGGAGTCTCCTGCAACAGAGTTTATCGTATGCACGGAAATAGGGATTCTGCATGAACTGAATACAAAGAATCCAAACAAAGTATTCTATGTAAAACCTGATATGGTATGTCCTAATATGAAGAAAATTACGTTGGAAAAAATATGTCAACAGTTGAATGAACAAACAAATGTGATGGAAGTGAGTCAAGAAGTAAGAAAGCAATCGATTGGTGGGTTGGATCGTATGTTGGAACTTGCAAAGTAGAAAGGTCATCATGAATAAGGAAGTAGATGTGATTATTGTTGGAACTGGAGCAGCTGGTCTTTATTGTGCGCTCAGTATACCAAAAGAACGAAAAATATGGATGTACACAAAGAGTGGCGTGGAAGAAAGTGACTCTTTTTTGGCGCAGGGTGGAATTTGTGTTTTAAAGGATGAATCAGACTACGATTCATTTTTTGAAGATACTCTTCGTGCAGGACATTATGAAAACAAGAAGGATTCGGTTGTACAAATGATACGTTCTTCAAGACAGACCATTTTTGAACTTGAGTCTTATGGTGTCGAATTTGAAAAGAATGAAGGTGGATTTTGCTATACAAAAGAAGGGGCTCATTCATCCCCAAGAATTCTGTATCACGAAGATGAAACGGGCAAGGAAATCACCAGCAAACTTTTAGCGGAAGTTAGAAAAAGAGAGAATATCAAAATCTTTGAACATATGGAGATGTTGGATTTAATAACGGAACAAAACAGGTGTACTGGAATTGTTGTCAGGAATCAGTGGAATCTTGTGGAGCGTGTCGATTCGGACTACGTTGTTCTTGCAACGGGTGGTGTTGGTGGATTGTTCCATGAATCGACCAATTATTCGCATCTTACTGGAGATGCGGTTGCCATTGCATTGGATCACGGAATAAAAACAAAGGATTTAAACTATGTTCAGATTCATCCAACATCTTTATTTAGCAAAAAAAAGGGGCGCCGTTTTTTGATTTCGGAATCTGTAAGAGGCGAAGGTGCGATTTTATTAAATCAAAAGAAAGAACGCTTTGTAGATGAATTGCTTCCGAGAGATTTGCTTACGGAGAAAATTAAGAAGCAAATAGAGATGGAAGGAAGTGAATATGTCTGGCTTTCTTTAGAACATATTGGAGATGAACAAATACGACAGAGATTTCCTAATATATATAAACGATGCATGGAAGAGGGATATGATTTGACAAAAGAATGCATCCCAGTGGTTCCAGCACAGCACTATTTCATGGGTGGAATTGAAGTGGATTTAGACAGCAGGACATCGATGCAACATCTTTTTGCGATAGGAGAGACAAGCTGCAATGGAGTGCATGGAGCGAATCGTTTAGCGAGTAATTCGCTTTTAGAGAGCTTGGTGTTTGCAAACAAAGCGGCATGTTATATCAAAAATAATTATGAAAGAATTCAAAGAAGGCCTTTTTTGAATATGAAGATATATCAAGATTTCGATCAGATGATAGAAAAAAGAAAAGCAATCTTAAAGGATCGTATGGAAAGGAGTAAAGAACATGATAAACAACATCACACTCGCTGTAAATGTGGATGATCTCTTACTACAGGCATTGAAAGAGGATATTACAAGTGAAGATCTCTCGACAAATGCAGTGATGAAGGATAACAAAAGAGGAAAAGTGCAGTTGCTTGCGAAGCAGAACGGCGTAATAGCTGGTATCGCAGTTTTTTTTAGAGTCTTTACGCTTATGGATCAAACAGCAGAAATGAAAGCTTTTGTTGAAGATGGAGAATTTGTAAAAGCTGGGCAATTGATTGCGGAAATACAGGCGGATATCAAAACACTGCTATCCGGTGAACGAGTAGCTCTTAATTATTTGCAAAGAATGTGTGGTATTGCGACCTACACCAGAGAAATTGTAAAATATCTCGAGGGTAGTAATACAAGACTCTTAGATACAAGAAAAACGACACCGAATATGCGTATTTTTGAAAAATATGCTGTAAAAGTTGGTGGAGGATATAATCATCGTTTTAATTTGTCCGATGGGATTATTTTAAAGGATAATCATATTGCGGCAGCTGGTGGTGTGAAAGAGGCAGTGACCATGGCAAAAGATTATGCTCCATTTGTAAGGAAAGTAGAAGTGGAAGTAGAAACACTTGAAATGGTAGAAGAGGCATTGGAGGCTGGAGCAGACATTATCATGTTAGATAACATGAGCTATGACACGATGAAGGAAGCGATTCGAATCATTGGAAATCAGGCGCAAACGGAATGTTCTGGAAATGTGACCAAAGAAAATATTAGAAATTTAGCAGGGCTTGGGGTAAATTACATCTCGAGCGGAGCACTAACACACTCGGCACCAATACTAGATATTTCAATGAAAAATTTAGAAATAGTAAAATAAGTCAATAAAAATGATTAAATTTAGTCATTGAAAACGAATTCTAATTTGTTATAATCAATAAATAGTTCAATAGGATAATGCGTTGAAGAGAAGTAGTATGTATTCGTCGTACTTTCAGAGAGGTCATGGTAGGTGAAAATGGCTAGTAACCGAATACAGAACTCGTCTTGGAGCAGCTGCCTGAAGAGAAATTGTGTAGGAGCAGACGGAAGCCCACCGAAAATAGGGATAGGTATATTTGTACCGAGAGAGCATGAGTATTCATGAAATAGAGTGGTACCGCGTATGTAAATGCGTCTCTATGCAACCTTAGTTTGCATGGGACGTTTTTTTATTGATAGATTGTTTTGTGCGAGATTTTGATAGAAAGGCTAGGCTGAATATGAAAGAAAAGAAAGCGATGGAAAACAATATGAAGTATGAAAGACAATATTTTAAAGCACCAGAGGATTGTTACGATTGGGTAAAGAAGGATTATATCGAAAAACCTCCTATTTTTTGTAGTGTGGATTTGAGAGATGGGAATCAGGCGCTGATCGAACCAATGAGTTTGAGCGAAAAAATAGAGTTTTTTAAAATGCTTTTAAAAATCGGAGTGAAAGAAATCGAAGTTGGATTTCCTGCAGCTTCTGATACAGAGTTTACTTTTCTGCGTACATTAATTGAGGAGGATATGATTCCGGACGATGTAACCATCCAGGTGTTAACTCAGGCACGTGAGCATATTATTCGAAAAACATTTGAAGCAGTCAAGGGCGCAAAACATGCGGTGATTCATTTATATAATTCGACTTCGGTTGCTCAGCGTGAACAGGTTTTTCGTAAAGGGAAAGACGAAGTCAAAAAAATTGCGATCGAAGGAGCAAAGTTATTAGATACTTTAGCAAAGGAAGTAGAAGGGAATTTTACTTTTCAGTACAGTCCGGAAAGCTTTCCAGGAACGGAAATAGAGTATGCATTAGAAGTATGTAATGCAGTTTTGGATGTTTGGAAACCCACAAAAGAACACAAGGCGATTATTAATATTCCTACAACCGTACAGATTGCGATGCCGCACGTGTTTGCATCGCAGATTGAATTTTTCCATAAAAATATGATGTATAGGGATGCTGTTGTACTATGTGTGCACCCTCACAATGATAGAGGAAGTGGAATTAGTGATGCAGAAATGGCAGTCCTTGCAGGTGCGGATCGTGTAGAGGGCACTTTGTTTGGAAATGGAGAGAGAACGGGAAATGTGGATCTTGTGACACTGGCGATGAATATGTATACACACGGTGTGGATTCTGGATTGGATTTTTCGAACATTATGGAAGTGAGAGAAAAATATGAGAACCTGACGGGGATGAAAGTTCCAGAACGTTCACCATACGCTGGGGATTTGGTATTTACAGCATTTTCAGGCTCACATCAAGATGCAATTTCAAAAGGTATGGCTTGGTGGGATGAAGGAAAAAGTGATGGACAATGGACTGTTCCATATTTACCGATTGATCCTAGAGATCTTGGGAGAAAATATGAGTCAGACGTTATCCGAATCAATAGTCAGTCTGGAAAAGGTGGTGTAGCATATATACTGAAACAGAATTTTGGGTTTACCATTCCAAATCAGATGAAAGAAGAGGTTGGTTACCTTGTAAAAGGAATTTCTGATAAGAGCCACAACGAAATTCAGCCAGCGGTTGTATATCAGATATTTGAAGATCACTATATCAACAATACAACGGTATATGAAATTACAGAAAGCCATTTTCGACAGGAAAATGGGATCGTGGCGGAAATCACTGTGCAGTTTGGAGACGAGAAACGCGTGGTTCATGCGTCGGGAAATGGACGTTTTGATGCAGTGAGCAATTGCATTAAGCAATGTTTTGGTATCAATTATGAAATTGACACATACGAAGAGCATGCTTTGAAACAAGGTTCGATGTCAGAAGCGGTTGCTTATGTCGAAGTGGAGAATAATGGTGGTCATTTTTGGGGCGTTGGAATTGATGCGGACATCATAAAAGCATCGATTCAAGCACTTTCTTCTGCAACCAATAAAATGCTTGCAGAGCGGAAGAATGGTGGAGCTAGAGAGCAACGTGCCATGGAGGTCATGAATTATATTCAAAACAATTATCAGACGGTCACTTTGGATGATGTGTCTTCTGCGTTTTTTTTGTCACCCCAATACATGTCCAAATATATAAAAGAAAAAACAGGAAAGACCTTTCAAGAAAATGTGAAGGAAATTCGCATGACAAAAGCAAAAAGATTATTAAAAAATACAAATAATTCAGTAGAAAATATTGCTGAAATTGTCGGCTATCCAAATGTAGAACATTTTAATCGAATGTTCAAAAAGCTATTTCAAATGACACCAAGAGAATATCGCGAAAAATAAGCAAATTCATTTTGACAAGAGGATATTTTCCATGTATATTTGAAGTAGAAATAATCAATATAAATAGTGGGCTAATCTTTTGAACTTGAAATTTTCTAAATGGGGGAAGAAAATGGAGAGAGATTGTTATGCAAATGAATTGGTCGAAATCGAACGGCTGGTAAGTAGGGAATCAGAAATAGCCAAATGTTCTGATCGAGAAATTGTTGAGCTGATTGATCAGAAGATCAAGGAGAGAGTGAAATATGTTCAGGAAGTGGATGAAAGAATTTACTTTTGGTACTATTACCTTCCAAAAAAAGACAAGTCAGATTTAAAAAGAACGATTTTTCATTCCTTGTGTGGTTATGATTTACAGGATGGATCTAAAATGGGTGTTTAATTTAAATCATATTACGAATAAAAAACTCCGTACATTGCATTTTATGTACGGAGTTTTTTCTGTCTTGAATAAGTGTATACATAAATGATATAATGTTTGTAAATATACGAACAAATCGTTGATGTACAATGAAATAAAAGACAATTTGATTGGGGATTTGGATTGATTTTCATGAAATGAGAAAGGTTTGGCATTATGGGAGATGAATTGAAGAAAAAAGAATCGATACCTGTAAAATCAACGCAAAAAAAATATCACCTGGTATCTCTGAATACAATTGGTGGCTATGAAGTGCGTCCGGGGTTTTATAATATCAATGGGGCAACTGCCATTCCTGGTGGTGTCAATTTTACGGTCCATTCCTCGGGAGCAACGGGCATCGAACTGTTGTTATTTGAGAGAGAAAAAGACGAACCATATGCTGTATTGCCATTCCCAGATCATTACAAAATAGGACAAGTGTATTCAATGATTGTATTTGGACTAAGCATTTACGATTTTGAATATGCGTATCGTGTCGACGGACCAAATGATTGGTCCAAAGGATTGGCTTTCAACAAAGAAAAAATCTTATTGGATCCTTATGCAAAAGCGGTTACGGGACAAAGTAGTTGGGGTAAGAAACAGTCAGTGCAGACGAATTACAAGGCAAGGGTTGTAAGAGATGATTTTGATTGGAAAGATTTCAGGCAACCACTTCTTCCGATGGAGGATTTAATTATATATGAATTGCATATTCGTGGATTTACGAAAGGCAAAGGGGCTAATGTAGAAAATCCTGGAACCTTTCAGGCGTTAAAAGAAAAAATTCCGTATCTTAAGAGGCTTGGAATTAATGCAGTTGAGATTATGCCAATTTTTGAATTTGATGAAATGCTCGATTCTAGAGAGTATAACGGGAACACCCTTTATAACTATTGGGGATATAATACGGTTAGCTTTTTTGCACCAAATACGAGCTATACGGCAGATAAAAAAGAATACAATCGAGAAGGAAGTGAATTAAAAGAAACAATTCAGGAATTAAATGAAAATGGCATTGAAGTGATTTTAGATGTGGTATTCAATCATACCGCGGAAGGAAATGAAAATGGACCATATATATCGTTCAAAGGGTTTGATAATAATATTTATTATTTATTAACTCCAGAAGGGTTTTATTACAATTTTAGCGGTTGTGGCAATACATTGAACTGCAATAATCCGATTGTACAACAACTCATCTTAGAATGCCTTAGGTATTGGGTAATCACTTATCGTGTGGATGGTTTTCGCTTTGATTTGGCATCGATTTTGGGAAGAAACGAAGATGGATCGCCGATGAATCAACCTCCTCTTTTACAGAGCCTTGCTTATGACCCAATCCTTGGGAAAGTCAAACTGATTGCAGAGGCATGGGATGCAGGTGGATTATATCAGGTGGGTAATTTTCCTTCATGGAATAATCGGTGGGCTGAATGGAATGGTAAATATCGCGATGATATGAGAAAATTTTTAAAATCGGATCAAGGGATGGCAATGGCAGCTGCAAACCGTATGGTAGGGTCCCCGGATATCTATCATCCAGAGACTAGGCAAAATGCCTCGATTAATTTTATTACATGTCACGATGGTTTTACAATGTTTGACCTGTATTCGTATAATGAAAAACATAACGAAGCCAATGGTTGGAATAATACGGATGGTGGAAATGATAATCATAGTTGGAATTGTGGGGTAGAAGGTGATACGGATAATCCGGAAATTATGGCATTTCGAAAGAAAATGATGCGGAACGCATTTGCAGTTCTTTTCTGTAGCAGAGGGACGCCTATGTTTTTGGCTGGAGATGAATTTTTAAATACACAATTTGGAAATAATAATCCGTATTGCCAGGATAATGAAATATCCTGGTTGGACTGGACAAGATTAGAGGAACATCAGGACATGTTTGATTTTGTTGCGGAGATGATAGCTTTCCGAAAAAAACACAAAATACTTAGACGAAGATTGATGCGATGTAGTGCAGGGTTCCCAGACATTAGTTTTCATGGAACACGTCCTTGGAAAGAGCGTTTTGAGTCTAACGAGCATTATGTAGGGGTTATGTATGCAGGAAGAGATATTGAAGGAGATATGCGAGACGATATCATTTATGTGGCAATGAATACATTTTGGGAAGAGGTGGAAGTGAAACTTCCTCAAATTCCGCTTGGATATATATGGAAAAAACAACTTTGTACCTGCCCGAATATAAAAAATGTAAGAACAAGTGATGGCATTTTTTATGCTCCTCCTAGGACAGTGGTTATTTTTACCGCAGAACCAATTTAAAAAGTGTTTGACATTAAAAAAACATGTTGCTATAATTCTTCTTAGCGGTCAAAGACGACCAAAAACCGCGGCAAATTTATGCCGCGATTTTTGGTTGTCCTTTTTTTATGTATTTTAATAAGAGAAAGGAAGAAAATATGGAAATTAGTTTAGCGAACACTGGCTTTATTTTGTTATGTTCAACACTTGTGTTTTTCATGACACCAGGATTGGCTTTTTTTTATGCTGGTCTTGAAAGAAGAAAAAATGTTTTAAACACATTAATGGGGGCTTTTTTACTGTGTGGGCTCGCATCGGTTATGTGGGTAATGTTTGGATACTCGTTGGCATTTGGGGGTGACCACGCTGGTATTGTAGGAGGATTCGAGCATTTGTTTTTTAATGGTGTAGGAAGTGAACCAAATGCGGCATATTCGGATTCGATTCCTGAAACAGTTTTTGCAATCTTCCAGATGATGTTTGCAATTATCACACCAGCATTGATCAGTGGATCTTTGGTGGGAAGAATGAAATTCTCTGCCCTGTTCACGTTTGTAGCGTTGTGGTCGATTATCGTATATTATCCGCTAGCCCATATGGTATGGGGTGATGGTGGATTTTTAAAAGAATTGGGCGCACTTGATTTTGCTGGAGGAAACGTAGTTCACATCAGCTCAGGAGTTTCTGGATTAGTAGCATGTATGATCCTTGGCAAGCGAAAAGGCCATGGGATTATTTCATATAAACCTCATAATATTCCTTATGTTGTACTCGGTGCAGGAATTTTATGGTTTGGTTGGTTTGGTTTTAATGGAGGAAGTGCACTGGCAGCGGATGGTCTTGCAGCACATGCATTTTTAACGACAAATACTTCTGCCGCAATGGCAATGTTGTCATGGCTGGCACTTGAAAGAATATTACACGGTAAACCAACCGTACTCGGAGGGGCCACTGGCGCCGTTGTTGGACTTGTAGCGATTACACCAGGCGCAGGCTTTGTACCGGTATGGGCGGCTTTGATTATTGGATTGTTTGTAAGCCCGATTTGTTATTTTACAATGACAAAAGTGAAAGCAAAATTCAAATACGATGATGCGCTTGATGCCTTTGGGTGCCATGGTATAGGAGGTGTTTGGGGTGGAATTGCAACCGGGATTTTTGCTAGTAAAACCGTGAACCCATCGATCGAATGGAATGGTCTGATTTATGGAGAAACAAAACTGATGGTTGCGCAAATTGTGAGTATTGTTATTACTGTAATCATTGCAGTGGTGGCTACTTTTGTAATACTTAAGGGAATTCAGTTATTTATGGATATTCGAGTGACAAAAGAAGAAGAGGCACACGGAATGGATCTTTCAGAACATGGTGAATTGGCATATCCAGCATTTACTGGATTGGATCAATAACCGGATGGGAAAGGAATGGTTAGTAAGATGAAGAAAATTGAAGCGATTATAAAACCAGAAAAACTCGAAACTTTAAAAGATGTTTTGTTGCAAAAGAAGATTAATGGATTGACCATTAATCAGGTGTTGGGTTGTGGAAAACAATATGGTTTTACAGAATATGTTAGAGGAAATGAAGTTATTATGAATACACTTCCTAAAGTGGAAATCAAGATGGTTGTACCAGATGACCGTTTGGACGAAATCGTTGAGACTATTATTGAAGTGACGAATACAGGAGAATTTGGAGACGGTAAGATTTTCATTTCAGAAGTAATTGACTGTATACGAATTCGTACGAAAGAACGCGGAGATTCTGCGTTGTAACATTTTACTTATAGGATTGCAAAGAACCCCACATCGTCGAATGCTGTGGGGTTCTTTGTATGAAATGAACTATTGAATGACTGATAAATGCTCATCATATTCATAATCACCGGTTGTGATCACTTCATAATTTGTGAGCTCATAAAACGGACCATCTGAGCTGACTGGATATAATACTTCAACCTGTATAAACAAGGATTGCATCTCAGAAATTGGAAGAGTATAGGTATAAGTGGATTCCGTAGAAAGAAAATACATATCCTCTGATGAGCTGTTTTCGTACTGTGCTATTAGAAATTGATCCAATGAAGCAAGTTCATTTTCAGCTTGGTTGCAGGCATTATAGTATGCGGTTTGTCTGGTTTCGATTTTTTTGCTGAGTGAGTTGTCTGAATTAGCGGTAACTACTGTTAAGGTAGCAAAGGACACAAGACTAATAATCACAAAGACTAGAAGAATTGTTGAGATGCCAACAGAAGTGTTGGATTTTGAACGGCTCATGGATTTACCTCACCTTTCTGCAAATGCTTATGGACCTTTAAGGAATATAGCGTATTGGAAGTTGAGGAAAATTGGATATTCGCATATGCGTAATCATCGTCTGCGGATTTTACTATAGTGGCAGTATATTTGGTGTTTGGGTTATTGTATTCCACGGTGTTCCAATTGGCATCAAAAGAAATAATATAGGAGGATTCACCTTCTTTTGTTGCAGGCAACAAGGTATTAAGGGACTCGAGGCTTGTGTCAGAATAAAAAATTTCTGCGATATTCTGTGTCCATACCATATAGTTATTACGATTGATGGTTTCTACACTCAGTAAATGTGCTTTCACAAATAATTGAACGCAAACACTTCCGGCAATTGCAAATATGAAAATGGATAAGATCAGCTCCAAAAGAAAGAGAGAGGATTTGGATGCTTTCGATTTATTTTTGTTCATAATATCTCCTAATTGCAGTGTGTGCAGACGAATAGTGATACGCTTATGTTATCGTCGAGTCCAATAATAATTTGATATAAGTTGTTTTGTTCCTCTTTTATAAAAAAATCAGTAGCTTCTATGATTTTGTTTCCGGCATTTGGACCGAGATCCCCTGGATCTGCAGTAAGAAGCTCCCGAATATAGCCGTCATAGTAATAGATGTACGTATAATAGGTGGATTCACCTATGGTCTCTGAAAGAACAAGCGAGTCGATGCCTTGGTAGGTTTCTATGGTTACGGCATTATGCGCATCATGCTGTTTGATTTTTTCGGATATATACGCAAGGGACGTTCTTTCTTGGTAATTTGACTGCATCTTTTCAACGGTATTTTGATAAATTTTTGCACCAAATACAATTAATAAGAGAGATGAAATTGAGAATACAAAAAACAGAGTGATTACAAATAGAAAATCAATGGTATGTTTTTTTTCTTTTCCAAAATCCATGGATTTATCCTTTCTATCGTACGATGACGGTGTAATCTGGTAATAAATTTGCGCCAATCGCTATATAATCCACAAAAAAAAGGTCCTCGTTATAGGTTAGGCCATAATGTTCTTGTATATAGGATAAGCTTGGAGGATAGGTTCCTTCAATAGAATAACACTGAACAATGCTTCGATTTAATGCGGATTCCAGGCTTTCTTTTTGCTTGGAAACAGAAGAACGATTCAAAAAAGTAATTCCAAAAAGAAAGATACAGATAACGATTATAAATATCAAAACGGGAGCATACTTTTTGACTCCTGAGACGAATGAATTGTTTTTTCTACCGAAACGGTTCATATTTTTTCCTCCATTATCCGATACTCGCCATAATTCCCATGAGAGGTAAAATGACAGAAAGTAAAATCATACCAACAATAACAGAAAGCGAGATAACAAGGGTGGGTTCGATGATGGAGATGATGGATTGTATTTTTCGATCGGTTTCCTCGTCGTATTGCTTCGCAATCTGAGTCATCACCAAATCCAAACCTCCAGTTTTGTATCCGATTGCAATCATTTTTAGATTCAGATTTGTAAATACGTTTATTTTTGCAAGTGCTTCTGAAAATGTGTCACCTTCGAGAAGTCGTTCGCGACAAGCACGAATTTTTGGAGAAATCACTGGATGATCAACTAGGTCAGCGACAATATCAAGACTTTGGTAGGTGTCCATACCGCTTTTTAATGTGAGAGCCATTCCGGACGCAAAACGACCAATCGCCATATGATTTACAAAGTTCTTTGTAAAAATAGAATGGGAAGATATTTTTTTTAGTAAATTTCTTCCAAGGGGAACTTTGAAAAGAAATATCAAAATTACAATCAAAACAGAAAGGACAATCATGATACCTAGGATGGAGTTGTTAATGATGGATCCAATAGAAAGTAGGCTTTGAGAAAAGCCATTCATTTCACTGCCGAGTTGTACGAATACCTGATTAAATATTGGCAGTACACGTGAAATTAGAACGAAAATAACGACAAGCATCATTAGTATCATAGTAAATGGATAAACAACAGCATTTTTAATACTGGTAATGATGTTTGCCTGGGACTCATAGTATTTACCTAATGAATCCATGACGGTGTCTAGGGAACCAGATTCTTCACCTAAGGAAATCATGTTAATTGCATATTTTGGAAATACTTGGCAGTTTTGTACTGCAATGTGAAAGCGTTCACCTTTCTTACAGTCGTTTAGAATGGTTTCAATGATATCTTTCCCAGCATCGCTATCGACATCGGATATTAAGATACCCAGTCCTTCTACAGGACTGATACCTGCTTTCAAAATCATGGACATTTGGTTGCAGAAGCTTGATATTTCAAAGTTCGATAGCATTTTGTTCGTTTTCATGAATACCCCCTCAATAAAAATCAGAAATTAATATATGTATTTTATCAAATAATTACTTCCATCTCCGATGAAATTTTTCAATGCTTTTTCGCTCGAGTTTGCTGCAAAAGTAGGATCCATAAGTTCCCATTCGGTACCGTTGAACTCGATGATTCCGTTGACCCATCCAATATCTGTTATGTAGGTACTGATCCAAGCATGATACGCCTCGCCTGCATAACCAACCTCAAGTCTTGTTGGGATTCGTTGACTTCTTAGCATGGAAGTCATAACCGCTGCATAGTCTAGGCAAATGCCAGTTTCAATCGATAAGATTTCATCGATATCCGGAATGTATCCACTTTGAACGGTTTCTGCTTTGTCATAATCATATGTAATGGTTTTAATGATGTAGTTGTAGATGTTTGAGACAACATCAAGATCGTTGTCTGCGGTATAAGAGAGTTCTTCTGCTAAAGCAATTGCTTCATTATCTGCGTGAAAGTTGACATATTGGTTTGGATATAAGAATGCTCCAAACTCGTTTGTAACGGTTAGTTCAGAAGTCTTTGAGAAGACAGGAGAATACTGATTTCCTTCTATATTTTCGAAAACTGCAAACAAATAATTACCTCCACTTGCGGATAGAGGAAATACATCGGAACCATACTGTAAGTTGTATGTATAAACGACTTGATCTGGTCCGGTAATCTGCAATTTCACTTTTTTTGAACTGCCTCGATAATCAACAACGACATAGCCTTCCGAGGAATTGGATATATCAACGGTCACTAAGTCGTTTTTAAGGACATTTGTACCAGGGGCCTCTGGGATGAGGCAGAAGGGTGTATTATCTCTGGAGCCGGCGGATTCTTTAAACAAACCAGATGCGGTATCCTCATTCAGAAGAATCTGATTTTCAGGAACCACAGTTTCGTTCGTTTGTGTACTTGTGTGGTTGCTCGAATCCGTTCCTGATGTAGAAGAGGGTAACTGAGATACGCTTTGGTTCCCGCATCCTGACAACGTACTCAAAAGAAACAAGGAGATGATAAATACATTTATGAATTTTTTATGTTTTAAAATTTTTTCTTTCATCTTTGCACCTTCTTTAGGATTGCATGCTTTTTCTTTATTATATGTTACTGTGTATGAAAAAGAAAGAGAAAAACCATGAAATGTAACATATAAAACGAAGATAAATCTAAAGATTTTATAAAATATACAGAATAAAAAAAAACGACGAGCTCATCGAAATAATCTGACGGTCTTTAATTATGTAACGAGGATATCAGACAATTAAGGAATTACATGTTTGTTGTCTATACAAAACAAAAGTAAAATAAGGAGTGAGAACATGAAAAGAACGATTAGAACGAATTTTAAAAGATTCTTTTCAATAGTGCTTGCTGTAGCGATGATCTTATCATTGCCAGGCGCTAAAAGCCTCAGTTACGCGAAGCCAAGCGACCCGACGAGTATTACGATATTAATGGAAGTACGAGATCAAAACACAAATAACGCTATTGAAGGAGCGACAGTCACCTATCACATTCGATACGAGGGATTCGGAGAAGGAGATGTATCCGGAACAACAGGAGCGGATGGAAAATCGGTTGTAACAGTGAACTGGTGGAAAATACATATTATTAGTTACACGATTGTAGCTGCTGGTTATGAAACCAAGACTGTGGAAAGAAGACCAAACGATGAGGTCGGACATGGTGTGGGATACACAGAAGATTACGGAATTGTATTTATGGATCGACTGATTCCGGTACACGAAGTAACATTCAATCCTGCAAATGGTGAATTAAGTACCACAGTATCAAATGTTTTAGACGGAACATTATTAAGTACGATTGCACCAGCAGATCCATTAAAAGCGAACACGGTGCATGAAGGAGAAATCACAGGCTATACTTTTGAAGGATGGAGTACCGATGGAGCAGCAACTGGAGTAGTGAACGCAGCAACTTATATTATTACTGCAACACAAATATTAACTGCATATTACAGCTCATATTTTGTTGGGTATGAACATTACACAGTAACATTTAAAAACGCAGACGGATCTGTTTTTGATACAGCGAATGATGTTTTGTATAACACAGCACTAGATACACTGTTACCAGAAAATGACCCAGAAAAAGCACATGAAACAAGAATGGGAACGATTTATCAGTACACATTCCGCGGATGGAGTTCCGATGGAACGGTAGGAGGGATTGTAGATCATCCGGAAACATTTTTGATTACTGAAGATCGAATTCTTCGTGCGGTATTTGATGAAAGTATTTTTGGATACGAGTATTATACAGTAAGGTTCTTAAACGAGGATGGCTCATGGTTCTTTACGGCAGCTGATAATCTTTATGGAACCAGACTAAGAACCGTTCTTCCGCCAACGAATCCGACGAAACCAGATGCTGTTATCGCTGGATATATTATTCCATATATCTTTACAGGCTGGGAATTGGATGAACATCAGATTAATGTATTGAAATATGAGATTACAAGGTCTATTGATTTAAGGGCTTTATTTAGACCGGATCTGGCGAAAGGGTATGTGGTAACATATGAACTAAATGGTGGAATGATAGATGGAACAAATCCAGATGCGTTCTATTATTCAAATCTAATTTTCTTATCACCAGCAGTATCGATTATTAACCCTACGAAAGTTGGATATACCTTTACTGGATGGGATGGAAATACATCCTTGCAATATGGACCATATGCTCATTTTGAAGCAATCATGAATTTCAATTTGCAGTGGTTCTTTGGACCGACTTATTTAGAAGCAACATGGGAAGCAAATAGTTACGACGTGACATATCATTATTTGTCACTGGATGCAGATGGAGTAACGATCAATGAAGAAACAGAAGTAGTATCGGTACTATATGATAGTATTCTAAAAGATTCAGCACCGAATGGTTTGGTAAGCGATTTTGAAACACCGACCATGTCTTACGACTTTAGTGGAAATTGGAGTTTGGTACAAGATGGGACTGAAGATATTGGAACGATGCTATTTACAGCAACGGAAGGTTTAGACGTATACGCAATATACGATTTGTCAAGTATCGCATCTTTCTATGTTTTGAATGCAGGATTTGATCTTGGAAATTATGATGCAGGGTATTATGGAACAGGTGTTGAAGTGACAGGGTTCCTAGCTGATACCTATGCAGGTACAGCAATATTTGATGCAGAAGGTCTAAATTTTGCAGATGTATCTGTATTTTCAGGAGTTGGTAGTATTCCTACAAATACAGAACTTGGCCTTGCAGAAGATGCAACGATTACATGGTACAGTGTTAGAACGGGTGCAGACGGCACATGGAGGATTGAAGGATTTATAAACAATCAGACATATACGCTGCTCATTCACTATCTGACAACTGGAGGAGCTACGGCAGCACCGGATTATTTCGATGAGGCGGTTCCTTTTGGAACGGAATTTGATATTACTTCACCAACAGTGGTCGGATACTTGCCAGATGAAACATCGATTACAGGAATTATGGCAGGAGACAATGAAGCTGCATTTGAAGGATTGGAATTTACCGTTACCTATACAGCACAGGTGGTTCCGTTCCTCGTTACATTTGTAGACGGATTGGATGCAGCAGTGTTGAAATACCAGAACGTTTTCTATGGTGGTGCAGCAACAGCACCAATTGCACCGGACCACGACGGATATGATTTTACCGGATGGGATGTTGCATATGATGATATTCTTGGTGATTTGACGGTAACAGCACTCTATGCACCAATCGTAGTAACGATTCCAGTAGCACCGACGCCAGCAGCACCGGCACCGGAAGAGGCACCGGTTGAAATTCCGGAAGAAGCTCCAGCGCTCGCAGCAGAAGTTCCTGAAACTCCTGAAGAAGAGCCCGCAGTAGAAGAACCGGCGGCAGAAGAAACACCGACTATTGAAATTGGAGAAGAAGAAGTACCACTGGCAAGCGTTGAAGAAACGGTACATTATATCTTCTGGATCTTATTATTAGTTATCTTAGTATACACAAGTTATGCAGTCGCAAGATCGGTTTCGAGAAATAAAAAGATCAATCATTTAGAAGATGAACAAGATGACAAATACGGACGATAGAGAGAAGGTGCAATTTTATGATGAAAAAATTTGACGTTGCAATTTTAATTGTTTTTGTGATTGCTGTTGTGATTTTGGGAATGTTGGAAATCACGCAATATGATATCCTGCTCATGATTATAGGACTTGTTATTGCAGCAATATCAGGAATCGCTATTTATTCGCAAAATAAAAAAATAAACGATTTAATGGGTATGTAAGAAATAACTGAATATGAAATAAATTGTAGGAGCAGGTCATTTTTGATCTGCTCCTTTTTTGGAATTTTCAAATTTTTTTAAAGTTTTTAAAAAAAATTTATTTTTTTTGACCCTTTTTTTAGAAAAGCATAGTCCTTATTACTGAAACGTTTTTTAACAGGTTTTTCTTATAAAGGAGTGGAATATGAGAAAGGGAATAAAAAGAAATATAACAAGAGTATTTTCTGTAATACTCGCATTAGCAATGATGTTGTCTCTGCCAGGAGCAAGTACTTTAGCTTTTGCAGCGCCATCAACACAATTTGATGTGCACATTGGCATTCAATTAGAGGATGCAGAAGGAAACGCAATAAATGACGCAACAGTAACATTAAGTTATTCATACGGTGGGTACAGACATAATGGCCAACCGATTATGACGACTTCAAATCCAGATACGGTAATGAATGATGGATGGGCAGAATTTGATTTTTCAAATGTGTCAGGAAATGAACATGTAATAGTAACTGGATATACAATATCAGCGACAGGATATGAAAGTGTAACAAAAACGGTAAATGATCAGGTTCATAACAACCGTGGAACAAGTAATATTAAGAATTACTATGAAACCTTACAGGTGGCAGCACCAACGTATAATGTTACCTTTGATAATAACAACGGAAGTGGCAGCCAAACAGTATCCGGAGTAGTAGGTGGTACTACTTTGACAGATGTTTTGAAATCTGTAACAGAACCTACAAAAGAAGGATATACAAGCGAAGGTATCATCTATGAATGGGATTTTTGGGGCTGGGGAACCGATGGAACAGCAGCAAGTCTGATTTCTGATACCGATAATTTTACAATTACAAATGATATGACATTGATGGCACATTATATGAGAAAGACCGTTGGGGTGGAAGAATATAAAGTGACCTTTAATCTTGAAGATGGTTCGGAATATCACGTAGAAACAGGCGTGTTATATAACACAGAATTATCTACCTTGCTTCCAGAAGCACCTTCAAAAGAAGAAACCGTATATCATGGAGTGGTTACTGGATATACATTTGAAGGATGGATGGTTGACGGAGCAATTGTACCAGCGAATTATCTTGTAAAAGGGAATACAACTTTAACCGCATGTTTCTCGGCTCATAAAGTTCGAGAAGAAAGATATACTGTTATTTTCTTAAATGCAGTAGGCGGCGAGTTTAAAAAAGTAACTGATGTTAGATGGGGAACACCATATGTAAAAGTGGCTCCACTTCCTTGGGAATTTCCAAGTAAAGCAGATTCTACAACCGCTACAGAAGTGATTGGATATTCCTTTGATGGATGGACAACGGATGGAGAAACACGTGTAACTTATTTAGAGTCTATTACAGGAGATACGACTTATACACCGGCATTTAGAGATTACAAAAAAGGTGGATTGATTACATACGAGTTAAACGGAGGAACGTTTGGCAATGAATTGGCTCCTTCTTCTTATTCTTATTCTTTCTATACATATACAAATGGTTACGGAAGAATTGGAAGGGTTCCAACACCTTCAAAATTTGGATATGACTTTAAAGGATGGACGATTTCTGGAACGAAATCTCGTTCACATTCAAGTTTTTATACAGGACTTGTTACATATACAGCAAATTGGGAAGCAAAATCTTATCCTCTTACAATCAAATATGAATATGAGGATGGAACAACGGCAGCGCCTACCTATGAAACATCTGTAGCATATGATTCAACATTTACAAAAGATTCACCAGTGATTAGTTATTACTCAGCAAGTCTTCCGACAGTTAGTGGAACGATGGTTGATGAAAAACAATCTCGTAAATTCAGAGGAATTGAAATTACTGTTGTTTATAAAATAATGAGTTATCCAGTTACAATTGAATATCTATATGAAGATGGAACTGTAGCAAGACAGTCATATGTATCAACCATGGAATATGGTACATCTGACACGTTTGAATCTCCAATAATAGATTATTATACACCTTCACAAACTTCTGTTGATGTTACGATGACAAATACAGATGAAGAAGTTGCACCTGCTGAATTTAAAGGTCTTTCTTATAAAGTGACCTATACCGCAAATGAATATGATTTAACGATTCATTATGTATATGCAGGCGAAGAAGGAACGAAAGCAGCTGATGACTATACAGCAAAAGTGAAATATAATTCTGAATTTAGTAAAGAAGCTCCATATATTCAATACTTCACTCCACATAACGATCCGATCTCAGGAGTGATGGAAAATACAGATGAAGAAACTACTGTAGAAGATTTTAAAGGATTGGAATTTACAGTAGTTTATGAAGAAAATCAGGTAGTCGTATACGTAGAATATTATCAAGATAATACGGATGGAGAACCTATCGGATTCAATGAAGTAGCTATGGGAGCAACACATCTCGGAGACGCAGATGAAGGAGAAGGATTTGCAGCAGATCTTACTGGACTCAATTTATTTAGACCAGTTTATGGATATCAGAATGGTAGAGTTGTATTCTATGAAGCGATGGAAATGCAGTTAAGAAGAGTGGCATTACCAGTTGCAGAAGAAGTTGAAGCTCCAATGCCAACAGAAGATTTGTATCTGAGTTATGAAACACCAAGATTAATGAAAATTCTTTACAGTGCGAATAACCTTTTATTAGTTACTTTCGTTGATGGAATTACAGGTGACGTTGTGAAATATCAAAACGTTGAGTATGGTACAGCAGCAACTGCACCAGTAGCAGAAGAACATGATGGATATACATTTGCAGGATGGGGACCTGGTTATGATAATGTTACAGGTGATTTAGTGGTAACTTCACAATATGATGCAATACCTGCTCCAGCACCTGCAGTAACAATATTACCTGCACCAGTACCTGAAGCACCTGCACCAGAAGCAGAACCGGAAGAAGAGCCAACTGTAATCGAAGAAGAAGCTCCAGCACTCGCAGCAGAAGTACCTGCTGAAGAAGCATCTTCACCAGAAGTAGAAATAACAGAAGAAGAAGTTCCTTTGGCAAGTATGGAAGAAACAGCACATTACTTGTTCTGGATTCTATTACTAATTATCTTAGTGTACTCAAGTTATGCAGTAGCAAGATCCGTAGTAAGAAATAAAAAAATTGAGGAACTTGAAGATCGTCATGATAGAAGATAGGGGATAGTTTATGAAAAAAATAGATGTTGCAATTTTAATCGTATTTGTTTTAGCGTTAGTCGTATTATCTTTTCTTGGAGTAACACAGTATGATATGTTGTTACTAGCTCTTGGGGCAGTGATTGCATTAGTATCTGGAATTGTTATTTTTGCACAATACAAAAAGATGAACGAGTTAACAGAGCAATAAAATAGGTTTAAGAGGGCAGAGCGAAAGCTCTGCCTTTTTTGTTATAAATAAAGTAGAGAAATATTTTGTATACTATAAAGTTATCAATATTTAGTCCGATAAATATAGTATGAAAAGGACAAGGCTATGTTCGAAATGATAAATAGTACTTCCAAGGAAGGGAGGAGTCGTTATGCGCGTTGAAGCATATACTCAAGTACAGCAACTGTACAATGCAAACAAAACCAAAAAGAGTAAAGACGTTGAAACTGTAAAACCGAAGGATCGGTTTGAGATTTCAGAAAAAGGAAAAGAGATGCAGCTTGCGACAAACGCAGTGGCAGCAGCACCAGACATTCGTAGTGAATTGGTTGATCCGATTAAGACTAGTATGAAAAACGGTACATACGAAGTTAGCGGTGATAGTTTTGCGGAACGTTTAATTCAGAAATACGAAGAGGCAACATCTCTGTAAAATGAAATGATTTGAAAGGCATGGTTTGATCAATGGCAAGTTTGATGGAAAATTTAATTCAGGTATTGGAAAATGAATGCCGTGAATATGATGTACTTTTAGAGTTGTCAAAGAGAAAGACTGCAATCATTATTAAAGGAAATTTAACAGAGTTAGACAAAATCACGGATGAAGAACAGGAAATCGTAGCACTCGTGAATCATCTGGATTACCAGAGAGAACAGATTCTAAAAGATATTGCGATTGTTATCAACAAGGATGTTGAGACTTTGAAACTAAAAAATTTAATTCAAGTGCTTGCAAAACGCCCGGATGAGCAGAAAAAATTGTCTGTTTGTCACGACCGACTTTTAACTTCGGTGGGTGACCTTGCAAAAATCAATGAACAGAATCGAGCGCTGATCAATAATGCGCTGGAGATGGTTACGTTTGATATCAATGTGATTCAAGCCTTGAAAAGCGTCCCGGAAACTGCAAACTATTCAAAAAATGCAGGCCGGATTACCGGAAATGATTTTCAAAACATTCATAAAGGTGGATTTGACGCTAAACAATAAGTCAAAACTGAGGTGATTAGCAATGTCATTAATGGGAAGTCTGTATGTAGGCACAAGTGGTCTACAGACCAATCAAAATTCTTTGAATACAACTGCTCATAATATGTCTAATGTTGACACGAGTGGATATACTCGTCAGCAAGTATTACAGAGCAATCGAATATATAATACCATTTCTATTAACGTCGATGGCATTTCTGACAGCCAGGTAGGATTAGGCGTTTATTATTCCAAAACAAGACAAGTGAGAGATGTTTTTTTAGATGCAACTTACAGACAGGAAGTCGGTAGGTCTTCTTTTTATGAAATTTCGGCTTCTGCTATAGCAGAGGTGGAAAACTTACTTGGTGAGCTGGATGGTACTGCATTCCAGGAGTCATTGGATGATTTGTGGACTGCTGTGCAGGAATTGGATAAGACACCAGAAAGCTCGGTAACACAGGGTTTGTTTGTTCAAAGTGCTGCGGAGTTTGTCGCAAGAGCGCAATCTGTATATCAGGGATTGTCGGATTATCAAGATAACCTGAATGTACAACTTAGAAATAAAGTAGATGAAATTAATGATTATGCATATCGTTTGAGAGAACTTAATGAAGCAATTCGAAAAATTGAGACCGCTGGGGTAGAAACGGCAAATGATTTAAGAGACGAACGAAATCTTATTCTTGATAAAATGAGTGAAATGGGAAATATCAGCTATAAAGAAGATTTATATGGCTCCATAGTTGTTTCGTTTGAAGGGGAACCTTTTGTAACAGGTGATACCGTATATCCAATGGAGTTGGATTATGATGAAGTAACAGGATTTTATACACCGTTTTGGCCACAAAACGCGACCTTTACATATAGTACAAGTGGAACAAAAATCTATAATATAGAAGATGCGGAAGTGTTTAGTTTCTCGCAACCGATTTCAACGGATTTAAATACGGATGTTGGAGGGCTCAAGGCGATTATGTTAGCCAGAGGAGACCATAGAGCTACCTACGCAGACCTACAGGATACGACATATTATAATGACCATATTGCACAGTCTGTACTGATGAATATTCAGGGAGAGTTTGATCAACTTGTTCACAACGTGGTAACTGCCATTAATCAGGTCTTTGCAGATGCCAGTGATCCAGACAGCGGATACTTCTGTAACGAGGATGGAAGTCCAATGCAGATTTTTCAAAAAATCGCAAATCCGGGATATGTATATAATACGTTGACATCGACGTGGGATTATGTTGCAGAAGATACCACCAATATAATGAATACTGAAACGTTATATTCGACGATGAATATTAAAATCAATGCGGATCTGCAAAATAATCCTGCAACACTTGGCTTTGTTCTGGAAGATGGAAGTATGGATCAAGATACAGCAGATGCATTGGTTGAGATCTTTAATCAGGAAGACTACTCCTTGAATGCAAATGTAGTAACAAAAAACAATTTTATGGATTATTACTCGGCACTTGTTGCTCAAGTTGGAAATTCTGGGTCGATCTATAATAGCATTCTTGAAAATCAGGAACAGACAGTAGCATCAACGGATTCTGCAAGACAGGAGTTGTTAGCTGTCTCAACGGATGAAGAACTTAATAACATGATTCGATTTCAAAATGCATACAATGCATCAAGTAGATATATTAATGCAGTAAGCCAAATGTTAGAGCATTTGGTATCTACGCTAGGAAGTTAAACTTAAGCAAAGGATAACGGTCTTTTGCAAGAGAGGAGAATAATATGCCATCCACATTTTGGGGACTTAATATAGCATATACCGGTTTATTGGCGTCGAACGCTGGGTTGAATGTAACTGGCAATAACATATCGAATGTAGAAACACAAGGGTATAGTAGACAGGCAGTTGAGCAGGCAGCAGCAAATGCACTTCGCACCTATACGACGTATGGTTGTGCAGGAGCGGGTGTGGAAACACTATCCATTGAAAGAATACGTGATGAGTATTATGATGTGAAATATTGGAATAATCAATCAAATCTAGGTGAGTATGAGACGAAGGATTATTATACGACCCAGTTGGAAAGCTTCTTTACCGATGGTGCAGATCTTACTGGATTTACGACCGTGTTTAATGATATGTACGATGCATTAGAGGAATTGATGAAAAATGCGGGCGACACAACGACAAGATCGCAGTATGTGGGAAGCGTGGAAGAATTAACGACCTATTTCAATTCGATTTATGAGAGTGTACAAAATATTCAAGAAGATGTAAATGCAGAAATAAAAGTTAAAACAGATCAAATAAATTCTTTGGCAGAGAAAATAGCATCAATCAACAATCAGGTCAATGTCATTGAAGTAAATGGTGGTACAGCAAATGAATTACGTGATGAGCGTACCAGATTAGTGGATGAACTTTCGAAAATTGTTAATATTGAGGTATCGGAGACTATGGTGACTGATGCCAATGACCCTACCAGAGAAACTGGTGCGACGAGATTTTTGGTCCGTGTGGGAGGTGGAGAAACACTTGTTGATGGGTCGGTCTATCATACTCTCGACTGTGTGGCAAGAACATCTGGGGAAAAAGTAAACCAAAGTGATGCAGATGGTCTTTTTGATATCTACTGGACGGATGAAAACGGGAATGTTGACCGAAATACGGCGACGAAGTTTAATCTATATGGAGATAATATTACCGGCGAATTAAAAGGGCTGATTGAACTTCGGGATGGAAATAACACCGAGTATTTTCATGGTACGACCACTGCGGTAGGAACAGCAACTGACGGAACGGGAAGAGATTTGGTTACAATCGAAGTGACAGCGGATTATTTGACGGACATCAATAAAATTAGTTTGTCGGACAGCGGAGGAATATTTAATTTAGGAAATCAGCTTTTTCAGTATGATAGTTGGACCATGAATTATGATAGTGGCACGGATACCTATACATATGACTTTGTTTTAAGTGCCTCTAACACAAATAACTTAAATGGTTCGCGAGTTGGAAAAGAAGCTTCATCTGGAGAAAGCATTGCATATCAAGGGATCCCTTATTATATGTCGCAGATGAACGAATGGGCTAGGATCTATGCTCAGGCATATAATCAAATCGCCTCTTCGGGAGTGGATAATTATGGAAATGCTGCTTCAAATTTCTTTGTAGCCACAGATATGGTGACGGGGATTGAAAATAGCTTTTCGGCGGTCACTACAACGGGATTTTCGGTTATGGATGACACCTATTATCGTTTGACGGCCGGTACTTTTTCTGTTGCAAATGCAGTTTCGGAAGATTCCAACCTACTTGCATCTCATTCTTCAGCTGAGGAAGGGCAGGATGCATATGATGTTTTGAAGAAACTTTCGGAAATGAAAGATGATAAAACCATTGCATCATTTCGTGGAGCGAGTGTATCGGAATTTTTACAGGGAATATTATCGGATGTCTCGTTAAATGCGAGTACGGCAAATTTATTTAAAACGAATTATTCCAATTTGGAAGGCAGCATTGATGTGCAAAGACAATCGATTTCTGGTGTAGATAGTGATGAAGAAGGAATCAATTTAGTAAAATATCAGAACTCCTATAACCTGGCGGCTAAGATGATTCAAACTTTGACAGAAGTGTATGATCGCTTGATTTTGGAAACAGGTGTATAGCAATGAAAGGAACATCTTTCGTGAGGCAATCTATTTAAGTAGTATTGTCGGTTTACTGAGAAAGGTATGGGTTTTAATATGAGAATTACAAATAAGATTATGCAGGGCAATGCACTTGCAAATATTAATAAGAACAAACAGTTGCAGGATAAATTAAATACACAGATTACCACACAATCTAAGATAACGAGACCTTCGGATGATCCGGTAGTTGCAATTCGTGCACTTAGACTGCGAACCAATTTGAGTGAGATTACACAATATTATGAGAAGAATCTTCCTGATGCAGACAACTGGCTTTCGGTTACGGAAGATGCTTTGAATTCGATGTCCGAAGTTGTTACAGATATGTATGATGACTGCGTCAATGGCTCGAAACAATACTTGGAGGCAGAGGATCGATTAAAAATTGTTGAAAATTTAAAAGCACTTCGAGATGAGGTATATAGTACAGGGGATGCATCCTATGCGGGAAGAAATATCTTTACTGGATTTCGTACAGACGTCTCTCTTGCTTTTGAAACGAGTGAAACTTTACAGTATTCTATAACGGAAAGGATGAATATTGGATCTTTGTCGAAATTGACGTATGTTGATTCGCAAGACATTTTAGGGACGAATGAATCAAACTATTCAACCGTTGCAGCAACCGAAACGGACATCTCGACTTCTCAAGTAGGCCGTCTTAGATTAGCGTATGATAATTGTGACGGTGTTGCTCCGACAATTACGTATGGAAGTCCTGCGGTTACAGTAACCGCAACTGTTCTGTCAGAAACGGGAACACCAAATCCTTATACAGATATAAATGTGGCAGGAAACGAAAATACGGCGATTTTTGTGCCGGAAACTGGAGATCTTTTGCTTGGAAGTGGTCTTTATAGTACTTTGCAAGCACAGAATGATGCGGATTTTCAAGTGACCTATGAAAAAAGTGACTGGGTAGTGGGGGATTTGCGACCACAGCATTATTTTGCTTGTACCACAAATCCTGGAGCAGCAGACGAAATTATATATAATCCGGAGTACTTAACTGCTACAGCCTCGGATGAACCGGGACAGGTCATTGAGTATGATATTAGCTCGAATCAAAGTATTCGTGTGAATACTTTGGCAAATGAGTGTTTTACACATAATATAGGAAGAGACATCGATGAAATCATAAAATTCACTGAGCAATTGGACGAAATTGAAAACACGGTGGATACGCTGGAAACAATGTTAGAAGATGCATCTTATACGACTGCACAATTATCCACAATTCAAGAAAAACTAGACGCTGCGATTAAAACAAAAGAATTAATGAGTGATCAGGTACAGAAATTATTTGAGAATGGCATTACAAAAACGCAGGGGTATTTGGATCAGACTAATTTAGCAATTACAAATGTTGGGAACCGAAGAGCGAAAGTAGAACTAGTGGAAAATAGACTGCAGGCACAACAAACAAGTTTTAAAGAATTGGCTTCGGATAATGAGGGGGCAGATATTACGGAACTTGCCATTCAATTGAGTAGTGCAGAAACATCTTATGATGCAGCGCTTATGGCAACTAGTAAAATAATTAAGAACTCACTGGTAGATTTTATATAATAATTATTACCGAAAGGATTCGGGGAATGGGAGCAGACATGAAAATTAGCACAAGGAATTTTGGAGAAATTGAAGTGGATGATGAGAAAATCATTACCTTTGAAAAAGGAATTATTGGTTTTTCAGAGTTGGTTCATTTTACATTGATTCATGATGAAGAAAAAGGAAATAAGGTTGGAATCCACTGGTTGCAGTCAATTGAAGAGCCAACGTTTGCAATGCCGGTAATGGATCCTTTATATGTAGCTGAGGGATATAATCCAGATGTGGATGATGAGTTGTTGAAACCACTGGCTATTAAAAGCATGGAAGATCTTTTGGTTCTTGTTACGGTAACAATTCCAAAGGATATAAAAAAAATGACTGTAAATTTGAGTGGTCCAATGATTATCAATGCTGATAATCGTAAAGCAGCTCAAGTGATTGTAGAAGGTGGACAATACGAAGTCAGGTTTCCAATCTATGATATTTTGGATAAAAAGCGGAAAGAAGGTGAGGGGAAATGTTAGCACTTACCAGAAAAAAGAACGAAGCATTAGTAATCAACAATAACATTGAGATTACTGTATTGGAAGTAAAAGGAGATCAGGTTAAGCTTGGCATTTCTGCTCCGCGAGAAATTCCTGTCTATCGTAAAGAGGTATATGTACAGATTCAGGAAGAAAATAAAGAAGCTGCAAGTGAAGATGCAATCACCGCTTTGAAAGATTTGTTTCAATAAAAAATTGAATACAAATAAATTAAAAAAGTTTTCAAATAACTATTAAGTAATGAAAGACTTATCCGATATAATGTATAAGTAAATAATTACTTGATAATTATTTAGAATAATATCAAATTATGATCAAGAACGGACAGCATGGTTCGTGTATTGATTATCACACGTGTGGCAAGGATGCCGCCGTTAATTCAAGGAGGAAAAAACTATGGTAGTACAACACAACATTACAGCGATGAACGCTAACAGAAACTTAGGAGTAACCACATCATCTCAGGCAAAATCAACAGAAAAATTATCATCAGGTTACAAAATCAACCGTGCAGCAGACGATGCAGCAGGACTTGCGATTTCAGAAAAAATGCGTAGACAGATTCGTGGTCTTACACAGGCAAGTTCAAATTCACAGGATGGTATCTCATTAGTACAAACAGCAGAAGGTGCTTTAAGCGAAGTTCATGATATGTTACAACGTATGAATGAACTTGCTGTTAAATCTGCAAATGGTACAATGACATCAACTGACCGTGACTATATCAATTCTGAAGTTTCAGCTTTAATCGAAGAAATTGATAGAGTAGCAACTACTACTACTTTCAATGAACAAGATTTGCTTGATGGAACATTTGATACTAATCTTCAGGTTGGATCAGAAAATGGACAGACTATCGCAATCTCTATTGCTGGTATGGATTCTGCAACAATTGGTGTTGACACAGTAGATGTATCTGGAGCTGACGCTTCAAATGCTAATTTGGCTATTGATTCTATCAAATCAGCATTACAAAGTGTATCATCACAACGTTCCGATTTAGGAGCAATTCAGAACCGTTTAGAGCACACCATTAAGAACTTAGATAACGTTGTAGAAAATACAACATCAGCTGAGTCTGCAATTCGTGATACTGATATGGCAGAAGAGATGGTTAAATACTCGAACAACAATATTCTTATGCAGGCTGGTCAAGCTATGCTTGCTCAGGCTAACCAGGCTAATCAGGGAGTATTGTCATTGCTTCAGTAGTATTTTAAGACTGTACAACTACCTTAAGGACTGGCATTTGCCAGTCCTTTTTGTAATATGTTGAAAGTTTTCGACATATTACAAAAAGCAAGAAGGAACTATTAACTATTTTTTATTTCGTGACGATATACAAGGTAGTTGATGATAGAAATATAGTAAAAAACAATTTGATTGAAATGAGAATATGCATGTTGTTCACATGGAGGTGACAAGAATGACAATAGAACCAATGGGAAGTATTATGAGTGTGCAAGCACAACCAATTGTAAAACCAACAACATCTAGCGCTTCGGAGAAATCATCTGTACAAATAACAGAAAATTCTGTTCAGCCGATGGTTGATAATACAACTGCTGCTGTTGCAAGCGCCCAAAATACTGCAAAAGATGGCAATTCAAAAGAGCAGGAAACCGGGAAACAGACAGAATCCAGGATACGAAAAGCGGTTGAGACGATGAATAAAAAGATGGGAAGCACGGAAGCTCTGTTTGGAATTCATGAGGGGACAAATCGAGTCACGATAAAAATTGTTGATCGAGAAACAAAAGAAGTGATTAAAGAACTGCCACCGGAAAAGACTCTTGATATGATTGAAAAGGTCTGGGAATTAGCTGGTATTCTGGTGGATGAGAAACGTTAGGAGGGATTCCTATGTCAAATGGAATAAAAATCTCAGGACTCAATTCTGGGCTTGATACAGAAAGTATTGTGCAGGCGCTTGTATCAGCGAAAAGCACGAAACTTGAGACTGCAAAATTAGCACAAAAAAAACTTTCGTGGAAACAAGATGCATGGAAAACCTTGAATACAAAGGTAAATAAATTTTTCAATGGAACCATGAGTAAAATGAAATATGGTGATGCATATCTTCAAAAAACTACAAGTGTATCAAGTGGCTCGGTTGCTTCTGTAGTAACGGGAGCGACGGCTGTAAATGGAACTCAAAAGTTATACGTGGATCAATTGGCGCAAACTGCGTATCTAACAGGATCGGACTTGGGTGGTTCATATACGAGCGATACTTTGCTCTCGGATCTTAAGGATTCTTTGGGGGATCCTGCATCGGGTACGATTTCGGTTACAATAGATGGAACGGTTACGGAGCTTGCGTTGGACTCGAATTCGACGATTGGAGACTTTGTATCCAAATTGCAGGAGCTTGGTTTGAATGCAAATTTTGACGAAGGTAATCAAAGATTTTTTATAAGTTCGAAAGAGACAGGTGCAGCAAATGATTTTACGATTTCATCAACAGGAAATATGATGGATGCTTTAGGACTGGATACTTCAGCGGTGGATGCAACGAAAATAGATGCAAAAGATGCTGTCATTCGTCTGAATGGTGTGGAGTTTACTGCTGATACAAATACATTTACAATCAATGGATTAACAATCACTGCATTGGAAGAATCAACTGAGGAAGTAACTTTGTCAACGGCCAATGACACATCTGGAATTTATGATATGATCAAAGAATTTGTATCTGGATATTCGGAACTAATCAACGAAATGGATGCTCTGTATGGTGCTGATTCTGCTGCAAAATACAATATGCTTACAGATGAGCAAAAAGATAGCATGAGTGAGGACGAAATAGCAGAGTGGGATGAAAAAATTAAATCGGCTTTATTGAAAAGTGATGATGTCCTTGGTACGTTTTCAGGAATTATGAAATCAGTAACGATGCAACCGCTTGAAATCGGTGGAGAAAGCTTATATCTTAGCGATTTTGGAATAGGCACAATTAGCTATTTCGATTCGGAAGAGTTTGAAAAAAATGCTCTGCATATTGATGGAAATGATGATGATGATTATACATCGGGAAATACGGATAAACTGAGTGCTTTGATTGCTTCGGATCCAGAAAAAGTCACATCCTTTTTTACGGAATTTACGAGAAGTCTATATTCGCAGATGAATAGTGCTATGGCAAGAACAGAACTTAGTAGTTCGTTTACAGTATATAATGACTTGCAAATGCAAAGTGAATATAGTGATTATACATCAAAAATTGCAGAGTATGAAATTGAGTTGGCGGATTACGAAGATAAATACTATGCAAAATTTTCGGCAATGGAAGTGGCTTTGGCTAAATTGCAGTCAAATACAGATGCCGTAACAAGTCTATTAGGGTCATAATTAGGAGGAAGATATGGTTGCAAAAAATCCATACGCAAATTATAGTAATAATAAGGTGTTAACAGCTTCGCCCAAAGAGCTTACCCTCATGTTGTATGAAGGCGCAATTAAGTTTGCAAATATTGCAGTAGTATCAATTGCAAATAAAGAGACGGAGAAAGCACATATAAATATCGTCAAAGTGCAGAGAATTATTGATGAATTTCGAATGACGTTAGACATGTCGTATCCGGTAGCACAGGATTTTGAAAGAATATATATGTATTTATCAGAGCGATTGGTTGAGGCCAATATAAGAAAAGACCCGGAAATCCTTGAGGAAGTTTTGAAACATTTACGAACTCTTCGGGACACATGGAAAGAAGTTATGAAAGCACCTGCATAGGTGGATGGAGAAGAGATGCAAAGTTACGTTGATGTATTGATTAAAAGCTTGGAAAGTAAAATACAGATTCTTGAAGAGATTCATTTGAAAAACAATGAACAGGCTGAACTTGCGAAAAAAGTCCCTTTTGAAGCAAAGGATTTTGACGCGAATACAGAAGCGAAAGGGCTACTGATTGAGCGTTTGAACCAGTTGGATGGTGGATTTGATCAAATTTATAATCGTATACGTGTGGAACTTATGGAACATAAAGATGAATATCATGCTGAAATAGCTCAGATGAAAGTTTTGATATCAAAAATTACAGATTTAAGCGTTACGATTCAGGCTGAGGAAGCTAGAAATAAAGTTGCTGTTGAGAAAGCATTTTTTGAAGAACGAAAAAAGAATAAAACAGCAAGGAAAGCTTCGAAAGCTTCTTTAGACTATTATTTAAATATGAATCGGACGAATTATGTTGACCCACAGTTTATGGATCAGCATAAATAGTGTAAAAAGA
Organism: Lachnospiraceae bacterium; assembly: GCA_963666475.2. GTDB lineage: Bacteria > Bacillota > Clostridia > Lachnospirales > Lachnospiraceae > JBFHIZ01. The sequence continues at coordinate 1,437,772 of CAXXJM010000001.1, read as the reverse complement.
AGAAGACAGGTCTTCTTCTTTTTATTTTTGTTGTAACCAAGATTACAATAAACCACCTGCTATGCAGGTGTGTTCCCAACTAGCTTTAACTTTAAGCATCAAAAAATCTAGGATACAGGATAAAATTGGATAAATGTTCTCATTTTTTAAATATTTGTCCAAAACACTTGGTTGAAAGGGTGGAGAAGGCCTTTAAATATATTGTTTGGACAAAATAGTTATGTAATAGTGATAATTATCCAATGTCTATATAAGGAGTGTGGAAGGCGAACTTTTCAGAGCCTCTTTAGAGGAAAGCAGGGAACAGCGGCTTATAGCCGCAGAGCAAACCACCAGCTAAGCTGGTGGTAATGATTTCAATTTAGTAATATGAGCTTTGCTGTCTTTAAAATCAGGAACTAGCAGAAAGTAGTCGAGCGCTGATTTTAGATCACCAACTACCTCAAAAATACATCCGAGGTTATAGCGTGCAGGTGTGATTACGTCGGAATTTTTGTCTTCCAAAGAAATGCATTTTTTGAATTGGGTGACAGCCTTTTGCCATGGTCCTGTAATCATATAGAGATATCCACATAAAAAAACAAAGTCTGCATAATTTGAAAAATAGGAATAAACTTCTTCGGCGATGGCAATTGCGTCACTGGTGAGACCGCAGTTCGCAAGGGAGTATCCATAAGAAACAACGAGTAATTTGACATATTGTGCTTTCGGATCGACATCATATGTGAGCGCCTTTGAAAAGTAAGGAATGGACTCTTCGTATTTTTCAAGAAAATAATAACTTTGACCTAGTTGGAATAAGTAATATGGGTCATCGGGATTGTTATCAAGCGCTTTCTTTAATAATTCAATGTTCCGAAGCGCTTTTGATTCGCGTTCTTCTATGGTTCCGATATATCCCGTGTGGTACAGATTGAGTGGGATTGTTTTGGTGGTTCCTTCGGAATCATTGTTTGATACAACTTGTTCGTGGATTGTGCCCTCGTAATGATAATGTTTGCGATTAAATAAACGTTTTACCAAATCGTAAGAAATATTTGAGGTTTCTTCTTCTCCAGTTACGTTTGTTCGGAAAATAAGGCCGACATCGGTTGGGTTAGAAGATGTGAATTGCTGAATTTGCAACACATTGCATTCTGTAATTGATTCGTCACAGTCAAGTACAAGTATCCAATCATTTGAAGCCTGCTGTAAGGAGAAGTTTCGAGCAGCACTGAAATCATCGATCCATTTAAAGTGAAAGATGTTGTCTGTATATTTTTCCGCTAACGCAACTGTTTTGTCGGTTGACCCTGTGTCAACATAGATGATTTCAAATTCCTCTTTTGGGATTGATTTAAGACAGTTTTCAATATTTTTTTCTTCGTTTTTCCCGATTATACAAATCGATACATTTGTCATAAGTTTCCTCATCAAATACTTTTCATAAAAAAAGTGCCTGTCGTATTTAGACAAGCACTTTTTAGTTAGCAATAACTATTGAATAACATTCCGCTATAAGCACTTTGCGTATATGGAGACTGCACAGGTTTGGCAGGATTTTTATATGCCACAATGGTTTTATTTGTGTACTCCATAGGGTTAAGGGCAATTTGATTGATTTTGTTTAATGTAGTCATGGTGAAATTTTTAAGTGATTCAAAAGTCATATTTAAATCTTCTTCTTCAGCGGAACTCGAAAGTAATTTCTGATCAATGCGAATATTTCCGTTATCATCAAACAGAATTCCGAGGGAATCAAGCTCGTTCTTATATAAATCGCCAATGTCTGACATTGAAGAAAGAATGCGGTTGGTCTTTGGATTTGAATCCAGGTATGATGATGTTTGTTCGATAAATTGGTTGTACCCTTTTGCAAGTGTCTGGATGTTATCGATCAAAGAATCTGAATTTTTTTTCAAGTTAATGGTTGCTGTATCCCCTTCAAAACGACTAACTCCGGCAAGTGTGATTTCATAAGCTTTTTCAACAGTAAATGAATTGGCAGATGTGAGTTGTAATTGTTCGTTAAGCTTGAAAGTTGCTCCTCGAGAATCGGTTGTAGTCTGATTTAGGCCAAAGTAAGCAACGGATCCTTTTCTCTTGCTTGTTTTATCATCTGTGATTGAGAAAATTGGATTTCCATTAGAAGTAGCACCTGTGGTCTTTGATTCTATGACTAATGCAGAATTACCGTTTCCGTCTTCGTTAACGTACGAGGTGACTCCGATGTTTGCATTGTTGAGTAAACGCGAAAGACGATCTTGCACGTTTTTATTTGTCTCATTTTCATTGATGCTATATTGAAATTCATAGTTCAAATCATTGATTGAAACGTCAAAAGAGTATGTTCCAGAGCGGAAATTCATCTCTGATTCTGGAAGATAGTTTCCGGTATTAATCTGAGGGGCGGCTAAATCCATGACTTCAATTGTGAAAGGAACATTTTCAGTTCCTGCGGAATCTTTGCCGATATATTTTGCAGTTGCGATGTCCGGATTTGAGGATGAAGCAATTCTTTTGCTTACGAGCGAGTCAATATCCATACCCGAAATAGACGCAATTGTATTGCGAAGAGAAAGTGCGCTCTCTTTGATACCAACTGCAAAGTTTCTAGTTTTATCACTCTGATCAATGATTGCAAGTGGTTCTGTTGAATTTTGCTTGATAATGGAATTGTATACGCGACGAAGTTCGCTCTTCTTATGTGTATCATAAGGAGAAGAGGTCTTGCTTGCATATGTTGACATATAATGATTATAGACTGTTGCCAGTGCTGCTGTATTGGCCATTGCAAGATCCCTCCTTTCTTCCTTGAAATATACATTCAACAGAGTCTGTTCTGTTGCCAGGTATACATACCTGCGTATAGGGCGCAATTACCTACTTTTATGCTTATATTGTACTCTTATTACTGTGAAAAGACAAGTGAATATACTGGAAAAGTCAAGAGAAAATGAAGAAAAAACAAAAAAAGAACAAAATAAAGTTGACACAGGTAATTGGAATACGATATAGTCATTCATAGGACACCTTTTTGCAACGAAAAATGTGAATTTTAGTTGACGAAGTCTGCTTGCTGTGGTATAGTTACTAGACGAGATGGGAAAGAGGTCTTTTTTTTATGCTCAAATTTTTTGGGTTTATATAAAAAACACATGCTTTTCATAGCGAAAAACATAATAATAAAGTAAGCGTGGAGGTGGAATTATGCGCACAAAGATTACATTAGCATGTACAGAATGCAAACAACGTAACTATAACTTAACAAAGGATAAAAAAGCACATCCTGAAAGAATGGAAACAAAGAAATATTGCAGATTTTGCAAAACTCACACAATGCACAAAGAAACGAAATAAGTTTACAGTGAAAGGAACGTGGGAACATGACTGATACAGCAAACAAACAAAAAGCTAAAAAAGAAAGTTTTTTTAAGGGCGTTAAAAGAGAGTTTAATAAAATTACCTGGCCAGACACGAAAACTGCTGCAAAACAGACTTTAGCAGTTGTTGTGGTTGCTGCTATTTTGGGCGTGATTATAACTTTTCTAGATCACGGTGTGCAGATGGGAATTGATTGGCTGACATCTATTCAGCTGTAATTGTTTCTTGATGTGACATCAGAAGTCGTTCACTTTGTGTGGCAAAGTTGAATGAGAAGGATTTATTAGGAAAGGCGTGGTTACGAGGTATGGCAGAAGCGAACTGGTATGTTGTTCATACATATTCGGGGTATGAAAATAAGGTTAAAGCTAACATAGAAAAAACAATTGAAAACAGACATTTAGAAGAACAGATCATAGAAGTACGTGTTCCAATGCAGGATGTTGTTGAACTGAAAAATGGAGCAAGAAAGACTGTTCAAAAGAAATTGTTTCCAGGATACGTTCTGATCAACATGTATATGAATGACGACACATGGTATGTTGTTCGAAACACGAGAGGAGTCACTGGTTTTGTAGGACCTGGAAGTAAACCGGTTCCGTTAACGGAAGCAGAAATGAAACCACTTGGAATCATCATGGAAAATGTTTCGGTCGATTTTGGAGAAGGCGATACGATTACAGTCGTAGCTGGTGTTTGGAAAGATAACATTGGGGTTGTTAAAAAAATCGATTATGCAAAACAGACTGCTACAATCAATGTAGAACTATTTGGTCGAGATACACCGGTAGAAATCAGTTTTGCAGAAGTGCGTCGCTTATAGTGACGTATACATTCCTATTAAATAGGAATAAAAAGTGGAACAAATGAAGTTCATGGGAGAAATCCTACTTATATAAATAAGTATAGTTTATGAACCGTGGGAGGGAATAGTCCCGACTAACCACATTATTTTAGGAGGTGCCAAAATGGCAAAGAAAGTAAAAGGTTATATTAAATTACAGATTCCTGCTGGTAAAGCGACACCAGCACCACCTGTTGGTCCAGCTTTAGGACAGCACGGAGTTAACATTGTTGAATTTACAAAACAATTCAATGCAAAAACAGCAGATAAAGGGGATACAATCATTCCAGTTGTAATCACTGTATATGCTGACAGAAGTTTTAGTTTCGTTACAAAAACACCACCAGCTCCAGTACTTATTAAAAAAGCATGTAATATCAAATCTGGTTCAGCAGTGCCAAACAAAACAAAAGTAGCACAAATCACTCAAGCACAGATCAGAGAAATTGCTGAACTTAAAATGCCAGACTTGAACGCAGCAAGCGTTGAATCTGCAATGAGCATGATTGCTGGAACAGCAAGAAGTATGGGTATTACAGTCGTAGAATAAATTTGATGCAAGTGGGAGGGTTCGGCCCGATGACCACTAGGAGGTAAAAGAATGAAACACGGAAAAAAATATAACGAAGCAGCAAAACTTGTTGATCGTTCAGTAAATTATGATCCAGAAACAGCAATCGAACTTGCAAAAAAATCAACGGTTGCTAAATTTGACGAAACAGTTGAACTTCATATTCGTACAGGATGTGACGGACGTCATGCAGAACAGCAAATTCGTGGAGCAGTAGTGCTTCCACACGGAACGGGAAAAAAAGTTCGTGTTCTTGTATTCGCAAAAGGCGATAAAGTTGCAGAAGCAGAAGCAGCTGGAGCAGATCATGTTGGAGGAGAGGAATTACTTCCTAAAATCCAAAAAGATGGTTGGTTGGATTTCGACGTTGTTGTTGCTACACCTGATATGATGGGTGTTGTTGGACGTTTAGGTAAAGTACTTGGACCAAAAGGTCTTATGCCAAACCCAAAAGCTGGTACAGTAACAATGGACGTAACAAAAGCTGTTAACGACATCAAAGCTGGTAAAATTGAATATCGTTTAGATAAAGCAAACATTATTCATGTACCAATCGGAAAAGTGTCTTTTGGTGAAGATAAATTAATGGATAACTTTAATGCGGTTATGGATGCTATTGTAAAAGCTAAACCAAGTGCAGTAAAAGGACAGTTCTTAAAGAGCGTATCGGTTGCTACAACTATGGGACCTGGAATTAAAGTTAGTACATCTAAATTCTAATTTGATATTTGAGCAACGCAGATAAACAAATGAAGAGTGGGCTTGTCGCCCACTTTTTATTTGTAAAATGTCGGAAAAGTGTTGACAAATGAGTATCTATATGATAACCTAACAAAGGTTATAAACCATGCCGAAGACAGTAGGTGTCATTTTTGACATAAGCATCGCGCCTACCGAGGAGAGAAAGAGTATAATTATGACTTTTTGCTTCTCGCTTTTGTGAGAAGCTTTTTATATGCGTAATTGTTGGTACGTAATGCCAATACTCCAAGCTCGGCAATAATTCTATAAGGAGGACATAAAATGGCAAAAGTAGAATTGAAAAAACCAATTATTGAAGAGATTTCTGCAAGCATTGATGGAGCACAATCCGTTGTGTTGGTTGATCACCGTGGACTTACTGTTGAACAAGATACTGAACTTCGTAGATTATTACGTGCAGAGAATGTTACATACAAAGTATACAAAAACACGATGATGAATTTCGCATTCAAAGGAACAGATTGCGAAGGATTATCAACTTACCTAGAAGGACCATCAGCTGTTGCGATTTCAAAAGAAGACGCTACAGCACCAGCAAGAGTTTTAGCAAACTTTGCGAAAAAAGCACCTAAGTTAGAACTTAAAGCAGGAATGGTTGAAGGTTTGATCTATGATGTAAAAGGAATCAACGAGATTTCTCAGATTCCATCAAGAGAAGAACTTCTTTCAAAATTCCTTGGAAGTATCCAATCACCTATTACAAACTTTGCTCGCGTTATGCAGCAGTTGGCTGAAAAAGGTGGAGCTGCAGGAGCAGCAGAATAGTCGTATTAAAATTAAAATTGTAAATTAAATTTATGGAGGAAAATCAAATGGCAAAATTAACATCAGCAGAAATTATTGATGCAATTAAAGAATTAACTGTATTAGAATTAAATGACTTAGTAAAAGCATGTGAAGAAGAATTCGGAGTATCAGCAGCAGCAGGAGTTGTTGTAGCAGCAGCAGGCGGAGCAGCAGATGCAGCAGAAGAAAAAACTGAATTTGATGTAGAGCTTACATCTTTTGATGATAGCGCTAAAATCAAAGTTATCAAAGCAGTTCGTGAGTTAACAGGACTTGGCTTGAAAGAAGCTAAAGAAGTAGTTGACGGAGCACCAAAAGTATTCAAAGAACAAGTTGAAAAAGGCGAAGCAGAAGCTCTTGTAAAACAGTTCGAAGAAATCGGAGCAAAGATCACTTTGAAATAAGTTATTCTTTTGGAAATCAGGCTGGGAGAACTCCCGGCCTTTTTCTAATTTTATGTTAAAAATGTAAAAAAAGTCGTTGACGTACAAAAAGTGCTATGTTATAATATATGGTGCACTATTGTGCAGAGATAGGCTTATTTTTTTGTTGTATATATGAAAATAAGTCTTTAAAAATAGAAAGAACGGGGTGAAATGTCAATGGAAAAAAACAGAATACGTCCGGTTGCTTCTGGCAAAAGTATGCGTATGAGTTACTCGAGACAGAAAGAAGTTTTAAGCATGCCTAACTTGATAGAAGTACAAAAAGACTCTTATCAGTGGTTTTTAGACGAAGGTTTAAAAGAGGTTTTTGAAGATATCTCTCCAATCGCTGATTACGGCGGACAAATGAGTTTGGAATTTATCGACTTCGAACTGTGTAAAGAGGAAAAGAAATATTCTATTGAAGAGTGTAAAGATAGGGATGCAACATATGCAGCACCTCTTAAAGTAAGAGTTCGTCTTTATAACAAAGAAAAAGAAGAGATTAACGAACATGAAATATATATGGGCGATCTTCCAATTATGACAGACACAGGAACGTTTGTAATCAACGGTGCTGAACGTGTTATCGTAAGTCAGTTGGTTCGTTCTCCAGGTATTTATTATGGTATCGAACATGACAAAATTGGTAAGAGAAAATTCTCATCTACTGTAATTCCGAATCGTGGAGCATGGCTTGAGTACGAAACGGATTCCAATGACATTTTTTATGTACGTGTTGACCGTACAAGAAAAGTACCCGTTACAGTTTTGATTCGTGCGTTAGGAATCGGTACAAACGAAGAGATTCGCGAGTTGTTTGGTGATGAACCAAAAATTGAAGCGAGCCTCGGTAAAGACGTTGCTGAAAATTATCAGGAAGGTCTTTTGGAGTTGTACAAAAAAATTCGTCCAGGTGAACCTTTATCGGTGGATAGTGCAGAGAGTTTGATTACTGCAATGTTTTTTGATCCAAGAAGATATGACCTTGCAAAAGTAGGACGTTATAAATTTAATAAAAAATTAGCACTGAAAAACCGTATTGCTAGACGTGTTTTAGCAGAAGATGTTATCGATCTTTCTACTGGTGAAGTACTTGCAAAAGCTGGGGATGAACTGACTCGCGAACAAGCAGAGATGATTCAAAATGCCGCAGTTCCTTCTGTATGGATTCAAACAGAAGAAGGAAAAGCAAAAGTCCTTTCTAATTTAATGGTAGACATTAGAAATTTCGTAGATTGCAATCCAAAAGAACTCGGAATTACAGAGCTCGTTTATTATCCAGTGTTAGAAACTTTGTTGAATGAATATGCAGATGATGCGGAAGCACTTGCAAATGCAATTCGTGACAATGTTCATGATTTGATTCCAAAACATATTACTATAGAAGATATCCTTGCATCCATCAATTACAATATTCATTTGGAATACGGTATTGGTAATGCAGATGATATCGACCATTTAGGAAACCGTCGTATTCGTGCAGTTGGTGAACTGTTACAAAATCAGTATCGAATTGGTCTTTCAAGATTGGAACGTGTAGTTCGCGAAAGAATGACTACTCAGGATCCAGAAGATATTACTCCACAGAAATTGGTGAATATTAAACCAGTTCAAGCAGCTGTAAAAGAGTTTTTTGGTTCTTCACAGTTGTCACAGTTCATGGATCAGAACAATCCACTCAGTGAGCTTACTCACAAAAGACGTTTGTCCGCACTTGGACCTGGTGGTTTGAGCCGTGATCGTGCCGGATTTGAGGTTCGTGACGTTCACTATTCTCATTATGGAAGAATGTGTCCGATTGAAACTCCAGAAGGTCCGAACATCGGTCTGATCAACTCTTTGGCAAGTTATGCAAGAATTAACGAGTATGGATTTGTAGAAGCACCATATCGTAAAATTGATAAAACAGATGTACACAATCCAATTGTTACAGAAGAAGTTGTGTATATGACTGCAGACGAAGAAGATAATTATCATGTTGCACAGGCAAATGAGAGATTAGATGATGAAGGTCATTTTGTTAGAAAAAGTGTTTCGGGTCGTTATTTAGAAGAAACACAGGAATACCCAAGAGAGCGTTTTGATTATATGGACGTTTCGCCGAAAATGGTATTTTCTGTCGCTACAGCATTGATTCCTTTCTTGGAAAATGATGATGCGAACCGTGCCCTCATGGGTTCAAACATGCAGCGTCAGGCCGTGCCTTTGTTGGTAACAGAAGCACCTGCGATTGGAACTGGAATGGAACCAAAAGCTGCTGTTGACTCGGGAATTTGTATCACTGCTGAAAAAGCTGGAACAATTGATTATGTCTCATCTGCCATGATAAAAATGACATATGATGATGGTGAAAAAGCTGAATTCCATTTAATAAAGTTCTCGAGAAGTAATCAGAGCAACTGTTATAATCAAAAACCTATCGTATTTAAAGGGGATCATGTAGAAGCTGGTACAGTTCTTGCAGATGGTCCATCTACAGATAAAGGAGAATTGGCACTTGGAAAGAATCCTCTCATTGGATTTATGACATGGGAAGGATACAACTACGAAGATGCGATTCTTTTGAGCGAAAGATTGGTCCAAGACGATGTGTTTACATCCGTTCATATTGAGGAATACGAAGCAGAAGCTAGAGATACAAAATTAGGACCTGAAGAGATCACAAGAGATGTCCCAGGTGTGAGTGATGATGTATTAAAAGATTTAGATGATCGTGGTATTATCCGAATTGGTGCCGAAGTTTGTGCAGGAGATGTTTTGGTTGGTAAAGTTACTCCGAAAGGAGAAACGGAACTGACAGCAGAAGAAAGACTTTTGCGTGCAATTTTTGGGGAAAAAGCGAGAGAGGTACGTGATACTTCCTTGAAAGTACCTCATGGAGAATATGGAATCGTTGTGGACGCAAAAGTATTCACAAGAGAAAATGGGGATGAATTACCTCCAGGTGTAAACGAATCCGTACGTATTTATATTGCGCAAAAGAGAAAAATCTCAGTTGGAGATAAAATGGCTGGTCGTCATGGAAACAAGGGTGTAGTATCTCGTGTTCTTCCTGTTGAAGACATGCCTTATCTACCAAACGGAAGACCCCTGGATATCGTGTTGAATCCTCTTGGGGTGCCTTCTCGTATGAATATCGGACAGGTACTTGAAATTCACTTGTCTCTTGCTGCGAAAGCACTTGGATTTAATATCGCAACACCTGTATTTGATGGTGCAAATGAAGCGGACATTATGGATACATTAGAGCTTGCAAATGACTATGTAAACATGGAATGGGATGCTTTTGAATCGAAACATAAAGAAGAATTGCTTCCAGAAGTAATGGAATATTTATCAGACAATAGAGAACATCGAAAATTGTGGAAAGGTGTACCACTTACACGTGATGGTAAGGTGAGATTGCGTGACGGTAGAACCGGAGAGTATTTTGATGGCCCTGTAACAATTGGACACATGCATTACCTGAAACTACATCATCTTGTTGATGATAAGATTCATGCACGTTCTACTGGACCATACTCACTTGTTACACAGCAACCACTCGGTGGTAAAGCACAGTTTGGTGGACAGAGATTTGGAGAAATGGAAGTTTGGGCACTTGAGGCTTATGGTGCTTCTTATACACTCCAAGAGATTCTTACGGTAAAATCTGACGACGTTATTGGTCGTGTGAAAACCTACGAAGCAATCATTAAAGGTAACAATATTCCTGAACCAGGAATTCCAGAGTCTTTTAAAGTGTTATTAAAAGAATTACAGTCGTTGGCACTTGATGTTAAAGTTCTAAGAGAAGATCAGACAGAAGTTGAAATCAAAGAATCGATTGACTATTCATCAACAAACTTCAACTATGACATGGATGATCGCCGTGAAGGAGGTTATGAGTCAACTGAATCTTTAGGTGCGATGGGATACCAGGCACAAGAGTTCGATGACGATAGCGGAGAGTTGGTTTCAATCGATGATGAAGAAGAATTAGAAGAAGATTTTATGGACGAAGAATAACCAATCGAAACTTTAACAAGGAGTGGTGAGTTCGACTTACCTTGAAAGGAGAGCCATAGATGCCTGAAACAAATAATGAAGCATATCAGCCAATGACATTTGATGCGATGAAAATTGGTTTGGCGTCAACAGAGAAAATTTTAGCATGGTCCAGAGGAGAAGTGTTAAAACCTGAGACAATCAACTATAGAACATTGAAACCAGAAAAAGATGGTCTATTTTGCGAAAAGATTTTTGGACCAAATAAAGACTGGGAATGTCATTGTGGTAAATATAAGAAAATCAGATATAAAGGTGTAATTTGCGATCGATGTGGAGTTGAAGTGACAAAAGCAAGCGTTCGTAGAGAACGTATGGGACATATCGACTTAGCAGCACCTGTGTCACATATTTGGTATTTTAAAGGAATCCCAAGTAGAATGGGATTGATCCTTGATATTTCTCCACGTATTTTAGAAAAAGTTCTTTATTTTGCGTCTTATATTGTATTAGATAAGGGTGCAACAAATTTAGAATATAAGCAAGTTCTTTCGGAAGTTGAATATCAGGATGCGAGAGAAACATGGGGAAATGATTTCCGAGTTGGAATGGGAGCAGAGGCGGTTAAAGAATTGCTTCAATCCATAGATTTGGAAGCGGAATCAATAGAATTAAAAACAAACTTAAAAACATCTACAGGGCAAAAACGTGCAAGAATTATTAAAAGACTAGAAGTGGTTGAAGCATTCCGTGAGTCAAAAAATAAACCGGAATGGATGATTTTGGATGCTGTTCCTGTAATCCCACCAGATCTTCGTCCTATGGTACAGTTGGATGGAGGACGTTTTGCAACAAGTGATTTAAATGACTTGTATCGAAGAATCATTAACAGAAATAATCGTTTGCGTAGACTTCTTGAGCTTGGGGCTCCAGATATTATTGTACGTAACGAAAAAAGAATGCTTCAAGAAGCGGTTGACGCTTTGATTGATAATGGACGTAGAGGTCGTCCGGTTACTGGACCAGGAAATCGTGCGCTCAAATCCCTTTCTGATATGTTGAAAGGAAAATCAGGACGTTTCCGTCAGAACCTACTTGGAAAACGTGTTGACTATTCAGGACGTTCCGTTATCGTAGTTGGTCCAGAGTTGAAAATTTATCAATGTGGACTTCCAAAAGAAATGGCAATCGAGCTTTTCAAACCATTCGTTATGAAAGAATTGGTGGGAAGAGGAATTTCTCAAAATATTAAAAATGCAAAGAAACTTGTAGAGCGTTTGGATTCTCGCGTATGGGATGTATTGGAAGATGTTATTGCAGAACATCCTGTTATGCTGAATCGTGCTCCTACTCTTCATAGACTAGGTATTCAGGCATTTGAACCAATTTTGGTTGAAGGTAAAGCAATCAAGTTACATCCACTCGTTTGTACAGCATACAATGCTGATTTCGATGGTGACCAGATGGCTGTGCATTTACCATTGTCTGTTGAAGCACAAGCAGAGTGTCGTTTCTTGTTACTATCACCAAACAACCTGTTGAAACCATCTGATGGTGGTCCGGTTGCGGTTCCTTCACAGGATATGGTGCTTGGAATTTATTACCTAACACAGGAAAGACCTGGCGCTCTGGGTGAAGGCAAATCGTTCAAAAGTTTGAATGAGGCAATTCTTGCATATGAAAATAAAGTAATTACATTGCACACAAAAATTAAAGTGCGTGTATCAAAGAAAAACTCAGCTGGAGAAGTAATTGTTGGAGTAATTGAGACGACGCTTGGTCGTTTGCTCTTCAATGAAGTTCTTCCACAAGATTTGGGATTTGTAGATCGCAGTATTCCTGAGAACTTCTTGAAATTGGAAGTAGACTTCCATGTATCGAAGAAAGGGCTTAAACAGATCCTTGAAAAGGTTATTAATACACACGGTTCCACAAAAACTGCGGAAGTACTTGACGACGTAAAATCGATGGGATATAAATTCTCAACAAGAGCAGCCATGACTGTTTCGATTTCTGACATGACGGTTCCTGCAAGTAAAGCAGAAATGCTTGAAAGTGCACAGGCTGTCGTAGATAAAATCACACAAAACTACAGACGTGGTTTGATTACGGAAGAAGAGAGATATCGTGCAGTAGTAGAAACATGGAACGAAACTGATAATGCGTTAACAAAGAAACTATTAGATGGACTTGATAAATACAACAACATCTTTATGATGGCTGACTCAGGAGCCCGTGGTTCCAATCAGCAGATTAAACAGTTGGCAGGTATGCGTGGATTGATGGCAGATACAACAGGTCGTACGATCGAGTTGCCAATCAAATCGAACTTCCGTGAAGGACTTGACGTTTTGGAATACTTTATGTCAGCTCATGGTGCTCGTAAGGGACTTTCAGATACGGCTCTTCGTACAGCCGACTCTGGATATTTGACAAGACGTTTGGTTGACGTATCTCAGGATTTGATTATTCGAGAAACTGATTGTCGTCCTGAAGGTGAAGCTATCCCTGGAATGGTTGTAAAAGCATTTATGGATGGAAAAGAAGTCATTGAAAGTCTAGAAGAACGTATTACAGGTAGATATGCTTGTGAAACGATTGTTGATAAAGATGGAAATGTTTTGGTCAAAGAAAACCATATGATTACACCAAGACGTGCTGCGGCTGTTGTAAATAAGGGCGTAGATGCAAAAGGTGAAGCAATTGAAAGCGTGAAAATACGTACGATTCTCACATGTAAATCAAGAATTGGTATTTGTGCAAAATGTTACGGATCAAACATGGCTACTGGAGAAGCGGTACAGGTAGGTGAAGCAGTTGGAATTATTGCTGCGCAGTCTATCGGAGAACCAGGAACACAGCTTACTATGAGAACGTTCCATACAGGTGGTGTTGCCGGAGACGATATTACACAAGGTCTTCCTCGTGTTGAAGAATTGTTCGAGGCAAGAAAGCCAAAAGGACTTGCAATTATTGCTGAGTTCGGTGGTAAAGCGGTGATTCGAGATACAAAGAAAAAACGTGAAATCATCATTACGAATGATGAAGGTGAGTCAAAGACTTACTTGATTCCATATGGTTCACGTATCAAGATCATGGATGAATCTATTTTGGAAGCTGGAGATGAGCTGACAGAAGGTAGTATCAATCCGCATGATTTATTAAAAATCAAAGGTGTTCGTGCAGTTCAGGATTATATGATTCGAGAAGTACAAAGAGTATACCGTCTGCAAGGTGTAGAAATCAATGACAAACATATCGAAGTGATTGTTCGTCAGATGTTAAAGAAAATTCGTTTGGAAGATAACGGAGATTCTGATTTACTTCCAGGAAGACTTGTTGATATCTTAGAATTAGAGGATGTGAATAAGAAACTACTCGCAGAAGGTAAAGAACCAGCTACAGGAATTCAGGCTATGCTTGGAATTACGAAAGCTTCTCTTGCAACCGATTCATTCTTGTCTGCTGCTTCCTTCCAGGAAACAACAAAAGTACTAACAGATGCTGCAATCAAAGGAAAAGTAGATAACTTGATCGGATTGAAAGAGAACGTTATCATTGGTAAATTAATTCCTGCAGGAACTGGTATGAAGCGTTATAACAACGTAAGCTTGGATTGTGATCCAAAAGGGCCAATCGAGTTGACAGATGTATACGTGGAAGGTATGGATGAAGACATCGTAGAACCAGAGTTCTCAATGGACGTTATGAAAGATGAACTCGTAGAATTTGACGAGTAAATGAAATAAATTTATGCAATAAAAAATGCCAATCATGTAAATGATTGGCATTTTCTGATGAATAATGAAAGATTATTTGGGTTCAATATGAAAAGTCTTTGCATTGCCATTTATGTCAAATAAATATAAGTCTGTTGATGTTCGATCAAAATCAAAGATGAGGTGATAAGGATCACGTGGATCAATTTGCGCAAAACTCTTTGTTTGATCATCGCTTATTGCATAGCTAATCGTGTAGTTGCAATTGGTATCTTTTAGTTCGACGTGAATGGAAGTGCTAGTAATATAGTAGGAATCTAGGCGAACATTGGAGATTCCTTTTTGTGATATAATTGTGGCATCCGACTGCAAAATAAATGCTGGAAGGATAAGTAATATAATGAGCATTAGAAGTGAGGTATATATCCCGATGCTTGCATATCTTGTATTTGCTTTTTGCTGTAAAACAATTTTATCCAGAGGGATAGTGTTCGGAGTGGTGTCACACTGGGCAAAAACATTTTGCAGGGTTTCGTTTGCGGATTTTAAATCCATTTTGTAGGTTTTATCTCGTTTGATCCAATTCAATATTTTCATGCGTCCTCCTCGTCTTTTAACATTTTGTTTAGTAACTGTTTTGCATTGCATAAATGGCGTTTTACGGTGCTTTTACTGACGCCAGTCGTTTTGGCAATGTACTCGAGCTTCATGTTGTTGTAATATTTTAGGATTACAACTTCTTTTTCGAGGGTTGGAAGAGAATAAATTGCTCTTTCAATTCTTAAACTAAAATCTTCGTGCATGATTTGCGTTTCTGGTCCTTCGTAAATTTGGTCGTTAATCAGTTGTTCGATCACTAAATCATCTACGAGTCCGTAAGATTCGTTTCTTTTCTTTGCTAAATCAAAGCAAACGTGAAAGGAAACCTGGTTGAGCCAAGCAATAAAAGAAAGTGGATTTTTTACGCTGGATATGTTTTTTAGCGCTGAAATAAAGACTTCCTGAACTGCATCTTGTGCCAGATGCGTATCTTTCAGATAGTGACAGGCATAATTATAAACTTTGTTATAGGTAAGGGAATAGATTTCGGCAAAAGCATTACTATCCCCATCTTGCGTCCTCGTGACGAGAACGGCTATGTGTTCGTAATCTGGAGGATTCATATAGTTCCTATTCTGCTTTCGCGTTCTTTTTTTTGTAGGTTAATGTAATGAGTTCGGATACCTTTTGAACTTTCGTTTCAGAATTTAACAGATAGAAAAAGGAAATTCTGATATCGGGAAATTTTGTTTTGTCTTGGTTCTTTTCTGCAAGTTGTGAAATGATATCGTTGTATAAGTTTGCCATTACTTCTTCGGTTGCATGATTGATAATTGCCAGGAATTCGTTTCCACCATTTCTAGCAATGAAACCACTTTTGCTACCAACGGATTCTAAGATGGAAGATAAGTTTTTAATAATGATATCGCCTACTTCGTGGCCATAGGATGCATTAATTTCCACGAGATTTTCTATGGAAAGAAGTGCGCATCCTGTATCTTTGATTTCAAAACCATCGGTTCCGATTTTTAAGACTGTATCAAAATAGTGTCTGTTTGGAATTCCGGTTAAATCATCTAAATAGGCTTCTCTTTTTAAATGATGTTCCTGTTTGATATATAATTCGATTTTTCTGAAATCATAAAGTAAATATAAAAATGAGACAAAAAGTACAACCCATGTCATAAAGAATATCGCTAAGATTTCGGGATTGTTCAGGATGTAAAATCGTATGGAAGTAGAACGAATAATGACTAAGAAAAATGTGATCGTAAGACAAATAAGAACGATTAATTGAATTTGTTTAAAAACCTTATAGTTTTTAAGTTTTTTGGTTTCCATTTTGTGCACCCCCTAGTGTATGATTGAATACCTTCTTATTATACAATAGCAAAAAGCAATTGAAAAGCACGAGGAAGGCCATGGGAAGGTAAATATCTAGCAAATTAGTACCAAAAAAGGGGGAAAAGAATGCCGCCAGTCACAAAAACGTAAAATATAAGAAAAATTGGTTGACAATAGAAGAACGAAAAAGTATAATAATTTAGCATGTGGGAAAATGTGTTCTTTTGTATTGCATAAATATAAAGACCTATTCTCATGCGACATTTCAAAAAATAACACAGGAGGTGAATCGGAATGCCAACATTTAACCAGTTAGTAAGAAAAGGTAGACAGACAACTGTAAAAAAATCTACAGCACCAGCTCTTCAAAAGGGATATAACTCTTTACATAAGAAGACTACTGCAATCTCTTCTCCACAAAAGAGAGGCGTTTGTACAGCTGTAAAAACTGCTACACCTAAAAAACCTAACTCTGCTCTTCGTAAAATCGCAAGAGTACGTCTTTCAAACGGAATCGAAGTAACAAGCTATATTCCAGGAGAAGGTCACAATTTGCAGGAACATAGTGTTGTACTTGTAAGAGGTGGTAGAGTAAAAGACTTACCAGGTACAAGATACCATGTTATTCGTGGTACATTGGATACAGCAGGTGTTGCTAACAGACGTCAGGCTCGTTCTAAATACGGAGCTAAGAGACCAAAAGCTGCAAAGAAATAATTTTTTTGCAAGTACCACAGTTAAAAATGTTTAGTGTTGGAGTTCGATTAAGAGCCTTATAAGCTTAGATAAAGAAACAGACACGAACACAAGTTATTTGTGAGTACCGATGATTTATTGACAGGAAAGCAATTTTGCTTTCGACTATAATAAGGAGGGAAGAACCGTGCCACGTAAAGGACATATTCAAAAAAGAGAAGTATTAGCGGATCCTTTATACAACAATAAAGTGGTTACCAAATTAATCAACAACATTATGTTGGATGGTAAAAGAGGTATCGCTCAGAAAATTGTGTATGGAGCATTCGAAAGAATTGAAGCAAAAGCAGATAAACCTGCAATTGAAGTGTTTCAGGAAGCTATGAACAATATCATGCCAGTATTAGAAGTAAAAGCAAGACGTATTGGTGGAGCTACTTACCAGGTACCTATCGAAGTAAGAGCGGAAAGAAGACAAGCTTTAGCACTTCGTTGGCTTACATTGTATTCTCGTAAAAGAGGAGAAAAAACAATGGAAGAAAAATTAGCAAATGAGATTCTGGATGCAGCTAACAATACAGGAGCTTCATATAAGAAAAAAGAAGACATGCATAAGATGGCTGAAGCGAATAAAGCATTCGCACATTACAGATTCTAGAAGGAGGAATAACCTTGGCTGGAAGAAAATACCCATTGGAGAGAACCAGAAACATTGGTATTATGGCTCATATCGATGCGGGTAAGACCACATTGACAGAGCGTATTTTGTTTTATACCGGTGTAAACTATAAAATTGGTGATACTCATGAAGGTACTGCTACCATGGACTGGATGGAACAGGAGCAGGAAAGAGGAATCACAATAACATCTGCAGCGACTACATGTCATTGGACCTTAAGAGAAGGTACTAGCAAAAAGCCAGGAGCAGAAGAACATCGTATCAACATCATTGATACACCAGGTCACGTTGACTTCACTGTTGAAGTTGAACGTTCTCTTCGTGTATTGGATGGTGCGGTTGGTGTATTCTGTGCAAAAGGCGGTGTAGAACCTCAGTCAGAGAACGTATGGCGTCAGGCAGATACATATAAAGTACCTAGAATGGCTTACATTAACAAGATGGATATCTTGGGAGCGAACTTCTATGGTGCTGTAGATCAGATTAGAAATCGTTTAGGTAAAAATGCAATCATTATTCAATTACCAATTGGAAAAGAAGATGATTTTACAGGAATTATCGATTTATTTGAAATGAAAGCATATATCTATAATGACGATAAAGGCGAAGATATATCAATCGTTGATATTCCAGAAGACATGAAAGATGATGCAGAAATGTATCGTGATGAAATGGTAGAAAAAATCTGTGAATTAGACGACGAATTAATGATGATGTTCTTAGAAGGAGAAGTTCCTTCTGTTCAAGAATTAAAAGCAGTTCTTCGTAGAGCGACATGTGAAAGTACAGCAGTACCAGTTTGTTGTGGTTCAGCATATCGTAACAAAGGAGTTCAGAAATTATTAGACGCAGTACTTGAGTACATGCCTTCACCAATTGACATTCCTGCAATTGAAGGAACTGATATGGATGGAAATCCAATCAGCAAAAAGTCATCAGATGATGAGTCATTCTCAGCACTTGCATTTAAGATCATGGCAGACCCATTTGTTGGTAAGCTAGCATTCTTCCGTGTGTATTCAGGAAGTATTAAATCAGGATCTTATGTTCTGAATTCAACAAAAAATAAAAAAGAACGTGTTGGACGTATCTTACAGATGCACGCAAATAAACGAGAAGATTTAGATGTTGTGTATTCGGGAGATATCGCTGCAGCAGTTGGTTTTAAAGTGACAACAACAGGAGATACAATCTGTGATGATCAACATCCAGTAATCCTTGAGTCAATGGAATTCCCAGAACCAGTTATTGAGCTTGCAATTGAGCCTAAAACAAAAGCTGGACAAAGTAAATTGGGAGAATCCCTTCAAAAACTTGCTGAAGAAGATCCTACATTCCGTGCACATACTGATCAGGAAACTGGACAGACAATCATTGCAGGTATGGGAGAACTTCATTTGGAAATCATCGTAGACCGTCTACTTCGTGAATTTAAAGTAGAGGCAAACGTAGGAGCTCCACAGGTTGCTTATAAAGAAGCAATCACGAAAGAAGTTGATGTTGATAGCAAGTATGCAAAACAGTCTGGTGGACGTGGACAATATGGACACTGTAAAGTACGATTTGCACCTATGGATGCAAATGGAGATGAATTGTTCAAATTCGAATCACAGGTAGTAGGAGGAAACATTCCAAAAGAATACATTCCTTCTGTTGGAAATGGTATCGAAGAAGCTACAAAAGCCGGAATTCTTGGTGGATTCCCAGTGGTTGGTGTACATGCAGTAGTTTATGATGGATCATATCATGAAGTCGATTCATCAGAAATGGCTTTCCATATTGCAGGATCTCTTGCATTTAAAGAAGCTATGCAAAAAGCTAGCCCAGTATTACTTGAACCAATTATGAAAGTTGAAGTAACTATGCCTGAAGAGTATATGGGAGACGTTATTGGTGACATTAACTCACGTCGTGGACGTATTGAGGGAATGGATGATATCGGTGGCGGAAAGATGGTACGTGGATATGTTCCACTATCAGAAATGTTCGGTTACTCTACAGATCTTCGTTCAAAAACACAGGGACGTGGGAATTACTCTATGTTCTTTGAAAAATATGAACAAGTACCTAAGAATGTTCAGGAGAAAGTGCTTTCAGCAAAAGCGAAATAATACTTGAAAAACCCTTGATTATTTAATATAATCAAGGGTGCAAGTAAAAAAATAAAATGAAAATATTATAAGGTTAGTTATTAGGAGGAATAATAATGGCAAAGGCAAAATTTGACAGATCAAAAACCCATTGTAACATTGGTACCATTGGACACGTTGACCATGGTAAAACAACATTAACAGCTGCTATCACAAAAACTCTTTCTGAAAGAGTTGCAGGAAACGCTGCTGTAGATTTCGCAAATATCGATAAAGCTCCAGAAGAAAGAGAACGTGGAATCACAATTTCAACTGCACACGTTGAATACTCTACAGAAAACAGACACTACGCACACGTAGACTGTCCAGGACATGCTGACTATGTTAAAAACATGATCACTGGTGCTGCACAGATGGACGGAGCTATCTTAGTAGTAGCTGCAACTGATGGTGTTATGGCTCAGACTAAAGAGCATATCCTTTTATCTCGTCAGGTAGGTGTACCTTACATCGTTGTATTCATGAACAAATGTGACATGGTTGATGATGAAGAAATGCTTGAATTAGTAGAAATGGAAATCAGAGAATTATTAGATACATATAGCTTCCCAGGAGATGATACTCCAGTAATTCAGGGATCAGCTTTAAAAGCTCTTGAAGATCCTTCAGGAGAATGGGGAGACAAAATCATGGAATTAATGGCTGCTGTTGACTCATTCATTCCAGATCCACAGAGAGATACAGACAAACCATTCATCATGCCTGTAGAGGACGTATTCTCTATCACAGGACGTGGAACAGTTGCTACTGGTAGAGTAGAAGCTGGTACACTTCATGTTCAGGACGAAGTTGAAATCGTTGGTCTTAAAGAAGAAACCAGAAAAGTTGTTGTAACTGGTATCGAAATGTTCCGTAAATTACTTGACGAAGCTCAAGCTGGAGATAACATTGGTGCATTACTTCGTGGTGTTGACAGAGACGAAATCCAACGTGGACAAGTTCTTGCAAAACCAGGTTCAATCAAATGCCACACAAAATTCAAAGCTGCTGTTTACGTATTGAAAAAAGAAGAAGGTGGACGTCATACTCCTTTCTTCACAGACTACAGACCACAGTTCTACTTCAGAACAACTGACGTAACTGGTGTTTGCCGTTTACCAGAAGGTGTTGAAATGTGTATGCCAGGTGACAACATCGAAATGACTATCGAATTAATTCACCCAATCGCTATGGATCAAGGTTTAACTTTCGCTATTCGTGAAGGTGGACGTACAGTTGGTTCAGGACGTGTTGCTGAAGTAATCGAATAAGAATCGCATGGCCATAGGCCTAGCGTGAAAATAGTGGAAGACCCAGTGCAAGCTTGCTTGCAACTGGGTCTTTTGCTTTGTGTAAATATAGGGCGAAACGCCAGGGCCAAAGCAAGCCACTGATGTCTCTGATTCATTAATTAAAACTTTTTGGACAAATATTTGAATAAATAACATATTTGACTAACTAGACAGTAATATATTTGAAATGTAGTATAGAAAAATAGATTTTGGGCATTTTAATACATATCTGGTTATGTTTGACTAAATAATATACAAAAATGGTTGAAAACGTTTATTTTCAAGTTAATTGCCCAATCATATAAAAAAATATAAAATGATTTTCATGAATAAGTATGCTAGAAAACAAGAAAAAGATGAAGATTGACTTTCCTAAGAGGATGGACTACTATTTTAAAGTGAGAATACAGATGTAAATAAAATGTGAATATAGATATAAATAAAACGAGAATACAGATATCATATAAAACGAGAGGGGTCCACTGTGCTTGGGTATAATTTAATTGCAGTTTTTAATGAGAAAGAAGATCGAGTTCTGATGTGTAGAAGAAAAATGAATCCATGGTTTTGACACATCTAATGACTTTTTCATATCCATTAGATAATTGTTACGTAGAAGTATATGTAGGCAAGATATGGTCGGAATTCAGTGTTTATGGGGACGAAAACGAACTGTATTGGTCGAATCTTGAAGAAAATTTTTTCGACTCGTCCAAATATGCTGGAGAAGGAAATGTCGGACATATTATGGAACATATTGAATTAGCTAAAGAACGGTTACTAAAATGATAACTAAAGACTTGATATGAGCACATTTGCACAAAACTCAATTCACGTGCTATAGAGTGCATTGTCAAAAAGGGAAAGATATGAATCAGTATAAGATAATCTTAAAACGAATTTGGAACGATGTGAAACAGTGGAAATGGTTTATAGTTGGGTTTGCATTATATTATTTTATTGCTCATTATTTTTTTCATGCATATTGTCCAATGTTGTTATCTACAGGGATACCATGTCCGGGATGTGGAATGACACGGTCGATCTTTTTTATTTTAACGTTTCGTTTTGTGCGAGCGTGGAATATGAATCCTGCCGGATATCTCTGGGCGCTGTTTTTCCTTATGTTTGGACTACAAAGATATGTTCGGGGGAAACAGATTAAAAAACTTACGCCTTTATTGGTGTTTGCCCTGATTGTTACGATTGGATTGTATGGATATCGAATGCTTCTGTTTTATCCCGGAGTTCCGCCTATGGTGTTTCGCGAAAACAATCTCATCAATCAGATTTTTCCAAGATATAATGATTTGATTAAATCAATATTATGGTGAAAATGCCGATAATTAAAAAAACGACTGGATTTACTTGTCATATTCCGACTGTTTTGATAAAATGTATGAAGTAATAGATATTTTATATGAGGAAGGGATAAAAAAATGGATAATAATGGAATGTATACTGGAGAACAGGACAACGGACAGACAAACACAGAACAGGCACCAAATCAGAACTATCAAGCACCTCAGAACAACTACTCTCAAGTAGTTAACAACTACAACACAAATATGGAGGAGCCAGTATCAATCGGTTCTTGGTTGGTTACACTGTTAATCATGTTGATTCCATGTGTGAATATTGTTATGATGTTTGTGTGGGCTTTTAGTGCTGAAAAGAAATCAAAACAAAATTTCTTTAAGGCATACCTTATTTATTTTGCAATTATGATTGTTTTGTCGATCGTTATCGTAATTGCAGCAGGTGCGTCGATTGCAGCCCTGATGGGAAGTATCACAAATATGGGTGGATATTACTACTAATAAGAAAAATTCAGACTATAGAATATCAACATTGTCTTGAATACGAAAAATATTATGTAGAAACAAATAGCTACGAAAAGACATGTTGAACAGCCGTTTGATGTGTCTTTTTTTATGAAAAGAGGCAAATAAATGATAAAAGTATCCGTTATTGTTCCGATATATAACTCCGAAAGCACATTGCCTGGTTGTTTGGGAAATCTTGTTTTTCAGACGCTCAAAGAGATTGAAATCATTTTAATTGACGATGCATCAACAGATGGCAGTTTAAAAATTATGAATGATTGTAAAATGCAATTTCCGGATAAAGTAAAAGTGATTCATTCGAATACCAATAGAGGAGCTGGAGGGGCGAGAAATATTGGGCTTTCTGAGGCGACGGGAGAATATATAGGATTTGTTGATTCTGATGACATTGTAGATGTCACAATGTACGAAAAAATGTACCAAAAAGCTACGGAAGGGAATTTCGACATTGTAGATGGTGGTTTTTTGGATGTCAAGAATAAAAAGGGGATTCTGTTTACATCAGACAAAGAAACTGGTGACTTAGATTCTGAAAAAAGAAGTCGTCTGATATCGACAGGCGGTTATATTTGGTCCAAAATCTTTCGAGCATCCATGCTAAAAGATGAAGAGTTTGTTTTTCGAGAAAACTGTATATTGGAAGATAGTGAATGGCTTATGTATGCTTTTGTATGTGCAAAAAGAATTGGAACAGTACAAGAAATTTTGTATAAATACAGTTTCAATGAAGCATCCTTAACGATAAGAAAACCTACCGCAAAGTACTACGAAAGCTGCATACATACAATTGAGGCGATTGATAAAAAAAGACAAAAAGTCATTGAAAAAGAAATTGTAGAGGCGATGGAATATTCAATGATCCAATTATTTTCATACGCCCTGAACGTGTCTATTTTTCTAAATGAAAAAAAATGGATTTCTGATCTTTCCAAGAAATATCATGAATATATAAAAATTCCGCTAAAAGATAATGTGTTTGCTATGAATAAAATTCCCGAATTAGATCGGAGTATTTTGGAAAAAAACCTGTAAAAAAGCACATGACCTAATGGCATGTGCTTTTGCTTATTTTGTCCAGCGAGCGGATGCTCCACAAGGAAGGATTTTATTGCTTCCTGTCACAGGAAGTCCGATTTCTTCGGCCTCCACCTGTCCACCAATTTTGTCTGTGATGGATAGATTTAGCATGTATGTCAGTACAGCTGGTTGCAATCCGGTTGTATAAGAGTTTACAAGGAAAAACAAAGGTTTGTCGGATAGGAGTTTGGAGCACAAATCGATAAAAGCAAAAATATTATCTTCGATTTTCCATATTTCACCTTTTGGTCCACGACCATAGGAAGGCGGATCCATAATGATTGCATCGTATTTGTTTCCGCGTCGGATTTCTCGCTCGACAAATTTTATACAATCATCCACAAGCCATCGGATTGGTGCAGTGGATAAATTTGAAGATGCAGCATTCTCTTTGGCCCAGTTCACCATACCTTTTGATGCGTCTACATGAGTAACCGTTGCACCTGCTGCGGCAGCACTTAGTGTTGCACCACCTGTATATGCAAACAAATTTAAAACGCTGATTGGTCGACCAGCTTCTTTGATTTTTGTAGCGCACCAGTCCCAGTTTACAGCTTGTTCGGGGAATATTCCTGTATGTTTAAAACTGAATGGTTTTAAGTTGAATGTAAGACTTTTGTATTGAATGCTCCATTCGTTTGGGAGATTAAAAAAGTCCCATTCTCCTCCACCTTTTGAACTTCTATGATAATGTCCGTTCTTTTTTTTCCAACCTGGATGTTTATGAGGTGTATTCCATAATACCTGGGGGTCTGGTCTGACCAGAATATAGCTACCCCAACGCTCTAATTTTTCTTTATTTGATGTATCCAAAATTTCGTAGTCTTTCCATTGATCTGCGATCCACATGATATGCTCCATTCTTGCTTAAGTAAGTCTTAATAATTATAACATCTAATGATATCAGCTGAAAAAGTGGCTGATTTCAATAATTAATATACCTTACTTGAAGCGGAAAAGCAATGGTCATACATAGACTTATGCATAGAATAAAGATAACTCTAAGATGGTTTCAACAAATCGCATGAACGGTAGGACGTGTTAACGCGTCAACGTGATTTTTTTTGTTTGTTTTATCTAAAAAAAAACAAGAAAACATAATTATTTTACCGTTATTCATGATTTTGTTGAATTTGATAAAAAATACACAAAATGTACTTGCTTTAGTACATGTTTTTGTGTTAGGATATGGCAGTGCGTGAAAGCACGTAAGATAAGGGCTTCATCTTTAAAATAAGTTAAATATTGCATTTTTTTAGTGATATAGAAGTAAGTTAAATAACATGCTTTGTGAATAGAAAGGAAGCAAGAATATGAAAAAAACAAAAATCGTTTGTACAATTGGACCTGCAAGTCAAGGCGAAGAAGTATTAAGACAGCTGATTGATGCTGGAATGAATGTTTGCCGTTTCAATTTCTCTCATGGTAGCCATGAAGAACACATGGGTAAATTTTATACTGTTCAGAAATTGAACAAGGAACTTGGTTCTCATATCGCGATCTTAATGGACACGAAAGGACCTGAAATTCGTATTAAAGATTTCGAGAATGGAGAAACTGATTTAGTTGAAGGACAGACATTTGCTCTTACTACAGAAGATATTCTTGGAAACAACGAAAGAGTAGCAATTACTCACAAAGGATTAAAAGATGATACTAAAGTAGGAAATGCAATTCTCTTAGATGACGGTTTGATTAAATTGATCGTAAAAGAAATTACTGATACAGATATTATCTGTGAAGTAATGAACAATGGACATCTTTCAAATAAAAAAGGTGTAAATGCTCCTGGAGCTACACTTTCCATGCCATACATTGGAGATAAAGATCGTGAAGACATCATTTTGGGATGTAAAGAAGGATTTGATTTTATCGCAGCTTCTTTCGTACGTACAAGACAAGACGTTCTTGATATCAAAGCAATTATGAAAGAATACAATGGAAAAATGAAAATCATTGCTAAGATTGAAAATACACAGGGTATTGAAAACTTAGAAGAAATACTTGACGAAGCAGACGGAATCATGGTAGCACGTGGAGACATGGGAGTTGAAATCCCAATGGAAGAAGTACCAAGTGTACAGAAACGTATGATCAAGTTAGCAAATGCACAGGGTAAAATGGTTATCACAGCTACACAGATGCTTGAATCTATGATCAAAAACCCAAGACCTACAAGAGCAGAAGTTACAGACGTTGCAAACGCAATCTATGATGGAACTTCAGCAATCATGTTGTCAGGCGAAAGTGCTACAGGAAAATACCCTGTAGAGGCTGTTCGTACAATGACAAAAATTGCTATTAAAACAGAATCTGATATCAACTATGCAAACCGTATGCTAAAAAGCGAAACAACCGAAGAGTTGGATGTGACTACAGCAGTAGCAAAAGCTACATGTCGTACAGCAAACAATGTTGGAGCAGCTGCGATTTTTGCAGTAACAATTTCTGGAAATACAGCAAATATGGTATCAAAATACAAACCAAACTGTCCAATTATCGGATTTAGTCCAATTGAAGAAGTATGTAGACAATTAAGCCTTACATGGGGTGTACGTCCTTCTAAAATTGATATGGAAACAAAAATGGAAGTTCTTTGTAATGGAGCAATTCAAAAAGCCAAAGAACGTGGTTGGGTAAAAGAAGGTGACGTTGTAGTTATTACAACAGGTGAACCTCTTGGTGTAACCGGAAACACAAATACAATTCGTGTACTAGAAGTAAACTAATTGAAAGAATTCTTTCAAATAAATATGTAGTTACATAATTATAGAAGAATTTCTTCTATAAATAAGAAATTACTAAAATGTATAGAGATGGTAGCTATATCCTGTGAAAATACTAGATATAGCTACTCTTTTTATTTATAGAAATGAAGGTATTTGATAGTAATGAGACCTGCTATTTTAGAACAAAAAAAGTGTATAAAAAAGTTTGAAAAAAAGCTTGCAAAACCAAGTATATTCGTGTATACTATGTCTTGCTGTGACATGATAGCAAAGAAGCGAGAGGTTGCTACTGAACTTTCAGTAGGTTTTCCGTGGAGCAAATGTCAAGAGGGTCGTTATAGCGGGCCCTACGAACCTGACGACAAGTCACTGTACAGAGCTTAATGTCTACCTCAGAGTAGAAACGACGTGATAAGGATTAGTTTGCTTATTTTTTTGTATGTAAACTAAGACACACACGGGAGAGTGTACAGTCACCGCTTGTCGTACTTAAATATAAAGTGCGAAAAGGAGGCGACTTTTTTTATGGCAAATCAAGTAATGAGAATTGTACTCAAAGCTTATGATCATCAATTAGTAGATGCATCAGCTAAAAAAATTATCGAAACAGTTAAAAAGAACGGATCACAAGTTAGTGGACCAGTACCACTTCCAACAAAAAAAGAAGTAGTTACAATCTTAAGAGCAGTTCACAAGTACAAAGATTCTAGAGAGCAGTTCGAACAAAGAACTCACAAAAGATTAATTGACATCGTTACACCATCACCTAAAACAATCGATGCATTGCAGAGATTAGAAATGCCAGCTGGTGTTAGTATCGACGTTAAAATGAAAAACAACTAAAACAAAGACCCCTACTAGTATGTATAAGAAAGCACTTGTCAAACAAACGCTATAGCACGTGCAGGAATATACCACTGTAGATCATGGAGGCGAACAAATGAAAAAAGCAATTTTAGCTACAAAAATCGGAATGACTCAGATCTTTAATGAAGATGGTCAAGTGATTCCAGTAACTGTATTACAAGCAGGACCTTGTGTAGTAACTCAGGTTAAAACATTAGAGAACGACGGATACGCTGCAGTTCAGGTCGGATTTGTAGACAAAAAAGACAGAATTATTAACAAAGACGCAAGTGGTAAAAAAGAAGTAATCCACCGTCATGGTGTTGGTAAAGCGTTAAAAGGACATTTTGATAAAGCTGGAGTAACAAGCAAAAGATTTGTCAGAGAATTTAAATTCGAAAACGCTACAGAATATGAATTAGGTGCAGAAATCAAAGCTGATATTTTTGAAGCTGGTGACAAGATCGATGCAACTGCGATCTCAAAAGGAAAAGGATTCCAGGGCGCAATTAAAAGACATGGTCAGTCAAGAGGACCTATGGCTCACGGTTCAAAATTCCACCGTCATCAGGGTTCTAATGGTGCGTGTTCAAGCCCGAGTAAAGTATTCAAGGGAAAAGGAATGCCTGGACATATGGGAAGCAAAAAAGTTACAATCCAAAATCTTGAAGTTGTAAGAGTAGATGCGGATAAAAACTTACTTTTAGTTAAAGGTGCAGTACCAGGACCAAAGAAAGCTTTAGTTACTTTGAAAGAAACAACTAGAGCGTAGGCATAGAAGAACGAAAGGAGGACCATTCAGATGGCAAAAGTATCTGTTTATAATATGGACGGCAAAGAAGTCGACAAAATAGATCTTAGTGATAGCGTATTCGGTGTTGATGTAAACGAACACTTAGTACACAAAGCAGTTGTGCTTCAACTTGCAAATAAGCGCCAGGGAACACAGAAAGCGAAAACTCGCGCTGAAGTTTCAGGAGGCGGTAAAAAACCATGGAGACAAAAAGGAACTGGTAATGCTAGACAAGGTTCTACAAGATCTCCACAATGGACAGGAGGAGGAGTTGTTTTCGCTCCAACACCTAGAGACTATTCTATGAAAATGAATAGAAAAGAAAAAAGAGCAGCTCTTAAATCTGCATTATCAAGCAGAGTTGCAGAAAACAAAGTAATCGTTGTTGATGAATTGAAATTTGATGAGATTAAAACGAAAAACTTCGCGAACGTGATGAAAAACTTAAACGTAAGTCGCGGAATGGTAGTTTTAGAAGAAAACGATAAAAACGTAGTTCTTTCAGGAAGAAACGTAGATTCAGTTTCTACTACATTAGTAGACACCTTGAATGTATATGACATCATGAAATGTGGTACATTAGTACTTACAAAAGATGCTGCGAAAAAAATCGAGGAGGTGTATGCATAATGGCAAACATTCAATATTATGACGTAATCCTCAAACCAGTTGTAACTGAAAAAAGTATGGCTGGAATGGGAGAAAAGAAATACACATTTCTTGTACATCCACAAGCAAACAAAATTCAGATTCGTGAAGCAGTTGAAAAAATGTTCGAAGGAACAAAAGTAAAAAGCGTTCACACAATGAATCAGGATGGAAAAACAAAAAGACGTGGACGTGTTGAAGGTCTTACATCTAAGACAAAAAAAGCAATCGTTCAATTAACAGAAGACAGCAAAGATATTGAAATCTTCTCTGGTCTGTAAAATGATAAAATATGTGCAATAAAGCACGATAACAAATTTAGAAAAGGAGATTTAGTCATGGGAATTAAAACATATAACCCATATACACCTTCTAGAAGACAGATGAAAACTTCAGATTTTGCTGAGATTACAAAAAGCACACCTGAAAAATCACTGACTACTTCTTTGAAAAAGAATGCGGGTCGTAATAACCAGGGTAAAATCACAGTTAGACACCATGGTGGTGGTTCTAGAAGAAAATACAGAATTATTGATTTTAAAAGAAATAAAGATGACGTTGTTGGAGTTGTAGCTTCAATCGAATACGATCCAAACAGAACAGCAAATATCGCTTTGATTCATTATGTAGATGGAGAAAAAGCATATATCCTTGCACCAAAAGGATTGACTGTTGGAACAAAATTAATGAGTGGAGCAAATGCAGAGGTTCGTCCAGGAAACTGCTTGCCACTTGCAAATATTCCAATCGGTACTCTTGTACACAACATCGAACTGTATCCAGGAAAAGGCGGACAGCTTGTTCGTTCAGCAGGAAACAGTGCTCAGTTAATGGCTAAAGAAGGAAAATATGCTACTCTTCGTTTACCATCAGGTGAAATGCGTATGGTTCCAATCGTTTGCCGTGCTACTGTAGGAGAAGTTGGAAACTCAGATCACAACCTGATCAACATTGGTAAAGCAGGACGTAAACGTAACATGGGTATCCGCCCAACTGTTCGTGGTTCTGTAATGAACCCTAATGACCATCCACATGGTGGTGGTGAAGGTAGAACAGGTATTGGTCGTCCAGGTCCATCTACACCTTGGGGCAAACCTGCTCTCGGTCTTAAAACTAGAAAGAGCAAAAAAGCTTCTAACAAACTTATTGTAAGAAGAAGAGACGGTAAAGCGATTAAATAAGGAGGAATTATAATGGCAAGATCACTTAAAAAAGGCCCATTCGCAGATAAAAGCTTATTAAAAGTTGTTGATGCAATGAATGATTCAGGCGATAAAAAAGTAATCAAAACATGGTCTCGTCGTTCTACGATCTTCCCATCATTTGTGGGACATACGATCGCAGTACACGATGGTAGAAAACATGTACCTGTATATGTTACAGAAGATATGGTCGGACATAAACTTGGTGAGTTCGTAGCAACAAGAACTTACAGAGGACATGGCAAAGACGAAAAGAAATCCGGTGTAAGAAAATAAGAAGTGTCGATATAAGAAAATTTGAAAGGAGGCTTCAATAATGGCAAAAGGACATAGATCCCAGATAAAAAGAGAAAGAAATGCGACTAATAAAGAAACCAGACCTTCAGCTAAGTTATCATATGCTAGAGTGTCAGTTCAGAAAGCGTGTTTCGTTTTGGATGCCATCAGAGGCAAAGATGTAGCGACAGCAAAGGCGATGTTAGAATATAATCCTCGTTACGCTTCAAGCATCATTTTAAAATTAATCAATTCAGCAGCAGCAAATGCAGAAAATAACAACGGAATGAACGTAGAAAAACTTTACATTGCAGAATGTTTTGCAGGTGAAGGTCCAATTATGAAACGTGTTAGACCTCGTGCACAGGGTAGAGCTTATAGAATCGAAAAGAGAATGAGCCATATCACTGTAGTATTAGATGAAAGATAAGACGAATTTGCTTAGGCAATTCCCGAAAGATTTTTTCGGGCTAGAAAGGAGATATTAATGGGACAGAAAGTTAATCCTCATGGGTTAAGAGTCGGTGTTATAAAAGATTGGGATTCTAGATGGTATGCAGAAGATAAATTCGCAGACAATTTAGTTGAAGATTATAACATCAGAACCTACTTGAAGAAAAAACTTTACGCTTCTGGAGTTTCAAAGATCGAAATCGAAAGAGCTGCAGATCGTGTAAAAGTAATCGTTTTCACAGCAAAACCTGGTATTATCATTGGAAAAGGTGGAGCAGAAATCGAAACAACAAAAAAAGAAGTTGCAAAACTCACAGATAAAAAAGTAATGATCGATATTAAAGAGATCAAAAGACCTGATAGAGATGCTCAGTTAGTAGCTGAAAACATTGCACAACAACTTGAGAACCGTACGTCATTCAGACGTGCTATGCGTTCTACAATGAGTCGTTCAATGAAAGCTGGAGTATTTGGTATCAAAACTGCTTGTTCAGGACGTTTGGGTGGAGCAGATATGGCACGTACAGAGTCATATAGCGAAGGAACCATTCCACTACAGACATTGAGAGCAAACATTGATTATGGATTTGCGGAAGCCGATACAACCTACGGAAAAGTAGGCGTAAAAGTTTGGATTTACAAAGGTGAAGTACTTCCAACGAAGAACGGAGCTTCGAAAGAAGGGAGCGATAAATAAATGTTAATGCCAAAAAGAGTAAAACGCCGTAAACAATTTCGTGGATCTATGAAAGGTAAGGCGTTAAGAGGAAATACAATTTCAAATGGTGAATACGGAATCGTTGCTATGGAACCATGTTGGATCAAATCCAACCAAATCGAAGCAGCTCGTATCGCGATGACAAGATATATCAAACGTGGTGGTCAGGTATGGATTAAAATTTTCCCTGACAAACCTGTAACTGCAAAACCTGCTGAAACTCGTATGGGTAAAGGAAAAGGTAGCGTTGAGAGCTGGGTAGCTGTAGTAAAACCTGGCCGTGTAATGTTCGAAATTGCTGGTGTAGAAGAAGAAAGAGCAAGAGAAGCGCTTCGTCTAGCAATGCACAAACTCCCTTGCAAATGTAAAATCGTTTCAAAGGCAGACTTGGAAGGCGGTGTATCAAATGAAAAATAATCAATATGTGGCAGACTTGCTAAACAAATCAGCTGAAGAATTGGCAGAAGATTTAGTGGCTGCAAAAAAAGAACTTTTCAATTTGAGATTCCAAAACGCAACAAATCAGTTGGATAATACTAGCAGAATCAAAGAAGTAAGAAAAAACATTGCTAGAATTCAAACAGTAAGAACAGAGAAATCTAAATAAATTGCCGAATGGAATTTTGAAAGGAGAATAGATCGTGGAAAGAAATTTAAGAAAAACACGTACTGGCAAAGTTGTCAGTGATAAAATGGATAAAACAATCGTTGTAGCTGTTGAAAATCACGTGAAACACCCTCTTTACAAAAAAATCGTAAAGAAAACGTACAAGCTAAAAGCACATGATGAAAACAATGAATGCAATATTGGCGATACCGTTAAAGTAATGGAAACAAGACCATTATCTAAAGATAAAAGATGGAGACTTGTTGAAATCGTATCCAGAGCAAAATAATTTGTTGAATTCGAACTGTTTTGCATGAGTGATCAAACAAGATCGATATAAAATGGAAGGAGAACTAGCATGATACAACAAGAGAGCAGACTTCGTGTTGCTGACAACACTGGAGCTAGAGAGTTGTTATGTATCCGCGTTTTAGGCGGTTCAAAAAGAAGATATGCAGCAATTGGCGATATTATTGTTGCTACAGTTAAAGATGCAACACCTGGCGGCGTTGTAAAAAAGGGTGATGTTGTAAAAGCCGTAGTTGTACGTACTGTTAAAGGCGAACGTCGTAAAGACGGTTCTTATATTAAATTTGATGAAAATGCTGCTGTAATCATTAAAGAGGACAAAAATCCAGTGGGAACACGTATTTTTGGACCAGTAGCGAGAGAGCTTAGAGAACACAAGTTTATGAAAATTGTTTCTTTAGCTCCTGAAGTATTATAGGAGGTACAGCATGGCAACGATGAAAATTAAAAAAGGCGATACCGTTCAGGTGATTGCTGGAAAAGATAATGGCAAAGAAGGAAAAGTTCTTTCCGTAGACCCAAAAAACAGTAAAGTTACTGTAGAAGGTGTAAACGTAGTAAAGAAACATTCAAAACCTTCTATGTCAAATCAAAATGGTGGAATCGTAGAAAAAGAAGCACCAATTGATCTTTCTAATGTAATGTATGTTTACAAAGGAAAAACAACTCGTGTTGGATTCAAAATGGACAATGATAAAAAAGTTCGTTTTGCAAAATCTACAGGGGATATTATTGATTAATCGAAGAAAGGAGGTCTAATTCAGTGAGTAGACTTAAAGATTTTTATAATGATGAAATCATTGATGCAATGACCAAAAAGTTTGGATATACAAATGTTATGCAGGTACCAAAGATTGAAAAAATCGTAATTAACATGGGTGTAGGCGAAGCAAAAGACAATGCAAAAGTGTTAGAATCAGCAGTTAAAGATATGGAAACAATCGCTGGTCAAAAAGCAATCCTTACAAAAGCAAAAAATTCAGTTGCGAACTTCAAACTTCGTGAAGGAATGGCAATCGGATGCAAAACAACACTTCGTGGAAAGAAAATGTATGAGTTCTTAGATCGTCTGATCAATCTTGCATTACCTCGTGTACGTGACTTTAGAGGAATCAATCCTAACGCATTTGACGGTAGAGGAAACTACGCTCTTGGAGTAAAAGAACAGTTGATTTTCCCTGAAATTGAATTTGATAAAGTAGATAAAGTAAGAGGTATGGACGTAATTATTGTTACGACAGCAAACACAGACGAAGAGGCAAGAGAACTATTAAGATTGTTTAATATGCCTTTTGCAAAATAGTAAGGAGGGAATTCATGGCTAAGACGTCAATGAAGGTAAAACAGCAACGTACACAGAAATTCTCTACTAGAGAATACAACCGTTGCAGAATTTGTGGCAGACCACATGGATATTTGAGAAAATACGGAATTTGTAGAGTATGTTTCCGTGAATTAGCGTATAAAGGGCAGATTCCTGGTGTGAAGAAAGCTAGCTGGTAAATTAAAAGAAGGAGGCAATTCAAATGACAATGAGCGATCCAATTGCAGATATGCTTACAAGAATTCGTAATGCAAATACTGCAAAACATGATACAGTAGATATACCTTCCTCGAAAATGAAACTTGCTATCGCAGGGATTCTTTTAGACGAAGGATACATCAAAAAATATGATTTAGTAGACGACGGTGCATTCAAAAGCATTCGTGTAACTTTAAAATACGGTGCAGACAAAAATGATAAAATCATTTCTGGATTAAAGAAAATTTCTAAACCAGGTCTTCGTATTTATGCAAGCAAAGATCAACTTCCACAAGTACTCGGCGGATTAGGAGTAGCAATTATTTCTACCAACCACGGAGTAATCACTGATAAAGAAGCTAGAAAGCTTAATGTTGGTGGAGAAGTACTGGCTTTTGTTTGGTAAGATTATTACTTGTAGTAAATGAACAGTAACGTAATTAACGTAAACAAGGAGGTACGGGCATGTCACGTATAGGAAGAATGCCAATCGCAGTTCCAGCTGAAGCAAAAGTGGAAATTGCAGAAAATAATAAAGTGACTGTAATAGGTCCTAAAGGAACACTTTCAAGAGTGTTACCAAGCGAAATGAAAATCACCATGAATGATGGTGTGATTCTTGTTGAACGTCCAAGTGATCTTAAAAAAATGAAATCATTACACGGACTTACAAGAACATTATTAAACAACATGATCGTTGGAGTAACTGCTGGTTATGAAAAGAAATTAGAAGTAAGAGGAGTTGGTTTCAGAGCTGCTAAAGCTGGAAAAGAACTTACCTTATCTCTTGGATATTCACATCCAGTAGTAATGGTTGATCCAGAAGGAATTGAAACAATTCTTGATGGACAAAACTTCATTACTGTAAAAGGTATTGATAAAGAAAAAGTTGGCCAATTCGCGGCTGAAATCAGAGACAAAAAAAGACCTGAACCTTACAAAGGAAAAGGTATTAGATATGTTGATGAAAATGTTAAACATAAAGACGGTAAGACCGGTAAATAGATAAGGAGAGTCGAACATGATTAAAAAAGAATCAAGAGGAAAAAATCGTGCAAAAAAACACTTGAAAATTCGTAATCGTTTCAGTGGTACTGCTGAAAGACCTCGTTTGTCAGTGTTTAGAAGTAACAATCATATGTATGCTCAAATTATCGATGATACCGTTGGAAAAACTTTAGTATCTGCTTCAACAGCTGAAAAAGAAGTAAAAGCAGAACTTGAGAAAACCAATAACGTTGATGCAGCAGCATATGTAGGAACACTCATTGCGAAAAGAGCAGTGGATAAAGGTATTAACACAGTAGTCTTTGATAGAGGCGGCTTTATATACCAGGGAAAAGTAGCAGCACTCGCAGACGCAGCCAGAGAAGCTGGCTTGAAATTCTAGGAAGGAGAACAACACATGAAACGAACAGTTATTGATGCTAGTTCTTTAGAACTAACAGAAAAAGTAGTTTCCATCAAACGTGTTACTAAAGTAGTAAAAGGTGGACGTAACTTCCGATTTACAGCTTTGGTTGTGGTTGGTGATGGAAATGGACACGTAGGTGTTGGGTTAGGAAAAGCTTCCGAAATTCCTGATGCTATTCGTAAAGGTAAAGAAGACGCAGCTAAGAAATTAGTAAAAGTTGCTTTAGATGAACATAGCAGTATTACACATGATTTTATCGGTAAATTTGGTAGTGCTCAAGTATTACTAAAAAGATCTCCAGAAGGTACAGGAGTTATCGCCGGCGGTCCAGCACGTAGTGTATGTGAACTTGCAGGTATTCGTAATATCCGTACAAAATCAATGGGATCAAACAATAAACAAAATGTAGTACTTGCTACGATTGCAGGTTTGGCTGCATTGAAAACTCCAGAAGAGGTAGCTAAAAGCCGTGGTAAATCTGTTGACGAGATTTTAAACTAAGGAGGAATCAAAATGCCAGCAAAGAAAAAACAAGCAATGTTAAATATTACTCTAGTAAAATCTACAATCGGTGCTATTCCAAAACACAAAAAAACGATTGAAGCATTAGGGTTAAAGAAAGTAAACAAAACTGTTGTTCTTCCAGATAACGCAGCAACTAGAGGAATGATTCAACAGGTAAATCACTTATTGAAAGTGGAAGAAGCTAAATAAAATATTAAAATAAGGAGGTGTCAGAATGGAATTATCAAACTTAAGACCTGCTGAGGGTTCAAAACATAGTGATAATTTTAGAAAAGGTCGTGGACACGGTTCAGGAAATGGGAAAACTGCCGGAAAAGGACATAAGGGACAGAAAGCTCGTTCAGGAGCTCCTAGACCTGGTTTCGAAGGTGGACAGATGCCATTATACAGACGTATTCCTAAGAGAGGATTTACAAATAGAAACTCTAAGGAAATCGTTGGTATTAACTTAGGTGCATTGGAAATTTTTGACAATGGTACAGTAGTTACAGTTGATACTTTAATGGAAACTGGAATTGTTAAGAATCCAAGAGACGGTGTTAAGATTCTCGGAAACGGAGAACTAACCAAGAAGCTTACAGTTCAAGTGAATGCATTCAGTGCATCAGCGAAAGAAAAAATTGAAGCTCTTGGTGGAACAGCTGAGGTGGTTTAATGTTCGAAACGATAAAGAATGCATTTAAGGTTCAAGAAATTAGAAAAAGATTACTGTTTACATTTCTTATGCTGATCGTTATCCGTATTGGATCTCAATTACCAATTCCTGGAGTTAACGCAGCATATATACAAGATTTTTTCGCGCAACAAACAGGAGACGCATTCGATTTTTTTAATGCATTTACTGGTGGTAGTTTTTTGAGAATGTCAATTTTGGCATTGAACATTACGCCATATATTACGTCTTCCATCATTATGCAATTACTTACTATAGTTATTCCTAAACTAGAAGAAATGCAGAAGGACGGAGAAGAGGGACGTAAGAAAATTGTTTCGATTACTCGTTTTGTAACTGTAGGACTTGCTTTGATGGAATCTACTGCAATGGCAGTAGCATTTGGATCACAAGGACTATTAACTGAGTATAATTTCACCAATGTATTTGTAGCAATTGTTTGTATGGTAGCTGGATCAACCTTCCTAATGTGGGTGGGCGAGAGAATTACAGAACATGGTTTAGGAAACGGTATCTCAATCGTTCTTACCATCAATATTCTTTCAAGAATTCCTGGCGACATAGCAGGCCTATATGAGAAATTCGTAAAAGGTCAATCAGTTGCAGTTGGAACATTAGCAGCACTTGTCATCTTAGCAGTGATTGGTGCAGTGATCGTTTTAGTAGTTTATTTAAATGGAGGAATCCGTAAGATTCCTGTTCAATACGCACAGAAGGTGCAGGGACGTAAAATGGTTGGTGGTCAATCATCGAACATTCCACTGAAAGTGAATACTTCAGGTGTTATTCCTATCATCTTCGCAGCATCTTTATTCCAAGTTCCAACAGTAATCACCTCTTTCTTTGGTGGTGCATCAGGAGTATGGGGAGAGATCGTAAAAGCACTTAGTTCATCAAACTGGTTCGACGTGAACAACTTACAGTACAACTGGGGACTTGTGTTATACATTGTGCTAATTATATTCTTTGCATATTTTTATACTTCAATTACTTTCAACCCGAACGAAATTGCAAACAATATGAAAAAGAACGGTGGATTTATTCCTGGAATCAGACCTGGAAAACCTACCAGTGATTACTTACAGTACATTCTGCACTATGTAGTATTTATTGGTGCAGTAGCACTTACCATTATTGCGATTATTCCATTTATCTTTAATGGAATCTTTGATGCAAGTGTATCTTTTGGTGGTACAAGTTTGATCATCGTTGTAAACGTTATCTTAGATACAATCAAGCAGGTTGAATCGAAAATGCTTGTGCGCAACTACAAAGGATTTTTGAATGACTAATTAGAATTACGAAAAATAGATAGCATAGGTTGGGGCGAGGCATATTGTTTTGCCCCATGCCTTGTGTTATCAAATATACATAAATATTATGTGTTTTTGATAGCATAAGATAATATTATGCGTTAAGGAGAGAACAATGAAAATTATAATGTTAGGTGCACCTGGAGCTGGGAAAGGAACACAGGCGAAAATGATCGCTGATCAGTATGGACTTCCTCATGTTTCGACAGGAGACATTTTTCGTGCTAATATAAAAAATGGTACAGAATTAGGTAGAAAAGCAAAAGAGTACATGGACCAGGGGCAGTTGGTTCCAGACGAGTTAACAGTAGAAATTCTTCTCGACAGAGTATCTCAGGAAGATTGTAACAATGGATATATTTTGGATGGATTTCCAAGAACCATTCCACAAGCAGAGGTTCTTACAACAGAACTATCTAAAAGAAATGAAAGTATTGATTTAGCAATTGATGTAGAAGTACCAGATGAGAATATTATTCGTAGAATGTCTGGTAGAAGAGCTTGTCTTAGCTGTGGGGCAACTTTTAATATTTCTTCAGTTCCACCTAAAGTAGAAGGCATTTGTGATCGTTGTGGAAATGAACTAGTTCAAAGAGATGATGATAAAGAAGAGACTGTGAAAGGGCGTTTAGAAGTTTATCACAAGCAAACGTTACCGTTGATTCAGTATTACAAAGAACAAGGTGTTTTAAAAACAGTGGATGGTACAAAATCTGTGGAAAGTATTTTTGCAGAAATTGTATCACTAATAGGTGGGAAATAAATGGCAATTACGGTAAAATCACAAACTGAAATTGAACTAATGAGGGAATCTTGTAAAATTCTTTCGGAAGTACATCAGGCATTAGGTGAAGCGGTGAGACCTGGAATATCTACTAAAGAAATTGATATTCTTGGTGAGAAGTTAATCCGAAGCTATGGTTGCATTCCGAACTTCCTGAATTATCACGGTTATCCAGCATCTGTTTGTGTGTCTGTAAATGACGAAGTTGTGCACGGCATTCCTTCAAAAGAACGTATTTTACAAGAAGGCGATATTGTGTCGTTCGATGCAGGACTGATCTATAAGGGATACCATTCTGATGCGGCGAGAACCTATGCAGTAGGAGAAATCTCTGATGAGGCTAGACAGTTGATTGCTGTCACAAAACAGAGCTTTTTTGAAGGCATTAAATTCGCAAGAGCAGGAAATCATTTACATGACATTTCAAATGCAATTGATGAATATGTAAGTCGTTTTGGGTACGGTATTGTAAGAGATTTGGTTGGACATGGAATTGGAACAGCACTTCATGAAGATCCGCAGATTCCAAATTTTGCACAAAGAAGAAGAGGCCCAAAACTCGTTCCAGGTATGACGCTTGCAATCGAACCTATGATTAATATCGGAAGAGCTGATGTTGAATGGTTGGACGATGATTGGACAGTTGTGACAGAAGATGGAAGCTTATCTGCACATTATGAAAATACAATCTTGATCACAGAAGGTGAACCGGAAATTCTCACATTGAAATCCGAATAGGAGTATATATGATAGGTTTATTTGTGACATCAAAAGCAGGACATGACAAAGGCTGTCTATACATTGTCTTAAAGGAAGAAAGAGATTATGTATGGGTTGCAGACGGTAAGTATCGATTGGTAGATTCACTTAAGAAAAAAAATAAGAAGCATATTCAACCAATCGTGAAAAAAATAGATCAACAAATTTATAATCAGATTTCAAGTGGTATTGTGCCGACAGATGAAGAAATCAAAAGAGCAATCAAGTTGTATTGCATGGATTAGGAAAAGTTAGTTTCAGACAAAAAGGGAGGTACCTATGTCAAAAGCAGACGTAATCGAAATTGAAGGTGTAGTAATTGAGAAATTACCAAACACGATGTTTAAGGTTCAGTTGGAAAACGAGCACATCGTTCTCGCTCACATCAGTGGTAAATTAAGACAGCATTTTATTCGTATTTTACCAGGAGATAAAGTAACGTTGGAGTTATCGCCATACGATCTTACAAAGGGAAGAATCATTTGGCGTGACAAATAGATTTTCAAAGAAACAAAGGCTACAAAAAATTAACAATTAATCTTGATAACTGCCGTGGAGTGTGTTATACTAGAGAGCGGTCATTTTGAAAGGAGGGTTTAAGATGAAAGTTAGATCATCCGTAAAACCTATGTGCGAAAAGTGCAAAGTAATTAAAAGAAAAGGTATCATCAGAGTTATCTGTGATAACCCAAAACACAAACAAAGACAGGGTTAATCCACTGTCAAACATCATCTTGCATATTCGAATGTGCTTATGAGAATAAGGATCACATTATTATATATTATGGCAAATCTAGCCTAATACGTATGTGTGCTTCTTGATACTGGCAGTCCGGTAGATTCATAATATCGAGTGGCTGACAGAAAAATCGACTACAATTAGTCGGTCGGGTATGAAACAAAATACCCCAATCAATTAGAACTGAAAATAGTAGAAAAAATGGAGGAAACAACCATGGCTCGTATTGCTGGTGTAGATTTACCAAGAGACAAACGTGTACAGATCGGTTTGACTTATATCTACGGAATTGGTAGAACAAGTTCAGACGAAATATTAGCAAAAGCTGATATCAGCCCAGATACTCGCGTAAGAGATTTGACTGACGAAGAAGTAAAAACATTGAGTGATATCATCGCTTCATCTTATCAAGTAGAAGGTGATCTTCGTAGAGAAGTAGCAATGAATATCAAGAGATTACAGGAAATTGGATGTTACAGAGGAATTCGTCATAGAAGAGGACTTCCATGTCGTGGACAGAAGACCAAAACAAATGCTAGAACTTGTAAAGGTCCAAAAAGAACTGTAGCAAATAAGAAAATGTAGTTAGTGTAATCATAGAATGATTAATTTTGAGAAAGTAGGTTAGTTTAATGGCAAAGAATGTTGGAAAGA
The DNA here is from genome assembly GCA_963666475.2 of Lachnospiraceae bacterium. Classification (GTDB taxonomy): domain Bacteria; phylum Bacillota; class Clostridia; order Lachnospirales; family Lachnospiraceae; genus JBFHIZ01. Next base: position 1,396,744 of record CAXXJM010000001.1, on the reverse strand, counting down.
AAACCACAAAAAAACATGTCAAAAAGAACGTTGAACATGGACAGGCTCATATCCAGTCTTCTTTCAACAATACAATCGTAACGTTGACAGACAGTCAGGGAAATGCTCTTAGCTGGTCAAGTACTGGTGAACTTGGATTTAGAGGCTCTAAAAAATCTACTCCATACGCAGCACAGATGGCAGCTGAAACAGCAGCAAAAGCAGCTTTGATTCATGGATTAAAAACTGTAGATGTAATGGTAAAAGGACCTGGTTCAGGTCGTGAAGCAGCTATTCGTGCACTTGCAGCATGTGGAATAGAAGTAACAAGTATCAAAGACGTAACTCCAGTACCACATAACGGATGTCGTCCACCAAAACGTCGTAGAGTATAACGTAACAATAAAAATGAGAATTGTAAGTTGGAAGAAGATTTTCAGACAAATGTGTGCTGAAAGATTGTAAACAACAACAGGAGGAAATCAAACAATGGCAGTAAACAGAGTTCCCGTATTAAAAAAATGTAGATCACTAGGAATGGAACCATCCGTTCTTGGATATGACAAAAAATCAAACAGAAGTCCTAGACAGTCAAAAAAATTAAGCGAATATGGTCTTCAGTTAAGAGAAAAACAAAAAGCAAAATTCATCTATGGAGTACTTGAAAAACCTTTCCGTAACTGCTACGAAAAAGCAGATCGTATGAAAGGTATGACTGGTGAAAACCTTATGGTTATGCTTGAATCAAGACTTGACAATGTTGTATTTCGTTCAGCATTTGCAAGAACTAGAAGAGAAGCTAGACAGATCGTTGGACACAAACACTTTACAGTTAATGGTAAAGTTGTAAACATTCCATCATACAAAGTACAAGCTGGTGACGTGATTCAAATCACAGAAAAAGCAAAAGATTTACAACGTTATAAAGATATCCTTGAGGTTACTTCTGGAAGATTAGTTCCAGGGTGGCTTACTGTAGATCAAGAGGCGATGACAGCTACTGTTAAAGCTCTTCCAACAAGAGAAGAAATTGATGTTCCAGTAGATGAAATGCTTATCGTCGAGTTATATTCTAAATAATAAGCAGCTATAACCTTGTGATTTTGTCGCAAGGTTTAGCCATTTTAAAAGTAAGTCATGTAAACCGATGATAAAGGAGGGTATTGATAATGTTTGAATTTGAGAGACCTAATATTGAAGTTGTGGAAATCTCGGAAGATAAAAAATACGGAAAATTCGTAGTAGAACCTTTGGAAAGAGGATATGGAACTACTTTAGGAAATTCTTTAAGAAGAATTATGCTTTCTTCTTTACCAGGCGCAGCAGTGAGTCAGGTTAAGATTGAAGGTGTTTTACACGAATTCAGTTCTATTCCAGGTGTCAAAGAAGATGTTACTGAGATTATCATGAACATCAAGAGCTTAGCAATCCGCAATTCAAGTGAGTCAAATGAACCAAAAGTAGCATATATCGAATTTGAAGGGGAAGGTGTTGTAAAAGCATCTGATATTCAAGTGGATTCTGATGTTGAAATCTTAAACCCAGAACTTACGATTGCAACTTTAAGCGGTGGAAAATCCAGCAAATTGTACATGGAATTAATCATTACAAAAGGTCGTGGATACGTAAGCGCAGATAAAAACAAAACAGACGATACTCCAATCGGAGTCATCGCAGTTGACTCAATTTACACACCAGTAGAAAGAGTAAATCTTTCCGTTGAGAATACACGTGTTGGACAAATCACAGACTTTGATAAGTTGACATTAGATGTATACACAAACGGAACTCTGGCTCCAGATGAGTCCGTGAGTCTTGCAGCAAAAGTTTTAAGTGAACACTTAGGATTATTTGTTGATCTATCAGAAAATGCAAAAAATGCAGAAGTTATGATAGAAAAAGAAGATGATGAAAAAGAAAAAGCTTTAATTATGAGCATTGACGAGTTAGAACTATCTGTTCGTTCTTACAATTGCTTGAAGAGAGCTGGAATCAATACAGTGGAAGAACTTACCAACAAGACCGCAGATGATATGATGAAAGTTCGTAATCTTGGACGTAAATCTTTAGAAGAAGTTTTAGCTAAATTGAAAGAACTCGGTTTAGAATTAAACTTCGGTGACGAATAATAAGATTTACATTTCTAGTAAGCCCAAAAGGCATAGGAAATGTATGATCTATATAAGAAATATTGTTCGATAGTAAGACCGATAGGGCATGTTCGAATGATTCTTAAGTAGAAAGGAAAAGAAAATGGCAAAAAAAAGAAAACTTGGCAGAACAACTAGCCAGAGAAAAGCATTATTAAGAGGACAGGTTACTGCATTATTAGCAAACGGTAAAATCGTAACAACAGAAGCAAAAGCGAAAGAAGTTGCGAAAATCGCTGAAGGATTAATTGCACTTGCAGTGAAAGAAAAAGATAACTTTGAAACTGTTACTGTTCAGGCAAAAGTTCCTGTAAAAGATAAAGACGGTAAAAGAGTGAAAGAAGTTGTTGATGGTAAAAAAGTTTCTACATATGAAACTATCGAAAAAGAAGTAAAAAAAGACCTTCCTTCAAGATTGCATGCTAGAAGACAAATGTTAAAAGTTCTTTATACAGTAAAAGAAGTTCCTGATACACAGGCTGGTAGAAAAAAAGGAACAAAAGAAATTGACTTAGTTGCAAAATTATTTGACGAAATCGCTCCTAAATATGTAGGACGTAACGGTGGATATACAAGAATCGTTAAAATCGGTTTACGTAAAGGTGATGCAGCTATGGAAGTATTACTTGAACTTGTATAATTAGATTTTGTTAAAAAAACTCAGGAACCCGTTTCCTGAGTTTTTTTATGTTTGAATCTTGGTCTACTATTGGAAGTTCTTGTATTTTCAAGGGGAATCAAGTAAAATAGAACAAGTCCAATAGGATATAGAATAAAACGAACGATAGTACTAAGAAGAAATTTAGCATCATGAGGTTATGAATGAAAATTATTGAATCTAAGAAGTTAACACATGATTATTTAAAACATAATGAAGAGGGCGAAGCCATTGGAACTGTCAGAGCAATCGAGGAAATTGACCTTACCATTGAGGCAGGTGATTTTGTTGCGATACTAGGGCATAATGGTTCTGGTAAGTCCACCCTGGCAAAGCACTTAAATGCAATTCTGGCACCAACTGAGGGAACGCTCCTGGTTGATGGAAAAGATACCTTGCAGGAAGAATACCTTTGGGATGTCAGACAGACTGCAGGAATGGTTTTTCAAAATCCAGACAACCAGATTATAGGACAGATCGTGGAAGAAGATGTAGGATTTGGGCCAGAAAATATGGGGATTCCTACCGAAGAAATATGGCAAAGAGTAGAGGAAAGTTTAAAAGCCGTAGGTATGTACGAGTTTCGAAAACATTCACCAAACAAGTTATCTGGGGGTCAGAAACAGCGAGTATCTATAGCTGGTGTAATTGCGATGCATCCAAAATGCATCGTGTTGGATGAACCTACAGCAATGCTTGACCCTGTTGGCAGAAAAGAGGTCATTCGTGTCTTAAGGGCATTGAACGATGTGGAAAATGTAACCGTTATACTGATTACTCACTACATGGACGAGACGATTTATGCAGATAAGGTATATGTCATGGACGAGGGAAAAGTCAAGTTGTCAGGGACACCAAAAGAAGTATTTTCTCAAGTAGATATGCTTCAGTCCATGCGCTTAGACGTTCCACAAGTGACGTTGTTATCGGAAGCATTAAAAAGAGAAGGATTTGACCTTCCGGATGGGATTATTACAGAAGAAGAATTCTTAATAGAAATGAAAAAACATCAAATAAAATAGAGGTGAATCGAAGTATGAAGACAAGCGTGAAAGAAAGGTATGGTCATTAATATGTCAATCGCAGTCAATCACATCAATCATATATATGGACAAGATACCAAGCTTGCAGTCAAAGCACTCTCAGATATCAATTTGGAAATTTCTGATGGTGAGTTTATTGGAATTATCGGACATACTGGATCTGGAAAATCAACATTTATACAGATATTAAACGGGTTGATCAAACCAACTTCAGGAACCGTTTTTTATAATGGAAAAGATATTGCAGCAAAAGATTTTGAAAGAAAAAAATTACATAGCAAAGTTGGACTGGTGTTTCAGTATCCAGAACATCAGCTTTTTGAAGTTGATGTCCTTTCTGATGTCATGTTTGGACCAAAAAATTTAGGGATGTCAAAAGCGGATGCAAAAATTTGTGCGAAACAAGCATTAAGAAGTGTAGGGATGGGTGAAGAATATGATGATTACTCTCCTTTTGATTTATCTGGAGGGCAAAAGCGACGGGTTGCCATTGCAGGAGTATTGGCGATGAAGCCAGAAGTACTCATATTGGATGAGCCAACCGCAGGACTGGATCCAAAAGGACGTGATGAAATCTTGGATCAAGTTAAGAAATTAAAAGAAGAATCCAAACTCACCGTTATTCTTGTATCACATAGTATGGAAGATGTAGCAAAATACGTGGATCGAATCATTGTAATGAATAAAGGTGTTGTGGAGTATGATGATGTTCCGAAAGAAGTTTTTAAAGAGTATCAACATTTAGAGGAAATTGGATTATCCGCACCAAGAGTTACCTATATTATGAATCGCCTAGCGGACGAAGGAATGCCTGTCGATACAAAGATAACAACGATAGAAGAAGCGAAAGATGAAATTTTGAAGAAATTTTATAAGGAAAAGATAGATGATTAGAGATATTACCATTGGACAATATTATCAAACAGAATCTGTTATTCACAGACTAGATCCTAGAGTGAAGCTTGCATCCACAATTTTATTTATGATTGCATTGTTTTGCATCAATAATTTTGCGGGCTATGCAGTAGCTTTACTATTTCTTGCATCGGTCATCAAGCTGTCAAATGTACCATTTAAATTTATGATTCGTGGAATGAAACCGATTCTCATCATCCTGGTAATTACCGTTGGAGTAAACTTGTTTTTAACACCCGGAGAACCATTGTTTCAATTGTGGATTCTTTCCATTAGCAAAGAAGGCGCTACGATGGCAGGTATGATGGCCTTACGTCTGTCTTTTTTGATTATTGGATCATCAATTATGACGTTGTCAACAACGCCTAATCAATTGACTGATGGTATGGAGACTGGTTTATGGCCTTTAAAAAAGATTCATGTGCCAGTACATGAAATTGCAATGATGATGTCGATTGCTCTAAGGTTCATTCCAATTCTATTAGAGGAGACTGATAAAATCATGAAAGCGCAACTGGCCAGAGGCGCGGATTTTGAGAGTGGAAACATATTTCATCGTGTAAAGGCAATGATTCCAATTTTAGTTCCGTTGTTTGTTTCTGCTTTTCGGAGAGCAAACGACTTGGCTATGGCGATGGAATCTAGATGTTACCGTGGTGGAGAAGGACGTACCAAAATGAAGCCGTTGGTATACGAACGTAGAGATGCGTTTGGATACCTATATGTGTTTTTTATGCTTGCGGCAGTTATTGCGGTTGGAAATTTGAGGTTCCTCCCATAAAGAATTGCTTGTAAATGAAAGATTAATTTTTGAAATAAGAATGAAGGTATATATGAAACGAGTACACATGATAGTCGCATATGATGGCACGAACTACTGTGGATGGCAGATCCAAAATACTGGGAAAACAATTGAGGGTGAACTCAATCGTTGTCTTTCAGAGATTTTTGGTGAAGAAATTATGGTTGCTGGAGCAAGTAGAACGGATGCAGGAGTGCATGCACTCTGTAATGAAGCGGTGTTTGATATGAACGCACGAATGCCAGCTGAGAAAGTCTCCTTTGCTTTGAATCAACGACTCCCTGACGACATTCGTATTATAGAGTCAAAAGAGGTGGAAGCGGAGTATCATCCAAGAAAGCAAAAGACAATCAAGACCTATCAGTATCGAATCGCGACTGATGCGGTAGAGATACCTACAAAGCGCCTTTATTCCTTGTATTATCGAAGAAAGCTAGATGAAGCAAGAATGCAGAAGGGTGCCGACTATTTGGTTGGAACACACGATTTTAAGAGTTTTTGCAACATTCATACGACCGTGGAATCCACCGTTCGAACCATTACAGATTTGAAGGTGCGAAGGCAGGAAAATGATCTTACGATAGAAGTGTCGGGAACAGGGTTTTTGTATAATATGGTGCGAATAATAGCAGGAACTTTGATTGAAGTAGGAAACGGTCGTTTTGAGCCAGAAGAAGTAAAAGAAATCCTTGAAGCATGTGATCGAGAAACAGCAGGACCAACGGCACCGGCACGAGGACTTTTCCTTTATAAGTATGTACATTTGGAGAACGAAGAAAACGAAAAAAACCTTGAAAATACAGTAGAAAACAGTTGACACGCGCGGACACGTATAATATAATATTTCAATGTGACGAGGTTTGTCTTGATGAACCATGCCCGGATACATCAGTGCATACTTCGTAATAGAAAGATAAAGAACTGTTTATCATTCCCTGCCCCGGGACGAACCTCTTTATCAAGAATAACCAAAGTAAATTATGGAGGAAATACGATGAAAACATTTATGGCTAATCCAGCTGCAGTAGATAGAAAATGGTATGTAGTTGATGCTACAGATATGACTCTCGGACGTATGGCGTCAGAGATCGCAAAAGTACTTAGAGGAAAAAACAAAGCAATTTATACCCCTCACGAAGACACAGGTGATTATGTAATCGTAATCAATGCTGAAAAAATTAAAGTGACAGGTAAAAAGTTAGATCAGAAAATGTACTACCATCATTCAGATTATGTTGGTGGAATGAAAGAAGCTACTTTGAAAGAAAAATTAGCGAAAAAACCTGAGCAGGTTACAGAACTTGCTGTTAAAGGAATGCTTCCAAAAGGACCACTTGGAAGAGCAATGATTAAGAAACTTTTTGTGTATGCTGGACCAGAACACCCACATGCAGCACAGAAACCTGAAGAATTAACATTTTAATTGAGATATAGGAGGAAAAACCATTGGCAAAAGCAACAAAATACTACGGAACAGGTAGAAGAAAAAAATCAATTGCTAGAGTATATTTAGTACCAGGCGGTAAAGGAAATATCACAATCAATAAAAGATCAATCGACGAATACTTAGGATTAGAAACATTGAAAGTAATCGTACGTCAGCCACTTACAGCTACAAATACTGTTGATCAGTATGACGTAATCGTAACCGTTAAAGGTGGCGGATATACAGGACAGGCAGGAGCGATCCGTCACGGAATCGCAAGAGCATTGCTTCAGGCAGATGCTGACTTCCGTCCAACACTTAAAAAAGCTGGATACTTAACAAGAGATCCACGTATGAAAGAAAGAAAAAAATACGGACTCAAAGCAGCACGTCGTGCTCCACAGTTTTCAAAGAGATAAGCAGTTATCTGCAAATCAGAGTATATATCAAAGCCCCAGAATGTTTACATTCATGGGGCTTTTGTTATATGCTTTGATTTATTGGAATGCAAGAAATGACCGAACCAAGCGAAGTGATGGTGAGGTTCTTTCTTGCATTTGCAGATAACGTATAGGTGAAAAGATTCTGGCACGATTTCTTACAAATCATATCGGTAATATACACGTAATATACAAAAATACTAATTAAGAATGGTTGTTATTTGCGTGCGTATCTTAATCGCGCTATTTTATGTTTACAAATAGTTTTATTTGTTTATTGAATAATTTTAATTAAATATTTATAATTATATAGTATAAAATAAGGAGGTTGTATGAAAAAATCGCTTAGGGGGTAAGAAATGAAAGTATGGCAAAAAATTCTAAGAATGATTAGAAATCAACAGGTTAAAATAAATCGTTTTAGTCAAAATTTGATATAGTAATAAAAGATAAATTACCACATATAAAAGTTAGAGACGAGCATGCAAAAAAAGTAAAATACATTATAAAGGCTATCAGCATAATAAGCATAATTACTTCTGTAATTTCATTTGATGAGTGGTACTATTCTTTGGCATCCGCACTAATAATATTTATATTTGCTAATTTATTAGAACAGATGATTTTTACGCGCTCTATAATGTTAGTTCAACCATTACCAAATAATTGGGATGCAAGTAAGTGGACAAGTATGATAACTTCAGCAGGGAAAAATGATAAGTATCTTATATTTGGATTTAGTGATGCTGAAGTAGGAAAAGATTTTTTTAATACATTATGCGCATGGAATGATAATAAAATAGTGAATGAAAAAAACATACAGTTATCTTTGATAAAGGAAGAAAAAAATAATTATTCAGTGCACATATATCCTATGGTAGAAAGGGAGTTTGTAACTAGTACATACAATCATTTTGAGAGAAAATTTGATAAGAAAAAAATGCAGGAAAAGAGTTGGAAGCTTTGGTGGTACAAATATGTTTTGCAAGGTTTTTCCGATATCAAAAAATTGTGCATATAATTTTTTTGAGAATAATAATAAAGATGTTTATATTCAAATATGTGATATGTCCCAGTTCGATGAAGAAAATAAGTATATTAAACCAATAGATACAAGAAAAATTCTATTTAAGAATATTAATGTTTCTAAACGAAGACAATTGAATAATAAGGAATATCCGATGGAATATTATCATGTACCAAAGTATTGATAAAAAAGAGATTCATTGCAGAGGAAACAGGTAAATATCACACAGTATTACGAGGCGATACACTGAATGCAATTGCAAATAAATATGGTTTAAACGTAATGTCGATAGTTGAAGCTAATAAAGCAAAGTATCCTAAGAAAAAGCAAGTTATATTGTTGCTGGGTGGGCATTGAATGTTAGTGGAAAGCCAGAAACAGAGAACATGAAACTCATACAGTAGTAAAAGGTGATACGTTAAGTGCTATTGCAAATAAATATGGCACAAGTGTAGCAGTAATATTATCAGCAAATAAATCAAAGTACCTAAGAATCAAAGCAAACTATATTGTAATTGGCTGGGAATTATGTATAAAATAATTTACATAAGCATTCTACAAATCCTTATATTCGAACTTACGCTTGGAAGTAAGCTTGCAATATTTACATATTTTTTCGAAATTTTGAGTTAGAATATTAGCAGTAGGTATACCATCGATATTGTTTATAGAATCGAAAAAAACAACTTTTGCATCTTCAAATTCGTCCATAGTAATTACTCCAAAGTCATACAATGATTTCTTGTTAGTGATTTTAATTGAACGAAGGTATATTTTATATAAAATATCCGTTGTTTCATCCATTACTTTTGTAATTTTGTTTTTCTCAAAGAAAAAATCAAGCTCAGAAGTGGGTTTATGAAAATAGTTTAATAAATAGTCGAACCATTTCTGAATATAATAAAACTCAATGTCTGGACAGCGTTCAGCTTTATTAAGATATAAGTTATAGTAGGGACGAAATATAATAGAAAAGCAGTTAACCATTGACACATATTCTGCGATATAGTGCCGTCTAAGCGTAAAATAATTGATAAGGCTAATAGACATGGCAAGAAAGGAACTTGTAAATGCACCTATGGAAATATTTATTATTAGGGGTTTTAGTCTAGGTAGATTTTCTTCTAGATATAAGCAATAAGTAAACAAGACAGAAATTAGTAAAAAAATAATAGTTAGTAATAAGGTTACAATTATAGAAATTTTATTTGCTTTCATTTTCATCTCCCAATTAAAGAATTAACAGTTTGCAATATATGTGATATTATAGATTCTGAAATAGTAAATTGCACCAAATAACTACTATAGAAGAAAAATATAATTGCTAATTTCAAGCAGGTTTTATAGTTGATAGTATTGTTATATTGATAATTATATAATGCTAGAAAATATAAAGTGAAAGGCAAGAAAATGAGAAAAAAAATATTATATTTTATTAAAGAAAATAAAGTTTTGATTTTATTGTTATTATTAGCATTGTTTTTTATAGCAAAACTTTCAGATTTACCATGCGTTTTTACATTAAAAGCTGTTCGATATCTGTTTCTACAGCCACAAAGAGGAACTTATATATATGGTGCACTTAAATTGATGGAAAACTTAAGTCTAGCTTATATAGCAAGTTTAGTGTTTTATTTAATAATAGAATTTATTCCAAAGCAAAAAAAAGCTAAAAGGGCATACCAAATAATAGAAAATGAGTTAGTTTCCTTATTCAGCAATATGAGCAAGTTGATTTCAATTCTTAATTCTGAATTGAAAATAGATAAGGATTATAAGAATATAAAATTATCTGATGTAGAAATATTAGATTCATTGAGTGTTTCGAACGAAACAAAATACTATCACAATAAAATATATATTGATGGGGAATATAGTAGTGAAACAGAAATATATATTCAGTATTATTCTGAACTGCCAAAAATAATAAATAATATATTAAAACGGATAGATAAAATAAAAAATATGCCATGCATAGTAGATGTAGATAATCGAATTATTCAAATCTTATCAGAGGTGGAATCAAATGGATTTGTTTTGCAAGTGCAGTACTTAGAAAAGTGTGTAGATAATTATGAATTATTTAAGAATATAATAAGAACAAATTTTGGTAAAAACTACTATCACTTTATACAATCATTGACAAAATTATATGATTTCGAATTTAGAAAATTTACTTATAAGAAATATGAAATGAACAACAATGAAAAGGAAGAATACAAAAAAAATATTCAGGAGATTATAGAAAAGCATCCAGAGATTAGGGAAAAACAAAAAGCTTATTTGGGTATTAAAAGAGTAAACTGATCCATGAAAAAAAGAGTAAAAGTATTATATTAAATAATGAAAGACTGTGAGGGGAAAGTTATGAATCCGAGATTAGAAAAGATATCAGAAAGAATGAGTGTATTGATTCAAGAAGTTGATAAAATAATGGGTACAAAGGGAAGTAATGAGTTTGGGGAATGGATTGGTGATATTACTTCATTACATGAATGGCTTATAAAAGCAGAAAATATCATATGCATTGCATTTGGGCACGAAAGTATTCAGTATGATAGGATTAAGAAAATAAATGCTGGGGAGTGTAAACCAACGAATCTTTTGCAATTAAAAGGTTTCTTAGCTGGATGTAAAGATGATTTTGATCATGGTTTTACTGTTGGACAAGAATATAAAATTGCGGGAGAAGTTTTTGACAATCTTATTGAAGAATCAAAATATTTATTGAAAAATAGACATATAGAGGCATCAGCAGTGTTAGGTAGAGTAGTTTTAGAAGATGCTTTAAAGCGTATTGCTAAAAATTTAAATATTGATGTTAAGGGAATGAAAGCAGCGAGAATTAATGATGAAATAAAAAAGAAAGAGATTTATAGCCAACCACAGTGGAGATTAATTCAAGCGTGGTTAGATTTTGGAAACTCTGCTGCTCATGGAAATGTAAATGAGTATACAGAGCAAGATATAGAAAGTATGTTAAATGGCATAGAACAATTTTTGGCATCAAGTATTTTTTGCTAGTATATGAAAATAGTGCAATGAAGAAGTAGTGTGAGTGTGTGCAAGGTGATTTGGTTGACGACCAAAAGACCCAACTTTTTTATGAACTATGGAGGGGAAAAATGGGGCTGTTTGAGTATAGGAAGAAGATAAAAGAGAAAGGTTCATATTCTGCTATTGACCTTTTGAGCAAGCACGATAAAGGTGAAATGAATGATGAGGTATTTCTTAGTGGCTTTGAGCAAATAAATATATTTTATTCAACTCCGTTTGGTGATCACAAGGATGGTGGGAAAAGAGTATTTTTATTGCCTGCACCTAATAATACAGGCTATCATCCTGTTTTCAGTTCTCAGGAACGCTTAATAGAATTCTATGAAAAAGCTGGCAGAGTTGGATTTATGATTATGAGTGGAACATTTACTTCGGTGCTATTAACAACAAAAGATATTAATGAAAAAGCACCTGTTAAAATGGGAATTATTATAGATCCTGGATATTATAATGTTACTGTTGATGTTTCTATGCTTGATACTGTAATAGGAATGACTAAAAAATAAACTGTATTTTCACAATACAGCCAAAATAGAGCGTTTGGTGAAAAAATTATGGAGTCGAATTACCGATTTGTGAGGCAGTATACAAATTATATATTGCAACGCAGAACCATCAAGTATTTTAGAAATGCTTTTTGCAAGAAATCTTAAAGATGAATTTTAGGTTATAGATTATTAAATCATTTAGCATATGCTATTATTGACGTACAGATAACTATACAGAATAATGAAAGCTTAAGATAGCAAAATGTTGCGATAAATAATAAACTCGTAACTAACATTCGAACGTAAGAACCCAACAAGTAAACTTGTGGGTTCTTTTTTGTTACGTTTGCAGAAATCCAAGAAAATTTTGTATAACCGAGTTGTGCTTGTGAGACGAGACTCTTTCACCAGATTATAAACACCATATTCATTCGAAATTCATATGGATATGTTATAATAGCCTAAAATGATTTCGTTTACGCTTACCAGAAAGGATTGAAAGTCGATGAATAATAAGCAATTTCGCGTGTTGTTTCTTGAAGATGAACCAACTATACGAGAAGTTATTAAGGAATATATGAATATCTCCAATTACCAGGTAACGGAAACTGAAAATGGGGATGAAGCCATTGAATTGCTGAAAAACAACAAATATGATATTGCAGTGCTGGATATTATGGTACCAGGGGCAAGCGGTCTTGATGTGCTTAGTTATATAAAAGATAATCATCAAGAAACAGCGACGATTATGATGACCGCTTTAGAAGATGAAAAAACGCAGGTGGATGCGTTTAATCGCTACGCAGATGATTATGTGGTCAAACCAGTATCTCCAATTATTTTATTGAAAAGAATGGAAACCATACTGAGGCGTACGAAACAGATTCATATGAAGCAAGACGTGAAAGGTGGTCTTTCTTTTGAGGAAGAAGCTTACAGTGCTTACTATAATGGGAAAGCATTACTATTAACATTAAGCGAATATCTGCTGTTACATACCTTGTATAAAGAATCAAACCGTGTCTTCAATCGAGAGCAGCTTATACTAAGGATATTCAATGAGGATTATATCGGGAATGATCGCATTATTGATGCGCATATTAAAAATCTCAGAAAGAAATTACCAATATCCTGTATAAAGACAGTAATAGGAATCGGATATCAATTTGATAGAGAGGGGGATTCTGGTGAAACTCAGTCATAAGAATTTCTTTTATACTGCAATTATTACAAGTGTTTTGACGGTTTTAGTCCTTGGATACTTTGTATTTATGCTCCCGTCACTTTATGTAGACTATATGTCAAATGAAAATTATAAAGCTATTGTGAAACAGCATACGAGCTATTTGCAGGAAGGTTCCTACGATCTAGTTCCGATAAAAAACTTTAGTTGTTTCACGATTGACATCCCATTTTCGGAAGAATCAGTCGTAGTTACAGGTAAAATGTTTCAAATGAAAATTACTCCGAGCACGGATGAAATGAAAGCTCTTCTTTCTGATGTCAAGAGCTATGTAAAACTCCAGATGCAAGCATTTCATGATGATGAACAGAACTTGATGGAAGAAGAATTTAGTGAAGAACTGAATGATAAAGTATCACAGTGGAAGGATATTTTGATGACTCAAACGGATTTTTTAGAGGAGTTACCTCTTGATATTGAGGCCAAATATCAAACTTCTATGTTTACAGATTATTGGGATGAGTCAACGAAGATATATTTTTATTCGGAAGATACAATGATTATCGAAGCTGGTGTATCAGACGGTGATAACCACTACACAAATTATATGGGACTAACTTTTGAAGGTAACCGAATAGTCCTATCCTATCTTCCGACAATGACTCCTCAAATGAATGAAATCACGCCAATCGTCATTCATTCTTTGCCGATGTTGATTGCGGTCATTATACTTTTTGCATTGGTTGTTTCTAGCTTGTATTCCAAAGGAATTGTGAATCCTATTTTAGAGTTAGTAAAACATGTAGATAACGTAAAACGAAGTGGTATCTCTCAAAACACATCCCTTCCAGTGAAAGGAAACGATGAGATTGGCATGCTTGTTCGAACATTAAATGAGCTATATGAGGAATTGAATAAAAATTATGCATCGTTAAGAGATATAAACGATGAGTTAAGCGAGAAAAATAAACGTCAGGAAGTGTTTTTACGTGCCTCTTCTCATCAGTTGAAAACTCCAATTTCAGCTGCACTTTTGCTGGTTGAGGGGATGATGAATCAAGTTGGGAAATACCAGGATGTGAAAGTATATTTACCTGAAGTGAAGATGCAACTTTTATCTATGCGAAGGATTATAGAAGAAGTCCTTTATTTAAGAAATTGCGAAGAGCATATCTCTAAGGAAACAATAGATTTGACTGAGCTAGTCAACTCTCAATTAGCCCATCATCAGTTTGCATTAGAAGAGGGAAAGTTTACTTTGATAAAAGATTTCCAAGATCCCAGTTATTTAACAAGTGATTTTAGTTTGTTGTCTAAGATTGTTGACAATTTAATTTGCAATGCTATCGTTCATAGCAAAGAAGGTGCAACGATAACGATTATTACCAAACAGAATCAACTGGAGATTCATAATAGTGGTGCGTCAATCGATGAAACGCTTATGCCAAATATTTTCGAACCATTTGTTCGAGGAAGTCATCAGGGACAAGGCCATGGTCTTGGACTATATATTGTAACTTATTATGCAAATATGTTAGGCGCAAAAGTAAAAATTACGAACCAAATGGATGGGGTTCTTACGAAAGTGGTCTTTTGATTCCAATCCAAGGTTTATTCATTTATGAAATCTACACCGTATCTTCATACGAGATTCATATGCCTTTGATAGAATATAAATGTCAAGAAAAGGAGATGAAAATATGTTACTAACCATTAACAATTTAAACGTTCAATACGGAAAAACAACTGCACTTAACATCACTGCACCAATAACGATCAGCAAGGGAGACCGAATCGGGGTAATTGGTTCTAATGGAGCAGGAAAAACCACGTTGATTAAGAGTTTACTAGGAATCGTAAATTATTCGGGTTCTGTGGAAAGTACGATTACACCACTTGATATGGCGGTTCATATGCAATTTAATGAATATACGGATAGCATGGCAGTGAAACACATCATGGAAGCAATTTTGCATACCAAAGTAAAAAATGACAAAAAACTACAGGAATTGATTACTTATTTTGAATTTGAAAATTGCATGAATAAAAAGTTTAAGACACTTTCTGGTGGACAAAAACAACGATTTACCATCATTTTGGTCATGATGCAGGATGCACCTCTTACATTTTATGACGAAGTGACTTCTGGATTAGATTTTGAAACACGGCAAAAGCTAGTCGATAAATTAATTTCCTGGTATCAGAATAAAGATTCCAGTTTATGCGTTGTTTCCCATTACTATGAAGAATTAGAGCAATTAGCAAATAAATTATTGATTCTTGATGAAGGTGATGTTATTGCCTTTGGACAGAAAGCGGATTTGTTTCAGCAATATTGTGGACGTGCGATTATCGTATTAGATAAAAACGAAAAAAATCAAGTTTTGACAAGTAAGTACGTAAAGCTGAATGCACCCAAACATTTGATTGCACTTTCTTGTAATACACAGGAAGTTGAGACGGAAATTTCCACATTGTTGATTCAAAATAATGTGAATTTTAAGCGTAGCAATAGTGATATTGAAATGATCTTTATCAACGCCAAAGAACAAGCGAAAAGGAGATTGTGCAATGAATAAAAATAAGGTTTCTTTAAGAATGATACAATATGAACTGAGAAATGTGGCCGGTAATCCATTTATTCATATTTTTGGAATAGGGTTTCCGATTTTGCTTTCAATTATCATTACAAAGGCAATCACAAGTGATATGCAGTCTTCAAGCTATCTAAGGGAGGTTGTCACTCAGGTATTTCTTGGTATCGGAGCAATTATTCCTTTAGCTACGATTTTAATGGGATATTCTAGCACCTGTTCACAAGAAATCGAAAAGGGAATTCCTTTGAGAATGCAATTATTTTGGTTTAGTGAGAAATTTACGATTATCAATCGATTGATTGCAGAGTTTATTTACATGACCTGTGCCTTCATTATTTATTTTATTGTTGGATTCGGTACGCTTAATCTG
Organism: Lachnospiraceae bacterium; assembly: GCA_963666475.2. Lineage (GTDB taxonomy): Bacteria > Bacillota > Clostridia > Lachnospirales > Lachnospiraceae > JBFHIZ01. The sequence goes on along the minus strand of CAXXJM010000001.1, from coordinate 1,380,609 downwards.
GTTGTACCAGCAGCATCAGGGGTAATTATTTATTCTTTATGTATATATATTTTTGCAACGATATTGTTTATTCTAGCGCATGCCATTGCGAACCTGGTAAAAAAATTTGGATTGACCTATATGATCACAATGATTATATACTTTGCAATGATGATTCTAAGTGGTATGATGGGCATAACAATCGATAAATTACCAGAAGGCTTGCAGATTGTTGCGAATTTACTTCCTTCAACCTACTTAAATAAGGATAGTTATACACTTTGGGTCGGAGATTCGTATAATTTTGTACCCATGGCTCAATCTTATATTTTCTTTTTGGCAATGGCAGGAATTCTTATGTTTGTTATGAATTATCGTTTAAAGCGTAACTTGCATTAGAGATCTTAATAAGTATATTCAGCTTGCACATGACATTTGTGCAAGCTTTTTTTTTGAAGATTCGCTCGTGAAAGATCAAGATCGATGTTTGAAAATTGACAAATAGAAGAAATAAGCGTAGTATCTGATTATTAGTTTAAACATATAAACTAAACAAATAGGAGGGATTATGGAAACTAACGCGGTGAAAAATAAAGAAATAATGGAATCGCTTAAGAAATGTATCCCGTTATTCTCCGTTTTAAACGATGAAAATAGACAGGAAATACTTTTAATTGTTGCGGACGCATCAGAAGATGGGATTATGGTGAATGCTATAACGGAACAGGTGAATCTGTCTCGCCCTACGGTATCTCATCATTTAAAGTTGTTAAAGCAGGCGGGAATTGTAGGAGTCAAAAAAAAGGGAGTAGAGAATTATTATTACCTTACACTATTAGATACCGTGACACAATTTAAATCACTCATAGAAATGATGGAAGCGAACTGTATTCTTGTATGAGAAACGATTTGGTTATGATTCGGATAAGTTAAAATTAAGAGCGATTGGAAAGAAAGGAGCCTTTATGGGAATCAAAGAAATTAATCACAAACAGAGAACTTTTTATCAGACAAATCAGACAAAGAACGTGGCCTATCGAAAAGCCATGTTAAAGAGATTGCTACACATAATACAGAAGAACGAGGAAGCAATCCTAGAAGCATTGGGGCAAGATCTTGGTAAGTCTCGAACCGAAGCTTATATGACAGAGGTTAGTGTGGTATACGGGGAAATTCAGTATGCGTTAAAACATTTGGAGAGTTGGGCGAAACCAAAACGTGCATTAGGAAGCTTAGCAACTTTTCCAGCGACGAATTATATATATTCCGAACCGTTTGGAGTTGTATTAATATTAGCTCCGTGGAATTATCCGTTTAATCTCTCTATTGCACCACTCGTAGGAGCTATTGCTGCAGGGAATACTGCAATCTTAAAATGCTCCAGGAGTAGTATACATACTGCGATGCTTATTCAAAAACTAATCAATGAGAATTTTCAAGATGATTATCTTTTCTGTGCAGATCCAGATATCAATTATGATGAAGTGGTGAACCAGAAATATGACTACATATTTTTCACGGGAAGCCCATCTGTTGGGAAAACGATTATGAAAGCTGCAAGTGAAAATTTAACCCCTGTTTCGTTAGAGTTAGGTGGGAAAAGTCCATGTTTTGTAGATCACACTGCAGATCTGAAAATCGCTGCAAAAAGAATTGTTTGGGGAAAGTTTTTAAATGCTGGACAGACTTGTATATCTATTGACTATGTAGTAGTAGATAATCGTGTGAAAGAGGAATTTGTCAAGTATTTGCAATTGGAAATACAAAAGAATTATCAAGAGGCACAGGATATGGAGGGGTATCCGAATATCATTAATCAACATCATTTTGAGCGGTTAGTAGGATTGCTTAATAGAGCGAATCAAGTGATTGGTGGTGCTCACAATCCAAGTACTAGAAAGATTGCACCTGCAATTTTGCCTGACGCAGACTTTGAGCAAGAGATCATGGAAGAAGAAATCTTTGGACCGATTCTTCCAATCATTGGATATGATGACCTGGAAGGCACGATTCAAATCATTAAAGATAGACCTAAACCATTGGCATGTTATATTTTTACCCAAAGTAAAGCATTCGCAGATAAAATAAACTACGAAGTATCTTTTGGTGGAGGTTGTGTAAATGATGTAATTATGCATGTAGCTAATCATCATATACCATTTGGTGGTGTTGGCAACAGTGGAATGGGAGGATATCATGGAAAATACAGTTTTGATACCTTCTCACATAAGAAGTCAGTAGTAAAAAATGTGACATTTATGGATTTGCCATTAAGATATCAACCATATAATGATAAAAAACTTGGTTTATTAAAGAAATTCATATAAAGTATAATGTGCTATAGATAAGTTAGCATGACTTTAAGAAAATGAGGATATGACATCATGGAGCCTTATTATTATAGTCACATGACAAAACAACATCAAAAAATATATCAAGTTATCAAAAGTGGACTAGAATCACTTTCACAAAGCTTCGATGTGCTAAGAATTGATGGCATGGAGTTAAGTGACATTTTTCATAAAGTGAGACTAGATTATCCAGAAATCTTTTATGCATCAACTTTTCAGTATTCATTTTACGATGATTCAACGATGGTAAAGATGAAGCCGGTCTATTTGTTCGAAAAGAATAAGATCATCGAACACCAACAGGCGATGTCGTCTAGAGTACAAAAACTCATAAGAGGCGTAAAAGAGAAAGGTGATCTGGAAAAAGAGCAGTATATTCATGACTTTATTTGTGAGAATGTAACATATGACAAGCTGAAAAAACAATATTCTCATGAAATCATTGGTCCGCTTGGACAGGGCGTTGGGGTTTGTGAGGGGATTGCAAAATCGGTAAAGATTCTTTGTGACCAATTGATGATTCCTTGTATTGTTGTCATTTCAGAAAATAATCCAGAAAAGAATATAAAATATCGACATGCTTGGAATGTAGTTCAAATTCAGGGAGTCTGGTATCATTTAGATGCTACATTTGATCATTCACTAGGGAAAAAAGAAGTACGATATGATTATTTTAATTTGGATGATGTCAGCATATTTAAAGACCATGAACCCTCCATATATACGATTCCAAAGTGTCGTGAGAAAGATCACTTCTATTATATAGAAAAGAAATTATCGTTTACAAAGCTAGAGGATGTATCAAAACGTTGTCAACAAGCGATCAAAAAAGGAAGGATTTTAACATTCCATTGGCGGGGTGGTCATCTTACAAAATCGTGTATGGAGGAATTGCTAAAGGTCATTAGTGATGCTGCAACAGAAAAAGGAAGACATACACAAGTCTCAATCAACTGGGCACAGGCTATCATTCGGGCGAAGTTTAGTCAGGAAGAAATTCAGGATACCTTGAAGATGGAGGATGCTTACGAAGAGGAAAATTCGTATAGCGAGATTAATCGTTAGAAAAGTCGTGAGAAATACTTACGTCAAAAATATTGACAACCAAAACTATGAATGCTAAAATTAATTTAATTAACACTGTGTAAATAAAAAGAAATTCATAGGAGTAGAAAAGTGGACAAGAGAATTAATCAAAAAAATGGAGATGAACTTTCAATCTTAGGATTTGGATGTATGAGACTACCTTTGAAAGGAAGTCAGATTGATGAAGAACGTGCAATCAAAATGATACATGATGCATACAAGCGTGGCGTGAATTACTTTGACACTGCATACCCATACCATGGGGGGAAAAGCGAACCATTACTTGGAAAAGCATTGAAACAAGGTGGGTTTCGTGAGAAGGTTTATGTGGCTACAAAGATGCCTCAATTTATGGTAAGAAGTTTAGAACAGGCAAAGAAAATATTCGCGACACAACTAGAACGTTTACAAACGGATTATGTTGATTACTATTTGATGCACATGTTCACAGATTTTGCTTCCTATGAGCACATGAAAAAACTTGGAGTAATTGAGTACTTTGAAGAAAAGAAGGCAGAAGGTGTAATCAAGAATTTTGGATTCTCATTTCATGGAGTAAAAGAAGACTTTATAGAGATTCTTAAGGCATATCCTTGGGATTTTTGCCAAATACAGTACAATTATATGGACGAGCATAATCAGGCAACTGTGGATGGATTGAAGCTTGCACACGAATTGAAAATTCCCGTGATTGTCATGGAACCACTTAGAGGAGGAAGATTAGTGAATAACCTTCCGAAAGAGGTAAGAGATACGTTTTCTTTGGCGAACCCAGATCGCTCTGTGGTTGAGTGGGCCCTTCGCTGGATTTGGAATCATAAAGAAGTCAACGTTGTGCTTTCAGGGATGAGTACAGGAGAACAGTTGGATGAGAACCTGCAAATGGCAGAAGCTGCGGAGCCAGGACATTTATCAAAAGAGGAACTGGATGTATTTGACAAGATTAAGCAAATCATGCTTGAAAAAACAAAAGTACCTTGCACAGGCTGTAATTATTGCATGCCTTGTCCGAAGGGTGTAAATATTCCAAGCGTTTTTTCATACTACAATGAAAAATATTTAATGGGGCCAAAGGGTGTAAAAATGAACTATTTGATGCACTTAGGAGTTGGCAATAAAGAAACTCATTATGCAAATCAATGTATTGGGTGCAGAGCCTGTGAAAAGCATTGTCCACAAAACATTGTGATTAGTGAAGAAATGAAACATGCGCAGAAAGAATTGGAATCATTTTGGTTCAAGCCGGTTGTATCGATTGGACGTATTCTGACTGGTAGTAATAAAAAATAGCTCTATTTCTTATTTTAATAATGTATGAATATAGAAACCGCAGGGGCAACCCTGTGGTTTCTTGTATAATCGAAATTTTTTGGTGTTAACCAAATTCAAAATCAATATGAAAGTTGATTTTACTAATTGCAAAGCTTATAATACTTTTAATCGTCCAACATAAACGTAAGGATATTCATCCGGAACTCATGCTTTTTCTTGAAGATTCCCTGGATGATATTCCACAAAACAATAACATTGATATTTGTTTCTACTTAAGCGAGGAAACAAAGAGCGAGTCGAAAGAGAATGTAATAATTAAATGGTTTATAACTTATTTTTCTTTTTATGTAGAAATTGAAAAAGCAAAACTAAGAAAAATATATCGGAATTCATTCATCTATTTTTTGATAGCCTCCCTCTTGTTAACTTCTTCATATTTTGCAGTGTATTTCAGAGAAAATGTTTTTTTACACACAATATCTGAAATCATTATAGTAGGTGGATGGGTGCTGCTTTGGGAGTCTGTTTCACTCTTATTATTTGAAAGAAAAAAATTAAGAAGACTCATCAAGGATTATCGAAGAATTGTATCTGCGAACGTATTTTTCAAGTATCGAAAAAAAATTGAATAAGCACATAGAAAAAGGGAAAAAATGATTAAAAAATTAGCTGAAATTTTCTCTGGCAAAGAGAACCAAAATCTAACATCAGTACAACAAGATCAAGTAAGACGTGAGATTATGTTAATGAACCGAAGGAGAATGATAATTTTTAGTGTTCTTACCATGGTTTTAGAACTTTCGTTGATCGTAATACACGATGTTCGTTATTTATTAGAAAAGAATGGTGAAATTAATATATTAGTTTCATATTTAGTTTTTCACTCTATGATTTTCTTATTGGGTGCATTTGTATTAACAATGTTTCTCGTTTATAAGAATAAATATGAAAAAAATGTATATCGATGGATCGTAGAGGTGACGACGGTCATAGGAATGCTGTGTATCGCAGGAATCGGTGTCTTGGATCTATATACAATTGGAACCATTACCTCCTATACAACGATACAGGTTGTTTTTGGTGTAATCATTCTCATTAAACCACCAAGAAACTATCTTGTGTATACGATACCACATGTGCTCTTTTTAGGTTGTGTTCTATATGTGGAGAAGAATCCAAATTTGCTAATGGATACGGTAGTAAATAGTACTATGTACTATTTTTGCGTATTGCTAATCTCGAAAATACTATATGAAAATCATGTGAGTAGCCTGGAAAGAAATATTGTGTTAGAAGAAGCAAATAAAAAACTTGAACATCTTTCGAATTTTGATTACCTAACCAATTTATATAACAGAAGACATTTTGAAGACTTATTAAAGAGTCAGTTTAGAGATGATACATATTTTATGGATAAAAATTCGGTTATGGTCATTATGGATATTGATCATTTTAAGCATGTCAATGATGTATATGGTCATAAGGCTGGAGATGAAGTGCTAAAGGAAGTAGCAGAGATACTTAAGAGGTCTCTTTCTAGCGGTAACATGATAGCTAGATGGGGAGGAGAAGAATTTATCATGTTCTTCCCTGAAACATTTCCGAAACAGGTTGAGAAAGTTGCAGACAATATTCGTACGACAATTGAGCAAACAGAGGTTATTTTTAATCATCAAAAAATATGTGTAACAGCTAGCTTTGGAATGACAATGATACATGGAAATGATGATTTTTCAATTACAGAGGGATTTAAACATGCCGATGAGGCATTGTATCTTGCGAAAGACAATGGGCGAAATCGGATTGAAAGGATTGGATACTAGTGGAAAATAAACAAATACATACACATACCTTAGAAGATGGAACAACAATTACGCACACGCATGAGAATTCGAAGGCGGTCATAGACCGACTGTCACGTGCAGGAGGACATTTAAATGCGGTTAAGCGAATGATTGAGGACGGGAAGGATTGTAGCGAAGTTTTAATTCAATTATCAGCAGTGATTGCTGCCCTAAATAATACTGGAAAGATTATTTTAAAGGATCATTTGGAGCACTGTGTCGTAGAAGCGGTAAAATCAAATGATCATAAAATACTAGATGATTTTGAAAAAGCAATTGATAGCTTTATTAAATAAATGAGAGAAAAGTGAAATTGTATCCCCCCCACAGGCTTGTGACATGGATTATCCTTCGTTATACTTTTTATATGAAACATAGAAAGGAACAAAAACATGCACATACCTGATAATTATTTAAGTCCAGTAACTTGTGGGGTCATGGGTGCATCCATGGTGCCAGTCTGGAGACGGGCAATTCAAAAAATTAAGTTGGAACTACCGAAGACAAAAATTCCTATGTTAGGAGTAGGAGCAGCATTTTCTTTTCTGCTGATGATGTTTAACATCCCATTGCCAGGCGGAACGACAGGCCATGCTGTTGGAGGAACTCTGTTAGCAATTTTGTTGGGGCCATATGCAGCTACACTTAGTATTACGGTCGCCTTGCTTTTGCAAGCTGTGTTATTTGGAGATGGTGGAATACTGGCGTTTGGAGCAAATTGTTTTAACATTGCATTTGTAATACCTTTTGTAGGCTATGCAGTATATAAATGGTTTAAAAATCATTTTTCCGAGGATAGAGGAGAATATCTGGGAATCGTATTTGGTTCCTATCTAGGACTGAATATAGGAGCTCTTTGTACTGCGGTTTTATTTGGGATTCAGCCGTATTTGTTTCACGATGCGTCGGGTATCCCTTTATACTGCCCTTATCCATTATCGATTTCAATTCCAGCAATGATGATTCCACATATGTTGGTCGCTGGGGTTGTAGAAGTAATCTTTACACTTGCTATAGTCATGTTTGTAAAAAACGTATCCCCGGGAAGTTTTTATGAAGGTGCAAAAGAAAAAGGAAAAAGAATCTATCTGCTTTTGATTATACTGATCGCTCTGACTCCTTTGGGATTACTTGCCTCAGGAACCGCGTGGGGTGAATGGGGAGCAGATGAAATCAGTGAAGTGATTTCAGAGGATACCGTACTGGGATATGTTCCTGCAGGCATGCAGGATGGATTTCAGTTTGATGTCTTGATACCAGACTATGCTGTTTCTGGAATACCTGAAGTGATCGGATACATTACATCTGCGATCGCTGGGGTAGCTATCTTGATAATCATTTTTCGCTTTGTGGGGGCATTTTGGAAAGAAAGACCGAAAGTCGAGTGAAACTAATGAATGATGTAAATGAGTTGCCAGAATGGCTAAAAACAGATGAAAAACAAGTTCGAGAAATGGACAGGGATACTTTTATTAGTAAGAGTATCCTGTCTTTGTTTCACATACTCTCTAGTATAAAAAGACAGGACCGCACCTACAAACAGGAGATGGCAAGGAATTTTAACATACAGGTATTAGGTACTTTGCTCATGATTTTATTGGTTTCTTTGTCAAGGGGAATGACTTTCCTGTGGTTTTTATTTGTATACTTATTAATCATATTAGCTAGTATAGATACGGAAGGGTTGGTTCGAGTTGTAAAATCTAGTTTTGGAGTTACTCTATTTACCATTCTGGTTATGCTTCCAGCGCTTTTTATGGGACATGGTTATAGCTTTTTGTTGATTACGTTCAAAGTATTTATTAATATAACGATGATTGGAATGGTATCTCAGAGAATGCATTGGACTGACTTCACCTCTGCGTTAAAAAAGGTACATATACCCGATTTGTTTATTTTAGTTTTGGATATTACACTGAAGTATATTTTTCTTTTAGGAGAATTTTCGTTACAAATGTTTTATGCTTTAAAACTACGCTCTGTGGGAAAAAATCCAAAAAAATATGCATCAATGGGTGGCGTTGTAGGTACGATATTTTTACAATCGAAAGAAATGGCAGAAGATATGTATCAGGCAATGGAGTGCAGAGGGTTTTCGGGAAAATATATGGTCTCTCAAAAAACTTCTTTGAATAGGCGGGATTACTTCTTTCTTGCACAAATTTTTGTTTTTATAGCTATTTTTATTTATCTAGAAAGGATGATACCATGATTGAACTAAAAGATGTTTGCTATTCATATGCGGACCATGTAGCACTTAATCATGTTGATATTACTATACATGTTGGAGAATCCGTGGCATTTATGGGAGCAAATGGATGTGGAAAATCCACTCTACTAAAGCTGATAAATGGATTGATTTTTGCTGACCAGGGAAGTTATTTCTTTGATGGGGAACAGATTACAAAGAAAAAAATGCAAGATGATTCATTTTCAAAAAGATTTCATCAAAGAATAGGATTCATCTTTCAAAATTCGGATACACAGCTTTTTTGTACAAGTGTATATGATGAAATTGCATTTGGTCCTAGGCAGATGGGGTTGTCCGAGAAAGAAATCGATCAAAGAGTTGAGGATTGTTTAAAATTGCTTCATATTTCTGAATATCGAGATCGCATTCCATACCATTTAAGTGGAGGAGAAAAGCGAAAGGTTGCAATTGCGTGCGTTCTTTCTATGAATCCAGAAATCATCGTATTGGATGAGCCGATGAATGGGCTTGATCCAAAAACACAGAGGTGGTTAGTTGATTTTATCAATATGATGAATCAGAATGGGAAGACAATCTTAATATCGACACATAATTTGGAGCTTGTGCAAGAAATCACAAAAAGAGCAGTGTTGTTTGATGAGAGTCATCATGTGGCAGCAGATCTGCCAACCGGAAAGTTGTTAGAGAATATGGAGTTATTGAAACGAGTGAATTTGGTCGATCAATATTACCATGTACATGGAGAGGGAGCTCATAAACATTTTCATGACCATGGTAATCAATAAAAAAACACAACGTCATTTAAGACGTTGTGTTTTTCTTTGGTGGGTATGTTGTAATTCCTCCTGGATAGGTTGCAAATCTTCCGGAATTTGGATCATGCACTGGTTCGGGGCTGTTCCACGGCCATCCACCAAATTGAGTTTTTTGATAATCAGTATATGCCTGGTCAATTTCTTCCATTGTGTTCATGACAAATGGTCCATATGCAGCAACTGGCTCATTTAGGGGTTCGCCATCCAACAATAGAATACGTGTTTGTTTATCATTGTTTGTCAGAATCGTTTCAGCAGAAGCATCTAAATAAGCGTAAGAGTTTTTGGTTAGGAGGTTGTCATTTATCGAGATGCCTTCTCCCTCAAAGATATAGATGGCTCGATTTAAGGTTTTTGATATCGCAGGTAACGTGAATTTGGCATGTGGTTCTAAATCCAATAACCAGATGTTTACATGATTGAAAGGATCGTGTGCATAGGAATCAGGGTTTGATTCAATAAAAGTATGATCTTCATAGATGCCGTGTATCAGTGTTAAAGTAGTATTGCGATTATTCGCATCTTTGATGGATAGTCTTGGGATTTCTTCGTTCCATAACATTTTATAATGTGGTTCCACAAATTTTTTTGCTCTAGGAAGATTTAACCAAATTTGAAAAAGTTCCAATGGATTTTCTTGTTTTTGTTCCATACAAGGAAACATTTCAGAGTGTTGTATACCTTTTCCGGCAGTCATCCACTGTACATCACCATTTCCATACCTTCCGGATAAATGCATTCCATCCGCATGGTCGATAAATCCCTTTGTGACGACGGTGACTGTCTCAAAACCTCGATGTGGGTGGTATGGAAAACCAGAATATTTATTACCGTGGTACATTCGAAAGGGAGCATCCTCACGAAAATCATTTCCCTTCATTGCGTTCTTTGGGTAATGTACCGGTTGCAAAGAAGAATTTCCAGCTGGGAATTGATCTTTATGATGAAAGCATATGATGAATGGTGATAAAACCTGTAGTTGAAATTCAATATTTCCGGATTTTAATATGGTCGATTTCATAGGTTCCTCCTTTTCAGAATCTAAGATCAATAGATGACTTCATTATAAATTGAATATAAAGGAGCGTCAACGATTGAAAAATTAAATTTTGCAAAATATAATTAAATAAAATTGAAAAAAGTTGTATTTCAGAAAATAGTATGATATTTTAAGTAATAAATAGAAAGATATTCAAGAAAGGCAGGGTTATTCTTATGAAATCACTCTTTTTATCACATGGTGGTCCGACAATTGTTGAAGAACAAAATTCATATACAGCTTTTTTAAGGGACTTAGGAAAAACAGAACGTCCAGAAGCAATCATTATTTTTACTGCACATTGGGAAGAAGAAATTACAACCATCTCAAGTATTCGAGACAATTACAAGACCATTCATGACTTTTATGGATTTCCAGAACGTTTTTATAAAAGAAAATATGAACCTCTTGGATCACCAGATTTAGCAGCTCGTATTGGTGAATTGCTATTATATGCAGGAATCCCATATGCTTTTGATGAGACTAGGGGATTGGATCATGGCAGTTGGGATGTTTTATCCTTAATGTATCCAAGCGCGGATATTCCTGTCGTACAAATCTCAGTGAATCCATTTTCACCAAAAGAACAACAAGAAGCAATAGGAAAGGCACTGCAAGGACTGAAGGATGAAAACATCCTTGTAATTGGTAGTGGGTCCACTGTACATAATTTAGCGACTGTAAATTTTCAAGCAAAGAAAGTAGAGGAGTGGGCGGAAAGCTTTGATGCATGGCTAATTGAAGCGATTCAGAGCAAGAAAAGGAATGAATTATATCATTTCCAAGACTACGCACCATATGCTAGAAAAGCAGTTCCGAGAGATGAACATTTAGTACCTTTATATATAGCAATGGGTGCAGGAACTTTGGAAAAAGCGCAAGTGCTTCACCATAGCTATGTGTATGGAACACTGACCTATTTGGCTATGCAATTTTAATTTTGACAAAATATAATATGGTATTTATTCTATATTGCAAGATTTCTTGCAAAAAGAGCGCCCATAGCAATACGGACGTTCTTTTTTCATATTCGCGCAATTTGAAGAAGGTTTGCTTTTCAATGGAATTTTTAGCCATTTACAATTCAAAGCGATGAAAGATAGAATGTTTTACTTAAAAAACAAGGATTCCAAGGGATTCACCTTGAATTTTATGTTGCAAGTGCTATAATCACATATTAGAGTCACCCATTGTGGGAACGTTCGTATCGAGAATGAATTAGGAAGAAGTGTTGGAGATTGGAAATGAAAAATAGTTTTAGAGTACTATCTGATAGTTACTTTGAAAACATTATGATTGTTTTGAAAAGTTTGCTTGTCGGACTTTTGACAGGTGTTGTCGTTGTTTTATATCGATTGATTTTAACATACGCAGAAGAATACACATTTACGTTTTATGATTATCTAAGGGAGCATCGGATATTTATTCCTTTGGCTATATTGATTTTATGCCTTGCAGGCTATTTTGTTGGTTTCTTGGTCTCAAAGGATCCTATGATCTCAGGAAGTGGAATTCCTCAAATTGAAGGGATTTTAAAGGGGTACTTTGTAAAACGATGCAAATGGTATCAGACACTTTTGGGGAAGTTTGTTGGTGGAACCGTAGCGATACTAGGAGGTCTTTCTTTAGGACGTGAAGGCCCATCGATACAACTTGGAGCTTCTGTGGCGGAAGGTCTTGGAAAAAAAATTGGAAAAGGTCGTCTAGAAAGAAAAATATTAATGGCGAGTGGCGCAAGTGCTGGGTTGGCAGCGGCATTTGGAGCGCCAATGGCAGGTGTAATGTTTGCGCTAGAGGAGATATTTAAGTATTTTTCACCAATTATTTTATTGTCTATGATGTCATCTGCTGTGGCAGCAGACTTTGTGTCTTCACAGGTTTTCGGGTTGGAACCTATTTTTGATTTTGAAATCACTTCACAGATTGCACTAAGTAAGTATTGGATTTTAATTCTTTTAGGTATTTTCCTTGGCGTAGTTGGTACGTTTTACAATTATATGTTGTTAAAAATCCAAGAGATTTATGGTAAAATTAAATTTTTAAATGCAAGGACAAGAGTCATTATTCCTTTTTTATTTGCAATTGTACTAGGATTGTTTTTCCCTATTGTATTAGGAAGTGGGCATGAAATTTTGGGTGAACTAACGCTGGAAAATGAAATCCTATTTGTCATCCTTATTTTTGCATTAAAATTCGTTTTTTCTTTAGTATGTTATGGATCCGGTGCACCAGGAGGCATCTTTTTTCCTATGATTATTCTAGGTGCAGCGCTAGGAACTATATTTGGAGGAACATCAATCCAATTTCTGGGATTCGATCAGGAATTGTTTAATAATTTCGTGATTTTAGCGATGGCAGGTTTCTTTACCGCAATTGTTAGGGCGCCAATTACTGGAATTGTTTTGATTATGGAAATGACGGGTTCTTTTACCAACATCCTACCACTGACTTTGGTAGCTGTTATTGCATACGTTGTTGCAGATCTTTTAAAAAGCCCACCGATATATGAGGCTTTACTTGAGAACAAGATTCATAATGAGCGAACAGAGATTACGAGAGAGAGCAGTCGTAAAGTAGTCGTAGAATTGATCGTTAAGCACGGATCTAAATTTGGAAATCACAAAGTAAAGAATATTGAATGGCCTGCAAAAGCTCTATTAGTGGGGGTAAAACAGGGAGATAAGCAGATTATTCCAAAAGGAGATACGATTATAAGAGAAGGTGATTATTTGGCAATTCTTACCGATGTATATAGTGAACATCTGACGACCGAGATTTTGAATCGAATGAATGAACCATCAAAAAGGAACGACTCAAATGAAAGAAATGAATAGTTATGAAAAGATTTATGATGTAGTGAAGCAAATTCCGAAAGGGAAGGTGGCAACCTATGGCCAAATAGCTGCACTTGCCGGCAATAAAAGATGGTCGAGAGTCGTAGGTTATGCGTTACATGTCAATCCTGATTCCGAGCAAATTCCTTGCTATCGTGTGGTGAATCGTTTGGGAGAGGTGTCTCCAGCATTTGCCTTTGGTGGAGAAAATAGACAAATTGAACTTTTGCAAGAGGAAGGTATCCCCTCTATTGATGGAAGAGTAGATCTTAAGAAATATCAGTGGAACCGGATATCGTCCGATTATTTTGACGAAATCTAATTTAAAATAGATAGAAAAGAAATCTCAGATTGAGATTTCTTTTTTTATATCGTTGACAAATATATCGGGAAGCGATATAATGCGATATATCAGAGAACGATATATCGATGAAAGTAGTATGAACAGAAAGGAAAAAGAATATGGATAAAAACATACCATTGACTGAAGCAGTCTATTACATTTTAATGGCTGTACGAAATCCCAATCATGGATACGGAATCATTCAAGAAGTTGAAATGTTAACAAATGGGCGTGTGGTGTTGGGTGCAGGAACACTTTATGGAGCTATACAGACTTTAGAGAAAAAGAAGTGGATAGAGATTTTTAGCGTGGATCCTGAGTCTCGAAAGAAAAAAGAATATGTAATTACAGAAATTGGTAAAGAAGTATTTATGGAAGAAGTGGAACGTTTAAGAGAAGCTTTATCTAACGCAGAAATTGCTAAAAATGAGAAAGGTTGGATTTGAGATGGTTAAATTACGTATGTATTATGATAAAGATCGTGCTGTAAAATGGTTAAACAAGATGTCAGAACAAGGGAATGTATTGACTGGTGTGACTGGAGGAATCTTTCATTTTGAACAAGGACCTTCTGGGAAATATTTATATCAGGCAGATTTTAGCGAAAAGTTTTTTTCTGTTTCAGATGATTATCGATCATTTATGGAAGATGCAGGAGTTGAAATCATTGCGATATGGGGACCATGGGTTTATCTTAGAAAGCTAGCTGCAGATGGGGAATTTTCATTATATACAGATGTGGATTCGAGTATAGATCACTATAAAAAAATTCGTAGAATGTTCAAAATTTTCACGGCCTTAGAGGGAGTTGCAATGATTGCCGAGTTGTATGGTTTTTATAAAGGGAATCAAATGGCAATGTTATTCTTTTTCTTAATTGCTGCACTCTTTTTCATTTTTGTTAATATCACTTTTCGTACCAATGCAATTTTGGCGGAGTTATATGCTAGAAAAGGAGAGACACCGGATCGGTTTACAAGAAGAAAAGTATCACTTATACTTATAATAGGTCTGTTTATGAACAGTATTACTTTGATGGTTCGTGATTCGACACCAGATTATTTGCATAATGCATTGCAAATTCTTGCGTTGCTGTTTATGCTTGGAGGAATTGTCAGAACGTATTTTTTACAAAGACAGAACATTTAAGAATGTGAAGATTGGGGAGCTATATGAAATTATGCGTAGAAAATGTTATTTTTAGTTATGAAAAGGGAAAACAGAAGAAAGAAAAGGTTTATGTACTAAAAGGGGTGAACTGTCTATTTGAAGAAGAGAAAATGTATGCATTAATTGGAAAGTCAGGTAGTGGAAAAAGTACGTTGCTGTCGTTAATCGGTGGATTAGATGATACAACAGGAGGAGCAATTAAATACGATGACAAGAATATTATGGACATTTCTAGAATTGATTATTTAAGAAACTACTGCACAATGGTGTATCAGGACAGTCGTCTATTTCCGCTTTTGACGGTCGAAGAAAATATTTCTTTTCCGATGGAACTGCAGGGAATATCAAAAAAGGAATGTCATATAAGAGTCTTAGAATATTTGCAAAAAGTAGGGCTCCCTGAAACATATATGAAAAGGTTGCCTTCTAGATTGTCGGGAGGGGAACAGCAAAGAGTAGCTATCGCACGAGCGCTTGCGGTAGGTACAAAGGTTCTTCTTGCAGATGAGCCGACTGGAAATTTAGACCGTGCTACAGGTGATAAGATTATTGAACTATTACTTCGCATGGCACATGATGAAGGATTGTGTGTAATCGTCGCAACGCATGACATGGAGTTAATGAATAAGGTCGATGTTGTTTATCAAATTGCAGATGGTTTATTAACAGGAGTACATACGGGGGCTAGTCATGTTTCTTAAAAATAGTATAAAAAGTTTGTATCGTAGCCCGATTAAATCTTTTTTACTGATTGTGATTTTAGGAATTACGGTATTTGTCTGGGAACTTGGAATGTCTACTTGGCTGGATATTAACTCCTTTTTAAACGCATGTGACGAGGCTTATGTTACATCTGGAGTCGTCGAATACATTCCGAAAGATCCAAATATCATGTATTTAGATGAACTACAAGAAAACATTACCGGAGAGCAATTTCTGAAACTTGGAAATAACGATGGAGTTCTATTTTCGGAAGAAAGTAAAGAGTTATTAGGAACAATTGAAGGCTATGAACGCAAGGATTTAGTTACGCCCGCACAGGATGAAGCCGTTTTGGTAATTACTGGTGCGGTTCCAGCAGCAAGTGGAAATGCATATCAGGCAAGAGTGTTTGAGAGCTTGTTTGCAAACCGTGATTTGACAGGAAAAACGGTTTTGATTGCAGATGCAAATATTCAACTGGATTCAGAACAATATTACATCGTATATGGAGTGCAACAGGAAGCTTCTGTGGTTCTAACATTGTTTTTGCCTACGGATTATCAAGTTGAGTCTACAAAAGAGATGATTCCAGGGATTGCTCCTTATAATATTCAAGAAGATATTCCGAAGGATTATCAATTGCTTGCGGATTCTTTAGCGGTCAATAATAGTGGAATCATGATTCAGCCAACAAAGAATTTGGAATCATTCTTTGAGTTTCAACAAAATATACAAACTTTTACAGAGGGAAGAATTTTTACCGAAGAAGAATATGAAACGGGAGCAAAGGTTTGTGTGATTAATGAAATCGTTGCAGAACGTCTGGGAAAACAGGTCGGCGATCAAATCCAACTATCGTGGGTCAACGATGGAAGTACATTGTGGTCTTCTTATTGGGAGGGGACAGGATATTCAGAAAGTGAACCATTTGAAATTGTAGGGATTACAAATCGATCCATTGAATATAGTTATCAAGTATATGTTCCAGATGCAAAACGATTCTCTCAAGAGAAAATCATAGGAGACAAAGAAGTGTTTCGAATGATTTTAGATAATCGGACAGCATCAAAAATTGCCAAAGAGATGCAGCAAACGTTGGGAGATTCTTACCGTTTATTAGTATATGACCAGGGATATGCACAAACTGCCGGCGCATACATTAGTATACAGAATGTTGCGGTGATGATTGTTTTTGCGGTCAGTATTTTATCTCTTGCTGCGATGTTCTTGATTTCTTATGTCTGTGTTTACCGTAGAAGTGAACTGACACCGATTATGCTTCGTCTCGGATGTGAGAGAAAACAAATTATACGTTTTTATACCTACACAGGAATGACACTTGGTTTTTTTGGAATTGTAATTGGCACGATAGGAGCCATTGTATCAAGACAACGAGTATTTGACTGGATGCAGAGAATCTCAAATGAAAAAATCAAATTGGATTTGCGATATAGCGATTTTGGTTTGTCTATGCAGCGAAAATCCTTATCGTTTGAGTTGTCTTCTGGATACTTGAAATTTGTCTTAATGGCATGTTTGATGATGCTCGTGACATCCACCGTTGTGTTTCTCTTTTCTCGTAAAGTAAGTGAAATTGGGAAAAAAAATAATCGAAGCATTCGTCTGCAAAAAGAACCCAAAATTCATGTTCAAGGCTACTTAAGAGGTAGCATTGGATTTGCAACAAAGCAAATGGTAAGAAGTCAATCAAGGACGTTGGGGGTACTCTTGTTAGGTTTCGCTGTCGCTGTATTTGCAGGAAGAATTGTTACTGCGGCGACTGAATCACAAGCAAATTTGGATACATTGCTTCACGAACAGCAAATCAATGGATATATGGCAGATTACCATGGAAATATCAGTAATCGTTTGGTTTTAAATACAGAAGATATCGCACAAATTTTACAGATGAAACGTTTTGATTCTATATCTGCAAGTGCTTATGAAGGATATGTATATCTCGGGATTGCTGAAACAAAAGATGGCCAGGAAGGCGACTGGGAACCACTAAAAGATCCGGAAACGATAGCTGAGGTGATTTTAAGAGGAAAACTTTTTGCATCTGCTCCACAGATATATTTTACAAATAACATTCGTACATCACCAAAGTTTTTATATGAAAACGATGTTACGATGACTTTTTTAGATGGCTATGATGAAACTTTTTTGGAGGAATCGTATCAGGAACGTTTTTTCGGCCCGGAATATACCGTTTTAGGAATGATTTCATCAAAGATGGCAGAGGATGAAAACATAGAGTTAGGCGATATTATTTATGTGGAGGTGGCAAGATCTGATCCATACGGAGAATCTATGAAATATCCTTTTAAAGTCGTCGGACTCTATGAGAATATCAATGCAGAGGAAGACATTTTCCTACCGCTTGATATTGTAAGAGAAATCAATGATTTTTGGGGACGATGGTTGAGAAGTCCTTATTCAATCAACAGCCTATCGTTTCGAATTAACGGGGTATCTGATATCTCAACTGCAAAAGATGCACTTTCTTTGGTGGGATTTGAAGAAGTAGGAAGTACTGGAAGTTCGAGGAAATATGTTCTTTTGGAAGATGGTATTGCACTAAGTAATTTAAGCAGTATGGAGATTCAGGATCGGTATACAAGAGTTTTAGTAGTAATCATGGTCATTCTTGCTGCTTCTGCAAATATATTTCTGTCTGGTGCTTTGATTCGCGGAAGAAAGACGGAAATGGGAGTCATGATGGGAATGGGAGCAAGGGGGATTCAGATCTTTTGGGCTTTTGCACTTGAACTTTGCATAGTATATCTGGCTGGGAATATTTTTGGCTTTCTTCTACTTACGATTTTCACAGAGATTGAAGCTCTTCAGGTATTCTGGTACTTAGTTGCGATAGCATGTTGTTTTTTATTTGGATGTACCTATGGAACCATCAAAATCTTGCATAATGGATTATCTGAAAATATGAAAGATGTGGAAGAATCATAGAAAGGCATGTGTATGGAGAAATATTCTAGAAAAGATCTTCAAAGAAAATATGCGTTACAGGCAAGAAAATCTATGACAAAAGAACAGCATGAAGCATTTGATCAAATCATAGCGAAGAAAATACTTCAAACGGAAGCAATTAAGAATGCAAAAGTTGTGATGTCGTACCAGGCTTATGCAGGCGAAGTGAATTTACAAGCTGTTCATGACATATTAAGAAAAAACCAGGTTCGCCTGGTTTTTCCTAAAAGTGAGAAACACGGTATCATGCATGCTTATGAACCGTTACAAGAAGAGTTACTTGAAAAAGACAGCATGGGAATTGTTGCACCAATTGTTGGAAATTCAGTTTTTGTCTGTCCAGAAGATATTGAGGTGATTCTTGTACCGCTTGTAGCATTTGATGAAAGTGGAATGCGTTTAGGCTGGGGTGGTGGATATTACGATCGATTTTTGGAAACCTGTCCAAATGCACATACCATTGGTGTGGCATATGAATTGCAAAAGGTGGAAAAAGTAGAAGCAGATTCTATTTATGACATCGCTTTGCATGAGGTCATAACGGAAACGGCTCATTATTTAAATCCTCATTTTACTAAAGTTTAACGAAAGTTTTGCTCTATTTTATACGTTTCAATCGAATCTTCTCTATATAATATTCTATAAATTATAGGATGTGAGGTGAGAATATGAATTATAAATTGGCGGATAAAGTAAGTTTGATGTTGACGATATTGGGAGTATTTCTTTTTGGCGTTTCAACATTTTCTCGAGGATTACCTGAGACATTATTTATTGGAAGCGGAGTGATTTTCTTGTTTTTTGCTGTTATGACAAGATTAATATGGTTTCGCTGTCCGAACTGTGGAAAATTTTTAAAATTTGGATATCCTAGACCTAAATACTGTCATCAGTGTATGGAAAGTCTTTATATGGATGATCAAGAAATTCATTCTTAAATCCATAGTCTAAAGAATTTGATCGGATTTCCGATATACTATACAAATGTATGTAGGGGGAATCGTAATGGATTATATGATCATGAAAGGATATGAAATAGAGGATGAACTAAGGAAGTCTTTCAATCAACTTGCGGAAAAGACATTTGGATTACAATTTGAAAAATGGTATCAGGCAGGATACTGGACAAAAAAATATCAACCATATTCAGTGGCCATTAATCGACAAGTGGTAGCAAACGTATCCGTAAATCATATGGAGTTTTTAACTCCGATTGGTATGCAACACCTGATTCAGGTTGGGACAGTTATGACGGCTGAGGAGCAGCGTCATCGAGGATGGATTCGTATAATTATGGAAGCGATTGAAAAAGATTATCCAGATGTGCAAGGGTATTATCTGTTTGCAAATGATCAAGTACTAGATTTTTATCCAAAGTTCGGGTATGTGAAACAAAAAGAATACCAGTTTTCATACGAAGAAGATATACATACCGAATGTAGAGTTCAGAAAGTAAGTTTAAAAACGGAAATGGACTTTCATATAATTGAAGAAAAAATTATACAGTCGGTTGCGTTTTCGAAAATGGATATGAGAAATAATAAAGAACTGTATCTATTTTATCTGACACAGTTCATGCAGGATAACGTGTTCCGATGGGAAGCAGAGGATGCCTATTTTGTGGCAGAAATCGTAGATCATACCTTAATATTATCCGCAATATTTGCAGATCATATTATCGATCCAAAAGCGATCATGCGCGCGTTTGGAAAACCAATTAGGCAGATGATCGCTCAATTTACTCCTCTTGAAACAAATGGATATATCATACAAGAGATGAAAAAAGAAGATACTACACTTTTTATGAAGGGTAATATTTTGAAATGGTTTGACAATACAAAACTAGCCTTTCCAGAATTATCCCATGCTTAAGAGGTTTAATAATAAATTTTATGTGATCCACGAATGGCGTCATCGATAGTTATAGTAAGACTGTCGATGGCTTTTTTTTCGTCTCTGGCTTCTAAACATTCTACTAAGGAAATGGTATTTTTCCAAAGAATATCAATTCCATGTAGGGTACAGTAGCGGTTCCAAAGGGCAAGGACGGGGCCTTTGAAGGACGAGAATAAAAGTGGAAGAAGTGTGTTTCCAGAAAGCATGGCTAGTTCATGTTGGAATTGGAATGCACGCTCCGACGCAATTTCTACAAATTCGGTCTCTCGAAAGCTCTCGGCAATAGTGCGTAAATGAGCGATGTCATGGTCTGACATTTTATAGATTGCCAAGTGAATTGCAAGACGATCCAGTGCGAGCCGCAATTCAAGAATAGAACGCACTTCCTCTTCGCGCAAAATTCCACCATGATACTTCATGATAGAAACCAGAGTTTCTAATGTGCCCTCTTTTCGATAATCAGATACAAAGGTACCGACACGTGGTCGGATTGTTAAAAAGCCTTTTCGTTCTAACTCTGAAACTCCCGCATTGATTACAGCACGGCTTACTTGCATAGACTGCGCAAGGTCTCTTTCGGAAGGGAGTTTGCTTCCAATTGGGAGCTTCCCGGATAAGATCATGGATTCGATTTCAGATATAAATAATTCTTTCAATGAGGGAGCAGATATTTTATTAAATTCCATTTAATAGACCACCTTTCTGATACTGGTATGACCACAGACCACAAGATAATATTACCGTAAAATTGTATAAAAAGCAATCCTAAAATGTAGAAGAAATACATAAAAAACGTTGAATTTATAGGCAATAGATATGGTTTTTGTTGACAGAAATGTTGTCGCATGATATTGTTAAAAAAATGTTAATCTAATCTGGTATGGTCAGAAATGTTTTGGAGGGAAAATGGATCAATTTAAAATTTTATCAATTAAACAAAGTGTGTTTGATAACAATGATAAACAAGCAGATGCGTTACGAGAAAAACTGAAAGAGCAAAAAACTTGTTTAATCAATTTAATGGCATCACCGGGAGCTGGAAAGACTACAACATTAACAAAATTAATCCCCATGTTGCAGAAAACACTTAAGGTAGGAGTTATGGAAGCGGATATTGATTCGGATGTGGACGCAAAAACGATTGCATCTACTGGAGCAAAAGTTATTCAGCTTCATACTGGAGGGATGTGTCATTTAGATGCAGAAATGACAAAGCAGGGACTTGAAGGTCTGGAAACAGAATCTTTAGACCTGGTTATTCTTGAAAATGTAGGTAATCTGGTATGCCCTGCAGAATTTGATACAGGATCCTCGAAAAATATGATGATTTTAAGTGTTCCAGAGGGAGACGACAAACCATTAAAATATCCATTGATGTTCTCAGTATGTGACGCATTAATTATTAACAAAATCGACGCAATGCCAATATTTGATTTTGATATTGATGCTTGCGTAGCACGTGCTAAGAATATTAATCCAGATATCAAAGTATTTTGCATCTCTGCAAAAAATGGGGATGGCGTTGAAGCGGTAGCAAACTGGTTACTAGATGAAGTGAAAGAATGGAGACAATGATGAATCGTAAAGTATTAGAGTTGGCAAATCATATTAGTAGAAAAAAAATTGATTCAAAAGATGGAATTACCTATGAAGATCCAGAATATTTGATTTTAGAACCAGTAGTTACGACGGAAATGGCAGAAGTTGTTCTGTGCATGGAAATCAGACAAAAAGCGACAGCAGCAGAACTCGCACCAAAGTGTGGGAAGAGTTTGGAAAAGACGACAGAACTTCTTTTAAAGTTAGCAGAAGTTGGGGTGTGTTTTGTCAATGAAATAAATGGGGTAGATACCTTTTGGTTTGAAACTTGGATTCCTGGAATCATGGAAATGATGGTAAACAATAAGGAAAACGTAGAAAAATATCCTCAAATTCCTGCGGCGTTCGAAGCTTATGGAAGAGTAAGAGGACCAAAGTCTACCGGCGCATTTCCAGTTGGTGTTGGATTGATGCGTGTTATTCCAATTGAAATGGCTATTGACGGAGAAACAAAAAAAGTATCCTATGAAGAAGTTTCAAAATATCTAAATGATAATGATAAATTTTCTGTCTCAGATTGTGCTTGTCGAACAGCAAGAGAGGCAATGGGAGAAGGCTGCGGACATTTGAAAGAAGATATGTGTATTCAAATGGGTCATGCTGCCGAATATTATATTCGCACTGGTAGAGGCCGCGAGATTACAAGAGAAGAAGCTTTTGACATCATTAAAAGAGCGGAAGAAAATGGTCTGATGCATCAGATTCCAAACCTGGATGGTTCGGGAAAGACACATGCAATCTGTAATTGTTGTGGTTGTTCCTGTCTTTCGCTTAGAACTGCAGAAATGTTCAAAAACGTAGATATGGTCCGTTCCAATTATTGTTCACAAGTGGATCCAGAGAAATGCGTCGCTTGTGGAGAATGTGTAGAAGTTTGTCCAACCAATGCCCTGACACTGGGACAAAAGCTATGTGCGCCAAAAGATGACAAAAAGAAAAAAGCAGAGACACCACGTGATATGGAGTGGGGACCAGAACGTTGGAACCCAGATTTTCGTTCCAATCGAAAAGATGTTACAGAGGATGGAACCAGCCCTTGTAAAACAGAATGTCCAGCACATATCGCTGTGCAAGGTTATATTAAACTTGCTTCACAAGGAAGATATCGTGAGGCTCTAGAATTAATCAAACATGAAAATCCGTTTCCAGCAATTTGTGGACGTATCTGTCCTCGTAAATGTGAATCGGAGTGTACTAGAGGTGATATCGATAATCCAGTTGCAATTGACGAAATCAAAAAATTTATTGCAGAGCAAGATCTACAGTCAGAGACAAGATATGTTCCAAAAAAACGCCATGAATATGGCAAAAAAATAGCAGTTATTGGTGGTGGTCCTGCAGGCCTTTCCTGTGCTTTCTTTTTGGCAATTGATGGATACCAGGTAACAGTATTTGAAAAACAAAAAGCACTTGGTGGAATGTTGACTTTAGGAATTCCTTCTTTCCGATTGGAAAAAGATGTAGTGAATGCAGAAATTGAAGTGTTGAGGGAATTAGGAGTAGAGTTTAAGACAGGAATTGAAGTTGGAAAAGACCTCACACTTGATACACTTCGCGAAGAAGGATATCAGGCATTTTATCTTGCTATTGGTGCACAAGGTGGACGTGGTATCGGGGTTGAAGGAGAAGAAGCGACAGGTGTTCGTTTAGGAGTTGATTTCGTAAGAAGCGTAAATTTAGGTGAAGATGTAAAATTGAGTGGACCAACAATCGTAATTGGTGGTGGAAATGTGGCCATTGACGTTGCTAGAAATGCAATCCGTGTTAGTGATGATCATGTACAGATGTTCTGTTTAGAAGCTAGAGAACAAATGCCTGCTTTAGAGGAAGAAATCGAAGAAGCTTTAGAAGAGAATATTGAAATTATGAATTCTTGGGGACCAAAGAGAATCTTGACTGAAAATGGTCAGGTAACTGGGGTAGAATTTAAAAAGTGTGTGTCTGTATTTGATGAAAATGGTAGATTTAGCCCAGTATATGACGAAGCAGATACCGTAATTGTTCCGGCAAGTAATGTGATTCTTTCAATTGGACAGACCATTGAATGGGGAGGATTATTAGAAGGAACAACGTGTGAAACAAATCGAAATGGTACACTACAGGCAGACCCATTAACATATCAGACTGCACAAAAAGATGTGTTTGTTGGAGGAGATGCATATACAGGACCAAGATTTGCTGTTGACGCAATTGCAGCAGGAAAGCAAGCAGCAATTTCAATACATCGTTTTGTTCAGCCGGGACAGGATTTAGTATATGGTAGAAGTTTACGCAAATTCCACGCGCTAGATAAATCAGAGCTCGACTTGGATGGATATGATAGAACCCCAAGACAATCTGCGAAACATGAGAAAAAATCAGAACCGTTTAAAGATATCCGTATGACATTTACAGAAGAACAGGTACAAAATGAAACGAAACGTTGTCTGGGATGTGGAGCTACTGTGGTAGACGAATGGATGTGTGTTGGTTGCGGAGCTTGTACAACAAGATGTAAATTTGATGCAATTTCTTTGAAGAGGGTATATAATGGAGAAGGTGTTGCATACGAAGACCTGAAACCAGTAGTCGTAAAACAAGTATTGAAACGTAAAGGAAAGATTGCAGTTCGAAAAGCAAAAGATTTGTTTGTTAAATAAAATAAATCGATCAAGATGCTTTGTGAAAGGCTAAGGTTATTGAGATGCACGAATTAGGAGTGATCATAGAGGTAGTTAAACAAATTGAACAGTTCGCAAAAGAAGAACAGCTAGAAGAACCAATTGCCGTTCTTACCTTGCAGATTGGAGAACTTTCATCCATGATACCAAAGTATATGATGGAGTTATATCCAGCTGCGGTGGAAGGAACGATCCTTGCAGATTCAAGACTGGAAGTTGAAGTGATTCCAGGAAACGGAAAATGTAAGGACTGTGATACGATCTTTCATTTGCTATCGAATCATGGGAAATGTCCCACATGCCAAAGTGACCGTTTTTTACTTCTTAGTGGTAAAGAATTTATGATTAAGGAGATCATTATAAAAGAAAACGAATAAAAGGAGAAGAAGAAATGTTTACATTTAATTATGAGAGTGGGGCAACAGCAGTCATGGTATGGGCTGTCTGGATCCTGGTATTTGCATTACTGTTCGGAATGAACGAAATGGCTAGAAGATTTAAGGTGTTTGGTATCTTTTTTTTCATGGTCTTACCAACTGTGTTATCCATACTATGGTTTACCGTGTTAAAAGATTCAACATATACAGACTGGTTCCATTTAGCAAAGGTTTATTCATCTACTGCTGGATGTATTGGTTTTTGGCTGATTCGTCATTTGCATGGAGTGAACAAAAAGACTGGAAAAGAGTGGAGACTATCCGATAATAAAATCGCTTTATGTTTTCCTCCTCTGATTCTAGCTGTCAACATTTTAGAAGCTGTTGCGCGTGACATTCAGGTTGGGATTCAATATAAAGAAGGTGGAGTCCTTGCAGATGAAGCAATGTATGTGCTCGGAGGATCATGGAATTTTATGAATGCCGCAGCAGGGATATTAAATATTATAGCGATCACTGGATGGCTGGGAATTGTAATCCGTAAGAAAACCAAAAAAGATACGAGCCGAGATATGCTTTGGCCTGATATGTTGTGGTTCTGGATTGTAGCTTATGATTTGTGGAACTTCGCTTATACCTATAACTGTCTACCAGGACATTCATGGTATTGTGGATTTGCACTCTTGCTCGCACCTACTGTTGCAGCATTTACTGTTGGTAAAGGTGCATGGCTACAGCATCGTGCACAGACTTTGGCTTTGTGGTGTATGTTCGCTCAAACATTTCCATTGTTCCAAGATCAGGGAAGTTTTATGGTATCATCGACATATGCGAAAGAACCATTGTTTATCTTTAGCTTTTTGGCATTACTATCCAATGTTTTTGTAATCATTTATATGATTTACAAGGTGTTAAAAACAAAGAGAAATCCATATCTTGCAGAATTATATACAGACTTAAAAGAGTATAAACAAATCAAAGCTCTTGCAGAATAATGAAATAACCCAGTGCAGATCGCACTGGGTTATTTTACTATTCAAATTCAGTAAGGATTCCAGATAGTGTAAACTCATGTAAGTAGGTTTCTTCAAAAACGAAGTACAAACTTCCTTTATCATTTTGGTACCTTGCGTAATGTGTTGCATAGTAATCTGGAAGAGTTTCCTCATAAAATGGTATTCGTTCGTTTACAATTTCAGGTTCGCTATTTAAAAAATTGTTTGCCTGAACATAATTGGTTAGATACTCTTCGCAACTTAAATCGATGGAGTTGCCATAGATATCATTTCCCCAGTGGTATATCTCCTCATATTCATTTAAATCAATCCAATTATAGCTTTCTAGATAGATGCAGTCGGATAAAGGAATTTCGGGATTTGGGCATAAAAACGTGTAGGATGAATATTGAGCAATGTCTTCATAGTTATGATTACATAGAGCAGTAAGGATGTTCTTGCAGACTTCTTGCAAAATTATATCTGCTTTTTGTGAGGTGATATCGGAGGAATTGTGGACTTCAGAATTCACAAATGAAGTATCTATACAAAAAATAAAGGGGTCCAG
The DNA here is from genome assembly GCA_963666475.2 of Lachnospiraceae bacterium. Taxonomy (GTDB): domain Bacteria; phylum Bacillota; class Clostridia; order Lachnospirales; family Lachnospiraceae; genus JBFHIZ01. The sequence goes on along the minus strand of CAXXJM010000001.1, from coordinate 1,353,879 downwards.
GTCGATTTGTTTGGGTGTAAAAATAAAGGTGAGACTTTCAGAAGAAGAGTCGAATATGAAGAGGTCGCAGTATTCAATTTCTCCTTCTGCTGGAATGGTTTCATAAATTCCTTTTGTTTGTATCCATGAACTGGCGTTTCCGATTTGTGTTCCATTTGCATCAAGTGGAGTTAAGCAAAAGGCTTCATATAATGAGCGATCGCTTTCACCGTAATTGTAAACCGTCCCTTCGATATATAGATATGCTTTTCCTTCTTGATAGGGAAGGTCCATTTCCAAGTCTTCTACAAAAGTACGGACAGAGGTTGTATAAAAGCCCATATTGTCTGCCATAAAAGAAGTGTCCAAAAGAGGAGGATAAGAACCGGATAAGTTGATAGTGGTCGTTCGTTCATTTATGATTTTCGTCTGAATTTCATCGGAATCACTCGATGGCTGATTCGTTACTTGTTCGCTTAACACGATGATGGAATTTTCTGGCGGGCTAGTAAGTTTCGTACCCATCCTTGTCTGGTTACTGCATCCGGAAAGCATCAGAGAAATTGTGAATAGAAGAAATAAATAAATTCGTACAGTATGGTTCATGTGTTTTACCTTTCGTACGTATGTTTTTTGTTGATAATTTATTGTAACATTCAAAAAGTGAACTGAATATTGAGAACGGTCATTCCTCAAGTGACTTTCGTCAGTACCTATGGTATGATAGCTAGTAAATTGACATTTTATGTAGTGAAACGGAGTTTATATGAAAAATCTTTACAAAGGAATTATGTATATTGTTTTCGCAGCGTTTTGTTTTTCGTTGCTCACCATGTTTATTGGTCTTGCTGGTGATTTGCCGGCAGTCCAAAAGAGTTTTTTTCGAAATTTTATTGCGGCAATATTTGCATTCATTATAATGAAAAGAAAAAAGGAATCTTTTGAGATACCGAAAGAAAATCGAAAATATTTGTTTTTACGATCAGTCGTAGGAACTGTAGGTATTTTTACAAATTTTTATGCAATTGGACATTTGTATTTAGCAGATGCAAATATGTTAAATAAATTATCTCCTTTTTTTGCAGTGATATTTTCATTTTTCTTTTTAAAAGAAAAACTAAGGCCGGTGCAGATTATGGCGTTAATGTTTGCATTTACAGGAAGCCTTTTTATTATTAAACCGTCGTTTCAGAATGCGGAGCTTATGCCGTCGCTGATTGGTCTGGCAGGAGGGATATGCGCTGGATTTGCGTACACAATGGTAAGAAAATTAGGAAATATGGGACAAAGCGGCTTCTCAATTGTTTTTTATTTTTCGGCATTTTCATCCGTTATGTCACTGATTGCAACCGTATTTGTTTTTGAGCCGATGACGTTAAAGCAGATCATATATTTAGTTTTTGCTGGGTTAGCCGCTTTAGGTGGGCAGCTAGGTATTACACATGCATATATTTATGCCCCTGCAAAAGAAATATCGGTTTATGACTATTCGCAGATTATTTTTGCTACAATTCTTGGATTTCTAGTTTTTGGACAGATTCCAGATGGATATAGTTTTATTGGCTATGTGATTATTATATCTATGGCATTTTTGATGTTTCAGTATCATAAGAAAAAAAGCATATACGTACAAAAAGAAAAAAATTGATGAATTTTACATCAATTTTTTTCTTTTTGTACGTATATATATTGTTAAGTAAAAAAAGTGAAAATTCGTGTGGATTTATCTTGACAGTTAGAGTAAGGGTGTTATACTAACTGTATTACTTGTTATAATACAGTAGGACAAAAGTATTAGATCAATATGTAAAGTGAGGAAGAGAAATGAAAAATAAATTATGGAGCTTAGGACACGCGAGGTTCGTATCCTTATTGTTGGTATTAACAATGATGGTTTCGGTGCTTTCAGGATGTGGTTCTGAGCAAGGAATAAATGGAGATTCAGAAGAAGATGATCATGCTGCGAGTCTTCCAGAATATACCTATGTTGCTAGTTATGAAAATATAGAAAATGAAACGGGGAATTATTGGGGATTAGAAATTTTTGATGAAACAGGATTTTATTACTCAGAAAGCTATTATGATGACGATACAAAAACGTCAGTAAGCAATTTTTTTCACTATAACATCAATACAAAAGCAAAAGACGAACTTCCTATAGAAATGTCGGATCAAGAATATGCCGTGAGAGGAATTGTTGACCAAAGTGGAAGACTATTATTGCTTTCGCAAGAATCCGATTATTCAACGGAAGAATATCAGTCATACTTCTATGTATATGTGTATGACCCTGTTACAGGGGAGGTCGTTAAGACAGATATTACTGATACATTGCAGACAGAAGATGACTATATGTACGTTTCTGTAATGATGGTTGATTCAGAAGGGAAATTATACTTATCCAACTCAGATTCTAAAATCTGGATTTTAGATACAAGCTTACAATTGTTAAAAACAATCACAATGAGCGATTATCCAAGTTTTATGGGAATCTCTAGAAATGACCAGTTGGTGTATGGCACTTATGATGATAATGGTGGAAATCTTTTGAAAATTTATGATTCGACCAGTGATTCATTCGTAGATGGGGAACTTCTTCCAACGAATATTTACGCGTACGGGGGAATGAAACGTGGTATTGAGGCAGATTTTTTGATTGAGACGGATATGGGATTAAGTGAGTTCTCCATAGCAGATAACTCTATTACAGAAGTCGTAAATTGGATCAATAGTGATGTCAATGGAAGCTACGTATCGGATTATACAGTGCTTTCTGATGGTAGAATTTTACTTCTTTCAGAGGATTGGACAGGAGATGAAGTAAGTCATGAACTTGTTTTTCTAACAAAGACCAATTCATCAGAATTGCCTGTAAAAGAGTTGATTTCACTGAAAGTACTATATTTAGATTATGATCTCAAGAAAAAGGTTATTGATTTTAATAAATCAAATGATAAATATCGAATTGTTGTAGAAAATTATGATTTGACTGATTATGAAGCAGCACAAACACAATATCGTATGGATATGGTTACCGGAAATGCTTCGGATATTATTTTGATCGACGATTCAAGTATTACAAAACTAGCAAACAAAGGGATCTTAGAGGATCTTTATCCTTGGATTGATCAAGATGAAGAATATCGTAGAGATGATTTTTTCCAAAATGTATTTGATGCGTATTCTGTAGATGGTAAATTATATGGCATAACCTCAGCAGTCAATATTGTTTCCCTGATGGCAAAGGAGAAGTTTGTTGGAAATACATCTGGGTGGACTGCAAAGGACCTTATGGAGTTGTCAAATACACTGCCTGAAGGAACCGAATTTTTTGAATATGGTTCGAAACAAGGTGTGTTAAATATGTTGGTAGGTTATGATTTGAACTCGTATATCAATTGGCTGACAGGTGAATGCCGCTTTAATTCTGATGACTTCAAATATTTAATGGAATTTGCAAATAAATATGAAGAAAGTTCGGATATTATTCCTTTAATGAGAAGTGACATTGCAATCGAAGAACCAATTTATGACGATGGATATGTGGATGAAGAATATTTAACAACTCCTGAAAAGATTGCGATGGATCGATTGATCTTAATTCAACTTTATGCTTCTAGTTTAACGGACTATCAATACACCATAAGTCAGTTCAATGAGACACCAACCGTTATTGGATATCCAAGTATGGAAGGAAATGGAACATATATATCTGGTATGGGTACTACACTTGGAATCAATGCATCCTCTTCACATAAAGAAGGAGCATGGCAGTTTATCCGTTACATGTTGTCAGAGGAAGCATCAGAGGATAGCTGGGGAGTTCCAGTTAGAAAAGATGTATTTGAAGAGAAAATGAAAGAGCAAATGACACCGACCTATTTTGGAGAAGACGATTACAATTATGTTCCAGAAGACGATTGGAAAATTGCAGAAGATGGTAGAATTGAGCAGCCTAAGAACCAGATATATATGGGAAATGAAACCGTATATCTATACGCACCAACACAGGAAATGGCGGATCAGTTCGAAGCACTTTATAAATCAACAAGTACATTATATGGTTATAATGATGAAATATTAAGTATTATTAATGAAGAGACAGCAGCATATTTTGAAGGTCAAAAGGATGCTGCAAGTGTAGCAGACATTATTCAAAGCAGATTACTCATTTACGTTAATGAAAATCGATAATTGAGTACTATTTTTAAGGGAAAAGGGGAAAAGGGAAATGAAGAAAAAATTACTATTATTATTGGTGCTTTCGCTCGGTATTATGGGAGCACTGGCAGGATGCGGAAAAAACGAAGGGAACAATGATCCAGAAGGAGGGAGTCAAACTGAACTCTCTTTACCGGAGTATACCTATGTGGCGGAGTATGAAAATCTTGATTTAGGAGACTTCTATGGGGAAGTGACATTTGATCAGGATGGATTTTATTATTCTTCGTCGATTTATGATGAAAATGGAACAAATAGTCAAACGTTGAACTTTTATAATTTAGATTCCAAAGAGGTGAAAAGTTACTCGTTACCACTAGAAGAAAATGAATATTTATATTATTCTAAAATGGTTGATGACAATACAATTATCCTCTTAACTCAGAGCACAGACTATGAATCGGAGAATTATGATACGATATATAATTTGTGTAAGTTGGATCTGACAACTGGTGAAATGGTTCGTAAAGATGTTACATCTTTATCTGAGGGCCTTGAATATTTCTATATTAGTACCATGCTTGTTGATCCAAGTGGAAATATTGTGCTTTCGGATGGAGATAATAATATTTGGTTGTTTGATATTGATTTAAATCAAATAAAGCAGATAAGTATTAATAACTACATTAATGCGATGGGAATCACAAAGAATGGGGATATTTCTTACACATCCTATTCCGATCAGGGAGAAAATATTTTATGTGTTTATGATCCAGCAACAAATTCTTTCGATAAAACATACGTACTACAGCTTATGGGAGGATATTATTCGCAAAACTCGATTCGTCCAGGAATTGATGGAGATGTTCTTTTATACACCGATACAGGATTGGTTGATTATTACTTAGAAAGTGGTGAATCGACTGAATTGGTCAATTGGGTAAACAGTGATATTTTGACCGATAATGTTCGTTCTTATCAAATGCTATCCGATGGAAGAATTCTTTTGCTTTCTCAGGAGTGGTCTGCTGAAAGCGTAAAGTATGAGTTGATTTTTCTTACAAAAACAAAAACATCTGAGTTAGTTGAAAAAGAATTGATATTGTTAAAAGCATTGTATTTAGATAGCGACCTAAAGCGTGAAATTGTATTGTTCAATCAAAAAAATGCCAACTATCGTATTTTGGTTGAAACCTATGATACAACGGATTACCAAGCAGCGATGCAACAGTATTTATCAGATATTTTGACTGGAAATGGTGCAGACATTATTGTAGTAGACAGTAGTAATGCGACACAGTTAAATAACAAAGGGCTGTTGGAAGATCTATATCCATACATGGATAATGATCCAGACTGTAATAGAGAGGATTATTTTCAAAATGTTTTAGATGCATTTTCATACGAAGGGAAACTGTATGCAATGCCGACTACGGTATATCTTCAAACCTTAGCTGCAAAAAGCAAGTTTGTTGGAACGGAAAGTGGATGGACCATCGATGATGTAATGACTTTACAAAAGTCACTACCTGAAGATATGGAAATGATGGAATATATGACAAAAGAATATATGACACAAATCCTGTTGATGTATAATCTCGATGAATTTATCAACTGGGAAACTGGAGAATGCAACTTTAATTCAGATACTTTTATCAATGTACTTCAGTTTTCGAATTCATTGCCTTCATCCGAAGAATTGTATGGTAACTATGAAATGGAAACATATTATGCTGACGAAATGAGTACAAAAGAAAAAATTGAACAGGATAAACTCTTATTATCAAATGTTTATGTAGCAGATTTCAGCAGTTTCCAAAATATAGATTCATACTTTAATGAAGAGTATACGTTCATCGGATATCCTTCAAATAGTGGTAATGGTACCTATGTTTCAAATAGTGGAAGTGCAGTTGGAATGAATGCGGAAAGTACTCACAAAGAAGGCGTTTGGGAATTTATTAAATATCATGTTTCAGGCGATGCATTGAACTATAGATGGGGACTTCCGGTAGAAAAAGTGAAGTATGAACAAATGATGCAAGAAGAAATGAAAACAGATTATTTTGAAAGCGAAGACGACTGTTATGTTCCAGAAGAATCCAGAATATATAATGAGGAAGGTAAAATACTTATCCCAAAATATATGACGGGTGATTCTGCCGGAAATGAATACTATGTATATCCTCCTACACAAGAAGAAGTCGATCGTGTAACCGCGCTTTATGAAATGGCTAGTTCAAGTGCGAGCTATAATTATGAAATATACAATATGATTAGTGAAGAGATTCAGGCATATTTTAGTGGTGAAAAAACGGCAGAAGCGGTAGCTGATATTATACAAAGTAGAATGCAGATTTATGTAAGTGAAAACTATTAGGATGAATGATTTTAATGAATACAAAAACAAAAATTAGAGGGAAAAAATCAAGAATCGAAAGAAGAGTACAACTGAGCTCGACAGGCTTTCTACTGCCGAGCTTGCTTGGTGTACTACTGTTCTTTGGAATTCCATACATGATCGTAATTTTTTATTCGATTGTTGATAATCCAATACAAAAAAATATCGTATATTTTCAAAACTTTGTAAATTCTCTGTCCAATCTTGCCTTTTTGACTGCTGCGAAAAATACAATTATGTTTTCGGTCATTGCAGTGCCTTTGGCAATTGTGTTATCTCTTGGGTTGGCGCTTATTCTGGATTTGGGAATTCCATATCGAACACAGATCAGAAGTGCTTTTCTAACCCCGATGATGGTGCCGATTGCATCAATTGTTTTGATTTGGCAGGTTCTATTTAATTACAATGGTTTGGTCAATAACTGGTTGTTAAATTTTGGTGGGGAGAAGATCGATTGGTTAAAATCCATGTATGCACCGATAGTCATTGTAATTCTTTTTTTGTGGAAGAATCTTGGATATGACATGGTCTTATTTATCGCCGCCCTATCAAATATTCCCAAAGAATTAATTGAAGTAGCAGATGTAGAGGGTGCAAATCGTTGGCAGATTTTTTGGCGAATTAAAATTCGGTACCTTTCTCCAACGATCCTTTTTGTTACAATCCTTACGTTGATTAATTCTTTCAAAGTCTTTCGTGAGGTATATTTGCTGACTGGTGATTATCCTTATGAGTCGCTGTATATGCTTCAGCATTATATGAACAATACATTCCGTTCTTTGGATTATCAAAAACTATCCTCCGCAGCTGTACTGATGTCTGTATGCATGATAGTTTTGATTGGAATTATGTTCTTAATTGAGGATCGATTTGGAAGAGACGTTGAAAACTAATGGAGAAGAAATCCGTGAAAAAACAGAAACATTTATCAAATAAAGTAGAAAAAAGAAAATTGCGATTTCAAGTAAGCAAGTGGTTTGTGACAGCGATGCTGCTTTTGCTTGCATTGATTTTTTTACTGCCGATTATTTTGACAATCAGCAATTCGTTTATGACCAATGGAGAGATTAGTGCAAATTATGGAGCAATCTTTCATACGGGTGAAAATGGAGAAAAGCAGTTTATATTAGAACAGGTAAATTTGAAATTTATTCCAGATATGGTATCTTTTGAACAGATCAAAACAGTTCTTCTAAAAAGTCCGGAATACCTTTTGAAATTTTGGAACTCCATGATTTTGGTGGTTCCTATTGTGATTTTTCAACTGTTTATTGCAAGTTTAGCATCATTTGGATTTGCTAGATATCGGGGGAAAATTCGTGGCGCAATCTTTTTTGCATATACCATTTTGATGTTGATGCCTTATCAGGTAACGTTAGTTCCCAATTATCTCGTGTCGGATTATTTAGGTCTGTTGGATAGCTATTGGGCGATATGGCTTCCAGGTATTTTCTCGCCATTTGCTGTTTTTCTTCTAACAAGAAACATGAGAAGAATTCCGGAAAGTTTGTTTGAAGCAGCAAAAATGGATGGAGCTGGTGAACTTCATATTTTCTGGCACATATGTATGCCGATTGTTCGAGGAGCGCTGATATCAGTAGCAATCCTTATATTTATAGATTACTGGAATATGGTTGAACAGCCTTTGATTATGTTGTCTGATGCGGAAAAATATCCGCTTTCCGTATTCTTGTCAAGAATCAATGAAGGGGAGATTGGAATCGCATTTGCAACTGCAACGTTTAATATGATTCCATGTCTGTTGATTTTCTTGTATGGAGAAAAATATCTGGTTGAAGGAATTACAAGCCAAGGTGGTTTAAAAGGTTAAAATTTGGAGGATGGAAATGAGCGAGTTTAAAGAAAAAGGAAAACGTGAATGGGTAAAAACGGCAGCGATCATATTTTTGGCAGTGATGCTGGTCTTGACCTTTTTTTCAAATACGATAATGAATTATTCGTTACCGGAAGTAGAAACATCATATGTATATTCGGGAACAATTACAGCACTGGTTCGTGGGACAGGTACTGTGAAGGCAAAAGATCCTTTTTATGTAAAAGCAACAGATAGTCGATTGATTGAAAGTGTTGTGATTGCAGAAGGAGACTATGTGGCAGAAGGGGATCCGTTGTTTTACTTTTCAAGTAAAGATAGTGGTGAAATTGAGGCTGCAAAAACAGAATTGGAAACAGCAGAAAAAGCGTTGGAGGATTTAGAAAAAGCATACAAGCTGAATTTCCTTAGTGACTCTAACACAGAGGCGTTAGTGGATGCAAAAGAAGGTACGGTTGAATCCAATTCCGATTTGGATGCAAGAGTAAATGAAGCTCTGGCTCAGAAATTAACTTGTGAAAATGAAATCGATCGCCTGAATGGTTTGCTCCCAGCTCTGAATAGACAGTTGGAGATTTACGATTCTCAAGGAACGCAATATGCAAATGACTTAAGCCTAGCTACAACGGCACTTGCCACAGCTGCCGCTGATAAAGCTGCAGCGGATTTAATACCAGATCCAGTGGCTTCAGCAGCAGCACAAGTGGATATGGATCAAGCGCAAGCAGATATGGATACGGCACAGGCAAATATTGATGCATTACCACAACTGAAAATCAATATCAACAATCAAATTTCACAGATCAATTATGAAATTTCTTTGCAAAATATTAATATAAAGACGTTAAATGAAATCTTAAGTGAAGTAAATGAGAAATATGAAATCAAAGATGCTTATCAAGAAATCGTAGATCAAAAGAAAGTCGTTCAAACTGCAAAAGACGCACTCTTAGCATTACAGGAAGAAAACGGTGGAACGGTCGTGACTGCAAAAGTATCTGGAAAAGTATCATCAGTTGGGGTTGTTGCAGGAGATACGACCGTGCCAAATGGAGATCTTGCCACGATTCAAATTGATGGAAAAGGATTTACTTTGGAGTTCAGCGTTACCAAGCAGCAGGCGTCAAGACTAACGATTGGTGATGAGGCGAGTTTGGTGAATAATTGGTATTATCAGAATGTTCGTTTGGTTTTATCAAAAATCAAGACTGATCCAACGAACCCTTCTTCAAACAATATTCTAGTATTTGATGTAACTGGAGATGAGTTGGCTGGAGGAGAAAACCTAAATGTCGCAATTGGTCAACGTTCGGCAAATTATGATATGATTGTCCCAAATAGTGCGATTCATGAAGACAATGATGGAACGTTTGTATATCGAATCGAGTCTAAAGCTTCACCTCTTTCCACCAGATATTATGCGAGACGAGAGAAAGTGGAAGTTTTAGCATCGGATGACACACAATCTGCTATTAGTGCAACTTTTGACGGATATGGATATGGTTATATCATAACCAACTCTACTTTACCGATCGAAGATAATCAGTTGGTTCGTATTACGGATAACTAAACAAAATGGCTACACGTAGTATGGAAAGGTATGGTTATCAATATGAAGAGAAAAATAAAAAGTATTGGCATAAAAAATATTCTTTGGATATCTCTTTGTGTATTCTCTGTAATTATGATAGTGCTACTGCACGTTGGAAGAATGAGAATACAGAATGGTCTTACTGATCAAAACTTGGCGTCTAGATGGAGTGAAGAAAATAATTGGACACAAATTAGTTGCTTTTTTTCGGACAAGGTAGATATTACAGAAGATCGAATATATGAGACAAGGTATCAGATAGAAAATAAATTAAAAGAAGCATCCGTAGACGTGGAATCTGAGAGTTCCACAGCACGATTATATGTTGACGGGTATAGCGCTACTGGCAGCGTTGTTGCAACAAACGGGGATGCGAAGTTCTCAGGAAATGCTTACGGAGTAGGTGGAGATTATTTCCTGTTTCATCCTTTAAAACTGGTTGAGGGAAGTTATTTTAGTGACAAAGACTTGATGGATGATTATGTGTTGATAGACGAAGAGATTGCTTGGACTTTATTTGGGTCATCCGATGTGGTAGGACGATATATTACCATTTCGAACGTTCCACATGTGGTTGTTGGAGTATACCATCGTGAACAGGATCGCATGAGCAAACTTGCTGGAAATGACCTTCCAACAATGTATTTGTCATACCACTCGCTCTCGCTATATGGAACGAACCGCGGGATCAAAACATATGAAGTGCTTTTGCCAAACCCTATATCGGGGTTTGGAGATGGTATAATAACAAAAGTACTTGGAATGGATGAGTATTCTGTTTCAATTGTTGAGAATACCAATCGATTTCAATTGAAAAATTTGTGGGATCAGATGAAAAACTATCCAAGTCGATCTATGAGTAGCTTGGGAATTATCTATCCTTTCTGGGAAAATATAGCAAGAGGGTACGAAGATTATGCAATTTTGTTGTTGATTTGGGAAGGGATTTTCTGCATTTTACCGTTGATTACTTTGATTATAATTTTTGTTCGAATCGGTAAACGAATCAAAGGCGTTCTTTATCGCCATAAATTGAAACGAAAACCATGGTTGCGGTCCTAGATATCCAAGATGAAAAATGATAAGATATAGGAAATGTTTTTCTGAAAGGAATTAGATTATGAAATGGGAAGATTCGTGGATTACACTAAAAGAACAACTGCAAACCACTTCAGAGAGCGAACTGAGAACGTTTGCAAAAGGTTGTGAAGAAGATATTTTTGGTCAAGAAAGCGACTGGTTTTGTCCGAATCATCCATTGGACATTGTGTTATATACGTTCTTCACAGGAAACGAACTAAAAAATTTGAGTGAAATTGGCCTTCACAAGGTATATTATGAACTGGCAAGAAGAGCAGCAGAGCAAGAAGAGTATTCGGAATCTGAGAAATTTTGCAAAGCTGCTCTTGTCTATAACCCGGTAGATTTAGATAGTTTATTTCAACTGGCAGTTTCTTATCGTCAACAGGAAAAGTACGAAGAGATGAAGGAAATTGCCTTTCAAATACACCCATTCTGTTATATGAGTCCGGATTTGGCATGGTTTTATCGATTGTTGGGTTCTTACTATTTGCAAAAGATGGAACCACAGCTGGCAAAAAATCTATATGATTATAGCAATTTGCTTTTTCCTTCGGTTTCAGCAGATCAGGAAATAGCCTATCTTCAAAAGGCGATGAAAAATAGCTTAAAAGATCTTTCGGTGGTTGATATGCAACAATCTTTGAAACAAGAGAATATTCCGCTTGGAGCAAATGATATTACGTTGGGATTTGTTTATAAAATTGCTAAACAAGCAATTGAAGCGGGAAATATTTCATATGGAAGACAACTTCTCGTTTTTTTATACGAGATGACAGGAGATGAAGAAATTAGGAATGAACTGGGGCTGGAATAAAAAGTCCCATCAAGAGGACAAAGTAGAAATGAAAGGCATATTGCGAAAAGCGGTAAAATCGACAGTGGAAAGTATATACCAAAAAATCAAGCCAGACCTTCAGCTTTTGATTGGAATGCTTTCTCCAAAATATAAAGGAGCAAGATGGGGTTATTTCATTTCATTTTGTGCTTCTTTTTTTGCGATATTATATATAAGTTTTTATCAAAATGTGATAATGATACCAGGGGTAGCATTCGTTGTTACGATGGTATTGCTGATTCCAGCAGCAACGATAGTATATTTCTTGGAGCGACTTTTGCTTTTTATTGTTCGTTATCCGATCTCTTTTTTGGGATACTTGGCACTTCTAAGCTATATGTGGACAAAAGGTGCATATAGTAGTGTTACAAAAATTGTACGTACTGAAAATATCATAGTTGCTTGTATTTTCTCGTTCATATTGCTTGTATTTGCAAGAACAATAGAGTACATCATACGAAAAAAAGGAAAAGCGAAGAAGTCCTTGGTATTGGTGTTCGCAGAATTGGTTTTGGTCAGTGGTATGTGTTTTCTGTTGTTTGGAGAAGGATTTTCAAATAAGGAAGTGTCTTTTGAAAAGCAGGGAGCTGACGATTTGACTATTACTACGATGCAGGAAATTGATGGGATCACCCCAGGGAACTATACTGTGAATACATTCATATATGGCGGAACTGGTATGGATGATGCGGAAGTTGTTGATTTAACGATGTATGCAAAAGAGGCAGATGGCTTGTTGGGTTGGTATCGAAAATCTATTTTGCAAATGGATTTGAAAGAAGCAGAAGTTAAAGGGATGATATGGTACCCAAATGAGGTGAATGATTGCCCAGTTTTATTTATCATTCATGGAAACCATGCGATTAGTGAAACGTCATATGATGGATATGCTTATCTTGGGGAATATTTGGCTTCCTACGGTTATATGGTAGTTTCCGTAGATGAAAATATACTGAATACACTCTCTTCGGAGAATGATGCAAGAGCAGTTTTGTTATTGGAAAACATGGAATTTATAGAAGAGTGTATTCAAAAAAGTGAACATGCGCTCTTTCAAAAAGGCGATTTTACAAAAATTGCATTAGCTGGGCACTCAAGAGGTGGAGAAGCAGCAGGTATCAGCTATTTGTTTAATGAGTTGGAACATTACTCGGAAAATGGAATGAGAAGGATGAATTATGATTTTTCAATTCAATCAATTATTGAGATTGCTCCATCCGTAGATCAGTTTCAGCCAGCAGATCATAGTGTGATACTTCAAGATGTCAACTTTTTGTTGCTTCAAGGGGCATATGATCAGGATATAGCTGGATTTATGGGCATGACGCAATATGAGAATGTAAAATTCACAAGAAATGAGTGGTATTTCAAATCATCGATCTATATTGAGAATGCAAATCATGGTCAGTTCAACAGCAAATGGGGAAGATACGACATGACTTTCCCTTACTCTATGTGGCTTAATGTCAAAAATTTGATGAAAGAGGAAGAACAACAGCAGATTGCAAAGACTATGATCAAAGCTTTTTTAGATGTGACATTAAAAAAAGATTTGACCAATCAAGAGCTGTTCGTTGATTATAAGCAATATGAACAAATTTTACCTGACGTTCGATATGTTCAACAATACAGTGATTCTGCAGACCTGTTTTTATGTGATTTTGAAGAAGATGAAGATTTGACAACAGGAAGTGTGGAAGGTGTTTCGATACAGGCATATCATGTGGGCATATGGGCCGAAATGACGGAGGAATATTCGAATCTTGGATTTACTAAGAAACGACAAAATCACGTCATGAAATTAAAATGGACAAACCGTGAAGATCCATTTATTAGCATAGCAATACCACAAACCGATGTGAACGGTAAAATATTCACTTTCTTAGTGGCAAATGCAGATGTGGAAACAACAGAGGATGCGTATTTTAAAAGTCTTGATTTAGAAATGAGAATTAAAGATGAAAGTGGCAAACAAGCTAGTATCATATTATCGGAGGAAAAGGGAATTCTCCCACCGATACCGGTTAGACTTGCAAAATTGCAATTTATAACAAAAGAGTATGAGTATAAGGTTACTCCGCAAACAGTGCGAATCTCTTTTGAAGATTTTCAAAAAGAGAATGAAGCAATTGATTTATCAAACATCGTGGAAATAGAAATCCATATTTTGAATCGTGATAGTGGAATGGTATATTTGGATAAGATTGGGATTGGGATGGAATAATTGGTTCGAATAAGAAAGACGGTAGATGCTAAATCCATCCACCGTCTATTTTTATAATTTGTCCTGTTAAATACGTATGATCAAATGATAGAGAATATACAAAGGCTGCAACCTCTTCTGGTGTGCCAATCCGATTTGCGGGAATCGAGGAAACCAATTCTGAAATTTCTTCATCAGAAAAACATGCATTCATTTTTGTATCGATGAGGCCACAAGCGACTGCATTGACTTGAATATTGCTTGGAGCAAGTTCTTTTGCAAGTGATTTCGTGAGTCCATTTAAACCTGCTTTACTTGCGGAGTAGGCGACCTCCATCGAGGCACCGCTCTCGCCCCAAATCGATGAGATGTTTATTATCTTTCCACGTTTATTTTTGATCATAGAAGGGATGACTTCACGGCAACACAAAAACGCGGATGTAAGGTTTGTAGCAAGTACTTGATTCCAAGTAGATAGCTGCATTTCTGACAATAGACCAACATAGTCAATACCTGCATTATTGATTAGAATATCAATTTCAGGGAGATTTTGGAATATGCTTTTAATGTCATTTTCATTACCGATATCACCCTGACGGGTAATGCAGCGAATATGATACGTGTCTTCGAGAAAACCTGCAAAGTCAAGCAATTCTTGGTATGAAGACTGACATGTCAATACTAAATGACAACCGTGTCGTGCAAAGTGATAGGCAATGGCTTTCCCGATTCCTCTGGATGCACCGGAAATAAAAACGGTATGTATTTTTTTTTCATCGTGTGTCATAAGTAGATTTCCTTTTCTTATTATTTCTTGGATATAGTATATCATAAGGAAGATGGATGCGAAAACAATTTTCATAGATACAATCAAATTGAAATATGAAATGAAAACTGATAAACTTATAATATATTTGTTGAATAGATAAGAAGTGGAGGGAATTTCTATGTATGATCTGATAATAATTGGTTCTGGTCCTGCAGGTTTAACGGCTGCTATTTATGCACAACGTGCTCAGCTGAAAACAAAAATAATTGAGAAAGAAGCGATGAGTGGGGGACAGGTTGTAACAACCTATGAAGTTGATAATTATCCAGGCATTCCAGGAGTGAACGGTTTTGATCTTGCACAGCTCATGAGAGATCATGCAGAGCAATTAGGTGCGGAGTTCATAACAGAGGAAGTAATAGACATTGACTTGACAGGTGATGTAAAAAAAGTTGTGACCAAACTTGACAGCTATGAGACAAAAACAATTTTGGTTGCTACCGGAGCAAAATACGCCAATTTGAAAGTTCCAGGTGAGTCTGAATTATCCGGAATGGGGGTATCCTATTGTGCGACCTGCGATGGTGCATTCTTCCGAGATAAGACAGTTGCAGTTGTTGGGGGAGGAGATGTCGCGGTGGAAGATGCGATTTTCCTATCGAGACTGGCAAAGAAAGTATATTTGGTTCACAGGAGAGATTCTCTGAGAGCTGCAAAAACATTGCAGAGTTCTGTTTTCGCATGCGAAAATGTGGAGTTGGTTTGGAATAGCGAAGTCACGAGAATAAACGGGACAGATCACGTGGAAAGTATGCTGGTAAGAAATAAAATTACGAAAGAAGAGAATGAAGTAGCAATTGATGGAATCTTTATAGCCGTTGGAATTCATCCGATTACCGAACTATTGTTGGGAAAAGTCGATATGGATGGGGGATATATTATTGCAGATGAAGATTGTGAGACTTCTATAGAAGGAGTTTATGTAGCCGGTGATGCAAGAAAAAAACAACTTAGACAAATTATTACGGCGGCATCGGATGGAGCGAATGCGATTACATCAATTGAACGATATTTAGCAGAAACACTCTAAGTTTCCTGCCTGCGATGTATGAATATTGACGAAAAAAACAAAGCTTTATTGACAGAATAGTGCGAAAGTGCTATATTTGATAAGGAATGTAATAAATTTGTAATATTTTAGCAAAGGTAAGGAAAAATCAATGAAATCCAGATGGCTTATAGCAGGCTTATGTATCATCTTATTTGTGACGGGGGTTACAATTCAAACGAGTGTTAAAGCTGCAAACGAGCAAAAGTATCCTGCAGCGGGATTGGGTCTTGTTTTCGAGGATGGAATTTCCATGGGTGAGATTTCCGATTCATATGAAGTGGAATCTACCGTAAATACGGTAACTGTGACAACGCATTCGGTGGATGCGTTACTTACTGCTGCAGCTGATGATAGCGTGCAGGAAGAAGAAAAATTTGATAATTTGGTAATTGCACAAGTGGATGGATATACGCCAATTCGCTCCAATGCAACAGATGATTCCGAAGTTCTTGGGAAGCTTTATAATAATCAAGTTGGCGAGTTGTTAATGGAAAAAAATGGGTGGTATAAGATTCAGTCGGGAAGTGTAACTGGGTATGTAAAGGGAACGGATGTAGTGACAGGGAATATGGCGTTGCTTCTTGTCCCAGAAGTTGGTACGGTGTATGCTACGGTCAACACAGAAACACTTTTTGTTAGAGGCGATCGCTCTTTGAGTGCAGATATTATTGGAATGTGCCCAATTGAAGAAGAATTGATTGTGGAAGCTACGTACGCTGGATGGGTACAAGTTTCCGTAGAATCTGGAAAGGGATATGTTTCTACTGATTACGTGATTCTTCATACCGAATTTGAAGAAGCTGAGTCAATCGAGGAAGAACAGGATCGTTTGGCACAAGAAGAAGCAAGACGTCAGGCAGCACGCGAAGCAGCACTTCGTACGATTGAATTGACGCAGGCGGCTGATCAAACAGCAGCTGATGCAACAAATGCTGATTCGAGTACTGAAAAAGACGAATCCGCCATAGAAGCACCTACCTACGACAGCGATTTGGGATCTTCACTCGTGACATACGCTATGCAATTCTTAGGAAATCCATATGTATACGGCGGAACAAGCTTAACAAATGGAACAGATTGTTCAGGATTTACGCAAAGTTTATATAAGGTTTATGGAGTAGATATTCCAAGAACATCAACGGCACAACGTTCTGTAGGAGAAGCTGTAGACGGCTTGGAGAATGCAAAACCAGGGGATATTATCTGCTATTCAGGACATGTAGCCATCTACATCGGAGATGGTCAAATTATTCATGCAAGCACTTCAAAAACAGGAATTATTATTGGAACGGCAGACTATCGTACGATTTTATCAATCAGAAGAATATTCTAGAATAAAGATTAATCAGTTAAAAAAAGAAGAGACTTAATGACTTTGCGCAAGGAACTTCTTTTTTTATTGTCATAAAGACAAGAAAATAGATGAGAAAATGAAAGGAATATATGGTTATATTTCGAGTATTCCTAAAAAGTTGAATTTCGTGCAACATGCACAGTTTACATAATAGATAGTAAAAGAAGCAAAAATGGCTGTGGATAACTCGAGTGCGAAATACCCTATATTTTAAAGGGGTATGTACTTATCAACGAAGTTATCCACATTATAGGGAAATATGTGAATAACTTTTTGGAGAGTTATGGTAACAGAAAGAACATTCGTTTTGTTAAGATTTAATAAAAATGTAAAAAAAATGTAAAGAAACGGCAAAGTAGTTTATTGTTTTTTTAGAATCTAAAAGATAACACTTTTAAAAGGAGTGTGGTATAATATGGTTACCACAATTGTGGAGTAAATAACGGAAGGGTGATGAATATGAGATTTATCATTAGCGGAAGAAATATTGACGTAACACCTGGACTTAGATCTGCCATCACAGATAAGTTAGGGAAACTCGAAAAATATTTTACAGCCGAAACAGAAGTGCATGTAACTTTGAGTGTTGAAAAAGATCGTCAAAAGATCGAGGTAACCATACCGGTAAAGAAGAGTATCATTCGTAGTGAGCAAGAGAGCAGTGATATGTATGTATCTTTAGACCTGGTAGAAGAAGTAATTGAAAGACAGCTCAAAAGATACAGACAGAAATTGGTTGATCACCACCAAGCAGAAGCAAATTTCAGAAAAGAATTTATCGAGGAAATTGAGGAATTCGAAGAAGAAATAAAGATTGTTCGTACAAAACAGTTTGATATGAAGCCAATGTTTGCGGAAGAAGCTTGCATTCAAATGGAATTATTAGGACATAGTTTCTTTGTATTCAAGAATGCAGAGACTGATGATGTAAATGTCGTATATAAGAGAAGAAGCGGTGCATTTGGGTTAATTGAGCCTGAATAAATCATTCATAGTGCGAAAAGCATGCATGAAAATGCATGCTTTTTTCGTTTTGTTTGAAACCATGGGAGGAAAGAAAAATTAGTATCTTGTTTACAAAACCTTCATAATTTATTCACGTTTGGAGAGCCTGCTTTTCTTGAATTACAAACGGCTTTCTGATACAATTAAGTTTGTGTTAAATATAAGATGAAATCTTAGGAATTGGAGCTAGACTTTATGAAATGGTATGAAAAGATCTTCGGGACACATAGTGAACACGAGATAAAAAGAATTCGACCGATAGTAGAACAGATTGATGCCTTACGAGAGGATATGATGAAGCTCACCGATGGTGAGATGAGAAATAAAACGAAAGAGTTTAAAAAGCGCTATGAAGACGGGGAGTCGCTCGACGATCTTCTTCCAGAAGCGTATGCACTTGTACGTGAAGCTACAAGAAGAGTTTTGCAGACAGAACATTACGAAGTTCAGCTGATTGGTGGTATTGTTTTACATCAAGGAAGAATCTCAGAAATGCGAACTGGTGAAGGAAAGACGCAGACATGTTTATTGCCTGCTTATTTAAATGCACTGACCGGCAAGGGAGTTCATATTATCACAGTAAATGATTATCTTGCTAAACGTGACTCTGAGTGGATGGGACAGGTTCATGAGTTCTTGGGACTTAAAGTTGGGGTTGTACTCAATGATATGAAGCAGCCAGAAAGAAAAGAAGCATACCAGGCAGACATTACATATGTAACAAATAATGAAATTGGATTTGATTATCTAAGAGATAATATGGTTATTTATAAAGAGCAGCTGGTATTACGTGAACTAAACTATGCAATTATTGACGAGGTTGACTCGGTATTGATTGATGAGGCGCGTACTCCACTTATTATTTCTGGACAAAGTAGTAAATCTACTCAGCTCTATGAAGCATGTGATATGTTGGCAAGACAGATGCATCGTGGAGACGATGTTCAGGAAATGTCAAAAATGGATGCAATTATGGGCATTGAGCAAGAGGAGACGGGAGACTTTATTGTTAACGAAAAAGATAAAGTAGTCAATCTTACACAACAGGGTATTGATAAGGTAGAACGATTTTTTCATATTGAGAATCTAGCAGATCCTGAAAATTTAGAAATCCAACACAATGTTAATCTTGCATTACGTGCACATAATTTAATGTTCCGTGATAAGGATTATGTGGTCAAAGAAAATGAAGTATTGATTGTTGATGAGTTTACTGGACGTATTATGCCAGGAAGAAGATATTCAGATGGACTTCATCAAGCGATAGAAGCAAAAGAAAAGGTGAAAGTTAAACGAGAAAGTAAAACACTTGCAACCGTTACCTTCCAGAATTTCTTTAATAAATATGAAAAGAAGTCAGGAATGACTGGTACTGCATTGACGGAAGAGCGTGAGTTTAGAGATATTTACGGAATGGATGTTATTGAAGTTCCAACAAATAGACCAATCGCTAGAAAAGATTTAGATGATGCGGTATTTAAGACAAAAAGAGAAAAGTTAAACGCAATTATTGATGAAATCGTTGAAGCGCATAGTAGAAGACAGCCAGTCCTGGTTGGTACAATTACAATTGAGGCTTCGGAAGAGATTAGTAGAATGCTGAACAAAAGAGGCGTTCATCATAAGGTGCTTAATGCAAAATTTCATGAATTGGAAGCTGAAATTGTTGCAGATGCTGGTCTTGCTGGAGCGGTTACAATTGCGACCAATATGGCTGGACGTGGTACTGACATTAAGCTTGATGATGAGGCAAGAGCAGCAGGCGGACTAAAGGTAATTGGTACAGAAAGACATGAATCAAGACGAATTGATAATCAGTTGCGTGGTCGTTCGGGACGTCAAGGTGATGCTGGTGAATCTAAGTTCTACATTTCTTTAGAAGATGATTTGATGCGCTTATTCAGTTCAGAACGTATTTTAAATACATTTAACATGTTGGGAATCCCAGAAGGACAAGAAATTCAACATGGGATGCTTTCGAATGCGATCGAAACAGCACAAAAGAAAATTGAAGGAAATAATTACGGCATTCGAAAGAATCTACTTGAGTACGATGAAGTAATGAACGAGCAAAGAGAAATCATATACAAAGACCGTCGTCGTGTGTTGGATGGTGAAAGCATGCGTGATTCAATCTACAAGATGATTACGGACTTTGTAGAGAGTAAAGTGGATATGTGTATCCGAGAGGATGAAGAACGAGAAGAATGGGATTTGCATGAATTGAACACACTTCTGCTTCCGGTCGTTCCATTGGAACCAGTAACTCTTGAAAGAATTCATGGAAATAGAAAAAACAATTTAAAACATCAGCTTAAAGAAGAGGCAATTCAACTCTATGAAAACAAAGAAGCTGAATTTCCACAACCAGAAGCAATTCGTGAGTTGGAGCGTGTGATTTTGCTAAAAGTAATCGACAAAAAGTGGATGGATCATATTGATGATATGGTACAGCTACGTCAAGGAATTGGTCTTCAGGCATATGCACAGAGAGATCCTCTTGTTGAATATAAAATGGCTGGATATGATATGTTCGATACGATGACTGAAAATATTGAAGAAGACACCGTTCGTTTGCTTCTACGCATTAAGGTCGAGCAAAAAGTGGAAAGAGAACAGGTTGCAAAAGTAACTGGAACGAATAAGGACAACACCGCCGCAAAAGTACCTGTGAAACGTACAGATTCGAAAGTCTATCCAAACGACCCATGTCCATGTGGAAGTGGGAAAAAATACAAACAGTGTCATGGTAGAAATTAAGGGATAGGAGATTTATGGTAGAACTTGAGCAATATAAATCTGAGATTCTTACATATAAAGAGCCAATTGCTGAATTGAAACATTCTTTGGATCTGGAAAGTAAAAAGCAAAGGATTGAAGAGTTGGAACGACAAATGGAGGCTCCAGATTTTTGGGATGAACCGGAAAAGTCGAACCAATATATGAAAGAGTTAAAAGGTATCAAAGATATCGTTGGAGAAATCGAACGGATTGAGAATGCATATGAAGATATTCTGGTTATGATTGAAATGGGGATTGAGGAAGAAGATCCAAATTTAGTTTCGGAAATCCGGAATGACATGGATCAAATGATTCAAACATATGATTCCATGCGAGTTCGCACTTTGCTAAATAAACCCTATGATTCTTCGAATGCGATTCTAAAAATAAATGCTGGTGCTGGTGGGACAGAAAGTTGTGACTGGGCAAATATGCTTTATCGAATGTATACAAGGTGGGCAGAAAAAAAAGGTTATACGGTGGATGTACTGGATTTTCTTGATGGTGATGAAGCGGGAATTAAGTCAATCACTTTTCAGGTCAATGGAGAGAACGCATATGGTTTTTTAAAGGCTGAAAAAGGGGTGCATCGTCTTGTACGAATATCTCCTTTCAATGCACAAGGAAAGCGTCAAACATCGTTTGTTTCTGTGGATGTTATGCCTGATATTCAAGAAGATATTAATATTGAAGTAAAGGATGAAGATATTCGAATTGATACGTATCGCAGTAGTGGTGCAGGTGGTCAGCATATCAATAAAACATCATCAGCAATACGAATCACACATTTTCCTACGGGAACCGTTGTAACATGTCAAAATGAAAGGTCTCAACATAGCAATAAAGATAAAGCAATGCAAATGTTGAAAGCGAAATTATATTTAATTAAGCAAGAGGAAAACGCGGAAAAACTATCTGGAATTCGTGGAGAAGTAAAAGATATCGGATGGGGAAATCAGATTCGATCTTATGTACTGCAGCCCTACACTATGGTAAAAGACCATCGAACAAATCAGGAAATGGCGCAAGCGGAACAAGTGCTGGATGGGGATTTGGATTTATTTATTAATGCATATTTAAAATGGAAAGCAAACTAATGCTTTCCATTTTTTTGTTGAATTTCTATTAAGTTCAAATAAAACAAAGTAAGGGATGATTGTAGATAAGGAACAATCCATAGAAGTCCTAAACCAAGTGTTAATATGGATAGAAGATACCAGGGAACAAAGCTGATATGAAGATAGAACAAACGGAGGCGATGTCCCTTTGTTATTTTGCAACTAAATTTTATCGCGTCAATTGCACTAAGATCTGGAAAGTCGTTAAATAAATAAAAAACCTGTGATATTGTAAGGAGTAGATAAATGGTGATTATCGTTCCAATTAGAAATACAATCGTTGTTATGAGGGTTGTTATAGGATGATCTTCTTGAAATGCAAAATTCATAAACAAAGTGGATGGAACAGTAAAAGCTATACTTGTGATAAGTGTTCGAATTCCACAGAGAATAATTCCTTGAGATGTATTTTTTTGAAATCCAACATATAGATTTTGCAATTTAGCTTCTCTATTTGTCATGAGGTTTAAAAAGAGGTTTGCCTTTCCAATGGAAAATATTTCTAAGAGTGTAAGGCTTATAAAAAGAAAGAGAAGATTCAAAATGCTAGTTACAAAAGTTTCTGTGCGAAATAATGTAGATGATAAATCCCGAATAACGATGGTAACAAGTTGGATTAATAGGATGGCAAGGACTGCTAATCGATAATTTCCTAATAATTTGTCTTTTGCTATTTCTTTAATTTCATGTATTTGTCTGATTTGATTCATGATTATTTGCCTTTCCTTATTCTCCAAATAGTTGGTCAAAAGTGTTTTCGAATGAAAAATCATCGCCGTATAACTCTTTGTACTGATCCATAAATTCCTCACCATACATAGATTCCATCATGTCTTCGGTAGCACTAAGGCTTTCTCTGACCTCGTTTCGATAGGCTTCGTCATTTCTTAATCGGTATATGGTAGATGCAATCATGGTTGTTAGAATTGTTGTTAAGAGAACAGAACCTATGATTCCAAGGATAAGTCCAAGTTTGGATTTCTTTGATATTTTTTTTCCTTGAGATTTTGAAAGAAGAGCGAATATGATTGCCAATCCACCCGTGACCAAAGGGATAAAAAAAGTCCAGAATAAAAAAATTGCACTAAAAATTGAAATAATTCCTAGGACTAAAGCTGCTTGCGCAAATTTGTCGCCCTTTTCCTCGAGATGAAATGAATCCATAAATAACCATGCCTTTCTAAGAATCGTATGACTAATCTATTTTCGACTCTTTTTACCGTAGTATACTTCCTACTATTTTCTAATATTTATAATGCGATGTCAAGTAAGAATGCAAGGGATACTATTTGATGTTTCGTTGACGATGAAAAATCGTCATGCTATAATTTGAATGATTTATGTGGTGTATCCTGTTATTGAAAGAAAAATAGGACACTAATTTAGGAGGAAAAGAATGGATATAGCAAAGCAAATTGCAGAAGAACTTCAAATTAAAAAATGGCAGGTTGATGCGACTGTCGTATTAATTGATGAAGGCAATACAATCCCTTTTATTTCGAGATATCGAAAAGAAGTCACGGGACAATTAAATGATGAACAATTAAGAGACTTGAATGATCGATTAACGTATCTTCGTTCTTTGGAAGAGAAGAAAACGCAGGTATTACATAGTATAGAAGAGCAAGGACAAATGACAGACGAATTACGTATGCAGATTATGAATGCGACCACTATAGTTGCGGTAGATGACTTGTATCGTCCATATCGTCCAAAGAGAAAAACTCGTGCCAGTGTAGCAAAAGAAAAAGGATTGGAAGGGTTGGCTAACTTCATTTGGGCACAAGACCCAACACAAATTTTGAATGAAGAGAGTCTCACGACGGAAGCGGAAAAATACATCAATGAAGAAAAAGAAGTGTCGAATGTAGAAGAAGCAATGCAAGGCGCGAAAGATATTTTGGCGGAACAGATTTCTGATGATGCGAAATTTCGTTCCTATATTCGTGAAGAAACCATGGCTCACGGAAGAATTGTTTCAGAAGCAAAAGAAAAAACAAAAGAATCGGTATATGAAATGTACTATTCTTATGAAGAAGCAATAAAAACAGTTGCAGGACATAGAATTCTTGCAATTAACCGTGGAGAAAAAGAAAAGGTGCTTACCGTAAAAATCATTGCACCTGAGGAGCAGATTCTTCGCTATTTGGAGACACAGGTGATAACGAACACGAGTTTATGTACGTGCTCTATATTGCAGGAAGTTGTGAAAGATAGTTATCAGAGATTAATTGCACCTGCGATTGAGCGTGATATTCGAAACTCGCTAAGCGAAGTGGCGGAAGATGGTGCGATTCGTGTGTTTGGAAAGAATTTAGAACAACTTTTGCTACAGCCTCCAATTGCTGGAAAAGTCGTACTCGGATGGGATCCTGCATTTCGAACAGGTTGTAAACTAGCCGTTGTAGATGCCACTGGAAAAGTGCTTGATACAAAGGTTATTTATCCAACTGCACCACAAAACAAAGTCGAAGAGTCAAAAAAAGAAGTGAAAAAGCTCATTGATAAGTACGGAATATCCTTGATTTCTGTTGGAAATGGTACCGCTTCAAGAGAATCGGAACAGATTATCGTCGAAATGATCAAAGAATTCAAACTACCAGTTCAATATGTCATTGTCAATGAAGCTGGTGCATCGGTATATTCTGCAAGTAAACTTGCAAGTGAGGAATTTCCTAATTTCGATGTGGGACAAAGAAGTGCTGCTTCGATTGCAAGAAGACTACAGGACCCACTCGCTGAGCTAGTAAAAATTGATCCGCAATCGATTGGAGTAGGACAATATCAGCACGATATGAACCAAAAGAAGCTGAAGGATGCATTGTCTGGGGTCGTAGAGGATAGTGTAAACAAAGTAGGTGTAGATCTTAATACGGCATCTGCATCCCTGTTGGAATATATTTCGGGGGTTTCAAAGGTAATCGCGAAGAATATCGTGGTATATCGTGAATCTAATGGAAAATTTGAAAGTAGAAAAGAACTGTTAAAAGTACCGAAGCTTGGACCAAAAGCTTTTGAACAGTGTGCGGGGTTTTTGAGAATTTCAGATGGAAAGAATCCACTTGATGCGACAAGTGTACATCCTGAGTCATATGAAGCGACCAATCAGTTGTTGGAAAAACTTCAACTTTCAATGGATGACGTGCGTGTCATGCAAAAGAAATCAGCAGAAGTAAAAACAATGGTAAAAGAACAGCCACAAAAACAAAAGAAAGTAGAGAAACCAATTGCAATAAAGAATACGAATACAGCGTTTGGTAAAGCATTGGCGGTCGCATTAGCGGATTCAAAAATGACAGAAGTGCCGGAAGAAAAATTGGTAGAAAACAAGAAAATGACTGGTACAGTCAGCGCGTTTTCCGGCCGTGTACGAGATAAAAAGCAAATGGCGAAGGAACTCGGTATAGGAGAATTGACGCTGCAAGATATCTTGCAAGAGTTGGAGAAGCCAGCACGTGACCCGAGAGAGGACATGCCAAAGCCTATTTTGAAAAGCGATGTTTTGGATATGAAAGATTTAAAAGAAGGTATGGTATTAAAAGGTACCGTTCGTAACATCATTGACTTTGGAGCTTTTGTTGATATCGGTGTACATCAAGATGGATTGGTGCATATATCAGAGCTAACAACAAAGTATATAAAACATCCACTCGAAGTGGTGAAAATTGGAGATATTGTTGATGTTCGAATTTTATCAGTGGATGTAGCAAAGAAAAGAATTGCATTATCAATGAAGAATATAAAGTAATAAGATTTTGAGAGACTTGCAATCTTTTTAAAACATGATATAATATGGTTGAAAAATTAATACATGTTCTTCAGGGTCGGGTGAAATTCCCTACCGGCGGTGATTATAAGTCCGCGAGCCAAGAGATTGGTTGATTTGGTGAGATTCCAAAACCGACAGTAAAGTCTGGATGAGAGAAGAAGTAATACGTGATTTTAGTGAGCCCTGATTTAAATTCGGGGCTCTTTTTTTCTGCATCATTTGATCGTTCAAATTGCTGCGGATAAATAACTTCCTACGATTACGAATGAAGAACATCAATTCAAAACAGTATGTGGAGGAATGAAAATGGAACAAGTAAAAATGGAACAAAAAAACAGTCATGGAACAAAAAAGAAGGTCGATGTACGTATGTTTGCAGCAATTGGAATGTTGTCAGCAATTTCATATGTACTCATGCTTCTGGAATTTCCGGTACCTTTAATGCCGACATTTATTAAAATGGACCTTTCGGATCTGCCAGCGTTGATTGGCGCGATGGCTTATGGACCCTTTGCCGGGGTTTTAATTGCTTTGATAAAGAATTTATTGCACCTTCCAATGTCGCAGACAGCTTGGGTGGGAGAAGCATCAAATTTTATTCTAAGTAGTTTTTTTGTTGCGACTGCTGGACAATTTTATAAGATGAAGAAAACAAAGAAGAATGCAATAATCGGATCAGTAATTGGTGCATGTGTTATGGCCGTTGCGAGTATCATTTCGAATTATTACATTATATATCCAATCTATACGAAATTTTTACCAATTGAACAGATTGTTGCAGCGTATCAAGCAATTCTACCAAGTGTAGGGACGAATGCAACTGATCCGCTCCTAAGTTGTCTTTTGATATTTAATGCTCCATTTACATTTATTAAGGCGATGATATCTGTGGTTATTACGATTTTTATTTACAAACCATTGTCACGAGTTTTACATGGAAAAAACTAGTCAGCCGAAAACCTTGCGATTTTTGGTTGTTGTAGTATAATTAAGTGGTTAAGCTACAAAGAAACAAAATGTAAGGATTGGAGATTACCTGACGGTGGAAATTACAACAAAAATCACAAGAAAAGTGCTTTACAATTATATGCTTCATCATACCTATACCAGTTTTTCTGGAATCTTTGGAACCGCAGTAGGCGTGTTGCTTTTAGTTGCATATTTTAGGGATCCATCGATTGGACTTCTTTATCTGGGGATGGGAATCTTAATCACTGGATTTATGCCAGTTGAAATGTGGTTTCGAGCAGATCGTCAAATAAAGAAAAATCCGACCATGAGTGAATCTTTTCACTATGTCTTTTCGGATCAGGGCATTTTGGTAAGACAGGGTGAGCTGGAAGAGCAGATCGAGTGGGATATGTGTTTTAAGGCTGCTACGGTAGCAGGATCGATCGTGATCTATCTGACTCCTGTACGCGCGTATATCTTTCCGAGACAAGATCTAGGAGACAAAAGAGATCTCTTTGTGGAAATGATTTCTACGCATATGCCTTCTAATAAGGTGAAAATTCGAGTTTAATGGAGAATGTAATGGTTTATGAAACTTGGTCTCAGGAAGAGACGAGGGATATAGGAATTGAAATAGGTAAAAAAGCTGCGCCAGGCGATGTGTATACATTGCTTGGCGATTTAGGCGTTGGGAAGACAACGTTTACACAAGGTGTTGCAATTGGGCTGGGGATTTCTGAGCCTATATGCTCACCGACATTTACAATATTACAGGTTTATGAAGACGGACGTTTGCCTTTTTATCATTTTGATGTCTATCGAATCGAAGAAGAAGAGGAGATGGAAGAAATTGGATATGAAGATTATTTTTACGGTAATGGTGTTTGTTTTATCGAATGGGCAAATCTAATCCCGGGTATTTTGCCAAAAAATCATACAACAATACGTATTGAAAAAGATTTAAGTAAGGGATATGACTATAGAAGCATATCGATTGTCTCGCAGATGGAGGTAGGAGAATGAAAATATTAGCGCTTGATAGTTCTGGGCTTGTAGCATCTGTCGCAGTGACGAATGATGATCAGTTGATTGCAGAGTATACCATCAACTATAAAAAAACACATTCACAAACCTTATTGCCTATGCTTGATGAGATTAAGAAACAGATTGATTTAGACCTGAACACAATCGACCGTATTGCAATTGCATATGGTCCGGGTTCTTTTACAGGACTTCGTATTGGTTCGTCAACGGCAAAAGGATTGGGACTGGCTTTGAACAAACCAATTGTTGAGGTGCCAACATTGCATGCGCTTGCCTACAACTTATATGGGGTGAATCAATTAGTCTGTCCGATTATGGACGCTAGAAGAGGACAAGTATATACAGGGATATTTTCATTTAAAGAGAATCATAAGCTGAAGGAATGTGAGTTTGAATTTGATGTGATTCAGGATCAGGATGTGATTATGATTGATGAGTTAATGGATTCCATCAATCGGATTGGAAAAGCAGTCATGTTTGTAGGAGATGCGATTCCGGTATATAAAGAACAGATTTTATCTCAGGCTGAAGTTCCTGTTTCATTTGCTCCGGCAGGTTTTAACAGGCAAAGAGCTGCTACTGTGGCTTTGTTATCTACCAAGGGGTATCCAGTAGTCTCGGCAGAGGCTCATCGCCCAGATTATCTTCGTTTATCGCAAGCGGAGAGAGAACGTATTTCCAAAGAGGAGAAATAACATGTTTGCGGTTGAGAACTTGAGGGAAGAAGATCTGCAATTGGCACACCAGATAGAGCGGGAAGTTTTTTCGCACCCCTGGGGAATGGAAGACTTTAGAGCCCTGATTGATAATGATCGGGCTTTTTTTCTCGTTGCAAAGGCGAATGGGAAAGTTGTGGGGAACTTGGTGATGCGTATTATTTTAGATGAAGCGGAAATCACAAATGTTGCTGTAAAAAAAGAGTATCGTGGTCAAGGAATTGCAAAAGCCCTATTACAACATGCGCTTGTAGAAGGCGAAAGAAAAGGTGTTGTAGCTTATACATTAGAAGTACGAGAAAGCAATATGCCCGCAATTTCATTATATCAGTCCCATGGTTTCATAAATGAAGGGAAAAGAAAAGAATTTTACCAAGATCCAGTGGAAGATGCAATCATTATGTGGAAACGTAGTTAATTTTATAAGAAATATGTTACAATGAATATGAATCATATAATATGAGTCAATATAAATGGATGAACACATCCAAAGAAGGAAGAATACATGTTAGATATATGCTTACTTGGAAGCGGTGGGATGATGCCACTTCCTTATCGATTATTAACATCATTGCTTGCAAGGTATAATGGGCAAAGTATATTAATTGATTGCGGAGAGGGAACGCAGATCGCTCTTAAAAAAAGAGGCTGGAGTCCGAAACCCATAGATATTATTTGTTTTACACATTATCATGCAGATCACATCAGCGGTTTGCCTGGAATGCTTTTGACGATGGGAAATGCGGAACGTACGGAACCACTTACAATTATTGGACCAAAAGGATTAACCAGAGTTGTTTCCGCTCTTCGTGTAATTGCGCCAGAACTTCCTTTTGAAGTAAAGTGTGTAGAGATTGAAAGTGAAAATCAGACGTTCTTGTTTGAAGGTTTTCGAATAGAAGCATTTCGTGTGAATCACAATATCTTATGTTATGGATATTCCATAGTAATCGAACGCGGTGCAAAGTTTATGGTAGAAAAGGCACAAACTCTTCCAATTGAAAGAAAGTATTGGGCGGTATTGCAACGTGGTGAGAATGTGATAGTTGACGGAATAGAATATACTCCAGACATGGTGTTGGGAGACTTGAGAAAAGGATTAAAAGTAACTTATTGCACAGATACGAGGCCCACGGAATCGATAATCTCCGCGGCATCGGAATCGGATTTATTTGTTTGCGAAGGAATGTATGGAGATCCAGAGAAAGCAATCAAGGCATTAGAACACAAACATATGACGTTTCAAGAGGCTGCTTTACTTGCAAAAAAGGCGAAGGTAAAACAATTATGGCTCACTCATTTTAGCCCTTCACTAACCAAGCCAGAGGAATATCTAGTGGAAACCAGAGATATTTTTCCACAAACGGAAGTTGGGAAAGATGGGAAAACAATTGAATTGGTGTTTGAGGATGACGCAGAATAGGGAGGCGTAGATGCGATATTCAGCGAGAAGAAGTCAAGAAACGCAGAAGAAAAGCAAAAAAGGATTGACTGGAAGTATTATAGTCATTGTTTTTGCCTGCATTGTTTTGGGATTTTATTATTATATGACACAAAGACCGGATACTGCAGAGGATACTGTTCAAGACACTTCTGTTGTGGATGAGCTTATGCTTCGGAATATGCAAACGAACTATCCACCAACGCCTAAGGAAGTGGTGAAATATTATTGTGATATTTCTATGGTTTTCTATTCGGGGGTTTCGGAAGATGACCTGAGCAAATTGGCAATTCGTTCACGTGAACTGTTTGATTCAGATCTATATGCTCAGCAGACGGAAGCGGAATATTATACACATTTAAAAGAGCAAATCGATTATTTTGAGGAAAGTGATATCACAATCTCCAGTTATGCTTTGTCACCGAGTGTGGATGTTGAATATTTTGAAGATGACGGGTATTCTTTTGCGAGGCTTTATTGTGTGATGTCACTCAGACAAGAAACACAAATTATCCGTACCAATGAGACCTTTTTGCTGAGGCAGGATGAAGAAGGGCATTGGAAAATTTTTGGATTTGCATTGTCTGATACAGGGGAATAGTTTGAGATTGGAGCAATAATGGAACAAAAAGATATATATATATTAGGAATTGAAACTTCTTGTGATGAGACTGCTGCTTCGGTGGTGAAAAATGGACGAGAGGTTTTATCAAATGTGATTTCTTCTCAAATCGACACACATACGTTGTATGGAGGTGTGGTACCAGAAATTGCATCGAGAAAACATGTAGAGAGAGTGAATCAAGTAATTTCAGAAGCGCTTGAAGAGGCAAAGCTTTCATTGGATGAGATCACCGCAATTGCAGTTACCTATGGGCCAGGGTTAGTTGGTGCGTTATTAGTAGGTGTTTCGGTTGCAAAAGCGATTAGTTTTGCAAAAGGTATTCCTTTAGTAGGAGTTCATCATATTGAGGGACACGTTAGTGCAAATTATATTGAACATACTGATTTAAAACCTCCATTTATGTCATTGGTCGTATCTGGTGGGCATACTCATTTAATTATGGTCGAGGGGTATGGAAAGTATCGAATTATTGGGCGTACGAGAGATGATGCTGCAGGTGAGGCTTTTGATAAGGTCGCAAGAGCAATTGGGCTTGGATATCCAGGTGGACCAAAGATTGATCGGATATCGAAGTTGGGTAATGGAAAGGCAATCATGTTTCCGAGAGCGAAGGTGAATGAATCGGAGTATGATTTTAGTTTTAGTGGTTTAAAAAGTGCGGTTTTGAATTATATAAATGGCTGCGAAATGAAAAATGAAGAGATCATACAGGCTGATGTAGCTGCTTCCTTTCAAGAGGCAGTAGTAGATGTTTTGGTTGAACGATCGATGCATGCTGTAAAAGAATTTCAAGTGAAAGAATTTGCGATTGCGGGTGGGGTGGCCTCCAATTCAGCACTTCGTAAGGCGATGGAAGAGGCTTGTAAAAAAGAAGGGGTAGAATTGTTTTACCCATCACCAATATTTTGTACAGACAATGCTGCTATGATCGCTGTAGCTGGATATTATGAATTTCTTGAAGGAACAAGACATGGATATGATTTAAATGCAGTTCCGAATTTAAAATTTGGAGAGAGAATTTAGCAATTAATGAGATAATAGTGAATGATCATATTTTACTCGGACTATTTCAGTTTGAGTCGTGGCATGAGGTAAATTATGAGTAAGAAATCGGTTGCAATTGTTCTTGCGGCAGGAAAAGGTAAACGAATGAATCGAGAGATAGAAAAACAATATCTGCTATTGAACAATAAGCCGGTGCTGTTTTATTGTCTTGATGTTTTAGAACGAAGCTTTATGGACGAAATTATTTTAGTTGTTGGGCAGGGTGAAGTGGAATCTTGCAAAAAAAATATAGTAGATGCATATGGCTTTGCGAAAGTCAAAAAGATTGTTGAAGGCGGAAAAGAGAGGTATCATTCTGTGTATCAAGGATTGTCAGCCATTGAATATGCGGATGATGTTTATATACACGATGGGGCAAGACCTCTTATTAGTCTAGAGCTGCTTGAAAGTCTTCGTTTGGAGATGGAAAAGTATTCTGCGTGTGTAGCTGCAGTCCCTGTAAAAGATACAATTAAAGTTGCTAACGATGCACAGTTTGTAATCGAAACACCAAAACGGAGCACTCTTTGGGCAGTGCAAACTCCTCAAGTGTTTTCTTTTTCAAAGGTTAAACAAGCTTATGATCAATTGATTTTAGAGGAAATGACGGGTGTGAACCATGAATCTGTAACGGATGATTGTATGGTCATGGAGCAGTTTTGTGGAATTTCTAGCAAACTTGTTTTTTCATCCTATAAAAACATCAAAATCACGACAAATGAAGATATGTTGGTTGCAGAAAGTTTTTTGAACAGTCATAGTAACGAATTGGATATATGAGGTATCAATGAAAACCATTAAAATCCTAAGAGTCCTTACGGTGGTGTTATTGTTAAGCATTGTCTTTTTGATAGCAGTAAATAATCAGGAACAAATCATAACTAAATTTTATGATAATGAGGTTGTTTTGCAAGAAGACTATGTTTCAGACCTTCAAAAAGGACTTGTTGCGTATTTTACGGAACCTGTCACATTGGTTGAAAACGAGAATGTGAAAGTTTCAATTTATAAACTTGTACCTGATGTGGATTTCACCTCACATCTTTTTTTTGTTGTTGAAAATAATGATTCAAATGAATTGGAAATTAGTACAAGCACTCAAATTGACGAAGGGAAATTGCAAAATGATATTGCTTTAGCTGCTATGGTACCGACTTATCGAGAAATTTGCACAGAATATGTATATCAAAATTCGATTTTGCAGGGTGTTAATCAAGTTGAGAATCCAGAAAGTTATGATTCGTATATTTTAAGAAATCTTGAATTTTTCACCACGTCTGTAAACTATAAATATAAACAAGTCTATAAAGTTCCAGTTTATAATACCGTAAAGAGAATGAATATACAGGAACTGTTATTTTCTATTCGGGTATATGCAGAGGACCTTAAGAAAGTGCTGGTTGAAACCAGTGATATTTTATCGCTCTATACAAATGACGAATTGGTCGAGCGTGAATCACAAAAGATGAACGAAGTTGAGCGTCATGAGGTCATGTCTTTTGATAATGTTATGCAAGAGAATATTCAACTAGAGGACTCTTCTTATCAACTATATAATAATCAGTTGCTGCTTGTAGAATCTGACATGGAAACACAAAGAATCATTTATTCTCCGGTAAAAAGAGCGCATTATATCATGGGTTATTTTGTTGGGGGAGCAAGTATATATTTACTGGAAGAAATTCCATATGAAGAAGTTTTAGAACCAGACATGTATAAAAAATATGCGAAATTGATTGTCATGGATATGGATGGGACAAATGCAAGTACGTTGATCGATCAAATGGAATGTGATTGGTTTAAGTTGCCGTCTATTTATATCTATCATAATGTCTTGTATCTCTTTGACTCTGATTTTATTTCGGCATATTTGCTTAACAAATTGCAAAGACCAATCGCAATCGTAGAGCGAGAGGACTCGATATATGCAAATGTAATATCGGATTCTTTGGAAAAATACGACCCAATTACGGAAATGAGTGTATATTATGGATTGCCATTTTGGAAGGAACGTTTTGGTTATCATATAGCGACAGGAGAAAGTGGTGAAGTCCGTACAGACAAAAATGGAGAATGGGACGCACTGACCTATTTTAACGAGGACACAGGGCGAGAAGAAGAGTTTTTAGGGAAAAATCTTCAAGCAGTGTCAACACGATATATAGTGTTTTCCGTTGGAGAGTCGACAAGTCAAAAGGCTTATGTTTATGATCTTGTTTTGAATCAGTTAGAAACAATCTTGCAACTTCCGAACGGTGATCGCAATTGTCAGGCGATTTCGATTACGGAGGAAGGAATTTATTTTCAAAAATATCAAGAAGAAGTAGACAAAAAAGCGAGATTGTTTTTGTATAAATTTTCGAACAAAGAGGTGGAAAAGCAGTAAAATAAAGGGGTTAAAAAAAAATAAAAAAAAGTTCTAAAAAGTTGTTGACACTAGTAGGTATATTTGCTAAAATAACTTTTGCGTCAAGTCGAGAGAACAACGCACAACACCTGGAGAGGTATCGAAGTGGTCATAACGAGGCGGTCTTGAAAACCGTTTGTCCGCAAGGGCGCGTGGGTTCGAATCCCACCCTCTCCGCTGTGATTTTTACAATCACAAGATATTGAATGATCGGCTTATTTGGAGAAGTACCCAAGTGGCTGAAGGGACACCCCTGGAAAGGGTGCAGGTCGTTAATAGCGGCGCGAGGGTTCAAATCCCTCCTTCTCCGTTGGTATTCTTCGCAGGATCTACCAATATATGAACCTTGAAATTGAAAAATAGAACAGCGGAATTATTTCGTAATTACGAAGTAATTACCAATGGCTGAACGTAGAGTTCAGACTATTTTTTTAGGAGTGTAAGTCCTTTTAAACCAGGACAAACACCACGAGAATTAGACTCGTGACGAAGTTCGAAAGAGCTTCTAAAGACTTTGGCAGCAACCAAAGATTTGATTCCTAAATAGTAATGCAACCTTGAAAATTCATTTGAAGAAAGCTACAGTATAGCTGTAGCAAAACTTCTCGAAAGAGAAGACGAAGTAAGAAATTACTTTGACAAATATTTTTAAGAACCGAATCGGAAACGATTCGAACAATCCAAACAAAAACAGTAAATGTTTTGGCAAGTCGAAAGGCGAACCAAGACAACGGAAAAAATTAGCTAGATGTTGATTTTGACTGAGGAAAAAACTACAATTCGAGAGTTTGATCCTGGCTCAGGATGAACGCTGGCGGCGTGCTTAACACATGCAAGTCGAACGGAGATATAATGTGAGCGAGAGAGAGCTTGCTTTTAATCAATCTTTTTATATCTTAGTGGCGGACGGGTGAGTAACGCGTGGATAACCTGCCTTATACTGGGGGATAACATTAAGAAATTAATGCTAATACCGCATAAGCGCACAGCTTCGCATGAAGCAGTGTGAAAAACTCCGGTGGTATAAGATGGATCCGCGTTAGATTAGCTAGTTGGTGAGGTAACGGCTCACCAAGGCTTCGATCTATAGCCGGCCTGAGAGGGTGAACGGCCACATTGGGACTGAGACACGGCCCAAACTCCTACGGGAGGCAGCAGTGGGGAATATTGCACAATGGGGGAAACCCTGATGCAGCGACGCCGCGTGAGTGAAGAAGTATTTCGGTATGTAAAGCTCTATCAGCAAGGAAGAAAATGACGGTACTTGACTAAGAAGCCCCGGCTAACTACGTGCCAGCAGCCGCGGTAATACGTAGGGGGCAAGCGTTATCCGGATTTACTGGGTGTAAAGGGAGCGTAGACGGCTATGCAAGTCTGGTGTGAAAGCCCGGGGCTCAACCCCGGGACTGCATTGGAAACTGTATGGCTAGAGTGCAGGAGAGGTAAGTGGAATTCCTAGTGTAGCGGTGAAATGCGTAGATATTAGGAGGAACACCAGTGGCGAAGGCGACTTACTGGACTGTAACTGACGTTGAGGCTCGAAAGCGTGGGGAGCGAACAGGATTAGATACCCTGGTAGTCCACGCCGTAAACGATGAATACTAGGTGTCGGGAAGTACTGCTTCTCGGTGCCGCCGCTAACGCATTAAGTATTCCACCTGGGGAGTACGTTCGCAAGAATAAAACTCAAAGGAATTGACGGGGACCCGCACAAGCGGTGGAGCATGTGGTTTAATTCGAAGCAACGCGAAGAACCTTACCAAATCTTGACATCCTTATGACCGGTATTTAACCGTACCTTCTCTTCGGAGCATAAGTGACAGGTGGTGCATGGTTGTCGTCAGCTCGTGTCGTGAGATGTTGGGTTAAGTCCCGCAACGAGCGCAACCCCTATTTTTAGTAGCTAGCAGTTCGGCTGAGCACTCTAGAGAGACTGCCGGGGATAACCCGGAGGAAGGTGGGGATGACGTCAAATCATCATGCCCCTTATGATTTGGGCTACACACGTGCTACAATGGCGTAAACAAAGGGACGCGACCCCGCGAGGGTGAGCAAATCTCAAAAATAACGTCTCAGTTCGGATTGTAGTCTGCAACTCGACTACATGAAGCTGGAATCGCTAGTAATCGCGAATCAGAATGTCGCGGTGAATACGTTCCCGGGTCTTGTACACACCGCCCGTCACACCATGGGAGTAGGTAACGCCCGAAGTCAGTGACCTAACCGTAAGGAAGGAGCTGCCGAAGGCGGGATTTATAACTGGGGTGAAGTCGTAACAAGGTAGCCGTATCGGAAGGTGCGGCTGGATCACCTCCTTTCTAAGGAAGAAGTAAAGGATGCATTACTATTTGGGGATTAAAATCCCGAGTGCAAGACCAGACTGGTTTTGGAATCGACAAGAATTCATTCTTGGTCGAGTGCAAAAAGCAGGATGGACTTATAAGAGGATGAACACATGAGCGAAACGAAAGTGAAGCGAATGGGGACAGCCTTGCACGAGCAAGAGAACATGCACGAGCATGAAACATGCACGAGGAATTGAGCACTCCAAACAAAAAAAATACTGGTGGCGATGCGCTTAGGGACAACACCCGTTCCCATCCCGAACACGATGGTAAAGACTTAAGCGGCCGATGATACTATGTTGGAGACGACATGGGAAAGTAGGTGGCTGCCAGTTTTATAAAAAATCTTTGAAAGATTCGTAAGACACTTATTA
Source organism: Lachnospiraceae bacterium (assembly GCA_963666475.2). Classification (GTDB taxonomy): domain Bacteria; phylum Bacillota; class Clostridia; order Lachnospirales; family Lachnospiraceae; genus JBFHIZ01. Next base: position 1,316,938 of record CAXXJM010000001.1, on the reverse strand, counting down.
GTATGAAACGCGAAAGCGAGACAATACTATGGGCTTATAGCTCAGCTGGTTAGAGCGCACGCCTGATAAGCGTGAGGTCGATGGTTCGAGTCCATTTAAGCCCACTACAGAGAAGAACAGCTCTGTACAAGAAAGCATTACAAAAACAACATAAGACGACACAATCCGGGGGCGTAGCTCAGCTGGGAGAGCACCTGCCTTGCAAGCAGGGGGTCAAGAGTTCGAATCTCTCCGTCTCCACTAGTCGATTGAATGATCGACGATTGTACATTGAAAACCGAATAGAGAAATGAAATATCTGATTAGATATAAGAAGTAGAAATACTTCAAATAGATAAGAAGACATCCGAGGATATCACATGAGAGTGTGATATAAAATAAGAAACACAAATGAGTAGAAATACTCGAAACAGAGATTTAACTCTTTAAAATAACTAAACCAAGTCCCAACGCTATGGGACGAGCTTAGAAGATACCGAAGCTGGATGGCAAGCACAAGAAGCGGTTATCTTATTGATGAATATCAATAAGCATATCTTATCGACTCCCGTCGATAAGCGCCTTTACTTCGTAAATGCTTACCGAACCCCTTCAAAAACCTCAAAAGAATGTAACCATTCTACAAGGTTTATGAAGAACTTCGATAAACGCTTCTTAAGTTTTAGGTTAAGCTAATAAGAGCGCAAGGTGGATGCCTTGGCATTAAGAGCCGATGAAAGACGTGATAAGCTGCGAAAAGCTACGGGGAGGAGCAAATATCTTACGATCCGTAGATATCTGAATGGGGAAACCCACTTGGGGAAAGCCCAAGTATCCTAACGCCAATACATAACGTTAGGAAGGGAACCTGGTGAACTGAAACATCTAAGTAACCAGAGGAAAAGAAAGAAAACTCGATTTCCAAAGTAGCGGCGAGCGAAATGGAATAAGCCCAAACCAAAGTGCGTGCACTTTGGGGTTCGGACTGCAAACGTGATGTACTGATGGTAGTGGAATGGTTCTGGGAAGACCAGTCAAAGAGGGTGAAAACCCCGTACACGAAACCAAAGGTACCATAGCAGGATCCAGAGTACCACGAGACACGAGAAACCTTGTGGGAATACGCGGGGACCACCCCGTAAGGCTAAATACTACTTAATGACCGATAGCGCATAGTACTGTGAAGGAAAGGTGAAAAGAACCCCGGGAGGGGAGTGAAAGAGAACCTGAAACCTTGTGTTTACAAGCTGTGGAAGCACCATATGAGTGCAACCGCGTACTTTTTGTAGAACGGTCCGGCGAGTTACGCTGGCTGGCTAGGTTAAGCTGTTAAGCAGTGAAGCCGAAGGGAAACCAAGTCTTAATAGGGCGAAAGTCAGTCGGAGTAGACCCGAAACCGGGTGATCTATCCATGTCCAGGTTGAAGTTGCCGTAAAAGGCAATGGAGGACCGAACGCACATCCGTTGAAAAGGGTGGCGATGAGGTGTGGATAGGGGAGAAATTCCAATCGAACCCGGAGATAGCTGGTTCTCCTCGAAATAGCTTTAGGGCTAGCCTTGTATTAGTCTAGCGGAGGTAGAGCACTGAATTTCTAAGGGGGCGTCAAAGCTTACCAAGGAATATCAAACTCCGAATGCCGCAAAGATGATGTACAGGAGTCAGACTGCACGAGATAAGTTGGGTAGTCAAAAGGGAAAGAGCCCAGACCACCAGCTAAGGTCCCAAAGTGTGTGTTAAGTGGAAAAGGATGTGGGATTTCGAAGACAACTAGGATGTTGGCTTAGAAGCAGCCATACATTCAAAGAGTGCGTAATAGCTCACTAGTCGAGAGGTCCTGCGCCGAAAATGTCCGGGGCTAAAACACACCACCGAAGCTGTGGAATTGCAAATATGCAATTGGTAGAGGAGCATTCTTAACTGCGACGAAGCGTTACCGATAAGGAGGCGTGGAGTGTTAAGAAGAGAGAATGCCGGAATGAGTAGCGAGAAGAAGGTGAGAATCCTTCTGGCCGAATATCTAAGGTTTCCAGAGTAAAGCTGATCTGCTCTGGGTAAGTCGGGGCCTAAGGCGAGGGCGAGAGCCGTAGTCGATGGACAACAGGTTGAAATTCCTGTACTATTTATAAACAGAACTGTGGGGACACAGGTGGAGAGCGAGAGCCAGGAATGGAAAAACTGGTGCAAGCGAGGTAGGAGATGAATTGGCAAATCCGTTCATCAATCTGAAGACGTGATGCGGACCGAACTAAAGTAGGGAAGCTCGTGAGCCAGCTGTCAAGAAAAGCCGCTATTGTTTTATAAATACCCGTACCGTAAACCGACACAGGTGGATGAGGAGAGAATCCTAAGGCCGACGGGAGAAGCATTGTTAAGGAACTCGGCAAAATAGCCCCGTAACTTCGGGATAAGGGGTGCCTATCGAGAGATAGGCCGCAGTGAATAGGCTCAAGCAACTGTTTAGCAAAAACACAGGTCTATGCAAAACCGTAAGGTGAAGTATATGGGCTGACGCCTGCCCGGTGCTGGAAGGTTAAGAGGAGAGGTTAGTCGTAAGGCGAAGCTTTGAATTTAAGCCCCAGTAAACGGCGGCCGTAACTATAACGGTCCTAAGGTAGCGAAATTCCTTGTCGGGTAAGTTCCGACCCGCACGAAAGGCGTAATGATTTGAGCACTGTCTCGACAATGCACCCGGTGAAATTGAAGTACCAGTGAAGATGCTGGTTACCTGCGCCAGGACGGAAAGACCCCATGGAGCTTTACTCTAGCTTGATACTGGGATTCGATATTGTATGTACAGGATAGGTGGGAGACTATGAATTATGGACGCCAGTCTATAAGGAGTCGATGTTGGGATACCACCCTTGCAGTATTGGGTTTCTAACCTACAGCCGTGATCCGGCTGGGGGACAATGTCTGGTGGGGAGTTTGACTGGGGCGGTCGCCTCCGAAAGGGTATCGGAGGCGCTCAAAGGTTCCCTCAGAATGGTCGGAAACCATTCGAAGAGTGCAAAGGCATAAGGGAGCTTGACTGTGACACCGACGGGTGGAGCAGGTAGGAAACTAGGACTTAGTGATCCGGTGGTATAAAGTGGGATTGCCATCGCTCAACGGATAAAAGCTACCCTGGGGATAACAGGCTTATCACTCCCAAGAGTTCACATCGACGGAGTGGTTTGGCACCTCGATGTCGGCTCATCGCATCCTGGGGCTGTAGCAGGTCCCAAGGGTTGGGCTGTTCGCCCATTAAAGCGGTACGCGAGCTGGGTTCAGAACGTCGTGAGACAGTTCGGTCCCTATCCGGCGTAGGCGTAGGATATTTGAGAGGAGCTGCCCTTAGTACGAGAGGACCGGGGTGGACGAACCTCTGGTGTATCTGTTGCACTACCAAGTGCATGGCAGAGTAGCCAAGTTTGGACGGGATAAACGCTGAAGGCATCTAAGCGTGAAGCCCCCCTCAAGATGAGATATCCCAGTATGTAAGACCCCTTGAAGACGACGAGGTAGATAGGGCATAGGTGGAAGTGTAGTAATGCATGTAGCTGAATGTCACTAATCGGTCGAGGGCTTATCCTAACGGTTTAGGAAAAAGCGTATGACAACATACGTGATGTTGGAAAGATCAACTAGTCAGAAGAATTCATTTCTATTCGGTTTTGAGTGTACAAAGTATTAAATACATACTCAAAGTATTAAATACATACTCAAAGTGTAAAAAAAGTATGTATACTATAAGCACAATAATCCTCGATAGCTCAGCGGTAGAGCATTCGGCTGTTAACCGAAGGGTCGTAGGTTCGAATCCTACTCGGGGAGTTATTCTTTCGAAAGAGAGAAAAAACTTCCAATAGCTCGACAGAGTCGAGACTATGGCTCCTTGGTCAAGCGGTCAAGACATCGCCCTTTCACGGCGGTAACACGGGTTCGATTCCCGTAGGAGTCACTTTCTAATACCCTTGTGTGTTAAGCACGTTAGAATACTAGTTACACAAAGGCAATATCTGCCGATGTGGCTCAATTGGCAGAGCAGCTGATTTGTAATCAGCAGGTTATCGGTTCGAGTCCGATCATCGGCTTTTGTTCTAGAAGGGTTTTGGACCTTTAGCTCAGTTGGTTAGAGCAACCGGCTCATAACCGGTCGGTCCTGGGTTCGAGTCCCCGAAGGTCCACTTGAAAATATTATAAGGCCCAGTGGCTCAGTTGGTTAGAGCGCCGCCCTGTCACGGCGGAGGTCGTCGGTTCGAGTCCGATCTGGGTCGCTTTCATTAATTTAATGAATACAAAATTAGTTTTACTCGCAAGTCGAAAAATGGGATCTTAGCTCAGCTGGGAGAGCATCTGCCTTACAAGCAGAGGGTCATAGGTTCGAGCCCTATAGGTCCCACTAGAATAATTTATTATTCTTTCGCCGGCGTGGCGGAACTGGCAGACGCGCAGGACTTAAAATCCTGTTGTAGAAATACAGTACCGGTTCGATTCCGGTCGCCGGCATAAAAAATAACATGTGTGCTTAGCTCAGCTGGATAGAGCGTTTGGCTACGGACCAAAAGGTCGGGGGTTCGAATCCTCTAGCGCACGTACTAAAAACCTGTAGAATATTTTCTACAGGTTTTTTTAATACTTTTTTAATTGAATTTTCTATTCAGAAGCTTCATAATGAAGAAAAGCGATTAAGTTAGGAGAAAAAAATGACAAAGGAGTTATTTATTACTGAACTCAGAAAAGCGTTGGCAGTTAGGGTGTCTGCTTCAGAAATTGAGATTCATGCGGATTATTACCGAGAATATATTTCAATGGAAATTGTGAAAGGAAAATCGGAAGAAGAGGTGTTGCATGAACTGGGCGACCCCAGGCTTATCGCAAAATCAATTATAAAGGCAAGGGACGATGGGGCGAATTATACAGAAGATCCGGTCCAAGAAAAGTATACAGAAAAAACAAGTAGTCGAAAAAAATTACCACTATGGGTAATTCTCTTGTTGGTGGTTTTGATCACTGTTTTGGTTTTAGGTGTATTGATTAGGTTTGTAGTTCAATTTCTACCGATTATATTAATTGTAATAATAATTGCTGGTGTTGTTTCATTTGTTCAGCGTATGCTTACATAAAGAAAGCTCATCCGAAAGGATGAGCTTTCTTGAATAAAAGGTTAAAAAAGTAGAAAGGCTATCAACGATAGCCTTTCTGAGGGGAGTATAAATAATTAATATATAAGGGGTGTGAAAAAAATTTTAGGGAAATCTTCTTCACATAAAGAATTATAGTATAAAATGACTAGATAGACAATAGGAATAACATACAAAAGTACAATCGAAAAATAGACAATATTATCAAAAATATATAATCAAAGATTAAGTAAACGTTTCACTATTTTAATTGTTCTTTTTAGGTTGACATGATGTTTTGAGGAATATAAGATGATAGATATAATGAAATTAAAATTCAAAGATAATTGTGTAAATTATGGAAAGAAGAGGTAATCTTTGAGAAGATTTGAATTGATTGCTCCATGTCATTTTGGACTGGAATCTGTTTTAAAACAAGAAATCATTGATCTAGGATATGATATTATTGAAGTGGAAGATGGAAGAGTTACTTTTTTAGGTGATGAAGAAGCGGTTTGTAGAGCAAATGTATTTTTACGTACTGCTGAACGTGTATTAATTAAAGTGGCTTCTTTTAATGCTTATACCTATGACGAGTTATTTGAAAATACAAAGAAAGTACGTTGGGAAGAATACATTCCTAAGAACGGGAAATTTTGGGTTGCAAAAGCAGCAAGCCTAAAAAGTAAATTATTTAGCCCGTCTGATATTCAATCAATTATAAAAAAGGCGATGGTCGAATCACTAAAAGAGACATATCATGTATCTTGGTTTGAAGAAGATGGGGAGAGTTTTCCTTTACGTGTATTTATTAAAAAGGATTTGGTTACCATTGGATTAGATACAACGGGTGAATCACTACATAAAAGAGGGTATAGAAAGCTTACAGCAAAGGCTCCAATTGCTGAGAATCTCGCTGCAGCATTAATTATGTTAACGCCTTGGAAAGCGGATAGAATTCTTGTAGATCCGTTTTGTGGTAGTGGTACTTTTGTGATTGAAGCAGCTATGATTGCAGCAAATATTGCACCAGGTATGAATCGTTCATTTACGGCTGAAAATTGGTCTCATATTATTGATAAAAAAGAATGGTATGATTGCATCGATGAAGCTCGTGAAATGGTCGATATGACTGTTCAAACGAATATTCAAGCATATGATATCGATCCAGAAATGGTGGAGATTGCAAGAGCCAATGCAAAATTAGCAGGTGTTGACTCCTTGATTCATTTTCAAGTTAGACCGCTTAGCCAATTAAGCCATAATAAAAAGTATGGTTTTATTATTACGAATCCCCCATATGGAGAGCGTCTTGAAGAAAAAGAGGATATGCCAAAATTATATGCACAAATTGGGGAAAGGTATCGTGCACTTGATTCGTGGTCAATGTATTTAATTACAGGATTTGAGGATGCGGAACTGTATATTGGTAAGAAAGCATCCAAAAATCGAAAGATATATAATGGTATGTTAAAGACATATTTTTATCAATATATGGGACCAAAGCCTCCAAGAAGAACGTAAACGAATGGAGAAATAAGATGTATAATCGAATGCTACGAGTTTTTTCAGTCATAGCCATCCTGTTTTTATTTGGGGTGGTATTTCGTGTATCTATCTTTGCAAAAGATAAAGAAAAAATTTATGTAAGCCTTGATAACTATACGGAATCTGAGAATAGTGAGGAAACCGTTTCGCATCATGACAAATTAAAAATACAATTTGTAGATCAGGAAGAGGCTGATCTTATCGTACCAATTTCTAATCTAATTTTGGAAGAAAATATTTCAGTAGAGAGTGATGTGATTGAACATCGAATTTATTTGACGATATCAAATTTTTCAGAAGAAATGCTATCCGATTTTTATATTAAGGCAAAAGAAAGTCAAGTTATTGACGGTTATATGGAATATTCGGACAATCAGATTGTTTTAGAAATAAATTGTACTGGTATTTTTGAAGCACAAACAGTAATTGAAAATGGACATTTGTATATTCAGTTGGTGGAGCCAAAAGAATTGTACTCGCATGTTATTGTAATGTATATTCCCGACCGGCTAGAAATACCTTCAGGTTCTGAGGATGTTAGTCAGGAGGAATCTTGTGTCGAAGTCGGAAGGCGAATGAAAAGTCTTTTTTCGGATTCGAATACGAAAGTATATTTGGTTCGATCCAAAACGAGTGCACTGAGTGAGGAAGACATTTTGGATTTTGTTGTCGAGTCCGATGCAGATTTGTTAATTGAGGTGAATGTTTCAAATAGTCCTGAGACAGATTTGAACGGGATTGTTACCTACTATAATCCGGATTTTTACATTCCTTTTTTTGGAAATGTACAATTGGCAGATTATTTGGAGTATTATTCTTTAAAGGAAACAAGAGCCACTGTATTAGGGATAAAAGAATCTGAAGAAAATTCTTTGCTTTCCAAATTATATATTCCGGCAGCGGAGATTTCAATTGGATATGTGTCGAATGAACAAGAGCAACAATTATTAAACGATGAACAATATATCAATAAGATTTCTTTGGGAATTTATAATGGGATCATTGCAAGTTTAGAGGCAATTGAGAAAATAGAAGTTGAATAGTGCGAAAATCAAATGTTTGCATTGTTTTTAAGAAAGGTACACTTATGAATCAAATAGTATTTGCGACTGGCAACGAAGGAAAAATGCGTGAAATACGACTCATTTTGTCAGATTTGAAAATTCCTGTGCTATCGATGAAAGAGGCTGCTATTGAGGCTGATATCGAAGAAAATGGGGCTACATTTGAAGAAAATGCAATCATAAAAGCAAAAGCGATTGCAGAGAAGACAAAAGCAATTGTATTAGCAGATGATTCGGGTCTTGAAGTGGACTACTTGAATAAAGAACCTGGAATCTATTCTGCTCGTTACATGGGCGAAAATACCTCATACAGAGTCAAAAATGCAAAAATTATAGAAAGATTGAATGGGGTGCCAATTGAAGCTCGTACAGCAAGATTTGTATGTGCAATTGCGGCGATTTTTCCAGATGGAACAATTATGACTTCTAGGGGAACTATTGAGGGGTATATTGGATATGAAGAAAGAGGGGAGAATGGTTTTGGATATGATCCTATTTTTTATCTACCAAACACAACATTTTCGACCGCTGAATTAAATATGGATCAAAAAAATGAAATAAGTCATCGTGGGAAAGCTTTGATGGAGATGAAAAAAAAGATAATTGCATATATGAAAGATATGTAGAATGGAATATATATGAAAATATTAATAGTAAGTGACACTCATAATAAACATGATAATTTGATAGAAGTAATCCAAAAAGAAAATCCATTTGATTTGATTATTCATTGTGGTGATGTCGAACGGGGATTGGATTTAATTGAGGCTTATTGTGATTGCCCATTATTGGCAGTACAGGGGAATAATGATTATTTTGTGGATTTGCCAAGAGAGATTGAAACAATGATTGGGCAAAAAAAAGTATTAATTACTCATGGACATTATTATTATGTTTCATTGGACAATTCGGAAATTAAACGTGAAGCTATTTCAAGAGGGTTTGACATGGTTTTTTTTGGACACTCTCATAGACCATTAATTGATCAAAGCGAAGAAATCACAGCAGTTAATCCGGGAAGTATTTCGTATCCAAGGCAGGAAGGAAAACAACCTTCCTATTGCATCATGACAATTGATGATTTTGGAAAAATTTCTTTCGAAATAAATCACATAACCTCCTGAAAGCCAGTAAAATCAAGGGTTTCAGCGATTTAAAAAAAGTTTGAAAAAGTTGTTGACACAAGCGATTCTCTATTATATAATATTACTTGCGTCACGAACAAAAGCACTTGTTCAAGACACAACGGGGTGTGGCTCAGCTTGGCTAGAGCGCCTGGTTTGGGACCAGGAGGTCGCAGGTTCGAATCCTGTCACCCCGACTTGCAACAAATGATATGCGGGTGTAGTTCAATGGTAGAACACTAGCCTTCCAAGCTAGATACGTGGGTTCGATTCCCATCACCCGCTTTTTATTTTTAGATAAAATCTAAAAATTGTGTGTTCGTAGCTCAGTTGGATAGAGCAACGGCCTTCTAAGCCGTGGGTCGGGGGTTCGAATCCCTTCGAGCACATTGTGTAATTAAATTACACGTATGGTGGGTATAGTGTAGTTGGTTAACACGCCAGATTGTGATTCTGGAGATCAAGGGTTCAAGTCCCTTTATCCACCCTGCTATATAGCAAAAATTATCGAAGGGCTATCGCCAAGCGGTAAGGCACAGCACTTTGACTGCTGCATTCGCAAGTTCGAATCTTGCTAGCCCTGTTTGAAGTCTTACTTCATAATATGTACATGTGAATGTGCAAGCAGAAATAAAATATGGGATATTAGCTCAGTTGGTAGAGCACTTGACTTTTAATCAAGTTGTCCGGGGTTCGAATCCCCGATGTCTCATTAATAAAAATGACATCACTCGAAGAGTGGTGTCATTTTTATTTAGGTAGCATCAGGCGGAGGCGAACCCCATGGGTTCAGAATCCCCAATGAGGGATGCGAGTGAAAAGAATATTCGAAGAGTGGTGTCATTTTTATTTAGGTAGCATCAGGCGGAGGCGAACCCCATGGGTTCAGAATCCCCGAAGAGGGATGCTTTTAGGCAATTTAAACAAAAGTCATGAATATCTGCCCAAATGAACAGATATATGATATGCATGAACGTTTGATGTTGGATTTTGGGCATTCTGAAGCTTTTTATAATAATTCTGTCCAAAAATAAGAATGCTTTGGACAGAATCTGCTTCAAAATAATTCGATTTGTCCAAACGCATAGAAAAGATATAAGTTCTTCTATGAGATATGAACCTTTTGTAAGTATATGGGGTATATCATCGAAAAAGTATCTATAATTGCCCAAAATAAATGAATTTACATCCAGATGATGGGAAACGCACAAGAAACCAAGATAAACCTCAAGAATCATAGAACAAACGCAAAAGAGTCCAAGAATAAACCTCAAGATTCATGTTAGAATTCCCATGTACCACAGCGACTTCATGGTACAAGGAGAGTAAAAATTTTGATTCATAGTACTTATTATAAAATGGGTGTATAATAGAACCATAAGAAGTATATGTATATCTCGAAGGAGGTAGGAATTATGGCAACATTTCAAACGTCATTAAAGAAAACTTTTTTCTATGCAATTTCGGCATATAAAAGATTTCCATTTACTATTTCATGTGCCTTTTTGTTTGCTGTAGTAACAGGAATTCGTATACAGCTTGATTGGGTAGCACAGGAACAATGGAATTTCCTTTTTAATACATTGCACTTTACCTTGGCATTTGGAGCAATAGCCGGGTTGAGTTTTACAGCAGGAGAAAAAAGTATCTGTAATCAAAAGAAAACAAAGTATATTTCGTTTTTATTAGTTCTAATAATTACTTTGTTAACTGGAGTTCTTCTCTATGTATTTGGCGGAACCAATGATCTTACAAGAAGGTATCAACAATTAACCCAACTCTCTATATTGCGTGTTTTAATGGGAATGTTGATTTTTATGTTAGCATTTCTTGTGATAGCTGGTAGGTCATCTAAAGAAACAGATCTTGCGAAGAGTTTTTTTATGGTGCACAAGGCTTTTTTTATTGCATTAATCTATGGGAGCGTTCTATTTGCTGGTACATCCGGTATTGCAGGGGTAGTGCAGGCCTTGCTCTATTCCAATATGACAGAGAAGGTTTATATGTATCTGGCTACGATTAGCGGATTTGTTATGTTTACTTTATTTGTAGGGTATTTCCCAGATTTTGAAAAAGATTCCGTAGATGAGCACTTGAAACCTTCTCAGGAAATACCAAAGTTTATCAAAGTATTATTGAACTATATTATCATTCCGATTGTATTTGCACTTACGGTGGTCTTGTTATTATGGACGGCCAGAATCATTTTTTCTGGCATACAGACCGCATTTCAACAACTGGTGACAATTTCTACCATATATTCCGTTGCAGGCATTTGGCTGTATATTTTTGTGACACATGAGGAACATGCATTGGCAATTTGGTATCGAAAACTGTATCCAATCGCAGCCATCATAATTCTTATCGCTGAAGGGTGGGCACTGATTCAGCAGATATACAATCATAGTGTAACTCCAGATGTATATGTTTTTGCATTAACATGGTGTGGGTCTTTGATTTCGATTCTTTTGCTCTTATTCATGAAAGCAAAAGCGCAAGAATTTATTTTTGTAGTCATTGCAGCACTCGCGCTGATTAGCGTATTTCCATTCTTGGGATATCACTCTATTCCTTATCGATTTCAGATGCATAGGTTGGAGAATATACTGATTGCTGAAGATATGCTGATTGATGGGAAGATACAAAATGCTTCAAAAGAAGTTTCAGAAGATACAAAAATAGCTATCACAGAAGCAGTTGGATATATTAGAAACGGGGAAATTCAGAAACTTCCGGGATGGTTGGATGAACAGGCATTACAAAGCACTACGTTTTTAGAAACCTACGGATTTTCTCAAACATATGAATCGGAAGTAGCTTACTTAACTTCAGATCGGGAGGTTCTGAATTTAAGTCTTAGCATTTCCACTGAGGTAATCAATATAGAAGGGTATGGGCAAATGGTGGATGTTCGTTATTATATTGCCGATAACGAGCCAATTACCTTTCAAGCAAATGGACATTCGTATACGATTTTTTGGGACTCGTATGCGGAGGATGATTTACCTTCATTGGAAGTAAACGAAGGTGAAATAACGGTGGTCAAAACATCTTTTCGACCGCTCATGGATCATATCCTAGAAAAATATACAATGGTTGAAAACGACATGACGCAAGTGCCGGTCGAAGATATGAGCTACCTGATCGAAACGGAAGAATTTGAACTGTTAGTAATTTTTGATTATGTTGGAATCTATGTTGATCCATCCGTGGACCAGATTCATTATAATATGGAAGGTAGTACGATCTTAATCAAAGAAAAAAAATGAGTTTTAATAATAGATCATATGAAAGAGGATTTTTATGAGTTATTTACCAATGACTGTTCAAGAAATGAAAGAACAAGGAATTACACAATTTGATTTTATATTTGTATCTGGAGACGCATATGTGGATCATCCATCTTTTGGTATTGCAATCATTACCAGAATACTGGAAGCGCATGGATATTCGGTTGGGGTCATCGCACAGCCTGATTGGAAAGATGATCAAAGTGTCACAATATTTGGTGCACCAAAGTATGCATTCTTGGTTTCTTCAGGAAATATGGATTCAATGGTGAATCACTATACCTCGTCCAAAAAGCATCGTCAGACGGATGCTTATTCGCCAGGAGGAGAAATGAATCTGAGACCGGACCATGCTACAGTAGTATATGGCAATCTTTTGCGTAAGATGTATAAAGATACTCCGATAATTTTAGGAGGGATTGAAGCATCATTAAGAAGGCTGGCACATTATGATTACTGGTCAAACAGCATGAAGAGATCCGTGCTACTAGACAGTACTGCAGATCTATTAATCTATGGGATGGGAGAACATGCAATTATCGAGATTGCAGATGCACTTGCATCAGGAATTCAAATTCATGATCTAACCTATGTTGCAGGAACCGTATATAAGACGAAAGATGAAAGTCTGGCATATCGACCAGAGATTTTACCTTCTTTTGAAGATGTAAAACAAGATAAGAATGAGTATGCAAAGTCGTTCATGATTCAATATGAAAACACGGATCCATTTTCAGGCCGTACCCTTCTGGAGTCATACCCAGACCATATTTTTGTTGTCCAGAATCCACCTGCAAAACCACTTACCATGCAAGAAATGGATGATGTTTATGCGTTACCTTATATGAATTCCTATCATCCAGTATACGAAAAATTGGGTGGGGTGCCTGCAATTTCAGAAATAAAATTTTCCATTACATCCAATAGAGGATGCTTTGGTGGCTGTAGTTTTTGTGCCATTACTTTTCATCAAGGAAGAATTGTACAGACTAGAAGTAAACAATCCATGCTTACTGAAGCTGAGGATATGACGAATGCAAACGACTTTAAGGGATACATACATGACGTAGGTGGACCGACTGCGAATTTTCGATTCCCATCATGCGAAAAGCAATTAACAAAAGGGGTCTGTAAGAAAAAACAATGTTTATTTCCGGAACCATGCGAACATTTAAAAGTAGATCATAAGGAATATATCGATGTATTAAGAGCAATTCGAGAACTTCCAAAGGTAAAAAAAGTGTTTATTCGGTCCGGTATTCGATTTGATTATGTGATGGCGGATCCTTCAGAACGTTTCTTGGAAGAACTGTGCAAACATCATATTAGTGGTCAGCTTAGAGTTGCACCAGAGCACGTTTCGGACCGCGTTTTACAGAAAATGGGGAAACCTGGAAAAGAAGTATATCAGAAGTTTGTCAGTCGATTTGACAAAGTAAATCAAAGGTTAGGAAAAGAACAGTATGTTGTCCCTTATTTGATCGCTTCGCACCCAGGGTCTACACTTCATGATGCAATAAAACTTGCAGAATACGTACGAGATCTTGGATATATGCCAGAGCAAGTATCTGACTTTTATCCTACGCCATCAACACTTGCAACCGTTATGTATTATACAGGTGTGGATCCAAGAGATGGAAGACCGGTCTATGTTCCGAAGACGATTAAAGAGAAGGCAATGCAGAGAGCTTTGATTCAATATCGTAATCCAAAGAATTATGAGTTGGTAAAAGAGGCGCTTATACTAGCAAATCGGAAAGATTTAATCGGATATAAAGCCACTTGTTTGATTCGACCTGAACCACCTGTTAAAAAAGAAAAATCAGACAAAACCGAAAAAAACAGGAAAACCAATAGAAAAGAGCAAAGCAATAGTAGGAAGACCGGAAAGGATAAAAAGGAAACAACAGGGAGTAAAGCTACAAATAATAATAGAAATAGAAAAAAGAAAAGCAGATAAGAAATCCCCAGTAAAATAATTAATTTACTGGGGATTTTTTTGATTACGCTTGATAAAAGGAAGAGACTAGTTTTTTGAGATTTTCGTAATCTGATTTATATGCAAGTTCTCTGGAAGAATGCATAGCAAGCATTGGAATTCCCAAATCGATTCCTTTCATCGGTAGGTAACTTACCGAGATTGGACCAAGTGTTGAACCACCTGGCATACCAGAACGATTGACCTGGCGTTGATAAGGGATGGAGTATTCCTTGCATAGTTTGAGAATGAAAGCAGTTGATTCACTGTCAGTGAGGTAACGCTGAGTAGCACTGGATTTTATTGCTGGTCCATTTCCCATAATGACTTCATTTAAAGGGTCACTTTTTTCCGTGTAATTTGGATGAATGGAATGTGCACCATCAACGGACAGTAGAAAGCCACTAGCTTGAAGATCAAAGAAAGCAGAGCGATCCATACCTAAACTGGTCACAATTTTTTCAAGTAAATTAGATAATAATACAGAGTCGGCACCGCGGTTCGAGCGGCTACCGATTTCTTCGTGATCAAAAAAAGCGACAAACGAGATCGCATTCGGATTCTTTACATTTTTGATGATATCGGTCAAAGCGGCAACGGAAGCAACGTTGTCAATACGAGGCGAACTAATCATTGCACTATCGAGACCAATGAGTTCAGGCATATCACAGTTGTAGAAAAAAAGATCATAATCAAGAATCATCTCAGCATCTAGTTCAAGGTCCTCAGAAATGGATGTTAAGAGATGAAATTCTTCATTTAAATTTTTTTCTAAATGTGAAAGAATTGGAAGGCATTCTTTTTGAAGATCATATTCAGTTTTTTTATTTGCGTCTTTGTCTAAGTGCGGAGCCAAAGACGGAATAATTGCAACAGGAAGTTTTGAATCATATAAATAGGTAGCTTCTTCAGTTACCACTTTTCCGGCAATGCCAAGAGGACGGTCGAACCAGGTGCCTAAAAGCATTCCGCCATATGGCTCTACGTTAACTCTTGCAAATTGTTTTGTATGATAGTCCGGATTAGGTTTGATTTTGAAACAAGGGAAATCGGTATGTGCCATAGAACCAAGAATTTTTTTGGGAGAGGAACCTACTTGAAATGCCAACAACATCGATGCATATGGTATTGTGTAGTATTTTTCCCCGTATTCAAGTTCCCACGGACAACCGTGTGGAAGGCGTTGAAAGCCAGCGGCTTCGAGTTCTTTTTCGGATAATTCCACAACATGATATGGTGAAACACCCTGATCTAAAAAATTCATTAATGTTTTCATTTGCACCTCTTCTATTACTATATTAAATAACCATAATATGAACAAAAAAAGATGTCAATATGAATGGAGGAATTAGATGAAGATTTATGTGGATGCAGATGCATGTCCTGTCGTAAAAATTGTAGAAAAGGTGGCAAGAGAGGATGCGCTTCCGGTCATGCTTTTGTGCGATACTGCACATATTCTTTCTTCTGATTACAGTGAGGTCAAAGTTATGGATACTGGAAAAGATGCGGTTGATTTTGCTTTGATTTCATTATGTAAAAAAGAGGATATCGTTGTTACGCAGGATTACGGGGTGGCAGCCATGGCTTTAGGAAAGGGTGCAAAAGCAATTCATCATTCGGGGAAGTGGTATACGAATGATACGATTGACCAGATGCTTATGGAGCGACATATTTCTAGTACACAAAGAAGAAATCATAAAAGTCGCAAGCAGGGGAAAGGCTTAAAAAAACGTACGACAGAGGATGACGATCGGTTTGAGCAGTCTTTTCGTAAATTAGTAAATTATATACAATAAATATTGGAAAAATCAATTCAATTTAGGTGAAAACATTGTTATTATTGTAGAAAAATGGTATGATTTAAAAATAATTTAAAAATATTCTTGTGAGGTGGCATTGATGAGTAATAACAAAAAAGAAAAGACTGCGAATCAAAAAATAGCTTTGATTCATTCCATGGGAACAAAGATTTTAGTATTGGTTGTAGTCGCGGTTATGGTCGCAAGTACATTGATCACATTACTGATTTCATCCAGAATGGAAGTGGCAATGGGGGATGTGGCAAAGGAAAATATGCATGCTCTTGCAATCGCATATGGTGAAGTGTTAGATGATGTAACAGAAGACTATGGAACGTATTTGCAAGGAATTACAGTCAGTGGAGTAGAAGGTTCTTATGCATATTTGGTCGATGAGAGTGGAATGATGCTTTGGCATCCTACATCGGATAAGATTGGTAGTCAGGTGGAAAATGAAGTTGTTTCAGGCGTTGTCAACTCTCTAAAGAGTGGAAATACTGTACCAAGTGCAGGCGTCGAATATCTCTATAAAGGTGCAATGAAGTATGCAGGGTATACTGTGCTTTCTGGAAATCGGATTCTTGTTGTGACTGGTAATGAAGCAGATGCATTAGCAAGTGCCAAAGCAGTAGAACAATTAGGTTATATTATTACTGTTTCCATAGAAATCGTTGTGAGTATCATTGCTGTAATCCTTGTTATTTTCATTACAAGTCCAATCAAAAAAATCACTTCGGTCATTAATAAACTTGCAAATCATGATTATACAAAAAATAAAGAAATACCAAAATTGATCCATCGCAAAGATGAAATTGGAGCAATGTCACGTGCGGTTCAACAATTATTGGATAATACCAGAGATTTAATTCATGAAATGAATGATACTTCGTCGAACGTTACAGAAATTATGAAACAGGTAAATGGCGTGTCACATAAAATCAATGAAATCAGTACAGAAAACTCCTCTACAACACAGGAGTTGGCTGCCGGAATGCAAGAAACAACTGCCACAACATCAACCATTACAGATCATATTGATAGTATGAATGAACAAGCAATCGCAATTGGAGAAAGAGCAAAAGGTGGAGAAAAGAATGCTGAGGAAACATTGGCAAGAGCAAAAGAACTAAAAGAGAAAACCGTTCAGTCCTCAGAAATCGCTCGCGAAATGTATGATACAGTCAAACTCAAAACAGAACAGGCAATTACCGGTGCAAAAGCAGTTGACAAGATTAATGAGCTTACAAATGTCATTATGGAGATTTCATCACAGACTGGATTGCTGGCATTAAATGCTTCAATTGAAGCGGCAAGAGCAGGAGAAGCAGGAAGAGGATTTGCAGTCGTAGCTGAGGAAATTGGTAAGTTGGCAGACCAGACATCAGATACGGTTTCAGATATTGGAAGCATTATTAAAGAGGTTAATACCACGGTATTTAATATGCAGGAAGTTTTGGAAGACACAATGAATTTCCTGGAGAATAAAGTGAATAAAGATTATGAGTTCTTTGAAAGTGTTGGAAATAAATATGACGAAGATGCCGTAGTCTTTAAAGATAATATGGAAAATATCCAGGGATCCATTGCATCCTTATTAAATGTGATACAAGGAATTGCAGAATCGATTGGTGGAATTAACAGTATGATTAACGAATCTGCATTAGGTATTACAGATATCGCAAATAAAACATCGGATACGGTAATCCAGACAGAACATAATTATGAATTAGTAAAAGATTGTATGGAACAATCTGATAAGCTAAAAGAGATCGTTTCTAGATTTAAACAGGATGCGTAATTGAAAATATTTCAAATAATTAAAATAAGGGTTTGACAAACCCTTATTTTTTTGCTATTATTTCAAATGTTCCATGTAAATATGTGAATATGCGGATATGGCGGAACTGGCAGACGCGCTAGATTTAGGTTCTAGTGGGAGACCGTGCAGGTTCGATTCCTGTTATCCGCATCAATGATGAGAAATCCATTTGTCAGACCTCTGGCAGATGGATTTTTTACGTTCTTTTTGTTTTTCTTTTCACCAAAAATATGGTAAGATATAACTACGTGTAAAAATATTTGTAAGTTGTTTGTTAGGTATGTTCAACAAAAAAAAGGTGTGAGGAAATCACGCAGATGGGAATGAAAATGAAACTAGTCGTTTTAATTGAAAATACTGCTCCGAGTGAATTTCATTCAGAACATGGATTGTCGATTTATATTGAATACAATGAAAAAAAATATTTATTAGATGCAGGTAAGTCGGATTTATTTATTGAAAACGCAGAGAAGATGGGAGTTGACCTCAAAACTATAGATATGGCATTTTTATCGCACGGTCATTATGATCATTCTGGGGGATTCCGTAAATTTTTTGAAATTTGTCCAACTGCAGAAGTATACCTTCAAGAAATGGTTAAAATTCCTACGTATAAAAAAATTGGACTTACATACAAGTATATTGGAGTTCCGAAAGGTCTCATGGAAGATTTTCAAAGAAGATTTAAATTTTTAGATAACGATAGTTGTGTTGATTCGGGGGTTTGGGTATTACAGCACAAGACGTTGTTTTTGGAAGAGCGTGGAAAGGAAATGAATCTCTATCAGAAAAAAGGGAGACGATATGTTCCAGACAATTTTAGTCATGAGCAGACGCTGATTTTTACACTACCAGAAGGATTGGTTGTGCTAAATAGTTGTTCTCATGCTGGCGCAGATACGATTGTAAAAGAAGTAAAGAAAACATTTCCGAGTAAGAAGATTCTAGCGTTAATTGGGGGATTCCATTTAAAGGATTATAAGGGAGAGCCTAAGCAAACAAAACGGAAAGAAGAGATTTATCTTTTGGGAGAAGAACTAAAAAAACTAGATGTTGGCAATGTGATCACAGGGCATTGTACTGGTATGCCGGCATATGAACTTCTGAAAGAAAAATTGGGAGATCGATTGCATTATATGAATACAGGATTTTCAATAGAACTATAGATTGGAGAAAAGAATGGCTGCAAAGAAGAAACGACGAGAAATGTCACAGTTTACAAAATGGAGATTGGTGGTCTATTATTATTTTCTTCGTGTGTTGGTGACGCTGCCTATCAAATCTAAATATTGCTACTCTTTTCAAAAGGATTTGAAAAAAATAAAAGGACCTTATCTGATTTTAGCAAATCATAATTTAAACCTTGATGCTGCATTGGTCGGGATTTCTTTTAAACGACATATGTTTTTTGTGGCGAGTGATCATCTTACAAGAACAGGTTTTCTTTCCAAGCTTTTGATTCATGTTTTTGCTCCAATTACAAGAATCAAAGGAAAAACAGATGCTTATACGGTAATTCAAATGATTCGTATGCTGCAAATGGGAAACAATGTATGTATGTTTGCAGAGGGGAATCGATCATTTAATGGATTAACTTATCCGATTCCAGAGGTTACAGGAAAAGTTGTAAAAAAAGCTGGAGTCAAGGTGATAACCTTCCGAATAACAGGTGGATATTTTACAGAACCACGATGGGGATTTGGTGGAAGAAAGGGCAAGACTTATGGAGAAGTCGTGCATATTCTCGAACCGGATGAAATTGCCAAATTATCGGTAGAAGAAATTAACGCAATAATACGTAGGGATCTTTATGTTGATGCCTATGAGGACCAGAAAAAAGAAATGATCCGATATCGAGGAAAGAATCTTGCATACGGAATGGAATCTTCAATGTTTCTTTGTCCAAAGTGTAATAAAATTGGGACAATTCATACAAGTGGCGATCATATTGAATGTACTTGTGGAATGAAAGCAACCTATTCTGATACTGGATTTTTAGAAGGGATGCCACATGAAATACACACAATTACACAATGGGATAAGTATCAACTTGATGAGATGAAAAAGCAATGGCTGGCTTCCCGTGAAAATCTAGAACTTCTTCTTTTTGAAGATCATGATGTTAGATTATATCGAGTGAATGAAGAGTTTGAGGAATATAATGAGCGGACAGGAGCCATCAAAACCTATTTTGATCATTTGGAAATTGGTGGTGAGAAGATCATGCTAAAAGATATTCCAACAGCATCTATCTACGGGAGAAATAATCTCTCATTTATGTATAATAATGAACATTGTGAGCTTAAAGGAAATGCAGTATTTTCGGCATTAAAATATTTATACTTATTTGAAATGGTACGAGAAATGAAAAACTAGAAAAAAGGAGAACTTTATGGATTTTTCAGTCGCACAGGATGCATTATGGAATTCGTTGATACAAATGGGTATGATTGCGGTTGTTGTTTTAATCGCCAATATACTAAGGAGAAAAATTGGATTTTTTAGAAACAGCTTAATACCAACGGCTGTTCTGGGTGGTTTCATTTTATTTGGACTGAAGCTTGCAGGACTAGTACATATCAATGGTGAGTTTTTTGAAGCAATAACCTATCATGGAATTGCCTTAGGATTTATCGCACTAAGTCTTCGTGTACCAGACAAACAATCTCAATCGGGAAAAGGGACTGGGTTAAAAAGTGGGGCTATCATTGTTAGTTCCTACTTGTTACAGGGTCTTGTGGGCTTGATTGTTTCGATTGGGTTAGCCTATACAGTAATGCCAGATCTGTTTAAAGCATCAGGTATTTTGCTCCCAATGGGATATGGACAAGGGCCCGGACAGGCAAATAATATTGGAACAACTTATGAATCGCTTGGGTTTGCAGGAGGTCGTTCTTTTGGTTTGGCACTTGCGGCAGCAGGTTATATTTCAGCATGTGTGGTTGGAGTTATTTATTTGACTGTGTTGGAACGAAAAAAGAAACTTGTTCGAAGCAAATTTAGTGGAGAAATGGGACAACTTACAATTGATGATTTTCAGGCAGAAAACGAGATTCCAATTTCTGAATCCGTTGACAAGTTATCCGTTCAGGTCGCAATTGTACTGTTTGTTTACATGTTGACTTTTGGAGTGACGGCACTACTAACTAGCTTTTTTGATGCATATATTCCAGCGGTAGGTGAGTTGCTCAATTCTTTGCTCTGGGGATTCAATTTCATGATTGGCTCGGGACTTGCGATTGCTACAAGACTATTCATGAGATTGCTGAGAAAAAAGAGTATTATGCAGAGACAGTATCAGAGTAATTTTCTTTTAAGTAGAATTTCAGGTTTGGCATTTGATGTAATGATTGTAGCAGGAATTGCCTCAATTAATATAGAAGATTTAAAGGGGTTATGGATTCCGTTTACAATCATGGCAGTGTTAGGAGCAATTGTAACATTGATACATGTGACAAAAGCCAGTAAAAAAGTATACCGTTCCTATTATTTTGAGGGGATGATTTCTATGTATGGAATGATGACTGGTACGATTTCTTCTGGGGTCCTTTTACTTCGAGAAGTGGACCCGGAATTAAAGACACCTGCGGCAAACAATTTGGTTGTTGGTAGTAGTTTTGCAATTATGTTGGGGATTCCAATGCTTGTTTTTGTTGGATTGGCCCCAAGATCTACGATGATGCTGTTTCTTGTACTAGGAGCAATTCTCATATACCTTGCAATTTTACTGTATATCATTTATGGATATAATCCTAAAAATAAAACGGAATAAGAGGAAAATCATAAGCGTAACTTTTCGTCTGAAAATGACTGGAAGTTACGCTTTTTTGTCTGGAAATATTAATTGTAGAAATCCTTTTTGAAGTGTTATAATTTATGTAAGTGTTTCCTAAAATGTGGAAGAGCGGATGAATAGGGGAGAGGTGCGATATGACAGTTAGAAGGAATCGATATACCTTTGGAATCGGGACCATAGGTCGGGATATGGTATATACTTTAATTAGTATGTATTTGATTTATTATTTAACAGACGCAATTGAATTGTCTACTGCAAAACTTTGGTGGATCACAGGCATTATGTTGGTTGCTCGGATATTTGATGCATTAAATGATCCATTTATGGGATTGATTGTAGATAACACACATACAAAATTTGGAAAATTTAAACCATGGATATTGTCGGGAACCCTTGTTTCGGGTGTATTTACAATTCTTTTATTTGCGAACATACCATTTTATGGTAATTGGTATGTTGTGATTTTTGGAGTGTTATATTTGCTGTGGGGAATTTCATATACAGCAAATGATATTTCCTATTGGTCAATGCTTCCCGCACTGAGTCTGGATCAAAAGGAGCGAGAAAAAATTGGTTCAATAGCCCGAATTTGTGCAAATATAGGTCTGTTTTTTGTGGTGGCAGGTATTTTACCAATTACAAAATCAATTGAGTCTGCGCTTGATTTGTATTCATCAGGGGAAGGACATGCCGGAATGAGTTTTTTTGTTTTTGCATGTATTCTGGTTTTGATTATGTGGTTAGGCCAAGCAGTAACTCTATTAGGGGTAAAGGAGCCAAAAAATGTTTGTGAAAAGAACGAACATACATCGATCAAGGAATTGATTGGCACCTTTGTTCAAAATGATCAACTCTTATATACTGCAATTTCAATGGCATTATTTATGATCGGATATTGTACGACTACAGGGTTTGGGTTATATTATTTTAAGTATGCATATGGGGATGAGAATATGTATTCGATTTTTGCATTAGTACTTGGAGTATCTCAGATTTTCGCTCTTATTATGTTTCCAGTCCTCAGTAAAAGGATATCTCGAAAAAGTCTTTATTTATTGTCAACAGGTCTCGTCGTAGTGGGCTATGGTTTATTCTTCTTTTCTCCAACCAGCACGTTTTTATATATTGGGATATCAGGAATATTGATATTTATAGGAGAGGCGTTGATTCAAGTTCTTATGTTGATGTTTCTAGCTGATTCGGTGGAATATGGTCACTGGAAGACTGGTAAAAGAAATGAAAGTATTACATTTTCAGTACAGCCATTCATTAATAAAATGGGAGGAGCAATTGCATCAGGTGTGACAGGAGCAATTGTTATCCTATCTGGAATAAAAGAAGCGAAAGTAGCTGCTGATGTCTCACCAGAGGGGATAATGCTTCTAAAAGTAGCAATGTTCATTTTCCCTTTATTTTGTATCTTGGCGGGATTTCTAATCTATAGAAGAAAATATCGAATTGATGAAGTGATGTACAAGGAAATGATTGAAGAATTAAAAGAACGAGGGGACATACGATAAAATGATTACAATGGAATCAAAAGTGAAGCAAATATATGAAAATCCAATCGGCAGAGATATGATGGAGCAAATTTTCCAACAGATGGGAAAAGATGCAACGGTTCTAAAAAACCCTTTCATTCAGGGATTAAAGCTTAAGACAGTAAAAAAATTGGCAAAAAGTATGATCGCTGATGATTTTTACGAAACGTTCTTAGCTATGATTAATCTTTCGGAAGAAAGATATCCCACTTCTAATAAACATAAAGAAACCAGGTCGTGGTGGAAAGAGTCTGTTTTTTATCAAATTTATCCAAGAAGTTTTTGTGACAGTAATGGAGATGGAATTGGTGATTTGCCAGGTATTATTTCGAAACTGGATTATTTAAAGGACCTTGGAGTAAACTGTTTATGGCTTTCTCCAATTTATGATTCTCCAAATGATGACAACGGATATGATATTCGCGATTATCAAAAAATCATGGCAGAGTTTGGTACAATGGAAGATTTTGATCGTCTGCTTAATAATGTGCATCGACGTGGAATGCGTTTGATTATGGACCTTGTAGTGAATCATACATCGGATGAGCATGCATGGTTTAAAAAGGCAATACAAGACCCAACAAGTAAAGAACATGGGTATTATATATTTCGAAAAGGAACACCAAACCAACCACCAAATAATTGGACCTCTTTTTTTAGTGGACCAGCCTGGAATTATTACGAGGAACTTGGTGAATGGGGATTACATCTTTTTTCAAAAAAGCAAATGGATTTAAATTGGGATAATCCGGAACTTCGAAAAGAAATCACTGGGATGATTTCTTGGTGGATGGAGAAAGGTGTGGATGGATTTCGCATGGATGTTGGAAATCTGATATCAAAACAAGAAGGCCTTCCAGATGGGAATCAAATGGTCGCGGAGATGATTGGGATTTGTGGCATCGAAAATTATGTATATGGTCCAAATCTTCACACATACATGAAAGAAATTCATAAAGATGGTATAAAAAATCCAGAAAAATTTTTGGTTGGAGAAACGCCAGGGGTTGGAATTGAAATGGCAAAACTGCTCACGGCACAAGATCGAAATGAGATGAATATGATTTTTAACTTCGATCATTTGGAAAATCCAGGACATGGACGGTTTGAAGAGTACGAATACGATTTAAATGAGTATAAAAAATACATCATGAAATGGATGCACCGGTATAGTCCTTATGCAAGGATGTCTTTATTTTTTGATAACCATGATAATCCGCGAATGCTTTCGAAAATTTGCAAAGACCCTAAATATCGTGAAGTCCTTGCAAAACTACTATGTATGATGCAAATGACGCTTAAAGGGACCCCATTTATCTATCAAGGGCAGGAAATAGCCTGTGTAAATGTAAATTTCACTTCGATGGGACAGATCAAAGATGTGGAAAGTATAAATTTGTATCAGGAGCTGATTCAGACGATGAGTCATGAAGAAGCATTTCAAAAAATTCTTTCAGGAACTAGGGACCATGCTAGGGTCATTATGCCATGGAACGATGAAAAATATGCTGGATTTTCGGAATATGAGCCTTGGATTCTAGGCGATGACGACTATAAAGAATACAATGTAATGAATCAGATATGCACAATGGATTCAACCATCCACTTTTACAAAAAGATGTTGGATATTCGTAGTGATTCATTGGTCCTTAAATACGGAAATATTTCTTTTGTTGGAGAAAGAAAGAATGATTTTCTTGGATATTTCCGAACACCTGCGCTGGATGAAAAATCCTGTAAGAATAAGGGAACCTATTATATTGAATGCAATCTTGGTTCAACGAATTTGAAAAGGAAACAAGTAAAAGGGAAGAAAAAATGCATCCTTTCAAATTACGAGAATCGTGATTCAAAAATGATGCATCCATACGAAGCGAATTTATATATTATGCTTTAAGCGATCAAATGGGCACGACTGGTACGCCATCACGAGACAAAGAAGCATTGGAGTATCTTTTGTCTCCTGTGACCTCACATACAAACCAATCGAGAGGAATGAATTTGTTTGCGTCTTCTTCACTGGGAAATTCGATTTCTGCATAGAGAAGAGGTGCGAGGGGTTCATCAAAAACATCCAATTCAATTGTAAGCGTTTGATAAGGAATCAAATATCTTGTTTTTGTGATGATTAATCCGTCGCATTTTTCACGCAGATGAAGATAGGAAGGTTCGTCAAGGGGGAGGTTATATTCTTCATGGACAAGACCACCACCGCTCTTATAGGTTAAATAGTATTGGTCATCTTCCTTTCGAATCCGTACGGTTGGGTGTGAATTTAGGTACCCTTGTTCAATTTTATGGGAAGGATAGGACGATAGATTGTCCGGTAACTTTTGAATAATGAATTTTCTTTCGATTTCTAGTTGCATGAGTCGACCTCCTTTTGTTCGATTATACATGAATTTGAAAACGTTTGGAATCAAAATAATAAAAAAATATTAGAAAGAGGTAAATTATGAAAGATCAAAATTGTGGATACTGTATGAGAGGGGAATTATTAGAAAAATTTGGATTGTATGTGTGTGAATTATCGGTTAGTACACTCATTTTATTTAAGGAACAGAGCAAACCCGGAAGATGTATCGTTGCCTACCATAATCATGTATCTGAGATCGTAAACATATCTGAAGACGAAAGAGCAAAATTTATGGAGGATATTGCACTCGCTGCAAAAGCAATTCATAATATTTTTCATCCGGATAAATTAAACTATGGAATGTATGGAGATACAGGAAGCCACTTACATATGCATTTGGCTCCAAAGTATAAAGATGGAGAGGAATGGGGCGGAATTTTTCAAATGAATCCTGCAAAAACCTATCTCAGTGACGAAGAATATCAAGAAATGATTCAAAAATTAGTAAAAGAAATAGGAAGCATAAAAAAAGACGAAGTATAAACTGAAGGGAGGAACTATGGAGACAAATAAAAGAGCTGCAATATTTTTGGCAGAAGGTTTTGAGGAAGTGGAGGCACTTACTACGGTCGATTTGTTGAGACGTGTAGATATTTATGTAGATATGATTTCGATTTCAAATGATTTTATGGTTTTAGGAGCACATGGGATTTGTGTAAAAGCGGACTTATTGATAGAAAATTTGAAGCAGGAACAATATGATGTGATGATTCTTCCGGGAGGAATGCCTGGGACAAAAAATCTCGGTGAGCATGAAAAACTTATGCAAATCATTAAGAATCATTGCGAAAAAGAAAAGCTGACAGCTGCAATTTGTGCAGCCCCCAGCTTATTAGGTAAACTTGATTTATTGAAAAATAAAAATGCCTGTTGTTATCCTGGATGGGAAAAGTTTTTATCTGGCGCGACAGTATCAGAAAGACCAGTAGAAATATCTTTACCTGTAATTACTTCCAGAGGTTTGGGCACTGCAATTCCGTTTTCACTAGCGATTATTGAGACGCTGTTATCCAAAGAACAGGCTTCAAAATTGGCCAATGGAATTATTGCTCATTCTGAATAATTTTTTTGAGTGGAATCCAAATGATGACACTTAGTACACTTCCCATGAGAGCAGTAACAGCTTGTCCAAAGGAAAAGGTCCAGCTGGCAGCAGCAACAACTTTATCAGGAGCATGGAATACAGGGAATATGACTAGTACAATTAAAATTCCCATTACGCATGCTTTAAGCAAAGATCCAACTACAAGACCGATTTCTAAGTGAAATTTGAAGTTCAATTTTTTGCTGAAAAACCAAGTTGCAAGTGCAATCGTAGCATTTCCGATCATAATAGATGGGATGATTAAAGGCATCATGGTCATAACTGCTGGTGTCGAAATTAGAAATGCCGTAATAGGAGAGATAATACTTAAAATCAACCCTCCGACCATTCCCAAAGATAATGTGGCCAAAATGATGCAGGTATTTACAAGTGGTCCGGTAATGTAGGTACCCGCTGGAAGGTTTCTAAATGCAAACTGGCTGAGAACACAAATTGCCAAGTATGCGGCAGTTAAAGTGATTTGTTTTGTTGTTATTTTTTTCATGTTTTTCCCTTTCATTTTTGTCTGAGCAAGGATTTTGAAAATAAAAAAGTCCGACCTTAGCAGAGCATAAAGAAGGACAACAAAAACATGTTGATTCATATATTACTCTTTGCCGCAGGAATCCTTTGTTTCAGAAATAATAATTTTTTGAAAACTAAATAGGTGGAAATGTTTAGACCAAGTATTCAGATAATTATATTATATTAGTTTGTGAATAAAAAGACAAGGCAATTTATGAAGACTTTTGAATATATCTAAAAAAACGATAAAAAACTAGCACTTTATAAGGAGATATGCTATAATTCCTTAGTGACTGTGGGCTTGTATGCAGTTTGATAGAAAAAAGATGGATAAGAAATTGGAGGAAATATTAATAATGAGTTTAAAAGTGGAAAAGCAAGAGAAAAATATGGCATTAATAACAATTGAGGTTGCAGCTGAAGAGTTAGCAAGTGCAATTGATAAAGCTTATAATAAGAATAAAGGTCAGATTAATGTACCAGGTTTTAGAAAAGGTAAAGTCCCAAAAGCGATGATTGAAAAAATGTATGGAAAAGCTGTTTTCTACGAAGAAGCAGCAAATTACTTAATTCCTGAAGCATACGAAAAAGAAATGGCAAATGTGGAAGAAGAAGTAGTAAGCCAACCAAAAATCGATGTAGTTCAGTTAGAAGAAGGTAAACCTTTTATCTTTACTGCACTTGTTGCTGTGAAACCTGAAGTAAAATTAGGTAAATATAAAGGTGTAGAAGTGGATGCTGTACAAGTAAAAGTTTCTGCAAAAGAAGTAAATGAAGAAATCGAAAAAGAAAGAGAAAAATCTGCAAGAATTGTAGATGTTGATAATCGTGCTGTGAAAAACGGTGATGATATCGTTCTTAATTTCGAAGGATTTGTTGATGGCGTTGCATTTGAAGGTGGAAAAGGTGAAGATTATCCTCTTACAATCGGTTCAGGCTCTTTCATCCCAGGATTTGAAGAACAACTTGTAGGTGTTGAAATTGGTAAAGAGGTAGAAGTTAACGTTACTTTCCCAGAAGAATATCAAGCAGAAGAACTAAAAGGAAAAGCCGCAGTATTCAAATGTACTGTGAATAAAATTACAGAGAAACAACTTCCAGATTTAGACGATGAGTTTGCAAGTGAAGTTTCTGAATTTGATACATTAAAAGACTATAAAGCTGATGTAAAGAAAACAATTAAAGAAAGAAAAGAAAAAGAAGCATTAGCTGCAAAAGAAGATGCTGTAATTGAAGCAATTATCGCAGATGCAGAAATGGATATTCCAGATCCTATGGTTGAAACACAGCAAAGACAAATGGTAGAAGATTTTGCTGCAAGAATGCAACAACAAGGATTAACCCTTGAGCAGTACTTCCAGTTTACTGGTTTAACTCATGAGACAATGATGGAACAGGTAAAACCTCAGGCTTTAAAACGTATCCAATCAAGTCTTGTTTTGGAAGCTGTTGTAGAAGCAGAAAAATTGGAAGCTACAGACGAAGAACTAGAAATGGAACTAGTTAAAATGGCTGGTATGTACCAGATGGAATTAGAAAAAGTGAAAGAATTCATTGGTGCTGAAGAAGAAAAACAAATTAAGAGAGACATTGTAATTGGAAAAGCAGCAACCTTTGTAGCAGATGAAGCAGTAGAAAAGAAAACAACAAAAAAAGCAAAAGAAGAAGAGACAGAAGAGTAATATCTATACCTGTTTACTCTGATGTATGAAGGAGGTTCTATATGAGTTTAATTCCATATGTCATAGAACAGACAAGCAGGGGCGAACGTTCCTACGATATCTATTCAAGATTATTAAAAGAAAGAATTATTTTCCTAGGTGAAGAAGTAAATGAGGTTTCAGCAAGCGTAGTAGTAGCACAGCTATTATTCCTTGAAGCCGAAGATCCAGAGAAAGATATTCATATTTATATTAACAGTCCAGGCGGTTCCGTTACTGCTGGTATGGCTATTTATGATACAATGCAATTCATCAAATGTGATGTTTCTACAATCTGTATCGGAATGGCTGCTAGTATGGGAGCATTCTTGCTTGCTGGTGGAACAAAAGGAAAACGTTATGCATTACCTAATGCAGAGGTTATGATTCACCAACCACTTGGTGGAGCACAAGGACAGGCGACAGAAATTGAAATTGCTGCAAAGCATATTTTACACACAAAAGAAAAATTAAACCGTATTCTTGCTAAGAATACTGGAAAATCTTACGAAGAAATCGCGCAGGATACAGAAAGAGACAACTGGAAGACTGCAGAAGAAGCCAAAGAATATGGCTTGATTGACGAAGTCTTCGAATCAAGATTGACATCTGAGTCCAATAAATAGATGTGATTTTGTGTAATTGATTTAAGAAAGGCATGGTTTATCATGGCAGGAAAAGATAAAGGAGCAGAAATTAGATGTTCCTTCTGCAATAAGAGACAGGACGAAGTGAAACGAATGATTGCGGGTCCAGACAATGTATTTATTTGTGATGAATGCATACGAGTTTGTGATGACATCATTAGCGAAGAGTTCGGTGAAGAGGAGTACTATGAAGTTGATGAAGATTTGGATATCAACTTGCTCAAACCTTTGGAAATCAAAGAGTTTTTAGATTCCTATGTCATTGGACAGGACGAAGCGAAGAAAACGCTTGCTGTCGCAGTCTATAATCATTTTAAGAGAATTACTTCGACAAAACAGACAGAAGTTGAATTACAAAAGAGTAATATTA
Organism: Lachnospiraceae bacterium; assembly: GCA_963666475.2. GTDB lineage: Bacteria > Bacillota > Clostridia > Lachnospirales > Lachnospiraceae > JBFHIZ01. The sequence goes on along the minus strand of CAXXJM010000001.1, from coordinate 1,287,152 downwards.
TTATGGTAGGTCCTACTGGTTCAGGAAAGACTTATTTGGCGCAATCGCTTGCAAAAATTATAAATGTACCATTTGCAATTGCCGATGCGACGACTCTTACCGAAGCGGGTTATGTAGGTGAGGATGTAGAAAATATTATTTTAAAATTGCTTCAAGCTGCAGATTTTGATGTACATCGCGCAGAATACGGAATTATCTATATTGATGAGATTGACAAGATAACAAAAAAATCAGAGAATGTTTCGATTACAAGAGACGTATCCGGTGAAGGTGTACAACAAGCCTTGCTAAAAATTATAGAAGGAACGGTTGCTTCTGTGCCTCCACAAGGCGGAAGAAAACATCCAATGCAAGAATTGATTGAAGTAGATACAAGCAATATTTTATTTATTTGCGGTGGAGCATTTGATGGTTTGGATCGTATAATTGAAGCGCGACTGGATCGAAGTTCCATTGGATTTAATGCGGAAGTTGCTGCAAAATCTACGAGAGAAATTGGTGAAGTATACAAACATATTACTCCACAGGATTTTGTGAAATATGGTTTGATTCCTGAGTTTGTAGGGCGTGTTCCAATGAATGTATCGCTTGAAGGTTTGGATCAAGAAGCTCTTTATCGAATTCTTACTGAGCCAAAGAATGCATTGATCAAGCAATATAAAGCACTTTTTGATTTTGATCATGTAGATCTCGAATTTGAAGAAGATGCAATTCGCGAAATAGCAAAACTTGCATTTGATCGAAAAACTGGAGCAAGAGGGTTACGTTCAATCATGGAAAAAACAATGTTACATGTGATGTATCATATTCCTTCGGATCCAACGATTGAGTGCTGTATCATTACAAAGGATTCGGTACTTGGAAATAGTGAACCCGTTGTAGTTCATCAGAAACGATTAAAAGAAGTTGAATAATCAATATATTATAAATGCCGCCGTAAGGCGGCTTTTATAATATATCTTTATAGAGCTTTAGAATTTGTCTCTTGTAATCATTGCGCATGAGATATAGAATAGAAGTAATATAAATAGAAGAATGGAGTTTTTTATGGTCATAAAAGAAGTGAATTTGGAAACAGTAGTTGGAATTACATCGACGATTCCTCAAAATATACATCCAGAAGTTGCATTTGCGGGGAAAAGTAATGTAGGGAAGTCCTCATTGATTAATGTCTTGATGAATCGAAAATCATATGCTAGAACAAGTGCAAAACCAGGAAAAACACAGACAATTAATTATTATAATATCAATGACGAAATATATTTTGTGGATCTCCCTGGTTATGGATATACTAAGGTTGCCCAAAGTGTAAAAGAAAAATGGGGGCAGATGGTCGAGAATTATCTAAAAAAATCAGGACAATTAAAACATGTGTTTTTATTGGTCGATATAAGACATGCACCATCACAAAATGATATAGATATGTATGAATGGGTAATTTTCAATGGATACCAACCAATTATAATTGCTACGAAAGCAGATAAAATCAAAAGAAGTCAGCTGAGTAAGCATGTAGCTGCGATTCGTTCAGGCCTTAAGGTTGTTGAAGGAACAAAAATTATTCCATTTTCATCACAGTCTAAACAAGGAAAAGATGAGGTTTACGAAATTATTGATTCATTATTAATATAGGAGTGAACGATGAAAGATAGTGTAAGAAAAGATCTAAAAGCTGGGCTAAATATAATATTAGCTTTGATAACGATTGCAGTTTTTATTTTTATTGTTCCACGAGTTATCATATATTTTATGCCTTTTGTGATTGGATGGATTATTTCTTGTATTGCAAATCCATTAGTACATTTTTTGAATAAGCGCATTCGACTAAAGAGAAAAGCGGGGTCAGCTATTGTAATCTCACTAGTAATTTTATTGGTCGCTGCTGCTTTATATGGAATCGTACTAATATTAATAAGACAAATTACAGGTTTCATTTTGGAACTGCCTGATCTTTGGAATGATATCGAACAGACATTATACCGTATTGGAAACTTTCTGGAAAATTTGTTTAATGGATTTCCTTTGGAACTGCAAACAGAGTTAATCAATGCGTTTGATCAACTGGATAACACGTTGGCAACGTTGACTGATGGAGTCGGAACATATACTGTATCTCGAATCAGCCTTTTGGTTATGAATATTCCAAGTGTTCTAATTTCAATAATTATGTGTTTGCTGAGTGCATATTTTTTTGTTTCTGAAAGAGAAGCGTTTCTAATGTTCTTTAAAAAACGTTTGTCTCTTTCACTGCTAGAAAGGATTCAAAATGTTTCGGGCTATCTTAGAAAAGCAGTTGGCGGATATGTGATTGCACAATTGAAAATAGAGATTTATGTTTATGTCTTAATGGTTGTTGGATTTATGATTTTAGGCATACGTTATGGAATCTTAATTGCATTAGGAATTGCGGTGCTAGATATGCTTCCTTTCTTTGGAACTGCTATTATTTTAGTTCCATGGGCACTTATTCAATTGTTCGAATCCGATTATAAGATGACGATAGGATTGTTGATCATATGGGGACTCGGGCAGTTATTAAGACAGTTCATTCAACCTAAAATTGTGGGAGACTCCATTGGTGTCCATCCGATACCTACCCTTTTCTTTCTGTTCATCGGATACAATGTTGGAGGTGTCATTGGAATGATTCTAGCGGTACCGATAGGAATCATTATGATTCAGCTTAATGATGTCGGTGCGTTTGATACTCCAAAGAATTCGGTGCGAATGCTCATCAAATCGGTAAATGAGTTCCGTAAGATAACGAAAGAAGAAATCGAATATATCCATAAAGATGATATTACAGAAGAAGAACTGAATGATTTGAATCATAAAAAGTCTTAGTTGACAAATTCAAGAACTCAAAGTATGATTGTATTAGAATAATAATACAATCATACTTTTTTTGTGGAGGGAACATGTTAGAAATAATTAAGTTGAAAAAAAATTACAAGAAGTTGACAGCAGTGGATGAGGTGAGTTTTCAGGTACCTGATGGTAGTATTGGGATTTTGCTTGGACCAAATGGGGCCGGCAAGTCAACGATTATTAAGTCGATTGCTGGTTTGTTAAGATATGATGGCGCAATATTTATGAATGGTTTACCAGCGAAAGATATTGAGGCCAAAAAGACATTTGCATACGTACCAGAAATGCCAGCGATGTACGATAGTCTTACGATATGGGAACATATGGAATTTATAAGAAGAGCATATGATTTGAATATATCAGATCAGGAAATAGAAAGCATTTTAGATCGTTTTGAAATTTTAGACAAAAAGGACAAATTAGGGAATGAACTTTCGAAAGGAATGATGCAAAAAGTAAGTGTATGCGCTGCTTTGATTATCAAACCAAAAACTATTTTATTTGATGAACCGATGATTGGACTTGATCCACATGCAATCAAGGAGTTAAAAAATATTATTATAGAGTTGAAAGAACAAGGAACGACAGTGCTTTTGTCGACACATATGTTGGATATGGTGAAAGACCTGTGGGATCATATGATTATATTAAATAAAGGAAAATTAATTGGTACATATGAGAAAAATGATGTAGAAAATGTGGATATCGAAGCAGTATTCTTTTCTGTTACGGAGGAAGCATAGATGAAAGCATTACTATATCTAAAAAAAAGGACTTTGGTTAATGCAATTAAGCAAGGGTTAAAATCACCTAAATTTTATCTGTTTTCGTTATTTGTTTTGGGGTATACCGCGTGGATTGTTACCTTTTTGGTAGGAGCAGTTCGTGATAGTGGGCTTTCAAATCCAAACTCATTTGTAGGTGTAATTACCATATTTGCTTTTTTTACGATGCCGACAACCATATTGACTTATATAAAAAGAAAAGGAATTGTTTTTAAAAAAGCGGATGTACATTTTGCATTTCCGAGCCCGATTTCCCCCAAAATGAATTTAATCTTTGCAAAGATTACAAATTATACAATGGGCATTCTAATGGGAGTCATTGTAATATTTGTTGGACTCATGGGATTTCATACCAAAGTTCTTCCGACTATTTTATTTGCAATGTTTTTGGTTCTATTACAACCAATATTGGAAAGTGCAATTATCATTATATTATATGGGAATGAAAATATAGGAGAACGAATGTATATGGGAATTCGTATCCTTATGTATACAATCATTGCATTTTTTGTTGGAGGTGTATTATTAAAATTGTACTTCGCTGGCTTTAGTTTAGATGCATTGGTAGATCTTCTCGTTTCTCCGTGGATTTTAGGGGTGCCAATTATTGGTTGGTTGATTGCTGTAGCACATGTTCTTTTTCTACAACCGACGGTATTTTCTGTTATTTTTTCCTTATGCTATCTGGTCGCATTTTTAGTTACTGTATTTGCGGCAAAACGAATGAGATGTGAAGGTGGTTTCTATGAAGATGCAATGAAATTTGCAGATGATTATGAAGAAGCTAGAGAAAAAGGGAAAAAGGGAGAAGTTGTATTTATTGGGAAGAAAAGAAAATATATTTCAGCGAATGTGAAATATAAAGGCAACTATGCAAAAGCGATTTTCTACCGTCAATATCTCGAGTATAAAAAGAATCGTTTCTTTGTATTTGGACCTAGGACAATCTTGCTGCTTATTTTAGGAATTGGATTATCCGTTTTGATGATCAAAACGGATATGGCGGAGTCGGTAGGAAGTTATGCAATCTTTGTATTACCAGCACTTATGATGTATATTGATTTCATTTTTTCACAGTACATTTCAAAATGGGGAAAAGAAATGACTTATGCAACGCTGTATTTGATTCCGGATACTCCATTTCGTAAAATGTGGTATGCGACACTTATGGAGCATGTTCGAGCGTTGGCCGATTCACTAGTACTAACATTGCCAGCAGCAATTGTTTTAAAGTTTAATATAGTAGAAATTGTTTTAACGATTTTCGCGTGTATGTTAATACAAGCAAATAAATTATATTTACGAGTTTTCGTTCATGGAATTTTTGGAAACTCTGTCGGAAACCTCGGAAAACAACTGATACATTTATTTTTTTATGGTATAATATTAGCAATAATAGTTATACCGACAGTTTTTTTGACTATGGCTTTGGGTGCGTTTGTTGGATTTATTCTTTTTAATCTGATTTTATTCGCATTAACCTTTGTATGCATGCTTACCGCTTCGGAAGTCTTTAAAAATATCGAATCTGTCGGATAAGTCAGACAGGAGATATATTTTGAAAGACTTGGTTGAATTGTTTGTCGCATTTTTTAAAGTTGGATCAATGACATTTGGAGGCGGTCTTAGCATGCTTCCTATGTTAGAATATGAGTTAGTGAAAAAGCGTGAGTGGATCTCAAGTGACACGTTGCTGGATTGCTATGCAATTGGGCAGTGTACACCGGGGATTATTGCGGTGAACACTGCTACTTTCATTGGTTATAAAAGAAAAGGAATCCTTGGTGCGATTTTTGCTACGATGGGGATGATCACACCTTCTATTTTAATAATTTTGATTGTCGCAACATTTTTAGAAGAATTTATCACCACTCCAATAGTTGCACATGCGCTTGCTGGTATAAAAGCTGTGGTTTGCGCCTTGATGCTTCATACTATTTTTGGGTTGGTTAAAAAAAGTATTACTGGTGTATTTGCCCTAATCATCTGTTTTGCTTCAGCAATGGTGGCTTTTTTGACCGATGTACCAACCATTATAATTATTATTTCTTCCGCATTGATCGGTATTTTGGTGAAAAGTTTAGAAGAATTTCAAAACTCACGTCAAAGTAAAGGTGGGCAGGAATGGAAATGATTTTACGTTTGATTTGGGCATATTTTAAAATTGGATTGTTTTCTATTGGTGGTGGTCTTGCTACGATACCCTATCTGATTGAACTAGCAAAACACGAAGACTGGTTTACTGTTTCACAACTGACCGATATGATTGCAATTAGTCAAAGTACACCTGGGCCGGTTGGTATCAATATGGCTACTTTTTCAGGTTACCATGCGGCTGGACTTGGGGGAGGAATCCTAACCTCAATTGCCATGGTTATTCCAAGTATGGTCATTATCATACTTGTTGCAAAATTTCTAGAAAACTTTAGTGAGAACAAATATGTTAAAGGGGCTTTTTTTGGAATTCGTCCAGTTGTAACGGCAGTAATAGCTGTCGCAGTGTTCGAATTGTTTAAATTGACTCTCTTTACACAAACAGAAACGAAGTGGATACCTAATCTGGAGTTGATCATCATCGCAGTTATCATTACAGGATTGATGCAGATCAAAAAAGTGAAGAAAATTCACCCTGCACTATGGTTCGTAGTGGGAGCTGTGATTGGAATCGTATTTCAGCTTTAGTCCGAAAGGAGAATGGAGGCATTATGATACCAAAAGACCCAGCAATGTTACTTAGTTATGTAAATATGAAGTTGAGAGATCAATACGAAGATTTAGAAGATCTTTGTGATGATTTGGCAATTGATCGAAAAGACCTTGAAGAGCAAATGGCTTCGATCAATTATTATTATCAGGAAAAGGAACATCAATTTAAGTAAGATGTTTGCGTCCTAAAAAACGTGAATGAGGTTAAGTTATGGATTTATTTGAATACAGCAGAATGCAAAATGCCAAAAAGGAATCTCCGCTTGCGGCAAGAATGAGACCGGAGACCTTAGAAGAGATTGTAGGACAGAAGCATATTCTTGCTGAAAATAAACTTCTATATCGGGCAATAAAAGCAGATAAGATCAAATCATTAATTTTTTATGGTCCACCCGGGACGGGTAAAACAACAATTGCAAAAGTCATTGCAAAGACGACGAGTTCCTATTTTCAGCAGATCAATGCGACCATTGCCGGGAAAAAGGATATGTCCGATGTTGTTGAAGAAGCAAAAAAAAATCTTGCAATGTATCAGAAAAAAACGATTTTATTTATTGATGAGATTCATCGGTTTAATAAGGCGCAGCAGGATTTTTTGTTACCACATGTGGAAGATGGAACTATTATTCTGATTGGTGCAACAACAGAAAACCCGTATTTTGAAGTAAATTCAGCGCTTATTTCCCGGTCATCTATTTTTGAACTGTTGCCTCTAGAAAAATCTGATCTAATAGAATTGATTCATCGATCGATCTCAGAACCGATCAAGGGTCTTGGAAGCTATGAGGCATGTATAGAGCAGGAAGCTGCTGAGTTTATAGCAGAGATGAGTGGTGGAGACGCACGAAATGTGCTAAATGCTATTGAAATTGGTGTGCTCACAACTCCAAGAAGTGAAGACGGAAAAATTCATATTACACTTTCTGTTGCTTCGGAATGTATTCAAAGAAAAGTTCTCCGATATGATAAATCTGGAGATAATCACTATGATACCATTTCCGCTTTTATAAAAAGTATGCGTGGATCGGATCCGGATGCAGCTCTATATTATTTGGCAAGAATGTTGAAAGCTGGAGAGAGCGTGACATTCATCGCAAGAAGGGTCATGATTTGTGCATCAGAGGATGTGGGGAATGCAGATCCAAATGCGTTAATGGTAGCAACGCAAGCCTCATTGGCAGTAGAGAGAATTGGAATGCCAGAAGCACAAATTATACTTGCCCAGGCGGTATCTTATGTAGCATGTGCTCCGAAAAGCAATTCAGCTCTAGGAATATTTGAAGCTATGCAAGCAGTTGATCAAACAGGAAATGCTACAATTCCACCTTATTTAAGAGATGCTCACTATAAAGGTGCAGCACAGCTTGGACGTGGAACTGGATACTTATATCCCCATGATTATGAAGACCACTATGTTTCACAAGATTATCTTCCTTATGAATTAAGTGGACGTGAGTTTTATAAACCAAGTGGAAACGGATATGAGAAGACGATACGCGAACATATGAAAAAAATTAAAAAAAGACCAAGTGAATAAATGGAATCTAATCTGAAAACGGAAGCCTTAAAATAAGGCTTCCGTTACATATTTGTAAATAGATTCATTTTTAGTAGTCCAGTTCTCGCAAATTGAAATGGCTAAGGCTTCCGTAGGAATACTTAGTTTCAAATTGATGAGGGTTTGGTCTTTTTCTTTTGCAATTAATTCAACTTCATATCCATCCGAAGTTGTTTTGTAATAGTTTGATAGAACGGAAACTTCATTTTTTAGTTGTATTGAGTTTTCTGATAAAAATGAATGAAGATCTGTAATGATTGCATTTGGAATGCGATTTTTAAAATAGGAAAGTGTGTTTTTTCCATCTTCTGTGAGACTAAGCAATGTACGATGTCCAACGGTTTTTGAGAGAATTAGCTTTGATTCTACAAGTTCACTTAATACTTGCTGGAGTGTTAAAAAATCAGTGTATTCTTTCTCTAAGATAAAATTTCCTATTTGCGAGTTTGTCATTGGGAAATTGGCTTTATTTAGAAGATATAGAACAATTAGTTTATATAGTGTTGAAGGTTCTTGAGTCATAATAATTTTTTCCTTGCCATGTATTCATTTCTTTCATTTTCTTGTGAAAAGAGTTGAGCACCATTCTTTTTTGAAGTGTCCATAATGGCGCAAGTAAATTTTCTTCGTTTCCATCTCCTGTAAGACGGTGAATACAGATGTCAGGGGATAGTTGTTCGATTGCTGAAATTAACCATTCAAAGTATTCGTCCATATCAAGTGTATCAAAACACCCTCTTTTCCAGTCATCTGCCATGTCGGTTCCATCAATTACGTGAAGGAGTTGAAGTTTGATTCCCAATGCTTGTGTTGAATTGACGTAGTGAATGGTTTCAAGAAAATCTTCTTTTGTTTCGCCTGGAAGGCCTATAATAGTATGAATGATATAAGGTATATGATGAGCATATAAACGGTTAATGGTATCTTGGAATAAGGACATTGGGTAATGTCTGCGAATGTATTGGGTCGTCTGCTCGTGAATCGTTTGGAGTCCAAGTTCAATCCAAATAAATTTATTCGGATGCTTGACCTGCAATTGTGAAAGAAGTTCAAGCACCGGTTCTTCTAAACAATCGGCTCGTGTTCCAATTGAAAGTCCTACGATATCTGGGTGTTCAAGGGCTTCAGAAAATAGAGCATTGAGCCTGGAAATTGGTGCGTAGGTATTGGTGAATGATTGGAAATACGCAATAAACTGGTTTCCATGATATTTTCCGGAAAGTTTTTCTTTTCCTTTTTGGATTTGTTCGGATAGTGTCCCTGAAACAGAAAAATCTCCGCTTCCACCATTTGAGCAGAAGATACATCCTCTGGTATCAAGCTTTCCATCGCGGTTTGGACATGTCATATTTGAGTGCAGTGCAATTTTATATACTTTTTCTCCATAGGTATGTTTTAAATATGTATTTAGTGTATACACTCTGAGATCGTCAAAATGTTTTGGTATCGTTTTCATATAAATAAGCATGCCTTTCTCAAAGTCTGGCAACTTTGTGCTAGGCACAAATTGCCGTGTGAAAGATTTATCTTTTACACTATACTCCAGATGTGATTATTTGAATCTTTTGATACGAATTTTATCACATACCTATGATATATGAAAGCGCACAAGAATACAAGATAAAGAAAATATTTGTTGACAAACAATATTATACGATATATAGTATATACAAACGACAATATTATATGACGTATAATATTATAATTTGATAAAAAGGAGCGTGTTTATGGTATATAATACAGGAGCTGCATTACTAGATGCGATTGTCCTCGCAGTCGTATCGGATGAGCAAGAGGGAACCTATGGATATAAAATTACACAAGATGTCAGAGCTGCCATCGATCTTTCTGAATCAACTCTTTATCCCGTACTTAGAAGACTAAAGAAAGAGCAATATTTGGATATTTATGATAAAGAATGTGGAGGAAGGAATCGCAGATATTATCGGATTACTAATACAGGGAGAAAACAACTTTCCTATTATAAAGAGGAATGGATTAGATATTCCGATGAGATATCAAAATTGTTTGCAGGAGGGGAAAATCATGAATAGAGAAATATTTATGGAGCAGTTAGCAGGGCTGCTAGTAAGAGTTCCATCGGAAGAGAGAGACGAAGCATTACAATATTATGAAAACTATTTTAATGATGCTGGTGAAGAAAAGGAAGAAGAGGTCATCAAAGAATTAGTAAGTCCAGAAATGGTGGCTTTTACAATTATGGATGATTTGGGAGTGAGTAGAGAGATTCCGCCAGCTCCAGAAAAAAAGATGGAGAATCAACCTATGCCAGAAGAAAAAAAGGCATCGGCAGGAATTACGGTATTATTAATTCTCACTTCGATTATATGGGTGCCTTTTTTATTTGCGACCTGGATTGTATGCATCTCACTAATTTTTTCAGTGGCAGTAGTAATTTTTTCTTTTGGTCTAACAGCGTTAATATGTATCTTTGTCGGATTTGCTGTTGCGTTTAGTGGTATTGTTCAGTTCTTTGTGTTTCCAGCCTATGGCATGATTGCAATTGGCGGAGGATTGATTACATCTGCAGTAGGTTTTTTATTTGTATTATTTGTAGTATTGATATCAAGATATGTAATGCCACTTACGGCAAAATTATTTAAACTAAGTACTACATTACCTGGAAAGGTATGGGAGGGAATTAAATGAAAAAATTTGTAAAGGTAATCTTAATAGTTATCGCAGGAATTATGTTTATCGGAATGTTCTTTTCGATAGTTGGATTCATTATTGGAGGAAGAAATATATCCACACAGTTTGTTGTCGGCTTAAAAAATAGCATCTTACGTGAGCAAACTGCAGAAAAATTTAATTTGGATATGAATTTGGATGATATTAATTTTTCTGACTGGGACAATTCGAAACATACCGTATATAATGGAAACATCAGTAAAATGGAAATTTCTGATGAGACGGAAGTAACCGATCTTTATTTGAAAATTGCAGCATGTGAGTTTTTGATCAAGGAATCTGAAGACAATAGTTATTATATAGATAGTAGTCGAGCAGGAGATTTTAGATGTTACTTAAGTAATGGGACATTACATTTCGAGGGAATTGATGAAGATATCGCTTTTTTGGGAAACACGCATAGCATTATTACTTTATATGTTCCAAAAGATGTTATTTTAAATACTGTTACAATCGAATCAGGCGCTGCGTCCATATCGGTTACTTCGCTACTTGCAGATAAAATCACGGTAGAACTTGGAGCAGGAGAGTTTGTCGCAGACAAGATTTTGGCAAATCAATCCTTTGAATTTGAGATTGGTGCAGGTTCTATAGAGATTAAAGAGCTTTATACAGAAGAAACAAACGGAGAAATTGGTGCCGGTGATTGTGAAATTGGAACCATGAGTTCAAAAACTTTTACTACAGATATTGGAATGGGTAGTATGGAGGTAAGAAATCTGATAACCGAAGAGTTGATTGCTAGTTGTGCCATGGGTGATATTAGTATTGATATCATTGGTGATGAAAGCGATTATGCAGTTGAAGCAAGCTGTGCAGCAGGAGACGTTCAAATTGGAAAAAATGGCAATGTAGTTCTTGGGTCTGCTTCTTATAACAAAAATGGAAAATACGACATTTCAGTAGATTGCGCTTTAGGAAGTATAAATATTAATTTTCACGTTAACTAAATGTAATGAAATTGCAATCATGTATATACAACAAATCCGTGACATCGTCACGGATTTGTTGTATAATAAGAACCTAATCAAAAATCGATAACATTCGTTAAAAATTCCCAGAATAAATTTTGATAGAATAAAGGGTACTACTTAAATTGGAGGTCTTATGAGAGAAAAGTACGAATCAATTGCAGTGGCAGAATTGCGTGAACTTGCAAAAATTCGCGAAATAAAGGGCGCATCAGCGATGAAAAAAGCAGAACTTGTGGAAGCAATGTTGTTAAAAGACGCTGAGGATGCCAAAGAAGAAGAGCAAAAGATTGATTCAAACGATGTGACAACTTCGCAGCATCATGATGAACCAAAACGTAAAAAAAAGAATGCAATGGAAGAGTTGGATAGTGGAAACAGCGCAAAAGGAATTCTGGAGGTTATGCAGGACGGGTATGGATTTATTCGTTGTGAGAATTTTCTTCCAGGAGAAGATGATGTATATGTGGCTCCAAGCCAAATTAAGAAGTTCAATTTAAAGACAGGTGATATTGTTGCAGGAAATACAAGAGTAAAAACACAAACGGAAAAATTTTCCGCCTTATTATATGTTAGCTCAATTAATGGATTTCATCCAGAAGAGGCAAAGAGAAGACCAAACTTTGAAGATCTGACTCCTATATTTCCAGATCAGAGATTGCGATTGGAAACACCGGAGGCTACGGTTGCTATGCGTGTAATGGATTTGCTAAGTCCTGTGGGAAAAGGGCAGAGGGGAATGATAGTATCGCCACCTAAGGCAGGTAAAACTACCTTGCTCAAAGAAGTAGCGAAGTCCATAAAAACGAACGAACCGAATATGCACATCATTATTTTGCTGATTGATGAGAGACCAGAAGAAGTAACTGATATCAAAGAAGCGATTCACGGGAAAAATGTAGAAGTCATTTATTCTACGTTTGATGAACTCCCAGAACACCATAAGCGAGTATCTGAAATGGTAATCGAACGTGCAAAGCGATTGGTAGAGCATAAGAAGGATGTTACAATTCTTTTAGATAGTATTACAAGACTTACAAGGGCGTACAATCTGACCGTGCAGCCAAGTGGTAGAACGCTTACAGGTGGACTTGATCCTGCTGCATTATATATGCCAAAACGATTTTTTGGTGCAGCAAGAAATATGCGTGAAGGTGGAAGTCTTACCATTTTAGCGACAGCACTGGTGGATACAGGAAGCAAGATGGATGACGTGGTTTATGAAGAGTTCAAAGGTACTGGTAATATGGAAATGGTACTTGATCGAAAACTTTCAGAAAGACGTATTTTTCCAGCGATTGATATCCTAAAATCAGGAACGAGAAGAGATGATCTTTTATTAAGTAAAGATGAACAAGAGGGAATTGATATCGCAAGGAAAGCATTGCTGTCATTACGAAAAGAAGATTCTGTGGATCAAATACTGGATTTATTTGCGCGTACAAAGAATAATCAAGAGTTCATTGACATGATAAAAAAGAAGCGTATTTTTTAAGAAAACTTGAGAATATAGGCTTGCAAGCCAAAAATAAATGTGATACAATAAGTAAGCTGTTTATTAGTGACTAACCAATATCATTTATATAGAGAGGTGAAAATAATGAAACAAGGAATACATCCTGACTACCACGAAACTACTGTAACATGTAACTGTGGAAACACTTTTACTACAGGTTCAACAAAAGAAGAAATTCACGTTGAGGTATGCTCAAAATGCCATTCATTCTATACTGGACAGCAGAAAACTGCTAGAGCAGATGGTCGTATTGATAAATTCAATAAAAAATATGGTGTGGAAAGCAAATAGTTTAAACAAGGTTGAGGTGAATATCTCAACCTTCTTTTTTACGTGAAGCTATATGTAAGAAGAATGGAGATTTTTATGGCTAGAAGAAAGAAAAGATGTTTTTCCAGTATCGGTGGACAAGCCGTGATGGAAGGTATTATGATGAAGAATAAAGAGGAATATGCGGTAGCAGTTCGCAAATCAAATGGAGAGATCGTATTGGAAGTATCAGAGTATGATGGAATCCTTCATGGGTCTTTTTTGAAGAAAATCCCATTTATACGTGGTATTTTTGCATTCATCGACTCCTTAGTATTAGGAATGAAAACGCTTAATTTTTCTGCGCAGTTTTTTGAAGATGAAGATGCAAAGGAAACGGGATATGATAAGGTAATGAATCGTGTATTTCGAGATAATGCAGAAAAAGTACTCATGGGATTTACGACGTTGATTGCAATTGTTTTAGCACTTGGGTTGTTTGTAGGCTTGCCATTGTATTTAACATCCTTATTGGAAGGATATGTTCGCAATGCATCGCTTCTTGCAATCATTGAAGGTGTTCTTCGTTTGGTTATTTTCCTACTGTATATTATCACAATTTCATTGATGAAAGATATACGAAGAGTGTTCCAGTATCATGGTGCGGAACATAAATGTATCAATTGTATTGAGCATGGACATCGTTTAACGGTAAGAAATGTGAAAAGTAGCTCACGTTTTCACCCTCGTTGTGGCACAAGCTTCTTACTTTTTGTAATGGTAATCAGTATAATTCTGTTCTTTTTTGTAAGAACAGATTCAGCAATTCTTCGTTTGGTGTATCGTTTTATCATGATACCAATCATTGCTGGGATTTCATATGAGTTTTTGTCACTTGCAGGGAAGTTCGATAATATTTTTACGAAGATTTTATCTGCACCAGGGGTTGCTTTGCAAAGATTAACAACAAAAGAACCAGATGATGAAATGATTGAAGTGGCAATCGCATCGGTGGAAGCAATTTTTGACTGGAAGCAGTTTTTAATTGAAAAACATAACTATGATAAAGAAAAATTGGAAGTATGATGACGTATATTGAAGCATATAAAGAGGGAATGTTATCTCTTAAAAGAGCAGGAGTTGAGGAGTTTGACCTTGACGCCAAAATTCTGCTTGAATTTGTATGTCAAACAAAGAGAAGCGACTTTTTTGCGCATGGAGATCGAGAACTTACAGAAGATGAGTTGACTACATTTCGAACATATATTGAGAGAAGGTCAAAACGCGAACCATTACAGCATATTACCGGGGAACAGGAGTTCATGGGACTTCGTTTTAAGGTAAATAAGCACGTCTTGGTTCCAAGGCAGGATACAGAAACCTTGGTGGAAGAGGCTTTAAAACACATTCATGACGGTATGCGAGTTCTTGACATGGCAACAGGCTCAGGTTGTATTTTAATTAGCTTACTCCACTATACAAATCATTGTGAAGGAATCGGAGCAGATATTGATGAAGATTCACTTCTTGTAGCGAAGGAAAACGCAGAGTTGTTGAAAAGTAACGCAGTTTTTGTTCAGTCAGATCTTTTTGAGAATATTAAGGGGATTTTTGATGTGATTGTATCAAATCCACCATATATACGTACGGATGTATTGAATTCTCTCATGCCTGAGGTGATTCAATATGAGCCAGAAAAAGCTTTGGATGGAAAGGCAGATGGATTGTTTTTTTATCGAAAAATTGCTAGTCTCGCAAAAGGTCATATGAGAAAAGAATCGTATTTACTTTTTGAAATTGGATACGACCAGGCTGAACAAGTTTCAGACCTATTAAAAGAAGAAGGTTATGTAGAAATTCAGGTCATCAAGGATTATCAGGGAAATGATCGTGTTGTAAAAGCAATGCATCCGTGGTAATTTATGTGACATATTTGGAGGAAATATATGTTTGACAAGTTAGACAGCCTAATCATTCGCTATGAAGAGATTATGGGTGAATTAAATGAACCTACTGTTGCAAATAATCAAGAACGTTTTCGTGCTTTGATGAAAGAACAAAGTGAACTTACTCCGATTATTGCGGCATATAAGGAATATAAAGATAATAAACAGGCAGTAGAAGATAGTTTGGAAATGCTTGAGGAAGAAACTGACGCAGAGATGCGAGAACTATTGAAGGATGAACTTAATTCTTCGAAAAAGAGAATAGAGGAATTGGAAAATGAAATTAAAATTCTTCTGATTCCAAAAGACCCAAATGATGATAAAAATGTTATTGTTGAAATTCGAGCAGGCGCAGGTGGTGATGAGGCGGCTTTATTTGCAGCAGAAATCTATCGTATGTATGTTCATTATGCCGAAAGTATGCGTTGGAAAGTTGAGACGATGAATGTAGATGAAATCGGAATTGGCGGAATAAAGGAAGTTAGTTTTATGATTTCTGGATCTGGAGCGTATTCCAGATTAAAGTATGAGTCTGGGGTTCACCGCGTTCAACGTGTACCTGAGACTGAATCAGGAGGAAGAATTCATACTTCCACAATTACGGTTGCTGTGATGCCAGAAGCAGAAGAAGTTGATCTTGTAATCAACGATAATGACATTCGAATCGATGTTATGAGAGCATCAGGAAGTGGTGGACAGTGTGTCAATACAACAGACTCAGCTGTTCGTATGACTCACGTACCTTCTGGAATTGTAATTTATTCACAGACTGAAAAATCTCAGTTGCAAAATAAAAATAAAGCGTATGCTTTGCTACGAGCAAAATTATATGATATCGAATTGCAAAAAAAGAGCGATGCAGAAGCAGAGTTTCGTAAGAGTCAGGTAGGAACTGGAGACCGTTCAGAAAAAATACGTACATATAATTTTCCACAAGGTAGAGTAACCGATCACCGTATTAAACTGACACTACATCAACTGACAAAAATAATGGACGGTGATATTGATGAAATTATTGATCACTTGATTGCCGCAGATCAGGCAGCGAAGTTATCAAAAATGAATGAGCAGGATGCATAATCTATGATATAATGTGTTCTGGTTTCTAAATAAAAGAGCAGATGTGTAAATACATATCTGCTCTTTTTCATAGTTGTCTTTTTTGATAGAAATGTTATAATCAACTAAGTAGAGTTAGCGTTTGCTAAATAAAGATTTACATGGAGAAATGTTATGACAATTAAGGATCTGAAAATTGGAGAATATGGGATCATTGAGCATATTCATGGAGAAAAAGAGCTAAGACATCATCTTTTGGATATGGGCCTGGTTCCAGGGACCACCCTAAAATTGATGAAACGAGCACCGCTTGGAGATCCTATTGAGATACGAATTCGTGGATACGAACTAACTCTTCGAGAAGATGATGCAAAACATATATATATAACACAAATAGAAGAGCCTGTGATGGAAAAGATCGAAGAACAAGCCAGACTTGGTAGCATTAGTCACCCTGGAGTAGGGGAGGATGAATCTTATCCAACAAGAAGAACGGGGAGAGAAGTCCCCAATGATGAAGTTTTAAGATTTGCTTTATTAGGGAATCAGAATTGTGGGAAAACGACGTTGTTCAATCAATTAACAGGTTCCAATCAGCATGTTGGAAATTTTCCAGGAGTTACTGTTTCACAGAAAGACGGAGTAATCAAAGGGTACCCAAAAACTTTAGTAACGGATTTACCTGGAATCTATTCATTAAATCCGTATTCAAATGAGGAAATCGTAACACGTGATTTTCTTCTTAAAAATAGACCACATGGCATCATCAACATATTAGATGCTACAAACATCGAACGTAATCTGTATTTGACGCTTCAACTGGCTGAATTAAATATTCCTATGGTATTAGCCTTAAATATGATGGATGAAGTCAGAGAGAATGGAATGACGATCTGTGTCAATGCGCTTGAGGCCGCATTAGGCATTCCCGTTGTGCCGATTAGTGCAGCAAAAAACGAGGGGATTGCAGAATTGGTTGAACATGCGGTTTCTATGGCTAGGCATCGTGATCGTCCTGGAAGAAAAGATTTCTGTGATAAAAATGGAGAAGAAAGTGAGCAGGCAGTACACCGTTGTATTCACGGACTTGTTCATTTGATCGATGACCATGCAAAAGCAATAAAACTTCCGAGATATTTTGCGGCCACACGACTGGCTGAAGAAGATAGTCAAATCAAAGATATGCTACAACTTGACAAAAATGAGTTGGATACTCTGGAGCATATTTTGCTGCAAATGGAAGAAGAAAGTGGTATGGATCGTGTTGCAGCAGTTGTAAATTCAAGGTTTTGCTTTATTGATCGATTATGTTCTAAGACGGTTCGAAGACCACGAGAAAGCAAGGAACATCAGAGGAGTCTTAGAATAGATCGTATTTTAACTGGTAAACATACAGCAGTTCCCTCATTTTTTATCATTATGGCAATTGTATTTTGGCTTACTTTTGGCGTGTTGGGTACTTTTTTAGGAGATTTGCTTGGAAGTGGAATTGACTGGTTAACAGAAGTCGTTAGTAATGGATTGCTAGAATATGGTATGAATCCTGTTGTACATTCATTAATCATAGACGGTGTGTTTGCAGGGGTTGGTAGCGTCCTAAGTTTTCTTCCAATCATTGTTGTTTTGTTTTTCTTTTTATCTTTACTAGAAGATAGTGGGTATATGGCGAGAATTGCATTTGTCATGGATAAGCCGCTACGTAAAATAGGACTTTCAGGAAGAAGTTTTGTTCCGATGCTCATCGGATTTGGGTGTTCGGTTCCTGCAATTATGGCCACAAGGACTCTGTCGTCAGAGCGAGATCGGAAAATGACCATTTTACTTACTCCATTTATGAGCTGCTCGGCGAAATTGCCAATTTATGCATTCTTTACTGCAGCATTTTTTCCCAAATACCATGTTTTGGTGATTATGAGTATGTATGTTATGGGAATTGTAGTTGGAATATTTTTCGCAATTGTTTTAAGAATGGCAAGATTTAAGGGACAACCAATTCCGTTTGTTATGGAACTGCCAAACTATCGATTTCCAAGTTTTAAGACGGTATTGCATTTGATGTGGGATAAAGCAAAAGATTTTTTGACAAAAGCATTTACCATTATTTTTCTTGCTTCTATTATTGTATGGTTTTTACAAACCTTTGATATGAGAATGAATGTAGTGACGGATTCATCAAATAGTCTTTTAGCAGCGTTGGGTGGATTGGTCGCACCAATATTTGCTCCACTAGGATTTGGCGATTGGAGGGCTTCGACGGCATTGATTACTGGTCTTGTTGCGAAGGAAAGTGTGGTTAGTACTTTAAATGTATTGCTTCAGGGCGGAAAAGATGCAATTTATACAATGTTTCAACCGATTACTGCATTTGCTTTTTTGGTCTTTACATTGTATTATACTCCTTGTGTTGCAGCCATTGCAGCTGTAAAAAGAGAGATGAATTCTTTAAAGACTACAGCACTGGTAGTTCTAGTGCAGTGTGCTATAGCATGGGTTCTATCCTATATGGTAGTTTTGGTCGGAAGATTGATTACGTTGTTCGTGTGAACCATTCATTTTCATATAGAGACTTGACATTCTATTATTTGAAGAGTAGCATGAGATATAATATGAAACATATATAAAACATAATATGAAATACATAAGAGCAAGAGGTTAAAATGATTATTAGTTAAAATGACTTACAACTTACAAAAGTGTTAAAGCCCAATATGGGCTTTGCTTTGTATTGTTTGTAGGTCAAAGAGCTGGATTGTTTTGGGCTCTTTTTTTATTACAAAAACATAGGAAAGGTGGTGCGTTTCATGTTGATTACAGAACAATGGATGCAACTAACAAAGCAATAGGCACCTGATTGTTGATTTCAGGAGGCCGGAACGGAGGCTTCATGCCACAAATTAAAATAAGCGATATGAGTTATTATTATGAAGATTTTTTCCATCCAGTTTTTGAACACGTTGATTTGAATCTGGATTCGGACTGGAAACTGGGACTCATTGGAAGGAACGGGAGAGGAAAATCTACCTTGCTTCATCTGATTGAAGGAACCATTCATCCTTCGGAGGGGAGCGTTGATCACGCACTGGATATTTCCTATTTTCCATATTCGATACAAACTAAATATACAAAAACCATGGATATAATTAAGGAAATTATTGCAGGCCTCAAAACGATAGAAGACCAAATGGAACATCTTTTGAATAGCAAAGATGAACGTGATCAAGAAAAATATATTGAAAATTTGTCGCGTTACTATGAGCTTGATGGATTTCAAATGGAAAGTATAATTCGAAAGGAATGGAATAAAATGGGGTTGGATGAAGCCCTTTTGGAACATGAATTTGATACGTTGTCTGGCGGGGAAAAGACGAGCATCTTGATTCTTGCTTTATTCATTAAGAAGGATGGATTTGTCTTGTTGGATGAGCCGACAAATCACCTGGACACAGAAAAAAAGAAGAATTTATGCGAGTATTTAAAACGTAAACAAGGATTTATACTTGTTTCTCATGATATGAAATTTTTGAACGAGGTAGTAGACCATATTCTGGCAATCAATAAAGCTACGATTTCTCTAGAACAGGGAAATTATGATAGCTGGCGCAGAAATATGATTCTAGTTGAACAACACGAGTTGCGTGTAAGGACAAGACTTGAAAGAGAAGTTCATCAGCTTGAATGTTCTTCAAAGCAGAGACGTGAGTGGTCAAACGTAGGAAATACTCAGAAATACGAGTTTGCTAGCAACGCAAGGGCGAATGGAAATCAGGCTTATATGAGACAGGTCAAACGGGCAGAACAAAAAATACAAGAAGATTTGGAAGAGAAACGCAATTTGTTAAAAAATGTGGAGGAAGAAATTAGATTGGGTATTTTGCAGGAGAACATGGAAAGTTGTTTGTTGGAAATAAGTGCACTGACTTTTGGATATCCTTATGAAAAGAAATTGTTACGTGATTTTAATTTGAAGGTGTATTCGGGAGAAAGAATCTGGGTAAGAGGTATGAATGGGGCAGGTAAAAGCACTTTGTTTAGATTGATCCTTCAAGAAATTTTGTGTGACAACATGACTTATGCAGATGACATCATTATAGAACATACAACCCAAGAACCTAGATGGCAAAGTGGGAATATAAGAGAACTCTTAGAAGAGAGTAAAATAAAAATCGGAAAATTTTATGAGCTTTGCTCTGTTTTCAATTTGCCGGAGGATTTTGACCATAGACCAGTGGAGACATTAAGCAGTGGGGAACTAAAAAAATTGGATATAGCAAGAGCTCTTAGCGTAAACCACCATCTTTTACTTATGGATGAACCATTAAACTATATGGATTTGAATTTTCGAGATCAACTTGCAAGTGCTGTTCTTGAAAGTGATGCAACAATTTTATTTATAGAACATGATGAAGCGTTTGGAGCGTGCATTGCAACTCGTGCTGTTTGGCTTCATGAATAATGCAATTCAATAGATATGAAACCAATGAAAAAAGGGCACCACATATGTGGTGCCCTTTCCAGGTTCTAAGAAACAAAACATTAGTCTTGTGTTCTTCTTACTAATTCTTTGTATTTTGCTTTTGCATCTCTTTCAGCTTTTGCAAACAATTGCTCAGCTCTTTCTGGATTTGCACGGTATAACTGATTGTAACGAACTTCGTTCATGATGAAGTCTCTGTATTCTGTAGAAGGCTCTTTTGAATCTAAAGTGAATGGATTCTTTCCTTCTAATGTGAGATCTGGATTGAATCTGAATAAGTGCCAGTAACCGGATTGAACAGCTTTCTTTTCTTCAGCCTGTGATGAAGTCATTCCACCTTTGATTCCGTGAGCAACACATGGAGCGTAAGCGATTACTAAGGAAGGTCCGTTGTATGCTTCTGCTTCTTTTAATGCTTTCAGAGTCTGGTTCATGTCAGCGCCCATAGCGATCTGTGCTACATAGATGTATCCGTAGCTCATAGAGATTGCTGCAAGGTCTTTCTTCTTCACATCTTTACCAGCAGCTGCAAATTTTGCAATTGCTCCAGTAGGTGTTGCTTTGGATGCCTGGCCACCTGTGTTTGAATAAACTTCGGTATCAAATACTAAGATGTTTACGTTTTCACCAGATGCGAGAACGTGATCAACTCCGCCGTATCCGATATCATATGCCCATCCGTCACCACCAAAGATCCATTGTGATTTTTTGGATAAGAAGTCTTTTTCTTTTAATACATATGCTTTTTCTTCACTAGCATCAGCGGATGCTTCAAGTGTTGAAACAAGAGCTTTGGTAGCAACTGAATTTGCACTTCCGTCATCTGCTGTTTCAAAGTATTTTGCGATAGCAGTTTTTACAGCATCATCTGAAACTTTTTCATTTAAAGTATTCAAAGTATTCTGTAAACGGATACGAAGAGCTCTTTGTGCGATTTCCATACCAAATCCGTATTCTGCATTGTCTTCAAAGAGTGAGTTACCCCAAGCTGGTCCTTTTCCTTCTTTTGTAGTACAGAAAGGAGTAGTAGGAGCTGAGAATCCCCAGATTGAAGAACATCCTGTAGCATTTGCAATGTACATACGATCTCCAAACAGCTGAGTTACTAATTTTGCATATGGTGTTTCTCCACAACCAGCACAAGCTCCTGAAAACTGAAGTAAAGGTTGTTTAAACTGAGAACCTTTTAAGGTTGAATCTTTGAATTTTTCTACAACAGCATCGTCCATTTCAACTTCAACACTGTAATCGAATAATTTCTGCCCTTCCATACGTGTATCGATTGGTTGCATATCAAGCGCTTTGTTACCTTTCATACCAGGACAAACCTGTGCACAAGAACCACATCCCATACAGTCAAGAGTAGAAACTGTAATTGCAAATTTATATCCAGGAAGACCTGTCATATCTTTGAATGTCTCAGCTTCAGGAACACCTTCCATCTTGTCAGCTGCAATAGCAACTGGACGAATTGATGCATGAGGACATACAAGTGAACAGAAGTTACACTGGATACAGTTGTCTGGATTCCATGTAGGAACGTCAACTGCAACACCACGTTTTTCAAAAGCGGATGATCCAAGAGGAGTGTGTCCGTCAGCATAATCTTTGAATGCAGAAACTGGAAGAGAATCTCCGTCCTGAGCATTTACAGTATTCTGAATATTGTTGATGTAATCAACTAATTTTTTATCTTTACCTGTAACTTTTACAGTTAAGTCTTCATCAGCACAATCAGCCCATGAAGCTGGAACGATAAATTCTTTTACATCTTCAAATCCGCGGTCAATTGCATCGTGATTCATTTTAACGATATCATCACCTTTTTTGGAGTATGAATATGTAGCAGCGTCTTTCATGTATTTGATTGCATCTTCAGCAGGAATGATTTCTGCAAGTTTGAAGAAAGCAGCTTGAAGTACCGTATTAATACGAGTTCCAAGTCCTACATCCTTACCAATCTGAGTTCCGTCGATTGTGTAGAATTTGATGTTATGTTTTGCCATATAACGTTTTGCCTGTCCAGGAATGTGAGACTCTAACTCCTCAGGAGACCAAGAACAGTTCAAAAGGAATGTACCACCATCTTTTACGTCTTGAACCATGTTGTATTTATTGATATATGATGGAGTATGACATGCAACAAAGTTTGCTTTACGTACGAGGTAAGTTGATTTGATTTTTTCTTTTCCAAAACGTAAGTGAGAAACAGTTACACCACCGGATTTCTTTGAGTCATATGAGAAATATGCCTGTGCATACATATCGGTATGATCTCCAATGATTTTGATGGAGTTTTTGTTTGCACCAACGGTACCGTCTGCACCAAGACCCCAGAATTTACAACTAATGGTTGATTTTGGAGTGAAGTCTACAGTTTCTTCAAGTGGCAATGAAAGATTTGTTAAATCGTCGTTGATACCAATTGTGAATACTTTTTTCTCTGTGTTTTTGTAAACAGCAAGAATCTGTGTAGGCTCTGTATCTTTTGAACCAAGACCATAACGTCCTGTAAATACAGGAACCTGATCGAATTTTGATCCTTTTAATGCTGCAACAACATCTAAGTATAATGGTTCACCAATTGCACCTGGTTCTTTTGTACGATCAAGAACGCTGATTTGTTTTACAGAATCAGGAATTGCATTGATTAAGTGTTGTGCGCTGAATGGTCTGTAAAGACGAACTTTTACAAGGCCTACTTTTTCGCCAGCTGCAATCATGTGATCTACGGTTTCTTCAACTGCTTCACAGCCAGATCCCATACATACGATGATGTGCTCTGCATCTTTTGCTCCAACGTAGTTGAATAATTGATAATCCGTTCCGATTTTTGCATTTACTTGAGCCATATAATCTTCTACGATTGCAGGAACTGCATCATAGTATGAGTTACAAGCTTCTCTTGCCTGGAAGAAGATATCAGGATTCTGAGCGGAACCTCTTTGGATTGGGTGTTCTGGATTTAATGATCCACGACGGAACGCATCAATCGCATCCATATCTACCATATCTTTTAAATCTTCATAATCCCAAGTTTCAATTTTTTGAATTTCATGTGAAGTTCTGAAACCATCAAAGAAATGCATGAATGGAATGCGGCTTTTGATAGCAGCAAGGTGAGCAACAGCTCCTAAATCCATAACTTCTTGAACACTGTTTGAACATAGCATTGCAAATCCAGTCTGACGAGCGGAATAAATATCTGAATGATCTCCGAAAATTGATAAAGCATGACTTGCTAAAGCACGAGCGGAAACATGGAATACACCAGGAAGTAATTCTCCAGCGATTTTGTACATGTTTGGAATCATGAGTAATAATCCTTGAGATGCAGTGTAGGTAGTAGTAAGTGCACCAGCAGCTAATGAGCCGTGTACAGTACCAGCAGCACCTGCCTCAGATTGCATTTCAGCCAGAATAACTTCCTGTCCGAAAATGTTTTTTCTTCCACCAGCAGCCCATGCATCGGTATATTCTGCCATTGGTGAAGAAGGGGTAATTGGATAGATTGCAGCAACATCAGTGAATGCATATGAAACGTGAGCAGCAGCGGTGTTTCCATCCATGGTTTTCATTTTTCTTGCCATTTTTTTTAATTCCTCCTTGTTTTTTGGAAAAAAATGCGAGTGCCCTTACGAGCAGAGGAATTTTCCTCCATTGTTTTCTATAAAAGTTACTGTGCTAAAAAATTAACGATTATGTATTTTTTAAACAAATAACGAGCACACTTACATACATTTTAGCACTAGGATTCTTTAAAGTAAAGATTATAACCCTTAAAAACATGCATGTTTCAAAGGAAATACAATTTTTTAAAAAAAGTGATTTTTACAGATTTATCTGTTATAATGAATGAGTAAATCGAAACTTATTAATATGTAAGAAAAGAAATTGGAAAGGTAGGTAGTTTTATGAAAAAGTTTTACTTATGCAAAACCTGTGGAAACTTGGTTGGTATGATTCATAGTGGTGGTGGACAGTTGGTATGTTGTGGTTCTCCAATGGAGTTACTCGCACCAAATACTGTGGATGCAGCAACTGAAAAACATCTTCCAGTTGTCAAGACCGTAGGAACAAAATATGTTGTGACTGTAGGGGAAGTTGCACACCCAATGACAGAAGAACATTTAATTGAGTGGATCTATTTGGAGACACAACATGGTGGAAAACGTGTGGAATTAAAACCTGGTGATGAACCAAAAGCAGAATTCTGTATGAACGACGAACCAATCGCAGCATATGCATATTGTAATTTACATGGTTTATGGAAGACAGAATTATAAAACAATTCTGAATGTGTAGAAACGGATAGGGAAACCTATCCGTTTTTAAAGAAAAGGGTATGGTCATTTAAAATGAAAATGAAAGATGTATTTGAAAAGAAGAAACCAGTGATCTCGTTTGAGATATTTCCACCGAAAAGAGAGACTACATTATCGAAAATCGATGAAACATTGGAAATTTTAAGTACACTGAATCCAGATTTTATCAGTGTAACATTTGGAGCAGGTGGAAGTAGCACAAATAATCAAACAATTGAGATCGCAAAGAAGATTAAAGATCAATATGGGATTACACCGATTGTGCATATGACTTGTCTGAACTACTCAAAAGCGGAAATAAAATCATTCTTGCAAGAGCTTAAGGCAGATGATTTACATCATATACTTGCTCTGCGGGGCGATAAAAATCCAAATTATGAAACCAAAGATGATTTTCACCATGCTTCTGATTTGGTTCAATTCATAAAAGAAAATGGGAATTTCGAAATTAGCGGTGCTTGCTATCCAGAAGGACATACCGAGGCACAAAATATGATTGACGAATTTCGATATCTACGTCAAAAAGTGGACGCAGGAGCAGAACACTTGATATCTCAATTGTTTTTTGATAATGAACTGTTTTACGACTTTGTTGAAAAGGCACGGATTGCAGGAATTCAGGTACCGATTGAAGCTGGTATCATGCCAGTAATCAACAAAGCACAGATCGAACGTATGGTTTCTCTTTGTGGAGCCTCTTTGCCTGAGAAATTTCAATGTGTGCTTGAGAAGTACGAAGACAATCCAGAAGCCTTATTTGATGTTGGTATTATTTATGCAGTGAATCAGATCGCGGATTTGATTGCGCACGGTGTGGACGGCATTCATATCTACACGATGAACAATCCTGTTGTTGCTAAAAGAATTTGTGAGGAAATTAAGAATTTAATATAGAAGAAAAAAGTGCAAAATAAGATTTTTGCGCTTTTTTTTTATCTATTTGTAGATTTTTTTTGCAATTATATGTATGATATAGGATACTGAGAAAAGATAATATTTCGTAAGAAAGGGAATCAAGTAATGGGAAATTTAAAATTGGATTGGAAAACGTATGTAGATACGTCAAATAAAGCAGTGGAGGAAGGATGTGTCCTGCTTCGCAATGAAAATCAGACACTGCCACTTGCATCAAAAAGTAAAATTGCAGTCTTTGGAAGAATGCAAAAAAACTATTATAAAAGTGGAACAGGTTCAGGAGGTATGGTGAATGTTGCACACGTTGTCAGTGTATCCGAAGCATTGCATGAGGAAACAGATTTTTTGATCGATGTAGAACTCGAAAAGATATATGAAGAGTGGGAAGAACACAATCTTTTTAATTACGGAGAAGGTTGGGGGACCGAACCATGGAGCCAAGAGGAAATGGAAGTGTCAAAAGAACTTGCATCTGATATGGCAAAAAGAAATGATGCAGCAGTTGTTATTGTTGCTCGAACCGCAGGAGAGGATCAGGATAATAAACTTGTCGAGGGATCTTTTCTTCTTACAGATAAAGAAATGGCAATGATCAAGACTGTTTCAGAAGCTTTTGAAAAGACGATTGTTCTCTTGAACACAGGTAATATTATAGATATGAGTTTTGAGGATGTTGCATCACCATCTGCAGTGATGTATATCTGGCAGGGTGGAATGATCGGAGGAACTGCAGTAGCAAAGATACTTTCTGGTGAGGTCAATCCGTCGGGTAAAATCCCAGACACGATTGCAATTAAAAATGAAGATTACATTGCTGGAAAGAATTTTGGAGAGGAACTACGTAATTTTTATCAAGAAGATATTTTTGTAGGATATCGTTATTTTGAAACTTTTGAGAAGGAGAAGGTTCGATACCCATTTGGATTTGGATTATCCTATACAACGTTCTCTATGATGCTACAATGTTGGAAAGTTGAAAATCAAGTAGTAAACTTTCAGGTCGAAGTGAAAAATACTGGTAGTGTAAAAGGGAAAGAGGTCGTTCAGGCCTATGTGAAGGCTCCATCTGGCAAGCTTGGAAAAGCTGCAAGAAGTTTAATCGCATTTCAAAAAACAGAAGAACTGAACGCTTCACAGACGCAGGTCCTAACTTTTGATGTGCCGTTTTCTTATCTTGCTTCGTTTGATGATTCGGGAATTACTGGAAACAAAGATTCTTTTGTATTGGAAGAAGGGACGTATGAAATTTTTATTGGAAGTGATGTGAGACGTGCAACATCTATGTTTTCATTTGAGCTTTCTGAGCTTTTGGTTTTGTCAAAAGTTGTGCATGCACTTTATCCAGACCGAGCATTTGAACGTATGGTCGCAGTAGAGAAAGATGGTCAATATTTCCAAGAGTGGGAACAAGTTCCATTGTGTGATGATACACAGGGGACGCACCAAAAAAATGAAAAGCTGCATGACATAGAACTTAGTGATGATAGAAAAAATGAAATTAAAAATGCAACCTTACAGGATGTGATAGAAGATGTAATCACAATGGAAGAATTTATTGGAACGCTGACAGATCGTGAGCTGATGACACTTGTATGTGGGGAAGGCATGGGAAGTCCAAAAGTAACAGCAGGAACGGCAGCAGCATTTGGTGGTGTCTGTGAGTCATTGAAGGCAAAAAAAGTGCCATGCGGATGTTGTGCGGATGGACCATCTGGAATTCGTCTAGAGTCTGGAAGTCAGGCAATGTCACTTCCTAATGGAACTCTATTAGCATCTACATTCAATACCGATTTGACGGGAGAACTGTTTGAATTTGTGGGTGTGGAATTAATCAAGAATGAAGTTGATATTTTATTAGGGCCTGGGATTAATATTCATAGGTACCCATTGAATGGAAGAAATTTTGAATATTTTTCGGAAGATCCATTGCTTACAGGGAAAATGGCTGTTGCGCAGATTCTTGCCTTGCAGAAAAATGGCGTAACAGGAGCATTAAAACACTTTTGCTGTAATAATCAAGAAGCATTCAGACATAACAGCGATTCGGTAGTTTCTGCGAGAGCACTTCGTGAGATTTATTTACGTGCTTTTGAGATGTCAGTGAAAGAAGCCAATGCATGTGCAATTATGACAACTTATGGTTCTTTAAATGGAGCATGGACAGCAGGAAATTATGATTTGAATCTTAAAGTACTGAGAGAAGACTGGAATTTCAGAGGATTTACGATGACGGACTGGTGGGCAAAGGTCAATGAAGAGGGTCAGCCAGCAGATCGAATGAACTTTGCATCCATGGTCAAGGCATGCAATGATGTTTATATGGTGGTTCCTGACGCAGAACTGATTGAGAGCTTAGGAAATCTTCCAGAAAAGATGGAATCCGGAGAATTATCCAGAGCAGTACTAGAGCGCTCGGCATTTAATGTGCTGAATTTCTTGAAAGAGACCCATGCAATGCAAAGAATGATGGGAATACAGACGACAATTGATGAGTCAAATCTAGATATTACGGAAGGAACACAAGAAGACGGTATTGAACTTGGGACGTTCCCGATGGATGACACATTAACGATACCATTCGATGAATTGGAAACGACCAAAGGGAAGATTTATGTGTTTAATGTATTGTTCAAAACCATTGGAACGTATGAGATAAAAATGACCGCTTCTTCAGAGCAATCGGAACTTGCACAGATGGCGGTAACATTGTTTCAATCCAATGTACCAATCGGTGTATTTTCTTACCATGGTTCTGGTGGAGTGGATCAGACACTTACCAAAAAGACACATAATGTGACCATGAATTCACAGTACAAAGTGATGATTCGACAAGGTGGTCTTGACCTTAAAAAAATGGAAATTCGATTTTTATCAAAAGAGAATCTACTTGTATAATATATGAGAAATAGGGAGGATGGAGATTATGAAATATAGAATCGAACATGATTCAATGGGTGAAATCCAAGTACCTGAAAATTGTTATTGGGCTGCACAAACGGAGCGTAGCAGAGGAAATTTTCAGGTTGGAGTTGGTATAGAGACTATGCCTGAGGAGATCATTCATGCGTTTGGAGTGTTAAAAAAGGCGTCAGCACAAGCGAATCATGAACTTACTCCTGATAAACTAACGGAAGAAAAACTAGAGGTAATTGAAAAGGCATGCGATGAAGTAATTGCAGGTACTTTAAAAGAACATTTCCCGTTGGTTGTATGGCAGACGGGCAGTGGGACACAGTCTAATATGAATGCAAATGAAGTTATTGCAAACCGTGGCAATGAAATTGCTTCAAACAAGTTGTTGCATCCAAATGATGACATCAATATGAGCCAGTCTTCCAATGATACGTTTCCAACAGCGATGCATATTTCGGCAGTATTAATTATAAAAAACCGATTGATTCCTGCAATTGATGAGCTGGTGGAGACTTTCTTACGACTGGAAAAAGAAAACGAACATGTAGTAAAGTCTGGAAGGACACACCTTCAGGATGCCACACCAATTACATTCGCGCAGGAAATCAGTGGTTGGCGTAGCTCTTTAGAAAAAGACAAAGAACTATTGCTCCTGGCTTTGCGACCACTTTCTGAACTTGCACTTGGTGGTACTGCAGTGGGGACTGGTCTCAATGCTCCAGAAGGATTTGATGTTTTAGTGGCTGAGAAAATTTCGGAGATTACGAGTTATAAGTTTTATACTGCAAAAAATAAATTTCACGCACTGACAAGTAAAGATGAGTTGGTATTTGCCCATGGTGCGATTAAAGCATTGGCCGCAGATATGATGAAGATTGCAAATGATGTGAGGTGGCTTTCCAGTGGTCCAAGAAATGGACTGGGAGAAATTACAATTCCGGAAAATGAGCCGGGATCATCGATTATGCCAGGAAAAGTAAATCCGACACAAAGCGAACAGGTAACAATGGTTGCTGTACAGGTCATGGGAAATGACACGGCAATTGGAATGGCTGCAAGCCAGGGGAATTTTGAACTGAATGTGTTTATGCCGGTATGCATGTATAATTTTCTACAGTCTGCAAGATTGTTGTCTGATTCCATCATCTCATTTAATCGAAACTGTGCGGTTGGAATTAAAGCAAACAAAGAAAAAATGCATTTTAACTTACATAATTCGTTAATGCTAGTAACTGCTTTGAATCCGTATATTGGGTATGAAAATGCAGCAAAAACTGTGCACTTGGCCTTTGAAGAAAATATTTCGCTAAAAGAATCCTGCGTGAAACTTGGATTTCTAACTTCGGAACGATTTGATGAGGTGTTTCATCCTGAAAAAATGGTATAGGACATAAATTCATTGTTTTAATGGGGGAAACAATGGATGTTGATTTTTTAAAAGAATGGAGAATTGATATGTTTAGGGGCATAGAAAAGTCAAAAATAAAAATTGCCATTAGTATTGTATTCGTATGCATTACTCTTTTGGCATTTCGTGAATTAGCAAAAATAAGAGGAGAAATATTGGAATACACAAATATTTTGTTGTCCATAATTCTCTTGGGGATTGTTCCGAAACTTTTATACGTTTTTTGGGAAGGGAAGGACAATCAAAGAAAGAAGATTTCATATATAGGGGGAAGTCTTTTTTCATTTGCCTATGTAACAGGCATGTATTTGCATTATAAAAATCATCTTCCTGAGAGAATAAGTGGTTGGTTGTATTTGTTATTCATAATCGTTGGAATAGTAATTCTTGTGGTACCCATAATGGATAGAATTTTGGCTTTTCTCGAGCGAGTGGCCTCTTGGTATCAAAAGAAGAAGCAAGATACGATTGTAAAGATGCGTCCGACGATCTTTTTGTTGCTGACATGGTTGCTAATTTTTCTATGTTGGATGCCAATGTTTTTGTTGAATTGGCCAGGTAATTTTATTTTTGATGCACCATATCAGTTGTACGAAGTGATTACAGAAACATATCGTCTGCATCATCCTTTGCTTCATACTTGGCTAATGGGGGTTTTTTACCGGTACGGTGTATCGATCGGGAATGTATCTTTAGGGTATTCATTTTATACGATTTTACAAATGTTAATTTTATCATTTGCAGGCGCAAGGACCATTACATATCTTTATAAACGAAAGACTCCAAGGGTTATCTGGATTTTATCGTTGTTGTTCTATGCATTTGTTCCAGTAAACTCGATCTTTTCGATAACTGCAACAAAGGATGTATTGTTTGCTGCATTCTTTTTACTTTTTACGATTGGGATATTTGCATGGTTTTTTGACCACAAGTCATTTCGTCCGATAGCTTGGATCGGGTGGAGCGTTTCTGGTATTTTTTGTTTGTTGCTGAGAAACAATGCTTTTTTTGCTTTAGTAGCAATTGCTCCATTTTTTGTAATTTTTACAAAAGAGAAAAAAAGAAAAGTGATGATGGCTAGTGCCTTATTAATCATTGTTGGAAGCACTGTTTTATTGACGTTGGGGATGAAGACATCCTTGCATGCATATGCAAATGATGCCAGAAAAGAGGCGTTAAGTGTACCAATACAGCAATTGGCAAGGGTAGCTTCTTATCGAGAAGATGATTTAGATGCGTCGCTTTATCAAAAAATTGTTCAATACATCAGAGAAGAGGATTTGAAAAATTACAATCCATATCTTTCGGATCCTGTGAAAAATAATGCGAATGAGGAACTTTTTAAATCAAATTTTGTAGATTTTCTTTCTTTATATTTGAAAGTTGGAGCGCATTTTCCCGGGGAATATGTAGCCTCCTTTATGACGAATACCCTTGGGTTTTGGTATCCAGGAGAAACGGAGTTTCAAATTGCCCAAGAGATATCCACATATCACATGTTGATTGGAATTGGAGATGAAATTGAAAAGCATAGTTTTCTTCCCTTTTTAGACTCGATTCATAATGAATTGTTTTCGAAGGCGAATTACCGAACCATTCCGATATTAAGACAATTCTTTTTACCTGCGTTGTATTTTTGGTTGATTCTTCTAGCGATACTTTTTATGACTTTCAAAAAGAAAAAAAAGAATATCATTGTATTAGGCTTTATGATTACCTATTTTTTGACCTTATTCTTAGGACCATTTGTTTCCCTTCGATATCTCTATGCGATTGTAGTATGTTTGCCGTTTCTTATGTTGACCATTCTTGATGATAGAGAAGCTTTATGGTAAAATGTGAAGGTAAGTAACCTGTTGTTTTTTTAAGAAAAGAGGGCAGAGCTATGAATGATGAAATTTTTACAATTGCGATATGTGATGATGATCCTAATATGGTCAACCTACTAAAAGATAAAATCTATCAGATTTTTCCGTCGAAAGAACATAAATATACTTTGTTGACATTCTCATCTGGAGAAGCCTTACTTGAAGCTTGCGAAAAAAATGATATTCCGACAATTCATTTATTGTTTTTGGATATTGAAATGGATCAAATGAATGGTATCGAGGTGAAGAATGCATTGGAAAATCAAAGTCTGGTAAAAAGAATTATTTTTTATACCAGTCACAACGAAATGATGTCCATGGCATTTGGTGCAAAAGTTATTGGGTTTATCAAAAAATCTGCAGACATTGAAGAATTGACAAAACTTCTAGAACGTGAGAAGGAAGTATTTGATGATCGAAAGTTTGTGTTATATAAAGTTCAAAATGAAATTCGAAGTACCGTCATTGATGACATTTTATGTGTTTTAGCGGAAAAAGACTATTCTAAAGTATATACGGTAGGAAATGCTCAGCCAGAATTTGTAACTAAGAACATTAAGTTTTGGGAAGAACGTCTGAAAGACGATCGTTTCATTCGTGTACACAAATCTTATCTGGTAAATCTGAGTCATGTTTCAGAAATGAAAGGAAGAATGATTTCTATTCCCGGAATCGAAGAGTCCATTCCGGTAGGAAGGACTTATACAGCACATGTTCAGTCAAAATATACAGAGTATCTACTTCAGGAAGCGAGGAAACGGCTTTAATGATTGATGCAGTATTCCATGCCCTTGCGATTATACTGGAAATAGTAGGATATATGATGATGTATCAGGCTTTCTTATGTACACCATTGCATAGAGATTACAAAAAATATTTGTATGGTTTATTTGGTGTTTTGATTTTATATATTCTCGGAGAAACCTTTTTTGGGTCGCAGTTTGTGATTTATGGTGGCAAAATCTTTGGAGTGATCATTCCGATTTTATATGTGAAAGAACGAAAGATTAAGTGGTATGTTTTGTATCCAATTATCAGTTTACTTTCTGTTGCTTTGCGTTTTGGGATTTTATTTATTGTAGCAATTATGTTGCGTATTCCTGAGATTAGTATTTCTCTTCAAAACAGACATTATATTATTCTTGAGTTGCTACTTATTTTCCTATTGTTTCCATTTTGGCTTTATGAACGACATATGAGAGGCGTATGGAAAGAAATTGAAATGTACAAAAGACAATATGTTATTTTATATGTGGTTTTTTTCATCACTATAGTATTGTTGAATTATGTGCGTATGTTGGGAATTCGCGGACACATGAGTGTTTTTGAGAAAAATATTTGGGGGCTTTGGATTATTTTCTTTTGTGTGTATCTTATGATTATATCTATTTTAAATGGGGTGATTGGATACCAAAGTGTGGAGTATCAGGAAAAGTTAAAAGATTATCAGGAATTCTTAGCGCTTCAAGAAAAACAGATGAAAGATATTATTCTAAGCGATGAAAAAATGCGGAAATTTCGTCATGATTTTAGTGCACATTATCTTGTCATGCAGTCTTTGTGCGATGAAGAAAAATTACAAGAATTGAAGTCTTATTTAAATACGATACAATCGGATTTGAAATGGAAGCATCCAAATAGTTTTACCGGAGTTACTTCCGTGGATGCGATTATTGCACATTATTTAGAACGTGCAAAAGAATATGGAATTGAGGTATATTACAAGGTGTCTCTACCAGAAAATATAGAGTTGGAGTTGGTTGATTTTTGTACTGTACTATACAATTTGCTTCAAAATGCAGTAGAAGCATGTGAAAACTGTGTGACAAAGAAAAAAATCATTTTAGAGGTATACCCGTTACAACAAGCCATCTATTTAGTCGTGCAAAACACGGTGGCAACGCCATTCGTTGTTTCGAATAATGAGTTAGAAACACATAAGCTGGATAAAAAGAACCATGGGCTTGGAAGCCGAAGTGTGAAAGATGTCGCTGCAAAATATTATGGAAGTGTGATTTATCGATGTGAGGAAAATTTGTTCATTTCTGAGGTGATTTTAATGAACAAAAAGAATGATAACAATTCGACGATGTAGTTCGTCAGAAAAAAATGTAGTTGGTCGAAAAATTGTTGAATCTCTCATGAAATATTCGTATACTGTCATTAGAACAACATAAGAAACGAGGTTTCTTATGTACGTTTCTTTCCTGAAGGTATATGACACTGGGGGGCCAAGGTTATATATAGATTTTTTAATCGATTTGTGCAACAGACAAGTTTTGTCTGTTGCACTTTTTTTCGTGTATGTTGAAGTGTCGACATACATTTTTTTATTTAAAATATTGTTTGAAATAAAATAATCGCACTTTACTGATAAATAGTGTACTGAAATATGCTTTTGAGTTTTTTAGAATATGAAATAGATATTGTTTTCGGATGGAGGAGAAGAATGAATATAGAATTTTTAAATGAACGCGCGGATTTTCGTTTGCTAGAAGCAGATCAAAGTAGTGGATTGTATTTTCCGCTTGCAAATACAAGTGGTGTAATGGCAGGTATTACACCAAGGTTACATGGAGACAATAAAATCGATCAAAATTCTTTTTTAATGGAACCAGTTAGTGTTGAAAATTTACACACTACAAATATGGGCCGTAATGTATGGTTTCGTCTGAATCGAGAGCATGTTTGGGCTGCGTCAGGATGTGCACCCATGCAGGAATATGCAACATATGGTAGTTCAAAAGATGAAATTGATCAGGTTTGGGTGGAAGCAGGGAAACTGTGGCATAAACTCATTCGTAAAAATAATGAACTAGGAGTACAACTTACTATAGCAAATTATGCACCAGTGGGTCACCGAGCGGAAATTATGAAAGTAACCATAAATAACATAGGAGACAAAGCGTATGAATTAGAACCTTTTGTAGCAATTCCAATATTTGGAAGAAGTGCTGCTAATATCAGAGACCATAGGCATGTAACGAGCTTGCTTCATCGAATTTTTGTAAATGAATTAGGAATAGAAGTTCGACCGACTCTATCTTTTGACGAGCGTGGACATCAAGAGAATATGACAAGTTATGGTGTATTTGCAAAAGATGCAACTGGTGAAAAGCCGGTAGCGTTTTTCCCTGTGATGGAAACATTTATTGGAGAAGGTGGAAATTTAAACCATCCAAAAGTTGTGATGGATTCGTCGTACTGTGAACAGGTCAAAATGGAGGAAGGAGAACAGATTGACGGTTTTGAAGCAATTGGTGCGATGCAGATGAAATCAAGCGTATTAAGGCCTGGTGAAAGCAGAATTTTTTTTGTGGTTCTAAGTTATGATAAAGAAGGAATCGAGTTATTAGATTCTGCAAAGGAAGAAGAAGCATTTCATGAACATATTCGGTACTGGGATGAGCAAACGGGAATTAAAGTGACCACAGGTAATGAACGTTATGATAAATGGCTGAAATGGGTATGTATACAACCAACACTTAGAAGAATTTATGGTTGTTCATTTCTGCCGCATCATGATTACGGAAAGGGTGGAAGAGGATACCGTGACATATGGCAAGATAGTCTTGCGCTTCTTTTAAATACAAGAATCCCAATCAGGGAACAATTGGTGAATTATTTTGCAGGAGTGAGAATAGATGGGAGTAATGCGACTATAATTGGTAGTCAGCCAGGGGAATTTGTAGCTGATCGAAATTCTATTGTAAGGGTATGGATGGATCATGGAGTCTGGCCTGCAATTACAACACTTTTATACATTAATCAAACAGGGGACACAGAGATTTTAGAGGAACAAGTCACCTATTTTAAGGATTCTATTATTTTCAGAGGAAAAGAACGGGATGTGTTGTGGGAAGAAGAGGAAAAAGAGCTTCATACCAAATCGAATCATGTGTATACTGGCAACATTTTGGAACACATTTTAGTACAACATCTTACTGCATATTATGAAGTCGGTGAACATGGGCACTTAAGACTATTGGACGCAGATTGGAACGATGCACTCGATATGGCTGGGGAACGCGGAGAAAGTGTGGCGTTTAGTGCAGCATATGCAGGGAATTTAGAGAATTTGGGCAATCTAATGCTTTCTATATATGACACAAAACAAATGAAAGAAACTCGACTTGCGACTGAAATTGTCAACATTCTGCTAAATCGAAAGCATTTGGAAAATGAAAATTGGAAAGAGAAACAAGAGGCGCTTAGGTCTTACTGTAACAGTTGTGGAAGTTATATTTCAGGAGAAAAAGAACGAATTTCTCTAAAAGAGCTGGGTGTAATTCTTTTAAATATGTCGGATCAGGTGAAAGAACTGATACGTGAAAAAGAATGGATTCAGAAAGACGAACAGTATGGATGGTATAACAGTTATTACGATAATCATGGAAAGAAAGTAGAAGGGTTTTTTTCTAGTGGGACAAGAATGATGCTGACGGGGCAAGTATTTGCAATCCTGAGCCATACAGCAACAGATGAACAGATCACGATGATTACAAAAGCGGCGGATGAGTTGTTATTCAATTCAAATGTTGGCGGATATCGTTTGAACACGAATTTTCATGAAGTAAAAAAAGACTTGGGAAGAATGTTTGGATTTGCATATGGGACAAAAGAGAATGGAGCAGTGTTTTCTCATATGGCGGTTATGTATGCTTATGCATTATATGCCAGAGGATTTGTGAAAGAAGGATACAAAGTAATCGAACAATTATATAAGCAATCGGATAATTTTGAAGTCAGTAGAATCTATCCAGGAATTCCAGAATATTTTAACCAACATGGACGTGGGCAATACAACTATTTGACTGGTGCGGCCAGTTGGTATATGTTGACGGTCCTTACACAGATGTTTGGACTACGCGGGGTTTTGGGAAACCTTTTGATTGATCCGAAACTGATGACATCCCAATTTGATGAGAATGGCAAAGCAAGCATTCAGTCATACTTTGCGGACCGAGAAATTCTTGTGATTTTTGAGAATCCAGAGAGAAAAGAAATTGGTGATTATGAAGTGGAAGAAATCTATTTAAATGACGAGAAGTATGAGTTTGAGGTAGACGCAATGATTCAAAAAAATGATTTGACAGCACTTGATAAAAATCAGGTTCATGTCATACGCATAAGACTTGCTTAAGAGCAGGAACAAAAGGAAAGGTAGGGAAATAAAAGTGATAGATCAAAAGAATCGATACATAATAGATAATTACGGAAAGAAGTCAGTGTTTGCAAATTTTCTTCCAAGTATTAGCGGGGTACATGGGACACCATTATGGTGCTTTTATGTAAATCGTGGACAAGCAATTTCAAGTTTTGGAGTTCGTGATAAAGATCATTCAATTATGCAGTTCTACCCTGCTGGACAAGCCTACACCTTAACAAAAAAAATGGGATTTCGAACATTTTTAAAAATAGACGGTGAAGTTTCTGAGTTGTTTTCCAAGGAAGATAACCATCATTTTATGGCAATTGGAATGAATGAGTTAGAAATTCAGGAGGACGATCACAAATTAGGAATACGTTCGAGTATTCAGTATGGAACACTTCCAGGGGAAAGTTTTGGCGGACTCATTCGAAAAGTGACCTTAGAAAATATCGATGACCAGGTAAAAAACATAGAAGTTTTGGATGGAATGGCAGCAATTCTCCCTTATGGAGTGGATTTAGGACTGATGAATGAAATTGGTCAGACGGTAAGGGCATGGATGCAAGTGCAAGACTATAAGTCGGGAGTCCCAATATTTAAAGTGCGTGCAAGCATTAAAGATACTGCGCAAGTGACGGAAGTCGTGGGTGGTAATTACGGTATGGGAATGACCGAAGACGGAACTAAATTGGAGGTCATTATTAGTCCGGAGACATTGTTTGGTTATGATACATCCTTGGAAAAACCGGTAGAATTTTATGAAAAAAGAGCATTGGATTTGTGCGAAGAACATCAAAAAACAGAAAATTTGCTTCCATGCTGCTTTTTCGCAGGGCATACTACTTTGCATCCAGGAGAATGTTATACATTTTATGAAATGTATGGTCAGGCGGAAGATTTGGATCAGGTTAAGAATCTTAGAAAAACGATAAAAGATGGAAGCTATTTTGAAAGAAAATTTGAAAATAATAGAGACTTGGTAGATTCATTGACAGATAAAATTGGAACGAAAACGGTAAACCCGATTTTTGATAGATATTGTAGACAAACGTATTTGGATAATGTACTTCGTGGTGGGGAACCCATCAAACTGGGTAAGAATCATGTTTTTTATGTCTATTCCCGGAAGCATGGGGACATTGAAAGAGATTATAATTACTTCACAATTCTTCCGGAATACTATTCTCAAGGAAATGGAAATTTTCGAGATGTAAACCAAAATCGTCGTGTAGATGTCAAGTTTTCGCCATATGTATTTGACCGAAATATAAAAATGTTTTATCAAGCCATTCAATTGGATGGATATAATCCTTTGGGCATTGAGAAAACTACTTGTAAGATTTCGGCGCAAACCTGCGAGAAGTTTAAACTACAGGATCCACTTTATCAAGAGGAATGTACACCCGGTGCTCTATATACCAAATTAGCGGAACAAGGTTTCGAAGCTAATTTTTATGAGATCTTAGATGAGGCAGAATTTATAAGTAAGACAGACTTTAAGGAAGGTTATTGGTCGGATCACTGGACTTACAACTTGGATCTTGTTGAAGAGTTTTTGGCAATTTATCCGGATCATGAAGAGGAATTGCTCTTTTTCGATCGTGCATACACGTACCGTGTACCAAAAGAGATTATTTTGCCAAGAGATAGGCGTTGCGTGAAGACGGAACATGGTTTGAGACAATATCGATTTTTGGAAAAAAATGAAGCCTACAAAGAGGACGCATATATTTGTGACACCAGAGGCAATGTCATCTACCATAGTTTGATAAATAAACTGCTCTTACTTTGTGTTGTTAAATATGCAGCACTCGATCCATATGGAATGGGTGTTGAGATGGAAGGCGGTAAACCCGGTTGGTATGATGCATTGAATGGATTACCTGGGCTTTTTGGCTCTTCCATGGCAGAGACCTATGAACTTTTAAGAATGATAGAATTTGTAACGAACATTTTATCTAAATATGAGAAACAAATGGATGTTCCTATTGAACTATATGAGCTTTGGAAAGGTTTGGTGGATGATTCCGTTATGTTTATAGCAGATCAAAAAGTAGATTCACACCAGGCAAAAATTGCTTTTTGGAAATCCAGAGGCAAAAAGCTAGAACAATATCGCAAACAAATTCATAAAGATTTATCAGGAAATACGGTGGAAATGGAATCCCTGGCAGCGAAGAACCATTTGAACCTAATGCAAGAAATTATAAGAGAGGGAATACGCGAGGCGAAAGAAAACACTCCGGATGGGGAAAAGGGCATGATTCCAACCTATTTTTATTACACGGTACTTGATTATAAAGAAGATGTATTTTTAGGGGAATCCACATATGAAATATTTGATGTCAAACAGAATACGGTTCCTTTGTTTTTAGAAGGAAGTGTACGGTATTTAAAACAGAAAGATACGAAAGAAAATAAAAGAAACTTGTATCAAAAAATAAAGAAAAGTGATTTGTATGATTCGGATTTACATATGTATAAAGTCAATTCTGGTTTGAGTAAAGCTTCCTACGAAATTGGACGTGCAAAGGCGTTTACACCAGGATGGCTGGAGAATGAGTCGATTTGGATGCATATGGAATATAAATATTTGTTGGAACTCTTGAAGTCCGGTCTATACGAGGAATTTTTCGAGGATTTTCGCTGGGCATGTGTGCCTTTTATGAATGAGTCAGAATACGGAAGAAGTTTGCTTGAAAACTCATCATTTATTGCAAGTACGGCAAACCCAGACCCTAAAATCCACGGAAAAGGATTTGTTGCCAGACTCAGTGGTTCCACTGCAGAATTTATCCATATGTGGCAGATTATGATGTTTGGAGAGAATCCTTTCGAATACAATGACAGTATCTTTTCATTAGCATTTAAACCAAGTATTCCTGCATATCTAATTGGAAATCAAGAACATATTCAAGCTACTTTTTTAGGAACCGTTTCTGTCGATTATTGTTTAACGGATACCGAAAGTATCTTTGGAGAAAATTATCGGATTTCAAAATACGAACTGCATTATGAAAAAGAGATTTGCCCGGTTTTTGGGGACCGGATTTTTGGCCAACAAGCATTGGATGTTCGAAATGGAAATGTCCATAAAATAAAAGTTTACATAGAAAGAAAGTAGGTAGAAAGAATACGATGAAAATATCAAGAATCACTACAAACTATCAGAGCAAGATTATCTGGGAAGAAAGAGGAGAAGAGATTAAGGATGCAAATCCAATGCAGGCTATCTGCGTCTATCCAGAAAAAAGATATCAACAAATCAATGGATTTGGTGGAGCATTTACGGAAGCAGGTGGATATAATCTTTCTCTGCTTTCAGAAGAAAAACAGCAGGAAATTCTTGCTGCATATTTTGGAGAGGAAGGCTTATGTTATAACCTTTGCAGGACACATATCAATAGTTGTGATTTTGGACTCGGAAATTATGCATATCTAGAAAAAGATACGGGGAAAGATCTGGAAGGATTTTCTGTTGAAAGAGATGAAAAATATTTGATTCCGATGATTCAAAAAGCAAAAGTACTTGCAAGCGAAGAGGTTGTATTACTGGCGTCACCTTGGAGTCCGCCTGCTTTTATGAAAAGCAACCAGGAAATGAATCATGGTGGGGTTTTGCTTGAAAAATATTATGATATGTGGGCGGATTATATTGTGCGATATTTAGAAGAATATCAAAAACGTGGAATTGAAATCCGTATGTTGACCATTCAAAATGAGCCTCAGGCTGTCCAAACATGGGATTCCTGCATTTATTCATCAAATGATGAGAAAAAAATGGTGCGAGATCATCTTGGGCCGGCACTAAAAAGAAGTGGCTTTGGACATGTGGGGATTTTAATATGGGATCATAATAAGGAAATTGTTTATGAAAGAGCAAAAGAAATTTTAAAGGACGAAGAGGCAGCAGCTTATATTGCCGGTGTGGCTTTTCATTGGTACTCTGGTGATCATTTTGAATCCGTAGGACTGGTAAGAGAAACTTTTCCGGATAAAGAATTATATTTTACGGAAGGTTGTGTGGAGTATAGTCGTTTTGCAGATTCCGGAGAAGTACAAAAAGCAGAAATGTACGCACATGATATCATAGGAAACTTCAATGCAGGAACGAATGGATATATAGATTGGAATATGCTTTTGGATGATCAAGGTGGTCCGAATCATGTGGGGAATTTTTGCGCAGCACCAATTATGTGCGATCCGAACAAGGATATTTATGAAAAGAGACTTAGCTATTATTATATTGGTCATTTTAGTAGATATGTAAAACGTGGGGCAAAAAGAATTGCGACTTCCAGATTTACGGATCGTCTAGATGTAACTGGTTTTGTAAATCCTGATGGGGAGAGGGTTCTCATCGTGATGAATAAGACGGATCAGAAAATAAGTTTTTCAATTAGAGAATATGAAGAGGGTGGAAATCTACAGATTGAAGCACATGAAATTCAAACAATCTGCTTTCGGAAAGAATAGGATACTAGAACATGAAAAATAAAAAGAACATCCGAATAATTTGCATTGTTGCATTTTCGGCACTCGTTTTTTTGGCAGCAATCATAACAATCGGAATAAAATACTGGAATAGGGAAGATCGAATCATGAAAGAGCAGATGAAAATCACTGCATATCACAATGAATTGTTTGGAGAAAACGTATACATTTTTTCGCCAGATGATCCAGTGGAGGAAGTAAATACAATTTTAGAATCTATTTGGGCTAGTCAGGAAACCAATCAGTTTGGAAGAGAGCGCTATGGAATATATTTCTTGCCAGGGGTTTATGACGAACAATTAGAAGTGAATGTGGGATATTATATGGAGGTCGCAGGGCTTGGAATTTCTCCAGATACAACCGTGATTCCTACTTTAAATTGTACGGCAAGATGGTTGGGAGACGATTCTAATCATAATGCATGCTGCAATTTTTGGCGCGGTGTTCAAAATATTTCAATCGACAGCAATGTGATGTGGGCGGTTTCTCAAGCTACGTTTTTAAGAAGCGTAAATATCCATGGAAATTTGGCACTTCATGATGAAAATGGATGGGCAAGTGGAGGGTTTCTAGCCGATTCAGTAATATCAGGGATTGTGGATTCTGGGAGTCAGCAACAGTGGTTATCCAGAAATTCGGACTGGAACTTATGGATTGGAGAAAACTGGAACATGGTTTTTGTCGGCATGGAAGAAGGCGATGCTCCGAAAGGAACATGGCCAGGAACGAAATATACCTCAGTTTCAGAAACTCCAATTGTGAGAGAAAAACCATATATTTATTATGATGAAACAGAAGGGTATCAGGTTTATGTGCCTTTTATAAAGGAAAACGTAAGTGGCTCAAGTGAATCCTATGGAGATATGAATGGAAGAAGTATTTCCATTGAGAACTTTTATGTGACGAAAGAGGGAATTGATACCGCAGCAACCATCAATGCAGCATTACAACAAGGGAAAAACATAATTTTCACACCAGGAATATATTCACTTAACGAGCCAATACTTGTGGATCGTGAAGACACCATTATTATGGGAATGGGATTGGCATCTCTTACACCTGTAAACGGAAATTCATGTATCGAGATTTCGGATGTTCCAGGAGTGATCGTATCAGGGCTTTTATTTGACGCGGGTGCGGTCGAATCCGATGTTCTTTTGAGGGTTGGTTCGAGAACGGATATACGCGTGGAGTTGAAAGATAAAGAAGATTATATTACACTCAGTGATTTGTTTTTTCGAGTAGGTGGAAACGAAGGGTATGTTGCAAAAACCAAAAATTGTGTAGAAATAAATATGGACTATGTAATCGGGGATAATTTTTGGATTTGGAGAGCAGATCATGGGGATTATGTTGCATGGGATTTAAATACTGCGGCTAATGGCATTGTAGTAAACGGAGATCATGTGACAATTTATGCGCTGATGGTAGAACATTTTCAAGAATATCAGACGATTTGGAATGGAGAAAATGGTCGGGTTTATTTTTATCAAAGTGAAATCCCGTATGATGTTCCAAATCAGGAATCTTGGATGAGCCATAACAAAACAGTGAACGGTTATTCCTCTTATAAAGTGGGAGATGATGTGCTATCACATGAAGCTTGGGGGATTGGTATTTATTCATATCATCGAGACGCACAAGTAGATTTGAATTCGGTTATGGAGGTTCCAAATACAAAGGGAGTCAAGGTTCACAATATCTGTGCAATTATGATTACAGGATACCCAGGGATATCACATGTAATCAATGACCAAGGAGACGCATGTCAGTATGGGGGAGATCGAAAAATTATTGTGGAATATGCAGATGGTATCCAAAAATAAAAAAAACACACCTCTTTAAAAATTTGGTCATTATTTTGCAACAGATGAATCCATATAATAAATACAACAGCAACAGTTGTTGCAAAACAAATGCAAAAAAGCATATAGGAGGATTATTATGAAAGCAAAAAAAATCGTTGCTTTACTTATGGCATCACTTATGACTTTGTCATTAGCAGCTTGCGGAAATAATGCAGGCGATGCTTCAGTAAGCACAAACACAGGTGGTAGTTCATCATCAAGCGACACATCGACTTCAAATGAAGTATCAGAAGATGTATTTGCAGATGGAAAACTCGTAGTTTGGACATTGGCTTCAGACCTTGAACAGTTTTCAGCATACTTCATGGAAAAACATCCAGGAGTTGAAGTGGAAACGGTTGTAATTGCACCTGCAGACTATCCTACAAAAGTACAAAGTGCTCTTTTAGGTGGAGAGACAGAGCCAGATATTATCGTTGGTGAGCCACAGATGCTTGAAGATATGTATGAAGCAGGATTCTTTGAAGACCTTAATCAGTCACCATACAATGCGCAGGATTATGCAGATAAAGTGGTAGATTATGTTTGGGAAGTTGGACAAGATGCAGAAGGCATTCAAAGAGCAATCAGTTACCAGATTACACCAGCAGGTTTCTATTATAGAAGAGATATTGCTGAAAGTGTATTTGGAACATCTGATTCTGAAGAAATTGGAAAATTGTTCAAAGATTACAACACAATTGTTAGCACTGGAGAAACACTCAGAGATGCTGGATATCGTATTTTTGCTTCTGATGCAGAAACAAACTATTTCTCAGGAGATT
Organism: Lachnospiraceae bacterium; assembly: GCA_963666475.2. Taxonomy (GTDB): domain Bacteria; phylum Bacillota; class Clostridia; order Lachnospirales; family Lachnospiraceae; genus JBFHIZ01. The sequence continues at coordinate 1,242,601 of CAXXJM010000001.1, read as the reverse complement.
CAGCTTGGGTAATCGATGGAACATTGAATGTGGACCAGGCAAGATTTGACTATATGGATCTATGTATTGAACTTTATCAAAACGACTTAACTGCATTTGCAAGCCAGTGGGCAGCTCCTTGGTATCAGGCAATGCAAGGACCAGTTCCACTTCTTACCGCTGATACACAGTGGGGAACTGATGATATGAACATCTGGGATGCAGAATCATTTGCTGCAGCAACAGCTGATACAGAAACTGTTGAAGTGTTTGCGTATGGTCTTCCAGCATGGGGAACTCTTGTAATGAGAGATAACGTTGGTGAAACATCAGGACTATGGGGAGTTTGTTCAGGACCTTCTTATGGATTCGGTGGTGGTACATTTATCGGAGTTAGTTCACAAAGTGAAAGAAAAGATCTTGCATGGGAATACGTGAAATTCTGTACATTAACAGAAGATACCATGGAATGGTGGATCGAAACTTCTCAGGGTGACACAGTTGCTTACATTCCTACATTAGAAGCACACTCAGAAGATGCAAATGAGATTTATGGTGGTCAGCAATTATACAAATTCTGGTTAGAACAGGCACAAGGAATTGATTACTCAAAAGTTACCAGATATGACAAAGCGATCGGAGATGCATGGGGCACTGCAATTACAGCAGTTAAAACAGGTGAAAAATCAAAAGAAGAAGCAATTGCAGAATTCTATGATGTAGTAGAGTCAACCTTCCCAGAATTGACCGTGAATCGATAAGAAATAAGAAATGAAGACTGGTGGAGGATCCGAAAGGGCCCTCCATCAATCATCATAAATGGAGGATTTACCATGGCAAACATTCAAGGAAAACAGAAAAGAAGAAATGTGAATCTGGCGGCATATTACTTTATTGCTCCATTTGTAATCGTATTTGCGATTTTCAGTATATACCCTGTTTTTCGAACATTTTTTTTGAGTTTCACAGACTTTAAAGGATTTGGAGAACCGAATTTTGTGGGAGCACAGAACTATACTCGTGTCATTGGAGATAAGTTCTTTTGGAGAGCTCTTCTTAATACATTAAAAATTTGGGGCGTCAATATCGTTTTGCAGTTAGGGATTGCATTCATTTTGACAATTGTATTTAGCGATATCAAATATCGTATTCGGGGACTTGGAGTGTTTCGTGCCATTTTTTACCTGCCAAATATTATTGCAGCAACATCCGTTGCGTTTTTATTCAAGACCTTATTAGATTGGAGATATGGAAGTATCAATCAGATGCTTGCCTCTCTGGGACTGAATCAGGCTGATCCCATCAATTGGTTGGGCAGCAGTGCTTACGCACCTTATGTCATAGCAGTCATAGGAGCATGGATGTGGTTTGGAAATTCATTCATTTTGCTCATGGCTGGTGTACAAGGTATTTCAAAAGATTATTTCGAGGCAGCAGCAATTGATGGTGCCGGAAGGTGGAAGAGTTTTTCAAAGATTACCATTCCATTGCTGAAACCGATTTTGTTGTATGTGGGAATCACATCATTGATCGGTGGTCTGCAAATATTCGATCTTCCATTCTTAATTAGTGGAGGAACTGCCGGAAATCCATCCGGAAGCCTGCAGACTGTAATTATGTACTTATATAAATTTGGATTTGAAGTAGGAACACACCAGGTAGGATATGCAGCAGCAATTGCATATACCCTGTTCGCAATTATATTAGTTGTATCTATTGTGCAGTTCAGACTCATGAGCGATAAGGAGGATTAAGATGGGATTTAAAATAAAAAAATCGGTCGTATATATTGCGCTCGTATTACTTGCAACAACCTGTCTTCTGCCTTTTGTGTTGATGACTGTAAACTCAACAAGAAGCGGACTTGAAATCATGACATCGTTTAGCTTTATTCCAGGCCACTCCTTGAGAGATAACTGGGAGACCGTTTCAGGATATTTCGATTTGTTTCGTGGTTTTTTGAACAGTTTAATGATAGCTATTCCGGCAACTCTTTTAACTGCATATTTTTCTGCAATCACAGCTTATGCGCTGGCGGTATATCACTTCCGAGGTGGAAAAATATTATTAGTAGTGATTGTTGTATTTATGATGATTCCTGGTCAACTTAGTTTGATTGGATTCTATAATCTTGTTGCCAAGTTAAAATTGGTAAATTCATATGTTCCTTTGATTCTTCCTGCAATAGCGGCTCCAGGGACGGTGTTCTTTTTAAGACAGTATCTGTTATCTGTTTTATCAAAATCGCTTTTAGAAGCTGCAAGAATCGATGGTGCAAAAGAGTTGCATATTTTTCATCGTATTGTATTCCCAATTATGATGCCAGGTATTGCAACAATGTCTATTGGAGCTTTTATTGGAAACTGGAACAGTTATCTAGTTCCATTGATTCTGTTAAATTCTCCAGAAAAATTCCCATTGCCTGTGATGATCGCCTCCTTAAATTCATCAACCGACATCACAAGCAATCAGGGGGCAATATATCTTGCAGTAGCGATTTCGGTATTGCCAATTTTAATCGTATTCTCATTCTGTTCGAAATATATTATTAGTAGTATTTCTGCTGGAGCAGTAAAAGAATAGTTAGTTGACAAAAGTGTCTTTTATATGCGAACAACATTTGATATACTTATGTTATGAAGGACATGGGAGTGAAAAGACATGAAAAATATACTTAAAAGGATGACTATCCTATGTATGCTTGCGACGCTTGTTTTAACTGGGTGTGGAACGGATGGGGAACCGAGAACCATAACCGAAGAGGATGGTGGGCCAGCATACTTGAAATTTGCAGATGATCCAATCACGCTTGATTGGTATATAAATTATTCATGGTACACTACGCCTTGGGGACAGAACATGGTCTCCAAGGCTATTACTGATGAAACGGGTGTTAGCATAAATTTCATCGTTCCTACAGGAAGTGAATCGCAAAAATTGGACGCAATGATTGCATCCGACACATTGCCAGATCTTATTACATTAGGATGGTGGGAAACACAAGCGCAGATCATGGTCGATGAGGACATGGTTTATGCGCTAAATTTGCTTGCGGATGAGTATGATCCATATTTTTACCAGGTTGCAGATGAACAGATTATTTCATGGTACCGAAATGATGATGGGAACTTATATTGTTACCCAAACTCTTCGTTTACTACGCAGGATTATGAGGACGGAAAAAGCGGTGGAAGTAATCAGAATTTCTTGGTAAGAAAAGACATATATGAAGCAATTGGAAGCCCCGACATGACTACTCCGGAAGGATTTGTTGAAGCGGTTAAAAAAGCGTATGAAATGTTTCCAGAAGTAGGTGGGGAACCATTAATACCAATCGGTGCAGATGAGTTTAGTACACTTGGATGCAATTCTTTTGATAAGTATTTGCAGAACTTTCTTGCGGTACCCTTTGAAGAAAATGGGGTTTATTATGATCGATATTTGGATCCTGATTTTATTACATGGTTAAAAACATTTCGTGAGTTAAATGAATTGGGTTATCTATCGGATGAGATTTTTATTGATAAGAGAGTGCAACTCGAAGAAAAGATGGCAAAAGGAAGATATTTCTGCATGCTATACCAGGGTTCTGATATTCAGTCTTCTCAAAAAATTCTGTATTCAAAAGATCCAAACAGCATCTATATTGCTGTTGACGGACCCAAAAATTCAAAGGGAGATGATCCCGTGCTTCCAAGTACTGGAATCAATGGATGGACAATCACTCTGATATCTAAGAATTGCGAAAATCCAGAACGTGCAATTGCTTTTTTAAGTTTTCTTATGAGCGAAGAAGGACAGAAGATGGTCTATTTGGGCGTCGAAGGAGAAATGTACGATATCATAGATGGAGAATATATAATTCGTCCAGAGGTACAATATGTTCTTGATACCAATCGAGAAGTATATGACCAGGTTTATGGAGGGGACGATGCATATTGGATGTTGCAAGATAATGTCATGCAGGAACAATGGGTAAAAGAAACAAATACCATCGAAACCATGTTGAAAGAATGGACGATTCCATATACAAAATACACAGGGCAGTATGATGTGATCTTTAAGGCCGATAGTGTTTATTCAGAGATCGAAAAGAAAATTCAGGAGGCTTGGGGAGCAACACTTCCAATGCTCCTTTTAGCGGATTCGGAGGAAGAATTCGACCAGATTCTTTCAGATTATAAAACAAAGAAGTATGCATTGGGCTACGATGAACTTCTTGAAGAATATACTAGACAAATGAAATTAAACAAAGAGAAACTAGGATTGGAAGAAGAATGAATCGCTTGGGAGATTGGTTTTTTAGACAAAAATTAAATGTGAAGTTTACAATTTTAATCGGAATGATTATTTTCATTCCGATTATTGGTATGTTCATGCTTTTGTTTCGCAATTTGGACGAGAATAATAGTAAGCAGGCAATCAACAATTTAAAATATGTGATGAATCAGACAGACGGAGTTATTGATAAGACAGTAGAGTTATGCAATACTTCAACACAGGTTTTTCTAAACTATCAGAACTTGAGTGACTTTCTCTTGCGATTAGAGGAAGGGGAAGAGTTGGATACATTGGATTTGGTGGATTTCTATCAAAATGATATTGGAATGCTAGAAAACATTGTAAATGCAAATCCGTATTTGTATCAAATTCGTGTTTATGCTGGAAATGATGATTTTCCAGAAATGATGCCTATTCTTTACCAAAGAAGACGGTTGGATGCATTTTCGTGGGCAGAAACTTATCAATCTGGTAAATGGCAGTTCAATTATGAAGATACCATGTTCTCTAATTCTGTAAATTTTTCGGAACATACAATGGGTCTCATTACATCCATTAATGATTATTCATACGGAGAAATTGCTGTAATTGAGGTGGCAGTTCGAATGGAGGATGTCATTGATACAATTTTTCAATCTTCTAATGATGAATGGGTATGCTTTGTAGATCAGGATGGAAACATATACAGTGGCTCAAAAGAGGAGTGTATATGGGAGACAATGAAGCAAAGAAATGTGGAATGGATACTTTCTCACACTGATGGTGAAACATATTTTGAGACGGATCTTTCAGGACAGAATGTAGTAGTTGGAGTTTTGCCGGTCAAAGAGCTGTCAGGAACTTATATTCATATTATCAGTATGGAAGAAAATGCCAGTGTATTATGGCAAACTCAAATCATTTATACAGCATTATTAATTATCGCAACGATTGTCATGGTTGTTGTGGTGAATCTTGCAGTGAAAGTATTGTTAAAAAGATTCTATTACATTTCATCAACTATCTCGCAAATTCAGGAAGGTAATCTGGATGTAAGAGTAAATCAGGACGGTGAGGATGAGATGGGGCAGTTGGGAACCCAAATTGATGAAATGCTTGATACGATTGATAGCTTGATTCATGAAAATCTTCGACATGAACTTTTAATGAAAAATTCGGAAATCAAAGCATTACAGAATCAAATCAATGCACACTTTATTTATAATGTTCTTGAATCAATTAAAATGATGGCTGAAATTGATGAAAAATATGAAATATCAGATGCAGTTACTTCGCTTGGAAAACTACTACGTTATGGAATGAAATTTAGTTCGAAAGACGTCACTGTAGAAGATGAAATTGAATATGTAAAAAACTATTTAGAACTGATTAATTTACGTTTTGATTTTCGAATTAATCTAGCAATAAATATACCACCGAATCTTTACAAACAGTCCATTCCCAAAATATCAATTCAGCCAATCGTAGAAAATGCGATTTATCATGGAATTGAAGAGTTGGCAGAGGATGCTAGTATTTACATTAAGGCATATGAGTCAGGGAACGATTTTTGTTTGGAAATCACAGACTCGGGAAAAGGAATGTCACAGGCTGAGATTGATGAAAATCAAAAGAAAATCGCCGGAGAAATTGAAACCGGAGGTGGAAGCGGCAACGGAATAGGACTTAAAAATGTACAGGATCGCATTCGAATTTCATTTGGTGAACAATATGGAATCAGTATTTATTCGAAAGTAGATTGCTTTACGAAGGTGGTGGTTCGATTGCCAATTACTTACAGGGAGGAGAAGACGAGTGAATAACGTATTAGTAGTAGAAGATGAAAAAATGATACGTCGTGGAATCGTCACGATGCTTGAGCGGATTCATGTATCGACTGGTAGAATTTTGGAGGCAAGAAATGGAGAAGAAGCTTTAGCAATTCTTGCAGAAACAGATGTAGATCTTATGATTACGGATATACGGATGCCCAAAATGGATGGGATTACGCTCGTGAAACAGGTACAGAGTTTGAATCATCGTCCGCATATTTTAGTAGTTAGCGGATATGATGATTTTAATTATGCAGTTGAAGTATTGCGTCAAGGGGTAAAAGATTACTTACTAAAGCCAATCGAAAGAGAAAAATTTTCAGCAGCAGTATTAGCAGTTCAAGCGGAAATTGATAAACGAATAGAAGAAAAAGAGGTATCCCAGAGGATAGGGAGTCAGCAGTTAAAGTATTTGATATTAAATCAAGACATTCGAAGAGATGAAATTGATGCCATCGAAGCAAGATTTCGGGATATGTTTCCTAGCAATCAATACCGTGTGTGTTGTATGAGTGATTCTGTAAAGATAGAGGAACAAGACTCCAATAAGATTGTTCTTCGAAATGTAAATGGACAAACACTGATTGTGATTGAAGATGACAAATTGGAGAATTTCAATTCCCTTGATCAATTTGGGAATAGTATGGGAATCAGTGGCCTTCATCAGGGAATTGAAGAACTGGGAACTGCATATGAAGAAGCATTATATGCCAGACAAGAAGCATTTGTAAAAGGGCTTCCCTTTTATTATTATGAGAAACACAACTTCGATTATGAAACAATACCAGTCGATTTTGCAGAACAATTTGTACAGTTGTTGGGAACGCATCGTGCAGAAGAAGGTATAAAAAAGGTTACAAATATTCGATTTAAAGCAAAAATGAATAAGATATCAGCACAAGTTTTTCTGCAGTTGACACAAGACATATTGGACCGAATCATTGAAAATTATGCAAGGATTCTTGAGTTTGACAGAAAGGAATACCATGCATTAAGAGAACCTATGACATACATTAATGCAGAGGCTTATTTTAAGGTGCTGGATCAATGGATTTATGGAATTCAACAAAAGATCAATGAAGAGTTTGATGACTATAAGAATAAAGAGAAGATCGCTCAGGCAATTCAGTATATTCAGGAAAATTATAAAAGTGACTTGAATATGGCGGTTGTTAGTAATCGGATTTCGATGAACTATTCTCTTTTCTCTTTGAACTTCAAAGAATACGTGGGAATGAATTTTGTAAACTATCTAAAAAAAATACGTATTGATGAAGCCAAGCGTTTGCTAGAGGAAACGGACGAAAAAATCATAGAGATCAGTCAAATGGTTGGATATGAAAATGAAAAACATTTTATGAAGATTTTTAAGAACAAATGTGGTGTTTCTCCAAGCGAATATCGAAAGAATAGTCAGTTTCACAAAAATAAAGAGTAAAATCTTCCATACCTGTGCTATAATATTTGCAGAGATTATTTTTTATGCAAAAGGAGAACAATGCGCATGAAATTCACAAAAATGCACGGATGTGGGAATGATTATGTATATGTAAACTGTTTAGAAAACGAAATAAATGATGTAGAAAAACTGGCGATCAAGATTAGTGATAGACACACCGGTGTGGGTGCGGATGGATTAATTTTAATACAACAGTCAGATGTGGCCGATTTTCGTATGAAAATGTATAATGCGGATGGATCAGAAGGAGCGATGTGTGGGAATGGAATTCGATGCATCGCTAAATTTGTTTATGACAAAGGACTGACGACAAAGAAGCTACTTAATATAGAAACAAAAAGTGGGATTAAGAACCTGGATTTGCATGTGGTTGATGGTGTGGTCTACGAAGTCACTGTTAATATGGGAAGTCCTGTATTTGACCCTTTGGAAATACCTGTTCTTACAGTTGAAAAAGAGATCGTTGGACAATCCATTGATTTATTTGGAGAAGAATATAAAATGACCTGTGTTTCCATGGGGAATCCTCACGCTGTTCTATGGGTTGACGATGTATTTTCGACAGATATAAAAAAACTAGGAGAATATCTTCAAAATAGTGAAATGTTTCCAGACAGTGTGAATGTTGAGTTTATTCATGTCATTGATCGAAAAACGATTGACATGAGAGTTTATGAAAGAGGGTCAGGTGAAACCTTGGCATGTGGCACTGGAGCCTGTGCGAGTGTGGTCGCTGGTGTTGTGAACGGTCTATTGGATAACGAAGTAACAGTTCATTTATTAGGCGGCAATCTAAGGATCTTGTTTGATAGACAGACAAATCAAGTGCTAATGACTGGACCTGCAACAACTGTGTTCGAAGGAGAATATGTAGACCGATGATAGAAAAGAATAGAAAATTATCCGTTTTATTAGAAGAATTAGAGATATTGAATATGACTGGAGATATCGAGCAGGAAATTTCTGAGATTCAGGTAGATTCTAGGAAAGTCTCTTCAAATTGTTTGTTTGTGTGTATCAAAGGCGCAAATTCTGACGGACATCAGTTTATTTCACAGGTTATAAGAGATGGTTGTACAGCACTTATAGTAGAAGATGGAGTAGAAGTTCCACAGGGTATAACGGTCATCCGTGTACAAAATACAAGAGAAGCGTTGGCAAAAGTTTCTGCTGCATATTATGGGCATCCTGCTAGAAAATTACAAACAATAGGTATCACAGGAACAAAAGGGAAAACGACAACGACCTATATGATTCGTTCCATGCTAGAAAGTGTCCAGTTAAAAACCGGGCTGATAGGAACAATAGAAGTGATTATTGGTGATCAGCATATACCGGCAAACAATACGACACCAGAATCCATATTAGTACAACAATATTTTTATGAAATGGTTCAGGCGGGATGTACACATGTTGTTATGGAGGTATCGTCCCAGGGATTAATGCTTCACAGAGTATCTGGATTTACTTTTGATTATGGAATTTTCACGAACTTGGAATCAGATCATATTGGACCAAATGAACATAAAGATTTTGAGGATTATTTACAGTGTAAAAGTATTTTATTTAAGCATTGTAAATGTGGTATTGCTAATTTCGATGACGAACATACAAAGAGAATTCTTGAAGGAAATCATTGCGAGACCATCATCCAATATGGCTTCCAAAATGGAGCTGATATTTTGGCGGGTAATATTTCTTTGGAACGACAGAATGGAGAAATTGGAATTTCATTCCCTGTTTCAGGACTGGTAAATGATACCTTTGTGGTAAATGCACCTGGACGATTTAGTGCTTACAATGCAATGGCAGCTTTGACGGTAGCATACCATTTAGGAGTCGATCATGAGCAAATCAAACGGGGACTAAAGAGTATTCATGTAAAAGGGCGTGTTGAACCGGTATCAGTATCCGATGATTTTACGATGCTCATTGATTATGCACACAATGCCATGAGTTTAAAAAGTTTGCTTTTGACGATCAAAGAATATGATCCGGGAAGATTAGTCGTCCTATTTGGATGTGGTGGAAATCGGTCTAGAGATCGAAGATTTGAGATGGGTGAAATTTCTTCAAACATTGCGGATCTTACAATTGTAACATCGGATAATCCGAGGTTTGAAGAACCAAAGGCGATTATTGAAGATATTTTGACTGGGGTCAAAAAAGGCACTGGAGAATATGTGATGATTGAAGATCGAAAAGAAGCAATAAAATATGCGATAACGCACGCAAAGAAGGGGGACATCATTATTCTTGCAGGAAAAGGTCACGAAACGTATCAGGAAATTAAAGGGATAAAATATGACATGGATGAGCGAGTAATGATTCGGGAAATAAAGGAAGAATTGGCATGAAAAAATGGTATTTGACTGGTATAATCTTTGGAATTGGAATCTTATTAACAGCTTGTACAAATCAAGAAACCAGAGAAAAAATAGAAAGTGGAATGCAACTAAATGAGTCCTATCAATACACGGAAGCTGTAGAACTATTTGATGAGGTCCTTTTGGAAGGTGACCAAAAAGAGGCCTTTCGTGGAAAAGGGATTGCATATATAGGATTGGGTGAATATGAGCTTGCTATTGGGGCGTTTTGTGATGCACTTGCAAGTGATTCCTATCGTGTGGAAGAGCTTGACTATGATATCAATTACTATTTGGCGCTTGCTTATTATAAAAATGAACAATATGAGGAAGCAAAAGAAGTCTATGATTCGATTCTGAACTTAAAGAGTAAGGAAGAAGATGCAGTTTTTTTACGTGGAAAATGCTATTTGCATATGGGAAATAAGGAGTTAGCCACGGATGATTTCAATCGCTATCTTTTGTTTGGAACAAATGAATTTGAACGATATCTAGCAATCTATGAGAGTATGGAACAAACTGGTTATGCAGAAGATGGTCGAATTTACATTCAAAAAGCTTTGGATGAACTTACCAACCTTACGTCGGAGGAAGAAGGAATCTTAGAGTATTATCTTGGAAACTATGAACACGCGAAGGAGCTGATGGAGGAGAGTAATACGGTAAAAACAAAGCAGGCAGCATTGGTACTAGGGAAGACCTATGAAGCCTTGGGTGCTGATTCTTATGCGGCCAGTGTATATTTAAACTACATTGCTTTGGATGAAACTTCAGCAGAAATATACAACCAATTGGCAATGTGTAAATTAAACGAGGGGTCTTATGATGAAGCCCTGCAGTATTTAAATGCGGGTTTTCCATATGCCGAAAAAGAATTGTTACAGATTATGAAGTTCAACGAAGTCGTAATTTATGAGTACGCTGGAGAATTTGATCTGGCAAAATCGAAGATGGAAGAATATTTAGCAGATTACCCAAGTGACGAATCGGCACTTAGAGAATTTGAGTTTTTGAAAAGCCGATAAATAAAGGGAAAAATTGCATAAAGACCGAAAAAACGGATAATACTAGATATAGTGTATAATTCACAAAATACACTTATATCTAGTGTTTTTTATTGACTTTTTTTAGGGCGAATGCTATCCTTTTATTAGGTTCTTTTTTGGAAAAAAGGTACAAATGATAGGGGGAACAGGAATGTATTCAGTAATAAAAAGAGATGGTAATGATGCTAGTTTTGACTTGGCAAAAATAAGCGATGCGATTATGAAAGCATTTAATGCAACAGAAGTTCAATACAACAATGATATTGTTGATCTGCTTGCACTTCGAGTAACATCAGACGTCCAACCAAAGATCGTAAATGACAAAGTTCAGGTAGAGGATATTCAAGATAGTGTCGAGCGCGTGTTAGAACAAGCGGGATACTCTCAAGCGGCAAAAGCTTATATTTTATATCGTAAGCAACGAGAAAAAATGCGCGATATGAAATCTACAATCCTTGACTATAAAGATGTAGTAAATAGCTATGTTAAGGTGGAGGACTGGAGAGTAAAAGAAAATTCAACCGTTACCTATTCGGTTGGTGGTTTGATTTTAAGCAACTCTGGAGCAATTACTGCAAACTACTGGTTATCCGAAATCTATGATGAAGAAATTGGGACCGCACACCGAAATGCGGATATACATATACATGATCTTTCTATGTTGACAGGATATTGCGCAGGATGGTCATTAAAGCAGTTGATTAAAGAAGGGCTTGGAGGCATTCGAGGGAAAATCACTTCTTCTCCAGCTGGACATTTATCAGTTCTATGTAATCAAATGGTAAACTTTTTAGGAATCATGCAGAATGAGTGGGCTGGAGCACAGGCTTTTTCGTCGTTCGATACCTATTTGGCACCGTTCGTAAAAGTGGACAATTTATCTTATCGAGAAGTGAAAAAGTGTATTGAGTCATTTGTATATGGAGTAAATACGCCTTCTAGATGGGGAACACAGGCGCCATTTTCAAACATTACTTTAGATTGGACCGTACCGAATGATCTTGCGGAACTACCTGCTATTGTTGGTGGTGAGGAGATGGATTTTAAATATAAAGATTGCAAAAAAGAAATGGATATGATCAATAAAGCTTTTATTGAAACCATGATTGAAGGGGATGCAAATGGAAGAGGATTCCAATATCCGATTCCAACCTATTCTATTACAAGAGATTTTGACTGGTCAGATACAGAGAACAATCGCTTGTTGTTCGAAATGACTGCAAAATATGGTACTCCTTATTTTTCAAATTACATCAATTCTGATATGGAACCAAGCGATGTAAGAAGTATGTGTTGTAGATTGCGTTTAGACTTAAGAGAGCTTCGCAAAAAAACAGGAGGTTTCTTTGGAGCAGGTGAGAGTACAGGAAGTATCGGTGTGGTTACAATCAATATGCCTAGAATTGCTTACCAGTCTGCGAATAAAGATGAGTTTTATAAACGACTAAATCGTATGATGGATATTGCTGCTCGCTCATTAAAAATCAAAAGAGGTGTGGTTTCAAAACTTTTGGATGAAGGTTTGTATCCATACACCAAACGATACCTTGGAAACTTCACCAATCATTTTTCGACGATTGGTTTGATTGGAATGAATGAAGTTGGGCTGAATGCAAACTGGCTTCGTGGAGACATGACCTCCAAGAAAACTCAGGAATTCACAAAAGAAGTGTTAAATCATATGAGAACACGTCTTTCCGATTATCAGGAATTATATGGGGATTTATATAATTTAGAAGCTACTCCTGCGGAAAGTACTACGTACCGTCTTGCAAAACATGATCGTGCAAAATGGCCTGGAATCAAGACTGCTGGGAAAACCGGTGATGTTCCTTACTACACCAATTCATCCCATCTTCCAGTGGAGTATTCTTCGGATATTTTCGATGCACTAGATGTACAGGATGAAATTCAAACTTTATATACTTCTGGAACCGTTTTCCATGCATTTTTGGGAGAGAAACTTCCAGACTGGAAGGCTGCTGCAAGCTTAGTGCGTACCATCGCATCAAATTATAAACTTCCTTATTATACGATGTCTCCAACCTATTCTGTATGTACAGAACATGGATATTTAGCTGGAGAAGTCAGTGTATGTCCAAAGTGTGGTGCAAAAACGGAAGTATATAGTAGAATTACAGGATATTATCGTCCTGTTCAGAACTGGAATGATGGAAAATTGCAAGAGTATGCAAATCGTAAATTATACGAACCTGAACGTTCTGAATTAAAGAGACCTTCTACGAGAGTTATGAAGATGACAAAAGGTTTAAACGGGCAACAAATGGTGGAACTTTCCAATCCGGAAAGTGTGAAATATTTATTTACAACAAAGACATGTCCAAACTGTAGAACTGCAAAACAGATTCTAGATGGAGTGGAATATATCCTTGTTGATGCAGAAGAAAATATTGAACTGACCAACCGTTATGCTGTGATGCAGGCTCCGACCCTTGTAGTAGTTGAAGGAGACGAATATAAAAAACACGTGAATGCTTCAAATATTAAAAAATATGTAGACGAACAAGGAGCATTCGTATAAAATAAGAGGTGCTAAGGCAACAGGCCTTTGCACAGGAGGAAAAGGGCGTTGCACAATCGTACAACGCCTTTTTGCCGAGTCATGTAACAAATAAAGCGATTCACGCGGGAATTAGAAAGGAATAGTTGACAAAAATGATTGAAAAATTAATTGAGAAAATCAAAGAAACAGGTGCACCTATTGTGGTTGGATTGGACCCTACTATGAAACTGATACCAAATCACATCAAAGAACAGGCTTTTCAAAAATGTGGAGAGACTCTTGAAGGTGCAGCAGAAGCGATTTTTGAATATAACAAACAGATTGTGGATGAAATTTATGATTTAATTCCAGCAGTAAAACCACAAGTTGCAATGTACGAACAGTTTGGAATTCCAGGAATGATTGCATATAAAAAGACCATTGACTATTGTAAGGGAAAAGGACTTCTTGTTATTGGAGATATTAAAAGAGGAGACATCGGATCGACATCAGAAGCATATGCAATTGGTCATATTGGAAAAGTCCAAATAGGAAGCCAACGAATCGCAGCATTTGATGAAGACTTTATTACAATCAACCCATATTTGGGAAGTGATGGTATCAATCCATTTATAAACATTGCAAAAGAAGAAAAAAAAGGATTGTTCATTTTGGTTAAGACTTCTAATCCAAGCAGTGGCGAGTTTCAGGATCAGTTAATTGATGGGAAACCACTATATGAATTAGTTGGAGAGCATGTAGCTAAATGGGGGGAAGACCACATGGGCGAAAACTATAGCTATGTTGGTGCTGTTGTTGGCGCGACTTATCCAGAGATGGGCAAGAAATTAAGAAAAATTATGCCAAATGCATTTATTTTGGTACCAGGATACGGGGCGCAAGGAGGAAAAGGGAAAGATCTCGTGCATTTCTTTAATGAGGATGGATTTGGTGCGATTGTGAATTCATCCAGAGGTATCATTGCGGCATATCAGAATAAGGAGTATGCAGAGTTTGGAGAAGAAAACTTCGCAAAAGCTTCAAGACAGGCAGTGAAAGATATGATTGAAGATATTAATCTTGCACTTAGCCAGAGGGTATAGTATCGGCAAATTCTGGGACAAATGTAGGTAGAAAAAATAAAGAGACTGTGAGGATAAAATAGTGGAACAATACAAGAAAGAGTTTATTGAATTTATGGTAGATTGTGAAGTTTTAAAGTTTGGAGATTTTACGACCAAAAGCGGAAGAAAAACTCCGTTCTTTGTAAATACTGGATTTTATCGTACTGGAGCACAATTAAGAAAACTAGGACTGTATTATGCACAAGCAATCAAAGAAAATTTCGGACTGGAATTTGATGTCCTTTTTGGACCTGCATACAAAGGAATTCCACTTACGGTAGCAACTACAATTGCAATGAGTGAAGCCTTTGATACAGATATTCGTTACTGCTCCAATCGTAAAGAAGTCAAGGACCATGGTGATACAGGGATTCTTTTAGGAAGCCCTATGAAGGACGGAGACCGAGTAATATTGATCGAAGATGTAACGACGGCAGGAACTTCAATTGGAGAGACCGTGCCAATTATCCGTGCACAAGGAGCTGTAAGTCTTCAAGGTTTAGTGGTAAGCGTTGACCGAATGGAACGAGGAAAAGGGGAAAAAGGAGCACTTCAGGAAATCCAGGAAGAATATGGATTTAAAACTACTGCGATCGTTTCGATGGCAGAAGTAGTTGAACATTTATACAACAAACCATATCAGGGAAAAATTTATATTGACGATGCAATGAAACAGTCAATCGATGCATATTATGAACAATATGGGATAAAATAAGACATGAGACGTAGAAAAAATTATATTTTTACAAACCGAAAACACTCACTGAAAGGAATTATGGGTGTTGTACTTGGGATGATTTCACTTTGCAGTACAGTGACTGTTATATATCTGACCTATCAAAATGCTTCGCAGGCGCCGGCAAACTTTGGATTATCCGTATTATTGGCACTGTTATTTGCAATAGCAGGAGTGATTGTATCTATTATTTCCAGATTTGAAGCGGATAAGTTCTATCTTTTTTCTTATCTAGGAATTGTGATTAGTATGATTGCATTAGCAGCGGTAGGATTGATTTTGGTTGCAGGTTTGTATGGTATTCAGTTTTAAAATGGAGAAACGTATATGAAACGATTAGAAGAACGGGTTAACAAAATTGATAGTATTATTAAGGAAACGAAAATTCAGGAACCATATCTTGAAGTATTTCAAGGGATGGCATCTTTTGTAAAGCAAATGCAAGTTTTATTTACAGAGATTGCGGTACGTGACTGGAACAGTGTTAAACTTGATTATTTGAAGCAGGAAAATCTGAAGAACTACTTGGATTTATTGCCAGAGAATTATGGTTCATCACTTGCTAATCCTGAATACATGGTCGGTAAGTTGGGGGATGATTATGGTAAGATGTTTGCTTATTTGTCCATGCAACTTAGAAAATTGATTCCGCATACTTATGAACAGGATGTTGAGAGTTGGTTATTCGATTCCGAATTATTTTTAATGTTATTAGAAGAATTTGATGTTTCGTGGAGAGAAACAAGTAAGGAACCAGTATATCGAGCAATGGTAGATATGATTTATTGGAACCGCTCAGAGAACATGGATGTGATTGTCGGAAAGTCCTTGGATCGGATGTTAAATACCTCTGATCAGTGGGTCGTAAGTAAGCTTGCGACTTTAGATTTGGTGGATGAAAGATATTTGTATCAATTTGGTGAATACGTTACGAGCAATGAGATAAGATTAGCTAAATTTATTGCAAAACTGCCAGACGAAACGATTAAGAAAATGGCTGATACATACACAGAGGGGTATCGAATTGGTTTTGTAAATGGAAATAAAGACTTAAGCAAAAAGAAAACCGTAGAGATTCGTTATAATCTTGGGTTTGAACGTGTGGTAAATAAAGCAATCGAGAACTTCCGTGATATGGGATTGAAAACGGTGATCCGTCATGCAGCAGTTGCTGGAAATCGCGCAGGTTTTTATGGAGCCATTCCAAACAAACAATGTGATTATGATCACAAAGAAGATGATGCGCTATATATGGATAAAATTCTTTCCGGTCGTAAAATGGACGCAATGAAGGCTGAGTTTGAAAAACGAAAAGAATGGGCAGCTGATTATGCTGGACCTGCAGTTATGGAGATTTTTGGGGAAGAACCATTTTCACCAGCTGTAAAAAAAGAAGCGCTTCGATATGATGAGGTGCAGCGAAAAGTTCATGTTGCAGAACTCAGCAAAAGTGGAGAGATTATGAATGAATATATCAAGGGAGAAGAGCGTTCATTTACAATCATTGCCTTTCCAGTATCTTCCATAGGAGATCAGTTTGAAGAGATTTTTGAGGAAACCATTCGATTGAATACATTGGATTATCATTTATATCAAACTATTCAACAGACAATTATTGATGCGCTTGATCAAGCAGAAGAAGTCCTGATCTTGGGAAAAGATGGAAACCGAACGAATCTCACGGTCAAACTTGCAAAGCTTACGAACCCTGAGAAAGAGACGAAGTTTGAAAACTGTGTAGCGGATGTAAATATTCCAGTAGGGGAAGTATTTACTTCACCGGTATTAGAAGGTACGAACGGAGTATTACATGTAAAACGTGTCTTTTTACGTGAGTTTGAATATGTGGATCTCGAGATAACATTAAATGATGGAATGATTGCATCTTATTCATGTAAAAATTTCGAAGACGAGGAAGAAAACCAGAAATACATCAAGGAAAACATAATGTCTCACAGAGATACACTACCAATTGGAGAGTTTGCAATTGGTACAAACACGACGGCATATGTGATGGCAAAGAAATATGGAATTGCAGATGTTCTCCCTATTTTAATTGCTGAAAAAATGGGACCACATTTTGCGGTAGGAGATACTTGCTATTCGCATTCGGAAGAGGTCCAGGTATATAATCCAAATGGTAAAGAAATCATTGCAAAAGAGAATGCTGTCTCTCTTCTTCGAAAAACGGAAGGCATGGAGAAAGCATATACAAATTGTCACACTGACATTACGATTCCATATGAAGAACTTGGAGGAATTTGGACAATAAAAGCAGACGGAAGTCGAGAAGCTATTATAGAAAATGGGGTATTTGTGCTTGCTGGTACAGAAGAATTAAATAAACCATTCGAGAAAATGGCATAAATTTGTGTGCATTGTACTAGTTGCTTTCATACGTTATGTTTAGTAGAATACAATAGTAATTATTAATGAACAAAAAGGAGATTATATTATGGCCAAAGTAGGAATAGTAATGGGCAGTGATTCAGATATGCCAGTTATGTCAAAAGTTGCGGATGTATTAGAAAAATTAGGTGTTTCTTATGAAATGAAAATTCTTTCCGCGCATCGTGCACCAGATGAATTTTTTGAATATGCAAAGTCAGCTGAAGAAAAAGGATATAAAGTGATTGTTGCAGGTGCAGGTATGGCAGCACATTTACCAGGTATGTGTGCAGCGATTTTTCCGATGCCAGTTATTGGAATTCCTATGCTCTCTACTTCTCTTTCTGGAAATGACGCTCTGTATTCTATCGTACAGATGCCACCAGGAATCCCTGTTGCGACCGTTGCAATTAATGGTGGAATGAATGCAGGTATTTTGGCGGCAAAGATCTTAGCAACCTCAGACTTTGAATTACTTGAAAGATTAAAATCTTATTCTGTAGAAATGAAAGAAGTTGTCATGGAAAAAGATGCAAAGCTACAGGAAGTTGGCTATAAAAACTATTCAAAATAAATAGAAGCAGGAGAGGGAATGTCATGGATTATAAAAACGCTGGAGTTGATATTGAGGCTGGATATAAAGCAGTAGAATTAATGAAGGAACATGTGAAAGGGACGATGCGCGCAGAAGTTCTTGGAGGACTTGGAGGTTTTTCAGGGGCATTTTCTCTTGCTAATTTTAAAGATATGGAAAAACCAACTCTGGTATCGGGGACCGATGGAGTAGGTACAAAACTTAAACTGGCATTCTTACTAGATCGCCACAATACAATCGGTATCGATTGTGTGGCAATGTGTGTAAATGATATTGCATGTGCTGGTGGAGAACCATTGTTTTTCTTAGATTATATCGCCTGTGGAAAAAATGTTCCTGAAAAGATTGCACGTATTGTAGAAGGTGTTGCAGAAGGATGTAAACAATCAGGGGCAGCATTGATTGGGGGAGAGACTGCAGAAATGCCGGGATTTTATCCTGAAGATGAATATGATTTGGCAGGATTCAGCGTTGGAATCGTTGATGAATCAAAATTAATTACGGGTGCAGAAATCAAAGAAGGTAATGTTTTAATCGGGATGAAATCATCAGGTGTTCATTCAAACGGATTTTCGCTTGTACGTAAAGTGTTTGAAATGACAAAAGATAATTTGGAAACTTACTATGATGAGTTGGGAACTACACTTGGCGATGCACTGCTTGCACCGACAAAGATTTATGTGAAAGCCTTAAAAGCAATCAAAGATGCTGGAATCACTGTATTAGGTTGTAGCCATATTACTGGTGGTGGATTTTATGAAAATATTCCAAGAATGCTACCTGAAGGTGTACGTGCCGTGGTTAAAAAAGATAGCTATGAAATACCAGCAATATTTAAACTTCTTCAAAAATCAGGACATATTGAAGAAGAAATGATGTATAATACATATAACATGGGCATTGGTATGCTTCTTGCCGTGGATAAATCAGATGTAGATCAGACGATGGAAGCCATTCGCCTTTCTGGAGAAGAACCTTTCATCATAGGATCTATAGAGAACGGAGAAAAGGGAGTAACTTTATGCTAAAAATCGTGGTCTGTGTGTCTGGTGGAGGAACGAACCTACAAGCTGTTATTGATGCAATTGAGAACGGATCAATCAAAAACACAGAAATTGTTGGTGTAATTAGTAATAATCAAAATGCATATGCCTTGGAACGAGCAAAAATTCATGGAATCCAGGGGATCTGTGTTTCACCAAAAGAATTTACGGATCGTGAAGAATTTAATCAGACCTTATTTGAGACAATTCGAGAATTGAATCCTGATTTAATCGTACTTGCAGGATTTCTTGTAAAAATACCTCAGCAGATGAGTGTATACTATGAAAAACGTATTATTAATATACATCCATCTCTCATTCCGGCATTTTGTGGAACTGGATATTATGGAACAAAAGTTCATAAAGCAGCTCTTGAACGTGGCGTGAAGTTGACTGGAGCTACCGTTCATTTTGTCGATGATGGTATGGATACTGGACCAATCCTTATGCAAAAAGCGGTTGAAGTGAAGTCAGGTGATACCCCAGAGACTCTTCAAAAACGTGTTTTGGAAGAGGCAGAATGGGAAATACTACCTGCAGCGATTAATCAAATTGCATTGGGCGAAATCAATCTCGGAAAATAATAACAACAAAGACACGTAAGGAGAATTCATTAGATGAAGATATTAGTTGTAGGTGGTGGCGGAAGAGAGCATGCAATTGTAGAACGCATTGCAAGGAGTCCAAAAGCTTCAGAAATCTACTGTGCCCCAGGAAATGCCGGGATTGCGGAATTGGCTACATGCTTACCAATCGCAGCAATGGACTTTGAAGGCATCTTGTCATTTTCGAAAGAGAAAAATATTGATTTAGTAGTCGTTGGAATGGATGACCCGTTAGTAGGTGGACTGGTTGATGTATTGGAAAAGGAAGGAATTCGAACCTTCGGACCAAGAAAAAATGCAGCGATTCTAGAAGGAAGTAAATCTTTTTCGAAAGAGCTTATGAAAAAGTATAATATCCCTACGGCGGCTTATGAAACATTTACTGATGCAGACCAGGCAATCAAATATCTAGAAACATCCAAATATCCAATCGTTTTAAAAGCAGATGGAGTTGCGCTTGGAAAAGGTGTTCTTATTTGCAATACAAAAGAAGAAGCATTAGAAGGTGTCAAAACAATTATGTTGGACAAACAATTCGGTGATGCTGGAAATACGATGGTCGTGGAAGAATTTATGACGGGGAGAGAAGTATCTGTTCTTTCATTTGTTGATGGAAAAACGATTCGTACAATGACCTCGGCACAAGATCATAAACGGGCATATGACGGAGACCAGGGACCAAATACTGGGGGAATGGGTACTTTTTCTCCAAGTCCATTCTATACAAAAGAAGTCGAAGCGTTTTGTAATGAATTTATTTATCAAAATACGGTTGATGCAATGGCAGCAGAAGGTAGAGAATTTAAAGGAATCATTTTTTTTGGACTCATGCTTACTCCAGAAGGTCCAAAAGTATTAGAATATAATGCTAGATTTGGTGATCCAGAAGCACAAGTAGTGCTTCCACGTATGAAGAATGATATTGTAGATATTTTTGAAGCTTGTGTTGATGGCACATTGGATCAAGAGACATTGGAGTTTGGAAATGATGCTGCCGTATGTGTGGTACTTGCTTCGGATGGATATCCAATTTCTTATGAAAAGGAAAAGGTAATATCTGGACTTGATAATTTCAAAGGAAAAGATGATTATTTTGTGTTTCATGCGGGAACCAAATTTAAAGATGGTAATGTCGTAACAAATGGCGGACGTGTTTTAGGTGTAACTGCTATTGGCGCAACCTTGGAAGAAGCAAGAAAGAAAGCTTATGAAGCTACGAATTGGGTCGAATTTTCAAATAAGTATATGAGAACTGATATTGGAAAAGCAATAAGTGAAGCATAAAAATAGAATTTTGGTTAGATCCATACACGTTGGAGTAAGGAGGTGAACCATGAATTTAGAAGAAGATTTATTACATAAACCAGTAGATTGTCCGGAGTGCGGTGGAACCATGGTGTTTGAAGGCCTTGGAGAGTATTCTTGTGAAAAATGCAAACACAAAGAGTTTGATGATTATGGTAAGGTGCGTAGTTATCTGGAAAAAAATCCAGGTTCAACTGCTTATGAGATTGCTCAACATACTGGACTAAGACAGAGAAATATTCGAAAACTAATTCAAGATGAACGCATTGAAATTTCGGAAAATTCAAAGGTTTTTTTGAAATGTGAGATGTGTGGGGCGGACATAAGAAGTGGCAGATATTGTCCACAATGCCTTGTGAAACATGAGGCATTTATTCGCGAAGAAGAAAGACGTAATCGTAAGAGTAATATCAGTGGATTTGGAATGAATAAAAATTCGGATGATGGAAAAAAACGTTATTCGCGTGATAAATAAAAAAGTAAACAGGGAGTAGACACAGATGAAATCAGGATTAACTATTCAAAAAAAATTTAGTACTGTATTGCTGGCATTAGGGATGTTTATCGTTTTGTTTTGTGTAAATAGCAACCATGCATTTGCGCAAACGACTGGAACAGTATCGGCGGCCAGTGCTAATATACGAGCTTCAGCAAGTACATCTTCGCAGATCATAGCTAGTGTAGTCAAGGGAGATGTCGTATCCATTGCCGATGAAGTGACAGATGCAAATGGTGTATTATGGTATCAGATTCATGTTGATGCTACGACCAAAGGTTATATCGCAGCTAGCTTGGTGATTAAAGATGGTGATTCAGCACCTGCTACATCAACTACGCCAACGACTTCAACAACAAACACCACTACGACAGATACTTCCACGATTGCGCCTGAATCGGAATGGAAATATGCCACAATCGTCAGCGATAGTGTTCGAGTTCGTGAAAGCGCTACAACGACATCTGACATCATTGCAACAGTTACAAAAGGTGTAATTCTTCAAGTGACGGGATCCACAGATGGTACGACTGATAGTTATGAATGGTATCAGGTAAAGTTTGAGGTAGATGGAACTGACTATATTGGGTATATTCGTTCTGATTTACTTACCTTTGATAGTGATGAGGATGGAGATACTACACAAGTAGAAGGGACTCTAGATCCAAATGAGGGTGCTGTGGATGGAGCAGACAATACAGAAACAACCACAGAAGAAACAACAGATACAGAATCAACGCAAGAGACAACGAAGACCGGATATACGGTTATAGAGCCTGCGACAGATGTACGTGTTCCAGATGGATATATGGAGGTTGCAGTAGCAACTGACTCAGGCGATGTAAAAGGGTATAAAAATGGAGAGTTTTATATTCTCTATGTTGTGACATCGGATGGAACCGAGGGCTGGTATCGTTATGATTCAATTCAATATGTATATCAAAGATATATCGAAAGTGAATCAATGTCTACAGACAATGCGAACAACAGCCAATCTGCAAATCTCCTTGTATATATATTAATTGGTGTAATCGCAATTTTGGTTATTATCGTTGTGATTTTGATTTTACGATTACTAGACATGCGAGCTGATCTTCAATATGGAGAGGATGATTATTATGGTGACTCCTATCCAGAAGACCGCTATGAAGAAGAAAACTATGAGGGTGCTCCTTACGAGGAAGAACCTTATGAAGAGGCATATTATGAGGATGATTTATATGAAGAATCAAGTGATGATTCTTATGTAGAGGAACCTGCAAAAGAAGATATGTATAACAAAAATAGAGCTTATGTGAATAATTATGTAAAGAAAGATGAAGAGCACTTAAAACCAGATGAAGATGATCTCTGGGATGATGAGCTTGACATTATTGATTTAGATTAGAACGAACGGACTGTTATGCGTATTGTATAATGGTCCGTTTTTGCCAAAAATAGAAAACGAATTCTCTTTGGGAGCAAACGTAGAGAAGGAACGGAGAAGAATATGGACAAATTTACTCAAAAAGCAGAACTTGCATTACAGTATGCAGAAGCTGCTGCAAAAAAAAGAAAACAAGAGTTTGTTGGAACCGGATACCTATTGCTTGGGCTGATTAAAGAAGGGACTGGAACGGCAGCTTATATTTTAACAAAACAAGGCATCACAGAAGAAACAATTGAAAAGTTACTGGATAGTTATAGTTTCGATACTGAAAAAAAGGCGAAACGTGGAAAACTTCCATTTTCTCTGAAGGCAATGGAAATTATCGAGAACAGTCATGTAGTTGCCAAAAACTTTAGTGCACTTGAAACTGGAACAGAGCATATTCTACTGGCTTTATTGCAGGCAGGAGAATCTTCTGCAGTGAATATGCTGATCACGGAGCATATTTCATTACAAAAATTATTTTCTACGTTGCTTCTCGCACTTGGAGAAGAAGGAAGAGAATATAAAGCGAAATATGTAAATGAAGAAAAATCAAAAGATAAAAATGGCGAGACAATCGAGCGATATAGCCGTGATCTGACGGAGCTTGCAATCCAAGGGAAAATCGACCCAATTATTGGAAGAGATGACGAAATCTTACGATTGACACAGATTTTAAGCCGAAGAACCAAGAACAATCCTTGTTTGATTGGCGAACCAGGAGTTGGAAAAACAGCAATTGTTGAGGGGTTGGCACTCCGTATCGCAGAGGGAAATGTTCCGGATACCGTAAAAGGAAAACGTGTTTTGATTTTAGATCTCGCAAGTATGGTTGCTGGAACGAAATACCGTGGAGAATTTGAAGAACGCATTAAAAAAGTAATTAATGAAGTAATTGAAGATGGAAATATCATCATTTTTATTGACGAGCTACATTCCTTAGTTGGAGCAGGTGATTCGGAAGGGTCGATGGATGCTTCAAATATTTTGAAACCTTCTTTAGCTAGAGGAGAACTTCAAATCATTGGAGCGACGACAAGAGATGAGTATCGTAAATACATCGAGAAAGATAAAGCACTGGAAAGACGGTTCCAACCAATTTCGGTAGAGGAACCTTCAGAAGAAGAAACACTAAAGATTTTATATGGAGTTAAATCAAAATATGAAGAGTTTCATCAAGTTGAACTTGCTGACGATGCAATTAAAGCAGCAGTCACCTTATCGGCACGATACATTAACGATCGAAACATGCCGGATAAAGCAATTGATTTGATTGACGAGGCTTCTTCGGCTGTACGAATGAAAAACATCGGTTCCGGTAAAAAAATAATTCTATGGAATGAGAAAATCAAAGAACTAAATGAAAAGATTGAAAAAGCGGTAGAGAATGAAGAGTTTCATTATGCTGCAGAGTTGGAAGCGGAAAGAGATCGAATTGTCGATAAAAAAGAAAAGAATCGACTTCAAGCAGAATCTGTAAATATGGTGAAAGTTGAAGAAGAAGATATTGCAAGTGTTGTATCTCAGTGGACAAAAATCCCAGTTAATAAATTAACTGAAAAAGAAAGTTTGAAACTGATGCAGTTAGAAGATACCTTGCATAAAAAAGTTGTTGGGCAGGATGAAGCAGTAAAAGCAATATCAAGAGCGATACGTAGAGGAAGAGTAGGGTTAAAAGATCCAAATCGTCCAATGGGTTCTTTTTTGTTTTTAGGACCAACGGGTGTCGGAAAAACAGAACTTAGTAAAGTACTTGCTGAAGCTTTGTTTGGAGAAAAAGACACAATGATTCGTCTGGACATGTCGGAATTTATGGAGCCTCATTCGGTATCTAAAATCATTGGTTCGCCTCCAGGTTATGTAGGATTTGATGCAGGTGGGCAGTTATGCGAAAAGGTTCGTGCAAATCCGTATTGCGTAGTCTTATTTGATGAAGTGGAGAAAGCACATCCAGATGTGTTTAATATTTTATTGCAGGTTCTAGATGACGGTCATATCACAGATTCCAAGGGACGAAAAGTGAGTTTTAAAAATACAATCATCATCATGACTTCAAATATGGGAGCAAAAGAGATTGTAGAACCAAAAAATCTGGGATTTGCGTCAAAAACAACTGAAAAGCAAGATTATGATTCGATGAAAAGCAAGGTCATGGATGAAGTAAAGAGAAATCTAAAACCAGAATTTATCAATCGAATTGATGAAATCATGGTATTCCATTCTCTTTCAAAAGAGAATATGAATGATATTATTATGATCCTTGCTCGTGATTTAACAAAACGTTGTGAAGAACAAATGAATATCAAACTATCAATTTCACAGTCTATGAAGGATTATTTAGTAGAGACTTATTATGATAAGAAAATGGGTGCAAGACCTTTGAAACGTGCGATTCAAACAGAAATAGAGGATTTGGTCGCGGAAGAAATGTTGCTAGGCAAAGTAAAAGCAGGTGAGAACTTGAGTGTACAGCGAAGAAATGGAAAAACAGTTTTTCGTATCAATAAAAAATAATAATACTTCTTGTGATTACAAGTTAACTATGCAATAATTTATATATAAATCTAAGTATTTGTAGGAATGTGTGTGAAAGTTAATCTTTCGCACTACTTTAGGAAAGGTATGGTTATTAAAATGACAGTAAAAGAATTGATTACAAAAGATGGTTCAGGTGGAATCACTTTTGGTAATTATGAGCTTCAGGAAAAGGCAAAAGTAGAAGATTTTCCAATCGATGGAGATCTTTACAAAGTGAAGACGTATTCAAAGATTACTAAACTTGAAAAAAATGGATTGTTTATGTATGAATCTGTGCCAGGAACCAATGTAGAAGGATTGTTGGAGACGGAATGTGGTATGGAGTTGATGGTTTCTGGAAATGCAGAAACGCAAATCACTGTTGGCTTAATGGAAGATACATCCTACGACGTGTGTGTAAATGAAGTGAATGCAGGAAACATGAATACGAAATTAAGTGGAAAGTTAAGTCTGAGTGTTGATTTGACTGATGGTAAAATCGCGAAAATTCAAATTCAAAGATAATATATTACGCAACTAAGAATGTGAGAATTATATGGCAAAAAAAAATACACCTGTATTTTTCTGTGGAGAATGTGGATACGAATCAACCAAATGGATGGGACAGTGTCCAGCATGCCATGAGTGGAATACCTTTGTAGAGGCGCCAGCACAAGGTAGCGTTTCTACAAAGAAAGCACACAAGAATTTGATGCCTGGTGAACAGATAAAACCGTTGTCCATTTCAGAAATTGAAATGAAGACGGAAGAACGTATTGAAACTAAAATAAAAGAATTTGACAGAGTCCTTGGTGGAGGTATTGTGCCAGGGTCTCTGCTTTTATTGGGTGGCGATCCCGGAATAGGAAAATCTACATTGCTTCTTCAAGTATGTCGAGAACTTGCTAACGAAAGTCATTTGGTATTATATATTTCAGGAGAAGAATCTTTAAAACAGATTAAACTTCGCGCAGAACGTATAGGTACCTTTCGAGAGCATTTAAAATTACTTTGTGAAACGAATGTAGAAACGATTGAACAGGTCATTCGTACAAATCAACCCAAGGTAGTTGTTATTGACTCGATTCAAACGATTTTTTCAGATGAAATTGATGCTGCACCGGGAAGCGTATCGCAGGTGCGTCAGGTAACCGCAAGACTATTGCAAATCAGTAAGGGACTGGAAGTGACTATTTTTATAATAGGGCATGTGACAAAAGAAGGAACTGTAGCAGGTCCAAGAGTGCTTGAACATATGGTAGATACAGTTCTTTATTTTGAGGGTGATCGACACGCTTCGTATCGTATTCTTAGAGGGGTTAAAAATCGTTTTGGTTCAACAAATGAAATTGGCGTGTTTGAAATGCAAAATGCTGGACTCATTGAGGTGGAGAATCCATCGGAATTCTTATTAAATGGAAAAGCAGAGCAGGCGAGCGGAAGTATTGTGACGTGTTCCATTGAGGGAACAAGGCCAATATTATTGGAAATTCAGGCACTCGTATGTGAAACGAATTTTGGAAATCCAAGAAGACAAGCAACTGGAACAGATTTCAATCGAGTAAATCTACTTATGGCTGTTTTGGAAAAAAGAGTCGGTCTGTCTTTGTCATCCAGCGACGCATATGTAAATATTGCGGGTGGAATGAAAGTATCTGAACCTGCATTGGACCTTGGTATTGCACTTGCCATTGTTTCAAGTTTCAAAAATTTGGCGATATCTGATGAAGTGCTGGTTTTTGGTGAAATTGGATTGAGTGGTGAAGTTCGAGCAGTCAATATGCCAGAGCAGAGAGTTAATGAGGCGAAAAAGCTTGGGTATTCTACTGTTATTCTTCCAAAAGCATGTGAAAAGGCTGTTTTACATTGCAAAGGTATGAAATTTCATTTTGTAAAAACCGTGCCAGAAGCGGTCTCATTTTTATTTTAATTTGGGGTTGCAATTGGAATATAGTGTATGTTATAATACTTTTCGGCAGGTAAAAATACAACCTAAAGGGGATTGGTCAAATGGTATGACAGAAGTCTCCAAAACTTTTAGCGGGAGTTCGATTCTCTCATCCCCTGCTTAAAAACTCTAAGCTTTTTGCTTAGAGTTTTTTGTATTTGTGACAGTACATAACTAGTTTTTATAGGCATATGCCAGAAATGGTGTTATAATTATGAAAAGAAAGAAGGTGTCTTATGGAAATGCTTTATGAATTGAACTATCTTTCCGTCTTGATTCGTTTATTGCTTGCCATTCTTTTTGGAGGAATTGTTGGATTAGAGCGTGGACAAAAAAATAGGCCAGCAGGATTTCGAACGTATATGCTTGTGAGCATGGGCTCGGCGCTTGTGATGATTGTTAGTCAGTATATCTATCAGACCTATGGAGATACCAGTATTATGAGAATGGGTGCTCAGGTCATCAGTGGAATTGGGTTCTTAGGTGCAGGTACTATTTTAGTTACTAGTAAAATGAAAGTAAAAGGTCTGACAACAGCAGCTGGACTTTGGGCAGTTGCATGTATGGGAATTGCAATTGGTATTGGATATTATTATGCAGCGATTGTATCAGGGGTTCTGATTTTTATTTTATTATCCGTTTTCCGTGTGATTGAGATTAAAATTGGTCAAAAATCAAAGCAGATCAATTTGTATTTAGAACTTGAACATGTTTCGCATCTTGGAAAAGTTCTATCTGGAATAAAGGACATTGGACACAAAATTATGAATGTAGAAATTACAAAAGAAGAGATGGATGGCAAAGTCATTGTTCTTTTGGAGATTTTTAATGAAAAAGGAAAAGAACATCCAGAGCTGATCGAAAAAGTAGGTCAGACACCTGGAGTTTTACATATTGAAGAATATTAAATGTTTTTAGGAGGAAAAAAATGAGCGAAGAATGTAGTTCAAGTTGTTCATCATGTGGTGAAGGAAGTTGTTCAAGTCGTACGGAGCCACAAAGTATGATTGAAAAATTAAATGAACACAGCAGTGTAAAGAAAGTAATCGGAATTGTAAGTGGAAAAGGTGGTGTAGGAAAATCACTCGTGACATCTATGCTGGCCGTTGCTATGCAGAAACAAGGAAACCATGCTGCAATATTAGATGCAGATATTACTGGTCCTTCTATTCCAAAGGCATTTGGAATTGTTGAGAAAGCAGTCGCACTAGAATCCGCAATATTGCCTGGAAAATCCTCAACTGGAATAGATATCATGTCCATTAATCTTCTTATGGAAAATGAGACAGATCCAGTTATTTGGAGAGGGCCAATGATTGCAGGAGTCGTAAAACAATTTTGGACAGATGTGATTTGGGAAAATGTGGATTATATGTTTGTTGATATGCCACCTGGTACGGGAGATGTTCCTCTTACTGTATTTCAGTCGCTACCAGTTGATGGAATTATTGTGGTAACTTCACCACAGGATCTGGTTTCGATGATTGTTGCAAAAGCCGTTATCATGGCACAGAAAATGAATATCCCAGTTCTCGGAATCGTCGAAAATATGAGCTATCTGGAATGTCCAGATTGCGGGAAAAAGATCGAAGTATTTGGAAAAAGTAAAATTGAAGAAGTAGCAGAGAACTTTGGAATTGAAGTAATTGCAAAGTTGCCAATTGATCCATCCATCGCATCAAAATGTGATGCAGGAAGAGTTGAAGATACAAATGTGGAAATGTTAGAAGCTATTATTTCAAAAATAAATACATTATAGAATACAAAGTATAGGAAAAGTCCAGTCATATAATTATGACTGGACATTTTTATTTTTTCAGAAATTCAATATAGGATGCGAGGTTTTCAGGAAGTGACTTTCCTTGTTCACGAAGTTTATCTTGCAAACGCTCATATTTTGTGAGCAGTTTTTGTTTTTGCAATGCGGTACCTTTAAATCCTTCTTGAAATAGAGGGTTCTTGGATAATTCTTGCTGAATCTCTTTCGGTAGAGGACAATAGGTGAAGAAAATATGTCTTAAAACTTTATTGAATTTAGGAATACCTTTGGACTCGAATTGATAAAAATTCATATAATCGTTAACAAATGCTTCGCGGAAGTTGTTTCTAGCTCGTGCAAGTGAAAGCTGAATCTTATTTTTGGCCTCTGGGGATAAGTCACCATTTTTTTTGTAAAACTGAAGATAGTCGAAGTAAGCGGAGGTAAGCGAAGGCTCTGTCACATCATTCCATCTGGCACCTTGCAGTCGTTTGCACATTTCCCAACGAAACTCTGCAGTCAATTTTGTCAGCATTGGTTCGAGAAGTTCTGTGGATAAAATAGGTATCATCATTCGTCCAGGTGTATCGCGATATTTCCCTTCGATTTCTTGCCACATAACGCCTCTTGAACCTATGGTCGGCATAAGGATGATATCTGGTGGTATCTCAACTTGAATGTAATCTTTTTGTATTCCAATAGAAGTATCTGAAAAAAGAATTTCACGGTAGAAGGCTGAAAAATCAATGGAAAGAATAGAAGCTTTGGCTTGTTCGATATCACTTTCTTGAATTAATAAGTTGTCAATCGGTCTAGTAATTTTATAACTGGATAGAACTGGCATATATCCATGAAGCTTACCATAAGTTGTTTTGTTGGCAAGAGGGAATGCATTTTTCATTTCAAATAGAACACGTTCTTTTCCGTCGGAGAGAAGTCTACTCTCTTCGTCTTTTGTAATTTCCTGTCTGGATACTTGCTGTCTGAGATGTGTTTTATAATCGATGTCAAATTCATTTCTTGAGGGTTCTTTTTTCCCTTGATAAATTTGCATGAGCCAATCATAGAAGGTATAGTGCCCATGTGTTGTATTGCAATAGGTGTTTTTTAGTGCTAATAGAAGTGCATTAGCATTTTCCGTGCCACAAAGAGTCTCATCCATATATCCAAAGTAGAAGAACATTTTTAGGACATTAGGAACAGTTGACGCATCGATGCTGGCAAAAAATGCCATGGAATATACTTTGAAGAAACCTGAAATGAGCGCTTGTGATATTTTTTTTGATTGTTCGCTTTCCTCATTTCCGTCTACTTTCATGTACTCTTGAATTGCTCTTCGAATTGCAGTTTTAAAGTTGGGCTCACATCCCGCGAAATCTAGAATCTGATCAAGAGAACCAGAAAGTTCATCTGCAAGAATGGAATTATCTGGTAGCAAATCTATAGTCTCTGATGGGACGACGTTGTGATCGCTAGAATCGCATACTTGTGGCTTGGAAATATCTTCCCAAGTGAATTCGGCACTATATGCAGAGTCTGGAATTAATGTAGAATCTGACCAAAGAAGATTTTCTAAGTTTTCTTCAAATGAGGCTTCCGCAGGAAGTTCCTTTTTCGGAATTCGAGTTTTCGCTGAATGTTGTGAAAGCTCTATAGGGGTCTCGGGATCTTTCTTATTGGAATCGTGTTCTTTTTTTCTTTTTTCCCAAAGAGCACGATCGATATCTTTTGTAAATTCGATATAATTGACTAGTTGATGCATCGCAGAAACCAGACTGATATCTGGTTCTTGTTTTTTTGAAACTTGATGGAAAAGCTCAGAGTATAAGAAAAATAAATCATCCGAAGATTCATTTAAAATGATTTCATTTACAAGCCCCTGCTGTTTTTTTAAAGTTCCTCCAACCGAACAAAACAAGGGGATATCTCTACAAAAATTGACTAAAAGACCGACGGTAAGGGGAATGTTTTGTTTTAGTAAGTCTAAATTTTCGGGACTGAGTGTACGTAACGCAGAATAGTATTGATAAATCCATGGAGAAACATCGGTATCATCGGTATTGCTTATTAGATTTTCTTTTCGAGGTAACTCTCTAATAGGAACTGAAAAAGAGTCGCAAAGCGCTCCGTAATCTTGATACGTGTTTTTTACCAGACTACCTAAATTATCCAGTTCATAGCGTAGATATTGAATACCATCTAGAATGGATGAGACTTGTTGAATTAAAGAGTTTTGGAACAAAGAAATATGGTCTGGATTGACTTCAAAATCGTCATATAAGCTATCTGGGCCATGAAAAGAGAGCGTAGAAATACGAACCTTGGTGAGGGCTTGGTAAGTAAAACCATGCAATTTTGAGTTGAGATTAATTAGTCCAATGACATTTCCGGGTGCTAAAACAAATTCCGAAAAACTGGAACGTACCTGGACAGAACCTTCAACGATGACGGCTAATTCTATAAGTGGATCATTTTTTTTGATTAGAATATCATTTGGGTGAAATAATGTTTTCATATTCTCTCATTCCTGATCTTCTCAAAGAGTTGAGTCGATCGTACTTTGTCTTGTGTTCGTTAAAATAGATTAGTTCTTATAAAGTTTATTATAAGACGAAATATTGTAGATGTCCAATGTAAAACCGTTGAAAAGAAGCGAATTTTTGACAGAACTTACCATGTACAAAAAGATAAAGTTTTGCTAAAATAAAACATATATGTCATAAAAAGGAATGGAGAATAATTATGCAAAATAATGGACAGGATAAGCTAAGTAAAAAAGAAGCAATTCATATGTATCATGATGATGTACATCGTTTGTTAAAGTATTTACCATGGTTTGAAACAACCCTCGGAAGGGATTTGACAAGATATTATTCTGGAGATGAAAGTGAAAAAGGGTTTTTATCCATTCCGACATATGATCCAACCTTGTTGAGCTTTGTGAAAGATGCTCAGAAAACCAACTTGATTGATAAAAACTATCAGTATATTTACGCCAGACAACATATTCGTACGAAAGAAGATGAATGGAAGGCAATTGAACAGACCAAAATAACAGATCTATCACCAATCATTGGCATTTTGTCAAAATATGTACTGCGTGGTATGACAAGAGCAAGTGAGTGGAATGATGGAGTAAAGAATGAGATTTATTATCGGTCTCTCAAAAAATTAAAAGAGCTGATTGAAACATGGGATCAGCCATTAGCATAAGGTATGAAAACGGAGAATAAAAATGGGAGATAAGTCAGCACAAAAAAAACAATTTATTATCGATACGGCAAAAGTGGTTTTTCAAGAAAAAGGATACAAAGACGTGACTATGAAGGATATAGTAGATGCTTGTGAGATTAGCCGAGGGGGTTTATATCTGTATTTTTCAAGTACGCAGGAAATTTTCGAGGCTGTATTAAAGCGCGAAACAGAAGAATCGGATTCTTTATTTCGAGGTGAGATTCCTGGAGAAGCTACACCAGCAGATGTATTTGCGATTTTTCTTCGCGAACAGCAAAAAGAAATCGTGTCTAAGAAACCAATGCTGACGCTTGCAATTTATGAGTATTATTTTGCTCATAAAGTCCCTAGAAATAAAAATGTCTTGTATGCGCAATTTGATATTGCATGCAAAGTAGTGGAGTCCTTAATCGTCTCTGGAGTGGGCAGTGGACAATTTACATGCCAGGATCCTGCGGGTATGGCTAGAAGTATCATGTTTCTCTTAGAAGGAATGAAAATCTGTGCAAGGACCATGAATGTCTCAGAAAAAATGGTCAATGAAGAAATGCTTTTTATTATGAAAAATTTATTAATAGAAGTGGAATAAAACCTAGTTGGAGGAAAGAAAAAGAATGAATACGGTAAGACGAATCTATGTAGAGAAAAAAGAACCATATGCGGTAAAGGCAAAAGAACTAGAAGATGATATCAAAGGATTTCTTGGAATTCATGGGGTGGACAGAGTTCGTGTCTTGATACGATATGATGTGGATGATATTTCGGACGAAGTATTTCAAGAAGCATGTAATGTAGTATTTTCAGAACCTCCTGTAGATCTGTTATTTCATGAGGAAATCGCAGTTGCAAATGAAGCTCTTGTTTTTAGTGTAGAATATCTTCCAGGGCAGTTTGATCAGAGAGCGGATTCTGCTGTTCAATGTGTTCGCTTTTTAAACGAAAATGAAACTCCTATTATTAAGACAGCAACGACCTACGTAATTGAAGGCAAAATCTCAGAAGAAGAGTTTGTTAAAATTAAAGAATACTGTATTAACCCAGTAGATTCTAGAGAAACGGGTATGAAAAAACCAGAAACTTTGGAACTAGATTATCATGAACCGGATGATATTGTTATTCTTGATGGTTTTATAGATTTGCAGGAGGATGAGCGAAACTCCTTGTATCATTCTTTGAATTTGGCAATGACGGAGAACGACTTTGCTCATATTCAAAATTATTTTAAGGAAGAAACGAGAAATCCTACGATGACGGAAATTCGAGTACTTGATACGTACTGGTCAGACCATTGTAGACATACTACTTTTTCTACCGAGTTAAAGAATATTACTTTCGATGATGGATTCTATCATACTCCAATTACAAAAACTTACCAGAATTATCTAGATACTAGAAGTGAAATTTTTGCAGGAAGAACAGATAAATTTGTTTGTCTAATGGATCTTGCCCTGTTAGCTATGCGAAAATTAAAAAAAGATGGAAAATTGGAAGATATGGAAGTATCGGATGAGATAAATGCATGTTCGATCGTAGTACCTGTTGAAATGGAACGTGATGGGAAGGTGTTGACGGAAGAGTGGTTGGTAAGTTTTAAAAATGAAACACACAATCATCCTACGGAAATTGAGCCTTTTGGTGGAGCCGCAACTTGTTTAGGTGGAGCAATCCGTGACCCATTATCAGGAAGAGCCTATGTGTATCAAGCTATGCGTGTTACTGGTGCGGCAGATCCTACCATTCCGGTAGAGGATACTTTAAAAGGAAAACTTCCACAGAAAAAATTAGTTCGAGGAGCAGCAATCGGTTATTCTTCCTATGGAAATCAGATTGGACTTGCTACAGGCCTTGTAAAAGAGATTTATCATCCAGATTATGTGGCAAAAAGAATGGAAATCGGTGCTGTAATGGGTGCCGCTCCAAGAAAAAATGTAATACGAGAAAACTCGGATCCAGGAGACCGCATTATTTTATTGGGAGGCCGTACTGGTCGTGATGGATGTGGAGGAGCGACAGGTTCTTCCAAAGTACATACTGAAGAGTCCATTGAAACATGTGGGGCAGAAGTCCAAAAAGGTAATGCACCTACAGAACGAAAAATTCAAAGATTATTTAGACGAGAAGAAGTTAGTCGACTCATCAAAAAATGCAACGACTTTGGAGCAGGTGGAGTCAGTGTTGCGATTGGAGAATTGGCCGATGGACTGATTGTAGATATGGACAAAGTTCCAAAAAAATATGCTGGACTTGATGGGACGGAACTTGCAATTAGCGAGTCTCAGGAAAGAATGGCTGTTGTCGTAGATCCAAAAGACGTAGACCAGTTTATGATCTATGCTGCCCAAGAAAATCTCGAAGCCGTTGAGGTTGCAATCGTAACCGAAGAAAAAGATTTGATATTAAAATGGCGTGAAAAAGAAATTGTTCATATAAAAAGGGCATTCCTAGATACAAATGGAGCACATCAGGAAACAGATGTGCATGTCGAAATGCCAAGTGAAGCAGACAATTACTTTAATGTGTATGCAAACAGTAAAGTAGAAGATGCACTGGAAAATCAGGATTTAGAATCAGCTTGGTTGGAAAGTATTAGTGATTTAAATACTTGTTCTCAAAAAGGTCTGGTAGAAATGTTCGACGCATCCATCGGTGCGGGTACAGTAACCATGCCATACGGTGGTACTTATCAAAAATCTGAGATGCAGACTATGTTGGCAAAACTGCCAGTATTAGATGGTAAAACAGATACGATGACTATGATGAGTTATGGATTCGACCCTTACCTATCCTCATGGAGCCCATACCACGGAGCAATTTATGCTGTGACAGAATCGATGTCAAAGATTGTTGCTGCAGGCGGTGATTATAAAGGGATTCGTTTTACATTCCAGGAATATTTTAGAAGAATGTCAAACGAACCTTCGAGATGGAGTCAGCCTTTTGCTGCACTTTTGGGAGCATATGATGCACAAATGGGATATGGTCTTCCTTCCATTGGCGGGAAGGATAGTATGTCAGGAACCTTCCATGATATTGACGTTCCGCCAACACTCGTTTCTTTCGCTGTGAATGTTGCAAAACATCAAAATACAGTCACAACGGAGTTAAAAGAAGCTGGCGATGCAGTTATTATGGTTTCTATTCCAAAAGATCAATTTGATCTTCCAAAATATGAAGAAACAATGGCGCTGTATGAAGCAGTTCAAGATCTGATCCTTGCAAAGAAAATGAAAGCTTCCTTTGTTTTGGATGCACATGGAGTTGCACCGGCTATTAGTAAAATGGCATACGGAAATAAACTTGGTGTAGCCTTAAATTCATCGCTAAGATATGGTGATTTCTTTACCAATGAAATGGCAGCTATGATATTTGAAGTTTCAAAAGAGACAATGAATCAACTTTCGATACCATATACTTATATAGGTGAGGTAAAAAAAGAAGCAGAGATTACTTACCAAGATTTCGTATTGAAACTGGATAAAGTACAGGAAAAATGGGAAGGTAAATTAGAGAAGGTATTCCCAACAAAGGCAAAAAAAGGAAAAGAATTAGTAGAATCAAACATTTACTCTGCAAAAGAAATATATGTTTGCAAAAATAAAATCGCCAAACCAAATGTTTTCATCCCGGTATTTCCTGGTACCAACTGTGAATACGATTCCACATTAGCATTTGAAAGAGCTGGAGCAAATGTAAAAACATTAATCTTTAAGAATCAATCCGCAGAGGATATCAGATCATCCGTGCTGGCATTTGAACAGGCAATTAAGCAAGCACAGATTATTATGTTCCCAGGTGGGTTTAGTGCAGGAGATGAACCAGATGGAAGTGCGAAATTTTTTGCAACTGCATTCCAAAACGAAAAGATCAAGGAAGCGGTTACTGATTTGCTAAATCAGAGAGATGGTCTTGCACTTGGAATTTGTAACGGATTTCAGGCACTGATTAAGCTTGGGCTCGTTCCAAATGGTGAAATCGCACCACAAAAGGAAACCGCGCCAACGTTAACGTTTAATACCATTAATCGTCATATTTCGAAAATGGTCTATACAAAAGTTGTGTCAAATAATTCACCATGGCTTCAAAAAGCAGAACTCGGTGGAACCTATGTGAATCCAGCATCCCATGGAGAAGGACGATTTGTTGCTCCAAAAGAATGGATTGATCAGTTGTTTGCAAATGGGCAAGTGGCAACACAGTACTCGGATCCTTTTGGCAATGTATCCATGGATGAAGAGTGGAATGTAAATGGTTCTTATGCATCCATAGAAGGAATTTTATCACCAGACGGTCGTTGCTTCGGGAAAATGGCACATGCAGAACGTATTGGTAACGGAGTCGCTATTAATATTTATGGGGAACAGGATCTTAAGATCTTTGAAAGTGGCGTATCCTATTTTCAGTAGGCAAAAAAACACAGGGATTACATGAGGGAATTACATGAAGCGAAAATACGCAAAAGATCGATTTTCAGAGCGTATGATCTTGTTAGGAATGGTCATGATGATTTTAAGCTTAATCATCAGTACCATTCATGTACATGATATTGAAGATACATATCTGTCAAATAACATGGATCAATATGTAAAACAAATATCCAGTTTCCATGTAGCATTTGTGGATGAATGTAAATTGTTGAGTGAACAGCTGGATGTTTTGTCTTCAAAAATTGAGTCGAGTTTCAAACAGAATGCATCAATAGATGATTCAAGACTCCTCTTAGATATCTTAAATGAGGATGTAAGGTATGATGCGATTGTAAAATTGGCGAACGGGGAAGAATATAGTACTTATGATTCTTTATATCTTCGCATTGCAGAAATGCCTGTTTTGGCGTTGGAATACAATGAGACTGTTCAGGTTCTGGTGATTCAAGATTTACAGGGGGAAGAAGAGACTTTTCTCTCCATCCAGAAAATATTAATGGATGATGATGTCGAGCTAGGTACTGTAGAAATACTATATGACCTTTCTAATTTTCGAAACTCAGCTCTGATATCTAATATGTTGAATGAAGGATTTTGTTACTTGACCGACTATCTTCACGAAAGTGTCGCAATGGATTCTCTTTCAGAGAATTCATATGCAGCAAGTACAAGTTTTGAATCTGTGTTTTTGGAGACCGTAGGAGAATCATCGGATTCTGGTGTATCGCTTAGTGGACTCTATTCTGAGCTGCAGACGCATCGGAGCGGTGCAAGATATATAGAATTAAGTAACGGGAATTACTATCTCTTAGCATATCACTTGATATCAAGAGAAGAAGGAACGTTCTTGATGGGATTCTATGATGCGACTCCAGTAATTCATGTGATAAATCAGGCGGTATTTCGTACGGCGCTTAGTAGCATTGTGATTGTAACTATGAGCTTGATCTTACTTCTGTTTGTATGGGTCACTTCTATGAATACGACCACAATCATTGAGAAAATGGCGTATGAAGATGAAATAACAAGGGGAAAGAATCTAAACTATTTTAAAGTCAGAGCACATGAAATCTTAGAGACCAATCGTGGGATTCCCTACTTGGTTGAACGTTTTGATATTGCGAATTTTCGCTATATCAATGAAGCCTATGGACATGATCGGGCGGATGAACTGCTAAGGGCATGTGTATCGATTGCAAAAGATATTTTCCTGTCCAATGAAATTTGTGCAAGAATGCATAGTGATCAGTTTGTGGTATTGGTGAACAACGATTCTGGAAATAAGATGCGCTGGGAAGATTATCGGCAGTCTGTCAATGAATACGCAAGAACGATTGGCATCAAATTTCCGATTCGTTTTAAAGTTGGAATTTATCAGATCAGAGAATATGATCGAGAAGTGGATATGATGATTGATCGGGCGAATGCAGCACGAAAGATGATTAAGACGGACTCAAAGTCGATGACTCGTGTATATTCGGATTCCATTGTAGATGAGATGCGAAGAATTGATCGTATTGAGTCAGATATGCAAAGGGCATTGCAGGAGAAAGAGTTTCAAGTATATCTGCAACAAAAATGGAATGCCGATACCGATGAATTGTATGGGGCGGAAGCGCTAATCCGATGGATTAAACCAGAGGGCACCGTGATCTTCCCTAGTGAATTTATTCCACTTTTCGAAACCAATGGATTTATAGAAAATATTGACTATTATGTTTTGGAGACGGTGTGTGAAAAGCAAAAACAGCTTTTGGATGCGGGGAAAAAGTGTGTTCCCATTTCCGTAAACCAGTCAAAGGTATTATTGAATAACTCAGATTATGTGCTAAATGTGGCAAGAATCATCGATCGGTATGAGATCCCAAAAGAATTGATTACATTGGAGATTACAGAGTCTGTATTTTTAAATGATGAGAAAGCGATTGAAAAAATTGTGAACGATTTGAAGGAAATCGGTGTTCTGGTTTCCATGGATGATTTTGGTTCGGGATATTCGTCCTTGAATCTTTTAAAAGATATTCCATTTGATGTCATAAAGATAGATCGAGGATTTGCCTCCGATTCCATGTGTACAGAAAAAAGTCGTTTGATATTACAAAAGATTATTGAGATGACACAAGGAATTGGAATGTCAGTAATCTGTGAAGGAATTGAAACAAAGGAACAGCTCGAAAGTATTACGAACTTAGGCTGCTCAATTATTCAAGGATATTATTATGGGAAGCCAATTCCCATGGATGAATTTTGTGAAAAATATTTAGGAGAAAATTGTTGAGAAATTTTCAGAAGGAAATGGAAGAAATCATTCATAATCAAGAGGAAACTTATGGGAAGCGTCTGCTTTTGCATGCATGTTGTGCGCCTTGTAGTTCTTACGTTTTGAAATACCTTTCCTCCATTTTTCGAATTACGATTTTATTTTATAATCCAAACATTACAGATATAGAAGAATATCAAAAGCGTGTGGAAGAAGAAAAACGATTTATTCGGGAATTTTCGGATAAGGAAAATCC
The DNA here is from genome assembly GCA_963666475.2 of Lachnospiraceae bacterium. Taxonomy (GTDB): domain Bacteria; phylum Bacillota; class Clostridia; order Lachnospirales; family Lachnospiraceae; genus JBFHIZ01. Next base: position 1,203,055 of record CAXXJM010000001.1, on the reverse strand, counting down.
GGATTTTCCAATTTCTTTTCTGGAAGCAGCATATGAAACCACCGATTTTTTCAATGCAGTCAAAGGATTTGAAAAGGAAAAAGAGGGCGGAGAACGTTGCTTTCGATGTTATGAATTGAGACTTCGGGAAACTGCCAGAATTGCAAAAGAAAATAATTTTGATTATTTTTGTTCGACGCTTTCGATCAGTCCATTAAAGAATGCTGTGCGTATCAATGAAATAGGAAATGATTTGGAACAAGTTTATGGGGTGTCTTTTTTGCCCTCGGATTTTAAGAAGAAAAACGGATATAAACAATCCATCGAACTTTCCAAGGAATATGGACTATATCGTCAGGATTATTGCGGCTGCGCTTTTTCTTTAGCGGAGAGAATTCAGTTTGAAAAAAATAAAAAAGTATCACAGGAAGTATAGGAGCATGAGGTTAAGATGAAAAAAATAACGGAAGTAATATCAAACATAGTAAAAAAAGCTTTTCAAGAAGCAGGGTATGATGAGTCAAAAGGTATTGTATCTTGGTCAAATCGACCTGATTTGTGTGAATTTCAGTGCAATGGAGCAATGGCCCTTGCGAAAGAATATAAAATGGCACCAATTAAAATCGCAGAAACTGTTGCAGAATTATTAAAAAATGAAGAAATTTTCGAAGAAGTAACTGCTGTACCACCTGGATTTTTGAACTTTAAGATTTCTAAAGAATTTTTAAAAAATGCCATGAGTGACATGCAAGTAAACGAAAAATTTGGATTAGAAGCGCCAGAAAAACAAAAGAAAATTGTGTTGGACTTTGGTGGGCCAAATGTTGCAAAACCATTGCATGTAGGTCATTTGCGTTCTGCAGTTATTGGTGAGAGTATTAAACGTATCAAACGTTATGTAGGACACGAGGTCATTGGAGATATACATCTCGGTGACTGGGGGTTGCAGATGGGGCTGATCATTCACGAACTGAAAACACGTCAACCGGACTTGGTGTATTTTGATGAGGAATTTGATGGAGATTATCCGGAAGAAGCACCCTTTACCATTGGAGAATTAGAAGAGATTTATCCAACAGCAAGTGCAAAGAGCAAAGAAGATGAAGTATATAAAGAAGCAGCCATGCAGGCTACTTTTCAATTACAATCTGGGGTACGTGGATACCGTAAACTTTGGCAGCATATCTTAAAAGTTTCGGTAGCGGATTTGAAAAAGAATTATTCCAATTTAAGCATTGAATTTGATCTTTGGAATGGTGAATCGGACGTACAGGATTTAATTACGGAAATGGTAGAATACCTCAAAAAAGAGGGGCATACGTATATGAGTGATGGTGCTCTTGTAGTCGATGTAAAAGAAGAGGATGATACCAAAGAAATGCCACCATGTATGATATTGAAATCAGATGGAGCCGCTTTATACACAACAACGGATCTTGCAACCATTATGCAACGTATGGCAGACGAAAATCCAGATGAAATCATTTATGTAGTAGATAAGAGACAAGAACTTCATTTTGAACAGGTTTTCCGCTGTGCAAGAAAAACAAAGTTGGTAGGACCAAATACGGAACTCAAATTCCTTGGATTTGGAACGATGAATGGAAAAGATGGAAAGCCATTTAAAACAAGACAGGGTGGAGTCATGCGATTGGAAAATCTGATTTCCGATATCAATGAGCAGATGACTGTGAAGATTGCAGACAATCAGGAACTAGGAAAAGAAGAGGCAGAGAGCACTGCTAAAATGATTGCTCTTGCTGCTTTGAAATACGGGGATTTATCAAATCAAGCATCCAAGGATTATGTCTTTGACATAGAACGTTTCACTTCTTTTGAAGGAGATACGGGACCGTATTTATTATATACAATTGTACGTATCAAATCGATTCTTGCAAAATATGAACAGGTCGGTGGAAAGATCGAAGATGCGACTATCAAAGTGCCAAGAAATGAGTCGGAAAAGACGTTGATGTTATCGTTGTCAAAATTCCACGAAGCCATTGCTTCGGCAAGTGATGATGTAGCACCACACAAAATTTGCGCATATATTTATGATCTGGCAGATGCATTCAATCACTTTTATCACGCAACAAAGATACTATCAGAAGAGAATGCGGAGTATAAAGAAGGTTGGATTTCACTACTTCTTTTAACAAGAGATGTGATGGAGACTTGCATCAATTTACTTGGTTTTGAAGCACCAGAAAGAATGTAAAAAAATCAAAAAAAAGTATTGACAAATATAGTGATTTAATTGTATACTAGCAAAGCGGGTTGCAGATGTGACCCGCATAACGTGGGATCTTAGCTCAGCTGGGAGAGCATCTGCCTTACAAGCAGAGGGTCATAGGTTCGAGCCCTATAGGTCCCACTTTTCACGAATATGGCGAGGTAGCTCAGTTGGCTAGAGCATACGGTTCATACCCGTAGTGTCGGGGGTTCAAATCCCTTCCTCGCTACTTAAAAAAGAAACATTGATTATTCAATGTTTCTTTTTTATTTCTATTGAAATGTTTCTTTTTTACTAGAATTATATGTGTAGAAAAAAGATGTTTAAATACTAACATTAATTGGACAAGTTGAAAGAATTTAGGTTATAATATTTAAGATTGTGTTTAATAATGGACGGAAGAGAAAAGTTATGTTGATTCGAAAAAGATATGATACAAATAGAGTATTAGTATGTAGCGATTTTTTTGCTGATCATTAATGAATTGTAATTTTACATTTGACTTAAATATTATAACCTGGGAGGGAACCTTGAAAAAGTTAATTTATTCTTTAATCAAATTTTTTAGATTAAGTTTTAGATGAGATTTGTACTGAGATTACAAATCTTGAAAATAAAAATCTAAGAATTAATGGAGATATTTTAGGGTTAATTTCTCTAATAAATAGTATAACCAACAGAGTTGAAACTTGGTTTAATTAATTTTTATAATTAAAAATTTGAAGTAAAGGATGTGGAATAATGGGAAATGAATTTGCTGAGGGGAAAAGTCAATTTAATGATTTGTTAAGTGATTTGAAAAATCATAATGGTGTGATAACTGACGGAGCAAATATATTTTTCGATGAACATCTGACGAATGCTGTACTAGATGACATCAAAACTTGCGCAGGTGGCTATCGCCAATGTGGAGTAGGAAAGGAAGCATGGAGTTTTCAAGGTGCAAATTCAAGAGTTATGGATGAGTATGTTGAAAAATATGAGCAATTACAGGATATAATGTCAAATTATCTTAATCTTATGATAAAAGATATAGAAGCAATAGCAAAAATAGGAGAAGAGATTAAGGAAGTAGATCATGAGTTAAAAGGTATTTGGGAGTAAGAAAGCAAAAGCGATGGGGGAAAAGCACTTGGAAGGTGAATATTTTAAAATTCGTTATGATGCTATGCAAGATTTTTACGAATGTATCAATCGTAAAATGGCTCAATGGGATACAAAATTGAATCAACTACAGTCAAAGTATAATGAATTTATCGAATCGAATGATTTCCAGGGAAAAGGTGTTGACAGTGCAAAACTATATTTTAAAGAAACACATGATACATTAGTAGAAGGTATTAAAAATGCGACAATAGAATATCGTGTGAAATACATGAATTATAAAATAGGTTATTATGGGATCGATAACAATGATAACTCAAGATTTCCAGAAGAGGTTTTTAAGCAGATTACAGATAAATTTGAAAATGCCAGTATCGCATTAGAAGAAATATCTTCTGGTATAGGAAAAAGTCTATTAAATATCAGCGATTTGATGATTATTCCCAACCCAGGAACATCTCAATTGAATAGTACGATAGAAGGAATTAGACAAAAAATACGTGACTTATCAAATGATGTTGTCGATTATGAGAAGAATCAGTTGAGCCCTGTTACTGGTGATTTGGAAGAGCTAATTGATTCGCTTGGACAAGTGATAAATGGGTATTTGAGTAGTGAAAGAAATGTGACTAACTATCATAGTCAAGATGTATATACTAATGAGGCGTTTCTTGAATTAAAGGAAAAAACAAAAAGAAGTGAAGCATTTCTTTCAAAAAATCAAATATATTCTGAAGAAATGTTTTTTGCTTTAGAAAAATTGAAAGAAGTAAAAGAAGAATATTCAGGATATTTAGAAAAGCAAGCATCAGGAGCATATTATCAAGAGTATTTAGCAAATGTAGATGAAAATGGTTTTTGTTATATGTATGGCATAGAAGTCAGCGAGACCCGTATTGAAGATAGCTATGGCGATTATGCGATGGATTGGAAATATAATGAAAATGGAATTATCGAATTGCGAGATTTAGGATTTGATTTTAACTTAGATGGATATGATGTCAATAATATGTCTCTTGAAGAATACATTAATCTAATGGGTCCTATTTGGGAGTTGTCAAAAAATCATAAGTCAAAACAAGATTTATATAAGGACCTTAAGACTTGTATTACTGTTTTATCAGGACTGTCAGGCGTATATAGTATAGAAACACTGTTAGCAGGATTTGTAGCGGACACGACACTAGATTCCGCAGATGTTTTTGTTTCGGCCATTAGTGGAGATAAAGCTGGAGTAATCACTGGAATTGTGTGCATGGCACTTCCTCAAGTACTCGATTTTTTTGCGTCGGGAGGAAAAACTGCGGTCAAAAGTCTTGATGGTATGTTCGAAGGAATGAGTGAAGCAAAGAAAATAGAAATGCTTCAAGCATTGGAAAAAGAAGGCATAAAAGATATAGATAATATCATGGTTGAACAAAGCTCAATAAAGATATATAGTAAGGATACAGTATATGATATTGAATTGTCTGATTTTCATTTTGAGGGTGGCAGTTCTTCTTATGGAAGTTATAGCACTAAAATTGATACAAAGGTTACTGTAATAAATAAACAAGAACTACCGAATTCATTAGTAAAGACATTTAAAGATGGGAATTATAGAACTGTTATAACGAATGAAGATATTACAGTATATCGTTCGTTTGGGCACAATGCAGAAGCGGGTGGTGCATTTGCAACGAGTAATCCTGCCCTGAACAGAATTAAGACAAAAGTTGATAGTGCGATTTTACCAGAATGGAAAAATACACTTAAATATGAAGCTGAAATAGTTATTCCAAAGGGAAGCACAATAAACATTGGGCGTGTTGAAGAACAGTTTACAATGAGTGGAGCAAGACTTGCTGGAGATGCAGACCAATTTTTGTTACCACAGAATTGGGATTTGAATTGGATTAAAAGTATACGAGAAGTAAAACCATAGGAGGTTAAAGATGGAAGAGAGTAAGAAACAATTAGAAATACAAATTGTTAAAGTGCTTGAATTATTAAAAAAGCGGTTAGAAGATGACCCTAATCGACCAATTTTGAAAACTCTATATGACAGATATGACAAAGCACAAAAGATTTTATTATATAATGAGGATACTAAAAAAATTATAATTAATGGTGGCTGTAGAGCATATCTTGACACCTTTAGTGATTATATGAATCCCTTATTGATTGAAATGGATAAGGCAGAGGAACTGGTATTTAAATTAAATCAATAATATTTATTATTGTTATATTTTAATTAAGGTTATACTTTAGGACTTCCAACAACCTAAATCCCAGTCTCTTAAATTAATTAATATCGGAGCCCTTACGAAGTGATGGCAGGAGATATTAATTATATTAAGAGAATTTAGCGAAAAAATTTGCCTTGGGTATACGATCGGATTTTTAGGTGTAGTTCCAATACGCTCATATAACCGTACTTTTGTATCAAAAAAATTTGTTACGAAAGGTGCGTTTTATTATGCGAATCAAAAAAGTGAATTCAAAATCAATATTTCTCCATGAGGATACCAAAGTAAAATTCAAAACAGTAGGAGACACTCGAGAAGTCCAATTTTCTGCAGGAGTTAACAGAAGATGTCCGATACAGAATATTTCTAAGAAAAATACCTTGATAGAGAAACAGGAGAAATCAAAGAGAGAAAGAAATCGAAGAACCGTTACATGAATTAAGAAAAGAAAATAATGAATTTTTACTTAATAATATAGGAACACCAAGCAAAGAAAATATATCAAGACTTGAATATGAATATTTTTGGGGAAAGATACTATTATATTTTGATGATAAATCATCTGAAGCAGGAATAGTGATAACTTATATTTAATTATGCTATACTTAAGGACAATCAACTCAGTAAATCCAAGTCTATAAATTTAATAAATCGCGGAGTGTAACGAAGTGATTGCAGGTCGTATGAAGTTCCAGTATACTAGGGTTTGCAAAGGTTTTAAGTTGCATCTAATAAAAAGAAGAGCCGGTCAATATGACTGGCTCTTCTTTTTATTAGTATAATTTTTTGGGATCTAGCAATAAAGTTAGTATTAAAGGAATGCAAACCACTAAACAGTAGATATATCTTAGCATTACAGTTGGTCCAAAAAAACAACTTAAAAGATAGAAAAACAATAGTGAAAAAGGGATTAAGTATTTATTGTTTTTTTTGAAAAAGGAATATAAAAGTGTAAATATTAACACCCATGAGTAAAGAGCCGAATTAAATAAATAAGATACTATAGGTATTGTTCTATGATTTATGAAGGTATAAAACCAATTATAAAATACTCCTGCCAATGGAAAATAATCATGTTTTTCTATTTGCTGAATATTATCACCATCAATTAAAGTGTGATATGCAGCTAGATCGTAAACGAATCGATATTGTACATCTCCCAAATACCAAAACCCCATTGTATTAGTTAAAAAAGAATCAGCGTACTCCTCGGGGAATTGCATCCCAACTTTGATCCATAATTTCAAAAAATTGGATAGATTGGTTTCTAACAATTCTTCGTTTGCCGTATTCTTAATCGGATCGGAAAGGTAGGGATTATAAGAAGAAAATCTTCCTTCTTCAATATAGGAAGTGATTTCATGATACATTTCAGCATCTAGTTCTTCTGGAAGATAAGCTACGACCCTTCCGAGTTGTTGTAGAGGAACGCTTAATGTTTCTCTGCTCGAATCACGATCTACAGCATCAAGAGTTTTAATCATCATATGATTAATGCCGGATGAAGAAATTAATATTGCAATTAAGGTAAAGAATACAATTAGTTTATTTTTCCAAGAAGATTTGAACAACAGAAAAAGAGGAATCATTAATAAATAAGCATATTTTGCATTATTTCTAAATAATATCATAAATGTACCTGCAAGTAGCAATCCAATGATTTGTAGCCAAAAATCAACTTTCAGATATATTTTGGAATCCTTTATTTTATATATTAATTCAAGCATGATTACTATGAATAAAAGAAAAAAAGCAGAAAATAGGACATCTTTTGTTGCGGTAATCGAGAAAAGTATGTTTACAGGGAAAATTGTAAAAAATAAATAGGATATCGTACGTATTCCTTTTGGGAACTCTCTTTTATAAAAGAATAATTGACAGTATGCAAAGGAAAATGAAATTACTGTCATTTGAAGAATTGTATAGAATGAAAAGCCCTTTGAAACATTGGCAAAGTAAGTATCTCCATAATTATAAAAAAAGCCCATAAGCCAGGTGTGAATCAGTGGATGATGAACACTATAAGCATTAGAAATAACTTCTTTTAATTGGTATTTTGCATCAAAAATAAAATTACCTGGCCAATATACTAGAAATACAGGAATAAAAAAGGCAAATATACTGATCCAGTAAATAAAAAACCTGGCGAAATAGTTCGTAATTTTATGATGATACTCTTCAGTATCTTTTTTTCTAATGAATTTTGAAGAAATAGTACTCATTTGTTTTAAAAGCCAAGAGAAAAAAGGAATGGTAAAAGCTAAAAGTGACAGAACTAAAAGAAATATTATGAAAATATTGTTCTTTGATCCAAAAAGAAAATTTTTATAATGAAGATAAATACCAAAAACATAAGAAATTGAAAGCAATATGCCGCCAATAGAAGAGAAAATAAATAACCTTTTATCATACTGCAGCTTTAGTTTATATAAAAAATAATATGTAATTCCAAAGATAAAAAAATATTCAGGATTATTTGAAAAGTCTGATGGTACATTTTTTTGTAATTCTAGGTATGAATAACCCCAACAAACAAAAAAAGATAAGATAATAAATAAGATAGGGTATAATTTTTGAATTGTAAGTTTATTAGTTAACATGTGTTACTTCCTTTCGTAGGCCTTTATTTTGTTATCTTCATAAGGTATGTTTTCCTTTTATATCAAAAAAAAAAGAAGCGAACATTTCTATGTGCTTCTTTTACAATTTAATCTACCATAGAAGTTATTGAAACTTGTGTGGTATGCAACTTTTTCATAAGTATATCTTTTCTTGAAAATTATATATCATGAACCATCGTATGTCAATATACGTAAAACTTGCTTTTGATTTCAATGTACGTGTGGATAAGAAATTTAATAGATATCATGTTTTCATATTGACAAATAGGAAAAAACTGATTATAGTGTACTTGTACAATAAGTACACTATAGAACGGAGGGGATTTGTGGAAATTATAATTAGTAGTAATACGAGCAAACCAATATATGAGCAAATTACTTCACAGATGAAAGCTTTGATTATGAGTGGTGAATTGAAAACCGGTGATCCGATTCCATCGATGAGAGCATTAGCAAAATCGATTCATGTAAGTGTGATTACCGTGCAAAAAGCTTATGAAGATTTGCAAAGAGATGGATTTATTGAAACAACAGTTGGGCGGGGGAGCTTTGTCGCTGCACAAAATAAAAATTTTTATCAGGAAGAACAGCAGAAATTGGTGGAGCAACACTTACAAGAAGCAATTGAAATAGGGAGAACAAGTGGAATCAAGTTAGATAAGCTTATCGAACTTTTGACGATGTTTTATCAGGAGGAGGACTAATATGGAGGAAATATTGAAGGTAGAGAATGTGACAAAACGGTATCCAGGTTTCATACTGGATCATGTATCATTTGCCCTGCCACAAGGAACGATCATGGGGTTGATCGGAGAAAATGGGGCAGGAAAGAGTACGACGATTCATGCGATTCTTGACCTTATTCATAAAGATGATGGGCGTGCAATTTTTTGGGGACAAGAGTTGTATACTTCGAAGCAACTTAAAGAGGATATAGGAGTAGTATTTGATGATATCAATTTTCATGAAACGTTAACACCGATGAAAGTTGGAAAGATTTCAAAAGTGGCGTATAAACAGTGGGATGAATATTTGTTTCAAGAATATCTGAAGCGTTTTCAACTTCCTCCAAACAAGGAAATTAAGAAATTATCCAAAGGAATGAAAATGAAACTCAGCATCGCGGTCGCACTTTCTCACAAACCGAAGTTGCTCATTTTGGATGAAGCGACCAGTGGACTAGACCCAGTCATGCGAGATGATATATTAGATGTATTTTTGGAATTTGTACAAGATGAGAATCATTCGATTTTAATGTCTTCACATATCACAACGGATTTGGAGAAAGTCGCAGATTATATTACGTTTATTCATCAAGGACAGGTCCTTTTTTGTAAATCAAAAGATGAATTGCGGTATCAATACGGGATCATTCGATGTGGAGAAGCCGTATTCGAACAAATTGATAAGTTGGATATACTTGCATATCGAAAAGAAGAGTATCAATGGAATGTACTTGTAGGTGACAAGGAGAAAGCAAGAAAATTGTACAAAGATGCAGTAGTAGATGATGCTACCATTGAGGACATTATGCTATTATATGTAAAAGGAGAACGAGTATCATGAAAAGCCTTATATTAAAAGATTTCTATAATATTCTTCACAATATTAAATCATTGCTATTTGTGTTGATTGTAATTGCAATAGCTTTTATTCCTTCTTCGCAAATAACTGGGTATATATTTATGTGTGCGATTTTGTGTAGTATGATGATTGTTACTACCTTTTCTTTTGATGAGAAATCAAAATGGACAAAGTATGCAATGATAACTCCAATTACAGGCAAAGATGTAGTAGGAGCAAAATTCATTACTTTGGTTGCTTTTTGTATGTTTGGGACTATTTTTGGATTATCAATAGGTACACTTGGTAGCATTTTTATACAGAAGGTCTCTTTTCCAATATCGGAATTCGGAGAATTACTCATAATAGTTTTACTGGCATTTCTGATTTCCATCATCTTCGGAAGTGTTTCCATTGCTCTTGTTTTTAGATTTGGGGCAGAAAATGGGAGAGTGTTATTGTTTGCGTCATTTCTTCTGCCTGCAGCTTTGTTTTACGGGCTTTATCGGCTGTTGGATTTAATAGGTGTTACAATTACAGAACAATTGATCTTTCTATTGCTGTGCTGTGCACCCGCAATTACGATAGTATGGTGTTTTATGATGTTTCGAATTAGTTACCGAATTTTTAGTAAACAAGAACTATAAGAAATTTATAGTTTAAATATTCGAAATAGAAGTGCTATAATTGAAATATATGCAGGAAAACCAGAAATGCAATTTCAGGCTTTGCATAGAAAGGAGAAGTTATGGCAGGTAAAAAAATCAGAATCGGCATATTAACAAGTGGAGGGGATTGTCCTGGATTAAACGCCACGATCCGAGGTTTAGTGAAAGCCAGTTATAAAAAAATGGACTGTCAATTTGTAGGTATCCAAGATGGCTTCAAAGGTCTGATTGATGGGGATGCCCGTGACATGGATAAGCATGATTTTGACGGAATCCTTCATAAAGGCGGAACGATTTTACATAGTGTTCGCACTCCGTACAAGAAGATGCAAGTCATTGAAAACGATGGGATTGATAAAGTAAAAGCAGTGATTGATAACTACAAAAAATTTGATCTGGATTGCCTCGTTTGCCTTGGAGGAGGTGGAACGCACAAGAATGCAGACTTATTTAGTAAACAAGGTCTCAATGTAATTGCGTTGCCAAAGACCATTGATAACGATCTTTGGGGTACCGATGTTACATTTGGATATCAGACTGCGGTTGAAATTGGGGTTGAAATATTGGACAGGCTGCATACTACCGCGGAATCTCATAACCGTGTAATCATTGTAGAAATGATGGGAAATAAGGCAGGATGGCTTGCTTTAAATATAGGTATTGGAGGAGGCGCAGATGTTATTGTGATTCCTGAAATACCATATAATGAGGATGATTTGGTGAGTGCAATCACTTTAAGACATATGGTCAAAAAGAAAACATTTTCAATCGTCGTCGTTGCAGAAGGTGCAAAAAGTGTCGAAGAAGCTAAAATGTCAAAAGAAGAATATAATCAATACAAAAAATCACCTGAATATATTTCTGCTACCCATAAGATTAGTAAAATCATTGAAGAACGTACCGGTATAGAGACCAGAGTTGTGATTCCAAGTCACATTTTAAGAGGTGGGTCACCAGTGGCTTATGACCGTACTCTAGCAACTGGAATCGGTGCATATGCAGCAGAATTGATCAAAAAAAAGCAGTTTGGGACGACCGTTTCTGTAAGAAATAATGAATTTGTAGCAACACCTTTGTCGGAGGTTGCTCATAAACGCAAAGTTGTGACACTGGATCATCCGCTTTATTTAACTGCGGTTGCAATCGGAACTAGTTTTGGTAATAATTTAAAATAATAAAATTTTAGATTCCAAGTAAACTATTTTCAAAGGAGGGTAATTCTATGGCTCTAATTAAAGTTGCAATGGTTTCAGAAATTCCAGAAGGAAGGACAAAGAAAGTTGAACTTAGCGGTTCTACGATACTGCTTACAAATGTTGGTGGAATGTTTTATGCTTTGTCCAATAAGTGTCCACATATGGGTGGTTCACTTGCAGACGGAAACTTAGAAGGGAAATACATAGTTTGTCCAAAACACGGAGCTAAGTTTGATGTGACTACAGGGGAAAATGCTGGAAATGCGAAAATAGCTTTTTTGAAGGTACCTGTAAAAGATGTGACGACTTATGAGGTTAAGGTTGTAGGAGAAGACATATTTGTAGACATCTAGGTATTCTTGATTATTTCAATAAATAAAAAAGAATGTGTTATAATAAACATATTTCATGAATGTTATTTTAAAAATGTAAGGGTATGGAGATATTTTATGAACAGTCATAAACTGATTATTAGAAAAAGTTTAATCGTAGAAGGTATTCAACTTATAACTTCTGTTTTTTTGAATGAAGTTGATAAGTCATATAAGGTCTATGATAGATTACCCAAAGGATTATATGAGATGATATTAAAACATTCATTGAAGAACATCGTAGTCCACGAGTATCTGCTGATTATGAGTATCTGCGAATCATTGCTTTTTGTTCATGAAAGAGACGATGCAAACGAATTCAAACGACAGTTGATGAATCTGAGTGATGATAAAATGCGCTGTGCCTTAACAGGTGGAGTGTTAACTTTGGATGAGCTGAATGATATTACTGAGCAGCAGGTTCGGGATGCAATTATAAAAGCCGGTGTTCGATCCGTCGAAGAGTTCATGCAAATATATTTATCTCCACATTCTTTTTTTGAGAGTTTTGGAAAACTTCTATGTGAGGTGGTAGAATCGAAGGAGTTTCAAAATTTATATTCGAAAGATATCATAGAAAAACTAGATTTAATGTGTAAACAAATGCATGATGAAATGGAAGCAAGGCATCCACTTAGCTACGCGCAAGGTCTAATGGGGAAAAGTTTCTATAATATTGCCGACTGGGGTGTGTATGAGTTTATTCCAGTCGAGATTTGCCCATATCATGCATTAAGACTTATGGATCAGGATACGAACATCCTTTTGTATAACGTAAATCCGAAAAATGATCCTCCAGAAGAAATAAAGGTGCGCCTTGTGCAAAATATGAAATTGATTTCAGATCCGAAAAGAATGGAGCTTATGAAATTGATTTATGCGAAACCGATGAGTGGAAAAGAAATAGCAAAGGCATTAAATATTTCCACAGCTACCGTATCTCATCATATTGAGCAGTTGAGAAGCGCTGGTTTTTTAAATGAAGAAAGAGATAAGAATACAAAATATTTTTCGATAAATCAAAATGCATATTTGAAAATCACATCGGATTTAAAAAAATATGTGTTTAGTTAAAAGAAGTCACCCTTGACTTCTTTTTTTTAAACTGTATAATTAGATTATCATCTAATTAGATAAACTTCTAATTATAAAATTGTAAAAAAAGATAAAAGGGGGTAAATATGGAAAAAATAATCGAAGCAGTAGGATTGAAGAGAGTATTTCACACGAAGGTAGGTACTGTAAAAAGAACGGAGAAAGTAGTACATGCAGTTAAGGGTATTGATTATCATGTATATAAAGGAGAGATTTTTGGATTGCTTGGACCAAATGGAGCGGGAAAGACCACAACTATTAAAATGATGACGACCTTGCTGATGCCAAGTGACGGTTCTTTACATATCTTGAATAGGGAAGTAAGTAGAAATGAAAAATATGTAAGAGAACATATCAATTTTGTGTTTGGAGGAGAGCGCAGTTTATATTGGAGATTGAGTGGTGAAGATAATATGCGTTTTTTTGCAGATATTTATAAAGTTCCTAGAAAACTACAGGAGAAGAAGATTGAGGAGTTGTTAAAATTTGTTGGCTTGTATGAGGAAAGAAAACAAAAAGTCGAGACGTATTCAAAAGGTATGAAGCAACGGTTGCAAATTGCGAAGGCGCTTATCAATGAACCGAAAATTCTTTTTTTAGACGAGCCTACGATTGGTCTTGATCCAGTAGGGACGAAGATGCTTCATGAAGTCATTAGAAAGCAGGCAGAGAAGGGGACAACAATTATCTTAACAACACATTATATGAATGAAGCAGAAGAGTTGTGTGATCGAATTGCAATATTAGACCAAGGAGAAATCAAGGCAATGGGAAATCTAAAGGAGTTAAGCCAAGGATGTATGAAGAACGAAAGTCTTCTTTCTCTTGAAGAGATTTACCTGTTTTATGTTGATAAGAAAGGGGTGGAGTAAATGAATCTAAATGCTATTACAGCATCTGCAAAGCAGCAGTTTCAATTATCAATTCAGCGAAATATGTTTCGTTTTTGCGTGTTTGTCTCTCCTCTTGCGCAAGGTCTGATTTTAGGTATGATGTACTTGAATCGTTCATCGGAAGAGTTTACCGTATATGCTGTTTTTGGTTCGAGTTTAGCTAGCTTCTGGGGGACACTGCTATTTAGTTCGGTGAGTGATATTGATCGGGAACGATATATGGGTACATTGGAAAGCATATTCATTGCACCTGCAGGATTCAAAAATATTCTGATTGGCAAAATCATTGGAAATACATTATGGGGCATTGTTTCCATCGCAATCAATGTATGTTTTGTTTTGACCTTCTTTCATAAATCACTTGTGATTACCGATTATGGATTAGCATTATTGACTTTTATTCTTATGCTCGTTGGCATGGTAATTATGGCATTAATGATGGCGGGCGTGTTTACATTATCAAGAAGCGCTAGTTTGGCAATGAACTGCTTAGAGCATCCAATCTATATTTTATCCGGATTAATGTTTCCGTTATCAATGTTACCAATATTTGTGAGACCTATCTCTTATTTATTGATTCAAACATGGTCAGTCAAATTATTTCGAATCTCAATTTTTGGAGGTACCTTTCAAGACAAGGTATCATCACTACTGGTTTATTGTATTCTGATCATACTATATGCAGTGTTATGTAGAATTTTATATAAAAAAATAGAGTATCGTGTGAGAGTAAGCGCGACGTTAGGGGTGTATTGATGAATAGTATAGTAAGATTTCAGAGAAGATTTCATTTGGGTTACAAAAGAATGTTTGCGGCGTACACGATAAAAGGATATGTCCTTTATAAGATTGTAAATCCATTCTTTTTAATGATGTTTTTTTGTTTGGTGGCATCGTATACATATGGGAAAGAAGAAATAGCAAATTATGTCATTGGAAATGCACTGCTGATGTGTTCCTTTAGTGTGTTTTTCGGCGTAGGTCAGACTTTTAATAGTGAGAGATCGCAAGGGACACTGGAAACTATTATCTGCTCTCCTTCACATACCTTAAAAATTATTTTACCTCAAGTACTGATATATGTAGCTGATTCTCTATTGTCGGTTTTTGTTGGGTTTTTAACTGGTGCAATATTTTTTGAGTTTCGTATTTCAATTGAGCACTTGGGATGGTTTGTAGTAATTACTTTTATTGGTATATTTTCGGCTATGGGGTTTGGAATGTTGATTGGAGTTTTTGCATTATTAACAAGGGATGTGTTTTTACTACTTAATATTGTATCTATGGCCTTACTTGCATTTTCAGGTGCGGAGTTCGAATTATCTTTGCTACCATACCATTTGGGTTTCATCGGAAAGGTACTGCCATTAACGAGAAGTATAGAGGCTATGCGTTTGTTGAATGCAGGTGTCACTTCTGCAGAATTTTTTACTGTTCTCATAAGTGAATTTCTGATTGGGATTGCATTTTTTGCGCTTGGAGTAATTGTATATAAGCAGATAGAACGAATGGCAGTTCGTTATGGAAGTTTGAATTTTTATTAGTAATTATAAATTTTATTTAAAAAGCCTTGCTTAACATCAACAAGGCTTTTTTTGTTGTCTCATAATTTGAACAGAAATAAGAATTAGAATGTGAATAGGAATTATATATGATATGATCTTAGGGTGAAGGAGGTGATCTTATGAAGTATGTAAATGGCGTAGATATTCTACCAGAAGAATTATTAAAAGAGATTAGAAAATATGTGGAGGGTATTTATATATATATCCCCAAAAGCGAAAAGAAGAGAGAGCGGTGGGGAGAAAACACGAGGCATCGAATAGAAATGGAATTCAGAAACCAGCATATTTTTGATGGATATTTAGAAGGTGCCAGTATTAGTCAACTAGCAAAAAGATATTTTTTATCGGAAAAAAGTATTCATAGGATTATCTTGATACAAAAGCGAAGGATGGAGCCAAAAAAAATGATGATAAAGGAAATATTAAATGAATGGCATTTTACGAAGGAGAAAGAGAATGTAGAGGTCCTAAAGCAGATATCGCATGCCACTTGGAGCGTAAATGAGTCGTTTATTGTGAAAGAATATGAAGATTTAAATCAAATGCAAAGAAATATAAAGATGCATACGATATTGCTGGAAAGAGGAATTCCCGTTCCTAGGATTGTACCACTAGTAGATGGATCGATGTATTATCAGAAGGAAGATAAGTTTTATATCGCCACGACAAAATTAGAAGGAAAGAACATCGTTGGGATTGGCCAAATGGGTAGTAAATGGTTTTATGATTTTGGACAGATTTTAGCAAAACTTCATGTCGCATTTTGTGAAGTGGAAAAAGAAATGAGCATCTGGAATAATAACATGCTGGAAGAAATGGAAGGATGGGTTACACAAAACATAGATAAATATAACCCTGAGTATTTGATACAAAGTGATGTTTACGAAACAATATTTCAATTACGAAAGGTATATCAAATATTACCAAGGCAATTGATCCATCGAGATGTCCATTTAGGAAACTTTCTATTTGATCAAAAGCAGTTTTCTGGTTATATTGATTTTGATTTGAGTCAAAGTAATATTCGAATATTTGATATTTGCTATTTTTTGCTAGGGCTTTTGTGTCCGAATGATCACAACCACGTGGGTAACAAAGAGTGGTTTGGGATAGTGAAACAAGTGGTCGAAGGATATGATAATGTAGTTTCATTATCTAGGGTGGAAAGACAGGCAATATCCTGTGTTATGAAGAACATTGAATTACTTTTTGTGGCGTACTTTTTGGGGATTGGAGATGAGAAACTAGCGAAGGATGCTGCTGATGTTTTTGATTTTGTACGTGTGAATGAGGGAAAATTAATCCGATTCTGTACAGAGCAGAAGTTTGAGTGATCAATAGAATAAAGAAATTTATACTACACAGTATATGATGTTGCATTGTACATGTTGCTTTGATAATATAAGGGAAAGAGTGATCAAATAATGAGATCTAGTTTTATATGTTCGATGATGGAAATAGAATAGAAATGCAAGGAGAGTATCAGATGGAAACATTTATAAATAATAAGGTTTCTTTCCCAAAAGTTGGCAGACGAATTGTAAAATCAGTAATTGCTGTTTTTTTATGTTTTGTAATTTATTTTTTAAGGGGACAGAAAGGGATACCTTTCTATTCTGCACTTGCTGCACTTCAATGTATTCAGCCATATATGAAAAACACGGCCGAAGTAGGAAGAGGAAGGTTTTTAGGAACATTGGTAGGTTCTTTTTGGGGACTTGTTGTATTGTTGATTGGTGTGTATTTGTTTCATGACAGTACATATTTGCTATATTTTTTGATTATGTCCGTTTTCACTGGGGTCACTTTATATTCGGCAGTTCTACTAAAATTGAAGGATGTGGCTTATTTTTCGACAGTCGTATTCTTAAGTATTGCAGCAATTCATATAGATGATGTGAATCCATATTTATTTGTGTTAGATCGTATTTTAGATACATCCATTGGAATCGTGCTAGCACTAGCACTTAATGCCTCTTTTCGACCGAAAGGAAAAAATAAACATACGCTATACATTTCTGGTGTGGATGATGTCATGCTGGATTGGAAGGGTACGATATCATCATATACCAAAATTGAGTTGAATCGTATGATAGATGCAGGGGTGAACTTTACAGTCTCTACGATGAAAACACCAGCGGCGCTTTTGGAATCTTTAGATGGGCTGCAACTGAAACTTCCTGTCATTATTATGGACGGTGCGGCAATGTATGATTGGAATGAAAAGGTTTATTTGCATTCATTTCCGATGAGTCATCTCCAAGAGCGAAAAATTATGAATATTTTAAATCAGGAAGAAGTGAATTACTTTACAAATGTCATAATCGAAAACACGTTGTTTATTTACTATCAAGAATTGCACAACGATGCTGAAAAAGATGTTTTTAATAAAATGCATAAGTCAGTATATCGAAACTACCTTAAAAGGTCTTTGCCAGAAAATGAAGAAGTGACCTATTTTATGTTGCTACAGGAAAGTAAAGTCATTGAGCAGATATATAATCGATTAATGAACCAGAATTTTATTGATGCGTATAAAGTGATTCGATATTTGTCGAACGATTATCCTGGATATGCTTATTTGAAAATATATGCAAAAGAGGCGACAAGAGATCACATGTTGGAAGAATTGCTTAAAAAAGTTGGATTAAAAGAAAGTTTCTTAATAGGAAGTATTCCTGGAAAGTGCGATTTACTAATTACAGATTCAAGAAATGATTCGATGGTAAAAAAATTAAAAACAATTATTTAGAATAATTTATATTCGAAGCAAGAAAATCACATAAATCATCCTTTTTAACCGATGTTTTTGTACAAATCAATGCATTGTATAGCATGAATACATATGATATTTTTGAGGTATCATATGAAGGAGG
Organism: Lachnospiraceae bacterium; assembly: GCA_963666475.2. Taxonomy (GTDB): domain Bacteria; phylum Bacillota; class Clostridia; order Lachnospirales; family Lachnospiraceae; genus JBFHIZ01. The sequence goes on along the minus strand of CAXXJM010000001.1, from coordinate 1,184,663 downwards.
AATAAAGATGGCTTATAAGATTGATAAAGATGCATGTGAGATGTGTGGAGCATGTAAAAGTGCCTGTTCAGTTTCTGCAATAAAAATGAATGGGGTTTATTACACAGTAGATGAAGAACTTTGTATAGACTGTGAAAGTTGTGTAAGCGCATGTGGTTTTAGTGCAATAGGACCTGCTTAAATGTAGCTTGGTAAGAAAAAAATCAGAGCTGATTCGTTCAGCTCTTTTTTTATGTGGGAATTGCTTTTTCCTGGTCTCTTGTTATAATGAATTAGGCTGATATAAATATTGCTTGATAAGGAGATGTACGTGAAAAGAAAACTAATAACTTATAGCATACTAGTATTGATTTGTTTGTTTCTGCTCGGATGTAGTACGATTATGTTCGTGAATTATGGAGAGTTTCAACCAAATGACACATATATTGTTCGGGTTGATGAAGAAACAATTGTAAATAAAGATATAAAAAATGAGTATTCCTTTTTATTTCTGACAGATACTCACTTAGTTGTTGAAAGTGAAGACGATACCACAGAAGAAAAAGATTTTGAGAAAACATTATTTGGGTTTACAAACATCAATGGCATTCGTTCGGAAGAAGCATTTCCATATTGGGTAGAATATGCGAATCAAATGAAAGTAGATGGCGTTTTGCTTGGAGGAGATATCTTAAGTTATCCGACGGTAGGTGGAGTTGCATTTTTAGGAGACCATTTAAATAACTTGAATTGCCCTTATGTATACACGTTTGGAAATCATGATTGGTCCTTCCCATGGGAATATCTTTCAGATGAAAAATACAAAGAGATGTTATCCACGATTTCAGAAAATCAAGTGTTGGAATATGAGGATATGATTATTCTGGCATTGGATGATTCGGCAGATCAGTTGACAGAAGAAAGTTTAAATTTGTTTAAGAAGTATTATGATTCAGGAAAGAAGCTCATTCTAGTCATGCATGTACCTATTAGTACTCCTTCCGTATCTGAGCATTCAAAAATAGATTGGAAGAGAAATATTTCTATCGGTGGAGATGGAATTACACCAAATGAAATGTCAAATGAATTCATTCATATGGTAGAAGCAGAAGACAGTCCAGTCATTTGTATCCTAGATGGACATGTTCATTTTTATGATCGTTCCGTTCTTGGAAACGACGTTACCGTTCAGATCGTTGGTGACGAAGGATATGGCGGATATGGAATATTACTTCGGATAAAAGGAGTGAATTAGTTTCTAAAAATTAGTTTATAAAGATATCATATTTCTTTTATTGTTTTCATTATTTGAAAGGAGTATATTGTTATTATATGACTAATTTGGAGGAACTTATATATGGATAAGCAGAACACGAAAAAAATATGGATGACTATTTTGAAACCCTTTGTTGGCTTTTTTCTTTTAATCATCGCTTCTCAAATTGTAATTTTAGAACTAGTAAAATATGGGATTTTAGATATTTTCTTTTCTATAATTATATTGAGCGCAGGAACAATTCTTATATTTTTCATCATTTTTATGGCGTTAAAATCTTTTCTGGGGCAGTTCATGGCGATTTTAGCTGGACATGAAGAAGAAGCGGCTAATATTCCAAAAAACCTGGAGAAGCTATTGAAACGCGATGATGAAATTGGACATTTACTAAATAATATCAGAAACTCAATTTTTTCATTTGCAAAAGTTATTGTCGGGATGAGAACAGCAATTACGGATTTAGGTGAAGTGACAGGTGACTTCGAACAAATATTTACGGAAATGGAAGGGCATTTGTCGGAAACTGACCAGTCTGTTGACTTGATTGTAAAGAATACTAACGAACAAGCAGAGCAGACAAAAAGTATGAAAGATAAAATTGACTCGATTTCTCAATTGATTTTGCAGATTTCGACAAATGTCGAATCCTTAGGGGAAAGTCAAAAAATGATGTATGAATATAATCAATCTGCAGATACAATTATGAAAGATTTGGTTATACTCAGTAATGAAAACGGAGAAGAAATCGACCGCGTTAGAAATCAGGCAAATTTGACAAATCAATCGGCACAGCAGATTCTAACGGTAACGGATATCATTGCGGCTATTTCAAATCAGACAAATCTATTAGCATTAAATGCTAGTATAGAAGCTGCAAGAGCAGGAGAACATGGAAGAGGATTTGCAGTAGTTGCTGAGGAAATTCGAACGCTTGCAGATCAGTCCAAGCAGTCTACAGAAGAGATCAATCATTTGATTGCGGATTTAATTGATAAGGCGAAGGTTAGTTTACATATAACGGAAAAAGTATCTGAGGCAGTTCGAGAGCAAAATGATAAAATTGACAGTACCAAAGAGATTTTTAGTAAATTGAATCAAGAGGTAGAGCAAGTCTCTGTTGATGTGAAGAAAATCAGTAGTGAAATTAAAGAATTGGCTTCTCACAGTGAGATGATAAAAACAGAAACGGTTTCACTTGCTGATTTTGCTGATCAAAATAAAGAGAGTGCAAATGTTTCTTTAGAGTATATGAACGAATTGGAAAAGTCAGTTGAAGCATGTAATTTAGCAACGGAGCGAGTACTAAAAGTATCGGAAGATCTTCATGGATTTATTCTAGAATCCGAACAAAACAGATTGCTATCACTATAATTCTAAATAGAAGAAGAGCCCATTTATGGCATGCTAAAGAATTTTCTTTCACTGCTTTCAATGGGCTCTTTTTTTATTCGATCTGGTGAGAGGTGATGATATTTCGAATGGTACGAAATAGATATGGTTTCATTTTTTCTAGAGGAAGTGGATCATCATAAAGAATACTACTGTAACATGTCCCGTTAACAAATTCTAGAATTAAATAAAGCATGAGCTCAGGTTCCTCATAGGAATGAGGACTATCTTCAATCATTTTATGATAAATTTCACGATAATCCATATCGTGTTTTTTTTGTTGCTCAAAAAGATTTTTCTTAAATACACCCCAACTGAGATTTTTCGATATCAATGTAAGAATACGTTTGTTTGCAGCAAGCTGGTCTAAAATATCATTGGCTAAAAAAATTATTTTATCTTCAAAACGTTCTATGCCAGATGCTTCCAGTCTGGTATTTGCCTGGATGAAGATTTTGAAAGATTCATGTGCTACGAGAATGTTTTTCACGTCATATTTATCTTTGAAGTATAGATAGAAGGTTCCTTTTGCTACGCCAGAACTTTCTACAATGTCAGAGACCGAAGTGTCATTAATCCCTTTTGCAATAAACAGCTCAAGGGTGCTCTGCATAATTGAATCAATCTTTAATTGTTTCTTTTGATCAGTTTTGTTCAAAATAGTACCTCCTATTGTCATGATTTTAAAATATATATAGATAATAACCAAAAAATGACCAAAAGTCAATTTCTTTGTTTTTTCGTATTGACCATTGGTCATTTTGGTGTTACAATTGTCAAAGTTTAAAAAATGACGATTGGTCATTTTTATAAAGGAGGAATAATTATGCGATTAAGGTATGGAAAAATGATCGTAAAAAGAAGAAAATTGGTTTTGCTTATTGGATTGTTATTATTGATCCCAGCGGCGATTGGATACTTTCATACAGGAATCAACTATGACATACTTTCCTATTTACCTGAAGACATCGAAACGATGCAGGGACAGGATGTTTTAGTGGAGGAGTTTGGAAATGGAGCGTTTTCATTTGTACTGGTTGATGGAGAAATGAAAGATAAAGACATTGCAAAACTTAGAGAACAGATTGCAAACGTAGATCATGTAGCAGATGCAATTTGGTATGACAGTTTTTTTGATTTGAGTATTCCAAAAGAAATGTTGCCGGATGAAGTTTATGAAAAGTTCAATTCAGAAGATACGACACTGATGGCTATCGTATATGATGATACGAGTTCTTCAGCAGAAACGATTGCTGCAGAAGAAGAGGTACGAAGTCTTACTCAAAAACAATGTTTGATCAGTGGAATGACTTCTGTTGTAATTGACATTCGTGATCTTTCGGATAAGGAAACACCGGTATATGTTATTCTTGCAGTAATTTTATCGTTGGTTGTTTTACTTCTTACAATGGATTCGTTTGTAGCACCAGTTATATTTTTGGGAAGCATAGGAGCTGCGATTGTCTATAATCTTGGAAGCAATGTTTTCATGGGTGAAATATCTTATGTGACACAGGCACTGGCAGCAGTTCTTCAATTGGGCGTGACCATGGATTATTCGATTTTTCTTTGGCATTCATACCAGGAGGAACAAGAAAAATTCCCAGGAGATTACGAAAGTGCAATGGCACATGCAATTTCAAACACGATCACATCGGTTGCAGGAAGTTCAATTACCACGTTAGCAGGGTTTGTTGCTTTATGCTTTATGAGTTTTACCCTGGGGTTGGATTTAGGAATAGTCATGGCAAAAGGAGTACTTTTTGGGGTGATTACTTGTGTGACTTTGCTACCTTCCTTACTTTTAATTTTTCAGAAAGTTCTGGATAAAACCAAACATAAGAAATTACTTCCGGCGCTTGATCGCCCAATGCGATTTGTAAATAGACACTACATCATTTTGTTTGTGCTTTTTGTATTGTTATGTGTTCCTGCAGTTTGGGGGAACAATCATACATCTGTCTACTATGACCTTGCTGGAACGCTGCCAGAAGAACTGCAGTCCATTGAGGCAAGTGCAGCAATGAGAGAACAGTATGATATGAATTGTCTTGATATGATACTTATTGAACGGGATACACCTACCAATAAGGTGAATGAAATGGTTCGTGAATTAAAAGAAGTAGATGGGATAACAGAAGTGGTAGGGTTGGAATCCATCATTGGGCCAGTGGTTCCTGAGGACATGGTGCCAGATTCTATACGAGAAATTTTTGAGAGCGAAAATTATAAAATGGTCCTTGCATTATCAAGGTACAAGGCAGGGAGCGATGAGTCTAATGCACAAGTTGCTGAAATGGATACCATTATTAATGCGTATGACCAGGATGCAATGCTTGTTGGGGAAGCTCCATGTACGAAAGATTTGATTGATATTACGAATCGTGACTTTCAAGTGGTAAGTTTGGTATCCATCGGTCTTGTTTTTCTTATCATTGCGTTATTATTTCAATCCATCAGTATTCCACTCGTTCTTATTTCTGTGATAGAATTTGCGATTTTTGTAAATATGGGCATTCCGGCATATACAGGTACACAAATTCCATTTATCGCGTCGATTGTAATTGGTACTGTTCAATTAGGGGCAACCGTAGATTATGCAATTTTAATGACGACAAGATATAAGAAGGAGAGAGGAAGAGGGCTGGCGAAAAAAGAAGCAGTTTCGATTGCCCATGTAACTTCAACAGAATCTGTTATGGTTAGTGCATTTAGCTTTTTTGCTGCAACGTTCGGAGTTGGACTTTACTCGCAAATAGATATGATTAGTACATTATGTATTTTGATGGCTCGTGGTGCATTAATTAGTATGCTGGTCGTATTATTGGTATTGCCATCGATGTTAATTATCTTTGATCCGATTATCATTAGAACGAGTAGAGGGTTCAAACTTGCAAAGGTTAAAAAGGAAAATCAATAGATTAGAAAGGGAAAACTATGAAGAATAAATGGATAAAAAGATTGATAGCTATTGTAGTATGTGTGGCAATTGTAGGTACGGGATTTGAAGTAGACCATTTGATGGCAAAAGCGGATACAGAAGAGCAACCCACAAAAAGTGAAAGAGCAGAAATGACCTCGTTTGATGTGACGGATGAAAATTCGTCATATCCAATCAAAGAGGAAACGGTTTTTATAACAACAGATGCTTCAGGTGTAACTTCGAACATTGAAGTATCCGAGTGGCTAAGAAACGTTGAAGCAAGTGAAGTACTAAAAGATACGACAGACTTATTGGAAATCGAAAATGTAAATGGTGAAGAACCATTTATGTTATCCGGTAATGAATTGAACTTTCAAGCAAATGGAAGTGATATATACTATCGAGGTGTGGTAGACCGTGAAAAGGAGACTCCTATTTCTTTGCAAATTAGTTATATGCTTGATGGAGTAGCAATCGATGCGTCAGAATTGGATGGCAAAAGTGGTCATCTGTCTATGACAATTCGCTATATAAACAATACAAAGACAACAATTGATGTGGATGGGGAATCTTATGATGTGTGTGTTCCGTTTGCAGTAACAAGCATGATGATGTTTCCTTCTGATGAAGTAAGCCATGTAACCATCGAAAATGGAAAAGTCATTGAAACTGGGGCATATGATATGGTGCTAGGATTTGGATTTCCAGGAATTAATGAAAGTTTTGAAATCGAAGATGGAGTATTTACCGATACAGTTACAATAGAGGCTGATGTAATGAATTATAGCGTGCAGACCGTTATGACATATTGTTCGAATGATGTTTTTAGAGATTCTGACCTTGCAGATGCAGTGAGTGTTGAGAAAGTTACAGAGACATTGGAAGAAATTACTGACCAGTCCATAGAAGGATTTGATAAAATTGATTCCGTTGATGCTCTGATCGACGAGTTGGATGCAAAAAGAGACGAACTTTATCAAATGAATGATGGTGCTGGAGAGATTGAAGCTGGGGCAGAAGAATTAAGCAGTGGTGCAATAGAATTAAGAGACAATATGATCCTTTTCGATGAAGGTATGGGTGATGCTGCAAGTGGAGCAAAAGAGTTATCGGATGGTGCATCTTATGCATCTTCAAGTGCAGTGAAAATTGTAAGTGGAGCATCTCAAGTAAGTAGTGGGGCTAGCTCTTTGAATAGCGGAATTAGTCAGTTGTATTCAGGTGTTGCAGGGGGAGTGACAATTGGAAATATAGCATTGAACTTAAGTACTGGTGCAACCGTATATGATTCTTTGTGTCTGGCTGAGGCTGCTGGAGTAATTACAGCTGAACAAGCAGAGCAGAAAGCGGAAATTGAGGCAGGTCTTACTTCACTTCTAGGAATGGTAGGAACCGATATCGCAGGTGCTCAGACGGGATTGAATGCAACACAACAAGCGACACTTTCTGGTTATATTGCTGCTCTATCAGGTTTGCAGACAAGAATGGATAACGCAGGATTGGTGGCTGGAGCATCTAGTCTTGCAACAGGAGCTGCATCCCTATCAACGGGAGCAAGCCAACTAAGTTCAGGTCTTTCGACTCTTGCAGGAGGGACGAATGATTTATTGAACGGAATCAATGATCTATCCAGTGCTTCCACGAAGCTCGTACAAGGAACGAAAGACTTGGCAGAGGGAAGTACGATTTTGGCTGATGGTACATCGGAAATGAAAGAAGGTACACAAAAGTTGGCAGATTTATTCGAAGGAGATGCTAGTAAGTTTGTGAGTGTTGGAAAAGCGTTGCAGCAAGCAGCACAAAATTATTCTACTTATACCATGTCATTTGGTGAAGAAGATAGTACGGTAAGTTTTATTATTAAATCGGAATAAATAAAACACCATCAGCTTTCTAGCTGATGGTGTTTTTCGTTTAGCCAGTTTTAAAGCGGCTCATATCTTGAATGAGAGTGTCAGAAACTTGCGTTAGTTTTCCGACACCAGTGATAGCTTCTGTAACTGCTTGATGTTGGCTATCAGAGTATTTGGATATCTCTATGGATTCATCCAAATTGATTTTTATGATATTTGCAATATTGCCCATTGCAAAATCGATGGAAGAAAAAATCTCATATATACGGTTAAATATGTCAAGAATTTCTGTCGCGTCTTCTTCCGAATGTTGAACTTTCTGAACAATGAGGTCAAGTGCTTCCATGCTTTTATTGATTGCGTCCATTTGCATATTTACCTTTGTTAGATTTTCTTCCATGGTTTTTATGGTTTCATTTGTCTCAGACTGAGTATCTGAAATGAGTTTTGAAATGGAAGTGGAGGCAGAAGCTGTTTCACTTGCCAACTTGCCGATTTCATCTGCAACGACGGCAAACCCTTTACCCGCTTCACCTGCACGAGCAGATTCGATGGCAGCATTTAATGCAAGAAGATTTGTTTGATTCGCAATAGAGGCTATAAGATCGATAATATTTCCAATCTCACTAGACCTTTTTCCGAAATCTTGTATGGATTTTGTCGCAAATGCAATAGTTTTTCCCACCCAGTCAAACTGGCTGATTACGGCTTTCATTTCTTCGCTTCCAGAAAGAGCCATAGATGCCGTCTGGGTGGAAGAATGTTTCATTTCTTCCGCTTTTTTTAGGCCGTCGTCAAGTTTTTGTTTACTATCTGACATTTCGTTTCGAATCATCGTGATTTCATTATTTTGAGCATTTGCCCCCTCGGACATTTTCCTAGTGGTTTCTTTCATTTCATATGCCACTTTTTCATTGCTTTTGGCATTCGTTGACAGAGAGGCAGTTAACTTTACGAGCTCCATTGTGAGCAATTGATTATGTTTAAAGACTTCATTAATATTAGTGATAAATGCATTTAATTCCTTCGAAATATTTCCAAACTCATCGTGACTGTCCATTTTACAGCGAACGGTCAAGTCACCATCTGAAATCGACTCAAATAGTTTAAATAATTTTTTGATTGCGTGGATCAAAGTAAACTTTCCGATGAAAAATGACATAATTCCGACAAAAGCACCTGCAAATATGCATAATATGGTAAACGGTAATTGATAGGACGGATCCTTGTATTCGGCAAAAAGTTGTGCCACAAAAGGGAACATAAGTCCTACCGCAATGCCAGAAAATAATGACATAAAGAAATATCTTTTGATAATGCTATGATGTTTCATAAAATTCCCCCTTTATTAGTTTGAATTCTTTGTTTTTATCTTGTAATTACTAATTATTATATCATAAAAAATTTATATTTCTATCAATTTAATGAAAAGATATAAATATTCTGAAAATACGAAAAGCCAACTGTATATCCAGTTGGCTTTTCGTATTTGGTTTATTTAGATTTCGAATTGCTCTGCTTTTTCTTTGAGGGTATTTACGGTCTGTGCGAGATCGTTGGATAGATCGGCCAGTTCATCCATGGATGTGCCGATTTGTTCTACTGATGCAACAACCTCTTCAGAGGAAGCAGCATTTTCTTCTGCAATGGCAGCAAGCTGCGTCATGACATCCATGACTTTTTCACGTTTTTCTTTGATTGTTTGACTACTATCATCTAAAATTCCTATGGATTCAATCAGAACATTCACGGCTGCGAATACTTCTTCAAATTTGTCTTTTGTAATTCTTACTGAATCCATTTGCTGATTCATGATTTCGTATGCTCCAACGCTTATGCCTATGGACTCTTTGGAGTTTTCTTTTAACGTATGCACAATGGAATCAATATAATCCGTAGATTTTTTTGACTCCTCCGCCAATTTACGAATTTCTTCAGCAACTACAGAAAAGCCCCTTCCTGCATCTCCGGCACGTGCTGCTTCAATGGACGCATTTAAGGCCAGCAGATTTGTCTGATCGGAAATAGACTTGATGATCTCAGTAACTTCTATGATCTGTTCAGCACTTTGATTTGTTTTTTGAATCCCTTGCTCAATCTGTTCGTGAGAACTTTTCACAGCATTTGTTTTTTCGCTTAATTGGACCATTTCCTGCATTCCAATATTTGAAAGTTCTTTGATATTCATGGATTTGTTTTTTAACTCATCACTTAACATGGCATTATTTTCAATGATTAGTCCTAAATCCTCAACCAGTTTGGAACCATTTTCTGTATTTTCAGCTTGATCGGTAGCTGCGATTCCGATTTGGTTAACAGCTTGAAACACCTCTTTTCCAGATTCTGATGTTGTCTCAGAAGCAACTTGCATTGTTAGAGCCATTTCATTTGTTCTGCCTGAAAAATGAATCAAGTCAGAGATTAATTCGCGAATGGAGGAACGCATATGTTCCATCGCATTTACCATAGAGCCAACTTCTGTTTTGTCTTTCAAAAAGCGGGAATCTATGGAAACGGTCAGTTTTCCTTTTGCAAGTTCTTCTGCAAATGTTTTACTTGCGAGAATTGGTCGCACAAGGGAGCGACTTATGAGCCATGATACAAAAGCTCCTATAAAAATGTAAATGAGAGTAACAATTACTAAAAATTGTATGAAGCTGCTCATTTGTGCACTTACAATTGCTTGTGCATTTGTTTTCTCTACGCCTACAAATAAAATTCCGATGACGTTATGATCTTGATCAAAAATGGGATCGTAGGCAGTGAGGTAGGGAACCCCTAGGATCGTTGCTTCACCAAAGAAAAGTTCTCCGTTTTTAATACTTGGATATGCAGCAGAATCCTTCCCTAAATAGGTGCCTGTAGCGAGAGTTCCATCATCATTTCTTATACTTGTAGAAACGCGGATATAATCATCACCATCTACCATAAAGATGGTTGCCTCATCTTCAAGTTCAGAAGCAATTTGATTAACGAGGATGTCGGATTCTGAGACGGGGATTCCGTCTTTATCAATGAGTGTGCCATCTTTGAGTATGAATTCTCCATAGAAGCTTTTTGCATATTGACGCATGGAAAAGACATCACCATGAAGCTTATCGTGTAGCGTAACATTTCCAAGAGTTGTCATTGATTTTTCGGTCATGTATAATGTACCGATGGATATCATAAGCAAAATAATGAGAATAAGGGAAACAAAAGATGCCATGAGTTTAAAAGTAATTGATTTCATATAGTCTCCAATCTTGCTCCGGTCATGATTAGGATTGTAAGACATAATTTTTTCTGATATAGAAAAAACCTCAAGGAAACTGGCTGCCATTTAAAAGGCCCTATAGCTTTGCGTCGCCGTTTTTCAACGGGTTTGCCCTTGAACATGAGGAGCATTTTGATTGAAATATAGTTATAAAGTACTAATGTATGGAAACAATATAACACCAAAAGTTTGGACAGTCAATATATTTAGCTAAATATATTTAGATATTTTTTTGGCGATAATTATGTATATTTTAAAAAATGATGCTATAATTTTTATATAAACAGCATTGTTAGAAGACAAATTACATAAAAATAAATAAGTAGTATATGGAGATAAACGATGAAAAAAGTAGCTGTAGTATTTACAGGTGGAACAATTTCAATGGTAGTGGATGAGCGTTTGAAAGCAGCAATCCCAGCTTTAAGTGATGAAGAAATATTGGAAACTGTTTCAGGAATAGAGCGAATTGCACATATTGAATCGATTCATTTTGGCTCTTATCCAGGGCCGCACATGAATGTGGAAAGAATGTGCGAGTTGGCAGATCTTGTGCAAGATTTAATGAAACAAGAAGATATTGAAGGGATTGTAATTACACACGGGACAGATGTTCTGGAAGAGACAGCATATTTTCTTGACCTTGTACTGCCGAAGTTGAAATCTGTTGTTGTGACTGGTGCAATGAGAAGTAGTTCGGAACTGGGATATGATGGACCGGCGAATCTATCTGCCGCAATATGCACGGCACTGTCAGAAGAAAGTGTTGGACAGGGTGTATTGGTTGTAATGAACAATCAGGTTTATAGTGCTGACGAAGTCACAAAAATTCATACGTTGTCGTTAGACACTTTTCAGAGTCCGGATTTTGGTCCATTAGGAATTGTCGATCAAGACCAAGTGATTTTTTATCGCAGCAAGAATAAAGGGACAAAACCACTTCCATATCAAAAATTGTATCGTGTGGGATTAGTTAAAACTGTAGCGGGAGATGAAGGCGATTTAGTGGAAGCATGTATTTCTCTTGGATATGAAGGCTTGGTAATAGAAGCGATGGGGAGGGGAAATGTTCCACCAAAAATGGCAGAGTCAATCCGTCATGCAATCGATTTGAAGATACCGGTTGTTCTGGTTTCAAGATGTCTAAAGGGGAGAGTATTAGATAGTTATGGTTACGATGGAGGAGGACAACAATTGAGAGCCATGGGAGTAATCCTTGGGGATAATATGTCTGGTCAAAAAGCAAGGCTGAAATTGATGCTAGTGTTAAATGCAACGAGTGAGATGATGAAAATTAAAGAACGTTTCGAAGAAGACTTATATATGAAAATATAAGGTTGATTATATCCTATCGTTATGGTAGGATATAAAATAACGGTAGAAAAAAATAGAAAATAGTGCTAAACTTGAATTAATATTTTAGGAAGTAAAAATGTTGATTGAATTGTATGAGGAGTGGCATTTATGGAAGAAAATAGAAGAAGAAGAAGAGTAAAATATGAGTATTCTGTGCTAAGTTTTAATTATAAGAGAGGGACTAGTGATCGAAGGGTCGTTGAGCGTCCACTTTTAGTAATCATAAACGATATATCTTATAGTGGACTTGGATTACAAATCAATCAAAAGTTGGGAAAAGGTGATAAAATATATTTGAATCTTACGGATGGGTTTGATCGAATGGAGTTCGTGATAAACGTAGAATGGTGTTCTGGAAATGGTCAAATCTGTAAGTCGGGTGCCTCGTTTTGTGAATTGACCGAAGATAAAATCTATCTTTTGGATCGTATTATTAAAGGCAATTCAAAACAAATCCAAAGGGGCTAATTATGGAAGAGAATAAAAGAATCAGAAAGCGATTTCCATATGAGTATTCTGTAATGAGTTTTGAATGTGGAAATGCTATCAGAAAAAGAAAACCATGTGAAAGGCCATTACACATCACAGTAAATGACATTTCTTATAGCGGTCTTGGTATTAAGGTCAATCATAAATTAATGTCTGGTGATCGAGTCTACATCAATTTAACGGATGGATATGAATCAGAGAATTATGAGTTGGAAATTATGTGGTGTAGTTTTTCAGTAGGCGCGTTTAAAGCAGGATGCGCATTTAAGGATTTAACGGAGCCAAAAATACGTTTGGTAGACCGTATTATAAAAGGAATTCACGGATTAAAATGATCTGTGACACGATGAAGTATGAAAGGAGAATGGATATGAGTTTTTATGATTTCGAAGCAATCAATGTATTAGGTGATAAGGTATCTATGAAAAAATACGAAGGGAAAGTACTTCTGGTAGTGAATTCTGCCACAGAGTGTGGATTTACTCCACAGTATGATGACCTTCAGGATTTATATGAAAAATATCAGACGGAAGGATTTGAAATATTGGAATTTCCATGTAATCAGTTTGGAAATCAGGCACCAGGAACGGATGAAGATATTGCTGGATTTTGCGATACAAAATTTGGACTTACATTCTCACGTTTTTCAAAAATAGATGTAAACGGTGAGGACGCACTTCCACTTTATAAATTTTTAAAGAAAGAAAAGACTTTTGAAGGATTTGACCAGGAACATGAACTGGCATCCACGTTGGATCGCATATTAGGTGAATCGTTCCCAGATTACAAAAACACTTCAGATATTAAGTGGAATTTTACAAAATTTTTGATCGATCGAAATGGAAATGTAATAGAGAGATTTGAACCAACAAAAGACATGTTGATTGTTGAGAGTAAAATCAAAGAATTATTATAGATAAACTTTTGTTGCAGTTCATAGGAAAGGTAGAGTTACATGTTATTAGCGGCGATTATTACAATTACAACCGCGTTACTATTGTATTCCTTAGGGGTATGGAGTGAACGAATTCAGGGAACATTAAAAAGATGGCATCTTGTAATTTTCTTTGGAGGTTTGGTTTTTGATACGACAGGGACAACAATTATGAGCATTTTAGCGGGTGAGGGATTTTCAATCAATTTTCATGCCGTTACTGGTATTATTGCCATTGTCCTGATGCTGTTTCATGCAGTCTGGGCGGCGATTGTACTATATAAAAATGATGAAAAAGCCAAAACGAACTTCCACAAATTCAGTCTTTTTGTATGGATTATCTGGTTGATTCCATTTATTTCGGGTGCGATGTTCGGGATGGCAAAATAAGAAGCAGAATAGATGCAAGGAGTACTTATGCGTGTAGGAATGGGATATGATGTCCATCGATTAGTAGAAGATAGAGACCTTATTATTGGTGGAGTATGTATACCATTTGAAAAAGGTTTGTTGGGACATTCTGATGCGGATGTTTTGATACATGCGATTATGGATGCATTATTAGGAGCAGCTGCTTTAGGGGATATCGGAAAGTGGTTTCCTGACACAAAACAAGAATTTAAAGGAATTTCCAGTCTTCTCCTTTTGGAGAAGGTTGGAAACCTTCTAAAAGACCATGAATTCCAGATTGGGAATATAGACGCTACTATTATTGCGCAGGCGCCTAAAATGCGTCCCTATATTACGAATATGGAAATCAACATAGCAGATGCACTTGGAATTCATAGCAATCAGATTAATGTAAAGGCAACGACGGAAGAAGGACTAGGGTTTACTGGAACGATGGAAGGAATCTCTTCTCAAGCGGTATGCTTGCTTACTAAACGTACATAGATGCGGACGGGGAATAAATACTTGACAAATGATAGCAAATTCATTATTCTTGAATCATCATAGTACTATTATTTTATGGAAACTGAACAAATGAAAAAGCGATGAACAAAAAGAGTATACATATTTAGACGTTATAGAGAATGGTCGCCATCGGCTGGAAGTGACCTGAACTGAGAATTTGTAGAAGTGCATTTGTGAGCTGATCTGTTGAATCAAGTAGGCAGATTCGAGTGTCCACGTTAAGGATATTGAGTGAAGGAAGAAATTTCTTTAATAGAGTGGAACCGCGGATATATTCGTCTCTTATGACGAAGCATCTGCGTTTTTTTATTGCAACGGATTTTATGACGTAAATATTTGATATGGAGTTGAATCCGATTTACTGGGAAAGGTATGGTAAAAATATGAAATTTATAGATGAAATAAAAGCAGAGATACAGATTGTGAAAGAACGTGACCCTTCCATTCATTCTTCGCTTGAAGTATTATTGTATCCAAGTTTTCGGGCAATGATTTATCATCGTAGGGCACACAAAAAATATTTGAAAGGTAAGTATTTTCAGGCTCGTAGAATTTCTCAAAAAGCTGTTCGAAAAACAGGGATTGAGATTCACCCAGGAGCGGAGATAGGGGAAGGCTTCTTTATTGATCATGGTACAGGGGTGGTGATTGGTGAAACTGCGGTGATTGGAAAAAATGTAACACTTTATCAAGGCGTGACACTTGGTGGAACGGGAAAAGAACATGGAAAAAGACATCCGACCATAGGCGACAACGTTATGATAAGTGCGGGTGCGAAAGTACTTGGGTCCTTCACGGTAGGGGAGAATTCGAAGATTGGTGCTGGTAGTGTTGTGCTAAAAGAAGTGCCACCAAATTCTACAGTCGTGGGTGTTCCAGGAGTCGTTGTAAAAAGAGGGGACAAACCAATTCCTCGTATGTCAATGGATCAGTGTGATCTCCCGGATCCGTTTCAAGAGTGTTTGGAAAAAGTGAAACGTATGCAAGAAGAATTAGTAGACCGAATTGAGAAGCTTGAAAATAGATAGAAAGGTATGGATAATTAAATGAAAATTTATAATACACTGACAAAAACTAAGGAAGAGATGCAAACCATTGAACCTGGGAAGGTGCGCATGTATGTTTGTGGACCTACCGTATACAACCTGATTCATATTGGAAATGCAAGACCTATGATTGTGTTTGATACGGTTCGAAGATACATGGAGTATAAAGGCTTAGAAGTCAATTATGTGATGAACTTTACAGATGTAGATGATAAAATTATCAAAGCATCCATTGCAGAAGGCGTTGATGCGGAAGTGATTTCGAATCGATATATAGAAGAGTGTAAAAAAGACATGGAAGGAATGAATGTACGTCCTGCTACAACGCATCCACAGGCTACGCTCGAAATAGAAGGAATGCAGGACATGATTCATACGCTGATTAAAAAAGGTCATGCTTATGTAGCAATGGATGGGACCGTATATTTTAGAACAAGAAGCTTCGAGGAATATGGAAAATTATCGCACAAGAATTTAGACGACCTAAGAAGTGGAAATCGTTCCCTTCAGGTTTCGGGAGCAGAACAAAAAGAAGATCCTTTGGATTTTGTATTATGGAAGCCGAAAAAAGATGGGGAACCATTTTGGGAATCCGATTGGTGTGATGGAAGACCTGGCTGGCATATTGAATGTTCTGTTATGAGTAAAAGATATCTTGGAGAAAAGATTGACATTCATGCAGGTGGAGAAGATTTGGTATTTCCACATCATGAAAATGAAATCGCCCAGAGCGAAGCAGCTAATGGTCAGGAGTTTGCAAGATATTGGATGCACAATGCATTTTTAAATATTGACAATAAAAAAATGAGTAAATCACTCGGCAATTTTTTCACTGTACGAGACATCAGTGAAAAATATGATTTACGAGTTCTTCGGTTTTTTATGCTTCAGGCACACTATCGCAGTCCTCTCAATTTTAGTGCGGATTTAATGGAAGCGGCAAAGAATTCTCTGGAACGTATTGAAAACGCAGTAGAAAATTTGAAGTTTTTAGCTGAAAATAGTACAACATCGGAACGTATTGAAAAAGAGACTGCATTACTGCAAGAAGCGATGACCTTTACGGAACAGTTTGAAAAAGCCATGGATGATGATTTCAATACCGCAGATGCAATTTCAGCAATTTTCGATTTGGTGAAGTTCGCAAATTTAAACGCAAATGGAGAAAGTTCGAAAGAATTTTTAAGCGAGTTAAGAGATCAGATTATTCGTTTGATGGATATTTGTGGAATTGTTGTTGAGAAAAAAGAAGAAATGCTTGATTCACAGATTGAAAGTTTGATAGCAGAAAGACAACAAGCAAGAAAAGATAGAAATTTTGCAAGAGCAGATGAAATTCGTGATATTTTACTTGAAAAAGGTATTATACTTGAGGACACCAGAGAAGGGGTAAAATGGAAGAGAATAGTAGATTGAGAAATCAGATCATGAGTACCTTTGAATTGGAGGATCAGAATCCAAGAGCAATGTCGCCATTGAATCTTGCATTCATAGGAGATGGTATTTTTGATCTAGTCATTCGTACTTACGTAGTTGGGCAGGCAAATCAGGCAGTCAATAGTTTGCATAAGAAAGTCTCTGGTATTGTAAAAGCGGAAACGCAAAGTAAAATCATAAATGCACTTCAAGAGGAGTTATCGGAGACCGAAATGGCAATATATAAGCGTGGAAGAAATGCCAAATCGTATTCATCAGCAAAGAATGCATCCCTGGCTGATTATCGAAAAGCGACAGGATTTGAAGCATTAATTGGATACTTATATTTAATGGATGAAACGGACCGAATGCTCAATTTAATTAAAAAAGGTTTAGAATTGATAGGAGAAAATACATGGGATATTCAGAATTAATGATTGAAGGACGGAATGCAGTAATTGAAGCATTGCGTGCTGGAAAACCAATCGATAAGATTTTTATACAAGATGGTTGTCAGGATGGTCCAATTGCGACAATAAAAAGAGAAATTCGAAAAACAGATGCCTTGGTGAAGTTTGTAGACTCAACCAGATTGGACCAGATGTCACAAACCAAACATCATCAAGGGGTGATTGCGTATATAGCGGCTTATGAGTATACGGAACTCGAAGATATCTTAAAGATTGCAAGAGATAAGGGGGAAGCTCCGTTTTTATTTCTATTAGATAGCATCGAAGATCCTCATAACTTAGGAGCGATTATTCGTACTGCAAATCTTGCAGGAGCTCATGGCGTTGTGATTCCAAAGAATCGTGCTGTTGGATTAACGGCTACGGTAGCGCGTACTTCCGCAGGTGCAATTAATTATGTCCCTGTTGCAAAAGTGACGAATCTAGCAAATACGATCGAAGAATTAAAAAAAGAAGGTCTTTGGTTTGTGTGTGCAGATATGGGTGGAACAACGATGTATAATTTGAATTTAAAAGGACCGATAGGCCTTGTGATTGGAAATGAAGGAAGCGGTGTTGGAACTCGTATTAAAGAGAAATGCGACTATATCGCTTCTATTCCAATGAAAGGTGATATTGATTCGTTGAACGCATCTGTGGCAGCAGGAGTACTGGCATATGAAATCGTGAGACAAAGAATGCAGTAAATGTTGAATTTATAGTTGTTTCAGTAGTTTTGAGCAGTAGGCAACGGGAGTGTGGCTATGGGTAAAATTGAAACATATGAAAAGATGACAGACGATGAACTTTTTCAGGAAATGGAAAAAGGAAATTCGGAAATCACGGATTTTTTAATTGACAAATATAAATACTTGGTCAGAAATAAAGCACAGACCATGTTTATTTTAGGTGCAGATCGAGACGATCTGATACAAGAAGGCATGATCGGTCTATTTAAGGCGATTCGTGATTACGACAGAATGAGCGAGGCTAGTTTTTTTACTTTCGCTGATCTTTGTGTATCCAGGCAAATTTATACGGCAATTCAGGCGGCAGGAAGATTAAAACACTCTCCACTGAACAGCTATATCTCGCTAAACGGTTCCTATGGAGAAGAAGATAGCGGAAATCAAGCGACTTTAGATCGTATGAGTTTTGAGGGGAAGGATGGACTAAATCCAGAAGATATCTTCATTGCGAAAGAAAATCAAATGCATATGACCGAGCAGATCAAAAAGGAATTGAGCAACTTTGAGTGGAAAGTATTTCAATTATATCGCTTAGGTATGAATTATCAGGAAATTGCAAATACATTGGATAAAGATCCGAAATCGACAGACAATGCCATTCAAAGAATCAAAAAGAAAGTCAAGAAAATTATTGCATTCGATAATTAAATCATGTATTATATATAACAGTAAATAAGACAAAAAGAAAGGAGAAGAGCATGTCTGTAATACCGATGAATTCATCCAATTGGCAGCATTCTTTCCCTTTTCATAATAGCGGTATTGCTATTTTTATTAGTGTTTCTGATAATTAATCGGAAATACTTTTTTTTTGTCAAAAAACAAACCATGAGGAGGTTCAATTATTTATGAGCAAGAATGAAGAAAAAGATGTGAATGCACACGCTGTCACGGATGCAAAAAAACTGGGGATTCCTAAAATGTTGTTGTTGGGACTACAACACATGTTTGCGATGTTCGGCGCAACAGTACTAGTTCCAATCATCATTAGTGGATATGGATTGCCATTGAATATTCAAACGACATTGTTGTTCGCTGGATTAGGCACCTTGTTATTTCATTTTTTTACAAAATTTAAAGTTCCTGCATATCTAGGATCGTCTTTTGCATTTTTAGGTGGGTTTCAGGCGGTAGCTACTTTAGAAGTTGGGAAATTTGCAAATATGACAGGAGAAGAAAAACTTCCATATGCTCTTGGGGGTGTTGTTGTCGCAGGGCTGTTGTATTTGGTTGTAGCACTGATCATCAAATTGGTTGGGGTAAAGAAAGTGATGCGTTTTTTACCACCAGTTGTAACCGGTCCAATCATCATTTTAATTGGTCTGATTTTAGCACCAAGTGCAGTAAGCAATGCGAAAGATTGCTGGTGGCTTGCAGTGATTGCATTTGCAACAATTGTAATCTGTAATATTTTTGGAAAAGGTATGATTAAAATCATTCCTATTTTGATGGGAGTTGTGGTTCCATATGTGATTGCATTGATACTTACTGTCACAAAAGTTGGAACATTCATTGATTTTGCAGGAATTTCAGATGCTAGTTTTGTTGGCCTTCAGAAATTTTATCTTGCTAAGTTTGATATTAATGCAATTTTAATCATGGCACCAATTGCAGCAGCAACGATCATGGAGCATGTAGGAGATATGTCTGCGATATCAGCTACGGTAGGTAAGAATTATCTTGCTGATCCAGGGCTACATAGAAGCTTGATTGGGGATGGCTTGGCAACATCATTTTCAGGAATGTTTGGTGGGCCTGCGAACACGACTTATGGAGAAAATACAGGAGTACTTGCGCTATCGAAAGTATATGATCCAGTAGTAGTTCGAATTGCAGCGATTTTTGCGATTGTGCTTTCGTTCAGTCCTGTTTTTGCAGGGGTGATTGAAACGATTCCAACGGCTATCATCGGTGGAGTATCCTTTATGCTTTACGGAATGATTTCTGCAGTCGGTGTGCGTAATGTTGTTGAGAATCAGGTAGACTTTACAAAGACAAGAAATTTGATTATTGCAGCGGTTATTTTAGTTAGTGGACTTGGATTCGGTGCTGGTATTGTTCTGAACTTCGGAGAAACTTCAATTACTTTAACAGGGCTTGCAGTAGCTGCGATTGCAGGTATTGTTTTAAACGCAATTCTTCCTGGTAATGATTATGAATTCGGTGTAAATGAAGAGGGCGATGAGGCTGGCATCCTTGGAAAATATTCGGAATTTGAACATGAAAAAAAATAGATTATAGATTCTTATAAAAAACGCCATGTGTTTACATGGCGTTTTTTGTGTTTTATGGAACACCGTAGATAAGAAATTACATAAAGACAAAAAGAAAAAATCGAACTCGAGGCAATAGATATGAGATATAATTATTAGATTAGTATTGATTGATGTATATGGGCTATATATAATAAAAGCATAGATTATAATCGTGACGTAGCTTGTTTTATCAGCTTAACTTGTGTAATAAAATAACCATAGACGGAAATAGGAGTTTATTCATGACATTAATACAACTGAAATATGCAATTGCTGTCTCTGAATCAAATTCATTGAACGAAGCAGCAAAAAAATTATATATCTCACAACCGAGTCTATCTGCAGCCATTGGTTCGATTGAGAAAGAGATCGGGTTTGAAATATTCCGAAGATCACAAACTGGAATCGTACTTACACCGAATGGGGTTGAGTTTATCGGATATGCTAGACAAGTAGTGGAGCAGTATGAATTGTTAGATGCAAAGTTCTTGAAAAAAACAAAAGTGAAAAAGAAATTCAGTGTGTCTATGCAGCATTATACGTTTGCAGTAAATGCGTTTGTAGAAATGGTAAAACATTTTGGGATGGATGAATATGAGTTCGAAGTACATGAAACAAAAACACACGATGTAATTGACGATGTTAAGAACTTTCGAAGTGAAATAGGAATTTTATATTTGAATGACTTTAATGAAAAAGTGTTAAATAAGTTATTCACAGAATATGATTTGGAATTTCATGAACTATTGGTCTGTGGGGTTTATGTATATTTGTGGAATAGACATCCGCTTGCAGATAGGAATGTGATTCAATTGGACGAGTTGGAAGATTATCCCTGTTTATCATTTTCACAAGGGGAGTATAATTCATTTTACTTCGCGGAGGAAGTACTGAGTACATATCAATACAAACAGTTGATCAAAGCAAATGATAGAGCTACATTTCTGAATATGATGAAAGGTTTGAATGGATATACCTTATGCTCTGGTTTGATCTGTGAAGACTTAAATGGCGGCGATTATTGTGCAGTAAAGTTGCATACAGATGAGAAAATGACGATTGGATATATATCTAGAAAAGGTAGTACAATCAGTGAGATAGGAAAGAAGTATTTGCAAGAAATATTAAAGTATAAAGATATGGGAATGGAATGATTTCATACGGAGGTTATAGGTTGGTCCTATAACCTCCGATATATTTTATGGATTATCGCAAGAGAGAAGAAGGTGCTATAATTCATTTCATAGGAAAGCACTTGGATGCAAACAAACAAAAGGAGAAATGCAATGAAAAAGACATGGAACAGTTTTATGAATATGAGTATGATGTGTAGTTGCTGTATGACAATGCGTACGGTCTATTTTTCATATGCAATTGATACCTAAAGTTTGAATGCTCATGTCTCGTTTGAGTAGGTATCTTGTATAGGATACCTATTTTTTTTATGCAAAAAAAATATGAAAGTAAGAAGGAGGATTCGTTTTGATACGATTGGAGAATATAAGTAAAAGATTTGAACAAGATGGAGTTACGGTCGAAGCGGTCAAAAATGTGAACCTAAACATGGAAAAAGGAAAAATATATGGGATTATTGGATATTCTGGGGCTGGAAAATCAACCCTGGTAAGATGTATCAACTTACTGGAGCGTCCTACGAATGGGAAGGTATATATTGAAGATGTTGAGCTCACCTCGCTTACGGAAAAGGAGTTAAGAGAGAAACGAAAAAAAATAGGTATGATTTTTCAACATTTTAATCTGTTTTCTTCTCGAAATGTTTTGCAAAATGTGGCATTTCCTTTACATAAAAGTGGACTGAGCAAATCACAGATCAATCAAAGAGCAAAGGAGTTGCTTGAATTAGTCGGGCTTTCTGATAAAGCAGATGCCTATCCATCTAAGCTTAGCGGAGGACAAAAACAAAGAGTCGCAATTGCAAGAGCATTAGCAAATGATCCTCACATACTACTTAGTGATGAGGCGACAAGTGCACTGGATCCACAGACCACAAGATCCATTCTAAAACTGTTAAAAGAATTAAATGAAAAGCTTCATATTACAGTAGTTGTCATTACACATGAAATGCAGGTCGTAAAAGAAATCTGTGATAAAGTCGTTGTAATGGAAAATGGCGAAGTTGTAGAAGAGGGGGATGTGTTCCATGTTTTTGCAACCCCTCAAAAGCAGATTACAAAGGATTTTATTGAGAGTACAACAAATCTATCCAAGATACATGAACTAATTGATCGAAACCTTTTTGCGACAAGGTTATCGCATGGGGAATGTATTCTAAAATTCACATATATTGAAAGAAGTGTTTCAGAGGCGCTGGTTTCACAAATATCGAGACAGTTTAATTTGGATATCAATATTATTTTAGGTAATGTTGAACTAATCGGGGATAATCCGATTGGTGGGCTGGTATCCATTGTAAAAGGTGAAGCACAGGATGTTAGAGATGCAGTAGGTTATTTAAAGAGTAAAAATGTAGGAGTGGAGGTAATCTTAGATGACGGAATTTTTAAGTAATATCTTACCGAATGTAATGAACAAGTTACCAGATTTTTATCGTAGTATCGTAGAGACCATGGTGATGTTATTTTGGTCAGGTTCCATTGCATTGGTTCTTGGACTCGTGCTTGGTATCATTCTTACGGTATCAAAGGTTGGTGGAATTTTGGAAAATAAGGCAGTCTTTCAGATACTAGATAAAGTAATCAACTTCCTTCGGTCCATACCATTTATAATTCTACTATTTGCATTGATTCCTTTGACCAGACTTCTGGCAGGAACTGCAATCGGTATCAAAGGTGCAATCATTCCACTGGTATTTGGAACGGTTCCGTTCTATGCAAGACAGATCGAGACAGCACTTGCGGAATTGAATGTTGGATTGATTGAGGCTGCACAATCGATGGGGTCCGGAAAAATAGACATTATTTTCCGTGTATATCTTAGGGAATGCATCGGAGGGATAGTAAGAGGAACTACAATAACGGCAATCAGTCTTATTGGACTTACGGCTATGGCAGGTGCGGTTGGTGCAGGAGGACTAGGAGACTTTGCAATACGATTTGGATATCAGAGAAATCAAATCGATGTAACCTACGTTTCTGTAATCGTGTTGGTGATTTTGGTCAATCTGATTCAATTGATTGGCAATCAAATTGTAAGAAAGAATAGCCACTATAATTTATAAGCAATCATGCTTGGCAAAATAAAACAGAATTTATAAAAATAATAAGAAAAGAAAAGAGGATTTAAAAGATGAGAAAGTTAGGAAATTTGAAAGTATTAACCATTGCATTATTGATATTGGTAACGGTCTTAGCAACCGCATGTGGAAGTAAGGATGAAACGACGGATGCCACAACTGTCAAAATTGGGGTAGTTGGAGAAGCAAATGAAATGTGGGCGCCGGTAATCGAAGTACTTAAAAAGGATGGAATTAACGTAGAGCTCATTGTGTTTACGGATTACACAACGCCAAATAAAGCGTTAGAAGACGGAGATACGGATCTGAATGCATTTCAGCACTACGCATATTTGAATAGTGAAATCGAGAATAATGGATATCATCTGATATCGTTAGGAGACACTTTTATTTCTGCTATGAATATTTATTCGAATAAAGTGACTGACGTCAGTGAAATTACAGATGGAGCTAAAATTGCGGTACCAAATGATGCAACCAATGAAGGAAGAGCGTTAAAAATCTTAGAAGCAGCAGGATTGATTCAGATTGATCCAAACGCAGGAGATAGTCCAGAAACTTCGGATATCACAGCAAACCCATTAAATCTCGAACTTGTAGAGGTAGACGCTGCAAATGTATATGCATTACTACCGGATGTTACCGCAGCAGTCATTAACTGCAATTATGCCCTTGATAACGGATTAAATCCAGGAGAAGATTCAATTTTCCAGGACAATGTAAGCTTTTATGCAGGAAAAAGCTATGTTAATCTGATTGCTGCAAGAGCAGAAGATGCAGACACGGAAGTATACAAACAAATTGTAGCTGCATACCAGTCTGAAGCCGTAAAAGAAGTATATGCTGATGCATTTAAAGGTGCATATATTGCAGCTTGGGATGGACAATAATCTCTAATTATAGGGAGGCAACAAAATGGAAGAACGAATTACTAAGTTACGAGTAAACGGCGGAATTGTTTTGGATTTGACAGGTATGAATCAGATTCTAGAACTGGATAAAGAAACGATGACTGCTACCGTTGAGTCAGGCGCAGTTCTGAAAGATTTTCGAGAATACGTGGAAAAGGAGGGATATTTCTATCCACCAGATCCTGGAGAAAAGTTGGCAACTATTGGCGGCAACATCAGTACAAATGCGGGTGGTATGCGCGCTGTAAAGTATGGGGTGACCAGGGATTATGTCATGGGACTGGAAATTGTACTTGCAGATGGTAGAATATTAACGGTAGGAAGTAAAAATCGAAAAGATAGCTCTGGTCTTTCAATAAAACATCTAATTGTTGGTTCGGAAGGGACCTTAGCGGTAATCACAAAATGTATACTTAAGATCATTCCGAAACCCGAGACAACAATGAGCGTACTAGTGCCTTTTGGAAGCTTAGAAGAAGGAATTGGTTCTGTGCATCAAATATTAAGTCAAAATACGAATCCGACAGCTGTAGAATTTGTGGAACGAAAAGTGATAGAACTTGGAGAATCGTTTCTTCATCTCAAATTTCCATATCCAGATGCACGAGCATATATCATTTTAACCTTTGATGGGTATGAAGATGAGGTTGAAGCGAATATCAGACGGGTGGAAACAATTATTAGAAAACAGAAGGCATTGGATTTTTTGCGATTGACCGACTGGCAGATCGCAGAGAATGTCTGGAAAATTCGAGGAGCTTTAGTAAAAGCTGTTGAAGCCGTTTCGGAACAAGAACCGGTGGACATTGTAGTTCCGATTAATAAAATAACGGAATTTGTTTCCTTTGTAAATGAGATGTCTGAACAAAGTAACATAGAGATGATTTGCTTTGGTCATGGAGTCAGCAAACAGTATTATTTTCAAAAAGAAACAAAAAGTACAAACATTGATGTTATGAGTGCGATTAAGGAATCAATGGACTCCAGACATATTTTGAATGATCGAAAAGTATATATGATATCTTAAAAGCACAATAGGAGACAAAGCAAATGCAGGAACTTAGCAGAAGAACATCGGAGTTTACGGACTCTGTGATACGAAGAATGACCAGAATATCAAACCAATACAATGCGATTAATCTATCTCAGGGGTTTCCTGACTTTGCACCTCCAAAAGCGATTACAGATCGCTTATCTCAAGTTGCTGCCCATGGTCCTCACCAATATGCAACGACATGGGGAGCGCAGAATTTCCGAGAAGCACTGGCCAAAAAACAAGAAAAATATATGGATATACCAATTGATCCAAACTCCAACGTCGTTGTGACTTGTGGAAGTACGGAAGCAATGATGGCCAGCATGATGACTGTCACAAATCCCGGAGATCGGGTCATTGTTTTTTCCCCATTTTATGAAAACTATGGGGCAGATACGATTCTGTCTGGTGCAATACCAATCTATGTACCATTGGTGCCTCCAACTTTTGAATTTGATGCAAATATTTTGGAGGACGCATTTAAACAAGGGATCAAAGCTTTGATTCTGTGTAATCCTTCCAATCCTTGCGGTAAAGTATTTACGAAAAATGAACTTCAAATCATAGCTTATTTGGCGATTAAATATGATGCATACGTGATAACTGATGAGGTATACGAACATATCATCTATGAGCCTTATGAACACCTATATTTGTCATCTTTTCCTGGAATGTGGGAACGTACCATCTCGTGTAGTTCTTTGTCGAAAACATATTCCATCACTGGATGGAGACTGGGGTATGTAATCGCACCAAAGCATATCACAGACAGAATAAAAAAAGTTCATGATTTTTTGACTGTAGGGGCAGCAGCACCACTGATGGAAGCTGCAGTGGTTGGGCTTTCCTTTTCGGATAGTTATTATAAAGAACTACGTGATCATTATACACATATGAAGAATCTGTTTACCGATGGTCTTCGAAATATTGACTTAAACTTTACCGAACCACAGGGAGCGTATTACGTGATGTTGGATATCAGTGAGTTTAGACGGATAAATGATTTGGAGTTTTGTGAACGACTTGCAAGGGATGTTGGTGTGGCAGCAGTACCTGGTTCTAGTTTCTTCAAAGAACCGGTAGATCATTTGATTCGTTTTCATTTTGCAAAGAAAGATGAGACTTTAAATACGGCTCTAGATCGATTATCCGAAATGAAAAAGAAACTATAAATTATGCCAGAGGAATTCTTTCTTGTTTGTAAAGAGTATTAGTTATATAATGAGTCTAAAAATACAGAGAAAGTATATAGGGAATTGATCAGGTGGACGATATCAGGGTCATGTGGTTGGAATTGTAATTAGGAAATGATATTTGATTGGATCGGCTTATATCTTGTAGGATACTACTACAAGATGTAAGTCTTTTTTTGTAACCAAGATTACAATAAACCACCTGCTATGCAGGTGTGTTCCCAACTAGCTTTAGCTTTAAGCATCAAAAAAATCTAGGATACAGGATAACAATTGGATAAATGTTCTCATTTTTTTTAATATTTGTCCAAAACACTTGGTTGAAAGGGTAGAGAAGGCCTTTAAATCTATTGTTTAGACAAATTAGTTGTGTAATAGTGATAATTATCCAAAGTTTCAATATAGTTTGGACAAAAGCACATGTTTTCAAAGAGTTTTTATCCAATGTCTATATAAGGAGTGTGGAAGGCGAACTTTTCAGAGCCTCTTTAGAGGCAAGCAGGGAACAGCGGCTTATAGCCGCAGAGCAAACCACCAGCTAAGCTGGTGGTAATGATTGTAAAAAAAAGATCTTAGTAGCTTTTTACAAAACTACCAAGATCAATATTTCATGCTGACGACGGGAATCGAACCCATGACCTCCTCACTACCAATGAGGTGCGCTACCGACTGTGCCACGTCAGCGAATGATGTGCTGATTAAGAATTTCTTAATCAGCACGAATGTTATTGTATCATAGTCTGCTTTTAAATGTCAATATGATAATTCATTCTCATTTTATAATTATTTTGCTTGTTTTTTTGCTTATATCATTTGATTAAAACTACACTTATGGAGTAGTTCCTGCAGCAGCAGCAGCCTGTGCAGCACGTTGATTGATTTCGGCAATTTGCTGTTCTAAGATTGTATAGTAATCTGGCTGTGCAAAGAATTCGGCATCATGTATACAATAGTTTGAAGTAGCTGCGGTAGAGCCATCAAT
Source organism: Lachnospiraceae bacterium (assembly GCA_963666475.2). Classification (GTDB taxonomy): domain Bacteria; phylum Bacillota; class Clostridia; order Lachnospirales; family Lachnospiraceae; genus JBFHIZ01. The sequence continues at coordinate 1,157,042 of CAXXJM010000001.1, read as the reverse complement.
TGGATTTCCATTTGCGTCACGTAAAATGCTTCCAGACCAAAGTGATTCATCTTCGATTGGCATAAGTGTTATTGTTCCAGGAATTTTGAAAGGACATGATTCCTGAGCAATTTTCCCATCATACTGGCAGATGTATCCGGAATAATGTACATCGCATGATTCGGTAGGTACATTTCCTTCTTCAAAATATTCAGTAGTGAGTGTATCACAAAGCCCATCAATTGGAAGCTTACCAGACAAGGAACATACGGTTGCTCTGACGATGCCATCCGGTTTGTCGAAATCGGTATCAGGAAGTTCTTCGTGAACTTGTTCCATGACTTTTTTCCATAGGGTTTTTGCGAGGGATTGTTGAGCACCTTTGCTTAAGTATTCGTTGTTGTCATAACCAGCCCATGTAGTGCAGGTGTAGTATGGAGAAAAACCACTAAACCATACATCGACATATTTTGTAGTTGTTCCAGTTTTTCCAGCGGTTGTCATCCCAGGAATTTTTGTAGCAGTAGCTGTTCCAGAATTGACAACATCTTTCATTGCATCGATTAATAGCCATGCAGTTGTTTCTTTTAGTACACGGTGTTCTGCAGGAGCCGTGTTGTCAATGAGGATATTTCCGTCATGATCAAGGATTTTGGTATATAAAGTAGGCTCAATATATTCACCACCATTTGCGATGGTTGCATATGCGGCATTTAATTCTAAGTTTGAAACACCGTGTGTTAGACCACCAAGAGCAAGAGATTGATTGATATCAGAGTAAATTTGTCCATTGATTAGTTCGCTGTCTACAAGAGAAGTGAAGCCAAATTGTTTTGCGTAACTAAAACCAAGTTCTGGTGTAATCTGTGTCAAACACTTTACGGTGATTACGTTCATGGAATTTTTAATAGCAGTACGAATGTTTGCAATTCCACGATATTCATCCCCCCACCAGTTGCTGACAAGACGACCATTGCTATCATAAAATGGAGCATCAATAAATACGGTTGAAAGATTCATTCCTGCCGCATCAAGAGCAGGAGCATAAGTAGATAATACTTTAAATGTAGAACCAGGCTGTCTCAGTGTATTGCTTGCACGATTTAATGTACGACTTGCTTCTTTTTCACCACGACCACCGACCATGGCAAGGACCTGTCCAGTTGCCTGGTCAGCAATTGTTAACGAGACCTGAGGTTGTGCGGTAAGTGTTGCCGTTTCAGCATATACGATATCGCTTTCGGTCATAATAGCTTCTTTGTATGCTTCAATAGCTTCGTATGCTTCATCTTTTGAATCGTATAACAGATTGAAGTTCGCAGACTGCTCTTTGTAAAATGCTTTGTACATTTCTGTTGAATAATTCGTAAGCTCTTCGTTTGCGCTTTCTACGGTCAATTCATAACGAAGGAGCCATTCCGTATTTTCGGGATAGTTTTCTTCATCTGTAAATACACTGTCGCAGATTGCTTGGATTTCGGTATCCTGTGTGGTGTAAATCTTTAGGCCATCACTATATAGTGCATTATAAGCTTGTGTATCGTTCCAACCAAGTTTTGATTTTAAATCATCAATTACCTGTTCTACAAGTTCATCCACAAAATAGGAGTTGATGGAATTTGCTTCTTCCACGAGGTTTGCAGCTTCGATTCGTGAGTATACATCATCTGCCAAAGCTTCGTCATATTCCGATTGTGAAATCATTTCAAATTCAAGCATTTTGTCTAGAACAGCTTTTCTACGGGAGGCATTTTTGTCCGGATGTGTAATTGGATTATTTCCCGTTGGATTTTTCGTAATTGCTGCCAGCGTAGCACACTCGGATAAATTTAACTCGCTTACACTTTTTTGAAAGTATCGTAAGGATGCAGCTTCTACACCAAGTGTGTTTTGTCCCAGGTTGATGGTGTTCATATAGTATTCTAAGATCAGGTCTTTATCCATGGTCTTTTCAAGTTCAATGGCTAAGAATTGTTCTTGTAGTTTACGGATGATTTTTTCACCATTTTTTTCATTGGTCCAGTTATCAAATACATTGTTTTTTAATAACTGTTGCGTGATGGTAGAAGCGCCTGCTCCAAGGTCTCCAGATACAATGGCTTCGACACCTGCTCGCATAATACCTTGGAAATCAATACCATTGTGTTCGTAAAATCTCTCATCTTCAATTGCAACAAACGCATCTCTTAAATACTGTGGTATTTTTTCGTTTGTTACATATCTTCGGTTTGCGTTTGAAGAAACAAGTTTTTGAATTTCTACACCATCCGAGTCATATACGATGGATGCATATCCGTTGGGGATAACACTCAAACTCGAAATGCTTGGCGCAGCATAGAGAATTCCTTTAAAAAGTCCAAAACCTGCAAAGGCGATTAGAATTACAGCGGATACAAAAGCTGCAAGGATAATCTTTACCAGAGAGATGGACACTGTTTTTTTCATTTTATTTGTTTTCGAAGTCAGTTCACGTTGTTTATGACGGACTCCTTTTTTTCCATAGTTCATATAAATAACCATGCCTTTCTGAATGCCTGCGTTTAAATATGCAGACTTAGTTTCTGTGTGTATGGAACTTTACACGATTTCGATACATTCTACTCGAAACTATATTATACCAAATTGTCAAAATTAAATAAAGTCTTAATACACATTTCACATTTCCTATGATAGAATATAGAAAGAGTAAGTTGGAAGGAAAGGCAGAAACATTGGAAACTTGTGAGTGTCATAGGATATTAAGATCTGGAGAAGGGGAAATCGTAGAAAAAAAATCTCGTTTTCTCGCGCAAATTTGTTTTGTTAGTTCAGTAAGTCAGGCGGAACAGGTCATCAAGTCAATTCGAAAAGAACATTATAATGCAAGACATGTATGTTTTGCATATATTATAGAAGAGCAACCACCGATTTTGAGATGTAGCGATGATGGGGAACCTTCAGGAACGGCAGGTAAGCCGATGTTGGACATTTTAACAGGGAATCATCTGACAAATGTTCTTGTGACTTGCGTGCGCTATTTTGGTGGGACTTTGCTTGGGACAGGTGGTCTTGTCAGAGCCTATCAAGGTGCAGCAAAAGAAGCTTTTTTAAATGCAAAAATCGGTAGTGTACGTCTTGGCAAACGGATTGAAATCAAGACTTCATATGAAGAAAATGGAAATGTTCAATATCTGATCTTACAACATAATTACGAAATAGAGCGAACGGAATATACGGATTTGGTACAAAATTATGTCTGCATTCCTACTACAGAAGTGGAGGAATTCAAAAAGACGGTAATTGAGCGTACTTCTGGGCGTGCTAAAATCATAGAGATGGAGGATGTGGAGCTGATCGAGTAAACGCAGAACCTCCGTCAAGCAAGAATGGAGGTCAATATGGAAGATAAAGAATTAAGAGAAGAAATACTGGGAATGGCAGATCGCAAAGAGTATACCAAAATGAGGCAGATATTAGAAGAAATGAATTATGCTGATATTGCTACCTTTTTAGAGGAATTGGACGAAGACAATCTGTTAAAAATCTTTCGTATGTTACCAAAAAGCGTTGCTGCAGATGTATTCGCATTTTTACCACTCGAACATCAGCAGACAATCATTGTTTCACTTTCGGACCGAGATGCAGCGAACATCATTGACAACCTGATGGCCGATGATGCTACAGACCTTTTAGAAGAAATGCCGGCAAATATTGTTAAGAAACTCTTGCAAAATGCATCACCGGATACAAGAAGAGACATCAATCATTTATTACGATATCCAGAGGACTCTGCTGGAAGTATCATGACGGTGGAATACGTTGATTTAAAAGACTCTTTGACCGTAGCACAGGCAATTGATCGAATTCGAAAGGTCGGAGTGGATTCTGAGACGATCAACATTTGTTATGTATTAGATGATACAAGAAAACTACTAGGTGCAGTTGGCCTTCGAAATTTGTTGTTAAGCAATCCAAACCAAATCATTGGGGAGCTGATGTGGGAAAATGTAGTTTCTGTTCACACCATGATGGACCAGGAAGAAGTGGCCAGACAGTTCCAAAAATATGATTTTACGGCGATGCCTGTTGTAGATAATGAAGAACGACTCGTCGGCATCATTACAATTGATGACGTTGTAGATATTCTTCAGGAAGAGGCAACAGAAGATATGGAAAAAATGGCAGCTATCGTGCCATCAGATCACCCTTATATGAAGACGTCAGTGGTAGAGATTTGGAAAAAAAGAATTCCTTGGCTCTTATTACTTATGATTTCAGCAACATTTACAGGAAAGATTATTTCTTCTTTTGAAGACGCATTACGAGCATGCACCGTTTTAACAGCGTTTATTCCAATGCTCATGGATACGGGCGGAAATGCTGGAGGACAAGCCAGTGTTACTGTAATTCGTGGTCTGTCTCTAAAAGAAATTGAATTCAGTGATGTTTTTCAGGTTATGTGGAAAGAGGTCCGTGTTGCATTACTTTGCGGTATTACCCTGGCTTCCGCTAATTTCCTAAAATTATTGTTTTTTGACCGTGTAGATATCATGGTGGCAATTGTTGTATGTTCGACTTTGATAACTGCGGTTCTGATTGCTAAAATCGTAGGATCATCCCTACCTCTTTTGGCAAAAAAACTGGGATTTGACCCTGCCGTTATGGCAAGTCCTTTTATTACTACAATCGTCGACGCATTGGCACTTTTGGTGTATTTCATGATCGCGACCAGATTATTGGACTTAACATAGTATAGAATCAAAGGAGTAGGCACTACATCAGTAGAACCTGCTCTTTTCCTTATAAAAAAAGAAAGGTCGAAATAAGCATGGGATTACAATTTATCTTTGGTGGTTCGGGATATGGAAAAAGCGAAACTATAAATCGTGAAATTTTAGAAGATGCAAAAGCGAATCCTCATAGAAAATACTTTGTGGTGGTACCAGATCAGTTTACGATGCAGACACAGAAAGATTTATGTCAGATGAGTCCGGACCACGGGATTATGAACATTGATGTATTAAGCTTTAAGAGATTGTCATATCGAGTACTGGAAGAAACTGGAAAAAGTATGATTCCGGTATTGGATGATACAGGTAAAAGTCTTTTGTTGCAAAGGGTTGCTAAGAAAAGAAAAGACGAACTTGGAGCAATTGGAGGAAATATAAAAAAGACGGGGTATATTCACGAAATAAAATCTGTTATCTCGGAATTTATGCAATATAGCCTTACTCCAGAAGACGTAAAAAAAATGATGCATGAACTGCCAAAGGATTCTGCCTTACAATACAAATTAAAAGATATTCATTTGCTGTATCAGGATTTTGTAAAAGACATTGAAGAGACTTTTGTAACAAAAGAAGAAGAACTTGTTTTGGTAAAGGAACAGATCAAAGATTCGGAACTAATGAGGGATGCAGTACTTGTGTTTGATGGATTTACTGGATTTACACCAGTTCAGAATCGATTGATTCAAGAATTGATGAAATATGCAAAGACAGTATATGTAACTATTCTATTGGATGAGAGAAGAGATCCTCTAAAGACTTTTTACGAACAAGATTTGTTTTATTTGAGTCTGAAGATGGCAAAGACATTACGGCAGGAAGCTGTGGATGAAGGAATCCCTGTTTTGCCTGATCGAATTTTGCGAGGAAAAGCGACTCCGGACATTCCGTTTTCACATAGCTATCGATACGAGAAGAAACCAGAACTTGCTTTTTTAGAAAGGCATTTGTTTCGATATGATGCACTTGCTTATGAAGCAGAGACAACTTCGCTCCAAATTACGGAAAGCGTATCTCCACTTGATGAAATACGATATACTTGCGAGGAAATCAGTCGTTTGATTCAACAAGAATCCTATCGGTATCAGGATCTTGCAGTGGTAACTGGTGATTTAAATGGTTATGCGCACTTTGTCGAAGAACAGTTTGAAAAATATGAAATTCCTTTTTATTTAGATCTAACAAGGGGAATTGTCATGAATCCTATGATTGAGTATATAAAAAGTGCATTAGCGCTTCTCACAGATGGATATACTTATGAAAATGTATTTCACTTTATGCGAAGTGGAATGTTGGATATTCCAGTCGAGAACATTGATTTATTGGAAAATTATGTATTTGCATTAGGGATTCGTGGCATTCGAAAATGGGAAGAGCCATTTTATCGATTAAGTCCAGATTTTGGGAAAGATTATGAAGAAGATCTGAAATCAATCAACGAAGCAAGAAAGATTTTTATGGAGCGCATGCTTCCACTTCATCAAAGAACAAAAACGGTAGAAGATAAAGTCCGTTTGTTGTATCAGTTTTTAGTGGATTCAGATATGGAGAACCGTCTGTTTGACCGTGCGGATCGACTCGAATCTCAAGGAAAACAAACCTTGGCAGAAGAATATCTTGCAATCTATCGCAAAGTAATGGATCTCTTGAATCAAATATATGAACTTCTCGCAGATGAAGAAATGGGATGGGAAGATTTCGCTGAGATTATACTTGCAGGATTCGAAGAAATTCAGGTAGCGACACTTCCGCAAAATCGAGATGCTGTCGTGGTGGGAGATATCAAACGTACAAGGCTTAAAAATACAAAAGTATTATTTTTTATAGGCGTGAATGACGGAATTATCCCTCAAGCAGGAGGGAGTGGTGGAATATTATCCGAGATTGATCGAAACATGATTGAAAAGGCATCTTATGAATTGGCACCGACACCAAGGCAACAAATGTATCAGCAACGAATGTATTTGTATATGAATGTTACAAAGCCGACTGAAAAGCTATACATTTCTTATGCAAAGGTGGATGCAGAAGGGAAGCCGATTCGTTCTTCTTATTTTGTTGGAGTTGTAAACGATTTATTCCCACAGATTCGATTTGTTTATACAAAATCACTTGATTACAAAGACCGTTTATTTGCGAAAACAGATGGAACCAGACATTTTATACATTCTCTGAGAGACTATGTAAATACCGGGAAAGAAAGTATGTATTCGGTACAAGAAATGGTGTCACTTCATCAATTTCTGGAAAAAGATCAAACAAATAATCTGAAACAACTGGTGAACACAGCGTTTTTTCAATATCGACCAGTGCCACTGTCTAAAGAAGTAGCACAAGCATTGTATGGTAGAATATTAGAAAATTCGGTGAGTCGCCTTGAGAAATATGCAGGATGTGCATATGCACATTTTTTGCAATATGGACTGAGATTGGCAAAACGTGCAGAATATTTGTTGGAAGCAAAAGATACTGGGACGGTCATTCATGATGTAATGGAAGAGTTCTCAAAGAAAATTTCGGATACAAAATATTCTTGGTTTGACTTCCCGGCTGAAATGGGGGAGGAGCTTGTTGAACAGATTATGGACCAAGTTTCCAATGCATACGGTGAGCATGTTTTTTTTGATACCAAACGAAATAGCTATCAGATCGAGCGTATGAAACGACTATTGAAGAAAAGTGTACTCAATATGCAAAAACAGTTGAACGATGGATTGTTTCTTCCTTCTGAATATGAAGTGTCGTTCTCAAAATATCAAGATTTGGAAGCATTGACCGTGGTGTTGTCGGACGAAGAGAAGATGCATTTAAATGGACGAATTGACCGTGTCGATTTATATGAAAATGACGAGCATGTGTATGTAAAAGTCATCGACTATAAATCAGGGAATCGAACTTTTTCACCACTCGAAGTATACCATGGATTGCAGTTACAATTGGTCCTATATATGAATGTTGCTACAGAACGAGAAAAAAGAAGACATCCTGGTAAGGAAATTGTTCCTTCGGGAATGTTTTATTTTCAGATTAAAGATCCAATGATCAAAACGGATGGCAATAAAATATCAGAAGAAGAAATCTTGCAACAGGTACGAAAAGAAATGCGTATGGAAGGGATAGCAAACAGTAGAGAAGATAGTTTGCAGGCAATCGACCATACCTTAAATAAAAATTCCGATGTCATCAAATTAAGCTATAAAAAGGATGGCTCTATTGCAGCAAATTCTAAAGTCATGGATGATGAAGACCTGAAGTTTATGTCTAAGTATGTGGATTCAAAGATTCGAAAGATGGGACAGGAAATTCTAAATGGAGAAATTTCTATCAATCCATATACCATGGATCAAAATAGTGCTTGTACATTTTGTGAATACCAGTCTATATGTAAGATTGACTCGAGACTTCCAGGATATCAGAAACGGGAACTAGAAATTTTGAGTGAACAAGAGATTTTTGAAAAAATGAGAGAAATAGAAGAAGGAGGCAAAGAGTGAGTATGCAGTTTACAAAAGACCAACAGCAAGTTATCGATGTGCATCAAAAGAATATTCTGGTGGCAGCAGCTGCTGGGTCAGGAAAAACAGCCGTACTGGTTGAGCGAATTGTGCAAATGATCTCGGACCCGACTAAAAAAATAGACATCGACCGCATGCTGGTGGTGACCTTTACAAAGGCGGCTGCTGCGGAAATGAGAGAACGAATTGGAAATGCGCTTACCAAAAGACTTTCGATGGAACGGGATAATAAACATCTTCAAAAACAATTAACTTTGATTCATAATGCACAGATTACCACCATTGATAGTTTTTGCCTTTTTGTGCTTCGAAACAATTTCAACGAAGTTGGACTTGACCCAACTTTTCGAGTAGCAGATGAAGGTGAAAGAAAGTTGCTTGAGGAAGAGGTGTTAAAAGAAGTTCTGGAAAACAAGTTTGAAGAGAATCACGAGTCTTTTATCCGATTAGTTGAGAGCTTTGGAAAAAATGGGAAAGATGACGTTCTAGAAGAACAAATCAAAAAACTACGAGATTTTTCAATGAGTTATCCGTTCCCAGAATTATGGCTTGATGAATTGCTGCAGTCTTATGCAGACGTGAATGCACCATACCTTTCTTTTGCTTATCAATATTGTCAGGATATACTAAATGGAATACAAAGACAAATTACCTATGCTATGGAATTGTGTCAGGAGAACGAAGGGCCATATATGTATCAGGGAGCAATTGAAAGTGATGGTGAACTGGTTCAAAAGCTGCTCGGTGCAAAATCTCTTGAAGAGTTATCTCGGATTCAGCTGGACTTTGCATCTCTCGGACGACAAAAAAAAGGAGACGAAATCTCCGAGGTTTTAAAAGAACAAACAAAAACAATACGAGATGGATATAAGGATGAAATAAAGAAATTAAAAGATCTTTTTTGGTTTGCTCCATTTGAAGACATGCAGGAAGATTTAGAACAGACAAAAGAAGTGATTGAAGAACTGATATCGGTTGTCAAACAGTTCGAACAATCATTTTATGAAAAGAAGAGAGAAAAAAACATTATAGATTTTCATGACATGGAACATTTGGCACTGAAAATTTTAGTGAGATTGGAACAAGGAGAACCAGTACCTACAAAAGTAGCTCTTGCTTATCAGGACTATTTTGCGGAAATACTGATTGATGAGTACCAGGATAGCAATCTTGTACAGGAATATTTATTAATGAGTATTGCGAAGAACGGAGAGAATCATAACAATCGTTTTATGGTGGGAGATGTCAAACAAAGTATCTATCGATTCCGATTAGCAAGACCGGATCTCTTTATGGAAAAGTTTGTTTCTTATCGTGGAACGAATCCTGGGAATATTCGGATTGATTTACATCAGAACTTTAGAAGTCGTGAAGAAATTTTAGAAGCATCGAACCTGGTATTTGAACAAATTATGCAACAGGATTTGGGTGGTGTCATTTATGATGAAGACGCAAAACTAAATGTGGGGGCATCATATCCAGAAACATTGGATCATAAAGTGGAACTTGTGGTTGCAGATCTGTCAAAGTTTGGAGAAGCGGATACAAAAGTACTTGCAGCAGAGGCAAGAGAAATTGAAGCCCGTGTGGTCGCAAAAAAAATAAAAGAAGCTGTTGGCAGTTTCTCGGTACTTGATAAGGGATCGGGCGAACTTCGACCAGCAAAATACAAAGATATCGTTATCTTGTTACGTGCATTCTCGGGATGGGCAGATACTTTCTATAAGATTTTAACCGAAGAAGGAATTCCTACTTTTGTTGATTCAAAGTCTGGATATTTTTCGGCTACGGAAGTACAGTTTGTTCTGGATTTTCTAAAAGTTCTAGATAATCCTTTACAGGATATTCCACTCTGTGACACGTTGCTTTCGATTCCTTTTGGTTTTACAGAAGAAGACCTTGCGGAAATTCGGATCACATCAAATGATAGAACATATCAAACAAAACGAAAAGAAAAATTATTTGAAGCAATCCGGCTGTATACAGAGGCGGACGCAGAGGATGAACTATCGGAACTTCAAAAAAAATGTAAGGAGTTCTTGGAACTTGTTTCAAACTTTCGAGAGAAAGTAACCTATGAGCCAATCCATCAGTTGTTACGAGAAATTTATTCTCAGTTGCATGTGTATGATTTATATTCGATTATGCCAGAGGGTGAGCAACGAAGTAGAAATCTGGATATGCTTCTAGAAAAGGCAATTAATTTTGAGAGAACAAGTTACCATGGATTATTTCATTTTAACCAGTATATCAACCAACTTCACAAGTATGAAGTGGATTTTGGAGAAGCAACGGAGCTCGAGGAAACAGCGGATGTTGTCCAGATCATGACAATACATAAGAGTAAAGGATTGGAGTTTCCGATTTGCATTGTGGCTGGAAATTCGAAAAATTATAATACAAAAGATCTAAATGCGTCCTTTGTTATTGAAGGGGATTTGGGAGTTGGAATGGAGTATGTCAATTTATCCAAGCGAATTACAAGGCCAACCATTCGTAAAAATGCATTGAGTTTAAAAATGAAACTAGATTCCATCGGCGAAGAACTTCGTGTGCTATATGTTGCTATGACCAGAGCAAAAGAAAAGCTGATTTTGACTGCTTCGGTTGACTGTTTGGAAGAAACACTAAAAGATTATGCGTATTTGCAAGTGGATTCCAATATTGGATTACCATTTTTAACGAAGGTGAAGGCCAAGTCGTATTTTGAATTGATTCTTGCTTCGTTGGTTCGTCATCGCTCCATGTCATCGATATTTGAAACATATGGAACGGAGCAAAACACAAGAAATCCAGTGTTCCAGAAAGGGCCTGAGATTCGGATAGAACTTTTAGGAGAAACAGAACTTGAAATCCATGAACAAGAAGTTGGTGTGAAAAAAGAATTGATACGACAGTCTTTTGAAGACCGTATTATGCGTAAGCAGACGGATTTTGGGATGGACCAGTTGATCAAAGAACGGTTCCTATTCCGTTATCCATATTTACAAAGCAAACCTATGTATACAAAAACAACCGTATCGGAATTAAAAATGAATGCGATGGAAGAGGAAACACATGCGTTATTTGAGGAATCGAAACGCGATCCATATTTACCTGCATTTATGCGCGAGGAAAAAGAGATTACAGGTTCGGTGCGAGGAAGTGCATTTCACCGTTTTTTAGAGTTGCTTTCTTTTGATGCGTGTATCGATCAAAAGGAGATTGAGAGAAAGCTTGAAGAATTTGCAAAGAAAGGGAAAATGCCTGCAGAATATGTTTCTGCAATACTTCCGTTTAAAATGGAGCGTTTTATGAATTCTGAAATCGCATCAAGAATGATTCAAGCAAAACAACGAGGACAACTATACAAAGAGCAGCCTTTTGTGTTATCGATTCAAGCGAATCGAGTAGACCCGGAGTTTCCTTCCGAGGAAACAATTCTTGTACAAGGAATCATCGATGTTTTTTTTGAAGAAGAGAATGAGCTGGTGGTATTAGATTACAAAACAGATTTCGTTTCGGAACCAAGAGAATTAATTGACCGGTATAAAACACAATTAGAATACTACGGAGAAGCCTTAGAAAAATTAACTGGGAAAAGGGTGAAGGAACGTTGGATTTACTCTTTTGCTTTAGGCATGCAATTTCAAATCTAAAAAAGAAAAAGAAGCATCTACCAGACAAACAACTGGATAGGTGCTTCTTTCGATATATAGCTTTTTAATTTATGAAGTTGCCATGTCTTTGACTCTTTGAAGCCCTGTTTTTACAGGTGGAATAAATAAAATAGCGACTGTAATGATTGCTTCTGGAATCAAATACATTCCATTGTATGCTAAGGAATAAAGTGGAACAGAGGTCATATCATAGTAGGAAGCGTATTCTCCAAAAAACATAACACCGGAGATAAATGCAAATAGGTATCTACCAAGTACTGCTACAATATATCCTTTGATGAGTCCATTCTTTGATTTTGAGAAGATTCCGGATAATCCAAGAGCACCAAATGCGAGTAAATAGTCTACGATTAGCTGCGCTGGTAAAATCACATATGGATCACTGAGTAGTTGCAAGAGACCATATGCAATTGCGGCAATGAGACCTGTTCGAAGACCATACCAGTATCCGATTAAGGAAATAAATAGCATACTGCAAAGAGTAATTGAACCACCCATTGGCAAATCGAACATTTTAATTAAAGAAGTAACAAATGCAAGTGCTATAGCCATCGCAGAAAACACAAGTGATTTTGCATGGAATGTTTTACCATGATTCTTTCCGGTGATAAAACAGATGATAAGTAGAAGAACTACCATTAAAAGAGCAATGGAAAGGTTGCCCCAAGTGGTTGGTACGTATGTTGTACCCCATTCATCGACTATTTTGGTGAAAAAAATTGACATAAAAAATCCTCCTAACGTTTGTGACGCGGGAGGGATGCTTTTACTGACATGTTGTTTACAAATTGGATGCGTCGTATGCTTGGATACGAGAATACATGAATGATGTATACCGACATTTGCCTCGCTGTAAAAATCATGTGCTTCCTTCCGCCGGTATTATCCGGGTCAAGTAATAAGGGACTGAATCAATCGATTCGATCTCAGCCAAAAAGCGCCCCTAGCGTTTTGTATTTTGTTCTTTCTTACTATAGCATGATAAAGGGATTTGTCAACACGATTTTTTATAAAAGATTTATTGTATAATGAAAAGAACATGATTTCTAGAAGGCTTCGTGATAAACTAATAAGAAATGACGAGGTATGAGAAGGAGACGCATCATGTATCGATATATTTTATTTGACTTGGATGGGACCATTACGGATTCAAGGGAAGGAATTACAAAATCTGCGCAGTACGCACTGGAAAAGTTTGGTATTTATGAACCGAATTTAAAAGTGTTTGAGAAGTTTATAGGTCCACCACTTCGCGCTAGCTTTTTGAAATACTATGGGAATGTGATCAATGAGTCGAATGTGGAAGAAGCTATGAAACATTATCGCTCTAGGTACCAACCAATTGGAATGTTTGAAAATGAAGTGTATGAAGGCATACCAGAATTGTTATCTTCTTTGAAAGAAAAGGGATGTAAATTGGCGGTTGCATCAAGCAAACCGGAGGTTTATGTAAAACAAATTTTGGATCACTTTCAATTAAGTTCTTATTTTGATGTGGTAAAGGGTAGTAGATTAGATGGAAGTCTGGAAGACAAATTTGAGTTGATTACAAATGCACTTGAAGAGTTGGTAGATGGGACACCTATATCTGATAATGTAGTCATGATTGGCGATCGAAAATATGACGTAGAAGGTGCCGTCAAAAAAGGAGTGGATTCTATTGGCGTAAGGTATGGTTTTTCTACTGGAGATGAATTGGAACAAGCAGGAGCAACATACATAGCAGAAACTGTAAAAGAACTAGGCCTTATTTTGCAACTTTCGTAAAATAGATACTGGAAGAACGGAAGCTTCAAAAAAAAGAGCATCAAAAGATACTCTTTTTTGTATGTGTTATTTTTTCTTGTTTGTTGCACGTTTTCTTAAGGTTGGGTCAAGAATTTTCTTTCTAAGACGAATGTTTTCAGGTGTAATTTCGAGTAATTCGTCGGTATCGATAAATTCAAGAGCCTGTTCAAGAGAAAGTTCTTTCTTAGGAGTAAGTCTTAGTGCCTCATCAGCCCCAGAAGAACGTGTATTGGTCAACTGTTTCTTTTTACATACGTTGATTTCAACATCTTCTAGTTTTGCACTTTGTCCGATGACCATACCAGCATATACTTTTTCGCCAGGTCCTATAAATAGGAGACCACGTTCTTGCGCATTGAAAAGTCCGTATGTAATGGCTTCTCCATTTTCAAAAGCAATGATGGAACCTTGTTTACGGTATTGAATATCTCCCTTGTAAGGACCATATCCATTAAATGTAGTGTTTATGATTCCGTTACCTTTGGTGTCGGTCATAAATTCACCACGATATCCAATGAGTCCACGAGATGGCATGTTGAATTCGAGACGAGTATATCCACCAGAAATTGCAGCCATTCCAAGAAGCTCACCCTTACGTTCGCTAAGTCTTTGAATTACTGTTCCAGAAAATTCGTCTGGAACGTCAACAAAAGCGATTTCCATAGGTTCGAGACGTTCACCATTCTCTCCAGTTTTATATAGAACTTCAGCTTTACTTACTGCAAATTCGAAACCTTCACGTCTCATATTTTCGATTAATACAGATAAGTGAAGTTCTCCACGTCCACTAACTTTGAAGATTTCAGTAGATTCGGTTTCTTCTACACGAAGAGATACATCGGTATTTAATTCTTTGAAGAGTCGCTCTCTTAAATGGCGAGAAGTTACAAATTTTCCTTCTAATCCAGCATAAGGAGAATCATTTACCATAAATTGCATAGCAATGGTTGGCTCAGATATTTTCTGGAATACAATTGGGTCTGGAGCATCTAAAGAGCAGATGGTATCACCAATATGAATATCTGGAATTCCACTGATTGCAACAATTGCTCCAACTTTTGCTTCGTTTACTTCTACACGTTTTAGACCATCGAATTCATATAGTTTACCGATTTTAACTCGTTTTTGTTTGTCAGGAAGATGATGATTTACAATGATCGCATCCTGGTTAACACGAATGTGTCCGTTATCCACTTTTCCGATTCCAATACGTCCAACATATTCGTTATAATCAATGGTACTGATCAATACCTGAGTACTTGCAGTCACATCACCTACAGGAGCAGGGATGTAGTTGATGATTGTTTCGAATAGGGGAATCATATTTTGTGTTGTAGCATCTACACCTTCTTCTATATTTAATGTAGATGTACCTTCTTTTGCAGAAGCAAAAACAAATGGGCAGTCAAGCTGTTCGTCACTTGCATCAAGGTCCATGAAAAGTTCTAGTACTTCATCAATTACAGCTTCTGCACGAGCTTCAGGACGGTCAATTTTGTTAATACACACAATAACAGGTAAATTTAGCTCAAGTGCCTTACGTAGAACGAATTTTGTTTGAGGCATTGCACCTTCAAACGCATCGACAACAAGTACTACACCGTTTACCATTTTAAGAACACGTTCAACTTCTCCACCGAAATCGGCATGTCCAGGTGTGTCAATGATATTAATTTTGATATCTTTATATGTAACTGCGGTATTTTTTGCTAGAATAGTAATTCCACGTTCTCTTTCAATTGCATTCGAGTCCATGACACGTTCTACAACTTCCTGATTCGCACGGAAAACACCGCTTTGTTTTAGTAACTCATCTACTAAAGTAGTTTTACCATGGTCTACATGGGCGATGATCGCAACGTTACGTACATCATTTCTTGTTTGGTTCATTTATATTACTCCATTTCTTTCATTCGTGCAGTTTGACTTGACCAAAATGCACAGCAATCACATGTGTGATAAGTTTGCAACTCTATTATCTTATCACAATTTCTTTATTTTACAAGGTTTTTCGTACGTAGAAGAAGAAAATTTGCTCGAAATTTGCAAAAACACACATTTTATGATAATATTGCTCTGCTTTCAAGCTAATGTAGGAACCATCCTATCATAGAAATAGAAATGGAGAATTTATGATACAAGTAATTGCCGGACCAGGCAAAGGAAAATCATCGGCAGCATTGGGTCATGCGGTAAAGGCTGCATCGAGCGGGCGAAAAGTGATTGTGATTCAGTTTTTAAAAGAAATCGAGGATAACGATTTTGTCAAGAAAATGGAACCAGAAATTCGTATACTACGTTTTGAGAAAACAGATCGTGACTTCAATGCACTCTCTGAACAAGAAAAAAAGTGGAAGTAAATAACGTAAGAAATGGATATAATTTTGCAAAAAAAGTATTGTCAACTGGAGAGTGTGATTTGCTCATTTTAGATGAGGTGTTAGCGCTGGTTGATATAGGAATTATTACAGAGAATGAATTGTGCGAGGCACTGGCAGTAAAGTCGAGTCGTGTGAACGTTATTTTGACTGGAATTCGAATAGGTGACAGGGTGTCAAAACTTGCTGATGAAATCACAATTCTAAGTAGTGGAGCGGTTGACAAAGGATAGTACAAATGCTATGATTCATTTATGAAAGAACTAAATAGAAGGTAGAGGTTGCATTTTATCAAGAGTACATAATTGGATGTGTCGGTCACAGGCGAAGGTTATGAAAAGGGGTAGATGCCGAAAGTGAAGAGACACCGATCATCTGAACTTGGGGGTACCGTGAAAAACGGTACAACTGTCATCGATTCGATGGGGGGCTATCATAGTATGAGAAATCTGCAGCCGGCCGTCGTGTCGGCTTTTTTACCTTTGTGAGCATGTATTAGGAAGACAGCGAGTTGTGTTTTTTACACAACAATAAGTAGGTGAAGAAAGAATGGAGAATGATATGTCAGTATTTACAGGCGCTGGTGTTGCGGTAATAACACCTTTTTACGAGAATGAAGAAGTCAACTACGAAGCATTTGCTGAGCAGATTGAATTTCTGATTGCAAACAAAGCAGATGCGATCATCGTGTGTGGCACGACCGGTGAAGCATCAACACTTTCTCATGAAGAACATATTGAGGTGATTCGTTTTTGTGTAGAAAAAGTAAACGGTAGAATTCCAGTGATTGCAGGGACTGGTTCAAACTGTACAAAAACAGCAATTTATTTGTCACAGGAAGCAGAAATGGCGGGAGCGGATGCGCTACTCGTTGTGACTCCTTATTATAATAAATGTACACAAAATGGTTTGAAGCAGCACTTCGAAATGGTAGCGAACAGTGTGAAACTTCCAATTATTTTATATAATATCCCAGGAAGAACAGGTGGGGTTCATATTGCTCCAGAAACAATCGTATCACTTGTTGATCGTTGTGAAAATATCGTCGGAGTAAAAGATGCGACTGGAGACTTTTCATCCATTGTAAAATTAATGGCGATTTCCCAAGGGAAGGTAGATGTATACTCAGGCAATGATGATCAGATCGTTCCACTTCTATCAATTGGAGGGAAAGGTGTAATTTCAGTGTTGGCTAATATCGCTCCAAAAGAGACCCATGACATGTGTGAAGAATTTTTTAAAGGTAATGTTGAAGCAAGTAAAGAAATTCAATTACGTTCACTTGCTTTGATTAATTCTTTGTTTTGTGAGGTAAATCCAATTCCAATTAAAAAAGCGTTGAATTTAATGGGAATGAATGCTGGACCGCTTCGTATGCCACTTACGGAAATGGAAGAGAAAAATGTGAGCAGACTAGAACATGATATGAAGGAATACGGACTTCTATAATCAACAAGATTGGAGAATATATATGATAAAAGTAATTATGCATGGTTGTAATGGACGTATGGGCATGACGATATCGAACATGATCAGCCAGGAAGAAAATATGGAAATAGTAGCTGGAGTAGACTCCAGAACTGATGTAGAGAGAGCGTTTCCGGTATTTGCATCAATCTTAGATTGTGATATTTCGGCAGACGTGATTATTGATTTTGCAAATTCAGTCGCGGTTGATGGCTTGTTGGATTATTGTGTTGAGAAACAAGTACCATGTGTATTGTGTACGACGGGATTAAGTGATTCACAGCTTTCGAAAATGGAGCAAGCCTCAAAACAGGTAGCTATTTTAAAATCGGCAAATATGTCTTTAGGAATAAACTTGTTGCAAAGATTGCTGAAGGACGCAACCAAGGTTCTTGCGGAAGCAGGTTTTGATATCGAGATCGTAGAAAAGCATCACAATCAAAAATTGGATGCGCCAAGCGGAACGGCTTTAGCACTTGCTGACTCCGTGCAGGAAGGACTTGAAAATCCATATGAATATGTATTTGATCGCAGCAATCGAAGAGAAAAACGTCCGAAAAATGAGATTGGAATCTCAGCAGTGCGTGGCGGAACAATTGTAGGTGATCATGATGTAATCTTTGCAGGGGAAGATGAAGTAATCACATTCTCACATGTTGCATATTCAAGAGCTGTTTTCGGGAAAGGTGCTGTACAGGCTGCAAAATATTTGGCTGGCAGACCGGCTGGGTTGTATTCGATGAAAGAGGTAATCGAAGGTTAAATAAAGAGATATTAAAATATAAGGAAAAGTAGGGAGCTTCTATGAGAGACTTAGAATTGAAGTATTTGAAGACATTATCAAAACAATTTCCAACCATAGCATCTGCAACAACAGAGATCATAAACCTGGAATCGATTCTTAACTTGCCAAAGGGTACAGAGCACTATATTTCAGATGTGCATGGAGAATATGAACATTTTCGCCACGTGATTCGTAACGGGTCAGGTTCTGTAAGAAAAAAAATCGATGAAGAGTTTGGAAATACACTGAGCAATAAAGATAAGAGAAATTTAGCTTCCTTAATTTATTATCCAGTGGAAAAATTGGAAATCGTACAAAAAGAAGAAGAAAATATCGAAGATTGGTACAATGTGAATCTTCATCGTCTGATTCAAATGACAAAAAGGGTTTCTTCAAAATATACAAGATCAAAAGTTCGTAAAGCGCTTCCAAAAGATTTCTCTTATGTCATTGAGGAACTGATTACTGAAAAAGAAGAAGTACAAAATAAAGAAGATTATTACAAAAAAATTATTCATACGATTATAAGAATTGGAAAAGCACCAGATTTTATTATCGCGATGTGTAACTTGATTCAAAGATTAGTTGTCGATTATTTACATATCGTTGGAGATATTTATGATCGAGGACCTGGCCCGCATCAAATCATTGATCAATTGATGAAATACCAGTCTATAGATATTCAGTGGGGCAATCATGATATGGTATGGATGGGAGCAGCAAGCGGACATCTTGCGTGCATTGCAACGGTTGTGCGTATTGCAGCAAGATACGGATTTTTGGATATTCTGGAAGATGGCTATGGAATCAATTTAATTCCACTAGTAACCTTTGCGCTGGATACCTATAACGATGATCCATGTGAGTGCTTTTCCATCAAGACCGACCCAGGTAGAAAATATAATGTCAAAGATCGTGATCTTGATATGAAGATGCAAAAAGCAATGTCCGTTATTCAGTTTAAGCTAGAAGGACAAATCATAAATAAACATCCAGAATTCAAAATGGAAGACCGACTATTGCTGGATAAAATGGATTTAGAAAAGAAAACAATTGAGATCGATGGAAAAGAATTTGAATTACTGGATTCAAATTTTCCAACCCTTGACCCTGCGGATCCATATAAATTGAGCAAAGAAGAAAAAGATGTCATGGAACGTGTTCAATCTGCTTTTATGCATTCTGAAAAACTGCAAGAGCATGTGAAATTCCTATTTTCAAAAGGTAGTTTGTATCGAATTCACAACAATAACCTGTTATATCATGGTTGTATTCCGCTGACAGAGGATGGAGAATTTTTAAAAATTAAACTTTTTGACAAAGAATATTCTGGAAGAGCGCTATATGATGCACTTGAGTTATATGCTCGAAAAGGTTTTTATGCAACGGATGATGAAGTTGAAAAAGCAAAAGGGCAGGATGTTATCTGGTATATTTGGACTGGACCAAATTCACCTGTGTTTGGAAAAAATCGCATGGCAACTTTTGAGAGATATTTTGTTGCAGAAAAAGAGACGCATGTAGAAAAGAAAAATCCATACTATAATTATGCAGATGATGATGCCATTATGGATAAGATCTTTGGAGAATTTGGTCTGGATACGAGTTTATCACACATTGTGAATGGACATGTACCAGTGGAACAGAAAAAAGGACAGTCTCCTGTTCATGCTGGTGGGAAAATGCTGATTATTGATGGCGGTTTTTCAAGAGCATATCAGGGAAAGACAGGAATTGCAGGATATACCCTTGTCTCAAATTCGCATGAGTTGAAACTTGTTGCACTGGAACCGTTTACGACTCTTGAGGAAGCAATTCATAAAGAAACTGAGATTATTTCTGGTGAACTTGTCGTTGAAACATTTCCAAGAAGACTTCGTGTGGCAGATACCGATATTGGACGAGAGATTCGAGAAAGCATCATTTATCTCGAAAAACTCCTTCACGCATATCGCGAAGGTATCGTAATTGAAAAGACAACATAGTAAATGTTTCATAAAAGAAAGATGGGGCAGATGAATGGAATTCAGACCATGTATTGATATTCATAATGGAATAGTCAAACAAATTGTTGGTGGGACTTTAACTGATGAATATGACGGGGCAGAAGAAAATTACGTATGTGATCAGGATGCCGCTTATTACGCAAATTTATATAAAAGATATGGTCTACAAGGTGGACATGTTATCGTTTTGAATGCGATAGATAGTGAGTTTTATGAAAAAACCCGTTTGGAAGCTTTTCGTGCGTTGGAGGCATTTCCTTCTGGCCTACAAGTAGGTGGGGGGATTACTGCTGAGACTGCTCCTGCTTATATTCGTGCAGGGGCAACACACGTAATTGTAACATCTTATGTTTTTAAAAATGGAGAGATTCGATATGATCGACTGAATGAATTGGTTCGTGCGGTCGGACATAAGCATATTGTTTTGGATTTAAGCTGTAAAAAGCGCGCTGGAAGAAATCATCAAATTGAATATGTTGTAATGACGGATCGTTGGCAGAAAGAAACAAAGACGGTTCTCTCAAGAGAGTTGCTTGAAGAATTGAGTGATTTTTGTGATGAATTTCTAATTCATGCTACAGATGTGGAAGGAAAATGTAATGGAATTGAGGAAGAACTAGTATCGATGCTGGGTACATTTTCAAAAAGAGCCGTAACATATGCAGGCGGAATTCGAAACATAGAAGATATCGAGTTGATCAAAAAATTAGGAAATGGGCATGTCAACTTTACTGTGGGCAGTGCGCTAGACTTGTTTGGTGGAGACCTTCCTTTTCGTGAGATTTGTAACTTTAAAAGAGAATCATTTTATTGATAAGAGCATATACGAAAAAAAACCAATCCAAATGGATTGGTTTTTTCTCTAATCGTAAGACAATATTGCGAATTCCTAAATAAAAATCTTTATTTTATGAAAAGGCACATCGATAACCGATTAAAATAATTGTTTCGGCCTTAATTAAGCTTTAACAACGTTGATAGCCTGAGGTCCTTTAGCACCATCCTGAATATCGAATTCAACTGCATCGTCCTGCTCTAAGGATTTGAATCCATCCATGTTAAGTCCTGTGTAGTGTACGAATACGTCGTTTCCTTCTTCATCAGAAATGAAACCATAACCTTTTTGGTTGTTAAACCATTTAACTGTACCTTTGCTCATTGTTATTCCTCCAATAAAATATGTATATGTTGCACTATTGCAACAAAAATATAATATCACAACACAATTAGAAAGTAAAGATTATTATTTCATTTTTTTATTGAAAATTCACAAAAAATTGCATAAAATTAGAGAATAAGTATAATAATGAATAGAATCTGTAAAATATAATGAAAATATTGACAATATAATGAATTATTGTTTTGAAAGGGAATATCATGGAAGGCGAAAAAAGACGAAAAGAAATCATTAAAATATTGGCAAAACAAGAAGATGCTATTTCTGGCTCGGCTCTTGCAAAAGAACTAGATGTGAGCAGACAAGTCATTGTACAGGATATAGCATTGCTTCGAGCAACAGATAAGCGTATTTTATCTACCAACAAAGGATATGTTTTATTTCAAAAAGCCAAAACGGAGAAATACCGAAAAGTATATAAAGTGAAGCATTCCGATGATTCTATGCTGGATGAACTATATACAATTGTTGATTCGGGGGCAGAACTAGTAAATGTTGTGGTAGAACATCCAATTTACGGGCAGATTCTCGTCGATTTATCAATAAAAAATCGATTTGATGCAGATCAGTTTGTAGTACAACTCAAAAAACATAAAACAAAGCCTTTGACCGCTCTTACAGATGGAGTTCATTATCATACGGTTTGGGCCGATCAGAAACAGAAATTAGATTTATTAGAAAAACAATTAAGAGCCAAAGGATATCTTTTAGAAGATGAATAGATAAAAGAATGACAAGAAGTGCAAAGGAGTAAATAATTGGAAGAAGATAAAAGAATTGGAATTATAGGTATTGTAATTGAGGATGTTAGTAAAGTGGCTCAAGTCAACGATTTGCTACATGGGTACGCTCATTTGTTCTTGGGGCGAATGGGAATCCCGATTAAAGAAGAGAAGTTGTCTGTAATTACATTGATTTGTGAAGGCAGTAACAATGATATTAGCGCTATTACAGGAAAATTAGGAAGAATTCAGGGAGTACAAGTGAAATCCATGCTCACAAAAAAATAAGCAAAGGCTTGCATAATCCGATAAAATGTGGTATTTTCTACCGTGACAAGACACCTGTTATGACTGTAGTCTGACAGGATTCAACACACAAAAAAAGAGGGAATAAACATGAAAACGCTTAAAAAATATTTACATGAAATATTTATTGATGGATTGAGTGGTATGGCACTCGGATTATTTGCAACTTTGATTATAGGAACCATCATTGTACAAATTGGAAATTTAGTTCCGGGCGAAATAGGAACATATATGGTACTAATCGGAAAAGTTGCCTCCGCACTTACCGGTGCTGGAATTGGAGGCGGTGTAGCTTACAAATTAAAGGGTTCACCACTCGTTGTCATATCTGCACTAGTAGCAGGGCAAGTCGGAGCATTTGCAGGGAAATTGATTGCAGGAACTGTTTTTGTTGATAATGTAATTCACCTTGCGGGACCTGGAGAACCTTTGGGAGCCTTTATCGCTTCTATGGTTGCTTTATATGTAGGAAGAGTGGTTTCTGGAAGAACAAAAGTTGATATTTTAATCACACCATTTGCCTGCGTGGTATCAGGGAGTGCAATTGGACTTATGGTTGGGCCTTCAATCAGCTCATTTATGTTATGGCTTGGAAGCATCATCAACTGGGGAACTGAACAAGCGCCTTTTCTAATGGGAATTGTGGTTTCTGTATGTATGGGAATTTTTCTTACATTACCAATATCATCAGCAGCAATCAGTATTATTTTGGGATTAAGTGGAGCGGCTGCTGGAGCGGCGACGGTTGGATGCTGTGCAAATATGATTGGTTTTGCAGTTGCAAGTTATAAAGATAATAAGGTCAATGGATTACTGGCTCAAGGACTAGGAACCAGCATGTTACAAATAAGCAATATTGTGAAGAAACCGATCATTTGGCTGCCTGCGATAATTTCGAGTGCAATACTCGGACCACTCGCAACGATGGTATTTCAAATGACCAATAATTCGACAGGTGGAGGAATGGGTACAGCAGGTCTTGTGGGACAAATCACAACCTATCAGACGATGATTGAAACAGAATCAGCGGTGAGTGTACTGATTAAAATTGGTCTTCTACATTTTATTTTACCAGGTCTCTTCGCATGGGGCATAGCTACTTTTATGAGAAAGAAAAAATGGATTAAGCCAGGAGATATGAAACTTTCGGTGGGCAAATAAGGCGAAAAACGAACAAAAACTGGTGAAAATAACGTGAAATAGTGGGTTTTTCTTGTGCTATTGAATGGTTTTGTGTTAGAATGACTAGTACTGTGGAAGAAAAGTAACTCAAAACAAACTATCAAATCATGAGGTTAAAAATGCAGCAGAAATTCCATGTAATCAAAGAAAATAAAAAGCCCGTTAAAGAGCGTTTTACAATCATTGTTTCATCGAATAACGGGACGGGAAAGACAAAAGCGCATAGCATCAGCTCTGCGGCGTTGACGTTTTGGATCTATTTTATGATCATTTTAGCTGTGATTATTCTTACGTATGGTGTTTATACGATATTGGTCATAGGCGATGGTCAGGGAGCTGTTGTTTCCCTTCGTTCTCAAGTTGAAAAACTTACGGAGCAAAGTTCAACACTCATTACTGAGAACGCGGATCTTACCGAAAAAGTCACATTACTGAGTGACTCCTTAAATATTAAGTTACAACAGGAGTTGGAGAATCAAGAAGCAGATACTGCTTTGCATTTGCCAACATCCGTACCAATTGCGAAAAATGCCTCAATGGAGGAAGGACTAGCCATCGCCAATACAGGCGCGGAAGTCCCAGCGATTATTTTTTCAGCAAAAGAAGATGCAGATGTGCTTGCTACAGCAGATGGGACTGTTGCATATGCAGGAAGTGATGATCTGTATGGAAGCCGTGTTATGATTAATCATGGGAATGGGTACATCACTGTTTATAAATGCAGTGGACAGCTGATGGTCAGAGAAGGTGAAGAAATTACAAGAAATACCGTGCTTTTTGCAGTAGGGACGGATGCTGTTATATACTATCAAATCATAAAAGATGATCTTTACATTGATCCAATGGAAATCATGGAGATCTCAGGCTAACAAAGGAGGAAACCTGAACGTGGCAAAGAAAGTTATTATCAAGAGTATCATAGGTGTAGATTCAAAATTTGAAGGTGTAATCAATACCGATGAAACAACAAGAATTGATGGAGAGTTTACAGGAACCATCAAAGCAACAGGCATGGTTATTGTAGGTGAAACTGGAAAAATTTTTGGTGACATTTTTGCAAAAGATGTTGTGGTTGCGGGAGAAATCAAAGGAAATATTCAGGCAAAAGGAAAAACCGATGTAGCTGCAACGGGAAGAATCTTTGGAGATTTATCAACACGCAGTCTGACAATCGATGAAAATGCAGTTTTCCAAGGACAGTGTGCCATGAATGTACAGTCTGATGAATACGACGATATAGAAATGATTTCTTAAAAAAGATGCATAGAAATGATTTCGAAAAAAACACCGGCAGATCTGCCGGTGTTTTTTTATTTGTTTTATTCTTTTTTTTGTTTTAGTCGTTCGAAAATAAGATCATAGCCATCAGCACCATAGTTCCACGAACGATTTACTCGACTAATCGTTGCAGTCGATGCACCAGTCTTGTCTGCGATTTCTAAATATGTCTTTTTGTCTTTTAACATAGTCGCTACTTCAAAGCGTTGTGATAAAGATAAAAGCTCGTTGATTGTACAAAGATCTTCAAAGAAATTATAACATTCTTCTTTCGTTTCTAAGCACAATACAGCATCCAGAAGATGGTCTACAGACTCCGTTCTGATTTTGTTATTCATATGCACTTTTCCTCCAATTTGAGAAACACTTTCACACTGTAAAATTACACAGTATTATTCTGTTTCAATAGTAGCATAGTAAAAAATGAAAGTAAAGAACAAATCGTAATGGTAAATTTATCTCTTGAGCCGATGCTCAAATTTCTCAACACTTGTGTTTAGAATAAGTTCTTCCGGAAAATGCAGTTCTTCAAGAAGTCGATAGGTTTCGTCATGAAGACCGACATAAGGATGCATATGCGCATCAGAGTTTGCAAGCACGGGAACTTCAAAGGTAGCGCAATATTCGAGCATCTTTTTATAATTATCTCGGGCACCAGGACGATAACTAGTTGGAAGAAGGGAAGAGTTGTTTACTTCTAGTATTTTATGGAATTGTTTTGCAGCAAGTACGACTTCTTTATAGTCCAAAGGGAATCTGGAATCGTCTGGATGGCCAATGAGATCAATAAAGGGGTTCTTTAGTGCCTGAATGATAGCATTTGTACAATCCTTCTGAGTGCGGATTTCTGTACAAGGAGGATGTAAACTTGCAATTCGAAAGTCCATGATTTCAAGAATTTCTTCTGGCATATCAATGGTTCCTTTTTCATCCAAGATATTGAGTTCAACGCCCATTCTTAAAGGAACGGCATAAGCACCACGATCAAAAATACGATAATTCATAAAATAATACATACCACAAGTAGACGGCATGGTGGGTGCATGTTCTGTTATGCATAAAAGTTCCAATCCTTTTTCTTTTGCAGAAATAGCCATTTCAGCAATTGTACTATAAGCGTGTCCGCTTGCTAACGTATGTGAATGCGCATCAAGGACATAGTTCATATGATTCTCCGTTCTTTATACTCGAATGAGTATTAGTATCTATTCATTATTTGCAAAACTATAGTAGCACATGCATTTTCATTTTTCAACCGATGAATGCTTGTCATGTAGTTTCATATACTATATAATAAAGGATAAGTTTTATGACAAAGGCCATATGGGACTGGAGATGAAAATGAAGAATACACAGAGAGAATTATTAAAGGAATTGTTGAGTGGACTCGATAAAATCGATTATATTTTAGAAGACGATGTTCCTGATATTGCATTGTACATGGATCAGGTGACGACATTTATGGATAGTCGACTGGCAAATGCTACAAGAACTCCAGGAGAAGATAAGATCCTTACAAAGACAATGATTAACAATTATGCAAAGAACAATTTGCTCCCTCCATCAATCAAGAAGAAATATTCGAGAGAGCATATTTTATTGATGATATTGATTTTCTACTATAAAGGATTTTTATCCATATCTGATATTCAAAGTTTTATTGGGCCGCTTGGAGAGCGTTTTTTTGATTCCGAAAAAGACTATGATTTGGGAGATGTGTATAAGACAATTTTTGATCTGCAGTTTGGGCAAGCAGATAAATTGGTAAAAGACGTTGTACGATCGTATTTTCAGGCAAGCGAAAAATTTGAGGATGCACCAGAGGAAGATCAGGAGTTTTTACAAATGTTTGGATTTATGTGTACATTAAGCTTTGATGTGTATGTTAAAAAATTACTCATTGAGCGTATCATTGATATGTATTTCAAAAAAGAACAAGAGACGGACACTTCAGAAGAAAAAGAAGAAAAAAAGCGCGAAGAAAAAAAACGTGATTCGAAAACATCCAAAAAAGATGAAACAAAAGAAAAATAATTATGGAAAAGAAAGGGAATGGTGAAAACATGAGTTTACAGATACCAACACCACATATCACAGCAAAAGAAGGAGATTTTGGGAAGACTGTATTAATGCCGGGAGATCCGCTTCGAGCAAAGTTTATTGCTGAAACGTTCCTGGAAAATCCAGTTTTAGTAAACCCAATTCGTGGTGTCAATGGATATACAGGAACCTATAAGGGCGTAAAAGTTTCGGTAATGGCAAGTGGAATGGGAATGCCTTCCATTGGAATATATTCATATGAACTATATCATGCATATGGCGTGGAAAATATTTTGCGTGTAGGGACAGCAGGAGCAATTCATGCTGAGTTACCTGTAAAGAGTCTGGTTTTTGGAATGGGAGCTTGTACCAATTCAAACTATGCGATGCAATATAATTTGCCAGGTACATTTGCGCCAATCGCATCTTATGAGCTGTTGAAAAAAGGTGTAGAAATAGCCCAAAAAAGAGAAGATGTTCAATATAAAGTTGGAAATCTATTTTCATCAGACACATTTTATGATGATGCGGCAAGTGGAACACAGTGGGCAAAAATGGGTGTGTTAGCCGTTGAAATGGAAGCAGCAGCACTTTATATGAATGCTGCACGAGCAGGAAAACGTGCTTTGGCTCTTTGTACAATTTCTGATAATATTGTGACGGGAGAAGCAGCATCGGCTGAGGAACGTCAGAATACATTTACAGCAATGATGGAAATCGCACTAGATTTGGCAGTAGAAATGGAAAATAATTAATGAGTATACACAATTTATTAAATGATAAACAGCAGGAAGCGGTCTGTCATACGGATGGACCTGTACTGATTCTTGCAGGGGCGGGCTCTGGAAAAACAAGAGTGCTTACTCATCGTATTGCATATTTGATCGAAGAAAAACAAGTGAATCCGTGGAATATTATGGCAATCACTTTTACAAACAAGGCAGCTGGCGAGATGCGGGAGCGTGTAGATGATATTGTAGGGTTTGGATCTGATAGTATCTGGGTATCTACTTTCCACGCATCTTGCGTGCGTTTCTTAAGAAGATATGCAGATCGACTAGGGTATGAAACCAACTTTTCGATTTATGATACCGATGATCAAAAGAAATTGATGAAAGAAGTGGTCAAAAAATTACAGATTGATACCAAGATGTTAAAAGAACGCACCATAATGTCTCAAATTTCTTCCGCTAAAAATGAACTAATTTCTCCCACGGAGTTCGAGTTGCAGGCAATGGGAGATTTTGTGAAAAAGAAGATTGCGAAAGTATATCGTGAGTATCAGGCACAGCTTAAAAAAAACAATGCTATGGATTTTGACGACTTGATTATGAATGCGGTGGAATTGTTTAAATCCTGTCCAGATGTATTGGAAAACTATCAAAATCGATTTTTATATATTTCTGTGGA
The DNA here is from genome assembly GCA_963666475.2 of Lachnospiraceae bacterium. Lineage (GTDB taxonomy): Bacteria > Bacillota > Clostridia > Lachnospirales > Lachnospiraceae > JBFHIZ01. The sequence goes on along the minus strand of CAXXJM010000001.1, from coordinate 1,128,585 downwards.
CGAGTATCAGGATACAAACACGGCACAATTTGAGTTGGTACGATTATTAGCAAAGAAAAATAGAAATCTATGTGTTGTAGGAGATGACGACCAGTCGATCTATAAATTTCGTGGAGCGAATATTCGTAATATTCTTGATTTTGAAAAGGTGTATCCGGATGCCCATGTAATAAAGCTTGAGCAAAATTATCGTTCGAGCCAAAATATATTGGACGCTGCAAACCATGTAATTAAGAATAATATTGGAAGAAAATCAAAAGCACTTTGGACAAAGAATGGCGAAGGGAAAAGGGTTCGATTCAAACAACTTGACTCCGCATTTGATGAAGCTGAATATGTAACAGATGAAATCCGTAGCAAGGAAAGAGACGGACAGATTTCGTATCGAGATACTGCAATTTTGTATCGAACCAATGCACAAGCGCGTCTTTTTGAAGAACGTTTTGTTATGAAGGGCGTTCCTTATAAGGTAGTAGGTGGTACAAATTTCTATGCGAGACGTGAGATTAAAGATGTCATGGCCTATTTAAAGACGATTGATAATGGACAGGATGATATTGCCGTAAAACGAATTATTAATGTTCCAAAACGAGGCATAGGAGCAACGACGATTGAAAAAGTTGAAGACTATGCTTCTGAAAGAAATATAAGCTTTTTTGATGCTTTGCAAGAAGCGGAGCAAATCATGTCTCTCGGCAGAACCTATAAAAAACTGGAGCCATTTGTACTAATGATTCAGGGGATGCGCGCAAAAGCCAAAATTCTTTCTTTAGAAGAACTTGTTCGAGATTTATTTGAAAACATTGAATATTTTCTTTATCTAGAGGATTCTGATGAGGAAGGTGCAGAGGACCGAATCGAGAATGTAGAAGAATTGTTGAGTAAAGTGATTTCATATGAAACAGAAAATGACCAACCTACATTGGGTGAGTTTTTGGAAGAAGTTGCATTAGTTTCTGATTTGGATACGGTGAAAGAGGATGATAATCGAGTATTACTTATGACGTTACATAGTGCAAAAGGGCTAGAGTTTCCGCATGTCTATTTAACTGGAATGGAAGATGGAGTATTTCCAAGTTATATGACCATTACATCAGATGATAAATCAGAAGTGGAAGAGGAACGTCGTCTTGCTTATGTAGGAATTACAAGAGCAAAAGAAGAGTTGATCATTACTTGCGCGAGACAAAGAATGCTTCATGGTGAGACGCAGTATAATAAGGTGAGCCGATTCGTATCTGAAATCCCTGCCGATTTGTTGGATCAAAAAGTTCCAAGCATGAAAAGTCGGGAAGAGAAATGGGAAACAGAGTTTTCCGGTGAATTGGAGAGTGGATTTAGTGGGTTTGGAAGTTTCGGAAGCGACATGAATCGAACCATGGATACACGTCCAAAAGCTGTTTATAAAAAGCCTGCTACACCTGAGAAAAACAAACCATATATTGCAAAAGGGCTTGGAAGCCTTGGGCAGGTCAGTGGGATTCAGAGGGGAATGTCTGGAGCTCATAATTTGCCAGATTATGGCGAAGGGGACCATGTTTCACACATCAAATTTGGACGAGGTGTAGTCCTGAAAATTGAGAAAAAACCAAGAGATTATGAAGTGACTGTTGATTTTGAAGGAGTCGGAACAAGAATTTTGATGGCTACTTTTGCAAAGTTAAAAAAAGTGTAAAAATTGGAAAAAACACTGGAAAAAGTCTGAAATAAATGGTATTCTAAGTGTATCTTAGATGGATGAAATCGTGAAAGGAGTTCGAATGATGGATAAATTAGGGATGATTGAAGATTATTTAAAATTAGATAAGGTCAAAGAATTATTAGGAGTGCCTACCAAAAAGAAAAAATCACCGTTGGTTGCTATTTTTGCAATTGTAGGTGGGCTTGTAGTGATTGCAGGAATTGGTTATTGTGTATATCGTTATTTCTTTGCAGAACCTTTCGAAGATTTTGATGAAGAATATGAAGATTACGATGAGGACTATTTTGAAGACGAGTCAGAGACTATTTAATCGTATTGACTGTTAGATATGTATAAAGCTTCAGGAACGATAGGTTCCTGAAGCTTTTATGCTATTTATATGATCGTGTCAGTTAGATTGTTGTAAAAGATAAGTGGTCTCGGAAGAAAGGATGATTGTGGGTGTTTAACAGTTATCTAAGTCATAGAAGATTGTAGTAGTATACTAGTTTCATGTGATTGATCGATTGGGCAATCTTGCAACTGGTCCATGTTAATGTGACCAAGTATTCAAAGATTTTAGGCAACATGGATAGAAAAACAATAAGTTTTATCCAAACCACTTCAGACTGCTCCTATGAGATTAGTAGTTCGTTTAATTTTGTCATTATTTAATGAAGATTGAATGTAAATGCCCAATTTAGAAAGAGCAAAAAGAAATACAAAGTATGAGAAAGTAGGTTTTGCTAAAGAGTCTGTAAGATAGAATGGAGAGTTTTAAGCTATGAAAAAAGGCGATATTATTGAAGGCGTTGTGGAACGAATTGATTTTCCAAATAAAGGAAAATTTCAATATGGTGATCGTGAAATCACAGTGAAGAATGTATTACCAGGACAAAAAGTGTTGGTTCAGATACGAAAAAAGAAAAGTGGAAGAGCAGAAGGTGTCGTGTTTGAAGTGCTTGAGAAATCAGCAGATGAAATAGACTCTAAATGTCCACACTTTGAAAATTGTGGGGGATGCACCTATCAAAATATGAAATACGAAGCGCAGGTCGATATGAAAGCAGCGCAGGTCAAAAGACTGATTGATCAAGTATATGTGAATAGAGGAGAAGATCCCAGCCTTGCATATGTCTTTGAAGGTGGAATCCATAGTCCGTTGCAATATGAATATCGAAATAAAATGGAATTCTCCTTTGGTGATGAATATAAGGATGGCCCTCTCGCGTTGGGAATGCATAAAAGCAATAGTTTTTATGACATTGTAAATGTGGGAGAGTGTCAGATTGTTGATGAAGATTTTCGTATAATTCAAATGGAAACGTTAGCTTTTTTTAATGAACAGAATGCCTCCTTTTATCATTGCATGCGGCATGAGGGTTTCTTAAGAAATCTTTTGGTAAGAAAAGGTAAAAATACGAATGAGATTCTGATTTGTTTGATCACATCTTCACAGGAAATTTCTGGAATCCAGGATTGGTGCGAAGCGATTCTTTCGCTTCAGGAAAACAAACAAATAAAAGGTGAAATTGTAGGTATTTTGCACACAATCAATGATTCTTTGGCGAATGTCGTACAAAGCGATGTAACTGAAATCCTCTTTGGAAGAGACTATTTTTATGAAGAAATTTTGGGTCTTCGTTTTAAAATCTCTCTTTTTTCATTCTTCCAGACGAATTCTCTTGGTGCTCAAGTTCTCTATGAGAAAGCAAGAGAATATATCGGGAATCTGAAAGACGAGAGTGAAGAACCGAATCAGGTAGTGTTTGACCTCTATAGCGGAACCGGTACAATTGCTCAGATGCTTTCGCCAGCGGCTAAAGAAGTCGTAGGTGTGGAAATCGTCGAAGAAGCAGTGGAAGCAGCAAAAGTAAACGCAGAATTGAATCATATCGAGAACTGCAGATTCATTGCAGGAGACGTATTAAAGGTATTGGACGAAGTAAAGGAGAAGCCAGACTTCATTGTTCTCGATCCACCAAGGGATGGAATCCATCCAAAAGCGCTTCAAAAGATTATCGATTATGGTGTAGAGAAGTTGCTCTATATTTCATGTAAACCTACAAGTTTGGCTCGTGATTTGGAGGTGTTTTTAGAACTCGGATATGAGGTCAAAAAAATGTGCTGCGTAGATATGTTCCCTGGGACGGTGCATGTGGAGAGTGTGATACTACTACATCGGAAAAATATCTAAGAATCCTTGATTTTAGGCACTTTGAGAGGTTTTATAGCTTCTCGCAAAGTGACCGAAGATCGTATAAAAAAGCGATTTCGGATGGGATTGATGTATCGGTGGTTATCAATGTCGTGTCAGGAAACACATCAAAATAATGTTCATATTTTATAAAAAATCTTCATTATTCAACTAAATAAAAATCATGAGATCGTTCATTTTCAGAGTTTCTTTAGAAACTTGCTGTTCTGAGAGTGAGCGATCTTTTTTTATACAAAAAATTAAAAGTTGAAAAAGGAGGCATTTGAAAAAATGAAAGAAAAAGAGCAGGTGTATTCATCAGCAAGTGTAGAGGATGAAACAAAAAGCCAAAAAAACAATTCTAAGGATGAAGTGAGAAATATGGGGATAAATCAGCTGGTGAATTTTGAAAACCATCCCTTTAAAGTTGAAACAAACACAGAACTATTTGAACTGATGCAGAGTATTGAAAAGGATGGATTATTAGTTCCTTTATTAGCAAGACCCAATCCACGAGGTGAAGGATTTGAATTGATATCAGGACATAGAAGAAAGGCAGCCTGTGAATGGGCTGGCATTACAGAAGTTCCTGTTATTATCTGTGATCTAGATGATTGCCAAGCGGTAGTGGCTATGGTCGATAGTAATCTTCATAGAGAGCATATTAAACCAAGTGAAAAAGCTTTTGCATATCGAATGAAATTAGAAGCAATGAAACAGCAAGGAAAAAGAAATGATTTAACTTTTCGTCAAGTTGGCGAAAAGTTAGAATTTGTGAATCCGACATTAGAAACAAGTAAAATAGAACCATTTACAAATGAATCTGGAGAGTGGGGAATTCAAAATTCTGAAAAACCTATCAAGAGAAATTCGAATAAAGAACTTGCCATGCAATTAGGAGAAAGTCAGAAACAAGTGGAAAGATATATTCATCTTACATATTTAATTCCCAAAATCTTAGATATGGTTGATAAAGATAAAATTGCATTCACAGTAGCAGTTGAACTTTCTTATCTTAAATTCAGTTGAGTCTACTTGTTAATGAAGGGGTTTTACAGGCCGTAGGTTTAAAGAATCAGGTGAAACTACCTGGTTGAAAAGACAGTTTAGTATGCGTTCTAACAGAAATAAAGTGTTGACAATAAGAATTAAGGATGATAGAATCATAGCATGCTATGAAAAGGAGGAACGACAATGTCCATTAAAGATAGTACAGTTATAAAAATCAAGAAATTGAATTTAGCGATTGAAAAATATAGCAATGGCCAATTGGCAAAATATGACTTGACACACCCACAGTTTTCCGTAATCAAGGTCTTATATAATTCATCAAGAGCAAGTATGCGTCAAGTGGATATTGAAATGATGCTTTCATTATCAAACCCTACAGTCACAAGATTGATCCAACAGTTGGAAAAGAAAGAAATGATCCTTAAAGTGATCAATCCTGAGGACTCCCGTAGTAAGCTTATAAGCCTCACCCAGAAAGCGATTCAGTTGAAAGAAGAACTCATCGATTATGCAGATGCCTTAGAAAGACATGTGACAGAGAAATTGACGCCGATAGAAACAGAACAGTTAAATGAGTTGCTGGGCAAGTTACAAGGATAAAAATTTTATGAAAATACATAGCTTGCTATAATAAATAATATAAAAAAGGAGAAAATATGTTAACTAAAAAAGAAAAAGTAAATACATCAATTGAGTTAAAAGCTAATTTTAGCTTGTTGAATCAAGACATACGAATTACTTTAGATGATCTATGTATAAGTGAAGAAGAACTAAACGATGTTCTGGAGATGAAATCTGAAAATCCGGGGTATGTATGGATGGTTCGAGATTATTTAGAAGACAAGTTGAAAGAAAATGACATTGAGATGTGTCCATTCAGTAAGTTGGCTGATTATAAGAGCAACAAATGGTTTAAGTATGAACATCCCTGGAAAGCTAGAAATTAGAGAGAGATAAATCAATCATTTATTCAGAAAGGATTGAAATTATGAAAAATAAAGAATTACACGTCATAGCTGTAGAAGAGCATTATATGTCAGAAAATGTCAATGAGGCTTATAAAAAAATTATGAATGAGGCAGGGATGAATCCGGCTCAAGTTGCGAAAGCATCCTTTATCGACAGATTTGTTAAACAAGGTTTGATTACAGACGTTGGCGACATAAGGCTAGCAAAAATGGATGAGACTGGTGTTGATATTCAACTTATTAGCTATGGAAATAACAGTCCTATGTATCTAGAAGCGGAACATGCAGTGGCGTTATGCAAAATGGCCAACGATGATTTAGCCACATACTGTCTTAATGCACCAAATAGATTTTACGGGTTTGCTGCTTTACCGATAGCTGATGTTCAAGCAGCGGTAACAGAACTTGAAAGATGTGTTAACGAATTGAATTTTAAAGGTGTTGTCTTCAATGGTGGAATGGATGGTCTTTTTTTAGATGACGAGAGATTTTTTCCGATTTTTGAAAAAGCCGCTCAATTAGGTGTACCAGTTCAATTACACCCAGGTGAAGTGGATGAAGCTATTTCTTCTCACTATTATCAAGGTTCATGGTCCCTATCCATAACCAATGTATTTGCTGGACATGGAATTGGATGGCATTATGATAGTGGCGTACAATATCTTCGTATGATCCTTTCAGGTATATTTGATAAATTACCTGAACTTACGATGATTTGTGGACATTGGGGTGAAATGCTGCCTTATTACTTTAATCGCCTAGATACCACCTTAACGCCAGAAGTCACAGGGTTAAAACATTGTATTTCCTACTATTTCAAGAATAATATGTACATAAGTCCAAGTGGAATGTTATTTGAGGATGATTTCGAATTCTGTTTGTCAAAAGTTGGTGCCGATCGTCTGCTTTGGGCAACGGATTATCCCTATCGTACTAATATAAACTCTCAATCATATCTAGAAACATTTGATTTGTCACATGAAGAGCGACACATGATAGCTCATAAGAATGCAGAAAAACTGTTCGGACTTTCAAGGTCCTAAAAAGAAGCTTATCAGAATTCGAATTCCATAAAAGGCGCCCTAAGTAATATTTTCCTTACTTAGTTACTATTTATTCCGTATTGATAGTAGAAAATATTTCATTATAATGAAAATGTGCTCAAGCAAAGGCACATCATACAGATTGAATTTATCAAAAAGGAGAAGAAACATGAGTCAAGTAGCACAATTTCTAAATGAAGCTAAAACTTTTTTTATAGCCACAACAGATAAGGACCAACCACGATTAAGACCATTTGGAGGTGCCGGTTTGTATAACGGAAGAGTTTATTTATCCACGAGCAATGATAAAAATGTCTATAATCAAATTCAAGACAATCCCAAGATCGAAGTTGTGGCAATGAATTCTGGAAAATGGATTAGAGTAAGTGGTAGAGCAATTATCGATCATTCTAGAGAAGCCAAAGAAGTGATGTTAGCTTCCAATCCATATCTTAAGAATAACTTTCAAGGACAAGAAGATAAACTAGCTGTTTTCTATATTGACGATATGAAAGCGGTGATTAATAGCTTTGGCGGTGACACCCAAGTACTGGTAAATTAGGGTTACTGGACTGACCTCAGTAAGAGCTATGTGTTGCTTTGAAAGAGCAAGGCAGAATAATTAGTCCCAGTGCATCTATCAATAATTACACTACATATGAGGAGCTCATAAAATGTTTATAAAAAGACCGTTAGTAAATACAGAAGAAGATAGAAACGCGAAATATGATATTCAGGAGTTAATCCACTTCGAACGATTCTGCCGTGACAATGAACAATGGGAAGAAATGAGAAAATGTTTTGCGAAAGACTCTTTTGTTGATATATCATGGTTCCAAGGAACTGGCGATGACTTTGTAACCGCATCAAAGAACATGAACATCTATGGTCCTCATAAAATATATAACACATTAACCTACATAAATGGTGTAAAAGCTGTATCGATTACAATGGCATCCTTACAGATAAGAATGCCTATAAATGGTACGATGTATGAAGTAACATCAGATACAAAACTGTTGTTTAGAACACAGAAGAGCGATGGACAGTGGTATATTGTAGGTTTCACTTCTATCTACGATAAGGACGTAATCGCCCCGATAATTCCCAGTGTAAGTGTTTCATTTCCAGATTCTGCACTGGAGGGTCTAAGAGAAAGTTATGCATGTCTGTCTTATGCCGGAGCATCTTCAGGTAGAACAATTAATAATGACCTTCCAGGTCGTGATAGACCGGATTTGGTGGAAAAATCATATAAAGATATGGAAGAATGGCTTTATGCATAACGATTGAATATGGCAGCATTTTGTGAAAGGGTTATGTAGATCCATAGAATTATCCGATTCTGCTGGCGGTCAAAGTTATGTATTGGGTGTTTTTGGATCGTTTGAAGCGTTAGAGCCAATGAAGGTTGGTGAAGAAATTACAATTTCAGGGGATTTTCATATCATGCAGAGGATAATATGGTTGTGATAAAACACTGTGAAGTGATGACCAAGCAATAGAATCGAGTCACCAGAAAAAGGTAATATACTAAAAGCGGCAGTTGCAAATGACCAAATCACAAGAGAAACTAGCAACCCACTACTTAGCCAAAGATTGAGGTATAGAAGAGAATGACAAAAAAACGTGAACAAATAAAAAGACCAGGAGGCACTTATGAACTTGGAGGTATCCAAGTCGCAAGAGTAGGTTATGGTGTAATGCAGTTGCCGAAACTAAAAGAGCCAGCGCAGGCCAAAGCCATTCTAAGAAGAGCTTATGAACTGGGTGTCAATCACTATGATACGGCTGATTTCTATGGAAACAGCGTTGCCAATGGTTATTTAGCAGAAGAACTATCTAGAGAAAGCGATGTGATCTTTGTAACGAAGATTGGAGCTAGGCCTTCACGTGATGGTAGAAGTTTCCTTGAGCCTGCACAAAGACCTGAACAATTGCGACAACTTATTGAGGATAATTTAAGGAGTCTTAAGAGAGAACAATTGGAAGTTGTTAATTTTAGGCGTATAGCTCCCGGATTATATCCTCTTGAACCAAGCCAGCAAGTGAGTTTTGACGATCAATTAACAGAATTGATTGCAATGAGAGAAGAAGGACTGATTGGTCAGATCGGTTTAAGCTCAGTTAGCATGGAGGAATTTGATAAGGCACTTCCTATTGGTATCGCCTGTGTTCAGAATCAATATAACATCCTATCAAGAACCCATGAAAACATGCTGGAAATATGTAGGAAAGAAGCGATAGCTTGGATACCTTATTTTCCATTGGGTGGAGGATACCCTGGCGCAGTCGATGTGACTTCAGATCCAGTTGTCTGTGAGATATCTAGACGTATGGGGATTAGTCCGGCCCAAGTTGCTTTGGCATGGCTACTGCAACATTCGCAAAATACCTTGATTATTCCCGGGACAACCTCGATCACACATCTAGAAGAGAATATTAACGTCGGTAACATAAAATTAGAAGATGAAGACCTATTAAAATTGGAGAATCTCTATATAGAAAATAGATAGATTATTTAAAAAGCCATCGATAGATGGCTTTTTGAGTTTCTAGATTTGCTTGTATTGTTGGAATAATTCTGTGATATGACATAAAAGGTGAATAGATAATAAGAGATACGGGACACTTTTGAGGATAATGAAGCTTGTTTTGATTGAAAAGGCTATTATCATATAAATATAGCAATTGCGATACGGTACAGAAATAATTAATATCAAAATACAAGCGAAAAGGAGGCATGCATATGATGACAAAGATCAAAAATGTCATGATATTTGATGGTGCTAAATTAATAGGTCCAAGGACCATAACATTCTCTGATGAGATACTAAAAAACAATGATGACATCGATTGTGACAAAGTAATTGATGGCCAAGGCTGTACCCTGCTACCAGGGTTAATCGATGGTCATATTCACTTGAATGAAAGAAGCAATTTGGAGCTTGCAGCCCAAAATGGTGTTACAACCATGATGGATATGATGACAGATGATACGAAGTTGGTAGATAGCCTAAGATCCCAAGAAGGATTAACAGACATTAGAAGCTGTTATTCATCCATCATGTCTAAACCCAGTTTTATTTTAAAGAAAGTACTCGGACACTTACCGGAATATGTAGAAACACCTGAACAAGCAAGAAAATTTATAGATAAGCAATTAGAGAAAGGTGCGGATTATATAAAGGTGATCTATGAAAATCCTCCCCTTACAAAAGGTATGTTAACCAAAGAATTATCCCAATATATCGTTGAATATGTACATGGAAAAGGAAAGCTTGTTAGCGCCCATTGTACAGCTGTAAAAGCTTATGAACGTGCAGCCAAAGCAGGCGTCGATATCATTAATCATGTTCCAAAGGACAAGGCTATATCTAATGATACCTTACAGATGATCAAGGAGAAAAAGTTGATTGTTATGCCGACATTAATCATGCAAGAAGGTCTTGTGGCAGCTGTTAAGAAGAAAATGCCTTTTAAAAAGGCAAGATATGAGATAGTGGAAGAAAATGTAAGACGTATGCATAAAATGGGAATTACAATACTTGTAGGAACTGATGCCAACTATACCAATTCCATGAATTACGTTGTACATGGTAGATCGATTCATTCATGAAGAATTGGAATATCTCACAAGAATAGGACTAACTTCAGAAGAGGTGCTAAATGCAGCAACCCAACTACCTGCAAGAGTTTTTGGACTCAAAGACAGAGGTTGTATAGAAATTGGAAAAAGAGCAGATTTACTTCTTGTCAGGGGTAACCCTCTTAATGATATAGGTGTGACAAAGAATATTGAAAAAGTATGGATTAAAGGTGTAGAAGTAGCGAATGCAGGCTACACAGAAAGGGTTAAATATGAGTAAAGTGATCGATGTACATAGCCATTTATTACCAGAGTCGTATATGGATATTATTTTAGAGAAACATGTTGAATTAGAAGATGGATTCGCACTTCCAACCTGGACTATAGAGGATCATATAAATGCCAATAAGGAATGTGAAATCGACTGGACGTTGTTATCGATTTCATCTCCTCATCCATATTTTGAGGATGATCAAGAAGCTGTATCATTAAATCGGGACTTGAATCGATATACAGCAACCATAAAGGATAAATATCCTGATCAGTATGGATTCTGTGCAACTTTGCCGTTGCCTAATGTAGAAGCATCCATTGAGGAAGCTATATATGCAATCGACGTGCTAGGGGCTGTTGGTGTGAAAATAGGTAGCAATAGCAAAGGCTTATACTTAGGGGATCCTAAGATGGATCCATTGTTTGAAACCCTTGATAAAAGAAATGCGATTCTAATCATTCATCCTCATAAGCCTGAACAGATGGTCGAAAATGTCTTCACTCAAGGACCTATACCAGCCTATGAATTCTTATGTGATACCACAAGAGCGGTGCTTAATTTAATGGCTAACAATGTTCCAGTCCGATATCCAAATATTAAAATTGTTGTACCACACTGCGGTTCCTTCCTACCGAATGTCGCAGATCGAATGGCGATGATTCAACCACTTCTAAAATTCCAGGGATTATTGGAACAAAACTTCGATGTCAAGGACAACATAAGGCGACTATATTTTGACACCGCTGGAAATCCCGCCCCCCATATGTTGGAACTGCTTTTGACAATAACAACACCGGATAAGATTATGTATGGTGGAGACTTTCCTTATACGCCTTTAGCACTTATGAAAAAAAACATGGACGATCTCAATCAGTTATTTGAAACAAATGAAACATTAAAACCTTATAAAGAGATGATCATGTATGAAAATGCTAGAAAGCTCTTTAATCGACCATAAAAGTATTAACCTAATAGTCAGACCATTTGGTCTGGCTATTTGATATGAGTCATCAATTAATGCGTATTGAAGCTCAGGTTGTATGAATGAAGTTAAAATAGAAGGATTACAAATCAGCGCATTTCTAAACGGTATTTGGCACCCCAATCACCTAAAAGCTTCAAAGCAGGTAGAAGTGCCTGACCTGTCTCGGTTAGGCTATATTCAACTCGAGGAGGTATTTCATTATATTGATGGCGTTCAATAATATGATCAGCCTCAAGCTCTTTCAGGTTTTTGCTTAACATAAGGTTGGAAATGCCATTTAGATGACGTTGAAGTTCATTGAATCGAATTGTATTGTCGAGATGGATTTCCCAGACGATGGGAAGCTTCCATTTACCGTTTAGCAGACTAAGGGCAAAGGTTACGGGGCAATTTTCATTAGGATCAAAGTTCACTAGAGACCTCCTTAGGTAATAAAAATTATAGTACTATAATATATAAGAGAATTATAATACATTAAATGATGATGGACAACTAAAGTGTTGTTATCGACAGCGTAAATTTATCTTCGGAATTCATGGTGTAGAGTTCACCTGCGATGCGCTGAAGTATCAGGCAATGATTTGTTTACCTAATATACCTTATTTTTGTACTCAAAACAAGCCCAGTCATTTCCCTGGACTTCCTCCATTGATTTCTGTTTTGTTTTTACAATCCCCAAATATGAGAATTGAAATATACAAGCTTTTTATTATGTAAAGTCATCGTATGACTGATTTGTTCGACATATTTTCCAACGATTCCATGTCTATTCTTTTCCGATTTTAGGATATCCGTGCTTCTTAGAATATCATATTCTGCACCTGCTACTTTTGGCAGCTTTCGTTTTTGATACCGTACCAGCTTTAACATGTCTCCGTCATTCTTTTCATATGCTCTAAGCTGTGCCATTTTGGTTGCGCCTGTAATGCTCCAACCCATCGGTCTTGAGCTCATTCGACTCGATAAGATATGGCTTACATGACCTTCGGTACTACTTCCGATGACCCCCTCCTTACGTCCAAGACGCAGCTTGGCAGCGGTCCAGTTCGACAGGATATATTCCCTGGCAGTTGCCATTCTCTTTTTTCCAGTTTCATCTTCCAGATATTCTTCCAACAAGTTCGTTAACTCTAGAAATTCATTCTTTGTCTTGCTCCGTATGACGTTTTTAAGCTCCTGTGTGGCATCCCACTGGCTGTCTTTCATATGACTTGTTAGTTTTGTAAGATGCTTCTCTAAGTGAAATTCATCCAATACATAAGTAATTCCTGCAAGTCGGTGCATTCCAGCTTTGATCCAGCTTCCACCATCTGCACTCAAATAGATCTTTTTTATGTTTTCAAGATCATAATGATTGTTGATGTATGCATAGATCTCGTCCCAGAATTTCAGGTTATCTTCTCCATGACTGGCTCCACAAAAATAGTAGGGATTGATCAGTTTCTTTCGTTTGCTTTTTGGAGCTTCCGGTTCGATTCCTTCATGGACATAAACCAGTTTCGTCAGCAGGCAATTATTCTTTGTATGGTTCTCGTTTTCTTTTAGATCCCCTTTCTGTTCTCGAAATTGCAGTGATGCATGATCCTCATCCGCTTCGATATACAGATATTCGACTTCCTTTTTCTTTTTTGGTTGGTCCTCGTTTTTGGGAAATTGAAGTGCATGAATCTTATTTTTTACTGTCTACTTTTTGACATCTGTCAGTAGGCTCGTCTCTTCTCCGCCACGGCGATAGGAGGTCTGCACTGCCTCTTTTAACATCTTTGCTTGTGCATCTTCCGTAATACGTTCATTTCTTTCTAGTCCCAAGATTCGATCCAGCAAATACTCACTTTTTCCTGTTTCTTTATTGGTAAATAATGTCTTTTGAAAACGGACTTCTCCAAGGGAGGTGATCAACTGCTTTGTTTCATGAGATTCTACAACCCAATGCTGTAAGCGAATCGGACTATCTCGTAGCATTTGATTCATACTTTCTAGCGATTCCTGAATCATTTGTAATCCGAGCTTATGTAGCTCTTCCGTCATCCCAAGCACATACTCCGCCATCTTCATTGGCTCTTTCATAAAATTATCTTCTAATTTTTCAAATTTGTTGATGCATTCTTCCTCAAAATATTTTATACTGTTAATCATAGAGAACACCTTTCTTCTTTGCGTTTGTATTTGGTTGTCAGCCATAAATACTTTAACACAAAGCGGTGTTCTCTTTTTATTTATTTTCCATTATCCGAATAAAATTTTACGCTAGCAAAACCATACGAATACTTTGAATATCTACTGACGGAACTGCCAAAACACATGGAAGAAACGGACCGAACATGTATTGATGATCTGTTACCTTGGTCAGACAAGCTTCCGGATAATATAAGAAAACCACAAAAATCATAGGGCCATGAATCATGGCCTTATATTTGTAAAGTTACCCGCTTTGTAGCGTTTACTTTTTGACGTAGACCTGTTATCCACAAAAGGGAAGGAAACCAGTTAGAATTTTGGTCATATTCAGGTCATATAACCTTGATATAGTCTCTATCATAGCAAGGAAAGAAAAAAGGAGGAAATGATAAAATATGTTATTAGCATGGAAAGAAATAAGTCATAGCAAGAAAAAGTATTTACTAATTGAACTGATTTTGGTTCTACTGATTTTTATGGTTCTGTTTTTATCGGGATTAACGAATGGTTTGGGAAGAGCTGTGAGTGCAACTATAGCAAAGATGCCGGCAGAATCATTTGTGTTAAGCAGTGATTCAGAAGATATGCTTGCATTGTCTAATATTAACAAGGAACAATATGAATCGATACAGAAGCAGTCAGATTATGACACTGCAGGATTTTCAATTTTTCGTTCTACGGTAAGCAACAGTGATGATTTTGAAAAGCTTAATGTGATTTACTTTGGTTTTGAGACGGATAAGTTCATAAGTCCAGAAATTGCTGATGGGAAACAACTTTCACAAGGTGAACATGAAATTGTATTGAATTCCTCTTTTGAAGAAAATGGAATTCAGATTGGTGATGTGATTAGAGACTCTGGGACGGATTATGAATTTACAGTAGTAGGGTTTGCAAAAGATGCAATGTATTCACATGTAGCAGTAGGATTTATATCTTTAGAAAGTTATGAAGAGTTAAGAAAATGTTCTATTCCAGGGTATGAATTAACTTATAATGCAATTGCAGTAAATGGAGCGGCAGACGTGCACTTAGATAAATTGAAAGTGTTAAGTAAGGATGAGGTTATTCAGGAACTTCCAGGCTATGCTGCAGAGCAGATGACCATTCAGATGATTCTTTGGGTTTTACTTGTAATCTCTGCAGTCATTCTTGGTATTTTTTTCTATATTTTAACATTGCAAAAACAGAGTCAATATGGCGTGTTAAAGGCAATCGGAATGAAAATGACAGAAATCAATACAATTATGATGTCTCAAATTATGATGTTATCAGTTTGTGGAGTAGCAATAGGAAATTTACTCGCATTTTCAATGGCTTCAGTTTTACCCGCGGCAATGCCTTTTTACCTAAAATTGTCAGATGCATTATTGATATCTTGTGTATTTATATTGATTTCACTGGTATTTGGATTGTTTTCCACAAGATATGTAGCAAAAGTAGATCCTTTGATGGTGATTGGAGGTACAGACCATGAGTAAAGAAATATTAAAGATGCAGAATGTAACAAAATCATTTCTTGATGGTATGAATAACCGTGTGGTTTTGTCAAAATTAAATCTTATTGTAGGAGAAGGAGAATTTGTTGCGGTCGTTGGGCCATCGGGAACAGGGAAAAGTACATTTTTGTCAATTGCGGGTGGATTGCTTTCTCCAGATAGTGGAACGGTAATGATTCATGATAAAAATATATCTTCAGAATCACAGAAACATCTTACAAAGATACGAAGACGGGAAATAGGTTTTATTTTTCAAAGTCATCAGTTGCTCCCATTTTTGACAGTGAGAGAACAGCTTGGAATTGTTGGGAAAATGAATGAAAAGGCAGATTCAAATAAAATAGATGAACTGCTAGAAGACCTTGGACTGACAGAATGTCAGAAAAGATATTCTGGACAGTTATCTGGTGGAGAAAAGCAAAGAACTGCCATTGCCAGAGCATTTATGAATGATCCATCATTGATTCTTGCAGATGAACCAACGGCAAGCTTAGATGCAGAGAGAGGGTATCAAGTTGTGGAAATGATTCGTAAGGAAGTGAAAAAATATCAGAAAGCAGGAATCATTGTAACTCATGATGAAAGGGTATTGAATTTAGTTGATAAAATTTTTGATTTAAAAGCTGGACAATTAGTGGAAAGAAAATAATAAACAGGAAAGAGGTAAAATATGAATACAAATTCAAGTTATGAAGTATATTATTATTCAAAATCTGGAAACACAAAAAGATTGGCAGTAAAGATTGCTGATACAGTAGGATGTATGGCTAAGACAGTAGATGAAAAGGCAGCAGATCGTATAGACGTGCTTTTCTTAGGAGCTTCTGTATATTGGGCAGGAATCGATCCTAAAGTAAAAAAATTCATTAATAGTTTGGAGGCTTCAAATGTAGGAAAAGTGGTTATATTTTCGACATCTGCACTGGCAGAGCGTGCAAAAACAGAAATTCAGAAACTGTTAGAACAACGAGGCATTGCAGTTGCAAAAAAAGATTTTTATTGTAGAGGTGAATTTACGCTGCTACATAAAGGAAAGCCCGATAAACAAGATTTAATTGATGTATCTGAATTTGCAAAAATGATGATGGAGGAATAAATGATACAAAAAAAATTTGATTTAGAGAAATATTTATCTGTCGGAGTAGAGAATATTGTAAAGGGCGCAGTAAGAGCAACATTAAAAGATCCAAAAGAAAGCATCTTTATGGCGAAGTATGCAATTTCCAGTAAAGAAGCAACGAGAAAAAGAAGACTTGCAAAGGAAAAAGGAGAGAATATTCCACCATTTTTGATTGCAAGTATTACTAGTAACTGTAATCTGCATTGTGCAGGTTGTTATGCAAGGTCCAACCATGCCTGCTCGGATGAAAAAGCTTTTTCACAGCTCACAAAAGGAGAATGGGCGAAAATATTTTATGAGGCAAGAGACCTTGGCATAGGCTTTATTCTTTTAGCGGGCGGGGAGCCAATGATTCGAAGAGATGTCATCGAAGCAGCAGGAGAAATACCTGAGATTATTTATCCAATTTTTACCAATGGAACATTGATTGATGAAAAGTACCTGGAATTATTGGATAAGCACCGTAATCTAGTACCTGTTATCAGTATAGAAGGACATGAAAAAAAGACCGATTTAAGAAGAGGTAAAGGGGTATATGATAAAATTGCAGAGGCAATGGATGTATTAAAAGAAAGGCATCTTGCATTTGGTTCTTCTATCACACTGACAACGGAAAATATGGATGAAGTAACTTCCGAAGAGTTTTTACATACATTAGAACAAAAAGGAACAAAGGTTGTATTCTACATAGAATTTGTTCCAGTAACACCTGAGGCAAATCATTTAGCACCTGGGGATGCAGAGCGAGAATGGATGAAAAATAAGTTACAGGAAATCCGGGAGAATCATCCAGATACCATATTTATATCATTTCCAGGAGATGAGAAGACATCAGGCGGTTGTCTGGCTGCTGGAAGAGGGTTTTTCCACATTAATTCGCATGGAGGAGCAGAACCTTGTCCGTTTTCTCCATACTCTGATATAAATGTGAAAGATACATCGCTGAAGGAAGCATTGCATTCAAAACTATTTCAAAAGTTGCAGGATCAGAGTATACTTATGGAAGAACATGCAGGAGGATGTGTACTGTTTGAAAAGAAGGAGTTGGTAGAAGCGCTCCTGTAAGGAGGGAATATATGTTTTCTGTTTTAGTAGTAGAAGATGATGAAACTTTAAATAAAATGATCAGTGCAAAGCTGAAGCAGGATCAGTTCGAAGTGCATAAAGCTTTTGACGGAGAACAGGCATTAGAAATCATGGATCGTATTCATGTTGACATACTCATATGCGATATCATGATGCCAAAGATGAATGGTTATGAATTGACAGATGCAATTCGTAAGACGAATCATACATTCCCGATTTTAATGGTGAGTGCTAAAAACCAGATAGAAGATATGGAAATGGGATTTCATGTGGGTACGGATGATTATCTTATTAAACCTTTTAATATGAAAGAAATGGTGCTACGAGTCCATGCACTTTTAAAACGCTCCCAGATAATGAATGAACATCAAATGACAGTTGGAAATACTGTTCTGGATTATGATGCATTATCTGTGAAAATTCTGGAAGAAACACAGGATTTGCCACCGAAGGAATTTTATCTTTTATATAAATTATTATCGAGTCCGAATCATATTTTTACCAGGTTAGAACTTATGGATGAAATTTGGGGAATGGATTCAGAAGTGGATGAGCGTACGGTTGATTCTCACATTAAGAAACTACGAAGAAAATTTGAAGAATGTTCTGATTTTGAAATTGTTACAGTTCGTGGACTTGGATATAAAGCAAAAGTAAATGTTGAGAGAAGGTGATTACTGGTGAGACAAAAAAAGAAACTTCGTCGATACAAAAAAAATCTGGGTCATTTCCTAGCGGAAGGGGTGCTTAGAGCAATTCTGATTAGCTGTATCATTGCAGTTATTATGATATCAGTAATAACCATGATGATAATTCCAAGTATGGATGACTTGACACTACTTGTTGTATGCATTTTAGCTTTATTTGTTTGTTGTCTGACTGTTAGCCTGACAGGTGCAATTCTCTTTGTACGAACTAAGAAAATCACAGTGCCAATCACTCGTGTAAACGATACAATTACTAAGATTGCATCTGGTGACTTCGCTGTTCGCATTCAAAATAGTAAGAAAGTGGATGCTAGATTTCAATATGAAAATGAATTGGATGAGTTGATTCATAATCTAAATAAGATGGTGACGGAACTACAGGGAATGGATTATATGAGAAAAGATTTTATGAGTAATGTATCTCATGAAGTAAAGACTCCGATTACTGCTATTACTGGATTTGCAGAAATTCTTTTGGATGGGAATCTCTCAGAAGCAGATCGAAAGGAGTATCTGACTCTTGTATATCAAGAGTCCATTCGATTATCAAATTTAAGTGAAAGTATGTTGCAAATGTCAAGATTGGACTATCAGGAAATATTATCAGCAAAAGACAGCGTGCGTATAGATGAACAGCTTCGAAAGTGTATGATTATTCTTTCGGAAAAGTGGCAGGATAAGAATATTGAGTTTATACCCAGATTAGAAGAAGTTACACTTGTAACAGATAAGAATCTGTTGATGCAAGTATGGATTAATTTGATTGATAATGCTATGAAATATTCAGAAACAAACACGAAAATTTATATTACGCTCACAAAACATGAGAATGAAATAGGTATTGTTATTCGTGATGAAGGGATTGGTATACCGAAAGATAAAATGGACAAGATATTTAATCGTTTTTATCAGAGCGAAGAATCACACATGAAACAAGGTGCAGGTCTTGGGCTTGCAATTGTAAAAAGAATTTTGGATTTACTGCATGGAACGATTCGATATGAAAGCGAGCAGGGAAAAGGAACGAAAGTCACAGTTGAGTTAAGTGGCATTAGTTATTAGAAAAAGAAGGATTAAGAAGAACTAAAAAATAGAAAGTTGTTTACATATACCTATAAGTACTAGGGCATACCCGTTTGTACAGAGTTTTGCACGAAAGTACAATTTATCTTCAGAGAAAAATATGGTTAAATATAGTAGAAAGATGACCGGCAGATTTCACTTAGCAAGTACATATTATTAACCCAATTGATTCACAAGTCACTCTACTGAATATTCATTAATATGACTTGTGAGCGAAGAAAGAGAGGATATTATGGCAGTAAAAAACTCAATGGAAACAAAATTAGCAATTGAACAAGCAATTAGAGATCGATTAGAAACAGGTTTTAAAAATTGGAATGGTGGTTATGAGGGATGGTTGAATTGGTGTGAAACATTGTACGAACCAGACGCTTATTATAATATACCTTTTAAAGGTAGCCAATGTAGATTCTTAAAGCATATTAAATTCAAATTTCCTGTGTTTTTTCAATGGAGCAGAGACAGAGGAACTTGATTGGGAAAATGAAAGTACTGTTGAGACTGTCGTTTTACTCCAGTCACATTAAAAGAAACTGCGTTTCTTTGCAGTGAATCTGGTGAAGAAATATAATTTTTTACTATTGATTACAAATATTTGAAATGTGTAAAGTTGGGATTTGGTATGAATGATATCAAATCTCAACTTTTTCATTTTCAAGATATCTTTTTGGATGCAGAATTTGAGTGTCATACTTAAGAATTATTCTGTTTTTTGATTTCAATGAAAAGATAGATACAAATAGTATTACTTTTAATCATTTCAAGAAAGTGCAGGCTGCTGGAATCCTTATACAGTTACATTAGGGTCGTTAAAGAAAACTAATTAAAACTGAATTAAGAAGTGTTGACATTCTAGCTCGATAAATTCTGGCATGATTTTTTTGATAAATCCAGACAGGAAGTAATAAGAATGAGGATTAAGGAGAGGCTTATGAAAAAGACCTGGATGATATTCACTGGAGTTATGTTCTGTTTTTTGTTAGCAGGATGTACGTGTTCACTCGAAAAAGAAGTCGCAGAACAATTGGAATTAGGAAACACGTATCTGAATGAGATGAATTATGACCAGGCAATTGTAGCCTATGAAGAAGCACTTGAGTTGTTTAATGATTATCTTTATAAGGGGGACAGCTTTGACAGCTTTATTACTCGATGTGAACAACATTTGAAGCAGTTATTAAAACCTTATGTTTTGTTATAAAATCATAGTTATAAAAAAGGTTCTTACAATTTTGTAAGAACTTTCTTTTATGTTGCTTCTTAATGGTAAAATTTACGTAGTGTTTACCATTCTAAGCTATCGCTCATAGAAATGTTATGCTATGATTTTTTTTATGTGTGGATTGCTTTGCATAAAGGAAGAGCTTCCTTTGGCAACAAATAATGTTTCTTTTGAAGTGGAGGAGTTATGAAAAAATTAAGAAGTAAGATTATTGTAACATTTTTGACAATTACGCTAATGTTCACAAATGTACTTGGAAGTTTTAATCCGATAGCATTTGCAGAGGAATTAAGTACAGTAGCTGCATGGAGTTATACTGCAGAAGCGACAATGCCTGCAGCAGCGACAACTGGAACTGGAACATTGGATATCAGTGGGGCAGCATATAAAGGATATACATCTGGTGCTTTGGCTGCGAATGCGTGGACACTAGGAGGCGGATGGGTTATTTCTGTAGATGCGACAGAATACAAAGACTTGCAATTCTCTGCAAGTATGCGATCTTCATCGACAGGACCAGGTCGCTTTGACTTAGAGTATTCTTTGGATGCGGGGGCTAGCTGGACAGTTTTAGAAAATAGCCAGATCTCTGTTAGTACATCGCTATCGCCTGTTTACAGTGCATTTGCTTTGCCAGAGGCGGTAAATGGAAAGCAATTTTTAGTGCGTGTAACAGCATGTGAACTGATCAAACAAAACGGCGAAGCTGTAGAATCTTTTGGTTCCAGTGGAACCAGCAATATCAATCAGATTATAATTAATGGAACACAAACCAGTAGCTCCGTAGAAGAACCTGTAAAAGAAACCTGTCAGGACGTTCAAGTTTCCATAGACAGTGGAGAAGTTGAAAACGGAACATCACTAACCCTGTCATGTGCGACAGAAGGTGCTTCGATTTATTTTAATACAAATGATACAGAAAATTATTCCTTATATACAGATACCGTCGTAATTTCTGCAAATACAGAAATACATGCATTTGCGTCAAAGGAAGGATTTAATGATAGTACAATCAAAACCTTTACGTATACCGTGAAAGTGGTAGAAGAAAAAACTGGAAACAAACTGGATTCTATAAAAAATGGTGACCAGATTATTTTATTTAATACAGCGAGTGGTATGGTGATGTCGGAGACTGCTACAGGGACAAAGTTGTCGAGTATTGCAGCTTCGGTGGTTGATGAATCTCTTGAAACACCAAGTGGTGCTGCTATATTGACTGTATCCATTGACGAAAATGGATTTTATATCTTTACATGTGATGGATTATATTTGACAGCTGGAAGTACTGGAGGAAGTCTGACATTAGAATCTTCTGCAAGTGATTATAGCATATGGAATATTGAATCTACGACTGGAGGATACCACGTTATCAATGTAAACGCTGCATATAATACAAAGAAACAATAGTTAGAATATTATAAAGAAGCATTTACAACATATTCATATTCCGAAAATTACTCTTCACAGTATATTTTTGAGTTTTATCAGTCTACGTTGGAGATCGATGAACAAGAACCAACCGAACCATCAGATCCTGGAGAGGGAGAAGCCGAACCAATTATTGCGACCCTTACGGAAGGTATTGGGGACGGTGATGTTGTAGCTCTATATTATGACAACGAGAGTTTGGCATTATCTACGACTGCAAGTGGAGCGAAACTTACAGGTATTTCTGTTACACCAGAAAATGACATGTTTGAGGTGATTGAAGGAGTTGCAAAGTTAACCGTTTCAGTTGATGAGAATGGATATTATAGTTTTATTTGTGATGGAAAATATTTGACGTCTGCAAGTACAGGAAATGGAATCAGTTTTACAGATACGCTAGAACCATACAGTTTGTGGCAGGTAGAAACTACAGATAGCGGACTTCACATAATTAACGTCAATGCAAAATATAATAGTAGCAATCAATATCTAGAAAATTACAAAGGTAATTTTACGACTTATACTTATAAGTCAGCAAATGACTCATTATATATTTATCATTTTTATAAAATTTCATCAGGAGCACCGGGAGATACAGGCCTTGTAATTGATGATTCTATTTCTTTTGAAATCGCTCAGTGGGCAGGAAATGCGGACTATAGTGCAATTTCAAACAATCAGATTTTTGGGGACCGCTATCATACAAATGATATGTTGGATGAAAATGCAACGTATTATGCAGTCGTTTCTGGAAATCGAATTACACCATTTACTTCATCAACGTCAAATGGAAGTACCACATATTATATGGGTGGGGTAGGACTAGGAACAGGTACGGATGATTATTTACAGTTTGCTACATCTAGCAAGGGATTTGGTGACATGAGCCTGTCCTTGCGATTGAGAGCTAGCAATACTGGTCCGGGATCTTTTCAATTACAGTATTCATTGGATGGAACAAGTTTTACAAATCTGACGACAGGAACATATTCCTATTCCTATACAAGCTATAACTCAGCAGGTGAAAGCTATAACGTAAGTGATGCAGGTGACATCGCAGATGGTATCGCAAAGACGAGTTTTGCACCAGGGAAATATGTGGAATTTACTTTTGACATTCCAAATGAGGCGGCAAACGCTGAATTTATGTATATTCGAATGATACCAGGAGCAGAAGCAGCAAAGACGGGAAGTACTTTGGGCACAAGAGGAACATTGCGAGTAGATAGTGTGGTTGTAAAAGGAAGCCCAATTCTATCATCGACTATCTGTGGATATGTCTCAGCACTCCCTTCGGAAGGTGAAGTTGGATTTGGACAGGAATTAACTTTGGCAAGTGCGACGAGTGGCGCAACACTTTATTATTCTTATGATGGAGCAACATTTGCAGCATATGATGCTACCGATAAACCTGCGATTATGACACTTCCTGCAAATATTACAGTATATGCAACAAAAACTGGACTTCAGGATAGCATTAAAACGATTTATCAATATACACAGGCGCAATGTGACATTGTAAAAGCGACACCAAATGGTGGGTCAGTCTCTTTAAATAGTAAAGTACGTCTGAAAGATGATACAGAAGGTGCGACAATTTTATATGCATTAGCAACCGAAGGACAGGATGATGAAACGCTTATATGGCAGAACTATGATAATAATCTGGTATTGAAAGAACTTCCTGTAACCATTAAAGCGAAAGCGGTAAAAGATGGATATTTGGATAGCGCAATTTCGACGTTTGTATTTTCAGAAAAATTAAATGATCGATATCTTATCTTTTTTGGACAGATACATTCTCACACGAATTATTCGGATGGAGCCGGAACTGTCGAAGATGCCTTTTCTTATGCAACGCAAGTGGATAATCTTGATTTCTTGGCAGTTACGGATCATTCCAATATGTTGGATAATGAAAGTCAGTCCGTATTAGCAAAAAATGTAGATACGAGTGAAACGGATGAGTGGTCACAAGGACATATTCTGGCAGACTTATATTCATCGGATGAATTTACCTGTTTATATGGATTTGAGATGACTTGGTCAAATGGACTTGGACATATCAATACCTTTGATACGGCTGGATTCCAAAGTCGAACACAGTCAGATTATGCGACATATAGCACAGCATTGCAGAATTACTATTCAGCGCTTGCAACAGTCCCAGATTCGATCAGTCAGTTCAACCATCCAGGCACAACATTTGGAGATTTCAATGATTTTGGATATTATAGCAAAGAGACCGATGATTTAATTACCTTGATTGAGGTTGGAAATGGTGAAGGAACGATTGGAAGTTCTGGATATTTCCCTTCCTATGAATATTATACAAGAGCTTTGGATAAAGGATGGCATGTAGCACCTTCAAACAACCAGGATAATCATAAAGGAAAATGGGGAGATGCAAATACCGCACGTACAGTAGTTTTAGCAGATAGCAACACAGAGGAAAATATTTATGATGCAATGCGGAATTATCGTGTATATGCAACGGAAGACAACAATTTAGATATTTATTATACTTTGGATGATTTTATCATGGGTTCCATTCTTGATTTGGATCAGGTTGAAGATAAGGTCACAATTAAAGCAGAAATACAGGATGACGATACCAGTGATACGATTGGTAAAGTAGAGGTCATTGTAAATGGTGGACTTAGCATAGCATCTAAGACAATCACATCAAACAAAGAAGATGTTGTATTTGAAGTCCCAGCAACCTATTCTTACTACTATATTAAGGTAACCGAAGGAGATGGGGACATCGCAGTAACGGCTCCAGTATGGGTAGGAGAAGTGGAATCTTGTGGTATTAACAGCATTTCCACAACAACTTCTGTTCCTGTCCAGAGCGAAGCAGTCGATGTGAATTTGGATTTGTACAACAATGAGGAATTTGCGTTGAACATTGACTCAATTGATTTCACGGTAGATGATGTAATTATTAAATCTGTAAGTGGAGAAGAGTTGCTAAACAGCAATATAGCAAGTATTGCTAGCGCAGGAAAAGGAACCTATTCATTTGACTATGTATATGATGATGCAGGATATGTGACAATTGATGTTTTGGTTAATGCTACTTTAAATGGTGTTGCAAAAGTTTATAAGGATTCATTAACTCTGTCATATGTTCAGCCAGAAATGGTTACACATGTGCTGATCGATGGAACTCATTATAATGATTATGTCACAGGATATTATGGTGGCAACATGTCAAGTTTTATCGACATTTGTAGCACAAAAAATATCATAGCAAAAATCGAGACAAATGAAATTACTGAAGATGAACTTGAAGATTGTGAGTTACTTCTGATTTCTGCACCAGCGAAAAAATCAGGAACAGCAAATACGGGTGATTTTACTCCTTCAACCTATAGTGATGACTTCATCTCGATGGTTACTGATTATGTAAAGAGTGGTGGTTCTGTAATTCTCTGTGGAATTGCAGACTATCAAGACAGTACTTCTGTAAGAACGTCAGAACAAATGAACAAACTATTGGAAGCGATTGGTTCGAACGTGACATTGTATAGCGATGAGGTATATGACGAAGTAAAGAATGGTGGTCAGCCATATCGTTTGTATTTTGAGAACTTTAATATGGAGTCGGATTATTTGTCAGGAGTCGTTGCGGGACAGCGATATAGTATGTATAGCGGTTGTTCTGTAAATCTTACTGGAGCTACAGAAAATGATTCGGTTTATGCAGCAATACCATTGGTGTATGGATTTGATTCGACATACTCGATCGATAGTAAGGATGCAACGGGAGGGTATTTATCAGCACCATATAATACGGTAGTAGAAAAAGGAGCGGTTGTTGCGCTTGCACAGCAGACTACGAAAGCAGGAGGAAATATTTTTGTAGCTGGTTCAATCTTTATGTCTGATTTCGAGATTGACGCGGTTATGGATAATAGTACTTCATTACAATACGCGAACTACAATATTGTTTGTAATATATTAGACACCATTACAAAGAAATTACCAGTTTCTACGATCGCAGAGGCGAGAAAAGGAGAACTGGGAGATACTTTCGCAGTAGAAGGTTATGTTACAAATGGAACGCAGAACCCGGATACAACATTCTTTGATACGATTTATATTCAGGATGCTACCGGTGGAATCGACATTTTCCCATTTGCTGAAACAGGATTAGCTATTGGGGCAAAGATTCATATCGTAGGGTATGTTGCAGAGTATCAAGGAGACGTTGAATTAAAAGTAATCTCATATGAAATTTTAGAAGACGAGCCAGTAATTATCGAGCCTACGGTATTAAGTACAAAAGATGCTATGGATTACATTACCTATGGAGGTTCTTTAATTCAGACATCGGGAGTTGTTACCAAAGTAAAACCAGCACTTGATGAAGCAGGTATATCTGAGTTTTGGATTAAGGATGCGTCGGGGAAAGAAGCAGCAATATTTATAGATGGGTACATATACTCCGGAACAACTGGGAAAAATGAATTGGCGAGTCTTGTAAAAGTAGGAGAAAACATTACAGCGATCGGTATTTTATATATGCATCCTGAAGATGATGCGGATGCTTCAGTTCCCGTTTTGAGAGTTCGAAATTGTGATGAGATAACAGTAAAAGCAGCGACAAATACAAATCATACAAGTGGAGGAACTTCACAGACGCCTACTACGACAGAGGATTCAGCAAATACTGCGGAAAATACAACATCAGGAACCACCAGAACTACTCCAGCTACAAATGGTGAAGTCGCAAATGAAGAAGAAACAGATTTAGCAGATGCTGGGGACGAAGAAGAGGGCACCATAATCTTGCCAGAAGATGTACCAGCATCAGCAGAGCAAAGTATTATTGTACCAGAAGATATACCTCTTGCGGCAGGTGAACAGTTAAACCAAGAAACACATGGCAAAACATTCATTTATATTGTAATAATTATTGCTGCATTTGGAATGCTGGTTGGTATTTGGATGTATGTACGAAGAAGAAATTTACTTGAGAAAAAATAGTCTGGAAAATAAATATGATAAAAAAGAACATCTTTAAAAGTATTCTACTTGTTCTGTTTTTGGCAATGATGGCAGGGGTTCTGTACTATGCAAATTATGACAGACCCCGCTATATTAGTTATGACAACCAAGGAATAGAGTATGAAACAGCAAGGGTTCTCTCGGTGATTGAGAATCAAACTACGGTTGATACGACAAATGAGAATGTATTAAAAGGTAGTATGGAATTAAAATTGGAGATTCTAACAGGAAGATATAAAGGAGATATTGCATTTGTTACCAACTACTTTAGTGCGACCTATTCGGTTGAAGCATATGAAGGGGACACAATCAGTGTACGAATTGATACTTCGGATGTTGGGAAATATAGTGTCAGTGTCTATAATTATAATCGAACACCAATTTTGATTGCACTGATTGCATTATTTCTTCTTGCATTAATTTTGGTTGGCGGATGGCAAGGAGTTAAGGCATTTGTTGGACTCGGCTATACGGTGATTTGTATATTTTTCATCTTACTTCCTTTGGTACTAAAAGGTTATTCACCAATACTAGTGACTTGTATAATTATAGGTGTAACGAGTATTGTTTGCTTTTTATTAATCGGGGGAATTCAATCCAAAACAGTCATCGCTGCAATTGGTAGTATGTGTGGTGTTTTATGTGCAGCTTTTCTTGCACAGATTTTTTCACACTTTGCGGGAGTTACCGTTTTTCAAATGGATGAAGCAGAAGCACTTTTGATTACTCGTTCGTCTTTTCCAATTCATATGAGAGGTCTTTTTATTAGTGGAATATTAATTGCTGCG
This sequence comes from Lachnospiraceae bacterium, assembly GCA_963666475.2. Taxonomy (GTDB): domain Bacteria; phylum Bacillota; class Clostridia; order Lachnospirales; family Lachnospiraceae; genus JBFHIZ01. Next base: position 1,100,707 of record CAXXJM010000001.1, on the reverse strand, counting down.
ATGGGAGCAGTCATGGATGTGTCGATGACCATTTCTTCTGCTTTAGATGAATTACATCAAGCGAATCCCAAAATAGGAAAGAAAAATCTGTTTGGTGCAGGTATGCGTATAGGACGAGATGCAATGGGAACGATGGCAAATACCTTGGTTCTTGCATATGTTGGTAGTTCTCTGAACATGATGGTACTAATCTACTCCTATGGGGTGACATGGAGACAATTACTGAATACAGATTTTGTGGGTATTGAAATCATTCGAGCGGTAGCGGGTAGTATTGGAATTGTGCTTACGGTACCATGCGTAGCTTTTATTAGTGCAATTGGATTGGTGAAAAGAAAAAAATTAAATTGATAATGAGGGCATTCTTTGAGATGATTCGGAGAATGTCCTTTTGTATACATGTGGATATTCGAGTGATTGCTATAGACAATCATGAAGTCATGATGGATAATAAAGATAACTTATTCTTTGATAAAATTGCGGATTATGATTAACTAAAATGGATACGATTTCTTGGCAAGAAGCGCACGAAAGGTGGATTTCCTATGCTGATTCGAAAAAAATTACCGATCATTATGATATTATTGGTCGTAATACCAATGCTTCTTCTTTTTAGTGTGTATTATATCTATGTTTCTGGTGAATTGATGCAGAGTAAAAAAGAAGAAATGGATAAAGTACTTCATATGGAGCAAGAATATTTAATTTCTTTTTTTGATACAAGAAAACTGGAAGTGGAATATCTTTCGCAAAGAACAGATGTGCAGAACTATTTAACTGCATATTTGAACAGTGATGGGAATATGAACGCGGAACTTGAACGTATGCGTGATGATCTTTGTAGTAAATTTGTTGATATGAATGCGGACTCCGAAGAAATTCAGGATGTATTTATCTTGGGATATGATGGACTTCTTGTAGCAGGAGGAAATTCTAATAGCTACTGGATTGATTTATCTTCAAGAGAATATTTTAACAACGCTATGGATGGGAAGACGACAATGAGTAATCTTTTGAAAGATGTCGTAGATGGAAGGCATGTAATTTTTGTCTCAACACCTGTCTATAATATGGAACACGAAGAGGTCGTTGGAGCACTTGTTACATTAATTGATATGGAAGAAACCTCAAAAAGTATCACAAACATAACAGATCCAAATTCAGGAGATGCTTATATCGTTGATTTTGATGGAAATATTGTGTTTCATAAGGATGCCACAAAAATTGGAAATCGTCCAGATAATGAGTTGATTTCATTGTTTATGAAAAGCGAAGAGTTTCAAAAGGATTTTGGGAATCAGATTATTGAAAATGGGCTCAAAAATGTGTATCTTGTATTTCAGACTGTTGATGATTTAGAATGGAAAATCGTTTTAGAACAAGACATGAATGTGCTGATGCAATCCGCATACCAGGCTCTATTTGTTATGATTGTTGTACTGATCATAACTATCACAATTGCGTTTGCTGTATCTTTAAAACTATCACGTAACATTACTTTTCCTTTGACTGAACTTACGAAGATTACCAATCTTGCGAAGGAAGGGAATCTATTCTCAAGGTTTTCATATAATGGAAAGAATGAGTATGGCCAACTTGCATATAGCTTTAATACAATGCTTGATGAGCTACATGCAACGGAAGAAGAGTTAAGAATTAATAATGATGATTTAGAAGATAATAAAAGAAAACTAGAAGAAGCTCAAATTCGATACAACATGGCATTGGAAAGTGCAAGAGACGTTGTTTGGGAGTGGAATTTGATTAGTCAGGAATTTTATGTTTCAGACCATTGGAAAGCTTTATTTATGGATGTGATTGCAGAAGGAGTTGTGGAAATCGTTGCATTTGAACAGGTACTCGACGCAGAGAACATCGTTCTTTTTCAAAAAGAGATAGAGAATCTGATTGAACAAAAGGGGGAATTAATGATGTTTACATTCTCCTATCATCAAGCAGATGGAACGATAATTTGGTGCCAAATTAAGGCAAGTAGTGTTTTGGATGAATCGAACAATGTAGTGAAGTTAACAGGTACACTTTCGGATTATACACTGCAAAAAGAAGCAGAAGATCGCATTTGGGAACTTGCTTTTGTGGATCAATTGACTCATTTGCCAAATCGAACCGCATTTAAATACAAGTTAGAGGAAAAGATAAAAGAAGCAGAAACAACAGGGGAACAGTTGGGACTTTTTTTGTTAGATTTGGATAATTTTAAGCGTGTCAATGATACGCTAGGTCATGATGTTGGAGACTTGCTTATTGTAGAGGTGGCGAATCGGTTAAGAGAAATTGATGTGACTGTATTTTTCCTGGCAGGAGATGAATTTGCTGTCATTATTCGTGGTAAAGAAATGTCGTCGATGATTGAAGAACATTCAAAGAAAATCCATGAGTTGTTTATGAGTCCATTTTTTATTCATGAGAGAACGATTATGCTTTCCGTAAGTATGGGAGCCAGTGTATTTCCAGAAGACGGAAAAAGCTGGGGGAAATTGGTGCAGAATGCGGACACAGCTCTATTTATTGCAAAGGACGAAGGTAAGTCAAAGACCGTATTCTTTAATAAATTGATGTCTGAAAAAGTCATGAGAAAACTCGAAATTGAGACGATTGTACGTCGGGCGATAAAAGATGGATTGGTTCAAATGTACTATCAACCGCAGTATTGTCCAAAAACTTCGGAGTTAACATCTTTTGAAGCACTTATGCGAATGAAACTTGAAGATGGAACCATGATATCACCGGGAGAGTTTATTCCAGTAGCAGAAGAAATAGGAGCGATTATAGAACTGGGAACGTGGGCACTGCAAGAAGTTTGTAAGCAGATATATGTATGGATGAGAAATGGTTTTTCGTTTGACTATATCAGTGTTAATGTATCTGGGGTTCAACTTAGACAATCTGATTTTGCAGAAATCGTTCAAAAAATTGCAGAAGATGAAAACGTATCGCCTGAAAAGATAGAATTAGAATTGACTGAGAGTACATTTATGGATACTTCAGATAAGAAAATGACAATTTTATCAAAATTAAAGGGTAGTGGTTTTCGTATTGCGCTTGATGACTTTGGAACGGGATATTCTTCCTTTCAGTACCTTAGAACACTTCCAATTACTACATTGAAAATCGACAAATCTTTTGTTGATACACTTTTACAAAGTAAGAAGTCCGAGTTTATTGTTCGGCAGATAATCGAAATCGGACATGATATCGAGTTGAGAGTTGTTGCAGAAGGTGTCGAAACGAAAGAGCAAAAAGAAATTTTAGAGAATTTATCTTGTGACTTGATTCAAGGATATTTTTATAGTAAGCCCCTGAGTAAACTGCAGACAGAGAACATGTTAATACATCGTATAAAAACAAACAATTAGACAGATATCTTGATAAGAAGGCAGAGATACCTGCCTTTTTGTCGTTGCATTGCTGTACATTATGAAGTATACCTGCAGTTTATTCTGTACGTATAAATGGAGAAGATAAAAATGAACTGTAAGTTAGTATATTGCACTTCCGGAGGAACTACAAAAAAAACGACTCGCCTATTGGAACAATTTCTAGAAAAGCAAGGGAATGATGTTGAAGTAATCAATCTAGGGAGTAGTCAATTTAAAGATGACTTGCAATCTGTTTTAGATAAAATTACTGATGCTGATTTTGTGGGTTTTGGCGCACCAGTATATCATATGAATATGTTTGAACCAATGCTTAAATTATTTTCTTTGTTATACGAAGAAAGGAAACAAAGAAAATATTTGTTTCAAGCATTTTTTTATATAAATTATGGCGGAATTACTTCAGGAAAAGCTTTCCAAGTAAATGCGAGATTATTTCAAAAAATGGGAATTGAGATTGTTGGTGCAATGAAGATAGAGGCCCCTCATTTTCATAAAGAGAAATCTTTTCCAAATGAACAAGTGCTTTCAATGATAGAAGAGTTTTATATAAAACTTGAATCAAATCGATTTTCTCCCTTTGACTCGGAAGAGGTTAATAGATTGTTACGGCCTGAAAAAATGCGTGTTCGGATGCTTTTTCCTATGATGAAAATAATCGGAAAACATAAATATTTGCATATAGATATACATAGTGAACGATGTTTAAAATGTAATAAATGCGTACATGAATGTCCGGTATCAGCTATTTCGCTGACGGATCAAATTTTGATTCAAAATAGAAAATGTATCCATTGTTATCACTGCGTAACAATATGTCACGAGAAAGCCCTGACCATTGATACTGGCAAGTTAGATCAGATGATTTTTCGAAACCAGAAAATCATAGGACATGAAACATATTCTAATCAGTTGTTCGTTCATAATGTGTAAAATATAAAAAATATAATATGAGAGTTATGTAATGGATATTTTGAGTTTTCCAGTGAAAGTCATATTTAATTGACACGGTGAAAGTTAAATGTTAAGATACAAGAATATTCTATAAGGGTGATTTGAGATAGAAAGAAGAAAGGATAATTATGGATACAAGAGAGATTCTGGAAGATGTAAAAAACGGAAAGATTACAATAGAAGAAGCAGAAAGTTTTTTTAGGAAAGAACCATTTGAAGAATTAGGTTACGCGAAACTAGATTCACATAGAAAAATTAGAACTGGATTTTCAGAGGTTGTATATTGCAGTGGGAAAGAGGATGCTCATTTGCTTCAGATATATGCTCATTTATACAAAGAGCAGGGAGAAGTATTAGGAACGAGAGCAACTAAACATCAATATGAACTGATAAAAAATGTGATTCCAGAGGTTGTATATGATCCAATTTCAAAGATTTTAAAGGTTGAAGCAGATAATAAGTTGAAATCAGGAAGAATTGTAGTTTGCACGGCTGGGACAGCCGACATTCCGGTTGCAGAAGAAGCAGCTATTACTGCGGAATTTTTTGGAACAAATGTAGAAAGGGTTTATGACATTGGAGTAAGTGGACTTCATAGAGTGCTTTCCAAAGTAGAAGAATTACAATCTGCAAATTGTATAGTTACCGTTGCAGGGATGGAAGGTGCACTTGCGAGCGTCATTGGAGGATTGGTAGACAAACCAATCATTGCAGTACCTACATCTATAGGATATGGCGCAAATTTAAATGGAATCTCTGCATTGCTTACGATGATTAATTCATGTGCGAATGGGATTTCTGTAGTTAATATTGATAACGGTTACGGTGCTGGATATATTGCTACGCAAATAAACAGATTGGTGGTGAATCGAAATTGAGAGATTTATATGTTGAGTGCTATTCAGGAATAAGTGGGGACATGTTTGTTGCTTCTTTACTGGATTTAGGAGCAAGTTATGAGAAATTACAAAATGTTTTAAAAACTGTGCCTGCGGAAGGATTTCATACAAAAGTAAGTAAACTGGTGAAGTCTGGGTTAAGTGTATGCGATTTTTCGGTCTTGTTGGAAGCGGAATATGAGAATCATGATCATGATATGGAGTTTCTAACAAATGTCAACGATAATCCAATCCTTAAAGAGGTAGAAGGACATCACGAACATCAACATCACGAACATCAACATCATAATCATAAGCATACTGAGGGACATCACCATCATGAGCATGCGCATCGAGGGCTTTTCGAAGTGTTAGAAATTATTGAACAAACACAAATGTCAGTAAAAGCAAAAGAAATTGCAAAAAAAATCTTCCAAATATTAGGAGAGGCAGAAGCAAAAGCACATGGACAATCTATAGAAAGTGTTCATTTTCATGAGGTCGGGGCGGTGGACTCAATCGTTGATATTATTTCTGCTGCAGTTTGTATTGATGATTTAGATGTAAATGACGTGATATTTTCAAAATTATATGAAGGTACGGGAAAAGTTAGAAGTCAGCATGGAGTACTTCCAGTGCCAGTGCCTGCAGTTCTCAATATCGTGAGTGCTCATAATCTTCAGTTGCACATTATGGATCAAGAAGGCGAATTCATTACGCCTACTGGAGCTGCAATTGTGGCAGCTACGAAAACAAAGGACGTTCTTCCTGAATCATTTCAGATACTCGCTACAGGAATTGGCGCGGGGAAGAGAGCATATAAAAATCCGAGTATGGTACGTTCTATGTTAATTCAGAGGGAAGGAAATACAACGAAAGAAAAAGAACTTTGTAAGTTGGAAAGTAATATTGATGATAGTACTGGAGAAATGTTTGGATATTTATCCGCTAAGCTTTTTGAGCATGGTGCAAAAGACGTTTATTTTACGCCTATTTATATGAAAAAGAATAGACCTGCATATCAGATTAATGTAATTTGTGACTTGGATAAGGCAGATGAATTTGAAAAAATCATATTTCGAGAATCGACAACAATAGGAATTCGAAAAATACGTTTAGAACGTGAAATCCTAGCGAGAGAACAGCATTTCATAAAAACTTCTTTGGGGGAGGCGAATGTAAAGATTTGTAAGGTAGGAGAAGATGTACGTATTTATCCGGAGTACGAGAGTGTAATTGAATTGTGTAAGAGTACAGGAAAATCTTTTCCAGAAGTATTTAGGTTGATAGAAAGAGAAAGTTATGGAAAATTTTAAGAACAAAGTGAAAAAACTTCAGGAACTAATGGCTGAATATACAAAAAATGATCTGGCCATTGCCTTTTCAGGAGGGGTGGACAGTACCTTGTTATTAAAGCTCGCTTGTGAGGCGGCTTTAAAAAATAATACAAAGGTATATGCGTATACAATTCATACGATGCTTCATCCGATGGAAGAACTAGAGATTACCGAAAAATTAGCTGGTGAGTATGGAGCAATTTACCGCGCAATTCAAGTAGATGAACTGAAGGAATCAGGAATAGAGAATAACCCAGTAAATCGCTGTTATTTGTGTAAGAAATATATGTTCACAAGTTTACAAAAAGATACAATACAAAATCATATTCCAATATTGATTGAAGGTACAAATCTTGATGACACAAAGGCTTATCGCCCTGGAATTCAGGCTTTAAAAGAACTGGATATAAAAAGTCCATTACTTATGGCTGAGTTTACAAAAAGTGATATACGTGAACTTGCACTTGAACTGGGGATAGAAGTGGCAAATAAGCCGTCCGCCCCATGTTTGGCAACTAGATTTCCATATAATACAATGTTATGTCAAGACGAATTGGATAAAGTTGAGGCCATGGAAGGTAAACTGAAGGAAATGGGATTTTATAATCTGAGATGCCGAATACATGGAAAGTTAGTTCGAATTGAAGTGGATGAACAGGACATTATAAAACTCGTAAAATTAAAGGAAGAAGTGATTTCATATGTTAAGCAAACTGGTTACGATTATATTACCGTTGATTTAGAAGGTTTTCGATCGGGAAGTCAGGATTTGCATATACAATGATTTAAACTTTATAGTTCGTGGAGCCGTTGTATATATAGAAGAGCCATTCGAGATAATCTCAATGGTTCTTTTGAATTTTTATAGAATATTTACATGAACAAATTATCAAATAAAAAGTGTTTTTTTCTTGAATTGTCTGATATAATTAAGGTGCCAATTTGAATAAATTTGTCTGTATTGGAGGAACTACTTATGAGTAAATTTCACAGTATAAATAGTCTAAAAAATAAAAAGGATATTCGCTATATCTTATTTAATAAGTTTTTAGTCATTATTTCGTTTTGTGCCCTATTAATTATGGGAATTCATATTTATAATCAAAGACCTTTCGTGAATATCTTGACCGCACTTGCGATAGGAGTCTTGTGTATTGTTTGGTATGTTATGTCTAAAATTTTATTACTGTATGATTTTGCCAGAATCAGTTTTTTGATTTTTATTACGTTTATTTATGTTCCGTTCGGATATTGGACTTCTCCAGGATCGGAGAGTTCAATTATGTATATTGTCATATTAACCGTATTTATGCTTTCATTTACTGCGAAAAGATTATGGGAAAACATATTTTCTGTGATTGTTGTAATTGAGACATTGATTCTACTTCGTACAGAATTATGGTTTCCAAAACATTACTATATTTATGAAGATGAAAAATATCGAATTTTGGATTTGTCACTGAATTTTACGGTGATGATTGCGGTCATGATTTATACCATAATTTTTGTGAATCGAAGATCTGCAAAACATAGTGAAGAGCTTTATGAAATCAGTATAACCGACAGTCTGACCGGTTTATATAATTATCGATTCTTTTCTGATTATATTCAGACGGAGTATAACCGAGCGCAAAGAAATAATCAGATATTTACGGTAGTAATGATGGACATCAATAATTTTAAACAAGTAAACGATCGGTATGGACATCTCGAAGGGGATCGAGTATTAAATGAAATTGCGACCTTAATCAAATCAAATATTCGAAATTATGATGTAGCATTTCGATACGGTGGAGATGAATTTGTAATTGTTCTGCCTGAGACCTCAAAGGAGATAGCAAATGCACTTGTTGAGAGATTAAAACAGTCCTATGAAGAGTATTGTAAAAAATATCATGAGATTCAGTTTTCAGTTGCAGTAGGATACGAGGATAGCAAAGGAAAGTCATTGGAAGAACTATATCAATTAGCAGATGAACTGATGTATAAAGAAAAGAAAAAACAAAAACAGGAACTTTAGAGCGAGAATAGAATATATGTAGCAGAAGCTACATGGGAAGCATTCGTTTCGAATTATACTTTTTTTGTAACAGGAATGGTATGTACATAGTTTTATAATTATAGAAATGGAGAAAAATATGACAGAAATCATGAAAAATATAAAAAAAGCAGAAATAGTTCAATTGAAAGAACAGGTTACCTATCAAGAAGGACAGATTATTAGTAAAACACTAGTTCAAAACTCACACGTAAGTATCACAATTTTTTCATTTGATAAAGGAGAAGAAATCAGTACTCATGAATCAGGAGGGGATGCATTGGTTACTTGTTTGGATGGTGTAGGAAAAATTACCATTGATGGAACTTCCTACGAATTGCATGAGGGAGAAACAATTTTGATGCCAGCAAAACGTCCACATGCAGTATACGGACAAGAACAGTTTAAAATGTTGCTAGTCGTCGTATTTTAATTAGTGAAAAGAGGTCATAATGGAGAATTCATCCAAAATAGAAGTATGTGGAAATTGTTCGGGAATAACAGTGGAAGAGCTTGCAAAACATGGGAAGGCCAAAATTGGATGCATTGGAAAATGCGCAAGGAAAAATCCAGATATTCAAGGGAAAGTGTATGGATTTTTAAATGGAGAGTTTACTATTTGTGATACGTCGGAGGAATTTTATGAAAAAGTCGACCAACTTGAGTATTTTATTCCAAACAGCAATCGTAATCCAGTGGTAGATGCATTTTTGGAACATGTTTCCAAATGGAAGGAAGAGTTTGTAGTTTTAAGAGAACTCTGTCTGAAATTTGAGTTCAACGAAGTACTGAAATGGGGACAGCCCTGCTATACAATCAATGACAAGAACGTAATTATTTTGGGAGAATTTAAAGAATATCTTGCAATGACTTTTTTTAAAGGTATTTTATTAAAAGATGAAAAAAGTATATTGGCTCCACCAAGAGATGAATACCAGTCGGATCGACAATTTCGATTTCATTCGGTAAATGAAATAATGGAAATTAAGACGGATATTGAGAAATATATTCGAGAAGCGATATCAAATGAAAAAAATGGAATGAAATTACCAGATGTTAAGCGTCCAGAAATGGAGATCCCGACGGAACTTCAGGATTTTTTTGACCAAGATCATCGATTTCAAGAAGCGTTTTATGCGCTGACGCCTGGCCGAAGAAGAGGTTACCTTTTGTTTTTTGCCAAGGCAAAAAAATCTGAAACAAAAATCGCAAGAATTGAAAAATATATGCCCAAAATTTTTGATGGATATGGTATTGATGAATGATATAATTGTGAAAAATAGATAAATATGGGCAAAGTGATTACCAAATGTGATATAATGAATCCTAAATCAATTAAGAAAATGAGGTATTCATGAAGTCTAAAAAAATTATATTTATCGTATTTGTCATCATACTTGATCTCTTTGTGAATTTTATCTTTGTGTATGGACAGATTCAAAGAATGGAGGGCTCTTCTCAGCTAATCAATGATATCGGAAGAATTCGTGGTGGAATTCAAAGAACAATCAAATTAGAAATTGCAGGGAATTCTTCAGTAGATGCAGAACTATATGTAGATGAGAAAATTCAAAATTTGATAGCGGCAATTGATGTTGGGAAAGTAGCAGCTACCGACACAATCTTAGAAAATATATTAGATATTGCCAATCAGTGGTCGGACCTAAAACAAGAGATGATTACTTTCCGAACAACGCCTAACGAAGAGCAATTATTAAATCTAGTTCTTGACAGTGAAGAGCTTTGGACAATTGCAGATCAGGCAGTTACTGAAGCACAAAGCAATCAGGAAAAAAACCTTGGAACGGAAAGATATCTACTGATTCTTATTTTATTCAATTTGGCTTTAGGTGTTACGTTGTTGTTCTATATTAAAAAGTACGTTGAAAACGAGTTGGAAAAATATGTAAACTTTGATTATCTAACAAAAACGTATAATCGCAGATTTTTAATGGAATATTTGATCATTGAGATAAAAAAGGCAGAACGAAAAAAGAATAACCTTGCAGTTGCTTTGATAGATATCGACAATTTTAAGCTTGTGAATGACACATTTGGACATACGGAAGGAGATCACGTTTTACAGGATGTGGCAAAAATCATGAAATCTAATGTCCGTAGAAGTGACATTGTTTCTAGATACGGAGGGGAAGAATTTCTTATCGTAATGAACGATACAACGGAACAAGGAGCGATGGTACTTGCGGAGAAAATCAGAAAAGCGGTGGAAATACATCAATTTACAACGGGGAACATAACGATTAGTCTTGGAGTGAGTTGCTTTTCATCTGGAACATCAATTGATTTATTGATTAAACATGCAGATGATGCGATGTATCAGGCGAAAAAAGAAGGAAAAAACAGAGCTGTACTATATTAATATAAGAACTCTTATTTGGGACGTATGACATACGGCTCATGAAAGAGTTCTTTTTTATGCTTGACAATTGACTCTGAATCAATTACAATTGACTCGTAGTCAATTAAGAAAGGAGAAATATATGAAAGTAGCTTTAATTACAGGTGCTTCCTCTGGAATTGGAAGAGAAACTGCAATTGCATTTCAAAAAAAAGGTTATATTGTGTATGCTGCAGCTCGAAGAATAGAGCGTATGAAAGATTTGCAGGGAATGGGGATTCAAACGATTTCATTAGATGTTACCTTGGATGAGTCGATGGTTGCCTGCATAAATCAGATTCTATCTAAGGAAGGTCGAATTGATGTACTAGTGAACAATGCTGGCTATGGCTCGTTTGGTGCGGTAGAAAGTGTACCAATGGAAGAAGCGAGAAGACAAATTGACGTGAATTTATTTGGATTGGCACGAATGGTGCAGTTGGTTCTTCCATCGATGAGAGAAAAGAAGTATGGAAAAATAATAAACATTTCTTCAATGGGTGGAAAAGTTTGGACAAAATATGGAAGTTGGTACCATGCGACAAAATTTGCAGTAGAAGGTTTTTCGGATTGCCTGAGACTAGAGGTTGCACAGTTTGGAATTGATGTGTGCGTGATTGAACCAGGAATCATCAAAACGGATTGGGGACAAATCGCCGCAGATAATTTGGTGAACACTACGATCAATAGTGCTTATCATAAGGATGCAAAGAAGACAGCTGACAATATGATGAAGTATTACGGCGGGAACAAGCCTACAGAACCTGTAATAATTGCCAAAACCATTGTGAAAGCAGCAATGAAAAAACATCCAAAGACCAGATACTTAGTTGGGTTTTTAGCAAAACCAATGGTGTTTTTAAAATGGATAATCAGTGATCGAATGTTTGATCGAGTTGTTCAAAGGATGAATTAATCGAATTTTTTTGACTCAGAGTCAATTTGGTGATAGGATGAAATGAATAAAAAGAATCACTGAAACAGACAGGAGATCAAAGTGGCAAAAAGAGCAATGACGCCAGAGTCGAAAGCAGAAAAAGCGAATAGTATTTTGGATAAAGCAGCGGAAATGTTTTCGGTTTTGGAATATGAAAAAATAAAAATGAGCAGTATTGCAAAGGAAATGAATCTTTCCAATGGGATTTTATTTGTATACTTTAAGACAAAAGAATCTTTATTTTATACACTTTTATGTAGAGAATATTTGAAAAGAATAAATTGGATATCTGAGCTTGCGGATCGTACCGAGATTACATCCTTTCAGGATTTCAAAGAAATGATATTGTTGGAACTGGAAGAGTTGGTAGATACGAATCCGTTATATGTTCGTTTAGAAGCTGTGCGTTCGGCTATTCTTGAAAAAAATGTTGACCCAGAAATATTATTGGAACAAAAAACGAGATTGTATGAAAGTCTACAAGTATTGGTAAAAAAATTGTGTAATAACGGAGTTTTAAAGGAAGCAGATGTTATGAATATTTTTATGTCTGAAATATCAATTATTACGGGTTGTAAATTGACGGCCTCTCTTCCTTGCGCTGTTGTAGAACTAATTGAAGAAAATAGAATGAACGGATTTGTTCGAGACTTTAAAAGAGATGTTTTGTCTATCATGAAAAACTATTTGGATGGTTATCATTTAGTATAAAAATCTCCAGGTCTCTGAACCCGATAGGAGATGACAAATGTTTAAGAGAGACATAGAAGATTTGATTCAACAGAGAACCTCGATTCGAAAATATTCCGACCGAATGGTTGATAAAGAAATGTTACAAGAATTATTGGAGTTTGCAAAGCAATTCGACAATGATAAATATACGTTCCAAATTGTGGATTATTCATTGACACAAAATGAAAAAATCAGCACCTATGGGTTGATTCAAAATGCGAAAACTTTTGTAGTTGGAATTGGAAGCCCCACTCTTGGTAGCGATAATGATACTGCGATATCATTTGGAGCAGATTTTGAAAAAATCATATTAAAAGCTACAGAACTTGGAATGAATACATGCTGGCTAGGTATGTCATATAGTGAAGATAAACTTCGAGATTTGCTTAAGATCGGGAGGGATCGAAGAATTGTTATGGCTTCTCCTCTCGGATACAGTGCAGGAAGAAGAGGAATGGAAAAAATCACGAGATTTTTGATTAAGGCGGATCAAAGAATTGCGGCAGATTTATTGTTTTTTGAAAATGAGTTTGGGAAACCACTCAGAAATTATTTGAAAGAGGATTATAAACAGGTACTCGAAATGGTACGTTTGGCCCCTTCCGCAGGGAATAGTCAACCTTGGAGAGTCGTGCAATCACAGGATGGATATGATTTTTATGTAGAATTAAAGGCATTTTATGATCGACTGAAGGATAAAAGAATTGATTTTGCATACAATGATATGGGAATCGCCAAAATGCATTTTGAGGAAACCGCTAAGAAGTACCATCTGCAGGGTTCGTGGGTTGTAAAGGATCGGGATCTAATCCGTACGAAGAAATATGTCTTTAGTTGGAAAGTTGCATTTGAATAACATTCTGAAGTGGTCCATGCTATAATATTACCAAGATATATTATGAAATTTGTGAATAAAGGGAGTACGAGTTATCATGTCGAATTCTACAAAACACGAACTTGAAAATTCTTTGAAGCGTTTGTTGCTTTTAAAACCACTGGATAAGATTACAATACGAGACCTTACGGAAGATTGTGGAATCAGTCGGATGGCATTTTATTATCATTTTAAAGATATCTATGATTTGGTCGAGTGGTCTTGTGAAGAAGATGGAAAAAAGGCGCTTCAAGGGAAGAAGACATATCAGACATGGCAGGAAGGACTATTGCAGATTTTTGATGCTGTGCTGGAGAATAAACCTTTTATCTTAAATGTGTACCGAGCAGTAAATCGAGATCAGATTGAAACCTATTTGTACCATCTTACCTATGAATTACTTGAAGGTGTTGTGAAAGAACATGCAAATGGCACATTGCTTTCTAAGGAGGAACTTCAATTTATAGCAGAGTTCTATAAATATGGGTTTGTAGGTATTATGTTGGATTGGATAAAAAAAGGGATGAAGGAAGATCCGAATTTGATTGTCGAGAAATTAAGCATTACGTTAAATGGTACGATTCCAAAATCTGTACAGAATTTTATAGATAAGAAACACCAAAGAGGAAGATGAAAGTGAATTCGAGGAAAAAGAGGCAGAATATTTTATCATTCTGCCTCTTTTGTAAATTGATAATAGATTTCAAAGTTATAAAATGAAAAAAAAGGAAAGGCGGTTCAGAAATGGAAAAGAACAGCAAAGGAATCTATTATACAAATGGAAATTATGAAGCATTTGCAAACCCAAGAAAACCAGAAGGCGTGGAAGAAAAAAATGCATATTTGGTAGGAAGTGGTCTTGCTTCACTAGCAGCAGCCTGCTTTTTAGTTCGAGACGGGAAAATGCCAGGATCGCATATACACATTATGGAGGCCATGGATATTGCAGGAGGTGCATGTGATGGGATTCACGATCCGACCAGAGGATACGTTATGCGAGGTGGGCGAGAAATGGAAAATCATTTTGAATGCCTATGGGATCTATTTAGAAGTATACCATCACTAGAAATAGACGGGGCCTCTGTCCTTGATGAATTTTATTGGTTAAATAAAGATGATCCCAATTTTTCACTCTGCAGAGCTACGAAGAATCGCGGAGAAGATGCGAAAACAGATGGAAAGTTCAATATCAGTCAAAAAGGGTGTATGCAGATTATGAAACTCTTTATGACGGTGGATGCAGATTTATATGATAAATCGATAGAAGATTTTTTTGATGAGGAAGTGTTTGAATCTACATTCTGGTTATATTGGAGAACCATGTTTGCTTTTGAAAATTGGCATAGTGCACTAGAAATGAAGCTATATTTTCAAAGATTTATTCATCACATAGCAGGACTTCCAGATTTTAGTGCTTTGAAGTTTACGAGATATAATCAATACGAATCTTTGATTCTTCCAATGCAGAAATATTTGGAGGCAGCAGGTGTGAGGTTTGAATTTGGCACGGAGGTCACAAATGTATTGTTTGAGATCGAAAGAAACAAGAAAGTAGCCAAAAGACTGGACTGTAAAATACATGGAGAAGAGAAATCCATTGAACTTTCAGAAAACGATCTTGTGTTTGTTACAAACGGAAGTTGTACAGAAGGCACTATTTATGGGGATCAGGACCATGCGCCAAACGGAGAAGCTGAGGTGCGAACCAGTGGAAGTTGGAAACTATGGGAAAACATCGCGAAACAGGATCCTGCTTTTGGAAGACCAAAAAAATTCTATTCAGATATCAAGAAAACCAATTGGGAGTCTGCAACAATTACGACATTAGATGATAAGATCATTCCATATATTCAAAAAATTTGCAAAAGAGACCCTAAATCAGGAAATGTTGTAACGGGAGGGATTGTAAGTTGCATGGATTCTTCATGGTTGCTTAGTTGGACAATTAATCGACAAGGCCAGTTTAAAGAACAGGATCCAGACAAAGTATGTGTTTGGGTATATGGGCTGTTTTCAGATGTGCCAGGTGATTATATTAAAAAGCCTATGAGCGAATGTACTGGAAAAGAGATTACACAGGAATGGTTGTATCATATGGGGGTACCAATTGAAAGTATCGATGACCTTGCAACGAATAGTGCAATTTGTGTTCCAACCATGTTGCCATATATAACTGCATTCTTCATGCCACGTACAAAAGGAGATAGACCAGACGTTATTCCTGATGGATGTACAAATTTTGCTTTTCTTGGACAATTTGCAGAAACGCCAAGAGATACCGTATTTACGACAGAATATTCTGTGCGAACAGCGATGGAATCCGTTTATGGATTGCTCGGCATAGATCGTGGTGTGCCTGAAGTGTGGGGTAGTGTATATGACATAAGGGAATTGTTAGATAGTACAGTAAAATTGATGGATGGAAAGTTCCCTATGGATATGAAACTTCCATTTCCAGCTAAATTGTTGAAAAGACCCGCTTTGAAATTTATGCGAGGAACTGTTGTCGAAAAAGTATTGAAAGATCATAACATATTATAAAAGTAAGAACGGAACCTTTTTTAGGTTTCGTTCTTTAAAATTTAGGAAATAATATTATTTTTGTAGAATATGTACTAATGGCGAGAATCGAAAAGTGCTACAGTGTGAGTAGGGACATTTTGAAAGGAGTGGATTATATTATGAATAAAAAGGAAAAAGAAGTGAATGATATAGGAATTGTCAAAAAGGCAATGTTATATGGAATTATTGCAGTCGCAGCTCTTATTGTTATATCTTATTTACTCACATGGTTATTTCCAAATCCATTAGGCGCAAGTATACGAAGAATTTTTTCTATTATGATGCCATTTGTTTATTTTTGGATGGTGATAATTGTGGCGTGGTTCGTTTATTTGGCAGTGAAAAATAAAAAAATACGAGTAATTCGAACGATTTTATTTACGATGGCGATGATTATCGTATTGGCGGTGAATATGGTAGTGGGCAATATGTATGTTTTACTCAATCAGCTTTTGGATCGAAGTACGATAACTGAGGAGCAAACCTATACGATCACAGAAACTGCAAGGGATTTGACGGAAGAGATTGAAGAAGAAGGTATTGTTTTACTAAAAAATCAGGATAATACGCTTCCTTTGTCGGAAAAAAAGGTGAATGTATTCGGCTACGCTTCACAAAAAATTGTATATGGTGGTTCGGGTTCGGGTGCTGCAGATGAACGTAAAAATGTATCTTTGAAAGTAGCACTTGAAAATGAGGGATTTGAATTAAATACGAATCTTTATCAATTTTATCAAGAGAGAAGTCAACAGGAAACTTCAAATAATGTTCTAGTTATGCTAGGAGGTGACAATCGTATTCCAGAGCCTGGAAAAGCAGAATATACAAAGCAGATGCTTGAAGAGGCAAAAGATTTTTCGGAAATTGCTATTGTAGTATTTAGCAGGAACGGTGGAGAAGGTGCAGATATGCCAATGGACATGACTGATGTTACTGGAGAGAAAGACAAACATTATCTAGAACTTTCAAGTAATGAAATGGATCTGCTTAACACGGTAGAAGAAAACTTTGAAGACGTTGTTGTGCTTATCAATTCATCGACACCTATGGAACTTGGCTTTCTTGAAGAAGAAGGTATTGATGGTGCAATCTGGATTGGCGGGCCAGGGTCGACGGGGTTAAATGCTGTAGCAAAAGTACTTTCTGGTGAGGTCAATCCTTCTGGTCGTCTGTCTGATATTTATGCATATGATATTACTACAAATCCCGCATATTACAACGCAGGTGGGTTTGATTATTTGGGCTCGGAGCATGCATCATCGGGGCTTACCGGTCTGCTGGCTGGAGGAACAGAAGAGCTCTATCATTTTTTAAATTATCAAGAAGGTATTTATATTGGGTATCGGTACTATGAAACAGCAGCAGAAGATGGGTATATTACTTATGAGGAACAGGTGCAGTTTCCATTCGGATATGGACTATCTTATACAAGTTTTGAAAAACAAATGGGTGATCTTCAAGTTCAGGATGGAATAATTACAGTCGATGTGATGGTTACAAATACTGGAATCGTCTCTGGAAAAGAGGTCATTCAGTTGTATTATTCGGCACCTTATTATATTGGAGGAATAGAAAAATCACATGTTGTTTTGGCCGCATTTGATAAAACGAGTGTGTTAGATCCGGGACAGAGCGAGACAATTTCTTTATCATTTTTAGTAGAAGATATGTCGAGTTACGACTATGTAAATGCTAAGGCATATATATTGGAAGCCGGAGATTATCAGATTCAATTAATGAATAATAGCCATGATGTTATAGAGCGCAGAGTATTTTCTGTAGAAGAAACACAAATCGGAAGAAACAGTGATCTGACTGAAGTGACAAATCAGTTTGACGATGCAGCAGGTGATGTTGAATATGTAAGCAGAGCGGATTGGGAAGGTACAATGCCTACAGAACGAACGTCTAATATTCAAATCACAGAAGACTTACTGGCACAGATCGAAAATGTATCAGTAGAGGAAAATCCTAATGCAGAAGAACTTGTTTTTAGCAATCATGGATTAACATTAAGTGATATGAAAGGACTTTCATATGATGATCCTCAATGGGAAAAACTACTAGAACAACTTTCTATCAAAGATATGGAATATTTGATTGGAACAGGAGGATGGCAGACCGTAGCAGTGCCTTCTGTAGAAAAACCGCAAGTAATTGATATCGATGGCCCAGCAGGTCTAAATGGTCTGATTAATGGAATCGCAGGGAATCAATATCCTAGTGAAGTCGTGATTTCAGCGACCTGGAATGTGGATCTTGCTGAAAAATACGGAGAAACGTTGGGAGAGGAAGCTATAATCTATGGTGTATCAGGTATCTATGGTCCTGCAATGAATATTCATCGTACACCATTTAGTGGACGTAATTTTGAATATTATTCAGAAGATCCTTTGCTATCAGGTAAATTTGGAGCAGCAATGGTCAGCGGACTAAACAGCACAAATACCTATGCTTATATTAAACATTTTGCGTTGGATGATCAGGAAACGAACGTAATTGGCCAATGTGTGTGGGCAAATGAACAGGCAATACGTGAAATTTATTTAAGACCTTTTGAAATCACGGTAAAAGAAGGTGGTGCAAAAGCAGTGATGTCTGCTTGGAATCGAATTGGTACAAGTTGGACTGGCGGAAATGAAGCATTGCTTACGAATGTTCTGAGAGGAGAATGGGGATTTGTTGGAGTAGTTATTACAGATAACTCAATGGTTGGATCTTATATGAATGGAGATTTAGCAATTTCAGCAGGAAATGATTTGATGCTTAATTCTTTAGGTACTACGTTTACAACTACAGACACAAATATGGGTGGTCAAAAGCTAAGAACCGCATCACACAACATTCTATACATCGTCGCAAATAGTAACGCTTTGGATTTGGTGAGAATTGGTGTACCGAACTGGATTTTTATTTTTGCATTCTCAGATTTTGTATTACTTTCACTTTTGACATGGGCGGCGACAGGTTGTACGAAAAAGAAAAAGATAAAAATAAAAAAATAATTTTTTTGTTAGATTTTTGATTCCGGGAGCAAAATGAAGTAAAATATATGAAAGTATTTATGTATTTTGTAGGAAAAGAAGGGGCTAACAGATGAAGATGCTATGTAAAGATTGTGGAGATGAATTTGAATTGTCTTCTGCAGAAGTTCAGTTTTTTTGTGACCACGAAATGAACCTTCCTAATCATTGTAAAGCATGCAAAACGAAAAGAAATCATGAAAATGAAACATTAAGGAAGAGAGCTGCCAACACCTTAAGTAAAAAACGTGTTCTGATTTCAGCATGTATAACCATATTATTTTCATTAGGTGTCATCGGAATTGCATTGAACCATGCATTACCTTATTTTACGGAGTCAAAGGAGTATGAAAGCAATTATGCAGCTACAGTAGCCATGATTGCAGATCAAGAAACACCAGCAGCAGATTCGGTAGAAAGTGTGCTTGTCTATCTTGATAGCGAGTTTAATGAGATTGTTTATACGTTTCGTACGGAAGAACTATTGTCCGAACAATTTGAAAGTCATGGAGCAGACTTTGGGTATCAAAACGCTTCCGAATATTTAAGAGGGGCAAATCGAGTGATTCAGTCTAAATCTGTGTTGCATAAAAAAGAAGCAGAGGACCAAGACGATGTTTATTATTTGGAAGAAACCAATGAATTTGTTGTAGTATCAACAGATGGATATGTTCGTACATATTTTAAACCAGATCGTGGAATTGAATATTACGAAGAACAATAAAAGAAATACCGATAACATTATGAAACATGTTATCGGTATTTCTTTTATATAATCTGTTTTTTTGTGTGAAAATATGATAGGATATATTAGATTCATTAAGTGGTCAAGCCACAAACGAAAATATAGGAGATCTCCTTATTCGATAAAGTAAGGAGACAATAGGGAGGTAGTCATGAAAAAATTTAGTATTCGTTCCGTAGTAGCAATTGGTATTGGAACCGCACTTTATATTGTGCTTTCATATGTTTCAATTCCACTTGGTTTCATTCCTAACACAGCAATTCAACCTAGAACAGCATTGCTTGCTTTTATGGCAGCAATTTTTGGACCAATCGTTGGTGGTGCAATCGGATTTTTGGGTCATGCCCTGGCAGATGCAATTCAATATGGAAGCGTATGGTGGAGTTGGGTATTTCCAGATGCTTTGTTTGGTATTATTGCAGGTCTTTTCGCTGTGAAATATGCAATTGAAGAAGGCGGGTTTGAAAAGAAACAGATTGTATTATTTAACATCATACAAGTAATTGGAAATGTGATTGCTTGGGTAATTATAGCGCCACTATTGGACATCCTGATTTATGCAGAGCCGGCCAATAAAGTGTTTGCACAAGGTGCATTTGCATGTCTTGGAAATGTACTTACAATTGGTATACTGGGAACATTGTTAGCAATTGGATATTCAAAGGTAAAATCAAAGTCATCGAGTCTGAAAAAAGAAGATTAAATCGCACAATGATTTGATTTATGGATACAACAATAGATGAATATAGGTGCTGCAGAACAGACATTTCATGCCTGACTGCAGCATTGTTTGTGAATAACTACTAATCAATACAGATTTAACAAGAGGTTAATTATGAAAGAACCAATCATTGAATTTCAAAATTTCAGTTTTAAATATCGTACACAGATTGAGCCTACTCTTATAGATATCAATCTCAAGATTTATCCAGGAGAGAAGATATTGATTGTAGGACCTTCTGGTTCTGGAAAGTCAACACTTGGGCAATGTATTAACGGGTTGATTCCAAACGCATACAAAGGAGATGTTTCTGGGGAATTATTGGTCTCAGGTAAGAACCCGAAAGAAGTAGGAGTTTTTGAAATTTCAAAAGAGGTTGGAACCGTGTTGCAAGATCCAGATGGACAATTCATTGGATTGACAGTGGCTGAAGACATTGCTTTCGCAATGGAAAATGATTGCGTAGAGCAGTCCGTGATGAAACAAAAAGTTAGAGAGTGTGCAGAAAAAGTAGGGATTTTCGAATATCTTGATCATGCGCCTCATGCACTTAGTGGAGGACAGAAACAACGTGTTTCCATCGCGGGTGTTATTACAGAAAATGTTAAGATTCTATTATTCGATGAACCACTGGCAAATCTTGATCCTTCAGCGGGTAAATATGCGATTGAATTAATTGACGATATTCATAAAGAAACGGATACGACGATATTAATCATTGAGCATCGGTTGGAAGACGTCCTTCACAGAGATTTGGATCGTATCATTGTAATGAATGATGGAAGAATAGTGGCAGATATGAATCCTGATGCAATACTCGCATCTGGGGTTCTGGAAGAAGTTGGAATTCGGGAACCATTGTACTTGACTGCCGCAAAGTATGCTGGCTTTGAAGTGCATGAAAAAAAATCACTTAGTCATTTATCAGAGATGATGGATGAAACTGATAAAGAGAATGTTGTGAAGTGGTTCCATTCAATACCTTCAAGAAAAGTGGAAGTAGAACCGCCGACAGTCTTGGAGTTGGAAGCAATCGAATTCTCATACGAAGAACAAAAAAACATTGTAAATGATATATCTTTTCAAATTAAAAAAGGTGAGATGATTAGTATCGTAGGGAAAAATGGTGCTGGTAAGACCACTCTCTCGAAATTAATATGTGGATTTGAATTTCCACAAGGCGGTAAACTATACTACTATGGCAGAAATATGGAAAAGGACTCGATTAAGGAACGTGCTGAAAAGATTGGTCTAGTTATGCAAAATCCAAACCAGATGATTTCCAAACCGATGATATTTGACGAAGTATCAATGGGCTTACGTGCCAGGGGCATGGATGAAGAACAGATCAAAGAAAAAGTCGAAGCAACATTAAAGATTTGTGGTCTTTATCCTTTTCGTAACTGGCCGATTGCTGCACTTAGTTTTGGACAAAAGAAGAGAGTGACGATAGCATCTATTTTAGTTTTAGATCCGCAAATATTAATTTTAGATGAACCTACTGCGGGACAGGATTTTAGACACTATTCGGAAATCATGGAGTTTTTGGAGCGTCTGAATGTTGAACATGGAATTACAATTATTATGATTACGCATGATATGCATCTTATGTTAGAGTATACTAGAAGAGCATTGGTGATATCAGAAGGAAGACTTTTGTCAGATACATTTTCTGCAACGGTATTAACGGACCATGAGCTTGTAGAAGAAGCTAGTTTGAAATTGACTTCTCTATATGAATTGGCAGAACTTTGTGGTATTGACGATAAGACTGAGTTTGTTGAACGATTCATAGCATACGACAGGGAGGTGAGACAGCATGCCTAAGTTTCTTACATACGCGGATAAAGGAACATGGATTCATAAATTGACGGGTGTGACAAAATTGCTGTATTTCATTCTTTGGTCGTTTGTTGGTATGATTACATATGACACCCGCGTATTAGCAATGATGTTATTTTTTAGCCTTGTTTTTTTTGCAATATCTAGAACAGAGTTTCGTCAGGTTAAAACGGTGTTTATGGTCATTAGTTTCTTTTTAACGATTAATGTGATCGCCATTTTTTTCTTTTCGCCTTATGAAGGGGTGAAAATCTATGGAAGTAGAACGGATTTATTACATTTATTCGGATCCTACACATTTACAAAAGAGCAGCTTTTTTATGAATTGAATGTTATTCTAAAGTATTTCACAGTTATTCCGGTGGCACTGATGTTTATCTTAACGACCGATCCGAGTGAGTTTGCAGCATCTTTAAGTCGCATTGGAGTAAAATATAAGATTGGATATTCGATTGCGATTGCCCTTCGATATATACCAGATGTCCAAAAAGATTTTCAGGAGATCAAAAGAGCACAGGAAGCTCGTGGAATTGATATGTCTTCAAAAGCAAAACTTCCTTCAAGGATCAAAAACATGATGGCAATTTTATTCCCATTGATTTTTGTAAGTCTTGAAAGGATTGATGTGATAGCAAATGCGATGGAACTGAGAGGTTTTGGTAAGCACAAAAAAAGGACATGGTATCGTGGACGTAAATTCCAAAAAGCGGATTATCTTGCAATTGGATTTGTTTTCGTTTTTTCAGTGGTTGCATTGGTGATTACGTTTTATGATGGAATGCGGTTCTATAATCCATTTCTTTGATAGGTTGTTTAGAAAATAAATAGTTTGGTATGTTTGTTCGATATGAAAAAAGAACACCATATTATAAAAAGATGCATTCTATTCGAATGTGTCTTTTTTTATAATGGAGACAAATTATCCTGTAACGCGAATGAAGACAGCAAAGAATGGGAGAACATATGGGAGAGCAAAAAGCAAAAAAGACAGAAAAAATGAGGAAGAGGAAGGAACGGGAAACTAGAGTGAAAAAAGGAATCTTACAAGGTATTAGTATTCGATTTCTACTTTACTTCTCTCTAATGATTCCAATCCTTTTTCTGATTACGGTAGGAATTGTTTCTTATCAGAAAGCATCGGAGGGATTACGCGATAATTATGAGGAGTCTGCAGAAAATGCAGTAGAAATGACAAGTAAATGTTTGGAACAGGGATTTCGAGTGGCAAAAGCAATGATTATGGAATTGTCGAGCGATCAAACCATTAAATCATATTCACTTGGGGGGTTGGATAAGGATAGTGTTGCAAAAGATCAGGCAAATAAAAGTATAAAAACCATGCTATTATCTAAACAGAGTTTCAATGAAATGGTAGGTGAAATTTATATTTTGCCAGATGGTCAGCAAAAATTTATAACGACAAAAACGTTAAATAAAACGGTTGAGCTAGATAGTTTTTTGGACGAAATGATTGAAGCAGGAGAAGACCAGATATTTTCAGACGGTTATGTACAGTGGAATAGTAGTCATTCTTTTTTAGACGAACAGGTAGAAAATATCGCAGATGATTATATTCTAAGTTGTAGTAGAAAATTTAATTCAGGAAGTTTGTTTGGAGCAGTAATTCTCGATATTGATCAGGAATACGTACTGACATTATTGGAGGATTTGGATTTTGGAGAAGAAAGCCAGATTTATTTTATAACAAACGACGGAAAAACAATTGGGGTACGAAATTCCATGTCGGCTTCTGAATTGACTTTAATCGATGCACTAGAAGAAGATGATTATTCTTTGGTTTCCGGGTATGAAACTTATCAGAATACAGATTATTTTTATATGCTCCAACGAAGTGAAGAAACGCAAGCAGTCTTAGCAGTTATGGTTCCTGAAAAATACATTACACAGAAATCGGATGATATTAGATTGCTTACAATTATTCTTGTAATTGTATCTTCTTTAGCTGCGTGGATTTTAAGTGGGACGATTGTACGATTTATTACTTCAAATATTCATGGAAACGTTTCCTCTTTAAATAAAGTTGCAGAAGGTGACTTGACCTGGAGTGTTCGTAATATAGGGAAGAATGAATTCGGGCAGTTGAAAGAGGCGATAGGAAATACGGTACTGAGAATTCGAAACTTAGTGAGTAGTGTAAGAGACATGATGAATGAAGTTTCTGCATCAGGAGAACAGGTTCATGCATCGAGTCAGCAGATGAACGCTATGGTGCAGGGAATTGGATTGAGTATTCAGGAAATACAGACAAATATTGAAAAAGAAGCGCAGTCCACGAAGATTTGTAGAGATGAGATGGAAGCATTATCTAGAAAGATCCAGAGTGTTAATCAAAATATAAATGAGACGATTGAAGAGATTGGTCGTACTAAGAATACGGTTGCAAATGGTATGGAGGCAATGAATGAAATATGTCTGCAGTCAAATGACACCAGTAGAGTGACCGATGAAATGTATGAACAGGTATCATTACTAGCAGATAAATTGCAAGTGATTACTGAATTCGCAGATGGAATATCACAGATTGCGAGTGAGACAAATTTACTTTCCTTAAATGCATCCATAGAGGCTGCGAGAGCAGGAGAATATGGAAGAGGATTTGGTGTAGTAGCGGAAGAAATTAGAAAACTGGCAGATAGTTCGGATCAGACTGCAAAAAACATTCAGGAACAGATTGCTGTAATTATGAATTATGCAAAGGGTGCAGGAAATAAAGTATCTGAGGCACAAGCTATCGCTCATAAACAAGATGATCATGTACGAAATACGGTGGAAGTTTTTGAGAAGACAAATGAATCTATGACAAATTTTATGAAACAGATGGAAACCGTAGCTTATCATATTAGTGAAATGAATGGAGAAAGAAAATTAACGCTGTCATCTATTATTGAGATACATGATATCTCGGAAGAGAATATGCAGTCTATTTTAATGATTAGCGATGCGATTTCAAATCAGACTGAGGCAGCTATGCAGTTAAATCAAGAAGCTTCTGCGCTAGGAAAAAATATGCAGGAATTAAAGATTGCAGTTGAGACATTTCGTTTAGATAAAGAACAGGATGCCTGATAATCGAACAAATGAGGATGGAGAGAAAGAATATGAAAAAGAAAATGAATAAGAAATTGGTTGTGTTACTAGTTCTTGTGTTTATTTTGATTGCAGTAGGAGTAGGCGTCATTTATCTGGTGATGATGAGCAAAGGACCCAAGGAAGTAGAAATCACCCCGATTGAGATGGGAACCATCTTGACAACAGAGAGTGGTAATTGGGAGTTGATATGGAGCGATGAATTTCAAGGAAATACACTTGATCTTACGAAATGGGACTACCAAATAGGAAATGGTGCAATTTATGGTGTGTCTGATTGGGGAAATAACGAAGAAGAATATTATACTTCAGACAATGTGTCGGTATCCGAAGGATTTCTAAAGATTGAGGCAAAACAGGAGGAAATGAACGGAAAAAGTTATACTTCTGGAAGAATTCGTACGCTAGGAGATCCTCTTGGTGATGGCTCTGGTGCAGAATCATTATTTTCAAAAAAATATGGGAAATTTGAAGCTCGAATTAAAATGCCAGCGGGTGACGGTTTATGGCCAGCCTTTTGGTTGCTTCCAGATCCAAATGACAATGAATATGGATATTGGGCCGCATCTGGTGAGATAGACATTATGGAAGCGAGAGGAAGACTTACCGAAGAAACTAGTGGAACTTTGCACTATGGACAACCATGGCCAAACAACAAATATAGTGGTGGAACGTTTAATATGGCTGAGGGGGAAAGTACAGAAGGATTTCATGTATATAGTTTGGAGTGGGAACCAGGAGAAATTCGGTGGTACGTTGATGGAGAACTTTTTCATACGGAGAATAGTTGGTATAGCAGAGGAGAAGGACAAAAAGTTGATTATCCATTTCCTGCTCCTTTTGATGAAGAGTTTTATATTTTACTAAATCTAGCAGTTGGTGGAAATTTTGACGGTGGGAAAATACCGTCAGATGAAGATTTTCCGGCAGAAATGCTTATAGATTATGTTCGTGTTTATGATCTAGAAGGGGGATACGATGAAACCATCAAAAAACCAATGATTGCGGTTGATGAGGCAGGAACTGAGAAGTATATTTCTGAGGACATGGATTATAATTATGTACAAGATCAAACATTTGATAGTGTAAATGAAGAAATGTTAAAAATCAGAGACATGGATGTTTTGAGTAGTAACTGGTATTTTCTTGCTTTGTCAGAGTTTAGTGGAACTGCATCTTTAAGTAAAGGAGAAGAAGATGGATATACCTATGTTTCGATCGATACTATAGCAAAAGGAAATCAGACATATTCGGTTCAGTTGATACAACATTTACCTGTTGTAAAAGGTTATGTATATGAACTTTCTTTTGACGCTAAAGCAGAGGAGGAACGTACGATTTTATCAAAGCTCGGGGGAGATGATGATAATGGATGGTCGACATACGCAGGACAGTTTGAAGATACAATAACTACAGAGTGGGCACACTATACACAAATATTTCAGATGTTCTCTACCACCGATGGGTCTACTAGATTGGAGTTCAATTTAGGAGGAGATACGGGTGAGTTCAAGATTGCAAATATCTCATTAAAGATTGTTCCAGAAAATTAAAATTGGTAAGATAAGGCAGTTTGTCAGTTATTTTGACAAGCTGCCTTTTAATAATTCCTCCGATACGATTCGAAATGTATTTTGATAATAATCAATCATACCGAGATCTTTCATAGTTGCCAGTTCTCTGCACATAGAAGTTCGTGCAACATTCAGGTATTCTGCGAGTTCATTTCGATTTGGACCAATCGTAAAGGTCATCGTTCCCTGCTTTTTTGCCTCGTTCAACAAAAAAGTAGATAGTTTTTCACGCATTCCTTTTAGCGTCAGGAGCTCCATTTTTCGATTCATTGCATAGTTTTTTTCGCCAAGTAACATCATCATATTTTTGATTAATTGAAGATGAAAACCACAGGAATTACCGCAAGTTCTGATGATTCGATCAAAAGGAATGAATAATACCGTGGATTCCTGTTTTGTTCGTACTGTAATGGGTGAGATATGTTTTTTTGTACAGGCGATACCTTCAGCGAAAATATCGGAAGGACTTAAAAAATCCATAATATGTCTGGAACCTGCGAGATCTTCTTTAATCAGTTCAATGGAACCAGAAAGGAGAATTCCGATGTAATTGATTTCATCACCACTTAAGAAAATGTATTCATTACTTTGATACGTCTTGGTAAAAGAGTTGATGCAACCAAGCAACCCTTTGAATTCTTCTTCTTTTATATTTTCAAACAATGCACAACGTGAAAGCACTGAGTGCATGTCTAGTTTATCATTCATATCGAATTTATCATTCATATCGATGTTACCTCTCCAGTGTATGTTTCTTCCCTGTATTTTTTATTAGAATATATATAAATGTAGCAGTAGCTACAAGATTTGTCAAATAGACCACCTATAATATGAAATGTGAGTTGAAAAACTCATCGTAGTATGTATTTGAGAATATAATCGGAGGAATAAAAATGGAAAAAAATATGTTTTGTTATCAATGTCAGGAAACAGCGGGATGTGCTGGATGTACAGTTTCAGGAGTATGTGGGAAAACCCCTTATGTAGCAAATGCTCAGGATCTCTTAATTTATACAACAAAAGGACTCAGTGAAGTAACAAATGCGTTGAGAAAACAAGGGGAAGAGATTCAGGAGGAAGTAAATCGTTATATTGTAGTAAATCTTTTCACGACGATTACAAATGCAAACTTTGACGAAGATGTAATCTATCAAAGAGTCATCAATACAATGAAAATGAAAGAAGATCTTTTGAAAGAAGTGAATGATGTAGATTCTCTTCACGAGGCAGCTATCTGGGTTTCTTATGAAAAAAATGAATTGGAAGCAAAAGCAAAGACCGTTGGTGTACTTGCTACAGAAAATGAAGATGTAAGAAGTTTACGTGAGTTGATTACCTACGGATTAAAAGGTCTTGCAGCTTATGTAAAACATGCAAATGAGTTGGACTTTGATTGTATTGAAATACATGAATTTATGCAAAGAGCTTTGGCGGCCACATTGGATGATACACTTTCTGCGGATGAACTCGTAGCATTGACATTGGAAGCAGGAAAATATGGTGTGGACGGAATGGCACTGCTAGATACTGCAAATACAACAAGATATGGTAATCCTGAAATAACTAAAGTAAATATTGGTGTAGCAAAGAACCCAGGAATTTTGATTTCAGGTCATGACTTACACGATCTGGAACAGTTGTTAGAGCAAACAAAGGGAACTGGAGTTGATGTATATACACATTCTGAAATGTTACCAGCGCATTACTATCCAGAGTTTAAGAAATATACAAATTTTATTGGGAATTATGGAAATGCATGGTGGAAACAAAAAGAAGAGTTCGAAAGCTTCAATGGACCAATCTTGATGACAACGAACTGTATTGTTCCACCGAAAGATTCTTATAAAGCACGTGTATTTACTACAGGGGCAGCAGGATTTGCAGGATGTAAACATATAGAAAAAGATGAAAATGGAAAGAAGGATTTTTCTGCAGTCATTGAAATGGCAAAAGAATGTAACGCTCCGACTCAGATCGAAGAAGGCGAAATCATTGGGGGATTTGCTCACAATCAGGTGATAGCTCTTGCAGATCAAGTAGTGGATGCAGTTAAAACTGGAGCTATTCGAAAATTCTTTGTAATGGCAGGATGTGACGGACGTCAGAAATCAAGAGAATACTATACTGATTTTGCGAAAGCATTGCCATCGGATACCGTCATTTTGACAGCTGGTTGTGCTAAGTATAAATATAATAAGTTAGAGCTAGGAGATATTGGTGGTATACCTAGAGTATTAGATGCAGGTCAATGTAATGATTCCTACTCACTTGCAGTAATTGCTCTTAAATTAAAAGAAGTATTTGGCCTTGAGGATATTAATGAACTTCCAATTGCATATAATATTGCTTGGTATGAGCAAAAAGCTGTGATTGTATTATTGGCACTATTACATCTTGGAGTAAAGAACATTCACTTAGGACCTACATTGCCAGCTTTCTTGTCACCAAATGTAGCCAATGTACTAGTTGAGAATTTTGGAATTGCTGGGATTGGTACTGTGGACGAAGATATTCGTATGTTCCTGGATTAATTATGAATGAAAAGTAATTAAGGAGAAAAAAATGAGTGCATTTTTGGGACCAATTCATTATTGGTTATATAACAAAATTCAAATTCAGCAGAGTCTGGTAATGGAAGTGCTGAGTTATGGAGAAAAGCAAATATCGGGTATCATTGAAATCATCAATGCAAAATATGGACTTTCTGAAACCCGACCACTGGGAGAAGTTATCAATCAGGATAATATACATGGATGGCTTCAGGAGCAGGTAGAACGAGAAGAGGGAAAACTGGCAGAAGGAGTTACAAGAATATTGAACAGTAATCCTGAACACATGGATGCACTTCTTATGATTTTCCGAAAGAAAGGGAAATCTTTATCCAAAGATTTCGAGTTGTTCGATGCTCCTAAGACATTGGGAGCAATCAGTGACTGCTTATTGGATGGTATGCCTTGTGATCGTGCAAATATGATATTAATTGAGGAGTCTTCTCAAGTATTGTGGAAAAGAAATGTTTGTGTACACTCAGATTATTGGGTAGAAGCAGGTGGAGATATTCGCATATACTATACATTACGAGAAGAATTGATCAAAGGCTTTTTAGAAGAGTCAGATTTCGAATTTCGTACACTTGCAAATGGCGAATTTGAAATCAGAAGAATTGTGTGAAAGGATGGGTTGCTTAAATGGATAGTATTCAATTAATGGTTGAAGAACATACTTATATTGTTCGTATGCTTCATGTTTTAAGAGCTGCATCACAAAGAATTTTAGACGGTGAAGAGATTATTTACGATGATTTTGATGAAATGATTGATTTCCTGAAAAATTATGCAGATAAACATCATCATGGAAAAGAAGAAAAATTTCTGTTCCTGGAGATGGTGGAGCATCTTGGAAAACTGGGACACAGCCTGATCAACGCTGGAATGTTAGTAGAACATGATTGGGGAAGACTATTTATCAGTGAATTGACTTCTGCTCTTGGTAAAGTAAAAGCAGGAGATCAGGCAGCAAGACTGGATGTTATTGCGAATGCAGTAGGATATACGAATCATCTACAAAGACATATAAAGAAAGAAGATGAATTGGTCTATTCATTTGCAGAAAAGAACCTTGCGAAGGAAATTTTGAATAAGGTTAATGAACAGACTGCTGTTTTTGAAATTGAAGCAGAAAAGGCGGGTGTTCAAAAGCATTACTTAGATGTTCTTGTACGATTAGAGAAAATATATATAAAGTAATGAAAAGAGGAATTCATATAAATTGGATTCCTCTTTTTGATTTCTATAGATTCAGATTTTTTGGAGAGGTATGAAATTCCCTCATACATCTGCGGTAGAAGCTGGAATAGTTTTCAAATCCATATTCATAGGATGCTTCAGAAAATGTACGACCTTTTTTTACTTCTTCCAGTATCTTATCTGTCTTAATTCGCAAAATGTATTGGTGTACCGAGATGCCAAGATGCTCTCGGAAAATCTTTGATAGATAACTTTTGCTGATAAAAAATTCCGTAGTGATTTGTTCGATCGGCAACTGTGTTTTGATATTTTTATGAATGTAGTGGATGATATTCGAATATAAGTCTTTGGTTGGATAGTCTCGTTGAAAACTAGATTTATGCTGTGTGATTCGATTCATAAACACGAGTAGCTGAAGGCAATAGGATTCGATGGATGCAAGATAACTAAGTTTTTGATTTACTTGTTCTTCGACCATGGCAGATAGAATCTCACGAATCTTCTGGAAGTCCTCAGTAGTAGGGCGAAAATGCCAATTTTTATGAATGAAAACAGAGTCTAACATTTCCCGTAAACTTGGATCAAATGCTGTCATTTTGTCATAATATTCTGTATTTAGCCAAACGACAATTCGGTCATATGGTGTCGTGTCGATACTGGGCATGACTTCGGGAAAATGGAGAATATTAGGTGGAATCATTAGAAAATCGCCTTTTTCAAGGTTGTACTGTCTGTTTTCAATGAAGTATGTGGCCTTCCCTTCCAGAAAAAAATAAAATTCATAGTGATTATGTATATGGGGAGGAACTTTTCCAAATCGAACATCCTGATAATGAAAAAGTTCGATGGATGAACCAAGCATGGTTTGATTGGATGAAAATTCCTGAATCATTTTCTTCATGAACTATAATTTCCTTTCTAAGTTTCTTTGCTAATACAGAAATTATATCTTTTTCGTAGCCGAAATGCAATGTAACATACTGCATTTGCAATATTAATTTGCAGTTTGGAATATTATACTGAATCTAGAAAGAATGAACAACCTTGATTTTCAGGTAAATGAGAAAGGGACGGTATAATTATGAAGTTATCATTTAGATGGTATGGTGAAGATGATAAGGTTACAATCCAAAATATCCGACAGATACCTGGTATGCACAGTATTGTTACTGCAGTGTATGACGTACCAGTTGGAGAAGTGTGGAGCAAAGAAAGTATTGAAAAACTAAAATCGACAACCGAAGATGCAGGACTACACTTTGAGGTAATAGAAAGTGTGCCAGTTCATGAAGACATAAAGTTAGGAAAAGCAACGAGGGATCAATATATTGAAAACTATTGTGAGAATATCAGAAGACTTGGGGCAGCAGGTGTAAAATGTATTTGTTATAACTTTATGCCGGTATTTGATTGGACGAGAACTCAATTAGACCATGTGTTAGAGGATGGTTCAACATCACTTGTGTATTATCAAAAACAAGTCGACCAAGTAAACCCTCTTTCTGGTGATAGTGATTTGACTTTACCAGGATGGGATGCGAGCTATACGAGAGAAGAATTACGACAGGTTGTAGCACAATATCATGCACTTACAGAAGACGATTTATGGGATAATTTGACATATTTTATTCAGAAAATCATTCCTGTTGCAGCAGAAGCAGGTGTAAATATGGCAATTCATGAGGATGATCCTTGTTGGAGTATTTTTGGACTACCTAGAATTATAACGGATCAAACGAATTTGGATAGATTTCTGGCAATTTCCGATGATTCCCATCACGGAATTACGTTGTGTACAGGTTCTTTAGGATGTTCAAATAAAAACAATGTGGTAGAGATGGCCAAAAAATATTCGCAAATGGGAAGAATTCATTTCGTACATATGAGAAATGTAGCGCTTGTAGAGGATGGATTTGAAGAACGTGCTCATCTTTCTTCCTGCGGATCATTAGATATGTTTGCAATTATGAAGTCGTTATATGATGGTGGATTTGATGGGTACATTCGTCCAGATCATGGAAGAATGATTTGGGGTGAGACAGGAAGAGCTGGATATGGTCTTTATGATCGTGCGTTAGGAGCAACTTATTTAAATGGTTTATGGGAAGCAATCGAAAAGATGAGTAAGAAGGAGGATTAATCAATGGTGTTTGGAACAGATTTAACAGGAAAAGTGGCAGTAGTAACTGGAGCAGGTGGGATATTGTGTGGAATGTTTGCAAAAACACTCGCAGAAGCAGGCGCGAAAGTTGCATTACTTGATTTAAATAAAGAGGCAGCAGATTCTGTTGCAAAGCAAATTGAAATTCTTGGTGGAACCGCAAAGGCATACCAAGTCAATGTTCTTGAAAGAGATAGCATTGAAGCAGCACATGTAGAAATCATGAAGGATCTTGGACCATGTGATTTGTTGTTAAATGGTGCTGGTGGAAATAGTGCAAGAGCAAATACGACAAATGAGTACTATCAACTTGGTGATGATGAGAAAGATTTGGTTACATTTTTTGATTTGGATCAAAAAGGTGTAGAATTTGTATTTAATTTAAATTTCATAGGTACGTTACTTCCATCACAGGTGTTTGCGAAAGATATGATCGGAAAGAATGACTGTACCATTATCAATGTATCTTCCATGAATGCTTTTACGCCACTTACAAAGATTCCTGCTTATAGTGGGGCAAAGTCAGCGGTTAGCAATTTTACAAAGTGGCTGGCAGTGCATTTTTCAAAAGTTGGAATCCGTGTGAATGCATTAGCACCTGGATTCTTTGTAACTGCGCAAAATGAAAAATTACTGTTTCATGAAGACGGAACTCCTACAGAGAGAACAGAAAAAATACTTGCAGCAACCCCGATGGAACGATTTGGAGAAGCTGAGGAATTAAATGGAACGCTCATGTTTTTATCAAATCCGAAAGCATCTGGTTTTGTAACTGGGGTTGTCATTCCGATTGATGGTGGTTTCTCGGCTTATTCTGGAGTATAGTAGAATTGAATTTTTAGAAAAACAGGTTATAATATACTATAACCTGTTTTTTATGTTCAATTAAAGTGGGAAAGGACAAGTGATTAAATGGGAAATGAACGGATTTATTCGATGAGTTTTGCAAGTGTGTACCCTCTTTATGTTGCAAAAGCTGAACGAAAAGGAAGAAGTAAGGACGAAGTGGATCAAATTATTTGCTGGTTGACAGGATATCAAATGTCTGAAGTGGAACGACACCTTATTCATAATTCCGATGTTCGAACTTTTTTTGAACAAGCCACGGGATTTAATCCACTTAGTAAACTGATTTCAGGAAAAGTATGCGGAGTTGCTGTTGAGGAAGTAGAAGACCCAATTATGCAGAGAATTCGATATTTAGATAAGTTGATTGACGAACTTGCAAAAGGAAGACCAATGCGTAAAATTTTAAGAGAATTATGAGGATATATTATGGAATGGAAATATGGAAAAGAGAAAATTGAATTCGTGGATGACAAAGGACAAATAGTCTCAGCAGCATCTTTACGTATCTTGAGTGAGAAGGAAGTCGATATTTCGCATGTATATGTAGATCCGAACTATCGGGGACAAGGTATCGCAGGAACAATGATGAAAGAAGTAGCTGAATACCTTCGAAAAGAAGCGATTACAGCGGTAGCATCTTGTTCATACGCAAGTAGTTGGCTGGAGAAACATCAAGATGAATATGCAGATATTATGTCAGACTATTTTCGAGCATCGACATCATGCAGAATCGATGGAGAAATTGATCGTTAGAACAATCAGGGAATGTAAAACATTCCCTTTTTTTGCGTTCTAAAATGTGTTACAATTTTTATGTAATGCTTCAATAAATTGATAAATTTGATATTATTACAGAAGTAAAGAAAAGGAGAAGTGAACATGGAATTAAAAGGATCAAAAACAGAGAAGAATTTGAATGATGCATTTGCTGGGGAGTCAATGGCAAGAAACAAATACACATATTTTTCTTCGGTAGCAAAAAAAGAAGGATATGAGCAAATTGCTGCGCTTTTCGAAGCAACTGCAAATAATGAAAAAGAGCATGCAAAACTTTGGTTCAAAGCTCTTGATGAATTAGGGGATACCGCTCAAAATTTACTTCATGCTGCAGAAGGAGAACACTATGAGTGGACAGATATGTATGAACGTTTTGCTGTCGATGCAGAAGAGGAAGGATTTACAAAACTTGCTGCGCAGTTCCGTATGGTAGCAAAAATCGAAAAATCTCATGAAGAAAGATATCGTGCTTTATTAAGTAATGTAGAAATGCAACAGGTATTTGAAAAAGCAGGAGAAACGATGTGGGAATGTAGAAATTGTGGACATTTGATTATGGGTAAAAAAGCACCTGAAAAGTGCCCAGTTTGTGCACATCCAAAGAGCTATTACGAAGTGAGAAAAGAAAACTATTAATATATCGTAAAATCATAATTCAGTCATATTTGTAAGATATACTAGCCTTATCAAATAGAAGGAGGCGAAAAATATGTTTTATAGAGGTTGTACTGGAGGTTTATTAGGTCACGGAATGTATTCTGGAGTGAATTCGATGTGGTATATGCCACATTTATTTTTAGGAGGTCTAGCTGTTCTCCTTGTAATTGCGCTTGTGATTATTCTTGTTCGAAGAAATAAGAAATCCTATCATCATGATGATACAGAGGAAATTCTCAGAAGAAGATATGCAAATGGCGAGATTACTGAAGAAGAATACCTAAAAATGAAGAATTTATTAAAATAATTCGATCTAATATATGAAAGTTAAGCGAGGTGATGACACTGATTTTTCAAATTTTAGTGGTTGAAGATCAAGCGGAAATCAGGGAGTTCATAGCGAAGTATTTAATACGGGAAGGCTATGAAGTTTCTTTGGCCGCAAATGGTTTTGAAGCATAGGAATTGTTTGGGAGACAGGAGATTCACCTCGTTTTGCTTGATGTGATGATGCCTGGGATAAACGGATTCGAAGTGCTTCAAGAAATTCGAAAGGTTTCGGATATTCCAGTTATTTTTTTGACTGCAAAACAGGAAGAGGCAGA
Source organism: Lachnospiraceae bacterium (assembly GCA_963666475.2). Taxonomy (GTDB): domain Bacteria; phylum Bacillota; class Clostridia; order Lachnospirales; family Lachnospiraceae; genus JBFHIZ01. Next base: position 1,064,791 of record CAXXJM010000001.1, on the reverse strand, counting down.
TCGAATTCGAGGATTTGATTTGGGGGTGGATGACTATGTTATGAAGCCCTTTAGTGCAAGAGAATTGATGAAAAGAGTTCGCGTTTTTTGAAACGCGTATATCGTGAAGAAGCAGAAATTAAGTATTCTTTTGCAGATATTTGTCTATTTACAGGCAGTCAAATGGTTAAATGTGCAGATAAGAAGGTCGACTTAACCGCCGCAGAATACAAGATTCTGCTTGTTTTTATGAAAAACATTGGACAGATTTTATCTAGGGAACAGTTGATTGCGCTCCTTTCGATCATCATTAACACCGCGATACTTAGTTTTTTGAGCAACCAAAACTTTACTAAGTACTTAGATGACAATTATGAACAAACTTGTTTGGATATTCAGTATTATTTAGAAAATGAGATGCAGTCTGAGCATCTAAATAAAGAACAAGTATTATTGAATTTGTCCTCGTTCTTAGAAGCATCCATAACAAAAATTGATGTTTATGACGATTCAGGAGCCTTGTTATTTTCCGTTTCTGATAATCAACAAATCAACAAATACAATTCGATGCATGGTATGATGAGAGCAATAATGAATGAAGGAAACGATGGATATAATATTCAGGAAGAGTTTCTTATGGAAAACGGCAAGGGATTATTCGTGGTGACGAGATTTACTTCGTCAGCAGATTCATATGCGGCAACGATGTTTCAAAATTCTTTGCTTAGAAACAGTTTGTTCTCTTTATCAATTGTTTTAGTTGTTGTGCTTGTATTAGGCGTGTGGATGAGTCGAAAGGTCAGCAGAGAGTTGGTTAAAACAGCTGATTACGCACAAAACATTGAACTTGGTAAAGAGGAAATAATTCATTATTCGAAAACAAAAGAAATTTTCAGTATTCAGAAAAGTTTAACAGCTTTGGAATCGCGTCTGAAAATCAGACAAAAGGCACGTAAGACTTTGATTGATGAAATGGTGCATCAAACAAGAACGCCACTTTCTATATTGAAAATGCATATAGAGGGAATCGAAGATGGAATCATACACATGCAGGAGAAGGAACTTCAAGTATGTAATGAGCAAATTCTTCAACTTACACATATTATTGAAAATATGAGTGGTTTTTTGGATGCTGAGATGAGTGAACAACGATTACAGATTTCATCAATAGAGATGAATCATTTTTTTGAGCAAATAATGAATGGGATGCGTACGCAGTTTCAAAAAAAGAGCATTGATTTCAGATTGTTATCCAATGAAAAATGGAATTTAAAGACCGATCCATATCTTTTAGGACAGAGTATTTATAACTTGTTAACAAATGCGTATAAATTTACAGCGACGGGAGGAACTGTTCTGATTGATTATAAGTATTTCGATTCTATGGCACAGATTGATGTGAGGGACAGTGGGTGTGGAATACCGACACAAGAACAAGCACACATTTTCGAAGCATATTATAAAAAGGAACGTAAGGATGGTCCATCTGGAGACGGATTGGGTCTTTTTATTGTTAAAGAAAATCTGAAACGATTAGGGGGCAGTGCTTATTTAGTTGATTCAGATTCAATGGGCAGTACATTTCGATTGGAATTGCCAATTCATTTTATAGAAATAGAAAAATCTGTGTAAATTTTATGTTTTCAGATGTATTTTTCAAAGAATGTGCTATAATACTTGGATAAACGAATTACTAGAATTAAAGGAGGACTAGAATATGTTTATTTGGAAAGAAGATTTTGCGGTTAAAGTACCTGAAATTGATGAACAGCATAAGGCATTATTTGATATTGGGAATAAAATTAATGACTTATTATTAGATTACCACGGTCAGGATTCTTATGATGAAATTATGAATCAATTAGAGGCATTGGCGGAATACACAAAATATCATTTTCATCATGAAGAATTGATGATGGAAAAATATAATTATCCAGATATGGAAGAGCATGTTAAAGAACATCAGGATTTTATTGCATACTTAGAAAATTTAGATTATAGTTCCATCGATAGCGAGCAAAAAGAAGCAATCAGTGAATTGCTCAAGTTCGTAGCTTCATGGATTTTTAAACACATTTTAAATACAGATTTTATGTACAGTGAGTTTTTTGTAAAAGCAATGGCATAATAATAAAAGTCGCCTCGTAAGAGGCGACTTTTATTATTGGTCTAGAGAATCAAGTAAAGTCATGATTTCACTTTTTACAGTACTATAACTGATCTCATTTGCATTGCAAATATCTCGAACGGTCATATGATTATTAGGGATTTTCATTCCGAGTATGGATTCAATGTCGGATTGTGAAATACCCATTTCCAACAAATCAGAAACGGTTGTTTTCCCACTGAATTCGTTAAGTGGCTCATCAAGAGAAGAACCTGTATCTAAACTTTCACCGAATTCCTCTTCGGCATGTATTGCGTCAAGAATTTCGCTGCTATATAGATAAGAAGTTTGCGGAAGTGTTGTAATGAAATCACCATACTGTGATTCTAAGTCTTTGGTCCAAAGATTTTTACTAGTAAGAAAGGCAATGGCACCACTTGGAAGATAATCTCCTTCATGAATATATTCCAGACCAGTATAAATTGAAACAAACCACTTGATAGAACCTGTTCCAATCTCAACTCCTTCTTCTAAATCATTGTACAGATTTTCAAGATCACTGAGTCCGATGATGGAAGGATCGAAAGCCTCAATCTGAAAGGCCACTGCTAAATCAGAAGCATCAATTCCATATAATACTTCAATGTCATGGAAAGTATAGGAACCGCGAATGTTTTCGGGAGAAGAATCTTCAGAGAAACGTTGTAGTGTTTCGGCCTTAATATTACCTGACCCATTATCCGTACCATCCCAAATACCCGTCACTTTTGCGACGAAAACACCACACAATAGGATACTAGCTGTTAATAAGGCAATAACCCATATTTTCATGATTCATCCTCCATTTTGAATTTTTTTGACGCTTTCATTACCACAGTGTTGGATACTGGACAACTTACTTCTGAAGTACATTCCATGCAACTAATGCATTGATGATCGTAAATTGTTTTTATGTTTTGCACATCAATATTCATAGGACATTCTTTTGAGCATTTTCCACAAGAAATACAAGTAGCAGAATTTCTCCGGATTTTAAAAATGCGTATGAAGTTCGTAAGGCCTAAGAGTGCACCAAAAGGGCAGGCATATTTACACCATGGTCGTTCGACGAATAAAGAGCTGATTAATATGATTATTAGGACAATAATTCCACCAATTGTTTCTTCTGATGACCAAAAGTTGAACAAGGCATAATATGGATCGACTTCTAAGAATATCAAGCGTAGGCTATTGGTGGTCAGATATACGACGAATATTAGTACTCCATATCTGAGATATCTCAATATTTTGTCAAATTTTGCCGGGATAAAGTGATTGTATTTCTTTCTAAATATTCTTTTTCCGATTTTCCCAATCCATTCTTGAATAGAGCCAAGAGGGCATGCAAAACTACAAAAGACAGGTCCGAACAGAATCGCTGTCGAAAGGACGATTCCTAGAATTACGAAAGAACTGGTGTGGATTTTTTTAATCAATACATCATAATTTAACCAAGCAAAGAATGCCTCTACACCACCATAAGGACAAAATGCATGCAACGAATCGCTGCTGATAAATGACAGTGAATTTCCAATCTCCTCCAAATAGTGATTGATAGCAATGAATGAAACAATAGCAAAGAAAAGAATTTGTGTTCCGAATCGAAACGCACGATTTTTGAAAAATCTGTTTGTTTTTCTTTCTCTCATGATATTCTCCTTTTTGATAGGACAAAGAACCTATTTATTTAATAGCATTAGAATACAGGTGGTAAGTGACAACTGTGTGACAAGAAAATGAAAAAACGACCGAAAATACGAAATTCCTTCGTATATCCGGCCGTTTTTTTTGATGTTAGGTTATTAGTCTAAATCTTTGATAAATTGATTATCACTCAAATTGTCATAAGAATAGGTATCACTGATTAAATCGCGAGCTTGCATCCATTCTTGTGTTTTCTGAAACGTTGATTCGTCTGCTGGCTGAATGTGAACATATTCAGGAAAGGAAATGGAATCTTCCAGACCGTCAGGAAATCCTAAAACATCCACTAAAACAGAATAAAAATTAGAAGGGTCAGTTTCATTTAAGTAATCTACTGCTTTATTGTATGCCTGATACATCGCCAAAATAGCTGGACTATGTTGATCAATGGCATCCTGATTCATCATAAAAATCGCAGGATAGAGGTCGAAGCTTTCCGTATCGCTAACTTTTTCACCACCATTTAAAATAGCAGTTGTAGCAAGGGGATCAGGTAATGTTGCACCATTTAATTCTCCTGAAGCAAGCATCTCTAAACGCACTGGCATTTGTGGAATGGCTACTTTCTCCAGACGGTCTTCAAATGATAAGGACTCGGCAATCATCTCTGTTGTAAAATCGATTACTGTATTTGAGGACATTCCGATTGAAATGGAATCCAGCTTAGTCAAATCTGTTGCGTTGATTTGTGGGGATGATACCATCATGTAGTTTCCGTAAGTGTCAGATGTCATTTTTACATCAAAACCCGATTGATTAAAAAATAAAATTGTTAATAAATCCGCCATTGCACCATCTAGATTACCGGTTTGCAAAGCGGTATCTCTATCTTGTGCACTTCGAAACACTTGAATATCCATGGTAAGCCCTAATTCATCATAATATCCGTTTTGTGCGGCTATCACAAAGGGAACGGCACCCATATCAGGCATAACACCTATGGTCAGAGTATCATCCACAGATGCATTTGTACTGCCACATGCGGTAAGTGTCAATATTGTAATGAGTAATACAAAATGTAGTTTAAAATATTTCATTGGAACCTCCTTAAGGTAATATCAATTATCAAGTTTAGCACAAATTGAATTTGTTGCAAAGCATTTGTCACTATCTAGTTGCCATGGTAAAATGTAGGTATTGAATTTAGGAGGATAACACGGTGTTTAGAAATCTACAAAGCTACATGAAAGAACTAAGTAAAAGAGGTCTCATGACGGAGGTTCACGTTGAAGTTGATCCGGAACTAGAGATCACAGAGATTACAGACAGAATCTCAAAGAAAAATGGAAATGCATTGTTATTCCACAAGGTAAAAGGCTCGAAATACCCACTTTTGATTAATGCAATGGGCAGCTTTGAACGATTGAATTTGGGATTTGAAGTAGATTCGTTGGATGAAATAGGTGATGAAATAGGTTCTTTTTTTAATTTGGGTTCCTATGCAACCTGGAAGGGAAAATTTCAGGCGATTCCCAAATTTGCACCACTTCCTTTTCTATTTCCGAGGACAATTAGAAAAGGGGCATGTCAGGAAGTGGTAATGGAGCCGAATCTTGATTTGCTGCCAATTATAAAATGCTGGCCAGATGATGGAGGGAAATATATCACTTTACCACTTGTATTTACAAAAGATCCAGAGACTGGACAACAGAATGTTGGAATGTATCGTCTGCAGGTATATGATCAAAAAACAACGGGGATGCATTGGCATTTACATAAAGATGGAAGAGAAATTTATGAGAAATATAGAAAAATAGGAAAGCGTATGCCCGTTTCGGTTGCATTAGGTTGTGATCCTACGGTGATTTATGCGGCAACTGCACCGCTTCCTAAAATGATAGATGAAATGATTTTTGCTGGATATTTAAAGAAACGACCAGTAAGAATGGTCAAATCCATATCTAATGAAATAAAAGTACCAGCTGAAGCAGAATTCGTACTAGAAGGATATGTGGATTTGGATGAATTGCGTACGGAGGGACCTTTTGGAGATCATACAGGGTATTATTCCTTAGAAGATGAATACCCTGTATTTCATATTGAAAAAATAACAAGTAGAAAGAATCCAGTTTATCCAACTACCATTGTAGGACAACCACCAATGGAGGATTGTTATTTGGGGAAAGCAACCGAAAGGATTTTTCGCCCATTACTTAAATTCCAGGTTCCAGAAGTCGTAGACTTGGATTTTCCACTAGAAGGAGTGTTTCATAACTGCGTAATCGTATCGATTCGTAAAAAATATCCTTTACATGGGAAAAAAATCATGAACAGTCTTTGGGGAGTCGGCCAGATGATGTATACGAAAATGCTCATCATTGTGGATGAAGATGTCAATGTACATGATTACAAAGAAGTGGCTCTATGTGTGGCGAAAGAAGTTACGAAAAAATCCCATGTGGTTTTGTCAGAAGGACCATTGGATGCGTTAGACCATGCCTCGAATCGCGCTTTACAAGGATTTCGTGTGGGAATAGACGCAACAAAAAAAATGGAGGTAGAAGAATCTGGAAAATCATGTTTTGAGAACGAAGAATTTTTTGAATTTCTAAAGAAACATGTATCCATTCGGAACATTAACAAAGAACAAACGAGAGCTACCAAGTACTTATTTGAAATAGCAACGGAATGTAAGGAAGAAAACTTTGTAATTTTAGTGGATGAATGGATTGATTCTACAAATTTATCTGAAGTTATGTGGAAAATATTTAATAACATCGACCCGAAGCGAGACATGATTTGTGAAGAAAGATCAGATCAGACATTGTTTATTGGAATTGACGCCACAAAGAAGGGCCCAAAAGATGGCCTTTTGAGACCTTGGCCAGACGATATAGTAATGACACCAGAAGTCGTAGAAAAAGTAACAAAGAGGTGGAAGGAATATGGAATTGACACGAGAGAAAATAATACAAAAAATTAAGAAATATGGCGAACTGGTCATGTTTTCACACACCCTTTTTTCGTTACCATTTGCACTTATGGCGATGCTTGTAGCAGCAAATGGGCTCCCCAAAATGATGACAATTCTATGGATTTTCGTAGCACTTATTGCTGGAAGAAATGGAGCAAATGCATTCAATCGTTTTGCAGATGCAGAAATCGATCAAAAGAATCCAAGAACGGCAGGTAGACATATACCAAAAGGAGTAGTTAAAAAGAAAGAAGCTCTCATAATAACTATCGTTTGTTATGCAATATTTGTGTTTGCTGCTGCAATGATTAACACAATTTGTTTTATATTATCACCCGTTGCACTCATATTATTCACTTTGTATTCTTATACGAAGAGGTTTACCTGGATCTGCCATTTGTTTTTGGGCGTGACTTGTGCAGGGGCGCCTGTGGGTGCATGGCTTGCAGTGCGGGGTAAATTTGAACTGGTACCTATTATATATGCCGCGATTGTCACTTTGTGGGTAGCTGGTTTTGACATCATATATGGGACGCAAGATATCGCATTTGATCGTCAGGAAGGGTTGTTTTCTATCCCTGCAAGATTTGGACAGAATCTTGCCCTTTGGATCGCAAGAGCCTTTCATTTTATGATGATTGTATTTTTGATTAGTTTAGTTTTTTTTACTCAGCTTGGAGTGATATATTTGGTAGGTGTTGGAATTTCCATCGTGTTACTGGTGATAGAGCATATTATGGTAGATCCAAAAAACAAAGACAAAATGAATATTGCGTCATATCATATCAACCAGATTATTTCTGTGTTGTTATTGGGTGTGACAATAATTGATGTATTTATTGGAAAATTAGAATAGCGAGGTTAGTTCGATGTCAAAATTTGTGGTGAGTCTTACAGGTGCAAGTGGTAGTGTATTTGCAGATCTTTTGATTCGTGAATTATTGAAAAAAAAGCATGAGGTCTTTTTTATATCTTCTGATCAAGGGAAAAAGGTATATGCTTACGAGATGGATTGCAGTTATGAGAAAGGTATAGAGAATTATCAACAACTCGCTTATATACATGAAACAAAATTTACAGAGTATGATAATCAAGATTTATTTGCCCCAATTGCAAGTGGTTCCGTAAAAGTAAATGCGGTCATTATTGTTCCTTGTAGTATGGGGACTCTTGGCAAAATTGCGAACGGGATTTCGGATTCATTGATTTTACGTAGTGCCGATGTTGCAATCAAGGAGAAACGGAAACTAATTTTGGTGGCAAGGGAAACTCCATTGTCTTCCATACATTTATCGAATATGTTAAAGATTTCAGATGTGGGTGGAATCATTATGCCACCCGTACCGGCGATGTATGCAAAACCAAAAACACTTCAGGAGAGCAATCAAATAAGTGTAGGTAGGATTTTGGATTTTTTGGATATTGAAAACGAATTGAGCCATATTTGGGGAGGAGAGCATGAGTGAACTTTTGCTGGATTTGAAAAACTATTCTGTGCGTTATCCGAATAGAAAAGCAGTTTCAGATTTTACAGGAGCATTTTATTCCAATGCTTCTTATGCAATATTAGGACCATCCGGATGTGGTAAAACGACGCTTCTTTTATCTCTTGCAAGACTTTTGCCAGACAATGCTATTGTCTCAGGGGATTTGTGGAAAAAGGACAAATTAAATCAAAATCTGGTATTACAGGAATATGGATTATTTCCGTGGAAAACTGTTTGGGAGAACATTCTTTTGCCTCTTTTACTGAAAGGGAAAGTGTCGGAACAAGCAAAAAAAGAAGCAAAGAATTTGTCCATACGATTAGGTCTTCTGGAATGTTTGAATGATTATCCAATGACATTAAGCGGTGGTCAAAAGCAAAGAGTAGCTCTTGCTAGAGCATGGCTGAATAAACCCAATCTGTTATTAATGGATGAACCACTGTCAGCACTTGATGCAATTACAAGAGAACAGTTACAAGATGAAATGTTGATTATGTTACAAGAAAACGCTATGTGTAGTGTCATCGTAACACATTCGATTGAAGAAGCATTAATTTTAGGGGAAACGATTTTAGTAATGTCAGAGAATGGGGAAGTACATTCCGTATTTTCAAATACTTGTTATGGCATGGAAAACATACGTCAGACGCAGAATTATTTTGATTTTTGTCTTAAAATACGTAATTCAATGAACCTAGTTGCAAAAAAAGATGGGAGAAATAGACTATGAAGCATCGATATCTTTATAGTACGGGAGCGATCTTGCTAACTTGGGCCTTGTTTAGCTTTGGTCTTAATAAGAATTTTATCCCGTCTCCATATTCTGTACTGATTTACATTTTCTCGCATATTGGTATTCTTTCGCTTCATTTGTTGACCAGTTTATATCGAATATTGATTTCTGTGGTTATTACCATCATATTCGGTTGTTTTCTAGGAGTTTTAACGGCGAGAATCGATTTTCTGGATCGTCATATCACTCCAATTTTATATACGTTATATCCGATTCCAAAAATTGCATTTTTACCATTGCTTATGCTAGCTCTTGGGATTGGAGATGCATCGAAGATTGCACTTGTTTCCTTGATCCTATTTTTTCAAATTGTGATTACGATTCATGATCATGTAAAGAAAATACACCCTTCGTATGATCTTTCAATACGCTCTTTGGGTGCGTCTAATATGCAGATATATCGACATTTGGTTATTCCGTCCATGATGCCAGGCTTATTCACTTCCCTTCGCATCAGTATTGGTACAAGTATATCCGTATTGTTTTTTGCTGAGAATTATGCAACTAAATATGGGCTTGGATTTTTTATTATGGATAGCTGGGTAAGAATCAATTATGTAAGTATGTTTGCAGGCATCGTCTTAATTAGCTTGTTAGGAGGAGTGATGTTTGCATGTATAGATTTTTCTGAGAAAATATTATGTAAATGGTATATGGATTAATTTCTTAAATAGGAGTATATTGAATGAAATAGAAGTTTATGGGGGGATTTCATATGAAAATTATTTTTTTGTGTCTTGGTACAAGAGGTGACGTTCAACCATATGTAGCTGCGGGAATCATGGCAAAAGCATATGGACATGAAGTGACTATTTGTACGGGAAGCTCATTTCAAAAGCTTGTGCTTGACCATGGACTAAAATTTGAAGCTTGCAGCTTGGATTTAATGGCAATACTTTTGACCGCAGAAGGGAAGCAAATCTTTAATGAAGGGATGAAGCATCCAGTGAAAGCACTAAAGTATGCGAAGGAAGTGATCAATCCTCTTTATGTAGAGGCTATGCAAGAGTTTTATACTGCATGTAAGCAACAGGATGTGATAGTTTTTCATCCAAAGGCATTTGGTGCGGTTGATATTGCGGAACGTTTCAATATTCCGTGTATATCAATGCCTTTAGTACCTATGATTTATCCAATTAAAGCATTTCCTAATCTTGCAATATCAAAAAGAAATCTTGGTGGATTTCTGAATCGTCTGACGTACCAATTGGCGAATCTAGGAGCAGAAAGCAACAATATAAAGGATATTAATAAATTTAGAGAAACGATATTGGATTTGCCAAAACGAAAATCCGGTGCATATATGTTACAAAGGAACAATGGACCTTTGCCTATTGTTTATCCTATTTCTAAATATCTGTTTGAAGATGTTGAAGAATTTGATAATCATGTTGCACTCACGGGATTCCCAGTATTGCATGACACGTCAATTTTAGATAGTGAAACGGAAAAATTTATTGATGGAGGAACTCCACCGATTGTGATTACATTTTCGTCAATGCCACTAAAGAGTCCAGACCAATTCATAAAAAAAATTGCATGTGCCTTAAGAAACACAGGGAATAGGGCGATTTTAATCACAGGGAATAGTGGATTTTCTGGAGGAATAGAAGAACATATCTTCGTGAAAGAATATCTACCTCATGAACAGGTATTTAAAAAGGCAAAGGGAATTCTGCATCATGGAGGTGTAGGAACTACGGCAGCAGCCTTAAGAAGTGGTAGTGTTCAAGTCATGATGCCGTGCAACGTGGATCAGCCATTTTGGGCGAATCGATTATATAAAATGGGCTACGCCTTAAGACCGCTTCGTGAGAAAGATTCAATAAAAGTTTTTGAGAAACGATTTTTGGAAATGGAAACAGAGGAAGCAAAGCAAAAAGCAAAAAGAATAGCGGAGAAAGTGCAAGCCGAGCATTCGAATGAGAACATCGTGGAGTATATAGAAAAGACTGTAAAAAATTGGAAATAAGATAAATTTTATTTTTTGAACTAGGGGTAAGGAGTGTGAGGAGATGTTTATTGCTAGACAACCAATTTTTAATAAAGAATTAAGTATTTTTGGATATGAGTTGTTGTTTCGAGGGGATCTTTCAAGCAAAGGGTACGATAGTTCATCTTCGGTTTCTGCAACAGCAAAAGTAATTGGAGGACTTTTTGAAACCGGAATTGAGCATGTCGTTGGGAAGGCAAGAGCTTTTGTCAATTTTGATTATGATTTTATTATGTCTGACGGAATTGAGTTGATAGATCCGAATACACTTGTGATTGAAGTACTTGAAACGGTTGAGGTAGACCAATGTCTTATTGAGAGGCTTAAGTCACTCAAAAAGAAAGGATATAAGATTGCACTGGACGATTTTGAAGAAAGTTATCAAGAATATGCAATAGTTCCTATTGCAGATATTATCAAATACGATATTATGATTACACCTCTACATACAATTCAAGAAGACGTAAAAACTGCATTGTCACAAAACAAAGTGATACTAGCAGAAAAAATCGAGACAAATGAAGAATACCAAGAAGCATTAGCTATGGGATTTCATCTGTTCCAGGGATATTTTTTTAGTAAACCATCTATTGTAGAAAAATCGAAGGATGAGAAATCATCAAAAGTTCAATATGCTAGAATATTAAACGAAATTCGGAAACCGGAGCCGTCTTATGATGAAATAACAAAAATTATTGAATCGGATGTGGATATCGCATACCGACTTATAAAAGTAATGAGCCATAGAAAACAAGAGGATATGTTTCGCTCCATACATAAAGTATTAGTCACAATGGGATTAAAAGAACTTGAGCGATGGATTCGTGTGCTTATGTTACAAGATTTTTCAAAAAACAAGCCGATAGAGATTACGAGAATGTCTTTAATACGATCAAAATTCAGTGAGTTTATAGCAAAGAATAGTACGATGAAAGGATATGAAGATCAAACGTCAATGATGGCATTATTTAGCATGATTGATGTATTGTTGGAATGTCCTATGGAAGAAGCTTTGGAAGGGATGATGCTTCCAAATTCGGTAGTTCAAGCGCTGGTATATCATAAAGGGCAGTTTTTTATTATGTGTGAGTTGATTCAGTCCTATGAAAAGGGAGATTGGGGAAAAATACCAGATATAGCGGAAAGCATACAGATGAATCCAATTGTTTTGTCGGAAGGATATTTAAAGGCAGTAGAGTGGGCGAATGAGATCTTTGAATCTTTAGAATAGTGGATTGAATTGCTTCATAGCCTGAAACTATGGGGAAACATAAAGAATAAATATTATTTATTGCATTTTGTTTTATGTTAGGATTTCAGTAGTATAAACGAAAGGAAGCAATTTATGAAAACTTCAGAACTCTTTTCAAAGAAGCAAGTTTTATCTTTTGAGATTTTTCCACCGAAAAACACGTCATCGATTAATACCATTTATGAAACGGTCAAACAGTTAAAAGCCATCCAACCTGACTTTATCAGTGTAACTTTTGGTGCAGGGGGAACAAGATCCAACAATGAAACGATTCGAATTGCAAGTGAAATAAAAAATCAATATCATATTGAAAGTGTTGCACATTTACCTTCTATCAATTTTGAAAAAAGTGAGATTTTAGAAATTTTATCCGAGTTAAAATTGGCAGGAATTGAAAATATTCTGGCACTTCGAGGAGATTTGAATCCAAATATAAAGCCCAAAAGAGATTTTCGATATGCAAGTGATTTAGTGAGATTTATTAAAGAGAATGGAGATTTTCATATCATTGGGGCATGCTATCCACAAGGACATAGCGAGAGTCAATCCCTTGAGGAAGATATCAAAAATTTAAAAGTGAAAGTGGATGCTGGAGCAGATCAATTGATTACTCAGCTATTTCTCGATAATACTCATTTTCATGAGTTTCGTGAGAGAGCACATAAACACGGAATACATGTTCCGATTCAAGCGGGGATCATGCCAGTTACAAAAAAGAAACAGATTGAACGAATGGTAAGCTTAAGTGGCGTGGAATTACCAAAGAAATTTCAGCAGATATTAGAACGATATGGTGACAGTCCAGAATCGATGAGAGATGCAGGAATTGCATACGCCATAGATCAAATTGTCGATTTGTTGGCAAGCGATGTCGATGGGATTCATCTTTATACGATGAATAATCCTTATATTGCGAATCGTATTTATGATGCTACAAACAGTTTATTTTCGGATAAGAGGAGATAATAAAGAAGGACAGGATACATGAGGTTATCCTGTCCTTTTTTATGCAATAATCGTTTCTTGAAGTTTTTCAATATACTTTAAAGAAATGGAACTAAGTCTCGATTGATCATTTGAAATCCAACCAATACGCATGGTTTCCTGCGTATCCAGTGGAACAGAAATGATGTCATCTCCATTTAAATCGCTACTTAATACCCCGGAACTAATGGTGTAGCCATTTACGCCGATTAAAAGATTGAACAAGGTTGCACGATCGCTGACATGAATCTTTTTTTTCCTCGTCGTTGTGCTCAATAGCTCTTCGGAAAGATGAAAAGAATTATAGGTACCTTGCTCAAAAGCAAGAAATGGGTAAGGGTCCAAATCTTTTAAGGTCACTAATTTTTTTTGGGCCAATGGGTGTTTTGCAAATAGAAAAACATGTGGACTTGCTTCAAATAAAAAGTGAAAAGAGAGATGATTTTCTCGCAGTAATTTTTTTAGCACTTTTTCATTAAAGTCGCTAAAGTATAAAATACCGATTTCACTTCTGAGATTTTTTACATCATCTATGATTTCATAAGTTCTTGTTTCTCGAAGAGTAAATTCATATTCGTCAACTTCTAGGTCTCTCATTAAATCAACAAAAGCATTGACTGCAAAAGCATAGTGCTGTGTGGAAATGGAACACAATTGTTTGGACGGTGTTTTGCCTGTATAGCGATGTTCCATCAGTTCTGTTTGCTCGATAATCTGTCTGGCATAAGAAAGAAACTCGATTCCATCTGTTGACAAAGAGATTCCTTTGCTTGTACGAATGAAAATCTCTATATTCATTTCCTGTTCCAATTCTTTGACTGCATTTGAAATACTTGGCTGGGAGACAAATAATTGTTTTGCGGCTTCAGTAATTGAACCACACTCTACGATTTTGATAATATATTTTAATTGTGTTAAAGTCATACAGGGTCCTCCAAAATTTGATGCATCTATTATTATATGAGATATCATTCAATCCTGCAATGTGCCATGAAAGGAATAGACAATTTGGTAGAATTATTATACTATTGAACTAAGATTTTTCGTTTCACATAGATGTTCAATGAGGTGGTCATATGAAAGATGTAACCATGATTCTTAAGGATCAGTTTGAAGAAATAAAAAATAAAACGATATATGAAGTATTTCAACTCACAATTTTAATAACCAGCATTTCATTTATCTTCGGCGTTTTTTTCGCATCCTATGATCGTCAATTAAAAATCAACCTTTATTTGTTTTATATTTTTATTTTAATGATATGTTTTATTTCCCTCTATCTGACCAGAAGGAAAGTTCGTAATAGTGGTGTACAAACTGGAGTATATTTTTTTGTGGTATTGCTATTTATGCTTGCAACATATGTGGCAACCTATCAAAAATACTTAGTCACATCCTCGGTTATTTTTTGTGTGTTTTCCGTGATCATATTTATGACTATGAAAAAGGAGCTATTGATTGCACAAAGTGCAATTACTACGATACTGATGCTTGGTTATTCATTCTTTGCGAATGGAAAATCAATAGAAATTGGGGTTGGCTATGTTGTTTCAATTGGTGGAATGTATCTTTTAATGTTTATTTGCCTATATAAAGGAATCCGGATGTATGATCTTTTTGAAGAGATTTATCACAATCAAATGCATATTCTGCTGGAAAAAAATGAAGAGCTTGGGGCTTTAAATGAAGAGTATTATGCAACGGAAGAGGTATTAAGGTATAGTATAGATCATGATCAAATGACGGGTGTACTAAATTGGAATGGATTTGAAAATGCGCTAGAGGATATTTTGAATTATAAAAAAGAGTTTGACTTTCAAATATTTTATTTGGATATCGATGATTTTTTGTATATTAATAATGCATTTGGGTATTCGGTAGGGAATCATATCATCAAAGAAATATTTCGTGGGTTGTCACAGTATCCAGACGTGTTGGAAAACTTGTCAAGAGGTGAGGGCGACAGTGTATTATTCACTGCTAATAATAAATTTGATACAGAGTTTGTCATGGAACTGATCAATCGTGTACTTCGATCAATTGTTATTGAAGAGTCTAATGTGAGAATCAAAGCAAGTGTAGGCATTTGTCAAGCAAATAGGCATCTATCTGCGTTTGAGCTGATTCGAAATGCTGAAGTCGCTATGTATCAAGTGAAAAAAGATGGAAAAGGAAGCTATGCAGTACATCAGTCTACATATAATACTGAGCTAAATAAGCAATTTGCAATCTTCAGCGCTATGGATGAAGCAATAGAAAATAAAGAATTTTTCAATCTATATCAACCAAAAGTTAACATTCGTACCAATCGAATTTTTGGGTTTGAGGCTTTGGTTCGATGGAACTCCAGCAAGCTAGGGATTGTTTATCCAGACCAGTTTATTAACTTGTCGGAACATACAGGGCAGATACATGAATTGGGATTTTTAATATTTCAGAATGCAGTTGATTTTGCAAAAAGGGCGACTGAAATTGATCCCGATATTATTATTTCCATCAACATATCAACAAAACAGTTGATGGATGAAAACTTCTTAGGAAGAGTGAAAGAATACTTTGTATTAAAGGGTGTTTCTACCAAGAATATTGCTTTTGAAGTTACAGAAACTGCTTATATTCAAAATTTAAACCGCGCAAATGCAGTGCTAAAACAGATCAATGAACTTGGACTTGAAGTATATTTAGATGACTTTGGGACAGGCTATTCTTCTCTCAATTATTTGCATCAGTTGCCAATTCATATTCTAAAAATAGACAAATCATTTATTGACTTTATTCATGTAAAACAACAGGCAAGAGATTTAGCAAATACAATCCTTATGTTGGCTAAGTCCCTTCATATTGCGTGTATTGCAGAGGGTGTCGAAGATGGTGCTCAACTTGATGTGTTAAGAGAACTTGGCTGCGAATATGTACAAGGGTATTATTATGATAAACCGCTCACCGAAGACGAAGCCTTACAAAAAGTACATCATGTATATCAAAAAAAATAAAGGCAGAAAAGGAGTACTTTTATGAATTATGAAAAACAGGCAATTGTATTTAAGGCATTTTGCGATGAAAATCGATTACGTATTTTGGAATTGCTGCGAACGGGTGAGAAATGTGCCTGCATGATTTTGGAAGATTTGAATATAAAGCAGTCTACTTTATCCCATCATATGAAAATTTTATGTGATGCAGAAATTGTATCTGCCAGAAAAGATGGAAAATGGACGCATTATTCTATTAGCAATGAAGGAAGTGCCTTTGCATTAGACGCGCTTCAAGAATTGCTTTCTGTATCCAATGTAGATTCGAAAGATTGTAGGTGTCAGGAGTGATAAGCAATAAAAAACTGCCTTTAATGGCAGTTTTTCTGTTGTATTTCTTCTGCATGTTGTAGTGCAAGATCGATGTTATCACAGAAGTTTTCTTCTTTGATCAACTCATAAAATCCAGATTTTTTCATTACCATGAAAGGTTGCGGCTGTACATGCGAAAATATTAATGTGATATGTTCTCGTTCACACTTCTTATAAAAATCTTTTAAGGTACGAATTGCGGTGGCATCCATTGCTGGAACACCTTTCATTCGTAGAATAATTGTGTTAACTGGTGTTTTTGTAGGAACTTCGATCATTTTATTCGCTGCAGCAAAAAACATGGGACCAACAATTTCATAAACCAGGGTGTTTTTGGGGACAGCGCGAAGTTTCATACATTCTGGATCTCCATCCTGCTCTTCGTGTGGATCTAAATAGCGCCAGCCATTTACTTCTGTTACATCTGCCATTCGTTTCATAAACAACAATGCTGCGAGGATAAAACCTATTTCAATGGCAACTACAAGATCAAATACGACAGTCAACGCAAATGTAGTAACCAAAACAAGAACATCACTTTTAGGCGCAGTTTTTACAAGCTCGAGAAAGATTCTCCATTCACTCATATTGTATGCGACGATAAACAAGATTGCTGCAATGGTAGGCATTGGAATCAATGCAGCATAAGGCATCAAGACAAGAAGTATAAGAAGTAAAGTCACGGAGTGGACCATACCTGCAATTGGTGTGCGCCCCCCGTTTTTTGCATTTGCTGCTGTTCTGGCAATCGCTCCCGTAGCAGGAATTCCTCCAAACAAAGCAGAAGCAATGTTTCCGGCTCCTTGCGCAATCAATTCCATGTTGGAGCGGTGCTTGCTTCCGATCATTCCATCGGATACAACACAGGAGAGTAAAGATTCTAATCCGGCCAAAATAGCAATTGTAAACGCATCAGGTAAAAGGGTTTGAATAGAAGCAAAAGAGAAGCTTGGAATATAAAAAGTTGGAAGACCTGCACGTATTTCATACAAAGAGCCAATGGTATTTACTTTAAGATGAAGTAACTTTACAAGAACAATTCCAACCAATACGGCAATTAAAGAAGCCGGGATTTTTTTGTTGATTTTTGGCCATAGTAGAAGAATCGCAATACTGATTAGTCCGACAAGGGCTGCTTCTATGTTTATCGTATGAATGGAAAGAATACATTCCTTTAATTTGTCAATGGTTTCAATTGGCTTGTTCTGATAAGTCAGACCAAGAAAGTCTTTTAATTGACCGATTACGATCGTAACAGCAATTCCGGCAGTAAATCCAGTAGTAATCGTGAAAGGTATATATTTAAGAAGAGTACCAAATCGAAGTAATCCCATGATAATTAACAAAATACCGGCCATGATCGTAGCGATAATCAACCCATCCATTCCTTGCCTTGCAATGATGCCTGCAACGATAGTTGCGAATGCAGCGGTTGGACCTGCAATCTGAACACGACTTCCACCCAAAAAGGATATGACAAAGCCCGCTACAATAGCAGTGTAAATTCCTTGCTCAGGACCAACTCCGGATGCGAGAGCAAGCGCAATGGAAAGAGGAAGTGCAATGATCGCAACAATAATGCCTGCAATGACATCTTTGAAGAATTGCTCTTTTGTATAAGTTTTCATTACAGAAAACAGTTTTGGTTTGATTCGATTCATGAAGTTGTCCCTCCGACAAAAGAAATATCCATAGTACATGGAAACTTTTTCATTCTATTCCTTTTATTTTAATTTTTCAATAGAATAATTAAAACTTTACGTATATTTTGTTGACACTAAAAATGTTGAGTGATAGTATAAGATGATTATATGATAAAAGATGAAACAAATAGAATATTGTACATAAAAACTTTCGATGACGAGGGCAAAATTACTGAAAAGTAATGACGCAAAGCTATAGGGCCTGAAATGGCAGCCAGTTACCTTGGGAGTTTTTTTGTTTGTAAAAATTTCTGGTGTTCATTAGGATTATTATATTCGATATTATTCATTCTTTAAGGAGATAGCATGGGAAAGAAAAAGAAAGTAAAAAAAGAAATGAAACATGTAAAAAGAAAAGGCTGGTCATTTAAAGGGATATTAATTGCTGTATTTGTTCTTTTAATAACACTTCCTATGGGAATTATTACCGTTGTAAATTATTTAAATGTTAGTTCATCCATGAGAACTCAAATGGAAGACAGCAGTCAGACAATACTAGAGTCAATCAATGGAGAATTGGTCAATTATTTTGAAACATATGAAACAGGTGTAAGGATGTTGGCGGGACAGGAGAATTTTGAAGAACCTCTTAATGCAATTATCGATTATCGATTTGCTATGCAGGTATTCGCTTCTTTTTTTGGTACATATGATAACGTTGAGCACGTTTATGTGGCATATGAAGATAAATCTATGAATATTTTTCCGGAAACCGTTTTGCCTGATGGTTATGACCCTACGGGAAGAGAGTGGTATACAAAGGCAAAAGCCGCAGAAAATTTTATTTGGACAGATGCATATATAGATGCAGCATCAGGCGAAAAGAAATTGGTAATCTCGGGCGCAGCACCAGTCTTCGATCATAATGGTAATTTCTCCGGTGTTTTAGCAATGGATATTGATTTAGAAAATCTTTCTGATAAATTAAATAAAATCACATTTGGTGAAGGAGGATATCCAGTTCTGTTAACTGACCAGGGAAGTGTATTAACAAATCAAAATGAAGAATTGATTGGGAATGATTTGGATAATCCAGAACTTCTGGAGTTTGTACAGGCAAATGAATTTGGAATTCATGAATATACATACGAAGGCATTCAGATGGTTGCATTTTTATCAAAGATTTCAGGAATGGACTGGAAACTGTTAGTAATACTTCCGCAGGAAGAAATTGTAAGAGATGCAAACGGTATTGCTATTACAACTTCAATTATTGCAGCTATACTTTTGTTAGCAGCGATCTTTTTTGGAATTCTTTTTAGCAATGTAATGAAAAAGAGAATCCATGTGATTATTGAACGAGTAGCCAAATTAAAAGAAGGTGATTTTACTAAGGTTGAAACGAAGATTAACATCCATGAGTTTGCAGAATTAAGTGATTCCATTGAAGATATGAGAGAAAATGTGGCTGGATTGATACGCAGTACCAAAGAAGCTACAAAACTTGTAAAAGACTCATCTTCGCAGGTCGCTACGTATGCAGATGATGCAAGTACTTCTTCAACTGACGTGTCAAAAGCTGTCGAAGAAATTGCAGAAGGTTCGATTCAACAAGCGCAGGATGCTGAACAAGCGAATTTGAACACAAAGAAGGCAGAAGAAAGTGTTGAAAAATTGGTGGGTCATGTTGATCTCATGGTTAGTAAAAACAAAAGTGCGATGGAATCAAATGCACTGGGTCAAAAAGTGGTTTTATCATTAAGAGATTCCAATGTCGAAAACAACCGTTCTACAGATGCAACACAAGAGGCTATTTTGAAGCTTGAAGAGAAATCAATTAGTATTGGAAGTTTCGTAGAAACCATTACAAGTATTGCAAACCAAACGAACTTATTGTCTCTTAATGCAAGTATAGAAGCAGCAAGAGCGGGAGATCAAGGACGTGGATTTGCGGTTGTTGCAAATGAAATACGTAAGCTTGCCGAAGAATCCAATCAGGCAGCTGTTGAAATTCAAGAAATTGTGCAATCCATACAACAAGAGAGTAAGAATGCTGTGAAGATTGTAGGAGACGTAAAACAACGTTCTACACAACAAAATATGGCAGTATCACAGGTAGAAGAAACTTTTGATACGATTTCTGATTCAATTGTTGGAGTCAATGAAGTGATTGAGGAAGTGATTCATGGATTAATGGAAATCAAGAAAAGTATGCATCAGACGGCTCTGTCGGTAGAAAATATAGCATCGGTAAGTCAGGAATCAGCAGCAGCATCAGAAGAAGCAAATGCAGCCATGGAACAGCAAACTACCGTAGTTACTGAGGTATCTGGGCTTGCGATACATTTAGATCAACTAACGGATCAATTAAAAGCAGAGTTAAATCGATTTAAAATTGAAGAATAAGTTTTTTATAAAAAAGGCTTCGGCCTTTTTTTATTGCTTATCGAATATTGCTGTGCGATAATAAGTGATATAGAATTGAAAAAGGTGGATGAAATCTATGAAAATACAGGAACCATTTGGGAAAAAGACGACTCTTGGCGATGCGCCCGGAACCATTTCATATACGGGACAAGTGCGCAATATCCCAATCACGATTGAATGCATAAAATACAACGATGATGAATTATACCTTGATAAGGTCAAAGATGTAAAGGGGCCGTTCGACCCAGCATATATCTACTGGTTTAATGTAACGGGACTTTATGATGTAGACTTGATTACCAGGATTGGAGAACAATTTTCGATGCATCCCATGGACTTGGAAGATATTGTACATGTATCTCAATGGAGTAAGATTGAAGATAAGGATGATTATTTATTCGCAATTTTAAAAATGATTTATTTAAAGAAAGATGTGATCGTTCGAGAGCATTTAGCAATGTTACATAAGGATAATGTTATGATTACATTTTTAGAGACACCGGGAGATGTTTTTGATGGGATAAGGAATCGAATCCGTGAGAAGAGAGGACATATTCGAAGTAGAACCAGTGAATTTCTTTTCTACGCGCTGTTGGATGCACTTGTTGACCAGTATTTTGTGGTGGTAAATATGATTTCTAGTGAATTCCGTGACTTGGAAATACGAATATTAGATAATGATATGGATAGTAAAGGGAAAATCTATCAACTTCGAAAAGAATTGATATATCTTACAAATTCAATAACACCTGTTAAGGATGAAGTATCATATTATGTTGATATGTTGGAAAATGAAGAAGATCATGAAATGACTCCATATTTTGGAGACCTTTTAGAACATTTGAATCAAATATCTGATCAATTGATTGCATACAAGGAAATGTCCAATGGTCTCTATGAAATGCATAACGCAAATGTTAGTAATGATATGAACCAGACGATGATGGTACTCACAATCTTCTCGGCAATTTTCATACCGTTATCCTTCTTGGCTGGTGTGTTTGGGATGAACTTTGATTTTATCCCTGGATTACATTCCAAAGAAGCTTTCTATGCGTTTGTTGGTGTTTGTGTGCTTTTAGCAGGAGGAATGCTTTCTTTTTTCAAGTGGAAAAAATGGTTTTAGCATGTATGGGAGTTTTGATTTCAATCTTAAATATATAAAAGTGTTTGAATTGAATGATTTTAATAAAAATAAATGCATAAAATGAGAAATATAACCCAAAAGCACAACTAATAGTTGTGTTTTTTTTATTCTTGGCATATATTGTATATTCATTTATGATTAATGATGTTATTAATAAACTATATGTAATAAAAATTAAAATTGTCTAAAAATTAGATAGACTGAACATTAAAAATGTGTTAATATAGGAGCATGTCAAAAATAAATGCTTATATATACAAAATTACCGGAAAGTCCTAGTTTTAGGTAGAGGGGGCAAAAGGGATGGAGCATGAAAATACATATCAAAATTATGAGAATAAACTCATTCGACAGCAGCTATTACTCAGTACAAATCAAGTTTTGATGCAAGTTATAGATGCAATGAATATTTATGTTGTTTTGCTGAATTCTGATCTTGAAATAATTGTAGTTAATAAAGAGGTTAGAGACAGTCTTTTTATAGAAGAAGCGGAAATATTAGGAAAACGAACAGGTGATTTATTTCAGTGCAAGTATGTTCAAGATGGTATTTGTGGAGAGTTAAAAACATGTGAGCAGTGTGGAGCAAGAAACATTTCATTGGAAGTGACTAGCAGTAGTGAACGTAGTAGAAAGGAAGTCTCATTTATTTCTTCATATTTGGGCATGGATGTTACTACTTCTTTTGAGCAAAGTGTTTCTATGATTAGAATAGAAGATGATGTTTTTTATCTTGCTGCATACGCTCCAAGTACTTCTGATAAAGAAAAGATGAATTTGGATCATGTGTTCTATCATGATATTTTAAACACGGCATCCGGTGTGTATAATGCGATTCGATTGTTAAAAATGGAAAACAAGAAATTTGAAAAGGATGAAGACATCAACGAAGTCGAAGAGTATATTGAAAACATAATTGAAGAGATTCAATATCACAGAAATGTTGTACATGCAGAGGAAGGCGATTTATTTATAGCTAAGCAGAAAATTAATGTCAGTGAATTGATTCGTTCCGTGATTGCCAGAATGAAAAAGGATCAGAGGTATCAGGGGATTCTTGTTTTTTTAAAACTAGAAGAACCACGGTGTATGATTGAAACAGATCATATATTGCTTAGAAGAATTATCACAAATTTATTAAAGAACGCTTTTGAAGCAAATCGAGGAGGAGAGATATGGATTACTACCTCCTGTAATGAAGAGTACTTAGAGGTAAGGGTTCATAACGATGAAGTGATTCCAGAAGAGCGTCAGAGCACCATGTTTCGAAAAGGCTCCTCAGGGAAAGGTAAGGGAAGAGGGTACGGAACATATGGCTCAAAATTGTTATTAAATAAATACTTAAATGGAGACTTGACCTATCACTCCAAAGCAGGAACGGGCACAGATTTTTATTTGAAATTATTTTACGAAAAAGAAAACTAGATAGTTGCGAGATTAATTTTTACTAGGGAATGGATACAATTCCCTTTTTTTGTATAAAAAATTATTTGGGGCAATGTTAGGAGGGGAAATATGAGTAATAATTCGTATATTGATGAACCAATTATTGAAGCATTCGTGTACGAGTGTACGCAAATTGTTGAAACATTAGAGCAGGTTATGATTACCAGTGAAGAAGAAGGGGAATTTAGCGAGGAATCCATCAATGAGATTTTTCGATTTATGCACACCATTAAGGGGTCTTCTGCAATGATGATGTTTAACGATATGAGTTCATTGGCACATCGATTGGAAGATATCTTTTACGTGATACGGGAAAAACCGGACACCGTATATGATTTTACAAGATTAGTGGATTTAATTTTGGAAAGCGTTGATTATTTGAAAATTGAACTCATGAAAGTGAAAGAGGGAGAAGAGCCAGATGGTGATAATTCTAGTCTGCTAGAATCTGTATCTCAGTATTTGGAATCCATAAAGGGTGATGGGGGCAAAGAAAAAAAGAAAAAAGAAGCTTCAGGAAAAAAACAAGAAGAGGATACAGAATCAAAAGCTAAGCAGAAGTATTACATTCGTTCAAAAAAAGAAGAGAAAGATTTTTCTTGTTTTCGTATTCGAATTTGGTTTGAAGACGGTGCTGGCATGGAGAATGTCAGAGCGTATACCGTCATACATAATCTGACGGATTTGGTTACAGAAGTTGTTTATTTCCCAAAAGAAATTATTGAGGATGAAGATTCAGTTAATGAAATTGTTGAGAACGGCTTTTTGATGTTTTTGAAGACTTCGATTGGGGAAACGAAAATTCGGGAGTATTTTGACGGAACGATATTTCTTTTAAAATTGGAACTTGAGGAAATTGAAGAAGAGGAATACTTGGAGTTTGTTGAAATGTTTAATGATGCGAAAGTGTCGGATGAAATCCAGATTCCAAAAACATCAAAGAAATACGAAGAAAAAATGGAACAAGGAGAAATGGAAGAAGAGGAACTAGATGAGTCGGAAGAAATTCCATCCTTACTCCCTTCCGCAAATGATGACCCGAAAAGAAAGAAAGGAAAAAAGGAAACGGTTTCTAATGGTCAACAGAGCATGATCAGCGTTAATGTTGACAAATTGGATAAGCTTATGGACCTTGTAGGAGAAATGGTAATTGCTGAAGCAATGGTAACTCAAAATCCAGAAGTGTTGGAACATGAAATTGATAGCTTCGAGAAGTCCTCTAGACAATTACACAAGATTACGGAAGAACTTCAAGATATGGTTATGGCAATTCGAATGGTCCCTCTTTCTACAACATTTATCAAGATGCACCGTATCGTACGAGATATGACCAAAAAGTTGGATAAGAATGTAAGGTTAGAAATACATGGAGAAGAAACCGAAGTTGATAAAAACATTATAGAAAAAATTGCAGATCCACTGATGCATATCATTCGTAATTCCATTGATCATGGAATTGAAACGGCAAGTGAACGAAAGTCAAAAGGAAAATCACCACAAGGAACGGTTTTGTTAGAAGCAAAAAATTCGGGAAGCGATGTTTTGATTATTATCAAGGATGATGGGAAAGGCCTGGACAAGAAGAAAATCTATGAAAAAGCATTCAACACAGGACTTGTTGAACAGGCTTTTGAGGATTTGTCGGACCGAGAACTATATAATATGATTCTTCAACCTGGATTTTCTACAAAAGAAAAAGTAACGGAATTTTCTGGAAGAGGCGTCGGAATGGATGTTGTTGCAAAAAACATTGAAAGTGTCGGTGGTACAGTCTTAGTTGAAAGTGTATTGGGTGAAGGTACGACAATTATTCTTAAGATTCCATTAACCCTAGCAATAATCGAGGGAATGAATATAAAAGTCGGTAATGCAAGATTTACAATTCCAATCGTAGCAATTCGAGAATCTTTCCGTCCTAAGAGGACAGAAATTTTTAAAGACACCGAAGGATATGAAATGATTATGGTAAGAGGTCTTTGCTATCCAGTAATACGATTGCATGAATTCTTTGATGTGCAAGGAGCAATTCACCATGTGGATGAAGGGATTCTTATTATGGTCGAAGATGAAGACAAGAGTTGCTGTATTTTTGCTGATGAATTGTTAGGGCAACAACAGGTCGTGGTAAAAGCGCTTCCGGAATATGTAAAAAAATATAAAAAAATACAAGGTCTGGGAGGATGTACCTTATTAGGAGATGGAAGCATTAGTTTGATTCTCGATGTAGGAGAATTTAATCTTTCGAATGTAAACGAAAGGATGAGCAGCTAAAAGGGGTGATTTTATGAGTGATGAAATACGAACAGTCCTTGATGAAATCGAGGAAGATACACAGAAAGGTAAGTTTTTGACGTTTTCTCTAGGGGAAGAGTATTACGGAATTGACATTATGTATGTGAC
Organism: Lachnospiraceae bacterium; assembly: GCA_963666475.2. Lineage (GTDB taxonomy): Bacteria > Bacillota > Clostridia > Lachnospirales > Lachnospiraceae > JBFHIZ01. The sequence goes on along the minus strand of CAXXJM010000001.1, from coordinate 1,039,132 downwards.
GGAGATTGTGGGAATTCAACCAATTACAATTGTACCGGAACTACCATGTTTTGTGAAAGGAATTATCAATTTGAGAGGAAAGATAATACCTGTGATGGACGCCAGATTAAAGTTTAAAAAGGAACCAAAAGAATATAATGATCGAACCTGTATCATTGTTGTAGATGTTTTGGACATTTCCATTGGAATTATTGTTGATGCAGTAGCGGAAGTATTGAACATCAGCGATGAAAATATTGTTCCGCCGCCAAATTTAAATACTGGTGGTAGAAAATATATTAAAAGTGTAGGAAAGAGTGCGGATAGTGTAACTTTAATCTTGGATTGTGAGAAATTGTTGGATGAACATGAACTAGATGAAATTAAGAATAGTAAAGAGTAGGGGATATTAATATGAAAGGTTTTATGAACATGAAAATTTCTGCAAAGCTGATTACTTCATTTGTTGTGGTAGCAATCTTAGCTGGTGTAGTAGGTGTGGTCGGTATTGTAAATATGAATACAATTAATAGTAATGGTGAAATCATCTATAAGAATATGACTGTGCCTCTATCTCAAGTTGCGGAAACTGCGAAATTGTTTCAGCGGATTCGAGTAAACATGCGCGAAATGATTTTGGAAGATACTAAAAGTGGAGTCGATGAAAAATATGAAAATATTCAAAACATCATTGAAGAATTAAACGTACAGTGCGATTTGTTTGAACAGACAATTCTTTCGCAGAAAATGCAGGATGCGTTTGATGAATTTTTAGACGCGAGGGCAGTGTATGGTGGAATGATTCCAGAATTCTATCAGATGTGTTTGGATAATGAAGATGAAGCAGCATATGAGTGGATCAATACGGGGACGCTTGCAGATGCAGGAAATGCAGAGAAAGAAGCAATTGATTATCTGGTAAAACTAAAAGTAGAAGATGCTGAAGCGGAATCAATTGAAAGTCAAAGGGTTTTTGCGAGTGGTTTTACAATTATGATGGTAATTGTTGTAGTTGCGGTCCTAGTAGCGATAGGACTTGGAGTATTGATTTCAAGAATTATTAGCAATCCGTTAAAACAGATGGTAGATTCTGCAAATCGCATTGCGGATGGTGATTTGGATATCGATATCAATTTGAATACAAAGGACGAGGTCGGTATGCTAGCAAAAGCTTTCCGACTAATGGTAAATAATGTAAATGAAGTTATGACAAATATTAATTCTGCTTCCGAGCAGGTCGCATCTGGATCTAGACAAGTGTCTGATTCAAGTATGTCACTTTCACAAGGAACGACAGAACAGGCAAGTTCGATTGAAGAACTAACTGCATCGATTGAGGAAATTGCAGCGCAAACTCGTCAGAATGCATCCAATGCAGAGCAGGCCGAAGGTATGGCAACCTCTGCAAAACAGTTTGCAGAGCGTGGAAATATGCAGATGTCGGATATGTTAAAGGCAATGGAAGAGATTAATGATTCTTCAAATAGCATTAGTAAGATTATTAAAGTAATTGATGATATTGCATTTCAGACAAATATTTTAGCACTGAATGCAGCAGTTGAAGCAGCAAGAGCTGGACAGCATGGAAAAGGTTTTGCGGTTGTTGCTGAGGAGGTAAGAAATCTTGCAGCGAGATCTGCAGCAGCAGCAAAAGAAACAACGGCAATGATTGAAGGTTCCATCGGAAAAGTTGAGGGTGGAACAAAAATTGCAAATGAGACTGCAGAGGCACTGAATAAAATTGTGGATGGAGTTTCTCAGGCAGCTTCTTTGGTTGGAGAAATTGCGTCGGCTTCTCAAGAACAGGCTTTGGCAGTTGATCAAATTAATCAAGGCATTATGCAAATCTCGGATGTGGTACAGACAACGAGTGCTACAGCAGAAGAAACTGCAGCTGCAAGTGAAGAATTATCAGGCCAGGCAGATATGTTAAAATCTCAAGTTTCAACATTTAAACTTCGCAAACAAAAAAAAGGAGAGAGACAGACGGACTCAATTGATCCAGAAGTTCTGCGAATGTTAGAAAATATGAAAAAAGACGAAAGCGCGGAAAGGACTTCGAAAAAGAATGTGAAGAAAATTTCGCTCAGTGATTCGGATTTTGAAAAATATTAAGATAAGTAGATAGTGATCCCAGCCAGGGATAGCAACTCTGGCTGGACATGTGGGGCGTAAACATGATTAAGATTTCTGATAAAGAATTTGATATGCTTTCAAAATATATCAAAGTACATAGTGGCATTCATTTGAAAACAGAAAAGAAAACATTATTAGTCGGAAGATTAAGTAATATGCTTTCAGAAATGGGGATTACTTCATTTGAAGCATATTATGATTTTCTACAAGGGGATGCAAGTGGAAAAGAACTGAGTCGTTTGATCGATAAGGTTACGACGAATCATACGTTCTTTATGAGAGAATCTGAGCACTTCAATTATTTTTCGCAAGAAGTTCTGCCATTTTGGGAAATGCATGCGAAAACAAAGGATCTGAGAGTATGGTGTGCAGCGAGCTCCACAGGAGAAGAACCATATACTTTGGCGATGCTATTGGAAGATTATTTCAAAGGCAAACCAGATAAGTGGGATAAAAAATTGCTCGCAACAGACTTGTCCGTAAACGTACTTACGAAAGCAAAGGATGGGATTTATTCTGCCGATCAGGTGGATAAATTGTCAAGACTTTGGATGTTGAATTATTTTGACAAGGTAAGTAGTGATCGTTTTCAGGTCAAGCAAAATATACGAAATGAAGTGATATATCGGAGATTTAATTTAATGGAAAATCAATTTCCATTTAAAAATAAATTTCACGTGGTATTTTGCAGGAATGTAATGATTTATTTTGATACAGAGACCAAAAAAAAGCTTGTTCAAAAGATTTATGACCACATGGAGACAGGAGGGTATCTCTTTATCGGTCATTCGGAATCTTTGAATCGCAATGAAACGGATTTCACCTATATCAAACCAGCAGTGTATCGAAAAATGTAATGAGGGGATAAGCATGAGTATTAAAGTACTGATCGTAGACGACAGCATTGTTTTTAGGCAGATTATGGCAAAAGGGATTGAGTTGGATTCAAGTATTACCGTTGTGGCAACAGCGAATGATGCTTTCGATGCCAGGGATAAAATTCTGGAATATGAACCAGATGTGATTACCTGTGATATTGAAATGCCTAAAATGGACGGAATTGAATTTGTTAGGAGACTCATTCCACAATATCCTATTCCGGTAATTGTCGCAAGCTCGATTAGTGATCGTGTGTTTGATGCAATGAATGCAGGGGCGGTGGATTTTATTTCAAAGCCAGATGCGTCCATGCCTGAGAGTGTACAGCGCTATATATTGGAACTGATAGCAAAGATAAAAGCTGCTGCAAAAGCAAGGGTTACGATACCAGAACCGGAGAATACTGGAGAAAAGGAGACCAAAGCAAAACGTATACTACATCATGAGTTAATCGCAATAGGAGCGTCGACTGGAGGTACAGAAGCGATTTTTTCCGTGCTTAGCAGACTGCCAAAAGGACTTCCAGGAATTGTAATCGTTCAACATATTCCGCCAGTTTTTTCGAAGATGTTTGCAGAACGTTTGAATACACAGACACATTTTGAAGTGAAAGAAGCTAAAAATGGTGATGTAATCGAAAAAGACCATGTTTATTTGGCACCAGGAGACAAGCATATGGAGGTGAAGCGAAAAGAAAATGGGTATTTTTTAAAAGTATTTGAAGGCGAAAAAGTTAATGGACATTGTCCATCGGTGGATGTTCTGTTTCATTCTGTTGCAAATGAAGTCGGGGAAAAAGCAATGGGAGTGATCTTGACAGGAATGGGATATGATGGAGCAAAAGGGATAACAATGATGAGAAGAAAAGGTGCAATTACACTAGGTCAGGATGAAAAATCCTGCGTAGTGTACGGAATGCCAAAAGCTGCTTTTGAGTTGGGTGGGGTAGCAAAACAGACACCCTTAGAATTTATGGGCTATCACATGATGCAATTGCTGAAATAGGTAGTGAGGAAGGTGTGGGTTAAGATGCTGCATGTAGGAATCGGAGAATATATCGTTACGGAAGAAAAGGAAGAGAACATTGTTACTCATTCACTGGGTTCGTGTATTGCTTTCATTATTCGATGTCCTTTCAGTATGAGAACAGCATTTGCTCATATTGTCTTGCCGGAGGCGGGAAGAAGTGAGCATATGTCAGATATTGGTGCAAGACCGGCCTATTTTGCGGATCATATTGTCCCTATTATGATTGAGGATATGCTGAAAAATAGAAGTTGTAAAAAAGAACAATTGCAAATTTGGATTATCGGGGGGCCGAATCCATAAAGCCAAAAGATACTTTTCAAATTGGTTTGAAAAATGTAGGTAAAGTTAATGAAATTCTTGAAAGATATGATTTGACTCCAGATTTTTCTGAGACTGGTGGACTTTTAAGCCGAACAGTAGAAATTTCGGTTAAAGATGGAGATGTACAGATTTCAAGAAATCCATTAGCATTTTGATAAGTGATTTTATATGTGCTAAAGCACTACGATGGGAGATTATATGAAGAATAAAATGGATTATTTAAAAATCGTTGAAGCGCTTGGGGATGGAGTCATTTGTGTAAATGAAGAAAACAAAATTGAGTATATGAACAAGCAGGCAATGCAAATTATTGGCATTAGTAATTTCTCCTGCTTAGGCGGTCGAATTGATCGTTGTTTTAATATATGTACCGAGGAATCAGGTTCTATTATTTTAGATATTATTGAAGATGTAAGAGTGACTCATCAGACCAAAGGCTTGGAAAAAGATGCATATATCTGCGGAGATTGGCTGAAAAAAACATATGTTTCAGCAAGTATCTCCTATTTAGAATTGGAACATAAGAAATATGTTTTAATTACATTTCGTGAGATTACAAAGCTTAAAAAAAATGAATTACAGATTCGAAAAGACAAGCAAAATTTGGAAAAAATGATGTCTGGTCTTCCACTTGGAATTGTGGTGGTCGACAAACATCGAAAAGTGCTTGACGTAAATCCCTATATGGTAAAAAATCTGTCATTTGGGAAAGTTGTTACCCGATCAACTTTATTTGGTGAGCTTATGAATTGCCCCAATAGCAAGAACTCAGCTTGCGGATGCAGTGAGGCTTGTAAGAATTGCGAAATTAAAAATAGTATCGATGATATTTTAATCAGAGGGAAAAACTGTAATTCAAAACAGATTAGTTTTACACATTATTTATCCAGAAGGAAAATCAATAAAGACTATCAAGTAAGCTTTGTCGATATTCCAGACGATCGAGGAAATAAGTTGATGTTAATTTTGGGAGATATCAGCGAACAAGTTGCTAGTAGAAAAAAACTAGAAATGGCAAAAGAAATGGCAGAGATGTCAAATCAACTGAAAACACATTTTTTAACAAACATGTCTCATGAAATTTGTACTCCAATTCATGGAGTAGTGGGTATGATTGATTTATCAAATCGAAGCATCAAGGACCATGATTTAATGGAGAATCTCAAGGCTATCAAAACTTCGAGTTTGAGATTATTAGAAACCTTGAATAATATTATTGATATATCTAAGATCGAAGTTGGAGAATTTGAACTTCACTATAGTGATTTTAGTATGAGGGAGCTTTTAAAAGAAATATATGATGAAAATATTTTGAAAGTAAATACAAAGAAAATAGATTTTATTGTGGAACCTTACGAATACCCTGTGGATATGTTTTATTCCGATCGATTACGAATCAAACAAGCACTGAATCATTTGGTGGATAATGCAATCAAATTTACCAAAGAGGGTTCGATTCGAATTGAACATGAAATTGTGGATAAAATGGAAATTTGTGATTTGGTCATAAAGATTCAAGATACTGGTATAGGGATTACTCCAAAGTTCCAAAAGAGAATGTATGAAAGTTTTACACAGGAAGATGATTCATTAATCAGACAATATGGTGGAAATGGATTAGGATTAGCCATTGCGCGCAATATCGTTAGTAAATTGCAGGGTGAGATTGAGTGTGTTAGTATTCCGGGACAGGGTAGTACATTTACGGTGCGATTGCAGCTTGTTGCAGGAAACCCAATGAGACAAAAAAATGCAAAGATGAATCCACAAAAACGTGCTGTTGTTAGTAGTAAAGCTTCTTCGAATCTTGAGAAAAAACATGCTTATAGTTCTGAGAACACGACTAAGCAAAGTAAGATTCGTGTGAATTATGACAAAGATGGATACTATGCTGTTCGGAATATTTGGAGTGAACATGATTACAAAATCATGGGAATGCGTTTCCTGATTGAAATGATGAAAATATCAATGAGTAAACAAGAGCTTGATGTAGTGAAAGAACATGCAGAGGAGCTGTACCAATTGATTGGTGCAGAAGGAATGGATACATTGAAGCATGAAGCATTGCGAGTGCTAATGGATGTAAGAAAAGAAAAAATGGATAAAGTAGAACAGCTATTGAGCGAGATGGATCAAAAATTGGATGACAAATTTAACGAACCAGGGGAGGATAAGTCCTATGAAAATTCTAATTGCTGAAGACGATGCAATCAGTAGAAAATTACTTTGGAAAGTATTAGAGAAGTATGGCGATTGTGATTTGGTCGTGAATGGAAGGGAAGCAGTGGATGCATGCATGATGGCGTTCAGTGAAAACGAACCTTATAATTTGATCTGTTTGGATATTATGATGCCAAGAATCGATGGTGTCAATACATTACGTACTATTCGAGAATTGGAATCTCACCATGATATCAAAGAAGGTGCAAAAGTAATTATGGTAACTGCACTTTCTGAAACAGAAGTTGTTGATGATTCTTTTGCTAAGGGTGCAGATGCATATGCGACCAAACCACTTGACACCAACAAGTTAATCGAAGTATTGAAAAATTTAAAATTAATTGAGTAGAGGAATTATGGCTGAACAGTTTGTAGACTATTACAGAGTATTAGAAGTGCATATTTTTGCAAGTAAAGATGCTTTGAAAGCGGCATATAAAAGACTCGCTGTCATGCATCATCCAGATAATGGCGGTAGAAGTTCTACTTTTGACAAAATACAATGCGCGTACGAAACTCTTATGGACGACAAACGAAGAGAAGAATATTTGGATTTATGGAAAAAATATCATTTTTCTTCCAATGATTTTTGCAAATATCCTTTTGGAAAAACATACTATGATTTGGCATTTCAACCATTAAGAGATACTGTTCATGCGTACATGTTCTATATTATGAATAAGGAGTACGAAAAAGCTTACTCACTTCTTAGCGAAAAAACTTCCAAGAATATTTTTAAAAAAGATTATATGAAATGGCAGGAGCTGGTAGGTCAAGTGCATGAAATACTCGGGTTTGAAAGTTCGTTTGATACGATGGAATTTCGAGAGAGCAATTTGTTGGTAGTTGTTTTTTCAATTAAAGTGAAGGAATACAATTTATTATTGAAACGAATTGAAGAAGATTATTTTAAACGAATGGTGATTCTAGAAGATGATTCGTGGAAAATTCTTCTAAATCATATCAATGTAAGGCAGGTCATAAAAAAATATAAACAGATTGTTGATGTACATAAGAAAAGCATACGAAACAATCATGGAAAAGAGCATGATCACTATGTAACTAAGCATATCGATTACGAGTCTTTTGTTCATAACGTGGAGTATGAGTATTTGAGATATTTGCGATATCGCAATGTTTTTGGGCTTTTGGCAATATCGGTACCAAAACGTGAAAAGATATCGACAGGAAACTTAATTAAGGCATTTGAAATCAATGTACGAATTACAGATTCCTATTGTGCATATAATGAATATGTAATGCTGTTGTTGCTTCCGGAAACCGACCTGGAAGGTTGCAGAAACGTCAAGATAAAAATCATGATGGCCTTGGAAGAGTTATGTGTAAGCGGAAGCCAGATAGATGTTACGATGGCAATGATTGATGAAACGATTGAAAGTTCGAAAGAGCTGATCAATCGCGTGATTTGCAATGAATAAATCATTTCGATCCCCCCAACTGGTACACCTTTGTGCAGTGCCCCCGAGCTGTCCAAAGGTGTATTTTTATGATAGAATAAATGAAATAATATAGATATGGAGAATCAAGAAATGAAATGTATACAGAGAAAATGGTATAATAAAATGTTTGTACCCGTAATATGCATGCTTGTTGTATTTTTGTGTGTAGGATGTGCCACTCAAACACAGGGTGAGGATTCTGAAAAAAAAATACAGGTAGCAGTTTCAATCGTTCCAGAAGTAGGGTTTGTAAAAGCTGTGTGTGGCGAATATGTAGATGTGGTTGTTATGATTCCACCCGGTGCAAGTCCGGAAAATTATGAACCGACAGCCAAACAACTCGAAGATTTCTACGACTCAGAAATCTATTTTGCGATTGGCGTACCAGCAGAAGAGGCAAGTATTTTAGAACACACGGAAAGTATGAATGTAGTGGAGCTTCAGAAACTTGTTGCAAAGGAATACCCTGAGAGAACTTTTGAATCTGGGGAGAGGGATCCACATATTTGGCTGTCTCCCAAACGTGTAATAATGATGATTCAGTTAATCGCAGATAAGATGAGCGAAATCGATCCAACACATCAAGAGTATTATCAAGAAAATGCAGATTCCTATATTTTTGAATTAACGGAAGTAGATGAATCCATTCAAGAGACGCTTTCAAATAAAAAAGTGAGGGAATTCCTTGTTTACCATCCTGCATTTGGTTATTTGGCAGAGGATTACGATCTTACCATGTATGCCTTAGAAGAAGAAGGAAAAGAAGCGACAGCTGTACATTTACAGGAAATGATTGATTTGGCGAAGAGAAATGAAATTAAAGTGATTTTCTATCAGGAGGAAATCGATGGAAGCCAAGCAACAGCATTTGCAGAAGAAATTGGAGGGCAGACAATGCAACTAGAACCATTGTCACAAGACTATTTAACCAATATGGAAAAGATGGCAAAGCTAATTTCGGAAGTAATGAAGTAAAATTGCATTGAAAAATTGTCATTGTGATATCGAAAATTAGAGGTGGCTTTTGGAAGGGACTTTTTTGAATAAAAAAAGTCCTTTTTGTTATAGTTTTGGTATTTTTTATGTGCTACTATAATTATGTTCATAGCAAAAATTTTAGAATAGTTAGGGGGATTTTTTTGATGAAAAAAATCAAAGGGATTAGAAGAATATCAAGATATGTGATGGCGATGGTCTGCATGCTTGTGATAACAGGCATCGTTTCATCAGAGAGATGTTATGCGGCAGAAAATCATATATTGGCATTTCGGGAACTTAGTGTGGATGAGATTGTGCAAGAAATGGGAACGGGCTTGAATTTGGGGAATACGCTAGATGGACATACCGCCCTAACTCCTTCGGAGACTTTGTGGCAGCCTTTTCTAACGACACAAAACTACATCAATAAAGTACATGATGCTGGATTTAATACAATTCGAATCCCTGTAACGTGGGGAACCATGATTGATGATACCACATATGAAATTGATGTGGAATGGATCAATCGTGTGCAGGATGTGGTAGATTATGCAATATCTCAAGATATGTACGTGATTATTAATATGCATCACGACGGAGCAGAAGGCGGAATCGGATGGATCGAGCTGGATAGTGAGGATTGGGATGGAGTAAAAAATAAATACGAAGCAGCATGGGGAAATATAGCAGATTTTTTTAAAGATTATGATGAACATTTGATTTTTGAATCGATGAATGAAGTGAAGTCTTCCACCTTGTCAGAAAAAGAAGACATTGCAAGAATCATGGAGTTGAATCAATTGTTTGTGAATGTTGTGAGAGGAACTGGTTCAAATAATGCAAAACGCTGGTTATCTGTTCCAGGTCGATATACAAACATTGACACCACAACGAACCCAGTAAATGAATTTTCGTTGCCACAGGATACTGTGGAAAATCGATTGTTTGTTTCTGTACATGACTACCCAATGGGTCCGGGATTGACCGCTTCTATGGCATCCTCGGAATATTCAGAAACCATGGCAAAAAACTATGCAAGTAAAATAAAAAAATTATATGATATGTTTACTTCAAAAGGTATTCCAGTGATTTTAGGAGAATACGGAGTAATGGATAAAGATAATTTGGTGGATCGTGAGTATTATTTTGAAACAATGAATGAGTACTGTGCTACAGCAGGAATTGTTCCATGTGTTTGGGAATGTGGTGGTTTAGAATTATATGGTTATGATTTGTTTGACAGAGAAACAGGAGCAAATCAATTTCCGACTATAGTAGCTGCGATGCTTCGTGGAATATCAAATAAAATGCAAGTGATCATGGTTGATAATGTAGTAAAAGGGACAAAAATTGAGACACTGACCAGTGCTACGTTTGACACTGATGCAATGGATATGGAAATTGGTGAAGTTTCAACCATAAGTGTAAATTCGATTACTCCAAAATCTTCAAATGATGTTTTGGTTTGGCGTACGTCTGATCCATATGTGGCAACTGTTTCAGCAGGGAGAGTATATGCTAGGGGAATAGGGACAACGACAGTATATGCATGCTCTCAAAATGGAGAATATGAGAAGAGCTTTACAATTAAGGTCAATGCAGAATCGACAACGCCTTGTGAAGTAATTCAATCAGTAGAACAAGTGGATATCAAAGTGGGAGAATTTAGCAACTTAAGTGCTAGTAATGAAACCTCTGGAAGTAGTGCCTATTTAACGTATCGTTCGTCAGACCCATCCATTGCAACGGTGAATCGAATGGGAAAAGTAGTTGGGATTCAGGAAGGTGAATGTAAAATTACGATTACTGCATCCACTGGATTGACGAAAGAAGTTCCGGTAAATGTGTCTGCTGCAGAAGTTGCAAATTCTATTACAATTTCTTTAAATATATATTATGCAAGCAGTTACTATGCAGGAAATGAAGAAGGACAAAAAGTAACGATCAATGGGGATGGAACTTACACTTTGACATTTGATTGTGCAAGGGATTTATCTGAGAAAGCAAAGACATCCGGTGTTCTTGGAATCGGAGATTTTGGCGCTTTATATATCAAGGATTCAAGTGGAGGATATCTTCTAGATGCCTGTAACATTATGTACGATAAAGTTGTAATTGATGGACAAGAACTTCAAGTAACACAAACAGAACCAAAAAGTGCGTTGAAATCTGGAGTTTTTGATACCAATGATCCAATCAATGCATGGGATGGTTCTCAGGTTGAAGGTGTAACAGAAAATGACTTTATGATAAACTTTGATGGTCTGGAAAATCCACAGACGATAGAGATTACATTTACCTTAACTGACATGTATTTTACTGGTGCGGATGCTCCGGCCGGAGAAGCTACCTATGTTCAATATCAGGAAAAGCAAACTATGGAACAAGAAGAACTTACAGAAGTTCTGGAAGAAGTGGCAAATGAGCCAGAAGTTGAAGAGAATTTGACGACAGAACCAGAAGTGCAAGTAGTAGAGGAAGAAGAAACAGAAGTGGAAGAGCATGAAAGTATTCACCCATTCATTATGATCAGTGTGCTTTTTGTACTTGCAGTGATTGTACTTTCCATTGTTTTTGTAAGTGATAAAAGTAAAAAAAATAAACAAAATGAAACAATAGAGTAAGGAGAACATTATGCCAAATCCATATTTACCTTTACAAGAATATATCCCGGATGGAGAACCCAGAGTATTTGGTGATCGTGTGTATATTTACGGTTCCCATGACCGACCAGATTCCGAATTCTTTTGTGACTATAAGCTAAAAGTTTGGTCTGCACCGGTAGACAATTTAAATGAGTGGGTGTGCCATGGTGATATATTTCATACCAAAGCAGACGAAGACCATGCATCGGATACAGACTGGACAAACCAAAATGAGTTGTTTGCACCAGATGTGATTGAAAAAGATGGGAAATATTATCTATATGCCTATATTATGAATGCTTTAGGATGTGTAGGTGTAAGCGATCGTCCGGAAGGACCATTTAAATTATTGTCCAAATATAAGTATAAAGAAGATTTAACAAAATCAGAATCCTTTAATGGAGGATGGTTTATTGATCCAGGCGTTCTGGTAGATGATGATGGAAGAGTGTATATTTTTTGTGGATATCAAAATTCATTTATGGCAGAGATTAATCCAGAGAATATGTATGAAATTTTGGATGGAACCGTAATGGATCATATTATTCCTATGGATGAACCTTTTTGCTTTTTTGAAGCATGTTCTCCAAGAAAAGTGGGGGATACTTATTATCACATCTATTCTCCAACAAATCCTGGAAGCAAGCTTGTATATGCAACGTCTAAAAGTCCAACTGGACCATATGAGTTTCGTGGAACCATTGTAAATAATGGAATAGACTACCCAGGTGGAAATAACCATGGCTCGATTTGCAAAATAAAAGATCAATGGTATATTTTCTATCATCGTATGACAAATGGAACGATTATGTCGAGGAGAGCATGTGTTGAACGTATTCAGATATTAGAGGATGGTACAATCCCAGAAGTAGAAATGACTTCATTAGGATTTGAAGAGTCATTGAATCCTTACCAGATTGTTCCAGCAGAAATCGCTTGTGTATTGCGTGGTGGATGCATTATTTCACAAAAAAATGTAATGACGCGCGTGATAACAAATGTTGTAGATCAAACGGTATTTGGATATAAGTATTTTGATTTTGGTGATGATTATTCGAGCGAAACAATGGAACTACATATGCAAGTCATTGGAAAAGGTTGTTCTGGAACGATAAATGTATACGCAGATCAGGTTTCTGAGGAAAGCCTGATAGGAAAGTTAAGTATAGGAACCGATGATGCAGTTGTGAAAGCGAGAGTCAAATCATTAACTGGAAGACATGCTATTTACTTTGAAGCAAATGATTCGCATGCAGAAGGATGGACAAAGGAGATGTTCACTTCCAGACAAATATGCGATGTTGTACAATTTACATTTATGAAATAAAATGCGGTCACGCGTAGTGTTAGAAGATTTATTTACTGACAGTGCGGGTGACTTTTTTGTAACCAAGATTACAATAAACCACCTGCTATGCAGGTGTGTTCCCAACTAGCTTTAGCTTTAAACATCAAAAAAAATCTAGGATACAGGATAACAATTGGACAAATTAGTTGTGTAATAGTGATAATTGTCCAAAGTTTTACTATAGTTTGGACAAAAGCACATGTTTTCAAAGAGTTTTTATCCAATGTCTATATAAGGAGTATGGAAGGCGAACTTTTCAGAGCCTCTTTTGAGGCAAGCAGGGAACAGCGGCTTATAGCCGCAGAGCAAACCATCAGCTAAGCTGGTGGTAATGTTTCGCACAAAATAAAATAAGCAAACAATATTATATAATGTTTGCTTATGTGTAGACATTATAAGTATAATGTGATATTGTGAAATCAAACATGCACAAATAGAGAGGAAGGGTGAATATAATGATTTGGAACTATGAAATAGATGAGATTGAAAAAGGGTATCACGAAGCGGAACACGAATATGAGTGTTTATTTTGTGGAGAAAAGCAACATAAAGGAAGAATTTATGTCTATGAAGACGACATGTACGATGCGTATGGAGCGATCAAACGACATATAGAGCAAATGCACGGGGGAAGTATACCCTATTTATTAAAACAAGACACAAATGTGAACGGTCTTACATCGATTCAATCGCAAATATTGAAGATGGTTTTGGAATTTAAAACAGATCAACAGATCAGTGAAACATTGGGCATTGCTCAATCTACGGTCAGAAATCATAAGTTTAAAATTCGTGAAAAAGAAAAACAGGCCAAAGTTTTTTTAGCAATTACACAAGGATTAAACCAAATAGAGGGGAAAAGAATTTCGCAAAGTGATCAAGGAGCGATTCAAGAAATACATAAGGACGCGACGATGGTAGATGAACGCTATGTTATCACTGAAAAAGAAAAGGAAAAAGTAATCGCTACTTACCTTGACGATACCGGTAAAATATTACAATTTCCTGCCAAAGCAAAGAAGAAAATTATTATATTGTATGAAGTGATCAAGAATTTTAAACAAGGGAAAGAGTATTCAGAAATAGAGATCAATCGAATTCTAAAACGGATTTACGAAGAGGATTTTGCGGGAGTGCGAAGAGCACTCATTGAATATGGATTTATGGATCGTAACCAAGATGGAAGTATCTATCGAAGAAAAGAATAATGTGATATGATTTAAGGAAGAATACGTACAAAATAAGAAAGGCATGGTTTATTTATGTTGAATATTCGAAATGCGCAAATAGAAGATGCGAAGGCTTTATTAGACATCTATGGAGAATATGTCCGTAACACGGCGATTTCATTTGAATATGAAATACCAACGATCCAGGAGTTTGTAAACAGAATGGAAACGATCCAAGAGAGATACCCATATTTCGTTGCTTCGAAATTGGACCATAATGGAAATGAGGAAATTTTAGGATATGCATATGCATCCGTTTTTAAACCAAGAGCAGCATATGATTGGTCTGTTGAAATAACAATATATGTACATGTAGGACATAAAGGGCAAGGGATTGGTAAAAAACTTCTTTTGCAGTTGGAAGAATCGTTGAAGAAACAGGGAATATTAAATATCAATGCGTGTATTGCATATACAGAAGAAAAAGATCAACATTTGGATCAAACCAGTGTGAAATTTCACGAACATATGGGATTTCGAAAAGTTGCTCATTTTACAAAATGTGGATACAAGTATCATACCTGGTATGATATGATTTGGATGGAAAAAATAGTCGGTGAGCATCTTGTTCCTGCAAGGGATGTGATTCCTTACCGAGAGATAAAGGAGGAGAAAGATTGAAAAAACGTAAAATAGGAAAAATTGTTGGAATCATCTTGATTTCACTTGTAGTATTACTTGGTTTGGTTGTTGTTATTTATATTTCAGATTACTATCATGCAGATCAAAACCTGGAAGGCTATCAAACGACTTTTGAAGGTACAATTATACAAGAATCAAATAACTTGATTCGAATCGAAGGAATGGAAAAATCAAATGTAGGTTTAATTTACTACCCAGGTGGAAAAGTGGAATACATAGCGTACCTTCCGTTGTTAGAAAAAATCTCCGCCAATGGAATTGTTTGTTTCTTGCCCAAAATGCCAGCAAATTTGGCTGTTTTTGGTATGAATAAAGCGGATGCCATAATAGACGAGCATCCTGAAATTACGACATGGTATATTGCAGGACACTCTCTAGGTGGAGCAATGGCATCGTCATATGCTTCAGATCGTTCCGATAAAATAACGGGCATTATTTTAATGGGAGCATATCCTTCATCTGATTTAAGTAATACCTCTCTAAAAATGTTATCCATTGTGGGAACAAATGATGAAGTCGTGAATCGTAAAAACTTGGAACTTGCAGTTCCTTACGCTCCTGAAAATACAATTTATTTTGATTTGGAAGGTGGAAATCACGGATATTTCGGAGATTATGGAATGCAAGAAGGAGATGGAGCAGCAACGATTACACAAGAAGAACAATGGAGTATCACTGCGCAAGAAGTTGTAGATTTTATAGAAGAGTAGTTTTGCAATATTAAATTAAAATTTAATAAAAATATAACGCCCGGGATGATGCCCGGGCGTTTTTTTGCAATGTTCTACTCCAAGGAGAATTTTTAGGAAATTAGTCTTTTAAGTAGGAACATTTGTAATCTGAGAATTGTGCGTTGTTCATTTCAGAAGAACTATATGCGTACATACCTATCATAACACCAGTGAAACCACCAGCGACTTCTGAAGAAAGATATTTTGTCATTCCTCTTCCGAGTTCGATCGTATGCTTTTCCCCATCAGAGTGGTCATTTATTGAGAAAATATATTCTTGACTATTTGAATTCACTTCGATGGAAACGTAATTCTTTGATCCAAGTGGATGAATCTTTTGTATGGAACGAATATTTCCAACACATAGTCTAAGGAAAATCTGATAATCTTCCTTTTCCTTTTGGATTGCGATTTCATAATGATGTGTATTATCCATAAAAAAGGTAAGTCCAGCTTCGCCATGATCAATTGAAATATCACAAGTGATTTTCATGTCAAATTCAGCTTGATGCATCCCGATAAAGGTAGGAGAAGCATTGTCAAAAAGGCTCTCTGTAGTGCCATTTAGTGTGATTGCATCATCACCCAACTGATAGTGTTCTAGATGAGGATGTCGCATATATTGCCAATCAAGATCCCATGAAGTATTTTTAAAAGTAAAATGATTTCGCAATTCTTGAGGAGATTTTAAAAATGGTATTTCTACCATTTCTGTTGTGGTACCTTTTGTACCAGCTGTAAACCAACCGTCTTCTTGAAAGGAAACAGGTGTTATGAATACTTCTCGACCCAAATGATGGAATGTTGAGTATTGTCCAGTTTGGCGGAATCCAAGATGGAGCATCCAATAAGAACCATCAGGTGCCTGAATCAGATCACCGTGACCGACTCCTTGAATTTCGAATCCTCCAAGGTTTCGATTCGTAAGAACTGGATTTTTTGGATAACCTACAAATGGACCAAATGGGGTGTTACCTTTTGCGTATGTCACCATATGCCCATATTCCGTACCACCTTCCGCCGCAAGTAAATAATAAGTATCATTAATTTTGTAAAGATGAGGTCCTTCCAAATATCTTCCGCCAGATCCTTGCCAAATACATTTCCCAGGAGATAATTTTTTCCCGGTTTCGATATCGATTTCGCACTGTATGATTCCGCCGATACCCTCATCATCCGAACCATTGCTCATAAAGTAATAGTGACCATCTTCGTAATATAGGGAAGGATCAATCCCATCCTGGTCGATGTATATTGGGTCAGACCATTCTCCATATATGTCATCGGTCCACACAATAAAATTTTGTCTGGTTGTATCGTTTGTCGTTGTCATGTAAAATCTGCCATGATAGAAGCGGATGCAAGGAGCAAAAACACCGCCGGAGCAGTTGATTTTGTCGAGCATAATCTGTTCTTTACGAGTCAGACAAAAACCGATCTGTTTCCAGTTAATAAGATCATCACTTTCAAATACAGGGACTCCTGGAAAGTATTGAAATGTACTTGTGACCATATAGTATTTTCCGTTAGCTTCGCATACGCTAGGGTCTGGATAGAAACCACGTAATATTGGATTTTGAATTTGCATAAAAACATTCCTTTCTTTGAATGTAGTTTTTCTTCAGTATACAAACATGGCAGGTGAATTTCTAGAAAAGAAAAGACATATCATAGTACAATAAAGACAGAACTAAAATGCATTTCTATATGCACTTGGAGTTGTTTTGGTAATCTGCTTGAATTGCCTGAAGAAGTGAACTTCTGATGAATAACCACACAGAGATGCAACCCTTGAGGTTTTGAAATCGGTCGTGGTAAGCAACGTTTTCGCCTGCTCGATTCTAATATGAATTAAATCGCTACGAAATGATGTCTGAAAAAAAGTTGAATATAAATGTTGAAAATGAGAGGTGCTAATTTTGAAGGAGGTTGCGATTTCATCGAGGCTATATTCTTCATCGGGAGCTGCCATCATCCGGATTCTAAGAGAGGAAAGTTTTGCATATAACGGATGATTTTCATGTTGAGAAGAATTCGACTTGGAGACCGAACTGAGGTGATTGAGAAGAATTTTCAAGAAATATTCTTCGTTTTCGATATTCGTTGTCTGATCTCCATATAAATGCTCGTGTAATAGCAACTCTAAAAGCATCGTATACCTAGAATGCGAAGCAATGGAAAACGGTTTATGAATAATTTGAGAGCTCATTTCCATCGGTAAGCATGTTGCATTGGTACAATTAAAATGGAGGTAATCATTTATATATTCTCCATATGGATTCGAGTAAGAATAAGGTGTATTTGGTTGAATCAATATAGCTGTGAAAGGTTCGATATCATAGGAATGATTTTGAATCTTAATCAAAGCTCTTGATTTGATAAGCAGAAAAAGATAGTTTGGAACTCCGTAAGGCCGATCCATGAAAAAATCTTTGCTGTGCCTAATATTTGTACCACCAATTATTGCTGATAGCATTTGAAGCCTCCTTGGAATAGAAAATAAAATTTGATATTTTGCAGAAAAAGTTAGTTATTAATAGTTTACGATATTATTTTATTTGATGCAATCTTATACAATGATTTTATGATATTTGAAAGTGAGGTTATTATGGAAAAACAAATTTCGAACTCTATTTATGGCTATCGGAATAAAGCCCTAGAAAAAATGAGAGTGATAGCAAGTTTACACAAAGGTACAATTCCTTATACATTAATGGCGAATGGAAAATACGACAATCGGGACTACCATGATAATTTAGTCGAAGAAATCGGGATTAATTGGTGGACGAATGGTTTTTTTGGAGGAATATTATGGCAGTTGTATCATGAAACAAAAGATCCTCTTCTTGCTGGATATGCAATGGAAATAGAAAAGAAGCTAGATGATTGTTTTGAAATTTTTAGCGGCTTACATCATGATGTTGGTTTTATGTGGTTATTAACCGCAGTAGCCAGCTACCACGAGACTGGAAATATGCAGTCGAAAAAAAGAGCCCTTCATGCTGCTACGATTCTTGCAGGAAGATTTAATGTTTGTGGTAAGTTTATTCGGGCCTGGAATCAGCCGAATGAGGAATCTAAGGGTATGGCAATTATCGACTCAATGATGAATATCTCAATTCTTTTCTGGGCAGCAACAGAAACAAAAGATCCTAGATTTTCTCATATTGCAAGACAACATGCAGATACCATCCTTACACATTTTGTAAGAGAGGATGGTTCTTGTAAACATATTGTAGAGTTTGATCCAGAAACGGGAGCTGTTAGAAAGACTCACGCAGGGCAGGGTATCTCATCAGAATCCTCATGGACTAGAGGGCAAGCTTGGGCACTGTACGGTTTTGTTAATGCTTATAAGAATACTTTAGATCAGAAATATTTAGATGTAGCAATTAAGAATACAAAGTATTTTATAGAAGGAACAAGGCGATATGACAATCATGTACCGATAGACTTTTTGCAACCACTGGAGGATATACGAGAAGATAATAGTGCGGCGATGATTGCGATCAGTGGAATTCTTGAACTGGCGGAAGTTTTGGGAGAAAAGAATGGGGAAGAGTATCGAGCATTTGCCGAGAAACTTTTTTTGAGAATTTGTGAGGAGCAAATTGATTTTTCATTTCAAAGTGAGGCAATGGTCATGGATTGTTCTGTAGCCTTTCATTATGGGACAGAGAGTTCTTTAATTTATGCAGACTATTATTTTCTTGAGGCTCTCCTTAAATTTACAAAACAAGATTTAAAAATTTGGAACAATTTTGAAAAAGAATAGGCCATGGATAAGGAGAAAATAATGAATCGTAAAATAGAATGGTTCCATCCTGATATTTATCAGGGGTTTAGTGGAGTTGAGGAAAGAAAACAGTATACCAATGCAAATAATCAAAAAGATTATGCTCATGTTTGTCAGGTGGCTGAAGATGTTTGTAGGCACTCGTTCGTGTTTGATATGGAATTGGATTTGGAACGCACTTATGAACCTGTTGTTTTTGAAGGGGAAATTGATTGGGAGCACAACCCTGGAACGGACGCAGAATTTGTGTGGCAGTTCAATCGCCATCGTTTTTTAATTGTGCTTGGACAGGTTTATCAAATGACAAAAAATGAAAAATATGCGGAAAAAGCGGTGGAATTGATGCTTCACTTTATCGAACATCAGCCATATACCGAACAAAGACGCTGGACGACATGGAGAGTTCTAGAAATTGGCATGCGTAGTGGAAATTGGATGAAAGCGCTATATTTGTTTCAGGATTCGCCTGCTTTTACCGATGATAAGCTTACGATAATCTTTGAATCGTTAAAGCTGCATGCCAAATTACTGATTGAAGAGTGGACACCATATTGTTATGTTGGAAACTGGGGCGTTCTGGAAAACCATGGGTTGTTTATTTTAGGAGCGCTTATGCCTTGTGATGAGGATACGAAGAGCTATCTTTCCCACGCGGCAGATGTTTTGACAAAGGCATTAAAAATGCAAGTTATGCAAGATGGTATGCAACTGGAACAATCACCAATGTACCACTTCGAGGTTCTTCGTTGTATGCTGGAGGTGGCATATATTTCAAAAAAACGACAGATTGAGATGGATGAGGTTTTCTATGAGCGAATTTACGAGATGTCTATAGCTGCACTAAAAATGACAAAACCAAATGGACACATGCTATCTATGGGGGACAGTGATGACATGAATGTCCAGTCGATTATGCAGTTGGCGGCAATCTTGTTTCAGGATGGAAAACTCAAGGTATTTTCTGGGGAGTATTTGGACCATGAAAATGTTTGGTTTATAAATTCAGAAGATATTCAATCATATCATGAATTAGAAGTGATTTATCCAGAATATCAATCACTTTGTTTATATGATAGCGGACAGTATTTCTTTCGCTCTGGATGGGACAAAAAAGCAGATATGCTCCATTTTGATGGGGGTTTACTTGGCTCTAGTCATGGTCATTCAGACGCTCTTCACGTAGATCTCATGATGAATGGAAAAGATGTTTTGGTTGATTCGGGAAGATATTCCTATGTCTATGATGATATTCGAAAATATTTGAAAAATCCAAAAGGACATAATACGATTGTTGTAGATGGTATGGATTATAGTGAATGGGAAAATTCGTGGGTATCGAAAACGGTGACTGCACAAGTTAAACAACCAATGAAGTGTTCAAAAATATATGAATATGCGCAAGCTGGTCATATGGGATATATGACATTGGATAACCCTGTGTTCGTAAACCGCAAAGTCTTGCATATAAAACCAGATATATATTTGATTTTAGATGAGTGTTATACAAGTGGAGAACACACGTATACGGAGTATTTTCATTTTGATTGTGAGGGAACATTGCAACTGGATAAAAACCAGGCATTATTTCAAATTGAGGATACAAAGGCTACATTCTTTTTTGAAAAAATGGCAAAACAGGAAGTCATTCAAACTATGCAATCTAAGCATTATAATATGATTCGTGAAAATCAGACAATTTCGTCAACTCTGAAAGGAAAAGGATTTCAATCGATGTTGACTGTTTGCGTGAAAGGGGACGGAGCAGAAACGAAAGTAAATGATAAAGAGGTTCGGTTATATCGTTCTCAAGAGGTACAGTCAAAAAACCTGGTGCGTGGGCTGGAAATCTCTCATAAGGACAAAACGTATTTAATCATTCTGGCACATACAGAAATGCCTGGACCGGTAGATTCATATCAAATTGACGATCGTATGGGATGTGGAAATGTCATTGTTTTCGATATGGATGATGGGGCTTTTGATGGAACGGTATTAAACTGGTAGTGGATTTTTAAAACGATATACTTGCAGAAAAAAAGATGGAAGAGTACTATTATGAAATAAGTAATTGTACGATTCCATTTTTTGTTCAAATATTTTTGGACTGAAACTTGAAAAAATTGCCTTGAAAGGAGGAATTCGTATGAAAAATACATGGAATAAATATCGACTCCATTCAGGAGAACTGATACGTATTATGAAATATGCAATAGGAGGAACTATTGCAATCTTACTAGCTTATGCATTACACTTAAATCATCCTATAGCAGCAGGTATTATTGTTATTCTGTCTATTCAAAATACAAAAAAAGCAACCATGAACATTGCATGGAAGCGGATTATCGCGTATGCAGTAGCATGTTTAGTAGCCTATCTGGTATTTTTTGCTTTATCCTATCGAATCTTAGCATTTGGACTTTTTTTACTCTTTTTCTCAACATTTTGTATTGTATTTGAATATCAAGATGCACTGGTTATGAATGTTGTTTTAATATCGCATTTCTATCTATCTCAGTCGATGTCATGGGAGCTGTTTATTAATGAGAGTTTACTGTTAGTGATAGGTGCAGGAATCGGTATTCTACTAAATTTGTATATACCAAGTAATGTAAAATTGATTCGAAAAGCACAAAAACAAATTGAAGACTGTTTAAAAGAGGTGTTGGTAGAATTGGCGCATGTAATATCAGAAGAGGAATATGAAAGAGGCGTAATTTCCTGCATGAATCATCTAGAAACAGAAATCAGTGAGGGTATGGAAGAATCCTATATTAATATGAACAATACACTACTAACTGAGAATCGATATTTTGTTGAATATATGGAGATGAGAAATAGTCAGTTTTATGTTCTACGGGAAATTTACGAGAAAGCATTATCCATTACCGTAGTAACAGAGCAATCACAGGATATTGCTGACTTTTTGTTAGACATCGCAAAATCCTTGTCGGAATGGAACAATACAAGAGAGCTCTTGATTCGAGAAAAAGTTTTGCTGGAGCAATTTAGAGAGAACACCTTGCCAAAGACACGGGAAGAGTTTGAGACACGTGCAACATTATTTGTACTGTTGGTAAATATAGAAATGTTTTTGAATATGAAAAAAGAATTTGTAGATTCTCTCAGTATGCAACAGAAAGAAAAATATTGGGAATCAAAATAAAAGAAATCGAGGGAAAAATATGAGTGAAAAATTTGAAAAATTAAGACCACACATGGAGACTGCCATGGCATTACAATCTGCACTAAGTTTATTTCATTGGGACATGCAGACCCAGGCACCGAAACGATCCATTCCAAACACGTCAAAGAATGTAGGGATTCTTTCGGGAGAACTATATAAATCCCTAATCAATGATGAAGTGAAAACTTTGATTTATGAACTTGCAGGAGAAGAGGAACAAAAGCAACTTACGGATGTAGAAAAAGCAATTGTAAAAGATGTGAAAAAGGAGTTTGATCAGTTTGAAAAGATTCCAGCTGATGAATTTCAAGCTTATAGTGAATTAAGTGCACAAGCACCAACTATCTGGGAAGAAGCGAAAGTAAAAAATGACTATTCGATCTTCGCTGGTACGTTGGATCAATTAATTGCTTATCAAAGAAAGTTTGCAGATTATCGAAAAAAAGAGGGACAAAAGAGATACGATGTATTATTGAATGATTATGAAGAAGGATTTACGATGGAAGTACTAGATGAATTTTTTGGTACATTAAAAGAATCAATACTTCCTTTGATTAAGTTGATTAAAGAAAAGGGCACACCAATCGATGATCAATTTATGTACGTATCTTATCCAACGCAAAAACAAAAAGAGTTTAGTAAGTTTATTGCTCACTATGTTGGGTTTAAGGAAGAATTCGGGGTAATGGCAGAGAGTGCTCATCCATTTACACTTCAAATGCACAATAAAGATGTACGTATTACAAATCATTATCTGGAAAACAACTTACAGAGTGCGATATTTTCTCAAATTCATGAGTCTGGTCATGGAATATATGAAATGGGAGTTGCAGACGACTTATCGATGACTCCAGTTGGCAGAGGAACATCCATGGGAGTCCATGAATCTCAGTCTCGTTTTTTTGAAAATATGCTTGCAAGAAGAAGTTCCTTTTGGACTCCAATTTATCAAAAGTTAGTAGATTTGTTTCCAGAACAACTCGGGGAAGTTTCTTTGGACGCATTTGTTCGGGCAATTAACAAATCGACACCAGGTCTTATTCGAACAGAAGCAGATGAGCTGACTTATTGTGTGCATGTCATGATACGTTATGAAATTGAAAAGATGATTTTTGAAGAGGAAGTAAAAACAGAAGATCTGATGCAAATTTGGGATGACAAATATGAATCTTATTTGGGAATTCGTGCAGAAAAAGTAAGTGAAGGTGTCCTTCAGGATGTTCACTGGTCCCAGGGAAGCTTTGGATATTTTCCATCATATGCATTGGGAAGTGCGATTTCTGCCCAGATTTACGCTTGTATGGAACAACAAATGGATCTTGATGAATTGTTGAAAAAGGGAGATTTTGAAAAAATTGTTGCATTCTTAAGGAAACATATACATCAGTATGGTGCTACGAAAAACACGTCACAATTATTAAATGGTATGATGGGCGAAGAGTTCAATCCGACGTATTATGTAAAATACCTGGAAGAGAAATTCCGAAGAATTTATGATCTTCAGTGAAAAAAATAATTACCTCTTGAATGTTAGAGTGGGATATTTACCACTTACTAAGATAATCTGACCTGATACGGAAATTGTATTTACAGAAATAAAATGAAAGATATAATCAAAGTATGAGTTGAAACAAAAAGTTCGAGAATATTGGACGAACGATTTCATAAGACGGGTGTGGGAATGAATGTTAAAATTGAGATCCAAAATGAGTTGAAAGAAGAAGAAATCATTATCAGAAGCCCTGCATTAACAGAGCGGACACAAAAGATTTATGATTTACTTGTAAAGAATCTAGAAGCAAAACAAGAAGGAATTGTTTTTTTTCAAGGGAATAAAGAATTTTATTTTCCTGTGAATGAAGTGATGTTTTTTGAGACAGATGAAGGATTGGTTAGTGCACATACCAAAAATCAAGTATTTCAGACAACATATCGATTGTATGAATTAGAAGAAATACTTCCAGGAAATTTTATGAGAATTTCAAAATCAACGATTTTGAATATCAATCATATATATTCCATCACAAAAAATGTTACAGCTTCAAGTGAAGTGCAGTTTTTTGATTCTCATAAACAAGTCTTTGTTTCAAGACACTACTATAAACCATTAAAAATCAGGTTGGATGAAAAGAGGAGAAATATATGAAAAAACGAAATATTTTTTGGGGACTGTTATTTATTATTATGGCAGTCATGGTCATTGTTAATCAGTTAGGAATGTTTGTCGCTGTAAGTATGTGGGGAATTGCTTTTGCTGTGTTGCTTGTAGCTATCATGATTCAAAGCATTATTCGATTGAACTTTGGAGGTATTCTTTTTCCGCTGGCACTCTTGGCAATTATTTTTCATGAACAGCTTCATATCGAAAATTTAGTTCCATGGCCAGTACTTTTAACCGCACTTTTAGGTACCATTGGACTTTCTATCATTTTCAAAAAGAATGCTGTGAAGATTCATTCTCATTCTGGAAAGCATAAAAAGTGGAATAAGTCTTGGAATATTGGAGAGGAAGAAGACATCAGTGAAGAAAACGGAAATGTAATTCATTGTGATGTAAGTTTTGGTTCCGGGATTAAATACATCAATTCCGAAGAATTTGAAAAGGCAGACATTGATTGTAGCTTCGGCGCTTTGAAGGTTTACTTTGATAATTGCAAACTTAAGAATTCTCGTGGAGAGATTTATGTCGATAGTTCATTTTCAGGAGTACAGTTGTATATACCTAAAACATGGCAGGTAATACATAATGTAGAATCTTCTTTTGGTTCTTTTGAGGAAAAGAACCACGCGACTCCAAATGGGACGGATCAGATTTATATCAGTGGAGATGTTAGTTTTGGAGCGGTTGATATTTATTACGTATAATCTATTTACAAGGCATATGCATTTTTGCATATGCCTTTTTTGTATGTCACCCATTTTAAGGTCAGTTTAAGTCTGATGAATAAAATAGAAAGAAAGAGAGGTCGATAATTTGATTCATTTATCTTTTTGTCATGAAACTGTCACATAACACAGGTATTCTAGAAGGATAGATGATGAATGATTTTTTAGGAGGTTACATGGAAGCAAAAATACAATTCAATAATTTAACAAACAAAATAAAAAGAATAACACTGATGAAAGTATTCCGTAGAATCACGCAACTCGTATTTTTTATTTTTTTGCCAGGTATTTTCACCTCGGTTTTTGATGCAATCAAAGATATCTATTTAGCAATCTTGAATGAATCTTTTTCAATGGAAATGCAAATTGGTTCGATATTAATTGTTTCATCCGTGCTATTTGTAACCGTCGTTATGGGTCGTTTTTTTTGCGGATTCATGTGTAGCTTTGGAAGCATGGGCGATGTGCTTTGGTTCTTATCAAAAAAAGTATTTCATCTCAAATTTATAGTTAGTGAGCGTATGGATGCAGTTCTTAAAAAAGTAAAATATCTGGTGTTGGCACTCGTGGTCTTACTCTCATGGACAATGGGTATTTCTACTCTTTCTGGAACCGCAAGTCCCTGGACAATTTTTGGAATGTTTGCAAAAATTGGGAATTGGCCATCCGCAAATTATTTTATATCCATTGGTGGTATCTTACTCTTATTTATAATAATTGGTTCTTTATTGATCGAACGATTTTTTTGTAGATATTTGTGCCCACTTGGTGCAATATTTACGGTAACTTCGAGGTTTCGTTGGTTTCGAATTGATAAGAAAAAAGAAAATTGTGGATCCTGTAAATTATGTACTTCCAAATGCTCTATGGGAATTCCATTATATAGAGAAAACCAGGTGAAGAGTGGGGAATGCATCAATTGTTTTGCATGTACGAATCATTGTCCAACTGGAAATGCAAAAGCAAATATAAGACCTCAAATTGTGACAAACGCATCGATAGCGCTTGCAACCATTTTGTTTTTTGTTGGTAATCTCGCTACAGTTTATGCAGCATCTGAACAGACACAAACGACTTTGATGACAAGCGCGTATACGAGCGATTCGGAGTCCGGTCCATATGTCGACGGAATGTATACGGGTGAAGCATACGGGTTTCGAGGATTTACAGAAGTTTTAGTAACGGTAGAAAATGGATATATAGCCGATATTGAAGTAACAGATTATGAAGATGATTTAAGGTATTTTGTGAAAGCAGAGGGAACTATTATTTCAAGAATTCTTTCGACACAGGAAACAGAGGTTGACGCTGTGTCGGGCGCGACATTTAGTAGCGATTCCATTATGAATGCTGTTGCTAATGCTCTATCAGAAAGTATCACGACTTCTACCGATATCAATGATGATTTTGGAAGTGAAAGTGAATTAAGTGGTGCACAAATAGATTCAGGTAATCTCACGGAAATACTTGAGGGAAGTTATACAGATGGTATTTTTGTCGGGACTGGTACAGGATATAAAGGAGAAATTGAAGTTCAGGTAATTGTAGAAAATGGCTTGATTGAAGAAATTAGCATCTTGTCTAGTGGCGATGATGTTCCCTATTTTATGCGAGCTGAAGGAACAATCCTTTCGGAAGTTGTGGAAAGCCAAAACGTGGATGTGGATACTGTATCAGGAGCGACATTTAGTAGTAATGGAATCTTAGAAGCAATTGCAGATGCATTAAATCTCGATTTTACTAATCCGAATAGTACGTTGGAAAGAGGACACGGTAGTGGACGAGGTGGTAGACATTGAATGTTTAAAGACAAAAAAGGACTACAGGAGTAAAGGTAGTCTTTTTTTGTTTTTTGAAAATTGCGTATGTGATTTTTTAGCTTGACAGATGTGATATGATATATAGATAATTGTAGATGTAAATTTGAAAACACATCAAAAATAAATGATAAATGAAAGCGTAAATACGTATGAAAATGCAAATGGAAAAGATGGATGATCTAGATGAATCCTTCCTTAATGAGAACGTAAAAAAAATTGTAGCAGAAATAAAAAAAGGGGAAAAAATACATAAAACAGAATATATAGGAGTAGAGTTGGAACACTTTGTGGTTACTCGTGAAGACAAAAAAAGTGTTCCTTTTTTTGGAGAACAAGGAGTGAATCAAATCATGAAGGAGCTGCTTCCTTCGTTTCCTATTATGGCGAAAGAAGGCGAATATGTCATTGGACTTCAGTGTGACGAGTATATGATTACATTAGAGCCAGGAGCACAATTAGAAATTAGCATCAGTCCTAAAAAAACGATTACAGAGGTTTCTTTTGTTTATCAATCCTTTCGCAGTTTAATTGATCCAATTTTAGAGCATTATCATTATGAGTTGATTTGTATGGGATATCAACCAAATATGTCAGTTTTAGAAATGGATATTCTTCCTAAAAAAAGATACTATAACATGGATAAGTATTTTGAAGAACAGGGTCCATATGGGAGATGTATGATGCGAGGAACCGCATCGTTGCAGGTCTCCGTCGATTATTTTAACGAAGAAGACTTTGTAAAAAAATATCGTCTTTTGAATATCTTATCGCCGATCATTGGACTGCTAGCAGATAATACTCCAGTTTTTGAAAAAGAGGAAAATAAAAAGTACTTAAAAAGATACGAGATTTGGGAAAATGCAGATCGTCATCGAGAATTGATGATACCAGAGTTGTTTGATCCGGATTTTGGTTATGAAAAATATGCTTTGTTTTGCCTGAAGCCGCCAGTTATCAATGCATATGATCAAGAGGAAATTATGTATTCGGAGGAAACTGGAAGGAATCTTTATGCATCAAAAGAAATTGATGAAAAAGATGCTTCTTTAATCTTGTCGATGATATTTCCTGTTGTGCGCGCGAAAAACTACATTGAATTTCGAATTATGGACGCGAGATCGATGGAAGAATCCTTGCCATTTGTAGAATTGCTGTTGTTATTGACTGGGGAACATGCTGTGGAAGTCCTTTTAGAATATTTTAACGACATTACGGTGGAAGATATGAAGGAAGCATATCATGTCATTCAAAAAAATGGTTACGAAAGCCAGATTTATGGAAAAGCAATTCGTGACATTATTTCGGTTGTTTTTTCACTTGTAGAAAAAGTGATGGATAAGAAGAATTTTGATTTTTTAAAAAACTTAGAAGGGATGGTTGTACGATGAGTTTTAATCGGGAAATTATTGCAAAAGAAATGAAACTTGTAAATGAGGAATATCTAGAATATTTGCGTTCCAATAAAGACCTTGAAAAAAGTGTGGAGAATTTTCACCAGTATTTGAAGAATTCAAGTGCAAAATATCATGGTAGAGCGATCGACTCTTTGCTGGCTCCTAAGATTTACACCAAGGATGCGGTTTCATATCTTTCTCAAATGGTACAAGAATTTTATGAGATACTCAGAAAAACACACCATTATTATCGTACCTCAAAGGAATTTCGTGATTTTTTTAAATTTTCAAAAGAAATGAATGAATTAGTTATGTTGGAAGCAAAATATGATTGTTTTCTTCCAATTGCAAGGTTTGATATATTTCTTAATGAACTAACACTAGATTTCAAATTTTGTGAAATTAATACAGATGGAACAAGCGCCATGAATGAAATGCGTGAAGTAGGAAACGCGATTAAATATATGCCAGAATATAAAAAATTCGCTTCAAATCACATCGTTAAGGATTTTGAATTGTTTGATTCCTGGGCAAAAGCTTTTTTGGAGATTTATCAGACCTATCCAAAAAAAGTGAATGTTCCTAATGTTGCGATTGTTGATTTTTTTGAGTTTGCTTCATCTATGCAAGAGTTTGAGTTTTTTAGACAGTCATTCTTACGTGCAGGATGTGCATGTGAGATCGTTGATATTCGTAATTTGCAATATCAGGATGGGGTTCTTGTTTCTGATCAAGGATATCGAGTGGATGCGATTTATCGAAGGGCTGTTACGAGTGATATTTTGGAAAAGCAAGAGGAAATCTCTGGTTTCATGAAGGGGCTCAAAGAGGATGCAGTGTGTGTGATTGGAGAAATGTCTACGCAGATCAGTCATCATAAAATTTTATTTGAAGTACTTCATCGAAAGGATATGAAGAAATATTTTACAGAGCAAGAGATTGCATACATAAAGGAACATGTACCATATTCTGCGGATTTATCAGAGATTGATGATTTAACACCATTTATTGAAGAGAAAGACAAGTGGTTTTTAAAGCCTCAGAATTCTTATGGGGCAAGAGATGCTTTTGCAGGAAATAATCATACAAAAGAAGAGTGGGAGGAGTTGCTGAAAAAATATCATAAAGAAAATTTTTTGATTCAGGAATTCAGTGAACCTTTTCGAACTCCAAATTTTCATGCAGAGGATCAAGAACTAAAGATCAGAGAGTTTTACAACCTTACAGGAATGTATGTTTACAATGGTGAGTTTACAGGCATCTATGCTCGCGCTTCGAAAATGAATATTATTTCAGACAATAAAAAATACGACGAAGCAGTGGTACCTGCAATTTGGTGTACGTCAAATCTTTAAATAATGTAGGAACTTTCTATAATATGCAGGGTAACTTTTTTGTTTGATTTCATATACGATAGATTCAGGTAGTTATAAATACGAGAGAATTTTGAAAATGGGGTCAAATATGAAAAAAAACAGTTTAATTTGTGTATTAATGGGCACAATGCTTTGCTCTTTGTTTGCATGTGCAAAAGAGGATTACTCGGCGCAGGAAGATGTTCCTACGGTGGAAACCGTTTCCATTGCCGATCGTCCGATTACGACGGGGGATATTACTTGGAGTAAGGAAGGCAATATTTATGAGGGGAACTTCTATTTAGAACTTTTTACGGAGGAAGGCACCATTTATTATACATTAGATGGTAGCAACCCCGAGACTAGTGACACAAGAATAAAATATGATGAACCTATATTGATTACAGATAGAAGTGAAGAGCAAAATGTCATATCTGCTCTGGATCCTGTGTTGATAAGTGGGAATTATAATCAGGCAAATGAAGAAAAGGATGGGTTTGAAAGTACGGTATCGGCACCAGCAAATGATGCAGTGGATAAATGTACTGTCATTCGTGCAGCTTTAGAAGGTGACGATGGGAAGTTCGATAAGGCGGAAACACAAACTTATTTTGTTGGATTACCGGAAGAACATATTGAGGGACTAAAAGAAAGCGTTCAGGCGGCTGGAAAATCTCTAGCAGTCATCAGTATAACGTTAGATTTCGATTCGTTATTTGATAAAGATACGGGAATTTATGTGAAAGGTACAATTTTCGAGGAAGATTTGACTTCCTACTTGGAAGAACATAAAGTTTCAAGAGGAGAAACCGCTAGATCGCTTGATGCAAACTACAAACAGCGAGGAAGTGACTGGGAACGACCGGCACATATTGATTTCTTTGAGTTTGATACAGATGAGATTGAATGTGTATTGTCACAGGATTGTGGCATTCGTATACAGGGAAATTATTCAAGATCTGACTTACAAAAGGGATTACGTTTAAAAGCAGACAAAGATTACGGAAACAATAACTTTGAATATGCCGTGTTTGGAAATCAGTTGCTGAACTCGGAAGGTGAAGTTATTGACCAGTTTCAAAAATTAGTCCTAAGGGCTGGAGGAAACTGTGCCTTTACCGCGAAATTTAATGATACATATTGGCAAAGTCTGGTTACACAGTTGAAGTGCTCTACAAAAGCATCCAGACCATGTGTTGTTTACGTGAATGGTGAGTATTTTGGACTGTATGTTTTAGAAGAAGATTATGATAATGACTATTATGCAGATCACTATGGTGTAGAAAAGGATCAGGTCATTGTATATAAAGGTGATGCAGAAACTTATGAGTTGGGCTATAAGTTAGACGAAGGCGATTTACCGGATGGTATTTCGGACGAAAGCTATTATTTTGAAGAATTATTGACGTTGTTTGATCAGTATGACTCTTTTGCATCAGATGAAGCCTATCAGAAATTGGCCTCACTAGTTGATGTAGATAGTGTTCTTGATTATTTTGCAGTCGAACTATGGATCAATAATAAATGGGATTGGCCAGGAAAAAACTGGTCCATGTGGAAGACGGCAGAAATCGACCCAGAGAATCCTTATGCGGATGGCAGATGGCGATTTTCGTTTTATGACATGGAATTCGGAGGAGTCAGTGGCAGTTCTGATGCATTGGCGAATACAATGAAAGAGGATAATTATATGCCGAACGGAATGCTGGATACTGATACAACCAATCCTGCAGTCTTGACCTTCGCATATTTGATGACAAATAAAACTTTTCAAGAATCTTTTTTTGATACGATTGAGTCATATCATGAAAATATATTTTTGAAAGAAGTGGCACTCGAACAACTCGAACAGTTCGAAAAGATTTATGCCCCGCTATATCCTCAATTCTTTGCTAGATATCCGGGAACGGGGAGTGCAGAAGAAGCGATGAATGGAGGGTATGCAAGTATTTCCTGTATTGAAGATTTTCTAGAATCACGAGAGGACCACATCATGAATATGACGGGGTGGGCAAAAGTAAAATTAAAATAGAAAAAAAGAGACTGTATAAAAATCCATACAGTCTCTTTTTAAATAAAATAGATTTTACACAATTTAATTTTAAAAAACTGTTGACACGAAAAAAGACTCGTGTTATTATTTGGTTGTAAGCAATTTAATGGCAAAAAATATAAAATGCAAGGCAAAGGAGAATAAAATGAATATCTATGATTTTAAAGTGAAAAGAGCGGATGGAAGTTATCGATCCATGGAAGAAATGAAAGGAAAGGTATTGTTGATTGTTAATACTGCAACAGCATGCGGGTTTACACCACAATATAAAGATCTGCAGTCATTATATGAAACTTATCAAGATCAAGGATTTGAAGTTTTAGATTTTCCTTGTAATCAATTTGCAAATCAGGCAACTGGTAGTGATGATGAAATTGCAACATTTTGTACGGGGAGATTTGGCACAACATTCGAACATTTCTCCAAGATTGATGTAAATGGAGCAAATGAAGAACCACTTTATACTTACTTGAAAGCACAGAAAAAAGGGATTTTAGGAAGTCAGATCAAATGGAATTTTACAAAGTTTCTAGTGGATCGTGATGGAAATGTTGTAAAAAGAGTATCTCCGAATGTAGTGCCTTCAAAACTTGAAAAAGACATTAAAAACCTGTTATAATTTTTTAGGTGTTGTGTTATAATACATGAATGGAGAAAAAAACGATGGATTATGACAATTTAAAATTGAAAAATCAAATATGCTTTCCATTATATGCCTGTTCCAGAGAAGTGGTAAAATCTTACAAACCTTATTTGGATGAAATTGATCTTACTTATACCAAATATATTGTCATGATGGTTTTGTGGGAAGACCATGATACTACTGTAAAGGAGTTGGGCCAACGGTTATTTTTGGATTCTGGAACTCTGACGCCACTTTTAAAAAAAATGGAGAAAGATGGACTGGTCATGAGAAAAAGATCAGAAGAGGATGAGAGAAATCTTATTGTTACCATTACAGAAAAGGGCGAAGCATTAAAAGAAAAAGCGGCAAGTATACCATCAAAGATGATGGAAAGTATGAAGCTTACAAAAAGTGAAGCGCAGACATTGTACATGTTGCTCTATAAATTGTTATTAAATAATGAGTGATGAAAATAATCATTTATGTTTATATGAATTGGAAGGGACCATTCTATGGTCCTTTTTTGTTATAGTTTCAAAGGTGAAAGAATTTTGAAAGGCATGGTTTTTAATATGGCAAAAGTTTATGAAGGTACAATTATTACGGTGGATCAGGAAGACAGAGTCTGTAAATTTTTAGTGGAGGACCAAGGGAGAATCGTTTATGTTGGAAATACGCTACCATTGGAATTTCGAAAGGAAGAGAGGGTTCAGCTTGGAAAACGATGCCTATTGCCATCTTTTGCAGATACGCATTTGCATTTTGCTTCTCTTGCAATGTTTCATACAGGGATACAAGTTATGGATGTCAAAAATAATGCGGAAATGCTAGAGCGATTGAAAAAATTTGAAAAGCAAACGAAGCAAGAAACGATTATAGGATTTGGGGCTTCACCGCATTCTGTGGAAGAAAGAAAATTAG
Organism: Lachnospiraceae bacterium; assembly: GCA_963666475.2. GTDB lineage: Bacteria > Bacillota > Clostridia > Lachnospirales > Lachnospiraceae > JBFHIZ01. The sequence continues at coordinate 1,005,501 of CAXXJM010000001.1, read as the reverse complement.
TGACAAGAGAAGAATTGGATCAGGTTTCTCTAAAACGTCCAATCATGATTGTAAAATATGATGGACATGCAGCCATTGTAAATAGTGAATTATTAAGACGCTTGCCCGAGGAAATAAAACAAACAAGAGGTTATGATCCAATTTCAGGAGAAATGAACCAAGAAGCTTTTTTTCGAACAACAGATTATGTTTCCTCTAAAATATCCATTTTTTCACTTGTGAAAAGTATGCAGAGGACGGTCGACTATATGGCATCTAAAGGAATTGGAATGATGCACTCTGTAAGTGGGGTGGGATTTCCGAACGATTTGGATGTGGATATGGAACAACTGGTTGGACTGGGTATAAAAGGAGGATTTCAGACAAGAATATTTTTTCAAACGATGGAAGTAAATAAGGTTAAGAAAAGAAAATTGCCAAGAATCGGCGGATGCTTTATTACTGCATTGGATGGTTGTTATGGATCAATGGATGCTGCACTATACGAACCATATGTTGGAACCGACCAAAATGGTGTTCTATATTATTCAGATGAAACAGTTATAGAGTTTTGTAAGAAGGCAAATAGAGAAGGTCTCCAGATTGAGTTGCATGCGATTGGCGATCGTGCATTTGATCAAGCGGTTCGTGCAATAAAAGCAGCTTTGGATGATTTTCCGAGGGCGAACCACAGACATGGCATTATTCATGCCTGCTTGCCGACGAAAGAAGGATTAAAGGTTTGCGGAGATTATCAGATACAGATTCCATTGCAGACCTCTTTTATTGATTGGCCTCAGGAGCCGGATTGGTATTTAAGAGAAATTATGGGAGAGCGAGAGTCTAAATTGAACCCACTTCGTTCATTTTTAGACTATAAAATACTGATTTCAGCAGGATCTGATTCTCCTTGTACTGATCCAGATCCTATGTTATGGATACATAATGCAGTGAATCATCCAATCCAAAATCAGGCATTAACTGTATCGGAAGCAATACGCATGTGTACTTGGAATGGATATTATACAAGTTTTGATGAACGAGAAAGAGGTTCGTTAGAAGTTGGAAAAATTGCTGATATGGTTGTTCTTGAGAAAAATCCACTAGAGGTGCAAAAAGAGAATTTAAAATCCATTCAGGTTTTAGAATTGTATTTGAATGGTAATAAGTATCAAAATCAAAAAGGCAGTCCTCTTTTACTATTGCTACGTGGTTTGATGCAGAAGGGAAGGAAAATAATATGATGTTTAAAACAGAGCTGTTTGGAAAGGAATATGCGTTTTCTTCTTTAAAAGAAGTGATGGCAAAAGCTAGTGAAGAAAAAACAGGAGATCAATTGGCTGGCATCCATGCCAAATCCATGGAAGAAAGAATCTGCGCTAGAAAAATTTTGGCAACACGAACGGTTGAAGAAATCACTAAGGAACCAGTTGTGCCATATGATGAGGATGAGGTCACAAGATTAATAATAGATCGTTTGGACCCAACAAATTTCATAAGAATAAAAGATATGCAGATAGGAGAATTAAGGGAATTATTATTGGATCATAAGACCGATGGAAAATTGATGCTAGAACTTGGGAAAGCAATGACGGGAGAAGTCATTGCATCCCTTGCGAAATTAATGACCAATATGGACTTGATTTTACTGGCTTCAAAAATGGAAGTGAAAGCGACCTGTGTGACAACTGTTGGAGAGAAAGGATGCCTCTCGAGTCGTTTACAACCAAATCATCAAACCGATGATCCGGAAGGGATTATGGCGTCTTTGTTGGAAGGTCTTAGCTATGGTGTTGGTGATGCGGTGATAGGAATTAATCCAGTAAATGATTCCCCAGATAATCTCAAGCAAATCATGGAGGTGTTAGAAGAAGCAAAAACGAAATATGAAATTCCGACACAAACTTGTGTTTTAGGTCATATTAAATCGCAGTTAGAGGCAATGAAAAGAGGAGGAAAAGCTGATTTGCTATTCCAAAGCATTGCGGGTAGTGAAAAGGGAAATCGCGAGTTTGGAATTGATGTTGGAGTGCTTCTTGAAGGATACCAATATATGCAAGAGCATAATCGAAATCAGGGGAAAGCACTAATGTATTTTGAAACCGGGCAGGGTTCGGAATTGTCATCTGGTTCTCATTTTGAGGCAGATCAAACAACTATGGAAGCCCGGTGTTATTGTCTTGCAAGAGCATTTGATCCATTTTTGGTGAATTCGGTTGTTGGATTTATCGGTCCAGAATATTTGTATGATAGCAAACAAGTAATTCGAGCAGGGCTTGAGGATCATTTTATGGCAAAACTTTGTGGAATTCCCATGGGAGTGGATGTCTGCTATACCAATCATATGAAAGCAGATCAAAATGACATGGATAATTTATCGATTCTTTTGACGAATGCAGGTTGTAATTATTTGATTGGTGTGCCTGCAACGGATGATATTATGCTGTATTATCAAAGTCTAGGATATCACGACATTGCTTCTCTAAGACAATTAACTGGAAAACGCCCTACAAAAGAATTTGCAGCTTGGATGGAAAAATGGAAAATAGATGTGTCCTTGAACATGGGGAATCCAACAATTTTCCTTGAACATGTGGAAGAATTCGAACATTTACAGAGTAAGACGAATGCCAGAAATCAAGTGGGACGTGCAGGCACGGGTTATAAAACGGATACGATTTTATCTCTTCAGGAAGGACATGCCGCTGCGGTGGATTCCGTAATGCGTGATGTGGATCCGAAATGGATAGAAGAACATCAATTACAAACATTTTCCACAGCATGTCAAGAGAGAGAGGTTTTTTTGCTACGGCCAGATCAGGGAAGAGTGATACCGAAAGATCAAATAGAGGCATTGAAAAAATTTGGGGATGATGGGGTTGATATTCAAATCTACATTTCGGATGGCTTAAGCGCAAGTGCGGTGGAAGCGAATGGCATTCTGACCTATGAAGCAATTTGTAAAATTGCAAAAGAACGACTGCCGTATCGCATTGGAGAATGTTTCTTTCTAAGAAATGGAAGGGTATCTGCCTCGGATTATGTTGGGATAGCAACTGGTGCAAAAATCGTATGTGTTTTGTTAGGGGAGAGGCCAGGTTTGGCAACTGCAGAAAGCATGAGTGCCTATATAACGTATAAACCGGTTATTGGAAATGTGGAATCTAGTCGTACGGTCGTATCAAATATTCATAATCATGGATTGCCCCCTATGAAAGCAGCCGAATATATAGTAGAATTATTTAATAAAATGATGGAACAAAGAACCAGTGGAGTGGATCTTGTTCTTTAAAATGAGGAAAGAAGGGGTGATTGGATGTTTAAGGAATTTAAGAAATTTGTAATAAGAGGAAATGTAGTCGATCTAGCGATAGGTGTGATTATCGGTGCAGCGTTTGGGGCCATTGTAAAATCCTTTGTAGATGATATGATTATGCCAATTATTAGCATTTTTACAGGGAAAATAGATTTTTCCAATCTATTTATAGCACTGGACGGTGAAACATATGTCACTTTAGCCGAAGCACAAGAGGCAGGCGCTTCAACATTGAATTACGGGACATTTATTACGGCGGTCATCAATTTTTTAATTATGGCATTTGTTATTTTCTTATTTATTCGATTCATAGAAAAGATGAAAAAGAAGGAAGAGGCGGTGCCCGTAATAACGACAAAAAAGTGTCCGAGTTGTTGTATGGATATTCCGTTAGAAGCCACAAGATGTCCTCATTGTACATCAGAAATTTCCGTTCAAGGATAACGATGATATATAGAACTGGAAGGAAAGGAAAAGACGAATGTGCACATTCGTCTTTTTTGCATTCTTATAATTTTTATGAAAAGTATAAAATAAATATAAACACTATTGACTTTAAAAAATAGCAAACTATAATAGTATCTATCGGTGTTAGGTAAAAATAAATAAAAAAAAGATAGGAGGTTATTATGACATCAAAAGAAAAAGCAACCGAACTATTAGCACAGTTTGCTTTATTCAATAAAGGACCTGTAAAGCATATGCACAATGCAACAAGAGGAGAAATGCCTGTACTGAAGTATTTGGCTTTGCATGGTGATACCTATCCGACAGAATTTAGTCAACAATTTCATCTTTCAACTGCAAGAGTGGCAAATACATTGAATAGTTTAGAAAAGAAAGAGTACATTGAGCGAATTCATGATGAAAAGGATCGCAGAAAAGTAAAAGTCGTGATTACTGAAAAAGGGAAAGATTTTGTGCAGCAAAAGGAAGACATGATTTTGGAAAAAACCGTAGAACTGTTGGAGTATTTAGGTGAGGATGCAGATGAATTTATACGAATTATTAAACGTGTGAAGGATTTTATGGACTGCCAAAACAATTAATGTATCAGGAAGATGCGAATATAAATTTTAGATAAAGAGGAGACAATATGTTACGAATTTTTAGATATTTTAAAAAGAAAGAAGTGGGATTTGTTTTTATCTCGCTGATTTTTATAGTGGCTCAGGTGTGGCTTGATTTGAAATTGCCAGATTACCTGAAAGAAATGACACAATTACTTCAAGTAGAAGGAAGTGGAATAAACGAAATTTTAACACAGGGCGGTTACATGATGCTTTGTGCACTAGGTAGCACAGTGAGTGCAATTATTGTGAGTTATTTTGCATCACAGGTCGCTGCGGGATTATCAAAGACTCTTCGTGGAAAGGTGTACAGTAAAACCATGTCCTTTTCTATGGGAGAAATCAATAAGTTCTCTACAGCAAGTTTGATTAATCGTACAACAAATGATATTACTCAAGTACAATTTTTAATTGCAATGGGATTGCAGGCGATTATTAAAGCTCCAATTCTAGCGGTGTGGGCAGTTATAAAAATCTCAGGGAAAAGTTGGGAATGGACATTATCTACAGTGATTGCAGTCTGTGTGCTTCTTCTCTTAATGAGTTTGGTTATTTTCGTTGCGATTCCAAGATTTCGTAAAATTCAAAAATTTACAGATAGTATCAATCGTGTTACAAGAGAACAATTGACCGGTATTCGTGTAGTGCGCGCATATAATGCAGAAAACTATCAAAAAAACAAGTTTGCACAGGTCAATGACGATTTGACTGATAATAATTTGGTGGCAGGACGAGTGATGGCTGTTATGATGCCGGGAATCACGTTGATAAACATGGGTCTGACACTTGCAGTATATTGGATTGGAGCGTATTTAATTGATGCGGCATCCATGATGGATAAATTCAATATATTTGGAGATATGATTGTATTTTCTACCTATGCAATGCAGGTGATTATGGCATTTATGCTTTTGGTTATGATTTTTATTTTACTTCCAAGAGCGCAGGTATCAGCGAATCGTATCATGGAAGTGCTCTCTACGGATTTGACTGTTTTGGATAAAGAAGAAACAAAGCAGTTGACAGAACAAGGAACGATTGAATTTAAAGATGTATATTTTAAATACCCAGATGCAGGAGATTATGTTCTAAAAGGAGTGAGCTTTACAGCGAAAAGAGGGGAAACTGTTGCATTTATTGGAGCGACAGGAAGTGGAAAATCAACACTGATCAATTTGATTCCTCGTTTTTATGATGCAACGAAAGGCCAGGTACTAGTAGATGGTGTAAATGTTAAGGACGTGCGTCAGGAAGATCTACATAACCGAATTGGATATGTGCCACAGAAAACCGTAATGTTTGCAGGTACAGTTGCAAGTAACGTGGCATACGGAGAAAATGGAATCTCTGAAATTACGATTGATGAAGTTAAAGAAGCGGTAAGAATAGCGCAAGGGCAAGATTTTGTAGAAAATATGACGAATACCTATGAAGGTGAGATTTCTCAAGCTGGTACCAACGTATCCGGAGGACAGAAACAGAGAATATCAATTGCAAGAGCAATTGCAAGAAAACCTGAAATATTTGTATTTGATGATTCTTTCTCTGCACTTGATTACAAAACCGATCGTGTGTTACGTGCAGAATTACAAAAGTCCATTAGTGATTCAACAAAGATAATTGTAGCGCAGAGAATCGGAACGATTCGAAATGCGGATAAGATTATTGTGTTGGAGCATGGTAAAATCGTTGGTATGGGAACACATAAAGAATTGATTGAAAATTGCAAAGAATATCAGGAAATTGCAAATTCACAATTATCAAAGGAGGAAATTGCAAATGGCTGAGAAAGTACAAAAAAGAAACACAGGCGGTCATGGTCCGGGTGGCGGAATGAGCGTCGGTGAAAAGAGTAATGATTTTAAGAAAACAGTTGGCGATTTTTTCAAATATATTGGGAAATATAAAGTGCCAATGATTCTGTCGGTATGCTTTGCTATGATAGGAACCATTCTTAATTTAGTGGGACCGAACCGAATTCAAAAATTAACACAGGAAATTACAAATGGCCTCATGTCAGGTGGAATTGATCTCGATGCAATCACCAAGATTGCGATAGGATTAATTGTCCTATATTCCTTGGGATTTATATTGAATTATGTACAAGGGTTTATTATGGCAACGCTTTCTCAACGAATCACTCAAAAAATGAGAAGAAATATTTCAAATAAAATCAATGTTCTTCCTTTGCGATATTTTGATTCGAATCCAATTGGAGATATCTTGAGCCGTATTACAAATGATGTGGATACCGTTGGACAGACAATGAACCAGAGCTTGTCAAGTTTGGTGACATCTGTCACATTGCTCGTAGGATCTGCAATTATGATGTTTTACACAAACTGGACTATTGCTATTGCTGGTATTGCAGCTGCATTTATTGGAATGTTTTTTATGGTGACCATAATAAAATCATCTCAAAAGCATTTTATGGAACAACAGGTTCAACTTGGTCAAATAGATGGACACATTGAAGAAATGTATTCTGGACACAGTGTTGTAAAAGCATACAATGGAGAAGCAAAGGCTGCAAAAGAATTTCATGATATCAATGAAAAGTTATACAACAGTGCATGGAAATCTCAATTTATGTCTGGACTTATGATGCCACTTATGATGTTTATTGGAAATTTTGCATTTGTAGTGGTATGTGTATTGGGAGCATTGTTGATCCAAAGAGGTACAATTGAAATCAGTGTTATGGTAGCATTTATGATGTATATCCGTTTATTTACACAACCACTTCAGCAAATCGCTCAGGCAGCCACAAGCATGCAGAGAATGGCAGCAGCAAGTGAACGTGTATTTGCGTTCCTTGGTGAAAGTGAAATGGAAAATGAAGATGCAAAAACTAAAGAAATAATTGTAAAAGAAGGACAAGTCGAATTCGAACATGTTAAATTTGGTTATTTGGAAGATAAAGTGATCATTCATGATTTTTCTGCGAAAGTAAAACCTGGACAGAAAGTTGCAATTGTTGGTCCAACTGGTGCAGGAAAAACGACCATGGTAAATTTATTAATGCGATTCTATGAGTTGAATGAAGGAAAAATTCTAATTGATGGAACGGATATCAAATCTGTTAAAAGGGATGACCTCCACAAAATCTTTGGAATGGTATTGCAGGATACTTGGTTGTTTGAAGGAACAATTCGTGAAAATATCATTTATGGAAAAGAAAACATTACGGATGAGAGATTAGATGAGGTTTGTAAGGCAACAGGACTAAGTGATTTGATTGCACAAGAACCAGAAGGATATGATACCGTATTAAATGATCAAGTTAGTCTTTCCGCAGGACAGAAGCAGCTGATTACGATTGCAAGAGCAATGATTGAGGATGCACCATTGCTGATTTTGGATGAAGCAACCAGTTCCGTAGATACGAGAACCGAACTACAGGTGCAATCGGCGATGGATCAATTGACGGTAGGACGTACTTCCTTCGTAATTGCACATAGATTATCTACAATTAAAAATGCAGATGTCATTTTAGTTATGAAAGACGGGGATATTATCGAGAGCGGAAACCACAATGAACTATTAGCAAAAAATGGTTTCTATGCAGATTTATATAATAGTCAGTTTGAGAATGCGTCATAATTTAAAAACATTTTAAAAGAGCATAAGAAAAAGGAGTTTGAAACTAATGTTTCGAACTCCTTTTTTGTTTACTTACGAATCATTCAATTTCTTTGTGTTCGTAATAAGCATTTACGACAATATTTTGATTATAATCTCCAAATTTTTCACCAAATAAGGTCATACCACCAGGATTGGCCGTATTCTTAGGTGCGGAGAAGGTAAGAGTAATGTTGCTGTTATAGTTAATATTCAGTGCGGATATGGTTGTATTGGAAATGCGATGTGTTCCATCGATAAAAGTACCTTCTGAATTGATGATCAGAGTCTTTAATAAACCATATTGATTGAGTTTTTCAGGCCACCAGAAAGGTGACATAATACCGTGTCGTGCGCCATAGTCACCTGGACTGATCCATTTGCCTAGAGGAACATCATTGATAATAAAGTAGATATCACTTGGATAATCTTCATTAATTTCAGGGCATTCTGAAGAAATTTCAAAAGATATATGCAACTCTTTTAATTTTTGACCAGCTTTTAATCGATTTGGTAGCGTGTAAGTTACGCTTCCATGGCCAATCCATAGGATGCCAGCTTGAAAACGTTCGGGATAAGAGAATACTCTTGGGTCATCTAGTTCGCCTATAATGCTTCCTTCGGTAGCTAGTCCGCAGGTAGGGTGTACATCACATTGCGTGTAATGTCCAATTGCAATGGTGTCTTGATAACAATGTCTGCTTCTTGCTTTTGGAGCGATGTCTACAATCATACGGGAATAAACCGGTTGCACAATTTTCATGACACCTCTTTTTCCAGACATGGTTTGAATTGTCACGAGTCCCGCACTTTCTAATTTACTAACATGCATAGAAATGGCGCTGTTTGTCAGACCGAGTGCTTCGGCTAAGTCGTTCATGCTTAGCTGATCATTTTCGTGAATCAATTCCATGATACGTAAACGCATAGGTGTGCTAAGTGCTTTGAATATTTCTGCTGCTTCCTGCAGCGAGTGTAAGTATAGCATATAAGTCTCCAATCAAATGGTTCGTTATCAGTTTAACATAAACGAATTATAGCATCTCATGATATAAAGTCAATCTTCCTAATAAAATAACCGACAAATATGAATGATTTATGAATGAATTATGAAAGCTTTGTGAAATATATACAAAAAAAGACTAAGATTTTGTAAGAATAAAAAAGGTGATGTGATTGACAATCGACTGTTCTAGTAGTAAATTAGTAATAGATTAAGTGAAATGCTTAATATTTCACTATTGAGTGAAATAAAAGAAAAAAGAAACAAGTTTGATACAAATAATTTCACTAAATGATGAAACAAATGATTTTTGCAATATACAAGTTGTATATTATATGTTCATTATTTTATAAAAAAAGAACAATTTGCCAGTTGGCACGAAGATAATAAGGAGCAGAATATGAAAAAATTTTACATTAATCCACACAACAAAAAGGGTACAATAGCAAAAGAAATCCAAGGACATTTTGCAGAACATTTAGGTAGATGTATTTATGAAGGACTCTTTGTAGGTGAAGATTCTGAAATTCCAAACACAAATGGAATGAGAAATGATGTTGTTAATGCTTTAAAAGAAATGCAGATTCCTGTACTTCGTTGGCCGGGTGGATGCTTTGCAGATGAATATCACTGGAAAGATGGAATTGGACCGAAAGAAACCAGAAAACGTATGATTAACACGCATTGGGGTGGTGTTCTAGAGGACAATAGTTTTGGTACGCATGAGTTCTTCGAATTATGTGAACAGCTTGGCTGTAAAACTTATGTAAATGGTAATGTGGGAAGTGGAACCGTTCAAGAAATGAGTGAATGGGTTGAATATATGACATTTGACGGAATATCTCCAATGGCAGATCTTCGTAAAAAAAATGGTCGTGAGAAACCATGGAAAGTTGATTACTTTGGAGTTGGAAATGAAAACTGGGGATGTGGTGGAAATATGACTCCCGAGTATTATGGAGATCTTTACCGTAGATACCAGACTTTTGTGCGTAATTACAATCATAAAGAACCAATTTACAAGATTTGTTGTGGGGCGAATGTGGATGATTACAACTGGACGGATGGCGTCATGAAAACAACGCATCGTGCACCGGATTTCTTACATGGATTTATGGATGGGCTGTCCTTACATTATTATGTACATCCAGAAGGATGGGAAATCAAAGGAAGCGCTACAGATTTTGATGATAAAGTTTGGTACAAGACCATGGGAAAAACGTTTTATATGGAAAAATTAATCGAACGTCATGGTGTAATCATGGATAAGTACGATAAAGAACGTAAGATCGGAATGATCGTTGATGAATGGGGAACATGGTTTACATGTGAACCAGGAACGAATCCAGGATTTTTATATCAGCAAAGCACAATGAGAGATGCATTGGTAGCTGGTATTACAATGAATATTTTTAACAAACATAGCGATCGTGTAAAAATGGCGAACATTGCACAGATGATTAATGTACTACAGGCTGTTATACTTACCGAAGGAGAAAAAATGATTCTGACTCCTACTTATCATGTTTTCAATATGTACAAATATCATCAGGATGCAGAGCTTCTAGAAAGTTATATTGAATCAGAGGAAATAGGAGTGGATGATGAATATCGCGTACCATGTTTGAATGAATCCGTTTCATATGGCAAAGATGGGAAAATCCATGTGACTTTAAACAACTTATCGATTACTGATTCATATGATGTAGAAACATTCCTTGCTGATACAGTGATTGAAAGTGTGAAAGGTACAATTTTAACAAATAAAATGGATGCATTTAATACTTTTGAAGCTCCAGATACAGTAAAAACAGAAGAATTCAACTCATGTACGGTAGAAGGTGATAAAATTAATTTCACGATTCCTGCATGTAGCGTATTACATTTAGAAGTAACCGTAAAATAAGGAGGTTTTGTATGTCACGAAAAGTGCATAACAGATTCATATCAGTACTACTTGTTCTTGCAATGATCGTATCTGTGTTTTCATGTATGGGAACATCCAAAGCTTATGCCACGGAAACGGAAGTAACCTCAGAAGAACTTACCAATACCTATAACTTGGAACGATTTACAAACAACTATACAAATGTAAGCGTAAATTATACGGCAAGTGTATATCAAGGTGAAACGATTGTGAATGCGATTGATCAATGCGCTGATTTGGAGACAGCTACAATTGCAGATGATAATTATGGATACATAAATCCAGTACTATCGATAAAAAATGCAGAAACAGTAACTGTGCTTATTGATGCACCGGAAACCGCATTATATTGGATTGCATTTGATTATTTATCATATGACGCCTCTATATTACCGATTGAGTTCTCCTTAACCATTGATGGAAGTTATCCATTTTATGAAGCTAGAAACTTAACATTTGAATCTACATGGGTGGCGGATGCGGAAGCTTCATTTGATCGATATGGAAACGAGATAGTATCTCTTCCAAATAAAGAAATAAAATGGGAAAGCAAATTTGTGATGGACAACAGTTATCGATATTCTGATCCTTTGCTTGTAGAACTTACAAAAGGAAGTCATGAATTTACGATGTGTGTAAATGAAGGGTCTATGTTGATGGGAAATATTTCCCTTGTAGCCCCATCTGAAGTCTCAGAGTACACAGCTTCACAAATCGCTACAGGAGATGATTTGATTGTGATTCAGGGAGAAGATTTTTATGAGAGAAATGATTCTTCCATTCATGCAGTAGGTGAGTATGATGCATCGCTAGATCCAATTTCTGCAACTTCGACTGTTTTGAATACCGTTGACGCGGACTCTTTTTCTACAGCTGGGCAAGAAATTACGTATCAATTTCATGTAGAAGAAGCAGGAAATTATTATTTGGGACTCAACTATTATCAAGCCATGAAGAATGAGTTTCCTGTGTTCATTGACTGGAGAATTGATGGGGAGATTCCAAATACGGCTTTCCAAGGATATTCACTTGGCTATTCCTCAAAATACAAAACAGATACTTTAGTCGATGAAAATGGAGAAAACTTAAGTGTATATCTTGAAGAAGGAAATCACACGATATCCATGACGATTAGTGCGGATAAAATCCGTTATGTATTAGAAGAAGTTGATTTGATTATGAATGGTATCAACGATCTTTCGCTCGAAGTTACGAAAGTTGCTGGAACCAACAAAGATAAATATCGTGATTTGAAACTTACAAAATATATTCCGGATGTGCAGGAGAGACTTTATGCGTGGGTAGATGAACTTTATTACCTTGCTGAACTCGCGACAGAATACGTAGATGCAGACCAACCAGAAGATGTAGCGGCATTTTCATATTTGGTTATCGCTGCAAAACAGTTGAAAAGTCTAGGGGATGAGCCAAATGAATTGATATATCGCGTGGATGAGCTGTCAACGAGTGTAAACTCAATCAATACACAGATTGCAAATTTCATCGATGTTATCAATGACAATAATATTTCGATCGATCGTATTTACTTATATCAGGAAGATGCAAAATTACCAAAAGGAAGAAATATATTCCAAAGTTTAGGTCTTTCTTTTGAGCGATTTGTAAATTCCTTTTTTGGACAAGCGTATTCGGCAAGCAATGTCAATGAAGAGCACATACAGGTTTGGGTAAACAGACCAAGGCAATATGTTGAAATCATGCAGAAAATGATTGACGAACAATTTACTCCGGAAACGGGAATCGAAGTTGATTTATGCCTTATGACAGACCAGCAAAAATTGGTTTTGGCAAATGCATCGGGAGATACTCCGGATGTAGCAACTGGAATTAATTATTCGATACCATTTGAACTTGGTATTCGTGGAGCACTTGTCGATTTGACAAAGTTTGATGATTATCAAGAAATATTTGGAAGATACAGTGAGGGACTTCTTGTTCCAGCGGTTATCGGAGAAGGACTTTATTCTCTTCCGGAAACGATGAACTTTTATGTATTATTTACCCGTTCAGATATCTTAGGAAAACTTAATCTTGAAGTGCCAAATACCATGGATGATTTGATAGCCATGCTTCCAGATCTTCAGATGAGAGGTTTGAACGTGTATTATCAAACGGCACCAATGTTGGTTATGAGAAACTTCCATGGGACCACACCTTTAATCTTCCAAAATGGTGGTGAATTATATGGTGACACGATTTTAGATCTTGAAATCAATAATGAAGAGTCCATTCAGGGTTTTACAAAGTTGACAGAGTTGTTTACAATTTATGATCTTCCAGTCGATATTCCGAATTTCTATCAGCATTTCCGAAATGGAGATCTTCCAATTGGTATTGCAGATTTTAATTCATACAATCTGATTTTGAATGCAGCTCCTGAAATTGCGAATTCCTGGGAAATTTCATTGGTACCAGGCACCGTAGATGAAGCAACAGGGGAAATCAAAAGATATATGTCGGGCGGTGCAGAAAGTACAGTGATGTTTGAAAGCAATCCAGAGAGAGAAGCTCAGGCATGGGAGTTTATGAAATGGTGGTCGAGTGCATCCGTTCAAGCAGAGTTTGGGCAAACACTTCAAATCATGTACGGAAAAGAGTATATTTGGCCAACCGCTAATCTAGAGGCTTTCGCAAATTTACCATTCCCAACGAGACATAAGGCAATCATTATGGAACAAGCTGAGCAGATCGTTGAAGCGCCAAGACTTCTTGGTAGTTATATGTTAGAGCGTGAACTTAGTAACGCGTATAACGATATTGTAGTAAATGGAGATACACTTCGTGCAAGAATGGATGATGTTGTTAAGACCGTTAATAGAGAGACGAAGAGAAAACTCGAAGAATTCGGTTACATTGATGCTGATGGAAATGTGATCAAAGAATATGTTGTTCCTTCCGTAAGCAAAGTAAAAGAAATTTTAGGAACCGATCATTAATTTAGATTACTACATACTTAAGAAGTAAGCAAAGGAGTGAGAAAAAAAGGATGCGCAAGAATCTCAAAATTAGTAGAAGGGAAAATGGAAATCGAACTGGTTATTTATTTACCCTTCCCTATGCTTTATTATTTACGACTTTTATATTGACTCCGGTAGTAATGGCAATTATCTTATCATTCACGAATTATAATGCCATTCAATTCCCTAGTTTTGTCGGATTTTTAAATTATATAAACTTGATTACGAATGACGAAGTGTTTATGCAATACGTACTTCCAAATACTGTAAAATATGCATTGATTGTTGGAGTCGGTGGCTATGTGTTATCCTTCCTTTTGGCTTGGTCGCTTGCAAACTTAACAAAGCTTCCAAGAACAATATTTGCATTGATTTTGTATTCTCCAAGCATGACGACTGGTGTAGCAATGACCGTGCTTTGGAAAATTATGTTTACAGGTGATCAAACTGGATATTTTAACAGTTGGCTGATGGAATTAGGAGTAATTACAGAACCAATTATCTGGCTGGTTAATTCCAATTATTTATTACCAATCGTTATAATTATTGGTCTATGGAGCAGTATGGGGGTAGGATTCCTTGCAATCTTAGCCGGAGTTCTAAATATTGATGACACATTATATGAAGCAGCAGCAATCGATGGAGTGAAAAATCGTTTTCAGGAAATGATTTATGTAACAATTCCGAGTATGAAACCGCAAATGTTATTTGCTGCTGTAATGCAGATTGTAGGCGCATTTCAAAATGGACAGATCAGTACCTTGCTTGCGGGAAATCCGACACCGGGGTATGCAGGTCAGTTAATTGTAAACCATATTGAAGATTATGGATTTATTAGATATGAGATGGGATACGCTGCGGCTGTATCCGTTGCACTATTGTTAATCGTACATATTTTCTCATCTGTATCGAAACGACTGTTTAGTGACGATTAGGAGGGAGAAAGAACATGGCTTACAAAGGACATAAAATTAATCCAAAAAGATTTGAAAAAGACCAGGTGAAGATCTATTTATTTGTTCTCCCTTTGGTGTTCATCACTGGATTGCCAATTATTTTTATCATATTTCATGCATTTAAACCAATGGAAGAGCTTTTTGCTTTTCCACCAAAATTCATCACGACACATCCAACATTGGATAATTTCAGACAGTTGTTTAAAGCTTCCAGATCTGCCGGGATACCACTTTCAAAATATGTATTCAATAGTATCATTATTACTGTGACAGTTGTTTTTTCATCCTTGTTCTTTATTACAATAGCGGCTTATGCATTGTCAAAGCTTAAATTTAAAGGAAGAAAAACCATGCTTCAAATCAATCAGTTCGCATTGATGTTTGTACCAGTCGCAGTAATGATTCCAAGATATATGGTAGTCAATCTACTTGGTTTAACAGACACTTACTTAGCGCAGATTCTTCCATTAATTGCATTACCAGTTTCTTTGTTCCTAGTGAAACAATTTGTGGATCAGGTACCACAGTCTTTGATTGAAGCAGCATATATGGATGGTGCAAAAGAGTGGGCAATTTATCGAAAAGTAATTATTCCATTGATTAAGCCTGCAATTGCGACGGCAGCCATTTTGGTTTTTCAGCAGACTTGGGTGAATATCGAAGCTTCGAATTACTATATTAACGATGAGGCATTAAAATCTTTGCCTTTCTATATGAACACATTAACAAGTATGTCTACAACAAATGCAGTTTCTGGACAGGGAGTTGCGGCAGCCGCATCGCTTATTATGTTCGTGCCGAACTTAGTTTTGTTTATTATATTGCAACGTAACGTTATGAACACAATGGCACATTCAGGTATTAAATAACACGAGAGGAAGTAGATGATGAGAAAAGTAAACAAAGGTCTTTTACTGGTGATCGCCACCTTCCTGATGATATTGATTGTGGCAGCTGGTGGAACAAAAGCATATGCAGAAGAACCTTATAAAACCTATACAATTGATGGATACGGGCATATTACAGAGACGCAGACTGCATATCTTCCTTATAAAACGATTACAAAAGTTGGAGAAGAGACTTTAGTAGCACCTACGGATTTTACATTAACAAAGGATAATTATTTATACATACTAGACAGTGGGAATCAAAGAGTTGTTGTATCTACATTAGATGGAGAATTGGTTGCAACATTTGGAGAAGAATATTTAGTCAACCCGAAAGGAATGTATGTAACATCGGATCACACATGTTATGTGGCGGATCGTGATGCAAGAAGTATTTTCGTGTTTAATCAGGAAGGTAAATTGATTCAAACATATGGGAAACCGGATCATCCACTATATGGAGATAATCAAGATTTTTTACCTCAAAAAATTGTTGTGAATGAGTCGGGAACAATGTACATCATTTGTGAGTCAAATACTAACGGTATTGTTCAGATTAGTCCAGTGGCAGAAGGAACTTTTCTTGGATATTTTGGAACAAACAATACCAATGCATCTCTTTGGAACATCATCTGGAGATCGGTATTGACAGATGCACAGAGAGCCAAAATGCAAGGAAATATT
This sequence comes from Lachnospiraceae bacterium, assembly GCA_963666475.2. Taxonomy (GTDB): domain Bacteria; phylum Bacillota; class Clostridia; order Lachnospirales; family Lachnospiraceae; genus JBFHIZ01. Next base: position 989,080 of record CAXXJM010000001.1, on the reverse strand, counting down.
CCTGCAACACCCGATAATATGGCGATTGATGAAAAGGGTCTGATTTATACGGTGACTCGTGGAGAAAATGAAGATACTCTAAAACGACTGAATATTGCTGGCGTAAATATGATTGAACCAGATGCATATGAAAGCGTACCTGCCGCTGTAGCAGTAGGAAATCACGACAATGCATTTGTTGTTTCACAAATGGGATATATTTATGAATACAATAACGAAGGTGAAATGCTATTCGTCTTTGGTGGAAGCGATAATGGAGATCAAAGAATTGGTCTGAGTACGAAAGTGGAAGCGATTCAGATTGGTGATGACGATAAAATCTATGTTTTAGATTCAGATAAAGCACAGATTCAAATCTATGAGCCAACGGAGTTCACGAATTACCTACACAATGCACTTTATCTATACTCAAAAGGTAGATATACAGAAAGTAAACTACCACTTGGTGAAGTACTAGAAATGAACAATCTTTTTGACTATGCCAATATGGCAATGGGAAGAGCATTGATTCAGGAAGAAAATTATGAAGAAGCAATCAAATATTCAAGACTTGCAAAAGATTACGATGGGTATTCCGATGCATTTTGGGAAATCAGAAATTTGTGGTTAAAGAGAAATTTAGTGACTTTGATTTTCATTGTCATTGGGTTTATCGTATTAAAACAAGTTGTGAGTGTACTTGATCGTAAGCTGAATATTTTAAAGCGTCCAAAAGAAATTTTGAAGAACTTTGGCGATAAGAAACTGATGAAAGAATTAAGATATCAGATGTATTTTATGAAGCATCCAATTGATGGATGTTATGGAATTAAAAGAGAAGGAAAAGTTTCCTTACTTAGTACGAACATATTTTTGTTGTTCTTAATGATTCTATACATTGTAAATAAATATTTCTGTGGGTTCTTAATGAAAACAGTTCGAGAAGGGCGATACGATATCCTATCCGATGTTGGTTTCATTCTGATTGTTTTAGGTCTGGTTGTAGGTTGTAATTATTTGATATGTACAATTAATGATGGAGAAGGAAAATTAAGACACATCTATTCGTCCGCAATTTATAGTATGGGACCTGCATTGATTTTTGTTCCGATTCTTCTCTTTGTATCACATGTAGTTACCTATAATGAAGTATTTTTTATCCAGTTTGGATACACAGCAATGTTTACTTGGATCGCAGTACTTATGTTCCTGTCGATAAAAGAAATCAATAACTATACATTGAAAGAAACCGTAAAGATTATTTTTCTAACATTCTTTACAATATTAATCGCATTATTATTAGCATTTATTATCTATGTTCTTTGGTCACAAGTATTTAACTTTATCAGAGCATTGATTGGAGAGGTGGTGTATCGAATTGGCAGCTAAAACAAGTAAGTTATGGAAACGCGCCTCGATCCTCATATTGATGTTTGCAATGGTTTCTTTTTCAAACATCTACACAAGTCATGCGGAGGCAGCTGAGATTCAAGAAGGGTATCAGCTCATTGGAGAAAGTGATCAATACAATCTGTATATGGATGAAGAATACCTATCCGTAATTGTGGAGGACAAAGACACTGGAGCTACCATGGAATCAGCCATTGGATATGACGATGGAAAAAATAACGACACTTGGGTAGGTTCTATGAAATCTGCAATTGTTATGACTTTGATTTACCAGGAAGTTGATACCAAGCAGGCAGATCTTATGAATGACAAAGTGGATAAAACGATTTCTTATTTAGAAAATGGATTTTCGGCCAAACTTTATTGGAATGAATATCAGGTAGGTCTGACTTTAGAGGTGACTTTAGAAGATGATGGGCTAGTGGCAAAGGTAGCAGATGACTCCATTATTGAGGATGGTGACAAATACAACATTGGGACAATCATGATTTATCCATATATGGGAAATTCTTATTTGGATGAAAAAGAAGGATATTTATTTATACCGGATGGTGATGGAGCGTTGATTTATCTCAATGATAAAGAAGGCCGATTCAGCAGTGCATATACGACCATGATTTATGGAGATGACATTGGTTTTAAAGACTCAGATGTTACAGCACTTCTGTGGGATCGATATGAAATGATCAATGAAGAAGAAGACATTTTGACCCCTATTTATGGAATCGCGCATACTGATGATCAAATGGCATATTTAGCAGTTGTTGAAGAAGGAGCTATGCGTTCGAAGATTGAAGCAAGTCCAAATGGAGTCAGTGTAGATTATAATCGTGTTTTTGCAAGATTTATTGAACGGAGGTTATATACACAACCCACGAGTAACAATACCAGTACCGGGTCTATTAAAATGGTCGAATCAGATAGAAGTCACTCTGACTTAAAAATACGATTTATGTTTTTATCTGGTGAAGAAGCCGATTATACGGGAATGGCGAATGCTTATCGTGAGTATTTACTTCGTAATGATTTGCTTACACAAAAGGATACGTCGTACAATACCAGAATTGATTTTCTTGGAACAGATCGCGAAGATTGGGTATTTGGTACATCAGCAGTAGTGATGACTACGATCGATGATATCCGAGAGATATACGAAGATTTGGCAAGTGAGAATGTGACAGACTTGTTCAGCGTATACAAAGGTTGGCAAAAAGGCGGAATCTATGATCTTCCAATCACTACATACCGTGCAGATTCAAAAATTGGTGGAACAAAAGCGCTTACAGAATTGATACAAGATTATCGAGAACTTGGAATCAACATCTACTTATATGACAACGCACAGGAGATTAATCCGTCGGAGAATAATGCGACATTTAATGTAGTAAAGCGAGTTGATAAAAGAAAGTATGATTATGAAACTTATAAAGATGTATACAGTACATTCTTATTCTTGATTCCTGCAAGAACAAATACCTTGGCATCGAAACTTTTATCTAGTTATACGAATCAGGGAGTGGATACGTTAGCTGTAGCTGGAATCAGCAATCGCATCTTTTCATGGAGCTACGGTGGAGACTTCTATACAAGATATGATTGTGCAGAACAGTATCAAAACACCATCCATATGCTTGATGAGTCCGCAGAAGTTGTTTTAGAAAAACCATATGCATACTTATGGAAATACACCGATGCTTTCTTGGATATGCCACTTTCAATCTCTGATTATATTTATGAAGATGAAAGCATTCCATTTATGTCAATTGTATTAAAGGGCGTGGTACCAATGTATTCCGACTACATCAATTTTGAAGCGAATAAACAGGAATATTTTCTGAAGCTTGTTGAAACAGGTACATATCCATCGTTCTACATCACGAAAGAAAGCTCGTCAGAATTGATTTATACAAATTCAAACGATATCTATAGTTCTCAATATCGTGTATTCAAAAACATGATTATTGAGTATACCGGTGAATTGAAACAATTAAACGAAACAATCGGAAATGCAACGATTGAAAAACATCAACTTCTAGAGAATGACGTACGTAAAGTAACATACAGTAATGGTGTTGTGATTTATGTAAACTATAGCGATAGCAGTCAGGATGTAGATGGAATTACAATCGATGCAATGAACTATAAGGTGGTGGGTGAATAATGAGTAGAGAAAAGAAAACAAAAAGCCCTAAGATCAAAGCTGGTAGACTGGTCAGAAAAGAGGCGATAGCAGGATATTTGTTCATTTCGCCATGGCTCATTGGAGTCATTGCATTCATGATCTATCCACTTGCACTTTCGTTTTATTATATGTGGTACAACATCCGTATTACACCGCTTAAAATTGTTTATAATTTTGTAGGAACACAGAATTTTACACAGATTTGGTTTGAAAATCCTGAGTTTCCTCAACAGCTTGTTTCCTACTTGTGGCAGACACTGGTACAAGTACCAATTATTGTTGTATTTGCTTTGCTGATCGCAATGATGCTTAATGGGAAAATCAAATTGAAAGGGTTTTTCCGATTGATCTTTTTCTTGCCTGTAATTATTGTGAGTGGGCCAGTAATGAACATGTTGGTCGCAGAGGGTGCCGCAAGCATACCTGCAATGAATGTTCAAGGAATCATTTCCGCCTTTGATATGTTTCTTCCGACAAGTGTAGCAACTTCAATAGGTGAAATATTCTCGGATATGATTATGATTTTATGGTATTCAGGTGTTCAAATATTGATTTTCCTTTCTGCATTACAGAAAATCGATACGACATTATATGAAGCAGCACAGATTGATGGTGGTTCAAAATGGGAGTGTTTTTGGAAAATTACACTACCTACAATCAAACCTATGATTTTGTTAAACGCGGTGTATTCAGTAATATTCTTAAGCGGAAACGAACAAAATGAATTAATTAATATGATTGAATCTGCAATGTTCTCTGGAACAAAAGAAAAGGGATATGGATATGCGTCAGCGATGGCGTGGATGTACTCAGTAGTTGTTTTGTTGATTGTTCTTTTATTCTTGCTTTTGCTAAGTGAGAAAAAAGGAATATATGAAAGACAAATCAAACATCGAAAAAAAGAAGTGAAAAAAGAAATAAGATTAAAGAAAAAAATAGAAAGGAGGGGAAAACGAAATGTTAAAAAAATCGAACGAGCAAGAAAGAGAAGAAACTATAAAACTTACTCAGGGGATCAGGACTATTAGAAAAAAACTTACCAAAGAGAAGCTTCATAAAGTAATCTTTGGCACAAGGGAAAAGGAAGGTCTAGCAAAGCATATTTCGGTATACGGTTTGTTGATCTGTATTGGGTTCGTTTATTTGTATCCGATTTTATATATGATTAGTTATAGCTTTATGAATCGAGATGATTTATTAGATACGTCGATACAGTGGATTCCTAGTAGTTTCTATTTGCAAAATTATATAGACGCCGGTATTAGTATGGAGTTTTTCCCATCATTGCTACGAGGAATAATTATCGCCGGATTGCCTACATTATGCAATGTTTGCATATGCTTGGTCATTGGATATGGATTTGCGACATTTCAGTTTAAAGGGAAAAATATTTTACTTGGACTTTTGGTCTTTTCCTATATTATACCTAGTCAGGTAACAATGATTTCTACATACGTACTATACAATGATATGGGAATCGTAGGAACCCTCTGGTCATTTATCTTACCTGCAATCTTTGGAAACGGATTAAATGCACCAATCTTCATATTAATTTTTTATCAATTCTTTAAACAAGTACCAAGGGTTTTGATCGAGGCTGCACATATCGATGGAGCAGGATATTTTAAATCATTTTTAAAAATAGCAGTTCCATCTGCAAAACCTGCAATATTAACGGTGTTTCTCTTTTCAATTGTTTGGTATTGGAATGAGTCCTATTTAACCGAGTTATTTGTAAGAGGCCTTACAACGCAGAGCAATTGGGTGAACTTAGTAATCCAGCTGAAGAACTTTGATTCAAGTTTTAGTACGCATGCATCCGTTGGGGATACAGCAACATCACTCAATGAATCCGTGCGAATGGCAGCAACATCTCTGAGTATATTGCCATTGCTCATAACCTATTTTGTACTTCAAAGATACTTTATTGAAAGTGTGGATCGTACAGGAATAACGGGTGAATAAAACGGTGCGATGAGAAACAGATGAAATCTAATCCAGCGCTGTGCAGGATTCAGATAAATTATTAAGGAGGCAATTTTAATGAAAAAGAGAAGGATTTTAATGGCTGCACTTGTTGCAGTACTCGCATTCATCTTAGTTGGATGTGGATCTTCATCAGACGGACCATCTGGAAAAGTTGATGAAAATGGTGTAACAAAAGACGAAATAACACTGACATTCTGGCACTATGAAGACGAGACAACCGTGAATTTGTTAGCAGAGAAATTCATGGAAAAGTATCCTAACATCACTGTAGAGACAAGAGTGATTGAAGATATGAGTACTGACCTGTCTGCTGCAGCAGCTGCAGGAGAATTCCCAGATGTATTTGAAGGAACCGATTCAGATACAGCACTTGCAAATCAGTATTGGGCTGACATCACAGAGTACTGGAACAATGACCCTGAAAATGACAATCTGATGGCAACAATTGATGAGTATGGAATTGGTTGTTTCGATACAGATGTTCGTTTTGCAGCACCTATGGTGTACTGGCCAAGTGCAATCTTCATTGACAGAAATGTAATCGATACATTGAACCTTGAGATGCCAAGAACAGATTGGACATGGGATGAAATGATTCAGTTGATCAAAGATGCAACGGTAGATGATGGAACAGGAATGAAATATTTTGGTCTTGGTTTCTATAACCGTTTAGATTCTTTATACGGGATTGCAGCAGTTACCAAAGAAGAAAGAGTAATCAAAGGAGAATTTGGATTTGATGGAGAATCTTTTGATTTGCAATACTGGGCAACAGGAGAACAGGAATTTTCAGATCTTCAGTTGGCAGGATATGTAGCACCAAGACAGGAAACACAGGAAATGGAAGACTGGTCAGGAGATTGGGATACATGGTTTGGTGCAACTGGTCATGTTGCTGTATTTTCTGAAGGTCTTTGGAGCTACCAGAACTTGTGGGGACAAGATGGTTATCAAGAACAGTACGGATTGGATATCATTCCTTACGTAACACCAAACGTGGTTGATGAAAAAGAACATAACGTAATTTCTACCATGTACATGGGTGGTGTATCCACATCATGTCAGTATCCATATGAAGCATATCTTTTGCTTAAGTTCATGGGTTGGGGCGTTGATGGATGGAATGCAAGAATTGCAATTTATCAAGATACAACAATTGTAAATGCATCTGGAGTTCCACTTAAGAATTCAACAATGCCTACACCACTTACACTTGATACAACAGTTTGGGAAGGATATAAAACATTATTCCCTCAGGATGATGATCATAAAGGATACTGGGATGATTATTTCTCAAGTATTACGAGACCAGTTCCATATGGTTGGTACAACATTGCAGGATACTGGAACTTCTGTGACCAGTACTTCAATAGCATTGGTATTCATACTTTAGTAGATGCAGGTACTGCAAAAGCTGCAGATTATGTAGAAGAAGCTACTTCACAGGCAAACTACTATCACGCAGAAGCAATGATTTCTTATTTCGGACCTAATGGGTATGATGTATTGTCAGAAGAAGATTTGGCAAAATATCAGGCAGTAGTAGACTCATTTTAATAGGTAGCAAAAAAACTTAACAACATGGAAAGCCCTCCAAAGGGAGGGCCTTTCGAAAAACAACGGAGGAAAATCCTCTGCTCGCGCAGAACTCGCATTTTTCTTCGAAAAACAACGGAGGAAAATCCTCTGCTCGCGCAGAACTCGCATTTTTCTTCGAAAAACAAGGAGGATTAGGAATGAAACGTAAATTAGTTGGGGCTCTTCTTTCCATCGCAATGGTTATGACTCTTGTGACAGGATGTGGGGACAATGCAGCAAACAATGAAGCAGCTACAAACAATGCAGCTGATACTACAGAAGTAGAAGAAGCAGTTGTAGAAGAAGTTGCAGCAGAAGCTTTACCAGAAGCTGCTTATTACTTCTCATTTGATGGAGAAGCAGAGGGCGCTGTCGTTAAAGTGAATGATTTTACAAGTGAAGGTGCTATAACTGTAGACACACGTATCGTGGATGGAACAAATGCCATTCTTTATACAGACGGTGTTATGGGACAGTGTGTGTACTTGGATGGATCTTATGGTATTGAGTTACCAATTGATCCAGTAGGAGATACATATACACTTTCTTTCTGGATGAATGCAGCCAGATTCTCGGATTTCGGACCATCTGTACAATATGGACAGGACCTTTATAGTGAAAACGCATCAGCTAGATGGGTAAACTTTACAAAAACAACATTCCCAGGAGAAGATACTTTCCCAGTTGTTTGGTCTAGAGATGAAGCAGCAGATTTATGGCCATGGTTCGATGCTGCAGATAACACAATTTATGGAAAAAAAGAGTGGGTTAACATTACAATGGTTGTTGATCCAGCAAAAATGACAGAAGATGGTATGAACATCAATGCAGATATTTATATCAATGGAGAATTAATGGATAAAGAAAATCCAATCGTACCTGGTACAATGACTGGAGATGATACTTTCAGATTCTTCCTTGGAATCAACTGCTGGGATACCATTTTCAAAGGAGCATTTGACGAATTATACGTATTTAATCAGGCATTAACTGCTGGACAGGTTGCTACATTATTTCAGGCTGGAGATCCTACTGTTGAATTAGTAGCTCCAGAATCAGAAACAGCTGTAGAAGAGGTAGATTACACAAGAACAGACATCGTTGCTGATGCAGCAGCTCTTGAAACCGTAGGAACACCAGATTGTACTATGGGATTCTGGTCAAACTTCTCAAATGGTGTTGAAATTGCTGACGGAGCTTCAAAAACAATAACTTTCAACAACTATTCAGATGGTGCTGCGAACTGGGATAACTATGTAGGGGTATTTGCAAGTGTAGCAACAACAAGTGATGTTGCTCCATCTGCTGACAACTATGCTGGGTATGCTGAATATGCAGTGGTTCGTGCGGACTTATTCGGATGGGGATATGCAGAAGGCGCAGCTACTTATGAAGCATCATGGGGAGATGACTGGGCAGCGTTTGCAAACATGATAAAAAATGCAAAAGTAGCTTTAACAATTACAAGAGAAGGTTCTGTCGTGACAATGGACACTGTATTTACAGACATGGTTGACGGAACAGAATATACTTCAAAAGGTGTTATTACAACAGCGGCTGAAGGAGATATGTACTTCTTCTTAACTGGAGAAAAATGCTACTTAGAAGTATTGTCAGTAGAATAATTACTTGTATATTCGTATGAATAACTAGATAAAAAAATAGCCCCCGGGAGACGGAATCATTCGTAAGTACGGGGGCAATTTTTGAAATAGAGTATGTACAGGATGAAATGTTTGCATACATTTACTGCTGTTTGTATTTTATTACAAAGATATTTAGGAGGCGTATATGAGTCAAATGGAAAGAAATGGAAGAATCACAGAATATAATGGAGCTTGGATTGAACAAAGAGCAGATCCATATGTATATAGACATGAAGATGGAAGCTACTATTTTACAGCTTCCGTACCAGCATATGATCGATTAATTCTTCGACATGCAGATACATTAGAAGGTTTGAAAGAAGCGGAAGAAAAAACACTTTGGGAAAAACACGAAAGTGGGGAGATGAGCAAACATATTTGGGCTCCAGAAATTCATTTTTTAAATGGAAAATGGTATATCTATTATGCCGCTGGAGAAGTTGATGACATATGGAAAATACGTCCATATGTATTGGAATGTGTAGGGGAAGACCCTATGAAGGATCATTGGGTAGAAAAAGGGAAAATGCAAAGAGCGGATACCGATATCTACTCTTTTGAAGCATTTTCATTGGATGGGACCGTGTTTGAAAACAAGGGCGAATACTATTATGTATGGGCAGAAAAAGTAAGTGTGGGAATACAAATATCAAATCTTTATATTGCGAAAATGGAATCTCCAACTAAACTTGCTACCGACCAGGTTCTTTTAACTACCCCAGACTATGACTGGGAACGTGAAGAAATATGGGTCAATGAAGGACCTGCCGTAATCAAAAGGGACGGGACAATTTACCTGACTTATTCTGCAAGTGCAACAGGAGCCTGTTATTGTATGGGAATGCTTAGTATTTCAGAAGAAGATGATGTGTTAGATCCGAAAGCATGGAAAAAAGAACGGGAACCTGTATTATCCACGGATTACCAAAAAGGGATGTTTGGTCCTGGACATAATTCATTTACCAAAACGGAAGATGGAAGGGACGTGTGCGTATATCATGCCAGAACTTATGAAGAAATTGAAGGGAATCCATTAGATGACCCAAACAGGCATGCATTTTTAATGGAAGTGAAATGGAACGAGTTGAAGAAACCAGTATTTTCTTATGAAAATAAGTTATAATAAAAGGATGGAAGATGAATCAGCTAGAAGAAGATAAAATCAAGAAACTTCGAGTGTGCAAACGATGTCTGCTAAAAGAGCTTGATTTGGAAGAGTACAATGAAAAACTTCATAAGTATATTTTGAAACTGGATGCATCGATCAAAACCAATGATCAGGAGTATGATTGTAGACTTCAGGTTTGTAAAGAATGTGAGAAACTACATGAAGGAACTTGTCAGGCGTGTGGATGTTTTGTAGAACTTCGGGCTGCGGTAAAAAAAAGTCATTGTCCATATAAAAAATGGTAGAAGAGGTCAAATTTTATGAGTATGAGAGATGTTTTGTCAGCTCCGCCTATGGGATGGAACAGTTATGATTATTTTGATACAACAGTAAGTGAAAAAGACATACGTGAGCAGGCTAAATTCATGGCAGAAAATTTAAAAGAATTTGGATGGGAATACATTGTAGTTGATATTGAATGGTATTCCTATGATGCTGGCACTCAAAGAGATGAATATCAGTATATTCCTTTTTGGCGAGTAGAAATGGACGAGTATTCAAGATTATTACCATGTCCGGAACGTTTTCCATCCTCAATTGGGGGAAAAGGCTTTGGACCTCTTGCAGAATATATTCATAGTCTTGGGCTAAAGTTTGGAATTCACATTATGAGAGGGATTCCTAGAATTGCTGCGCATAGTCACACAAAAATTCTGGGTGTGGAAGTTACCGCAAATCAGATTGCTGGAGCATCCAATATATGTAGTTGGAATCCAGATATGTATGGTATTGAGCCTTCAAAAAAAGGGGCGCAGGAATATTATGATTCGATAATGAAATTATATGCCGGTTGGGGTGTAGATTTTATTAAATGCGATGACATTTGTAGGATGGATACACCTACTTGTAAACCTGAAATCGCAATGTTATCAAAAGCAATTGATAACGCAAATAGAAAAATGGTGCTTAGTTTGTCACCAGGGCCAGCTATTCCGACGGAAGCATGGTATTACGGGGAACACGCAAATATGTGGAGAATTACCGATGACTTCTGGGATACCTGGCCACTTCTAAAAGATATGTTTAAAAGATGTGAAACATGGCAATCCCATGTGGGAAATGGGAGCTGGCCGGACTGTGATATGCTTCCTCTTGGAAAAATTGGAAAAGCTTTTGGATCTCTAAGGGATACTGGATTTACGAAAGAGGAACAACGTACCATGATGAATTTATGGTCAATTTTCCGTTCTCCACTTATGCTAGGAGCGAATATGTTGGAAATGGATGATTGGACGATGTCGCTTCTTACAAATAAAGATTTGCTACGCACGGTTCGATATGGTACACGTCCGATACAAATTGCGCGTGATGAAGAACAGGCAATTTGGTGGAATGAAGACTCGGAAAACGGACAAGTTTATCTTGCCTTATTCAATCTTACGGATGAAACAAAGAACATTACGATGTTGGATGAACGATGCAAAGAATTGGATTTCGTTCGAGAGGCATGGGGAAGAAATCAGGATGTTAGGGTTGAAGGTGACGTGATTTCCGCTGTGGTTTCAAAGCATGACTCTATGTTTTTGGTACTGAAACAACGTTACAAAATTTTATAGGCTCGATATACAAGAATGGAGATTAAAATGAAAAAAAGGATTGTTTTATTTTTATGCACATTATTACTTATGATATCTTATGTGATGCCCGTTATGGCTGCAGAAGAAGGTGCCAGCAAAACGGTAACAAATGATGGAGTTGAAGTAACGATTTCGACGGACAAATCTTCATACCGTGCTGGAGAGACTGTAAACTACACCATTGAAGTACATAATGGAAAATATATGTGGAAATTAAACAGTCTAAAATTTGAATATAGTAACAGTGATGGATTGATTGCAGCATCTAAAGACTCTATGCCGAATGAAATCCCTGTTGTGGCATATAATGAGACCTATGTTCTTGAGGGGTCTGTAATTGGAGATGAAGCAGTTTTCCCGATTGGAAGCGACTCTGTTATATCATCGGTTACGAATGAAAATCTATCCAGTGTCGTGTTGTTTGCTGTAGTAGCGATAGCCATAGTCATAGTTGTTGCTGTTATAATATTCTTTGCATACAAGAAAAAAAAGTCTGCGAAGAACCTCTTGCTTATATTTTTAGCGACATCCATGTTTCTTATAGGATTACCTGCGAAAGCAGCGGAATATGAAGAGACAACGGTTCGTCCGTATGTGGAGTTCGAATACGGAGGCGATACGGTAATGATCCGTGTCGTATTGGAATGCCATATGTTGCAGGAACGTTTGGAAGTCTCAGGAAATCAAGTGGATCGCGCAAAATCAATTACTTGTCATGATCCATCAATATTTCTAGATTTTGATGGTAGATATTATGTATTTGGAAGTTTCTTAGCAACAGCATATACAGATGATTTATATGACTGGGTAAGCATAGATTCAGATTTTCAAGCTACTTTTTCAGCAGAAACTAGAGAACAGATTCGTCAGTGGAATAAAGATGGAACGAGTGACAGTAACTGGAATGGATATCTTTGGGCTCCTGATGTGATCTATAACACTGCTATGGGGAAATACTGCATGTATTTGAGTGCAAATGGGGATGATTGGAAATCAAATATCGTTTTACTGACGGCGGATGCAGTTACTGGGCCTTATGAATATGCAGGTAGCATTGTATATTCAGGGTTTACTGCAGAAACAATTGCAGAAACGGATGCTCTAGAAGTACTGGGAGTGGATGCCATTCCAGAACGATATGTTACAAATGGTATAGCGAACCGTAAATGGGGTGACAAATGGCCGAACGTGATTGATCCATGTGTATTCTATGATGAAGAAGGAAAATTATGGATGTCGTATGGTTCTTGGTCAGGAGGGATTTTCATGCTCGAATTAGATGAAAATTCAGGGCTTAGGGACTATTCGGTAAGTTATGAAACAAATGAACATTCCGATGCATACTTTGGAAAGAAGATTGCAGGGGGAGCTTATGTTTCAGGAGAAGCATCCTATATTCAGTACATTGGTGATTATTATTATTTGTTCATCTCCTATGGAAATTTAGAAGCAGCCGGGGGATATAATATCCGTGTATTCCGTTCAAATGAACCGGACGGCGAATATTTGGATGAAATGGGAAACTCAGCATTCTTTGATAATTATGTTTTTAATTATAATTTGTCCGTTGGGATTCGTCTATTTGGAGGTTATAAATGGAGGAATTTCAATTATGGACAAGTAGCCGGGGGACATAATTCAGCATTTGTTGACGCAGATGGAAAAGCTTATATTGTTTATCATACAAGAACAACAAATGGGTCAGAAGGACATTCTGTGAAAGTCCATCAACTCTTTGTAAATAAAGAAGGCTGGCTAGTTGCAGCACCATATCAATCATCAGGTGAGACTTTGAAGGATAGTGGATTTCAGGTTTCAGATGTAGCAGGCGAATATGAGTTGATTATTCATGAACTCGATATCGATTACAAAGCGCTTGAGTCAAAGAAGCCAGAATTCATTCAGCTTGAAGAGGATGGAACGATTACTGGAGATTATTCTGGGAATTGGAAACTTGAAACTGGTACACCTTATATTACACTTGTCCTTGATGGAGAAACCTATAGCGGTTTGACATTACAAATGAAGATTGAAGATTCCACGATTGAGACAATGGTATTCACGGCTCTTGGAGTGGATAATCAAGTGACGATTTGGGGAAGTCGTATGATTGAATAATGAGTACAAATAAGAAAAAGAAAGAGGAAATCTATGAAGCCAGGGTTTTGGTTTAATGATCATAGTAGAGAGACAAATCCCTTATTTGAGGCACATGATCCTTCTATGATGTACGATCCGATAAGCGAATGTTACTATTCATATGCAACGGATGCGGCAATTACCTCACAATATAAACAGGGAATTCCAATACGCAAAAGCACAAATCTGATTGATTTTACATTTGTGGGTTATGCATTGTCGAAAGAATCCATAAAGGAAGCGAGAGATAATGGGGAACATGAACCGACGGGTGGGTTCTGGGCTCCATACGCGGAATATGTTCCAGAAGAAAATGAGTATCGTCTATATTACTCTGCAACGAAAGCGTTTGGAAGTTGGGAATCGAAAATATGGTTAGCGGTATCGAAGCATCCAGAGGGGCCATTTGAAAATCGCGGAGTCGTTGCAAATACGTGGGAGAATTCTCCTTCTTCACCAAATGCAATCGACCCTCATATTATTGATACAGTAGAAGGAGAAAAATACCTGGTCTACGGATCCTTTTTTGGAGGAATCTATATCAAGGAACTTAATAGGCATTTAGGCTTGTCTGCGGATTTAAATGAGAAATCATTGGGCACTTGTATTGCAGTGAAACCCAAAAATTCAACGATTGATGGACCAGAAGGCGCGGCTATTATGTATCATTCTGGGACAAAATACTATTATTTATTTCAATCTTATGGATGGCTTGGGAATAGTTATGATATTCGAGTGGGACGAAGTCATCATGTAATGGGGCCATACGTAGATGAAAACGGAATTTCTTTAACAAAAGGTGCACATGGATTGAAGCTTGCAGGAAGTTATCAGTTTACTGCATTCAAACCAAATGCAAAATCTGGAAATGAGAACTGGACCTATGGTGGATTTCGTGGTCCAGGACATGGAGTACCTTTTTTTGACCCGAAGACAGAAACGTATTTTTTTGTTCATCATGTTAGAGATGGTGCAAAAGAGTTTCGTTATCCACCGGATCAAATTCATCAGGAACATACCTACCGCATGCATTATATGGTGGTAAGAAGAATGTATTTTTTGGAAGATTGGCCGATATTATCACCAGAACCATACGCGGGAGAAGAGAGCGCGGAACGTCATTCGATAGAAATTGAAATAAAGGATGGAAAGATTTCTTATATAAATAAGAAGAAAGAGCTTATTTTATATCAGGAAGAAATCAAATCGCCTTGGGAGTGGATATGTTTTGATGGGGATGACAATTCACAAAAAATTGCCAAATCATCAATGTGGAATTGCTCTTATGCGAAGGTAATGATAGGTTATTCGTTTGATTTTGAAAATTCGAAGGAATGTATGACCGTTTGTGGTTTAACAAATGAAAGAAAGACAATTTGGGGAAAACAAATTGTATAATAAATATAGAAGGGTTGTTGATAATATGGCTTCAGATAATAGAAAAAAAGCGCGTGACGTTGCAAAGGAAATTATATTTTTTGTGCTTGTGACTGTATTAGCATATGTATATTTTTTCGTTGTGCTATTGGTCATCAGTTTTGTTACAATTTCGTTTATTCCATTTACAATAGAACGTATTTTCATCATTTCTTTGATTGGTATGGTTGTTGTTGATGTTTTTTATGTAATGAAAAGGATTAAGAAAAATAAAGAACGTATATAGTATTGCATAAAAACAAAAATTAATGCATATTTATTGACTTTTTCACGATATCGTGATAAATTATTAAAGACGACGAGGTTATTTTCGTCGTCTTTTTAGTATTTACTAATGTATGGCAGTGAAGTTGTCATTGCTAAAGAAAGCGGAGGAAAAATTATGAAAAAATTATTTAGTTTAGTACTTGTATTAGCACTTGCTCTTTCTATGGTGGCTTGTGGAAATACAAATGAAAATGTATCTACAAATGATACAACCGTTGTGACAGATGAAACTTCAACAGAAGTAGCAGAAGAAACAGCAGAGGAAGTAACCGATGAAGCAACAGAACTTAATCTGATGACTCCAGGACAGCTTACAATAGGTGTGGAAGTTGGATACCCTCCTTTTGAAGATTATGCAGCTGACGGAACTACAGAAGTAGGATACGATATTGATTTTGCATATGCACTTGGGGAAAAATTAGGCGTAAATGTTGTGTTTATTAATACTGCATGGGATGGTATTTTCCAAGGAATTGATGTAAACTATGATTGTGTTATTTCTGCAGTAACAATTACTGATGAAAGAAAAGAAACGATGTCATTCTCAGCACCATACATTAACAACTATCAGGCAGTAGTGGTATCTTCTGATTACGCTGGAACAATTGCTGCATTTACTGATTTGGATGGAATGGCTATTGCAGTGCAGAAAGAAACAACATCTGACGTATTAATGTCTGATTATGTTGCTACGGGTTCGATCAATTGTACAATTTCTCAGAATGAGAAAGTTACAACATGCTTTACTCAGCTTCAGAATGGAGAAGTTGATGCAGTTGTTGTAGACTCAACTGTAGCGGATGGATACATTGCTTCAAATCCAGATGCATTTGTTAAAATCTTCCAGGATACTTCAGAACCAGAACAGTTCGGAGTTGCTCTCGGACTTAATAACACTGCATTACAGTCAGCAATTGATGCTGCGATTGCAGAGTTAGAAGCAGAAGGATTTTTTGTACAAAATGTTGCTACATGGTTTGGAGCATCTGAATAAGCAAAATAAAAACAAAGTTAGTGGGTAGAGTACATGAAAATGATGAAAAAGTTCTTGGACATTAAAAACTGGGAGCAGAAAACGAAAGTAGTTTCTATCATTGTTCTAATAGCCATTGCAATTGTTGTTTTACTAACGGTACTTGGTCCATCGAGGGAAACCATGATGGATCAGGCTTCACCGGAAGTGAAACAAATGATTGAAGATGAAAAGGACAATGCGAGAAAACATTTGACAATTACATATAATGATCTAGGAGTGATTCGGTATCTATCGTTTACAACTTCTGGAGTGGCATCCATCAAAGAAACTTATCTTGGATTTGCAGGAAATATATTCCCTGCTGATGAAGGTGCTGCAAATTTTGCGGGTCTAATGGTAAACTACACATATCGTATGCTGGGTACGGGAGAAAATTTATTGCATGGCGTGAAGTTGACTTTGCTGCTTACGACATTAGCAATGGTATTTGGTTTTGTGCTGAGTATTTTTCTGGCACTTGGTAAGATTGCAAGCAATCCAATCATTAGTAAGGTTTGTAGTGCATACATATTCTTCTTCCGGGGAACTCCACTACTGATTCAGCTTTTTGTAATCTACTTTTCAATTCCAGCAATGTTTGGATTTGCATGGAGAGGACTGTTTGACAGTGCGGATCCAGAAGCCGTATATAAAGGTGCATTTGTAGCTGCTTTGATTGCATTTTCTTTAAATGCAGCAGCATATTGTGCAGAAATAGTACGTGCTGCAATTCAATCTATTGATAAAGGTCAACATGAAGCGGCAAAGGCCCTGGGTATGACCTATGGACAGACCATGAGTCTGATTGTAATTCCTCAATCAGTTCGACGAATGATACCACCTTTATGTAATGAGTTCGTAATGATGATCAAAGACGTGTCTTTGGTATTTGCTATTTCACTCATGGACATCACAACGATATCAAAAACGATTATGACAAGTGAGGGAAGTTATGTTGTATTTATTCCTGCGCTTGTGATTTATTTGATAATAACTGCAATATTCACATTCATATTTAATAAGATCGAGATTAGACTCTCGATTTATGAGTAAAGGAGGCAGTTATGAGCGAAACAGAATATATTTTAAGAACAGAACATATTTATAAGTCATTTGGACATCTTGAAGTTCTCAAAGACATTAATTTAAACGTAAAAAAGGGTGAAGTGATTTGTATTATTGGCGCATCAGGTGCTGGAAAATCCACTTATCTACGTTCGTTAAATCAATTGGAAAAAATAAATAGTGGGAAAATATATATCAAAGATGAGTTGTTCTTACATCGAGAACACAATCGAACCATCCATCGTAGTGCTGCAGAAAGACAAAAAGAGATGTTGCTCGAAATGGGAATGGTGTTTCAGAGATTTAATTTATTCCCACATAAAACAGTTTTAGAGAATGTCATGATTGCGCAGACGGCAGTCCGAAAACGTACCAAAGAACAGGCAAAGGAACAAGCGATAAAGATCATAGAGAGAGTTGGACTTTCAGAGAAGTTAGATGTATATCCAAGCAAACTTTCTGGAGGACAACAGCAGCGTGTGGCGATTGCCAGAGCGTTGGCTATGGACCCTGAAATCATGTTATTTGATGAACCAACGAGTGCTTTAGATCCTGAATTGGTTGGAGAGGTTTTGAATGTTATGAAGGATCTCGCGAAGCAGGGAATGACCATGTTATGTGTGACGCATGAAATGGGATTTGCCAAAGAAGTTGCAGATCGAGTACTATTTATGTACGATGGAAAAATCGTAGAAGATGCTCCACCATCGGAGATTTTTACAAATCCAAAACATGAGCGTACAAAAGCATTTTTAAAATCGGTATTAAATACACACTAAGAATATAGTATAGTGAGAAAAGCATTTCTAAGTTCGACTTGGAGATGCTTTTCTCTTTTCGGTTTAGAAGCGAGTTGTAAATACTGAATGGGTAGTTTATAATTGAACAAGATATATGTATTATCAAGGAGGACAGCATGATTCATGCAATTTTAGAATATCAGTTTATGCAACACGCGATTTTGGCCAGTGTTTTTGCAAGTATTGTATGTGGAATAATGGGAATTGTAATTATAGAAAAAAAGATTGTGATGATGAGTGGAGGAATTGCGCATACTGCGTACGGTGGAGTTGGTCTGGGATATTTTTTAGGAATCGAGCCAATTATTGGTGCATTTGTTTTCTCGATTTTCGCTGCTTTTGGAATTGGTATGATCAATAAAAAAAGTAGCATTCAATCCGATGTCATTGTTGGGTTGTTCTGGTCATTTGGAATGGCACTTGGGATTTTGTTTATCGCATTTACACCTGGATATCCACCAGATATGAGTTCTTATTTATTTGGAAATATTTTATCGGTTACACGAATGGATTTATATGTTTTAGCTGGTTTTTCTATTTTAATTATACTATTTGTGCTTTTGTTTTTTCAAAGTATGAAAGCATACTTATTTGATCCTGAATTTGCACAAATTATTGGAATCCGAACCACCATATTAGAAAATATCATGTTGTTTTTTGTAGCAATGACTGTTGTAGTATTGATACAAGTTGTAGGAATCATCTTGGTCATCGCACTACTTACAGCACCTGGGGCATTTGCCTCGCTATTGTCTAAGAACTTTAGGACGCGCATTTTCTTATCCATTCTTTCAACTTTGTTTTTTTGTATCAGTGGATTATGGATTTCTTATGTATTAAATGTTTCTTCAGGAGCAATGATTGTGTGCATCGCAAGTGCATGTTTCTTTGTCACCTATCTGATAAAACGGTTGAGATTAAAACAATCCATTCGATTAAAAAGTCTAATTTAATGAAGATAAAAAGGATAAGGTCCGTATGCCGAATAATTTCGACATACGGACCTTTTTAAGAGGTATGAAAAGAAATTACAGTGTAATTTCGATTTTCTGAGTTGAGGAAGCAATTGTCAGTTTTACTCCAAGATCCGTTGTTTCATAAGGAACATTGGAAGAACTTATTGCGGAGATTCCTCGAAGAATGATGGAAGCTTCTTTGCTGCTTTGTCTGGATACTTGAATGCTTGTTCCTGTTTTTTCTAAGGAAATAGTCTCTTCGCATTCGTTTTCAACATTATATACAGGAAGATTTATAGTAACCGTATCATCCAGTGCAAATACATGATACTCAACTTGATCCAGGTAATCATAATCCGGTCTTTGGTCGTTGTTACCAAGTGGTAATATGGTGTTTGGTTTTACAAACAATGGAAGAGAGAAGTAATCAAAATCTTCTGAATAATAAGAACATCCTTCTTTTGTCTCATTACTTAGAAGGTGCGTAAATGTTCCTTCAGGTATATAGTAATCACTGTGTCCGGCATCGTTGAAGATAGGAGATACCAACAGACTGTCTCCGAGGAAGTACTGGAGATCCAAAGTACGACAGGTAAGGTCCTCTGGGTATTCAAGGAACATGGAACGCATCATTGGAGTACCTGTTTTTGTAGTAAGTATGGCTTGTGTATACATATATGGCATGAGACGACATTTTAAGTTTGTAAAGTGTCTACAAACATCAACACTTTCCTCATCATATGCCCATGGAACACGATAGGATTGTGAACCATGTAGACGAGAGTGACTTGATAAAAGCCCAAACGCCAACCAACGTTTATATACATCACTTGTAGATGTATTTTCAAATCCTCCGATATCATGGCTCCAGAATCCAAATCCAGACATACAGAGACTTAATCCACCACGAAGACTTTCCGCCATAGACTCAAACTGTGAAGTACAATCGCCCCCCCAATGAACAGGGAATTTTTGGGATCCAACAGAAGCCGATCGAGCAAATAGACATGCTTTTCCAGTCCCCAGTTTTCTTTCTAAGAGTTCAAACACTACTTTGTTATAAAGATATGCGTAGTAATTATGCATTTTATCAGGATCAGATCCATCAAAATAACAAACGTTTTCGGTTGGAATTCTTTCGCCAAAATCTGTTTTAAAACAGTCAACGCCCATATCAAGTAGAGCTTCTAAATAATCAAGATACCATTTTGTTGCTGCAGGATTTGTAAAATCTACAATGGCCATTCCTGGTTGCCATAAATCCCACTGCCATGTATCACCAGAGGTGGTTTTAATGAAATAACCATGTTCTAAACCTTCGTCATAGAGAGGAGATTTCTGCCCGATATATGGATTGATCCATACACAAATATGGAGGCCTTTTGCTTTTAGGCGTTTTAACATATTCTCTGGATCTGGGAAAACAGCATCATCCCATTGGAAATTACACCATTCATATTCTTTCATCCAAAAACAATCAAAATGGAATGTATGGAGTGGTAGATTGCGTTCTGCCATGCCATCAATAAAAGAAGTAACTGTTTGCTCATCATAGTTTGTTGTAAAGGATGTAGTTAACCAAAGACCAAAACTCCAGGCAGGAGGCATAGTAGGAAGTCCGGATATTGCGGTGTATTTTTTTAGAACTTCTTTTGGGTTTTCACCTGGGAAAAACAGGTATTCTAGACTTTCTCCAGGAGTAGAAAACTGAATTTTTGATACTTTTTCTGAAGCAACTTCAAACGAAACTTTGTTGCTGTCATTGACAAGAAGTCCATATCCTTTGCTTGAAAGATAAAAAGGAATATTTTTATATGACTGCTCTGTGCCAGTACCACCGTCTCGGTTCCACATTTCAATGGATTGACCATTCTTAACATATTCTGAGAAACGTTCTCCAAGTCCGTAAATTTTTTCGTTTACAGCTAGATTTAAAGCCTCAACCATATAAGTATCTTTTTCATCAATTTGCATCATACCAAGACTTCTTCCGGTTGATGAAGTAATGAGGTTTGCTTTAAAGAAATATTCAATTTTAAATTCTTGTTTGGAAATTATAACAGTCGTATTTCCTGTAGTAATTGCCAATTTATCTTCTTGGTCATCCACTTTAAGAGGAAGAGGATTCATTGTGAGCTCATAAGAAGGTGCTTTTTTCTTTTGTTTGAAATGCATCAAGTTTAATTTGATAACATCTTCATATGGAGAAGTAATCGAAATAGTGAACAGAGGTCCGGTCAGGGTGTCTCCTCTATGACGAATTGGTGAAAATGGTGCATAAATAACAACTTCATTTTCAGTAATCGAATAACTCCGAACTTCAGAGGTATAATAACCTTTAACTCCTTGTTGCATTAACCATGCGCCGTCGCAAAATTTCATATAAATAACCATACCTTTCTTTTTTTTATATTTTACTAAAAACAGGCATTGAAATATACAATGAAAATTCCTAGGAACGACTATAAAAAATCTAGAATAATCAATCAAAATGTATGAAAAAATCAGGTAGAGTTTTTTCTAAAAAATGGTATAATTTTTTTAGAAGAAAATAAGGAGGTGTACCATGTTAAAAAAGCAATTATATCGAGCATTTCTATTAGCACTGCTCGTGCCGATGATCATGGTCGGTTCATTCCTTTTGTATAATAACTATTCCATGCTGTATGAACATCATGAAAACATGGTTTCTGCGGATAATACAAGAGTTCGTTCGATAATTTTCGAAGTGACTACTTCAGTAAAGAATGTTTGTGACTATATAGCGTCTTCTCAGGAAATAAGATCGTTTGTATCAAATGACTATTATGGTTATTTGGATGCGAACAATGCGATCGATGATTTCACAATGCTCGACGAGTTTTATGAACGTTATACCGAAATCGAATCCATCGTATTATATACTGACAATCCAACACTTCATAGTTATCGACATGTGGAAAAAATAAGCAATGAAGATGGAGAGTGGTATCAGCAAATGATTCAGTCGCCAGGTTATTATTGGTCTACAAACACTTCTATGAATCAGATCAACATCGAATACGAGGAGCTGCAGCTGGTGCATCCCATTCAAATTTCGGGTACGGATTATCATGCGATGCTAGTTATTACAATCAGTACCAATTATTTAAAGAATCGCATTGATACAAATACAATTGAAACAGACATTACGGTAAATCATGATCCTATTTTCTTTAGTACCGCAGGTCATGCAAGTAGTGTGATTGATTTCAACAACTATCATGAAGAAGACTTTTATAAATATGCAGGCTTGGATCAGTATTTCGAAGAACAGAGTCTCATACAGGCCTCGACGATTCGACCAATTGATTCCTTGGATAGTATTTATATTTTTTCCATTGATAAAGATGCACAAAGTGAAATTCGAAGGATTATATATATCAATCTTATGATATTGATTATGAGTATATTAATTCCTACGGCAGTCATTATGTTTTATACAAATCAATTGACGGATCGAATCACTACACTTAGAACAGAAATGCATCGGGTGATTAGCGGAGATCATAATATTATTGAGAAATTCAAAGGAAATGATGAGTTGGCTGACTTATTCCAAGACTTAAAAATTATGATTCTTTCGATTGAGACAAGGGATCAGGAAATATTTCAGGGAAAAATCAAAGAACAACAATTGATCAATCATCAACAGAAGGTAGAGATGGAATTGCTTTCGAGCAAAATTAATCCACATTTTCTATACAATACACTGGAGACGATTCGTATGAAAGCTTTTGGTGCGAAAGACCAAGAAGTAGCGGAATCGGTCAAATTGTTGGGTCGCTATATGAGATACAATTTAGAATCTACGGGTCAATTGACATCTTTGGAAACCGAACTTTCTTATTTGAAAGACTACTTATTCATACAGAACTTGCGTTTCAGGGATAGAATCAGTTATGATATACATATTGATGAGTCGTTACAGTTAGACCGAATTAAAATATTACCATTACTTGTTCAGCCAATTGTTGAAAATGCATATGTACATGGTCATGAACAGACAACAGAAAATGGAGAGATTCACATTAATATCCTGGACTATGGACAAAATGTATGCGTGCAGGTAGAAGATAATGGAGTCGGAATGTCAAAGGCTGTAATTGATCTGTTGTACAAAAAGTTAATGGATACTGAAAATATGAATCGAAGTAGTTTTGGATTATATAATATTCATCAGAGGTTACGTTTGTTCTATGGTGAAAGTTTTGGGCTGGAAATCATTTCGGAAGAAGAACAGGGAACAGTTATTCAGTTTGAGATTCCAAAGGAGAGCTAGAGAAGGGAAGACTTGTCTATGTATAAAGTATATATTGCAGATGATGAAGAAGTAGTTCGTCAGGGATTAAAAATGATTTTAGATTGGAATGAACTTGGGTTCGAGATCTGTGGGGAGGCAAATAATGGACTGACAGCATACCATGATATTAGAATCCTGAAACCGGATTTAATCATGATCGATATTCGTATGCCAAAACTTCAGGGATTGGAATTGGTTCATAAGCTAAGGGATGATGGATATCTTGGAAGAGTGATTGTATTAAGTGGGTATTCTGAATTCAAATATGCGCAAGAAGCGATACAATATGATGTGGATTATTATCTGACAAAACCCTTGGATGAGGTGGAACTAAGGGCAGCTGTAATTAATATTCGTTCAATCTTGCAGAAGAGTGCACTGCACACCGAACATATCAACTATTACCAGGAAAAAGCAAAATATAAAATATTAGAAGATATGATTAAAACAGAAAGTAAAAGTCTGGCTACCATTGAGTATTCACTCGGGGAACTGAATTTAGAGGCGGACTTATATCAGATTTTAATTTTGCAAAGCATAGAAGATGGTTTTAATTCTTATGAAGATCTTTGCCATTCATTAAAAGTGCCGTATAAAACAAATTCGATAGAACGCTTGATCGAGCAGCAACACGAAGTGATTTTACTAAAAGGAGAATTGATTGTTAGTCGCTTTATGGAGTATCGTGAAAAACATTTTATGGATCGAGGACGTGAATATTTTATTGCGGCAGGAAATGTTGTTACGGGAATTAATGACATTTATTATTCTTATCATGAGGCGTTAGCTATTTTTGAAAGAAGATTCTTCTTTCGTCATGAAAAATTTATTGCAATTCAAACAGATCTACCACAAACCAGAGTGTTATCAGAGAGTTTTTCTGCAAAGGATTCCAAAGAGTATGGACAGAAAATATATGATTTATTGATCTTATATAAGAAAAAAGAAAGTAAGATTGTTCTGGATGAACTCCTGGAAAATTTAAGTTACTCAAAGAACAGTGCGGAATCTGTCAAAAGCTTTTTAGCTGGAATGTACATATATATCGTGCAGGAATTTAAAAAAGACTATTCCAGCTATAATTTACAATTTCAGACCAGTGCAGAAATTATACAGTGGATGCATAGTAGAATTTATTTGAGAGATATCATTGCGTTTATCGGGCAGGAAGTTGAACGTATGATACAGCAGATCAGTGATTTCAACAGTGATGGTATTGTCGATGAGATTGTAGAATATATCAAATATCACTATACAGAAGATATAAAGTTGAAGACCTTAGCACCAAAGTTCGGATATAATAGTTCCTATTTAGGGAAAATATTTAGCAAGAAACACGGAATTAGCTTTAATGATTATTTGCATCAAGTTCGTACTGAAAAAGCAAAGAAGTTGTTGTTGGATAAGAAGTACAAGGTATATGAGGTATCGGATATGATTGGATATAAGAATGTCGATTATTTCCATTTGAAGTTCAAGCAATTTATCGGTTGTACTCCAAATGAATACCGAATTGAAAATAATATTGAACCTTAAAAAAGCCTCACAACCATAATTCATGGTTGTGAGGCTTTTTTTATAGGATTGACACAAATTGCTTGAGTGTGTCAAGTATGGTATCTGCAACAACTGTCGTACCATCTGCAGTTAGATGCAACTGATCGTGCTGATAGAAGCGACTTTGCTCCGAATCCGAATATTCGGAAAAACGCTTGAAGAGATCGATGACAGGGTAGCCATTTTCTGTTGCAATCTCGTAGATGATGGGAATGAGAGGGTCGACGTATTTCTGCTGATGTTTTCTCCAAATACAAACACGTACAGGAATTGGAATACACAAAATAATTTTCGCATTTGGATTTGCTTTTAGTAATCCATCAATTATATGTAAATAGTCCTTTTTGAACTGATGGTGTACGGAAACAAGATTTGCCTCTGGGTATTGGATATCTAATACATCGTCCATTCCATCCGTTCCATCATTGGTTCCTAAATTGATGATATAGATATCTGCATGTTGTGCAATTGCTTCTTGGTAACGTTCTTGTAGGATATAAGGATACCCTATCTGCGTTCCATTCTTGAGTTTTGCAGAAATAACACAAGAGCCAGATAATCCTTTGTTTACGACGGTACAATTTGGTAGTTGTTGCTCGATTTTACTGGAGATATGATATTTGGGATCGTCTAATCCGAAGCCTTCCGTGTTGCTATCGCCAACCAATACAATATTAATTTTTTTCATAGTGTTTTATTTCTCCTTGTTCTAAATGTATCATTATTTTCTCTTGTTCAATCAAAAGGATGATATCCTGAGAAACAGGGGATAGAAGTTCCAACTTAGAAAGTTTTCCAGCGTTCCACCAAATAGAAACTTCAATATTGCCTCGTGCACGGAGACCCTTGACGAATCCATCCTCCCATATGTCGGGAAGCGCAGGCAAGATTCGAAGCATGTTTTCATGACTTTGTAATAACATTTCTGCAATTGCGGCAGTTGCCCCAAAGTTTCCATCAATCTGAAATGGTGGATGCATGTCAAAGAGATTATCAGCAGTCGAATGTAAGAGTAGTTCACAAATATGATGAAAGGATTCGTTTCCATTTAAGAGTCGACTCCACATATTGATAATCCATGCTCTAGACCATCCCGTATGTCCACCACCACTTGAAAGGCGTCCGCGTAACGTGTGAATAGCACCTTCAAAAAGTTCGGGATGTTTGGATGCAGTAATGGAAGAACCTGGGTGCAATCCATATAAATGAGAGATATGCCTGTGACCAGGCTCCCATTCTTCATATTCTTTTGTCCATTCCATAATTTGACCTTTCGAACCAATTTTTGTTTTTGGAAGACAATCGATTTTGGAACATATTTCTGAAGTGACATCAGAACGAATGTTTAGAAAATCTGATATTTCCAAAAAACCAGTCCATAATTCTCGAATGATTTGAGCGTCCATGGTCGGTCCAAAACATAGAGCGCTTTTTTCACCATTTTCTAGAATGTAGGTGTTTTCAGGAGATGTGGAAGGGCTTGTCACCAAGGAACCTTCTTCATCTTCAATTAAGAAATCCAAATAGAAGAGGCTGCAATCATGTAAGATGTCATAGTATTCTGCGGCAAATGAGGAGTCTCTTTCAAAACGAAAATGCTCAATGATATGTGTTGCAAGCCATGCAAATCCCATTGGCCAAATCGTTGCTGGCATCCATTGATCCTGTGGCGCACAATCACCATAGATATCTGTATTATGGTGAGCAACAATACCGCGACACCCATACATTTCTTCTGCAACTTTTGCACCCTGTGGTGCCATTTTTTTTAAATGTTTGAATAAAGCATGATGACATTCGGGTAAATTGGTTACTTCACTTGGCCAGTAATTCATTTCGGTGTTGATATTTATTGTATATTTGCATCCCCAAGGTGGCTGCATGTCTTTGTTCCAAAGTCCTTGAAGGTTTGCTGGAAGTGAATCTTCTCTACTGGAGCTTATTAGAAGATATCTTCCAAAATTAAAATATAGTTCGATGAGTCCAAGGTCGTCGCTTGTTTCATGAAAGTCATGCAATCTCGTACGGGTAGATAAGGAATCGTATATATTTGTTTTGGAAAGCGACAAATCGACGCGACAAAATAGGTTTTGGTAGTCTTTGATATGATCGTATCGCATTGCTTCATAGCCTTTTATCAATGCATTTTGCAAGATGGATTTGCACCATTGAATTGGATCTTCTTTGTAATAGTCTGTACGACCAGTTATGTAGATTATAGCATCGGTAGTGTTTTTAATGGACAAATAAGAACCAGCTCGCTCACTTGCCCCGTCTTTTAATGACACTTCAAGCATGGAGGCAAATGCTGAACCACCTCCACCAGAATTACCAGTCAACAGAATTGAATGATCGGTAGCATTAACTTCTTCAAAAAAATCACCACGATCCATTTCGATACGGAATGAAATCGGAGTTCCATCGGTATGGATGCGGATTGCCATAACCTGATCAGGATATGAAATGAAAGCTTCCCTATGATATGAAATATTGTTTAATTGATACTGACAAGAATAGATGGCTTGTTTTAAATCCAAAGAGCGAGAATATTCAGAATAGTTTGAAATCCTTTCCTGACCCCACTCACTATGATGTGGAATACTTTCTAAAAAAACCAGTTTGACATCGGATAGTGGCTCATAATGGCCTTGCGACATAGGCGTACCAAAGAAATTGGTAAACGCTAGTTCTTCGGCCTTTGCAAGTTCTCCGTTCTTAAGAAGCGTACGTAAATAGTTAAGTGATTTTTTTGCATCTGGGTTGATTCGATTACGAAGGCCACCAAACCAAACGGATTCCTGGTTTAAGCGGATGACTTCTTCGGATATACCTCCATAAAGCATTGCACCTAGAGACCCATTCCCGAGAGGGAGTGCTTCCTCCCAAATGGAAGGTGTGGCGGGCTCTGTGTAAAATAAAGAGTGATTTGACATAGTATTCTCCAATCTAAGTATCGCATCAATTTTGTGCTAATTATATAGTGATACATTTAAATCATAAGGGAATAATTGCGTAAGGACAAGATAGAGAATTCGACATTCATACCTTTTTTATTGTATTTTTTAGTAATCGGTTATATAATCATGAAAGGAGGATTTCAAATATGGGAATGGATGTAAAAAAACTTTTTATGCTAGCTGCCGTATGCATCATGAGTATAAGTCTTTTTACAGGTTGTGAAGAAGAGCAGGACTTGATTACTATTGATGTGTATTCTTCGACAGCAAATTATCAGGGGATCCAAGGCGGATGGTTTGGGAAAATCGTAGAAGAACGTTTTCAGATTCGATTAAATATCATTGCCCCAAATACCGTAGGAAGTGGGGATCGTCTGTTTGAAACAAGGGTCGCGGCTGGAAAATTAGGAGATATCGTAATGATCGGTGCAGAAAACGGACGTTTACAAGCAGCGGTTGATGCAGGCATCTTACTGGATTTATCACCGTATTTAGAAAATATGCCAAATGTTACAGAATATAATGAAGCAGTTCTGATGATACAAGATCTTCTTGGGGAAGAGGATGCTGTGTATGCAATACCTTCATCGGTGACATCTTTTACAGCTTCTGAACCATCGGAAGGAACGGAACCGACGTTTGGTCCGTACTTAAGATGGGATTTATATGAAGCAGTTGGAGCACCTCAAATGAGGACTTTGGAAGATTTACTGACTGTGCTAAAAGCTATGCAGGAAGAAAATCCAATCAGTGAATCCGGAGAACGTACCTATGCATTTTCACTATTTGGTGACTGGGACGATAACATGATGACTTTGGCAAAACAGCCAGCTTGCTTTTATGGTTATGATGAAGTTGGATTTTTGCTAAATAAAGCAGACGGTTCTGATATTATTAGTATTTTAGATAGTGATTCACCATATGTTCGATCTTTACATCTTTACTTTCTTGCAAATCAAATGGGTTTACTGGATCCGGAATCCAGAGATCAAACTTGGGATGACGTATGGAAAAAATACCAGGATGGTCAGATTATTTACTCGCCGTGGCCGTGGCTTGGACAGGCAGCCTATAATACCGTAGAGAATTTGACCGAAGGCCGTGGATTTATGCTTGCGCCAATTGATGACATGCAGATATATTCATACGGAGCTACACCTGCCGGGACGGATTATGTTATCGCGATTGGAGCTGATGCTGAAGACCCAGAAAGAATTGCAGAATTTGTTGACTGGCTATATTCACCTGAAGGGATCATGTATTCTACTTCACAGACAGGAAGTACTTGTGGTCCAGAAGGTTTGACCTGGGAAATGGAAGGTGGAGAACCAGTTCTCACCGAATTTGGTATTCAGGCAATGCTTCAGGGTGGGGCCGAACTACCAGAAGAGTGGGGCGGAGGAAGCTGGAATGATGGAATTTCCCAGCTCAATATCGTCACGGTTCTAACAAAAGATATCAATCCGGAAAATGGATTTTCTTATGATTTTCGATATTGGAATTCTTATATTGAGTTCATGACAAATCCGGTACAAGAATCTTGGGACGAGGAAATGGATGCAATTTCATCATGGGATTATCTGAAGAAGAATAATCAGTACATTGTTGCGCCAGGAACCGATTATATTGCAAAAGCAGAACCAAAAGACATTACGATTGCAAGAAGTCAATGTAAATCCATTATTGTAAATACTTCATGGGATATGGTATATGCCCAAACCGAAGAAGAGTTTTATGAACTTCTTGATTATATGCAAAAGACAACGGCTCAGCTTGGATATGATAAGGTCATAGAATTTGATATGGAGACAGCGACGGAGCTAAATGCAGCAAGGGTGGAAGCCGCAAACGAATAAAATGAAATGTAAGCGTAATTCATGATAATAGTAAAAGGACGGGAATCCTAGGATTCCCGTCCTTTGTTAGTTTTCAATCCAAGTTGGTAATTTAACAGAACCATCAGCATCTGCGGTCCTTTGTTCAAATCGAATGAACAACCCAGGTTTATAGTTGGCACTAGCAATCAAGTTTACTTGAAGGAAGTGCAGACCCTTTGATAAGAACATTGGGGCTTCATACATATCAGGTTTTAATACATCATCCGACAAATCAGTAACAGATATTAAATGGCAGTCACAAAAAATTTGTAGTTCTGACATGGAACCATAGAGAAGAGATACATTCATATCGTCTTTCGCTTCAAACGGTAAGATATAAGAGATCTTACCATAAGAGCCTTTGTTAAAGTCGAACTTTGAAAATGTGTTCAAATAGAAATAGTAAAAATTTCGAAATTCAAAATCATTATTTAACGCTTCTTTTAGTTCGGAAGTAGAATTTAAAGGGAAGTCTACTTCAATTGCAGCTTTTTCAATGGAGGATAAGGAGTCTTCGTAAAATGGATCTGTAATCCAACATTTCATAGGAGCTTGTGAGAAGAAACGCTTCGTTCCAAGTGGAATATTTTTTATCACAGGAAGTGCATGATCTTTGTCATCAGTAATATTGCAATATGGTTGAAAACCGCTTCCGTAATGAAGATACATATTGGTTAGATCCAATTCTATTTCTGTGGTGTGAAGAATGATTTGATTTCCATTGCATTCCGTATAGATAATGTAGTTTCCATCTTCTTTATCGGGAGATTTGCTTAAGGTAAATCCTGCAGCACGGTCCTTGGAATGTAGGGAACCATTCACGTGGTCGAAAGTCAAATATACTTTTCCATTCCAGTTCTCTTTATCTGTGATAACTTCCACTTTTTTTAATTGGATTGGAGGGAGTTCCTGGCTTTGCGGTTCGAGCAGTTGATACATCGCGCTGGCGCATCGTCTTCCAAGTCTGCCACTTGATCGACTACTAATGTGTATGAAATCATCCATGTCTAAATCGATCGAAGGAACAACGTTTAAATTTTTGTAATGAAGTCCCAACTCATATTGTTGCATTTGTACAGAGTTCCAGTAGGTCGCGTCGAACATTGGGAAACTTACGCGAGATAGTTGAACTGCAACGATAGGGAGATCTGGAAATTGTAAATCTCTTCGAAATGCATCAAATAAGGCGATGGTACGTTCTGTATATTTAGGAGTTGCCTGTTCATCCGTATCCGAACAACCTTGGTACCAGAAGAGTCCTTTTACATGGTTTCCGGTTTTTTGAACACGACGCAAGGTCGCTTTATAGAGAGAGTCTTCGGAATTGTCTTCATAGGTCGGTGACCACTGGCTCATTGTAGTTCCACCATGAGCAGAAGCGATGATTCCTTGAGGGACCCCTGTCATCTCATATAGATTGATTGCAAACTCAATTCCTGGTCCAACGCCAATGGCTTCGTTTTCAGGCTCTAGTGTGCCGCCTGCAATGATTGCATGAATTGGTTCTGGAGAAGAAGTTAGTACATGCAATGGATCCAGTGCAATATCCCAATGGTTATCCATGTAGAATCCTCTTACATAAGGATGGAGAGAGGGTTTCTTTTGCAAACGTCCAATTCCCTGCATATTTGACTGACCCGCCAAAATATAAACATCTCCAACCAATATATTTTGAAAGGTTTGTTCACATTCCGAGAACGAAATAGAATATGGTCCGCCTACTGGTATTCCGTAAAGTGTTGCTTCGAAGGAATAGGCGAGTGTAGAGGAAGACGGAGAAGTTTTATAATTTTTTAATTGAATGATATCTAAATCAAAATTCTTAGGAAGTCCCAGAACTTGAATGTTCGGAGCTTCTTTGGAAGCTATATATCCGGAAATTGTTATTTCACATAGGTCATTTTGGTTTCGTTGCAAGACGCAGTTGTCTTGAAGTCCGTTTGCAATAATCATAGATTTGTCCTTTCTATACCATGGAATGATTTATGAAATTAGTATAACAATGCATCGTGAAAAAAAACAGAGGAAAATCTATGTATTTTCATCTAATAAATAGAGATAAGTTCATTATTTCATGCATATTGTATGTATTTTTTAGGGTTATGAAATGAAAATAGATTGGATATGATGATTACATAGGAAATGAAGTCTTAAATAAAGGAGAATAAGAATGGATAGCAATTTTAGGTTAAAGAAACGTCTTCCTAAGGTCGGAATTCGTCCAATTATTGATGGAAGGAGACTGGGAGTACGAGAATCTTTGGAAGCTCAGACCATGAATATGGCGAGACGCGCAGCACGATTTATCGAGGAACATTGCGTGCATCCAAGTGGCGAGAAGGTGGAGTGCGTGATCGCAGATTCGACAATTGGAGGTGTTGCAGAGGCTGCAATGTGTGAAGAAAAATTTCAATTAGAAGGAGTTGGGGTGTCCTTATCTGTAACCCCTTGTTGGTGCTATGGAACAGAAACGATTGATTTGGATATCACAAGACCAAAAGCAATCTGGGGATTTAATGGTACAGAGCGCCCAGGTGCCGTTTATCTTGCAGCAGCAGTTGCTGGGCATGACCAGTTAGGTCTTCCAGTCTTTAGTATTTATGGTAAAGATGTACAGGATGCTGATGATGAGAGCATTCCTACGGATGTGCAGGAAAAGATTTTACGATTTATTCGCGCGGGTATCGCAGTAGCAACTATGAAAGGTGCTTCCTACCTTTCTTTAGGAAGTGTATCTATGGGAATTGCAGGTTCTGTTGTGAATCCTGATTTTTTTAATGATTTTCTTGGAATGAGAAATGAATATGTAGATATGAGTGAGATCCTTCGAAGAATTGAAGAGGGAATTTTTGATCCATTAGAATATGAGAAGGCAATGACTTGGGTCAAGGAGAACTGTAAAGAAGGTATCGATTTAAATAAAGAGGAAAACAAGCATACTAGAGAGCAGTTGGATCAGGAATGGGAAACGGTTGTAAAAATGACTTTGATCGTTCGTGATTTGATGATTGGAAATGAGCGTTTGAAAGAACTGGGATTTGCTGAAGAAGCATGCGGTCATAACGCAATCGTAGCTGGATTTCAGGGGCAAAGACAATGGACAGATTTTCGTCCGAATGGAGATTTTCTGGAAACAATCCTGAATTCTTCTTTTGACTGGAATGGGATTCGGGAAGCGTTTATTGTCGCTACGGAGAACGATAGTTTAAACGGAGTGTCGATGTTGTTCGGTCATCTTTTGGCCAATACCGCACAGATTTTTTCTGATGTAAGAACATATTGGAGTAAAGAAGCAGTAAAGCGTGTAACTGGATATACTTTGGAAGGTGTTGCGAAAGATGGGATGATTCATTTGATCAATAGTGGCTCAACTACTTTGGATGGAACTGGTCAGCAAAGTGATTTGGATGGAAATCCAGTGATGAAACCATATTGGGAAGTCACTGAAGAAGAGGTTAAGAAGTGTTTGAATGCAACGACGTTCCCACCTGCAAATGTAGAGTATTTTAGAGGCGGAGGTTTTTCTTCGAATTTTTTAACCAAAGGTGGAATGCCAATTACGATGTCTCGAATCAATCTTATAAAAGGATTAGGACCAGTCTTGCAAATTGCGGAAGGTTATACGGTCGATATCCCACAAGAAGTGCATTTGATTTTGAATAAACGTACAGACCCCGCTTGGCCAACAACTTGGTTTGTGCCAAAGTTAACAGGAAAAGGCGCATTTAAGGATGTCTATTGCGTAATGAATACTTGGGGAGCAAATCATGGAGCCATTAGCTATGGACATATAGGAGATCAATTGATTACAATGGCATCCATGTTACGTATTCCGGTTGCGATGCATAATGTAGAAGAAGAAAGAATTTTCCGTCCAAAAGCATGGAACTCATTTGGAACGATGGATTTGGAAAGTGCTGATTTCAGGGCATGTGCATCTTATGGACCTTTGTATAAGAAGTAAATCGAAAGGTTAGGTAAATCTTATGTTAAAAAATATATCACCGTTGATATCACCAGATTTAATGAAGTTATTAATGGAAATGGGCCATGGCGATGAGTTGATTCTTGCAGATGGAAATTTTCCTTCGAATTCACAGGGCGTACCTGTTGTTCGCGCCGACGGGCATAATGTAGCAAATCTTTTGGAAGCTATTTTAGAATATTTTCCACTTGATACGTATACAGAACATCCTTTTGGACTGATGCAAGTGGTTGAAGGTGATCCAGTTGTTCCGAAAGTATGGGATCAATATAAAGAAATATTGAAGGCCAATGAGTATTCGGAATTAAAAATAGAATATGTGGAACGATTTGCGTTTTACGAGCGAGCAAAAAAAGTTGCAGGCATTGTTGCTACATCGGACAAGGCAATTTATGGCAACGTGTTAATAAGAAAAGGTGTAGTGTAATAGAAAGGTATGATCGAATTATGAACGAACAATTAATAAGAGAACAAATGTGTGAGATTGGGAAAAGAGTATATCAAAGAGAGATGGTTGCGGCAAACGATGGGAATTTTTCTGTGAAGTTGGAGAAAAATCTTTTTCTTTGTACACCTACGGGTGTATCGAAAGGGTATATGACTCCAGATATGATTTGTAAAGTAGATTCAGAAGGAAATCCAGTTGAAGAGAATGGACCATGGAAGCCTTCATCAGAAGTCAAAATGCATATGAGAATTTATCAAAAAAGAGAAGATGTTGGAGCGGTACTGCATGCGCATCCACAGTTCGCTACTGCTTATGCGATAGCTGGAATTCCACTAACTGAAAAAATTATGCCAGAAGCAATTATTTTTTTGGGAGAAGTTCCAATTGCAAAATATGGGATGCCTTCCACAGATGAGATTCCAAATGCAATCGAACCTTACTTAGAATACTATGATGCAGTCTTGCTTGAGAACCACGGAGCTCTGGCATGGGGTGAAGATCTAATGAGCGCATACTTCAAGATGGAAAGTATGGAGTTTTATGCGAGCCTTGCTTATAAAGCAAAAATGCTTGGAGGAGCTAAAGAATTACCGGCGTATGAAGTGGATAGACTCTATAAATTGCGTTCAAAATTCAACGTAAAGGGAAGACATCCTTCCGATCGATTAAAATAAAAGTATAATTATTATGGTACTGATGTCAAAAAGTGTAGGTATTCTTTTTATCAGACTTCGGATA
Source organism: Lachnospiraceae bacterium (assembly GCA_963666475.2). Classification (GTDB taxonomy): domain Bacteria; phylum Bacillota; class Clostridia; order Lachnospirales; family Lachnospiraceae; genus JBFHIZ01. Next base: position 953,989 of record CAXXJM010000001.1, on the reverse strand, counting down.
AAATTTTATTAAAATATATAATATTTTTTGTAACTATTAATTATTTTAAGGAGGAAAGAAATGAGAAGGAATTTGAAAAAAGTTTTAACATCATTATTAGCTCTTGCAATGATGTTAGGTGGTATGGTTGGGTTTAACATGCCAGTTCGCGCTGAGGGTGAAACCGTAGCATATTTAAGCTTTGCTGATGATGCATGGGCAAATCAGTACTGGAACGACGGAAATGATTATTCTCCAATTGTTGTTGAGACAGCAGAAGTAACCGGTTATGGTCAATATACGGTATCCGCAGATCTTACAGGAACAGCAAATGGATTTGGTTCAACACTAGCATTCTTAGATGTTGAGATTTCAAACGGAGAAACATCTTATCCAAACAGTTTCATGACAATTGACTCTGTAAAGATCAATGGGGAAGAAGTTACACTTGGAAAAACTTACACATCATCAGATGATCAAATCGCAACAAGAACAAACTTGTTTAACGGCTGGGTTTCTGAAATTACAGCAGGACGTACTGCAGATGGAGATGCAACAGATGTAACAGCTACTCCAGTTGATGTTACAGCTTATCCAGAAGTAAAAACAATAGAAGTTACATTTACTTTAGGTGATGGAGTGGAAGCTTTTGCAGCTGAAACGGAAGCTGTTGCAGCAGAATTGCCAGCAGAAGGAACACCAACATACATTTCAATGGCAGACAACTCATGGTCAGTACAGTACTGGAATGACGGAAACGATTACTCTCCAATCGTAGCGAACACCGCTATGGTTACTGGATATGGACAATACACTACTTCACTTGATTTCTCAGGTGTAGAAGGTGGATGCCCAGATATCGTATTCATGGACGTAGAAATCGCTGGAGGAGAAACATACTTCCCTAACTGCTATATGCAGATCGATTCTATCAAAATCAATGGAGAAGAAATTGAATTTGGAAACACATATACAAGTTCAGACGATGGTATTGCAACACGTACAAACTTATTTAACTCATGGGTAGCTGAAGTAGCAGAAGGACGTACAGCAGAAGGTCTTACTCTTGCAGATGTAACTGCTACACCAGTAGATGCTACATTATACACAGCAATTCAGACAGTTGAAGTAACTTTCACTTTGATGGAAGGTGCAGCAGTTGTTGCTGAAGAAGAAGCTGCTCCTGGAGTAGATTTAAATGGTGTATATCATGCATACTTCGGAATTCAGACACCAGCATGGTCTTTCCGTAATGCATGGAATGATGCTACATATGGTAAAGAAACAGAATTTTTCAACACAATTACTGGATGGGATGGTTCAGACCCAATCAGCAAAGGTGGTACATTCACAGATGTTGAAATCGCTGGAAATGGAACATACTCAGTTTCTATGACAGGTGATTTTGATATTGCAGGCGATTTTGCAGATCAAGATTTCTTCAACCTGATTTTCGCATCAACAGATATTCCACTTAGTGATGAAATCAAAATTACAGACGTCAATGTAATTATGGATGGGAAAACGGTGTATACATTTGCTGACGCATTCTTAAATCCAGACTCAACGGAATACATCGACATTCAATGTGCAAACCTTTGGAATGCAGACCTTGCAAACGGAGAATTATTCTACTATGCAATTCCTACAACTTCTGTTGAAATTCAATTTACAGTAAGTGGTTTTGCTTATGACAACGCTTCAATGACAGTGGAAGAACCAGCAGTGGAAGAAGAAGTTGCTGCTCCAGTAGAAGAGTCAACTGGTCTTTCTACAGGAATGATCGTTGTGATTGTAGTAGTAGTAGTTGCAATTGTTGCAGGTGTTGTAGTACTTGTGGCAAAAAAGAAAAAATAAAAAATAGTTATTAAAAAGTTATATTTAGGGGATGAGGGGGCCGAATGGCTTACCTCGTCTTCTTAAGTAAGATAGTATCAGTATTGATTTGGGAGGATCACAATGAATAAAGATCAATTGAAAAATGTGACCATACGTTGCATAACATACCTTTTGAGATTTGGGGCACTACTAGCAGCAGCTATGGTATTTTTCCCAAACATAAACCCGTCGAAAATCTGTGGTTATATTAATAAAAACATGTCATTATTTACATCCGCAGTTGCATATTCCAGTCTGACTGGAGAAGCAGGAAGAGCCATTTCACAAGGCTGGATTAACGAAGGCTCATTTATTCTTGTATTTATTGCGAGTATCGTTTTATGTTTAGGAATTATTTCATCGGCAGTAGGAGCATGTTTTTCCGTAGGGAATTTACGTGTTCAGAACCTGGTATATAAGGTCACTTTAATTGGATCCGTGGTCCAATTGGTTGGTTTGGGCTTGATTTATCTTGCATATCAACAAATGAATCAAACACAGTATCCAGATCGTGTTCTTCCGGAACTACCAAGCGGAATGTTTTTCTTTTTTGTCGTAGCTTTGATTGTGATGATCACATCAATTTTACTGATAGTGGCTACACCAAAAGCAGATACAAATATGAAATATGCTGTAGACAAAAAATATAGATTGTTTCTAATGTTTTTACCATTTGCAGCGCTTATTTTTGTTTTTATGTATCTTCCACTTTGGGGATGGAGATATGCATTCTTTAACTACAAAGCAGGTGGTACCCTATCGGCAGAGAATTTTGTGGGTTTTAAATGGTTCACATATTTGTTCCAGAATGAAGCAACCAGGCAAGATTTATTCCGCGTATTGAAGAATACTTTGGCGATGAGTGGTCTAGGAATTGCAACAAGCTGGCTTCCGATGATTTTTGCAGTTTTTCTATCAGAAGTTAAGAGTAAACGTTTCAAACGTTTTGTTCAGGTGTTTACAACGATTCCGAACTTTGTAAGCTGGGTATTGATTTATGCTTTAGCTCTTGCTATTTTTTCTACAGATGGTTTTGTCAATACATTCTTTATCAATATGGGCTGGAAAACAGAAGCAGTCAACTATCTGATGGGCGAGTCGTTTGTGTGGTTCAAGATGCTTGCATGGGGAATTTGGAAAGGACTTGGGTGGAGTGCAATCATCTATATTGCAGCAATTTCAGGTATTGATCAACAGATGTTTGAAGCAGCTACCGTGGATGGTGCGAACCGTTTCCAAAAAATGCGTTATATTACATTCCCGTCATTGATGCCAACCTACTTTGTACTCTTGATTATGTCATTTGCGGCGATCTTGAGCAATGGTATGGATCAGTACCTCGTATTTGAAAATGCATCGAATACAAGTGTTATCACAGTGCTTGATTTATATGTATATCAGTTAGGTATTCAAAAAGGAGTTATCCCATTGTCAACAGTAATTGGTATGATGAAATCGGTAATCAGCGTTACCTTGTTATTCGTCGGAAATACCTTGTCAAAAATCGTTCGTGGCGAAAGTATTGTATAGGGAGGTATGCAGATGTTTAAAAGAAAGAAAAATATTATTAATCCTAAAACAACGGCTGATTACATCTTTGATATATTGAATTATGCAGTTTTTGCAATATTTACATTAAGTTGTTTGTTTCCGTTTTATTATTTATTTATTAACACAATTTCTGATAATGCGCTTGTTAATCGAGGGTTGATAAACTTTATACCAAAAGGATTGAATATCGATAACTACATTGCGCTTACCAGTGTAAAAGATTTAGGAACATCATTTCTTGTTTCGGTTTCTAGAACCTTGATTGGTACAGCACTTATGGTGCTTGCTTCTTCTTTCCTGGGATATATCGTGACAAAGAAAGATATGTGGGGAAGAAGTTTCTGGTATCGATTTATTATTATCACCATGTATTTTAATGCGGGGTTGATTCCTTGGTATTTAAATATGTCTATGCTCGGACTCACGAACAACTTTATGGGATATATTATTCCGGGTGTGGTTGCTCCATTTAACGTTATTTTGGTAAAGACATACATTGAGTCCATTCCCTCGGAGCTTGAGGAAAGTGCATTTATGGATGGGGCAGGATATTTTCGAATTTTCCGCTCAATTATTTGGCCGTTAAGTAAACCAATTTTGGCAACAATCGCAATCTTTGGAGCGGTTGGACATTGGAATTCATTTACCGATTCCCTGATTTTGATGCAGAATACGCCTGAATTATATACTTTACAACACAGATTATATATATATTTGAATGCTTCTAGTAATCTGGCAGCACTGATGCAATCAAGTGGTAGCGCAGCAGCTGCAGCAGCTGAGAATGCTTTGAATAGTAAAGTAATCAAATACACTATTTCTATGGTAACTATTATCCCAATACTTCTTGTGTATCCTTATATGCAAAAATATTTTGAAGAAGGAATTATGCTAGGAGCGGTGAAGGGATAAGTTATAAAATAATAATGGGAGGTTTCAGATGAAAAAAAGATTAGTAGCTTTAGGTTTGGTTTTAGCCATGATGGTATCTATGTTGACCGGTTGTGGCGGAGGTGGCAAGGATGAGCCAATTACGCTAACTTGTTACAGTCAGTTAGCAAATTACTCAGGAGAATTAACAGGCTGGTTTGCAAAAGAGCTGTTAGAGCGTTTTAATGTAAAAATTTTAATTGTACCTGATACAGACGGAGTTTATGAAACACGTATGGAGGCAGGAAATCTGGGAGATATAGTGATTTGGGGTTCCGATGGAGATAAATATCAAAATGCAGTCAAGCAAGGTTTGTTGTTTGACTGGAATGAAGATGGTTTACTTAGCACATATGGCTCATATATAGAAGAAAATATGCCATATGCGCTTGAAAAAAACCAAAAATTAACAAGTTCTATTACTGAAGGAGCGGATGATACTCTGTATGGATTTGGGCATAATGTTGCTACATCAAGCTCGAACCATGAAGATTTCTTTTATACTTGGGATATTCGTTGGGATTTATATAAAGAATTGGGATACCCGGAAGTGAAAGATTTAGATGATTATTTACAACTTTTGATTGATATGAAAGAATTATGCCCAACAGATGACGCTGGGAATGAAACATATGCTGCTTCGCTATGGCCTGACTGGGACGGAAGCATGGTTATGTATGTAAAATCAATGGCTACCGCTTATTATGGATATGATGAGTTAGCACTTGGTTTGTACAATACTGAAACTGGAGAATTTTATGATCCATTAATGGAAGATGGTCCATATTTAAATATGCTAGAATTCTTTAATAAACTTTATCAAAATGATTTGTTGGATCCGGATTCTATGACACAGACCTATGATGAAATGATTGCCAAAGTTCAAAATGGTGGAACTTTCTTCTCAATCTTCAATTATTCAGGTTCCGCTGGATACAATTCAGACACACATATTAGTGCAAATAAATTCATGGCTTCATTGGCACCTGATGAAGCTCAACCAATTGTTTATGGAATGAGTGTGATGGGTGGAAATAGATTATGGACGATTGGTGCAAAAACACAATATCCGGAACTCTGTATGGAAATCATCAACTGGCTGTCTACACCAGAAGGAAGAATGACTGCAGAACATGGTCCACAAGGAATTACATGGGATTATGATGCAGAAGGAAATACATACACAACTGAACTTGGAACAGCAATGCATTTTGATCGCACAACGGAGTTTCCAGAAGATACTGGATATTACGGAGAGTTTAATGACGGAGCGAACCAGATGAATAACGTTACTTGGTCTATTAATGCAACGAATCCAATGTCAAATGGTGAAACATACAATTGGGATAACTGGAAGAGCAACCAAGTTGATCCACTTTGTGATACTGAGGCCGATTGGAGAGCATATTTTGGTGTAGATAATACACAACAGTATTTAAATTCAAGGGCATACAAAGTTGCTCCTGCAACAACATATTCGGAGAGTTCAAAATCGGATGAATTAAAAGTATCTTGGGAGCAGGTCACAAAAGCAATTGTAGATGGCTCATGGAAAGCAATTTATGCAGCTACAGATGAAGAGTTTGATGAAGCAGTAGCAAATATGACCTCAACAGTTACAAGTTATGATTATGATTCATGTGTTGACTGGAGTAAAGCAGAAGCAGAAAGAAGACATGAGTTAGAAATGGCTTTGAAGTAAGCTTTTCAGAAAAGAAATAATATGTTATATTTAATATAACAATTTATATGAAGGGGGCTATTCGAAGAGTACATACTCTTGAATAGTCTTTTTCATATCAGAATAAAAGGAGAAGAACATGCAACTATTTAGCGTCGATGGGGGAATTTACAAATTTTTGGATCGCTTCTGGTCAGTTGTAAAACTGAATTTTTTGTGGTTGGTATTTAGTTTGCCGATTATAACGATTGGAGCATCTACAGTTGCAGCTTTTAGCGTGACTTTAAAAATGGCTGAAAATGAAGAAGGACACGTTGCAAGACAGTTTTTCAAAGCTTTCAAAGAAAACTGGAAACAGGGAACGGTGTTAGGACTTATTGGAATCGTGGCGACATGTTTGGCATACATGAATTTTGTGATTTTTAATCAGGCTGAAGGAAATCCAGTTTTGGCATTGATTGCTGGAATTATCATCATCTTTTTTGAGATGATGTATCTTACTTATGCATTTCCACTGGCAGCCAGATATGATAATACACTGATTAATACGTTGAAAAATTCAGCGGCAATCAGTGTGAAATTCTTCCTTCGTACTCTATTTGTTTGGTTTATTGTAGGTATCCTTTTTGTCCTATTTATATTTAATACGACGCTTTTATTTATTGGAATTCTGGTAGGTCCGATCATGATGATTTACACGGTTAGTGGATTTGCTATACAATTCTTTCATCAGATTGAAAAAGACAATGAAAGTTGTGAATAGTTAGTAATGTTAAGCAAAGATAAGAGATAAGTTTTCAAATAATGATTTGGGCAAATTCTTTGTATTTATGAGTTGTTTATCCAAACTTTGCTATGGAAAGCTATAAATTATGAAGGTATAAGTATGTTTGGTCTTTATATGAATAGTAAGAGCTTCATTGACTAAATCCAGGATTTCATTAGTCAGATGTAGTTCTTATAATAGTAAATTGCCCAAACATTGTAATAAGGGTATAAATAAGCAATTATTCGATAATATTTAAGTGGTAACATAAGTGAAGTTGGAAATATTTATAGTATTGCTAAAGTTATATGCCCAAAACTATGAAATCAAAATAAAAGGTGCAGCCACAACACGGTGACTGCACCTTTTATTTTGCTAGAACGAGTAGCTTTTATTGGCCTGGTTGGTAATCAAATGTAATGGAAATGGTTTCAACATTACCAAGGGTAGATGGGTCAATGACAGCAGCAGAAGCAGCCATTAATTGGTTCATGTTGGCCATACGTGCTTCTTCAGGAATTTCTGTTACCCAACCGTTGTAGATGTTAACACGGGTACAAATCTGATCGTCTGCTGTGGTATATGGGATTCCAGTCATTGCATATGGTTCCCCATTAATTAGAATCTCTTTGATGGTTATTGTATATCCTGGGAATAACAGTTCACCGTTTGAAATACCGAGTGCTGAAAATGAGCAACTATTAGCAAATCCAGCGGCAGTTCCCGTAAAGTCGAGAGAAACTGTATAAGTACCAGCTTCTTCAATTTGAATATCAGAAGCAACAATACCATCTGAGATGGCGGTAGGATCATATACATCACCTACACTATAGGTGGATGCCCAATCGTTGCTGCTGTACATAATCCATGCGATTGCATTTTCGTCACCATTTAACTGTGGTGTTTCTGGTTCATTTGCAGCATCATAGGCAATTGCAGCTTCTAAATTGGTTGCCATCGAAGCAGATGCATATGTCTGGATTTCTTCAAGAGAAAGAGAAGACTGTGCTGCATAACTTCTGCTTAAATATAAATCTGCAAGAGCTTGATCGCGAATCGCCAGATCATTTCTTACAAAAAAGCTGCTACAGTCCCAAAGCATAGGAACATATCCATAAAGATCACAATTATCTAAAAAGTTTGTAGTATATTCGATGATGTTATCTTTTAACTCATTGGAACTTGTAGGAAGCACACCGTATTCACCGATAATAATGCCATATCCCATATCTGTAAATTTTGTCAGTCCCTGAAGTAATTCATTCATTTCATTAAAGTTCTTTTCGGTTCCCCAACTAGACACACCATCTGTTCCACAATAAGTCCAAGGTGTATAGTAATGAACGGATAGGATGAGTTTATCTTTTGCTGAGTCGGTAGGCATTTGGAAGCGGTCATCCAAAGTCATGGCAATATCCGTATTATAACCTGCTATCAATAAGAAACGATTTGCATTATTTCCGCCAGTGCTACGAATGGTGTCTACAAAAGTCTGATTGATCAAGTTTGTCATTTCATAGCATTCGTCTTTTGAAAGAGAACCAGAATCAGCAGCAACATCGGCATCATTTAATCGATTACCCAATTCCTCGTTTGCGGATTCAAAAATTACAGTGCTAGGATAGTCCTTGAAACGTTCTGCAATCTGTGTCCACATTGAAACGTATAAATCCATGGCTTTTGTTCTTGTTTCTTCTGTAGCAGATCCGAACATTCCCCACCAACCACCGTCCCAGTGATCGTTGAACATAACATACATGTCAGCATCAAGAGCATAATTTACAATTTCCTCTACACGGTCCAAATATGCAGCATTAATCGTATAGTCACCACTTTCATAATCCATCATATTGGTCCAAGCAACGGGAATACGAATGGAGTCAAAACCACAATCTTTCATAGCCTGAATCATTTCAGGAGTGGTTACGGGTTGTCCCCAATAGGTTTCATAACTAGAAGTTTCAGCATTTGTACCTAGAGTCGTATGTCCATAGGCCTCCATTGTATTGCCTAGGTTAATACCATTTCCCATAAGCTGTACCATTTCCAAAGATGTAACATCAAAAAGAGCGTCGGATGAACTTTGCTCGTTCAAAACTTCTTCTGTTGCCTGTACTACGGTAGCATCATTTGCACTTATGTCTTCACTACCTGCATTTCCACATCCGGAAAGTCCGGATACAAGTAAAAGACCAAGGGCGAAAAGAGCGATTATTTTTTTGTTTTTTTTCATAAAAATCCTCCTAATAGTAAACGTTATTCTTTTAGAATAGTGTATTACCATGGGAGGATTTTAGAAACCATATAAATCATAGTTATTCATAGTAGAAATTATAGATTTTTTAGGCGATATTGTTTTGGGCTTTCGGAAAAGCGTTTTGAAAACTCTCGATTATAATAGCTAATGTTGTTGAAGCCGACTTGCCTTGCGATGTCTGCAATTTTTTTGTTTGTATCAGTTAATAAATGACAACTTTCTTCAATACGATAATGAATAACATACGACATGGGGGACATCCCGATGATTCTTTTGAAACTTCGACAAAATTGCCCCTTGCTCATAGGTATGATACCAGCCAATTCATCTAAGGTGATTTCTTCTGCATAGTGTGAGTGGATAAACGCAAGAACCGGTTTGATTCGATCAATCTTATAGGCATAGTCTTTTGTATCGACCAAATCTTTTGACTTTGGCTTTTCTGCATGTTGATATAGTTGATCCCAGATGCGATATAAGATTCCTTTGATGAATAGTTCGGAATCTTCAAATGCAACATCGTTTTGTGATTCAAATGCAGAAAGTTGAGAAAGAACAAATTTTTGCCAAGGGATTTGTCCCGTCAGTTTCGAAGGAATTTGCATAAGATTATGTAGGATTGGATATACAAATCGACTATAGCTGTCGGATGATAGATTTTGATGCAGCAACATAGGATGGAAAACTACGATATAGGCTTCACATGGCATTTTATCAAGAGTTCTTGCACCATGAATTCGGTTTGCATTGATAAATAAACCCTCGCCTTTTTTGAGAGGGATTTCTTCGTTGTCTAAGGTATAGAGGATTCCTCCTTCTACCACAATTAGCATTTCAATTTCATCATGCCAGTGAAGTGAAAAATAGTTTTCTTCATGAGCTTGATACAAAATATGATGAATGGAAACTGGCAAGAGAGGCGTTCCGTGTTTTACTTTTTCTTTTAAATGGTAGTGAGGTTGATAAAATGTTTTCATAAGGTCAATATTGTGTTACTTTCTGTCGTTATAGTTAAAGAAATTGTATCTAATTATATTTACAATGATAATATGATGTTATTTTAACATAGATAGACTCTTTTTAACATAGAAATTTAAGTTTGAGAGAAAAGAAAGGTAGGAATACAAGATGAAACTATATAAAGAAGGAAATCGATTGATCCTAAAAAAGGGAAGAGAGACCATGTGGATTGATCCATGGGGTGAGAACGGATTCCGTGTTCGAGCAACAAAAGAGGCATCCATGGATGAAAGAGATTGGGCATTGGATAGCATTCCAACTCCATTGGATACGGATATTCAGATTGAAGATGTGATACTGATTGAAGAGTGGATTCCAGAAAATGAAAAGGCGTCGAGAGAAGTAAAATCTCAAAAAGCTTCTATAAAAAATGGAGAGATCATTGCTGAAATCAATCCAGAAGGATGGATGTCTTTCAAAAATACTTCTGGGGAAGTTTTGCTTGAAGAATATTATCGTGACCGTGAACGAATCGATCGTTATTGTATTCCACTACGAATCGAAGCAAGGGATTTAAAGCCAATTATGGGAACATATGATTATAAATTGACCCAGAGATTTGAAGCGTATGACGATGAAAAAATATATGGAATGGGTCAGTATCAAGATCGCGTTTTAAACAAGAAAGGATCTACGTTAGAGCTGGCACACAGGAATTGTCAGGCGAGTGTTCCATTCATGATTTCAAGTCGTGGTTATGGGTTTTTATGGAACAATCCCGCGATTGGAAAAGCAACATTTGGAACAAACATGACTGAGTGGACCGCGGATTCTACGAAGAAGATTGATTATTATATTTGTGCAGGTGATACACCTTCACAGATTCTCGAACAGTATGCAGACGTGGTAGGAAAAGCTCCTATGATGCCTGAATATGGAATGGGATTCTGGCAATGCAAGCTGCGTTATCGTACACAGGAAGAAATTCTCGAAGTTGCAAGATCTTATTATGAAAGAAAAATTCCTCTGGATGTTATTGTTGTTGATTTCTTCCATTGGACAAGACAAGGTGATTTTAAGTTCGAACCAAGAGATTTTCCGGATCCAGAAGCAATGATCAAAGAATTGCAATCTATGGGAACTGAACTCATGGTATCGGTGTGGCCAACAGTGGACACCAAATCAGAAAATTATTCAGAAATGAATGACCAGGGATATTTGGTCACCACAGATCGTGGAATGAATATCAATATGAACTGGATGGGAGAGACGATCTTTTTTGACGCCACCAATCCAGGTGCAAGAGAGTTTGTTTGGAATGTCAGCAAAAAGAATTATTATGACAAAGGGGTAAAATTATTCTGGTTGGATGAAGCAGAGCCAGAGTATGGGCCATACGACTTTGATTTACATCGTTACCACATGGGACCAGCACTTTCATGCTCAAATATTTACCCAAGAATGTATGCACAAGGATACTATGATGGTATGATGAAAGAAGGACACGAAGGTGTATGTAACTTAGTACGGTGTGCATGGGCTGGAAGCCAGAAATTTGGAGCTCTCATCTGGTCAGGTGATGTTTCATCCACCTTCCGAGCACTAAGAGAACAGTTGCAAATTGGACTATCCATGGGTATGGCAGGTATTCCTTGGTGGACGACCGATATTGGAGGTTTCCTAGGCGGAAATGTAAATGATCCGAAATTTCATGAGTTATTAATTCGATGGTTTGCATTTGGTGTATTTTCACCAGTATTTCGTTTGCATGGAGAAAGAGTACCTCATATTATGCCTGAGCAAGATGTAATTGATGGTGTTTCCCAAATGTTCACAGGAAGTCCTAATGAAGTATATACGTACGGAGAAGAAAATTATGAAATTATGAAAAATTATATTTTCATGCGTGAACGTCTTCGTCCATATATTAGAGAATGTATGAAGGAAGCACATGAATTAGGCACTCCAATTATGCGTACGATGTTCTATATGTTCCCTGAGGATCAAGAATGTTGGACAAAAGAAACACAATATATGTTTGGTCCGGATATATTGGTCGCACCGATCATGGAAGCTGGAAGTACTGGAAGAGAAGTCTATCTCCCAAAAGGAACGTTATGGAAACATGCAAAAACAGGAAAAACCTTTGAAGGTGGATGCACCGTATACACAGATGCACCAATTGATGAAATACCACTTTATGTAAGAGATAGTGTAGATTTACCTATTTACGAATTAGTATAATCAATTATCATGATGTCCGGTATGAAATTCGGAAATACATACAATTTCATACCGGATTTGAAGATGATAACTAGAAAAAAGATGAGAGAATCTTAACAGCGATGAGAGGATGGAGTTTTATGAACTATCAATACAAAAATATGTCTGTACCTGGGGGAGGGTTTGTTACTGGATTTTTATTTCATCCCCAAAAGAAAGATGTGTTATATTTAAGAACGGATATTGGTGGAATCTATCGATATGATTTTGAAAACAAGACCTGGATTGCTTTGGTTGATCAGGTAAAAAATACAGAAAAGTGGAAAACTTATCCACTGTCTATTGCTTTGGATCCAGCATTTCCTGAAAGAGTATACATGTCTGTAGGTGAACATGAGAACTCAGCAATTGGATACTCAAATAACTATGGAAAAGATTTTGTTTATCTTGATACTCCGAAATCTACAAATGGAGTTCCAGTAGAAATTCATGGGAATGCACCGGGACGTTCGACTGGAGAACGTTTGCTTGTAGACCCGTTTAACTCCAATATATTATATTTGGGAACGATGTATGATGGACTTTTTATGACAATGGACCAGTGTAAGTCCTGGATAAAAGTGCCCGTAGGATCATTTGATGAACAAAACATCTCTTTTGTAGCGGTAGATGAAAGAGCTGGAATATTGGATGGACGAGCAAAACGACTGATTGTTGGGACCAATGGTGCTTCTGGATCCTTGGATGGGAATGTGCGAGGAGAAAGTGTATACATTAGTAATGACGGAGGACGTAGTTTTGTACCACTGAAAGGAAATCCAGCACCCGCTCTTGGGGGACCAAAGGATCATCCAGGATATGTCGGACAAAGGGTTGCGTTTGATGAAAGCTATATGTATATCACATACAGCGCATATAATATTGGGTGGTCAAACTGGAAAATGTATGGTTGTGACACCGGAAAATGTTATGATGGAGCATTGATTCGTTTTGCATTAAGTGAAGATGGAAATGTGACGGAGGCGATTGATCTCACACCAGAACATCCAGTTCTTGGAGCATTTAAAGATGAAATGGATCCGGAAAGAAGAATTGGATATGGCTTAAGTGGAATCTGCACCGATCCGAACCATCCAGGTGTGGTTATTTTATCAACTATTACCGCGGTACCCGATGTATTTTACCGTTCCACGGACTATGGTAAAACATTTATACCAGTCATGGCAGGACTAGAAATTGGAAAAATGGAATTTGAAGTATCTTATCAACAACCAAAGTACAACGGAAACCATTCCTTGGTGCATTGGATGTCAGATATTAAAATTAATCCTTTCGACTCAAATATGGCTTTGTTCAATTCCGGAACAGGGGTATTTGTAACCTATAATTTAGCAGATATCGATCAAGGAAATCCGGTTGTTTTTCATACTCTGGATCAGGGAGTTGAGGAAACGGTACACTTAAATGTATATTCGCCAGTATCCGGAAATCTTGCGGCAATCGATGTCATCGGTGATTTGGGCATGTTCTGCTTTGAAGACCCAGATGTGATTCCAGAAAACACCGTTGCGGATCGCGATGGAAATCGTTGGATAACTGCAATGAATGCAGATTTTTCTGATGCATTTGGAAACGTTTTAATTGCTACCATGCGAGGGAACTGGACAGGGATGACGAAAGGTGGGTTAATTGTTAGTTATGATGGTGGAAAAACTTTTGAAAAGTTACCAGACCCAACATATATCAATGAGAAAATTGATGCGGCAATTCAGGAATTGAAAAGACCGAATGTTACATCGGGATGGGTAGCAATGTCCGCTGATGAGAAACACATAGTGTGGGCAGTTGGACAGCCTCTTGATGGGGACAAAGTTCTTTTTACTCATAATTATGGAAAAAATTATGGAAAAACAGAATTTATATCCAAAGATGATGCGTCGATCTATTTTGAAGGGAAGCCTGCGAAAATATTCTCGGATCGCGTGAATCCTGAACTTTTTTATGCGTTCGCTGATTTTTCAGAAGGACCTAAGTTCTTTGCAAGTGAAAACTATGGAGAAACCTTTTATGAATTCGAAAAACCGGTAGATTTTCCAAATCAGCTTCTTGCAGGGATTGATTCTGAACAACATGTTGAAATTCGAGGTATCCCTGGAAAACAAGGTGAATTTTATATGGCACTTCAAGAAGATGGATTATGGCTTGTTTGTTTCCAAATAGAAGAAAAGAAAGTGATAGCTAAGAAATTGTCTTCATGTGGAGATGTGATTAATCGAATCGGAATTGGCATCAATCCAGAAGGTGAGTTTCAATATCTATTTACATCAGGGACCATTTCTGGAGAATATGGATTTTATTTATCAAAAGACTTTGGCTCAAAATGGGAGCGTATCAATGATGATGACCATAATTATGGAGATATCCGTTCGATTGATGGAGATAAGAAAATACCGGGAAGGTTTTATATTGCAACTGGTACAAGGGGACTTGTTTATGGGACTCCAAAATAAATAAATGATGAGATTTGCCTTGTTGGCAGATTGGAGATAATATATGAAATATTTAAGCAGTAAACCAGACAACACCGCATTTAACCAGGAAGAAAAGTTCAATTACGACTGGGAGTTTGCAAAAAGTCCGGTAGAGACGCCGTATTCTTTAGAACAGATCAAGGAACTCACGTTTGAAAAAGTTACCCTTCCTCATGATTGGCTAATTTACCAGACAAAGGATTTATATGAATCTGCAACCGGATGGTATCGTAAGTCTTTTGATTTGGAGGTCGAGAAGGATGCATCCTATCGGATACGTTTTGATGGGGTATACATGGATTATACGATTTACGTAAATGGGGAAAAGGCAGGAACCTACAAAAATGGATATGTTTCTTCTTCGTTTGATATCACTTCTTTTTTGGTACAGGGGACGAATGAGATTCTTGTCAGAGTGTGTCATCAAAGCCCAAATTCCAGATGGTATTCAGGTGCAGGGATTTATCGTAATGTATGGTTGATCAAGGAACATAAGAACCATATTCAACCACAATCCCTATATGTGCATACGAATCAGAGTGGTGAATTGTTTGAAGTTGAGATAGAAGCAAATGTTACTAGTTCCGGAGAAGTCATTTTAAAACATACGATTATGGATCAAGGGGAAATGGTTTGTAGTACGGCATCTAAAGTATCAGAAGTACAAAACAAACAGGTCGTAACAGTAACAAGTCCAGAAAAATGGTCCCCAGAGAATCCAAAATTGTATCAAATTGTGACGGAGCTGATTGGTAAAGAAAGATGCTACCATAAGATTGTGACAAATATCGGGTTTAAGAGTGTTCAAATGAATCCAAATCAGGGATTTATTTTAAATGGTGTGCAGACAAAGTTAAACGGAGTTTGTGAGCACCATGACCTTGGTTGCCTTGGTGCGGTGTTCAATAAAGAAGCCATGCGCATTCGTCTTCAAATATTAAAAGAAATGGGAGTTAATTCCATTCGTACTGCACATAATGCGCCTGCACCAGAACTTATGGATCTCGCAGATGAAATGGGATTTTTAATGGTTTCGGAAATGTTTGATATGTGGAAAAAACCGAAAACTGAGTTTGATTTCGCGAGGTTTTTTGATGAGTGGGTAGAAAGAGATATAGCGAACTGGGTAAAAAGAGATCGTAACCATGTGAGTTTAATTATGTGGAGTATCGGAAACGAGATATATGATACACATGTGGATGCTTCTGGACAGGATTTAACAAAAATGCTTTCTGCGTTGGTAAAAGAGAATGATCCAAAAGGAAATGGTGTCCCTACCATTGGTTCAAATTTTATGCAGTGGGAAAATGCGCAAAAATGTGCAGATATATTAAAGTATGCGGGGTATAATTACGCAGAGCGTTTATACGAAGAGCATCACTTAAAACATCCTGATTGGGTAATTTATGGAAGTGAAACAGCTTCCATTGTGCAGAGCAGGGGGATTTATCATTTTCCAATAGAAGCGAGCATTCTATCGGACGATGACAGACAGTGTTCGGCATTGGGAAATAGCCAGACAAGCTGGGGAGCGAAATCCTATGAACAAGTGATTACATTGGACCGAGATATGCCTTTTTCCATGGGACAATATTTATGGACCGGGTTTGATTATATTGGGGAGCCGACTCCTTATAGCACAAAAAATTCTTATTTTGGACAACTTGATACAGCAGAATTTCCGAAGGACAGTTTTTATGTATATCAGGCAGCTTGGACGGATTACAAACAAGCTCCAATGATTCATATTTTCCCACATTGGAAATTCAATGCCATGCAAATGGTTGATGTAAGGGTATGTACAAATGCACCAAAATTTAAATTGTTTTTGAATGGTCGTTTAATTGAAGAACGAACCATCAACAAGACAATTGATAAAGCGTTGCTTCCTACGTGGAAAATTCCTTTTGAAGAAGGAGAGCTGACGGCAATTGCATACGATTTCGATGATACTGAAATTGCAAAGTGCACCAGAAATAGTTATGGTGAAGCGATTAAGATTGAAGTACTCTCCGGAAAACGGAACATGATGGCAGATGCAGAGGATGTGGTTCGTTTGGGAATTCAAGTGTTGGATGCAAACGGAAATGTCGTAGAAGATGCAAGAACACCGATCAAAGTAGAAGTAGAAGGGCCAGGAGTTCTTCTTGGATTGGATAATGGTGATAGCACGGATTATGATCCATACAAAGGTAATGTAAGAAAGCTATTTTCGGGAAAACTAAAAGCTCTGATTGGTTCTACTTTGGATGCAGGAATTATCAAAGTTCATATCTCTGCAAAAGAAATGGAAACCGTCACCCTTTTAATTGCTTCTGAAGAGGTATTGCTAAACCATGAAAAGTCAGAGTTCAAATTGAATGCACCTGGTTCAGACTTAAGAGCTGGCATTGCAAGATATGTTAACACGGACGAAGGACAGAAGGTCTTTGAATCGATACCAGTCGAGCGCGTAGAGTTGCTTTGCCCAAAGGACTTTAAGTTTGGGAAGAGCTGTAAAGAAATCGAGATACCAGTCAAAATCTATCCATCCAATGCGAAAGACTATGAAATCACATGGAGAATAACCAATGAAATGGGTGTAACATCAAATATTGCGAAAGTAGAACCGACAAAGGATGGTTGTAAACTAGCTGCTTTAGGCGATGGTTCGTTCTTCTTGAAATGTCAGGTCAACAATGGGAAAGAACATCCAGATTTTATTTCGCAGATGGAATTTTATGCAGAAGATTTAGGCATTGCTTATAAAGATCCTTATGAATTTGTAAGTGGTGGGTTATATGATGATAATATAGGTGAGTTGGCAGCAGGAAATGAGCGTGGTATTGCGACAGGACAAACAGGAAGAACTGCGATTATTTTTAAAGATGTGAACTTTGGAGATTTTGGGACGGATATCCTTACGCTTCCAATTTTTGCATTCGATAGCAAACCAATTTATATTGAACTTTGGCAGGGGATTGCATCTATGGATGGAAAAGAAGACTCTGAGAATTTTATGATTGATCGTGTCGTCTATGACAAAGTTACGATTTGGGATACCTATCAGGAAGAAACCTATAAACTGAAAAGAAGAATATCAGGTGTTCAAACAATATCAATAGTGATAGAAACGCTTGAAACGAGAGTTCAACTCAAAGGATTCCAGTTTGAAAAACTGACGAAGGCATTCGAAAAATTATCCATTCTAGAATGTAGCTCATTTTATGGAGACAGTTTTAAGAAAGAAGATTGGGGAATGGCAGAAATCGGAAATAATGTCTCGTTTATTTTTGAAGACATGAATTTTGATGAACCATGCAGCAAGATAGAAATCTGCGGCCGATCGATTACGGAAAAAAATACCATTCGCTTGCAGGTGATTACCGGTGAAGAGCAGCAGGTTCAAGTACTGGAGTTTTTACATACGGAGGATTTTGACATTCAAACTTATGATATTGGAAAAGTTTTCGGCAAATCAAGAGTTGAATTTATCTTCCTTCCTGGCAGCAGGTTTGATTTCAAGTGGTTTCGATTTATTCGTGAGTAGGAATAGTAGTTATGAATAAAAGTTATAATAGGAATGCTTGCATTAAAAAAAAAGATATGGTATTATGTTAAGCAATAGAAAAATGCGAAGAAAGAGACTCAAATCTACGTTATTATGCGTGATGAAAAGTTTAAGATTTCATAGCAAGAACCGACAGGAAGGAAGCGTCACCGACTGAGAGCGCGGCCATGGGGAAGCAGATGATAAGAGAACACTCTGGAGCAGATCTTCCGAAAAGGATAGGCTTTGTAGGTTGATACGTTTACACGCGTTATGTGTATGAGTGGAGATTGCTTTTTGATCTCAATGCGGGTGGTACCGCGGATTTATGATGATCCGTCCCGGAATATTTCGATATTCCGGGACTTTTTTATTTCCAAAAGTTGTCCTAGGAATATAGTGTAGAGAAAATCTTTTACACAGAATATGAACAAACGAAAGGGAGAAAAAGATGGAATTTTTGAATGGAGTAGCAAGAAAAGATACGTTAGAAATCAGCGATATTTTAGCTGGAACATATGAAGGTCAGACGGTGAAGATGAATGGAGCAATTCACACCATTCGTGATATGGGTGAAGTGGCATTTGTTGTACTTCGAAAAAGAGAAGGTCTTGTACAATGTGTATATGAAGACGGGGTATCTCAATTTGATAAAAGTATCTTAAAAGAAGCAATGACTGTAGAAGTAGAAGGTGTCGTACGAAAAGAGGAAAGAGCAAACAATGGTTTTGAAATTCGTATTCAGAATATGAAAGTGTTATCAGAGCCAGCTGAACCAATGCCAATTCCAATCAGCAAATGGAAACTTTCCACTACATTAGAAACAAAAATTAATCTACGCCCGATATCTCTTAGAAATTTACAAGAGCGTGCTAAATTCAAAATTCAAGAGGGAGTTGTACGTGCTTTTCGTGATTTTCTGTATGAAGAAGGTTTTACAGAAATACGTTCACCTAAAATTTCTTCCAAAGGGGCAGAAGGTGGAGCGAATATATTTAAGTTGGATTATTTCCATAGACCTGCCGTACTTGCACAGAGTCCACAGTTTTATAAGCAGATGATGGTTGGAGTATTTGATCGAGTATTTGAGGCGGCGCCTGTATTTCGTGCAGAAAAACACAAGACAAAAAGACATTTGAATGAATACACTTCTTTAGATTTCGAAATGGGCTTCATTGATGGTTTTGAAGACATTATGGCGATGGAAACTGGATTTTTACAATATATGGTGGCTTTGCTTGAAAAAGATTATGCAAAAGAATTAAAAATCCTGAAAGTGAAACTTCCTAAAACAGATAATATTCCAGTTGTTCGCTTTGATGATGCCAAACGTTTGGTTTCAGAAAAATATAATAGACAAATTAAAAATCCATATGATTTAGAGCCAGAAGAGGAAGTGTTAATTGGTCAGTATTTTAAAGAAGAATATGATGCAGATTTTGTTTTTGTTACACACTATCCTTCCAAAAAACGTCCGTTCTATGCAATGGACGACCCAACTGACGAAACATTCACATTGAGTTTTGATTTACTTCTCGGTGGAATGGAGATTACTACGGGTGGTCAGCGTATTCACGAATACCATGCACTTCTTGAAAAAATTGAGAAAAGAGGCATGACAACGGAAGGTATGGATGCATATTTGTCTGCATTTAAACATGGAATGCCTCCGCACGGTGGACTAGGCATCGGTCTAGAAAGACTTGCAATGAAATTAATTGGGGAGGACAATGTACGTGAAACGACTTTGTTCCCAAGAGATTTGCATCGTTTAGAGCCATAAGCAGATAATGACCTGCAGATATGTTTTAAGAACAGACAAAATGATAGGAGATTGTGATGGCAAAGAATATAATATCAGATGAGACAATAGAATATGTTGGGATTTTAGCAAAACTTGAGCTTTCGGAAGAAGAGAAAGAACATGCGAAACAGGATATGGCAAATATGCTCGACTATATTGATATGCTGAATGAATTAGATACAACTGGTGTAGAACCAATGTCACACGTATTCCCGGTACACAATATATTCCGTGAAGATGTTGTAGAAAATGGTGACGATAGAGATGAAATCTTATCCAATGCACCTGCGAAGAAAGATGGAAGTTTCAAGGTTCCAAAAACTGTAGAATAGGAGAGCATGAACATGGGATTAATGAGTTTGACAGCCGTTGAATTGGGCAAAAAAATAAAAAATAAAGAAATCACAGTTGAACAGGCGGTATTGGCTGCATTTGAAAATATCGAGTCTGTTGAATCAGAAGTTCATAGCTTTGTATCTATACAGAAAGAACAAGCACTTTTAAAAGCTTCTGAAATCCAGAAAAAGATTAATGATGGTATACTGACAGGTCCGCTTGCCGGAGTTCCAGTAGCAATAAAAGATAATATGTGTACAAAAGGGATCAAAACAACTTGCAGTTCAAAAATATTAGAGGACTTCAATCCGACTTATTCAGCAGAAGCAGTTATAAATTTGGAAAAAGCTGGAGCAATTGTAATTGGGAAGACCAATATGGATGAGTTTGCTATGGGAAGTACTACAGAAACATCCGCATTTGGAGTTACAAGAAATCCTTGGAATTTGGAACATGTTCCTGGTGGTTCATCGGGTGGATCCTGCAGTGCGGTTGCAGCTGAAGAATGTACATTTTCTTTGGGGTCGGATACGGGTGGATCGATTCGTCAGCCAAGTTCTTTTTGTGGAGTGACGGGTATGAAACCAACGTATGGTACGATTTCAAGATATGGACTCATTGCATATGGCTCATCTTTAGATCAGATTGGACCAATTGCAAAAGATGTTACGGATTGCGCGACGATTTTAGAAACCATTGCTTCCTATGATGACAAGGATAGTACTTCAATTAAAAGAGAGAGTTATGATTTCACTTCGGCGCTCATCGATGATGTCAAAGGAATGAAAATTGGAATTCCAAAAGACTATTTTGGAGAAGGTTTGGATACAGAGGTAAAGAAAGCCGTGTTAGATGCCGTACAAGTCCTAAAAGACAAAGGTGCAATTGTCGAAGAATTTGATTTAAGCTTGGTGGAATATGCGATTCCTGCATACTACACGATTGCATCTGCAGAAGCGAGCTCGAATCTGTCTCGTTTTGATGGTGTAAAATATGGATACCGCACTACAGATTATGATGGACTTCATAGTATGTATAAAAAATCAAGAAGTGAAGGATTTGGCGCGGAGGTAAAACGAAGAATCATGCTAGGTTCTTTTGTACTCAGCAGTGGATATTATGATGCGTATTATTTAAAAGCACTTCGTACTAAAGCACTGATCAAAAAAGCATTTGACCACGCATTTGAAACATATGACGTTATCATTGGTCCGGCAGCACCAACCACAGCACCAAAGTTGGGGGAAAGTCTTTCGGATCCAATCAAAATGTATCTTGGAGATATTTATACAATATCAGTAAACTTAGCAGGTCTACCAGGAATGTCACTTCCATGTGGCGTGGACTCAAAAGGACTGCCGATTGGACTTCAGATTATTGGAGATGCATTCCAAGAAATGAAAATCATTCAAACCGCATATGCGTATGAATGTACCAGAGAATATACAAGATGTGAACTTGCTGCAAAGGGGGACAAATAGATGAGTAAACAATATGAAACCGTTATTGGTCTAGAAGTCCACGTAGAACTCGCGACAAAAACGAAAATATTCTGTGCCTGTAGTACAGAGTTCGGAGGTGCGCCAAACACACATACCTGTCCAGTTTGTACTGGTATGCCAGGATCTCTTCCGGTATTAAACAAGAAAGTTGTGGAATATGCAGTTGCCGTTGGACTAGCCACAAATTGTACCATTACTCAAAACTGTAAGTTTGATCGAAAGAATTATTTTTATCCAGATAATCCCCAAAATTACCAGATTTCTCAGTTGTATTATCCAATCTGCAGAGATGGCGGAATTGAAATTGAGACTTCATCAGGATCAAAAATGGTTCGCATTCATGAAATTCATATGGAAGAAGATGCAGGAAAATTGATTCATGATGAATGGGAAGATTGCTCTTTGGTTGATTTTAACCGAAGTGGAGTTCCTCTTATTGAGATTGTATCAGAACCAGATATGCGTTCCGCTGAAGAAGTAATTGCGTATCTAGAAAAATTGCGTTTGATCATTCAGTACTTAGGAGCTTCGGATTGTAAATTACAGGAAGGTTCCATGCGTGCGGATGTCAATCTATCGATTCGTGAGGTTGGGGCAAAAGAATTTGGTATAAGAACTGAGATGAAGAACTTGAACTCTTTCAAGGCGATTGCAAGAGCCATCGAAGGGGAAAGAGAACGACAGATTGAACTTTTAGAAGAAGGGAAACCGGTCATTCAGGAAACGAGAAGATGGGATGATAACAAAGAATATTCTTATGCCATGCGCTCCAAAGAAGATGCGCAAGATTATCGTTATTTTCCGGATCCGGACTTAGTACCAATTATAATTAGTGATGAGTGGTTACAGGAAATCAAAGATCGAGAGCCTGAACTTCGTGCACAAAAACAGCTTAGATATAAAGAAGAGTATGGAATCCCAGAGTATGATATCAATATTATAACGGGTTCTAAAAAAATGGCAGACATTTTTGAGGCGACCATTGCGATTTGCAATAATCCAAAGAAAGTATCAAATTGGCTGATGGTTGAAACCATGAGATTGGTGAAAGAATACAATATGGACTTTGATGATCTTAGTTTTTCACCAGAGAACCTTGCAAAATTGATTGGACTTGTGGAAGCAGGAACAATCAATGGAACTGTTGCAAAAGAAGTATTCGAAGTGATTTTTAAAGATGATATTGATCCTGAGAAATATGTCGAAGAAAAGGGCCTTAAGGTGGTTCATGATGAAGGTGCTCTTCGAGCAACAATCGAAGAAATAATTTCTAAGAATCCACAGGCAGTAGCAGATTATCAAGGTGGAAATCAAAAAGCAATTGGATTCTTTGTTGGTCAGACCATGAAAGCGATGAAAGGGAAAGCTGATCCTGGAATGATCAATCAGATTCTTGGAGAACTTCTATAGAGAATATCTATAAAAGTTGCCCATTTCTCAAAATTCGGACACGAATTCTTACAAATAAAAAGGTAGTTTGGATTAAAAATGAATATTTTACCAAGGACTGCCCAAAATTATCGAGTTTTTGGGCGGTTCAATTTTTCTAAAAACTAATTTACCCAATCAATTGAAAGAGTATTAGAACTAAGGTATGTATCAAGGATATTTGTGAGTTTATTCATTTGGTTTTGAAAAAAAAATTAGGATAAAGTGATATATTGACTAAAATATAGTCTGAGTGTCTTCTTCTTAAATGATTCTATGAATATTCTAGGAAAATATGAAGAGGTAAAAGATCAATAAATAAAAAAAAGCGCTTGCTATTTTAAACGTGATGGGTTAAAATACAAATTGTTCATCTGAAATAAACAAGTCAGAAGAATCCCTGGCGTGTTGGTCAAGGGGTTAAGACGTCGCCCTCTCACGGCGGAATCACGGGTTCGATTCCCGTACACGCTGCGACTGTTTTTTAAACAGCCCAACCCTAGAAAATAGCCATATGAAAAAGTGTATGCTTTTTTATATGGCTATTTTACTATGTATCTGTAAAGAATTTGCAAAATTCCTTGCTTTTATAGAATTGCAGTGTTACAATGTCAATAGTTAAATGCTAATCATGATAAGAGTGGACTCGCGTCCACTCTTGTTTTTTGAAAAAAGGAAGGTGCGAATTGTCAAGAAGAGAAGCGATCGAGAAAAAGACGGAAGAAATATTGATCCCTATTGTTGCTGCGGAAGGACTTGGAGTTTATGATGTAGAATACGTAAAGGAAGGATCCGAGTGGTATTTACGTGTATATTTGATGAAAGAAGACGGTGTCACAATTGAGGATTGTGAGAAAGTTAGTCGACAGATGTCCGTAAAATTAGACGAAGAAGATTATATTGAAGAGTCTTTTATTTTTGAAGTGAGTTCTCCAGGACTGGGACGTACTCTTAAAAAGGACAAACACTTAGAGATGAGTATTGGTGAAGAAGTAGAAATCAGAACTTATCGTGCTATCAATAAAACAAAAGAATTTGTTGGAATCCTGGAAGGATTTGATAAAGATACAGTTACTATTCAAACAGAAGATGAAACTATAGAATTTCAGAGAACGGATATAGCATTAATTCGTTTAGCTCTAGACTTTTAAGAAAGAAGGATAATGGAAAATGAATAAAGAGTTAAAATTAGCGATCGATATGTTGGAAAAAGAAAAAGGAATCAGCAAAGAAGTATTATTTGAGGCAGTTGAGAATTCTTTACTTGCAGCATGTGAAAAACACTTTGGCGAAAATGAAAATGTAAAAGTGGAAATCGATCGGGATACTTGTGATTATTTAATCTATGCAGAAAAAAAAGTTGTTGAGAGCGAAGATGAAATAGAAGATGACTTCAAGCAAATTACTTTAGAAGATGCCAAAGAAGTTTCTTCGAAAGCAAGTGTTGGAGACATGATTCATATAAAAATTGAGTCAAAAGAATTCAGTAGAATTGCAGCACAGAATGCAAAAAATGGAATTCTACAAAAAATTCGTGAAGAAGAAAGAAACCTAATCTATAAAGAATACTATCAGAAAGAAAAAGATGTTGTAACCGGTATTGTACAACGATACGTGGGACGTAATATCAGTATCAATTTAGGGAAAGCTGACGCTATTTTAACAGAAACCGAGCAAATTAAAGGTGAGACTTTCCGTCCAACCGAGCGTATTAAAGTATATATTGTTGAAGTGAAAGACAAAACAAAAGGACCAAGAATTACCGTAAGCCGTACACATCCAGAACTTGTAAAACGTCTATTTGAATCAGAAGTGACAGAGATTAAAGACGGAACCGTTGAAATCATGAGTATTGCCAGAGAAGCTGGAAGCAGAACAAAGATTGCTGTTTATTCAAACAATCCGGACGTAGATGCGGTTGGAGCTTGTGTAGGTATGAACGGAGCAAGAGTAAATTCAATTGTTGAAGAGCTTCATGGAGAAAAGATTGATATCGTAAATTGGGATGAAAATCCTGGTAACTTGATTCAAAACGCATTGTCACCTGCAAAAATAGTTGCAGTATTCGCAGATCCAGAAGATAAAACTGCAAAAGTTGTTGTTCCAGACTACCAACTTTCTCTTGCAATTGGAAAAGAAGGACAAAATGCACGTCTTGCAGCACGTTTGACAGGATATAAAATCGATATTAAGAGCGAAACGCAGGCAAAAGATGCTGTGGGATTCCGCTATGAAGATTATACTGATGTGTATGATGAAGATGAATATGAAGAAGAAATGGCAGATGAATATGCAGAAGAAGGATACGAAGAGTATGAAGAAGATGCATATGATGAAGAATACGTAGAGGATGAAGCATATGAAAATGCGGAATCTGAAGAAGAAATCGAATAATCGATTTGAATTGGTGATGGAGATGAATTATGGGCAAGAAAATCCCTCTAAGAAAATGCATTAGCTGTGGTGAGATGAAAGACAAAAAAGAGATGATGCGTGTAATCAAAACAGCGGAAGGTGAAATCTCCTTGGATTTTACTGGAAAAAAGAACGGACGTGGAGCATATCTATGCAAAACAGAAGTATGTTTGAAAAATGCAAAGAAGAACAAGGGATTAGAGCGCTCATTTAAAATGCAAATTCCAGATGAGGTTTATGAAAATCTGGAGAAGGAGTTCAGTAATATTGAAATTAAATAAAGTATATTCTTTGTTGGGTCTTGCTTACCGATCCAGAAATCTGGTAAGTGGTGAATTTATGACGGAAAAGACTGTAAAAGAAGGTAAAGCCGTCCTTGTAATTGTTTCAAATGATGCTTCGGATAACACGAAAAAGATGTTCGAAAATATGTGTGTACATTATAAAGTACCACTTGTATTTTATGGAACAAAGGAAGAAATAGGTCAGGCAATGGGAAAGGAAATTCGAGCTTCTCTTGCTATTATCGATCAAGGGTTTGCAGAAACCGTTAAGAAGCAAATAGATGAACAGGAAAAGGACACGGAGGTAGTTTAGATGGCGAAAATGAAAATATATGAACTTGCGAAGGAACTAGATAAACAGAGTAAGGATATCGTAACATTGTTACAGAAGAATGGCGTCGATGTCGCGAACCATATGTCTTCTATAGATGATAAGGAAATCAATCTCGTAAAAGAAAAGTTGGGGAAAAAATCAGTGAATCAAGCAGAATCAGATGCAAAACAGAAAGCAAATACCACAGAAGAACATCCACAAAAAAAGAAAAAGATTATTTTTGTGAGCAATCCACAGAATTCGAATGACCCAAAACAGGCTAGTCGAAACCAGGGGAATACTCATAAAGATCATTCGCCAAAAGGAAACCGTGAGCAGGCGTCTGGAAATCGTGATAGTAGACCACAACCACCACGTAAACATGTACCAGTGAGACCGACGATGCCTGGTTCAGAAGACTTTGTAGAATTGGTAAGTAAAAATACATTATCACCTACTGGTCAAAAAAGTGAGCCTAAAAAACCGGTGGAGGAAGCTGCAAAGCCTGTGGAAACAAAGGTGGAATCCCCAGTTGTAAAAGCAGAAGAATCAAAAGCGGAAGCAGGCACACAGAAGGCAGAAGTGCGTTCACAAACGACTCAAGGAAATGATAGACCAAATAGAACGTATGAGAACCGTGGGGATGCGAGAAATAATGATGCTCGCCAGAGTAGACCATACAACAACAATCGTCCAGCTGATGGAAGAAGTAACGATACCCATCAGAGCAGACCATACAACAACAATCGTCCAACCGATGGTCGTACTTATAACAACAATCGTCCAACCGATGGTCGTACTTATAACAATAATCGTCCAACCGATGGTCGTACTTATAACAACAATCGTCCAACCGATGGTCGTACTTATAACAACAATCGTCCGACTGATGGTCGTACCTATAACAACAATCGTCCAACCGATGGTCGTACCTACAACAACAATCGTCCGACCGATGGAACAAACAACGATAATCGACAGAGCAGGCCATATAATAATAACCGTCCGACGGATAGCAGATCATACAACAACAATCGTCCAACTGATGGTCGTACTTATAACAACAATCGTCCAACTGATGGTCGTACTTATAACAACAATCGTCCAACCGATGGTCGTACCTACAACAATAATCGTTTTTATGGAAAAGACGAAGGGGCAGATAAAGACGAAAGAGATAATAGAAATCATGGAAGCAGAGATCAGGGTCGTGCAAGAACTGCTTCTTCCGATACGCCTTCTATATCCTTGGAAAAAAGAAAAGACGATACAAAACGCAGAAATACAATTATTAAAAAGGATAAGAACAATAAAAAAGAAAAGCAATATGAAGAGCAAGACAATCTAAAACCAGGACGTTTTATCAAACCTGAGAAAAAAGCAAATGTAGTAGAAGAGACGATCAAAGTTGTTGTTCTGCCAGAAGTAATTACCATTAAAGATTTAGCAAGTCAAATGAAGATTCAACCTTCTACCATTGTAAAAAAACTATTCCTTGAAGGAAAAATCGTGACTGTAAATCAGGAGATTACATACGAAGAAGCAGAAGAGATTGCTATTGAATACGATATCATTTGCGAAAAAGAGAAAAAAGTTGATGTTATTGCTGAATTGCTAAAAGAAGATGACGAAGACAGCGTGGGAATGGTTGCCAGACCACCAGTTATCTGCGTTATGGGACATGTTGACCATGGTAAAACTTCTTTATTAGATGCGATTAAGGAAACCAATGTTACGGATAAAGAAGCAGGTGGTATTACACAACATATTGGTGCATACACTGTAAAAGCAAACGGAAAATCAATTACATTCTTGGATACTCCTGGACATGAGGCATTTACTTCGATGCGTATGCGTGGCGCAAAATCTACAGATATCGCAGTCCTTGTGGTAGCTGCAGACGATGGCGTTATGCCACAGACGATTGAAGCAATCAATCATGCAAAAGCAGCTGAGATTGAAATTATTGTGGCAATTAATAAGATTGACAAACCAAATGCCAATATTGAAAGAGTAAAACAAGAATTGACGGAACATGAACTTGTTTCTGAAGAGTGGGGTGGTAGCACTGTATTTGTACCAGTATCCGCAAAAACAGGAGAAGGGATTGAAAAATTACTTGAAATGATTCAGTTGACTGCAGAAGTGTTAGAATTCAAAGCAAATCCAGATCGTTCTGCAAGAGGACTTGTTATTGAAGCTAAACTTGATAAAGGACGCGGTTCTGTTGCTTCCTTATTGGTGCAAAAAGGAACACTTCATGTAGGCGATTATATCGCAGTTGGCCCATATTATGGAAAAGTTCGTGCCATGATTGATGACAAGCATAAGAATATTAAAGAAGCAGGACCTTCACAACCAGTTGAAATCTTAGGACTTAATGGGGTTCCAGATGCTGGAGATATTTTTGTATCACCAGAAAATGACCGTGAAGCAAAACAATTCGCAGAAACCTATATTTCACATAACAAAGAAAAAATGCTAGATGAGACAAAAGCAAAAATGTCTCTGGATGATTTGTTCTCACAAATTCAGGAGGGCAATTTAAAAGAACTGAAATTAATTGTAAAAGCAGATGTTCAGGGTTCTGTAGAAGCAATCAAACAAAGTCTTGCAAAATTATCAAATGAAGAGGTAGTTGTTAAGATTATTCACTCAGGAGTTGGGGCGATCAACGAGACAGATGTTATTTTGGCAAGTGCGTCATCTGCAATTATTATCGGATTTAATGTTCGCCCAGATGCTTCAGCAAAGAAAACAGCAGATACTGAAAAAGTAGATATTCGTCTATATAGTGTAATCTATAAAGCAATTGAAGATATTGATGCGGCTATGAAAGGAATGCTTGATCCGATTTTTGAAGAAAAAATTATTGGACATGCTGAAATTCGTCAGATTTTCAAAGCTTCAGCGATTGGAAACATTGCAGGTTCTTATGTTCTTGATGGAAACTTCGAAAGAGATTGCAGTGTAAGAGTTTCTAGAGAAGGAAAAGAAGTATTTGAAGGAAAGCTTGCATCGTTAAAACGTTTTAAAGATGATGTAAAAGAAGTGAAAAAAGGATTTGAATGTGGACTTGTATTCGAAGATTGGGATAGTTTCCAAGAAAACGATATCGTTGAAGCATATAAAATGGTTGAAGTTCCTAGA
The DNA here is from genome assembly GCA_963666475.2 of Lachnospiraceae bacterium. Classification (GTDB taxonomy): domain Bacteria; phylum Bacillota; class Clostridia; order Lachnospirales; family Lachnospiraceae; genus JBFHIZ01. Next base: position 924,472 of record CAXXJM010000001.1, on the reverse strand, counting down.
AACTAAAGGTCAAAATCTGATTTCACAGTAGTATATGTCGGCAAGATAGTATCCGGCAGAAGGAGAACCATTTGAAAAAACCAAATGTAAAATATACCAGAATCAGTGGCGAGATCCAGAAAGTTCTCGCCGAGGTAATTCGAGGTGAAATAAAAGACCCCAGAATTAGTCCAATGACATCCGTTGTTGATGTTGAAGTGGCAAAAGATCTGAAAACCTGCAAAGTTTGGATCAGTGTTTTGGGCGATGAAAAAGCACAGGATGATACGTATAAAGGATTAACGAGTGCAGAAGGATTTATTAAGAATCGGTTGGCAAAAACGTTAAATCTGAGAAACACTCCAGAGTTACGTTTTATTATGGATTGTTCGATTGCATATGGAGTTTCCATGTCAAAAAAAATAAGTGAAGTACTCGAAGAAGATTCGTAGTATAAAAAATGGAGGCAAATGTCTCCTTTTTTATATAGAACGTATTTATGACAGCATGAGGTGAGAAATGAATGAACTAGGAAGTTATGTAAAAAATGAACAGAGAATAGCTGTTGGAGGGCATATACGTCCAGATGGCGACTGCATAGGTTCGACTACCGCTTGTGTTCGATATTTGCAGGCAAGGTTTCCTGAAAAAGAGATTGTTCTTTTTGTCGAAGAACCTGCTCCGGAAATCCATTACTTAACAGAGGGGATTTCGGTATACCATGATGCAGATGCAAGCAAAGAGTTAGGCATTTTTGATGTCTTTATTTGTATGGATTGTGAAAAGGACAGACTTGGATTTGCAGAGGTTTTTTTTGATCAGGCAAAAATTACGATCAATATTGATCATCATGTCACGAACCGTGGTATGGCAGATATTGTGATTTTAAATGAACAGGCATCCTCTACTGCTGAAGTACTGTTTGAACATCTGGATCTGACGTTATTGGATGCGAGTATTGCAGAGTCTATTTTTGTGGCAATTGTTCATGATACTGGAGTCTTTCAATATTCAAACACATCACCTAGAACGATGGAGATTGCAGGTAAGTTGATATCTTTTGGGTTTGATTTTTCGACAATTATAGAAGAAACATTCTACAAAAGGACGTACTTGCAAACTCAAGTTATGGCAAAAGTGTTATTGGCTTCCAAACAATATTTAGATGGAAGTATGATTGTTGGTTGGATTTCAAAACAGGAAATGGATGAACTTGGAATTACTAGTAATGATACTTCTGGAATTGTGAATCAATTACGAAATGTAGAAAACACGAAATGTGCTGCTTTTTTGTATGAAAAAGAAGTTGATGAATGGAAAGTAAGCCTCAGAACAACGGATCAGGTCGATGCTTCTGCGATTTGTTTTGCGCACGGTGGTGGTGGGCATAAAAAAGCTGCAGGATGCAACATCAAAGGATCGGTTGAAGAAGTTATATCAATTTTAGTTCATGACGTTCATGAAAATATGCAAGAAATATAGAGGAGTGAGTTTTGATCAACGGAATTATTGTTATCAATAAAGAAATAGATTTTACTTCACATGATGTAGTGGCAAAAATGCGAGGAATCGCAGGACAGAAGAAAGTTGGACATACTGGTACGCTTGACCCTCAGGCGACTGGAGTGCTTCCGGTTTGTTTGGGAAAGGCTACAAAAGTCAGTGATCTTTTAACAGGACAAAGCAAAGAATATCGAGCTACGTTAACGCTCGGTAAGACGTCGGACACCCAAGATATTTGGGGAAAGATATTGGAAGAAAAACAGGTCCAACTCTCACAACAACAAATATATGATGTGATACATTCTTTTATAGGAGATTCGATGCAAATTCCTCCGATGTATTCAGCCTTAAAACAAAACGGGAAGAAGCTATATGAACTTGCACGTGAAGGGAAAGTCGTAGAAAGAGAAGCGCGAAAAATTCATATTGATTATATTACGATTGAAGAGATTTGTCTTCCAGAAGTCACTTTTTTGGTGTCTTGTTCCAAGGGTACATATATACGGACCCTATGTTATGACATTGGAGAAAAACTTGGATGTGGAGGATTGATGTCTTCTTTGTGCCGAACACGTGTGGGTCAATTCACTTTAGAACATGCACACACCTTATCTGAAGCGCAAGGCTATAAAGAATTGGGAAATCTAGAAAGTATCGTTTATCCAATTGATTCAATTTTTAAAGAGTTAAATAAAATTCACGTGCTTGCATCTGCTGACAAATGGTTGACAAATGGAAATATTCTTCGTATGGATCAAACTGTGGAAGGCATAGGGAAAAACCTGAAAAATTGCTATGAGGCAAACGAGGAACTTTTGGTTTATGATAGCCAAAATGAATTTCAGGCGATGTATGAAGCAGATTACAAACGAGGGCTTTTTGTTCCTAAAAAAATGTTTTGATAGATAAACAGGTTGGAGTCGATTTATGATTATCATAAAAAATACTACAGAATTTTATAGAAAAAATACAGTGGTCTCTATTGGAAAATTTGACGGAGTACATACTGGGCATATGGCATTGTTAGAAGAAATAAGAAAAGCAAAGAAAGAGGGGATGGAAACCGTAATTTTTACATTTTCACCTTCCTTTTCTAGTTTTTTTTCTGGGAAAGTTGAAAATGAAATATTTTCTTTACAGGAAAAGGAAGAATATTTCGAGCAAATGGGAATTGATGTACTCATAGAGTACCCCTTAAATCAAACGACGGTAAATATTAGTGCAGATGAGTTTATCGAAGATATTTTGGTGAAGAAACTTGATGCAAAAAAAATTATAGCAGGAGAAGATGTTTCCTTCGGAAAAGGCGGAATTGGAAATGGAGAACTTCTTGCTTTGAAAGGTCCGGAATGTGGATTTGAAACAATACTTGTTCAAAAAGTTTGTTATCATGGAATGGAAATAAGCTCGACTAGAATTCGTGATGAGATAAGAGAAGGGAATATGCCTTTGGCCAACCAACTCTTAGGAGATCTCTATGGCATTCGTGGAATTGTACAGACTGGTAAGCAGATTGGTCGAACCATTGGATTTCCGACTTTAAATATTGTTCCTGAAGAAGGAAAGTTACTACCAAAAGAAGGTGTGTATTTCTCTGAAGTGCAAGTACGCGGGACAAGATACTATGGAATTACTAATATTGGCAAAAATCCAACGGTAACAGATGAAAATAAGATATTTATAGAAACACATGTTTTTCATTTTAACGATCAGGTGTATGGTGAGGAAATTGAGGTATATCCGGTACACTTCCATAGAAGTGAATTGAAATTTAATGATGTAATCGAATTAAAATTACAAATTGAAGATGATCGTTTACAGGCAATGAAATATTTTCAGATTTTGGAAGACTGACTCAATAGATAGATTGGAAAATTGACAACCTAGGAACCATGTATTATAATGAATGTAACAAATTTGTAACAATTATGGTTGGAGGATTTCAATGCAGAAGAAACAAGTTCTATTACTTGCCGTGGGTGTGTTCTGTGGAAGTATGATATTTGGAATGAAAGCAAATGCAGAGATGCCGGATCGGTTTCAAATCGGTGTTGCTGCGGTTCTTAATAATATAGGTGGTATGGAGGAAATGGAATCCATTCATCCATGCGTTTTTGAGTATGAAAGACTCGGAATTGCTCAGGTGGATAAGTATTTAAATATTCGTTCGGGACCAGGAACGGACTATAAAGTCGTTGGAAAACTTCCGGATGAGGCAGCTTGTGAAATTTTGACGATTGAAGATGGTTGGGCTCAGATTATTTCAGGAGAAGTAGAGGGCTATGTGTCGGAAGAATTCTTATTACAAGGTATGGATGCGATTTTAGCAGCAGATTCATATGTTAGCACAATGGTGAAAGTATCAGCGGATGCATTGAAGGTACGTAAAGAACCAAATACAGAAAGCGAAGTTGTGACAATGGTCGGCATGGGAGATGATCTTGAAATGGTCGACGCAAATATTGATGGATGGGTCAAAGTCTTACTAGATGGAGACGAATATTATGTTTCGGCCGATTATGTAGAAGTGGAAGATACTTTAAAGACAGCAATCACTCTTTCGGAACTTTTATATGGAGAAGGCGTATCTGATGTACGTGTTGATATTTGCGAATATGCAAAACAATTTCTAGGAAACCCTTATGTATATGGCGGTACCAGTCTTACAAACGGAGCAGATTGTTCAGGATTTATTATGAAAATTTTTGCTCATTTCAATGTTTCTTTGCCGCATTCCTCTAGAATGCAGGCTACTTATGGCGAGGCGATTACTCGTGATGAACTGCAACCAGGAGACCTTTTATTCTACAAAGAAGATGGTGTAATTGGCCATGTGACTATGTATATTGGCGGTGGAAAAGTAATTCACGCAAGTTCTCCGTCGACAGGTATTCGGATATCGGATATCGGATATCGCACACCTTGTTCCTACCGTAGAATATTAGAATAAATATGTTTACAGAAGTCACATATTGTGATAAAATATTTTAATGTATGAATAGCTCTTACTCAGTTTTTGGACACTCCGACCTTTGACTTAGTGAGCAGCGCAAATAGAAAAGGAGATTCACATGATTACAAAAGAAAAAAAATCAGCGATTATTACAGAATTCGCTCAAACACCTGGCGACACAGGATCACCTGAGGTTCAGGTAGCAGTATTAACAGCAAGAATTGAAGAGTTAACAGCACACTTAAAAGAAAATCAAAAAGATCATCATTCAAGAAGAGGTCTTTTAAAGATGGTAGGTAAGAGAAGAGGTTTACTTAATTATTTAAAGAAAACTGATATTGAAAGATACCGTGCTTTAATTGCAAAATTAGGACTTAGAAAATAAGTTTGGATACAAAAATATTGGGCGGATGCAGATTCGCCCAATTTTTTATGTATAGAAAAATTAATGGCAGACAAAAGAATATATCGAGACCACTGAAAAGAGCGTTTTCAGATGATGCAAATACTTTTTTCAGTAGTTTCGGGTCTTTTGTCTGTACAAACAAGAAAAATGGAGGATACTATATTGAAAACATTTAGTATGGAGTTAGCTGGACGTACTCTTTCCGTAGAAATCGGTAGAGTGGCAGCACAGGCAAATGGCGCAGCATTTATGCATTATGGGGATACAACAGTACTTAGTACTGCAACCGCATCAGACAAGCCAAGAGATGGAATTGATTTCTTCCCACTTAGCGTGGAATTTGAAGAAAAAATGTATGCAGTGGGAAAAATCCCAGGAGGATTTAATAAAAGAGAGGGAAGAGCTTCGGAAAATGCGATCTTAACAGCACGTGTTATTGACCGTCCAATGCGTCCTTTATTCCCAAAAGATTATCGTAATGATGTTTCTTTAAACAACTTAGTATTAAGCGTGGATCCTGCTTGTTCACCAGAACTTACAGCAATGCTTGGATCAGCAATTAGTACTTGTATTTCAGATATTCCATTTGATGGCCCATGTGCTACGACGCAGATCGGTATGATGAACGGAGAATTCATTGTAAACCCAAGTGTTGAACAATTGGAAAAAGGTGATTTACAGTTGACTGTATCATCTACAAAAGAAAAAGTAATTATGATTGAAGCTGGTGCAAAAGAGTTGCCAGAAGATAAAATGTTAGAAGCAATTTATATGGCTCATGATGTAAATCAAGAAGTGATTAAATTCATCGATACAATTGTAGCAGAAGTTGGAAAAGAAAAACATGCTTACACCAGTTGTGCAGTTCCAGAAGAATTATTTGCGGCAATGAAAGAAGTTGTTACCCCAGATGAAATGGAAGTTGCTGTATTCACCGATGAAAAACAGATTCGTGAAGAAAACATGCGTGCAGTTCGTACAAAAATGGAAGAAGCTTTTGCTGAAAATGCAGAGTGGATGGCCGTTCTTGATGAAGCACTTTATCAGTACCAGAAAAAGACTGTTCGTAAAATGATTCTAAAAGATCGCAAGAGACCGGACGGACGTAAAATAGAAGAAATTCGTCATCTTGCAGCGGAAGTAGATTTGATTCCTCGTGTACATGGTTCAGCAATGTTCACTCGTGGACAAACACAAATCTGCAATATCGTTACACTTGCGCCTCTATCGGAAGCGCAAAAGATTGATGGAATCAATGAAATGATTACTTCAAAAAGATATATGCATCACTATAACTTCCCATCGTATTCAGTAGGAGAAACAAAACCTTCTAGAGGACCAGGAAGACGTGAAATTGGACATGGAGCATTGGCAGAAAGAGCATTGATTCCAGTACTTCCTTCGGAAGAAGTATTCCCATATGCAATCCGTTCTGTATCAGAAACGTTTGAATCAAATGGTTCGACATCACAGGCAAGTGTTTGCTCGTCATCCATGGCATTGATGGCTGCAGGAGTTCCACTTAGAAAACCGGTTGCAGGAATTTCAACAGGACTTGTAACAGGCGATTCTGTAGAAGATTATATTGTATTAACGGACATTCAGGGATTAGAAGATTTCTTTGGAGATATGGACTTTAAAGTAGCTGGAACGGAAGATGGTATTACTGCAATTCAAATGGATATCAAAATTCACGGACTTACTCGTCCAATCGTTGAAGAAGCAATTGCTCGTACGAAAGAAGCAAGAATGTTTATTTTAAATGAAGTAATGAATCCATGTATTGCAGTAGGAAGAGAGACGGTAGGAGAATTTGCTCCAAAAATCAATCAAATTATGATCGATCCTGAAAAAATTGGTGATGTTGTTGGCCAAAGAGGAAAAACAATCAATGCAATTATTGATGCAACAGGTGTTAAAATCGATATTACGGATGATGGCGCAGTAAGTATCTGTGGAACCGAAGCAGATAAGATGAAACTTGCGCAGGAAATGATTGAGATTATTACAACAGAATTCAAAGAAGGTCAGATCTTCAAAGGAAAAGTTGTAAGCATTAAAGAATTTGGTGCGTTTATTGAATTTGCTCCTGGAAAAGAAGGAATGGTTCATATTTCGAAAATTTCAAAAGAAAGAGTCGATAAAGTGGAAGACGTTCTTACCGTTGGACAGGAAGTAACTGTTGTTTGCCTAGGAAAAGACAACAGAGGAAGAATCAGCTTCTCCATGAAGGATGTTAAACACAACAATTAATAGCGATATTAAGAACTCGGAAAGATTGTTCCGAGTTCTTTTTTTCTCTTTCCTATGATATAATTTAGGTACATAATCGATACCATTTTTTTGTATATGAAATATTAGAAAGGTAAAAGGTGAGAATATGAAACGAGTCATATTAATTGTATTAGATAGTTTTGGAATCGGAGAAATGCCAGATGCTGCAGAATATGGAGATTTAGGAACGAGCACCATTCGCTCCGTATCTACAAGTAAGTATTTAGATGTTCCAAACATGGAAAAACTTGCTCTTTTTCAAATAGATGGTGTAAATGTCAAAGCGTCAGAGGGGCAGCCAGTTGGCGCATATGCAAGACTGGCCGAAACTTCCAAGGGAAAAGACACGACGATTGGTCATTGGGAAATTGCTGGAATACATTCCATGAAGCCTCTTCCAACGTATCCTGACGGATTCCCGAAAGAAGTTCTGGATAAGCTTAAAGAAATGACTGGAAGAGGCATTCTGTGTAACAAGCCGTATTCGGGAACAGCAGTCATTGCAGAATATGGAGATGAGCATGTTCGAACGGGCGATTTGATTGTGTATACATCAGCAGACAGTGTATTACAAATTGCAGCACATGAAGATGTTGTGCCGCTTGAAACTTTATATGAATACTGCCATATGGCACGTGAATTTCTGACGGGAGAGCATGGTGTCGGAAGAGTAATTGCACGTCCATTTACTGGTACTTCGGGAAACTATACTAGAACATCGAACAGACATGATTATTCCTTGCTCCCACCAGCAATTACCATGTTGGATCAACTAAAAGAAGCAGGAAAAGATGTCATTGCAGTCGGCAAAATTTATGATATTTTTGCTGGTAAGGGAATCACGGAACATGTCTATACTACATCAAATGCTGATGGAATAGAAAAAACGTTAGGGTATATGAAACAGGATTTTGAAGGCCTGCTATTTGTCAATTTAGTTGATTATGATATGCTATACGGACATCGAAATGACATTGATGGTTATGCAAAAGCGCTTACTGCTTTTGATCAAAAACTGCCAGAGATTATGGGATTAATGAATGATGATGATGTTTTGATGATAACAGCAGATCATGGATGTGATCCAGGATACATACAAAGCACGGATCATTCCAGAGAATACACGCCACTTCTGGCGTATGGAAAGAGCGTACAGCCAGGTAATTTGGGCACAAAATCTACTTTTTCTGATATTGCCGCTACAGTGATTCATTATTTTGGTGTGGAACAACAAACGAAAGGAGAACCTCTTTTTTAGTAAGACATGAAAGAGTGAATATAGAATTATGAGTTTTGAGAAGGAAATTAATAAGCGAAGAACATTCGCGATTATTTCTCATCCGGATGCCGGAAAAACTACGCTTACAGAAAAATTTCTTCTCTACGGAGGAGCGATTAATACCGCAGGGAGTGTAAAGGGAAAAGCGACTGCAAAACATGCAGTGAGTGACTGGATGGAAATTGAAAAGGAAAGAGGTATCTCGGTAACTTCATCTGTTTTACAATTTTCCTATGATGATTTTTGCATAAATATCCTGGATACTCCGGGACATCAGGATTTCTCGGAAGACACTTATCGAACATTAATGGCTGCGGATTCTGCAGTAATGGTTATTGATGGAAGTAAAGGTGTGGAGGATCAGACAAGAAAGTTGTTTAAAGTATGTGTGATGCGAAAAATTCCGATTTTTACTTTTATCAACAAAATGGATCGAGATGCGCTAGATACTTTTGAACTTCTCGATCAAATAGAGAAAGAGTTGGGAATCGACACGTATCCAATCAATTGGCCAATCGGTTCAGGTAAAGAATTTAAAGGTATTTATGACCGGACAAAGCAACATGTTGTGACCTATACAGATACTGAAAAAGGTACGAAGTCAGGTCAGTCCAAATATATTGATGTAACTAATGAAGCAGAACTCACTTCCGCTGTAGGACAGGTGAAATTGGACCAAATGCGCGATGAAATCGAATTGTTAGATGGCGCAAGTGTAGATTTTTCTCTAGAGCGTGTACAAAGTGGGGAATTAACACCTGTATTTTTTGGTTCAGCACTCACAAACTTTGGCGTAGAAATCTTTTTGAAATATTTCCTTGAAATGACGATGACACCACTTCCAAGAAAATCAGATACAGGAATGATTTCACCAACAAATAACGAATTCTCGGCATTTGTCTTTAAAATTCAGGCAAACATGAATAAAGCACATCGAGATCGAATTGCTTTTATGAGAATTTGTAGTGGACGTTTTGAAGCAGGAATGGAAGTAAAACATGTGCAGGCAGATAAAAAAATTCGTTTGACTCAGCCACAGCAGATTATGGCATCTTCCAGAAAAATGGTGGAAGAAGCATATGCAGGGGATGTTATTGGTATTTTTGATCCGGGAATTTTCTCGATAGGAGATACGGTATGTATGCCAAATGAACAGTTTTGTTTTGAAGGAATTCCGACTTTTGCACCAGAACATTTTGCAAGAGTTCGACAAATGGATACCATGAAGAGAAAACAGTTCATCAAAGGGATCATGCAGATCGCCCAAGAAGGTGCAATTCAGATATTCCAAGAGTTCAATACGGGAATGGAAGAGATTATTGTAGGCGTCGTTGGAGTACTTCAGTTTGAGGTACTGAAATATCGTCTTGAAAATGAATACCACGTAGAAATTAAGCTAGAGCAACTGCCGTATCAGTACATTCGTTGGATTGAAAACAAAGATGTGGACATCAAAAAAATTGTTGGTACTTCAGATATGAAAAAAATCAAAGATTTAAAAGATCGACCACTATTGATTTTCGTAAACGAATGGAGCATCGGTATGACCATGGACCGAAACAAAGGTCTCCAATTATCAGAGTTTGGACGTGATTAATTGAAAAAAAGAGGATTATTGGTCAGTGGGATTACCATATTAATCCTGCTACTTTTGTGGATGAAGTTTGAAAGTACGGAAACATACCAATTGATCTTTCATCCAGAAGAATATTTTGCCAGCAATACATCTACGAACACGAATGATTTTATGACAGAGAACACACTTCTTGGGGATTTGGCGAGCCAAATCAGCGATGAACCACAACCGGGGGATTCCTATTATGAAGTGGAAGCCGTTGAATATCAGTTGGATGCTTTGCCAGAAGAAATGGATGGTAGTGTTGCACTAGAAGATATAGAGGAGCCTCTAGTACAAGAAGAGACGAGTGTTGTTGACCCTCTGGTGTCAGAAACGGATACACTTCTTTATTATGCCTATACCAATATGGACATCTCACTACGCCCTTTATATGAGAAAATTTACGATATTTTATCAACGAGATCAGAAGACATCAAGCTTCCAACATTGGATGAAAAGGAAATTGATGTTGCATTCACTTGTGTGATACAAGATCACCCTGAGCTATTTTATGTGGATGGATATGTGTATTCCATCTATCGATATGGTGATGTAGTAGATTCTATTACATTTTCTGGTAAGTATTCAATGACTTTGGATGAAATCGCACAGACGCAGGCAGTCATTGATGCATATGTAGCACAATTTGTAGATAGTATCACGCCAAGCATGGATACTTATGAAAAAGTAAAAGCGGCGTATGAATGCATTATTTTAAATACGACATACAATTTGTATGCAGTGGACAATCAAAATGCCAATTCAGTTTTTGTTTATCGTGAATCAGTATGCCAAGGTTATGCAGAGGCATTCCAATATCTCCTATATGAACTCGGAATCTCATGTATGGTGGTGACGGGAACTGCAGATGGGGGTCCACATGCATTTAATTTGGTGCGAATCGATGGGCAATATTATTATGTAGATACGACATGGGGAGAGGGTCAGGTGGTGATTAGTGGCAGTACGCAGACCACAGAAGAATTGAACTATGATTACTTAAATATTACGACGGACGAGATTGCCATTACACATACTTTTGATTCTCCTGTGCCGCTTCCAAACTGCACCTCATTAGATGCGAATTATTATGTTCGAGAGGGATATTATCTGACGAGTCTGGATGCGACCACCATTAAGTCAATGTTCGACAGGGCATATGCAAATGGGGTAAAGAAAATGACCATAAAATGTGCAACGACAGATCTTTATCAGGAATTAAAAAAATATTTATTTGTAGAAGAACATATTTTTGATTTTGTATATCCAAGTACGACGCAAGTAAGCTATGTAAATGGTGATTTGACGCGTACGATAACCGTTTATTTGTAAAAATACTTTCCAAAGAAAACAAGGTTTGATATAATAAATGAAATGGTCAATATCTGTATATTGAAAGAAAGGCTGGACTAAGAATGGAAGAAAAGAAAGACGTTCGTAAGATCGGAACGGTCAAAATCGCAGATGATGTAGTAGCGATGATCGCCGGAATTGCAGCGACAGAAATAGATGGAGTGACTGCAATGGCAGGCAATATATCAAATGAGTTGATGAGTAAAATGGGCTTAAAAACTCTTACAAAAGGTGTAAAAGTTGACATCTTCAATCATGAAGCAACTGTGGACTTGGCAGTAAACATGGAATATGGTTACAACGTCATTTCTACTGCTCAAAAAGTACAAGATCGTGTCAAAAGTTCAATTGAAAACATGACTGGACTTAAGGTTCGTGACGTGAATGTTCGTATTGCAACTATTCGCGTACCAAATACAACGGAATAATCAGAAAAGAGGAAATATGAGCAGAAGCAAATTGCGTGAGCAGATTTTTAAGTTATTGTTTCGCATTGAATTCAATAAAATCGAAGATATGGAAGAACAGGTGGAGCTTTTTTTCCGCGATGAAGAAAATCAAGTGGATGAAAAGGGACGAGAATATATTATCGAAAAATATAAACTTGTTGTTGAAAAAAAAGCAGAATTAGATGAAAAAATTAATGAAAATGCAAAAAGCTGGACTGCAACTCGTATGGGGAAAGTCGAACTCACCATATTAAGACTTGCAATTTATGAAATCATGTATGACGAGGATGTTCCTTCCGTTGTAGCGATAAATGAAGCCGTTGAATTGTCCAAAAAATACGGACAGGAAGAAGCAAGAAAATTCGTGAATGGAATTTTATCGAATTTTGCATAAGAAAGTGGTTAAGTTTGGAAAGGCAGAATAAAAACGTCTATTCAGTTGGACAGGTAAATTCATATATTAAAAATATGTTTACGCAGGATATACTCCTTTCACGTGTTTCTGTAAAAGGTGAGGTCAGCAATGCAAAAGACCATACGTCCGGGCATATATATTTTACACTCAAGGACCATAGAGGGACATTGGCATGCGTCATGTTTGCCAGCCATCGCCATGGTCTTTCTTTTCCTTTAAAGGAAGGACAAGAAGTTGTAGTAGAAGGTTCCATCAATATATACGAGAAATCCGGTAGCTATCAGTTATATGCGACGAAAATCGAAATGGCTGGAATTGGAAATCTTTATGAGGAATTTGAAAAACTAAAGATACGGCTTGAAGAGAAAGGCATGTTTTCGGAAATATACAAACAACCAATTCCTAAATATGCAAAGACAATTGGCATCGTTACTGCGTCGACGGGTGCAGCGGTGCGTGATATCATACAAATTTCAACTCGTAGAAATCCATATGTACAATTGATTTTATACCCTGCGATTGTTCAGGGAGATCGAGCGGCAGATAGTATAGTAGAAGGAATCCGAGCACTCGAAAAGCAAGGCGTGGATACGATTATTGTAGGACGTGGTGGCGGATCACTAGAAGACTTATGGGCGTTCAACGAAGAAAAGGTAGCAGAAGCCATATTTGACTGCAGGATACCGATCATTTCCGCAGTTGGACATGAAACAGACGTTACCATTGCTGATTATGTGGCGGATTTGCGCGCACCGACACCATCTGCGGCTGCAGAACTCGCAGTGTTTTCGTTTGATGATTTTAACCGTAGGATACTTGGTTATCAGGATTTAATGAAACGTATTTTTTCTAGGAAGGTGATGATTCAAAAAAACCGTATAGAACAATATAAAATGCGTTTATTCCATGGTAGTCCTGGATATAAAATCAAAGAAAACAGGATGTATTTAGCGCAGACAACAGATAAATTAGAAGCAAAAATGGAGAAAAAAATAAGGGAAAGAAAATATGCCCTTTCCGTATATATAGCAAGATTAAAAGGTTTGTCTCCACTTGAAAAGTTGAGTACGGGATATGCTTTTGTGTCAGATTTTACAGGAAAGACGGTAAAAGACATTGACCAGATTCAAATTGGAGACTGTTTGGAGGTATCTATGCAGAATGGAACCGTCAAAGCAGAGGTCAAAGAAAAGTACAGAGTAAGTAGAGATTTGTAATCCTTAAATAGATAGAAAGGCTGGATAACGATATGGCAGAGAAGCAGGATGAACTGTTTTCCTTGGAGCAAACGTTTGATGATTTGGAAAAAGTTGTTTCGAAACTAGAATCCGACGAGATATCATTGGAAGATTCTTTTTCAACGTATAAACAAGGCATGGAAATGATAGAAAAATGTAATGCGTATATTGATTTTATTGAAAAAAAGGTTCAAGTTCTTGGCAAGGATAGCGAAAACGAATCGAAAGGATCTCTTGATGAGTTTTGAAGAAAAGTTACACACGAAAAGTAAAGAAATTGATGCGATTTTAATGTATTACCTTCCAGCAATAGAAGGCGATCAAAAAAAAGTTATTGAAGCAATGCATTATAGCGTAATGGCGGGAGGAAAGAGACTTCGTCCCATTCTTATGAAAGAAATGTATTTGTTGTTTGGTGGACAAGACACAAAAATTGAACCGTTAATGGCTGCGATTGAGATGATTCATACGTACTCCTTAATACACGATGATTTGCCGGCCATGGATGATGACGAGTATCGAAGAGGGAAAAAGACAACACATATTGTTTTTGGAGAAGCTATTGCAATCCTCGCGGGTGACGCTTTATTAAATTATGCGGTAGAAATAGCGGTTCTTTCTGGAAATCTTCGAGCAATCACGACATTGATGAGAAAGTCAGGTGTTTTTGGGATGATTGGGGGACAGACTGCAGATATTATAGCGGAAAGTCATGAGACGGAATTAAATAAAGAATCACTTCTATTTATCCATAAGAATAAAACGGCAGCATTAATTGAAGCTTCTATGATGATTGGAGCAATTATGGCTGGCGCATCCGAAGAAGATATCGAAAAAACGGAGAAGATAGCAGAAAAAATAGGCATTGCATTTCAGATTCAAGATGACATTTTGGATGTTGAAGGTAACACAGAAACACTGGGAAAACCATCGGGAAGTGATGAAAAGAATCATAAACAAACTTATGTTACATTAGCTGGAATGATACAAAGTAAAGAAGACGTAAGAATTTTAACGAAAGAGGCTCTTACACTGTTCGAGGAACTACCAGGAGAAAATCTATTTTTAGAGCAGCTCCTGAAAAAATTAGTAAATCGTTCGTATTAAATATATAGGAAAAAAAATGGAAAAAAACACATTATTGGAACAAATAAAAAAAGCAAATGATATAAAGAAAATTGCACCAGAAGATTACAAGGAACTGGCTCAGGAAATTCGTGATTTTTTGATAGAAGAGATTTCAAAAACAGGTGGACATCTTGCGTCGAATCTTGGAACCGTGGAGCTTACTATGGCGTTGCACCTCTGTCTGACACTTCCAGAAGATAAAATTATTTGGGATGTTGGACATCAAGCATATACTCATAAGATTTTAACCGGACGACGTGAAGAATTTGTAGGTCTTCGTTGTTATGGAGGATTAAGTGGGTATCCTAAAACAACAGAGAGTGAATGTGATGCATTTAATACTGGACATAGTTCGACTTCGATTTCTGCAGGATTGGGTCTTGTGGAAGCAAGGGATTTAAATCATGGGAAAAATACCATTGTGTCGGTCATTGGAGATGGTTCTCTGACGGGTGGAATGGCATATGAGGCACTAAATAATGTTTCTCAGCTAAACACCAATTTTATTATTATATTAAATGATAATAACATGTCAATATCTGAAAACGTCGGAGGCATTTCACGATATCTTGGAAATATTAGAACGGCATCTGGATACTTAGGGCTGAAAGAGGGCATGTATCGTGCTCTCCAAAAAGCATCATGGGGACAACATTTCGTGGATGTGCTTAGAAAAGCGAAAAGCTCAATTAAACAGTTAATGATTCCCGGAATGTTTTTTGAAGATATGGATATCACCTATCTGGGACCGATTGACGGACATGATGTTAAGCGTTTGATGAAAACATTAGAAGAAGCAAAACGATGTAAGAATGGAGTTTTGATTCATGTGATAACGGAAAAGGGAAGGGGATATCATCATGCGATGAATCATCCTACCAGATTTCATGGAACAAATCCATTTGTTGTTGAAACTGGACTTCCAAAAGATATGAAAAGAAAAGCAAATTGGACAGATGTATTCTCTACCATCATGGTTAAAATGGGAAAGAGAGATGAAAAAGTAGTCGCAATTACAGCAGCAATGCCAGATGGAACCGGATTGAAACGTTATGCAAATTGCTATCCGGACCGTTTTTTTGACGTAGGGATTGCAGAACAACATGCAGTGACTTTTGCGGCTGGACTTGCACTTGGTGGAATGAAACCGATTGTTGCCATCTATTCTTCCTTTTTACAGCGTGCATATGACCAGGTTTTGCATGATGTATGTATTCAGAACCTTCCAGTTGTTTTTGCAATTGACCGTGCAGGACTAGTAGGTAGTGATGGAGAAACACATCAAGGAATTTTTGATTTATCCTATTTATCATCGATTCCAAATATGACGATTATGGCTCCAAAGAACAAATGGGAGCTTTCTGATATGATGAAATTTGCGGTGCAATTTGAGGCCCCAATTGCAGTTCGGTATCCGAGAGGGACTGCGTATGATGGTCTGGAAGAATTTCGAGCACCGATTGAATTTGCAAAAAGCGAATTGATTTATGAGGAAGAAACTGTGGTGCTTTTTGCAGTTGGACATATGGTTGAAGTAGCCGTTAAAGTTCGAGATCAATTAAAAGAGAAAGGAATTGCGTGTTCTCTTGTGAATGTGCGATTTGTTGCACCAATTGATCAGGAGCTTTTGCTACAAATGGCAAGCAGACATCGAGTTCTTGTAACCTTGGAAGAAAATGTGGAAAGCGGCGGATATGGAGAACATATTGCTTTACTTCTTGAGAAATGCAAAGTGCAGGTGGAACACATTACGGTAGCAATTCCTAATGTTTACGTTGAACACGGTAATATTGAGCTCTTAAGAAAAGACGTAGGAATTGATGTAGATTCCATTGTAGAACGAATTGGAGAAGTACTTTAAATGAAAGAACGGTTAGATGTTTTAGTTGTAAGGGAAGAAATCGCCGACTCAAGAGAAAAAGCAAAAGCACTCATAATGGCAGGGGATATTTTTGTGGATGGTCAGCGAGAGGATAAAGCTGGAAGCATGTTTGACGCAGAAAAGGCAGTGATTACCTTTCATGGAAAGACGATGCCATATGTTAGTCGCGGTGGTTTAAAACTAGAAAAAGCAATGCAAGAGTTTCCAATTCATTTAGAGGGTTTAATCTGTATGGATATTGGGGCGTCAACTGGTGGATTTACGGATTGTATGCTTCAAAACGGTGCAAAGAAAGTTTATGCAGTTGATGTTGGGCACGGACAACTTGCTTGGAAATTAAGAACGGATGAACGCGTTGTGTGTATGGAAAAAACGAATTTTCGATACATGGTACCTGCAGATATTGAAGATCAGTTGGATTTTGCATCTGTGGATGTTTCTTTTATTTCTTTAACAAAAATTCTCGGGCCAGCATACGATCTACTAAAGGAAGACGGTGAAATGGTCTGCCTGATTAAGCCTCAATTTGAGGCTGGACGTGAAAAGGTCGGGAAAAAAGGAGTAGTACGTGAGCCTTTGGTTCATGAAGAAGTCATTCATAAAATAGTAGACTTCGCACAAAATTTGCAGTTCATTGTTTTGGGTCTCTCGTTTTCTCCTGTTAGAGGGCCAGAAGGAAACATCGAATATTTAATGCATATAAAAAAGGCAAGGGAAATTCAAAAAGTTGATTTTAGTGATGAAATTCATGCGATTGTGAATCATTCCCATGAAAAATTATAGGATAAAATAATTGGAAATGATGGAAGGGGAGTCATGAAGAAATTTTGCATCATAACGAATCGATACAAAGATGAAAAGAACGAAGTTACAAATCGTGTCGCAGACTATTTGAAACAGGGTGGCAAAACGGTTTGTTATAAAGAGAATGATGGAACATCTGTGGAATCGGATGTAGATTGCATAGTAGTGCTTGGTGGAGATGGTACCTTATTAAAGGCGGCAGGAGATAGTTGTCGTATGGAAGTTCCTTTAGTAGGTGTGAATTTAGGGACACTAGGATATCTATCATGCATTGAGAAAGAAAATATCGAGACCGCTTTGGATCAAATCATTTCTGAAAAATATTTGATCGAGACAAGAATGATGATATCTGGTCAAATAGATTATTCGGATGGAGAAAAGGGACAGGTGATACCTGCACTCAATGATATTGTTATTTCAAGAGGTGGAACCTCTCATATCGTAAGATTTCATATTTCGATAAATGGACAGTATTTAAACACATACTACGCGGACGGGGTAATCGTTTCGACCCCAACGGGCTCAACAAGTTATAATTTGTCTGCGGGGGGTCCTATTGTAGAACCAAATGCAAATTTAATTATGGTGACTCCGATTTGCCCACACACACTGAATACAAGAAGTATCGTTTTTTCTGAGAATGATGAAGTCACGATTCAAATAGAAGAGGGCAAGAAAGAAGAGATAGAACGAGCAGAAGTGAATTTTGATGGAAATCATACGACAGTATTAGAAGTGGGAGATCGGATTACAATAAAGAAATCAGAACTGACAACAAAACTCATGAAACTGGATGAAATCAGTTTTTTAAGAACATTGCATCGAAAAATGGCAGAATAAAATAAGATTTGTAGAAAGGTTTGGTTAAAAAAATGAAAAGAGGCAGACACGCCAGGATCATCGAATTGATTACATCAAACAAAATTGAGACACAAGAAGAATTAGCGGAGTATTTGAGACAAGATGGATATGATGTAACACAGGCTACGGTATCCAGAGATATTCGTGAACTTAAGCTTACGAAAGTACCTTCAAAGGGCGGAAGGCAGATTTATCGGTTGCTTAGTACAAATAATGAACATTTAAACGATAAGTATATTCGTGTATTGAAAGATGGATTTTTGTCGATGGATATTGCACAGAATTTGATTGTAATTAAAACGGTTAGTGGAATGGCAATGGCTGTTGGTGCAGCAATAGATGCCATCAATATGCCGGAAGTGCTTGGCTGTATCGCAGGGGATGATACTCTGATGGCGGTCATTCGTACAAACGAAGATGCAATTAAAGTGATGAATGACATTCGAAGACTGCTTTTATAAAGCGTTTTAACACTACGAATATTTTTATGCTTGAGATGAAGGAGTGTAGATGTTAGTAAGTTTGCATGTAAAAAATGTTGCTTTGATCGATGAGGTCGAAGTCTATTTTAGTAAAGGGCTAAATATCTTGTCCGGTGAGACCGGAGCAGGAAAGTCAATTTTAATTGGTTCCATCAACCTTGCGCTGGGAGAACGTGCAGATGCAGATTTTATCCGTACGGGTGCTGATCAGGCATTGGTAGAAATGGTATTTCAAATTAGTAATCAAGAACAAATTGCGTGGATGAGAAGTAATGATATACAGGTAGAAGAGGATGGCATGATTTTGCTTCAAAGAAGAGTGATGCCTGGTCGAAGTGTCTGTAAGGTATGCGGAGAAATCATGCCGATCAGAAAAGTACGTGAGCTTGCGTCGATTCTTCTGCAGATTCATGGACAAACCGAGACGCAGACTCTTTTTGAGCAAAAAAAACAGAGA
Organism: Lachnospiraceae bacterium; assembly: GCA_963666475.2. Classification (GTDB taxonomy): domain Bacteria; phylum Bacillota; class Clostridia; order Lachnospirales; family Lachnospiraceae; genus JBFHIZ01. The sequence continues at coordinate 905,391 of CAXXJM010000001.1, read as the reverse complement.
GATTATGTTGACATGTTTGCTGGAAGGGAAATGGAAATTCTTAAGGATGAGATGCGTCGACAATATGCCTCTTATCAAAAGGCAAAAAAAGAGGTTGAAGAATTTTCCAAAGATGAACGCATGTCTATGAAAGAGTTGGATCTTGCTAAGTATGAGTTTGCTGAGATTGACGATGCAAATCTAGTGATTGGCGAAGACGTAGAACTTGAAAAAAGACATGCTTTTATGGAGAATAGTAAGAAGATTGCGGATCGGCTTTATGAATCCAAAAATGTGCTTTCAGAAGAAGATGGTATTTTAGAACAGTTGGCAAGACTCATACGTTCCATTCGTGATGTATCTTCGTTTGATGAAAATATAGAGAAGATGTTTCACGCGATTAATGATGCAGATGGGATTTTGACAGATGTTTCGAGAGAAATTTCATATTATGTAGACCAATTGGATTTTTCGGAAGAAGAATATCATGAAGTATATACACGATTGAATATCATAAATCATTTAAAAGACAAATATGGTCAAAGTATTACAGATATTCTTGCTTATAAAGACAAGACAGAAGCAGTCATCGAACGTTTAGAGAATAAAGATCGATATATGGAAAAAAGTAAAGCGTTAATGCTAGAGTATGAAATGGCCTGTGAAAAAAAAGCCAATGAAATATCAGCGCTTCGTGTCAAACATGCAAAAACTTTACAGGATTCGGTTGTTAAAGCCCTAATGGATCTTAATTTTCTCTCAGCGGAATTTGAAATACTTGTGCAAAGTGAAGAAGAGTTTCATGCATCTGGTCGAGATGAGGTGGTGTTTATGATTTCTACCAATCCGGGAGAACCAAAGAAACCGCTTGCGTCGGTTGCGAGTGGAGGAGAGCTTTCTCGTATTATGCTTGCTTTAAAAACAATTATGGCAAAAAATGAAGAAGTCGAGTCCATTATATTTGATGAAATTGATGCGGGAGTCAGTGGAAAGACTGCATGGAAAGTTTCTGAAAAACTGGGAGCAGTTGCAAAAGACCAACAAGTAATTTGCATAACTCATCTGCCACAGATTGCTGCGATGGCAGACGCTCATTATTTGATTGAAAAGTCAAGTGCTAATGGTTCAACAAAGACGAATATTCGTGAACTAAATGCAGAGGAATCCCTAGACGAGCTAGCACGTATGCTTGGAGGAGAAGTGATTTCTTTCGCATCCAAACAAAATGCAAGAGAGATGAAAGAAATGGCAGAACTTGCAAAAACAGGGCTTGTCTAGAATTAAGATGGAGGATCCAAATGAAAAATATTGCTTATGTAGCATCAGAGTGTGTACCATTTATTAAGACGGGAGGTCTTGCAGACGTTGTAGGATCGTTGCCAAAATACATTGATCATAAGTATTTTGATGTTCGTGTTATTTTACCCAAATATATGTGTATGAATAAACTATGGCAAGATAAATTGACGTATATAACTCATTTTTATATGGATTTTAACTGGAAACAGCATTATGTAGGAATATTTACGGCAGAAGTAGATGGAATTACATATTATTTCGTTGATAATGAAGGATATTTTTCAGGGGCAACTCCTTATACAAGCGATTGGAAGTATGATATTGAAAGATTTGCTTTTTTCTCGAAGGCAGCACTTGCAATACTTCCAGTAATCGATTTTCGTCCGGAAATAATTCATTGCCACGATTGGCAGACAGGACTGGTACCGGTATATTTAAAGGAAAGATTTCATGATAGTGCGTTTTTCTTTGGAATTCGTTCCGTTATGACAATTCATAACTTAAAATTTCAGGGACAATGGGATGTCGAAACAATACAGGGAATTACGGGATTGCCGGACTATTATTTTACTCCGGACAAATTGGAAGCTTATAAAAGTGCGAACCTATTAAAAGGTGGATTGGTATATGCAGATGCAATAACCACAGTAAGTCCTACTTATGTAGAAGAAATCAAAACGGAATTTTTTGGTGAGGGGCTTGCAGGAGTTATGAATGCTCGTGCGGGTGACTTGCGTGGAATTATTAACGGAATTGATTATGATGTGTATAATCCTGAGACAGATACATTAATTAGTGCTCCTTATAATGCAATTACATATCGTAAAGAAAAAGTAAAAAATAAATTAGCATTACAAAAGGAATTTGGACTTGAAGAAGATCCAGAACAATTTCTCATTGGAATTGTTTCTCGTTTGACAGATCAAAAAGGGTTTGACTTAATTGCTTATATGATGGATGAATTATGCCAAATTTCAGGAATACAAATTGTAATTCTTGGAACAGGAGATGAACAATATGAAAACATGTTCCGCCATTTTGATTGGAAATACCCAAATAAAGTATCTGCAAATATATTTTACAATGAAGCTTTGTCTCACAAAATTTATGCTGCATCCGATGCTTTTTTGATGCCATCCTTATTTGAGCCATGTGGACTTAGCCAATTGATGGCACTTCGCTATGGTACCGTTCCGATCGTAAGAGAAACTGGGGGATTGAGAGATACTGTCATTCCTTATAATGAATACGATGATAGTGGAACCGGATTCTCATTTGCGAACTACAATGCGCATGAAATGCTCGATACCATAAGATACGCATTCGATATTTTTAAACAGAAGAAAAGACAATGGAACAAGATCATTGACCGTGCAATGGCTACGGACTATTCCTGGGAAACTTCAGCAAAAAAATATCAGGAAATGTATGATTGGATGCTGGATAAGCAGTAATAGGAGGAAGTATGAATTTACATGACCCAGATCAATTTGAAACAGGTCGTAAGAACGGTCTTGAACGTAAGAAAAAAAGAATTAGCCCAATGGAGATCATTCTGATTATTGTATTAGTTTGGGCAGTGCTTGCTACGCTTTGCATTGTATTTTTGGTTCTTTTAACACCACTTGGCATAGATCATGAAACAAATACGAATGTTGCTACGGAGGCTGTTGTTGAGATCGTTCCTGAAGTGCAAAATGAAGACGAAATCAGGGCCGCTGTTAAAGCAGAGTTGCTTGCGGATTTAAAGGAAAAAATGCTTTCTGGGGAAGGTGCAGTAGCAATGCTTAGAGACTATTTCCCAGATGAAATTGTATATCTTTCTGCAGGAGAGTATCGGTTTTTTCCAATCCTTGAAAGTTTAAAAAAACATCCCTATGCAGACTTGACGCTTACTGTTGATGAAACAACGGGACAGTTTATGACCTATCAGGACGATATGGAAGTTGCGAAGTTTGGGATTGATGTATCATATCATCAAGGAGAGATTGACTGGGAACTAGTAAGAGAAGAGGGTGTAAACTTTGCCATTATTCGTCTTGGGTTTCGTGGATATGAGTCTGGAAAACTTGTGATTGATGAAAAATATTTAGAAAATATCGCAGGTGCAAATGCCGCTGGGATAGATGCTGGAGTATATTTTTATACGCAGGCGATATCTGTGGAAGAAGCAGTTGAAGAGGCAGATTATGTGATTGAAAATCTTGAAGGATATGAGCTGTCCATGCCAATCGTGTTTGATATTGAACGCCCATCCGCTTCGAGTTTTCGCACGCAGGATCTTTCGATGCAGGAATTTACCGATCTTACAATCGCATTTTGTGAGCGTGTAAGGGAAGCTGGATATGAACCTATGATCTATGGAAACATGATTTCATTTACAACCATGCTAGATCTCACTAGATTGGAAGACTATCCAAAGTGGTTTGCACACTACGATGAGTCTATGTATTATCCATACGATTATGATATTTGGCAATATTCAGATACGGGGAAATTAGAGGGCGTTGAGGAATCTGTAGATTTCAATTTAATGTTTGAAAAAGATATGATTCAAACAATCAACGTACAGTAAAACAAAAAAAACTTAAATAAAATGTAAAAATGGTGTATAATATAATTATATATGGCATTGAACGAGGTTAATTATGGCTTTTGACGGCATCACAATCGCTGGGATTGTGTCACAACTAAACAATACAATTCTAGGTGGAAGATTATATAAAATAGCGCAGCCTGAAAAAGATGAATTATTACTCACGATAAAATCAGAAAAAGGTCAATATCGTTTGCTAGCTTCTGCAGACGCATCCCTTCCTTTGCTTTATCTTACAGAGCACAATAAAGTCGGCCCGCAGGTTGCACCGAATTTTTGTATGCTTCTCAGAAAATACATCAAAAATGCTAAGATTCTCTCTATCACTCAGCCTGGACTCGAGCGTGTGGTAGTGATTACTCTTGAGCATTTGGATGATTTAGGAGATTTGTGTCAAAAACAACTGATCATTGAAATTATGGGAAAACATTCCAATATTATTTTTGCTGACATGAACGGAATGATTTTAGACAGTATCAAACATATTTCGGGAATGGTAAGCTCTGTAAGACAGGTTCTACCTGGAAAGACTTACTTTATTCCGGAAGTTCAAAATAAAGAAGATTTATTAACGACTTCTTATGATACGTTGTTGAAGCAGCTTGAAGAATCCAATCAACCAGTATTTAAAAGGATTTATCAGGGTTATGTAGGAATATCTCCAATCATGGCACAGGAAATTTGTTATCGTGCAGGAATTGATTCGGATCAGTCAAGTGTATCTCTTACAGTTGGACAAAAAAATGCACTGTTTTCTGTTTTAGAACAATTAAAAGAACAAATTCAAAGTACGAGTTTTTCACCTGTTATGTACTATAAAAATGGTTTTCCAGAAGAATATTCTGTATTTCCATTACAAATTTTTCAAGGATTTGAGGAATCGAAATACGAGGATCTTTCTCAAATGCTGGAAGGGTACTACAAAGAAAAGAATGAGATCGTACGTAGTAGACAACGTTCTTTTGACTTGAGAAAAATTGTTTCAAATGCCTATGAAAGAAACATTAAGAAACTAGACCTGCAGAAAAAACAACTTGAAGATACTGAAAAAAGAGAAAAATATAAGGTGTGGGGAGAGTTGATTCATACGTATGGTTATGGGGTTGCACCTGGAAACAAAAGCTTTGAAGCACTCAATTACTATACTGGAGAAACAATCCAGATTCCACTGGATGAAAAATTATCCATAAAGGAAAATGCAGAAAAATATTTTGATAAATATGCCAAAATGAAACGTGCAAGTGAAGCATTAGGAGATCTTGTCAGAGAAACTCAAAATACGGCTTGGTACCTAGATTCGGTTCTTACTTCATTAGACCTTTCGATGAGTGAAGAGGATCTAAATGAAATCAGCGATGAACTTGTTGATAGCGGCTATATCAAAAAAAGACGACGTAAAAAAGGACAGCAGAGAAAAAGCCGTCCATTACATTATCTGAGTAGTGATGGGTATGATATTTACGTAGGAAAAAATAACATTCAAAATGATGAGCTAACATTCCATGTAGCGACGGGGAATGACTGGTGGTTCCATGCAAAACAAATGCCAGGGTCACATGTCATTGTCAAATCAAATAATGAAGAACTTCCAGACCGTACTTTTGAAGAAGCGGCTAGTTTGGCTGCATATTACTCGAAAGGACAGAATTCAGAAAAGGTCGAAATCGATTATACGCAAAAGAAATTTGTAAAAAAACCGAATGGAGGAAATTTAGGATTCGTTATATATCATACTAATTATTCAATGATAGCTAGCTCAGATATTAGTGCAATCAATCAGGTAAAGGAGTGATCGAATAAGACATAGTAGATATGTTAATAGCCGTATGGCTGCACGAAATAAGGAGAAATCAATGTTTAATGTAGGTGATTTTGTTGTATATGGTAATGCAGGTGTCTGTAAAGTAGATGAAATTGGACCATTGGTAAAGATGAACTTTCCAAAAGAGAAGATTTTTTATACACTAGTTCCTGTATATTCCAAAGGAAGTAAAGTTTTTACTCCTGTTGATAGTGAAAAGGTGATATTGCGTCCAGTCTTATCCAAGAAGGATGCAAAAGAACTGATTTACGAGATGGACGAAGTTAAAGAGATGGACATTCAGGACAATAAGAAAAGAGAAGAAGTTTTCAAACAATGTATCAGAGACTGTGATTGCAGAGATCTTGTAAAAGTAATAAAAACGATTTATCAAAGAAAAAAAGAACGAATTGCGGAAGGAAAAAAAGTAACTGCTGGAGATGAAAAAATTCTACACATGGCAGAGGACAATTTAAACCGCGAACTGGCTGTGGCACTTGACGTGGAGATGAGCATTGTTGAGGAGTTCTTAGACAAAAAAATAGAAGGAAGTGCATGTGAACCTATTTGTTAATCATGGTTAGTCTTGACGCAGATAGGGTCTTCCTTTATAATATCATGTGGGTATTGTAACGGCGTGTAGAAATCAGGGAAAATGTGAAAATTACAATTCACTTATCCTTATTCGTATGTGTGCAGTGCATGCAGATGGGAGCAAGTATGATAAAAAGCATGACTGGATTTGGTAGATACGAAGAGGTTTGCGGAGATAAAAAAGTAACAGTAGAAATGAAATCTGTAAATCACCGGTATCTGGATATGACAGTGAAATTGCCAAGAAAGTTCTCATTATATGAATCTGAGATTCGAAGCTTAGTAAAGGAATATGTGGAACGTGGAAAAGTTGATCTTTACATATTCTATGAAGATTTATCAAATCATGATGTACAAGTACGATACAATAAAGAACTGGCACGTGAATACTATCAGAATTTAAAACAAATGGAAAAGGATTTTTCCTTAGAAAATGATGTTCGCGTTGGAATGCTTTCCAGATACCCAGAAGTTCTTACGATGGAAGAAGTTCCTCTTGATGAAGAAGAAGTATGGGAATTATTTGATCAAGCAGTATCAAAAGCATGCGTTCGATTTAACGAGACGAGAGATGTGGAAGGTTCAAATCTTCAAAAAGATTTGATACAAAAACTAGATACCATATTAGAACATATAGAATTTATTGAAGTGAAATCTCCAAAGATTATGGAAGAGTATCGAAACAATCTTCGACAAAAGGTTGAAGAATTGTTAGGCACAACAAATATTGATGAGTCCAGAATTTTAACTGAAGTAACAATTTTTGCTGACAAAGTTTGTTTAGATGAAGAACTTGTTCGATTAAAAAGCCATGCAAAAACAACCAGACAAATTCTCGCAAATCAAGAAGGTTCGGTGGGAAGAAAACTGGATTTTATTGCACAGGAAATGAATCGGGAAGCCAATACAATTTTATCAAAAACGAATGATATTGAAGTATCAGAGCATGCTATTGAATTGAAAACTGAGATTGAAAAAGTGCGTGAACAAATCCAGAATATTGAATAATATCATCCAAGGAGATTATTGTGAATAGACCACCAAATTATAAAAAAGGTATTTTAGTCGTTGTATCCGGGTTTTCCGGTGCAGGGAAAGGTACAATCATTAAGCGATTAATGAGTACTTATGATAATTATGCGTTATCCATTTCAATGACAACAAGACAGCCTAGAGAAAACGAAATCGAAGGCAGTGATTATTTCTTTGTATCAAAGGAAATGTTTGAAGAACAAATAGAAAAACAACAGTTGCTTGAATATGCTTCTTATTGTGAAAACTATTATGGAACACCTTTGTCTTATGCAGAAGAACAAATGGCAAAAGGAATGGATGTTGTATTGGAAATTGAAATTCAGGGAGCACTTAAGGTAAAAGAGAAGTTCCCTAAGGCTGTATTGGTGTTTGTAATGCCGCCGAGTGCAAAAGAATTAAAAAATCGATTGATTGGTCGAGGAACCGAATCAAAAGAAGTCATCGAGAAACGTCTTCTACGAGCAACGGAAGAAGCTTCAGGAATTGATCAATATGATTATATTCTAGTGAATGATAATCTGGATGATTGTACCAATGAATTGCATATGATTTTGCAAGGAGCAAAAAATGTTCCATTACGTAATGAAGAGTTCATTCAGAGTGTTCGAAGTGAATTAAATGAATTGATCCAGTAGAAAATGAGTGCTTGAAGAAGCGGAAAGAGGTAACAGTATGATTCATCCATCTTATACAGATTTATTGAATGTAGTAAACAGTGAAGTAGAACCAGGTGAAGAGTTGGTAGTAAACAGTCGTTATTCAATTGTTATGGCGACATCGAAAAGAGCAAGACAAATCATTGCAGGACAGGAAGTGTTCATTGATAAACCAATTTGTGAAAAACCTTTATCCATTGCAGTGCAGGAATTAAACGAGGGGAAAATTAAAATCCTCAATGACGAAGAATAGAAATTGAATTAGAAATTGATATGAGGAAAGACCATATGGTGTTTCCTCTTTTACTATTTCAAAAAATAGAAATGAGAAAGTATGAAGAAGAAAATTTTATTTGTTTCACTTGGATGTGATAAAAATTTGGTTGATACGGAAATGATGCTAGGAGCATTGGATGAACGTGGTTATGCTTTTACAGACGACGAACAAGATGCGGATATTGTAATTGTAAATACTTGTTGTTTTATTCATGATGCGAAAGAAGAAAGTATTCAAACTCTGTTGGAAATGGAACCATTACGGTTAGAAGGTAAGATTGAGGCATTGATTGCAACAGGATGCCTTAGTGAACGATATAGAGAAGAAATAATGGAAGAGATTCCAGCGGTTGATGCAGTGCTCGGTACAACTGCAACTGGTGAAATTGTTGATTGTATTGATCAGGTACTTCAGGGAAACAAAGGTGTGTATATGCGAGACCTGAATCAGGTGCCATTTATTTCGAAAAGAAGATTGGTAACGACAGGAGGACATTTTGCATATCTACGAATAGCTGAAGGTTGTGATAAACACTGTACCTACTGTATCATTCCAAAAATTCGAGGAAATTTCCGCAGCGTACCCAAAGAAGAACTTCTTGAGGAAGCAAAAAGACTTGTTTCGGGTGGGGTTAAGGAGTTGATTCTTGTTGCTCAGGAAACCACCATGTATGGAACCGATTTAGAAGGAAGAAAAACATTACATATTTTACTAAAAGAATTATGTCAGATTGAAGGACTAAATTGGATACGATTACTCTACTGTTATCCAGAAGAAATCTATGACGAGCTTATTTCGGTCATAAAAGAAGAAGACAAGATTTGTAAATATATTGATATTCCAATTCAACACGCTTCGGATCGTATCTTAAAACGAATGGGAAGAAGAACAAGCGGACAGGATATCAAAGACATTGTGAATAAACTTCGTACTGCAATTCCAGAAATATGTATTCGGACGACATTAATTACTGGTTTCCCATCGGAGACAGAAGAAGATCATGAATTGCTACTTGATTTTGTTGAAGAAATGCGTTTTGATCGTCTCGGAGTTTTTACGTATTCTAAGGAAGAAGATACACCGGCAGCTCGTTTGGAAGATCAAATCTCTGAAGAAGTCAAAGAAGAAAGACGTGATGAATTAATGGAACTTCAACAAGAAATCGCATTTGAAAAGGCGGAGGAAATGATTGGGAAAGTTCTTTCTGTCATGGTAGAAGGGAAAGTGGCTGATGAGAATGCATACGTGACAAGAACCTATAAGGATGCCCCTGGTGTAGACGGTTATCTTTTTTTACAGACGAGCATGGAACTGATGAGCGGGGAGTATGTAATGGCAAGAGTTACTTCCTCATATGAATATGATTTAATAGGAGAATTATGTAATGAATTTACCAAATAAATTAACTATACTTCGTGTTGCAATGATTCCTTTTTTTGTATTTTTCTTATTGACTGACTATGTAGGAGCTGCTTCTCGATGGATTGCTCTTGCGATTTTTGTTGTAGCGAGTCTAACCGATCTTTTGGATGGTCATATTGCGAGAAAATATAATTTAGTTACGAATTTCGGAAAATTTATGGATCCGCTAGCGGACAAATTATTAGTTTGCGCAGCATTGATTTGTTTAACTGGAAGCGGGGATCTTTCGACAGTAGTTACAATTATTATCATTTCCAGAGAATTTATTATCAGTGGGTTTCGCTTAATTGCATCTGATAACGGAGTTGTGATTGCAGCAAGTTATTGGGGAAAATTCAAGACGACAGCGCAAATGGCCATGATTATTCTGTTGATTGTGAATATTCCACAGATTGCTATTTTTACGGAAATTGTAGTTTGGATTGCTGTTGTGCTTACCATTGTTTCTTTGGTTGATTATCTAATTAAAAATCGTGGAGTCATGAAAGAAATTTAGAAATTGATAATACGTAATGGAGCAGGAGGCAAAATGATGCAGTCAGAATCTGATAAGGTCGAATATCAAATTATGAAATATATGAAAAGCAAACAGTTTACCCTGTCATCTGCGGAATCCTGTACGGGTGGACTCTTTGCTGCTCGTATGATTGACGTTTCGGGTGCTTCTTCAGTGTTTATGCATGGACAAATTACCTATAGTGTGGAATCCAAGGTGAAAGCCCTGGGAATTCCTATGGATATCATAGATAAATACGGTGTGGTCAGCAAAGAAGTTGCTAAAGAGATGGCTGAGCGGGAGGCGTATATCTCAGGTACTGATATATCCGTTTCAGTTACTGGGAATGCAGGCCCGGATGGAGGCACAGTTGAAAGTCCGGTCGGCTTGGTCTACATAGGGTTGTATTTTTTGGGAACAACCCACACGAAAAAATTGCTGTTACAAGGTGAAAGAAGACAAATACGAGAGATGGCAGTCGAAGAAATGTGTCAGTTACTTATGGAGCATATTCAAAAAAAATAACCAAACAAATTGTTTGTGAAATATTTATATTGAGAAACGAGACAAATAACGGTATCCTTTTCTTAAGGGAAGCCGTTTTTTTGTAAAGAGACAATTATCGGACAACTGATATATATAATTAGTATAGAAAAGAAAAATAAAATTTAAAAGAGAACTTGACAAAATCGAACATATGTTTTATTCTATATACAGAACATGTGTTCTTAACTGAAAAGGAAGGGGTCTGCCTGGCAGATTATAGTGAGTATGGAAAAACAAGAAAAACTTAGAGCATTGGATGTCGCAGTGAGTCAAATTGAAAAACAATATGGAAAAGGTGCAATCATGAAATTAGGAGATTCCTCCGGTTCAAAAAATGTAGAGACTATTCCTACTGGCTCATTAAGCCTTGATATTGCACTTGGCCTTGGTGGTATTCCAAAAGGTCGAATCATTGAAATCTATGGTCCAGAATCATCAGGTAAGACAACTGTTACATTACACATGATTGCAGAGGTTCAAAAAAGAGGTGGAATTGCAGGATTTATTGATGCAGAGCACGCATTAGACCCTACTTATGCAAAAAACATTGGAGTGGATATCGATGATTTATATATTTCACAGCCAGATAATGGAGAGCAGGCTTTGGAAATTGCTGAAACAATGGTTCGTTCGGGTGCGATTGATATTATTGTTATCGACTCTGTGGCTGCACTTGTACCGAAAGCAGAAATTGATGGAGAAATGGGTGATGCACATATGGGACTTCAAGCTCGTCTGATGTCTCAAGCATTACGTAAGCTTACCGCAGTTATTAGTAAATCAAAATGTACGGTTATTTTCATCAATCAGTTACGACAGAAGCTAGGAGTTATGTTTGGAAGTCCAGAAACAACAACTGGTGGTAAAGCATTAAAGTTTTATGCGTCAATTCGTCTAGATGTACGTCGTACAGAAACACTAAAACAAGGTGGAGAATTTATTGGAAATCGAACTCGTGTAAAAATTGTAAAGAATAAAGTTGCCCCTCCTTTTAAAGAGGCAGAGTTTGATATTATGTTTGGTACTGGTATCTCAAAGGAAGGAGATATTTTGGATCTCGCAGCTTCATCCGGTATTGTAAATAAAAGTGGCGCTTGGTATGCATATGGAGATTCAAAAATTGGTCAGGGTCGTGAAAATGCCAAAGAATACTTAAAAGACAATCCAGAAGTTATGAATGAGATCGAAGGAAAAGTTCGAGAGTATTACTTCCCAGATAAAGATGAGTCTGTAGCAGACGATGCAGATGCTCAAAAAACAGCGAAGGATAAAAAATAAAGATTATGCCAATCGTTACAAAAATTGAGGAATTTAACAAAAACAGATATAAAATATTTTTAGATAATGAATTCGCCTTTGTATTATACAAAGGCGAATTGCGCGTATACGGGATTCGTGAAGACGTAGATCTTCAACAGGATATCATTCAAGAGATTACGCAGGTAGTGTTACTTAAACGTGCAAAACTACGATTATTGAATCTGCTCGGAAAAAAAGAGTACACAAGAAGAGAATTGATTCAAAAGTTAGAAGAAGGGCTCTACTCAGAACATTTGATCAATAGCGCACTTGAATATGTGGAAAGCTACGGATATGTGAATGATGTTGTTTATGCAAGAAGATATATTGAGTGGAAGTGTTCTACAAAGAGCAGAAGAGAAATAGAGCAAAAATTGTGTTTAAAAGGAATCTCAAAGGAAGATATGAATCTGGCATTTGAAGAGTTGGGAGATCATTATTTGAAGGAATCTACAAGAGAGGCCATTCGAAAAGAGCTAAGAAAAAAGAATTTTCATGCAGAAACAGCTACCTATGAGCAACGACAGAAGGCTCTGGCATTTTTGTATCGTAAGGGGTATTCACAGGAGCAAATCCGAGAGGTAATGGAGGATAATACTTGACATAAGTCTTATTTACGTATAAAATCTAATTATTGTAATTATGAACATATGAATGCATTTTTTTTTGTATTCTATCGTATATTAGTACAATAAAAACTAAATAAGGAGGAGCCTGTACATGCTACCATATGTTATAGCTGTAGTCGCGACTCTCATTATTGCATGTCCATTGGGGTATTTGATTGGTAAAAAACATCAGCAGAAACTTACTGAAGATAAGATTGGTAATGCGGATGACAAAGCTAGGGAAATTATCGATGAAGCACTGAAAGCGGCGGAAGAAAAGAAACGCCTTGGAATGCTCGAAGTTAAAGAAGAAGCTTTTCGTGTAAAAAAAGAAAACGAAAAGGAATACAACGAGCGTAGACAAGAAGTGCAACGTTTGGAAAGACGTAACCAGCAAAAAGAAGAAAACCTTGATAAAAAAATGGAAACAATTGAGAGAAGAGAGCAATCTCTTGCGGCCAAAGAAGATAATTTAGCGAAGGAAAAGGAAAAAATTTCTCACCTAAATGAGCAAAGAGTACAGGAACTAGAAAGAATTTCTGGGTTAACCTCTGAACAAGCAAAAGATTATCTATTAAAAATTGTTGAAGATGAAGTAAAACATGAAACTGCTGTCATGGTAAAAGAAATGGATACCAGGGCAAAAGAAGAAGCTAATAAGAAAGCAAAAGAATATGTGGTTTTAGCAATCCAAAAGTTTGCGGCAGACCATGTATCGGAATCTACAATTTCGGTTGTACCGCTTCCTAATGATGAAATGAAAGGAAGAATCATTGGTAGAGAAGGACGTAACATACGTACTCTTGAAACAATGACCGGTGTAGACTTAATTATCGATGATACTCCAGAAGCTGTCGTACTCTCTGGATTCGATCCAATTAAGCGTGAAGTTGCGAGAATTGCTCTTGAGAAATTGATTGTTGATGGACGTATTCACCCTGCAAGAATTGAAGAAATGGTGGATAAAGCCAAAAGTGAAGTTGAGACGATGATCAAAGAAGAAGGAGAAGCTGCTACTTTAGAAGTGGGAGTTCATGGAATTCATCCGGATCTCGTTCGTTTATTAGGTAAAATGAAATTTAGAACAAGTTACGGGCAGAATGCATTAAAACATTCATTAGAAGTTGCGCATCTGTCAGGATTACTTGCTTCAGAATTAGGATTAAATGTTCGTGTAGCGAAGCGTGCAGGGTTGCTTCACGATATCGGAAAATCTGTAGATCATGAAATGGAAGGTTCACATATCCAACTTGGTGCTCAACTTTGTAGAAAATACAAAGAATCTCAAGTTGTAATAAATTCTGTTGAGTCCCATCATGGTGATGTAGAAGCAGAAAGTTTAATTGCTTGTATCGTTCAGGCTGCAGATACAATTTCGGCAGCTAGACCGGGAGCAAGAAGAGAAACATTAGAAACCTATACGACAAGACTAAAACAATTAGAAGATTTAACCAACAATTTTAAAGGTGTAGACAAATCATTTGCAATTCAGGCGGGACGAGAAGTTCGTGTAATGGTAGTTCCTGAGCAAGTAACTGACGCGGACATGATTTTACTTGCGAGAGATATCTCGAAGAAAATTGAGGAAGAAATGAATTATCCAGGTCAGGTAAAAGTAAACGTAATTCGTGAATCACGAGTTATTGATTACGCAAAATAATAAAATTCGAAATCTTGTAAATTAATGTTTACAAGATTTCTTTTTTGTTGTAAAATAGCAAAGTAAGTCCGGGGGAAACAATTGTCTTTCTTAGACGGACAAATAAAAGGGAATGTATAAAAGGATTGGAGATTATTATGTCATTAAGTTTATCAGAAAAAGCGAAAAAGGTGAAACCTTCATCTACTTTGGCAATTACTGCAAAAGCTAAAGAGATGAAAGCGCAAGGAATTAATGTAGTTGGATTTGGAGCAGGAGAACCTGACTTCAACACCCCTGAAAACATTTGTAATGCTGCGATCAAAGCAATTCACGAAGGCTTTACAAAATATACTCCTGCATCAGGGACGGTAGAGCTAAAAAAAGCAATCTGTGATAAGTTGAAGTCTTTCAACAAATTGAACTATGACACAAACCAAATAGTAATTAGTAACGGTGGAAAGCATTCATTGTCCAATATTTTTGATGCAATTTTGAATCCAGGAGATGAGGTTATTATTCCTGCTCCATATTGGCTTAGTTATCCAGAGATGGTGAAACTTTCTGATGGTGTACCTGTATTTGTTTACAGCTCCAAAGAAACAGAATATAAAGTTTCAGCAAGTCAAATTGAACAAGCGATTACTGATAAAACAAAAGCGGTAATTATTAATTCTCCTTCAAATCCTACAGGAATGGTGTATTCAAGAGAAGAATTAGAAGCTATTGCAAAAGTTGTCGTAGAAAATGATATTTATGTGATTTCAGATGAAATCTATGAAAATTTGTTATATGGAACCGAAGAACATGTAAGCATTGCATCATTTAATGATGAAATATATAAACGTACAATTACATGTAGTGGTCTATCAAAAGGATATTCAATGACCGGATGGAGAATCGGGTATACGGCTTCATCTGTAGAAATTGCAAAATTGATGGGATCTATCCAATCTCATGCGACCTCAAATCCAAACTCAGTTGCTCAGAAAGCAGCATTAGAAGCACTCAGTGGACCTCAAGATGCAGTGGAGACAATGAAAATTGAGTTTGCTAAAAGAAGAATATATATGTTTGAACGTATGAGTAAATTTCCGATGATGGAAGTGGTTGAGCCAAAAGGTGCGTTTTATGTATTTGCTGATGTAAAGGAAGTATTTTCAAAAAAATATAAAGGAAATATCGTAGGAGATGCATCAAATCTTGCAAAAATACTCTTGGAAGAATATGCAGTTGCAGTAGTTCCGTGTGCGGATTTTGGGTTCCCTGAAAATATTCGACTTTCCTATGCGATTAGTATGGAGAATATTGCATTGGGATTAGATCGTATTGAAGAGTTCCTAAATGCCTTATCTTAAATTTCGATTATATTTTCAAGTCTATATATAGGCTATAAATAAGAACAAATTACGATATATGGTATACGAAAAAAATATAAAAAAAATCAGGAAAATCAAGTGAAATTTCATTTGATTTTCTTTGATTTTCTGTTAAAATGTATTTTATGATTTAAAAAAGGTAGAATATAGTAAAAAAATAGTGAGGGGGGGGAGACAGTTCATGAATACGGAAATTAGTACGTTTATTACTTATATGCACGATGTGAAAAAAACTTCCCAAAACACTGAAATGTCGTATTGTAGAGACCTAAAAAAATTCTATGCATATCTCATGAATAATGGTCAAGAGTCACTTGCTGGTGTCGATGAAAAAATGATAAGAAGTTACTTGTCAATGTTAAAAAATGAAGGCATGGCTCCAGCATCTATATCTAGAAATGTCGCTTCCATTCGAGCGCTCTATAAGTACTATGTTATGGAGGGAATTGTTAGCGAAAATTATGCGAAAAAAATAAGTACCCCTAAAATCGTAAGAAAAATTCCGGAAATTTTAAGTAGTAGTGAAGTAGTAAAATTATTAGAACAAGCACAAGGAAATTCTCCAAAAGAGTTGAGAGATAAAGCGATGCTTGAAATGCTTTATGCAACTGGCATACGTGTATCCGAATTAATAACGATGCGTGTACAAGATATAGATTTATCGCTTGATTTAGTTACATGTAGGGAAAAAGGAAAAGAACGAACCATCCCATTTGGAAAAGAAGCGGAAAAAGCTTTATTAATCTACTTAAAAAATGGCAGGCCAAAGTTCGAAGATGAAAAGACGGATGTACTTTTTCTCAATTATTTTGGTAAGGCGATGAGTCGACAGGGATTTTGGAAGATACTAAAACACTACGCAAGTGAAGCAGGTATTAATACAGATATCACCCCACATATGTTAAGGCATTCGTTTGCTGCACATTTAATTGAAAATGGAGCAGATATGAAAAGTGTACAAGAGATGCTCGGACATTCCGATATTTCTTCGACACAGATTTATGCAAATATTAATCAACAACATATGCGAGATGTATATGCGAAAGCTCATCCAAGAGGATGAACTATATAAATAGAAAAATCAGCTGATAATCAGCTGATTTTTTTATTGCAAATTCGAACTTATTTATTCGTACTCGGCAAGATCCATCAATAGTTTTTCTGTGGTATCAAAGCCAAGACAAGGATCGGTAATGGATTTTCCATAGACACCACCACCTACTTTTTGACATCCTGGTTCAATGTAACTTTCAATCATAATACCTTTCACGAGGGAGTAGATATCCTTGTTTTGTTTACGGCTATGCATCACTTCTTTTACAATACGAACTTGCTGTTCATATTGCTTGTTTGAATTTGAATGATTTGCATCAATAATGGCTGCAGGATTAACAAGATCCATTTTTTGATAAATCGAATTCAAATAACTTAAATCTTCATAATGGTAATTTGGAAGAGCAGTTCCGTTTTTATCAACTGCACCACGAAGAACAGCGTGTGCTAACGGATTTCCGGATGTTTCTACTTCGTGTCCACGATATATAAAAGAATGTTCTAGCTGAGCTGCATATACGGAATTCAGCATAACTGAAAGATCCCCACTGGTAGGGTTTTTCATTCCGCAAGGAATGTCAAATCCACTTGCGGTCAGACGATGCTGTTGGTTTTCAACCGATCTGGCACCAATTGCGACATAGGAAAGAATATCGGCTACATAACCCCAGTTATCTGGATATAACATTTCATCCGCAGAAGTAAGTTCGGATACATCCATTGCATGAATATGCATTTTACGCATTGCAATGAGTCCACCCACATAATCTGCATTCTTACTTGGGTCTGGTTGATGAACAATTCCTTTGTATCCTTCTCCGGTTGTTCTTGGTTTGTTTGTATACACTCGTGGAATGAGGATTATTTTATCTTTTACTTTTTCACCTACTCTAGCAAGTCTGCTAATATAGTCACAAACAGAGTCTTCGTTATCAGCAGAACAAGGTCCTACAATAACAATAAATTTGTTACTTTTTCCAGTAAAAACATCGCTGATTTCTTTGTCTCTTTGCTGTTTTATGGCGATTAATCTCTCGGAAATTGGAAATTGTTCGATAATCTCCTCCGGAGTTGGCAATTTACGTATATATTCAAAGCTCATCTCGTAATCATCCTTTCTTTTTCAAAATCTAGTATATTATAAATCATTTGTCTTGACACTTCAATAGATAATCATATATTGTGTATTTTGCAAAGAGACGGTGTAGAGATTTTTGCAAAAAAGTGGTATGATATCACTAATGTGTTTTAAAATAAATTTGGAGAAAATATAGGATGAATAATTATAAGAAATTTATAGAATATAGAAACGTTTATTCTGAGTTTGTTTATTCGGGATATGAGATGAAGAATGAAGATGGCAAATTTCTTGTTAGATATTTCTTTGAAATTCCAGGGCTATCTTCCTTTGTACCGACATGGGAATTTCCATGTGAGGTGAACGAACATAAAGAAGCTGTAGAACAACTGGTTTTTTCTCTTGGAATGGTTGAGCTGATCAGTTACTGGAAAACAGTTTGTCCAAAGACGGTTAAAATTTCTTGTGGAACCCTTTCAAAAGAACAAATAAAATGGTGGAAAGAATTGTATTTTCATGGACTTGGTGAGTTTTTTTATGTAAATGGGATTCCGATTTTTGAAGAATCGAGAAATGAACAGGAAGATGGAGCGGTAAGTGTAGAGGATTTCATGAATATTCAGGTTGATTCTCCATCGTCATCAAGATTACGGGTAGATGAAGAGTTTAAGGGTTTTTTAGTACCTGTAGGAGGAGGAAAGGATTCGGTTGTTTCTCTTGAGTTGTTAAAAGAAATGGGAGAAGCTGTAACGACATTTAGCATTAATCGTATTTTAGCTACGAAACGGGTCATTGACCTTTTTCAGGAAAAAGAAGAAGATGTTCTGGTCGGAAGAAAACTGGATCCAAGATTAATTGAACTGAATAAACAGGGATTTTTAAATGGACATACTCCATTTTCAGCAATTGTTGCATTCGCATCAACCCTGACGGCATTGATTTATAAGAAAAAGTTTGTAGCATTGTCAAACGAAACAAGTGCAAATGAGACTACCGTTGCATCGTCAACGATTAATCATCAATACTCGAAGAGTTTGGCATTTGAACGAGATTTCCGTTGGTATATGAATGACCTGATGGACATTCCAGTTTCCTATTTTAGCCTTCTAAGACCATTAAGTGAATTGCAGATTGCAAAACTTTTCTCGGGATATGAGAAGTATCACAAAGTATTTCGGAGTTGTAATGCGGGAAGTAAGGTGGGGGAATGGTGTTTACATTGTCCAAAATGCCTATTTGTATATATTATTATGCTTCCTTTTCTCAGTGAAGATACTTTGCTAGAAATCTTTTCAGAAAATTTATTAGAAAAACAGAGTATGGAAGTTTATTTTAGAGAATTGACGGGAATCAATGAAAACAAGCCTTTTGAATGTGTTGGGACAAGAAGAGAAGTCTTAGCCGCATGTAAATACAGAATCTTGAACAATGATTTAGAAGGATTTCAGAGTCCTTATTTACTTGAGACATATCGTGATTATATTTTAAGTGAAGGGGAAGATTTGAATACCTTACTAAATGAATGGGTGGACGAGAATGAAGTGCTTCCAGAGTATCGTCAGTCAATTAAGAGGAGCTTGAATTTGTGAATATTGTAGATCGATTAAATCATAAAAGAATCATTATTTGGGGTTACGGTAGAGAAGGAAAGTCAACAGAGCAATTTATTTTACAAAATGTGACACCTGCCAGTCTTTTTGTGTTTGAAGGTAGTTACGAAGAAATTAAAGATCAGAAATGTGATGTAATTATCAAATCCCCGGGTATTCGTTGTGTGGAGGAAGATGATAGACTGACTTCGCAAACAGAACTGTTTGTTTCGCAGTTTCGCGATCAGATTGTTGGGATCACTGGAACCAAAGGAAAAAGTACGACAGCGACAATGTTATATTCCGTTTTGTGTGGATGTGGAAAAGATGCAGTTCTGGTTGGGAATATTGGATTGCCTTGTTTGGATTTTTACCATGTTATAAAAGATGATACCATTATCGTGTTTGAAATGTCATGCCATCAGCTGCAAAAACAAAAGGAATCTCCTCATATTGGTGTGTTTTTAAATCTATATGAAGATCATTTAGATTATTATGGAGATATGGAGCATTATTTTGCCGCGAAAAAAAATATAATTTCCCATCAGAAAGAAGAAGATTATGCTTTACTTGGTTCGGAAGTGCCAGAAATCAATAGTATGGGTAACCAAATCGGGTTTAGTTTAGAGGACTGTTCGCTTTCGATTCCCATGGAACTTACAGGTGCACACAATCAATTCAATGCTACAATTGTCATTTATATAGCGGTTCAGCTACTTGGATGTAAGCGTGATTCCGTAGAAAATACCATCTTATCATTTAAAGGCTTACGTCATCGAATGGAGAGGTTGGGTGAACATCAGGGTGTTATTTATTACGACGATTCCATTTCAACAATTCCAGAAGCGACGATACGTGCAGTAGAAAGTATTTCAAATGTACGAACCGTACTAATCGGAGGAATGGATCGCGGAATTTCGTATGAAAAATTACTGGATTTGATTAAAAATCGCAAGGATCTTTTTTTTGTTCTTATGTATGGTACGGGAAAAAGAATTTTCGAAGAGGCTTTGAAACCGGCTCATTGCATTCTGGTAAGTGATTTGAAGCAAGCCGTAGAACAAGCAAAAATCATTACAAAACCTGGAGAAGCATGTATTTTATCACCGGCGGCAGCTTCCTATGATTGTTTCAAAAGTTTTGAAGAACGAGGAGACTTGTTTCGAGAATTTGTATTTTCTTAAAATTTGAGTCGCAATTATAATATTATAGAAGAAACACAGCGTACAATATTGTATGATTGTGTTTTTTTTATGTATGAAATTTTTTTAAAGTTCATTTTAGGTCGTTATGAAAAAATAGGGAACAGGGAGTAGCACAAAACAAAGAATTTGGAGAGTGAAGATGAAGAATAGCAAATTAGGAATGAAACTTACTATTTTATTTACAACGATGGAATTAATTGTAGTTTTGGTTTTAGGAGGAATTTTTGTTTTTTCTGAAACGGAAAGAATTCAAAGCCAATTGGAGTATTCAACAGAAAATATGACAGAAACTTTAGCGGATCAAATTTCGTATTTTCTGGATTCAAAGATTACCATCCTAGAAGCATGTGCAGAATTTGAAGCAATACAAAGTATGTCTGGCACAGAAGCTGAAAGTATGTTGAATACTTTGAACGATAATTACTCGGATTTTGTAATGTTATTTCTATCTAATGTGGATGGAACTCAGATTGCAAAAACAGACATCGTAATGCAGGGAGATATGGAAGCTATCCCAGAAGGTGCAGAAATGGAAGGCGTTCCTGAAAACGCAGAACAGGGTGAGGCACCAGAATATCGAGATGAATCCGAACAAAGCTATTTTATAAATGTTATGGAGACAGGCGAACCAGTAATCAGTGACATTATGATATCTATGGATACCAGCGAACCATCGGTTGTTATCGCAGTACCTGTGAAAAGCGAGAATGGTGAAATCATTGGTGTGTTAAGTGCGATTTTGGATTTAACTTATTTAGAAGAGGTTCGCTCGGAAATTGCTCTAGGTGATACTGGATACGCATTTATTACAGACTCCACAGGAACCGTAATCGCACATGATTATGAGACGATGGTTGAAGAACAGACAAATTTATCCGATGTATCAATTGTTGCGGCAGCACTTTCGAAAGAGAGTGGTGCAGATAATTATACATACAATGGAGAAAAGATATATGGAAGTTATACTTATGTGGAACGCACAGGATGGGCAGTTGTCACAAGGCAAGCTTATGATGAAGCTTTTCAGGAAATGTATCATGCGATTTTAAAAACGATCGTTTTTGGGGTTGGGTTGCTGCTGATATCAATACTTGTAACAATTCTGTTTTCAAAACTGATAATCGGTCCACTAAAAAAATTAAAAATTAGTGCAGAAGAATTATCTAATGGAAAGTTGAATCGAGAAATTCATATACATTCAAAGGATGAAATTGGTGAACTTGCGGATATGTTTGAAAAAATGAGAAAGAACATTCAAAACTTAGTGTTGCAAATAGCCACGTCGGCGAAGTCAGTACATGATGGTGCGATAAACGTGAACGAATACTCGGTTAAAGTTAGAGATGTATCGGAGCAAATTGCAGAGGCCACACATGAGCTGGCACAAGGAGCAGATGACCAAGCGAAAAACATGCAAATGACGTCAGAATCCATGGGAGCAATTGCGTCGGCAATGGATTGCATCGTTCAAAACTCTCAGGTATCTTATCAGTCTTCAGCGAAAGCAAAAACATTAGTTTCCGAAGGTTCTGTATTGGTAGAAGAACAAAATCAGAAGATGACAGAAACTACAGAGGCAGTGAAACAGGTTACTGATACAATCACTGATCTTAGTATTAAGGCAAAGGAGATTGGTGAAATCATTGCAGTAATAGAAAATGTGACAGAACAAACAAACCTTCTTGCTTTAAATGCAGCAATTGAAGCAGCGAGAGCCGGAGATCAGGGACGTGGGTTTGCGGTTGTTGCAGAAGAAGTACGTTCTCTAGCAGAAGAATCCAAGAAGTCTACGGAAACCATTCGTTTCATTATAGAAAGTGTTCAAAGTATTGCAAGCCAGGCTGCGAAACGGGCAGGGTCAGCCGAACAAGCGATTGTAGAACAAAACGAATCTGTAAAGAATACATCTCTTATCTTCGAAGAAATCAAAGGTATGGTGCAGACGATCGCAAACGAATTGGAAGAAATTACAACCGCAACAGAAAATGTACAACTTGAAAATGAGAAAGTAGCAATGAATATTGAAAATGTATCGGCAGTTTCAGAAGAGTCAGCGGCGAGTACGGAGGAAGTGACTGCAGCAACAGAGGAACAAATTGAGTCCATTGTACTGGTTGTAAAGGAAATTGAGTCTTTGAATGCTTTGGCGGTAGAACTCCAGGATGCAATAGAACAATTCGAGTATGAAGACACCGTGTAAAATAGAATCATTTTTAAATATCGCCTCATTTCAGTAAAATAAGTTGCCACGCGAATATTTCCTTGTTATGATGAAAAAAACAGTTAATAGGAGCCAATAGATATGAAAGAAAAGGTTGTAGTTGGAATGTCAGGCGGTGTAGATTCAAGTGTGGCAGCTTATTTATTAAAAGAACTGGGATATGAGGTAATTGGAGTGCGTATGCAGTTCTTTCAACTAGATGATCCGACAAAAATGGAAAAAGAAGTAGAAGATGCTAGAAGGGTTGCACAAAACCTTGCCATTGATTTTCAGACCATTGATTTTAGTGATGTGTTTTATCAAAAGGTGATGGTAAATTTTGCTTCTGAATATTGCAATGCAAGGACACCAAATCCATGTGTTCGCTGTAATCGATTTGTGAAATGGGAAGCATTGTTATTATGGGCAGAGGAACAGGGGGCAAAGTATGTAGCTACCGGGCACTATGCGCATATATTGAAATTGCCAAATGGGAGATATACAATACAAGCAGCATCCATTGGTGGAAAAGATCAGTCCTATGCATTGTATGGATTATCTCAGGAACAATTGTCAAGAACACTCATGCCAGATGGTGATTATACAAAAGACGAAATTCGTGAAATTGCTAAGAAAATAGGTCTGAAAGTAGCAGAAAAAAAAGATAGTCAGGAAATTTGTTTTATACCGGACCATGACTATGCAAAATTTATTGAAAGTCAGATGAATTTGGAGATTCCACCTCCCGGTAATTTTGTAAATGGAGAAGGAAAAATTTTAGGAAGACACAAAGGGATCACGCATTATACAATAGGGCAACGTAAGAAGCTAAACCTTGCATTGGGGCATCCAGTCTTTGTTTCAGAGATTCGAAAAGAGACCAATGAAGTAGTTATATCGGATACTGGTGATGTTTTTTCAGACATGCTTTTTTGTAATGAGATTAATTTTATGGGAATGGAAGAACTCCCAACACCAAGAGAAGTAATGGCAAAGATTCGCTATGCGGATAAGGGAACAAAGTGTCTCATAGAAATGGTCGGGGAAGATCAGATCAAGTGTACATTTGAAAAGCCTGTCCGAGCAGTTACACCGGGACAGGCAGTTGTGTTTTACGAAAATGATTATGTTTTGGGTGGTGGTACGATCATATCAGGCAAATGATTCTGCATTATAGTTTTACAAACGTAGGAATTCTCTTTTTAAATATGGTATATTCGCTAAAACCACAGGCTTTTAAGTCTTTTGCAGCCTGATCAAAAGCGTCAGCAATATGTAAAGTGTTATGCCCATCCGATCCGACGGTCAGGATTCGACCACCTAATTCATAATAGCGATGAATGATCTCGAGCATCGGGTGAGGAGCATGTAATCCGTATTTGTAACCTGAAGTATTGAGTTCGATGCCTTTTCCAGAATGAATCAAGGCTTTTAGTATTTGGTCAAAGATATCCTGATATTCATGGTATGTATAGTTTGCATTTCTAGCTGGCCCGTAGCGTACGACATAGTCAAGATGACCATATACATCAAAGTCATCATGAACTTCAATATTTTCTAGGATGGAATCAAAGTACTCACGATATGCAACCGATTGAGGTCTTCCTTCAAAAAATGCAGGATAGTAAGGGTCGATTCCGTGGCATAAATGTGAGGAACCTATGATAAAGTCAAAGTCGTAGGCAGAAGCGTATGTTTCAATCTCATCTGTCAAATGAGGTTGCAGACCGAGCTCAACACCAAATAAAAGCTCGATTTTTCCTTTGTATTTTTCTCGATATTTTAGAATGTCAAATAAATAAGCATCGGTATTTAATACGAACATGCCTGCAGGTGTATCACTATTTACCGGAAAATCCATATCCATATGTTCTGTAAAACAAATAGAGGAAAGATTCTTGTCGATGGCAGTTTGTATCATTTCTCCCATTTCGGTATGAGAATCGCCAGAATGTGAAGAATGGAGATGAAAATCTGTTAAAATTGGCATATTTTTACCTTTCACTTTTTTTGTTTATAGTATAGAATAAATAATAGAAAAAATCAAAACAAATATTTTTTAACTAATATGATGAAAATATAGTTTTTTATGAAAAGTAAGTAAAATCACTTGAAATATCATGAATAATTATGTATCATAGTTACTGACAAAGTTTTGACAAGCATTCGATGTGTGAAAATCGCACCAATCGAATTCTCAAAAATATTTTTTTAAAATTCAGGAGGAATAAAAATGGCAGTTAAAGTAGCAATTAACGGATTTGGACGTATTGGACGTCTTGCATTCAGACAGATGTTTGGAGCAGAAGGATATGAAGTAGTAGCAATCAATGACTTAACAAGCCCAAAAATGCTTGCACACCTTCTTAAATATGATTCATCACAGGGAAGATATGCAAAAGGAGATACTGTTGAAGCTGGTGAAGATTTCATCATGGTTGATGGAAAGAAAATCACAATCTACGCTGAAGCAGATGCTAGCAAACTTCCATGGGGAGAATTAAAAGTAGACGTAGTATTAGAATGTACTGGATTCTATGTGTCAAAAGCAAAATCACAGGCTCACATCGATGCAGGTGCTCGTAAAGTAGTTATCTCAGCTCCAGCTGGAAATGACCTTCCAACTGTAGTATTCAATACAAACCACGAAATCTTAAAAGCAGAGGACACCATCATTTCAGCTGCTTCTTGTACAACAAACTGTTTAGCACCTATGGCTGATGCTCTTAACAAATTAGCTCCTATTCAGTCTGGTATCATGACTACAATTCATGCTTACACAGGAGATCAGATGACTCTTGACGGACCTCAAAGAAAAGGTGACTTAAGAAGATCTCGTGCAGCAGCAGTAAATATCGTTCCTAACTCAACAGGAGCTGCGAAAGCAATCGGTTTAGTTATTCCAGAATTAAATGGAAAATTAATCGGAGCTGCTCAGCGTATTCCAACTCCTACAGGATCAACAACAATCCTTATTTCAGTTGTTAAAGCTGATGAACTTACTGCAGATGATGTTAATGCAGCAATGAAAGCTGCTTCAAATGAATCTTTCGGATACACAACAGATGAAATCGTTTCTTCAGATATCGTTGGTATCACATATGGTTCATTATTTGATGCAACACAGACTATGGTTCAAAAAATTGGCGAAGGTCTTTTCCAGGTTCAGACTGTTTCATGGTATGACAATGAAAACTCATACACAAGCCAGATGGTTCGTACAATCAAATACTTCAGCGAATTAGCATAGTATTTTAAATACGAATATATAGTTAGACCTTATAGGTCCGGTCTTAGGACCGGACCTTTTTATCATTTTATGTGAAAATTACGGAGGAAATATTCATGGCATTAAATAAAAAAACAGTTGATGATATCAACGTAAGTGGAAAAAAAGTTCTTGTAAGATGTGACTTCAACGTACCACTAGACAAAGAATTAAACATTACAGATGATACACGTGTAGTAGCTGCACTTCCTACTATTAAAAAATTGATTGCTGATGGCGGAAAAGTAATTCTTTGCTCTCATTTAGGAAAACCAAAAGGAGAAGCAAAACCAGAATTATCACTTGCACCAGTAGCAGTAAAACTTGCAGAGTTATTAGGACAAGAAGTAAAATTCGCAGCAGATGCTGTAGTTGTTGGAGTAAATGCAAAAGCAGCTGTTGAAGCAATGAAAGACGGAGATGTTGTATTACTTGAAAACACACGTTATCGTGCTGAAGAAACCAAAAATGGTGAAGCATTCAGCAAAGAATTAGCTTCTCTTGCAGAAGTATTTGTTAACGATGCTTTTGGTACTGCTCATAGAGCACATTGCTCAAACGTTGGAGTTACAGAATATCTTGATACTTCAGTGGTTGGATACTTAATGGAAAAAGAAATTGCATTCCTTGGAAATGCAGTTGAAGATCCAGAAAGACCATTTGTAGCAATTCTTGGTGGAGCAAAAGTTTCCTCAAAAATTTCAGTTATCGAAAACTTATTAGATAAAGTAGATAAATTGATCATTGGTGGAGGAATGACATTTACTTTCTTCAAAGCTTTAGGTTATGAAGTAGGAAAGTCATTATTAGAAGATGATTATGTTGAATATGCAAAGAAAATGATTGATAAAGCAGGAGATAAATTATTACTTCCTGTTGATACAGTTGCTGCAGATGCGTTCAGCAACGATGCAAACACAATGATCTTAGATGCTGACCAGGCAATCCCTGCTGATTATTTAGGACTTGATATTGGACCAAAATCAGAAGAATTGTTTGCAAGCGTTATTAAAGATGCAAAAACTGTTGTTTGGAACGGACCTATGGGTGCTTTCGAAATGCCAAACTTTGCATCAGGAACAATTGCAGTAGCAAAAGCTATGGCTGAAATCGATGGAACTACTGTAATTGGTGGTGGAGATTCAGCAGCTGCAGCTAATCAATTGGGATTTGCTGATAAAATGACTCATATTTCTACAGGTGGTGGAGCTTCTCTTGAGTACTTAGAAGGAAAAGAACTTCCAGGTGTAGTAGCAGCAAACAACAAATAATCATTGTACAATTCATTATGTACAATAACAAATAGAAAGTAGGAAATAAATCATGGCAAGAAAAAAAATCATCGCTGGAAACTGGAAAATGAATAAAACTCCAAGTGAGACAGTGACTTTAATCAATGAATTAAAACCGTTGGTGGCAAATGAAGACGTAGATGTTGTATTCTGTGTTCCAGCAATCAGCATTATTCCAGCTTTAGAAGCTGCAAAAGGTTCAAACATCGAAATTGGTGCGGAAAACATGTACTATGAAGAAAGTGGCGCATACACAGGAGAAATCGCTCCTAGTATGCTTACTGATGTTGGTGTGAAATATGTAATCATCGGACATTCAGAAAGAAGAGAATATTTCGGTGAAACAGATGTAATCATCAACAAAAAAGTATTAAAAGCACTTGAGCATGGTATTACACCAATACTTTGCTGTGGAGAATCTCTTGAACAGAGAGAACAAGGTGTTACAATCGATTTCATCCGTACACAGATTAAAATTGCTTTACAGAATGTAACTGCAGATCAGGCAAAATCAATCGTAATTGCTTACGAACCAATCTGGGCAATCGGAACAGGTAAAGTTGCAACTTCTGAACAGGCGCAAGAAGTATGTGCAGCAATCCGTGTTTGTATTGGTGAAGTTTATGATGAAGCTACTGCAGCAGCAATCCGTATTCAGTATGGCGGATCTGTAAAAGGATCTAGTGCTCCTGAGTTATTTGCAATGGCAGATATTGATGGCGGATTAGTTGGTGGAGCAGCACTTACTCCAGACTTTGGAAAAATTGTGAACTACAACAAATAATTTCATATTAAATAGTATGATAACAAATGCTCGTGCTTAAGAACCATAGCATGTAGTCTTATAAAAGAAAAATAGGTTTTCGGAACTTCGTTCCGAAAGCCTATTTTTAATTGTATATACGTATTTATCAATCTATAAAAAAAAGACTTTAGCTATTTTGAACTTCAGTCTTTACGAAAATTTCATTGGTAGCTTATCTGGCTACTGTTATCATCATATTTTGGGGTATGACTATTTTGCTATTAATGAGTAGTAGCAATCTGCATAGAATTTTTCGTAATCCTTGTAAGCATTTTTAACAAAATTAATTAGTTTTTTCATATTGTTTATCTCCTTTCTTTTATTTATCTTTATTATACATTATAATAGAATCATTACATGACAAATAACATCAAAAAGTAGCCAAATATTGTATTGGAGATTAATATGCGTACGTTTTTTAGTGAAAGACAAGACAAATTAGAGTTTGTAGAACAAAAAGTGATTCATAAGGCACCTCACATACATGAAGTATTAGAATTGATATATATTCAAAAAGGATCCGTAGAACTTGGGATTGGACAAGATTTCTTTCATATGGAGACGGGAAGTTTCGCAATCGTATTTCCAGAAATTATTCATCACTATCAGATCTTTGATCCACTAGGTGCAGAAGCAATCTTTTTATATGTGCCTCAGTCCTTTTGGGGAAAATTTATGCAGACAGTCCAAAATATGTGTCCGTTGAATCCTGTAATTCCAAGAGAAATGGTTTCACCTGACATTCCTTATGCGTTGCAGCAGTTGAGTTTTGATTTAAAGGCCAGTGTGGCTTCTGAAATGCAAGAAAAACATAAGAAATCGGATCCGCTCGAAAAGAATACCTTGGGACAGAACAGTCGCCTGGATATATTGTCCATCATATCCTATGGTTATTTGCAGGTCATATTAGGAAGGGCATTTTCAAAATATCAATTTACAGATAAGAAAATATATGAGAATGGTGATTTGGTCTATTTAGTTGTTGCATATCTTGCAAAACATTTTATGGAGCATTGTTCATTAACGAGCCTGGCAAAAAGTCTTGGGTATAGCCCTTATACCATATCAAAAGTTTTTTCCCAGGTATTTCATACAAACTTTAATCAGTATCTAAATGACCTGCGCTTAAATTATGCTGAAAATCAATTGGAGTACGATTTGGAAATGTCAATTACTGATGTGTGGTTAAATGCAGGATTTGATAGTCAGAGAACGTTTAATCGAGTGTTTAAAGAGCGATTTCATATGTCGCCAAGAGAGTATCGAAATCAAGTAAAAAAAGAATAAGAGAGGAATTTAATGATAAAAATGCCCCACCTGCCTGTGCGATTGCAACGGCTTGGTGGGGCATACTATATTAACTGATTTCTTTAAATTGTGCCATATAAAGATTGTAATAGAATCCTTTGTTATTCATGAGTTCACTAGGTGTTCCAGATTCTACAATATGATTATCATCAATAACAAAAATACGATCTGCATTTTGAATTGTGGATAATCGATGAGCGATAATAAAAGATGTTCGCCCAGATACGAGAGAAGCAATACCTTTTTGAACAAGGATTTCAGTTTTTGTATCGATACTAGAAGTTGCTTCGTCAAGAATTAGAATTTTTGGTGACATTAGCATTGTACGTGCAAAAGCCAGCAACTGTTTTTGACCTTCGGATAATCCGGTTCCACGTTCTTGCAAGGTCGTGTCATATCCATCTTTCATTTTTGATATAAAGTCATGAGCACAAACTGCTTCAGCAGCACGAATCATTTCTTCGTCGGTTGCCTCCTGATTACCATATTTGATGTTGTCGCGGATGGTACCAGAGAAAATAAAGTTGTCCTGTGTCATGATTCCTAACTGACTGCGTAATGATTCCAGATCCAATTTACGAATATTGATCCCATCAATAAGTATTTCGCCTCCTGTTACGTCATAAAAACGAGATACAAGGTTAATGATTGTTGATTTTCCAGCTCCGGTAGGTCCTACAAGTGCAATTGTTTCGCCTGCATTGACTTGAAAACTTACATGGTCAAGAACTGGAATATCTTCAATGTAGCTAAATGATACATCATTAAATATAACTTGACCGCTCATGTCAGGGATTTCAATGCTTTCGTTGTCATTTTCAATCGAGGTATCCGTATCTAATATCTCAAAAATACGTTCCGCACCTGAAATATTTGTGACAAGCTGATTATAAAAATTTCCAAGGTTACTGATCGGGTTCCAAAACATTCCAAGATAAGTAGAAAATGCAATGAAGGTACCGATTGTAATGGACTCGACACCGATAATCTGAATTCCAACAAAGTACATCAGTACAGCTCCGATTACGGAGGAGAAGTTGATAATTGAGAAGAAGATGTCGTTGATCTTAACAGCAGCCACAAAGGAATCACGTTGTTCATCCGCAAGTGCTGCAAAACTTTCACTGGTTTCTTCCTCTGCGCAAAAACTTTGAACAACACGCATTCCGGAAAGATTTTCATGAATATAGGCAGATACATTAGAGGTTTTCTTTTTGTTAATTTGCCAGCGTTTGTGTGAAACGATTTCAACAAACCAAAGACCAGCGGCCATAAATGGAACAATCAAGAGAGCAGCAAGAGCGAGTCTTGCATGCTTGGCAAACATAATGATTGCGATTGCTATGATTGTTAAAAAATCTGGAATTAAGATTGTCACCGAACTGGAGAGTACATTTCGTAAAGCATTGACGTCTCCAATGATTCTTGCAAGAATTTTTCCTGTAGGTCTGGAGTCAAAAAAATTGAAATCCAGAGTTTGAATGTGAATGTATAGTTCCTTACGTACCGTAGCAAGTATAGAGTTCACGACTCTAGCCATAATTTTCATACGCATTCGTATCGCAAAAAAGAAGATCAAGTTGATTCCCAGTGAAATTGTTGCCAGAATGATCAATCCCATATAGTCTTTATTTGCGATATTTACGTCAATCGCTCTTTCTAAAATCATCGGATTTAAGAGTGAGACGGTGATACTGATTGCCATCAAAAAGAGGACAACTACAATATCTTTTTTAAAATCTTTCATATAAGAGAAAAGCCGGAGAAGAGTTGTTGATTTTTTGACATAACGCAATTCTTCATCGATTTTTGCTGAATTTGTTCCCATATTGTTACCTTTCTATATTGATTATTTATGCTTTTATTTACACTGCTTCCAATTCTTCTGGAATGTGACTTCCATACTGTGCTAAGTAGGTTTGGTAATAGTATCCTTTTTGGTCTAACAAGGAAGCATGAGTTCCACGCTCTATGATTTTTCCATCATCAAGTATTATGATTTCATCAGCTTTTGAAACTGCACTAATACGATGTGTAATAATTAGTTTGGTTGTATTTTTTAATGCATGTAGTCGTCGCCAGATTTCATGTTCTGTTTCCATATCCAGAGCGGAAGTGGAATCATCCAAAACTAGGATTGGTGCATCTTTGGATAGTGCTCTGGCAATAGATAGACGTTGCTTTTGTCCGCCAGATAATCCAACACCACGTTCGCCGATGATCGTATCGTATTTTTGATCTAATTTTTCGATGAATTCACGGGCTAATGAGTTGTCTGATGCATGCTGCACAGTTTTTATATCTAGTTTGTTGCTTTGTCCAAGTTTAATATTTTCTTCGATGGTGTCAGAAAACAAAAATACATCTTGAGATACCACGGCGATACTTTGACGGAGCTGTTTGAACGTCATGTCTTTGATATTGACCCCATCTATAGAGATGCTTCCGTTATATGGATCGTAAAACCTTTGTAAGAGCAAGAGTAGTGAGGACTTTCCTGCACCAGTACTTCCCATGATTCCAATTGTTTTACCAGGTTCGACCTCGAAGTTGATATCAGATAAAATATCAATACCATCTTCCTTATGAAAAGAAACATGTTCGAATTTGATGTGTCCAGTAACCGTTTCTACGATTTCTGGTTCCTCTGACTCAAGGATGTCTGGTTTTTCGGAGAAAATAACATTGAGTTTTTTCCCAGAAGCAATGGTGGTAGAGAATGCATCCGTAAGCCATCCGAGCATTTCCATTGGCCATATGATATTCATTGCATAAGTAATAAATGCGGAAAGAGTACCAATGGTCATATTTCCTTGAATAACAATAAATCCACCGATCAATAAAATGATAACAGGAAGAAGCTTTGATACCAACTGGAAATAAGGATAGTATTTTACGAAGATTCGATTGTTTTCGATGTTCAATTCATAATACTTTTGATTGTGTTCTAGAAATTTTTTGATTTCATATTTTTCTTTTGCAAAAGCTTTTACCGTACGAACACCAGATAAATTTTCTCCTGCAACACGGTTCAGAGCAGCATTCTCTTCACTGATTTCACCATACACTTTTCCCATTTTGTTTTCCATGGTGAAGGCTAAAAATCCACAAAAAGTCATTGCAAGAACAGGGGCAATGGTTAACCATCCATTTAATCGAATCATGGAAATGATTATTGCAATTACCTGGAATACGACTTGAATAGTAAGGAAGGATACAAATGTGAGTCCATCCCAAATACGATCGACGTCATCCTTTACTCTTGCCATTAATTCTCCAGTGCTGTTTTTTTCAAAATATCCAGAAGATAATCCCTGAATATGAGAAAGGAGTTTTTTTCTTAATTCACAGGCAACTTTGCTGCCAGCCATGTCAAAAAAGAATTCTTTTACATAAGGGAAAATAAATCGTCCTATACCTATCAATAATAGTACAATCAGATAGTGCGATAGAAGTGCAAGTTTTCCATCAACAATTACATTGTCAATAATGTCTCTAGTAATTAGAGGCGTTACGATATCAAAACCAATTACAATAAACATCGCAATAATCGCGATGATATATAGAGGTAATTGCTTCAGTATCAGTTTCTTTAAAATTTTCATAATCATACCTTTCCGTCATAAGAGTTTTCTTGCTATGTAATCATTTGAAATGGGTCATTTTCCAAAAAAAAACATAAAAAAAATTGCGATAAACGAATTACCGCAATTGTAGTCATAATAAATGAAATAATTATAGGATAAAAAATCATATAACTATATCAGAGAGTAGAACCGATGAGGTAATTTGTGTGTTTTTTTGTAGTTGTGTTCGCTTGTGCTGATTTTTTGTTAAACATTTTTTATTACCTCCTTTTCTTTGAATTTAGTTTAGAATACATCAACTATTTTTTAAAGTCAATAGAAAATGAAAAAAAACTTAGATAAATGTATGAAAAGTTTACACAAATTCTTTGTCAATTTCTATGATGACCTCATAGGTTGGATCTTGCTTTTTAAAATCACTTCTTATTGTTTCAATAATTTCCTCATCGGATATGGAGTAGTTAAATGGAATTACAATATCAAATAAGATATTTGTGTGCGTTGGACCGGGAACAATTCGAAAATCATGTAATGTAACATTTTCAAAATGTTTTCTTAAAATTCCAATTGCAAATTTCTGCAAGGATGTAGTAAGTGGGTCGTCTGTTTTAAAAGGATCCATATGAATCGTGGCATGACAGTTGAATTTTTGCCCAAGTTCTTTTTCAATGTTATCAATTGTATCGTGTATTTCTAAAATATCACAATCGTATGGAACCTCTGCGTGCAGGGAAAGAATTACTCGACCTGGACCATAATTATGAACGATAATATCGTGTACACCAATGATATCTTTATGAGAAACAACCGTTTCGCGAATCTGTTCAACAAATTCTAGCGTAGGGGGTTCCCCAAGTAATGGATTGATCGTATCCTTTGCAGCTTGAAAACCGGAATAAATAATGAACAGACCGACCAGAAGTCCAACATATCCATCAATGTTAAACTTGCAAAACAAAGAAATTATGGAGGTGAGTAGAACGAAAGTAGTCGTGATTGCATCGTTTCGACTATCAAGTGCAGTGGCTCTCATGGCAGTAGAGTCTATTTTTTTTGCTATTCTAGTATTGTAGAAAGTCATATATAGTTTAACTAAAATGGAAATAACAAGAATGATGATTGTAAATGTGGTGACTTCTAATTCAACAGGGTTTAAAATTTTCAAAAAAGATGACTTAACAAGCTCAAAACCAACAAGTAAGATTAAAAAAGAAACAATTGCCCCCGACACATACTCAATACGACCATGTCCAAAGGGGTGATCTTTGTCAGGTTTTTCGTTTGACATTTTAAAGCCGATCATCGTAATTATAGAAGATGAAGCATCGGATAAGTTGTTGTAAGCATCCGCAGTTATGGAAATTGAGTGACTCAGTGTACCTACGATTAGTTTTCCAAAAAAAAGCAAGATATTTAAGCCAATACCAACTCCGCTTGTAAATACACCATACGTTTGTCTGACATTTGGATCAGTTGGATCTTTATCGTTTAATTTTAATAGTTTTTCAATAAAAGAAATCATTTATTTTCCCCTTTTTTTGGAATAAGTGTTTTATTATTTTACTATAATATATGCTTTGTTTGCAAGGGAATTGTACAAGTTATACAATTTATAAAAAGAAGACTGAAAACCATGGGAATTTTCTCTTAAATATTCATGAAGAATCCCTCGAAACGGTTGCGAAGACATAGAAAAACGTGTATAATTCGAACTTGGAAAGATATCTTTTTAACAAGTAAGAAACGGAGAAATAATATGAGAAAAAAACCTGTTGTACTAATGATTTTAGATGGATATGGACTGAATGACAAGATAGAAGGGAATGCCGTAAAAGAAGGCAATACCAAAACAATAGATATGCTAATGGAAAAATATCCATTTGTAAAAGGAAATGCAAGCGGACTTGCTGTTGGATTACCAGAAGGACAGATGGGAAATTCAGAAGTTGGTCATTTGAATATGGGTGCTGGAAGAATCGTATACCAGGATTTGACAAGAATTACAAAATCCATTCAGGATGGAGATTTTTTTGAAAACGAAGCACTTTTATCTGCAGTCGAAAACTGCAAAGAGAAAAATAGTGCACTTCATTTATATGGTCTTGTATCAAGTGGTGGAGTTCACAGTAACAATGAACACATTTATGCATTATTAGAACTAGCAAAAAGGAATGGTCTTGAAAAAGTATATGTGCATTGCTTCTTAGATGGTAGAGATACACCACCTTCAAGTGGAAAAGGTTTTGCAGAAGCTTTGGAAGCAAAAATGAAAGAAATCGGGGTTGGGCAGATTGCGTCTGTTCACGGAAGATATTATGCAATGGACCGAGACAACAACTATGACCGTGTTAAATATGCTTATGATGTATTGACAAAAGGTGAAGGTCTAACTTCGGCTGATGGAGTGGATGCAATTCAAGAATCCTATGAACGTGGAGAAACTGATGAATTTGTTAAGCCTACTGCAGTTGTAAAAGATGGAAAACCAGTTGCTGTTATTGAAGATGGCGATTCTGTGATTTTCTTCAACTTCAGACCTGACCGAGCAAGAGAAATCACAAGAGCATTTTGTGATGATGATTTTAAAGGATTTGAAAGAGCGAAACGTTTGGATTTAAAATATGTATGTTTTACAGATTATGATCCAACCATTCCACATAAGGAAGTAGCATTCCGTAAAGTGAAACTTGAAAACACGTTCGGAGAATGGCTTGCAAACAATGATCTTACGCAGGCACGTATTGCGGAAACCGAAAAATATGCACATGTTACATTTTTCTTTAACGGAGGAATTGAACAACCAAATAAAGGAGAAGATCGAATTTTGGTAAATTCTCCAAAAGTAGCGACCTATGATTTGAAGCCAGAAATGAGTGCATATGAAGTCAAAGAGAAGCTAGTGGATGCAATTCATTCCAATAAATATGATGTCATTATTATTAACTTTGCAAATCCAGATATGGTAGGACATACTGGAGTGGAAAGTGCTGCAATCAAAGCAGTTGAAGCAGTTGATGAATGTGTTGGAGCAACATATGATGCAATCATAGAAGAAGATGGAGTATTATTTATTTGTGCAGATCATGGAAATGTAGAACAGTTGATTGACTATGAAACACATACTCCATTTACCGCGCATACTACAAATCAAGTTCCATTTATCTTGGTAAACTATGATGAAGAGTATACACTTCGTGATGGAGGAGCTTTGGCAGATATTATCCCTACATTAATTGAAGTAATGGGAATGGAACAGCCAAAAGAAATGACTGGAAAATCACTATTGATTCGTAAATAAATAAACAGTTGAAATGTACAAAGTATTATGCTACACTTAGATGTAACTGATTTTGGGAGGTGTACTATGTTCGCAGCAATTAGACCAATTATCGTGGTTCTATTTATTATCGTATGTATATTATTAACTGTATTCGTTTTAATGCAAGAAGGAAAGAGTGCAGGGCTTGGATCTATTAGCGGAGGCGCAGAGACTTACTGGGGAAAAAATAAGGGACGTTCTATGGAAGGTTTTCTTGTTAAAGTAACCAGAGTACTTGCTATTCTGTTCATGGTTTTAGCAATCGTGCTAAACATTCCAACGGCATAATAAAAAAGACACTCTTGCAAAAGGGTGTCTTTTTTTTGCTTATATAGCAAAAAGAAAGCAACTTGATTTTCAGGTGTTCATGAAGAAACCGGTGATTTGCTTTGATATGGATATATTAAGGTGCTAATAATAATGCTTGGTCTGGGTTTTCGTTTATGGCGCTAGTGAATGAATAAGGCGCTAGCGATTTAATATGGCGATAGTTTATTTTGATTTTGGTCCCTGATTGGACACTTTTCTTATAAATATAAAATATCTGCCCAAGCATCATGTTTTTGTGTGACTGTAAAGGTTATTTTACATGTGATCACTTGGAGAATATGCTTGTTTGGACAATATTTCTGTAGAAAGAAGAATATATGTCCAAAATGGAAAAAAATTTGGGCATATTTGATTTATTCACGTCAAGATAGTTCCAAAAGCGACTTTCCTATCTTTTTTTGATGTATCAAACACATAGATATGCTTGTCGGTGGGCAATAATAGATGTATTTGAATTGATTTGCCCAAACCTTTCTGATTACAAACAACAAACAACAAACAACAAACAACAAACAACAAACAACAAACAACAAACGAACAAGTGAACAAGCGAACAAACAAACAACAAACAACAAGAACGTGAGACAATCAAGGCTAGTATATTCGTAAATATGCTATGTCATAACCTCAATATAGATATTATCAGGAGAAAAATTTGGAAAAAGAAATAAGAAAGAAAAGAAAAGAACGTATTTTACAATTGCTTTCCGACCCGCTTTACGTACCAATGAAGCAAAAGGAATTAGCAATATTAATGCAAGTAGCAGGAACTGATCGTGAAGAGTTTTCTTTAACGATTCAAGAACTGCATAATGAGAGCATGATTGAAATTACGAAACGTGGAAAAATTATGCTTTCAGAAAAGAAAAATAAGGCTGGAACAGGAACGGGTGCAATTCAAGGTACATATATCAGCAACCCGAGAGGATTCGGTTTTGTCGAGGTGGAAGGTCAGGAGGAAGACTATTTTATTCCCGGTCCATTCATGGGTGGTGCGATGCATCAGGACATTGTAGAAATTGAGCTATTGCCGAATAGCCGCGGTCAGAGAGCTGAAGCAAAGGTCGTAAGTATTGTAGCTCGAACCAATGATCAGATCGTAGGATCTTTTCAAAAAAATAAGAACTACGGATTTGTCGTATCGGATTCTGATAAAATCAGTCAAGACTTATTCATTCCAAAAGGGATGGATCTAGGTGCAATGACTGGACATAAAGTTGTTGCGAAAATTGATAACTATGGCGATAAAAACAAAAGCCCAGAAGGTCGCATTATTGAAATTCTTGGTCATGAAAATGATCCAGGGGTCGATATTTTGGCACTAGTACGTGCATATGGTCTTCCAATGGAATTCCCATTAAAGGTAATGAAACAAGTTGAAAGAGTTTCTGATGAAGTCACTCAATCAGACATAGATTTTCGTACAGATCTACGTGATTTAATGATGGTGACAATTGATGGTGAAGATGCAAAAGATTTGGATGATGCCGTAAGTCTTACAATGGACGGTGAGAATTATGTTTTAGGTGTTCATATTGCAGATGTGAGTAATTATGTACAAGAGAATTCTGCATTAGACCGAGAAGCATTAACTCGTGGAACCAGTGTCTACTTGGTGGATCGTGTAATCCCAATGTTGCCACATAAACTTTCTAATGGCATATGTTCTTTAAATGCAGGAGTGAATCGTTTGGCAATGACTGTGTTTATGACCATTACTCCAGAAGGAGAAGTGATTGACTCAAAATTTGAAGAATCTGTAATCTGTGTAAATCGCAGAATGACATATACAAATGTAGCAAAGATTTTAAAGAAAGAGGATCCAGAGTTAGAAAAAGAATATGAAGAATTGATACCAATGTTCTTTCAAATGCAAGAACTTGCATTGATTTTAAGAGAGAGAAGAAGCAAACGTGGTTCCATTGATTTTGATTTCCCGGAAACAAAAATCTATTTGGATGATCAAGGAAAACCGACGGAAATCAAGCCATATGATAGAAACGATGCTACAAAATTGATTGAAGATTTCATGTTGATTGCAAATGAAACCGTAGCAGAACATTTTTTCTGGTTGGAAATTCCGTTTTTGTATCGTATTCATGATATTCCAGATCCAGAAAAAATTCAGAAACTTGGGTTGTTTATCAATAATTTTGGATATTCCATAAAAACTCAAAATAAAGAGGTACATCCAAAAGAAATCCAACGATTGTTGGATAGACTTGCTGGAACTCCAGAAGAACCACTAATTTCAAGATTGGCTTTGCGAAGTATGAAGCAAGCAGTTTATTCTACAGAAGCAAAGGGTCATTTTGGTCTGGCTTGTCAATATTATAGTCATTTTACATCTCCGATACGAAGATATCCAGATTTACAGATTCACAGAATCATGAAGGAACAAATTCGTGGGAAAATGACGCCAAAACGAAAAGAACATTATAAAGAAATTTTGGGAGAGGTGGCGACACAGACTTCAAAAAGGGAACGAATTGCAGCTGAAATTGAACGTGAAACAATCAAAATGAAGCAAGTAGAGTATATGGAAGTACGTATTGGTGAGACTTTTGAAGGCGTAATTTCAGGTGTAACCGGATGGGGAATCTATGTTGAACTTCCAAATACGGTAGAAGGTATGATCCATATTTCAGCAATTCCAGGAGATTACTACATCTATCAAGAAGAGAACTATGAAATTGTCGGACGTGATACAGGAAAAACCTTTAAATTGGGACAGGTTGTTAAAGTTAAAGTCAAAGATACCGATAAAGTAACTAGAAAGATTGATTTTGCTTTCGCGGAATAGCAAAATAAAAGTATGGGATAACAGAGGGAAGACAGTGAAACAAGAACCAAGAAAATTAGTAGCAAATAACAAAAAAGCATACCATGATTATTTTATCGAGGATAATTTCGAAGCGGGAATTGTATTGAATGGAACGGAAGTAAAATCGCTTCGTACAGGAAAATGCAGCATCAAAGAATCTTTTATCCGTATTGAAAAAGGAGAGGTTTTTATCTATGGAATGCATATCAGTCCATATGAACATGGAAATATCTTTAATACAGATCCACTGCGCGTACGAAAACTTCTTTTACACAAGGAACAAATACGAAAAATGGCAGGTAAAATTGCAGAACAGGGATATACCATAGTTCCTTTACAGATATATTTTTCCAATGGAAGAGCTAAAATGGAAATTGGTATCGCAAAAGGTAAGAAAAATTATGACAAACGAGAAACGATTGCAAAGAAGGATCAATTAAGACAGGCGCAGAAAGATTTTAAGAATCGGAACTTACAGTTCTAGCGATAGTCGATGCAATAGTCGACCTAAGGAACCATATTTCTGTAAATAAGAGTGAGTGAAGTCTTAGGTGGTTGTTTTTTGGACAAATTTTCTTGTTACGTATCTGATTTGTCCATTCAGTCTTTAGAAATCAAATGTCAAGCTAGTCATTTTAATTACCTGCTTGTATACAATCGCCCAAATGGAATTTACAGGGGATGTGACAAGTTACTGTTATTTCATGTTTGGGCATATCTCTCAGTATAATGACTTGTTTGTCCAAGAATAAGGCATGCAGATACAATATTATCTTCACAATCATGTGTTGACTTGTGAAGCTGGTATAAAAATGTTTGATTTAGACATAGTTGACGAAATCAATTTTTCGAATTATAATACATGGAGGTCAGATGGTATGATTGATCTTTATAAAGCGAAACAAGATTTCGCTTAAAATGTTTACGAGGTAAACATAATATTGCACAGAATATATTTTGAACGCATACATATTCTTGTGTAAACCAGGGGTAGTCATGGTCTCGACAGGGATTTTGAATCTGGAGAAGCAAGCCGGTGCGACCCGTTAATCGCAAAATTAAATTTAAACGCTGAAGATAATTTAGCTTACGCTGCCTAGTGGCAGCTGTCTCCTTTAAAGAACCTACACTTTAAAACGAGGCATCGACTTAGTAGGAAACGACCTATGTTAAGCTTTGCGCATAGTGGGCGTATCATGAAGCTACCAAGTGACCTTGGCTGTTAATTTCCGGGTCATAAGGAAACGGGAGCAATCCATATAATTAACTAAGCTTGTAGAAGTACAGTGGATGGATTTTTGGACACGGGTTCGACTCCCGTCTACTCCATTAACGAATATGTAGTCGAACACCTTCCTTTATAGGAGGGTGTTTTTATTTACATTAAAATAAATACTATGATATCATTAGAAAGAAAGTATGAAATTAGATGTGAGGGAAAACAATGACTAAAGTAGATAGGAATATTAGGGGATTTGATTATTTTAAATTAGTTTTAGCATCATTTATTGGATTATTGCTAGATCCTCTTTTGGGTTTTGGAATAGCACCAATTATATTTGGTAAGCGAATAAGTGAATGGTCGAATGCTCAATTTGCAGTTTATTGGATGATTGTTTGTTTTATATGGGGAATTGCTTCTTTTTTTATTATCAAATTTGCTAGTAATAAATATGATTTTGATTTTGTTAATAAAGGGCAAAAAATGGAAGGATGGAAATGGGCTACAATTATTTCAATTATCGTTTTTACTCTGATGATAAAGTATTTTAATTGGAATGGAGTGAAGATTTTTGTTGATTTTCAAAGTTTGGGGTGGGTGAGATTTATATTTCAGTACCTTTATTATTGTTTTGAAGTATTATTAGTTGTTTTGATATTGATATTTGGACAGACTGCATGTGAAAAATGGTTTAAGAAAATTAATATTCCATATGGAGGTATTATAATCGCAATCACATGGGGACTTGCACAT
Organism: Lachnospiraceae bacterium; assembly: GCA_963666475.2. Lineage (GTDB taxonomy): Bacteria > Bacillota > Clostridia > Lachnospirales > Lachnospiraceae > JBFHIZ01. The sequence continues at coordinate 863,932 of CAXXJM010000001.1, read as the reverse complement.
TTTTTTACGAAAGACTTTTTGACAGGTATTATGAGTGTGATTGTAGGATTAGCATATGGTAGTATATATTTATTAACCAGTCGAGATATACGAAAAACTTACATTATTCTATGGATTATGTTTGTATTATGAATTATGATTTAACGCAGTTTAAACAAAAACTATTGTTAATAAATATGTGTAAAACAAAATAGAAGCTGAATTGAAATTCGAGATTCCAGTTTGTAAAATTAACTTCTAGTTCAGCTTTTCTCTTGCAAGATTAAATTCCAGCAAACTAAGATTCCTTTGATTTTCTGGAAGTAAGTATTGCAAATAGTGATATCACTGGAAATTACCTTTCCAAACACATTGTTTTATGGTTTCAAAGCTGTTATGCTTTTTTCGAGATGCTTTTCTCTGGAAAAAGAGCTCACGCTAACCGGAGGTCGAATTTAGCTTCCTTTTTCGCAAGATTAAATTCCACCCCCCTACGGTTTTGTATTTGATCCGAATGGCGTCTGCTATTTTACTTTTTCAGCAACAGAGGTGTTAAATTAATCTCGTTAGCAGGAATGCGCTTGATATTAAGCTTATCAAGGATTTCCTCGCTATTAAGGAAGCTGAACAGCTGGTGTGCGGACTGGTTGTTCAGCTTTTTCCTATTGTATGAATTGATATGACTCATCATTAGATTGATGTCATCTTGATTCAGTTCATCGAAGGACGTTCCTTTTGGTAGAACACGACGTATCATTTCGTGCGTTACTTCGCAGCCCCCTTTTTGATCGGAACGCTGTGGATCACAATAGAAAAGATGTGTCCTTCTTTCCTCATTCTTATTAAACTCAATGGCAAGAGGATTTGTAAATTCAATTACAAAAATGACATGATATCATCTCTTAATAAATCTCTGAATAATGGAGCTGAAAATGTAAAGGAAACACTTAATAAACAAATAAAAGGTATTTTTGGAACGTCAGATGAAGAATCAGATTCAACTCTAGTCGCATCAGTTCTTTCCTTTTCGTATAGCGATTACATGCGATTGTTCTTAGTTATAGGCCTTTATTCAAATGAGGAAGCAATACTTCTTCGAATGGCTGACGCAATTCAAGCAAATATGTGTATAAATTCCGCAAATAAAGAGTATAAGATGGCAAACGCCTCGGTATATGTGAACATATATGCGGAAGTACAGGTGAGGCCGACTTTGCTAGCGGTTCCGTTATTTGCAGAAACAGCAAATAATCCGAAAGATGAACAGAAGTGGTATACAATAAAATATAATTCAATAAAAGGATATTGAAGGAGAAAAAATGAGAAAAATAGGACTAATTTTAATTGGAATGATGGTGGTTATACTAACAGGATGTGGTAATGGTAATGTTGACATATCAAATAATACAAGTACAGAAGTAGTCGATATTGCAAATAGTACAAGTGAGGAATCAAATAAATGGATTGAAAATAATGGGGAAGAATCCGATACTGAAGAAACTGTTATAGAAGAAAAAAATGAAACTTTTTTAAGTAACGCTACTGATTTTTCAGGTATTAGACGTCCTCAATTATATGTTGATGTTCCAAATTGGCAAAACATTAACAGCGGATATACGGAAATGTTCATTCTTAATGGAATCGAATATGTATCGGTTACAGCTGATAAAACGACACTAGTGACGACGCTGGAAGAAGCACAGGAAGCTGCTTTCGCAGAATTAAAATTAAATGTTCAGAATGATAGTCATGTAGAATCTCTAGTTGTGGAAAGCGACTCTGTTGAGACCATATCAACAGAAACAATTGATACGTTAGAAATCTATCGATTTGAAGGTCATATAATCGTGGAAACAGATGCAGCTGGTTATGACGGAAGTTATAATGCTTATGCAATTGGCTACACATTTATATGGGATGAAATCCCATGTATGGTTTTAGGATCGGTTATTGACAAAGAGCAGCCACAAGATCTTATAGATGAAATGAAACAAATTATTGAGGATACAATTTCAACACTTAAGGTCGTAGAGGAATAGTGTTTTATATCAATATAGTTAATTGAGAAGGAGAGATGTGGTGCGAAATAAACTTAATAATACGAGTGGTTCTGTTACGATTGAAGCTACAATTTCTCTTTCAGCAATTATGTTTACAATCGTAACAATATTAACAATTGTAAATATTTGCACCGTTCAAGCAAGAATTGCATATGCCATAAACCAGATTATGTAGCTCAATATTCTCCTGTTATAATCACAGTAGCTCTTTCAACAACAAGTAGTGAATCTTTTGGCGCAAACGCCAGTCTTCTGCAGCGAAAAAAAATGCGATTAGAGCAGGTGTAGGATTTACATGGTCTAAGTCTACTTCTTCATCCACTACTGTTTCTGGAACTTTTACAGTACCTCAAGGAGAAACTGGATATCTAACTTTTAGTCCAAAATTTCATTATACAATAGGAACTTTAACAGAAAAAATATGATTAAATGGATTTTAATGTCAGAAAGTACTGAATCTAGTTCAGCAATGTGCCCAATGACATTAGGCAATGGTATTACAGATGGTGTATATAGATTAGTTTTAAAATAAAAAATTATCCCATTCAATATTTATACTATTGAATGGGATAATAAAATTTACTTTTTTTTAATTGAATCTAAAACTAACAAAAAAATTCCTATTAGAATAATGAAAATATCAAGGAAGATAGTGGATCGGCTACAATAAACTAGACAGAAAAATTAAGGGCATATATGATAGTCTTATAAAAGAAAGGATGTGCCCATATGCCACAAAACAAAAAATCAAGACAAAGACGTACCTTTACGCCTGAATTCAAGCAACAGATCGTTGATTTATATCGTAGCGGAAAACGAAAATGCGATATCATCCGAGAATATGACATTGCAAGTTCCCTTTTAGACAAATGGATTGCCCAAGCAGAAAATACAGGTTCTTTTAAAGAAAAAGATAATCGTTCTGCACAGGAACAAGAATTAATTGATTTACGAAAACGAAACAAACAACTTGAAATGGAAAATGATATTTTAAAGCAAGCCGCGCTGATCATGGGACGAAAATAAATGTGATAAAAAGCAACCTTCACAAATATTCAGTATCAGCAATGTGCAAAGTCCTAAAAATCTCAAGAGCTTCTTATTATTATGAAGCAGCTCAGAAACAAGATGAATCTGAACTCATTAAAAATATCGTTGATGTATATAAAGCAAGCCGTAACAACTATGGTACCAGAAAAATCAAAATAGATTTAGAAGAACGAGAAATTTTCGTTTCCAGACGTCGTATTGGTCGGATCATGAAGCAAAAAGGCCTTGTCTCAAGTTATACAGTAGCACAGTATCGTCCACAGAAAGATACTTGCAACGAATCAAAAATCGAAAATATTGTTGATCGAAATTAAGATTAACGGGGAGTTTTTATACGTTAGTACAACGATTCATATTTCCTATTGCTTAGAAGTTTTGTTTGCCATATAATAATAGCAGGGGACAAGTATATATTAGGGGAATGTATTTTATAGTGATTTTATTTGCTTGTGATTGAGAAACTCTGTCATGAGCTTTTTTATTTATTTTTTCATTAAGCAAATATATTTTACGCAGCGAGGGAAGGGGTAGCATGAAAAGATTTATGACACTAGTTTTACTTTTGGGGTGCTTTATATTGTCAGGATGCGGACAGAATAATGGATTGAATACAAATTTAACTTCTGGGAGTAATGTAAATGGAACACAGAATGAAGAACCAGAAGATACGCAGGTAGAAGAGGAAGATACGCAGGTAGAAGAGGAAGATATGCATGTAAATCTGGAGATTGGATACGATGAAGATCCATTATATGCGGATGAACATCCAGGAGAGAATACAACAAGAAGTTATTTGACGAACATGTGGGTTACAAATGAAGTACAGGCCATTCGCCCAATTACAGTTATGTTTCCAACAAATATTGGTGCCCAGCCTCAATACAATATTGGACAATCTGGGATCCTATATGAAATTATGGCAGAAGGTGGAATATCAAGAATGATGGGTGTCATACAAGACTGGAGAGAGATGGATAAAATCGGGAATATAAGGTCTATGCGCGACTACTTTGTTTATGCAGCGAAAGAATGGGATCCGATTGCAATTCATTATGGTGATATATGGTATGCGGATGAAGTACTGACTACTGTAGATAACATTGATGGGACGAGAGGGGACACATCAGATGTCTTTTATCGTTCGGCCGACAAAGAAGCCCCTGACAATGCATATGTATCTGCGTCAGGGATTCTAGACTATATTGAGGAGAAGGGATATTCTTTGGTGCACGGTTCGGCAGATTATTACCAGCATTTTCTTTTTACTCCAGTTTCGGTTCAAAATGAATTTAATGATCATTCGGATACTGTAGAAGCAACATACATAGACTTGTCGCTCGCATTCACTGTTGACAAACCGTATTTTGAATATCATGAGGATGATGGGTTATATTATCGGTTCATGTATGGGGAAGAACACGTGGACGCAGCTACTGGAAAACAACTCTCATTTAAGAATATTATTATACAAAACACGTATTGGGAGCAAAGACCAGATGGAAAGTATTTAATTTTCCAGATGCATGATACGACTCGAGATGGCTGGTTCTTTACAAACGGAAAAGGAATACATATTACCTGGAAAAAAGAAACAGATCAAGGAGCGACGAAATATTATGATGATTTGGGAGCCGAGATTGTATTAAATACTGGGAAAACAATGATATTTGTCGTGCAGGAAGGAAAGAGTTTTTTGTATGAATAAAAATTTTATTCGGATTATAGCTTTTTTGTTTATGTTATTTCTGTTGACTGGTTGTTCAAAAACAAACGCAACAGATGAAAGCAAAAGTATATTGTATTCTGGACATGGGGATTCTTGGCTTGTCACTTATACGAATACAAATGTAGGAATATATAATTATGCTTCGTTAACGGTACAATATTTGTTCGTTGATAGTTATATGGGGCAACCAAAAGAAGTCGGACCGATTGATTATGTATTAGAAGGTGAAAATATAAAAATCGAAAGTTCATTTCCACAAGAACTTCAAGGTAATAACTGTTTTCAAACAGGAACTATTTCAAATTCTAACTATATTGACATGGATATGGATGGTGATATGAATATATCTATTAAGTGGCAAAATCTACAAGAAGATATTCTATTGGTTCGACAGAATTAGTAAGAATTAGAGAACGAAGATAGAGATCATTGTATAAAATCAAACTGAGGGAGAACATTGGAATGGAAAAAAAGAAAAATAAAATTCAAAAATATACTTCATTATATATGAGCGTTGGGTTGAGTTGTGGAGTGGCATTAGGTGTAGTCTACGGATTACTATTATTCTCTGATAATCTTGCTTTAGGAGTTAGCATGGGTTTAGTCATAGGAATGTCGGTTGGTATGGCAATAGGTTCGGAAAAGGATAAACGGCTAGAAAAAAATATGATGAAAATCATTCGTGTTGAGTATGATAATCCTTCAACGGATGTAATTATTTATGTAGTAGATAAAAATGAAGTGGAAAAAGAATATAAAATATCCGAAAAAACGATGAAACGTGAAAAATTTTCAGTGGGAAGCTGTGTGGCAGAAGATAAAAAAAACGTCCTAGTTTCGTTGGAAAGGAATCGATCATTATGAAAATAATTTTTTTAGATGTGGATGGGGTACTTAATTCAAAATCATGGAATGACTCACATCAGCAGGAGATTCGTGATGGGATATTAATTGATGAGACTAAAATTAAATTGCTTTCTAAGCTTATCAATAAAACGAATGCAAGTATTGTGTTGCATTCAGGATGGAGATTTTGGCTTGATTCAGAATTTCAACCATCAAGAAAAGAATCAGAGATTTTCTTGGGGATGCTTCTCGATGAAAATATCAGTATATTCGATATAACCCCGGATCACAGAACAGAAGAAATCATGAAGACCAATAAGCTGAGTCTTGTAAAAGCAGGTGAAATCCTGGAATGGGTATCAAAACACGAGAATATTGAACAGTGGGTCGTGTTAGAGGATTTGGATTTAAACAATAAAGAAGTAGAAAATCATCAAATAAGAACAGATTCTCAAAAAGGTCTCACTTTGGAGAATATAACAGAAGCAGAAAAAATATTGATGAGTTAAGAAAAGGGAGCATAAAGACTAAAGATGAAGTGCTGGAAATCTTACATAGATTTAAAGTTGGGTATGAAAAGAAGTATTTTGTTAAAATGGGGATAGAAGAGAAAGTATCTGGAAAATTAATTGGAATAATTTCGTTATATGCAATTGACCGACTTAATAATAATCTTAAAATTGGTTTTATTTTAAATCGTGAATATTGGAGAAAAGGAATAATGAGTGAAGTGGCTAAGCCAGTCATTTTATTTTTGTTTTCAAAATTGGGAATAAATATATTAGAAGCATGGGTTCATCCGAGTAATATTGCTTCAATATAACTTTGTAATCATCTTCGTTTTGTTAAAGAAGGTACGTTTTCAAAGATTGCAAAAAATGTGAGAACGAATGAGTATGAAGACCGCATTTGTTTTGCGTTATTGAATGATAAATATTGATGGGATTCCATTATATCTAACAAAATTGTAGCGAATTTGTAATTTTAAAGGAAATGTCTAGTATTCAGTACATACATGGAATATAATGATTATTAGGGGCTGAGTGGGGATAATTGGATATTTATTTTAATATAAAAAAATATTTTGGCTTGTGCTCGAGAAATTCTGGCATGGGCTTTTTTATTAGTTGAAATTAAAAAGAGAAGAGCTTGCATTCGAAACAATATATGAAATCGAAATTTAATAGAGTCAAATAATTATTTTATCTATTTTCAGCATCTAGTTATGCGTTGACATTAGTGGGAATATTTGTTGCAATTATTTCTGGGATTGGATTTTTGGTGTATTTTACACGAAAATATAAAATATTTTGAGGGGGAAAAATATGTATAGAAAGATGTGGTTACTTATATTGTTACTGCTGATTTTAACAGGATGTACAACGAATACCAAGTTGGTCGAAACACATAGAATATCAAATCAGATTACAGAAACTATGAATGGTAAAACACAACAAGGTGTTTATATGATTAAAAATTCATCAAGCCAAGTGATTCTTTATCATGGAGTCGATAAAGGAATTCAAACAATGTCTTATATGATCGAAGATAACGTATTGGTCATTTCTTTTGCGACCGAGGAAGCAGATTATTCGCAGGATTATGCATATAAGATCAATGGGGACTCTTCATTTGATTCAATTCAAATAAAAATAGATGGAAATGAGGAAGCAATCCTTACCGTTTTCGGTAATTAGTATCATCTATATAAGTTCAATTGGAGAGGAGATTTTATGAGAAAAAAACTTATATTCATGTTTATCGCAATTATATTCGCACTTTCAGGATGTGCTAGTGAAGAAGGTTCGGTAAAAGAAGCGGTTGACTATGCTAATAGAATATCTACGTTAGTAGAAGAAGTTAAAAATCAGGATGAAAAGATCGCTCAATTAGAAGCCTTAGTTGAAGAAGAAAGAAATCAAATGGAAGGCGATCAAGAGATCTACAATGACTTGAAGGACATGAATTTGGATATCGAAGGCCAGATTGATAATTCGGAATATTTGAAACAACGAAATATCCAAGTGAACATATTGGATGCCATTGTAAGTAATCCCAGCGAGTATTCAAGGAAATTTGGGTGGATAGATCGTTTTGACATAGACAGAAAAGTGCTATATTTTGATGATTTAGAATGGATTAAGGATTCAGATTTGGAGAGGATTGCAGAGCTAGGTCTTACCGATGATGATTTTCCGAATGGATTTTATTTGTATAATGAGAATACAGTAGAAGAAGAATATGTGGTAAATGAGGAAGTAATTGTGAATATATTAGATCAGAATTTTCAACCACAATGGGCTGTAAAAGAGCAGTTGGAGTCGCATATTCAAGAAAGTGTCAATCAAAAGATCTTTTGCAAATTCATCTTTTGTGAAGATGAAATTGTTGCAATCATAGAAAATTATTTACCATAGGAGATTTTATGAAAATACTACGGGTTAGCTTTTTTGTAATTGCAATATGCTTTTGTATGCCGGGTTGTGGAAAGTGATCCTTTTCTATTTGTTGGCTTGTTGTAAGTACTTACGAAAAAACACATTCCTATAGTCAATGGAGTGTGTTTTTTGTGCAGAGAGAATTTCCTATATATGATTTCCGGCTCTTCTATACTCAGTTGGTGTCATACCGATGATTTTTTTAAAAGTGCGTATAAAATGTTCTGTCGTTTCATAACCAATGTGACTGCTAATATCGGAGACGGTCATATTTGTATCTTGCAATAGTACTTGAGATTTTTCAATTCGAATTTGTTGTAATATTTTTGTATAAGTGTAACCTGTAGTGCTTTTGATTAATTTTGAAGTGTATTCTGTTGAATAATGAAAGTGATCAGCAATATCTTCCAAGCGCACAGTTGTGTAGTTTGCCTGAATATACTGAAGGATTGCAAAGCGTTGTACATCGGACTTATGAGTAAAGGTCGGTGTTTCAACGCTTTTTTCATAATATCTGATTAGTGCTCCAAAAATTAACATGATAGTATTACTAATCATTTGATAATAATAAACATCCTTATTTTCGGTTTCCCAAAGCATGTATATAAACTTTTCTTTTAAATCCTGGTCGTTCCCAGAGTGAAAAATAATATAGTCATTTCCATTTTTTGAATATATGTTGTTTAAAAAAAAGGCTGAAAGAATATTTGGTGTTCTAAGAAAATTAAAGAAAATATTGTGAAGTGTGCTTTTGCGCATAAGTACGTTTATTACTATACTATCATCAAAAACTTCAATATTGTGTGTGATACCAGGAGGTACAACACAGATGTCCCCAGAACGTAAGTGAATTTCCTGACCATTTATTTTTTGATTGCACGATCCGCTGTAAATATAAATCATTTCAAAAAAAGTGTGAGAATGCTCGATTGCAGGAGTATATCGATTATGCTTTACTATACCAATACTTTTGTCATCAGAGATATCTAAAAAGAAAGAATCCTCAAACTGTGGAGGAATAGTCTCTTTAATTTCTGGGATCATCAGATTGTGTTGCAAGACATAATTGATATCGATTTCGGCAATAAATTTCTCTAAGGAATATTGTTGTTGTTTTGCAAAATAATATTTTCGGTAGAACTGCTCTTCATCATTCAGTTGAAACACATCATTCTTTAATCTTGATAATTCCATCATATCCTCCAAAAATATCAAAAAAAATCATTAGAATCATATTGAATATAATATAAATATCAAATAAAGTCAATATATTTGACTGATATAGACAATTGAATCTACGGGTCATAAAAGTATAATAATTTTATAGGAATGAGGTGGATCATATGAAAATTAATAATATTAAAGATGTTGATGCTTTTTTTAAAATGGTGGATTCTTGCGAGGGGAAAATAGAACTGGTAACTGGAGAAGGTGATCGACTGAATTTAAAATCAAAATTATGCCAGTTTGTTGCACTAGCCAATGTATTTGCAAGTAGTGATATACCGGAGCTTGAGTTAGTAGCATATGAAAAAGAGGATATTGAAAAGATTATTGATTTTATGGGAGAACAATAGAAACGGCTTTTTTTACAGAAAGGTTATTGAGATGACAAAAGAAATTATTGTTGAAGTAAAACAGATGAACAAAAGCTTTGGTAGCACCGTGGCTTTGAACAGTGTAAATATTTCAATTCAAAGAGGAGAGATTCACGGACTAATTGGAGAGAATGGATCTGGTAAGTCAACGGTTACCTCTATTATTTCAGGAATGCAATCAGCGGATAGTGGACAAATGCTATATAAAGGGACGAGTTGGAGACCTGAGTCTATGCTACATGCCCTTGATCAAGGGATCGGAATGATTGTTCAGGAAACAGGAACTGTTCCTGGAATTACAGTAGCAGAGAATATTTTTCTTGGAGAAAGTGATAAGTTTCGAATACGTAAAGATGCAAGTGGAAAAGGGTTTGGATTAATCAATAAAAAGAAAATGGTCAGCGCAGCGAAAGAGGCATTAGATAGGATTGGGGCAAAAAATGTCGATCCTAAGGCAATCACAGGATCGCTAGATCTACAGACAAGAAAATTAATAGAAATTGCAAAAATATACAACCGTAACCCGGAAGTTCTTATTGTAGATGAAACCACAACCGCTTTGTCTCAGACTGGTAGAGAGATTACATACAAGATTATGGAGGAAATGAAGAAAAAGAATAAAGCGGTTATTTTTATATCGCATGATTTGGATGAAATCATGAATGTATGTGATGCTTTAACTGTTTTGAGAGATGGGAAAATCATTATTACTTTTGATAAAAGTGAATTTGATGAAAATCATATTAAGACGAGTATGATTGGAAGAGAACTTCGAGGAGATTATTATAGAAGTGATTATGATGGGAGCTATTCAAAAGAAATCGTACTAGAAGCTAAAGAAATTAGCTATAAAGGATTTTTGAATAATTTATCTTTTAATTTACATAAAGGTGAGATCCTAGGCGTTGGTGGTTTGTCTCATTGTGGTATGCATGAGTTGTGTAAAGTGCTTTTTGGAAATATAAAAGCCGATGAAGGACAGGTCGAAATTCACGGAAAAATATTAAAAAATGAAGCAGATGCAATGCGACAGCAAGTGGGATATGTGGCGAAGGATAGAGATCAGGAATCACTTTGTCTGAATGCAAGTATAAAAGATAATATCGCTGTTGCAGGTCTAGAAAAGTTTGCGGTGGCAAAAACAATTCTTTTACCGCACAAAGAAAAGGCATATGTTGAAAAACAGATAGAGGCACTGAAGATCAAGTGCAACAGTATGGATCAGAATGTTTCGACCTTATCAGGGGGGAATAAACAGAAAGTAGTTTTTGGAAAATGGATTGGGAGAGGAAGTGAGATTCTGATCTTGGATTGTCCAACAAGAGGGGTTGACATTGGAGTCAAACAGGCGATGTATCAGCTTATGTATCAGATGAAAAAAGAAGGAAAATCAATTTTGATTGTATCAGAAGAAATGGCAGAGTTAATAGGAATGTCAGATCGAATTTTAATTATGAAAGACGGTGAAGTGAGAAAAGAAGTGTCTAGAAGCAAAGACTTAAGTGAAGCGGATCTGATCCATTATATGATTTAGAAAAGGGAAGAGATATGAATAAATCGGAAATTTTTAAAAAAAATTTAGGAAAGTTTTTAAGCAAGTTATCACCTTTGCTAGGGTTGATTTTTCTTGTATCCGTGTACTTAATTCTGGGAAGCATAAAAGACTACAATATAGCTTATGGGATGAAGGCAATCATAAATCAGTCGGTGGTGGTAGCAGTTGTAGCAACTGGTGCAGTGTTCATTTATTCATTAGGATCCTTTGATATTAGCCTAGGAGCATCTGTCGCAGTAAGTGCGCTTCTTGGAGGAATGATATATCTACGTACAGAAAGTATAGCATTGATGTTTTTGACGAGTATTGTAGTTGCAGTTGTGATCTCACTGACGAACTCAGTTCTTGCATCCATATTTAATCTACCAGTGTTTGTAACTACAATTGCTATGCTAAGCGTTTTGAATGCACTAGTCAGCGTACTGATATCGGCGAATGGGACAGGTTCTCAGATTAAGGTTCCTGCAATTGCGGTAAAAGAGTTGGACAATCTAGGAGTGAAAATTTTTGTTTTGATTACTATGCTTGTTGTAGCTGGATTTGTTTACAACATTACAAAAATTGGTAGGCAACTAAAGTATATCGGCGGAAATCCTGTATGTGCAAAATTATCTGGTATATCGGATAAGAAGTTGGCGATTATTGCGTTTGTAATAACTGGTATTGCAGTTGGGATAGGTGCAATATTATCCATTATATATGCACCTACGCTCACAAAAGATACAGGGACCAGTGTCGGAATGGACGTAATCATTGCAATCGTTTTTGGCGGCATGCCAGTTTCGGGCGGAGCTAAAAGTAAAGTATCTGCTGCAGTAGTAGGAGCTTTTTCTATGGTTTTTTTAAGTCAGATCATGACCATGCTTAACTTAAATGTAGGAATTGGACAGATGGTAAAAGCAGGAGTATTTATTCTGGTAGTATTCTTGGCATCTGGAAAAAACCGTACAGGACTTTTAACAAGATAATTGGTATCATGCAGAAATGCTAAATATACAAGAACAAATGGAGGAAAATTGTATGAAAAAAGTAGTATCACTGTTATTGTGTCTGATTATGACAATGTCATTACTAGTAGGATGTGGTAACAATACCGGCGGCACAAATGAAGCTGCTGATCAATCAACAAATGAAGTGGCAAATGAAACAGAAGAAACAACAGCGGCGGAAGACGTAACTGTAGAGAGTTTCAAAATTGGTGTACTAGTATCAGATGCAACGACTGCAGAAGCATTGGCTTTTCGTTCTTATTACGAAAATTATATTGCAAGTGTATATCCTGTAGAATTTGTGTACTCTGATGAATTGGCGGATTCCGCAGCAGAGAAATCTGCAATTGACACATTCATTGCTAATAATTGCAAAGCAATTATTTCATTCTCATCATTTGACAGAGCATCACAGATCGAGCAGTGTGAAGGTGCTGGTGTGTATTATGCCGTTGCTACAGGAACTTTAACTGATGAACAATTCGAAACTTATAAGTCATATGAGCACTATATTGGTGCAATTGGTCCATCTTTAGAAGATGAATATCAAACAGGTTACGATATGGCAATGCATTATCTTGAACAGGGAAAAACAGAATTTGCAATATTTGGAGGTGCAATTCCTTATTATACGGATATGCATATTTATCGCGCAGCAGGTATGTTAACTGCGATGGCTGATTATACTGGTGGTAACTACCTTGGTTCTACAACAAAAGATGATATTATTGGAACAATTTATGGAACAGGTGATGTACAACTCACTACCATTGGAAACGTCTCAATAGTTGGATATGTTGGTGGATATGATATGACAGACACATGGTTTGCAGATTGTGGAGCTATGGCTCAAATTGAGGGATTACAGGTTATTCTGGCTGTTGGAAATGGCTCTGATTTCTTTGGTGCTGCAATCGGTGGAACAGATGTGAAAATCGCAAGTGTTGATGCATATGCATCAAGTTATGGAGAAGCAATGGCTGGCGGAATGCTGGATTATCTTGCCGGTAAATTCTCGGCTAGTATTGGGCCAATCTTCATAGCAACATATTGTGCAGTACAAGCAATGCCTATTAGGGATGCAGATGGAAATGCGTTAGCACTCAGCCAGGGGTATTGGGTGGCAACTAGTACAGAAGAGTTCGAAAAGTATTATGCTTTAGATAACTCTACTGATAATCCTGCGTATCCTAAAGAACTGTTGGATGAAATGATAGGTGCAGACTATAACTTATTTGCAACGTTTGTTTCTGCATATTCCTTTGATGATATTAATAGTGCAAAATAATTAAAATACCGGCCGGTAAACCCGGCCGGGATTTAAAGGTGGTTAATATGAAAAAAACTATTTCATTTTTTAAGAAATCGCTTGGAACTATAATTATTCCAACGATTACATTTCTTGTAATCATAATCCTTTGCAGTGTTAATGGAACGAGAATTTTTGAAAGTATGCAAGATTTAAAAGTGTTTTTTAAAGCTATAGCAGCAGTAGGACTTACAACATTTGCCTTATCTATAAACTTAAGTTCTGGTCGCTTTGATTTTTCGATTGGATCGATTGCACTTTTATCTTCTGTTTTAAGTACAACCATTTGTTTAGAACATGGGTTTGGATATATTCAGATGTTGATATTTTCAATCATTTTTGGTTTGATCTTGGGGGTGATTTCAGGAGTTGTTTATGTGATCGTAAATCTTCCTCCAATCATAGTATCTCTTGGCGTAACATTGTTTTATGAAGGTCTGGCATTTGCGTTCACAAAGGGGTCAGGGGTTTCCTTTGCTACGAAAACAGAACTTACTTCTTTTTCAAGTATTCAAAATTATGTAATTGTAATCATTATTGCACTTATTTTAATGGTTGTAATCTTTGACTATACAAAGTTTGGATATGATTATAAGTCTTTGATTTCTGGGCAGAAAGTATCTGTAAATACGGGAGTGAAAGAAAAAAGAAATGCGATAATTTGTTATGCAATTGCAGGAGCATTGATGGGTGTTGTTGGAGTAATCACATACACACAGAACGGAACTATACAGATGACTTTGAACTTTGGATCTATAGCTATAATGTTCACAGCATTTTTACCTATGTTTATAGGTGGATTTATCGGAAGATTCTGTAATGAAAAAATTGGATTTCTATTAGGTGCGGTGACAACGGCATTTATCTCTTTGGCATATAATAAACTTTCTGTACCGTCTTCTGTACAACAGGTCATTACGGCAGCTACGTTAGTTTTATTCTTGATTTACTTAAATAATGAAGGTAAATTGAAACAGATTTTTATACGAAAATAGTGGAGATATGAATGGAAAATAATGTAAAAAAAATATACAAAGCAGTAATATTTGACCTAGATGGGGTGATTTGTTTTACCGATGAGTTTCATTATCAAGCATGGAAGTATATAGCAGATCAGGAAGGCATTTATTTCGATGAAAAGATTAATAATAGACTCCGTGGTGTGAGTAGGATGGAAAGTCTGGATATTATTTTAGAACTTGCAAATAAAGAATACACATTTGAAGAAAAACTTGCTCTTGCAGAAGAGAAAAATGTAATTTACGTTAAAAGTCTTGAAGAAATGTCAGAAGAGGATTTCTCAGTGGAAGTGAAGGATACACTTATCAAATTGAAAAATAAAGGATACCTTCTTTCGATTGGGTCTTCAAGTAAAAATGCAAAAAAGATCATGGAAAGATTGGGTTGCACTGAGCTTTTTGATGCAATTAGTGATGGTACAAATATTTCAAAATCGAAACCTGATCCTGAAGTATTTTTAAAAGCGGCAGAATTTCTGAAGCAAAATCCCAGTGAATGTCTAGTTGTTGAAGATGCAATTGCGGGAATTGAAGCTGCTTGTGCGGGAGGATTTGATAGTGCAGGAATTGGAGAGGCAAGTGAGTTTGACAGAACAACATATAAACTGAATGTTTTTCGCGATTTATTGAATATATTATAAATTGTTTTTAGTAGCGTAGTGTGAAAGATTAACCTTTCACATGGCAATTTGTGCTTTGCAAAAAGTTGCCAGACTTTGAGGAAGGAATGGTTATTTAAATGAACTTGAAAATAGCGCCATTTTATTTGAGCGATAAAGATATATCGTGGGTCGAAAAGACTTTGGCTCATATGACTATAGAAGAAAAGATAGGACAGTTGTTTTGTCCGATTGGATATTCAACAGACCCGGACTATTTGAAATTTCAATTACTGAATATGCATATAGGAGGCTTGTTTTTTCGAGATGGTATGGGGGAAGAAATGAGAAATACTTTTGAATATGCACAAAGCAATTCGAAAATTCCTTTACTAATCCCTTCAAATCTTGAGGCAGGTGGTGATGGGGCAGCGATAAATGGAACAGCGTATGGAAAGCAAATGCAGATCGCAGCGTCTGGAAAATATGAAAATGCATACCGTCTTGGAAAGATTGCATGTAGCGAAGCGAGCGCACTTGGA
Source organism: Lachnospiraceae bacterium (assembly GCA_963666475.2). Lineage (GTDB taxonomy): Bacteria > Bacillota > Clostridia > Lachnospirales > Lachnospiraceae > JBFHIZ01. Next base: position 848,222 of record CAXXJM010000001.1, on the reverse strand, counting down.
ATCAATTGGGCTTTTGCCCCTGTTGTTGACGTAGATTTGAATTTTCATAATCCAATAACAAATGTAAGAACATATGGTGATGATCCGAAAGAAGTATATCTATATGCAAGAGAATATTTGAAGGCTGCAGACGAAGAGAATGTTGCTGTTTCTATTAAACATTTTCCAGGAGATGGAGTTGACGAAAGAGATCAGCATCTTTTGACTAGTGTAAATACAATGACTATAGAAGAATGGGACGATTCTTTTGGGATGATATATAGAAGATTAATTGATGATGGTGCAAAAACGGTAATGGCTGGTCACATTGCATTACCAGCATATCAAGAATTCTATGGACAGACAGAGAAGAAAATCATCCCTGCCAGCTTGCCTTCAAGTTTATTGCAAAATCTTTTGCGTGAAAAGCTTGGGTTTAATGGTCTAGTAATAACAGATGCGACACCGATGGTGGGATTTACTGCAGCAATGCCACGATGCAAAGCTGTTCCAGGAGCTATCGAGGCTGGCTGTGATATGTTCTTGTTCAATAAAGATCTTAAAGAAGATTATGATTTTATGATGGATGGATATAAGAATGGTCTTTTGTCAGAAAAAAGATTAAACGAAGCAAATTTAAGAATCCTAGCACTTAAGGCATCTTTAAAACTCCATGAAAAAAAAGCAAAGGGGAAATTAGTCCCCAAGGAAAGCGAACTTAAGATATTAAAATGTAAGAAACATGTACAATGGGCGAAAGAACTTGCAGAACAATCGGTCACACTAGTAAAAGATATTGAATGTACACTTCCTTTAACAAAAAAGAAATATCCGCATATTTTGCTTGAGATTTTAGGAGATTTCCCGAGTAATGAAAGAATTATTCAGCAGGTAAAAAAAGAACTTGAGGATAGAGAGTTTATAGTTTCTCTTTATGAAAAAGAAAACTTTGAAATGGGAGTTGATAATGTAAAGGAATTCTTATCAAAGTATGACTTGGTCATATATATTGGAAATGTAGAAAATGCCAGCAATAAAACTACTAATAGAATTAACTGGTATACTTTCTGGGGACAAGGGAATAATGTACCATGGTTTGCCAGTGAGATACCAACGGTATTCTTGAGTGTTTCAAACCCATATCATTTGCTTGATGTTCCAATGATTAAGACATATATTAATGCATATTCAAATAACGAGCACGTGATTGAAGCTGCAATTGGTAAAATGTGTGGTGATTCTGATTTTATTGGTATTAGCCCTATTGATCCATTCTGTGGACGAGAAGAATTAAAATATTAATGACTAAGTTCGTACGCAAGCTAATTATGGTACAAGGACTTTGAGAAAGGCTTGGTTTAATTTTGAAAATTATTAATCTCTTAACGAATAATAGGAAAACGCCAATTGGTTATAGGATGGACACACTTTCCTTTTCGTGGGAATTGGCTGAGTGTGATTGGTCACTTGTCGATTTTGTACAAATAAGGGTTATGAAAGAGAATCGTGAAAAAGTATATGACAGTGGTATGCTTAAAAATTATAAAGACACGAAGTACGTTGCACGATTTCAACTTTGTCCAAGAACTCGATATTATTGGGATATTGAAATTTCATCGATCTCAGGAGATAAAACATCAGAAAGCTCTTTCTTTGAAACTGGAAAGATGTGTGAGAAATGGGATGCAGAGTGGATCTCCGCGGAAGAGGATAATGCAAATGTTATGCCTGTGCTCTATAAAGAGTTCAATTCTTCCAAAGAAATAGAAGAGGCAAGGTTATATATTTTTGGTGCGGGATTATATGAAGCATATTTGAATGGGGAAAAAATAGGAAATGAGTTTTTAAGTCCTGGATATCATTCATATGATATGCATCTGGAGTGTCAGACATTTGAAATAAAAAAAGAACTTTTTCAAAAAGAGAATCGTATTGAAATCATATTGGGAGAAGGCTGGTATAAGGGAAGATTCGGATTTGATGGACAATATAGAAATCTATATGGTGATAGAAAAAAATTGATTGCTGAATTACGTTGTGTAAACGTTGATGAAACGGAAACTTTCATTATTACGGATACCTCCTGGAAGGCAAAGGAATCTAGTATTCAATCGAATGGAATATACGATGGCGAGATCATTGATGAAATGATTGGTTTTCATCCATTGCAAATAAAGGTTCTTTCTGATGAGAAAGATAAGTTGGTTGATCGATTTAATCTGCCTATTACGAAATGTGAAGAGTTTGTACCTAAAAATGTATTTATGGAACAAGACGGATCTATTGTATATGATTTTGGCAAGATCATTACGGGGTGGTGTGAGCTTGATGCTGATTTTGAGCAGGGACAAAAGGTAGAACTGTTATATGGTGAACTGCTTCAAGATGGTAAATTCTATAATGAGAATCTGAGAACTGCAAAAGCAGAATTCTGCTATACCTCTATCGGTGGAGAGAATACAATTCGACCGCATTTTACATTTTATGGATTTCAATATGTTAAAGTAAAAGGGATATCAGTTGTCAAAATCAAATCGATTATCGCTTTCAGGCTTATGTCAGATATAGAAGAGACAGGAAGTATTATGACATCCAACGGGAAGATTAATCAGCTATTTGAAAATACGAAACAATCCCAACGTTGTAATTTTGTAGATATACCTACGGATTGTCCACAAAGAGACGAAAGGATGGGGTGGACAGGAGATGTTACCGTCTTTTCAGAAACGGCAAATTATCATATGGATTGTCAGGCATTCTTTGATCACTATTTATGTAATCTACAAAAAGAACAGGAACTGTTGTCTGGTTCGATACCATTCTTTGTACCATATCCGAAAATTACGGAACATGATGATATTAATCCTTTTTATATATCATCTGGTGCGGCTGTATGGGGAGACGTTGCCGCCGTATTGCCCTGGAATCTGTATGTTATGTATGGTAATAAAGAAAATCTTGAAAAATATTACGTGATTATGAAATCTTGGGTCGACCATGTTTCAGATGTTGTAAAAAGTAATCCAGTCCCAAATTTGTGGCAGAATGAAAGACAGTTAGGAGACTGGCTTGCGCTTGACAATGGAAATATATACAATCCGATTGGCCTGACTGATCCGGGGATGATTGCTTCTGCTTATTATTATCAATCTGTGAAGTACACTGGAAATGCTGCTCATGAGTTGGGATATGCAGAAGAATATGAATTGATAACTTTGGAAAATAAAATTAAAAAATCTTTTGTTGAAGAGTATTATGACAAGAATGGAATTCTTAAAGTTCCAGTAACACAAACCGCATGTGCATTGCTTTTGAACACGGGTTTGTTTCCTGAAAATAGAAAATCATATTTGGTTACCGAATTAGAAAGGGTAATTCGTGAAAATAATTATCATTTAAATACTGGGTTTGTAGGTACGTATCAGCTTATGCCAGCACTTTCAGAATCAGGATTGAATAGTTTGGCATATAGACTATTGCTTAATGAAGAGTATCCAAGTTGGTTGTATGAAGTTAATTTAGGAGCTACAACTGTTTGGGAGAGATGGAATTCACTTCAGGAAGATGGGACAATCAGTGGTACGGAAATGAATAGTTTAAATCATTACGCATATGGATGTGTAGCTGGGTGGATGTATAAGTATATGTGCGGATTCCGTCCACAAATGCACAAAAAGATTAAGATGATCTTGCAACCAAGACCAGATAAATCAATTAGGTGGATAAAGGCAAGTTGGAAAACAGTGATCGGTATTTATCAAATAGAATGGAAATATAAAGAAGATAAATTATTCTATAAAGTAGATATTCCGGTTTTTGGAAATGCTATTATGATTTTCGAAAATGGAAAAGAAATCTTACTAGATGCTGGACACCATGCTTTTGATGAAGAAGGAAATATTAGTTAGAGAGGTGCAAAAATGGCAAGTAAGATTTTGGATTCATTAATGGATACATTACCACTTATGAAAAGTATTTTAGGTCTGGATATGCAAATTGGATTATTCGATAAAGAGAAAACAATTGGTGTATGGTATGGAGACACTTTTCATATGCAAATGGAAGTTGGGGAGTATTTGGATGTGAATCAGCCTGGTCATGATATGATCATTAGTGCTCTCAATACGGGGATCGGTAATTCTGGAATTTTACCCGAATTTGTATGCGGAGTGGCAGTAGATGGAATTGTAACTCCTATTTTTGATAGAAATGAAGTGGTTGGCGTGGTGAGTGCTGCAGTTTCACTTAAAGAGAGAAAAGAAATTGAAGGTGCCGCAGAAAGATTAAATATTAATCTTATGGGTAGCCAAGGAATAGTAAATGATATTGCGCATGGAACAAATGAACTTGCTGAAAGATTAGAAAACATGAAAAGTTTATCTAGTGGAATTGAATCTCATATAGAAAGCACTTCTAATATCATAAAGAATATTCAGAAGAATGCATATAAATCAAATCTATTGGCACTAAATGCATCGATTGAAGCTGCTAGAGTAGGATTGTCTAATAATGGATTTTCATTGGTTGCAAATGAAATGGGCAAACTCGCGAAGATTAGTGAAGAATCATCAAAGACTATTAGTTTCTTAATTACAGAAATGTTTAAGTAGATTAATACAATCGTACATGAAATTGGTACAGTTGCAAATATATCTAATGTGCAAGCTACTTCCATGCAGGAGATTGCAGCAAATTTGGAAGAGATTACAGTCTCAGCTATGAAACTTGAAGAGATTGCAACTATAAAGTAATTATGGTTTGATTGAACTTGTTGTTCTTTCATGATATAAGATAAGAGTATTTATTTGAGACTAAAAGATTGTTTTCCAAAATAGTAATATTGGAGCAATGACAATATCTTACAATAGAAGTTTAAAAATTCAACTGTAAATCGAATAATTTGATAAATGCTCATTATCAAATACGAAAACAGAGGAATGCAGGAAATACAACCTGCATTCTTTTTTGCTTGGAATGCTTTGGAAAGAATTGTCAGACCAAGCAAAAAAACTCCCGGAGAAAAGAAATATTATGTATGTTCAATAGAAAGCCTCAATGAAAATTTAATACCAAATTCCTTTATATACCTGTCCGGTTTTTAAGGGAATCCCATCCCCTGATATATTTCACAATATGTTTTGTATATCACTATTTGCCTTATTTTATCCGTTAACTTATTCGTTTTGACTACACCATACTGTAGTCAAAATACGGTAAATTAACGATCATTAACGACTATTTTATTTTTTTTAGACGATAAAAAATTACAATGTGTAATAAATTTACACATTGTATAGGGTGAGTTCTTCCTACCATGATCAAATGACCTTGCAAGAAACGACAGATAAATTTACTATTGCCCAGGTGCTACATATGCCATATAATCAACAGTAGGGGATAAGTATATATTAGGGGAATGCATTTTACATTGATTTTATTTGCTTGTGCTCGAGAGATTCTGGCACGAGCTTTTTATTGGGCAAAAGTAAATACTGAGGAATGGGAGGGGACGCCTGATGGTGGAATACAGATCAATATAGATGATGAATCATCATGAATTTGATTAAATCGATAAGAATAAAATATAAGTTGTAAGTATTGTAAAAAATCTGAATTAACTTATCGTGTCCACTTTTTTAGTATAGTGCAATGTGATAAAATCATTAATACAAGAATCCTTATTGTGTTTATTGCAACAACAGAAAGTGGTGACGTTATGTGTGTAAGATATTATATTGACGAAAAAACATCACAAGATCTTGCGAACCTTGTACCAAAGATTAGCAATCAAACGGTAATGAAGGGCGACGTGCGCCCTACGGATAGAACTATGATTCTGCATGGAGATGCATACGCTGGGGCAAATATAGAAAAAGGATTAAACCAGGATGGAGAATCGAGAATAGATTCCTATAATAAGAAGTCTGATTTAATGATTTCGCCTATGGCGTGGGGGTTTCCAGGGTTTGAAAAGCAAAAAATTTTGATAAATGCCCGAAGCGAAACCGTGCAGGAGAAACCAACTTTTCGTTCTTCCTATAAAGAGCGAAGATGTATTATTCCCGCGACAGGATATTATGAATGGGATAAGGATAAGAATAAGGTCCAGTTTGAACGTAAAGATGGGAAAATCATTTACATGGCAGGGATATGGAAACCTGTGGATGGTGTCGATCGATTCGTAATATTGACTACAGAGGCGAACGATTCCGTATTGAAAGTTCATGATAGAATGCCATTAATTTTGGATGATAATGAATGGAAGAAGTGGATATTTGAAGAGTCATTTGGTGAATTTGCTATCCGTAAGATTCCAATGTCACTAATTAGTATCAGAGAATACGAACAGCTTACGCTGTTTTAATTCTTCAAAGAATTATGTCATTATCGATATAGAAAACAGTCTGAATTTGGACTGTTTTTTTTGTGCAAATTTTTAGTGATAATATTCGCTATTAATAAATTAGAAACAAAATTTTAATTATACTCAAATATTTTAGGCTTACGATATGAAAGGAATGCAACTATATTCCGTTAAGATATATTTTGGCGATACTGATTACACTGCTAGAAGTCGTGGCAATTGTAGCAATTGTAGTTGTGTTATTTCTATATGTACCGTATTTTGATATGCTTTGCTATATCACTGAAATCGCCTGCATCATTAAAATTATTGCAAGCGATGATAATCCTGATTACAAGGTGCCATGGCTGTTACTCGTTTTAGTTTTTCCTATTGTGGGATTTATGTTGTACTTTATTTTTTACTCACGTACTTTAAAACGCAAATATGTGAAGCGTCTGAATATGTTAAAAGATGCGGTATATCATAAAAATGACACAGCACTGTTCTGTGTAATGGAAGAAGAAAATCCCTCAGCAGCGTCACAGGCAAAAATGCTTTGTAATATTTCAGGCTCTCATTTATTTATTCATACCAAGCAAGAATATTTTTCATTGGGCGAAGAGATGTACCAAAGGTTGCTTGAAGACTTGTCGAATGCAAAAATTTTTATTTATATGGAGTATTTTATAATAGAAGAAGGAGTATTTTGAAACTCAATTCTTGAGATTTTAATACAAAAAGCATCCGTCGGGGTTGACATAAAAGTTGTTTATGATGATATCGGATGTATGATGACTCTTCCAGGAAACTATCATAAATTTCTTCAGAAATATGGTATCCAGGCGACATCATTCTCAAGATTAAGAAGAAATGCAGATAGTGGAATTCGTATGGAAGGGGAAGCAGTTTGGGAGCTTACAAAACTATTCCTCATTGATTATGGTATGAATGTAAAAAAATGCCTGATGTATCGGAAGATCTTTTTCCACACATGCAGGAAATTAATGAAAAAGGATATGTGATTCCTTTTGGAGATGGGCCAAATCCACTTTTCACAAGAAGAGTATATGAACGCAATAGAAAAATTGATTTGAGAGTTGATAGAAATCCGCATATCTAACTACTTAGGTAAGTGGTTAGATAATATTGCAAATTTGGTCACAAAAAAAGACCACATTACTGTGGTCTTTTCTGTACTATGCGATACAAACGTTAACAGCCTGTAATCCACGAGCACCTTGAGTAACATCAAATGTTACATTTTGTCCATCTTCTAATGTTTTGAAACCATCCATTGCAAGACCGGAAAAATGTACAAATACATCGTCTCCGTTTTCGTCGCTGATGAAACCAAATCCTTTTTGTGAGTTGAACCATTTTACTGTACCTTTTTTCATGAAAAGATACCTCCTTTATAATGTGATACTTTAAAAAAATAAAAAAAATGCATATTTTTTGAAAATCATCAATAGAATAATGACTTACAAAAAATATGCTAAATCAAATACTTGTTTAAAATTCTTTTTCATTATAACACAGTACATATCAAATTGCAAGCATGGAATAAAAAAATATAATGTATACTTTTATACAGAGATTACGATGTAGATAGGATGAATCTGAAAGCTTTTCAGTTTTACGGTGTAACATTGATTAGTTCGTAATTACATGATAGAATTTATTTGCATCTTTTTACATCGAATTATTTGTCAATCATTAGGGTAATGTAAGATCTTGGGGAGTTACAAAAAGCGTTATGATTGATTAGATATCGATACTAATACATTTAAAGAAACATACAAGGGTAAGATATGAAATCAAAAATCACTAATAAGAAAAAGCTCTTATGGGGTTGTTTAATCATTGGATCTTTTCTAGCGACAATAAAAATGCTATTTCAGAATTATGGCATGGACGAAGAATATCAAGTAGTAATGACATATCGTTTATTAAATGGAGATCATTTGTTTTTAGAAATGTGGGAACCTCATCAAACATCTACGTTTCTAAGTTATGTATTTATGTGGATTTATAATTCTTTATTTCATACAATGACAGGTGTAGTCATCTATTTGAGAACGTGTGGAACCCTTCTTCATTTAGGGATATCATACTATTTATATGTCGTAATTAAAAAAATAATTCGAAAAGAAGAAAGTTTTTTAATTGCACTGATTTTTTATAACTTTATTCCAAAATTAATTATGTTACCTGAGTTTGCAATTATGCAGGTATGGTTTTATACAGTTTTATTCTTGTTACTCGTTCAATGGAAGATTTCCGGGAGTGAAAAAAATCATTATGTCGTTTTGATGGGATTATGTATGGCAGGACAAGTGCTGTCATATCCAACCACACTTATAATTTTCCCGTTTATGATTTGGGTGTTATGTATTTTTGCTGATAAAAAGATTCAAACACTATTATGGTTTTTAGGCACTTGTATTTTGAGTGGTATTTTGTATTTATCATTGATTTTATCTTATATGTCTTTTCCGATGTTAATTGATAATTTACAGCGGATTTTTCAATTTGACCCTACACATGGACAAAACAAGAATGTAGATGATATAGCATTAATTCAAGGTGTTATAACGCTGTGTTTATATACAATAGTTATTTTTCTTTTAGCATACGCAATTGACTGGGCATTATGGAAACGCAAATCTATGAATGAAGTTACTGACAATGATAATAGGGTTTATAGTCGAAAACGAGTTCGTGTTGCTGGTATTGCTATAATAATTTCCTGTTGTGCCCAAGTTTTTCAATGGGTAGTATTAAATTCGGGATTTGAGAAAACCTTGATTGTCATCTTAATTGCGGGGATTGCTGGATTATTTGTTCTAGTCAAAGAAGTATATCCATATAAAAAATTACTATTGATAATAATGATGGGGTCATTTTTAGAATTGGTTGCAGTTATGCTTGTAACAAACCTTCCGTTGGTATGTTCGTTGGGACATAGTATAGGAGTAGCAATATTTGGGATGGTCATTTTTGCTATGGTAGCATCAGGAGAAGAAGAGCATCATTTGATTCGTTTTGTTTTGATTTTTTTATGTTTTACAATGATAATTGGAAAAGGATATACGCTTCGAGGGAGTGCGGACTATAATAACGTATTACAATCACAAGGAATACTTAAGTATGGACCCGCAATTGGTACGACATCTGATTATATGGGAGCATATATTTATAATAGTGAATATGAAACTTGGCAGAATCAAATAGAAGAAGGAAGTAGTGTGTTAGTAGTAAACTTTAATGTATTTTCTGCCAGCACGACTCAATATATGTTCAAAAATGTAAATATCTGTAATTTTTCAACGATCGATCCACCTGTAGTAAACGATAAATTATTGGAATACTGGAAGCAGTTTCCAGAAAAGTACCCCGATACAATTATTGTTGACTGTTGGTACGGAAACTTAATTCCAAGTGAAGACGAGTGGATTGTAAAATATATAGAGAATGAATTTGGGTATACAAGTACTTATGATGGGAATTATATTAGGATTTATAAAAAAAGTACGGAATAGATAGTCTGAAAATTGAAATGTTTTTTTAAAAAGAACAATTCATGGAGATGTTGTAAATAATATAATAAATTGGTACTATTTAGTTAATAGTATAAATAATGGGGCAAATGAATAAATCTACTTAAATTAAATACTAATTGTGTGTAATTGACGAAAAATTAGATACCGTACAAATTATGTATAACACATTTATCGAATCGGATAGCTTTCAGGGGAAAGGTATAAAAAGTGCTAAAGATTACCTTAAAATAACACATGATGTATTGATCGATGGGATTCGAAAAGCTACAACTGAGTATCGAGTTAAATTCGTTAAATATAAGATGGATTTTTATGAGATTGATGAAAATAGAAACACGGTTTTTCAAGAAGAAGTATTTGAGGCACTGAGAAATAAATTGAGGAGTACGAGTGCAGATTTGGATACTGTATCCTATGAGATAAGTGAAGTTCTTTTACGGATAAATGATTTAATATCTATACCGAATCCAAGTACTGATTATTTAATGGAATCAATTGAGGGCATAGGTTCAGAGATTCAATTACTATCGAATAAAGTAAATGATTATGAGAATGCACAGTATACTCTTCCAACAGGAGAACTTCAAGAACTTATTGATTCCTTAGAAAATAGTGTAAAAGGACTATTCAATCATGAGCGTAATGTAACGAACTACAGTCCTAATGATGTATATAATAATAAAAATCTGAATGATTTGATAAATGATGTTCTGCGTTGTGAAAAATATTTAAAAGAAAATCCATTATATTCAGAGGAATTAATTGTTGCAGCTGAAAAGTTAAATCAAATAAACGAAGAATATGAGACGTATTTGAAGAAACAGGAAAAACGTCAATATGCATTGGAGTACCTTGATAATCTAGATCATGAAGGGAACTGTTATATGTATGGAATCAATGTTTATGAAGAATATTGGGCTGACATGAACGGTGAATACATGATGAAAAGCAGGTATAATCAATTTGGAACAATAGAGCTTAGAGAATTGGGATTTACTTTTGATTTAGATGGATATGAAGTAAAGGATATGACAATGGAGGATTATGCCAATTTGATGGGTCCAATATGGGAGTTATCAAAAAAGCATGAAACAGAAAAAGACTTTTTTGAGGATTTACAAACAAGCATCCAAATAATTTCCGCAATTTCAGGAGTTTATTCTATAGAAGCAATTATAGCTGGAACAGTTTTTAATACATCTTTAGATGTTGCAGATCTTACAGTTTCAGCTATCAGTGGAGATAAAGCAGGTGTAATTTGCGGAATTGTGTGCTTGGCGCTTCCAGAGATGATAGAAGTTTTTACATCCGGAGGGAAAAGTGTTGTAAAGAACTTCGATGGGTTATATGAAGGGTTAAGTGAAGCAAAAAAATTAGAACTGCTGCAAGCTTTAGAAAAAGAAGGTATAAATGAAGTTGACAAAATCATTCTAGACAAGGGAAACATAAAGATATATAGTAAAAATACAGTTTATGAAATCAATACTTCTGATGATATTATTAAGGGTGGCAAGTACTCTAACTTTACAGATGATATGTCAGCAGTAGATAGAGCAAGATATATCGCAAATAATAATGCAAAGTTTTTTGAAGAGTTTTCAGCAAGAGCAAAAGCAGCTGGACTTAATAATACACAAATATCAGAAGCATATAATGCTATGAAAACGGGCGATTATGCTAATATGGCATCCTATTTTGACACTTCATCACCAAGGAATGGAGCAGTATTTTGGAGTGGAAATAAGGAAGGTGCAGCAGCATATGCAGATGGCATTAGTGGAACAATCATGGAGCAAACATCAGGTGGGCAAGTATTTGATAATTGGAGAGGACTACAGGGAATGTATCCAGAATGGGATACTGGAACTATGCCACAAAAGTCAATTTGGGATGCATTGTCTGGTCAATATGCGAATGGCGCTGAAGGTGTTGTAACATATGTTCATCCAAGTGGATATGAAGGCAATGTGTGGAAAAATATTGAAAAACCAATACTTGAAGAAAATGATATTATTATTAATGAGGTGATTTTAAATGCAAAATAGTGATGCTTATGGTTTATTAATTAAACAATTAAATGCAAATGGAATTGATAAAAAAGATGGATATTATCCTAAAATTATGGAAGAAATATATGAATGGGAAAGAGAAGAGGTCGAGAATATTATTTGGGATGCATTTAATAATAGAAATGAGATTGGCGTAGCTCAGTTCCTTCCTAAATTAAAAAAGTACGATGGAATAAAGGCACTAAAGGAATGCTCATTTTTAAATCAAATACCCAGTGAAAGCAGCGTTATAATAGGAAAAATATTGTATGAAACTACAGATGATAAAGAATATTTAGCGGTGATTAAGAGAAATATTGATGCATCTCCAGATAATATATCATTTGTTTCGATGTTATCACATTGTAGACCATGTCTTGAATTGAATACTTTACTTATTGATATATATATTAATAATGAGAATAAAGTTAATAGAAGTACTGCGGTTATGGGATTATTGTATGCAAAAGGAATAATAAAAGACCGATCAAGTATTCAGGAGGCGAATAATACAATAGAATTACGAAAAAAATTTAAATCACAGGATAAGGAAGAAAGGAGACGCATTATTAATAGATTTGAGTTTGGAGAGTTGATTTAATTAAATTAGGTCATCGAATAGAGATTATTCAACACCTAATGTTTTTGCTATTGAGTTCTTTGGAAATATCATATGGGAAATTGATAGTGTTGTAAAACCACTGGATTACAAATCATTGTATCTATCAGGAAGAAAAATGATAAACAAATAAGTGTCGTTGCATTCATTGGTTTGAATTTAATCATAGATGTAATTTCAGGAGAAGTTTTGAAAAAGAAATTACAAAATAAGAAACACACTTTTTGATGTACTTTAGGCTTCCAATTACGAAATTATTATAGAAAAACTCTATTTCTACCTGCTCACATATGTGAATAATACGTAGGATATAGAGTTTTTCCAATCAATAAAGATGATGAATAATGGAAGGTTACATTTCATCTTGAGTATATGAAAATTATAAAATATTTGTATCGAAATTATTCCATTGAAACTGTCCGAAAAGAAGAAAGTTTTTTAATTGCACTGATTTTTTATAACTTTATTCCAAAATTAATTATGTTACCTGAGTTTGCAATTATGCAGGTATGGTTTTATACAGTTTTATTCTTGTTACTCGTTCAATGGAAGATTTCCGGGAGTGAAAAAAATCATTATGTCGTTTTGATGGGATTATGTATGGCAGGACAAGTGCTGTCATATCCAACCACACTTATAATTTTCCCGTTTATGATTTGGGTGTTATGTATTTTTGCTGATAAAAAGATTCAAACACTATTCTGGTTTTTAGGCACTTGTATTTTGAGTGGTATTTTGTATTTATCATTGATTTTATCTTATATGTCTTTTCCGATGTTAATTGATAATTTACAGCGGATTTTTCAATTTGACCCTACACATGGACAAAACAAGAATGTAGATGATATAGCATTAATTCAAGGTGTTATAACGCTGTGTTTATATGCAATAGTTATTTTTCTTTTAGCATACGCAATTGACCGGGCATTATGGAAACGCAAATCTATGAATGAAGTTACTGACAATGATAATAGAGTTTATAGTCGAAAACGAGTTCGTGTTGCTGGTATTGCTATAATAATTTCCTGTTGTGTCCAAGTTTTTCAATGGGTAGTATTAAATTCGGGATTTGAGAAAACCTTGATTGTCATCTTAATTGCGGGGATTGCTGGATTATTTGTTCTAGTCAAAGAAGTATATCCATATAAAAAATTATTATTGATACTAATGATTGGTTCATTATTAGAATTAGTTGCAGTTTTACTTGTGACCAACCTTCCATTGGTCTGTTCTTTGGGACATGGTATAGGTGTAGCAATATTTGGAATGGTCATTTTTTCTATGGTTGCTTCAGGAGAAAAAGAGCATCATTTGATTCGTTTTGTATTGATTGTCTTATGTTTTACAATGATGATCGGAAAAGGATATACGCTCCGTGGAAGTGCGGATTATAATAATGTTTTACAGTCACAAGGAATACTTAAGTATGGACCTGCAATTGGTACGACATCTGATTATATGGGAGCATATATATATAATAGTGAATATGAAACTTGGCAGAATCAAATAGAAGAAGGAAGTAGTGTGTTAGTAGTAACCTTTAATGTATTTTCTGCCAGCACGACTCAATATATGTTCAAAAATGTAAATATCTGTAATTTTTCAACGATCGATCCACCTGTAGTAAACGATAAATTATTGGAATACTGGAAGCAGTTTCCAGAAAAGTACCCGATACAATTATTGTTGACTGTTGGTACGGAAACTTAATTCCAAGTGAAGAAGAGTGGATTGTAAAATATATAGAGAATGAATTTGGATATACAGGTACTTATGATGGAAATTATATTAGGATTTATAAAGCCAACATATTGAAAGACTAATTATAAACGAATGCATTTGATTCGGACTAATGACCCTAGTAATAACAGAGAAAAGCAGAACCAAAATGTTTATTTTGGTTCTGCTTTTATTTTAGTGAATGGAGTTGGAAGCGTGATATGCAAAGTGAACTGTGAATCGGCAGTGGATATTTCCATACATCCGTTATATTTCTTGGCGAGATACTGAATACTTTTCAATCCAAAACCATGATAATCCGGATTTTTTGAACTAGAGGGAAGTATTCCTGGAAGGTATGTTGGACCACGATAAGGGTTTACAACTTGAATGTTGATGAAGTTGTTTTTTTCGGATAATCGAAAACTGATGATTCGCATTTCAGCATCATTATATTGGTCGACATATTCAATGGCATTGTCAATTGCATTCCCTAGCATTGCATATAAGTCTGTGACTTTCATGAAGTCGGTATTTATATTGTCTACTGATGAACTAAGAAAGATATTTTTTTCCTCGCAGAACAATCCTTTTTCTGAAAGAATTGTATTGATTACTTCGTTTTCAGAGTGGACAAGATTCTGATAAAAATTTATTTTTTCTTTAGTTTCTTGAATAAATGAATGACGATCCTGTTCATTAATCAAGGATAATACCTTAATCTGGTGTTTTAGATCATGGCATTTGCGGTTAATGATTTCAATGCTTTCTTTTGACATGTGATAGTATCGATCATTATTCCTCAGAATTTGTTCGAGGAGAGCATTTTCATAGGTAAAACTTTGAGAACGATACAGACTAAACTGAATTACTAGAATAAAGATACATAAGAACAAACTTAGGAGCCATGAATTGGTAGCGTATGGGTCTGATATGTTTTCGAATAAATTTTGATAGTGAAGCAAAAAAACAATAATGATGAAAAAAAAGATCATGTAAAATATTATGTTTCTTGGAGTGTCTTCAAAGAGCTGATGCTTTGATTTTGATAGATTTTTCGAGAACAAATGATATGCAATCGAATATATGAATACACAAAATATAATACTTAACAAAATATAGACAAATAGATGCTCTCTTATGCTGGGAAACAAAATTCTGGCAAGAAATTCATGTAATATAACATACACGATATTTTGTAAAGTAAACGTAGAAACAGTCATAAAGATTGCATCACACCAACCGATTTTAAAATTAATCTTAGAAAAAAAGAGCGGGAAAAAGGCGATGAAAGGATACCAAAGTCCTAAAAACTCATAATGAGAAGGGGCGAACTTAGATTTGAAGATTGGGAAGTATAATAAAGCAAACAACATAAATAAAGTAAAGCTAATGACAATTTTAATTCTGAAATGTGTTTTCTTTTCGGCGAAAGGAAGTAAAAATACCAATGCAGCAAAAAGTGCTTCAATGGGAAAACGAAGTTCTTCGAATATTAGGACGGGTGTCATGAGTGAATTCCTCCCATATGTTTTGTGAGTTCGGATAGAAAGGATTGTTTTTTTGCGCGACTTATAGGAATCAAAGTTTTTCCCACAAGAAGATGATTTCCATCGATTCCATCAACGTGACTTAGATTAATGAGATAACTTTTACTGCAAAAAGCAAAATTATTTAGCTGAAATTTGGATTGAAAATCATTAAGGGTACTTCTTGTTTTTATATTCCGGTCTTTACAATGAATGATTAGATAATGTAGCTGCGACTCAATATAGTATATATCAGATTTTTGAACGCGAACAATACCATTATTTGTATTAATGGTAATTAGAGCATCTTTATTTATGGATATATAACGCATTGCTTTCTTAAGCTTCAGAGTAAAATCGTGCGTGTAAATTGGTTTTAGAATATAGTCGATCGCTTCCACTTCATAACCATCAAGAGCATATTGCGGCATTTTCGTGACAAACATAATCGCTGACATTTTATCAAGTTTGCGTAATTGCTTTGCTGCATCAATTCCGTTCATTGCGGGCATATCAATGTCGAAAATAATTAAATCATATATGCTTTGATATTCATCAAGAAAAGTGATAGCATTTGTGTGATAAGAAATCTCATAATTCTCGTGTAAATCTGAAAAAAAGGTAGATATCGCATCTTTTATTGTGGCAGCATCTTCAAAGTCATCATCAATAATAGCTATTTTCATTTTAAACTCCATTTCGTATTCAATACATATATTATACATAAGTTATTTCGAAAAAAGAAGAAGTTTCCCTGCAGATTCTGCCAGATTATTGTAACAAATGCCTGACTTAATACTTCGCAAAAATTATTTGATATAAATAGATAACGAATTTTTTATAGGAGGATATTATGAAAAAAGAAAAAATGAAGTTGGATAGGACACAAAAGCGACCAAGCAGATTAGTTATGGTTCTCGTAAGTATTTTATTGGTTGCTGTGTTAACTCTTAATATGGTGTTTATTTTTGTACTTTCGCCATATACTGGATTTATCAATAATTTCATGTCAGGTAAACCAGAAACAGAAGAAGCGATCAAAGCAACAGATGATTCAGAAATAATGACACAAAGAATTGAAGAAGAAGGAATTGTTTTACTTACAAATAACGGAACGCTTCCCTTGGAGGCAAATCAAAAAGTCAATTTGTTTGGAAGTAGCATTGAGAATTTTGTATATGGCGGGACTGGTTCTGGTAGTGGTGATTCTTCTAGTAATGTTACTTTACAGGAAGGTCTAGAATATGCAGGATTTGAGATTAATCAGGAGCTTTTAGATTTTTACAGTCAGAATGTTGAAGCAGGTATTGAATATGATTTGATTGGAAGTGATTTTAACATATACGAGCTTCCTTTAGAGAACTACTCAGATTCATTAATCGAGCAGGCAAAAAGCTTCAGTGATACAGCGATTGTAACGTTTTCAAGAGGTGGTGGTGAAGCGTATGACCTTCCTATGGATATGAAAGATTATTCAGGTGGAGAAGCAGGTAAGAGCTACCTTGAGCTACAGGCAAATGAACTTGCATTGTTAGAAATGGTAAAAGATAATTTTGAGAATGTCATTGTGATTTTGAATGCTCAAAATGCTATGGAGTTGGGATTCTTAGAAGAAGAAGGGATTGATGCTGCGATTTGGGCAGGCTGCCCAGGAAGCACGGGATGCAATGCGATTGGGAATGTTATCGCAGGAATTGTAAATCCTAGTGGAAGAACTGCTGACACATTTCCATATGAAGTCGAGAGTGCACCAAGTTATTATAGCTTCGGAGATTATGATTTTTCAAATATAACTTATATCAATACAGCAATGTTTGCGGGTTCTCAACCAGATGCAATTATCGAAGAAGATCCTTATCACTATGTAGAATATATTGAAGGAATTTATGTCGGTTATCGCTATTATGAAACCGCTGGATTTGATGGGTTTATTAATTATGAAGAGACGGTGCAGTTCCCATTTGGTTATGGTTTGAGTTATACAGATTTTGAGAAAGAAATTGAATCTTTTTCGGATAGTAATGAACAGATTACAATGAATATTAAAGTTACAAATACGGGAGCTGCTTCAGGAAAAGATGTAGTTGAAGTGTACTATACAGCTCCATATGAAAAAGGTGGTATTGAAAAAAGCCATGTTGTTCTTGCTGGATATGAAAAAACTACATTATTGGCGCCTGGAGAAAGTCAAATCGTAACCATTGAATTCAAGTATGAAGATATGGCTAGCTATGATTATCAAGGCATAAAAGCTTCTGGAGGCGCATATGTTTTAGAAGCTGGAGAATACCAGATTTCATTACAAAATAATAGTCATGACGTAATTGATTCAAAGAGTGTGAATATTACTTCAGATATCATTTATAATGAAGAAAATGACGGAGCTCGTGAGAGTGATTTAATCGTAGCAAGCAATCAATTTGATGAAGTAAGTAATGGAGCGGGAATTGTTTATGTGAGTCGCTCTGATTGGGAGGGAACGATGCCTACTACACGTGCTCTTTCAACAAAAGAGGCAAACAACGAGCAGTTAGCAGCGTTAAGAGAAACAATTTTCGAAGTGGAAGAAGTGCGAGATATTACATTTGCTAATCATGGACTTAGATTAGAAGATATGAAAGGTCTTTCTTATGATGATCCAAAATGGGATATGCTGTTAGAACAACTTTCCATCAATGATATGTCCTTACTTATTGGAAATGGTGGTTGGTGTACATTGTCAGTATCTAGTGTTGGTAAACCATATTTATCAGAATGTGATGGACCAAATGGCGTAAATAATATTATGGCAGGTGTAACAGGAAATCAATATACTGGTCAAAGTGTATTAGGACTTACTTGGAATAAAGAACTCGCAAGTGAAATGGGTTCAACATTTGCAAAAGAAGCAATTGCATATGGAATCTCAGGATTATATGCCCCAGCAGTAAATATTCATAGGAGTCCATTTAGTGGAAGAAATTATGAATATTTTTCTGAAGATGGATATCTATCAGGAACTATGGCTGCTGCTGAAATACAAGGAATTCAATCAGAAGGAGTATACTGCTATACAAAACACTTTGCTGTGAATGACCAAGAAATGAATCGTGATAAAGGTGGTTTATCTACATGGCTCAATGAACAAGCGATGAGAGAAATCTATCTAAGAGGATTTGAAATCGCAGTAAAAGATGGAGAATCCATGGGAATTATGTCTTCATTTAATAGAATTGGAGGAACACCAGCGGCAGAGAATTATGCATTACTTACCACTGTGTTACGAAATGAGTGGGGATTTGTTGGAGCTGTTGTGACGGATTGTGTAATGGCAGTTTCGACGCAGGATATCAATAAAGCACTTCTTGCTGGAAATGATTTGCAGTTGACGTTAATGGGACAGGGACAATTTACAGAAGACACTACAGATACTCCGCAAGGCAGACAGGCAATGAGATTGGCAAGCCATAATATTTTATATATGGTTGCAAATAGCGGTGCATTAGACCAGGTAGAACATGGGATTTATGGGTGGCTTTTAGGATTAATTGTAGTAGATATTTTAGTTCTAGGACTATTTGTTTTATATTATGCAAATCGTTATCGTAAAATGAAAAAATGGAAAGCAGAAAAAGTAAAGCACGCTGAATGATTACTTTACAATTACGATTGAAGGCATGGAATTATACTACTGGTAATATGGTTTTATTTCATCATATCGTATGTTTGCTCATCTTTATATAGGTACCGTAAACCCTTTCGTAGGGTTTGCGGTTTTTTAGTATGTGGTCAATATTCTTAACGAATTTGTGTTACTTATGACTTTAAACGAATGACCTTTGTAGGTGCAATTTGAGTAAGAACATTAGTATACTAATCAATGTGTATAAAGATACGTGAACAAATGGAAATGATATTACAAAAGAAATGGAGAAGATGATGAAAAAAATTACAAGCATACTTGCGTTGGTTGTCATAATTTTGTTAACAGGTTGCTCAGTGGGGAACAAAGGTGCGGAAAATTCGATAGAAAAAAATGCAGGCAATCAAAATATGCAGAATCAAGAAATTCAATACGAAGATGAGATAGATAACCAAGATTTAAAAGAGACGATAGAAAATTTGACACCAGGTACTCTTGAAGAAAAAGAAATGGTTTCTCTGACATCAAGCATATCTATGGATCCAAATAAAATGCAGATAGCTAGTGATACCGGTTATGTAGTTCCAATAACTGAAATCAATTCTTATGAGTATATTTCAAACGAAAATGATGTAGTAAAATATATAGAGAATAGCGAAGAATTAAGTTTTCAAGAGAGTTTTGTTCATCAGGGATTTTCTGGTGTAGAGATTATCTATGAAAAAACGCAGTATGCATGGAACGATTTTTTTGATGAGTTGTCTGTAACAGAATTTTCAAGTACATTATCTCTTACATTACAGAAGAATAATATTTACGAGGAGGAAATCATTGACGACTATGAAAAATATGATCGATATTATTGGGAAGAGGAAGGATTTTATTATGAAGTACAAGATGTAATGCTAGGAAACTTTCTTGATGAGGAAGCTGAACTTGTGCATGAACAGTATGGACAGGTTTGTAATTTTAGCGTATTTGAGGAAAAAAACAGACCGAACCGTAATCCGCTTTTTCTTATGAATGGTGAAGAAGTTATAGATTATTATATTACGTCTATTGATGATCTGCCATATTTGTTTTTCGAGACAATGTATAATGACAAGTTATATCAAAAATGGGTGGATATGAAAACAGGAATTTTATTCAGGGAATATGCTTTTGATTCGGATGGATTGATTGTTCAAAAAAAAGAGTTGAATACGATGCAGGAAAAAGATATTTCAAAGACAACATTTATTGCACCAGAAGATATCGAATATAGAGATTATACAATGTTCTTATATTCTTTTATTGATAAAGGGTTTGATCCATTAAGTGAAGCTGTTCAGAATTTGCTTCCAAATACGGAAACGGGTATCTTGTTAACGGATGATGAGGGGCAAACTGTGAAGATATACACGACAGGAGAAGAGGAAATGATTCTAACAGACCCTGTATATGTGGTTTCACAGCAACTATCGAATGGAGATGAAAGAATACTAAGATATATTTCGACAGATCGTTTCTATACCATATGTGATGAGCTAAAAAAAGCGGATATTTATGACATTTCATGCAATGAAATGATATTCTTTAACTTTGATGATGTAGGATTGATGACCGTCGAAATTACAGAGAATGGTATGGATTATGTCTTTTACGACCCAATTCATATTTCGGCAAGCGGGATGTACCCAGTATACCATTATGTAATTGAAGCAAATCAAATTACGAATATTATGACATACAATGTAGAAAACGTAATACATCCTGATTCAAAATATAATCAAAAAACATATCGTATATCATTAATAGAATTTGATACAGATGTGTATGATGAAAGATTTCTAGAAGAATATGAGATAATAGATCATGGAGAAGGAAGCTATGATGATGGAGAGCATATACCATTTTGGTATGAGTAAGTAATCAAAGCATTCAACTTGTAGAAATATAGTATTTAACCTATGTATTTGAATACTTCAAACCTAAATTATTTACATGTAATTATGTGAATGATAGAATATACAATATCATACATAAATTTGATGGATAAGGTAGGTACGTGAAAATGGTCATGAATAAAGTATACTTATTTGAAAAATCAAATATACTGAAAATCAGAATTGAAAAGATGCTAAGCAGGCTAGGATTTCGTGAGATTCGAAGTATGTTTGAGGACCGTGTAACCATCAGTCATTTTTTGAAAGGGTTAACCTCAGACGATCTTTTGATAATAGATTTCGAATCCTATGAATGTGAATTTGACGAAATCCTTAGTTATATACAAAAGAATAAAAAGGGTCAATCACCGATCATATTTGTACTTGTACATTTTATGGAGCCGAATGGCTTAATTCGTCTTTTTCAAAGAGGGGTAAATGATGTGTTGATAAAACCGTTTGAAAATGAGGTGTTTTTAAATAAAATCAATCGTCTAAAAGATCAACAACCATTAAAACAAGATGTGATAATTCATGAAGAGCAAACAAAAAGCTCGATAACGCTTTCATGGTGCAGCGGTTATGAAATCGGTGTACCACTGATTGACAAAGAACATAAAGAAATTGTTAATCATTTTCATCGTCTCTATCAATTTATGAAAGAGTGTCGAGGACAGGATTATTATAAAGAACTGATTACATTTCTTCAAGAATATGTTGTCAGACATTTTGAGAATGAAGAAAGATTGCAAGTTGAATTACATTATCCAGAATACGATAATCATAGGCATCTCCACGAGCTGTTTCGTACTAGGATACAAGAACTTGTAATCAAAGACGCAAGTGAAAATGTATCCAACCAGGATTTAATCAAATTAAACCTATTTATTAAGGATTGGTTGATCCATCACATTATGGTGGAGGACACGAAAATAGGACTATTTTACAAGGAAAATCATAAAAATTACAAAGACTTTAATTTCTAAATGTTGAGTAAGGTAATAGTTAGACTATAGTTAAAAACTATGGCATTCTAAAATTAATAGATATTTTTCGAGTGGTTAAAACTAGAGTAATATAAAGATACTTTAAATAATTTAGTGATCTGTACAGATAGTTAGGAGCCAGTATGAAGAAAAATGCACCGTTTCGTTTTGATGTAGTAGGAAGTTTTTTAAGACCTGAAGAATTAAAGAAAGCAAGAGAAGCTTATCAACAAGGGGAAATTGACCAGGAGTCATTGAAAGAAGTAGAAGATCGACAGATCGAGAAATTAATTAAGAAGCAAAAAGAAGTAGGGTTGTCAGTTATAACAGATGGGGAGTTTCGCAGGAGCTCATGGCATTTAGATTTTATGTGGGCTTTTGATGGGGTTGGTCATCAAAAGACAAAAACAGGGATTCCATTTCATGGAGAACCTGCATTGATTGATGATACATATCTGACGGGGGAAATTTCGGTAGGTCATCATCCATTTATCGAACACTTTAAGTTTGTGAAACAATTTGAGGATGAAGACACTGTTGCAAGACAAACCATTCCTGCACCTTCTCAATTTTTGTTCCAGATGATCACACCGGATAATATTGAACGTACGAGAGAGATTTATCCAAAGGAAGAAGATCTTACTCAAGACTTGGCCAATAGCTACAAAAAGGTAATTGCTGATTTGTATGAAGCTGGATGTAAAAATATTCAATTTGATGACTGTACTTGGGGAGTCTGTGTAGATCCAAATGCATGTCTAATATTGGCAACAGATGAAGCAGGACTAAAAAAGCACATGGAAACATTACTTCGTGTGAATAATCTTGCTATGGAAGGAAAACCTGAAGATCTTGTTATTAATACACATATTTGTCGAGGAAATTTTCACTCGACATGGGCATGCCAAGGAGGATATGATCTAGTCGCTGAAGATTTGTTTGGGAAAGAAAACGTGAATGCCTTCTATCTTGAATTCGATGACGAACGTTCAGGAGGATTTGAGCCTTTAAAATATGTATCTGGAGATAAAAAAGTTGTTCTTGGATTAATCACCACAAAATCCGGTGAATTAGAAGAGAAAGAACCAATAAAACAAAGAATTATTGAAGTATCAAAATTTATTCCACTGGAAAGACTTTATCTAAGCCCACAATGTGGATTTGCATCTACAGAAGAAGGAAATAAACTTACGGAAGAAGAGCAATGGAAAAAAATTCAACTTGTGAGAGAGATCGCTGAAGAAGTGTGGAAATAAGTCCTATCATTTAAAAGTCCAAACCAAAAACAAGGTATGGACTTTTTTTTTTGAAAAAAAGTCTTGACTTCAAGATAATTATGCTATATTATACAAATATCTTGAAATCAAGATATATAGTTCATGATTTAAGAAAGAAGGATATTTGATGAGTAATGTAAATTTAAAGTTGGTAATTGCTTCGGCTCGAAGCTATAACGCTCTTTTTACAAAAATAGAAAAACATGTTCAGAAATATAACCTTAACAGTAGTGAATTTGGAGTCTTAGAATTACTTTATAACAAGGGAGATCAACCAATTCAAAAAATAGCCGACAAGATTCTAGTTACAAGTGGAACGATTACCTATGTAATCAATAAACTTGAAAATAAGGGATTTGTACTACGAAAAAATTGTGAAAAAGACAAACGTGTTTTTTATGCTAGTCTTACAGAAGAAGGTCAACAATTTATTTCGAAAGTATTTGAAGACCATGTAAATTTTCTAGATGACTTATTAAGTAATCTAGATGATAAAGTTAAAAATGATTTGGTTACCAATTTATTTGCTTTACAGGATTCTCTTATTACGGAGGCCTAAAAAAAATAATTAACAACAAAATTAGAAAAACAAATCACAACATAAAGGAGATATGGATTATGAGTAAAAAATTTATTGATGCTGTAAAAGCAAGACGTACATATTATGGAATAGGAAAAGATGCAATTGCATCGGATGAAAGAATCAAAGAGATCGTATTAGAAGCTGTGAAATATACACCTTCTGCATTTAATTCACAGAGTGCGCGTGTCGTTGTTTTGTTAAATAAAGAACATGATAAATTTTGGGATATTACAATGGATAGTTTAAGAAAAATTGTTCCAGCAGAAGCTTTTTCATCCACGGAAGAGAAAATAAATTCGTTTAAGGGTGGTTATGGAACCGTTCTCTATTTTGAAGATCAGAATGTAGTGGAAGGGCTTCAAGAGCAATTTCCATTATATAAGGATAATTTTCCAATTTGGTCACAACAATCAAGTGGAATGCTTCAAATGGTAGTGTGGACAGCTCTCGAGGAAGAAGGATTTGGAGCATCTTTACAGCATTATGGAGAGTTGGTTGACGAATCAACAAAAAATGAATGGGATATTCCCAAAAACTGGAAATTTATAGGGCAGATGCCTTTTGGAAAACCTTCTGAACATCCAGATGAAAAACAGTATAATATTTCGGATGAGCATATTAAATTTTTACAATAAATGGAAGTATATAGCTGATTTTCAAACCGATAATGTGGGTGGAATCCGATATGAATCTGTTGCATTACACTAGATTCGTGCTATAATTGATACAAAACACATCAATAGGAGGTGATTTTATGAGTAAGATTATTTGTCCCTGCTATAAAGTATCAAAAAAAGATATAAAAAAAGCAGTAAAAGATGGAGCAGAGAATTTCAAAGACATTAAAAAAGCAACAAAGGTTTCAAATGGTTGTGGAAAATGCAAGAAAAAAGCAAAGAAAATAAGCAAAAAAATATTAAAAGAAGCAAAAAAATAGATAAATAAATATTATAAGATTGTTCACTCAGATATCTAAGTGAACAATCTTTATTTTATTTAAATAATAAGATATAATTGATATACACTTTTAATACAATACGAACATAAAAGGGAGAACATCAATGGTACATGAAGCGTATTCAAAACTAGCCCCCACGTTAAAAACCGGAGATTTGATTTTATTTTCTGGTCAGTATCAAATGAGTAAATTGGTTGAAAAACTAGAAGGTTCGAAATGGTCACATTGTGCGATGGTCGTTCGACTAGATGAGTTTGATTATCCATTATTGTATGAGGCAACAGCACTAACAAATTTACCAGATCTTGTCAATAATAAGAAAATCACAGGACCTAAAGTAGTAAATTTGGAAGAACGCTTAAAAACCTATGGAGATGATGTGAAACCTTATGTTCCACCTGTATATTCCGTTAGAAGATGTTCAAGAGAAGCTACGAGTGAAGATGTGGCGATAATCCGTGATATCTTGTTAAATCTGGAAGGATTACCAAATCCAGGAGAATGGAAGATGATATTTGAAGTTCTTGTAGGTAGATATCTTTATATTCCCACAAAAATGACAGACATTACGTGCAGTGGATTTCTAGCGTATACTTTTCGTAAGCTAGGAAGACTTGGAGGGAGAAAACCAATAAATGGATTTATGCCAAAAGATTTTTCGACAGATGGTCATTTAAATTTATTAGATGATATCACATATGGAGAAGAAATAATTATTGATTTGGATAAATAGACTAGTATATGAAATCTATCTTAGAAGGTAAAATAGCAATGGTAAAAAATTCAAGAAATTTTTTGATATGTTCAAGTGCAATTTTATGGACATTAATTATTATAATTGGTATTCTTCAAGTACCATTTGGCAAGTCAACGCTACTGAAGGAAACAGGTATTGATTTAGGCGAAGATCTTTTCGTATGTAGAACTGAGTATCCAGATATTGATCAGTTCCTTAGCAATTATAGAGCAGGCAATATAGAATTTATATTATACCGGGATAGCGATTATTCAGGTTCGCTAGATCAATATACATACTGGTTTCTGTTGCAAGAAGATTTGCTAGATCAATATGTTTTGGACAACCAAGAGGAACAATCTATCATAGAAATCAGTAAGCCACAATTGGATTCTTTTGATGTGTATTTTTTGGATCAGGATCAAAATGTCATTTATGAAAAAAATTACGGCAGAAATCTGCCTTTTTCCAATCGGGACTATGAACATCGTAATTACTATATTGATAAGATGACGGATAGTAACATAACAGCAATGCTCTTTGAAGTAAATACAGACAGCTATTTGCAATTTCCAGTAAAACTATATTCTCAAGTAGAATGGATCAATATGTTGAATAAGGACATGATGATTAATGGCTTGTTTTATGGCGCAATTCTGATTATGTTCTTATACAATTTGATACTAGGTGTATCTATTCGAGATAAAAATTATTTGATATTTTCCTTGTTTGTTTTTTCCTATGGAATGTTGCAGGCAATTTGGGATGGCTTTGCATTTCAGTACTTTTGGCCAAATAATGGGACTTGGGATCTTATGTCGAACCCCATTGTAATTAATCTGGTCAGTTTGTCAATTCAGGCTTTTACCATGAACTTTATGAAGATTTCAGATATATCAAAACGTTTGGAGAAAATCTATCTGTTGTCCTTGGTTTTGCATTTGTTTAGCATATTTCTGGTGTTTTTGGCTCCAGAGGACTTTAGTATGTACCTTGCTATGACAAATTCAGTGATTACTTTAGTTTTATGTTTGCTAGCGATTGTTCTTAAGAAAATCAGAAGTCGTGCTGAAGTCTTGTTTTTAATTGCAATACAGTTTTTCCTTGCAGCAAATGGATTAAATGTTTTGTCTGGACTCAAGGTTCTTCCCTACACGAAGGTTGTTGAATTATCTCCTAAATTTGCAATAATTGGTCTTATTGCCTTGTTTAGTTTGGCACTATCAGAAAAAATAAATACAGTAGAATATTTAAGGGGGATTGAAGAAGAGAAGCGAACACTTCTTAAAAATCTTCATGAGATGCATGTGAAAATTTCTTCCTCCAATGAGTTACTAGTGATTTTTGATTATTTGTTAGATATGTTCTATAGTATTACAAAATTTGCGGATGGATTGATTGTGCTCTTCGATGAGGAAAAGAAATCGTTTGATTATTATGATAAGAGGAATTCCAACATCAGCTCGATAGATGTTGAGGAGGAAATTTATCAGACAATATATGACAAGATTGAAAATGGACAAGAAGATGCTTTTGAATATATAATCAAACAAGGTTTTTTTCAAGAGTATTTGTGGAGAAGCGTTCATTGTATTCCTCTAATCAGTTTGAATCAGCCAATCGGATTTATTGTATTGGGTTCGAAAGACAACGAAACAATTGATCAACCCACCAGAGAAGCAATCAATGATTTTGCCGTTCAACTAGCAATTACGATAGACAATAAAAGACTTTTTGATAATGTTAAATATCAGGTTCGTCATGATTTCTTGACCAAAGCATATAATCGAAGATACTTTTTTGAACATTCGCAAGAATTGTATAACGAGTCAAAGCTGGAAGATATTATCGGAACAATCATGATTGACATAGATGATTTTAAACAAGTGAATGACACCTATGGACATTTTGTAGGGGATGAAATTCTACGATTAAGTGTGGAAAGAATTCAGAATAATGTACGAAAAGATGATATCATAGGGCGTTATGGCGGTGAAGAGTTTATTGTGTTTGTGAAGGATACTTCCAGTGAGAATGTACGTATACTTGCAGAGCGAGTTTTAAACGCATTCAATTCACATCCGATTCATGTGGAGTATCATCAACAAATGTATGATTTGAACATTACTTTAAGTATTGGAGTTGCTACTTGCAAAGGAAAAGATATGCCATTATTTCATTTGGTCGACTCCGCTGATGTTGCACTTTACAAGGCTAAAAATAATGGGAAAAATCAAGTTGCTATATCGCCAGAGGATATTGACTAATATGATATAATAATTAGTAAGAAGTGGGCTTTCATTTATGTGAGCCGTTGAAATCTACGTATAAGAGAAGTACTTGAAGAGCATGGTCAAAGGAGTAAGGGTTATGGAAAATTCTTTGAAAGGTCTGATAAAGTCTTTTACAAAATCAGTGGATTTATATAATTATTTATTGAAGCACCATCACCGAAGAGTTGCAATCGCAGCATATCATATTGCAAAAGAAATGCATATGAATGATCGTGAAATTACAGAATTGGTTATCGCTGCAGCATTGCATGATATCGGGGCCTTGACAGTTGAAGAACGTGATCAATTAATTAAAATGGATATAGATGATCCACATCCACATGCACGTTTAGGATGGTATATGTTGTCATCTTTCAAACCATTTAAAATGATTTCTGAAATTGTTTATTATCATCACTGGCCATTTGAGTTGGATAATAAATTTGTTGATAGCATTGGACGAGTACCTATTCAGTCTTATGTATTACACCTTGCAGATCGAATTGATATATTGATCGATCCCGACAAAGAGATTGTCCTACAAAGAGATCGGATTCAAGAGACGATACTATCCTATCGAGGAACACTTTTTCATCCAGAAGTTGTGGATGCTTTTTTAAATGTTGCAAGAAAAGTCAGCTTTTGGAAAGATATAGACAATATGGATATCTATACGTTGTTTGATCAAATTATGTTAGAAGATTATGACATTGAGCTTTCTCTTGATCTTATGGAGGAGTTTGCAAACATGATTTCCAGAGTAATTGATACTAGAAGTCGATTTACAATTTCTCATTCCTTTGGGGTCAGTGCAGTGGCATATGAGATATCAGGTCTGTTAGGATATGATGAGACAAAAAAAAGAAAGCTTCGTATAGCAGGACTCTTGCATGACATTGGGAAGATTGCAATTCCTTCATCAATTATAGAAAAGGAAGGGGCGCTTAACCCAGATGAACGAAGTGAAATTCAAACACATGCGTATTTTTCATCTTTGATTTTGCGTGAATTGAAAGGATTTCAAGATGTTGCGCTTTGGGCAATGAATCATCATGAGAACCATGATGGAAGTGGATATCCAAATCGAATATCCAAAGAGCTTACAGAGGAGATGGATGTTATCGCATTTGCTGATATATTTACGGCGCTTTCTGAAAATCGTCCATATAGGGAAGGCCTTGAAGTTTCCGAAATTATAGAGATATTAAAAACCGGATTTGTAGTGAAGCACGGTGAAAAAATATTTAAGATTATTGAAACCAATGCGGATTTCCTTGAGAACGCATGCAAAAAGGCAATCATCAAAGGTGAAAATCGTTACCAGTCGTATTGTGATTTTGCGCATAAGGTTGCTTCTAATTAGAGAGAAGGCAAGCACTTATTGATAAAAAAAATCAATAAGAAGCTTGCTTTTTTTGGGCTGTAATACTTAAAATATATTTATACGATAAGTAAGTGAAAAGTATTCAATCGAATGTTATAATTATATTACTATGAGATACAATAAAGAAAAGAGTGATATAATGAAAAGAAACATAGATTTAAAAGATATTTCTGACGGGAAATTATATGAAGCAAGCGATATGGCGAAAGTTGATTGCAATGGCTGCAAAGAATGCCATGCTTGTTGCCATGGGATGGGCTCCTCCATATTATTAGATCCTTATGATATTTTTATGCTGAAGAAAAATCTCAGAATGAGTTTGGAAGAGTTAATGCAATTGCATATTGAACTTCATGTGGTAGACGGTGTTATTTTGCCAAATATTAAGATGAACGATAACACCGAGACATGCAATTTCCTGGATTTGAATGGACGATGTTCCATTCATTCGTTTCGACCTGGAATTTGTAGATTATTTCCACTAGGAAGGTATTATGAAAATAGAAATTTTAAATATTTTGTACAGGTTCATGAATGCCCCTATCCAAACAAGATAAAAGTTAAGGTGAGTAAGTGGATTGGGATTCAATCGTTAAAAAAATATGAGGCATTTATCAATTCATGGCATTATTTTTTAAAAGATGTCGAAAGCGTTCTTGCAAAAGAAAATGACGAAATACTTTTGAAACAAGCGACAATGTATCTTTTGCATGTTTTCTTTGTGATGGATTTTATGCAGGAGGAAACCTTCTTTGATGAGTATTCTGTACGTCTCGAAGAGGCAAAGAAAACATTAAAAATCAAAGAAATTTAATTTTTGTATTGACCTTCCACCTTCTAGAAGGTATAGAATGAGGCTACATTGAAAGGAAAAGTCAAATGAAAATC
This sequence comes from Lachnospiraceae bacterium, assembly GCA_963666475.2. Taxonomy (GTDB): domain Bacteria; phylum Bacillota; class Clostridia; order Lachnospirales; family Lachnospiraceae; genus JBFHIZ01. Next base: position 817,787 of record CAXXJM010000001.1, on the reverse strand, counting down.
AAACATGTTGAGGAGTTGGTAGGTATTACCAGCAAGAATATTCGCTTTTACGAAGAACAAGGATTGCTTACTCCGGAACGGGCAGATAATGGGTATCGGGAATATCATGCAAAAGATGTTGAAATCTTAAAACGAATTAAACTGTTAAGAAAACTTGGCGTATCTGTTGAAGAAATTCAACGAGTACTTTTGCAGAAGTCTTCCTTATCGGAATGTCTTGAAAATCAAATTGTTGTTTTGCAGGATGAACAAGAAAATCTAAAAAAAGTTCAAAAACTTGCACATGCAATTATGAATGCACAAGAAACCATAGACTCGATTGAGATTGATCAATGGCTAGATTCAGTGGAAACTATGGAAAAGGAGGGGATTTCTTTTGTGAATTTAAAGAAAGAAGATATTCAGATGAAGAAAAAAGTTGGGGCATTTGCAGGTGGTCTTATAACGATCGTTTTTATGATTACGTATGTTTCTATTTTATTGTGGGTCAATCACCTGGAACGTATGCCAATGGGATTTCTGATTTTATTTTTAGCAATTCCGATCGTTGTTATTATTAGTGTTATTGTAGCTCTTAGAAGTCGAATGAAAGAGATAAATGGAGGAGAAGAAGATGAAGCTGCTAAGTATTGAATACATACCAGATACAAAAATTGAAGCACTGGGAATGGTGAAAGGAACCATTGTTCAGACGAAAAATATAGGAAGAGATTTTATGGCAGGGATAAAAACTCTTGTTGGTGGCGAGATTGCAGGCTATACAGAAATGTTAAACGAAGCAAGACAAATTGCAGTTAAAAGGATGGTAGATGAAGCAAAAGAACTTGGAGCAGATGCAATAATTGGTGTGAAGTACGGCTCGTCACAAGTCATGACTGGTGCAGCAGAAGTGATTGCTTATGGTACTGCAGTTAAAATAAGAAAGGATTAGGAACGGCTATGGAATTTGGATATGTTACAATTGGTAGTATTTTAGGAATGATTGTTTCTATGGTTTTTGCAATCGGTATACCAATTGCATTATTATTAGTAGGTAAAATAAAGTTTAAAGCAAAATTATCCTCGTTCTTTATTGGTTGTAGTGTGTTCTTAGTAATGGCTTTAATACTAGAACAAATCTTGCATTTTTTTGTTTTATCAAATACGGGTACAATAATCACCGGTAATGTATGGATATATGCGCTATATGGAGCACTTGCTGCTGCAGTTTTTGAAGAAACAGGTAGATTTATAGCGATGAAGTATTTTTTGAAAAAAAATCGTAATTTCCAAAATGCATTTATGTACGGCGTAGGGCATGGTGGATTCGAGGCAATTATAATAGTAGGACTCAGTAGTGTTGCAAATATTGTTAGTTCTATGATGATTAATAATGGGATGATGGAACAATCTTTGAGTTATGCAGATGCAGCAACTGCAACAACGACATTTAATTCTCTGCAGGTCCTGTGGACCACGCCAAGTTATCAGTTTTATATGGCAGGTGCAGAACGTTTATTTGCGATTATTTTACAAATTGGTTTTTCATTAATTATGTATCAGGCTCTAAAAGCAGGCAAGAAGTATATGGTTCTAGCGGCCTTTGCGTTGCATTTTGTTGTGGACTTCATTGTCGTGGTATTAAACAGCATGGTTCCAATATATGTAATTGAAATCGTGGTTGGCGTACTTAGCATTTCGGTAATGCTTTTAGCAAGATATTGGAATAAGAACGAGAAAAATACAAAAGAAGAAACAAGTAAATCAATCGAATTAGAAATGGAATAGACGAATATATCATGTTTATTGGGAGTAATCATAATATATAAGGGGAAAATAGTGTGAAAGATAAATCTTTCACACGGCGCTTTGTGGCTTGCACAAAGTTGCCTGACTTTGAGAAAGGCATGTTTATTAATATGGGAATAGAATACTATGATGAAAAAAAAGAGAAAAAATACGAAGCAAGAATTTGGATCGTATTAGCAGTAATTGGACTTGTTATGTTTGTCATTACATCTTTTGACATAGGAAGAGTCGAAGTTTATAAACGAACGGGAGATACTTATATTGTGATCAAGAATGATGGTTCCCATTCGGTTCCGATTAAAGGAAATAATGGAAGAGTTAAAATGCTGGATGTGGGATTTCTTGAATATATTTCAAAGGAGGGAGAAGTTTTTGTCTACAGTGAAACTGGAGATATCAGTACCGCAGTCGTGCAATATTCTTTTTGGATTGTTCTATTTTTATTCATTTTTATATTGATGTTTTCGGGTTCGGTCTATATGATTGTACGAATTTATCGGGAATAGGAGGGCGACTATGAAAAGTTTTATGTATTCATCTTGCTTTCTTAAGTTCTGGCATTCATTGGATATGCAAATGCAGAAGAAACGGAGGCAATAGTCATTTTTAGTTGATTTAAAGAAATCAAATGGACTTCACAAAGTATTTGTGATATAGTTTTTGTATAGAAATAAAAACAATTTGGTCGATAATCTGGAGAGCGAAAATGCAACCAATCATTCATCTTTTTTGTAGGTTTTACATCAAGGAAAATATTTCAGAAAACGGACAAAGCGCATGAACATAATATTGTATGTTCATGCGCTTTTTTGATTATAACCAAGATTACAATAAACCACCAGCTAAGCTGGTGATAATGATTCAACGATACATGAATGACGATAGGAGGAAGAACATGGATCAATTAACACCATTGTATGAAAGACACCTTTTGCATCAAGGTAAAATGGTTTCTTTTGCTGGTTACTTGCTTCCCATACAATATAAGACGGGAGTAATTGGAGAACATATGGCAGTAAGGGAAAAATGTGGACTGTTTGATGTATCTCATATGGGAGAGATTCGATGTACGGGCAAAGATGCGGTAGAAAATCTGAATTATCTCTTGACAAATGATTTTAGAGTCATGGAAGAAGGACAGGCAAGATACAGCCCAATGTGCAATGAAGAAGGAGGAATCGTAGATGATTTGATTGTCTATAAAGAAAAAGAAGAGTCGTATTTTATTGTAGTGAACGCATCCAATAAAGAGAAAGATTTTGAGTGGTTCAATAATCATGCTTTTGGTGAGGTTCAGTTTATGGATATATCATCGGATGTTGCTCAAATTGCAATACAGGGACCTCGTGCATTTTCTATTTTAAATAAGCTTGTATCAGATGAATGGATTCCAAAGAAATACTATCATGCAAACTTTCATATGCAAATACAGCAGATGGAATGTATACTATCCAAAACTGGATATACGGGAGAAGCTGGGTATGAAATTTATTTAAAACCTGAAGATGCAACGACGATGTGGAATCTGTTATTGGAAGCAGGTGAAGCAGAAGAGTTGATTCCATGTGGTCTAGGCGCAAGGGATACTTTACGATTAGAAGCGGCAATGCCACTTTATGGTCATGAAATGAATGAGGAGGTGACTCCATTAGAAGCAGGGTTAGACTCCTTTGTTAAATTTTCAAAAGAAGATTTTATTGGAAAAAAAGCATTGTTGCTCAAAGAAAATCGTCGAAAAAGAGTTGGAATAAAAATCACTGGTGCGGGAATAGCACGGGAACAGTATGACGTATATGTAGACGAAAAAAGAATCGGACATATTACATCTGGAACACATAGTCCATATTTTAAGTATCCAATTGCAATGGCTTTGCTTGATCGTTCCTATTCGGAAATTGGAACAAAGATTACTGTTGACGTAAGAGGGAGACGTGTGGAGGGAATCGTAGTAGAACTTCCATTTTACAAAAAAGAAAAGTGAGGGAAAGATTATGAATTATCCAAAAGAATTAAAATATCGAGAATCACATGAATGGGTGAAGTTTCTTGATGAAAGTACGGCTTTGATTGGAATTAGTGATTATGCACAGGATTCATTAGGTGGAATTGTATTTGCAAACCTTCCAGAGATAGGTGATGATGTTTCGCTTGATGAATCGTTCGCGGATTTAGAATCTGTAAAGGTAGTTTCTGACATTTATTCTCCAGTTACGGGTCGTGTTCTTGAAATAAATGAAAGGATTTTAGATGCGCCGGAATTAATCAATGAAGATCCATATGGCGCTTGGCTCATTAAAGTTGAAAATATAACCGAAAAAGGTGAACTCATGGATGCTGAGGCATATGAGGATTTTGTTGCAAATCTTGCAGAGTAATTAGGAAGGAGGAAACCATATTGGGAAGCTATATTGCAAATACGAAGGAAGAACAGTATGAAATGCTCCATGAATTGGGTGTTGCTCGTTTTGAAGACTTGTTTTCAAATATTCCAGCGGAAGTGAAGGAAAAAACACTAAATATACCGCAAGGTCTTTCAGAACTGGAAGTATATCAAAAAATGAAAGCAATCTCAAAAAAGAACAAAGTTTATGAACACATTTTTCGAGGAGCAGGAGCTTATAATCATTATATTCCATCCATTGTAAAGAGTGTCTCATCGAAAGAAGAATTTATGACAGCATATACCCCGTATCAGGCAGAAATTAGCCAAGGTATACTTCAATCGATTTTTGAGTTTCAAACTATGATATGTGAGTTGACAGGGATGGATGCATCAAATGCATCGGTGTATGATGGTGCAACTGCTGCAGCTGAAGCTATCGCAATGTGTAAAGAAAAGAATCGAAATACCGCTCTGGTTTCATCCACTACGGATCCTCAAGTTATAGAAGTTCTAAAAACATATTGTTTTGGAAGTGGAATGAAGCTCGAAATTGTGTCAGAAAAGAATGGGATCACAGATTTTGAAGAACTTCAAATGCGAATGGATTCTGGAACCGCCTGCTTTTATTTACAACAACCAAATTATTATGGAATCTTTGAGGAAGCAGAAGCGATTGGTGAAATTGTACATGCTGCTGGAGCGAAATATATTATGGGATGCAATCCGATTGCTCTTGGTTTCATGAAAACACCAGCGGAATGTGGGGCGGATATAGCAGTGGGGGAAGGTCAGCCACTTGGGTTGGAGTTGTCTTTTGGTGGACCTTATTTAGGGTACATGGCTACTATAGAATCCATGCAAAGAAAACTCCCTGGGAGAATTGCTGGAGAGACCGTAGATCAAGACGGAAAGAGAGCCTATGTACTGACTTTGCAAGCTAGAGAACAACACATCAGGCGAGAAAAGGCGAGTAGTAATGCGTGTTCCAACCAAGCACTTTGTGCTCTTCGTGCGGGTGCATATATGGCCACTTTAGGAGAGAAAGGAATGCAGCAGGTTGCAAGCTTATGTATTTCCAAGGCACATTATTTCAAAGATATTCTCCTAGATGCAGGCATGGAACTTGCCTTTCAACAGCAATTTTTTCATGAATTTGTGACTACATCGAATGGTCAAGCTACTAAAATTCTGGAAGCGCTTGATCAAAATGGAATTCTTGGTGGATTAAATATTTCAGAGCATGAAATTCTTTGGTGTGTAACGGAGCAAAATACAAAAGAAGAAATGGATATGGTAGCAAAAATCATAAAGGAGGTACTTGTACATGAAACTGATATTTGAAAGAAGTAGCAGTGGACGAGGGTGTACAGTGCTACCACCCTGTGATGTTCCAATTGTTTCGATGGAAAAGACAAGAGAAAAGAAATTACATTTACCGGAAGTATCAGAAAATGAAATAAGTAGACATTATACTGAGTTAGCTTCGCAGGTTTATGGTGTGAATAAAGGGTTTTATCCACTGGGCTCATGTACGATGAAATACAATCCAAAGGTAAATGATGATGTGGCTTCTATCAATGGGTTTGCAAAAATACACCCATTACAACCAGAAGATACCGTACAGGGTTGCTTGGAAGTACTTAAGATTGCGGAAGAAATATTTTCAGAAATTACGGGCATGGATGCCATGTCATTTCAACCAGCAGCAGGTGCTCATGGAGAGTTTGCAGGCCTGTTATTGATAAAAGCATATCATGAATCCAGACAAGATCATATGCGTACAAAGATAATCGTACCAGATTCAGCGCATGGCACAAATCCGGCAAGTGCAACAATCTCTGGATATTCGGTGATTAATATTCCGTCGACAAAGGAAGGATTAATTGATTTGAGCATACTCAGAGAAGTTGTTGGGCCGGACACTGCAGGACTTATGCTTACCAACCCAAATACCCTAGGACTATTTGATCGAAATATTGTTGAAATTACAAATATTGTTCATGCTGCAGGGGGATTGACTTATTATGATGGCGCAAATCTTAATGCGATTATGGGTGTTACAAAACCAGGGGATATGGGATTTGATGTGATTCATTTAAATTTACACAAAACATTTTCTACACCACATGGCGGGGGTGGACCTGGAAGCGGGCCCGTTGGTTGTAAATCTTTGTTGGCAGATTTTTTACCAGGGATGCAAGTTGTAAAGGATGTGGCATATTCATTTTATCGACCTGAAAAATCTATTGGAAGCATGAAATCATATTATGGAAACTTTCTTGTAGTCGTACGTGCATTAACCTACGCTCTGACACTCGGCAAAGAAGGAATCACAGCAGTAGCATATAATGCTGTTTTAAATGCGAATTACATGATGGAAAAAATTAAAAAATATTATCCTGTTGCATATCCAGGGATATGCATGCATGAATTTGTAATCACTTTGGAAGACATGAAACATGAAAAAAACGTATCTGCGATGGATATAGCAAAAGCACTTTTAGATTATGGTATTCATCCACCAACCATGTATTTTCCTTTAATTGTTCATGAAGCACTTATGGTTGAACCGACCGAAACGGAAAGCAAGGAAAATATAGATGAAGCTATTCGGATTTTTATAGAAGTATTTGAAAAAGCACGGACGAATCCAGAAGAAATGAAGTTATATCCGCAAAATACATATATTCGAAGACCCGACGAAGTAACTGCAGCAAGACATCCAGTTTTACGGTATCATTTTAAAACAGAATCATGAGATAACAGTGAAAGCATGAGGTTAAGGTATGGAACATTTTGAATTGATTGTGATCGGTTCCGGTCCAGGGGGATATGAAGCGGCGATTGCAGCCGCAGAAAAAGGAATGAGGACTGCTTTAATTGAGAAAGAAAAACTTGGTGGGACTTGCTTAAATTATGGGTGTATTCCTACGAAAGCAATGATTCATGCGGCATCTTTTTTTGATGAAATTCAAAAAAATATGAATTACGGTATACATGTACAAGATGCTAGATTTGATATGAATGAATTTCAACGGAAGCAGGAAGAAGTAATTGAAAAATTGCAGAATGGAATTTCCTTTCTTTTAAAAAAAAGCAAAGTAAGTCTGATCTATGGAACCGCTACGATTTATTCAGAACATGAAGTTGTGGTGCAATTTGATCAGTCTGAGCAAACCATTGAACTATCCGCCGATTATGTGTTGATTGCTACTGGAGCCGAATCAATCATGCCGAATATTCCAGGTGTGGATTTACCAGGTGTCATGGATAGCAAGAGACTCATACAAAATCATACACTTCCCGCAGAGATGCTTATTGTTGGTGGTGGCGTGATTGGTATGGAATTTGCTTCAATTTATCAAGCTCTTGGGACACAGGTTACGGTCGTTGAATTAGGAGAACGTATTCTGGGCACGATGGATAAAGAAATATCCCAAAATTTAAAGATGATTATGAAAAAAAGAGGCATTTCTGTTTTTACGAAGACAAGTTTAGATAAAATAGAGATGACAAATGAACGGTTGCAGTGCTATATATCAGAAAACGAAAGCAAAAAGGAGTTGGTCGTAGATACGGTTTTATTTGCAGTTGGAAGAAAGGCATATACAGAACAACTGTTTATGAAAGATTCCTTTTTATCTACTTCGAATGGTAAAATTTTGGTAAATGAGCATTTACAGACCAGCATCCCTAATATATATGCAATTGGAGATGTAATAGGTGGGATGCAACTTGCACATGTGGCTACAGCCGAAGGGATTTCAGCTGTACTACATATGCGAAATGAAACGGATGGTATAAATAGAGAAATCATTCCTTCCTGTGTATATACGGATCCGGAAATTGCTGAGGTAGGACTAAATAAAGAAGAAGCCGATGCATGTTCTATTTCTACGACAAGTCGGAAATATAGCATGAATTCGAATGCGAAATCAGTAGTAACAGAACAGGAAAGAGGTTTTATAAAAGTTTTAGTAGAAAACGACACAGGAAGAATACTGGGAGCACAAATGATGTGTGCGAGAGCCACGGATATGATCAGTGAGTTCGCAGTAGCAATTGCAAATCAATTAACTTTAGAAGAAATGGAACAGGTGATAAGGCCACATCCTACTTTTAGTGAAGGAATTTCAGAAATCACAAAAAGAAGTTGATTTTACGAAGAATGGAGAACAAAATTTGATAAAAAAAGCTGATTTTTTGGAAAGTAATTCTACGTTCCCTTATTATAATCTGGCGTTAGAGGAATATCTTTTGGATCATGTAGCAGAAGACCAAATCATTTTATATCTTTGGCAGAATAAACATACGGTTGTAATTGGGAAAAATCAAAATAGTTGGAAAGAGTGTAAAATTCGTGAGTTGGAAGAGTCCGGTGGACATTTGGTCAGAAGGTTGTCCGGAGGAGGAGCAGTCTATCATGACCTTGGAAATCTGAATTTTACATTTCTAGTGCCTACCAAGCTATATGATTTAGAAAAACAAATGGAGGTCATATTGCGCGCAGTACGTTTGTTGGGATTGCAGGCAGAAAAGTCTGGTAGAAATGATATTTTATTAAATGGAATGAAATTTTCTGGAAATGCGTTTTTAGAAAGGGGAAGTAAATCGTACCATCATGGTACATTAATGGTCGATGTAAATCTGGCGGATCTTCAGAAGTATTTGAATGTGGACCTCGAAAAGTTAAAATCAAATGCTGTGGATTCTGTAAGAGCGAGGGTAACAAATCTGTCGGAACATTTCCATAATCTATCCGTTTCATTAGTAAAAGAAAAATTAATTGAAGCTTTTGGTGAGGTCTATGGAGTGCGTCCAAAACAATATCAACTACCCGATGATGCCTTTAAATGGATTCAAGAAAGAGAAGATTTTTTCTCTTCTTGGGATTTTAAGTATGGCAAAAAAATAAATTTCGAGTATGAAACATCCAATCGATTTTCCTGGGGAAATATTTGTATGCAGTTTCACGTAGTATGTGGTAAAATTGAAGATGTTAGGGTGTATTCTGATGCTATGAAACAGGAACTAATAGGTAAATTAGCAGATATGATGGTTGGGAAAATGTTTCATCCGAATGAAATTATCCGAGCAGTCCAAAGCTATGATTCTTTGGATTATATGGAACTAGAAATGTGTAATGACATAGTTGGTTTTATGGAAACACAGGAATTTTGAATGATGGGGGATATCATGATGAAAACAGTTGTTATTTACAAGTCCAAAACAGGACACACAAAGCAATACGCAAGTATGATTGCGGAAGAATTGGAGTGTAAGGCTTATCCATTGAAACAGATGGGAAAGATTAATCTTTCTGAATATGACCAAATTATCTTTGGTGGTTGTGTGCATGCATCGATGGTAAGCGGATTGCAAGTCTTTATAAAAAAAACCGCAAAGTTACAAAATAAGAAAATCGTTCTTTTTGCAGTAGGTGGGAATGAAATTACAGAAGTTAATACCGATGAATTATTGGACAAGAATCTGATTTCCAAAGGAATGGTATTTCCTTTCTTCTATATGCAGGGGGGCTTTGATCCAGACAAATTGGGATTTGTTATGCGTTCAATGTTGAATAGTGTTGCAAATTCTATGAAAAAAAAGCAGCAAAATGATCCAACCTCTTTAAGTGAAAAAGATTTAAGTTTTTTAGCTTTTTTTCAAGAAAAGCATAATGATATAGAAAAAAGCAAATTAAATGACTTGCTTTCGTTTGCAAGATAAATCTAAAAAAAGTAGTTTTGAGACGTGTGGAGAATAAATCCTTCACACGTTTTGTATGAAAGGCACCGTATTTGATATGAGTTTAAAATTATACAAAGGAAGACCGGAAGACATTACAGACAGACTGGAGAAAGAAATAAGAACTTATGATTTGCTTGATAAATTATCGATTCAATATGAACGGGTAGATCATGAGGTTGCAGAAACAATTGATGCATGTAAAGAGATCGATGAAATCTTGGAACCAGCTTCCATATGCAAAAATCTATTTCTTTGCAATGCACAAAAAACTGAATTTTATTTATTAATGCTTACTGGAGAGAAGAAATTTAAGACAAAAGAGGTCTCTAAGCAAATTGGATGTTCTAGATTGTCATTTTCACCTCCTGAATTTATGGAAAAGTATTTGGATATCACACCTGGATCGGTAAGTGTGATGGGGTTAATGAACGATTCCCAGAATCGCGTGAGGCTGCTCATTGATGAGGATATTATAAGAAGTGAGTATATTGGCTGCCACCCATGTATAAATACTTCAAGTCTGAAGTTGAAAGTCGCAGATATTTTGGAAGTATTTCTAAAAGCTGTTGACCATGAATATAAGGTTGTTAAAATTGCAGAAGCTTAATTCAGAGTGACTTCGGTAATTTTTCTCTTTTTAATTTAGCATACAGTCGTGACAATTTTCATTGAAGTTGTTACATAAGGTCAAAGTTAATGAAATATTGTAGAAAATAATTTAGTATTTGATATAATGCATAAGTAAAAAATAAACAAACAATGAAATGAGAGGGGTCTTTATGAAAAAGAAAATGTTTGTTATGTTTTTGGTGAGTTGTCTTATGCTTATATCAATGGCATGTGGAACCAAAACCAATAACCAGGAAGTGAAAAATGAGGAAGTAGAAGTTTCGGAGGGAGATTTCGGAGATTTAGTAAAACTAATTAGTGATGAATCCGAAGATTCCGAAAAAGAGGTTAACACTTCAACGTCAGCATCAAGTTACGAAGGATCTTTAAATGGAATCACCTATCGAGTGCTTAGCGCAAGACCACTTGATGCCTCGGAATATGCATGTGAATACACGGACTGTAAAGGTGTATTGGTGAATATGGTCATTCAAAATGATTCCGAAGCCGTGATCTCAAACAGCACGCTGATGAGTTTTTCATTCTATGATGAACAGCATGATTCACAGAGTGGTATTGAGTTGTTTGAAAATGTAACGGATTCATCCGTGGATGGAGTGATCGGACCAGGAAAAGTGTTATGTGGAGAATATGTTCTAGTTGTAGATCAGGATACAGAACTTGTTACTCTTGAAATTACGCCAGATTTGTGGAGCGATGACATGGCTGTCCTGACTTTTGGTGTAGATTCTGTGAATGATCAAAGCGAATATATCTCCGGAACAAATGGAAATGGATTTGGAACCGAATTTGATGATGAACAACTTTCTTATACTGTAAATGACGCTTATACAACGGTTGAAGAGGATCAGACGCTGTTAACAGTCAAAATGCTTGTTCAGAATAAAGGAAGTGAAGAATCATCTACTTATGAAATTCCTTTTCGAGTGGTTGATGAACAGGGAAAAGAATGTAAAATGCATTATTCTGTAAATTCAGATCTTTTATGTTATATTCCTGCTGGAGGAGATCAAGAAGTTGAAGTCACTTTTGTTTTGAAGAATCCAGAGTCCAAAGAATTGGAATTATATTTTGTTCCTCTTGGAAAACTAGAAATTTGGGATTTTGCCCATTTGAAATTGAATTAATAATTGAATATCGTATCATAAAAAATGCTCATCAGATGGTGTCTGATGAGCATTTTTATATCTAAGAAAGTTCAAAATTGATCTCCCGCAGTTTTGGAAGAGGGGAAGATGTGGAAGATAGTGCTTTGTATTTCGTTGTTCTTAAATGAAATGTTTTTACTTGTTCTTTTAATAGATCGGCTTGACCTAATAATTCTTCACTCGCAGCTGCAGTTTCTTGTGCTGTTGCACTGGTGGTTTGAACAACTTCAGAGATTTCAGAAAGACCGATGTTCGTATGAGAAACATTGATTGCCTGACTCTCAGACGCAGATACAATTTTCTTCATCATACTTTCTGTTTCAATAATGTTTGCTACAATGAGTTCTAATGAAGTCGTAGTAGCTTCTGCTAGTGACATGCCAATTTTAACGTCGTTTTCAGATTCATCAATTAAAGTAGTAGTTTCTTTTGCTGCTTGAGAGGATCTTGCTGCAAGGTTCCGAACTTCTTCCGCTACGACAGCAAACCCTTTTCCATGCTGTCCGGCTCTCGCTGCTTCTACTGCAGCATTTAAGGCAAGAATATTCGTTTGAAATGCAATATCATCAATCATTTTAATGATTTTTGAAATATCACGACTAGAACCATTAATTTTACTCATGGCTTCAAGCATATTATGCATTTGCTGATTGCCTTCTTTGGCATGAGCAATGGATAGCTCTACGATGTTCAAAGCGTCTTTTGCTGTTTTTGAGTTCATATTTGTTTGCTCGGCAATTTCCTGCATGGTAGCCAGCAGTTCTTGTACGGAACTTGCTTGTTCGGTAGCACCCTGTGAGAGCGAAAGACTGGAATCAGATACTTGTTTCGAACCATTGGTAACTTCATTGGACGCAGTATCTATGGATTCAATTACATGATGTATATTATCAAGCATAGACATAAATGAACGACTCAGGCTACCAATTTCGTCTTTAGATTCGTTTTCTAGTGAGATATCCAAATCTCCATTACTAGCTTTTTTCATGGCATTCTCTATTATTTGAATTGGTTCCACAATAAATCCTTGGACTAAGAAGTATCCTACGATTCCACAAATGACTACACTAAGGATGACGATTAATATGGTAAGGTTTCGGATGGAATCGCTTACGGCTGTCAAATCTGATTCGTTTGCTGTAACAGCTAGAACCCAGTTCTCGACTTGAATATATTTTACGTATTTATTTTTTCCTTGAAATGAATAGTGACTTTCACCTTCCTTGTTAATTAACATTTGATTCAAAGTTTCGGTAAGTTCCGGCTCGTTAAAATCATATAGATTTTGTTCATTTAAAATATAATCTTTATTTGGATGCGCAACAATTGCACCTACATTATCCCCGGTGATGTCGATCATGTAAGCATAACCTTCTGATGAAATCTTGGCTGCATCTACTATGTCTGAAATGATTGAAAATTTAATGGTGGAAAGCAATAGCCCAAGATACTTGCCTTGATCATAGATAGGGCAAGCAATTACTATACTACTCGAATCATCCGCACGTGAGATAATGATATCGCTAATTACGATATTCTTAGTTTCTTTTGCTTGTTTTAAGTATGCACGATCGCTAATATTCAGACCTACTGCATTTGGGTTTGCTGCATCTGACAAAACAACATTATCTACACTATCAGCTAGTGCAATTAAACTGATCAGATCCTTGTTATTGGAAGCAGTTACTGTTAGGACAGCAGAAGTATCCGTCGAATATTCGCCTGATTTCAAAGCAGACAGAATTCGATCATCTTCCGTTAATACGGTAATGATTTTTTTTGCGTTTTCTAACTTTTCTTCAATAATTTGAGCTCGTAAACTTAGCTCCGTATCAACAGTTGACATTAAAATATCATTTGTGCTGTTTGAAGATTTAATATATGATATGCCTCCGATTGCAAGACCGGATAGAATCATAAGAGTAATAATTCCAAGTAAAAGCTTTGACAATAATTTCATAAGGTTCCTCCTCACCCTCAAGGTTGGTAATTATGAATTTATAAAATTAAAGTTGGAAAAGATTAGTTTGATATGAAATTCAAAAACAAGTTTGCAAAATAAACAGAAAAAAAAGACAAGCAATATAAATTGCATGTGATATATGTCATTAATCAACTAATAACTGATAATATAGAATTATGTGATTTATATTATGACATTTCATTTGAGTTTCGTCAACAAATAGTTTGTGTAAGTACGTTATATAATTAAAAAAATATTTTTTATATGAACAAATCTTACGAAAAAGTATTATAATAAAAAATATATCCTCGAATAGAAAGTGAGTTGAATCATGGAGCAAACGAAAAGAAATTTTCAAAATCAAGTCTTCGATCTGATAATGTATGCAGGTAAGATATTATTAGAGAACGGTGCTGAGATTTTTCGTGTAGAAGAGACGATGAATAAAATAGGAAATGCATATAACATTAAAGAGTTGGATATTTTTGTGATGGCAAATGGGATTTTTGCGACAATGTTAATTGAAGATGAAGGATTTCGAAGTGGTCGAAGCTTACACATACCAATTTCACCGGTTCATTTAGGCCGAATAACTGCAGTAAATCGAATATCCAGAGAGATTGTTGAAGGGAAGTATGACGTTTCGCAGGCGATGGAAGAAATGAAAAAAGCAGAGCAGATTCCACATGAACCCAATTGGATTCGAGTCATTTTTGCAGGAGTAGGTAGTGCAGCTTTTGGGTTTATGTTGGGTGGAAGTGCATTCGATAGTATTGCATCGTTTCTCGCAGGAGTAATTCTATATATTTTCCTTATTGCGACACAACAGGCGCATACTCCAGAAATGTTAAAAATAGCTTTTGGTGGAGGATTGGTGACAGTAGTTTCTATCGCTTTATATTCCATTGGGATCGGGGATGATTTCAACCACATTATGATTGGGTCCATCATATGTCTGGTTCCTGGAGTTTCGTTAACCACGGCAGTACGCAACTTCTTTGCGGGAGATTATCTTTCGGGAACGGTTCGATTGGTGAATGCGCTTCTTGTTTCGGTAAGTATTTCAGTTGGAGTAGGTAGTGTTATGCTGTTATGGCAGGCAATGAGATAGGGAGGGAGATTGTATATGCAAATGTTCATTCAGATTATTGTGGCAGGTATTGCGACTGTATCCTTTTCTATTCTTTTTGGAACACCAAGAAAAGAGTATATCTATTGTGGAATTACAGGGGTTGTAGGTTGGTTTATTTATCTACTGTTTAACGAAGGGTTTTCTTCGGTTATATTATCCACATTTTTCGCAGCACTGGTCATTACCATATTATCACGTATTTATGCAGTGAATCGAAGAGTGCCAGTTCTCGTTTTTTTGATTGCAGGTATTTTTCCTTTGGTTCCAGGAACCGGAATTTATTTCACTTCCTATTATGTTTTTTTAGGCGATATGTCCCTTGCTGGACGCTATGGAAGAGAATCTCTTGGAATTGCACTGGCAATTGCTTTTGGAATAATGATTGTATTTTTGGTTCCTCAAAAAATGTTTAATTACCGTAAAAATAACTATTGAGAATATGAAATAGTTGATTTATACTAATATTATATTGAAAAAGGTCAAGTTGTTCGATAATTATCAAATATAAAATTTAATTTAGATATTTACACTAGTATTTACGCCGGAATTTATCATTGATAGTTCTGGCTTTTTTTTTAGTGAGGGTGGTGATATAAATGGGGAAAAGAATATGCATTGTGTTATTCGTTTATTTCTTGTTATTTAGCTATTCGAATGTAGATCGTTATGCTTATGCAGAACATGAAGAGGATATCAAGACTATCGTAGTAATCCATGCATATCATTTGGGATATACATGGACTTACAATCAAAATGAAGGCATTTGTTCGGTCCTGGCAGAGAAGTATCCAGATGCCAATGTCTATATTGAGTTTTTGGATTGGAAGCGGTTTCCAGATGAACAGTTAATCGAAGATATCGGAAAAGAATTAGACGAAAAATATAAGGACATTGATATAGACTTAATTTTAGTCACGGACGATAAAGGGCTAGAATTTGCGCTGACTTATCGAGATGTTATTTTTGATGATGCTCCGATTGTTTTTGGAGGAATCATTGATACTACGGCGGCAGAAATCATTGGTGATGAAAAAAATATCACGGGTGTATTTGAAAAAATGAAACCGGAAGGAATGATTGAATTAATCGAAACCTTACAGCCGGAGGTAAATCAATTAGTTGTCATTCATGATTTATCAGAAAGTGGAGTCAGAACAAATCAAACATTTCTTTCTGCACTTGAATCTATGAATCAGGATAATAAGTTTCAGGTCGTCGACTGGTCGGAAAAAACGTATCACGAGATTCTTGAGGATTTAAAAAATTTAAAAGATGACAGTGCGGTTATTTTTATTTCTTACTCTGTTTCGAGCGATGGAATCGTAAAAAAACCACAAATTTTTTGCACAGAGTTTGCAGAGGTTTCCACAGTACCAATGTATAGTATCGATGAGCATCAATTTGGATATGGTATCACTGGGGGAACCT
This sequence comes from Lachnospiraceae bacterium, assembly GCA_963666475.2. GTDB lineage: Bacteria > Bacillota > Clostridia > Lachnospirales > Lachnospiraceae > JBFHIZ01. Next base: position 801,564 of record CAXXJM010000001.1, on the reverse strand, counting down.
TTTTAAGTGGAGTCTTACAAGGAAAACAAATTGGGGAGCTTGGTGCTCGCATTTTAGCAGGAGAACAAGCTGATTCAATTCCTTTTGTGACAGAAGCTACAGTTTATACAGGTGTCGATGAGATCAATCTGAATAAATATGGCTTAAGTAAATATCTTCTGGATGATACCGTAGTCATTTTAAATGAAAAAGAAAGTTTTTATGCAGCACACAAAGGCTTAGTCAATTCCACAATCTTTGTATTGGTATTTTTAGTGATTTTAATTATTGTTTTACTATGGTTCCAAAACCGTTTGGTAAAATCTAGAGCTCAAGTGATTGAAAGCAAGAATTTATTACAGCAGCTTAATGATGAATTGCAGGCAGGTGAAGAAGAACTAGTTGCACAAAACGAAGAGTTGATGCAAATGAAGGAGGAACTGGAATATGATAATCGACATGATTATCTTACCGGTCTATTCAATCGATATGCATTGGAAGAACATCTTGGTGAACGAATATCATCGATCACTGAGAATGGAAAGATTATTGTTATTTACATAGATTTAGATAATTTCAAATTTATCAATAACACATATGGACACCATCTAGGAGACGAGCTACTGGTATTAGTAAGTAAGCGTTTAGATCTTGTGGACCCAAGTCTGTATGTCTCAAGAATTGGTGGAGATGAATTTGTTTTAGTAAAAGAATTTGAAGACCTCGAGGAACTGGATTCCCTGAACGGACTTCTTTTAAGAATTAGTAAAACGATCGTTAAAGATTTTGAAATTGAGTCTCGAAAGATATCAATCACGGCAAGTATAGGGTACTCTATTTACCCAGACAATGGAGGAAATTTTGAAATTTTGTTGATGGAAGCTGATATGGCAATGTATCATGCGAAGAAAGATGGAAAATCTGCTCTGAAAAAATATGTAAAAGACATGAATGATATTTATCAAAACGAATATATTTTGATTCGTAAAGTAAAAGAAGGGTTGGATAAAGAGGCGTTTTATGTGCAATATCAACCAATCGTTTCCTGTGATGGGAAAAAAGTTGTTTCTTTTGAAGCACTGGTACGTTGGGATGATGAAGAACTTGGATCGATATCACCCGCAAAATTTATACCGATTGCTGAAAGTAGCGGACTAATTCTGCCTATAGGGGAGCTGGTATGTGAGCAGGTCATGAATTTTCATAACCAGTTGGAAGAAAATGGACTACATGACATTAAGCTTTCAATCAATGTTTCGATTGTACAATTTTATCAGGAAAGCTTTGTTAAAAGCTTATTGAATATGACAACGAAATGTGGAATTGAACCAAAATTCATTCAACTAGAAATCACAGAAAGTGTCATGATAGAAGCATATGATTATATGGCAGAGAAGCTAAATGAACTAAAAAGTCATGGTTTTCAAATTGCTTTGGATGATTTTGGGACTGGTTTTTCTTCACTTGCATATTTGCAAAGGCTTCCAATCGATGTCATCAAAATCGACAAGACGTTTACTGATAAGATTTTAGATTTTAGAGGTTCTACACTGGTTGACGCAACCATAAATCTTGCAAAAGGATTTGGACTTGTAACGATAGCTGAAGGCGTAGAGACAAAGGAGCAAGTCGAATATCTTATGGATAAAAACTGTGAGTACATTCAAGGATTTTATTATAGCAAGCCATTGATGGCAGATGAAGCAATTGCGTTTGCGATGGAAAGAATGTAAGTTGAATGAAATTTGGAAGTATGCTACTATGATAGATAGAACTATGAAAAATTGATTACAAGAACGGAGAAAATCATGGAGCATGAAAAGCCAAAGTTTCTATATTTAGAGGAAGCATGCAAAACTACAATATTAGAAGAAGAACCACCAGAAGAAGAACTCCAGGATCTTGCAGAATTTTTCAAGGTTTTTGGTGATGCCACTAGACTTAAGATTATATACGCATTAAAATATCAAGAAATGTGTGTGCTAGACATCGCCAGTTTACTAGGAATGACCCAGTCGGCAATTTCTCATCAACTACGCGTATTGAAACAGCAGTCACTGGTAAAAAAGAGAAGAGAAGGAAAAACAATTTTTTATTCTTTGGCAGATAGTCATATTTTGACCATCTTTAGTCAAGGGTTAGAACATATAGAAGAATAATGAAAATCCACGACGAAAGTCGTGGATTTTTCTTGTAACCAAGATTACAATAAATCACCTGCTATGCAGGGGTGTTCCCAACTAACTTCAGCTTTAAGAATCAAAAAATTCTAGGCTACAGGAGACACCTCTAAAATTTCTTATATAGAATTCGAACTGAATTTAAAATACAAAGTAATGCAACTCCGGTATCTGCAAACACTGCAAGCCACATCGATGCAATTCCTGCAAACCCAAGAGCCATGATTAGCCCCTTGATTAGAAGAGCGAATATTACATTTTGCATGGCGATATGATTGGTGTTTTTGGCAATCTGAATGGAAGCTGGGATGGCTTCAACGTGAGAAGTCATGTATACAACGTCGGCAGCTTCAATGGCTGCATCAGAACCACTTCCCATTGCAGCACCCACATCAGCTGCTGCGAGAACAGGAGCATCATTGATACCGTCCCCTACAAAAAGAACGGGACCTTGCTTTTCTCGAATGTTATTCAACATGTTTAATTTATCTAATGGTAGTAATTTGGAAAAGATTTCTTTTAATTGTACCTTGCGGCCAATATAAGCAGCACTTTTTTCGGAGTCACCAGTAAGCATAGCAGTGTAATATCCTTTTGCATTCAAGTCTGAAATGGCTTCTACTGCATCCTCTTTAAGGGTGTCTGAAATATTGAGAGAGCCAAGAAATACGCCATCTTTGGACAGAAGAACTTCGGTACCGTAATCACTTGACTGATAATTGCTTAGATCAACACCATTATTTATTAATAGCTCCGATTTCCCACAAAGATAGGTGGAATCGTCAATCTTACATCGAATGCCATGTCCGGAAACTTCTTCCGTTTCTTGAACATGAAGTTTTGGAAGGTCGATTTCGAAAGCTGCGCTTCTGATACTTGAAGCAATCGGGTGTGTAGAAGCCGATTCACAAGTTGCTGCAATTTGTAATAGTTGATTGGTATCAAACCCTTTTTCAGGGGTGATATCATGGAGAATAAAATTCCCTTTTGTAATTGTTCCAGTTTTATCCAGGACAATTGCTTTTACTTTTGTCAGTGCTTCGATTGAAGAACCACCTTTAAACAAGATTCCCATTTTGGAGCCAGCTCCTATGCCTGAAAAGAAAGCGAGAGGAACACTAAGTACAAGTGCGCATGGACAGCTGATAACAAGGAAAGTGAGGGCGGTATAAATCCAATGACTCCAGTTCCCTGTAATTAATGATGGAATGATTGCGGTCGCAATCGAAACTGCTACAACGAAGGGGGTGTAAATTCTGGAAAAACGAGTAATAAATCGGTCGATCGAAGGTTTATTTGCAGCAGCATTCTCTACGGATTCAAGAATACGACTGACCATGGATTCAGAGAGTGGTTTATCCACTGCAATTTTAATGGCACCAGATGTGTTGATACATCCAGAGATGACTTCACTACCTACAGATACAGAGATTGGAACAGATTCACCCGTAACTGGGGATGTGTCGATTCGACTTGAGCCATCCACAATGTGTCCATCTAAAGGAATTCGATCACCCGGACGTACAAGGATGATGTTTCCAACTTCCGCTTTGCTTGCTGAAATCTCATGGGTATGTCCGTGATCCACCAATAATACGGTTTCCGGTCTTAAGTCGACCGCGTCCATGATTTGTTTACGATTTTTTTCAACCGCTTTTTCTTCGAACCACTCTCCAACACGATAAAAGAGCATAACACCAACTGCTTCAGAATACATACCAATTACAATAGCTCCGATGGTTGCAATACTCATCAAAAAATTTTCATCAAAAACATTTCCTTTGATGATATTGCGAATTGCATACAATACAATTTCAAAGCCTAAAATCAAATAAGCCATAAGAAATACTAGCATTGATGGGAGGTCGCCAAGTGGGGAGATTACAAATCCTAGGATGAACAAAAAGGCACCTGCCAGGAGTTGAATTTCATCTTTTTTCTCTGCAAACCAGCTTTTTTTTGCAGGTTGATCCGAAACCAACAAACAAGCATCGTGTTCAATGCTTGCGATGATTGCATTGACTTCTTCCAATAAGGCAGAGTGATCAAAAGCTTCTAAGGTTAGTTTTTTTGTAGCAAATGTGATTGTTGCAGATTTTACACCAGGAAGAGATTCTATTTTACGTTCTATTTTAGCGGCACAGTTTGCACAGCCTAAATTTTGAATGGTATAAATTTTTTTCATACGTTGTTCTCCTTTTGCTAGTTGTTCAATGAACATATGAATACTTGTTCATATGTAATATAGCATGATAATTAGAAAAAGTCAAATATCTATTTTGACTTGATATTTTCAAAATAGTATACTATAGGTATCTCAGAAAATACGAAAACGGAGGAAAAAGAATGGGAGAGAAAAACAGAATATATGTTGCAATCGACCTAAAATCTTTTTACGCTTCGGTAGAGTGTATGGAGAGAGGATTAGATCCTTTATCAACAAATTTAGTGGTTGCAGATGCATCACGAACCGAAAAAACAATATGTCTCGCAGTTTCTCCAACTTTAAAAGTATTTGGACTATCTGGAAGATCAAGACTTTTTGAAGTCGTTCAAAAAGTAAAAAATGAAAATGCTTTGCGAATACAAAAAGCTCCGCAGATGAAATTTTCAGGAAAATCTTATGATGCAAACGAACTAAATCAAGATCCATCTTTAGCAATCGACTATATTGCGGCAACGCCTCGAATGGCATTGTATATGGACTATAGTGCACGGATTTTCCAAGTCTATATGAAATACATTGCACCAGAAGATGTTCATGTCTACTCAATCGATGAGGTATTCATGGATGTCACAGATTATTTGAAGGCAGCTGGACAAACGGCAAGAGAGTTTACAAAAAAAATGATTCAGGATGTATATGATACGGTAGGAATTACGGCAACTGCCGGAATTGGAACCAATCTATATTTATGTAAAATAGCGATGGATATTATGGCAAAGCATACGCCTGCTGATGAAGATGGCGTACGAATTGCGGAATTGAACGAGTATTCTTATCGAAAAGAATTGTGGGCGCATCAACCGATTACTGATTTTTGGAGAATTGGAAGAGGATATGCAAAAAAATTAGCGGAACACGGTATGTTTACAATGGGAGATGTAGCGAGATGTTCCATCGGTACCAATAAATTTCAAAATGAAGATTTATTATACAAAATCTTTGGAATCAATGCAGAATTGTTGATTGACCATGCATGGGGTTATGAACCATGTACGATAGAAGATGTCAAAGCATATCGCCCAGAAGTAAAAAGTACTGGTGCAGGTCAGGTGCTACAAAGTGCTTATACCTTTGAAAAAGCCAGAGTTATTGTACAGGAAATGACGGAACTTTTAGTATTAGATTTGGTAGCAAAAGGAGTGGTGACGGATCAAATCGTCCTTACGATTGGTTATGATATTTTGAATTTAACAATTCCAGAAATTCGTGATGCATACCAGGGTGAAATCGTAACGGATATGTATGGAAGAAAAACACCAAAACATGCGCATGGTACAACAAATTTCAAAATCAAAACATCTTCAACCAGACAAATCATGAATCAGGTGATGAATCTTTTTGACCAAATCGTAAATCCTGACCTTCTTGTAAGAAGAGTGAATCTCTCAGCCAATCGTTTGGAAGATGTGAGCCATTTACAGAAAGAATCGACATATGAACAGTTGGATCTTTTTTCGATGTTTACCGATCCACAGATGGAAATCAAAGAGAAAGAATCCGAAAAAAAGGAAAAGCAAATTCAACAAGCAATGTTGGATATAAAAAAAAAGTATGGTAAAAATGCCATCTTAAAAGGGACAAATTTGAAAGATGGTGCCATGACAATTGAAAGAAATCAACAGATTGGTGGACATAAAGCATGATGAAACAAGAGATAAGAGAAATAAAAGAGTATTTTGATATGCTTCGTTTAGAACATCCAAAATCGAAAAAGCACCCTCAAATGTCTATACATGATCGAGCTGCGCAGTTTGCACCATTTGCAGCGGTTGTTGGTCATGAAGCATCTGTTCAGGAGGTTGCAAGGTACATTGATAAAAAAAAGGAGCTCGATGAATCTGAAAAGGCTCGAATCGATGACGTATTAATGGCAATTGATTCGAATCTTCCCGAGACGCATGAGCTCGAGGTTATTTACTTTCAACCGGACCAGAAAAAATCTGGAGGTCGGTATCTTTCTAAAATAGGAGAAATCATTCGATTGGATCGAACGCATCGTGAAGTTGTTTTTCAAGATAATACACGAATTTCAATTGAACAGATTTATCGGATCGTTGAGTGATTAATTTGAAGCTTTTGCTTTTAAACGAAGGAATTTAACAATTTCTGTACCTGCTTTTGCACCTTCATATACTGCTTTTGAGATTTGAAGCAATCCGCCGGTACAATCGCCTGCAGCATACAATCCTGGGACATTCGTGGACATATTTTCATTTACTAAAATTTTGTTTCCGTTTGTTTCGGCACCTAATTTTTTTGCAAGGTCTGTACTGCCAGCAACCCCAAGTGCAATGAAGATACCAGCAACTTGAATACGAGATCCATCGTCAAATTGTACTTCCTCAACGGTTTGTGTTCCTGTAATGGAAGAGATTTTATGTGTAAGTACCTGAATTTGCTCCGGTGCTTCAAAGCCTATCTCTTTGCCATCTGTTAAAATTGTGACCGAATTTGCAACTGGAAGTAGTTCCATGGCTTCGTGAAGTGCATAGTTTCCATTTCCTAGAACGGCTACATCCTTTCCACGATAAAAGAATGCATCACATACTGCACAATAACTGATTCCTTTTCCTTCATATTCTTTGATTCCTTGAATTTTTGGAGTTGTTCTAGAAGAGCCAGTGGCAAGAACTACACTGTCCGCTGCATAGTTTCCGTTTTTTGTTATGACGGTAAGTTTTTCATCATAAGAAATTCCAAGAACTTCATCGGAAATAAATTCTGTACCCAATCTTTTGGCACCAGCAATCCCTTCACTAATAAGATCTTTTCCTGAAATGGGTTGACTAAATCCATAATAATTTTCTATTTCTGAAGCAGTGCTAAGGGCACCATGATCTTTTCCAATGACCGTAGTATGGATTCCTGCGCGAGTTGTATAAAGCGCTGTGGAAATTCCTGCCGGACCGTTACCTATTATAATTACATTTGACATAAAAAAAGCCACCTTTCTATTTTTGTAACATTATAACAAGAAAGATGGCTTATTTCTGTGACTTACGCACAATTTATTGTTGTTATGATAGAAAATCCTTTTTCTCAAACGACTTGATCGCCCAGAAATAGGAGATAGAAGTAACTACGATACAAAGGACAACGTACTTCATATCAAATTTTCCTTCAAGGATATCCCAGGATGCAAAGTATTTAAATGGAGCAAGGACTTTTAGGATTCCACCATTCTCCAACATATCATAGATCATACTGATTATGAAGAATAGTAGGAAGCATAGATTTCCAAAACGCATTCCCAATTCTTCTTTTTTTGCATATGCTGCGAGACAGACTGCAAGCATAAAAAACATAGTGCTTACTAAGAAACAGGCAATTGTGAATAAAAATGTTTCAAAAGGAATCGATTCGCCCGTGTTGATTGCTGAAACAGCTAATAATGAAATCAGAAATGTCCCAATATGAAATAGAACAAGGTAGAACATTGCTGCAATCAATTTCATTTGTAGGATATAGGTGCGCGATTTCGGTTTTGTAAAAATAAATTCGTAGGTTTTATCTACGGCTTCTCTTGTAACAGCACCTGCTCCTAGATGAATTCCATAAATTACTGCACAAATCATTGTATAGTAAGCAAGGAGAGAGTAATATCCTCCGATTTTTGTAAAGTCGACACCAACCATACCAAAGACTGCGACTATGACTCTTGGCATGGTATCAAATATTTCCATAATGGAGGAATCTCCTTTAAATCCAGTATATTTGAACATCCCAATAAAGATCAGGCAGAACATACCGATCATCCAAAAGATAAATGCTTTACGATTGGTTTTTAATTCTCTTAAAATAATATTCATATTGCACCCCCCTTAGACCTGTCTTGTGTCGCTTTTTATGAATTTCCAATATGCGACGGATAGACAAACTGCGAGAATAAGAATGGCGGCAACTACAAATTTACCTTCATAATTTTCACCATCAAATATACGGTAAGGTTCAAAATACTTCAGAGGAGCAATATAGTACATGGTTTCTTCTTCCAGTACATTCGCTAGAGAAGATAAGATGAATGCAGTCACTCCAAATAGAGTACCTGTTCCAGAAATCGAACGAATTTTTTTTGCAGTCAGAGCAAAGACAATTCCGAATCCAAGGAATAGGAGCTGTGTAAAAAATACACCAGCACCACCATAGATTACTCGACCTAAGGAAGCATCACCTTCACCCACTGCATAGTAAACGATTACAAAAAAGATTTCATAAACAAGATTGACCATAAATAATATGGTAATGCACGCAAATAATTTGTTGAAAAATATCTTCGTACGACTGATAGGTTTTGTTAGAATAAAATCTAAACTTTTTGCTTTTTTTTCACGCGCAAAAACCGTAATTGCTAAAGAAGATGCCATAACACCTGCAATCAATGAGATATAACCAAAACTAAAACTATAGAATCCTCCAAAAGTAAACATTTTCCCAATTGCGATACCAAATGCTTGTGCAAAGGCAGGAGGGAAGTTTGCAAGAACGGCCTCAATGGAATCCGCTGCATCCATATATAATGGAAACATCCCATTCATCAAAAGCATAAACATCAATATTATACTGGCAATCCAAATGATGGCCGAGCGGATGTATGACCTTATTTCAAATAAATATAGATTCACTTTAATCCCTCCTTACTTATCTGAATAGTAGTGCATAAAGATCTCTTCGAGTGACGGTTCAGTAATGTCAATATTTGTAAGTGGATAAGCACCTAGTGTATTTAACAAAATATTACAGTCTCCTTGGTACATAAAATTGATGGAACCGTTTGAAAGAATAATATCTTTTGCACCTTGAATCATGAAGTTTTCAGGTGGAGTGTCTTTTGTAGTAAAGGTAACTTTCTTATATGCATTTTGTTTTAAGTCGCTAATCTTTTGTGTGTTGATAATTCGACCTTCTTTGATGATGGCAACGCGATCACAGATCTTTTGTACTTCGCTTAAGATGTGTGAGGAGAAGAGTACGGTCGCACCATTTTTATTTTCTTTTTCGATGAGTTCAAAAAAAGTTTTTTGCATTAAAGGATCAAGACCAGAGGTTGGTTCATCAAGTATAATCAGTTTTGGGGAGTGAAGCAGACCTTGCACAATCCCTACTTTTTTCTTGTTTCCAAGGCTCATGTCTTCTATTTTTTTGTTGAGATCTAGTTCCATCGCAGAGGAGAGCTCTTTAATCTTTGCATTGCAGTCTTTGCCGTAAAAGCTGGCAGAATATTTGAGTAGGTCGATCGCTTTCATATTGTCATAGTAGAAGACTTCACTAGGAAGATAACCGACTTCTTTTAGGATTTCTACATGGTCTTTTTCAATATCTTTCCCAAAAACTTTTGCTTCTCCACTTGTCTTATAAATTAGGCCTAACAAAGTACGGATCGTAGTAGATTTTCCTGCTCCATTTGGTCCAATAAAGCCGAAGATCTCGCCTTCCGACACATTCATGTTTACATCAATGATTCCTCTTGATTTTCCATAACTCTTAGTCAAGTCTTTCGTCTCAATTACTAAACTCATTTACATCATCCTCCTTATAGGCGATTCTTTTTAAAAGGGTCGACCATCGTTCATATTTGGTCATAACATCATCCATGTTCAGTGGTATTTTAGCTCGTTGTTGTTCATGCATGTAACCATCAGTCATCCAGAGCATCATTTGATAAATCTCTTCTGGATCAATATCATCACGAAAACGCGATAGGTCAACATTGCCGAAATAATTTGCGAATAGATTACTCGTTGCTTCTGAAACATTTTGATTTAGTTCATCGGAAACATCCTCTTTTTGTGAATAGAAAGCGCGGATTACAAAATCGAATAGAAAAGGAGATTTAACTAATATCTCATATTTCCTTTTCCCGGCGTACTTACAGAGCTCGAAAAAGTCATCGATTTCATCATAGTGTTCGGTGAGCACTTGGGCCTGTATTTGCTTGAAAGCATAATCATATAAGAATAGATAAAACTCTTTTTTATTGTGAAAATAATAAAAGAGAAGTCCTTTTGAGATGTCTGCTTTTTGCGCAATAAGGTCTGTCGAAGCCCGTTTATAATCGTTTTGTGAAAATACCTCAAATCCAGCATTGATGATTCGAAGTTGCTTCTCTATAGAAAGCTCGAAAAACTTATTATTCAATGGATGTGCCTCCTTTCTGACTGTATTGGTTTAACTGATATGGTTTATCCAAAACAGTTTATCCGAATCGGTCAGTCTATAATTCTATAGTACTCCATTGACTATTTTTTACAACCTCCTATGAAAAAGTTTTTCTGAAAAATTGTATAAAAAAAAGAGTTGATTTTTGTGTGGATTTTTGTGTGGAGAGGTGTTAGGACTAGAGGCAGATGAAGTTTAACTGAAAGTGCTTGCGAACATTGCACCAATTACGGCTCCATAAGCAATCGAAGCAGTACGGTTAGAGGTGATTGGACAAGACCCTGTCTTACAACCCACCTTTTTTTGATATAGAAAGCCAAGAAAGCCTCCGATAATTGCACCAATGATAAGTTTAATAATCATGATAATCCTCCATATTCTTTAATTAAAAAGTGTTATTTTATTATAATTGAAGAGCGAACCATTTACTGTGACTCTATCACAATGCATATTTTATTTTTATACGGGAATTTTGTTGTATACACAAATCCATCATGTTATAATTTGAATATCATTATATAAGAAAACCATGGGTGAGTGCTTGAGATTTTACATGCGCTATGAGAAAGGTAAGGATATTTATGAGTAAGAAAAGCGGAATACTATTAGGACTTGCATGTTTTTTTGCAGGTATGGCAATTGGATTTTTGGTTGCGCCTGTAAAAGAGGGAATTGGAAATAATTGTGGAAATAATACACACTATCATTACCATGAACCAGAAGAACATAAAGATAAAAAAGATAAAAAAGAGAAAAAAGAAAAGAAAGACAAATAATTCAAATAATGGGGATGGAATGGAGGAATGCATGAGCTTTGAATCATTTTCACTGTCGAGTACAATCAATTGGATAGCTGTGCAGCATGGTGACCAATTGAGAAAAGGTACGGAGATACCCTATGTAGCACACGTATTTGGAGTAACAAGTTTATTGATGACACATGGTATCGTCAAAAAGGAAATTTTGATTGCAGCGCTTTTACATGATGCGGTAGAAGATACAAGCGTCACATTAGAGCAAACAAGAGAAACGTTTGGCGATGAAATTGCATCGATGGTTGCCATGCTTTCAGAAGACAAAACGAAAGGATGGGAAGAACGCAAACAGACAGCAATTGATCATATCGCAACACTTCCACTTGAGGTAAAATGGATTAAATTGGCTGATAAAGTAAATTCGCTCGAAATGATGACTTCTGAAATTGAGGAAGGCACGATGAATTGGGACAAATTCAATCGAGGGTATGACAGCCAGAAATGGTTTTATACAACGATTTTTGCAGAATTAGAAAAAGATGAACAAATTCGTGAATCGAGCCTCTATTTATTAGGAAAATCTTTATTACATAGAGTGTTTGGGTAGAATATGTTTTATACAAAATACAAGATATTTATATAAAAACTATTGACAATAAAATAACTTTCATCTATACTTTCCGACATGATACACAGTACTTTGGTACTGTATAAAGTGAAGAAATGCAGAAAAACTCCGCATGTAATGGCAAAGTAGCCGAAAGGCTATGACGCAAAACTATAGGGCCTGTAAAATGGTAGCCAGTTATCTGAGGGGTTTTTTATTATTTTAAATTCATATATTGAAGGATGGTATTTACATGAAAAAAAACAAGGAAAAATCAAATGGCTTTATTAAGCGTATCTTTACAAAAATAAAAATTTCTTTTCGTGCGGGGTTGGTAACATCCTTTGCTATATTAATTAGCTTGCCATTGATTGCAATTACAGGAATTTCATATGTACAGATTTCTAACAATATGAGTTCAATGACGCAAGATAGCACTTCTTCCTTATTAAAGGAAATTGAAAACGAAATGATTACGTACTTTGATTCTGTAGAACATAGTATTGTTATGTTGTCAGAAGCCAATGCATTAACAGACGGCCATTTATTAGCACTTGAGAAAAAGACAATTGGAGACAGCTTGGAAAGCTATATTGGAATTTACGATACGGTTTCCAGTGCTTTTGTTGTATTTGAAGACGGGTATACTTCTGTATTTCCAAATCGCACCTATCCAGAAAACTTTGATCCAAGACAACAACTATGGTATACAAAAGCTATCGAAGCACAAGGTGCCGTATGGACGGAACCTTTTATAGAAACAGTAACCGGAGAAATGGTTACTACCGTTTCGATGCCAGTATATAATTTTAATGATGAAATCGTTGGAGTTGTGGCTGCGGAAATCGAACTTAATAAGCTGGCAGAGTTGTTGAACAATATTAAAGTAGGAAAAGAAGGATATCCATTTTTGCTGACTGCTGATAGTATTACCATTACACATAAAAATCCAGAGCTTATTGGTGTGGTTGGTCCTGTGGAAGAATTAAATAACTTTATGCAGACGAATGATTCTGGATTTTACGAATATACCTATGGTGGGGAAGAAAAAATCGCATTCCTTGAAACGGTAGATGGGTTGGGCTGGAAATTGCTGGCAACGCTTCCTTCCGAAGAAATATATGGTACAGCAAGAACGTTGTCCTTAACAATTTCGGCAATTGGAGGTGTGCTTTTACTTGCGGCAATCGTTATTGCTTTTGCAATTAGTCAGTGGATGGCAAAGTCTGTTAAGAAGATTTCGAAACGTGTAGAGCGTTTGAAAAATGGCGACTTCAAGAGTGATTCTCTTTTTCTTGCAATCAAAGAGTTTTCGGATTTGAGTGTTACCATCGAAGACATGAGAGAAAATGTTTCGAGTTTAATTGAAAATGTCGTAAATACTACAGAAACAGTAAATCAGTCGGCTTCAGAAATGGCAGAATTTGCGGAAGAAGCATCTGAATCCGCAATGTTTGTGTCAAAAGCAGTCGAAGATATAGCAAAAGGTTCGGTAGAACAGGCAGAAGAAGTAGAACTTGCAAATTTAAATACAAAAGAAGCGGGAGATCAAGTTGATCAATTACTTGTTCATATTGACTTCATGGTAGAAAAGAATAAAAACGTAACATCCTCAAATGAGGCTGGAAAGACTGTCGTAGAAGAACTAAAAGTTGCAAACTTGGAAAATAATCGCGCGACTCAGGAAACGGCTACTGCGATCCATGAGTTGGAGATGAAATCGGAAACAATAGGTATGTTTGTGGAAACGATTACTTCCATCGCTGGTCAGACCAATCTGCTTTCCTTGAATGCTAGTATTGAAGCAGCGAGAGCAGGGGAACAAGGTCTTGGCTTTGCTGTTGTAGCAAATGAAATTCGTAAACTTGCAGATGAGTCGAATCAAGCAGCTATACAAATCAAAGAAATTGTAGAAGCTATCCAATCTGAAAGTAGACATGCAGTAAAAACTGTGAGCGAAGTAAGTAAGCGCTCAGAAGAACAATCCAAGTCAGTTGTGCAAGTGGAAGAAAGTTTCGGGGCGATTTCCGAATCCATTGATGCGGTAAACGCAGTGATTGCAGATGTTCAAAGTGGAATAGAAAACATCAAGATTGCAATGCAAAAGACGATTCAGTCCGCTGAGAAAATTGCAGTTGTAACAGAAGAATCCGCTGCAGCTACAGAAGAAGCCAATGCGTCGATGGAACAACAGTCTTCATCCGTTAAAGAAGTAGCAAGTCTTGCTGAAAGCTTAAATCAATTAACAGAAAAATTAAGTAAAGAACTTTCAAATTTTATAATATAGTGTTTTACCTGGACAAGAATCACCGTCAGTTTGTATTGATGGTGATTTTTTTGTAACCAAGATTACAATAAACCAAATGCTATGCAGGTGTATTCCCAACTAGCTTTAGCTTTAAGCATTAAAACAATCTAGGGTACAGGGTAACAATTGGACAAAAGCACATGTTTTCAAAGAGTTTTTATCCAATGTCTATATAAGGAGTGCGGAAGCGAACTTTTAAGAGCCTCTTTAAAGGTAAGCAGGGAAAAGCGGCTTATAGCCGCAAAGCAAACCACACGCTAAGCTGGTGGTAATGATTGATGGTATGATTAAAAAAAGGAGACTGAACACACGTTTCTGACAAATGTCATTTTGTGAGTTAGTCACTTTCATTTTCATTGTGTTGTATTATAATCCAATAGAAATTGAAATAACGGACAGAAAGCGAGGATTATGAAATGGATATTTCTACAATTGTAATTTATGCATTAGCATTTGTTTTGCTGGTGTTTTCTCTTTTGAAAGATCGAAAGAAGACCAAGCAGGCTATAAAAAAAGGATGGATGGCATTTTTAAACATTTTGCCAGTACTTGTCCCCTTATTTTTAGTGGTCGGGGTATTGTTAACGATTGTCACTCCTCAGACCATCAAGCTCTTACTTGGTGAGGAGTCCGGATTCTTTGGCGTATTTGCAGGGATGATTATTGGTTCGGTAGCTTTCATGCCTCCATTTGTTGCGTTTCCGCTCGGAGCAGAACTCTTGGGATATGGAGCTGGTTACCCTCAGGTTGCAGCATTTGTGACAACGCTAATGGCCGTTGGGTTCGTGTACTGGGTAGCAGAGACAAAATTCTTTGGGAGAAAGGCAGTTCTACTAAGAAACAGCATGGCGTTCATTGCATCTGGTGTTGTAGCTTTCGTAGTCTGGTTGGTGATGTAATGAAAAAAGAAAAAGAAATATTATTGTCTATATTAAAAAGTAAAATGTTTTATATTGCAATCGTACTGATTGTCGTTTTATTTGTATTGGATATGTTTGGCATCAAAATTGGAGCATCTGCAACAGATGAAGAGGTATCCCTTGGACTGAATGCACTGAATTCTGCAGGATTTCAATTTGTTTCCATGTTAAAAATCGTTCCACCCATTTTTTTGATGATTGGTCTTTTGGATATTTGGGTTCCAAAGGAAACCATGATTCGTTATATGGGAGAAAAATCTGGCGTGATTGGAATATTGATTGCCTTCTTTATCGGAACAATGTCAGCAGGTCCACTAGTTGCAGCATTTCCTGTGGCACAAGTGATGTTAAAGAAAGGTGCAAGATATGCAAACGTTCTATTTTTCATTTCCGTTTGGGCAAGTACTAAATTGCCTATTTTATTTTTCCAGACGACTACTCTTGGCATCAAATATACAGTGGTTACGAATCTGACGTTGCTATCCATTTATCTTATAGGAACGTTTGCAGTTGAAAAATTGTTAACACACGAGGAAAAGAAAACCATCTATGCTTTAGCAGAAGAGTCATAGACACTTTTGACAGCGCACCTTGTTTATCTGTCGATGATATAATAATTCCTTTGGAAAACAGCTTAGATTATGTTTCTAAGCTGTTTTTCATTTGTGATGTTGAAATTCTTGTTCGAAAGGTTTAATATGAAAAGAGCATTAACTATTTATACGAAAGAAAGGGTAAACCAATGAAATTTAAAGATATGCCATACGAACGTGTGGATGTAGAAAAGACAACTAGTGCAATAGAAGCACTGATTAAAGAATTTGAAGAAGCAACAAGTGGAGAAGAACAGTTTGCAGTACATCAAAAATTTTATGCAATAACGGATTCTGTGATGACGCAGATGACAATTGCGCATATTCGAAATAGTGTAGATACAACGGATGAGTTTTATGAGGCAGAGAAAAAATTCTATGATGAAGCAATGCCAGTATTACAGAACCAGTTGATTTCTTACCAGAAAAAAATGTATGAATCACCATTCCGCAGCTATTTGGAAGAAAAAATTGGACCAGTTGCATTCAAAAATATGGAATTGTCATTAAAAAGCTTTGATGAAAAATTGATTCCATTGATGCAAGAAGAAAACGAACTCGTTACTGCATACAATAAATTGATTGCAACAGCAAAAATTGATTGGGAAGGTGAAGTTTTAAATCTATCCTTGATGAGACCATACCTCACAAGTCCCGACCGAAGTGTCAGAGACGCGGCATGGAAGAAGTATGTTGCTTTTTTTGAAGAAAATGAAGAAGCTTTAGATACTTTCTATGATAAACTCGTGAAAAATCGCGATAAACAAGCGAAAGAAATGGGTTATAAAAATTATGTGGAGCTTGGCTACTACAAAATGCAGAGAAACTGTTACGGGAAAGAAGAAGTTGAAAGTTTCCGTAATCAAGTAAAAAAAGATTTTGTTCCTTTTGTTGCAAAATTGCATGAAAGAAGAAGATCACGTTTAGGAATTGAAAAGCTTTCTTTTATTGATGAAAGTGTATATTTCCAAAACGGAAATCCAAAACCACTTGGAACACCAGAAGAAATTCTTGCACAAGGACAAGCAATGTACTCAGAGTTATCTCAAGAGACGAAAGAGTTTTTTGATTTTATGATGGAAAACGAATTGTTTGATGTATTTGGAAGAAAAACGAAACAGGCTGGTGGATATATGACATATTTACCGCTGTATCATTCTCCATTTATTTTTGCAAACTTTAATGGAACCAGCGGAGATGTAGATGTAATTACTCATGAATGTGGACATGCATTCCAGGGATACTTATCTGGACAAGACCCAATTCGTGAGCATGCAGATATCACAATGGAAACTGCAGAAATCCATTCCATGTCTATGGAATTTTTCACAGATGGTTGGATGGAATTGTTCTTTGGGGATCGTAAAGATGATTTCTTGGCAATGCAGGTAGAAGATGCTGCGATGTTTATTCCTTATGGATGTATGGTAGATGAATTCCAGCACATTGTGTATGAAAATCCATCCCTAACACCGAAAGAAAGAAAAGCTGCCTGGTCTGCATTGGAAAAAGAATACAAACCACATCTCGATTATGGAGATTGCAAATACTATGCAGAAGGTGGTTTTTGGCAAAAACAACCACACATCTACAACAGTCCGTTTTATTATATTGATTACTCAATTGCACAAACTTGCGCGCTTCAGTATAAAGCTAAAATGGATGTTGACTTTAAAGCAGCTTGGGAAAGTTATTTAAAACTTTGTAAGTTATCTGCAAGTGACTTCTTTACAAATATGGTTAAGGAAGTAGGTCTCAATAGCCCATTTGAATCAGGATGTATGAAAGCTGTTGCTGATCAATTAGAGAAAACGATTCTATAAGAGATAACTTGATTCTATTAAAACAGAACATGATACTATAGGAACAGAACATGATACTATAGGAACAGAACATGATACTATAGGAACAGAACATGATACTATAGGAACAAAACTTGATTTTATAGGAAAAAGATCATATGAAAGTAAGGGAATGCCTGTACAGAAAAATGTATGGGCATTTCTCTTAATATGAAAATAATATTTTTAAGGATGAAAAAACATTGAATTATCAAGAATTTGTAAATCAATTTCAAATAAATTTAAATAAGCAACAAACAGAAGCTGTAAAACATATAGAAGGCCCTATTTTGCTACTTGCCGTACCAGGGAGTGGTAAGACGACAGTTCTTGTGACTAGACTGGGATATATGATTTATAGCTTGAATATAGACCCAAGAAGAATTCTTACGATTACTTATACCGTGGCAGCTACAAAAGATATGCAGGCCAGATTTTGTCATCTATTTGATTCTGCTATGGGGGAACTTCTTGAGTTTCGCACGATCAATGGGCTTTGTGTCATGATTCATAATTATTATGAAAGAATCAGTGGGAAAAGAGCCCCAAGATTAGTAACGGATGAAAAGGAAATCATTTCACTGATCCGCCACATCTATCAGCATCAACTGCGAGAGTATCCTACGGATAGTGATATCAAGACCATCCGTACTTTAATTACTTATATTAAAAATAGTATGTTAAATGAAGAAGAAATAGGGAAACTACCAGAAAATGAAGAATTACCGGTTCTTAAGCTCTTTCAAGAATATGAAAAAATGATGCGTGAAAAACAACAAATGGATTATGATGACCAAATGATTTTTGCATATCGCATTCTTAAGAATATCCCGCAGGTCTTAGAGCATTTTCAAGAACAATATCAATATCTTTGTGTGGATGAAGCACAAGATACTTCGAAAATTCAGCATGCCATTATCGCTTTACTTGCAGGGAGAAGTGGAAACCTTTTTATGGTTGGGGACGAAGATCAAAGTATTTATGGGTTTCGAGCGGCTTATCCAGAAGCACTTTTATCGTTTGAAAAAGATCATGACCAGGCGAAGGTTCTTTTTATGGAGCAGAATTTTCGTTCAAGCGCCAATATTGTTACGGTAGCGGATCATTTCATTCAAAAAAACATCAAGCGACATAAAAAGCAAATGATTGCTTCCAGAGAAGAAGGAAAGCGGGTGCACAATATTGCTTTATCAAAAAAGGACGAACAATACTCCTATTTGCTCCGAAAAGCTGTGGATTGTGAAATTGAAACATCAGTTCTTTATAGAGATAATGAAAGTGCGCTTCCACTCATCGATCTTTTAGAAAGAAATCACATATCCTATCGAATCAAAAGTGATCAGTTTGTATTTTTTTCACACCGTATTATTATGGATATCACCAACATTATTCGATTTGCGCATAATCCATACGATACTGAAAGCTTCCTACAGATATATTATAAAATATCTACCTATTTCAATAAGGAAACTGCGGAACGAATCTGTAGAGTATCCGAAGAAAAAGACATTTCAATTTTGGAGGTCGCTATTCGTGATGGGAAAATACCAGAGAGAACCAAGAAGAACTGCCGAGACCTACAGAAGCATTTCAGTATGCTTAAAAAAGAACGAGGGGACCGTGCAATCGAGAGAATTGTACACCAGATGGGGTATGATTATTACTTAGAACGAGCAAATTTGAATGATCATAAAATTGAAATTCTAAAAGCAATCGGACTAAACGAACCTACCCCTGCAAGACTTCTAGAACGTCTAGAAGAACTCAGTAGTTTACTTCGTGAAAAACCTTATGATAGGAACAGTAAGTTTGTGCTTTCCACAATTCATTCCAGCAAAGGTCTTGAATATGATACGGTCTATCTAATTGATGTATATGATGAAATCCTGCCCGAAAAACCATTGACTAAAGGAAAGAGTGTTCAAAGTGGCAACGGCAGCATCGGAAACAATAGTAACAAAAATGCATATGATGCAGATCTTAAAACGTATGAAGAAGAGCGACGATTGTTTTATGTTGGAATTACAAGGGCAAAAAACGAGTTGAATTTATTTTCCTTTTCAAAGCATTCCACATTTTGTGATGAAATATTTGGGAAATCTCCAAAAGCAGGGATGTCGAATCCCGCAATTCATGCTAGACAAACATCCAGTAGAAGTGATAAGATAGCAGGAAATCAAAATGAGAAACAATATGCCTATCCGATTCATCAGAGATGGAAGAAATAAAAGGCGAATTTGCTGGCTTTGGAAAAGGATTGATTATTAAGAATTTTCTGGCTTCTTGGGCATAGTTGCTTAGAAATATTGATTGGGCTTTTAGCTGTAAATTAGCTTATATTTACCCATTCTCTTTTGTTTTGATATGAATATTACGTAGATGGGAGACCGAATGGAATTAGATAATCTGAAAAATCGAATAAAAGCTGCTGCGGGAAATATTATGGCCGATTTAGTCGTTAAGAATGTAAAAATTGTAAATGTATTTTCACATGAAATTGAAGAAGGCGACTTGGCAATTAAAGATGGAGTAATTGTTGGAATTGGGACCTATGAAGGACGTGAAGTCATTGATGGCGAAGGCCAATATCTTTTACCTGGTTTAATTGATTCGCATATTCATATAGAGTCATCTTATGTGTCGCCAGAAGAAATTGGAAGATTACTGATTCCACATGGCACGACAACAATCATTGCTGACCCTCATGAAATTGTGAATGTCTGTGGTCTAGAAGGTCTTTCTTATATGTTGGAGGCTGCAGAAGCGACCCCATTAGATATTAAGTACATGCTACCTTCCTGTGTACCTGCAACCGACTTTGAACATTCAGGTGCGACCATTCTTTCACATATGATGGAAGATTCTTTAGCAGATGATCGCATCCTTGGCCTTGGAGAGTTTATGGATTTTCCAGGGGTTATCAATGCAGAAGATGAGGTGTTAAGAAAGATTCTTTTATGCAAAAAAAATGGGAAATTAATCGATGGACATAGTCCATCATTAACTGGAAACGCGTTGAACGCTTATGTTTCAGCAGGAATCCGTAATGATCATGAGTGTGCTACGGTAGATGATTTAAAAGAAAGAATAGCAAGGGGCATGTATGTAATGCTTCGACAAGGTTCAGCCTGCAGGGATCTTCGTGTACTTTTAAAAGGTGTAGATGAAAAGAATGCAAGAAGATGTGTATTATGTTCGGATGATCGGCAACCAAGTACTATTTTTACAGAGGGACATGTTGAAAATCATCTGAAAATTTGTGTTCAAGAAGGTATTGATCCAATTACTGCCGTGCAGATGGCAACAATAAATGCAGCTGAGTGTTTTGGATTAAAGGACAGAGGTGCAATTGCACCAGGATTGAGAGCTGACTTTGTGCTGGTCGAAGATTTGAAAGATTTTCATGCCAAGGATGTTTTCATTTCTGGTGTTCGAGTTGCTGAGTATGGGAAATCCTTTTTGCCAGCAAATAAAGTAGATATATCTAAGGTACGCGGAAGTTTTCACGTGAAGGATTTTTCTATCGAAAAACTGAAGTTAAAAAGTAAAAGTAATTTTGTCCACATCATTACGATATTAGAAGATGGCGTTGTAACCAGAAAAGATTCAATGAAAGTTGAGCTTACAAATGATGGAGATTTTGTGTTTGATGAAAATACGGATTTGATCAAAGTAGCTGTCATAGAAAGGCATCAAAATACTGGGAATGTATCGGTTGCTCTTCTTAAGGGATTTGGTTTGAAACGTGGAGCAATTGCACTTTCCATTGCTCATGATTCGCACAACATCATAGTATGTGGGACAAATAATGAAGATATGGAGAAAGCTGTCAAGGAACTGATTCTTCAAGAAGGTGGAATGATTCAGGTATATAATGAAGAAGTACTGGTTCGTCTTCCAATGCCAATTGGTGGAATTATGAGCGATCAGACGGGTGAATGGGTTGATGAACGACTAACTGAGTTTCATCAAAGTGCCCATAAAGTACTTGGTGTTTTTGAAACAGTAGATCCAGCAATGACACTGTGCTTTATGTCACTACCAGTTATTCCTGAAATCAAAATTACAGATATGGGTCTTTTTGACGTAATGAAATTTCAATTTCTTCCCATTGAAGCAGACGAATCAGAAGAATTTTTGGAAATGTGACCAAATCACTGAACAATCGTAAAGAAGAGAGCATAATCTAAACAGATGAAACAAAAAAATTCAATTAATATATTTGAAAAGTAAATTTGTTATATGTTTATTTTTTATGAGAAAGGTTGGTATTTCTATGAACAAAAATGTAGGTATAATCGATCGCATCATCCGTATTGTGATTGGAGTTGTTCTTCTTAGTTTATTGTTTTTGCTTGACGGAAACATTCGTTGGATTGGATTGTTAGGAATTGTAGTAATTGGAACAGCTGCGATTGGCACATGTCCTCTCTATTTCCCATTCCATATCAATACAAAAAAATAGAATCAATTCTTATCAATGCAAAGAAATAATTATTATTCCATTTCATAGATCATATATTCAGGCTGTGGCAAACAATGTTTGTCACAGTTTTTTTGTTAATTTTGTAAAAAGGTATCCTGTATGATTTTATGAATCAAGATGGAGTCAAGGGGATGTGTTTTGCTTTCATAGGTCGTGATTAAATTGATTGTAGGGATAATATCATTATGTGCATAGATTTTATGCTTGTTGAATGCTTTGTCTGAATATGTCGGATTGTCCATCATTCCAAAATGTTCCCAATAATATATATTGTTTGTAAGAGGATGCATGATTGTGAAATCAGGGAAAACAAGGATATCATTGATTGAAAATTAAGATATTGAAGTTACTGTGCGCTCAGTTTGGGTTATCTCGTCCTTTTTTATAAGGATTTGCCCAATCTTGAGACTCTTCAAACCTGCAAAGAAACAAAAGAAACAAAGTAGCGAAGGCGCATATACAGCCCATTTCTAGTATCAAACACCAGAAATATAGACAAATATGCAAGAAAAAGACCATAAAAACTAAAAATCATGTAGGAATTGTTGCATAAATAAAAAAAAGGGTATAAAATGATTTAGATGTGTCAAATTTACTAGATTTATTAATGGTGGGGTAAATGAATAAAGGGGATATTCAGTACAAAAAAATATTTGCAAATTCTGCAGATGCTATTTTTATTGTAGAACATGACAAAATCATAACTTGTAATAAGGCTGCTTGCAGACTTTTCGAAGTTCCGAAGAGTCAGATTTTGATGTCTAGTTTTTATTCCTATTCACCAGATAAACATCCAAAAGGGATGGACACAGTGACCTATTGGGAGTTAAAGAAAAAACAAGCAAAAAAAATTGGATTTAGCAAGTTCAAATGGATCTTTTTGACACCTGAACATGAACAGAAACATGTAGAGATTATGATGACGTTTATGAAATTGGGGTATCATAAAGTATTTCATGTTGTCTGCAGAGATTGTCAAGACCGAAGAGAGTATGAAGAACGCTTAGAATATCTCAGCGTGCATGATGAACTTACTGGGTTGTATAATCGCAGATACGTTGAAGAAAATAAATGCCGTTTTGATTTGTCCGAGAATTATCCGATCAGTATAACTATGGCGGATATCAATGGATTGAAATTGGTAAATGATTCGCTGGGACATATGCTGGGTGATGCATATATAAAAAGAGTTGCTTGTGTTTTGGAAGAGGTATATGCAGAAGGCCATATTATTTCTCGTCTTTCAGGAGATGAGTTTGTAATTATTTCGCCAAATGTAACTCATGAAGAAGCCTTGCAATATATGGAAGCTCTAAAAGAGCGTACCAAAACAGAGTACATCAACGGAATTGAAATTTCGATTTCTTGTGGAACAGATACCAAGTACCATGATAATGTTAGTTTTGAAAAAGTATTTCAAACTGCAGAAGCAAAAATGTACGAGAGAAAATTGGTAGAAAGTCCTGATGTAAAATCAAAAGTACTTGATCATATTATGAATGACTTCTATTATCGACATGTAAGCGAAGAGGAGCATGCAAAACGTGTTGCTGAGCTCTGTGGAAGAATGGGAGAAGCCTTAAAACTCGAAGGAAAAGACCTTGAGAATCTAAAACTTTTAGGACTATTTCATGATATTGGTTTGATCATGATTCCTGATCAGTTATTACAAAAAGATGAAAAGCTATCAACGGAAGAAAAGAAAGAAGTTCAACAGCATCCAGAAGCTGGCTATCGTATCCTGAGCACGATTCATCAAATGTCTGATATTGCTGAATATATTTTAGCACATCATGAGCGTTGGGATGGAGGAGGTTATCCGAAGGGATTAAAGGGCGATGAAATTCCACTTTTTGCAAGAGTACTTTCAATAGCAGAAGCATATGATGCGATGGTTTGTGACCGTAGCTATCATGCAGGTGTAACAAAACATGAAGCATTTATAGAGTTGTTGAAACATCGTGGAAAACAGTTTGATCCGGAATTGGTTGACTTGTTTGTGGAAGTAATGGAAAAAGATGTATAGAGTGTAAAGACACATATAGCGAAAATGATGTAAAGATCATTAACTGATTCAAGATAAAAATTTATAGGAATAAAAAAAAACTAGCAGGTATCTGTCATATGATACCTGCTAGTTTTTTATATCTACATGGGTAACTAGATTTATATATAAAAGAGATATTTACTTATATATAAGGGGAACTATATTTATATACATAAGAGATAGTTACTTTGTATATATTTGGGTAATTTGGTCTTCCAGGTAAGTAATTTGTCCAAAGGACAAGGCAGGAAAGATGCTTTGTTCTATGATTGCGTCACTAAAACATATGAATTGGGCAATTTGCTTTTTATAAGAACTTAAATTTCCAAAAAGCTAAGGGTGTTTGGGCAGATTCTTAAAAATAAATCGTCAAGAGACCAACAAAATAGAAAACATGCAATTATTCGGAGATAATGAAGGGATTTGGTCAAAAATTGTAATTTACGAAGTAATTTGCCCAACCTAGCCCCAAAACGAAACTAAAACCCCCAACCTAGCTAGCAAACTTCACCAGAAAACGGCACCTGAAACCGCGCCAGCATCCAGTCTTGCTTATTCTTCAGCATCTCCGGCGTGTAGTGTAATGACTACAAGCTCAGGATGATTGTTGTATCTTGGGGCTCCGGAGTCGCCAAGGCCGCGACCAAGGATCATGGTCACATCACCCAGTGTGTAGACGCCATCCGTGTATTTTGGAAATAGTTCCAAGTGACTGTAGTTGTTTCCAAATACGCCTCCTACGAAGGGAAGTCGAACCTGTCCGCCATGGACATGTCCGGCCAGGACTAAATCGTAATTGGTATTTTCAAAATAATCAAAAGAACTTCCATAGTGGTATAGGACAAGATTGAAATAAGCAGGGTCCGGTGTGGGGAGTTTTTCGGGTGCGTTTTTGATATAATTGGTCGCTGCACTAAAACCATAGAGTCGGAAAGATGCTCCGTCTTTGACGATTTCAATGAGCTGATCATCAATCAATTGTACACGATAATAGGAATAAAGTTCGACGAGCTTTGTGTAAGGAGCCATCGGATCAAATTCATTGTTTCCAGTGACTGCAAAAATAGGGGCAATATCGTGAATTCCTTCTAACAACTGATAGACCTCTGTCACATCTTCGTGCTGTTCATCGATCATATCTCCGGTAATGACTATGAGATCTGGTTCGGCATCTTTTATCGCATTGATTAAAGTCGATTCATTATGTCCTAAAGTCTTACAGTGAAAATCGGTGATTAATACAATTTTGTAACCTTCAAAAGCATCTGGAATTGCGCTGTTTGAGTAGTCAAAAGAGGTAACATCCAGACTTTGGTTGAATCCGATAAGAAAAAGAATCAATAGAACCAGAAGAATTGCTCGACGAATCCAAGTGCTCTTTGGGATGCCATGATTTGTTTTTACTTTATGCTTATTATTCTGCACTAAGTTGTCTTCCGTGATTGCGTCTGTATTTTGTATTGGATTTGTATTTTGTAGTTGATCTGTATTTTGTAATTGATCTGTATTTTGTTTTGGGTTTGTATCAGTATTCATATATAATTGTTCCATTTTTAATAATACTAAAAATGTCCTTTCTAAAATGCGTTTTATCGTATTGTCTGATTTTTATAACAAGAATACTATGATTCATGGTCGAATACAATCAATTCCATAAAAATAATCTTACAAATATGTTAGAAAACCAATTCGGAATAAAAAAAAAGCTAAAATAATGCTAGTGTATCTGTTGATGGGGATCATATAAGATTACAAATTTCATGCAAGGGGGGAAAAGTGCATGGGAAAATTTAACTGGCGAGCAAGTATGAATATCAGATACTTATTTTGCGATTTCTTCTTCACGATTGTAGCTTTTCTGATTTCAGCATCTAGAAACCAGATTTTTGAAGAAGAGTCCATCATACCATTTGTTGGGATAGGAATAGCATTTGTCACCATTTACTTTCTATCTGGACTTAGTCTGGGAATCTATAATTCCACAACGTTTTTTTATCCGGATCGTTTTATTAAACGGTCTTCTTTGTCTGTATTCATTGCAGTGACCATTTTTGGACTACTTCTTGTTTTCCCCGATTCGCAACTCAATGAATATCACTTTGTGGCATGGTATTTGATCTTAAGTTATTTCTTTTTGCTGGGGAGTGGTTTCTTAGAACACTATGTATTAAGAAAAATCTTCACCAAACATCAAAGAGCTGTCATTATTGGAAGTGTAAGTTGCTATGAGAAATTTATTGATTTTTTGAATCGCAGCAATGAAGAGTTTGAATTAATCGGATTTGTATCTTACAAAGAACCAGAGTGCGAGGGATATCTTGGGCATGTAGACCAGTTGGAAGACCTGGTACATAAACATGCAGTAGACCATATCTATATTATGAGTCGTGTAGAAAAATACACGGATATTCAAGAAATCGTCAATACCTGCATTGATATGGGAATCACTGTTCATGTGATTGAAAATAAATATAACGTAGATGAAGCGCATCGCTATGTATCCAGTGTTGGAACATATCCGGTGGTTGTATATCATACGGTTTCTTTAAATAAACCAGAATTGCTTTTCAAACGACTTGTAGACATCGGTGGTGCTTTGTTTGGAATCATTTTGTTTTCACCAATCATGTTGATTGCGGCAATCGCAATTCGATTGGAATCGAAAGGGCCAGTCATCTTTAAACAAAAACGTGTAGGATTAAATGGACGTCATTTTAATATGTATAAATTCCGTAGTATGTGTCTTGATGCAGAAGCGAAAAAGAAAGATCTGATGACACAAAACGAGATGAAAGATCAGTTCATGTTTAAAATGAAAGACGATCCAAGAATTACAAAGGTAGGAAAATTCATTCGTAAGACGAGTATTGATGAACTTCCTCAATTCTTTAATGTACTTCTGGGGGATATGTCCTTGGTTGGGACTAGACCACCTACACTTGATGAAGTCACCCATTACAAAAGAAATCATTGGCGACGCATGAGCATCAAACCAGGTGTTACTGGAATGTGGCAGATTAGTGGACGAAGTAGTATAACGGACTTTGATGAAATCGTTGCACTTGACACCATGTATATTGATGAATGGAACGTACTTACTGATTTTAAAATCATCTTAAAAACGGCGATTAGTTTGCTTGGAAGAAAAGGTGCATTTTAAAAGAAAGATAAGAATCCTTGTAGTTTCTTAGTGGACGATTTGCTTTTATGGACTTATAATAGAAATAGCCGTGAACCGTTTTATGAGAAATGAGTAGAATCCATGAAAAAACAACATTTTATACATCCCGAAATAAAAGTAGAAGATCTTTCGAGAGCATTGTTCAAGGCAAATCAAAAGCTTGAGCAAAAAAATAAAGAATTGATTCAATCTCAAAAAGAAAAAAATGAAATTGTAGCCAATATCTCGCATGATTTAAGAGCACCAATTACAGCAATCAATAACATCATAGAATATTTAAATTCCATGGAAGAGTGGAATCGAGAGGAAGTATCTGAGCTTTTTGGATCCATTCAAAAACGTTCCAACTATTTGAATCATCTGATCAATGATGTGTTTTTATTTTCTACCATTACTTCCAATTCCTATCCTATGAAAAGAGAAATTGTACGAATCGATTATTTGTTGGAAGAGTTTTTTTATGAAATGAGCAGCGATCCAAAATTTCATGATCGGGAGATGTCAATTGACCTTAAGAAAGAGTTTTCAGTAGAGGTAAACATTGATGTTAATATGATTGTCCGTGTCTTAAGCAATATATTTACCAATGCCAGAAAATATTCGGATGAAGGTAGTCAGATCAAGCTTACTGCAACGACCTTTAGTGAGCAATTTGTAAAGATCAGTATCATGGATACCGGATATGGAATCGCCGAAGAAAATTTACGTAAAGTGTTTATGCATACCTTTAAAGAAGAATATGCCCGAACACCGAATGAGAGCGATGGCTGCGGGATGGGATTATCCATAGCAAGATCCATTGTAGAGGCGCATGGCGGAGAAATTTGGTGTCAGAGAAATGAGAAAAAGGGCAGTACATTTACTTTTTTGATTCCAATTGCACAAAATAAACAGTAGATAAGTAGGAACTGTATGAAAATAGTAAAAAAATTGTATCGCTTCTTAAAATATAATCATCATAAAAAACTGTCAATTGCAGCTTTTTGCTATTCTGCAGTGTATCGTTTTCAGATATTGTGGATTCATCCAAAAAAACTTCAAAAAAATTGGGGAGTGGAAGGTGAAGAGTCCGAGACGGAAGCAACACCCAATCAATATCGATATGCACTTCGCGTGGCACGTGCGGTAGATCATGCATGTAGTCGCACGACTTGGGAAAGCAAATGCCTTGTCCGCGCATTAACTGCACAACATTTGTTGAAAAGAAAAGAGGTTCCGTCAACCTTATATCTTGGTTGCGGAAAAGAAGAAGAAAGAATGATTGCGCATGCATGGCTTCGAGTTGGTGACATGTATGTTACTGGAGGAAATGGCGCAGGATATGCAATTGTAAGCAAATTTAAATCGTAGTCTATTTGGACAGTCAAAAAACGTCCTGCTTGCAGGATGTTTTTTGACTGTTTGTGTTCTTTGTTTTGTGTAGTTTGATACCGACAATCAAAAAGAAGGATAGAAAACATAAGGTGAACATGTATGAATTACTATAAACTCTATGGAAAAATAATAGGTTCCGATCTGGAGTTTTCTGAGCTCGTTCCTGCAAAGGAAGTTCCGGTAGAAAATCTCGACGTGCGAATTTTCAAACGTGAAATGCCGGAAGACATGTGGGATAAAAACAATCATTGGGAGTTTGGAGAAACATCGAGCTGGCTTTCAAATTTTACTCTGTTCATGCAAGTAGAGAACGGGAATATGATACAATATGCCCCAAAAGGAGATGTGGAACTTCCAAGCCTAAAGACCTTTTTATTGGGATTTGGATTGTCTATGTTACATTTGCAAAGAGGCGAAATGATGTTTCATTGTTCGGTCCTTAGTAAAGGAAATCATGCGATCCTTGTGGCTGGAGAGAGCGGAAGCGGCAAATCGACTACGACTAGAAACCTTCTGGCGAGAGGATATGATTTTATGGCGGATGATGCATCGGTCGTAAGAATCAATGAGCAGGGAGATGTTGTAGTAGAAGCAGGATTTCCATATCAGAAACTGACCAGAATGGAAGCTCTTAATCATGGATATCGTTTGGATGAGCTAATCTATATCAGTGAGATGAAAGATAAATATTATGTGCCATATGAAAAAGAATTTTCATTGGAACCAAAGACCGTAAAAGCTTTGTTTGTACTTGGCTTGCATCGAGATCCTTTGGAAGAACTAGTCGCTTTCGATGAGCTTTCCGGGATGGACAAATATTATGCGTGTGTCTGGAACCTCTTTTTACGTCATTTACTAGAAGAAAGCAAGTATTCTGCTGAAATAGGAAAGCATTGCTTGAAAATTGCATCGAAAATCTCAATCTATGTGATTCGAAGACCACATGAAGGGGATACCATCAACGAAATCGTAAATCTTGTGGAGGAATATTCATGTCAGCAATTTGGGGAATTATAGATCTATCAGGAAAAAATATTCCAGAGCAGGATGCAAAATCCATGCGTGAGATGTTTTCGGAATGTGCATTGGATCGTACGGAAGAAATTTTGGAAGAGAATTTATATATGGGATGTGGGATTCAATACTTTACAGAGGAAGCCAAAGATGAAGTGCTACCGCTCAGCAAACATGGACTATATATGACCGCGGATGTGGTATTGGATAATCGCACAGAACTGCTTAACTGGTTAAAAGATGAAGAAGATTTGGAACTCGATCCAAAGACTCCAGATGGGTCCATATTATTTCAGGTATATAATCGAAATATCAAGGAAAGCCTGGATCATATGCTGGGAGCATATGCATTTGTCCAATACAACGCGGTGATGAATGAAGTGGTAATGGTCGGTGATGCCGTTGGAAATCGATACGTGTATTATATGCTACAGGGAACCATTTTATATTTTGCTTCACTCATGAAGCCAGTCGAAAAATTTCAGACGAATCCTGTCTGGAACGAACGTTGGATCGCTGAGTTTCTTGGGCAAGACGGACTTGTCATGTTTACAGAGGGTGAAGAAACCCCGAAACAGGGAATATACCGAATTGCACCATCTAGAGAGATTATCGTATCGATGGACAACGATGGACAAGTTGAGATTCAGAAAAGACATTATTGGATACCAAAAGTGCAACCCGGAAAAATTAGATATCAAAATGATCAGGAATATAAACAAGCTTTTTTAAAACTTTATGAAACCTGTGTGGCAGATACGTTACGTTCGTCAGGTGAAACAGCGATATTTTTGAGTGGTGGTCTGGATTCTGCATCGGTCGCTGCTCTTGCAGCAATGCATTTAGAAAAACAGGGAAAAGACTTGTATTCCTTTACTTCCATACCGGACTCCAGCATTGCACTTGAAGAAGATCCAGGAGGAATTGCCAATGAATCAGAACTCGTTAAGGAAATGCAGAAGATGTACCCAAATATCCAATGCAATTTTATGGACTTTCCAGAAATGAATGCATGGTTTGACCGAGCAACTTATATGAAAATTCATGAATTTCCATATAAGTCCGTGCAAAATGTTCTTTGGATTTATGAAGGCGCAAAATTGGCGAGGGAGAAAGGTGCAAGAATACTATTGACTGGTGCACTTGGAAATGGCACTGTATCTTCGGGCGATTTGTTTCAGTATCTGGTATATCTGTTTCAAACGGGAAGATTTTGGAAGCTGTTTTTGCAAATCGAATACATACACAAAAAAAGAGGTGTGTCCAGAAAATTAATGCTTACGGATATCATAAAAAGAGCATGTACATCAAGCAAGAAAATTGCTCTAGAGTCCAATCAAAATCGATTGACCTTTGTTATGGAGTCTTTTCAAAATGCTAGCGGTGCTACAAAACGATTAAAAATCAAACAACGTAGATGGGAAAAAGGATTGAATCATTATATACTCTATAAAAACTCCTTGTTTGAAGATGTAGCACTCAGACAGACTGGAGAATCGATGCAAAAAGATTCTCTTTATACCGGGGTTCTGCAAAGAGACCCAACCAGGGACAAACGTATGATTGAATTTTGTATTCAGATACCTTTGGATCAGGTGAATAAAGAGGATGCTCAAAGAAGATTGATCAGAGTATACATGAAAGACATGATTCCAGAAATCATTTTGACAGAACGAAGAAAAGGCCGTCAAAGTGTCGATATGAAAGGTCGATTTTTAAAGGTCGAACAAGAAATTGTGAATGAATGGCTTGCAAACTATACAAAACATTTATATAAAGAAAAAATCGATTGTGAGAAAGCCATTGAAGATTTGAAAGAGCATCCATTTCAAGAAATGGACCCTTTTGATTTGATTCGTCATAGCTATACCAATCTTATGTTGGAGTATTTATATGATACTTAACATTATTCTTTCATTGTTGATAGAATGCTTGTATTCTATTATGTATTTTATATAATAGAACTATCAAAGGTAACTTATAGAGAATTTTGATAGATATTTCAAGTATGAGAGGAGAATAACAATGAAAAAAGTATGGAATGATGCAAGTGTGGAAGAACTTGATCTTGCAAAAACAGAATTTGGTGGATTGAATGTTGACAACATTGACTTTGTTTACATGACTACAGATCAGGATGGAAAAAAACAAGGTTGGGTAAGTTTAGGTTCTTGATGACAAGGTACTCACAAAAAAATTGCTAGAGAAATTTTTACAGGAGGTAGAATCATGAAAAAGGAATGGAATGAAGCTAGTATTATTGAGTTGGATTTAAAAGAAACCGAATACGGCGGAATCAATCCACAGAATCCAGATGGTTATTTTATGACAACCACTGAAAATGGTGTGACCATTTTATGGGGAGCTCATGGATCATGAGAATATGATTTCTTGAAAAAAGGCTGATGGTGTCCATCGGCTTTTTTTATTTGTAAAGAGTATGTGAATAGGTCTTACAGATTTGTTAGATTTCAACCGATTTCAAATCAGTGTGATAAAATGTTCTCATTCACAAGGGGAAAAAGAGGTTAAATTATGGATATGAACACAATTGTAAAACTTACAAAAAAAATTGACGTCACAGATCTTTCTGGAGAAAAAGTCATGGTAGATTTTGAGCAGGGAAAATATTTTCTGATTAAGGGGACAGGAAATGATATTTGGGATCTTATTCAAGAGGAAACAACCATTGGAAATATCGTTGAGTCATTGATGGAAGAATATGATGTAGAGACGGAAACTTGTCATGCATCCGTGGTTTCTTTTTTAGATCGCCTGGCTGGAGCTGGTCTGGTCACACTGGAGAAATAGTATGAGCAAGTTAAGTAAATTATGGAAAAACCGAAAGAGCCAGTTGTCGTATGCCAAATGGCTTTTCTTATATTCGAGACCATTTATTGGAAAGATTTCAATCAAACTCATCCTAAGCATTTTCATGACACTTGCATCCGTTGGAACGGCACTTTTGTCAAAAATGATCATTGATGATGCGACACAGGGAGATATTCGGAAAGCGTATATTTTTATTGCAGTATTTCTTGGTTTGATGGTCGTAAGCCAGATTCTTACGGTTGTTACCACACTCCTTAGTACCATGCTCGATGAAAAATTTTCTTTTGGGATTCGAAAACAGATCTATGAAAAGATCATCAATTCGTATTGGCTGGATGTGACCAAATATCATACTGGAGATTTGATGACCAGAATGACGAGTGATGCTGGAAATGTGGCACAGGGCATTGTTTGGACGATTCCTGAAATCATTCAATTGTTCTTGGAACTGATTTTGGTATTTTTTACCTTATTTTATTTTTCACCATTACTTGCTATTTTTGCACTTTTGATTGCGCCTGTTGCTGCAATTGCATCGTTCTGGCTTGGAAAAAAATTGAAACATCTGCAGGTAAAAGTGCAGGAGTCAGAATCCAACTATCGTTCGTTTTTGCAGGAAAGCTTAGCGAATCTATTAATCGTAAAATCCTTTGCAAATGAAGATTATTATATTGATAAACTCGTCGAACTTCGTGAAGAACGATTTTCATGGGTCTATAAACGTACAAAATTTAGCATGATGTCATCTACGGTGATGACCATGTCCTTTCAAATTGGGTTTCTTGTAGCATTGACTTATGGGGCCGTACAGATTTCGAGTGGAGCCATCACGTTTGGTACAATGTCCTTGTTTTTGACAATGGTCAGTCGAGTGCAGGCACCAGTGATGCAACTTGTACAAAAAATTCCAAGTGTCGTATCGGTGTTTGCTTCCTCGGGAAGAATTATAGAACTGCAGCAAATTGCCAATGAAAAGAAACAAGAGACAACAATCGTACCGACAAATATCGGGGTATCGATGAAAGGGGTCTCTTTTGGATATAGCCAGGATTCCATCTTGGAAAAATCTGACCTAGATATCAAAGGAGGAGAATTCGTGGCGATTGTAGGGGAATCTGGTATTGGAAAGACGACTTTGATCCGATTGTTGATGTCCTTTGTAGCAGAGAACGATGGAGAAATCAAGTACTATAATGAGGGGGGCGATCATGTTCTGGCAAATGCGGGAATGCGTGAGTTCTTATCCTATGTGCCACAAGGGAATACCTTGTTTAGCGGAACAATTCGAGAAAATCTGCAGATGGGAAAAATCAAGGCTACAGAAGAAGAAATGTATGAAGCACTTCGCATGGCGTCGGTACATGATTTTGTAACTCAGTTACCGGATGGATTGGATACGAAAATCGGGGAAAAAGGACATCGTTTATCGGAAGGACAGGCCCAGCGTATCGCAATTGCAAGAGCTTTGATACGACAGGCTTCATTCCTGATTCTTGATGAGGCGACCTCTGCTCTGGATGAAGCAACAGAACTGGCCGTTTTACAAAATTTACAGAAATTACAACCTAGGCCGACTTGTCTGATCATTACACATCGGAAAAGCATTCTGGAGTATTGCGATCGGGAAATTGCAATCGAAGGAAAAGAGTTGAAAGAAAAAAAGAATTAGAAGAATAAGAAGAAGCGTTCTCAAACTATTCGTTTGAAGACGCTTCTTCTTTCTTTGAAAGTGGTAGTGAAAAGGTAAAAGTCGTTCCTTGATCCATTTCACTTTCACAAAATATAATACCTTGGTGTTTTTCAACAATGGTTTTTGCGATGCTAAGACCAAGACCACTTCCCGATGTGGAGTTTGGCGTTCTTGCATCGGATACGGTAAAGGTACGATCGAAAATCTTTGGAACACATTCTTTTGGAATCCCAATTCCGGAGTCCGAAACCTGTATGTGAATATAATCAGAGGTCTGTGATGGAATGAGAGCAAGACGTATCTGATCCCCATCCGTAGAATATTTCAGAGTATTGGTGAATAAATTGTCGAGTACACGAATGATTTTTTGTACATCAATGTCAATAAGATAGGATTCTTCTTCGGGTAAATCCAAACTCATTTCGCGTTCTTCGTACTGGGCGTCTGAAATGATGTTGTAATAATATTCTTGAAAAAATGGAATGGCAGAAATGGTTTGGTAGTGCATACTTTGTTCGTCATTTTTCAGTGTGAATAAGACATACATTTCCTGTATGATATGCTCCAATGTTTGGGTACGATGATTGATCAAACGAAGCATTTGATCCATTTCCTCAGAAGATAATTCCTGACCGGACATCATCAGATCCAGTGCACTTCGAATAGCAGTGATTGGGGCACGTAAGTCATGGGAGATGTTTGATATCATATCGTTTTTTTCTTTTTCTGCAAGTTCTAGCTGTCGGTTGGACTCCGTTAATTCGTTTGTAAGAGCAATGAGCTTTCTAGATAGAACTGCAACATGATCCGTTTCAATACCGGGGTCTTGAAATTGTTGTTTTTTCATGTCTGCTCCTTACTTTGTATCGAAAGAATATCCCACCGACCAGATCGTTTTTAACATGTTCGACAGTCCAGGGAATTCTCCAAATTTTTTTCGAATCCTGCTGACGATGACCATAATGGAGCTCCGGTCGGAGGCTTGAAATCCTCCGAAAATCATATTCCCCAATTCTTCAAAAGAAATTTCGCGGTTTG
Source organism: Lachnospiraceae bacterium (assembly GCA_963666475.2). Classification (GTDB taxonomy): domain Bacteria; phylum Bacillota; class Clostridia; order Lachnospirales; family Lachnospiraceae; genus JBFHIZ01. The sequence continues at coordinate 766,336 of CAXXJM010000001.1, read as the reverse complement.
GATGTTCTGCCATATATAAAAGTACTTCGTATTCGCGGTTGGTCAGCTGTAGATCCTCTGTTTGATAAAATACTTTGTGTGCCATTTTATCAATCGTAAGGTCGGAAAATACGAGTTTTGAACTGGTTTCAATGGTCTGAACCGGTGTTGCTCTTCTCAAAAGTACATCAATTCTTGCTTTTAGTTCGCGTAAACTATATGGTTTTACGATATAATCCTCTGCGCCAAGCGATAGACCTTTGATTTTGTCATCCTCAGAACCGCGACCACTCAAAAAGATAATTGGGATATTTGCCACATCATGGATCCTTTTGCAAACGGCATACCCGTTGATTTCTGGCATCATGACATCCAGTAAAATGCAGTCGGGTAAATTTTTGCATGCAAACTCAATTCCCTTTTCCGCAACATTTGTAGCATATACTTTGAATCCTACGTTTTCCAAGTATTTCTTGTTGATTTTTAATACGTCGACATCATCGTCGATTAACAATATTTTTGACATTTCCTTCTCCTAAAAGACTAATAGTACCAAATTAATTCCCCATAAGTTTGGCATCATTATACATGAAATGTAAGAAAAGGGTAGAAATCTAACAAGAGTGATAGTAATTCTAACACTATCGTAAGATTTCTTTTTTTTGAAAAGAATTCATGTATAATGATTAGCATTAGTGGGTTTAAATAGGGCAGTTTGTCCTTGAAATAGACTGATTGAAGAGAAGGAGATAGAATGAGCGCTAAAATTGAGTTTTATGGCAACAACAATCAAGTCATGAATGATGCAATCGATCGTATTATTATTTCGTTGTATACGAAAAAGCAAAAAGAAGATCTGAAAACAATTTTAATGACTGGATGTGGGTCCAAAAGCGGGACCACTACAATCGCAATTGACTTGGCAGTAGGTCTGGCAGCGTCAGGATTTAAGACACTCTTGGTCGACTGTGATTTGAGAAAAGGAACAAAATTTAAAAGATTAAATCAATATACCACAAAAGGTCTGTCGGATTATCTTTCCGGAGACATTACACTAGAAGAGTTGGTTTGCGAGACCAACTATAAGTTGTTGGATTACATTCCAAGTGGATCGATTTCTCAGAGCCCTGTGCGATTACTTTGCTCGAAGCAAATGGAATTTTTTGAAAAAGAAGTAAAAGTAGAGTATGACTTCATTATATTTGATTTTCCTTCCATCAATATTGTATCCGATGCAGAAATCTTGTTTCCTTATATTGATGGCATTGCATATATTGCAGCGCTTGCACAGACGACAAAACGTCAGCTCAAAGATGCCAGAAGCAAAGTAGCAAAATATCATGATAAATATCTCGGACTGATCATCAATCGAGTAAATGCAGATGAATATGAAAAATATATCAAAGACTTTGATTATTTTGGAGAAAAGAACTTAGTTACGCAGTACCGTGCAAATATTCGAAATAAAAAATTTACAACAAAGAGCACTGGAAAGGAGAAAGCGAATGAAAAGAAAAGTTAGTATACTCAGCACGCTAGGGATCCTTTTAATGCTGTTGCTTTCTTCCGTTCCTGTTTATGCAGCCGATGCTTCTACTGTTAACGTAGCAGAAGACCGAGGAACATTGATGCTGAATTCGTATTCGTTGTCTACGGATGGATTGTCACAGGGTGAAGAATTTGATTTGACCCTCACATTTTATAATCCTAGCAATACCAAATCAGTTCGTAGTATCGTCGTGACTCTGCCAAGTGATGAAAGTACATTTATGCCGGTATATGGAGAAACCAATCAGATTTACATCTCGGAAGTTCGCCCTGGAAAAACAAAAGAAGTGACCATTACCTTAAAAGCAGGAACTGCAATCAGTGCAGATTATGTTGGATTTCATATCAATCTTCAGTATGCCAATGCAGGTGGAACCGCAACCAATAATATAGCCGTGTTACTTCCAGTAGCACAAAAAGGGTTTGATGAAAAAGCAAGAGTACTTTTGGATTCTTATCAAATTTCCAATGATGGAATCGTACCTGGAAAAGAATTTGATCTGACCATGACACTTTATAACCCTAGCAAAGAGAAAACCGTGGATAGTATCCTGGTGACCATCCCAAATGATGAGTCCACGTTTATGCCACTTTATGGAGATTCCGATCAGTTCTTTATCGATTCCATTTATGCTGGCGAAAAGAAAGAGGTCAGTCTGACACTCCGAGCAGGAGAGAAAATCAGTGCAAAATATATCCGTTTTAGTGTGACTATGAACTTTGGAGACGTAGACGGTGGTGGCACCAATACCTTTACCATGCAGATTCCAGTCAGCCAGACCAGTATTGTACAAATCGAAAATTCCGTATTCCCAGATGGGGCCTATGCAGGGAGCAGTTCTAGATTTCAAGTGAAATACAAGAATGTCGGTGTGGAAGATTTGTATAATGTAAAAATGTTTATTGAAAACAAAGAAACACAGGTAACCGAACAAATCAGTCTGGGAAGTATCAGTGGTAGTAAGGTCGGCTATGCAGAGCAGTATCTTGCGTTTACGGACGAAGGAGAATCTGATTTGAATATTTGGTTCACTTATGAAAATGTAGATGGTGAAAAATATACATCAGATATTACGACATATACCGAACTCGTGGAAGCACGTTCTGAAAAATCCGTAGATATTTCAGACATCATAAATGAAGCAGAAATGCATCAAAACGATGGACTTTTCATCGAAATTGCCATAGCTATGATCCTGATTTCGGGAATTGTAAGTTTGGTGCTATTTTCAAAAGTAAGAAAAGGAAAGGGGTGAGCATATGGAATGTCAAAAAGAAGAAGAAATTGAAATCGATTTGTTGCAAGGAATCGTCGCTCTTTGGAGAAGAAAATGGCTCATTGCAGCAGTGATTGTGTTTACTACCTGTTGTGGCTGGCTGTTTACCTTGCTCTATCCTTCGGTCAATAATTATGAAGCAACGGCATCCATTTATACCTTGGCGAAAAGTTACGATTCCGATGTTACAGTGAGTGCCATCACATCAGAGATGAATCTTGCTACACAGACGTTGACCAATTATGCAACCGTCCTGACCAGTAATAAATTTTTGGAAAAAGTAGTGGTAGCGATGGAAGGAGAATATTCTCTCAGTGCAGCACAACTACAGCGTATGGTATCATCCACATCCGCTAGTGATACCGTGATGTACATCAGCGTATCTTCATCCGATCCAGATCTGTCCATTGCACTTGCTAATAAAGTAACGGAAGAATTTGTCAAACAGATGAATACGATTACACAAAACGATTCGATACAGATTTTGGATAGTGCAAATTCCGTAGGGGTGACCAGAAACAATCGAAGAATCGTAATGATGTTCTTTGCAATTGGTTTTCTTGGGACCGTGGGCACCATTTTGATCGTAGAATTATTTTTCCCACAACTTCGAGCAGTTTCACAGTGTGTACGTGAGGATTCTTCGGAAATCCTTGGAATTGTACCAGATTTCAAATAGAAGATAAAAGCCATCATCATTCGATGATGGTTTTTTTATGTAGTATTCTGCGTTGTAAATTCTGTCAAATGCATTATTTATGTAAAGTTGAAAGATAATTTGTGTATTCTGAATAAGGAATGAAATTTGGAGTGTGAAATTACTTACATTTTCATATATAGACATTTCAAACCAGTGGTTGTATAATTATTCATGAGTATATTAATTAGGGCAGACATCAGCGGGGGAATTTCATATGGACAGAGAGGTAATGATCTTACGGTACCCAACAATACATACCGTTGCAGGGGAACCTGCTATTTTAGATTTTGAAACAGAACAGTTCTATCTTTTAAATTGCACAGCGTGTGATATTGTGCGATGCTTAAACGAAGGAATCTGTGTTTACGAGATCGTATCTCATTTGGCTGGTCTATACGATGCCACCTTTGAAGACTGTAAACTTGCAGTACAATCGACTCTAGGGTTTTTAGAAGAGAATGGATATGTGATGTACAAGCAAGCATAATTTACAGAAACCAGAGGGTATCATATGTACAAACTATTAATTGTAGACGATGATATAGAAGTGTTATCAATCAACCAAAAATATTTCTCAAACGAAGGCTATCAGGTTCGCGTTGCGGAGAATGCAAAAAAAGCATTGGCATTATTGCCTGCATTTGCACCGGACTGTATTATTTTAGATATTATGATGCCAGAGATGGACGGGTTTCAGGCATGTAGAAAGATCAAAGCCATCACAGAAGCACCTATTTTATTTTTAAGCGGAAAGACTTCAGAAGATGATAAAGTAAAGGGACTCTTACTGGGGGCAGATGATTATATTGTGAAGCCTTTTAGCATGCGAGAGCTTTCGGCTCGTATTCAAGTTATTATCCGCCGTACCATGGAAGCCAAGAAAGATCCTTTTTTGATTTCCTACCCACCGCTTCAAATGGATTTGGAAAAGCGTAAAGTATATTGCGAAACCGAAGAAATTCTGCTATCCAATCGAGAATATGAATTGTTATTCCTATTTGCTTCCAAACCAAATGTTTTGATTTCTTTTGAAGAGATTGGAGACATGATGTGGGGAACTTATAGTGAGCAGGATCGAAGAACCATTATGGTGACGGTCAGTAGACTTCGAAAGAAGCTTGCAAGTTACCCTAGGATTGTAGAAATGGTTGAATCCGTTTGGTCAAAAGGGTATCGGTTCGTGATCAATTAATTCTTTCAATCAGAAACTACTAAATATGTAAGACTGGCATGCAAACCAGTCTTTTTTTATTTTGAACAATCTACATACTTTCTACATAATATCTATGAACGATTCTATCGCTCAGACAAATCCAGAAATCGAATGACCGGAAGAACTGGTATCGGTCTGACAATCGCAAAGTTCATTAAGTTATGCTATAGAAAATGCTAAATCATACCAAGGAAAAGGAGGATGTAATGAAAGCAAAAATTAACAGAGAAGGTTGTATTTTGTGTGGTATTTGTGAGGCAACGTGCCCTGAAGTATTTCGTATGGGTGATGACGGACCTGCTGAGGTCTACGTAGATGCGATACCAACAGAAGCTGAAAATACAGCACAGGAGGCATGTGATGACTGCCCAGTTTCTGTAATTACGATTGAATAAAATATTGCAGTCGTCAGAAGAGAGCTTGTTAATAGGCTCTCTTTTTCTATGTCAAAAGATAATAAAGAAAGGCAGAATGTTCCATTATATAGAAATGTTACACTTCTGTTAGAAATCTCGAAAAAGTAGGCATCTTTGATATAATCATACATAGTTTTACATTGGGGAAATCTATTAACTATTTTTGGGAAAAGATGTGAATCTATGAATGATGAAAAAAAATTACGAATAGCAATGCTCGGTCACAAAAGAATCCCTTCACGAGAAGGCGGTATTGAAATTGTAGTTGATGAGATTTCAACTCGCATGGTGGAACTAGGACATCATGTGACCTGTTATAACCGAAGGGGAGCTCATGTTAGCGGAAAAGAATTTAATACTGAAAAAATCACAGAGTACAAGGGAGTCTCATTAAAACCAGTTTTTACCATCAATGGGAAAGGTCTGGCAGCGATGACATCCTCTTTTTTTGCCTCTATTCGTGCAGCCTTTGGAAAATATGATGTTGTACATTATCATGCAGAAGGTCCATGTGCTTTTTTATGGATTCCAAAGTTGTTTGGAAAACGATGTGTCGCTACGATTCATGGTTTGGATCATCAAAGAGCGAAGTGGGGAACATTTGCTTCTAATTATATTATGTTTGGTGAGAAATGTGCGGTTCGTCACGCAGATGAAATTATTGTATTAAGTACAGGGGTACAAGAGTTTTTTTTTAATACCTATGGGAGAGAAACAAAGTTTATTCCAAATGGAGTGAATAGGCCAGTGATTCGTGAGGCAAATCTGATCACCAAAAAATATGGGTTGAATAAGGATGATTATTTTTTATATCTCGGACGTCTCGTACCAGAAAAAGGAATCCAGTATTTGATTGAGGCCTTTCGGCAAGTAGATACTGATAAAAAATTAGTTATTGCAGGTGGGGCATCAGATTCCGGAGGTTTTGCTGAAGAACTGAAAAAATTGGCAAGTGGGGATGAAAGAATCTTATTTACGGGTTTCGTTCAAGGGGTACTTCTTGATGAACTATACAGTAATGCATATGTTTATACTCTGCCAAGTGATTTAGAAGGAATGCCACTCAGTCTTTTAGAAGCAATGAGTTATGGGAATTGTTGTTTGGTTTCGGATATCAAGGAATGTGCTGAAGTAGTAGAAGATAAAGCGTGTCTTTTTAAAAAAAGCAACTTGAATGATTTGAGAAATAAAATTATTACCATGTGTGAGAATATAAGAATTGTAGAGAATTATAAACAACAATCGAATGATTTTATATGTGAAAAATATAATTGGGACGATGTTGTGATAGAAACTATTAATTTGTATGTACCTTATTAAGCAAATTCATGAGGGTTAATAAATGAAGAAGAATCCACTCATAAGTGTAATTGTTCCAATTTATAAAGTAGAAAAATATCTTGAAAAATGTATTGAGAGCATAATAAATCAAACATATGAAAATTTAGAGATAATTTTGGTAGATGATGGTTCACCTGATCTATGTGGTGAAATATGTGACCAATATGCTTTGAAGGATAACCGTATAAAGGTAATACATAAATCAAATGGAGGATTATCGTCTGCTAGAAATGCTGGTCTTGATATTTCAAAAGGAGAGTATATTGGTTTTGTAGATAGTGATGATCATATATCAGAGGATATGTATACATATTTATTCAATTCTATTAGAGAGAATAATACGAAATTGGCAGTATGTAATATTTTCTATGAGTTTGAAAGTGGAAAGATTCAGAGAAAATCTAGAGATAATAAGGATTTACAGTTTGATTTTTTTAATGGCTTATTAGAAATGAATACATATAGGTTGTTTGATATGGGAGCCTGGAGCAAATTGTACAATAAAACATTATTTTCAGAAATAAGATTCCCAGAAGGCAAATTAAGTGAAGATTATTTTGTTATGTACAGAATATTTGAGTTAGCACAAAAGATTAGTTATGTATCTAATCCTTGTTATTATTATTTACAAAGAAAAAATAGTATTTCTAGAAATGCTTCTATTAATCATGATTTTTTGGACGCAGCTAAAACTCAAATGGAATATTTAGACAGTAATTATCCTGAAATGATGGTAATTGGACATACCGCATATGCATCAGCTGCTTTAACGGTTTATGATTTTTATTTAAAAAGCAAAGTGGATTGTCCAATAGAAAGATTTGACTATTATTATAGTATTGTTAATCAAAATATAAAATTTGTAAAGCAGGCTAAATATTTATCTAAAGCAAAAAAAATACAGTTTAGATTATTTATTATAAATAAAGGGCTATATGGTGTTGTGTTTAAGGTGTTTAGGAATATAAAGAGGGTTTGATATGTCAAGTTTAGTTAGTGTAATTATTCCTGTATATAACGAAGGTATATTAGTTCAGGATTGCATAAATAGTGTGATTGCTAATAATTACCAAAATATAGAGATTATTATTGTTGATGATGGTTCTGAGAAAGAAACTGCAGAAATTTGTGATGAGATTGCAAAATCTGATAATAGAATTATTGTTTTACATCAAGAGAATGCTGGAGTTAGTAGTGCTCGAAATAGAGGAATAGATTGTTCGAACGGGGAATACATTACCTTTGTAGATGCAGATGACAAACTCGAAATAACTCATATCAGTACATTAGTTAATAGCTGCGAAAAGTATAATTCTGATATAGCTACTTGTGGCTATAAAGAGTTTTATAGTAGTGGTGAATTTTTAGAAGTAAATAAATCTAATGAATGTAAGGTTGTAGAAGAAAATGAAATCATTTTCGAATTTCTAACGACAAATAACGTTGGTTGGAACGTTTGGGCAAAAATATATACAAGAAAACTAATAGGTAGTACTAGATTCGTTTTGGATAAAAAAATAGCTGAAGACATGTTTTTTTTATATGAATTAATAAAAAAAGCTAAAATATTGGTCAATTGTGAGGGAACGTCATATTGCTATATTAAACAAAGAAATTCTGCAATGTCGTCAAATAATTGCGATAAGTTTTTTGATGCAATTGATTTAATTAATAGAGTATATATGGATAATTCTCTAGATTATTCATTTTTTAACGCAATGCAGTTTTTTTATATTAAGAATTGCTTATGGTTTTTAAGATTTATTATTATAAAAGATAATGACAAAAAATATACTAATCAGATTGATTATGTGCGTAAAGATTTTCTTAGTAAAATAAAAAGAAAAAAACTATTTTGTACTTTTTATATGAGATTAGAGCTGATAATTCTTGAATTTGGATTTCCAATTTTTAGAGTTTGTTCTAAATGGTATGGTATTCACATGAGAAAAAATTGTTCATGGAATTAATTCAGAGATTGATGTATTAATTGATGAATATTTAAATTTTAGATAGAAACAAATTTTGGAAATACTTAGAAGAATGGATGTGTATCATGAAGATTTTAATGTTAATTAACTGGGAAATAAAGTATTATGAGACTGTTCCGCAAAATCAACAACCATCGGACTATTTCTGTAATGATGAACCGTTTTGGTTTTTTAAGTATTTTAATAATATTCCAAATGTTGATGTTTGTGACATTAGTGCTCCATTACTAATTAAAAAAATCGAAAAATTATTGAGATTTCATTTATTTCAAACATTCAAAGTACTAAGTAAATTAAAAGAATATGATTTAATATTCATTCATGGAACAAATAGTGCGATGTTATTATGTGCACTGAAACGACTGTTTAAATTTAAGACTCCTCCAATACTTGTCGTAGATATAAGTTCGTTTCATCAAGCTCGTAAGTCTGGCATGGTTCATAGACTAGCTCGGTTCGCTAGCAAATGTTTTGATTATTTGACCTATCATACAAGTTCTCAAATAGATTACTATAGTGAAGAATTTCCATGGCTTGTTAAAAAAAGTTGTTTTATTCCTGTTGGTGTTGATTATGATTATTGGAATAAAAAGGAATATATAATAGACAAAGAAAATGATTATATAATTTGTGTTGGATATAGAAAACGCGATTGGACAACATTAATAAATGCATATAAGAAGTCTAATATCCAAAAAAAATTATATTTAATAGGTAATTCAAAAATCCAAGATACTGATCCTAATATAAAAGTAGTTCCGTTTGTGCCAATTGATAGATTAATGAATTATATTATTAATTCATCATATTCTGTAATTCCTTTGGACAATTTTAATTATTCCTTTGGGCAACTTACCTTACTACAACAAATGTCAGTAGGAGTCCCAATTATAGCTGCAGATGTTCCTGCTATAAGAGATTACGCTAAAGAAAGTAATGGTGTAGTTTTATATGAGGCGTATAATGTTGACAGCTTATGTGGAAAATTATGCGAAATGGAAAATCTTTCTAAACAAGAGTTTGAGAAAATGAAAGAAGCAAATACTTCTGCTATAAAAAATATACTTTCTGAAAAAAATATGTCTATAGAATTCGAAAAGGTCTGTGAATTGTTATTGTGCTTTGAAGGGAATATGAAATCCAAATGAACAAAAGTAGAATAAAATTGTTATTTATTGTAATTTACGTAATTATGTTAACAAGTAGAGTATATGCAATTTCAAATATTTATAGTTTTCCAATTGAATCTTCAGTTGTACAAATTCTGTATTTAATTTCGCTTGTTTTTATTGAATGCCTAGTAAATAAAAAGTTGACAATTAGAATCAGATTCAATATAACATCTATAATCATTGGTCTCTTGTTACTGTATATATTTTTATTTGGTCTTGTATTTGTAAATCCACAAATGCATTCCTATACAGGTGAAATGTTTCAAAGACAGTTATTATTTCTTATGGTTGTTATATCAACTTTTCTCTTTGTCGAGAAGTATAATTTGATAGATGAATATATCAAGATAACATATTATACTTTATCTGTAATATTATTACTAAATTTTACTTTGCACGTATCAGATATTAAAAAAATTAATGTTTTGAGTATTTTTGATGTTGATAATCGATCAAGAGCAAGCTTTGGATTGGGCCACTATAATAATTTGGGGGCTATATGTTCTATTGTGATTATTTTATTTCTTATTATGATATTTCGTAAGCTAATTTTAAAAAATGAAATGTATTTGATGGGATTCTTCATGGTCATTTCCGTTATTATGTTGTTAGCAAGCGCATCTAGAAATTCAATCTTTGGAGTTGTTCTATTTATATTGATTATACTTTATTTTAAAGTATCAAAAAGGATAAAAAGAAACCTTTATCAAAAAATATTTTTAAGTTTTTTTATATTAATTGTAATGATATTAATAATTTTAAGTATTGATAAAAGCTTAGTTGAGAATTTATTGATTTCTTCTAACAGAAAAACTTTGTTTTCGGTAGCGCTACCGACTTTTTTTGAAAGTGGAAGAACTTGGATTGGTTTGGGGTTAGCTTCAGGAGAAAAATATGGAGGAAACTTAACTCCGTATATTACATATTGGCTTGATAATGGATATATATACACACTGATAGCGACAGGCTATATTGGATCTTTTTTATATTTATTAATAATTATGATTTTTTTTAAACGATTATTATATATAGACAATAAGAAGTATAATGAGAGCGCTTATTTGGGAATCTATATTATATATTTATTTGGTTCATTATTTGAAACCACATTATTTAATGGAGGTAATCTTCAAAATTATATATATTTGCCACTACTATTAGCAATAATTAAAAGAAGAAAATAAATTTTATATTTGAAAGGTGAAAACATGAAAAAAATAGGATTAATTACATTCCATGCATCTCATAATAACGGTTCAATGCTACAAGCATTGGCGCTTCAAACTATATTGGAAAAGAAATATAATTGTAAAGTTGAGATTATTGATTTTTCAAATGAAGGTCAACGTAATCTTTATGCCGTTCTTCCGAAAGCAAAGAATTGGAAACAAGTTATTAAGAAAATAATTTGGGCAACAAATTATTTGCAACTTTTAAAGCAATATAATTCTTATAATTCTTTTTCGAAGAAATATTTCAATTTAACAAAAGATAAATATTATAACACACAAGAGTTAATAGATATAATAGATGAATATGATGCTTTTATATCAGGAAGTGATCAAGTATGGAATGTTAAATGTATAGATTCTGACCCTGCGTATTTTTTGAGTTTTGTAAGTTCAAAACCTAAATATGCATACGCGGTAAGTTTTGGGGCAAATAACCCGTTTGATGGGGAGTCTAAAGAAGAATATATCACATACGTTAATAAGTTTAATAAAATTTCTGTACGAGAGAAAAATGCTAAAAAATGGATTAAAGAAGCAACAGAAAAAGATGTACCGATTTGTCTTGATCCTACAATGCTTTTTAATGAAAAAGAGTGGGAAGATATAGTAGTAGTTAATGATTCTCCAATTATTAAAGGAAAATATATTTTCTATTATTGTTTTGGTATTAGTAAAGAAGTACAAAAATTTTTGCGCTTGATTTCAAAAAAAATGAAAATGCCAATTTATTTTATTGAAGCGAAAGAATGGACATTAAAAATGTGCTGGAAAAATGGAATTAAATTAGTTAAACATTATGGGCCTGATGTATACTTGAATTTAGTAAAAAATTCTGAAGTATTTATAACAAGTTCTTTTCATGGGACTGCATTTGCTACAATTTATAAGAAAAATTTTTGGTATATTCGAAGCAAGGATAGTGAAAGTTCCCTTGATGATAGGGCTATTACATTTTTATCGCAACTAGGTTTAATGAGCAGATATTTAACTATCAATGAATTGTTAACTATCGATTTGTATTTACCAATAGATTATGAAGACGTAAATATGCATTTAAAGATATTGCAAGAACGTTCATTTGAGTATTTGGATTCTGTAATTGAGGAGATTTAAGGATGGGAAAACATGCTTATTTAATTATGGCGCACAATCAAGTAGAAACACTTAAGTCTTTATTGACGTGTTTAGATTATATCGATAATGATATTTATCTTCATTTAGATAAGAAATGGTTAAGTTGTAATTTAAACCTAATTAAAGAGCAAGTGAAATTTTCGAAATTGTATATTTTAGATAATCGAATAGATGTAAAATGGGGAACATATTCTCAGATTGAATGCGAAATAAATTTGATAAAAGAGGCAGTAAAAAACGAATATCAATATTACCATTTGATGTCTGGAGTTGATTTGCCGCTTAAGACACAAAGCGAAATTCACAAATTTTTTGAAGATAATACTGGAACTGAGTTTGTTCATTTTGATAAAGAACTTATTGATTTAGAAGTATACAAGCGAGTGTCAAAGTATAATTTTTTCTCATCAAAGTCAAAAAATATTTTCAGTAAAATTGCATTTAAGGCTTTAATGTTCATTGAAACTCCTATTGATTTAGGGAAAAAATACAATATGATATATCAAAAAGGTGCAAATTGGTTTAGTATTACTCATGAACTATCAAGATATATAATCTCAAATGAGAGTTTAGTACATAAAATGTTCAGGTATACTAGATGTGCTGACGAAATTTTTCTTCAAACTTTTGTTATTAACTCGAAATTTACTGACAAATTATCTCCTGATAATTTCTGTGATAATTATAAAACAATACAATATTGTATTGATTGGAAAAGAGGTAACCCTTATGTTTATAGAGATTGTGATTATGATTCATTATTAAAATCCGATATGTGTTTCGCAAGAAAATTCGATTGGGATATTGATAAAGATATAATAGTAAGAATTACAAAGACAGTAAGTTTAACTGATAAAATTATATGAAAATTATTATATATTATATTTTACATTTATAGTGAAAATGTTAAAGTGATAATTATTTAGAGGAAAGTGATGAAATCAATAAAGAAAAATTATATATATAATTTGATATATCAAATGCTAATTATTTTATTGCCTTTAATAACCGCGCCATATATTTCAAGAACTCTTGGTGCTGAATCAATTGGTATATATTCATACACAAACAGTGTAGTACAGTATTTTTTGCTTTTTGCAATGCTTGGTATAGCCACATATGGAAATAGAAGTATTGCCGCGTCTAGAAATAATAAAATTGAACTCAATAATACATTTTGGTCGATCTACTCTATTCAATTTATTACATTTCTTATTGTATTGGTTGTTTACTATTTTTATTTCTATTATATATGTAAAGATAACCAGAATATTGCAGTTCTTCAATCTCTTTTTTTGTTTGCAGGACTTATTGATATTAGTTGGTTTTTTTTCGGACTAGAAGAGTTTAGAATTACAGTATCTAGAAATTTTATCATTAAATTAATATCTGTAGTATGTATTTTTGTTTTTGTTCATACATCTGAAGACTTATGGAAATATACATTAATCATGTCATCTGGAATGCTATTTAGTCAAATATATTTATGGTTTTTTTTGAAAAGACATATAAGCCCTTTAAACTTAAGCCAAGTTAATATACGTATTCATATTAAACCAATTCTAGTTTTATTTATCCCTGTTATTTCATATAGTATATATAAAGTAATGGATAAAATTATGTTGGGTAATATAAGTGACTATTATCAAGTTGGATATTATGAAAGTGCTGGAAAACTTATAGGTATCCCTTTAGGGCTTGTTACTGCACTCGGAACAGTAATGCTTCCAAGGATATCAAATCTTGTTGAGAATAAAAAAATTGATGTAATAAATGAATATTTTAATCGATCATTTAAATTTGTTTCAATTATAGGAATAGCAATTGCATTTGGTTTAATTGGAATATCAAATATATTAACACAAGTTTTTTTTGGAAAGGACTTTGTACCGGCTGCACCTCTTATTTCTATATTATCAGTAAGTACTTTATTTATAACATGGGCAAGTGTTATTCGTTCTCAGTATTTAATTCCATTTAAAAAAGATAAAGTATATATTTATTCAACAATTATTGGTGCATCATTAAATTTAGTAATTAATATAATACTAATACCAAGATATCAAGCAATCGGAGCTTGTATTGGAACTGTTGTAGCTGAGTTTAGTGTTTTGTTTGTGCAAATGATTGGAGTTAGAAAAAGCCATCCTATTTTTAAGAATTTTATTTTTAACATCCCAATATTGCTTATAGGTACAATTATGATGGTTTTTGTTCGTTTTATGAGCGGCTATATGAGCATCAGTGCAGTATCATTGATTATTCAAATTATTTCAGGTGGAATTATTTATATATTTTTGGTTTCTTTGTATCTAATAATTAAAAAAGATGAATTTATAAAATATTTATTAGATATGTTAAAAGAACGAAATAAATCAAAAAAGTAAAATATTAAACTGTTATTAGTATAAATGACTTGATTGAATAAAAAGTATTTTGATATTTAATGTATATCGAAACTTATTTTTTTGTTTGTGGAGAATAATTATGAATGATACAATGTATTATCTTAGAGAACTAGTGATTTCGAATTTTTTAAATGTAAAACCTGATAATTTACCTGTAGAAATTGATGAAAAAGAGTTGATTCAGTTAATTATTAATAACCAAATGGAATATATCTTATTTGGTTCTCTTTTGCATGTAATACGTGATAGAAATAACATAGAATTTATTCGTAATTGTATAAAGAGAAGTATGATTCGATCGCTACGACAAGTAAATGAAATAAATGAAATAAGAAACAGCTTTGAAAAGGAAGGGATATATCATCAATTTTTAAAAGGTTCGTTTTTAAAGTTCGAATATCCAACCCCTTTAATGCGAGAAATGGGCGATATTGATATTTTGGTTTTTGATTGTGATAAAAATAAGATTTCAAATTTATTACAGAATTTAGGATATACTTATGAAAGTAGCGTTAGTCATCATGATGTATTTATTAAAGATGAGTTTCTTATATTAGAAGTTCATAACTCCTTATATGATAAGCAAATAGATGATAATCAATATCAGTACTTTAAAAAAGAAAAAAATTTAATTAAAGTTGATGGATATCAGTATTCTTTAGAGAACACAAAAGAAGATTTTTATATTTATATGGTATCTCATATGGCGAAACACTTTTATCAAAAGGGGTGTGGCATACGTAATTTGTTAGATATTTATATTTTTAGAAGTAAATATTTAGGCGTAATGAATTTAAAATATATTCGTGAAGAAATAAGTAGGTTAGGGTTAGTGGATTTTTGTAATCATATAGAAAAATTAAGCTTAATATGGTTAGATAACGAAACAAATTCAAATGAATTTTATGAGTCATTATTTTTACACATGTTTGAAGGTGGTATTTATGGAAAAGATGAAAATTTAGTTTTGAATCATTTCATAAGAGAAAATAAACATAATAAATTCATAAATGTACTTTGGATGAAACTTTGGTATATATTTCCTTCAAAAGAGTATTTAAGTTTAAATTATTCATGGTATAGAGAAAATACAATCATTCTACCATTTGCATGGATAAAGCGTGGAATAAAAGGTCTAAAAGTTGATGATAGAGGATATAATCGTCAAATGTTAAGAACAATAGACAAAAAAAAATTATCTAAATATCAAGAAATGTTAATAAATATGAACTTAGATTTTAAAAGCAAATAGATGTGACACTTAGCTTTATTCGATATACATTCCACGGAGGAACCACATGAGAACTAGAGAAGAGGCTGGAAAGCACTATTCATTACTTAAGATACTTAGATTTGCTTATGAAGACATCGGGATTTTGGGATTTCGATACTACATATATTTTGTGGTAGATATCGTGATTCGAATTCTGGTGCCTTTTTTGTTGGTGCTTGCACCGGCAGCGATCGTTCAGTTGTTGGAAGCAAATGCAGAATTGTCAGAACTGATCCGATACATTTTGCTGTGGCTTGGGTTGATCTTGATTGCAAATTTGATTCGGACATTCGCTGGTAAGCAGGTACAAAATATGGCCGATGCATCGAGTGCGTTTCGTTATTGGAATCGAATCAATCAAAAAGCTTTATCCAGTGAACTGAAGGATTTGGAAAATAAAGAAATTCAAAAGAGAATGCATGAAGCAAGATATAGCCTGTCGGATGGTGATGGGTTTCATTTTGCTGGACCAAAAGGTTTGTTTTATTATAGTAGTATGTTCGTAGTGAGTGTATGTGGGCTGGTTTTGTATACGGTAATGGCAGTTCGAGTGCATTTGATTCTGCTTGGGATTCTGTTGTTGACGTCTGTCTTGACTTGTTTTTTTAATTCAAAGGCTACGACATATGAGTTCAAGAACATAGGGAAATTCTGGGACAATAATCGTGTATTTTGGTATTTAAAAGGTGAGTCGATCAATCATGAAAAATCAAAGGATGTGAGAGTATATCGCATGCATGATTGGTTCAAGCGCCAACTAAATCAAAATACAGAACAAGCGACGGAAATCTATGGGGATGTCAAACAAAAGAAAATGTTCGCTGATATGGGAGGGGTATTCTTATCCTTTGGAAGAGATATATTTGCTTATTTGTATCTGATTTTTCAAATGAGAAATGGCACGATGACGGTTGCAGAATTTGTACTTTATATCGGTGTGATCATAGGCTTTGGAAACTGGGTCATGCAAATTGTAGAAAGTTTTATGCTTCTTCGAAAAATTGGAAACGAACTGGCTGTATTTTATGATTTTGTGGAAGACTCTGATGATTTTTTTGGGGAGCAGGGTGACAACGGATATGCCGTACCAAAATCCTGCCGTGAGATTATATTTGAAGATATTTGTTTTTCATATGAAGGGAAAAAGGTTTTTGAGCACTTTAATCTAACGATTCGAGAAGGTGAAAAACTTGCGTTGGTTGGAATCAATGGAGCAGGAAAAACGACTCTCATGAAGTTGCTTTGTGGTCTTTATCCTCTGGAAGAGGGACGTATATTAGTGGATGGGACAGACATTCACACGATGGAAAAAGAACAGTATTATCCATATATTTCGATTTTGTTTCAAGATGTGCGCATCCTTCCTTTTTCCATTGCTAAAAATGTGGCATGTGGATGGAATGAGAGTGAAATACAGGAGTTTGAGAAATTGCATTCACATAGTCTGGTAGGTGCTGGATTTAAAAGAGTAGATCAGACGATGCATATCAATCATACATATGAAGAGGAAAAAGTCAGAGAGGCTTTAAAGAGAGCGAATCTTTGGGAAAAGATTAAAAGCCTGCCGAAAGGATTGGATACGTCTTTGACAAAAGTATTAGATGCCGAAGGTATTTTGTTGTCGGGTGGAGAGACACAACGACTGATGCTTGCCAGAGCATTGTATAAAGATGCTCCCATACTGATTTTGGATGAACCGACCGCGGCACTCGACCCAATTGCGGAAAGTGAGTTATATGAAGAATATTCAGAACTATGTGCTAAGAAAATATCAGTATTTATTTCCCATCGTTTAAGCTCCACTCGTTTTTGCGATCGTATTCTATTTTTGGAAAATGGTAACATTGAAGAAGAAGGTACACATGAGGAATTGATGAGTAGACAAGGGAAGTATGCTAAGATGTATCAGATTCAGGCACATTATTATCAACAGGAGGTGCAAAAACATGAAGCTGGCATCTAAAAGTACCACCTTAAAATTGCTTAAAATGGTGCACTCTTTGGACAAGGCCATACTGCCGATGTCATTATTCGGTGCGCTGCTAAAAGCGTTCGTTCCATTTGTTCCGATTATTGGAAGTGCCTACATTATTGATGCACTTCTGGATAAGAGCTGGGATCTGGCGATTCGTTATGCTTTACTTATGATTATACTGACAATGCTTCTAGGTTTTTTGTCCGCATATGTAGAAAAAGTCAACGAAACAAAGAGTATGTCCATCAATCGACAGTGCAATAGTTTGATCTTGTTAAAAGCGGTTTCTTTGGATTATTCGACATTTGAAGACAAACAAAATTTGGAGGAATTTCAGGCCGCAGATTATAACGTAGGACATAATGGAGGCTTTGGTTGGTATATATTACATTTTTCGTCTTTGATTTCTGGATTGACGGGTGTTGTGACATCCATTGTCATACTGTTTCAACTTTGTCAAAAAGAAGTGAACGGAGAAGGTGTGCTTGGAGCAATCACTTCGAGAGCGGGGTCCTATACTTTGGTCACGTTGTTTTTAGTATCTTTGACGGTCATATATTTTCGATTATCGAAAAAAGTAAGAGATGTCAATGTGAGTATTGCTACAGAACTGATGGATATCAATCAGAAGATGGAATACATGACCAAAAAGATTACGTTGGATGTCGAGGGTGCGAAAGAGCTAAAGATTTATCGGATGCGAGGCATGATTTACAATGAGTGGAAGAAGTTCCAGATAGAATCCTATCGTTTCTTTCAAAAACTGTGGAATCAAGAACAAACTTATATGATGCTTACCTCGTTTTTAAACGATTTGGTGCTGATTCTCGCTTATTTATACGTGGTAGTTAAGACTTTCGTTGGAGCAGTGACCATTGGGTCATTTACAAGATATGTCGGTGCGGTCGGATTGATGAACACATCCCTAAGAAGTTCCATTGAAAGTTATAATAATGTTCGAAAGTGCCAGGCATATTTAGGTTTTTATACGGATTTTATAGAGAAAAAGAATATATTGGACACAGGGTCACTTCCGATTGTAAAGAAAGAAGATCACTCATATGAAATCGCATTTGAGCATGTGACTTTTTGCTATCCAGGGTCGAGTGAACCGATTTTGAAGGATGTATCGTTTGTTTTGAATATGAAAACTAGATTTGCAGTAGTCGGTAGAAATGGCGCTGGGAAAACGACAATGATCAAACTTCTTTGCAGATTATATGATGTTACCGAAGGACGGATCACCTTGGACGGAACGGATATTCGAGAATATGATTATCAGGAGTATTTGAATTTATTTGCGACTGTCTTTCAAGACTTTGCTTTATTTTCGATTCCAATCAAGGAAAACATCGTATGCAGCAAAGAGGAGGATGAACAAAAGGTTTGGGAGAGTCTTGCGTCTACTGGTGTGGATCGTAAAGTGCAGTCTATGGAAAAAGGACTGGATACCATTTTATTCCATGAGTCTGAAGGTGGAGAAGGGATCTCTGGAGGAGAAGAACAAAAGATTGCCATTGCAAGAGCGCTTTACAAGGATGCACCGTTTGTAATTCTAGATGAACCAACCGCAGCACTGGATCCAATCAGCGAACATGAAATCTATACACATTTTGACAAGATGGTACATGGAAAGACGAGTATTTTTATTTCTCATCGAATGAGTAGTTGTAGATTTTGCGATGATATTTTGGTGTTTGACGAAGGTAGACTTGCAGAACGAGGAAACCATGAGGAACTTATGGGGCACCTGGAGGGTGTGTATCATAAGCTTTGGAATGCACAGGCGAAGTATTATCAAAATAATGGATAAGGATTCTTACAATTCTGATAGGAATGTTGACTATTGTAAAGGAAAGCAGTACTATATGCCTATAACAACCAAGGAGTGTAAATATTATGAAAATGTGGAATGAACCAGAATTAAAAGAATTAGATATTAATCAGACAGAGAATGGTATTTTTGATTTTATTTATGAGTACAAATGGGTAGTAAACGATTCGTTTTTTGATTGTACGCCCGATGACGATAAGACAAACGTACATTCATAAGCACCAGATAAGACAGACCTTGTTCAGAAGATTGACAAGGTCTGTTTTTTGCGTTACTGTGAATGAACGAGGGACGAAATTATGAGTGGAATTTATGGAATATTGAATAAAAAGAAAAATTCGAGGATTGATCAGCAGGAAGTACAATCACTTCATGATTGGAATCTTGCCTATGGAAAAGAAGCAAACATTGTCTTTGAAAATGAGGGTCGCTTCATGGGATGGTGTTTGGAAACCTATGCAGAGCATAGTTACTCTAAATCGATTGTTTTAAAGAAAGAAGGTTGGGTTGCTGTCATTGATGCAATCCTTTTTAATAGAGAGGAATTATGTCAGAAGTTGCATGTTCTAGAGGAAGTTTCGGATGAAGAACTTCTTTTTTGGTATGTATTAGGTTTTGGGCTAGACGCTTTAGCGCATGTAAATGGCGATTATGCAGGAGTGCTATTCAATTTGGATCGTCAGGAGCTGACCTTGTTTCGGGATCATATGGGAGTACGCCCACTTTTTTATTATAATGATGCTAGTCGATTTGTTTTTTCGACCGATATCCGTGGAATTTTGGCATTGTCTGAAGAAAAGATTGATATTGATGAGGAATGGGTTTATCGGACCATCATGGGCTATTCGACATCCACTACGACCAATACGGAATATGCAAACATTTTTTGCGTGGAACCTTCCAGTTATTATTGTATATCTTTGGCTTCCGAGGATGCGCCACTAGAGGCGCACAAGTATTGGACTCTGGGTAAGCAAAAAATTCGTTTTCAGACAGAAAAAGAATACATGGATGGATTACGAGAACTCATCATAGATGCTGTTAAAAGAAGATTGGATGCCTTTCAAGGAGTGGTAGGTGCTGAACTTTCAGGAGGATTGGATTCTGGGGTGATTGATGTGTTGATTCATCGTTTTGAGAGGGATGCAGTATTTTTTTCCTGGTCCGAGGACCCTTCGGAATTGCCCTTTGTTGAACGGGATGAGCGTCTTGTCGTGGAAGATATTTGTAGGCAGGAAAATATCCATTGCAACTATGGAAAAAACTTGAAAGAGCTTTATGACAATTCGATTCTTAAGGAGAACCTGATGAAAATTGGATGTACGATCCTTCAGGAACCGATTCCATATCGTTATGCAATGCCTCCATATATCAATACGCTTCAGATATCTGAAGTCGCACAGGGGGTATGTCGGGAAGGCGGGAGAGTCGTATTTACTGGTCATGGCGGTGATGAAGGCGTCAGCCATCGCTGCAACCCTTATGAGTTGTTTTATCATAAAGAGTATGGTCATTTTTTTCATACGATTTGGCAGACGATGTATGGCAGGAAATTTCGAGCACTTCGAACGATCAAAAAGAGTTTTCAAATTTTAACTACGACGAGAATTGGATTAAAAGGAGTTTATCGTCATCCGTTTTGTGTTCCGGAGTTACTAAAACCTGATTTTGTAAAACGGTATGCAGATGAAAAAATGCCAAGCATGGAGTTTGCATTTGATACCATTGCCTATATTAACACAGGAGGAAGCCGAAACCGATTGGATAATATTGCGTTGCAAGGGGCCTACTCGAATGTCAGATATGTTGTACCATATCTTGATTATCGAGTAATTGACTATGCGGTTTCTATTCCAAGACATTTATATCTAAAAGGAAATCAAACGCGTTATATTTTTCGAGAAGCTTTTGCATATTTGATGCCGGAATCTCTTTATAAACTTCGTACCAAAGAAGACTTTAGTACAAAGAATAAAACAGATAAAAAGAATTGGTTTGAAGAATATCAGAAAACGAAGAACGAGATCGTGGAAATGATGTCTCGTAGTTATTGGGAAAAATATATTGACTATGAGACTGTGGATGCATGGCTGAAAGAAGAAGAACCAAGCGGAAAAGATCGTATGAGAAGTCAAAGTATTTTATTTTGTTTAGGCATGTGTGCGATGGCAGAGAATTGCATGATAAAATCAACGTTGAATTAATCTGGTTCAAATACTAATCTTGATGGATCGTTTCATGGATCCGTTTGGTTTCTTGTTCAGTAATATCCGAACCGCGAATCAGATATCCAATCAGTCGGCTTTTTTTATCAAGTAGGGTAGACGACTCTAATTGATAGACATAAATTTGATCTCGAATGACACGACATTTGATTGGACCTGGATTTTGGAGCACTTCTAAGATTTTTTCGTTGACATAGGAAGTCAGAGAAGTGAGCGGCGCCTTTTGAAGCTCTTTAATATTTTGATCAAAGAGTTTTTCGGTAGAACGATTGGAATAGATAACATAGTGGTTCTGGTCGAGCAACAAAAGGATATCTTCTTTTTGGTCTTTCAAGGAATCAATAATTGTTTTGGTTACTTTTGGTGGTTTTCTTAAAAACATACTATAGTATAGCTGCCACGCGGTTAACCCAAAGGTAAGAGACGTAAAATCAATGATATGTCTGCTATGAAGCCAAACCTGAGCCAGCTGAAATACTAAATTTGCAGAAAATGTAATCAGGATGCAAACGATTAAAAAGATTGCCTGTATCTGATAGATTTTCGAGACGGATATAATATAGCGAATCAGAAGAAAGACGATATAGATAATGTTAAGGTAAATATAGAGTAGGACAAGATAGTACAGTGGACCATTCTCGGTGATGAATCGATTAGAAAGACCACCTGAGAAGGTAAGACTCTTACGAAATAAATGATGCCATCGATCGGTGATAATGATTAAAAAAAATACACATGGAACAATAATACGAATCGCAAGATAATGATTCGTATTTTTTTGCTTTTCAACATAACATTCGATAAATAGCAAGAAGAAAAAGGCAGCACCTAAAATGAAAATGTATTTGTATTCGTGTAAAAAGAGCACAAAGTGACCGATGTCAATCAGTCTTATTAAAAGATCTGAGAAAATCCAACCAACCATGGAAACAGATAACCCAAAGAGAGGCTTTACAAAATGATTTGAGGAAGTGATTCGCCCAAATGTTTTGACACTTAAGAAAATATTTACGATTAGAGTAAGGAACCAAAGAATTGGCATAAGTCACCTCTCGTTTTTGATGGATTCTAAATATTGTTCAAATTCATCCTGGCAGTTCATAAAAGCTTCCACCAATAAAGGATTGAATAAGGTTCCGGACTCTTGTACGATGATTTCGACCGCTTTTTCATGTGTCATTCCTTTTCGATAGGAACGATCAGATGTCACGGCATCGTAGGTATCTGCAATGGCAATGATTTGAGCAATCAAAGGAATCTCATTGCCTTTCAAACCATCTGGATAGCCTGTTCCGTCCCAGTGTTCATGGTGGTGTTTTACGCCATACTTGATGTTGTTAAAGAATTCGATGTTATCAATGATTTTATAGCCTTCCACAGGATGTGTCTTTATAATATCAAATTCTTCATCCGTCAATCGCCCTGGCTTGTTTAGAATATGGGAAGGAATGGATATCTTTCCAATATCGTGAAGTTTCGCAGCATAGAACAGATTGTCAATTTCCTGATATTTGATTTGTTTTGCAATGATCTGTGCATAGATTCCTACTTCGATGTTGTGTCTGGATGTATATTTATCATTTGCTTCCACGGCAGAGATGATGACATCGGCCATTTCCACGTAATGCATATTGATGGTAGAAATATGTTTTTTGATATCATCGGACATTTTATATACTGCATTTGCCAGTAAATTCATTTCATTAAATGCTTTATTTTTATGTAGAGAATATTTTAAATCATAATCGCCTTCGGATATTTTTATAACGTTTGTGGTAATATCCTTGATTCTTCTTGTGAAGAATAGAAGGAAGGTAAGGATAATGACTAGTACAGCGAGTGCGGATATGGAAATCATATAAATGGTGTTCATTTTATTTTTATCGAAGGTTTCCTGTGTTTTCGTGATGTCAAAATCCAATTGGATGAGGTATTCACGTCCTGGAATATCGATGTTAAGTGTTGCATTGGAAGGGCTGTGTAAATCGGCTAAATATGCAGTGACTAAAGGCTCATCTTCTTTGAATATGGTATAGCCTTTTAAATCTGAACCTAAAATTCCAATGAGTTCGTCTGTTCTAGCATCATCAAAAAACGAAATGACGAGATAGAGACCGCTTGGATTCTTTTCGTCATTATCGGTTATGGGGGAGGCCGTAGCAATTCCATACATACCATCTATATCGGTAAAAAAAGTGACTATTTCGTTGTCTTCCAGGGCAATTTGAATTTCGGGGGTTTTCATCAAAGCATCAAAATGAGCACCACCGTATTCGCTGGTAAAGGTCTGTTCTTCGTTTGTGATGAGCACATAATCTACGTTAAACAGGTCTTGTTCGATGATATAACCAGTAGCATTATCATATAACCAGTCTTCATCTGCTGTCTGGACATGCAAAAGAGCATCCGTCCATATCGCATTGGAATTGACGCAGTCTTGCTGATTTTCTATGATGGTGCTCACAAAGTAGTTGAATTGTTCCTCTTTGTGAACCAAATAGGATTCTTTGTAATTTTCCCAGTATCCAAAATTGAATAGCCAAACACTGATGATCGCCAGCAAAGCACCTGGAATAATGATCAAACTTAAATAGACTGCAAATCTTCGAAACATGATTTACCCTCGTTTCTTAAGAATATTTGTAATGTACGATATATTAAGTAAATTTTAACGCAAAAAAATGTTTTTTACAATAAATATTAGGGAGGGGATAACATAGTTTTCTAATACTGGTTGTGATATAATTTAAAAAAGAAAAACATAAAAAGGAAGTAAAAAAATGCAAAATCGCAAGAACCTTTTTGGAATCCAAGAAAGCAATCAAGAAGATTCTGGGAAGTATCTATACATTATGATTTCTAAGACATCGAATCGATTATCAAGATTGATACGAAAATTTGGGAAGGTGCATTATAGTCATGCAGCCATTTCGCTTCACTCAAATATGAAACCCTTATATGCTTTTGCAAGACCAAGACATCATTCCGTTTTTTTAGCTGGATTGATTCAAGAAAAGTATGAACGATACACCTATTTTGCCGAGGGGTTGCCAGTACCAATTATGATTTTTCGTATTCCTGTTTCTCCAGAGGCTTATGATAAAGTGTCCGAATCCATAGAACTTATGGAAAACAATCCGGAATATATGTATAATTTGTTTTCCATGCTTTTGTTTCCAGTGAAAAAGGGATTTCAAACAAATCGTTCCTTTACATGCATTGAATATGCAGTTTATCTGCTTGAACTTGCAGGATATCCTTTGGAAAAACATTATTCAAAGTATACTCCGGATGATTTGCCGGAATTTCTAAAAGATTATATTTATTATCAAGGAGATATCCGTGATATTGAATACGAAAAAGACGAGAATTGGGAACCGGATTATTTTAAACCGATTAGTATAACACTGATCAAAGACAGTTTCGTGGCAGTCGTACGAATTATGTATCGTACGATCTTTAAAAGAAAATAAAAACATGTATAGAAAGAAAGGTTAGGATATTTTCATGAAAACATTTAAGGAATTGTATCAATTTGCTGTTTCTAGAGCGCTAGAAGGAAATTTTGAAAATATGGAAGACTTTGAAAAGGACTATGACCCGCATCAATTAGATTGTTTGCTTCATCCGGAAAAACATCCGCTTGTCATTCAGACAGGATCTTGTGATTGTAGTGGAGAAAGCCAAAGCGAATGCGTGAATCGCTGTCCGTTTGGCGCGATGTCCTTAAATCCAGAAGGTGGGGTTCAAATCGACCCGGACCTATGCCTTGGATGTTCGGCTTGTGTCAATGGGTGTGCGAGTGAAAAACTAAATTCAAGTACAGATATTATACCAGCATTAAAGACGATTCGCTCTTCGGACAGCCTGGTCTATGCGATGATTGCACCAGCATTTCTTGGGCAGTTTTCGGAAAAAGTCACTCCAGGGAAACTACGTACAGCTTTGAAAGGCATCGGGTTTGATGGAATGGTAGAAGTTGCATTGTTTGCTGATATTTTGACATTAAAAGAAGCGTTGGAGTTTGATAAAAATATTCTGACAGAAAGTGACTATCAGCTGACAAGTTGTTGTTGCCCAATGTGGATTGCAATGATTAAAAAGATTTATCATGAACTGATGCCACATGTACCTGGAGCGGTTTCTCCAATGGTTGCTTGTGCTCGTACCATAAAAGTGCTTCATCCAGATGCAATTACCGTCTTTATTGGCCCTTGTCAGGCAAAAAAAGCAGAAGCAAGAGAAAAGGATTTGATTGGTGATGTGGATTATGTCCTCACTTTCCAAGAAATTCAAAGCATTTTTGAAGCCTTTGAAATAAAACCAGAGGAAATGGAAGAAAGTGAAAAGGATCATTCTTCCAGAGCTGGTCGAATTTATGCCAGAGCAGGAGGCGTGAGTGAGGCCGTGGAGCGTACGGTGAAGAGTATCAGTCCTGACCGAGTCATCGAAGTAAAGACGAAAAAAGCGGATGGTGTACCTGCATGCAAAGCGATGATCAAAGAACTGATGGAAGGAAACGCAGATGCGAACTTCTTTGAAGGGATGGGATGTGTTGGAGGATGCGTAGGAGGACCGAAGGCGATTACCAGTGTCGAGGAAGGTACCAAAGCAGTAAATGCTTACGCAGAAGGTGCAACTTATCAGCATCCAGCGGAAAATCCATATGTGATTGAACTGTTGCATCGCTTGAATTTTGAGACAATTGAAAGCTTATTAGAACATTCAGATATATTTACAAGAGATTTTCGTGCACAATAATTGGTGCAAGAAGTCATTTAAGAAAGGAGGATTCTTATGTTTGAAAGAATCAAAAATGATGAGGGGAACTTTAAAAATTTAATAAATGGTGCATGGGTAGGAAGTGATTCGGATCGTTATTTAACAATTGCATCACCAATTGATGGGACAATACTCGGTAAAGTGCCTGCAATGTCAAAAGAGGAAGTAGATCAGGTGGTTCAGGCTGCACAGAACACAAAAAAAGCATGGAGAGAAGTAACCGTTGATGAAAAAGCTGAAATGATGTATAAGGCTGCAAATCTTTTGTTGGAGCATAAGGATGAAATGGCTGAACTTATGGTACTTGAAATTGCGAAAGATCGAAAAAGTTGTCGTAGTGAAATTGAGCGTACCGCAGATTTTATACGATTTACTGCAGATACTGCAAAAAATATATCAGGAGAGAGTATACCAGGGGACAGCTTCCCAGGAGGAAAACAAAATAAAATCTCCATTGTAGGGAGAGAACCTTTGGGTGTTGTTTTGGCGATTTCGCCATTCAACTATCCGGTAAACCTGGCGGCATCAAAAATTGCACCTGGTTTGATGGCCGGAAATACGATCGTATTTAAACCAGCTTCACAGGGCAGCTTGTGTGGACTATATCTTGCCAGAGTATTTGAAGAGGCAGGGGTTTTACCTGGAGCCATTAATACGGTGACCGGAAAGGGAAGTGAAATTGGAGACTACATCACGACACATAAAGATATCAATTTCATCAATTTTACTGGTAGTACAGAAGTCGGAAAACACATTTCAAAAATTACAAGTATGGTGCCTCTTCTCATGGAATTAGGAGGCAAGGATGCAGCGATTATTTTAAAAGATGCAGATCTTGAACTTGCTGCTTCCAATATTGTTGCTGGTGGGTTCTCGTATTCTGGACAACGTTGTACTGCAGTGAAAAGACTGTTGGTGGTTGAAGAAGTAGCGGATGCTTTAATTGAGAAAATTCTTGTAAAAATGCAAAAATTAACGGTTGGAAATCCAAAAGATAAAGATGTTATCATTGTTCCTTTGATTAATGAGAAGGCTGCTGATTTTGTCAGTGAACTGATGAAGGATGCCGAAGATAAGGGAGCAAGGTTGTTGTTTGGTGGAAAACGAGAAGGGAATCTAATTGAGCCTACATTATATGATTATGTGACGACAGATATGCGTTTGGCATGGGAAGAACCATTTGGTCCGGTATTGCCGATCATTCGCGTGAAAGATAAAGATGAAGCAATTCGCATTGCAAATGAGTCAGAATATGGTTTGCAGGCTGCGGTATTCACAAATAATATCAATGAGGCATTTTATGTTGCAAACCAATTAGAAGTTGGAACGGTTCAGGTAAACAATAAGACAGAAAGAGGACCGGATCATTTTCCATTCCTAGGTGTAAAATCGTCAGGAATTGGTACACAGGGAATCCGATACTCCATCGAGTCCATGTCCAGACCAAAAGCAACGGTCATCAATTTCCATTGATGAATATTCAAAATAGAAATCTTTCAGATTAGTTAGTTTTCACTATCAATGAATGGTTTTATGTATAATAAAGCTAGAAAAATTTGTGATGAAAAGGGGACGGTTTCATGAAGACAACATTATTGATTATGGCGGCAGGAATTGGTTCTCGCTTTGGGGGCGGAATCAAACAATTGGAGCCGGTTGACGAAAGTGGTCATATCATTATGGATTATTCCATTCATGATGCGATCGAAGCAGGATTTCAGAAAATTGTATTTATTATTCGAAAAGATATTGAGCTTGATTTTAAAGCAATCATTGGAAATCGTATTGAAAAAATCTGTGGTGATTTGGGGGTAGAAGTGGGTTATGCATTTCAAGCAAAGGATGCACTTCCAAATGGAATTTTAGCACCTGAGAATCGTACCAAACCATGGGGAACGGGACAGGCAGTTTTAGCTGCAAAAGATTTGGTTTCGGAACCTTTTGTTGTCATCAACGCAGACGATTATTACGGTAAAGAAGCATTTGTGAAGATGCATAGTTTTTTGGCCACCGAAGCAAAACCAAATGAATTTTGCATGGCAGGATTTTTCTTGAAAAATACCTTAAGTGAAAATGGAGGAGTAACAAGAGGAATTTGCGAAGTAGACGAGAATGGAAATCTAATGGATATCGTGGAAACTTCCGATATAGTTAAAACAGATGCAGGAGCCATGACAAATGAAATGGCACTGGATATGGACACATATGTTTCTATGAATATGTGGGGTTTGACTCCCGATTTTATGAAAACACTCGAAGATGGATTTATTACTTTTTTGGAAAATGAAGCGCAGTGTAATCCGCTCAAATCAGAGTATCTGCTTCCGACGATTATTGGTAAATTGCTGGCAGATCAAGAGGTATCTGTAAAAGTTTTAGAAACAAAGGACAAATGGTTTGGTGTGACTTACAAAGAAGATAAGGAATTGGTCGTAGATAGTTTTGAAAAACTGATTTCTGCAAGACTTTATCAAAAGGATCTATTTGCTGACCTTTGATTTCATTTATTAATGGTGTGTTGTGTATTCTTATATAAATGCCCTTGTTATGAAGAAATAGATTTCATAACAGGGGCTTGTTTTTGAAGAGAAACTGTTTAATTGAAATGTTCAATCATACTGAGGTAAGCGACCAAAAATCCGTTCAATAGTTTTTTGACTCCAAAGTTATTGATGAATCCATGTTCATCAATCAGTTGGTCGACATGGCCGATATATATTTCGGGTTTATTGAGTACATAAATATCTAAGGAAGAGAGGACTTGGCGTAGATGCTGGTTTGCACCGAATGCGCCGAGGGATCCAGGAGAAACACTGATTAGTCCAGCGGCTTTATGAGACCAGACACTTTTGCCCTGTGGTCTGGATGCAACATCTAAGGCATTTTTTAGGACAGCAGGGAAGGAGCGATTGTATTCTGGGGTAAAGAAAATGTAGGCATCGCAGCTTGCGATTGCTTCTCTCAACTTGATCCATGATTCAGGCGGGTTTTCTTCTAGATCCTGATCATAAAAATCAACATTTTTGATGTCGATGAAGATGACATTATAGTCTTTTGGAATTTCGCTTGCTACATAATTTGCGATTGATTTGTTATAGGATTTTTCTCGTAAGCTTCCAACAAGTATACCGATTGTCTTCTTTCTCATATTTTTTCTCCATTCTTTCTTTGTGAAACTGTTATCATAATCGTAATAAATATGCGGTGTCTTGTCAAGTGACAACTCACTAATTTTCACTAGATATTGTATTTTTTTGGTTCACATGTTAAATTTATTACTATATAAGCAGGGGGGGGGTTATGGGTAAAGAAAATAAGGAAAGTAAAAATGAAAAAAAAGGGTATTCTCTATGGGAGAATACCAAATATATGATGAGCATTCTTGTTAAGTATGACAAGGTGCTTTTGTTTTTGTTGTTTTTTGGAGCGATTACAATGACCTCCATGTGGTATTTATGGACCTTCATTTTGCGATATGTCATTGGGATTATTGAAAGCAGCACAGGTGATCGGTCACAGGATATCCATATGCTTATTCAAATGGGAATTGTGCTGTTCTTTCTTCAAGCGACATTAATGGCCTGTAATGTGGTGTCAGAAAGTTATTTATCCTACCATATGACGTACGTAAGACTCCGGATGAATCAGGACCGAATTACGAAGACATTAAAAATGGATTATGAAAAATTGGAGACACCATCGATTCTAGACTTGATGAAAAAAGCGGAGAAGTCACTGGAAAAGGGATGGGTAGGTATTGAGGGAATGTTAAAGCGAATGCAGGCATTTTTACAGATGACTTTGTGTCTTTTGCTTGGAATGGCGATTTTAGTGACTCTGAATCCTATTGTAATTCTTGCGGCAGTGCTTCTTGGTATCGCTGAATCTTTTTTCTACCAAAAAACTGTGAAGCTCGAAAAAGAACTTACATGGGATCAAATGGGTCCTGTCATGAGAAAACAGAATTATCTTAATGATGTAGCCGGAAATTTTGCTTATGGGAAAGATATTCGGTTGTTTTCCATGAAAGAGCAGTTGATGGATAAGCAACGTATGGTAAATCAGGAGCAGTTGGATCTTACTGTGCGCGCAAAAGATGCCTGGATTCGAAATGAAGGAATTCGAAGAGTAATTCAATTTATACTCGGGGCGATTTTGTATGGTTTTGTCGTTAAAGCGGTATTATATGACGGAATGAGTATTGCAAATTTTTCTTTCTATATTGCAAGTACCTATTCGTTCACAAGAAATTTGACAAATATGTTTAATTCGTTTTCGAAATTTCAGAGTTGTTCAGAGCAAGTTAATGACTACAGAGCTTTTATGGAATTAGAACAAGAAAAAAAGGAAACCATTACTATTCCAAAAGCACAGCACTATGAATTTCAATTTGTTGATGTGTCATTTGTGTATCCAGAAACTGAAACGTTTGTTTTGGAACATTTAAATTTGACCGTGAAAGCTGGAGAACGTCTGGCAGTCGTTGGTTTAAATGGAGCAGGAAAAACGACATTTATCAAACTGCTTCTTCGTATTTATGATGTGACGGATGGGCAAATTTTGATGAATGGGTATGACATCAGATCTTTTGACAAAGAAGAATATTATGCATTGTTTTCTCCTGTGTTTCAAAACATTGAAATGTTCGCATTCCCAATTTGTGAAAATATTTCTATGGATATTCCAGAGAATACGGATCTTACGAAAATTGATGAGGTCTTGATTCGATCAGGTATGATGGACAAAATATCTGGTTTGCCAAATGGAGTGCATACCAATCTCTTGAAAGTTTTGCATGATGATGGAATCGACTTATCGGGTGGGGAAAAACAAAAGCTGGCACTGGCAAGAGCTTTATATAAAGATGCGCCGGTTATCATTTTGGATGAACCAACCTCTGCAATGGATGCAATTTCAGAAAGTCAGTTGTATCATGATTTTGATCAACTGATTTCAGGAAAAACTGCAGTTTATATTTCGCATCGTCTTTCGTCGACGCGGTTTTGTGATGCAGTTGCGATGTTTGAAAAAGGAAGACTGGTCGAGTATGGTACCCATGACTCCTTGATGAAAAAAGAGTGTGCATATGCAAATATGTATCATGTGCAATCGAAATATTATCAGCAGCAAATTGATATGGAACAGGAGGTGGTCTAGATGTCAGAAAAGAAGAAGTCTTCTAAGCGAAAAGAGAGTGCATCAAAGCTTAAGCTAAAAGATAAATGGAAACAGATACGAAAAGTCTATGCCTTTTTTCTGAAAAATGCGTATGCTCATGACCCAAAATATTTTGCGGCATCCATGGTCAATATGGTTGCAGAATCAATTTTTCCATTTATCGATATCGTTTTTATTCCTCTAATCATTGATGAATTGATCACGAGCAAGAGACTAAATTATGTAATTGGATATTTGGCTGCCATGTTAGTTTTAAATTTTATCGTGAATTATGTAGCAGGACGCTCAGAATTAGAAGCAGAGAAGTACCAGGCGGATATTGACAATTATTTTAAGGAATTGATGGCTGAGAGAACCATGGATATGGATTTTGCGTTGACCGAAGACCCAAAAGCACTTGATCAGTTGGAAAAGGCAAAGGAAGGAATCGCCTATGCCGGTGCTGGCTGGACAATTAATAGTCTGAAATATATTGTTGCTAGTATGCTTCAGCTCATTGGAGCGTTGGCCATGGTCATTCTGGTTGCACCGTGGACTCTTTTGATTTCTTTGTATTCGATTATTGCGACGGCAATTGTAAATGGAAAGAACAATCGAGATGAAGTGGCTTTTTATCAAAAACGAGCATCTGTGAACCGTGCATACAAGTATGCCTGCTCTGAAATCGCAGATATTCGGTATGGCAAGGATATTCGGTTGTATCATGCGGTCGATATGATGCTTGGAAACACTGCAAAATATATTAAGAAAATTGCTTCATATTGGAAATCGCAAGCAGATCGTAGAACGAAAATTGTAATCATTGACTGTGCATGTGGAGCACTCAGCGCAAGTTTGATGTATTCTTATCTCGGATATCTTTCTATCACCCATGTGATTACGATTGGTGTGTTTACGCAGCTTCTTTCACTTGGCAATACCATTGGAAACGCGATGACTGGCATTACCTATAACAGCCAGGATATTTTGAAAATTTCAAACTACTCTTATGAGTTTGTAAAGTTTATGGAATACCCGGCAATGATTTATAAAGGGGAACAGCTTCCAAAAAATCAAGCACATACCATTGAGCTAAGACATGTTTCTTTTCGGTATCCAAATACAGACCAATTGATCCTGCATGATGTGAATATGAAAATCGAGAGTGGTGAACATATTTCTGTTGTTGGCTTAAATGGGGCTGGAAAAACGACTTTTGTGAAGTTGTTGTGCAGGCTCTACGAGGTGACTGAAGGTGAAATCCTGCTTGATGGAGTCAATATCAAGGAATACGACTATGCTTCTTACATGAGTTTGTTTGCTCCTGTTTTTCAGGATTTTAAGCTTTTTGCTTTTTCCACCCGAGAAATTATTATGGCGGGAGATTATAAGGAGCCAAATCGCGAGGATATTATGGAGGGAGATTATGAGGATTTAAATCGCGAGGATGCAGAGCAACGTAGGAACTTTCTTAAACTTGTAACAAACGTGTGTAAAATAGCAGATATGGACGAGAAGATATCCAGCCTTGCATCCGGATACGATACACCGATTTTCAAAACGTATGAAGAGGGTGGTGTAGAGCTTTCAGGTGGAGAACAACAAAAGCTGGCCATTGCAAGAGCGGTCTACAAAAACTCACCAATTATGATTTTGGATGAACCTACTGCAGCACTTGATCCGTTGGCTGAATATGAGGTATACAAAAAGTTTAATCAAATCGCAGGGGGAAAGACTTCAATCTTTATTTCGCATCGTTTATCATCTTGTAGATTCTGTGATCGTATTGTAGTGTTTTCGGAAGGTACCATCAAAGAAGACGGTACACATCAAATCTTGTCACAAATGAAACAAGGTATTTATGCAAGAATGTGGGAAATTCAAGCGAAATATTATGAAGAACAGGCGAATATAGAATAGAAAGTGGATAGTAAGGGGTGGTTTTATTGTGACCATGATTACAATAAACCCCCTGCTATTCGTTACCACCAGCTAAGCAGGGGGTTTGCTCTGAAGGTGTGTTCCCAACTAGCTTTTGCTTTAAGCATCATAAAACTTCTAGGATTCAGGAAAACAATTGGATAAATTAGTTGTGTAATAGTGATAAATTATCCAAAGTTTCACTATAGTTTGGACAAAAGCTCTATAATAGGATGTACGATTGCCCTAAGGGATGTTTCAAATATTTCTAAACCGAATGATTGGGTAAAAGCACATGTTTTCAAAGAGTTTTTATCCAATGTCTATATAAGGAGTACGGAAGGCGAACTTTTCAGAGCCTCTTTATAGGCAAGCAGGGAACAGCGGCTTATAGCCGCAGAGCAAACTACTAG
Source organism: Lachnospiraceae bacterium (assembly GCA_963666475.2). Lineage (GTDB taxonomy): Bacteria > Bacillota > Clostridia > Lachnospirales > Lachnospiraceae > JBFHIZ01. The sequence goes on along the minus strand of CAXXJM010000001.1, from coordinate 732,346 downwards.
CTAAGCTGGGGGTAGTGATTGTAAAAAAATATATACAAATACAGATTATTGCAAGGAAAACGTGTTAATTATTACGAAAAGCTTTAAGTGATGATTGATAAATATAAAGAAGTAAGTTTGTGGGTTTCGCATATTTACTTATTGGCATAATGTGCTACAATAAATGTAATAAAAGAAATATATCAATTGATATAAATCTTTTGTTAGAAAGTGACACTCAGATAGAAAAGCTTATTATCGCAAGACTCTATAAGAGAAAAATTCCCATTGAGTTACACCTCCAAAAAGTACAATTCATTTTGTTGAATAAAAACTTTAAAAGAGCACACTCAGCAAGAATAAGGCTCTAGAAGAGGAAGCATAATAAAGAAAACCTAAATTTGAGAAGGATCTTTCATTAAAAAGGGACCTACAACAGGGTCCCTTTTTTTGATATGAATTGTTTAAGGAGAAAAAATACCATGAAAAAACAAGGATATTATTCAACGGGCGAATTTATGAACCTCGCGCATATCACGAAAAAGACTGTTCGATATTATGACGAAAAAAACATATTGAAACCTTCTTACGTTGATCCGGACACAGGGTATCGATTTTATACGGAAGATGATTTGGCAAGAATGCAACAGATTCTTCTTCTTAAATATCTTGGTTTTTCCTTAGCAGATATCAAGGAAATGACGATCAATCAGTCCGATTCTATTTTTATGGAAGAATCACTTCGCCTTCAGCTAAAATTGGTGGAGGAGCGAAAAGAACAATTGCAGATTGTTGTAGATACAATCAAAGATACCGCAGAAACTCTTTTAGCTCATAAAAAGGTCGATTGGAGTCGTTCCTTAGAAATCATTCATGAGATTGGGCTAGAGCAAAGTCTTAAAAATCAATATTTAAATGCAAGTAATATTTCTGCAAGAATTAATCTACATAGTTTATATTCACAAAACAAGCAAGGTTGGTTTCCTTGGATTTTTTCGCAATGTCAAATAAAAAAGGAGATGAATATTCTCGAACTAGGATGTGGAGATGGGACATTTTGGCAGGAAAATCTGGAACAAATCCCAGAATCCGTTCGTATTGTTTTGTCGGACCGTTCGGAAGGAATGTTGCGTGATGCGAAAAGAACCATTGGATCAACGCTGCATCAATTTGATTACCTTGCCATTGATTGCCATAAAATTCCTTATCCTGACGAAACTTTTGATCTGGTCATTGCAAATCATTTATTATTTTATTGTGACAATATTCCACAAGTATTAGCTGAGATTTCGAGAGTGTTAAAAAATGGAGGTACATTGGTTGCAAGTACTTATGGAAAAGATCATATGAAAGAAATTCGTGAATTAACTGCAAAGTTTGACGATCGTATCGTGCTTTCTGACCATAAATTGTATGAAGAATTTGGAAGAGAGAATGGTTCGGATCTGCTGGCGCCTTTCTTTGAAACAAGTAAGTGGTTATCTTATGAAGACTCACTATTGGTACCACAATCAGAAACTTTGATATCATACGTATTATCCTGTCATGGAAATCAGAATCAATATATCATAGACCGTTATAATGAGTTTCGCCAACTTGTTCAAAAAAATACAGAAAAAGGATTTCATATTACGAAAGATGCAGGGATATTTATTGCTAATAAATAATGGATGCTTTTACGGATATAAAATTTGCGGCTTTTAGTTTGTGATAAGGGAGTTTTGTGGGCCAGTGATAAGGTGTAAATGGAATGTGATTGGTCGATGACAAGGTGTAAATGGAGTATGATTGATCGATGTCAAGATGTAAATGGAATGTGATTGGTCGATGTCATGGTGTAAATGGAATGTGATTGGGCAAAAACGAAAGATGCTGTGATATATTGACCAAACAGAGAGAAGGATCAAATATATTAAAATTGTCCATTATATAAATATTTTAAGAAAATTAAAAAAACACTTGACGGTGCCCCAAGGGCACCGTTTATAATTTGTATAGATTAGAATAATTAAGAGTAGACTAATGGTATGAGAACGAGAATGAGTATAAAGAAAAGCGAGGGAATAAAATGAAGGGTATTATTTTAGCTGGTGGTTCAGGAACACGTTTGTATCCATTGACCATGGTAACCAGTAAACAGTTACTACCAATTTATGACAAGCCAATGATTTTTTATCCAATGTCTGTATTGATGAATGCAGGAATTCGAGATATTTTAATCATTTCAACACCACAAGATACACCACGTTTCAAGGAACTATTAGGTGATGGAAAGCAATTTGGTGTGAATTTAGACTACGCAGTACAGCCTAGTCCAGATGGTTTGGCTCAGGCATTTATCATCGGGGCAGATTTTATCGGTGATGATACTGTAGCGATGGTTCTTGGAGATAATATTTTTTCAGGACATGGATTTAACAAGAAATTGAAAAATGCTGTCGAAAATGCAGAGGCCGGTAAGGGAGCGACTATTTTTGGATATTATGTAGATGATCCAGAACGTTTCGGAATTGTAGAATTTGATCAAAACGGAAGAGCCATTTCTATTGAAGAAAAACCCGAAAAACCTAAAAGTAATTATTGTGTAACTGGTCTATATTTTTATGATAATCGCGTAGTGGAATATTCAAAGAATCTTGCTCCAAGTGCGAGAGGCGAGTTGGAAATTACCGATTTGAATCGAATTTACCTCGAACAAGATGAGTTAAATGTGGAACTTCTTGGTCAAGGTTTTACTTGGTTGGATACGGGTACACATGAAAGTCTTGTGGAAGCTACAAATTTTGTTAAAACAATTGAGCAGCATCAGCATAGAAAAATTGCTTGTTTAGAAGAAATTGCATACTTAAATGGATGGATTAACAAAGAGGATGTTATGAAAGCATATGAGATGTTGAAGAAAAATCAATATGGACAGTATCTTCTTGATGTACTGGAAGGTAAATATAAAGAGAATTTATATTAGTGACTGCAATCACAGGTTGGGCAAAATCGCGCGGAAACTTTTAGGTTTGCCCAAGAAGGGACCAAAGAAAGTAACCGTTATCACAGATTGGGCAAAATCGCGCGAAAACTTTTAGATTTGCCCAAGAGGGGACCAAAGAAAGCAACCGTTATCACAGATTAGGCAATATAGCTCGGTAACTTACACAATTGCCCAACTCGAAAATTTCGATATGGGCGAATATTTATGAAAAATAGAGGTTTTGCCCAAGAGGGAATCAAAGAAAGTGACCGTTATCTCAGATTGGGCAAAATAGCACAGAAACATCTAAAATTGCCTAAGAAGCCAGACAAAGAAGCCAGTCTCAGAAGCTGGAACATAAAAGCAGGGCACTTAGCAAGCCAGCCCTACTAGTAGCAAGGACAACAGATTGAAATAAGAATGGAGAATTAGAATGAATATTATAGTGACCGGTGGAGCCGGATTTATTGGAAGTAACTTTATTTTTCACATGTTAAACAAGTATCCTGAATATCGAATTGTATGTGTGGATTCTTTGACATATGCGGGAAACTTATCGACTTTAAAGGATGTTATGGATCTTCCGAATTTTAGATTTGAGAAATTAGATATTACAAATCGTGCAGGTGTGTATCAATTATTTGAAGAAGAACACCCAGATATGGTAGTTAATTTCGCGGCAGAAAGCCACGTGGATCGTTCCATTGAAAATCCAGAGGTATTTTTGGATACTAATGTGAAAGGTACAGCGGTATTGATGGATGCATGTAGAATATATGGAATCAAAAGATATCATCAGGTGTCAACGGATGAAGTGTATGGGGATCTTCCTTTGGATCGACCGGATTTATTTTTTACAGAAGAGACACCAATTCATACAAGTAGCCCATATAGTTCTTCAAAAGCTGGAGCCGATCTATTGGTGCTTGCGTACCACCGTACCTACGGACTTCCTGTTACCATCAGTCGTTGTTCCAATAACTATGGGCCATATCATTTTCCAGAGAAATTGATTCCTCTTATGATTGCAAATGCGTTGAATGACAAGCCGCTTCCTGTTTATGGAAAAGGTGAAAATGTTCGTGATTGGCTTTATGTAGAAGATCACTGTAAAGCCATCGATTTAATTATTCATAATGGTCGAGTTGGAGAAGTGTACAACATTGGTGGACATAATGAAATGACAAATATTGATATCGTAAAAATCATCTGCAAAGAGTTAGGAAAGTCTGAGGATTTGATTACCTATGTAACAGATCGTTTAGGACATGATATGCGATATGCAATTGATCCAACGAAAATTCATTCGGAGCTTGGATGGCTTCCAGAAACCATGTTCAAAGATGGAATCAAAAAAACAATTCAATGGTATTTAGATAATAGAGAATGGTGGGAAACTATCATTTCTGGAGAATATCAATATTATTATGATGATATGTATGGAAATCGATAATAAGCTTTAGGAAAGGCATGGTTATCAAAATGAAAATTTTTGTGACAGGAGTAAATGGACAATTAGGGCATGATGTGATGAATGAACTATCTTCTCGAGGATATACTGGGATAGGTTCAGATATTCAAGAACAGTATGTGGGCGTGCAGGACCAAACGCCAGCATGTGATATGCCTTACATTTCTATGGATATAACAAACCAGGAATCGGTTTATGAAACGTTGAAAGAAGTGAAACCGGATGTCGTTGTACATTGTGCAGCTTGGACCGCTGTTGATCTTGCAGAAGACGAAGATAAGCAGGATGTTGTTTATAAAGTAAATGTAGACGGAACAAGGAACATTGCGTTTATCTGCAAAGAATTGGATTGCAAGATGATTTACCTTAGTACAGATTATGTGTTTGATGGACAGGGTGAACAACCATGGGAGCCAGACGATAAAAATTATAGTCCAATCAATTTTTATGGAAAAACGAAGCTTTTAGGGGAACAAGAAGTTTCTGGGACGTTGAGTAAATATTTCATTGTACGTATTTCCTGGGTATTTGGAAATAATGGTAAAAACTTCATCAAAACAATGTTGCAGGTCGGAAAAAAACATCCTAAAATTAGTGTAGTAAATGATCAGATTGGAGCACCGACGTATACCTTGGATTTGGCAAGACTTTTGGTAGATATGGCAGGGTCCGAAAAATACGGTTATTATCACGCAACAAATGGTGGTGCAGATATTAGCTGGTATGATTTTACAAAAGAGATTTTCCGTCAGGCGGTTGAACTTGGATACGAAGCATACCAAGAAGAAATGGTAGAAGTAAAATCGGTCACAACCAAAGAGTATGGAATTTCAAAAGCGGCAAGACCGTTCAATAGTCGTTTAGACAAATCCAAACTAGAGAAAAACGGGTTCGCTCCTTTACCTGAATGGAAAGATGCATTAGGACGATATTTGAAGGCGATATTACCGACCATGGAATAGAATGAGTGGAGAAAATAATGGGACAGATTAATGTAGAAAAAAATGTAGGTGGAATTGAAGGATTATGTGTAATCGAGCCAAAAGTGCATGGTGATGCAAGAGGATACTTTATGGAAGCCTATAGTAAAAGAGATTTTGAAGAAGCTGGATTAGATATGGTGTTTGTACAGGACAATCAGTCGAGTTCGGTTAAAGGTGTACTTCGTGGATTGCATTTTCAAAAAGAATATGCACAGGGAAAACTTGTGCGTGTAATCAAAGGAAGTGTATTTGATGTTGCCGTCGATCTTCGGGAGGGTTCTAAGACATATGGTAGTTGGTTTGGTTTAGAGCTTACGGAAGAGAATAAGAAACAATTTTATATTCCGGAAGGGTTTGCACATGGATTTCTTGTGCTTTCTGATTTGGCAGAATTTTGTTATAAATGCACGGACTTTTACCATCCAGGGGACGAAGGTGGTATGGCATGGAATGATCCAAAAATTGGGATTGTTTGGCCGGACGTAGTAGGAGAGTATGCTGGTAGCGCTTCAGCTGCTGGATATACTTTGTCTGATGGAACACCTTTGAACTTGAGTGACAAAGACCAGAAATGGGTATGAGGTAACGCTTATGTACGAACGTTTGAAATGGAGAAATATCAAAATAATGGAAGCAATCATTGAAAAAGCAGAACGAGTGTGTCCTGGTTCTTTGGCAATGATTGGGGTGTATGGTTCTTTTTTAACGGAAGACCTTCATGAAAAGTCGGATTTAGATCTTATGATTGTAATCAATGATGATGCTGGGTGGCAGTTATCTAGCACGTTTATTCAAGATGACTTGGAAGTGGGGCATGATTTGTATTGTACGACTTGGGAGAGTTTAGAAGCAGATGCAAATTATGAACATCCTTACATTTCAAAAATGATGGATGCAATGGTTGTTTATTTTGCAGATGAGTCCTATGTAGAACGATTGGAACGATTGCGAAAAAAGGTTACAGATGTTTTGGAAGCTCCACTTTCTATAGAAGATGTTTCTAAAGTAAAAGAATTTATGAAAGGCGCAGTTCGGGCATGTGATTTGTGCGTGAATACGGCGAGTATGTCTGATGTCAGATATCAGGCAGCATGTGTGATTGATTGTGTTGAAAAATCAGTAGCGATGATGAATAAGAAATATTTTCAGTTTGGGATACGTCGCGTATTTGATGAAATGGAAAATATGGAGTTGAAGCCTGATAAGCTAAAAGAAATGATTATGCGTATAGTCCAGGCAAAAAAGAATGAACAAATTCTTTCAAGCGTAAGAACTTTAACGGATGCGATTATCAAAGATTATGTGGGAGATGAATCCTACGAACAGCTGTTGGAACAGTTAAACGAAGAGAAGAAAACCTGTGTTGAATCCCATAATAAAGAGAAAGCGACAGCGGATACCATCGGTGGTACTTATGAGGAGATGTTTTCAAACTGGAGAAATAAAATGTACGTAGCCGCTGGTCAGGGAGACCACCATCTTGCACTTATGAGTCTTTATCAGATGCAGGGAATGTTAAATGATTTGAATGAATTTATTGATATTCCGTTATATGATGCGATTGCATGTTATGATCCAGAGGATTTACAGGCAACTGCCGTTTCGGTTGATGCGTTGCTTGCAAACTATCTGACTGAGTACGATAAGATAGGATTGGAAGTTAATCATTACCCAACAGCCAATGTGTTTATTGAAGCGTATTTAAAATAGCACATAATTAAACTGATATAATTGGGGATGATTACGAAAAGGATTAAGTGATGGTAGCCAAAAAACAAAGGAAAACTTTGGTTTAAAAGCACCTATACAGATGATTTCTGAGTGCTATAATGTTTTTATAAAGAAGAGATACATTCTCAAAGAAGTTTGTAAATCTTTTTTATCCCCAAACCTTAAGCCGAAAGGATTTAAAACCCCTTTCCCTATTTTGAAATAAGAGTAAAAATTCAAACTTTGAAATACGTTTCAAAAAGTGAAAATCTCAAAAAATAGGATATGAAGTAAAAGAGCATACTTCCGCAAAATTGGATGCGTTATTCCAAAGAGATAAAAGGGACCTACAAAAGGGTCCCTTTTTTATGGTTTGCTTTTTCATGATACATTTTTTCATCCGCGTTTTTTATAAAATAATCAAGCGTCGTTTCGTTGGTTACTTTACTTGTGAAGATACCAAAGCTTGCTCCAATCTTATAATCTTTTTCATTCGAATAGTTAAAATCATCCATTTTACGTTTGATACTATTCATGATTTTTTTTGATTTTTCTGCTGTATCTTCACTTGCGAATGCAAAGATGAATTCATCGCCACCAAATCTTGATAATACATCTTCTGGAGCTGCGACCGCCAGCATAAAACCACTGAACATTCGAATTACAAAATCACCTTCCATATGCCCATACTGATCATTGATTTGCTTGAGTCCATCCATGTCTACTGAAATAATGGTAAGAGGCACGTCTTTATCAACCGCATAATCCAAACATAAATTAACATATTTATAAAATCCACGTCGATTGTAAAGCGTGGTAAGTGAGTCTCTGGTATATAGATTTTCTTTTTCACTATGATTTCTGGCATTTTCAAGTACCTGGTTGATACTTCGAATAAAACTCTGAAGGTTTTGTATAGAGATAGCCTCAAAATCTCGTTCTACTGCAATATAACCAAGTGTTGTACTATGAAAATTCAAAGGAATGAAATAAATACAGTCTGAATCATGGATCACTTTTTGGAAGTTCGGTAACAATGATCGTCTGCTGAATTTTAGACCTTCTTGATATTCCCCATGAGATTTATGCAATGCACATAGGAGATAGTCGGAATAACCTGAAACATCGCGCAATCGATGGCTCGGGATCATTCGATAAGAAAAATCCATTTGGTCTGTTAAAATATCATCGTTAAAACATATCCAGATATTTTTAAAATCGGTTGTCTTTAAATAATCGGGAAGTTTTTCAATGATGGTATGAATATCTGCTAAATTGTTGAGAGAAAGAGTCATTTCATACATTTCATGATCGAAGCCTTGTTCGAGAGTTTGTTGTTCGACCATATCAATGATTTTTTCGTTTGCGTCGCTTCCAGTCTGGTAAACACATCCACAAGAACCTCCAACACGCATTTCAAAATCCATAATATGTTCAATGGTTCTTCCTGGCGAATAATCGGGATTTTTTTGAATGATCTGGTCAAATTCGTGGAAGATCAGTTGGATGACTTCTTGCAAATCGTATTCAGCCGTAGTAAGTCTTGGAACAATATAACGCTCCAAATCGATTCCATCAAATCCAGTCACGATAATATCATCTGGAACTTTTATGTTGAATTTTTTGAGTTCTCGAATTGCAGCAATAGCCATCGCATCGTTTGCACATACAATTGCTTCTGGAAGTGTTTTGTCACGCCTGATCCAGTTTTGAATAACTTTCCTTGTGGGAGCCTCCCAAAAGTCCCCATATCCGATATTTTGATCGTCAAATGGAATATGATATTCTGCTAATACCTTTTTAAAACTGTCGATTCGCACTTGCGAAAAGGGGTTGTTTTCAAATCCAGCAAGAAAATGAAAATTGGTAACATGATGTTCTTCAACTACGTGACGAACGATTTTCTCAAAAGAATCTCCAAAACTAAAGGTGATATTAATACAACGTTCTAATTTTGACATAAAGGAGATAACCGGTACATTTGAGGCAAGAACACGATCGGCCAGTTCACGTGCAATTTTTTTGTTCTTAAATGTTTCAGTCATAATTACAACTGCATCAAATTCTTCTGGGCAAAAGAGTGAAAATATCTTTTCTTCTGCAACAGGAATTTTTTCGTTGACGGATAACTCAGACATACTAGCAAATACAAAGACTTTTACATTGTTTTTTTTGCTTTCTTCAATGAAAGCATGTGCAAAACGTTCTTGTTCTTTGTCATAGAATTTGGTCATGCAGAGAGCAATCACACGTATATCTTTATCCCCATAAAGTTTTTTGTTCATTATCCAATTCACTCCTTGATCTGAGTAGTACCTATTTCCTATATTGTATCACAAAAACATATATAGTGCTTCATAATATTTAGGGATATTATATCATTTTTTTGTGGATGGTGTCATGTTGTGAGATCGTAAAGCCTTTCGAATTCGTTTTACATTATACATATCAGCGTCTGCCATACGCATTACAGAGTCAAAGTCTTTTGAATCCTTCGTGTACAATGCAATGCCCATGCTTAATCCTGAAAAAGACGGGAATTGTTGATATTGAAAGTTTTCTTCAAAATCGTGTTCTAAACGCTTTCTCATTTCAACAAGTTCGAGTGCAGTCGTGATGTCAGGTATAACAATCAAAAATTCATCCCCGCCGATTCGAAATACCAGGTCATGTGTTCTTGTAATGGATTTCAAGACGCGACTTACTTCAACTAAAATTTGGTCACCGACCTGATGCCCTAATGTATCATTGATTATTTTAAAATCGTCTATATCTATGTGCAGTAGACCGTAGGAAGGACGATTTTTTAACGGGTTTTGCAAAAGTGTTTGTTGCACGGTTTCCAAATATCTACGGTTATATAGTGTTGTTAAAGGGTCATGCGTGGTCGCATATGTAAGTTGATACTTGGATTCCTTATTGACGAGATATGTAATCGCTGAAAGAACACTTACACATAGACCTATGGAAAAAACTAAAATTTGAATTAACGTAGTATGTCGAATTGGGTCCGTTGTTGTTGCATAAATTTTCCATGAAAACGTATTGCTTCCTTCAAATACATAAGGATTCTTTGACATTGTCAGATTTGATCCAATGATTGGAGATATGGTATCGGATGCATTATATACAACGATTTCCAAATTGTATTTTTCAGCTAGACTTGTGATGATTTCATTGAGATGTTCTGTATTGAAAATAATATGTGCACTTCCAAAGCATAGATTTGTGTGCATATTAGTAAGTGGAATACTTGCTATATAAACGGTTGCTCCAGTTTCAAGCTGGTAAGGACCCATATAGGATGCTTTGGACTGATCATAAACATAAGTGATATTATTTATTAATGTTTCAAAATGCTCAGGAACAAAGGGCTGATTGTCAGAGTTATTGGAGAAGATATAATCAATCTGATATTCCTTTGCAATGACGATATAATCGATGTAGTCTTTATAAGGGGCACTTAAATTCGTCAAGAATTCGTTTGATTCATTCGGACTTACGTATTCGGAAGATAAATAAAAGGCTTCATAACCTTTTGCAATATCAATGCTCTGTGATAAGTATTTTTCCAGTTCGGTCAAAAAAAAGATATAGCGATTTTGTACATATATTTCCTCGTCTTTTTGGTATATAGAACCAACAAAAATGGATAAAAAGATAGAAAAGGAAAGGAAGATGAAGAAAATGGCGACCGAAAATAAACGACTTTGCGCAGAAGAGTTTTTCAAATGCAAATTTGAGGTCGTTCGTGTTTGATAACTTATTTTTTCGTTTGCTTGTTGCTTGTTATTCATTATTTTTCCTCCCAAAAGCAAAGAAATGTTAGAATTGAAATTTGAAAACGTCTTTGTGTCAGTTAACTAAGTGTATATATTTAAATTATAACACAATTAAAACTTGATTAACATAAATTTGTTCAAAAGTAACTCTCGCGACAGTATGTTGTTATTTTATCTGATTTATTGTAATTCGACAAAAACTTGATATAATGAAAAACAGAGTGTATTTGAGATGAGAAGATTGGAGAGTTGATCATGTATTATTTCGATAGTGATTATATGGAAGGTGCACACGAAAAAATTGTGGCAGCCTTGGTTGACACAAATATGGAAAAAACGGTTGGATATGGAGAAGATTCCTATTCCAAACGAGCAAAAGATAAAATAAAAAAAGCATGTAAGTGCCCGAATGCTGAGGTTTTCTTTGCGGTAGGTGGAACGCAAACAAATGCATTAGTTGTAAAATCGCTGTTGCGTTCATATGAAGGGGTTTTAGCACCGGATACTGGACACATTAGTGTTCATGAAGCAGGAGCAATTGAAAATACGGGACATAAAGTCATGGAGCTGCCTATGAAAATGGGTAAAATTTCAGCAGATCAGGTAAGAAAAGCCGCGATCGCATATCAGGAAGATCCGAGCAAGCTACATACGGTACGTCCCGGTATGGTATATATTTCGCAACCATCGGAGTATGGAACACTCTATTCTAAAGATGAATTATCAGAGCTTCGAAAAGTTTGTGATGAGTTTGAAATGTATCTATTCATGGATGGGGCAAGACTAGGATATGGGCTTGTTTCGTCACAGACGGATGTGACTCTTTCTGATATCGCTGCACTAACGGACGTTTTTTATATCGGTGGGACAAAGGTCGGTGCATTTTTTGGTGAAGCTATTGTCTTTACCAAACCCCAAATGGTTCGAGACTTTTTTTCGATAATGAAGCAAGAGGGATCTGTTTTAGCAAAGGGGCGTATGTTAGGAATTCAATTTGATGTGCTATTTACGGACTCATTATATCAAAGTATCGCAAGCAACGCTGTGAAGGCCGCAGAAAAATTAAAAGATGGATTTATGGACAGAGAGTTGCAGCTTTGCTATGATTCTTATACCAATCAACAATTTGTGATTCTAGATGAAGAAGAATACAAGAAATTAAGCAAAATTGCGTCTTTTGGTTTTTGGGAAAAACTTGATGAGCATCGAAATGTATATCGTTTTGTAACCAGTTGGGCTACAAAAGAAGAAGATATCGATTCTTTTTTCAAAGAACTTGATGCAAATATGTAACCCAAGCATTCAGCATGGTTAAGAAAGGTTTTAAAATGAAATTATTAATTATAAGACATGGAGATCCTGATTATTCCATTGATTCGTTAACCGAAAAAGGATGGAAGGAAGCAGAATTTTTGGCAGATAAAATAGAAAAAATATCAGTCTCTGATTTCTATGTATCCCCTTTAGGTAGAGCAAGGGATACCGCATCTGTAACATTAAATAGACTCGGAAGAACAGCCCAAACAATGGAATGGCTCCGTGAATTTGTTTCTCCAATCACAAATCCGGTAACCGGTGAATCTAGAATGAATTGTTGGGATTGGAAACCAAAGGATTGGACAGCATTTCCTGAATTTTATGATCGAAATCAATGGATTGAAGTTCCTTGTATAAAAGACGGGGCGATTGATGAAGAGTTTCAGAAAATAGTCGAAGGATTTGATCAGCTTTTAAGAAAGCATGGATATGTACGCGAAAAAGAATACTATCGTGCGGAAAAAGCAAATGATGATACTATTGTTTTGTTTTGTCATTTTGGGGTTCTTTGTGTGATGTTATCGCATCTAACTGGAATTTCACCAATGTTATTATGGCATGGTTTCTGTGCTGCACCGACTTCTGTTACTACGATTGTTACAGAGGAACGAGAAGAAGGAATTGCTTATTTTCGCACGAGTGCTTTTGGTGATATCTCACATTTATATGCTGCAGATGAAGAACCAGCGTTCGCCGCTAGATTCTGCGAGAAGTATGAAAATTGGGACGAAAGACACTAGCGACGAAAGAAACTAGCGATGTTCTCGATTTAAATTGTAATCAATACTTATGTATGGTAAAATTTTTAAATAGAAACCTATTTTCTGTTAAGGAGGAAGTATAATGAAAGGTACGGTTGTATCATCTTGGTTAGAGTCATCAAGAAAGTTATTTGGTGACGATGTAGTAAATGAATCATTGAAGTTTCACAATTTAGAGGTAGACAAAATATTCTCCCCCTTAGATGATGTTCCAGATAAGACGGCAACTGGTTTGGTTGATCGAATCGGAAACGCTGTTGGGAAAAATCATCAAGAAATCTGGGGAACAATGGGACAAGAGAATATCAAGACATTTAGTTCCAATTATCCTGGATTTTTTCGTCATGAATCTGCGTATCAGTTTCTAAAATCTATGAATGATGTTCATGTGATTGTTATGAAACGATTTAGTGGAGCGACTCCTCCGATCTTAGATGTAAAACCAATTTCTTCTCACCAGATTCTTTTTACATATCGTTCAAAACGAGGACTAGAAGATTATCTTATGGGATTGTTAAAAGGTGTGGGAAATTTCTTTCATGAGAATTTGAATGTTGAATTGGTTGAAAAACAACAAGGATCTTCCGTATTCAAAATTACTTTTGAAAATGAAATTCAAACGATTAAAAAATATCGTATTAGTCAGATTTTATCTCTTGGATTTATCAAACAGTCCTTTATCAAGGCAGGATTGCTTAGCACAGTGGTTATCGGCGCGACTAGTTTTATTATGCTTGATGATGTGTTGAGGGCAGGAATTTTGTCCGCTGTCACACTCGCAGTTTCTATGTTTTCTGGTATGTTGTTTAGAAGACCACAGAGAATGATTCTTAATGAGCTGACAAGACTGACCAATGGAGATTTTGTTGAGTCATCTTATATTCGTTCTAGTGATGAATATGAGACTTTGATGGAGAACATCAATGTATTGAAACGAAGTGTACAAAAAGACTTTATTGATTTCAATGCGATCGTTGACGAAATGTATACCTTTAATAATGGTGTTTCTAGAATTGCGAAAACCATGCAGACTACTTCAAACGACATTATCGGAGTTTTGGATCAAGTAGCGATTGCTGCAGTGTCTCAGGCGGAAGATACCGAAAAAGTAGTGGATATTTTAAACAACTCCATCTCAAATTTGAACAATGTATCAGAAGAGAGTGAAGAGAATAAAGTTAAAATTGAAAATGCGGTAGGAGAAATTGAAAACAGTTTCCATAAGGTTACATACTCAGCAAAAGAGATCAATGATGTTCTTGTGAATTTCAGCGAAATTAAAGGCCAAAGTACGGACATGAAAAATCAAGCAGACGATATGGTTCAAATTGTATCAATCGTTTCTGGTATTGCAGGTCAGATCAACTTGCTTGCACTCAATGCGTCTATTGAAGCTGCAAGAGCTGGAGAAGCTGGAAGAGGATTTTCAGTTGTCGCAGAGGAAGTTCGTAAGCTTTCAGAAGAAACAAATGCGGCGGTTGACCAGATCAACACTAGCTTAACAGGATTTGTAAATAGCATTGGAATTGTTGTTTCAGGAATTGATAAGCAATATGAAGTTCTTGAAAATGAAAATAATAATCTGAAAAATGCAGTTGATGTATCTGCGAAATCAAATGAACGTCTGAAATTGGTTTCTGATTTGATGATCAAGACATCACAGGATCTATTAAAAGAATCTGATCAATTAGGATCCGTGTTTGACAATACACAAAATCTGGCAGCAAGCGCAGAAGAAAATTCAGCAGCTACCCAGGAAGCAAACTCAAATGTTGCATTGTATATTGAACATATTCATGCACTGACAACTCAGATTGAAGTATTTGACCATATGATTAAAGAGTTCCAGGTAGATTTAGGAAAATACAAGATCTAATTCGTTCTAGGGGATTATGAACGATAAAGTATGGAAAGAAGGGATTTTTTGAAATCTGCAGTAGTTTACTACTCGTTAGAAGGCAACACTAGATATGTAGCAGAAAAAATAGCAGAAATATTACAAAGTGATGTTATAGAATTGAAACCTGTTAAGAGCTATAAAACTGGAAAGCTATCCAAATTTATCTGGGGAGGAAAGGCAGTGCTTTCGGGAGATGAACCTGAACTTATGCCGTATACTTTTCGACAAGAACTCTATGACTTAATTGTCATAGGAACACCGATTTGGGCAAGCTCATTGACGCCACCTATTCGAACTTTTTTAAAGAAGGAAACATTAGAAAATAAAAACATTGCAATATGTACTTGCAATGGAGGTGGCCCTTCCGATAAATGCATCGATCAGATGGAGAGTATGCTCAGTTCCTGTAACATAAAAGCAACGCTAGATTTATTTGATCCAGTGTTTCGCCCAAGACAGGAAAATGAGGATCGTATCATTCAATTTGCTAACACACTACTAAAAACTACAAAGTAGATCAAACACCTTTGGTGAGGGATTCTTCACGAAAGGTGTTTTTTATGAATGCCAATTCATATATTGACATATGTCGATATGAGGAATATAATCTTCATAAATTGATAATCGTCGATATGAAGAATTTGGAAAGGTTAGGTAGTTAGATGGAAAAAATTTGGGATTTTATTCAATATCAGATTTTAGGAATGAAGTGGTTGAATGTATTAATAGGAGATGGATTGTCGGCAGTTGGATTGGATCTTTCAACGCGTATTGGAGGAAGTGTACAATTCTTTCTGTATGATACAGTTAAAATTCTAATTTTATTATCTGTATTAATATTTGCAATATCATATATTCAAAGTTTTTTCCCGCCGGAAAGAACCAAAAGAATTCTGGGAAGATTTCATGGAATTACTGCAAACATTTTAAGTGCTTTACTTGGAACCGTAACTCCTTTTTGTAGTTGTTCATCGATTCCTTTATTTATCGGTTTTACAAATGCAGGGTTACCAGTTGGAGTGACATTTTCTTTCTTAATTTCATCACCTCTTGTTGATATGGGTGCGCTAATTCTTTTGATGAGCATTTTTGGAGCAAGAATTGCATTTACGTATGTCATTGTTGGTTTGATCTTGGCTGTGGTAGGCGGAACAATCATTGATAAGCTAGGAATGGAAGACTATGTAATAAGGTTTCAAGCCCCTTCTGGAAGTATTAATATAGAAGAACCTGAGCTTTCTAAGAAAGATCGTATGATTTATGCAAAAGAACAAGTACAGGCGACCATTAAAAAAGTAATTTTATATATTCTTGCAGGAGTGGGAATTGGAGCAATTATACATAACTGGATACCGGAATCGTTAGTACAGACGATTTTAGGAGATAAAAATCCATTTTCTGTATTGGTAGCTACCGTTGTTGGGGTACCTATGTATGCTGATATTTTTGGTACCATTCCAATTGCGGAAGCATTATTTGATAAAGGAGTAGGAGTTGGTACGATTCTTTCCTTTATGATGGGGGTAACAGCGCTTAGTTTACCTTCTATGATTATGTTAAAGCGCGTGGTTAAAAACAAATTGCTTGGAGTTTTCATCGCAGTTGTAACCATAGGAATTATTATTATTGGTTATGTATTTAACGCGATTCCATTCTAAATATAAAAGAAATTGAAAAGGAGAAAAGTTATGGGATTATTTGATTTTCTAAAAAAGAAAACCGTGGAAGAAGAGGAATGTGGATGTTGTTGTGGCGGATCTTGTGATGATTCCGCTTCAGAAGAAGAATGTGGATGTGGTTGTGATGGAGGATGTGCAGACGGTTGCTGTGCCGATGAGTCTTCTTTAGATGAAGCACTTGAAGAGGCAGAAGTGGTTGCTTCAAGTGATGAAATCATTGAAGACCAGACTGTTAAAATCTTAGGAAGTGGATGCACAAGCTGTAATAATCTGGAAGCAAATGTTAAAGAAGCACTTACACTACTCGGAAGAAGTACGGATGTGGAGCATGTTATTGATTTTGGAGTGATTGCGTCATATGGAGTTATGCAGACACCTGCACTTGTTCTTGGAAATAAAGTGCTTTCTTATGGGAAAGTGCTAAAAGTAGAAGAAGCGAAACAGCTTCTTGAGAAGAATTTACTATAAAAGTTGACGTCATTTATAGAATGCCTTATAATTATTGAATGTGTATTCTTTGCTGCTTTAAAGTGTATATTGCATTGAACCGGCAAAGAAAATCACAAAAATCGAGGATTATAAGGAGAAGATTATGAAAAAGACAAACAAATTATTCGCAGTTGTACTGACATTAATTATGATGTTTTCATTAGTAGCTTGTGGAAATGCTGAAAATACTGCAGCAAACAGTGCTACAAACGAAACTGTTGCAAACGATACCAGTGCACAAACAGAAGAAGTAACAGAAGAAACAACAGAAACGACTGAAGAAGCAATGACTTATAAAGTTGGTATTTGCCAACTTGTACAGCATGTAGCTTTGGATGCAGCTACTCAGGGATTTCAAGATGCTTTAGTTGAAAAACTAGGTGACAGCGTAGAGTTCGATCTTCAAAATGCACAGGGCGATTCAGCAACTTGTTCAACCATTGCAAACGCATTTGTATCAAACAGCGTAGATTTAATTATGGCTAATGCAACACCTGCATTACAGGCTGCTTCATCAGCTACACTTGATATTCCAGTACTTGGAACCTCTATTACAGAGTATGGTACTGCATTACAGATTGCTGACTTTAATGGTGTTACAGGAAGAAATGTTTCTGGAACATCTGACCTTGCACCACTTGATGAGCAGGCAGCTATGGTAAAAGAATGGTTCCCAGATGCACAGAATGTTGGTATCTTATTCTGTTCAGCAGAAGCAAATTCAGCTTATCAGGTTACTGTAATTAAAGCAGAATTAGAAGCTTTAGGATTTGCAGTTGCTGAATATTCTTTCGTGGATTCAAATGACATTGCTACTGTTGTAACAAAAGCAGCAGATGAATGCGATGTAATCTATGTACCTACTGATAATACAGCAGCAAGCAATACAAGCATCATTGATAGCATTTGCCGTCCAGCAGGAGTTCCAATCATCGCTGGTGAATCTGGAATTGCTTCTGGTTGTGGTGTGGCTACTTTATCAATTAGCTATTATGATATCGGATATGCAACAGGTCTTATGGCATATGAAATTCTTGTAAATGGAGCAGATGTATCTACAATGCCAATTGAATATGCTCCACAGTTTACAAAATTATACAATGCTGCAATTTGTGAAGATCTTGGATTGACCGTTCCAGAAGGATATGAAGCAATCCCAACAGAGTAATATTTAAAAAATATTGTACGGACGAACAAAAATGATACATATCGGAGGAAGTTATCGTGGAAATTTTTGCACCACTTTTAAATGCAATGCCTGGAGCAATCGCACAGGGACTAATATGGGGAATCATGGCAATCGGTGTCTATATTACATATAAAGTTTTGGATGTTGCCGACCTGACTGTTGACGGAACCATGTGCACGGGAGGTGCAGTTTTTATCATGATGATGATTGGTGGACACAGCATGTTTATTAGTTTGCTAGTAGCCACCGGAGCTGGTATGCTGGCAGGACTTGTAACCGGAATTTTCCATACATTTATGGGGATTCCGGCTATTCTTGCTGGAATTTTAACGCAGCTTGCGTTATATTCGGTTAACCTTGTAATCATGGGGAAAGCCAACCAGGGAATTAGTGCAATGAACTATGACTTATTGGTATCATTATTGAAGATACGTAATGTGCCATTTTTTGATAATACAATTGTGAGATTGGTGATTGCGTGTGGAATCATCATAGCTCTGTTGTATTGGTTCTTTGGAACAGAAATTGGTTGTTCAATGAGAGCAACCGGAAACAATCAAAACATGAGCCGAGCTCAAGGTATTAATACAAATTTTAATATTGTGTTAGGTTTGATGTTGTCAAATGGAATTGTAGCATTTTCAAGTGCTTTACTTGCTCAATATCAGGGATTTGCAGATGTAAATATGGGTCGAGGAGCTATCGTTATTGGATTGGCAGCTGTTATCATTGGAGAAGTTGTTTTAGGAAAGATTTTTCATAATTTTGCACTTCGCTTGGTAGCGGTTGTAGTAGGTGGAATCATTTATTACATTGTACTTCAGATTGTCATTCAGCTTGGTATCAATACAAACTATCTAAAATTATTGACTGCTGTTGTTGTGGCTATTTTCCTCGCGGTACCATATTTAAAGAAAAAGATGATGTACAGCCCGACTTTGCGAAGAATCAAAGAACGGTTTTCGTTGTCTTCGAATCACGTGAAAGGAGCCAAATAAGATGTTAGTTGTGCAGGATCTACATAAAACATTTAATCCAGGAACTATTAATGAAAAAAAGGCTCTAAATGGTCTTTCTTTGACTTTAAATGAAGGGGATTTTGTAACCGTCATTGGTGGAAATGGTGCTGGAAAATCTACTTTGTTAAATGCTTTGGCAGGGGTGTGGCCAATCGACTCGGGAAAAATTCTTGTTGATCAGATTGACGTAACCTTGAAACCAGAACATAAAAGAGCGAAATACCTTGGGCGTGTATTTCAGGATCCAATGATGGGAACAGCTGCAGGAATGGAAATTATTGAAAATTTAGCGCTTGCAAACAGAAGAGGAAAAATTAGAGGGCTCAAGCAAGGAATTACTTCAAAAGAGCGTTCGCAATATAAAGAAATTTTATCTACATTGGATTTGGGATTGGAAAATCGTATGACTTCAAAGGTTGGCTTGTTGTCTGGTGGACAAAGACAAGCATTAACGTTATTGATGGCATCTTTGAAAAAGCCTAAACTATTACTCTTGGACGAACATACCGCAGCACTTGATCCTAAAACTGCAGCAAAAGTGCTTGAGACTACAGAAAAGATCGTAAAAAGAGATCATTTAACGACTTTAATGATTACCCATAATATGAAAGATGCAATTGCACATGGAAATCGTCTGATCATGATGAATAATGGGCAAATAATTTTTGATATTAGCGGGGAAGAAAAAGCAAAACTGACCGTTGAGGATTTGTTGCAAAAGTTTGCACAGGCAAGTGGCGGCGAATTTTCTAATGATCGCATGATGCTGAGCTAGAAAAAGACTGTTGTTAAAACCTTGACAATACAAGGGGGCCTCCCCTATAATTATGGATAGACAACGAAGTCTGTATTCAATTAATAAATATTTGAGACAGCTTCGTTTTTTTTTTACAAGATTGATAAATCTACCTTAGAAAACAATGAAAGGCATGGTTACTGATATGATTAAAATGCAAAATGTAAATAAATATTTTGGAGACTTGCATGTACTAAAAGACGTAAATTTAGAAGTGAAAGAAGGGGAAAAACTTGTTATTATTGGACCTTCTGGTTCCGGGAAATCTACAGCAGTACGTTGTATGAATTTTCTAGAAACGCCAACTTCAGGACATGTATTTATTGATGGAACTGAAGTAACCTCAAGAAATAAAACAAAGGTTGTCAAGGACACGACATCCATGGTTTTCCAACAATTTAATTTGTATCCTCATATGACTGTGCTTAAGAATCTTACCTTAGCACCCATGAAGTTGCATGGAAAGTCAAAAGCAGAAGCAGAAAAGCTTGCTTATCACTATTTAGAAGTTGTTGGTTTGACAGATAAAGCGAATGTGTACCCAACGACATTATCTGGTGGACAACAGCAAAGAATCGCAATTGCTCGTGCTTTATGTGCAGAGACAAAGATTATTTTATTTGATGAACCAACTTCAGCACTTGATCCAGAAACCATTCAAGAAGTTTTGGATGTAATGATCAAACTTGCGAGTGAAAATATTACGATGGTTGTAGTTACACATGAAATGGGGTTTGCCAGACAGGTTGCAGACCGAGTAGTGTTTATGGCGGACGGTCAGATCATTGAAGAAGGTACGCCAGAACATTTCTTTACCAACCCAAAGAATGAACGTGTGAAACAATTCTTAGGAAAGATTATTCGCTAATGGAATAAAATGATACTCTTGTGTCGTTTTATATAGACTAGAAACAAATAACAGGGAGGAAAATCCTCTGCTCACCAGAGGGCTCACATTTTTCTTCGAAAAACAGGGAGGAAAATCCTCTGCTCACCAGAGGGCTCGCATTTTTCTTCGAAAAACAGGGAGGATGTAATATGAAAAAGTTTACAAAAGTTTTAGCGCTTTTATTAAGCGTAATGATGTTGTTATCTTTAGCAGCATGTGGAGACGCATCGGATGATGCAACAGGAGTAGAAGCAATAAAAAAAGCAGGAGTTTTACATGTAGGAGTTAAGAACGCAGTAAAAGGATTTGGTTTTCAAGATACTGTGACTGGCGAATATACTGGATTAGAAATTTCTATTGCAGAATTGATTGCTGAAGAACTTGGAGTGGAATGTGAATTTACTGCAGTAACAGCTGCTACAAGAACTGAGCTTCTTGATTCAGGTGATTTGGATTGCGTAATTGCTACATTTACTATTACAGATGCTAGAAAAGAAAGCTGGGATTTTTCAACTCCATACTATACTGATTATGTAACAGTATTGGTTGAAAATGCATCAGAAATCACTTCACTTGACGGATTAGTAGACAAGGTTGTAGGTGTTTCTTCTGGTTCAACTTCTGCAAAAGCACTTGTTACAGCAATGATCGACAAAGGATTAATTGCAGCAGATGGTTTTGATGCAGATTCTTTTGATCCTGCTACATGGACAACAGGTGTATCTTTTAAACAGTTCGATGATTATCCAACAATTTCTACTGCATTAACAGCAGGAGAAGTAGATGCATTCTGTGTAGACAAATCCATTTTATCAATTTATAACACAGACTCACGTTCTTACATTGCAGATCAGTTTTCACCACAAGATTATGGTGTAGCGACTACAAAAGATTCTGAGTTATCTACTTATATTGAAGATTTGATTCAGGGATGGCTTGCTGATGGAACAATTGAATCATTAATTACAGAAAATGGTTTAAACTAGAAACGAAGAGCCGTTTCCATGAAAGTCTTGTTCGCACAGAGTATTGCATGTTTTGTAAGGCTCTGTGCGCTTCAATACTTATTAAATAGTAGTTAGAAAGGCATGGTTTATAAATGGGAAATTTATTTTCAGCGTCCGCGTGGGAAAAAGTATGGACATTTCGAGGAACGTTTTTGTTAGGGTTAGAGAATACTCTGATTATGGCAGCATCAGCACTCGTAATTTCTTTGATATTAGGAATCCTTTTTGGGCTAATGGCAACAGGAGAAAATCATATATTAAGAAAGATAAGCAGGGTATATGTTGAGTTGATTCAGAATACACCTTTAATTTTACAGCTTTGTTTCTTGTATTATGCACTTGCATTTTCCGGTCATAGTCTGGGAATATTACCAACTGGTATTATTTCTTTAGGGGTTTATCACGGGGCATATATGGCAGAAGTCGTGCGAGCTGGTATCGAATCCATTCATAAAGGACAGTTCGAAGCAGCCGACTCTCAGGGCTTTGACTATGTAGGGAAAATGTATTACATTATTTTGCCACAAAGTATAAAAGTAATTTTGCCACCGATGGTGAATCAGGTTGTGAATTTGGTTAAAAATACATCTTGTTTATATATTTTAGGTGGTACAGATTTGATCTCTCAGACTTATAATTTTGTTACAGGAGCGAATACGGGTGGAGCTTATGGACCAGCTTATATTTTGTGTGGAGCCATCTTTTTCTTGATTTGTTTTCCGCTATCTACTCTAGCAAGTATTTGGGAAAACTCTTTAAAGCAGCGTGATAAAAGAACAGTTCCTGGTAGAAAAGCAGAAGGGATGGTGGATTAATGAGTACAATTGAAGGAAGTTTTTCCATGCTCGGTCAGACCTCCATTTTGGTCTATTTGTTGAAAGGAGTTTTATTTACTCTGATCATCTCTATCATTGCGGTTGGCTTAGGAATTGTCATTGGCTCGGTACTTGCATTGGCTCGTAATTATCTATCGAGAAAAAATCCATTTCGTTGGCTATCAATCACCTATATTGAAGTATTTCGTAATACACCATTGTTGTTATGGATCTTTATTTGTATTGTATTTTTTCCACTACCTGAGTTTATGAAACACAGGATGTTTGGATTGACTTCAGTGGATGTCACTTTGCTATACAAAGCAGCAGCTGCGCTTATTTTATTTACCTCATCTGTTATCGCTGAAATTGTTCGCGGAGGATTGAATTCTGTTGCGCAGGGACAATTTGAAGCAGGATATTCACAAGGATTTAGCACCGTACAAGTCATGATTTATATTATTTTACCACAGGCATATCGAAACATTGTTCCAACGTTGCTATCACAGATCATTACGACGGTAAAGGATTCTTCTTATTTAGCAAATGTCGCAGTTATCGAGCTTATGGCAAGAACGAAAACACTTCTTAGTAAATCTTATGATTATAATGGGACGGGGAATGTAAATGTATCGGATGTATTTGTTTTGTTTGGACTTGCTATGTTAATTTATTTTATCATCAATTTTACCTTATCCATGGTTGTTCGTTATATGCAGACAAATCGAAAAATTCCAGTTGCAAAAACGGAAAAGGAATTGGTTTGATAACTATTTTATTATATAATGAATGTAATAAGGATGTAGAAAGAAGGGAATATTATGGAAAAATATACCGTAACGATTTCTAGACAATTTGCAAGTCTTGGTCGTACGATTGCTGAAAAACTGTCAGATGAACTTGGGGTTCCATTTTACGATCGCGACATTGTTGAAGAAACGGCAAAACGCCTCGGAGAAACCATTTCGACAATTGGTACAGAAGAAGAAATGAAACAACCTGTTTTTTGGAAAAGAAGATATCCACTTGGTACAGGGGTCGCAAATTTACAAGATGAGATTTATGAAGTTCAAACCAATATCATCAAGGATCTTGCCGCAAAAGAATCGTGTATTATTGTAGGAAGAAATGCAAATCATATGCTACGTGATCAAGAGCGTGTTTTAAATATTTTTATCTATGCACCATATGATGAGCGTTTTAAAAATTGCGTGGAAGTACTTGAAATGAAGCCACAAATTGCAAAAAAAATGATTCGTGATGTAGATATGGCAAGAGAGCATTTTCGCAAATACTATGCAAAAGAATTTTTAACACCTTATGATGGATACGATTTGATGATTGATAGTAGTTCGTTTGGTGTCGATGGCTCCGTAGCATTAATCAAAGATTTGATTGAAAAGAAATTTTATAATTAAACAATTATAAAACCATAAATTTATAGATAAATTAAGAAGAAATGGAACGTCTCTGTTTCTTCTTTCTTTATGATATTTCAAAGAAATTTAGTAGAAATAATAGGGATATCGTGATAAAATAATTTAATAATAGTTTGAAGGGGGACTTCTACAAAATGAAAAACATTGAGATTTCAGAAGAACATCGCATTAATCGTATGGTAACATCCTGCTATGCAGGGCTTTCTGCAGTTATTATACTTGCATATGTGATAGAAATAATTAAACAGACTTATACACTTCAGCATATCCTTTTGGATTATGCATTTTTGCTCGCTCCATTACTGATTTCATTAGTTCTCTATCGAATGAATCCAAAACATCATTTGATTAAGCATGTATTATCCCTGGGATATGGTATCTATTATCTTTTTATGATGCTAACAGAAATGGATTTGACGCACTATACATTTGTTATTCCGATGCTTGTGTTAACTTCGGTATATCATGATTGGAAGTTTACGTTAAGAACAGGTGTTGGAATTGTTGGTATTTTAACTACATATGTTGTTAGGGCGATAATAATTGGAAATATTGATCGTGCTGATCTTGAAATCGCAATGGCTGTTATTGTTGTTTCTACTATGTTTGTGGTTCTTGCTTCTGTTTTATCGGAACGCAATTATCGAGATCGATATCAGGCTATTGAGGATGAAAAAGCAAAAGAAGCCGAAAATTATAGAAAAATTCAAGAAGTAGTTAAGAAAATAATGTCAAAAATTGATTTGCTCGATACCGCTGCACAGGAAATGAAAGGTCAGACAAACAATGCAAAATCTGCGATTACAGAGATTTCTCATGGGACAGCGGACGTTGCTGAAAATATCCAGAAACAGTTGATGATGAGCAATAATATCAATTCAAAATCACAGGATGCCTCCAGTTTGTCCGTTGAGTTACGTGATAAGTTTGATGTCACAAAAGAGTTAAGTGATGGTGGTTATGACCAGTTAGTAGAAATTGATCAGATGTCTGTAAAATTTACTGAGGCATGTGATGAAGTGGCAAATACTATGCAAGATTTATCTACAAAAATTGAACAGGTACGAGAAACACTAGACCTGATCAACGGAGTTACCAATCAAACTGGTTTATTGAGCCTAAATGCAAGCATCGAGGCTGCACGCGCTGGAGAATCTGGACGAGGATTTGCAGTTGTTGCATCACAAATCAAAAAGCTTGCTGAAGAAACAAAAATTGCGACTGCAGATATTCAGATTATTTTTGATGAACTCACTGCACAAAGCGAAAAAGCAACTGCACATGTGCAAGTTCTTGAAGATATCAATCAAAAACAAGTAAGCAGAGTAACGAGTGCGAGAAGTAACTTTGAAACGATTAAAGAAGATATTGTTCATGCTTCAGAACGAATTTCTAGACAGGTTGAACATATGCAAGACATCAGTTCATCCAATGCAGAAATTAGTGGAAACATAGAGAACATGAGTGCTTTTACTCAGGAATTATTTGCGAATTCGGAGTCTACAAAAGCACTAAGTGAAGATACTTTGAAATCAGTGGAGGATGTAAATGAAATTCTATCGGGAATTTTAGTTGATGTCGATGAATTAAGGAGCATTCTATAGGAAGAAAGGAAATGTATGTCAAAAAAGAGTATGATACTCTTATGCGTGGGGGCGCTTTTATCTGGATTGCTAGTTGGATGTGGTAGTCTGGATTCTATTTTTGATGGAGGAAATACGTCAAATAACGTAACGACAGAAACTTCAAGTGATGATGTAAGTATGAACCAAACCGAATCTGGAGATAATGATGATTCAAAGGATGCAGAGACGACTTCTGATCAAGCAGTAAACCAAGAAGACGAAACAATGATGACTTCGATTGGAAGTGCTGCTGAACTTATGAAACGTGATGTTAGTGAATATGAATTAACTGGTGAGTTTAAAGAGTTCACTTCCACGGATCTATATGGAAATGAAGTCGATCAGGATTTGATCAAAGGATATGATCTCGTTATGATTAATATTTGGGCAACATTTTGTTCGCCTTGTATCAATGAGATGCCAGATATTGGAGAATTGGCAAATGAATACGCTGACAAGAATGTTTTAATTGTTGGAATTTGTGCGGATATTTATAGTTCAGATGATTTGGACACTGCAATTGAAATTGTAACGGATACTGGAGCAGACTATCCACATTTACTAGTATCAGAGGATCTTTTGAACTTATATGTAGGTAACGTGCAAGCGGTTCCTACGACTGTATTTTTAGATTCCACAGGAACAATCATTGGATCAGATATTGGTTCGAAAACAAAAGCAGGCTGGGAAGCTGTATTGGATTCTTATTTAGAACAATAGAAATTTTTAAATTTTATTTGAGCAGAGGCGAAGAGTGAAAGAATACTTTCACTCTCCCTTTATTTATATGGATGAATTGTGCAGATGGGAGCAATCATGAGACATGAATTAACAAAAGATGATATAAAAAAAATGGAAGAGGAAATTGAGCATCGTAAGGTAAATGTTCGAAAAGAGCTGCTTGAACATGTGAAAGTCGCAAGGGCACATGGAGATTTGAGTGAAAATTTTGAATATAAGGCTGCAAAAAAAGAAAAGAATCAGAACGAAAGCCGAATACGTTATTTGGAAAGAATGATTCGAACTAGTTCGGTTCTAGAAGATCTTTCCAATGAACATGAAGTTGGAATCAATGATTCTGTGGAAGTCATCTTTGATGAAGATGATTCTGTGATCAAAGAGGAAGCGACATATCGTATCGTAACAACCGTTAGGCAGGACTCCATGAAGGGACTAATTAGCGTGGAATCTCCACTTGGAAAAGCTCTGTTAGGTCATCAGGTCGGAGATCGAATTGAAGTAAGGGTTGATTCTTCCTACTCATATTATGTAATCATAAAAAGTCTTCAAAAGTCCAAGGACGAAACCGGAGATGACCTTCGTAAATATTAAAAAAAGAGATGCTTTGGCATCTCTTTTTTGTGTTTTAGCTGAAAATAGTCATGTGAAATCTTCATACAAAGCGACCGTGCACCTGGATTATGGTAATTGGGCAAGATATAAGACAACAGTCGCTTTTTACCCAAAGGGTGAAATAAGTAAATGAATGAGATATAAGCGTTCAGGAAAAGGGCTTTAAATAGGCGGTTTAAGATCGATATCAAGAGAACGATTGTTGACATTAAGAGATGTAATCATGATTTGGGCATATATATAGCAGGAATTGTAGATTTGACCAAAGTAGATAATTGGATTAGGCAAATCATATAAAACTTAGAATAGAAATGTCCAAAGGTCGCATAAGAATCAAATAACAACATATGAAAGCCTTAAAACAAAGCGATCGTTGTATTAGTTTGGGCGAATCCATTAGACAACAGTCGCTTTCTGCCCAAAGGGTGAAAAGAGTTCATAAACGAGAAGGAAACATACATGGAAAGGTCATGAAAATGGCCAGAATCACATATATAGAAAATGAGATAGCAGTAGCCATTCATAGCATAAAAAACAGATGGAACATGAATGATGAGCAGACCATTTACGATAGCAGGTCTGCGATAATTACATGTTCGCATCTGTTTATATAATTCAATAAATATTATGCTTCTAAATTCTTGTATGCAGTTGCTAGCATCAGCTTGATTCGATTCAGCTGATTTACTTCACTAGCACCTGGATCGTAGTCGATTGCGACGATATTGGCACCTGGATTCTTTTTACGAATCTGTTTGATTACACCTTTTCCTACGATGTGGTTTGGTAGACAACCGAATGGTTGTGTGCAGACGATGTTTTTTACTCCACTGTGATAGAGCTCCATCATTTCTCCAGTTAAGAACCAACCTTCACCAGTCTGATTACCAATAGATACGTATTCTTCTGCGTATTTAACTAATTCATAGATGTCCGCAGGTGGATCAAAGTGCTTGCTTTCTTTTAATGCTTTTGTTGTAGCGCGGCGAAGGAAATTGATACCATGAATTCCTAAGTGACCCATGATAGCAGTACGTTTGCTGCTGCCCAAGTGCTCTGATTTATAGATTTGGTTATAAAAACTATAAAGCATAAAATCTAAAAGATCTGGGCACACTGCTTCGGCACCTTCTTTTTCAAGTAAATCTGCGAGATGATTGTTTGCTGCTGGCATAAATTTTACTAAAATTTCTCCAACGATTCCAACCTTTGGTTTTTGAATATTAGAAATAGGAATCATATCAAATTCATGAATCATTTCGCGACAATATCGATTGAATTTGCGGAACGAAGGATGCTTGTCAGTTAGGAATTCAACACATCGATCTATCCATTTTTTGTGCATTTCATTAACACTTCCAGGATGAATTTCATATGGACGCATACGATATACACATCGCATTAAAATATCTCCAAAAATAGCAGCGTAGACTCCTGGAATTAGTAAATCTAAACCAATCTTAAAGCCTGGATTGGCTTCCAATTTTGAAAGGTTCAAAGAAATCACTGGAACATTTGGATATCCTGCATTGGCAAGAGCTCTACGTATGAATGCGATATAGTTTGTCGCACGACATCCACCACCTGTTTGCGTAATTAAGAAAGCCAAACGATCGGTATCGTATTTTCCGGATAGAAGAGCTTCCATCATCTGACCAACGACAATTAAGGATGGGAAGCATGCATCATTATTTACAAACTTCAGTCCCATGTTGATTGCTTCGCGGCCTTCATTTCCCATTACCTGGAAATCATATCCTTGAGAAGCAAAAACTGGGGCCAAGAGGTCTAAATGGAAAGGTGAAAGACCTGGGCAAAGTATGGTGTAATTTTTTTTCATTTCTTCCGTAAAGATTACACGGTCGTGAGCACAGTTATTTACTTCGCAGGTGACCTGTTTTTCTTCTTTTACTCGAAGAGCAGATAGAAGAGAACGAATACGGATTCTTGCTGCACCTAAATTGTTAATTTCATCAATCTTTAAACAAGTATATATTTTTCCGGATCCAGTTAATATGTCGCTGACTTGGTCTGTAGTAACTGCATCCAAACCGCATCCAAAGGAGTTCAATTGAATCAGATTCAAATTTTCTTTTGTACGTACAAACGCAGCCGCAGCATATAGTCGTGAATGATACATCCACTGATCGCTTACAAGAAGTGGACGTTCAGGAGTGCCTAAATGACTGATGCCATCTTCAGTAAGAACTGCAAGACCATAGGAAGTAATGAGTTCAGGGATTCCGTGATTGATTTCTGGATCGATATGATAAGGACGACCAGCTAGTACGATTCCCTGTTTTCCGGTTTTCTCTAAATAGTCAAGAACTTCTTCGCCTTTTAGTTTTACATCTTCTCTTGCAAAAGTCATTTCTGTCCAAGCCTTTTCAATTGCTTGACGAAGCTCGCGTTTTGGGATATTTGTAAATTCTTTTTCAAGTGCAAGCGTTACAGTATCCATTGTTTCAAAAGACATAAATGGATTTGCAAAATGAATATTTTCTTCGACGAGTTCCTCTACATTATTCTTAATATTTTCAGAATAGGAAGTGACGATTGGACAATTGTAATGATTGGTAGCACCTTCTACTTCGTTTCTTTCATAGAAAAGGGATGGATAGAAGATATACTTTAGTCCTTGACGAATCAACCAAGATACATGCCCATGAACGATTTTTGCAGGATAGCATTCGGATTCTGAAGGAATCGATTCAATACCAAGCTCATATATTTTATGGGTAGAATTTGGAGATAAAACAACTTTGTATTTTAATTCGGTGAAGAAAGTGTGCCAAAATGGATAATTTTCATACATATTTAGTACACGAGGGATACCTACGGTACCTCTTGTAGCTTCTTCATCAGACAGAGATTCATAACCGAAAATACGATCCAACTTGTATTCGAACATATTTGGAATATCGGTGTTTGTTTTTTGCTTTCCAAGTCCTCTTTCACAACGATTTCCAGAGATGTATTGACGTCCGCCGGAGAAACGATTGATCGTAAGACGACAATTGTTGGTACAAATCTTACATTTTGCCATGCTTGAAGTGAATTTTAAATCTTCGATGTCCTGATACGAAAGCATAGAAGTTTTGTATTCTTTTTGAAAACGTTCTCTAGCGATTAATGCAGCACCGAATGCACCCATGATACCTGCGATATCAGGTCGAATTGCTTCGCAATCAGCGATTTTTTCAAAGCTCCTTAGAACTGCATTGTTGTAAAAGGTTCCACCTTGTACGACAACTCGTTCACCAAGTTCGCTTGCATCTGCAACTTTAATTACTTTGAATAAAGCATTTTTAATAACGGAATACGCAAGTCCAGCAGAAATATCTGAAACGCTTGCCCCTTCTTTTTGTGCTTGTTTTACTTTGGAATTCATAAAAACGGTACATCTTGTTCCAAGATCAATTGGATGTTCTGCGTAGAGAGCAGTTTCCGCAAAATCAGCAACATGATAATTTAATGAATTTGCAAATGTCTCGATAAAGGAACCACATCCAGCAGAACAAGCTTCATTTAAAAGTACATTATCTACGGTACCATCTTTAATTTTGATGCATTTCATATCTTGACCACCAATGTCAAGAATACAGTCCACTTTTGGATCGAAGAAAGCAGCTGCATAATAGTGAGCAATTGTTTCAACTTCACCATCATCTAGCATGAACGCAGCTTTCATAAGCGCTTCGCCATATCCAGTAGAGCAAGAACGTACAATTGTTGCATCCGAAGGAAGCTGCTTAAAGATATCTAATAGTGCCGAAACAGCCGTTTTTAAAGGGCTACCATTATTATTGGAGTAAAAAGAATGCAATAAAGAACCGTCTTCAGCAACGAGTGCGATTTTTGTAGTCGTACTTCCTGCATCGATTCCAAGAAAACAGTTTCCGTGATATTCGGATAATGGTTTTGTAGTAACTCGATTTCTTGCATGGCGCTCGCTAAATACATCAAATTCATCTTTGGACGCAAAGAGTGGTTCCATACGCTCAACTTCAAATTCCATTTTGATACCGGTTGTAAGTTTGCGAATCATGTCTTCCAAAGAACTGGTTACATTTTTTTCGTAATTTAAAGCAGACCCCATTGCTGCATAGAGATGGGAGTGAGGTGTTTCTACGATATGTTCATCATCAAGCTTCAAAGTACGAATAAAAGAGGTTTTGAGTTCGGTTAGGAAATGAAGTGGCCCACCTAAAAAGGCTACACGTCCACGAATTGGCTTTCCACAAGCCAGACCACTGATGGTCTGATTGACAACCGCTTGAAAAATCGATGCTGCAAGATCTTCACGAGTTGCACCCTCGTTAATCAATGGTTGGATATCCGATTTGGCAAAAACACCACAACGCGCTGCGATGGTGTACAAGCTTTGATATTCTTTTGCAAGTTCATTTAAACCAGCAGCATCTGTTTGAATGAGAGATGCCATTTGGTCGATAAAAGAACCAGTACCACCGGCGCAGATTCCATTCATACGTTGATCAATACTGCCATTTTCAAAGTAGATTATTTTGGCATCTTCACCACCAAGTTCAATCGCAACATCGGTATTTTGGTCGGTATTCTGAAGAGCAGAAGATACCGCTACCACTTCCTGAATAAATGGAATACCAAGATGTTTGGCAAGAGTCAGTCCGCCGGAACCGGTAATCATGGGATGCAGCTTTATATTTCCAAATTCACCTAAAGCTTCTGTGAGAAGCTCTGAAAGTGTTTTTTGTATATCTGCAAAGTGTCTCTTGTAGTCATGAAACACGAGCTGTTTATTTTCGTCGAGCAAGGCAATCTTTACAGTAGTAGATCCTATGTCGATTCCAAGTGAGTAGGTATTTGTATTCATGTATTCCTCCTATATGTGAATTTGTATCACAACCTATTTATTATACGATAGCATTTCACAAATCGCAAGATTTGAAACATGAGAAAATGCATATGCAACTTCTTAAAATTATGTGAGAAATATATTAAAAATCTTGCATGTGGTTTACTTTTTTAGGTTGCAATGTTAGAATAACAAGTGAATTTTGTGACTTTTTTTGGGAAAGTTACATAGAAATGAAAGGGAATGAAGACATGAACAAAATCGGAAAATTTGAAAAGAGATTTGGGAAATATGCGATTCATCGTCTGCCTTTATATTTAATTATTGGGTATGCCTTTGGTTATTTGATTACTTTTGTTGGGCAGTCAGATGTAGCGGGTTTTTCAATTATAGATTACATTAACTTAAATCCATATGCGATTTTACACGGAGAAGTTTGGAGGCTGTTTACATGGATTATCGTACCTCCGTCCAGCTTTAGTATTTTTACTCTAATCATGTTATATTTTTATTATTCGATTGGAACTAGCTTAGAAAGAGTCTGGGGTGCGTTCCGTTTTAATCTGTATATTTTTTCTGGAATGTTGTTTACTGTAATTGGAGCATTTCTGTTGTATTTTGCAATTCAGGCAGGTGTTTTCGGCCAGTATTCTAATACCGCGGAGTCTTTTGGCAGCATTTTGTCATATTATTTTAGTACATACTATGTGAATTTATCGATTATTCTTGCATTTGCGGCAACCTTCCCAGAGGTTCAAATTCTTTTGATGATGATTTTTCCTATCAAAATCAAATGGTTGGGAGTAGCATATGGAGCAATGCAGGTCTATACTATTATTTCAGCTATAATTAATGGTGATTTTATCACGGTAACGGTCATCTTGGTTTCACTTTTGAATTTTATGATATTCTTTTTTATGATACGGAAACGATCAAGTGTTTCTTTGAAACAGCGGAAGAGAAGTCATGATTTTCATAAGAAAATGCAGGCATCTTCACCAAATACTCCAAAGCATAAATGTGTGGTTTGTGGAAGAACAGAGTTGGATGGAGAAAATCTTGTGTTTCGCTATTGCTCAAAGTGCAATGGGAATTTTGAATATTGTCAGGATCATATTTTTACACATGAGCATGTTAAATAAAAGTGAGAGGTTGAAGAAGTCATGAATCAAGAAGAAGTGTTTATTAAGACCATTGCGTCTTTAATAGAATTAGGGAAAAAACAAGGGAATGTCATTGGTAAGGAGCAGATGGATGAGATATTGAGTCCACTAGCCTTTTCGAAAGAGCAGGTGCAGCTGGTCGAAAGCTATTTGAAAGATCAGAAGATTGGAATTGATGAACAGTTGTCACCAGAAGATTTTATGACTACGGAAGAAATTAGCTATTTAGAAGTTTATTTGGAATCAATTGGCACAATTAAACAACCTACCGACGGAGAAAAGCAGGCAATTACGCTATCTGCTATGGCAGGAGATTTGCATGCAGCGAATCGAATTGTTGAGATATATCTGTCTAAAGTAGTCGAAATCGCAAAGCTTTATGTTGGTGAAGGCGCATATATTGAGGACTTAATTGGAGAAGGAAATGTTTCTTTAACAATAGCGAGTAAATCCTTAGGTTGTTTGGAATCTTCTGATGAGGCGGAGGGCTTCATTGGAAAAATGATTATGGATTCCATGGAGGAGTACCTCGATACAATTGAAAAAAATGAAGATGAATTGGGAAAAGTATTAAAACGTATGAATCGCGTTTTGGAAGTGACAAAGGAACTTGGAGAAAAACTAGAACGTAAAGTCACAATAGAAGAAATTGAAGCTGAAAGTGATCTGTCAGAAGAAGATGTTATGGAAGCTTTAGCATTTTCAGATGAGTTGAAGGATTATATCATAGGAGAAATCTAATGACACAAAATGGGGACTATAAATATGCGATGCAGGATTCAATAACTGTTTTTATAGGTGCCAAATATCAATTTGACGAATTAGAAGAAGATTTAAGAGTTCCTGTAAAACTGATTGCTGCAATACGTTCCTATCTTACTATTTCTGAGCAAAAAGGGATTTCTATCGAAAGTTATTTCTATGCTTTAGATCAAGGTGATCAAGCATATTATTTATGGAAACATTTGCATATAAAAATGAAGTTTCAGAGTTTGTTTACGACCCAAAGATTTCATAGAGATATCTATCAAAGTGAGTGTTTATCATTTGAAGAGGGCATGAAACGAATCAAAGAAGATCCAAATAAAGAGCGTTGGTTTTTGACTGAAATTCAGGTTTCAAAAATGCGATTATCCATGGTCGGATCATAAAATAATGTAAAACGCAATTGTTAACCTGATAATTATAATGGTTGACAATTGGTTCGTTATCAAATATACTCTTTTTGTTGGAGAAAAAACAAAAGGAGTATTTTTTATGGAAAGAAGAAAAAAGATATCTACAAAAACAATTGCATTTATCGGAGTAATGGTTGCGGTTTTGGCGGTTGTATCACCAATTCAGATACCGATGCCTTCCGGAGTACCGCTTACGTTACAAACATTTGTCATTTCTCTCGCTGGAACTTTTTTATTAAGAAAGTGGGGAACAATTAGTGTCGCAATTTATATTTTGATTGGAACCATAGGAATGCCTGTATTTGCTGGTTTTGGAAGTGGTATTGGAAAACTGTTTGGATATACAGGTGGATTCATTTGGGGATTTTTATTCCTTGCATTTTTTAGTGGATTTCAAGTCCATGCAAAAAAAGTTTGGACAAGGTATCTTTTGAAAACACTGCTTGCTTTGATTGGCCTTATCCTTTGTCATATACTTGGGATTATACAGTTTTCAATTGTTTCTGGAAATCCGCTTCTTGCTTCAGCTATGCTTGTAAGCATTCCTTATTTAATAAAAGATGTAATCTCTATAGTAGCTGCTGTTATGATTGGAGATCTATTAAGAAAGAGAATTTGTCCATGACATGAAGTCTTGGACAAATTCTCTTTCTTGGCATTTGAGACATTATTTTTTGAAATATGCAATGGCAATTGCACCTGGGCCGGAATGTGTACCAACAACTGAACCGATTTCTTCATCCATTCCTTCATATGGAGAGATTTCTTTAAATGTTGAAAGCATTTCTGGAGAGTTTGCATGTGCATATATGATTTTTCGTTCACTATCTATGACTAAATCTTCAGCGATGATACGCAACATTTCTTTATATGCCGATTTGTTGCCACGACATTTTGCGATTGGTGATAATTCGCCATCTGCAACAGAAAGAATTGGCTTGAGATTCAAAGCAGTACCGATTGTTCCTTGAATTTTTGTGAGTCGTCCACCTTTGATCAGATATTTGAGTGTATCAAACACTGCGACAATTTGAACTTTTTTAACATCTTCCTGGATACGATAAACGATTTGTGAAGTTGGCATGCCTTCTGATTGGTATTGAAGTGCTGCATATACAAGAAGTGCAAGTCCAACGGTGACTGTTTTAGAATCAATGATATAGATGTTTTCACGAGAAAGCATTTCTTTTGCAATGACAGCTGACTGATAAGTACCACTCAATTCTTTCGCGATTGGAATAACAATGATGTCCTCATCAGGATACATATTAAATACGTCTTCAAAGTCGGCTGGGTTGATTAGATTTGTTGTTGGGATGTCTTTCGATTCCTCTAATTTTTTGAAAAACTCTTGATTTGTGATTTCGAATTTATCTTTGAAAACGGAATCTCCAAAGTTTACTCCGAGTGGCATCATGTGTACCCCTAGTTTGTTTGCGGTTTCGATGGATAAATCACTGGTGCTGTCTGTAATAATTTTCATTTTGGTATATTCTCCTTTTTTCTTATCGATTATATTCTTCAAAAAATATTCCTAATTTTTTTAGGGACGCTGTGAGTGTAGAAATGGAATCCTCGTCAAGTTGGGCAGCGACACCCTGAATCATTTGATGATGAAATTCTTTATGAATTTCGTAGGCCTTCAAACCTTTTTCAGACAAGTAAATTAATACGATTCTTAGATCTTTTGGGTCTTTTTCACGCCTTAAATAGTCTTTCTTTACGAGCGTGTTTACAGCAGTAGTGAGAGCGCCCTGAGTAATGTCTAGTTTTGAAGCAAGATGAGACATCGTATTCTCACGGCGAGCTTCTAACACACGGCATGCTTCTAAGATGTGCATTTCTCGAACGGAAATGTTCTTGAGCTCTGATTGATGTAGGGCACGTTCTTCCCATGACAGAATCTTATTGAACGTTGTTTCAAAGAAATAATTTAATTCTTGCTCTTGTATGTTTGTCATCGTTCCCCTTTCAATACTTTTAATATAAAACTTTTAAGTTAAAACTAATTGAAATTATATGTTTTCTCCGAAAAAATGTCAAGAGAATGTGTTAGAATTGTGGATACAACAAAAGAAGACTTGATTCGACTCCTGAAAAAGAGTATAAATGTAATATACGACTAAAAATGAGAAGAATTGGAGAAAATAATTATGAAGAGTTTTTCAAAGAAAATTACGGATAAATACGAAGTAATTGCATCGGAAGTAGTGGAATCTATTCACTCAGAAGGTTATTTATTAAGACATAAAAAATCAGGAGCGCATATCATTTTAATGGCAAATGATGATGAAAATAAAGTTTTTTCAATCGGATTTCGTACACCACCTAAAAACAGTACGGGAGTGGCACATATTTTGGAACATAGCGTTTTATGTGGTTCAGAACAATTTCCACTAAAAGATCCTTTTATTGAATTGGCAAAAGGATCTTTAAATACATTTTTAAATGCAATGACCTATCCGGATAAGACGATTTATCCTGTGGCAAGTTGCAATTTAGTAGATTTTCAAAATTTAATGCATGTCTATATGGATGCTGTATTAAAACCTAACATTTATAAAGAAGAACGAATTTTCATGCAAGAAGGATGGCATTATGATTTGGAATCCTTGGAAGGTGAACTATCAATTAATGGTGTTGTTTATAATGAAATGAAAGGGGCATTTTCCTCCCCAGATCAGGTAGTGTCTAGAGAAGTATTCAACTCTTTATTTCCTGATACCACATATGGAATGGAGTCGGGCGGAGATCCACAAGTGATTCCAGAGTTATCCTATGAAGAATTTTTAGATTTCCATCGTACGTTCTATCATCCTGTGAATAGTTATATTTATTTATATGGTGACATGGATATGGAAGAACGTTTGCAATGGATGGATGAAACATATCTGGATTCTTATTCTGTTATAGAAATGGATTCAGAAATTCCATTACAAAAATCATTTAATGAGCCTCTCTATCGCACAATTCCTTATGCAATATCAGAAGAAGAGTCGGATCAAAACGCAACCTACTTAACCTACAATACGGTAATTGGTGAAAATTTAGATCCTTTGCAATATATTGCTTTTGAAATCTTGGATTATGTTCTTTGTTCAGCACCTGGGGCACCAGTACAACGTGCACTGATGGAAGCAAACATTGGAAAAGAAATTTATGGTTCTTTTGAAAATAATATCAAACAATCATTCTTCGGTATTACTGCAAAAGGAGCGAATTTTGAGGATCAAGAGAAATTTGTTGAAATCATTTTAAGGGTATTAAAAGAACAAGTAGAAAAAGGAATCAACAAAGAAGCGTTAATTGGAGCACTCAATCATTATGAATTTAAACAAAGAGAAGCTGATTTTGGGGGATATCCAAAAGGACTGCTTTATCTAATTCAGTCCATGGATTCTAGTCTTTATGATATTTCAAAACCATTTTTACATGTGGATGCTTTAAAAACATTTAAAGAATTACGTATGTTGATTGAAAAAGGATATTTTGAAACGTTGATTCTTGAAAAAATACTTGAGAACAAACATACTTCGATTGTTGCGTTTATTCCAGATAAATCCATTCAAAAACAAAGAGATGAGAAATTCAGAAAAGAAATGGCGGCATATAAAGATAGCCTTTCGAAAGAAGAATTAGAAAACATTATTCAAAGAAAAATTAAGCTGACAGAGTTCCAGGAAATGGAAGACACAAAAGAAGTGATTGAGTCGATTCCGCTTCTTGCTCGTCAGGATATCAAAAGAGAAGCAGAAGAATTTCATAATGAAATTCAAAAAATTGACGGTATTACTCACCTTCATCATCCAATCGAAACAAATGGAATTCAATATACGAAAGTATTATTTGAAATTAAAAATATGTCAAATGAACTATTGCCATATGTACGTTTGTTGAAGGATCTTTACACAAATGTGGATACCAATCACTATAGCTATAATGAATTATCAAATCAGATTAACAAAAGCACAGGGGGAATTTCTTTCTCAGTATCAACATATAAAGATTCCAAAAATCTGCCTGCGTATCAACTTATTTTTCAGGCAAAAGTAAAAACACTTGCGGATCAGACAAAAACAGGGCTTGAACTTTTAAATGAAGTAATGTTCGAATCTCAATTTTCAGATCACAAACGAATTTTAGAAGTGATTTCAGAGCAAAAGTCAAAGGAACAAGCTCGAATGATGTTTTCAGGTGATCAAGTTGCTGCGGACTGTGCAATGTCTTATTTTTCAGAGACTGCAAAAATTTCTGAAATTATGCAAGGTATTACATATTATCGTTTCTTAGAGTATTTAGAAGAAAGCTTCGATGACAAAATTGATGTCATATTAGCGAATCTTGAACGTGTAAAAAATGCTATTTATCGCGAAGAAAATTTAATGTTGGATACGACTATTCATACATATGACGAATCGCTTTTGAAGGAGTATGTTGGAATCCTTAAAAATAATTTGAGTGTTTTGGATCCGGAACCAGAAACATGGAGCTTTGAATTGAAAAATGAAAATGTAGGATATCAAAATTCTGCACAAATTCAGTATGTTGCTAGAGCAGGAGATTATCGAAAAGTTGGACTAGAATACACTGGCGCATTAGAAGTCCTTCGTGTGATTATGGGTTATGATTATCTTTGGAATAATGTTCGTGTAAAAGGTGGCGCTTATGGATGTCGTATAAGCTTTACGAAATCAGGAGAATGTATGATGTCATCTTATCGTGATCCAAATTTAGAGAAGACCGTACAGGTATATGAAAAGGCTCCAGCTTATATCCGTTCATTTAAAGGCGATGAACGTACCATTACAAAATATGTAATTGGTGCTATGTCAAACGTTGACAGACCGCTTACACCACAGGCGAAAGGGACTCGTTCATTGTCGGCATATTTATCCAATATAACGCTTGCGGATGTGCAAAAACAGCGTGATGAAATCCTTGATATTACATTAGAAGATATCCAGTCACTGGCAAAATATATTGAGGCTCTTTTAGATCAAGACGCTTTTTGTGTTGTTGGAAACGCAGATAAAATTAAAGAAAATGAAAATCTATTTGGACACATAGAACCATTATTTCATTAAGTACTTTAAAAATGGGGGAATTATTCGTATATCTTAATAGAAACAAGCAAGATAAAGTCGAAAGACTTCGTGAATATTCACGATGCGAATAGGAGGAAACGTATGAAAAAGGGATTTAGGAACAAAAAAGCAATCGTATTTTGTTTGTCACTGTGTGGACTACTCATAATGACTGGATGTGGAAGTCAAGAAAATTCGGCGATGTCTGTATCGGATTCTTATGATGTGAGTTATGAGATGGCCACAGAAGAGGCGATGTATGATTATGGATTCGTAGAAGGCAACACTGCATCAACAATGGGCGCTAAAGATCAAGATTTTAGTGAGAATACGACCAGTTATGATGGCATGACGAACAACACAACGGATGGGGATATTTCAAATACGAATCAGAAATTGATCAAGAGATACAGCCTCTCTTTGGAAACTCTCGAATATGATAATTTTACCAGAGAGATGGAGTCTCTAATTGATCAAATGAGTGGATATATCGAGAATTTATATGAGAATGTTGGCAATTATGGTAATTATGGATATAATGAAAATCTTCGATATGCTACTTACACGATTCGTATTCCGGCACTTGATTTAGAGAGTTTTGTGAAACAAGTAGGAGACATGGCAAATGTAGTTTCTAAAAATCTATCAGTAACAGATGTAACGCTCACATATGTGGATTTGGAAAGTAAAAAAGAGATGTATGAGATTGAGCAGGATAACTTGATGGAGCTTTTGAAAAAAGCAGAGACCGTGGAGGATATGATTACAATTGAAAGTAGACTTACCGAAATTCGTTATCAATTACAAAGTATGGAATCTCAATTACGTACCTATGATAACTTGGTAGATTATGCTACAATAACAATTGATATATCTGAAGTGGAACGCTTAGAGGCTCCACAGGAAG
This sequence comes from Lachnospiraceae bacterium, assembly GCA_963666475.2. Classification (GTDB taxonomy): domain Bacteria; phylum Bacillota; class Clostridia; order Lachnospirales; family Lachnospiraceae; genus JBFHIZ01. Next base: position 692,009 of record CAXXJM010000001.1, on the reverse strand, counting down.
CATCTGTTGGAGAACGTATTCGAACGGGATTCTTAAATTCTATGGCGGAGTTAAAATCAGACCTTAGTAATTTTGGTATTAATTTTATCATTCGTTTACCTAGAATTTTATGGAATTTGTTTGTATTTGCTTTATTTGTTCTCGCAATATTCTTCGTAGTAAAATTAATCATCCGTAAAATCAAAAAAGCAAGAATGAAAAAAATGCAAAAAAACATGTATACAAAAAATCCTGTTTCAAATGTACAAACTACTGAGAAGAAAGACTCCTCGGTATCTGACGATACGAAAAGGGAATAATGTATTACATGCTCAAATAAGAAAGGGCAGGAATGGACGCTAAATTTAAATCGGGTTTTGCAACATTGATTGGAAGACCAAACGTTGGGAAATCAACCTTAATGAATCATTTGATCGGACAAAAGATCGCAATTACAAGTAACAAACCACAAACCACAAGAAATCGTATTCAAACGATATATACATGTGAAAAGGGGCAAGTTGTATTTTTAGATACTCCAGGGATTCATAAGGCGAAAAACAAACTTGGTAATTATATGGTACAGGTAGCGGAAAGAACCCTTAAAGATGTTGATGTTGTACTGTGGCTTGTAGAACCATCTACTTTTATAGGCGCTGGTGAAAAGCACATTATCGAACAGTTAAAAGGCGTATCAACTCCTGTCATTCTTGTAATTAATAAAATAGATACTGTAAAAAAGGAAGATGTTCTAAAATTTATTGATACATATCGAAAAGAGTATGATTTCGAAGAAATCATACCAGTATCTGCATTAAAAGGTGAGCATCTGGATGATTTGATGGATTCTATTTTTAAATATCTTCCATATGGACCTGCATATTATGATGAAGATACCATTACTGACCAACCGGAGCGTCAAATTGTTTCGGAAATGATTCGAGAAAAAGCATTACGTCTTTTAGAAGATGAGATTCCACATGGAATTGCCGTAGCTGTTGACTCGATGAAGTTTAAAAAGAACGCAGTTGAAATTGATGCTACGATTGTATGTGAACGCGATACGCATAAGGGGATCATCATTGGCAAAGGTGGTTCTATGCTTAAACAAATTGGAATGAATGCAAGAGAAGATATTGAGATTTTGCTTGGTAAAAAGGTTTATCTTCAATTGTGGGTCAAAGTGAAAAAAGACTGGAGAGATTCGGATTTTCTTTTGAAAAATTTCGGTTATCATCCAAAGGAATAGGAAGGTCTAATTAAAGACATGCAGGAATTTATTTTTGTTACAGGCATCGTTATAAAGACAATTCCAATAGGGGATTTCGATCGACGAATTACCATACTGACGAAAGAATTTGGGAAAATTAATTGCTTTGCAAAAGGAGCAAGAAAACCAAATAGTCGGTTTTTGGCGTCAACGAATCCCTTTTCTTTTGGCGTCTTTAAATTGTATGCTGGCAAAAATTCGTATAATTTATTAGAAACAAACATTACACATTACTTTGAAGAACTTCGAGGATTGTACGAAGAAGCTTACTATGCCATGTATTTTTTAGAAGTGGCAGATCACTTTACGAGAGAAAATAATGACGAACGAGAAATGTTAAAATTATTATTTCAAAGTATTCGAGCGCTGACCTGCAAAGGTCTTTCCAAAGAGCTGGTTCAGGCGATCTTTGAAATACGTGTATTGGTAGCACAGGGAGAATTTCCAGGGGTTCCAGAAAAAATGAAACTTCTAGATGGTACGATGCAGGCAGTGTGGTATATAGAAAGTAGTTCCATTGAAAAACTGTTTACATTTCAAGTATCCGATGTTGTGTTATCCGAACTTTCAAATTTAGGAGTTTACTATCGAAAACATTTCTATGCAAGAGAGTTTAAAAGTATTCAGATTATTGAACAATTTAGAGATATGGATGTCTTGTAAAATTTAAGAATGATGTTGAAAAAACAAAGGCTTTCCATTATACTAATATAGTGTTTTTATACATTTAGAAAATAATTATTCAAAAAGGAATTGTTGCAATGAAAAAAATAATCGCATTACTTTCTGCCATGGTTTTGTTTGTGTTGGTAGGATGTGTTCCAAATGAAGTTACAACGAGTACACTCTATATTCATAATGATGGGACCGTTGAGGCGTATTTTGTAGAAGATTTCGATTCATCCATATACAGTTTTTCGGAATTTCAATCTTATGTTAATGAAGAAATTGAGGATTATAATTTGGAGCATTCAGCGTCGGTAGAACTTATGAATTTATCGATTGATGAGACAAATGTTATGTTGCGAATCAAGTATCCAATGGCAATTGACTATGAACGAATGAATGGCGTTACTTGCTTTTATGGCACAATTGCGGAAGCAAAGGCAGATGGATATGATTTTGAATCAATGGATTCAAGGGATGATTCGGCATTTATACTCATTGTGTCAGAGTCGATTCAGATCATGACAGAACATAATATTGTTTATATGTCCGATTCAGTATCGGAAATTGATAAGCACATCTATCAGGTTACTGTAGATGATTCGTCAAATGATGGGAATGTGGGTATTCTCATTTTTGAATAAATGGTTTGGAGGAAGTGAAGTTATGGAAAAGACAATGGATAAAATCGTTGCCCTCGCCAAAGGTAGAGGATTTGTTTACCCTGGGTCAGAGATTTATGGTGGTTTGGCAAATACATGGGATTATGGAAATCTTGGTGTAGAACTTAAGAACAATGTAAAAAAAGCATGGTGGACAAAATTTGTTCAGGAATCACCAGAAAATGTTGGTGTGGACTGCGCTATATTAATGAACCCACAGGTTTGGGTGGCATCAGGACATTTAGGAGGATTTTCGGATCCATTAATGGACTGTAAATCATGTAATGAACGTTTTCGTGCAGATCAGGTTATTGAGAACTATGCAAAAGAGCAGGGAATAGAGCTTGGTGAAACGGTTGATGCATGGGAACAATCAAAAATGAAAGCTTTTATTGAAGAACATAAGATTCCGTGTCCAACATGTGGAGCTCATGACTTCACAGATATTCGTCAGTTTAATTTGATGTTTAAAACTTTTCAAGGGGTAACGGAAGATGCAAAAAACACGGTTTACTTGAGACCTGAAACTGCACAAGGTATTTTTGCAAACTTTAAGAATGTGCAAAGAACCTCTAGAAAAAAGGTACCATTTGGGATTGGACAAGTTGGAAAAAGTTTCCGTAATGAGATTACCCCTGGTAATTTTACATTCCGTACTAGAGAATTTGAACAGATGGAGCTTGAGTTTTTCTGTAAACCAGATACGGATTTAGAGTGGTTCGCATATTGGAAAGAATTTTGCATTAATTGGTTAAAAACTTTGGGAATAAAAGACACTGAGATGCGTGTGCGTGACCACGATCCAGAAGAATTGGCTTTTTATTCAAAAGCAACTACGGACATTGAGTACAAATTTCCATTTGGATGGGGTGAACTTTGGGGAATTGCAGATCGTACAGATTATGACCTTTCACAGCATCAAAAAGTTTCAGGACAGGATCTTACCTATTTTGATGATGAGACGAAAGAAAGATATATTCCATACGTAATCGAGCCATCACTTGGCGCGGATCGTGTGGTACTCGCATTTTTGTGTGATGCATATGACGAAGAAGAATTGGAAGGTGGCGACATCAGAACCGTTCTTCATTTTCATCCAGCATTAGCACCGGTTAAAATTGCGATACTTCCTTTGTCTAAGAAATTGAATGAAGGAGCAGAAAAAATATTTAGCCAGCTTACTAAGAAGTACAACTGCGAGTTTGATGATCGAGGAAACATTGGGAAAAGATATCGTAGACAGGATGAAATAGGTACTCCGTTCTGTATTACCTATGATTTTGAATCGGAAAATGATCAATCCGTAACCATTCGATTCCGTGATTCGATGGAACAAATTCGTGTAAAAATCGAAGAGCTTGACACTTATTTTTCCGATAAATTCACTTTTTAATATATGAAAAATAAATAGCAAGCCATTGAGGCTTGCTATTTTCACAAATGAGAGGAAGGAGCAATAAATGGGATTAATTAAAGCAATTGTAGGAGCAGCAGGAGGAGTACTTGGAGATCAGTGGAAGGAGTTTTTTTACTGCGAAGCATTAGATAAAGATATTCTTGCTGCAAAAGGACAAAAGAAAACAAGCAGAAGATCAACAAATACACATGGAGAAGACAACATTATTTCTAATGGATCTCTCATTGCAGTGGCAGATGGACAATGTATGTTGATTGTAGAGCAGGGAAAAGTAGTAGACGTCTGTGCGGAACCTGGAGAATATACATATGACAAATCAACGGAACCTTCTATTTTCGCAGGCGGATTTGGACAGGGCCTTGTGGATTCCTTTATAAACGTTGGAAAACGTTTCACTTTTGGTGGGGATACTGGAAAAGATCAAAGGATATATTATTTTAATACCAAAGAAATATTAGGGAACAAATATGGTACAGCAACACCCGTACCATTTCGTGTAGTTGATAAAAACATTGGGTTGGACATCGATATTTCTATTCGATGCAATGGTGAATATTCTTATAAAATCACAAACCCGATTTTATTCTATACGAATGTGTGTGGAAATGTATCTGAAGTATATGAACGAGAAAATATTGACAGTATGTTGAAAACGGAGTTGTTAACTGCTCTTCAGCCAGCATTTGCAAAAATTTCAGCAATGGGAATTCGTTATTCCGCTCTTCCGGGTCATACAACGGAAATGGCACAAGTATTGAATGATGAATTGTCTGCAAAGTGGAAAGAACTTCGTGGAATAGAAGTAGCTTCCTTTGGTATGAATTCTGTATCAGCACCGAAAGAAGATGAAGATCTGATCAAACAGCTTCAGAGAAATGCTGTGATGAGAGATCCAAATATGGCAGCTGCAACATTGGTAGGAGCACAGTCTCAAGCAATGCAAGATGCTGCAAAGAACGAAGGTCAAGGCGCGTTTATGGCATTTGCTGGAATGAATATGGCTCAAAATATGGGTGGAATGAATGCGCAGAGCTTATTCCAGATGGGACAGAAACAAAAAGAACAGGCAGCTACAATGCAGGCAAATGCATCCGCAGATGAAACCTGGAAATGTGCATGTGGCGCAACGAACACTGGGAATTTCTGCATGGAATGTGGTGAAAAAAAACCAGGTAATGGATGGGTTTGCAGTTGTGGTACAGTAAATAAAGGAAAATTCTGTACCAATTGCGGTTTGAAAAAACCGGCAGATGCTCTTCTTTATAAATGTGATAAATGTGGATGGGAACCTGCCGATCCAAAAAATCCACCAAAATTCTGTCCTGAGTGCGGAGATCTTTTTGATGAAAATGATGCAAAGTAAGAATCAAATTTACAATAAGGGATCGATGTAGGGAGGCAGTAATGAGTGAATTAATGGAATATAAATGTCCGAATTGTGGCGGTGCTGTAAAATTTGATATGCATGAACAAACACTCAAATGTCCGTATTGTGATACGACATTTGAGATGGAAAGTGTAAAGGCATATGATGAAGATTTAAAATTTACAGAAGCTGCTAAACCGGAATGGGAAGCATATAATGAGCAAAGTGGAAGTGGGGATTGGAAAGATGGAGAGCAAGATCATATGCACTCATATGTTTGCCAGTCCTGTGCGGGTGAAATTGTGACTGACGAAACAGTTTCAGCTACTAACTGCCCATATTGTGGGAATGCTGTGATCATGAAAAGTCAGTTATCCGGTATGTTTCGTCCAGATTATGTGATTCCTTTTAAATTAGATAAAAATGTAGTAAAAGAAAAAATGAAGGAGTTCATGAAACATAAAATTCTTCTACCAAAGTATTTTGCGAAAGAACAACATATTGATGAGGTGAAGAGTATATATGTTCCTTTCTGGCTCTTTGACTGCGCCACAGATGCAAAAATTCGATATCGCGCGACGAAAGTTCATACCTGGAGCGATTCCAATTATCGTTATACAAAAACAAGTCATTATAGTATTATCCGTGAAGGTCAAATGGAGTTTGAAAAGGTTCCTGTAGATGGTTCGACAAAAATGGATGATGCTTACATGGAGGCTATTGAACCATTTGATTATTCGGAACTGACGCCGTTCCAAACAGCATATTTGGCTGGGACTTTGACAAATAAATATGATGTGGATGCTGATGAAAGTATTCCTAGGGCAAATGAACGAATTGAGAATAGTGTAGTGAGTATGTTTTCAGATACAGTTCATGGTTATAGCACTTGTGTACCAGAATCAATGCATGTTAACTTACAAAAAGGTGAAATTTCGTATGCATTATTTCCTGTTTGGCTTCTTAGCTCGACCTATAAAGGAAAGACATATACGTTCGCAATGAATGGACAGACTGGTAAATTCGTTGGAGAACTTCCTATTGATAAAGGTCGGGCTGTTGCATTGTTTTTTTCAATATTTGCAGGAATTTCATTGATCGGTGCAATCTTGTCGTTATTTGGGTAGTGGAAGGAAGAATACATCATGAAAATATTTAGTACGATAAATTATAAAAAATGGAATCTGATTCGAGTAAGTACTTTTGCGTTTCTGCTTGGAATAGGAATTTTGTTTTGTAGCAATACCGTTTATGCAGAAATGGATCGTGTCAATGACCAGGCAGACCTTTTAACAACGAGTGAAGAAGAATCCCTTCGTCAGAACATTCAAAATATTGCGGATCAGTATCAATTTGATGTCGTAATATATCTTACAACGGAAAATATTCAATCTACAGTTACCGCAGCAGCAGACGATTACTATGACTATAATGGATTTGGTTATGGCGAAAACTATGATGGAATACTTTTTTATGTGAATATGACATCTCGTGAATACTGGATATCTACAACTGGTTATGGAATGATTGCATTTACTGATTATGGAACGGATTTGATTGGAGAAGCCTGTGCATATAGTTTGTCAAATGGGGACTATGCTGGTGCCATGAATTCATTTGTTGGATTGACCAGTGAGTTTTTGATAGAAGCAAATGAACAGATGCCATATGATACCAATCATTTATATGGGGAATCAACGGATAACGATACAATTGAAACAGAAGCCAACACTGGTGTACAGGTCAACAATAGCAATGGGCAAACAACTGCATCATACTCTTCAGAAGAAGATCCTGAAAACGTGTTTACGGGTTTTGTGATTATAGGACTTATTATTGGTGGTGTTGCTGTGTTCATTGCGGTTAAACGTATGAAAACTGCTAAGGCACAGCCTTTTGCAAAAGAATATATTAAAAATGGAAGTTTTCATCTATCCAGAGAACGAGACTCCTTTTTGTTTTCAAACGTTGTAAGAACAGCGATTCCAAAGCAAAGTTCCGGAGGCGGAACATCTTCACACACTGGCTCAAGTGGAAGAAGCCATGGTGGTTCTGGTGGTCATTTTTAACGTTGACAGAACATACCTCAAAAACTATAATAGTACTATTGATTAGATGATAAATCGGAGGAAAATTGTGAAGAATTTTGGTGTAAACGAACTAAGAAAGATGTATTTAGAGTATTTTGAAAGCAAAGATCATTTGCGATTAAATAGTTTTTCTTTGGTTCCAAGTAATGATAATAGTTTGTTGCTGATTAACTCAGGAATGGCTCCATTGAAGCCTTATTTTACAGGAAAAGAAATTCCACCAAGAAAACGTGTGACGACATGTCAGAAATGTGTTCGTACTGGTGATATTGAAAATGTAGGGTTGACTGCTCGTCATCTTACTTTTTTTGAGATGCTTGGAAACTTTTCTTTTGGGGATTATTTCAAAAAAGAAGCCATTGCATATAGCTGGGAATTTTTAACAAAAGTGATTGGAATGGATCCGGAGCGTTTATACCCATCCATCTATTTTGAAGATGATGAGTCGTTTGATATCTGGGTAAATGACATCGGTGTTGCACCTGAAAGAATCACAAGATTCTATCGCGATGAAAATGGAAAATGCGATAATTTCTGGGAGCATGGAGCTGGTCCTTGTGGTCCTTGTTCAGAAATATATTATGACCGTGGAGAAAAATATGGTTGTGGAAGTCCAGACTGTAAAGTTGGGTGCGAATGTGACCGCTATATGGAAGTATGGAACAACGTATTCACTCAATATGATGGTGACGGACATGGAAATTATACCGAACTTGAGCAAAAAAATATTGATACAGGAATGGGATTGGAGCGTCTTGCTGCAGTGGTACAGGATGTGGATTCTGTATTTGATATTGATACCATGAAAGCGATTCGAGACAAAGTGTGTGAAATAGCTGGAAAATCTTATCGCAGTAATGATAAAGATGATATCTCGATTCGTTTGATTACCGATCATATTCGTTCTTCTTCTTTTATGATTTCGGACGGAATCATGCCTTCAAATGAAGGCCGTGGCTACGTTCTTAGAAGATTAATTCGACGTGCGGCTAGACATGGTAAGTTACTTGGTATTGACCGAGAGTTTTTGGCGGAATTAAGTGCAGTCGTGATTGCAGAGTCAAAAGATGGATATCCTGAACTGGAAGAAAAAAAGGTATTTATCTTAAAAGTTCTTGCACAGGAAGAAAGCAAGTTTTATAAGACCATCAACCAGGGCTTGGATATACTTGCAGATATGGAAAAAGAAATGCAAGAAGACGGTTCGTCTGTTTTAAAAGGAGAACATGCATTCAAATTGCATGACACTTACGGCTTTCCACTTGATTTGACGAGAGAAATTTTGAGTGAGAAAGGGTTTTCGATTGATGAAGACGGTTTCCAGACATGCATGAAGGAACAAAAAGATAAAGCGAGAGAAGCGCGCAAAGAAACAAACTATATGGGCGCTGATTCAACTATATATGAAGAACTAGATGCAGAGCTGTTTTCTGAGTTTGATGGGTATCAACATTTAGAACTTCGTAGTGAAGTGGTTGCATTAACGACTGAAACTGAAATTGTTGAAGCATTGACTTCGGGAGAAAAAGGAACAATTGTTACAAAAACAACTCCTTTTTATGCTACAATGGGTGGACAATCAGCAGATACAGGACGTATTACTTCTTCTGATGGTGTATTTATTGTTTCGGATACCATGAAACTACCAGGAGATAAAATCGGTCATATCGGTTATATGGATTATGGAATGATTCGTATGAATGAAAGCGTTGTTTTAAAAGTTGATCAAAATAAAAGAGCACAGATTTGTAAAAATCATTCTGCAACACATTTGTTACAAAAAGCACTACGATTGGTACTTGGTGAACATGTTGAACAGGCTGGTTCCATGGTTACTGAAAACAGACTTCGTTTTGACTTTTCTCATTTCGCCGCTTTAACAGAAGAAGAGATTTCTAAAGTAGCAGCAATCGTAAATGATTCCATTATGTCTGCTTATGATGTAGTGACAGAAGTTATGTCTATAGAAGATGCAAAAAAGACAGGAGCGATGGCTTTGTTTGGCGAAAAGTATGCAAATGATGTCCGTGTTGTGAAGATGGGTGATTTTTCAGTTGAATTATGTGGTGGTACACATGTTTCGAACACTGCAAAAATAGGAGCATTTAAAATTGTTTCTGAATCTGGCATTGCCGCAGGAGTTAGACGTATTGAAGCTTTGACAGGCGAAGGGGTTCATGCATACTACAATGAACTTGAACAAGAAATCATGAAAATTGCAGAGACTTTAAAAACCTCCAAGAAAGACGTATTAAGCAAAGTTGATCAATTGATGATTGAATTAAAAGCGATGCAGTCTGAAAATGATTCCTTAAAAAGTAAGCTTGCTCAAGAATCGCTTGGTGATATTTCTAATGATGTCGAAGAAATCGGTGGTATATCTGTGATTGCAAAAGCGTTAAAAGACGTGGATAATAATGCACTTAAAGATCTAGGAGACCAGCTGAAAGATTCTTATGAGACAAGTGTGATTATTCTTGCCAGCGAAAACGCAGGAAAAGTCACTTTATTGGTCATGGCTTCGAAAGCTGCCATATCAAAAGGTGCTCATGCTGGAAATATCGTAAAACAAATCGCTCCACTTGTTGGTGGCGGCGGTGGCGGCCGAGATAATATGGCACAAGCGGGTGGAACTGATGCTTCTGGAATTCCGGCGGCATTTGCAAAAGCGAAAGAGCTTCTTAATAAATAATTGTCAAAAAGAGTTGACGAATAGTGATTTTCTGATATAATATTATTTGAATATAAGAAAATACCCGTACAGTCGTACAATATAAGGGCTGGAGGGAGGTTAGGTGTGATATCATGTCAAATGTAATAGTTAAAGAAAATGAGACTTTAGATAGCGCATTACGCAGATTCAAGAGAAGTTGTGCGAAAGCTGGAATTCAACAAGAAATCCGCAAACGTGAACACTATGAAAAACCAAGCGTAAAACGCAAGAAAAAATCTGAAGCAGCAAGAAAACGCAAATATAACTAATGTTAAGTCCTTGGTGCATTCGAGTGCTAAGGACTTTAGTTTTGCAATTTTTAGTTTGCAAGTGTAAGGGCTGGGGGATATATGAGAGGTGTATTTTTTGTTCCTGATTTGTATCATTTGATTGCTAGTTTTGTGATTTATAGTATTTTAGGGTGGTTCGTAGAATCCGTTTATATGTCAATCTGTAATAAAAAGATTACAAATAGAGGATTCACGTTTTTACCTTTTTGCCCAATTTATGGATTTGGAGGCACAATAGGCGCAATTATATTAACGCCATTGATTGATTCAGTCGTATTGTTGTATTTTGTTTCAGCAATTCTTGCGACTGCCTTTGAGTTTATTGTGGCAAAGATGATGCTTTCTTTGTTTGGAAAGTTTTGGTGGGATTATACGAACAAACCGCTGAATTATAAAGGAATACTATGTTTAGAGAGCACTCTGGCATGGGGAATATATGGTATTTTAATTGTTAAATACTTAAATCAGTGGATCATTAAGAGTATTGATTATTTACAGGTACCTGTAGGTGTACGTATTATTAAAATAGTACTTGCCATAATCTTTTTTGATTTTGTCTATCACTTTCTGGTTGCAGTGGGGATTGACATGGAAAAACAAAAAGAGAATATTAGAGAAAAATATCAAAACTTTAAGTTTCGATGGTGGTAAAGTTCCAAGCAATTGGAACTTTTTTTATAAATAAGAGGTAAAGAATGAAAATTTTTCTAGAGATTTTGCTAGGGTTGATTTTATTTGCGATTTTAGCATCAGCAATTGACGGTTATAGGCTACGTACTGTTGTCTATTCACTAAGTTCGGGAAAAATTAATAAAGATATAAAAATTGTTTTCCTTTCAGATCTTCATAATCACGTTTTTGGACAAGGCAATCATAGGCTTTTTAAGGAAATTGATCGACAAAATCCGGATATTATCCTTGTTGGAGGGGATATGATTATCGCGAATTCTGCAAAACGAAACGTTCATGCTGAAGAAGTAATGAAACATTTGTGTGGGAATTATCCCGTATATTTTGCATTGGGAAATCATGAAGAACGCGCGAAAAATAATGAAAAGTCGTATCATGGTTTATATCCAAAATTTATTCATGCGATACATCATGATAATTTGCATATTCTTGACAACGATTCGATCGAACTACCGGAGTTTGGAATCCGTATCACAGGGTTGTCGATCGGGATGTTCTATTATCAGAAAAAAGGGAAGCATAGACATCGCATGGTGTTGAATGTGGGTTCACTTACGGATTCACTGGATCAACATTTATATCAAATTGCGCTAGCACACAATCCAGATTACTTTTCTTCGTATGACGCATGGAAGTTCGATTTGACGTTGTCTGGACATAATCATGGTGGGCTTTTAAGATTACCTGGTTCAAGAGGGTTTATTTCAGCGTCTTTACGTTTTTTTACTGAATTTGCAGGTGGTATGAAGCATGGGAAGTATGGTAAAATGATTATTAGCAGAGGATTGGGTGCGCATACCCTTCCAGTGAGGATTTTTAATCCTTGTGAACTTGTGACTGTTGAAATCAAAAAAGAAAACTAATTTTGGAGGAACGGAGTATGGCATTAGCCGTAAAACTCGAGGTCTTTGAAGGACCGTTGGATTTGTTATTACATTTAATTGATAAAAATAAAGTTGATATATATGATATTCCAATTGTAGAAATCACGAATCAATACATGGAGTATATCAATGCCATGGAAGAGCAAGACATGAACGTAATGAGTGAATTTCTAGTTATGGCAGCTACTTTGATAAATATCAAAAGCAAAATGTTGCTTCCAAAAGAGGTGGACGAATTTGGTGAAGAAGAGGATCCAAGAGCGGAACTTGTTCAGAAACTGATTGAGTACAAGCTTTATAAGTATATGTCTTATGAACTAAAAGATCGTCAATTAGATGCGGATAAGATTTTATATAAGGAAGAAACTTTGCCAGATGAAGTGAAAAAATATAGAGAACCAGTAAGTTATGAAGAGTTAATTGGCGAAGTGACTTTGGGAAAAATGCAGGAAATTTTTCATTTTGTTTTAAAACGTAGCGAAAATAAAATTGACCCCGTAAGAAGCAAGTTTGGAAAGATTGAAAAAGATGAAGTAAATATTGATGATAAATTTTTATTTGTGCGTGCTGAGGTCTCAAAGAATAAAAAAATTAGCTTTCAAAAACTTTTGCAAGATCAAAAAACAAAAATGGATATTATTGTTATGTTTTTGGTTATTTTGGAACTGATGAAAGTTGGAGAAATCACAACCAAACAAAATGAATTGTTTGATGATATAGAAATTTATGAAAGTGAGAGTGGAATAACAGATGGAAAGATCGAACCAGAAATCAGTTATTGAAGCAATTTTATTTGCTATGGGAGATTCTGTAGAATTATCAAAGATTGCGGCAGTCGTTGAAGAAAGTGAAAGTATTACACAGGAACTTATTGAAGAAATACAGATGGAATATGAAGAACGAAATGCAGGGATCACAATTACGGAAATTGATGGTAATTATCAAATGTGTACAAAACCTGATATGTATGAGCATTTAATTAAGATTGCAAAAACTCCTAGAAAATACTCTTTATCGGATACAGTACTAGAAACGTTGTCTATTATAGCCTATAAACAACCAATTACTAAAATTGAAATCGAAGGGATACGTGGAGTGAGTTGTGACCATGCAGTGAATCGATTGGTTGAGTATGAACTGGTACAGGAATTGGGGAGAAAAGATGCTCCTGGTAGACCTATTTTATTTGGTACAACCGAACAATTTTTAAGAGCATTTGGAGTATCGTCGTTAGAAGACCTTCCACAGGTAAATTCTGATCAAATGGATGAGTTTAAAACACAGGCGGAAGAGGAAGCATCTGAAATTCGCTTTGGAGCTCCAAAGGATGAAGAGGATAACGATACAGTAGGATTATAAAGGGAGGATGGTCGATAGAATATGAATATCTTACATTTAAGATATGTCGTTGAAATCGAAAAAACGAAATCCATAAGTAAAGCGGCTGAAAATCTTTATATGAATCAGCCAAATCTTAGCAGGGCAGTAAAAGAATTAGAAGAAAGCCTTGGGATTATGATTTTTCGAAGAACATCAAAAGGGATTACCATTACCCCAGATGGTGAGGTATTCTTGTCCCACGCAAAGGGAATCCTTTCTCAGATTGACGAAGTTGAGTCTATTTATCATGAGAAGGAGCGTGTGAAACAAAAAATTGCAGTAGCTGTTCCAAGAGCTACTTATATCAGTGCGGCCTTTGCTGATTTTGTTAAACAGTTAGATGAGAAGGAACCAATTGATATCTACTATAAAGAAACAAATGCAATGCAGGCGATTGAAAATTTGATTCAGGGAGAATATCAGTTGGCAGTTATTCGCTATCAAAGTGGTTTTGATCGAAATTTCAAGAAATTATTAAAGGAAAAAAATTTGGAGTCAGAGTTGCTTTCTCGTTTCACAATTCGTGCATTGATGTCTGAAAAAAATCCCTGTACGTTAATTGATGAAGTTTGCACAAAGGATCTTTTACAACAAATTGAAATCGCGCATCCAGATCCATATGTTCCAGAACTCAGTTTTATGGATGTGAAAAAGGCAGAATTCTCCGAACATATTAATAAACGAATTTTTGTCTTTGAAAGAGCAAGTCAAATGGATCTTCTTTCGGAGATGGACCATACCTATATGTGGGTTTCACCAATACCTCAAAGGATCAAAGAACAATATCATTTGGTAGAAAAACAAGTTATCGATCATCAAAAAGAATACATGGATGTTTTGATTTATCGAAGAGAGCATAAACGCAAGGAAATCGAAAGTGAGTTTATTGCTTATATAAAAAAATATGCAAATGTACTTGAATAGTATGCACTTATAATTTAAAATGAATAATGGTATATCGATATAAATATATCGATATACCATTTTTACATTAGAGAGAAGACAAAAACTTTGTTATAATAATATCAATCTAAAGGGATGGATTGCACGTGGAGAATACATATGGAAAAAAGTATATCAAAAACAACGCTAAAACGATTACCGATTTATCTGCAGTATTTAAAGTCATTGGATCCAGGGTTGGATGATCATATTTCGGCAACGAACATTGCAAGAGCCCTTTCGTTGGGTGAAGTTCAGGTGAGGAAAGATTTGGGGAGCGTATCTGGTCAGGGGAAACCTAAAATTGGATATCACATGTTAGAATTAATTGACCTCCTAGAATCATTTCTGGGTTTTAAAGATGCTTCTGATGCTGTTGTAATTGGCTGTGGTAGGCTCGGCAGTGCCATTCTTTCCTATGAAGGATTTGAGGAGTATGGAATAAGATTAGTAGCAGGATTTGATCTTGGGGACGAAATTCGAATGGAAAATGGAAGAAAAATTTTTCCGATGTCAAAAGTAAATGATCTTGTTAAGAGAATGGGGATTCGGATGGTTATTTTGTGTGTACCTGATCATGCCGCACAGGAGATAACGGATGGATTGGTTGAATCTGGTGTACGTGCAATTATGAATTTTGCACCAGTTCATCTAAATGTACCAGCAGATGTTCAAGTTCAAAATATAAATTTGGCGACCATGTTTGCCATGCTCGCTTCAACAATGCAATTATAAAGGGTACTAGTGAGAAAGGTAGGGATTTATTTATGAAGGTAACGGTATGTATTGGGAGCTCTTGTCATTTAAAAGGATCAAGACAAGTAGTCGAAGAAATGAAAGAGTTAATAGCAGAGAGAAATATGCAAGATCAGATTGAACTTGCTGGGACTTTTTGTATGGGGAATTGTCAAAAAGGAGTATGTGTCATGATTGATGAAGAAATGTATTCTGTTTCACCAGAATCAACACGTTCTTTTTTTGAGGAAGAAGTAATGGAACGTTTTCAAAAAGCGTAAGTTTATATACGTAGTAGGAGATATTTGATGTCAGTAGAACCTTTAAGATTAAAAAAAGCCAATTGTAAAAACTGTTATAAGTGTATTCGTAACTGCCCGGTTAAATCCATTCGTTTTTCAGCGAACCAGGCGAATATTGTAGGTAATGAGTGTATTTTATGTGGTCAGTGTTTTGTAGTATGCCCACAAAATGCAAAAGAAATTACAAGTGATGTAGAAAAAGTAAAAATGTATTTAGGCATGGAAGAGCCTGTCATTTGTTCTCTTGCTCCATCATTTATTGCAAACTATAATGGTGCAGGAATTGAATCGTTACGAAATGCTTTAAAGAAACTCGGTTTCTATGATGTAGAAGAGACTGCAATTGGAGCAACTGAGGTAAAAACTGAATATGAAAGAATTTTGAATGAGGACAGACCGGAAATACTTATTTCTTCCAGCTGTCATTCTGTAAACCTTTTGATACAGAAGCATTTTCAAGGGGCGCTTCCTTTCTTGGCGAAATGTATTTCACCTATGCAGGCACATTGTAAGGATATTAAGAAAAGATATCCAAATGCGAAAACGGTTTTTATTGGACCTTGTGTTGCCAAAAAGGATGAAGGGGAATATTACGAAGGAATCGTAGATGCGGTTTTAACTTTTGAACAATTGAGTAGTTGGCTTGAAGCAGAAAACATTATTCCAGAAGCGGAAAAGGATTTTGAAAATAGATCAAAAGCAAGATTGTTTCCAACAACTGGTGGAATCATCAAAACCATGGAAAAAAATGAAAACTATACTTATTATGCAATTGATGGTGTCGATAATTGTAAATCTGCATTAGAGGAAATTGAAAATGGAACATTAAGCAACTGTTTTATTGAGATGTCTGCTTGTATTGGAAGTTGTATCGGCGGTCCTGTTATGGAAAAATATCACAAATTTCCACTAAGAAATTTTGCAGAAGTTTCATCTTATAGTGGTACAGAGGATTTTTTCGTTGAAATGCCTGCTCGTGAAGATATGAAAAAAAGAATCGAATACATTGGTAGAAAATCTTTAATGCCAACTGAAATAGAGGTTCGTACGATCTTACAACAAATGGGTAAAATGTCCAAAGAAGATGAATTGAACTGTGGTTCATGTGGTTATGACTCTTGTCGTGACAAGGCAATCGCTGTATTCCAAGGGAAAGCAGATTTGACGATGTGCATGCCATATTTAAAAGAAAGAGCGGAAAGTTTTTCGGATAACATTATCAGCAATAGTCCGAACGGAATTCTGGTGATCAATGAAAATTTTGAAGTTCAGCAATTGAATCGTGCTGCTTGCCGTATTGTTAATATCAATTCCGCACAAGATATTTTAGGAGATCAAGTGGTTCGAATTCTTGATCCGAAAGATTTTATTACTGTGAAAAAGACTGGAAAAGACATTCGAGACAAACGTGTTTATCTTGCAGAATATAATAAATATGTAGACGAAACGATTGTTTATGATCGAGAATATCGAATTTTGATATGTATTTTAAGAGATGTGACAGTGGAAGAACGTGCCCGGGAAATGAAAGAGATATTCAGCAAACAGACCATCGAGACGGCAGACCAGGTAGTCAACAAGCAAATGAGAATCGTTCAGGACATCACATCATTGCTAGGAGAAACTGTAGCAGAAACGAAAATTGCGTTAACGAAGTTAAAGGAGTCAATGAAAGATGAATGATCTTTGTGTAGACATTGGTTATCGCGGAGTCAATAAATATAAAGAAGAATTATCAGGAGATAATATTGAAGTTGTTTGGCAGGATGAAAATCGAGTAGTCATTGTTCTTGCTGATGGACTCGGAAGTGGGGTCAAGGCAAATATTTTGTCAAAACTTACTGCCAAAATCATTTCGACAATGATGGCTAATAACATGGATATTACGGATTGTGTAGAAACAATCGCAGCAACACTACCAGTATGTCAGGAACGACAAGTCGCGTATTCAACATTTACGATTTTTCATATTGTGGAGAATGAATATGCAAATATTATTCAATATGATAATCCACATGTGATTTTATTACGAGGTGGGAAGAATCAAGAAATTCCAACTTCTCTTATGAATATTGATGGAAAACAGATTTATCATTCAACGATCAATTTATTAGAAGACGATACTTTTATTATGATGAGTGATGGTGCGATTCATGCAGGGGTTGGAATGAACCTGAACTTTGGATGGGAACGCAAAGATATTATCCTTTTTATGGAAAATTTTTCGGAAGTAGGATTAACAGCTAAAACGCTTACAACAATTTTATTGGATGAGTGCGTGCGTTTATATGGTGGAGAACCTGGCGATGATACAACGATTTGTACCGTTCGAATTCGTAAACGTGAACCTATGAATCTTTTGTTTGGTCCACCGATTGATCCAGATGACTCTGACAAGATGATGAATTTGTTCTTTTCCAAAAAAGGAAAACATATTATATGTGGTGGTACGACTTCAAAAATCGCCGCTCAATATTTAAAAAAACCATTAATTCCTTCATTGGATTTTTATGATAAGAAAATTCCGCCAACTGCTTCTTTAGAAGGTGTAGATTTGGTTACAGAAGGCGTAATTACCATTAATCGAGTATTAGAACTTGCAAAAGATTATGTTGAAAGAAATGAAAAATATCAGATATGGAATACGGGGAAGGATGGAGCCTCTAAGATTTGTCGTTTGTTATTTGAAGAAGCGACAGACATCAATTTTTATGTGGGAAAAGCAATAAACCCTGCTCATCAGAATCCAGATCTTCCAATCAATTTCAGTATTAAGATGCACTTGGTTGAAGAACTATCCGAGTGTCTGAAAAAAATGGGAAAACATATCAAAGTCAGCTATTTTTAAAAATGTGAATCAAGTGATTCCGATATCTTTTATATGGCGTTTGGAAAGGCATAATTATTATGAGAAAATTTGATACAAAAGTTCAATTATTAAAATATAAAGTAATCAAAGAAGTTGCCATACATGAATTCGCAGGTGATTTAACAAATCATCTTTTGGATATTCCACGTGCAGTTGTACCTGGGAAAGAGGCGAAAATGAGATGTTGCGTTTATAAAGAACGTGCAATCGTAGGTGAACGAGTAAAACTTGCAATGGGAGGAGATTCTACAAATCCAAACATTGTAGAAGTAATTGACATTGCGTGTGATGATTGTCCGGTCGGTGGTTATGAAGTTACGAATGCTTGTCGTGGGTGCATCGCTCACAGGTGCGAAGAAGTTTGCCCGAGAAATGCAATTTCCTTTGATTCCAATCAAAAAGCACATATTGATAAATCAAAGTGTGTGGAATGTGGTCTATGCGCGAAGGTATGTCCCTATACTGCAATTATTAATCGTAAAAGACCATGCGAGAATGCATGTAAAGTGAACGCTATTTCTATGAGAGAAGATCATGCTGCACAAATCGACAACGATAAATGTATTGCATGTGGTGCATGTGTATACCAGTGTCCGTTTGGAGCAATTGTAGAAAAATCATTTTTACTAGATGCGATTCGTTTGATCAAGGAATCTGAAAATAATAAAAAATATAAAGTATATGCAGTTGTAGCACCTTCTATTTCGAGTCAGTTTGTATACGCCAAACTTGGCCAGGTAATTACTGGAATAAAAAATCTAGGCTTCCATACGGTAGTTGAAGCTGCGCTTGGTGCAGATATGGTGGCGCTCGAAGAAACAAAAGAACTAATTGAAAAAGGAAAATTAACAAGCTCCTGCTGTCCAGCGTTTGTGCAGTACGTGAAAAATGGTTTTCCAAATGCGGAGGAATATGTTTCGCACAATTTGTCTCCGATGGCATGTATATCAAAATATATAAAAGAAGTGGATTCTACTGCAAAAGTAATCTTTATAGGTCCTTGTGTGGCTAAGAAAAAAGAACAACAGTTGGATTCTGTAAAAGAGTATGTAGATTGCGTTCTTACCTTTGAAGAATTACAAGCATTGTTCGATTCAAGGGATATAAATATCGTGGAATTAGATGAAGATGTATTAGATAATGCCTCCTATTATGGACGTATCTTCGCAAGAAGTGGAGGTTTAACAGACGCGATTCGGGAAGGTATCAAGGAACTTGAAAACGATACCTTTGTCTTGAATGCTATTGCATGCGATGGCATTGAGGAATGTAAAAAAGCATTGTTCAAACTTGAAAAAGGTCTTCTAAAAGAAAATTTTGTAGAAGGCATGGCTTGTATTGGTGGATGTATCGGCGGAGCCGGTTGTCTGACACACGGTGTGAAAGACAAAACTGAAGTCGACAAGTATGGAAAAGAAGCTTATGAAAAAAGCATCTTAGACGCAACCAGCGTATTGAGATAAATAATCCTTATGAGGCCGCGAAGGATCACGTTTGCCCAACGTGGTATTTCGCGGGTTTTTACATACATTTTACGAAAATTTACATAAATAGTGATTTCTTTATACCAAGTCAATTGGTATGATTTTGGTACTATTAGGTGTAAAGGAATGTAATTATGAATGTATTTGAAAAAAAGAATGATTTTATGGAGTTGCTTGAAGGGGAGAAAATTGTATCAGTATATCAACCAATCATCAGTCTTGAAAGTGGAAGCATCTTAGGATATGAAGCGTTAAGTCGAATTGACATGGATTCATGTAGCTTCCACGTAGAAGAAATGTTCATACTTGCGGAAGCGTTGGGACGTAGTTGGCAACTTGAGGAACTATGTCGAAAAAAATCAATTAAAAATGCACGGAATAAACCGCGAGGTGAAAAGTTATTTATTAATGTATCACCTGGCATAATGAATGATGTTGATTTTGAAGAAGGCGTTACTGAAAAAATATTAAGTCAATATAATTTATCGGCAGAAGAAATTGTATTTGAAATTACGGAGCGAACATCTATTGCGGATCCTACTAAGTTTCGTGAAATCATCGATCATTATCGAAAAAGAAATTTTCAAATTGCTATAGATGATTTTGGGGCAGGTTATGCGGGGTTGAATCGACTAAGCGTTCTTCATCCAAAATATATTAAAATTGACATGGCATTGGTTCGAGATATCGATAAGGATGAAATTAAACAATCACTTGTTGAAGGATTTGTATTGTTCTGTAAAAATGCGAATATGCGTTTGATCGCAGAAGGAATTGAAACCAAAGAAGAATTAATTCAATTGATTCGGCTGGGAGTAGACTATGGACAGGGGTATTATATACAAAAACCGAAAAAAGAGATGCAAAAAATCTCGAAAGAATTGATAGCACTAATTACAAAGACCTTTTGGAGCAAACTTTCTGGTAATTACAAACCCTCCTTTTTTGGAAGTGTAGGTACGATTTCGAAAAAAAAGAACGTTTCACACGTTGAAAAATCAGGATTTGATTTATTTGAGGAATTAAGAATTGATGAAACAATCAATGAAGTCTGTGTAACAGATGATTCGGAAATTGTCTGTGGAATGATCACGAGACATCTTCTGAATGAAAAATACGGGGGGAGATATGGATATTATCTTCATTTCAAAAAGACGTGTGGAGAAATAATGGATGAAAATTTCCTGGCCGTTGATGAAAATACACCAATTGAAGTGGTTTCAAAAATGGCATTGATTCGTCCTGAGTGTAATATTTATGACTCTGTAATTGTAACGAGTGCGGGGAAATATCATGGAGTGGTTACGGTAAAGGACTTATTGGAGTCGGCAGTTGAAATTCAGGTCTCTCGTGCAGGTGATGCAAACCCACTGACGGGATTGCCAGGAAATGTTGCGATTGAAAAAGCTGTTGAGGAGCACATTTATGGAACTAAGCCATATTCTATTGTATATTTAGATTTGGATAATTTTAAAGCATATAATGATGCATATGGATTTAATAATGGAGATCTCATGATTAAAACAATGGTAAAATGTATTCATGAGTGCTGTAAAAAAAATGAATTCAAAGGACATGTTGGGGGAGACGATTTTGTGATCATTGCAGATTATTTTGATATTGAAATGCTTTGTGAAAAAATCATAGAAGAGTTTCGAAAAGAAGTACAATCCCTTTATAGTGAAGATGATTGGGAAAGACAATATATTGTCTCGAAGAATCGAAACGGATTTCAAGATACCTTTCCAATTGTGACGATTTCGATTGCCATTATGGATAATAAATTTTTAAAATTTGATTCTTTAAATGAATTTTCAAAGAAACTGGCAATGATTAAAAAGGAGAGCAAGAAGGTTATTGGTAATAGTATTAAGAGAATTGGACTAGTAATCTGAATTGTAAGAACAAACAAGGAGAAACTGTAGCCTTGTTTGTTTTTTTGTACAATATTTAGAAAATTGTTTAAAAATTATTCGGGTATTGACTAGTAGGATGTTTTTCAATATGGTATACTAAATACTGTATAAATATATAATTTTAGCGAAAAATACTTATAAATATGGTTAAATGGAGGGCAAAAGATGAGTACCAGTTCAACAAGTTTAGCGAGTAGCAGAATCAATCAATTACTCGATGAAAATAGCTTTGTTGAAATCGGAGCTAGCGTTTCGGCTAGAAGTACGGATTTCAACATGAAAGAAACGAATGCTCCTGGTGACGGTGTAATCACAGGATATGGAGTGATTGAAAATACCCTTGTATATGTATACAGCCAAGACGTATCCGCTTTAAAAGGTTCCGTTGGAGAGATGCATGCAAAAAAGATCGTAAATCTTTATAACATGGCGTTAAAAACCGGTGCACCAATCATTGGTCTATTAGATTCGGCAGGACTGCGTTTACAAGAAGCAACGGATGCTTTAAATGCCTTTGGAGAAATCTATCATAAACAAGTCATGGCTTCCGGTGTGATTCCGCAAATATCAGTTGTATTTGGTTCTTGTGGTGGCGGTTTATCTATTATGACTGCTTTAAGTGATTTTGTATTTATGGATGTCGAACATGCAAAATTATTTGCAAATTCACCAAATGCGTTGGCTGGCAATCGAATTGAAAAAACAGATACTTCTTCTGCAAAATTTCATGAGCAAGAAAGCGGACTAGCGGATGTAGTTGCTGCTGAAGATGAACTATACGATAAAATACGAGAACTTGTGTCCATGTTACCTTCCAATAACGAATACGATATGTCCTACGATGAATGTTTGGATGATCTGAACCGCAAGTGTAATTATTTGGAAACTTTTAGAGACGATTCAGCCAATGCCCTTCGCGTAATTTCAGATCAAGGTGTGATGTTCGAAGTAAAAGCAGGGTATGCAAAAGAAATGGTCACTGCATTTATTCGTTTAAATGGACAAACGGTCGGAGCAATTGCAAACCGCTCAGTAGTAATGGACAATTCTGGTGAAGTGACTGAGACTTTGTCGGACTCCCTGACGGTATTAGGATGTGAGAAGGCAGCTGATTTTATTACATTTTGTGATGCTTTTGACATCCCGGTGCTATCACTTACCAATGTAGTTGGATTGGAAGCCACTGTGCATGCGGAAAAGAAAATTTCGAAAGCAGTCGCTAAAATGACGTATGCATTTGCCCAGGCTACGGTTCCTAAAGTGAATGTTATTACAGGTGAAGCATTTGGTACTTCTTATATTGCTATGAATTCCAAAGCAATTGGAGCGGATCTGACGATTGCATGGACGGATGCGAAAATTGGAATGATGGAAGCAAAAAGTGCAGCGCAGATTATGTGTGAAGGCGAAGGGACTGAGCAAATAGAATCTTATCAAAAAGAATATGAACAAATTCAAAATAGCGTGTTAAGTGCTGCGAAACATGGATATGTAGATCAAGTTATTGCACCAGAAGATACAAGAAAATACATCATCAGTGCTTTTGAGGTTCTATTTACAAAAAGAGAAGATCGCCCTGCGAAAAAGCACGGTACAATATAGAAAGGTGACGATACTATGAAAAAAATAATCACAGTATTATGCACACTTGTCTTACTTCTTTCCTTATCCGCATGCGGGGAGAATTCCACGGAAAGTTTAATGCTCGAATCCGATATGAAATATGAAGCAGAAGTGGCTTTTTCTCTTGTTGAAAGCAGCTCGACGGAAGAGCAGTTCTCATATCTCGAGACACTTTCAGCATACGAATGGATGGTTGTTT
This sequence comes from Lachnospiraceae bacterium, assembly GCA_963666475.2. GTDB lineage: Bacteria > Bacillota > Clostridia > Lachnospirales > Lachnospiraceae > JBFHIZ01. The sequence continues at coordinate 668,532 of CAXXJM010000001.1, read as the reverse complement.
CAAGCAATATAAAATCCAATTATGGCATAACGATTGAGAAAACTACAATCTTAGATGGTATTGAATCTTACCGAAATGCAAGTAAAGTAATCGGAGATATTGTTCTTGTTGACGATCCAGTCTACGAGGTAGATGAAGACGAGGCAATCGTTTCTATGATTCTTCATGGAAGCGAAGGTATGGATGCAAAATTTATAGTTTATGTGAATGATTCCTATGAAATCACAGGATGTCAAACGGATGTTCAGTATACACTAGGTCAGAAAATGGCTGGAGCAGCCATGAATACACTTCTCGGGATGGGAACTGTGTTTGTGATTCTGATTTTAATTAGTTTAATTATTTCATGTTTTCAATACATTCCTAAAATTCAGAGTCTCTTTGAAAAAAAAGATTCTTTGAATGATCAGTTTATGGATCAGGCAATTGCTCAGATCACAACGAAAGAAGAAGAGGAACTTGTTGATGACACAGAACTTGTAGCGGTTATTGCTGCTGCAATTGCAGCATACGAAGGGACCGACTCAACAGATGGATTTACTGTTCGTTCTATTCGAAAATCAAATGTATCTAAATGGAAAAACAGCTTAAAATAAGGAATACTTAGGAGGAAAGAAAATGAAAAATTATACCATTACTGTAAATGGAAACGTATATGATGTTGTAGTTGAAGAAGGTTCTGCAAATGGAATGAAGGCGACACCAGAGGCTCCTAAGGCTCCTGTAATCTCCGCACCTGCACCACAAGTGGCAAAAGGTTCAGCTGGTGCGGTTTTGGTAAAAGCCGGAGCGGCTGGAAAAGTGTTTAAAATTGAATCGAAAATTGGGGATTCTGTAAAATCTGGTGATACAATAGTCGTTATAGAGGCAATGAAAATGGAAATTCCGGTTGTGGCTCCATTAGATGGTGTTGTAGCAAGCATCGATGTAACTGAGGGACAAATGATTGAGTCGGGAGCAGTATTAGTTACTTTAGACTAGTGTTCGATGAGCAATTCTTATAGGAGGCAATTCATGGCTGTTGATGTTTTAGGTACTTTAAAGGGCCTACTTAATCAGACTGCATTTTTAAATTTGCAAGTTGGAAATTATATAATGATTTTAGTAGCCTGTATATTGCTGTTTTTTGCAATTAAAAAACAGTATGAGCCACTACTTCTTATTCCAATCGCATTTGGAATGATTCTGGTCAATATTTATCCAGACATTATGTCGCATATTGGACCGGATGGAGAACCTGGTGGTTTACTATATTATTTTTATTTGTTAGATGAATGGTCAATTTTACCATCGCTGATCTTTATGGGGGTTGGTGCAATGACGGACTTTGGTCCGTTGATAGCAAATCCAAAAAGTTTTTTACTAGGAGCGGCCGCTCAATTCGGAATATTTACTGCGTATTTTGGAGCGATAGCTTTGGGATTTAATGATCAGGCCGCAGCAGCTGTTTCTATTATTGGAGGTGCAGATGGCCCTACATCAATCTTTTTGGCAGGAAAACTAGGGCAGACGGCATTACTTGGTCCGATTGCAGTAGCAGCTTATTCATACATGTCATTGGTTCCAATTATCCAACCACCGATCATGAAATTACTAACAACTAAAAAAGAGCGCCGTATCAAAATGGAGCAATTGAGACCAGTTTCAAAATTAGAAAAAATTCTATTCCCCATCATTGTTACCATGGTAGTATGTATGATTCTGCCGACGACAGCACCTCTTGTAGGAATGTTTATGTTGGGAAATTTGTTTAAAGAAAGTGGTGTAGTAAGACAACTAACGGAAACCGCTTCAAATGCGTTAATGTATATCGTTGTTATTTTGCTGGGTACTTCAGTTGGAGCAACTACAAGTGCAGATGCATTTTTGAATTTGACAACACTTAAAATCGTGGCTCTTGGGTTGGTCGCATTTATGGTCGGAACTGCCGCAGGTGTTCTTTTTGGAAAATTAATGTGCTTGGTCACGGGTGGCAAGGTAAATCCTTTGATTGGGTCTGCGGGTGTATCAGCAGTGCCAATGGCAGCAAGAGTTTCACAAAAAATTGGAGCAGAAGAAGACCCATCAAACTTCTTACTGATGCATGCAATGGGACCAAATGTAGCTGGTGTGATTGGAACTGCAGTTGCAGCTGGAACTTTTATGGCGATTTTTGGAATATAGAATCTTAGAAAATGGAGGGATAACACATGGCAGAACTAGTAAAAAAGCCTATTAGAATAACAGAAACCATTCTTCGCGATGCGCATCAATCTTTAATTGCGACGAGAATGCCTACAGAAATGATGGTTCCTATTTTGTCAAAACTGGATGAAGTTGGATATCATTCTTTAGAATGTTGGGGTGGTGCTACATTTGATGCGTCGCTTCGTTTTCTAAAAGAAGACCCATGGGAGAGACTTCGTAAGATTCGTAGTGGTTGTCCAAACACAAAACTTCAAATGCTCTTTCGAGGACAAAACATTTTAGGATATCGTCATTATGCAGATGATGTGGTGGACTATTTTGTGCAAAAATCCATTGCAAATGGAATCGATATCATTCGTATTTTTGACTGTTTAAATGATTTGAGAAACTTGGAGGCATCTGTAAAAGCGACTATTGCAGAAAAAAATCGTTCTGGAAAAGGAGAGGCTCAAGTTGCACTTTCATACACTTTAGGAGATGCCTATACCTTAGAATATTGGAAAAAGATGGCAAAAGATATTGAATCTCTTGGTGCAGACAGCATTTGTATCAAAGATATGGCGGGTTTGCTTCTCCCATATAAGGCGACCGAATTAATAGAAGCAATGAAATCTGTTACAAATCTCCCAATTCAACTTCATGCACATTATACTTCGGGTGTCGCAAGTATGTCCTATTTAAAAGCGGTAGAAGCGGGAGTGGATGTTATTGATTGTGCGATTTCTCCATTCTCAATGGGTACTGCACAACCTGCAACTGAAGTAATGGTAGAAACCTTTAAAGGGACACCATATGACACTGGATATGATCAAGGTATCTTGTCTGAAATTGCTGATTATTTTAGACCATATCGCGAGAAATGTCTGGAAAATGGAATGATGAATCCTAAAACGCTTGGTGTAAATATTAAAACATTGTTGTACCAAGTTCCTGGTGGAATGCTTTCGAATATGATTAGCCAATTGAAGGAGCAGCACGCTGAGGATAAATATGAAGAAGTATTAAATGAGATTCCAAGAGTTCGAAAGGATCTTGGGGAACCACCTTTGGTTACCCCTTCCTCGCAAATTGTTGGAACACAGGCTGTATTCAATGTTTTGATGGGTGAGCGTTATAAAACCGCAACTGGGCAGACCAAAGATTTACTTTTAGGAAGATATGGACAGACCATAAAACCAATTAATCAGGAAGTTATTGATAAAGTTGTTCCGGGAGAGGAAAGAATCACTTGTCGTCCTGCAGATTTAATACCAAATGAATTGTCATCCATTGAATCGGAAATGAAAGAATGGAAGCAACAGGATGAAGATGTTTTGACCTATGCACTCTTTCCAAAAGTAGCATTGGATTTCTTTAAATATCGCAAAGCGCAGCAAGATAAGGTGGATCTTACGATTGCTGATAAAGAAGTGGGAGTTTATCCAGTATAAAGTCTTGCACGTCGTAAAAAAATATATTAAAATAACATATGTGGATAACATATGTTATTTTTTTGACATAAAATGGGACTAGAGGGAGATGAAAATGCCAAGACAAATTAAATTTAATCGTACGGATATTTTAGATATTGCTTTTGACATGGCAAAGAATGATGGAATTCAGGAATTAACTGCAAGACATCTTGCAAATCGAGCTGAATGCTCAACGCAACCGATTTTTCGTGCGTTTCATAATATGTCGGAAGTTATAGAAGAAGTTTTTCAAAAAGCAATTGCATATTATTCGAAATTTTATGATTCTTATCCAAAAAAATCAAACGTACCATTTGTTGATTTGGGAATGGCATATATCCATTTTGCAAAAAAGGAAAAACAACTGTTCACGTTGCTATTTCTTTCTGATTATCGTGGAAATAGAAGCTTATATGAGCTTTTGAATGGTGAAAAAAATGCAGTTGGAGCAGAATTTTTAAATGCAAAAAATTCAGGTTGCAAAGATCCAGGTACGGTATTCATGAAAATGTGGATTTTTATTCATGGGGCAGCATGTATGGTTATCACTGGAGATTATGACTTGACCGAAGAGGAAACAGAAAAACTTTTAGCAGAACATTACGAAAGTTGTGTGCTAAAGTGATAGGAAGAAGGGAATTACGAATACATGATAAATTCAAGTAATGTAATCGAGCAAATAAATGAAAATTACCAGAATATGAGTAAAAGTCATAAAGTGATCGCAGAGTATATTTGCAATCATTATGAACAGGCTGTATTTATGACTGCTGCAAAATTGGGAGAAGTTGTTCATATTAGTGAATCGACTGTGGTCCGCTTTGCATCGAGCCTAGGATATAACGGGTATCCGGAGTTTCAAAAAACGCTAGAAGAGTGGGTTAAAGGAGAATTGAATCGGGTATCGAAAATGTCTGTAAAATATGGCAGTTCTTCTCAAAAAGATATTGTACACAGTGTTTTGAGAGCAGACATGGAAAAAATAAATGACACAATACAGACGATTGATACCAATGTATTTGATACGGCAATCAATATGATTTTAAAAGCGAAGAAAATATATGTAGTTGGCCTTAGAAGTTGCGAACCGCTCGCTTCTTTTCTGAGTTTTTATTTGAAAATGGTTTCTGATGATGTGGTTCAACTACATACGACAAGCACAACAGAGATGTTTGAACAAATGATACATATTGGACCAGAAGACGTTTTAATTGGAATAAGTTTCCCAAGATACTCCATGCGTACATTAAAGGCCATGGAGTTTGCGAAAGATCGAAAAGCACAAGTGATTGCGATTACAGATGCACCACATTCACCGATCAACATGTATTCGTCATGTCATTTACTAGCGAAAAGCGATATGTTTTCGGTGGTGGATTCATTGGTTGCACCACTCAGTCTTATTAATGCACTTGTTGTATGCCTTTGTTTAAAAGAAAAAGATAAAGTTCGAAAGAATTTGGAACTGTTGGAAAATACATGGAATAACTATCAAGTGTATTTGAATGACGAAATAAACTTTGTAAATAATGAGCCAGTTCTGACAAACCCGCTCATGCGAGGAGAAGATATTGGTAAAAAATAAAAAAGTTATTGTGATTGGTGGAGGGGCCGCTGGTGTAATGGCAGCCATTCATGCAAGTGTGCCAGGAGTATCTGTCACATTATTGGAAAAAAACGAGAAAATTGGAAAAAAAATATATATTACAGGGAAGGGCCGTTGTAATGTTACAAATGCATGTGATACGGTGGAATATTTTCAGTCAGTCGTTTCGAATCCAAAATTTTTATATAGTGCAGTTTATGGATTTGATGCATTTCGTGTAATGGAATATTTTGAAGAGCTTGGATGTCGAATGAAAGTGGAAAGAGGAAATCGTGTGTTTCCAATTTCCGATCATGCGTCAGATGTAATTAAAGTGCTTCAAAATGAATTGAAAGAGAAAAAAGTGGATGTACGTTATCATACCATTGTAAAGGAACTAATCATCAAGAATGGTTTCGTAAAAGGTGTTATGTTAGACGACGGAAGTACCTTAGAAGCGGACGCTGTTTGTATTGCGACAGGAGGTCTTTCTTATCCTACAACAGGTTCCACAGGTGACGGATATCGTTTTGCAATCGAGGCTGGACACAGTATTGTGCCATGTAAGGCTGCTTTATCAGCGATGGAGGTAAAAGGAGAAAGCTGCAGAGAACTTCAGGGCTTGTCCTTAAAAAATGTCCAATTAAAGTTATTTGCTGATGGGAAAGCATTGTATGAAGATTTTGGTGAAATGCTGTTTACTCATTTTGGGATTTCTGGTCCGATCGTGTTAAGCGCCAGTTCTTATCTTGCAAAAGACAAAAAAGGACAAGCTTATCATGTGGAAATTGATTTGAAACCAGCGCTAGACATGGAGCAATTGGACAAACGTATTTTAAGAGATTTTGAAGAACAACAGAATAAAAATTTTTCAAATTCATTAAACAACCTGTTGCCTGCCAAGCTGATTCCTGAAATGATTAAACGTTCTGAAATGGATCCTTACAAAAAGGTGAATGAGATTACTAGAGAAGAAAGGCAAAAGTTTGCCTATCAATTAAAACATATGCGTCTGGATATTGTAAAAAATCGACCAATTGAACAAGCCATCATTACTAAGGGTGGAATCTCCGTAAAAGAGGTGGATCCACATACTATGGAATCAAAGATTGTAAATGGCCTGTACTTTGCAGGAGAGGTATTGGATGTTGACGCTTTAACTGGTGGTTTTAATTTACAAATTGCCTGGTCTACTGGTTATTTAGCTGGATTAAGTATGATAGAATCATTTGAAAATGAATTAAAGGAGTATGAAGAATGAGTATTAGTGTAGCAATCGATGGACCGGCAGGTGCAGGAAAAAGTACAATTGCGAAAAAAATAGCAAAAGATAAAGGTTATATTTATGTAGATACCGGGGCAATGTATCGTGCAATTGCTCTATATGTTATTCGAAACGGGATAGATGGTGAGAATCAAGAGCAAATTCAGAAAATTGTTGAAAATGTTCAAATCCGTATCGTGTATGAATCTGGTGAACAAATGGTTTATCTGTTTCAGGAAAATGTAAATCAATTACTTCGTACAGAAGAAGTTGGCAGAATGGCTTCAAAAGTTGCTACCTATCCGTTTGTTAGAGAAAAACTTGTGGATTTGCAAAGAGAACTTGCAAAAAATACTGACGTTGTCATGGATGGCAGAGATATTGGTACCTATGTTCTTCCGAACGCAGAAGTAAAGATTTTTTTAACTGCATCTAGTAAAATACGCGCAATGCGAAGATTTCAAGAACTTTCGGACAAGGGTATTGCTTGTGATTTGGACGAAATTGAAAGTGAGATTATAAAAAGAGATCATCAAGACGCCACTAGAGAAATGGCTCCGTTAAAGCAGGCAGATGACGCTGTTTTAGTTGATACCTCAAGTATGGGTATTGAAGAAGTCATCATAAGGATTCTTGAAATTATGGAAGAGAAAGGGAAATAAAGTGGAAGTAATTGTTGCAAAAAGTGCAGGTTTTTGTTTTGGCGTGGAACGTGCAGTAAAAACGGTCTATGACCAAATTGATCAGGAAACGCCAATATATACATATGGCCCGATCATCCACAATGAAACGGTTGTGAACGATTTGAAGAACAACCATGTGGAAGTGATTTCTTCTCTAGAAGAGCTTGAGAAAAAGGAACATGGAATCGTTGTCATTCGTTCCCATGGAGTTTCGAGAGAAGAACAGGAACGCTTAACGCATTCAAAATTGCAGGTAGTGGATGCAACATGTCCCTTTGTAAAACGTATTCATAAGATTGTAGAAGAAGAGAGTCGAAGTGGTAAAAATGTTATTGTCATTGGGAACAAGGATCATCCAGAAGTCAAAGGAATCATAGGATGGTCAAATACGAAGGCAATTGTGATAGAAACGAGTGACGAATTACATAATTATGACTTTAAACCAGGTGAAAAGTTGTGTATAGTTACTCAAACTACGTTTAATACAAACAAATTTCAAGAATTAGTTGAAATTTTTCGTGAAAAAGGGTATCATAATAGTGTTGTGAATACAATCTGTAGTGCTACGTCTGAAAGGCAAAGCGAAGCCAAAAGCATCGCAAAGAAAGTTGATTTAATGCTTGTAATTGGAGATGCCAATAGCTCAAACTCAAAAAAGCTGTATGATATTTGTGCAGCAGAATGTATGAACACATATTTTATACAGACACTGGATGATTTGCAATTAGATGTGCCTAATTCTGTTTCGCTGGTGGGTATTACAGCAGGGGCTTCAACCCCTAGCAAAATTATTGAGGAGGTTCAAAATTATGTCAGAATTAACTTTTGAACAAATGTTAGATGAATCATTTAAAACAATACACACGGGAGAGGTAGTTAAGGGCACTGTCATTGATGTTAAACCTGATGAGATGATTTTAAACATCGGATACAAATCAGATGGTATATTAACAAAGAACGAATATACAAACGATCAAAGCGTAGACTTGACTACTATCGCTAAAGTCGGAGATTCGATGGAAGTAAAAGTATTGAAAGTAAATGATGGAGAAGGACAAGTTCTTCTTTCTTATAAACGTCTTGCTGCAGACCGTGGTAGTAAGATTATCGAAGAAGCTTTTAATAATAAAGAAGTATTAAAAGCAAAAGTTTCACAGGTTCTTAAAGGTGGTGTATGTGTTGTTGTTGAAGAAGTACGCATCTTTATTCCAGCAAGCCTAGTATCAGATACCTATGAAAAGGATTTGAACAAATATGCTGGTGAAGAGATTGAATTTGTAGTAACCGAATACAATCCAAAAAGACGTAGATATATTGGCGATCGCAAACAGCTTATCGTAGCGAAAAAATCAGAAATGCAAAAAGAACTTTTTGGCAATATCAATGTTGGAGACATCGTTGAGGGAACTGTTAAAAATGTTACTGATTTCGGTGCATTTATTGATCTTGGTGGAGCAGATGGATTATTACATATCTCTGAAATGTCATGGGGAAGAGTTGAAAATCCGAAAAAAGTATTTAAAGTTGGCGAAGTTATTAAAGTGCTTATCAAAGACATTACTGGAAGTAAAATTGCACTTAGCTTGAAATTTGAAAATGAGAATCCATGGAAAGATGCAGATGAAAAATTCGCAGTTGGAAACATTGTAACAGGAAAAGTTGCAAGAATGACTGACTTTGGTGCTTTCATTGAATTGGAAAATGGTGTAGACGCATTACTTCATGTATCACAAATTTCAAAAGAGCATATTGAAAAGCCTTCTGATGTTTTAAAAGTAAATGAAGAAGTTACTGCGAAAGTAGTTGATTTCAATGCGGATGATCGTAGAATCAGTCTTAGTATTAAAGCAATGTTAGAGCCAGAAGTAGTTGAGACAGAAGAAGTTGCTGAAGAAGTAGAAAGTGATGAAGATGTAGTTTCTGTTGACATTGACGCTGTGATTGCAGCTGAATCTGAAGAATAAATGGACCTATTATATGATTCGAACCTATGAAGAATTCAAAGAAAAAGTTTATGCGTTAACAAAAATTGATTTGAGCGCATATAAAGAGCGGCAAATGAAGCGTCGTATTGACGCGCTTTTGCTTCGTCATAAGATAGCTGATTATGATATGTTTATCAAAGCTATTTCTACTGATAAAAAGCTTTTAGATGAATTTATCACTTATCTTACGATTAATGTTTCTGAGTTTTACAGAAATAAAGATCAGTGGGATTTCCTGGATGCTGAAGTGATTCCAAAATTGACAAAACGTTTTGGAAACGATTTGAAGATCTGGAGTGCAGCTTGTTCTACTGGTGACGAACCATATTCGTTAGTAATGGCACTTTCAAAGCATATTCCGTTGTCTCGAATCCGTATACATGCTACGGATTTAGATAAAAATGTGATTGAACATGCGAAGACCGGACTATACAATGAGAAGAGTATTAAAGCGGTTCCAGAAGAATTTGTAAAGAAGTATTTTACAAAAGTCGGAAGTTCCTACTTGATTTCTGAAGAGATTAAGAGTAGAGTATCTTTTAGTGAGCATAATTTATTACTTGATCGGTATGATACCAATTATCATATGATTGTTTGCAGAAATGTATTAATATACTTTACAGAAGAGGCGAAAGACGAGGTTTTTAGAAAATTCTCAAATTCGCTTGCGAATGACGGAGTTCTGTTCATAGGTAGTACAGAACAGATTATCAATTATAAGGAATTAGGATTTAAACGAATGAATTCATTTTTTTATGAAAAGTCCATAACGAAGGAGATGTGAGTAATCACATCTCCTTTTTTATTTGTTAAAAATTTGATAATCCTAACATTTTTGTTAAAAGTTTGTTAATCATGCAAGTCTATTCTAAATTTTTACTTTCTTGTACCATGTGTCTGAGTACATGAGAAGCGTATCGATTAAACAATTCTCGATCTTGTTTTACTTCATCAGTCAATTCAAAGAACAAATCTTTGGATTGGAAATTTGGTTTAAAGAAGGGTTCTTTTAGAACGCTCCATTGTCTAATAAAGGTGGAGCTGTGTTTTGTGTAGCAGGTAGCAGCTTGTGCTTTCTTTCTCCTCGCTGCATCAACATAAATCGCCACATCTTTATGAATGGCAGTATCTTCTTCTGGAAGATAATAATAATCAGAATAATTTGAGTAAAAATACTTTAACTCACCTTCGAAGATCGGGACTCTCAAAGATGCTGTTTCGTGTTCACCAGAGAAATAACAATGATCGACAAAAGATGAGATTTTTTTTGGCAATGGGTTTTGTAAGCGCAACTGAATATATAATTCTTTACGCTTATCATTGTTATAGTTTGTGTAGGAAGAGGCTTGTACTTTTTCAACGTGAACAGAGTCGTTAAATAAATCTGTAATGGAAAGAATGGATAAAATTCCAAGCATTCCTTTCATATCATCTGCATTATGCAAAAGTAATAGTTCCAGTGTATGCGGATCTGGAGATGCAACATAGTCGTGATAAAAAGTGATTAGTTCCTTACCGTTATATCGATCCACGCGGTTAACGTGGAGATAATCTTCAATGGTCTTTAATTTGCAGTTTGGAAGTTTGAAAAAACTTTTGTAAGGAGATATTCGTCGATAGATATCTAATCCATTGCTTGAAAGAGCAGGGATATCGATTTGTAACATTCTGGCTTTTTGTCTTAAATAGGGAATATCAAAATTATTTCCGTTAAAGTGGATAAAGAAGGAATGATTTTTTACGAAGTCGCGGAAAGCCTCCAATATTTTTGATTCTTCAGAATAATTTTCTGCGAACCATTGTATGATATACCAACTACCTTCACTATAATAAGCACCACCAATTAAATACAGTGATGATCCTTTTGCTGTGAATCCTGTGGTTTCAATATCTAAGAAAAATATTTGCTCCAAAGGAGCGAACTTATCTAAAGGATAAGGTACAGAATAATGGTCTAATTTAACGGTTACATTTTTCATAAGTTACTCCATTTCTATTATTGTTATTCATTGGTAGATATATAGTAACATAAAAAAAAGTATTCGTGTAGTGTTTGAAAAAGAATACAATATAAATTTGGTATACTGTATACAATCTAGCACTTTTAATGTATGATTATATAAATTGTAATATTTTAGTAATATTTTAATAAAAGAAAAGAAAGAAGAGGGATTGATTTTGGCAAAATTGACTTTCATGGGTGGGATTCACCCGTTCGACGGAAAAAAAATGTCCAAAGACAGACCAATCAAACATGTTAATCCAAAAGGAGAACTTGTGTATCCATTATCTCAGCATATTGGAGCACCTGCTACCTGCATTGTAAACAAAGGTGACCGTGTTTTAGTTGGACAAAAAATCGCGGAAGCAAATGGTTTTGTGTCTTCACCTATTTTTGCAAGTGTTTCAGGTACAGTAAAATCTGTGGAACCAAGACTTGTAATTGGCGGAGTAATGCAGGATTGCATTATCATTGAAAATGATGGCTTATTTGAAGAAACTACATATGCTACACCGAAAGCATTGGAAGAATACACGAAAGAAGAAATCATAACATGCGTGAAAGAGGCTGGTGTTGTTGGAATGGGAGGCGCAGGTTTCCCGACACATGTCAAACTATCTCCAAAAGAGCCTGATAAAATCGACTTTATCATAGCAAACTGTGCAGAATGTGAACCTTATTTGACATCGGACTATCGAAAAATGCTTGAACAACCAGAAGAATTGGTAAAAGGTCTAAAAGTAGTAATGGCTTTGTTCGATCATGCAAAAGGAATCATAGCTATAGAAGATAACAAAATGGATGCTGTGAAAATAATGCAAGCAGCGACTGCGAAAGAACCAAATATTTCAGTAAAAGTTTTACGTACAAAATACCCACAGGGTTCTGAAAGACATTTGATTTATGCGACTACAAATCGCTCGCTGAATTCTACGATGCTGCCTGCTGATGTAGGTTGTATTGTTGATAACGTTGATACTTTATGTGCGATTAGCAGAGCAGTTCTTGAAAGAAAGCCTTTAATTTATAGAACTGTAACTGTAACAGGTAAAGCCGTAAAACGACCACAGAATTTTGAAGTACATATTGGGACTTTATATAGTGAGTTGATTGAAGAAGCTGGTGGACTTCATCATGATCCAGTTAAAGTAATTGCCGGAGGACCAATGATGGGTGTTGCGATTTGTAGTATGGATGTGCCTGCGACAAAAATTTCATCTGCATTGTTGTTATTATCAGAAGATGATGTGGCAAAAAAAGACGAAAGTAATTGTATTCATTGTGGACGTTGTGTAGAAGTGTGCCCAGGAAGAATATTACCATCAAAACTTGATGAATTTGCAAGACATAATAATCGAGAAAAATTCATTCAATTTAATGGTATGGAATGTTGTGAATGTGGTTGCTGCAGTTTTGTATGTCCTGCAAAACGACAATTGACGCAAACCATTCGTTCTTATAGACGTATGGAACTAAATAATAGAAAGAAAAAATAGGGGGAAAAAATGAGCGAAAAATTAAAAGTATCAATTAACCCGCATGTTCGTTCAAAAGTTTCCACATCGAACATCATGTTTGCTGTTATAGTGGCATTGCTTCCAGCAACTGGATTTGGAATTTATAATTTTGGAATTAGAGCATTGTTTTTGATTCTTACGACGGTAGTATCCGCAGTTCTTTCTGAATTGCTTTTTGAATTATTAACAAAAAGAAAATCAACTATCTCAGATTTATCTGCTGTTGTAACAGGATTGCTTCTAGCGTTGAATCTACCAGTGTCACTTCCTTTATGGATGGGGGCAATGGGTTCTGCATTTGCTATTCTTGTTGTGAAAATGCTTTTCGGAGGAATTGGTCAAAACTTTATGAATCCAGCACTTGCTGGCCGAGCTTTTTTATTAGTTTCTTTTGCAACATATACAACAAATTTTCAAACCGATATCTATTCGGGAGCAACTCCACTAGCTGTATTAAAAAGTGGTGAGCAAGTTAATTTGTTACATATGGTAACTGGACAAACTGGTGGAACAATTGGAGAAACAAGCGTTATTGCAATTTTGATTGGAGCAATGTTCCTTTTAGCTTTGGGGGTAATTGATTTAAGGATTCCTGGTTCTTATATTATAACTTTTGTTATATTTATCATTGTTTTTAGTGGACATGGTTTGGATGCGGATTATATTACTGCGCAGTTAAGTGGTGGAGGACTTATGCTGGGAGCTTTTTTTATGGCTACTGATTATGCATCTAGTCCTTATACAAAAAGTGGTAAAATTGTATTTGGTATTTTAATTGGTCTGTTAACTGGAATTTTCAGAGTTTTTGGTGCATCTGCAGAAGGTGTATCCTTTGCGATTATTATTGGAAATTTAGTGGTGCCGTTGATTGAAAAAGCAACTCGTCCAAAAGCATTCGGAATGGGAGGCGAAAATCGATGAAAAAATTAGTTGAATTATTGAAAAATACAGTTGTTCTGGTTGTTATTACGGTAATTGCAGGTGGTCTTTTAGGATTTGTATATGAGAATACAAAAGGACCAATTGCTTTGAAAGAAGAAGAGCTGAAAATTGAAGCATGTCAAGAAGCGTTTACGAGCGCCTATAGTTTTGTGGAAGATACAGAATTTAATGTAGAAAATACGGAAACATTTTTAGACGAAAATGGATTTCCAGATCAGACAATCGATGCTGTTTTTCAGGCAGTTGACGTAGATGGCAACTCTCTAGGATATGTTCTGAAAGTGATTACACATGAAGGGTATAACGGAGATATTTCATTTATGATGGGAGTTTCATCCGACGGAACAATACAGGCGATGTCTATTTTATCAATTGCAGAAACTCCGGGGCTAGGAATGCGAGCTGAGGATGAAATTGTACCTCAGGTAACCGATAAAAAAGTTGCTTATTTTGAATATACAAAAACAGGTGCTGTTGCAGCAAATCAAATTGATGCAATGAGTGGAGCAACGATTACAACGAATGCCATTACAAATGGATTAAATGCTGGAATTGTCTATTTTAATACATTAGGAGGTGGGGCAAATGAATAAAGCTGGAAAACAGTTTTTAAATGGTTTGATTTTTGAAAATCCAATATTTGTTTTGATGCTTGGTATGTGTCCTACGCTTGCTGTCACAACATCTGCGATGAATGGTTTGGGTATGGGACTGACAACTACGGTAGTTCTTGTAATGAGTAATTTGATTATTTCTCTTTTCCGTAAAGTAATTCCTGGAAAAGTACGTATCCCTGCATTTATCGTAATTATTGCTTCGTTTGTTACGATTGTTGAGTTATTGTTAAAAGGATATGTTTTTAGTTTGTACGAGTCTTTAGGAATTTATATTCCTTTGATTGTAGTTAACTGTATTATTTTGGGACGAGCTGAAGCATTTGCATCAAAAAATAAAGTATTTATTTCTGTTGCTGATGGTCTTGGTATGGGGTTAGGTTTTTCTTTTGCACTTACTTGTATTGGAGCAGTTCGTGAATTGCTTGGTGCGGGAGAGGTTTTTGGAGTCCACATCATGCCTGATGGTTATGTTCCTATTAGTATCTTTATTCTCGCGCCAGGCGCATTCTTTGTGCTTTCTATTTTAACTGCGATACAAAATGCAATTCGTCAAAATGCTGCAAAAAAAGGTAAACCAGTAAAAGAAGTACAAGCAGGATGTAGCGGAAACTGTGCAAACTGCTCTAGTGCGGCTGAACATGGAATGGTAAATGATGAAATAACAATTATGGATCTTAATCAAGAAGTTAAGGAGGATAAATAAATGGAAAACTTTACAAGTTTATTGCTACTAGCTATTAGTTCTTCGTTGGTTAGCAATGTTATTTTGAGTCAGTTTTTAGGAATTTGTCCATTTCTTGGAGTATCGAAACAGATTAAAACAGCGTTAGGTATGGGAGAGGCAGTTATTTTTGTAATGACTCTGGCTTCAGTTGTAACAGCTGTAATTTATAAATTTATACTAAAGCCTTTTGAATTGACTTATTTAAGAACCATTGCTTTTATTTTAATTATTGCAGCGCTGGTTCAATTTGTTGAAATGTTTTTAAAGAAATTTATTCCTTCTTTATACAAATCATTGGGAGTATATCTTCCTTTGATTACTACAAATTGTGCAGTGTTAGGAGTTGCGTTAACAAATATTCAAAAAGATTTTGATATTGTTACCAGTGTAGTAAATGGAGCAGCTACTGCAATTGGTTTTACGTTAGTCATCGTAATTCTTGCAGGTATCAGAGAACAGATGGAATATAATGATGTGCCGAAACCTTTTAAAGGTATGCCAATCGTACTTGTAACAGCAGGTCTTATGGCAATTGCTTTTATGGGTTTTCAAGGCCTTCTGTAGGAGGAAATAGAAATGAATTTCGACCCAATATTACATGCAATGTACCTTGTAGGCGGAGTTGGCCTGGCAATTGGTTTGTTTTTAGGTGTTGCAGGAATAATTTTTTTAGTAAAAGTGGATGAACGTGAAGAAGAAGTTCTAGAGGCTCTTCCTGGTAATAATTGTGGTGCATGCGGATTCCCTGGATGTGCTGGTCTTGCTACTGCCATAGCAAAGGGAGAAGCTCCAGTTAATGCTTGTCCAGTTGGTGGTGAAGCATGTGCAATAAGAATTGCTGAAATTATGGGTACAACAGCAGAAAAGCTCGAACGAAAAGTTGCATATGTGCAGTGCGCTGGTACTTGTGAAAAGACTACCGAAAGATTTGATTATTATGGCGTACAAGAGTGTAACATGGCTAATATGGTTACAGGAGGAAGTAAATCTTGTTCTTATGGATGCCTTGGTTATGGAAGTTGTTTGGATGCCTGCGAATTTGATGCGATTAACATGGTTGATGGAATAGCAGTAATTGACAAAGAAGCGTGCAAAGCATGCGGAAAGTGCGTTGGTGCATGCCCAAGAAATATCATAGAAATGATTCCATATGCTGCAGTTCAAAAAGTAGCATGTGTTTCAAAAGATAAAGGTCCGGTCGTTCGTAAAAATTGTGAGGTTGGATGTATTGCTTGTAAAATATGCGAAAAAAATTGCCCTGTAAATGCAATTACCGTGAATGATTTATGTGCACATATTGATTATTCGATTTGTACAAATTGTGGTATTTGTGTTTCTAAGTGTCCTCGTGATATAATAATAGAATCTTAATTAATCGAGGAGTAATTTCATATGAATAAAGTGACAATAGTGGGTATTGCAGGTGGTTCTGCGTCCGGAAAAACAACGATTGTTAAAATCTTAAAAGAAGAGTTTGGAGGGGATATTACGATTCTTTGCCATGATTCTTACTATCGTTCTCATGATGAGCTTCCGTTTGAAGAACGTGAGAAGCTAAATTATGACCATCCTTCTTCTTTTGAAACAGAAACATTGATTGAAGATTTAAAAAAGATTCAAAAAGGAGAACCAATTCAGGTCCCCGTGTATGATTTTGCGATTCATAATCGTGTGAAAAATCAAACGATTGAGGTAAACCCTGCTAAAGTCGTTTTAGTGGATGGATTTTTGGTTTTACAGGATAAAAAACTAAGAGAGTTGATGGATCTAAAGATTTTTGTGGACACGGATGCTGACGAACGGCTTATGCGACGTATTCGAAGAGATATGCGTGAACGTGCACGTACCATTGATTCTGTTTTGAACCAGTATGAGACAACGGTTAAGCCAATGCATGAAAAGTATGTGGAGCCATCTAAAAAGTATGCTGATGTTATTATTCCAAGAGGTGGAGAAAATAGTATTGCCATTTCGATGGTCAAAGAATATATCAAAAAAAAACTAGGGTAGATTATGCGATTATTAGATGATGATCCATTTGGAAAGCACGAAATTAAACATGGGTGGACAATAACTAGGATGATAACCTGGGTGTTTTTCTTTTGTTCACTCATCGTTATTTTTGTGCTTTTTTCAAATTATAAGAATACACAAACGGAAGCGGATACATCGAGTGTTCCAGAAGAAAGTAAATATGTTAAGATTGTAGAAGATGATGGTTTGACTTCGGATGAACTTCAGATCTGGGATGATTTAGATTCAGATTCAAATGAGGATGAAACTAGCGATATGACAGAATCAGAGTCAACAGATGAAGTAATTACAGATGATACGAAGAAAGCTGATACTGAAGAAGCAATTCCCGCAGGATATTTTCGAATCACGTTATCCGATGGCTATCGAGAAACACATCGTATTAATAAGTCGTTACACTTAAGTACTCTGGAATATGACAAGTTTATTTTGGATGGAAAAAATTCTTTGTATCAATTTGAAGATGAGCAAAAAAGTTATATTGGAATAAAAGTATCCAGTGAAAATGCGTATATTGACTTTAACAAAGTGAAAAAAGATGGATATGATTTTGTTATTGTATATGCAGGAAGCAGAGGCTATAGTAGTGGTCAGATTGTTTTAGACGAGTATGCGAAGAGTCATATTCGAAATGCTTCTGATGCAAAGCTTCATATTGGAATGGTTTTTAAATCACAGGCGATCACCGTTGAAGAAGCAGTGGAAGAAGCCTATACGATAATTGAATTAGCTGGGGAATATACGATTTCTTATCCCATAGCATTTGAGATGGATCGTATTGAAGATGATGATTCAAGAACGAAAGCATTATCGAGAATTGACCGATCAAACATTGCAGCCACATTTCTTTCAACTTTAAAGCAAGCTGGTTTTAATGTATGCATATACGGGGATCCAGAGTTTTTAATTGATGAAGTGGATCTTTCATTGCTGCAGTCGTATGATATATGGTTGAATCAAGATGGAAATCGAGAAGCAGAAATTCCGTATCGATATACCATGTGGGATTTTCATCAAACATCTACAGTTAATGGTTCGAGAGATCCGTTAGAATTATCGATAAGTCTTATCAATTATTCAGAAAAGTAGATGATTGCTTAGAATTGATACGTCATAATTTTTTCGGAAATAGGTATTTTAATATATATTTCTGCATATTTTTTGTTCGTAATCTCATCAATAAAATTTGTCATATATTTTTTTGCGTTTCCATTTTGATTTAATATATCAACGGCTTTATTGTAGGCAATCGCAGCTTCAATATTGGTATCATAAATACCTATGACATAGTAGCCATTGATGTGTATCCGTGTTTGAAATTTTTTGTTTCCATCTATTAAAATTTCACGAACGCCATGATAAATGTTTTTTATTTTAATATTTGAATATCTAAAATCGGTATCGTCTCCATTTACAAAAACATAATCTATTTCTTTGACCCCGTAATTTTTAATTCCATAGCGATTTAAAATATTGACTTGCATTCCATAGTCCGATACAAAAAGATGCCCATTTCTTCGCATAATTTGTTTGTTGGAATAGTAAAACAAATCTTCCATATCAAACTTTAATTCAATATGTTCATCTAAAAAGTAACTAAAAAAGCTGCTGCGTACGTAAATCGGTGAAGGAAAATAAATGTGATTATCGCGCAAATTTATTAAAGTGACCCATTTGCGAAAGGTCAGATAGTTTGATGCTCTATGATCATCGATTTTTATTGAAGTAGTATTAATCAGAGAATTGGCTTCAAGATAGCATTGATGAGCGTCTTCTTCGGACAAAAAACTACCAAGACTGATATGGTTTGCGAGATATGTGAAAGACGACCGATAGTACTGTGTGCCGTCTTTTTTTGTTGCCTGATATACACCTTTTTTCATTATAGGTAAAATCCTTTCGTTAAGGAGTGATTGTTGTACGTTTTCGGTACTCGCTTGGAGTCTGACCTGTAGCTAATTTAAATGCTCGTGAAAAATAGTAGGAACTATTATAACCTAAAAGCGTTGCAATCTCCTGAATAGGGCTTTCGGAAATAGAAAGCTCGCGTTTTGCAACTTTTATTTTTTCTTTGTTTAGATACTTGTTAAATCCTATACCCGTATCTTTGATAAATGAATTTGATGCATACTTGTAGTCGAGTTTTAACTGTTTGCAAATTTCCTGGAGAGAACAATTTGTTTCTATGTTGTTTTCGATATATGAGATTAAAATCGAAGTGACTGATGTTTGACGAATTCTAGATTTGTTCTTTTGGATTTCATTACGATAAAAATGATTCATTTCATTCTGTAAATTGGCGATTTCTCTTAGTGTTTCGCAATTCTCCATATCATTTATGAATTGGTCTGAGTGACTAAATGAAATTTCTGATGGTAAACCTAGTTTGATAGCTTCACGAGATAAAACCGTTGCGGATACGATGAAACGATTCTTTTCAGAACGTAATGGATTGTTTGCTAAAGGTGGAACAACCATATTTTTCATACCAGACAAGGCATTTACCGCGATATCATATAAGGTTTCATCGGATGACAGTATCTGACGTACAATGGTTTCTTCTTCATCCATTGTATGATGAATGTATTGATTGGAAAGTTGTTTGTTTCCTGGAGTAATGAGATTTTCTTCATTTTTTGTTTGAGGGTAAGCTGCAAAACTTGTGGGAATGTAAAATGAAGACAAAAAAATTAAATTCATAAGATTAACGATATGAGGAACTTGAAAGTCATGAATAATTGTTAAGTTGTCTAGATAATGAGCGATAAGTTCATTCGAATGTGGAACTTTTTTTGCGTTCTCAATTAGTATAGGACCAACAATTATTGTACCTAAATAATTACCCTTGTTTGAAATTGGAAAAATTAAGATCATATCGTCGGATAAGAGTGGGACAACATGTGTTCGGTTCATTTCAATTTGATGTAAATATGGATGGATCATTTCTTTTAAGTAATTTGGATATGGTTCAAATAGATAGGTAGTAGGAAAAAAAGTGTCTAATGAATCGTTTGACGACAAAAAGGCAATGGGATATCCGGTTGAGTAATAAAATGAAGTAAAAGTGAATTGCAAGAAATTGATATGAAGTTGACCTGTGGTTGAATAAATCATGGGACCTCCTCGAAAAAGTATTAAACATGTAGATTATGTACTAATTATATCAGTTAAGCATTCTTGTAGCAAAGAAATTATGATGGAATAAATCATTGCTTTAAAAAAACAAGTATGCTATATTAGAACATAGAAAAAATTTATGCATAAATATAGCAAAAGGAGTTTATAATGGAAGTATTGTATAGAAGTACGCGTGGTGGTGAAGCAAACGTTACTGCTTCAGAAGCAATTTTAAAGGGGCTGGCAAATGATGGAGGACTATTTGTTCCAGAATCACTACCAAAACTTGATGTTACCTTTGAACAGTTAAAAGATATGTCATATCAACAAGTGGCATATGAAGTTATGAAATTATTCTTCTCAGATTTTACAAAAGAAGAATTAATGTCCTGTATCAACCGTGCATACGATGAAAAATTCGATACTGACATAATTGCTCCATTAGTGCATGCGGATGACGCTTATTTCCTAGAGTTATTTCATGGCTCCACCATTGCATTTAAAGATATGGCACTTTCAATATTGCCTCATTTAATGATTACATCAGCAAAGAAACAACAAGCAAAAAATGAAATTGTTATTTTGACCGCAACGTCTGGAGATACTGGAAAAGCTGCTTTGGCTGGATTTGCAGGTGTTGAAGGCGCAAAAATTATTGTTTTCTATCCAAAAGATGGAGTTAGCCAGATTCAAGAAAAACAGATGATTACACAAAAAGGCGAGAATACTCATGTAGTTGGTATTCGTGGAAATTTTGATGATGCTCAAACTGGTGTAAAAGAACTTTTCTCTAGCAAAGAATTAAATCAATTGCTCGATGAATCAGGGTTCCAATTTTCTTCTGCAAACTCTATTAATATCGGTAGATTGGTTCCGCAAATTGTATATTATGTTTATGCGTATACACAGTTATTAAATGAATCTAAAATAGATCAGGGCAAAACCATGAATGTTGTTGTTCCTACAGGTAACTTTGGGAATATTCTTGCAGCTTATTATGCAAAACAGATTGGGGTTCCAATTCATAAACTTATTTGTGCATCAAATGAAAACAAAGTATTATTTGATTTCTTTGAGTCGGGAACTTATGATAGAAACCGCGATTTCATATTGACAACCTCACCATCTATGGACATATTGGTTTCTTCAAATTTGGAACGTCTTTTATATCATATAGCTGGCAATGATACGGCGAAATGTGCAGAATTAATGAATCATCTGCGAACAAATGGAATGTATTCCATAACAGAAGATATGAAGGCTGAATTGGCTGATTTTATTGGAGATTATGCAACCGAGAAGGAAACAGCAAAGAGAATAAAAGACTTATATCAGGACACTGGATATGTGATTGATACACATACCGCTGTTGCATCAGCTGTTTATGAGAAATATAAAACTTTATCACAAGATACAACAACGACGGTAGTTGTTTCGACAGCTAGCCCATTTAAATTTACAGGAAGTGTCATGGAGGCACTTGGAGAAGATAGTGATTTGACGGATGATTTTGAGAAGGTGGATCGTCTATCTGAAATAGCAAACGTTAAAGTTCCAAATGCAGTGGAAGAAATACGAAATGCTGAAATTCTTCACGATACAGTTTGTGAAGTGAATGAGATGGAAAAAGTTGTTTTAGATTTTTTGCATGTAAGTAAATAATTAATGAATATTATGTATAAATATAAAAAACAACCGACAGATTTGTCGGTTGTTTTTTTAGTTTCTATCGTTTAAATTAACGTATGGAATATCTGTTGTAACTGGTTTATATGCAGGACGAATAATTTTTGATTGATTTGATAATTCTTCCATTCGATGTGCGCACCAGCCTACCATTCGTGCAATCGCAAAAATAGGAGTGTAGAGCTCTTCAGGAAGTTTCAGCATACTATAGACAAATCCAGAGTAGAAATCTACATTTACAGAGACACCTTTATAGATTTTTCGTTTCTTTTCAATCAATTCAGGAGCTAAACGTTCTACCATTTCGTATAATGCAAACTCTTTTTCCAATCCCTTTTCTTTCGACAGAGCGGCAACATAATTTTTGAAAATTACTGCTCGTGGATCGCTTAAAGAATATACTGCATGTCCAACACCATAAATTAGGCCAGTTTGATCAAAACCTTTTTTATCTAAAAGGCTTTGTAGGTAAGCAGCTACCTGTTCCTCATTTTCAATATCTTCAACATTTAATTTTAAGTCATCAAACATATGAGATACTTTTATATTGGCACCTCCGTGTCTCGGCCCTTTTAGTGAACCAATTGCAGCAGCAATTGTTGAGTAGGTATCGGTATAGGATGAGGTTACCACATGCGTTGTAAATGAAGAATTGTTTCCACCACCATGTTCCATGTGTAAAACAAGTGCAATGTCTAAAATCTTTGCTTCCAATGGGGTATATTTATAGTCTGGACGCAGAAGGTATAAGATATTTTCTGCTGTTGATAATTCTTTGTTTGGCTTGTGAATAAAAAAACTGTTTCCATCATGATAATGACTATATGCTTGGTAGCCATAAATAGATAATAGAGGTACAATGCTAATTAATTGTAAAGACTGTCTTAGTACATTCTCTATGGAAATATCATCGGCATTAGGATCGTAAGAATACAATGTAAGTACGGAACGTGCGAGTGTATTCATCATATCTTTGCTTGGAGCGGTCATGATGATGTCGCGGACGAAGCTGGTTGGAAGATTTCTATAATTTCCAAGTGTTTCTGTAAAAGAAGTAAGTTCCTGCTTTGATGGAAGCTTGCCAAAAAGTAGAAGATATGTAGTTTCTTCAAATCCAAATCGATTTTCAGAGGTGAAACCTTGTATGATTTCTTCTACATTTATACCGCGATAATGAAGTTTGCCATGCGTTGGAATTTCTTTTCCGTCAATGATTTTCTTTGCTTTTACATCTGAAATATTTGTTAGACCTGCAAGCACACCTTTTCCATCAAGATCTCGTAAACCTCGCTTTACATCATAGGTCAGATATTTTTCTGGTTCAATATGGTTTGCGGTTTCTGTCAGTTGGGCCCAATGTTTCATCGCCTCAGAAATTTCTGCTGGGTATCTTGTTTCGTTCATTCATGTTTCTCCTTTCGTAAGTGTCAGCATTCTTATCATATCATGAATATTTATATTTATGCAAGTATACAATATTTCTCTATAAAACAGATTGTTAAAAATAAAATGGATTTTTTTTCTCTTTCGTATTAAACTAATACTAGTGGTTATTTTAAAATTGTTTTTAATGAAAGGGAAAAATTATGACAAATAAAGAAATGTTGGCACATGTGGATCATACGATTTTAAAGGCTTTTACAACTTGGGAAGATATTCAAAAAATATGTGATGAGGCTGCAGAATATGGCACGGCAAGTGTATGCATCCCACCTTGCTATATAAAGAAAATTAAAGAGACTTACCAAGATCGAATCAATATATGTACAGTGGTTGGGTTCCCACTTGGATATGCTGTTACAGAAAGTAAAGCTGAAGAGACACGTGTTGCATTAAAAGATGGCGCAAGTGAAATTGATATGGTAATTAATATTTGCGATTTAAAAAATAAACAGTATGATAAAATTGAATCCGAAATTCGCACTTTAAAACAAATAGTTGGTGATAAAATTTTAAAAGTAATCATCGAAACATGCTATTTAACGAAAGAAGAAAAAATTAAAATGTGCGAATTGGTTACGAATGCAGGTGCGGACTATATAAAAACTTCAACTGGATTTGGAACGGATGGTGCAACTATGGAGGATGTGCTTTTGTTCAAAGAACATATTGGACCAAATGTTAAAATTAAAGCGGCCGGAGGCGTAAGTTCTGTTTCAGATTTAGAAGCTTTTCTGAATGCTGGATGTGATCGTATCGGAACTTCAAAAGCTGTAGGACTGTTGAAAAATGAAAAACAGGTTGCAGGAGAGTATTAATATGAATGGTAAAGTTATCGAACGCTTGAAGCGATTGCGTGCATATTTGGAGAAAGAACAAGTTGATTATATGGTTATTCCAACGAGCGATGAGCATATGTCTGAATATGTGTGTGATTACTTTAAAGTAAGAGAGTATGTTTCGGGATTTAATGGTTCCAATGGAACGTTAGTGATTTCAAAATCTCGGGCGGGTTTATGGACGGATGGAAGATATTTTCTACAAGCGGAAGAACAGCTTGCAGGAACCGGAATAGATTTGTTTAAAATGGGAGAGCCGGAAGTCCCAACGACATTAGAATATTTGGAATCCAATATTAAGAATGGCGAATGTATTGGTTTTCATGGAAAAACAATGTCTGCAGGATTTGGCAAAAAAATGGAATCCATTGCTTTAAATAAGAATGCAAAGATTAATTATGAGATTGATGTAGCAGAAGCCATCTGGAATGATCGCCCAGCGCTCCCTTCGACAGAAGGGTGGGTGCTTGACAATGAGTTTTCAGGAGAGGTTTTCAGTGATAAAAAAAACAGAGTATTAGATGTGGTGCGTGAGAATGGAGCAGAAGCACTAGTGCTAAGTAAGTTGGATGATATCATGTGGCTATTTAATATTCGTGCGAATGATATCGCATATAATCCAGTAATGCTTTCTTATGCATATATTTCTGAGGATACCTCACTCATCTTTTTACAGCAGGATTCTTTGACCAAGGAACTGCAGAAATATTTTACAGATCAAGGAATAAAATATCGTCCGTATTCAGAAATTTTTAGTTACATTGAGACAGAACAACTTGGACATATTCTGGAAATCGACTTGAAAAATGTGAACTTTACATTATTTAAAAAGATTGATGAATCTCGTAAATATGTTGATGTCTCTAATCCGACAGAACTTCTTAAAGCAAGAAAAAATGAAATTGAGCAAAAGAATTTAAAAGAAATATATTTACAAGATTCTGTGGCGGTTACTAAATTTATTTATTGGATTCTACATGAAGGTCAAACAGAGGTGCAAACTGAAGTCTCTGCGGCACAAAAAATCGATGATTTACGAAAAGAAATTCCGGGATTCATAGATTTATCATTTCCGACAATTAGTGCGTATCAAGAACATGCTGCAATTATACATTATGAACCAGGTGAGACGGAAACTGTTTTGAAAAATCATGGAGTATTAATGGTCGATTCTGGAGGGCAATATAAAAAAGGAACAACGGATGTAACGAGAACAATTGCACTTGGTCCTGTCTCTGAAGAGCTAAAGGAGCATTATGCTAACGTATGCGAAGGAATGCTTTCTTTACAGAATGCAGTTTTTGCAAAAGGATCAACTGGACGAAACATCGATATTCTTGCCAGACAACCTTTATGGAAGAAGGGCTTGGATTATCGACATGGAACCGGTCATGGTGTAGGTTATGTTTTAAATGTACATGAAGGTCCACAGAATATTCGATGGAAATATATCAAAGACATGGAAGAAATCGAATTTGAGGATGGCATGGTAACAAGCAATGAGCCAGGTTATTATCTGGATCATAATTACGGGATTCGAATTGAAAACATCGAATTATGTAAAACCTATATGGAAACTGAGTATGGGACGTTTTTACATTTTGAACCTTTGACTTATGTTCCTCTTGATTCCAATATCTTAGATGTAAAATATCTTTCAAAGAATGTGATAGAACAAATAAATCAATATCAGATGGAAGTGTATCAAAGGATTAGTCCGTATTTATCAGATGACGAGAAAGAATGGCTAAAAAAATACACTGCATCTATCTGATTTGTATGATAATTTTTGAGAATGTACAAATATTAAAGAATATTTGCACAATTTCTTTTTAATAAGTTGACATATTTTGTTGAATCTGCAATAATTTTTATATAAGAGACATCAGCCTATTATTTGACTGACGATTTCGAATCTTTCATTTATTTATGTATGAAACTGCAGTGGCAGTGAAAATATAAACAAGAAATAATAGGAGGAGAGAAATGTCAACGAAAGCATACTACCCAATCAGCGAGATTGGAAAAGGCAAAACAGGGTTTACCAGTTCAACACGTGCAATCATTGAAGCCGCGTTTTATGGAAACAATGTTGTAAAAGTTACATCCTTACGAGAAGCATACAAATTAGCGTATCATTCTCCAGGAACAATCGTTACAGATATGCCGGTTCATCGTGCAGAAGAAATTGGTTTAGACAAAGATGCTAAAATTCTTTTGTTCAATGATGGTGCAATAACCGGACGTTATGCAGCCGCAAGAAGAATTGTTGGTAAACCCGGTGTAAACCAGGGTGAGCTTAACAAAATTCTTATGTCTGCAGTTTATGAATCGCGTTATAAGAAAATGTATCATTCCGAAGTTTTCATTGGGTTGGATCCGGATTTTATGGTGAAAGCACATTTGCTGATTCCAGAAGGAGAAGAAAATCTGTTGTATGATTGGATGCTGAATTTTCAATATACATGCAGAGGGTACCAGGAAATGTATAAGGAATCACGCCAATTTGATGAACCAGATATCTATATTTTTTCGGATCCGGGATGGAAAGGTGTATCATCGGATGAGTACTGTGCAAAGGACTGTCTATCTTTCTTTCATACGGAAGCAAATTGTGTTGCACTTTTAGGAATGAAATACTTCGGGGAGCATAAAAAGGGCACGTTGACTCTTGCATGGGCGCTAGGAAACAGGCACGGATATGCTGCATGTCATGGTGGACAAAAAGAGTATATAAAAGAGGATGGCTCAAAGTTTGTAGTGGGTGTGTTTGGTCTTTCTGGTTCAGGAAAGTCGACCATTACTCATGCAAAACACAATAATAAATATGCACAAATAAAAGTTTTACATGACGATGCTTTCTTAATCAGCGCAACCGATGGTTCTTCGGTCGCACTGGAGCCTGCATATTTTGATAAGACAAATGACTATCCAACCGGAAGTGAAGAGAACAAATATCTTTTGACGGTACAAAATTGTTCCGCAACCTTGGATTCAGAAGGGAAAATCGAAATTGTAACGGAAGATATTCGAAACGGAAACGGTAGAGCTATTAAATCCAAGTTATGGTCTACAAACCGACAAGATAAATTTCATGCTCCGGCAAATGCAATTTTCTGGATAATGAAAGATGCAACTCTTCCACCAGTGGTTCGATTGAAAGGTTCTTCATTAGCATCCGTAATGGGGGCTACTCTTGCTACGAAAAGGACCTCCGCAGAACGATTGGCAAAAGGTGTAGATCCTCACAAATTGGTTGTTGAACCATATGCAAACCCATTTCGAACATATCCATTAGTAAATGATTACGAAAAATTTAAAACTTTATTTTCAGACATGCATGTGGATTGTTATATTATTAATACCGGCGACTTTATGGGCAAAAAAGTTCAAAAAGAAGATACGTTAGGTATTATTGAAACAATTGTAGATGGAAAAGCGAAATTTGAACCTTGGGGACCATTTTCGGATATTGAAATTATGAATTGGGAAGGGTTTGTTCCAGAATTGTCAGATCCAGCTTATGTTGATGCATTAGTGGATCGTATGAAAGATCGATTAGACTATGTCATGGAACTTGAGAACTTGGACGAAGGATATAATGCTTTGCCTGCTGATGCGGAAGATGCGCTAAAAAAAGTTTTTAAAGAGGTTTCAACATTAAAAGAACATTGATAACAAGGACGCCTCGGAGACGGGGCGTTTCTTTTTATACTTGCTGCTTTATCACGTCAACTTGCAAAACCAGTTGAAATTAGTTATAATATAGTTGCCTGAAATGTACGATTTCTTGTTATTTTGAACCTACATTTACTTTGAACGGGATTCCTATATCGTTATGTTGATGTCAGGCCTCGTAAGTCAGTGGAAGACAGATATATAATTGCGGTTGCCCACCTAGCAGTTCGCTAGGAGTCAAAATACAAGGCTACATTTCGGCATGTTTTTATAGAAAAGAGATTAATGATGGATGAAAATAAAGATCAGACGATTGATTATATGGAAGTAAAAGATGACACGATGAATCAGAAACAGAGCATCTTTAAAAGTCTGTCACAAATCAATCAACACAATATTCCTACAAATGCTGCGAGTGCAGCCTTTTTTGTGTTTCTGTCTTTGATTCCAATTGCAATATTGATTTGTGGAATCATAACATATACTCCTTTGGAAGAAGATGCTTTAATAAGTTTGTTGAAGGGAATTATACCAGAAACAATCGAAGACTTTTTAGGTGGTTTGATTCGTGAGGTATATGAGAAATCTGCTTCTTATATGTCCGTTGCAGTCGTTGCAGTAATATGGTCGGCAGCAAAAGGGATTCTTGCAATTATGACTGGACTGAATGCAATCGAAGGAACAAAAAATACAAAGAGCTATTTTATTTTACGTTTATGGGCGTCTCTTTATACGCTACTATTAATTATTATGATTGTCTTGCTTATGTTTGTAATGGTTTTTGGTGGATTGATATTTGATCTTCTAATCAGTGAATTGTCAAAATATTTTCAAATCATGTCTTTGTTCTCAGCTTTAAGATTTTTGGTAGTATGGTTTTTACTTATATTTTTGTTTGTTGTGTTATACGCAAAAGTTCCAAGCGTAAAGATGAAATTAAGATACCAATTACCAGGAGCTTTATTTACAGCAACCATATGGTCTGTTTTTTCTTTTTTGTTTTCAAAATACATTGAAACTACAGGTGCATTTAGTATGTATGGTAGCTTGACTACCTTGGTGGTTGTGTTGCTTTGGTTGTATTTTAGTATGCAATTTTTATTTTATGGAGCAGAACTAAATCATTACCTTTTGCCTTCAAGTTCTAAGAAATATGAAGAAAAACAAAGACTTCACGAAGAACGAAGAAAATTGAAAAGAGAAATACGTTCTTTAAAAAAGTCTTGACTTTTATGATGAAAATAAATAGAATATATTAAGATATCAAAATGCATTGAGCATGTTTAAGTAGGAATATATCTTCTGTCAGAGAGAAAAAACCACCGGCTGAAAGTTTTTTCGAGTTCAGATATAGGACGAAGTTCGCATGGGAGCAGCTTGTTTTCACAAGACGTGATACGCGTTAAGTATGAGAGCCTTTGATTAGGAATTTGGGTGGTACCGCGGAGATAATTCGTCCCTTCTGTTATGTAAATAACAGGGGGCTTTTTTTATTTATAGGATTATACGGAATTTGCAGAGTAGTATTCCTGCGCCTTGAAAATAGGAAGATATGAGTGCAATCATTAAAGGAGGTTTCAAATGAAACAACAGTTAGAAGAACTAAAAAAACAGACATTAGAAAGAATGCAATCAGCGGCTTCTCTTGAAACATTGATGGATGTCAAAGTGAATGTATTAGGGAAAAAAGGTACATTAACAGCTTTACTAAAAGGTATGAAAGATGTTCCAGCAGAAGAGCGTCCTAAAGTAGGGCAGATGGTAAATGAAGCGCGCGAAGAAATCGAAAAGGTTTTGAATGAAGTAACAGAAAAATTAGAAGAAATGAAATTAGAGTCAAAGTTAAAATCTGAAGTAATTGATGTTACTTTGCCTGCAAAGAAAAGCAAGATGGGTCATAGACATCCAAATGCAATTGCGATGGAAGAAGTTGAACGTATTTTTATTGGAATGGGTTATGAAGTCGTAGAAGGGCCAGAAATCGAGACGGATTACTATAATTTTGAAGCGTTGAATATTCCTGCAGATCATCCTGCAAAAGACGAACAGGATACTTTTTATATCAACGATACCTTTTTACTTCGTACGCAGACTTCTGGTGTACAAGTTCATGAAATGGAAAAAGGAAAGCTCCCAATCCGTATGATTGCTCCAGGTCGTGTATTCCGTTCAGATGAAGTAGATGCGACTCATTCTCCTTCATTTCATCAAATTGAAGGGTTAGTTATCGATAAGAACATTACTTTTGCAGACTTAAAAGGTACACTTTCTGAATTTGCGAAAGAATTATTTGGAGAAGAAACCAAAGTGAAATTCAGACCGCATCATTTCAATTTTACGGAACCTAGTGCAGAGGTCGACGTGACATGCTTTAAATGTAAAGGTGAAGGTTGTAGATTTTGTAAAGGTACAGGCTGGATAGAAATTTTAGGGTGTGGAATGGTTCACCCAAATGTTCTGAAAATGAGTAATATTGATCCTGAAGTATATTCCGGATTTGCTTTTGGAATTGGATTAGAACGTATTGCACTTTTGAAATATGAAATAGACGACATGCGTCTACTTTATGAAAACGATATTCGATTCTTAAAACAATTTTAATTAATGGAGGAAAATCATGAATACAGCATTATCTTGGATTAAAGCATATGTTCCGGATTTATCTTGTACGGATCAGGAATACACAGATGCGATGACTTTGTCTGGAACAAAAGTTGAAACATTTGAAAGATTAGATAAAAATTTAGAAAAAATTGTAGTTGGGCAAATTAATTCAATTGAACCACATCCAGATGCTGATAAATTAATTGTTTGTCAGGTAAATATTGGTACAGAGGTTATCCAGATTGTAACAGGAGCACCAAATGTAAAGGTGGGAGATAAAGTACCTGTTGTATGTGATGGTGGAAAGGTTGCAGGTGGTCATGACGGAAGTCCACTGCCTGCAAATGGAATCGATATCAAATCAGGAAAACTTCGAGGAATCATGTCTTATGGAATGATGTGCTCGATTGAAGAACTGGGGGCAGATTCCAACATGTATCCAGATGCACCAGAGGACGGGATTTATATTTTACCGGAAACTACACCAGTTGGTATGTCTGCGATAAGTGTTTTAGGACTCGATGACACCGTATTTGAGTATGAAATTACATCTAATCGTGTGGACTGCTATAGCGTTCTTGGTGTTGCAAGAGAAGCCGCAGCAACATTCAAAGTACCTTTTCATTTTCCGGAAATCATCGTGAAAGAAACAGCACAAAAAGTTGAAGACTTCATTTCCGTGGAAGTAAAAGATGATGATCTTTGCTCAAGATATTGCGCAAGGGTTTGTACGGATATTAAAATAGGACCATCTCCAGAATGGATGCAAAGAAGATTGGCAGCAAGTGGAATTCGTCCAATTAATAATTTGGTTGATATTACAAACTATGTCATGGAAGAATTTGGACAGCCAATGCATGCTTTTGATTTGACAAAAATTGCTGGAAATAAAATCGTTGTACAAAGAGCGAAGGATGGAGATACCATTATTACGCTTGATGAGCAAGAAAGAAAACTTGATCATGATATGTTGATGATTTGCGATGCACAAAAAGCAATCGGCATTGCAGGTATCATGGGTGGCGATAATTCAAAAATAAATGACGATGTACATACTGTTGTTTTTGAAGCAGCATGTTTTCATGGGGCAAATATTCGAAAATCTGCAAAAAGATTAGGACTTAGAACCGATGCTTCCGGAAAATTTGAAAAAGGTCTTGATCCAAACAATGCGCTGCTAGCAATCAATCGTGCTTGTCAGCTGGTAGAAGAACTGGGCTGCGGACATGTAGCAGCTGGAGTCATTGATGTTTTTGCACCTTTAAAAGAAAATGTAAAAATTAAGCTAGATGTAGATCGTATTAATGGTCTTCTTGGAACAGATATTTCAAAAGATGAAATGTTGGAAATATTTAGCAGATTAGATTTAGCATATGATAATGATTCGGATGTGATTGTAGTTCCTAGTTTTAGACAAGACCTGGAAGGGATTGCAGATATTGCAGAAGAAGTTGCCAGATTCTTTGGATATGATAAGATTCCGAGCACATTGCCAAAAGGGGAAGCGACAACTGGAAAATTACCATTTCATTTGCGTGTAGAAGAGAAAGCTAGAGACATTGCTGAGTACTGTGGATTTTCTCAAGGTATGTCGTATTCATTTGAAAGTCGAAAAGTATTTGATAAACTATTACTTGATCAAAATGATATTTTGCGTGATGCTGTTGAAATTTCAAATCCACTTGGTGAAGATTTTTCAATTATGAGAACCATCTCTTTAGATGGGATGTTGACTTCACTATCGACGAATTTCAATCGAAGAAATAAAGATGTGCGTTTGTATGAACTTGGTAATGTATATTTACCAAAAAAACTTCCACTTACTGAACTGCCTGATGAACGTATGAAACTGACTCTCGGTATGTATGGAGAAGGAGATTTCTTTACTTTAAAAGGAGTAATTGAAGAATTCTTAGAAGCTGTTGGAATGAAGAATATTCCTTCTTATGATCCAAAAAACAAGAAAAATTATTTGCATCCTGGCAGACAGGCTGATATTATTTATAATGAAAGCGTAATTGGATATCTTGGAGAGGTTCATCCAAAGGTATGTAAAAACTACGACATTGGAACATCTGTATATGTGGCTGTTCTTGATATGAAAACCATCAATTCATACGCTACATTCGATCGACTTTATGAAGGGATCGCTAAATTCCCTGCGGTTACTAGAGATTTGAGTATGGTAGTACCGAAAGAAATTCTAGCTGGCGATATTGAAGCGGTTATTCGTCAAAGAGGTGGTAAGATTTTAGAAGGATATCATTTGTTTGATATTTATGAAGGTTCACAGATCAAAGAAGGTTATAAATCTCTGGCATATTCAATTAGTTTTAGAAACAAAGAAAAAACACTTGAGGAAAACGAGATTACAAAAACAATGAACAAGATTTTGAATGGATTAGAAGGACTTGGTATTGAACTACGTAAATAATCCAAAAAAGGAGTTAACTATGGAAACAAAGAATGTATGGGATTTATATTCCGAAGAACAATTAAAAGAGTTAGAGATTTTCTCTAATGATTATATCGATTTCCTAAGTGCTGGAAAAACAGAGCGTGAATGTGTTGATGACATTGTAATGCGTGCAGAAAAAGAAGGTTATGTAGAACTAGAACAATTAATCAAAGATAAGAAAACCATTACAACTGGAGACAAAATATATTCGGTATGTATGGGAAAATCTATTGTCCTGTTTCAAATCGGGAAAAAGCCTTTAGAAGAAGGAATGAATATTTTGGGAGCACATGTGGATTCGCCAAGAATGGACGTAAAAAGTAATCCATTATATGAAGACTCAGGCTTTGCTTATTTAGATACACACTACTATGGTGGTATCAAAAAATATCAGTGGGTAGCTATTCCTCTTGCTTTGCATGGAGTAGTAGTTAAAAAAGATGGTACCCAAATATTAATCAACATAGGTGAGGAAGAAGGGGATCCAGTATTCTTTGTTTCGGATTTATTAATTCATCTTGCAGCCAATCAAATGGACAAAAAAGCTTCGAAAGTAATCGAAGGAGAAATGTTAGATATTATTGTAGGTAACCGTCCTTTAAAAATTGAGGAAAATAAAGAAGATGACGCTGAAGAGAAAAAGGATGCAAAAAAAGATCCTGTAAAAGCGCAAATTCTTAAAATTTTAAAAGATAATTATGATATGGATGAAGAAGATTTCCTTTCAGCAGAGCTAGAAGTAGTTCCTGCCG
Organism: Lachnospiraceae bacterium; assembly: GCA_963666475.2. GTDB lineage: Bacteria > Bacillota > Clostridia > Lachnospirales > Lachnospiraceae > JBFHIZ01. The sequence continues at coordinate 634,967 of CAXXJM010000001.1, read as the reverse complement.
GACGCGCGAGAGAAGCTGGATTTGATCGTTCTATGATTTTATCATATGGACAAGATGATCGAGTTTGTGCATATTCATCATTGATAGCTATGTTTGAGGTGAATGATCCTGAACTTACAACTTGTTGTATTCTGGTTGATAAAGAAGAAATTGGTAGCGTAGGTGCAACCGGCATGCAGTCTAAATTCTTTGAAAATACGATTGCAGAAATAATGAATTTACAAGGAAATTATAATGACTTAGTCTTGAAGAGATGCTTGAAAAATTCAAACATGCTCTCTTCGGATGTTACTGCTGGATATGACCCTGCGTTTGCTGCTAGCTTTGAAAAGAAAAACACAGCGTTCTTTGGTAATGGAATTGTATTGTGTAAATTCACTGGTCGTGGAGGAAAAGGCGGCTCAAATGACGCAAATCCAGAATTTATTGCAAAAATTAGAAATATTTTTGAACAGGATGAAGTGCATTTTCAAATGTCTGAACTTGGCAAAGTTGATGAAGGCGGTGGTGGTACCATAGCTTATATTTTAGCTCTTTATGGTATGAATGTCATAGATTGTGGCGTTCCAATTCTAAATATGCATGCACCTTGGGAAGCTTCAAGTAAAGCAGATGTATTTGAAGCAAAAAGAGGATATGTTTCATTTCTTAAAAACATGCAATAGTGTTATGTAGAAAGGCATGGTTGTTATATTTTGAAAACTGCAGATTTTTATTATGATTTACCAACTGAATTAATTGCACAGGATCCGCTTGAAGTGAGAACGAATAGTCGGTTACTTGCATTAGATAAAAACAATGGAACTGTTTGTCATAAACAGTTCCATGATATTTGTTCATTTTTGAGAAAAGGGGATTGTCTTGTTCTGAACAATACGAAAGTTCTACCTGCACGATTATTTGGTGTCAAGAAAGGAACCGGAGCAACCATTGAAATTTTGCTATTAAAAAGATTGGATGAGTTTACTTGGGAAACTTTAGTGAAGCCAGGTAAAAAGGCAAAACCTGGAACGATTCTTGATTTTGGAAACGGTGTTATGACAGGTGAAATTGTTGGTGTTCTTGAAGATGGAAATAGGATGATTCGATTTTCGTATCAAGGAATTTTCGAGGAATTACTTGAGCAATTAGGAGAAATGCCACTTCCACCATATATTACACATAAACTGGATGACCAAAGCCGTTATCAAACGGTATATGCAGAGAAACAGGGATCGGCAGCTGCACCTACTGCCGGACTTCATTTTACGAAGGAACTACTAGAAGAAATTAAAGCAATGGGTGTCATTGTTTGTTATGTCACTTTGCATGTGGGGCTAGGAACGTTTCGACCGGTAAAAGTTGATGATGTAACGAATCATCATATGCATACAGAAGAGTTTGAAGTTTCTGTGGAAACGGCTGAATTGATAAATCAGACGAAAAGGAATGGAAATCGTGTTATTTGCGTAGGTACGACGAGTTGCAGAACGGTAGAAAGTTGTGTTAATCATTCGGGTGAATTGATTGCCGGTAGAGGTGATACAGATATTTTTATTTATCCTGGATATCAATTTAAAATTATGGATGGGTTAATTACCAATTTCCATTTGCCAGAATCAACGTTGGTAATGTTGGTAAGTGCATTTGCAACAAAAGAATTTGTAATGAACGCTTATGAAGAAGCGGTTAGACAAAAATATCGATTCTTTTCTTTTGGAGATGCAATGATTATCATTGACAATGTTTCTGAATAATTATAAAATTAGTTATGCAATTATGAGGAGGAGCAACAAATGGAAGAGAAAAGAAAATATAATCGATTAGAACTTGCTTCTGAGTTGATTATAAAAAGACTAGATAGTGGAGATCATACTACGGTTGAAATTGAAGTTACTGATGTTTCGAAGTCAGGCGTTGGTTTTAAATGTGTTGAACCGTTACAGATTGGCGCAGTATATGAAGCTTTTCTTACAATATGGACACAAGAAAAAATTCATGCATTTGTTGAACTTGTACGTATAGAAAAAATAGGAGATACTTTTTTATATGGAGGAATTTTTGTTGGTATGCCTGAAATCGATGCAAATCGAATCAGCATCTATGAAACCGTTCGCAAATATGAAGAAGAAAATCAATAACAATAAAAAAAGACCATTAGGTCTTTTTTTATTGGAAAATACGATAATTATTTTCTTCTAATATTTTGATTGAAAGAAGTTGCTCCTTCTTTGTGTAAAATTCAATTTGTAATGCGCCTTCCTCAAACTCACGATTATGAATAATGCCTATATTTTTAATACTAACATTATGGCTTGCAAGCAAGGAAACCACAGAAGCTAAGATTCCTTGAACATCAGGAATATCAACGTGAATTATAAAATAAGAAGATTCACTGGTAATTCGAGTGTCAATCAGTGAGTCTCTGTAATCTTTTGCGTTTTGAAACATTAAACGCATCGATTCATCATTTTTTTCTAATAATATTTGTTCAATCTCAAGGAGCTGATTGCGGAACTTCTCTATGAATGTTAGCAGATTATCTTTGTTCTCAAAACATATCGTTTTCCACATTTCCGGTGAAGAAGATGCTATTCTTGTAATATCTTTAAAACCACCTGCCGCAATTTGTGCCATTCTGTTAAATTCATCTTCCTTTCGAATTGTATTTACCAAAAGAGAAGCAATAACATGTGGGAAATGCGAAATTCCAGCCACTGAAAAATCGTGATCATCTTCGTTCATAATCAGTGGTATTGCGCCAATATCAGTAATGAGTTTAGTGATTTTATCGATTTGAGTTTCCTGATTATTGGCGGAAGGTGTTACTATGTAGTATGTGTTTTCAAAGAAAGCACGAGAGGAGTTGTTGTAGCCTTTTTTTTCGGAACCCGTCATCGGATGCCCACCGATAAAATAATTCGATAATTGGTGTATTTCAATATGTCTGTGTATTTCTGATTTCACACTGCTAACATCGCTTAAAATACAGGAATCGTTAATTTGTTCTTTGATTTGACCAAGTAAGGAAATGTTTTGATCAACATATGAACAAAGAAACATAAAATCACATGGAAATAATTCCTGTGCGAAATGTTGGAACCCAAAATCGATGATGTGATTATGATATGCATCATCAAGAGATTTCTGACAAGTATCATATGCGTTGATTGTTATATCGTCTCCATATATATGACGAAGAGCTTTTGCAAGTGAACCACCAATTAGGCCTAGACCTATGATTGAAATCTTCATGTTGATAATATGACCTTTCTCGAAAATTAGAATGTTCTACCCATTAATTGGGCAAGTGGTCCGATTTTTTCACACAATTCTCCAAATTTCTTGTAGGTAAGTGATTGCGGACCGTCGGATAAAGCTTGCGTAGGATTGTTGTGAACTTCAATCATTAATCCATCAGCACCAGCAGTTATTCCAGCCAAGCTCATGGAAGGAACATATTTATAAGATCCGGTTGCGTGGGAAGGATCGACAATAATTGGCAAATGTGTTTTGTCGCGTAATACTGGAACTGCTGATAAATCTAGTGTGTTTCTTGTTGCAGTTTCATATGTACGTATTCCACGTTCGCAAAGCATTACATTTGGATTGCCTGCAGAAATAATATATTCGGCAGCGTTTAACCACTCATCAATTGTAGCACTCAGTCCTCTTTTCAGCAACACAGGTAGGTTAGTCATTCCGATTTCTTTAAGAAGTTGAAAGTTTTGCATATTTCTTGCTCCGATTTGTAGCATATCTACATATTTTGCTGCTGTATGAATGGAATCCATATCAATGACTTCACAAATGGTCGATAAACCAGTTTCTTTTTTTGCTTCCAACATATATTTTAAACCTTCTTCCTCTAACCCTTGGAAAGAGTATGGAGAAGTACGAGGTTTATATGCACCTCCACGAAGAACCGTTACGCCTTTTGTTTTTAAAAATTTAGCTGTTTCCATTAGTGAATCATAACTTTCGATTGCACATGGACCTGCCATTATTGTTAAAGTTTTTGATGAAATGATGGTGTTGTCAAGCTGGATTGAAGATGGTTCCGGATGAAATTTGCGATTGGAGAGTTTATAAGACTCTGTAACAGGAACGAGTTTATCAACCTCTTCAAATAATAGTAAATTTTGATCCTCTAATTTACTTTTGTCACCTATTACGCCGATGATCGTGACTTGATTTCCAGTTGAAAGATGAGTTTGTAGTCCATTTTGTGTAATATATTTGATGACAGCTTCGATATTATCTTTCGAAGCGTTTGGTTTCATTACAATAATCATGATGTTTCCTCCTTTTTTGTGAATGGTTACAATATAGCACTTTAAAGCGTGAAAGTCAACAGCGTATATTCTTCCTATTTGTGTTAAATTTACAGACAATTTTTTTTTTATTTTTTAAAAATAAAAAAATAAATGAAATTTGTTTGAATTGCATGATTTTGCTTGAACATATAAAAAATTTTTAGTAAAATAGTTAAAAGAGAACTACTAAAAAAATATTGGAGGATTACATTATGAACGTTTACACAACTGAAAAGATTAGAAATGTTGTTTTACTTGGACACAGTGGAGCTGGAAAAACTAGTTTGATCGAATCCATGTCATATCTTGCTGGATTAACTTCACGAATGGGTAAAGTGGAAGATGGAAATACAGTAAGTGATTTTAATCAAGAAGAAATTCGACGTAAGATCTCGATTTCAACTTCACTGATTTCGTTGGAATGGAATGATGTAAAAATAAATATTTTGGATACGCCAGGTTATTTTGATTTTATTGGAGAAGTTGAAGAAGCTGTTAGTGCTGCGGATGCAGCAATTATTGTTGTTTCTGGAAAATCAGGAATAGAAGCAGGTACAGAAAGAGCATGGGAACTATGTGATAAATACAATTTACCTAGATTGGTGTGTGTAACGGGGATGGATGTAGACCAGGCTTCTTTTAAAAACGTTGTGTCAGAAATGACCGATCGTTATGGAAAGAAAATTGCGCCTCTTCATCTGCCTGTTAGAGAAGATGAAAAATTTGTTGGATATGTGAATGTGATTCAGGGCAATGCTTTTCGATGGGAGGGAAAAGAAGTAGTTCCATCGAATGTTCCAGATTATAGCAAACAAAATCTAGAATTATATAAAACAATATTGATGGAGGCGATAGCAGAAACAAGTGAAGAATATATGGAACGCTATTTCTCTGGTGATGAGTTTTCAGAGGCAGAAATACGTGCAGCTTTACGAACTAATGTTATGGAGGGATCGATTATACCGATTTCAATGTGCTCAAATGTTCTCTGCCAGGGAATATATACTCTTTTAGACGATATTATCAAATATCTACCGAGTCCTGAAAATCGTGAGGTTGCGGGCATCTTACCTGGTGCTAATAAAATATTCGAGGCAAACTATGACTTTTCAAAAACAAAATCTGCAATCGTGTTTAAAACGATAGTGGATCCTTTTATTGGTAAGTATTCATTAATCAAAGTTAATTCCGGAGTAATAAAAACGGATGATCTTTTATTTAATAAAAATCAGGATTCCGAAGTGAAAATCGGAAAATTGTATGCTATGACTGGAAATAAAACGGTTGAAGTGAAGGAGTTGCATGCTGGTGATATCGGTGCATTGGCAAAAATGACTTCGACAAAAACAGGAGATAGTCTATCGACGATATCGAATCCAGTACAATATACGATGCCTGAAATATCTAAACCTTATGTTTACAAAGCATATCATCCTAAAAATAAGGCAGATGTTGATAAAATTTCTCAGGCGCTTCAGAAAATCATGACAGAAGATTTAACGATTCAAGTACAAAATGATTCATCCAATCACCAAGAATTGATTTATGGCATGGGAAACCAACACCTTGAGATTGTAGCGTCTAGACTTCTTCATGAATATAAAGTGGATATCGAACTTGCAAGACCCAAAATAGCGTATAAAGAGACGATCACAAAGTCAGCAGATGTGGAATCAAAATACAAAAAACAATCTGGTGGGCATGGCCAATATGGACATGTAAAAATGATTTTTGAGCCCTCAGGTGATTTGGAAGCAGCATATTTGTTTGAAGAAAAAGTTGTTGGTGGTGCAGTTCCAAAGAATTATTTTCCAGCAGTTGAAAAAGGTCTGGATGAATCGGTTAGAAAAGGTCCATTAGCTTCTTATCCAGTGGTTGGAGTTAAGGCAGTTCTATATGATGGTTCCTATCATCCGGTAGACTCTTCTGAAATGGCATTTAAGATGGCAACGATTCAAGCGTTTAAAAAAGGGATTATGGAAGCCCATCCGATTTTACTTGAGCCTATCATGAGCCTTAAGGTCGAAGTCCCAGATAGTTATACTGGAGATATTATGGGGGATTTAAATAAAAGACGTGGAAGAGTATTGGGTATGAATCCAACAGGGAATGGAAAACAGGTTGTTATTGCAGACATACCTTCTAGTTCTCTATATGATTATTCAACGGATTTACGTTCAATGACTGGGGGGAGAGCAAAGTTCTCTTATGAGTTCTCAAGATACGAACAATTACCTTCAGATTTACAGGAAAAAGAAGTTGAAGCAAGAAAAGAAATTGAAGAATAAATAATTAACGGAGCCACGACAAGTGGCTCTGTTTTTTTCGAGTTGTTTATTACAATATATGGAAAAAAGCTTGAAAAAAATTCTATATATTGTAAAATGAATATATAATGTCATAAAAGTGGGAGATTCTAACTTGCTCCATTTTTGAAAGGTATATATGAGAGAAACTTGGAAAATAAATGAAACTGTATTTCATACTGATAAAGAATATAGAGAGGCACTTTCGGATCAAAAAAAAATTGAGGAATTGAGAAATGAATTTGACTGGGATGATCGTGCTTCTTTGCTTATCTTGCTTGAAATGATTGATGATAAAGAAATTATATTTTATAGTTCGCTTGGAAGGAAATTTGAAGATGAAATATTTGAAAGAAGTGAAACACTTAAAACTTCTTCGAATCTAGGAAAAAATCAAAAAAAAAGCAGCGGCATTCAAACGAATTATAAAAAACAAAGCAAAAAGAAGGATATTAAGTTATCCGATTTCGATTCGATCATGCAAGAGCAAATTTTGCAAGAAATGAAAAAAAAAGAACATCGGCGAATTGGAATCATAATTCTATGTTTTTTTATTGCAGTTGGTTCTTTTTCTTATTTTTTTCTTTACAATTACATGTTAAAACGTTCTCAAGAAAACGTGAATCAATGGGCTGAGATCAAAGAAGACACCTTAAGTCTTCTTAACGAAAAAGAGTTTGAATTTAAACCAAATTTGATTAATGATACGATTGATGCTTCGGAACTTGAAATACTAGATGAGTATAAAATTTTAATAGAAAAGAACAAAACACTAATTGGATGGATAAAAATTGACGATACATATATAGATTATCCTGTCATGCAAGCAGCCGATAACGAATATTATTTGGATTACAATTTCAATCATGAAAAAGATGTGAATGGTAGTATTTTTATGGATTATCGTAGCGACTTTGTGAATCGGGATACAAATCTGATTATATACGGACACAACATGCGTTCAGGGAAGATGTTTGGTAGTTTACGAGAATATGCGGATGTCGATTACTATAAGGAACATTCAATTATTCAATTTGATACAATTTATGAAAAAGGTGTTTATGAAATCATGTATGTTTTTCATGGACAAATTTACAACGAAAGTGATATTACATTTAAATATTATCAATTTTTTAATGCGAATTCAAAAAAAGAATTTGATTCCTATATGGAGTCTATGGACGAATTGAGCTTATATGACACAGGAGTTAGAGCTTCTTATGGAGATCAGCTCTTGACACTTTCTACATGTGATGGAAGTGACGCCACAAAGCGATTTGTAGTCGTAGCAAAACGTATTGAGTAGGAGAACACAATGGCAAACAAGAAAAATATTTCGAAAAAGAATATTCGGATCCGAAAAAGAGTTCGGAAAACCAGCGCAGTTGTATTTTTAATATTAGCGATTATTATTGCACTGATTCCGGAAAGGACCACGGAAGCTGCTCCAGGAGATCCAATGCCACCAGCTGTTACAAAAATTTCATACGACGCGACGCTTGCTTCAATCGTAGGCGATTCGGATTTTACTTATCCTGCAGGTGATACACAATATGAAGCATACGAAATTGTTGACTTGGGAGATGGAAGTTACCGTATGCTTTGGATTTATAAAGCTTGGGTTAAAAATCTAAATGGCACAGATATTGGGGTTATATGTGATTTTAATCAATCTTATACACCAATCAATAATACATTAACTATTCCAAGTAACGTTGTTACTCAGTTTTATGAATTTGACGCTTCAGATGTAACTGCTTATTACAGTGGGCTTACTGCTGGAGAATGGGACGATCTCAATACCTACTTTGGAACTGCCACAGATCCTGTGAGTGGAGATTTTATTGATCCGATTACCATATCAAACATCACCTCTGCGCAAAGAATGGCTTATTATTTGAAATATATAGACTGTGAAGGATATACGGCAAGAACTGTAATTACAGATATTGTTGGTGGAGTCAATGTAACAAGATATGTACCTTATTCTTCTACAGACGGATATAAAACTGTATCAGAGTTGAATATTGCAGCAATTGGAGATGAAGCCTTTTATGATTCTAATACACAAACAGGAAAAGCAAATCATATTACGAATTTGAACCTAGAGATTCAAAACAATATTGTAGCGATCGGTAATGATGCTTTTCGTGGTGCTTCTTCTATGACTTCAATTACCATTGGTGCGGGTGTTAAAAAAATAGGAAATCGTGCTTTTCAGGCCTGTACGAACCTAAGTTCTTTAACTTTTTCAGATGGACTTGTAACTGTTGGTGTAGAAGCATTTAGAGGATGTAATTCTTTAGTAAATTTGAGCCTTCCAAATACACTTAGTGATATTCAAGGTGGTGCTTTTGCATATTGTAAAAAATTAAGCAGAGTTGACATGTCACGTTCTACACAATCACCTTTTGATATTGGTTCTTTTGTGTTTTATGATTGTCCAAACTTAATAGATATTGTTTTTGCAGATTATACTACTTCCATAGGAGATGGTGCATTTTCTGTGACTTCAAGTGCTCCATTATTGTCAAATGGATTAACAAACGTTGAATTTCCAGATTATATGGAAAGTTTTGGTATCAATCTTTTTGATGGTAGATATACTTTAGAAAGTGTTACTCTTCCTAAATCCTTCGGAGCAACCTATGCGGAAACACCTACGGATGTTTTAGATGACGGGATGTTTCTTGGATGTACAAATCTAAAGACCGTCATTTTCCCTGAGACTTCAAAGTATGCAGGTTTTCCGGTAGATGTATTTAACAATGCGGACGCTGAGTTTTATGTGCAAGGACCAGCAACATCTGTTTCGGGTGCAAATGGATATGCGCTTCCAAGAATTGCTTCGCATAATGCCGGAGTGCCTTATATGTATATTGAAAATGGAATTACTTATTATGAAGTAATGGATGGAAATAATTTCTTCCGTGTTAATCAGTCAAATCAATTGATTTCTTTTTACACAACTGCAGCAGGAAATTTCGATTTAGAAATCCCGGCAAAAGTTGGAAGTTATGCAGTGAAATCGATTGCTGATGGTTGTTTTGATGATGTGAAGGATCAAATTAGAACAATTGTTATTCCAGATGATTCCATTTCTGAAATTGCAGCATCCACATTCTCCGATTGTCCAAATTTAGTTTCTGTTTCTATTGGTGATAGTGTTACGACTATTGGAAATAGCGCATTTTATAATTGTCGAAATTTAACAGATATCTCGTTTTCAACTCCTGCAAATGGATATAGCAGCTTAACGATTGGTACTAATGCATTTACAACAAATAGTTCTGAACTCACCATTCACGGGGATATCAACGAAAATTATGCGCCATTTACTTGGGCTATGAATGCAAATAATTATCTGAATGAAAATGGGAAGCGTGTAGCATATAAATCGAATGCACCATCAAATCTAACTGTTATGTACGACAATTCTACGGATTTGATTACACTAATTGATTATCCTATATATGATAATGTTGACATTGATAATGCAGAACTAATCACTGAGTTAAAAGCATATTACTTGGCGTTATATCCTGTTGCGGATTATCCAGTTGAGTATGCGTTGATAGATGCATATTCGTTCAGTATTTATGATAATTTGAAAATATTTATGAAAATCAAATATATTCAGACAATCCATGGGAAAAATTGTCCTTACAAGAACAAGCGATATATGACAGCATTGTTAATGTTACCGTTCCTGCTGGAATTGAATCCATTGACGCCTATAATTTCTTTTCTAGTTCTGAAAATTCAGAGAACTGGAATTATGTCGATTCTACAAGAAGAGATATTTATAAACAGAACACAACCGGTGTACATGGTGGTCTGTTTAGTGGTTATTTAACGGATTATCCGGCACTAGATACCAGAGAAGACTACGTCATCGGTAATGACCGAATCAAAACAGTAACTTTGAATGACGTAACATTCATTCCTGACTATGCATTTGAAAGTTGTGAAGCTTTAGAGACTGTAGTACTAGGAGATGCTCTTACAGATATGGGCGTTCTTCCGTTTTCTGGATGTACAAGTCTAAATAGTATTTCTGGAAACACGAATTTTGTTAGTGAAAATGGAATCATATATGAGTTACTTGATGATAATTCATATAACATTGTTCAATGCCTACAGAACAGAGGAAACACCGTCGGATCGAAAACCATTTCTATTGCAACAGATCCCTTGTTAGAGGATGTATCTGAAATTGCAGATAGTGCATTCAAAGACTGTACATATATTAACAAGGTTGATCTTAGTGATTCCACTTTACTTACTACGATCCCTCGTTATTGTTTTAATGGTTGTACGAGTCTTTATAATGGGCTAGAACTTCCAACGAGTGTTAATAAAATCAACGAAGAAGCGTTTACTGATACAACCGAAGCACTTAGCGTAACCATACCAAACAAGACAGCATCCATTCGTGATACAGCATTTGATCCGAATCAAGGATTGATTAAATGTTATGAGGATTCCTCTGCATACACATACGCTAATTATTACAACATTCCTTTTGAGCTCATTGGAAATACCTATGAAGTAAGCTTTTTGGATTATGATGGAACTTTGATTGGCGAAATACAAACCGTTGAAGAAGGTGGAACCGCTGAATTACCTGATAATCCTACTAGAACTGGATATACTTTTTCGGGTTGGTCAACAAGCAATAAAAATATTACTGCAAATACAATTATTATCGCACTTTATACCGTCAATACTTCTACAGGAACTGATGGTGGAACTGATGGAGGAACCGATGGTGGGACGACTGATACTACCACAAAGTATGCTGTTACTGTAACAAGTGGAAGTGGGGCAGGATCTTATGCTGCTGGTACCATTGTCAATATCACAGCAAATGCTTCTTCAAGTGGTCAAATATTTGATAAATGGACCACGACTTCGGTAGGTGCATATTTTGCTTCTTCAACGAGTGTGACAACCTCTTTCGTAATGCCAGCAAATGCTGTCGCTGTAACAGCGACATATAAGGCTCCAGGAACGGATACTGGGACAGACACCGGAACGGATACCGGAACAGATACGGGAACGGATACGGGAACAGATACAACTGGTACGGTAATTACGATTACAAAACCAGGAATTTCAGACACGGACGTTGCAACTGCTACAGTAAAGGGGTCAACGGATAATTTTGTAATCAAAATATCAGAGAGTACTTCTGCGCAAGAATTGGTTGAGGCAGCTTTATTAGCTTCTGATCAAACTATGGATACCATCAAATACTTCCCTATGGATATTTCGCTATATGATTCTACTGGAACGGTAAAAGTTACCGATACCACAGGTGTCTCTGTTACTATAACGATGCCTATTCCAGACGAGTTAAAAGAATACGGTGGAAATTGTAAAGTCGCAGCTGTGAAAGATGGGCAGTTGGAAATCTTGCCAGTTCAATTCTTGACAATTGACAGTGTTCCATGTGTTCGATTTACAGCAACTCATTTTTCTCCATATACAATATTTGTTGACACTGGAAATCTTGAAGCGGCAGGTGTCATTGATTCAAATCCTAAGACTGGAGATTTCATTCATCCAAAATGGTTTTTGGTCATCGGATTATTAGGAGCAGCAATTGTATTATTCCTTAAAAAAGACAAACGGGAAAAAGTAATATATGCATAGAATGGAGATGGAACAATGAAAACCAAACGATTATTTGGTGTATTGTTTCTCTTGATAGCTTTGATTATTGCAGGACTTCCTTTGCCAAAGGTGGAGGCAATTTCTTCACCTTCTGATTTTCAAATGCAAGGAACTGTATTGATCAAGTATCTTGGGTCTGACAGTGCAGTGACGATTCCTGATGGAGTCACCGAAATAGGGGCAGAAAGTTTTTCTGACTGTTCTTTCATAGAGGAAATTTCCATACCAAACAGTGTTACAAAAATTGATGATATGGCTTTTTCAGGGTGTAGCGGATTGAAAGTATGCACAATACCTGATGGTGTCCTTTCTCTTGGCACATATGCGTTCAATAATTGCACAAGTCTTGTCACAATGTATTTTGGAGATTCTTTAAGTACCATTGGAGAAGGCATTTTTGTTGGATGTACGAGTCTGGAAAAAATTATTGTAAGTGATTTAAACACAAATTTTGTACGAGATGAGGGTTTGTTATATTCTTATGATAAGACAAAAGTATGGTTTTTATGTCCGGGAAGTGATATCAGTTCGTATGAAATGCCAAATACTGTAACTACAATCGCTAAATACGCGTTTTGGGGATGCGAAAATCTTCAAGAGGTATACCTATCTACATCTATGGACACGATATCTGATTATTCATTTATGAATTGTATAGGTCTTGAGCAAGTGCATATTCCTTATAACATCACTTCAATTGGAATGAAAGCGTTTGCATATTGCACTGGTTTACAAACGATAACAATTCCGATGTCAGTAAAAGAAATTCATGAAACTGCTTTCGACGGTTGTACGAATTCTAATGTGTCCGATGAAAGTGGAGAGTACGCAAAGAATTTTTTTGTGGAACAGGCAGAGCGTATTTCACCCACATCATATTATCCAATTTCATCAGACGAGGAATCTTCTGGGGATACTTCTGAGGATGTGACAACAGGTGAGTCAGACGATGAAGCAGTTTTAGGTACCACACATATCGTAGCCGGAAATGCTATGGTTATTATTAAAAATGCAGATGGTTCTGTTGTAACAGGTTATAATAGTCAGATTGAAAATCTATATGGTAAAGATTGGCAAAATGAATTTATTTCAGAGAATGTGTTGAGTCGAGCTGCATTTTATTTGAATAGTGCACTTACAAATATTACTTTGCCAGAGGATCTTAAAAAAATTGATGATTTTTCTTTTGCACGAAGTGGGCTTACTTATTTGTTGATTCCTGATTCTGTTACAGAAATTGGATATGCAGCATTTTATCACTGTGATGATCTTTCCGAAGTTGCTATTCCTTCGAGCGTATCTAAGATTGGTGCATATGCATTTGATCATACTGCATGGATGGATCAATTTATGGAAAACAGCATGTCAGACTACCTAATTGTTGGAAACGGAATACTCATAGCGTATAAAGGAGCTTCCGAAACGATAACGATTCCACAAGAAGTTAAAAGCATCTCCGCATTTGCATTTGCAAATCATACGGAAATTAAGCAGATATTAGGTGGTGAAAACCTTGAAAACGTCGATCCTGATGCATTTTATGGATGCACCGTTTCTGTAGAACAGATTTCCAGTAGTATGAATCTTACAAATTCAATAAATGAGCATTTTGCTGTAGTTTATACAGTAGAGTATCATACTAAGGAATCCTACATTTTATTCAAATGGATTTTGGTTTTTATACTGTTGCTAATTGGAATGATATTAAGTTTTCATAGAAGAACGAAAAGAAGCGCATAAGCGCTTTTTTTTTGTGATATTGACAATACATGTATAATTGTATACAATTATACATGCCTGTATATTAATTCATAAGTTGTATAATAATTCATATAGAATGAAAGGAAGTTAAAATTATGAAAAAACAAGATATTTTTTCCAATGCACCAGTCAGCCTAAATAAAAAGAATAATTTATTACAGATCGAGGAGCATATGTATATTTTAGATGACGTTAGTAAACCCAATGTTTTTCGAAATATGTTTCCTTATTCTGAAGTACCTAAGATTCCTTTTAATGATCGCATTGTACCTCATAATCTTCCAAAAAATATTTGGATTACAGATACCACATTTCGCGATGGGCAGCAATCTAGAGCACCGTATTCTACAGAACAAATTGTAACGATATATGATTATCTTCATAAGCTAGGTGGTCCAAAGGGAATGATTCGTGCCAGTGAATTCTTTCTCTATAGCAAAAAAGATCGAGATGCAGTATATAAATGTCTGGAAAGAGGGTATGAATTCCCAGAAGTTACTAGTTGGATTCGTGCTAGTAAATCTGATTTTCAATTGGTGAAAGAAATTGGATTGAAAGAGACCGGAGTTCTCGTAAGTTGCTCTGATTATCATATTTTTATGAAACTCAAAATGACAAGAAGACAAGCATTAGATCATTATTTGGGCGTAATCAAATCCTGTTTGGATGAGGGGATTTCGCCAAGATGTCATTTAGAAGATATCACTCGTGCTGACATATATGGTTTTGTTGTACCATTTTGTGTAGAACTGATGAAATTAATGAATGAATATAAAATACCGATCAAGATTCGCGCGTGTGATACGATGGGATACGGTGTAAACTTTGCAGGAGCCGTTATTCCGAGAAGTGTGCAAGGTATCATTTATGCATTACATAAAAATGCTGGTGTTCCATCTGAATTATTGGAATGGCATGGACACAATGATTTTTATAAAGCCGTGACGAACTCAACAACCGCCTGGCTTTATGGATGTTCTAGTGTGAATACTTCATTATTTGGCACTGGAGAACGTACAGGAAACACTCCTTTAGAGGCTATGATCTTTGAATATGCACAAATCAAAGGAACTCTTAGTGGAATGGACACCACAATTATCACAGAAATTGCTGAGTATTTTGAGAAAGAAATAGGATATGAAATTCCACCTCGTACACCTTTTGTTGGGAAGAATTTTAATGTTACTAGAGCTGGAATTCATGCTGATGGACTTTTGAAAAATGAAGAAATTTACAATATATTTGATACCGACAAATTATTAAATCGTCCAGTTTTATGTGCGATATCAAATACATCAGGTCTAGCAGGGATTGCGCACTGGATTAATACATATTTTAAATTAAACACAAAAAATTCAGTGAGTAAGTCAAGTCTGGTGGTCAGCGAATTAAAAGATTGGGTAGATGTTCAATATGAAGATGGGCGCGTTACCGTTCTTACGGATGACGAAATTTTAGAAAAATTATTTCTCATAATGGAATCCCATGGACTGAATATTGAGAACTTATCCAAATAATTTGTTAAAGGTTGATTATTTGTTAAAATTATGTCATATTATATTTGATGTATTTTTATAGAAAGGCATAAATTATGAAAGAAGACGAACACATTAAAAGAGAAGATTCTGACAAATATTCTTTACGTGGAAAAGTATTTCAATCCTTAAGAAAGGAAATCTTACGTGGAAAATATAAAGAGCATGATGAACTTCGAGAAGCGAAGATTGCAGAAGACCTTGGCGTAAGTAGAACGCCAGTAAGGGAAGCGTTAAGACAATTAGAATTGGAAGGCTTAATTACAATTATTCCAAACAAAGGAGCTTATGTAAATGGAATTACTGAAAAAGATGTAAAAGACATTTATATGATTCGTTCTTTATTGGAAGGTCTATGTGTACGTATGGCGATTGAACATATGGATCATTCTCAAATCGATGCATTGGAAGAAAATGTTATGCTTGCCGATTTTCATGCAAAAAAAGGAAACGGAGAAAAGCTTGCAGAGTTAGATAATCATTTTCATGAAATTCTGTATAATGCAAGTGATAGCAAAATTTTAGAACATTTATTACGCGATTTTCACCAGTATGTTGCAAAAGTAAGAGAAATAAATTTATCAAATAATAAAAGATGTCTCGCATCAAATCATGAACATACGGAGCTTGTAGAAGCAATAAAAAAACATGATTCAGATTTGGCAGAGAAACTTGCCAATCAGCACATATTAAATGCATATCAAAGTATGGTTAAGTCAAAAGAATAGCTTGCGAATTGACAAAAGCTTTCTAAGTTACATATAATAATAAAGACAAAAAAAGAGATAATAGGAGAAGATGATGAAAAAAATTGAAATGACTACACCATTGGTAGAGATGGATGGCGATGAAATGACAAGAATCATATGGAAGATAATTAAAGACGAGCTCCTTCTTCCATTTATCGATTTAAAAACAGAATATTACGATCTTGGATTAGAATATCGTAATGAAACACTGGATCAAGTAACAACCCAGTCTGCGGAAGCTACAAAAAAATATGGGGTTGCTGTAAAATGTGCGACGATTACTCCAAATGCTGCTCGTATGAGTGAATACGTACTAAAAGAAATGTGGAAAAGTCCAAACGGAACAATTCGCGCGATTTTAGATGGTACCGTATTCCGTGCTCCAATCGTTGTAAAAGGCATTGAGCCTTGTGTTAAAAACTGGAAAAAACCAATTACAATTGCTAGACATGCATATGGAGATGTATATAAAAATTCAGAAATAAAAATTCCAGGCGAAGGAACTGCAGAGATTGTATTTACTGCAAAAGATGGAACAGTTACAAAGGAAACCATTCATCAATTTGATGGACCAGGAATTATTCAAGGGATGCACAATACGGAAGCATCGATACGAAGTTTTGCTATTGCATGTTTTACCTTTGCACTTGATACAAAACAGGATCTTTGGTTTTCGACGAAAGATACCATTTCAAAAAAATATGATCATACTTTCAAAGACATCTTTGAAGAAGTATATGAGAATGAGTATAAGTCGCGTTTTGAAGAAGCGGGTATTACATATTTCTACACTCTAATTGATGATGCAGTAGCTCGTGTAATGAAAGCAGAAGGCGGATTTATTTGGGCATGCAAGAACTATGATGGAGATGTTATGAGCGACATGGTTTCCTCGGCATTTGGCTCACTAGCGATGATGACTTCTGTGTTGGTATCACCAAGTGGTGTATATGAATACGAGGCTGCTCATGGTACAGTTCAAAGACATTATTATAAGCATTTAAAAGGGGAAGAAACATCTACAAACTCGGTTGCAACGATCTTTGCTTGGACTGGAGCTCTACGTAAAAGAGGAGAACTGGATGGAAATATGGAATTGTGTAAGTTTGCTGATGCATTAGAAAAAGCGACAATCACAACAATAGAAGATGGCAAAATGACAAAGGACCTTGCTTTGATTGCTTCTGGAAAAGTAAAAAAAGTACTTAACACAGAAGGATTTATTTTAGAAGTTCGCAACACTTTAGAAAAAATCCTTGAAAAATAATAAAATTTTTTTATTTTAATTGAATGGGGAATGGTATGGTAGGAAGTGCTATTTGTGAAAATTGTATGCACTATTATTATGACGATGAATATGAATATTATGCCTGTGATATGGATTTGGATGAAGACGAGATGAGATTGTTCGTATTGAACCAATGCTCATCTTGTCCATATTTCCAACTTGGAGATGAATATACGATTATACGGAAACAGATGTAATTATTGATTCAGTTCCATCCAAAGTTCTTCAGTTATTTCAAGTTCATTTGAAACCATAAGATATTCCTGATTCAATTCTTGTAATTTAGAGGAATTAGAGCAATTTTCTGGCAAGGCCATAAGATGTTCTAGTTCTTCTTTTTTATGTTCTAAATGTTCGATTTTTTCTTCAGCCTGAGAAATTTTCTTGATGCGTTTTCGTTCTTCTTTTGCTGATTCTTTGCTTTGCGTCCAGTTTATTTTTTCCTCAGAAGAGTGTGATGTTTCGATGGAAGATATCGTATTATTTTTTGAAAAAGAGAAATTATTCGTTTTTTGTTCTAAATAAAACGTATAATCGCCAGGATAGTCTTGAACTTCGCAATGCGTCAGTTCTAAAATACGAGTTGCTGTCTGTTCAATAAAATAACGATCATGAGACACATATAGAATCGTGCCTTCGTAATCTTTGATTGCATTTTCTAAAATTTCCTTCGATTTAATATCTAAATGATTTGTAGGTTCATCAAGGACTAAAAAATTTGCATTTGAAAGCATTAACTTGGCTAAAGACAGTCGTCCGCGTTCACCACCACTTAAAGCGCTTATTTTTTTAAGAACTTCATCACCAGTAAAGGAGAAAGCAGCAAGGGTATTTCTGATTTTTGTAATGGTCATGTCTGGATATGCATTCTCGATTTCTTCAAATAAGTTATTAGAATCATTCAATAATTGCTGCTCTTGGTCGTAATAACCGATTTCAACATTTGTGCCAATCTTATAGGTTCCTTCCGTCGAATCTAGGTGTCCATTTAATATTTTTAGCAAAGTGGTTTTGCCAGTTCCATTTTCACCAAGAAGCGCAACGTGTTCACCTCTTTTTATTTCAAAATTGACATGTTCAAATAAGATATTTGTATCAAATTGTTTTTTTAATTCTTTGACTAATAAAACATCATTTCCACTTCGAATGCTTGGAGAGAGGGTGAAGTGAAAACCCGATGTTGCATCCGTAGGACGTTCGAGAACTTCCATTTTTTGTAGTAATTTCTCTCTGCTCTCAGCGCGCTTGATTGATTTTTCGCGATTGAATGACTTCAACTTTTCAATGATGGCTTCTTGTCGTTCACGTTCTTTCTTGTTGTTCATATATGCACTAATTAAAGCTTCTCGTATTTCTTCTTTCTTTTTCGCATAGGCAGAATAATTTCCAGAATACATGCGTGTGTTTGTTTGATCGATTTCAAGCACTTTATTTGAAATTTTATCAAGAAAAAAACGATCATGTGAAACGACCAGAAGAGCACCCTTATAGTTTAAGAGATAAGTTTCGAGCCATTTGATCGATTCCAAATCCAAATGATTGGTCGGTTCGTCAAGAATAATTAAATCTGGGCTTTCTAATAAAATTTTTGCAAGTGCAACACGCGTTTTCTGTCCACCGGAGAACGTTGAAATTTTTCTTGCTTGATCCTGAGAATCAAACCCTAGTCCATTCATGACACCATGAATTTCACTCATATATGTATAACCACCATTTCGTTCGAATAGAGTAGAAAGGGTGTGGTATCGATCCATGTTCTTTTCTAAATCACTACCAAAAAGATCTTTCATTTGAAGTTCTAATTGTCTCAATTCTTGTTCGGTAGTGATAAGCTCTTTTTTTGTAAGTAAAAGTTCATCCAATAGAGTGTGCTCGCTATCTACAGGTTCTTTTTGCGAAAGATAACCGATTTTTTTTTCCTTATTTATATATATAGAACCATCGGATGGTTCAAAAATTCCTAATAATGCTTTTATGAGTGTGGTTTTACCTGCACCATTTACTCCTACAATCGCAATATGATCGTGGTCATCAATTGTCATATTACAGGAATGAAATATGGTAATATCACCAAAATTAATTTGTAAGTTTGAACATGAGAGTATCATATAATCCTCCAATGGTTATTATTTATACCTTGGCCAGAGACCATAAATGAAATTATATCGTATTTCTATATAAAATGCCACACCTGGTTTTATTGACATAAGTTTGTCATTTATAATATAATAAGAATAATAAAATTTGGAGGGCTACGAAGTGGACGAAAGAGAAATTTCACAAGCAGTTATTGGGCGTTTGCCAAGGTATTTAAGATACTTAGGTGAATTGAAAGACAATGGAGTAGAAAGAATTTCATCAAGTGACTTAAGCAAATTGATGAAAGTTACAGCTTCGCAGATCCGTCAGGATTTGAACAATTTTGGTGGGTTCGGTCAGCAAGGGTATGGGTATAATGTGAATTTCCTTTACAATGAAATCGCAAAAATATTAGGCCTTGATAAAGAACATCGTTTAATTGTTATTGGCGGCGGTAATTTGGGACAGGCATTATCAAATTATATGAACTTTAGAAAACGTGGATTTATTTTTAAAGGTGTTTTTGATGCTAATCCAGATTTAGTAGGCAAAAAAATTGGTGAACTCACAATACAGTCAATGGACTCAGTAGAAGAGTTTATTAAGCGTGAAGAAATAGATATCGCAGTTCTTACAATTCCAAAAACTTCGGCAAAAAAAGTTTCTGAAACTTTAATTGCTAGTGGAATTAAAGCAATATGGAATTTTGCTCATGTGGATTTGGATGCGCCTAGTGGTGTTGTAGTTGAAAACGTTCATCTATCAGATAGTCTCATGAAATTATCTTATCGAGTAAATCGTCTTGAACAAGAGGATAGTAAAGCGTAAGATGTTTCATCAGCTGATTTAGCAGAGGAAATCACATGAAATCAGAAAAAGGCTTTGAAGATTCTTTAAAAAACAAAAAAATACCAGTATTAACACTTGATAATACATGGTATAAATTATTTTCTAAAGTTATCAATCAGGACGAGATAGAAAATCTACAAGAAGAGTTAAATTCTTTGTTAAAGAAACAGGGAAAATATAATACTGAGTTAAAAGACATTAAAAAAATCAAGTCAAGACTCATGAATGAAATTGTAGAAATTCAAGATGGTGAATCATTATCTGAAATCGAGAAAGAAAAGAAATTAAACGATAATAAAAGATTAATCAATGAGTGCAATGAAAAGACTGCACAGTACGAAGATGAATTGTTAGATTTTCCTAAAATGATTGATGAAGCTAATCGTAAATTAATGACTGTAACGATGTCAACTTGTTATGATGCAATGAATCATAATCAAGAATCCATTGAGGAAATTGCAAAATGGATTACTGAAATACGTGTGGAATTAAAGAAAAAGCTAATTCAAAAGCAGAAGATGGAATTACAGAATCGAGAAATGTATACTTATATGCATCAAATTTTTGGGGCTGAAGTTGTGGATCTTTTTGATTTGAAATACAACCCTATGAAGCCAGATGCAGAGTTGGACAAAGAACATACAGAACAAAATTAATGCGTCATTTTGACGCATTTCTTTGTGAAAGCGTGAAAAATTTGGAGAAGATTTTAACTGTAACAGAAGCCAAGAATATCGATAAACAGATGATTGAAAAATACGAAGTCCCATCCATGGTTTTGATTGAAAATGCTTCTAAATCTGTTTCTCAATATATTTCAACAAATTATTCTCTTAAAACTAAATTACTTGTATTTGCAGGGTTTGGAAATAATGGGGCTGACGCAATTTGCATAGCTCGTATATTATGGAATCAAGGATATGATGTAGCCATTTACCTTACCGAAAACGACCATGAACGTACAATAGAAAATTGTATGCAGCAAAGAATTGCTCTACATTTTGGGGTGCCGTTTCTTAAGAACTTTTTGATGGATAAATACGATCTAATTATTGATGGAATTTACGGAATCGGATGCAATCGGGTTGTAGTTGGAGATGAGTTGAAGTGTATTCGTGCAATGAATTCAAAAGATATTTTTGTAATATCGTTAGATATCCCTTCAGGATTACATGGTGATTTTGGACATCCTTTAGGGATTGCAGTAAAAGCATCTAAAACATTCACTTTTGGTTTTGTTAAGAGCGGATTACTTCTGGGAAAAGCGAAAGAGTACACTGGTGATTTGGAGACGTTGGATGTTGGATACGATAGGAAATTAGTTGAACGTAACGCACATACTTATGAAACTTACTCCAAAAAACAGCAAATCAAGCTTCCTGAGAGAATGAATTGCGGCAACAAAGGCTCATTTGGAAAAATCATTATTTTTGCTGGTAGCGAACAATATGGGGGCGCAGCAATACTTTCTTCTTTAGCAGCATATCGTACAGGTAGTGGGATGGTAAGAGTTATTACGCATTCCGTAAATCGAGATTTGCTTTTGTCGAAAGTACCAGAGGCATTGATTACATGCTATGATCAATTAGATAGCTTTGATGACTTAAATGAAATCTTTCAATGGGCAACCGTTCTTGTGGCGGGTCCTGGTATTGGAAAGCGAAATGAAGCAAAAGATATCTTGCATAGAATGCTCATACATTCGTATAAACATATAAAAATACCATTGCTGTTGGATGCAGATGCATTACAGATGATATCAAGAGATAAATCACTTCAAGATATTGTGATGAGTTCCCAAAATGAGTCGATTATATTCACTCCACACTCGAAAGAATTTTCAGGGTTATTAAATTATGATTTAGAAGAATTGGAAAATAACCAAATTCAAATAGTTGACGAATTTGCAAGTAAGATGAACATCATTCTTGTATGGAAAGACGCGACGACAATCATTTCATGTCATGGAAGACATCCAGTATATGTGAATCAAACTGGAAATCATTCTTTAGCAGTTGCAGGAAGTGGAGATGTTTTAACAGGAATTATAGCTTCTATAATTGGACAAGGAATACCTGCATATCATGCCTGTGTATTAGGAGTTCATATACATGGTCAGATTTCTGATGAACTTTATATTGAGTATGGCGCATCCTTGTTACCAAGTGATATAATAGATGCTATCAAATTAAAATTAAAATAGATTAATATGGAGAAATATCATGCGATTTTTTGATCGAATATGGGCGAATATAGATTTGGATGCTTTACATAGAAATGTTGATAGCATTACAAGTAAACTGGATCATGGTGTCAAAATCCTTGCTGTAATTAAAGCAAATGCTTATGGTCACGGAGCTTTTCCGATAGCATTGGATCTAGAGTCAAATGCATCAATCTATGGTTTTGCAGTTGCTACAGCAGAGGAGGCTTTTTCACTTCGAAACCACGGGATACGTAAACCAATTGTGGTAATTGGCTACACCTTTAAAGAAAATTATGAATATTTGTGCGAAGAGAACATTCAGACAACTGTATATACAAAAGAGATGATTGACGCACTATCAAGCATTGCAATTTCCAAAAAACGAAAGATTAAAGTGCAAATTAAAGTCGATACAGGTATGAATCGAATTGGTATTTTAGCAGACGAAGAAGGAAAAGCGTTCGTTCGTTACGTCCAAAAAAAAGAAGGAATTGAAATTGAAGGAATATTTACACATTTTGCAGGTGCAGATATGGAAGAAACCCAGCCGACTTATGAGCAATATGAAAAGTTTTCAAGTTTTGTTTCCTCATTAGAGGCTGAAGGAATTCATTTCCCGTTAAAACATTGTTCGAACAGTGCAGGAACGATTGCATATCATGATATGAATATGGATATGGTTCGTGCAGGTGTGATTTTATATGGACTCTGGCCATCTAAAGTGCTTATGGATCAAGACATTCATTTATACCCAGTTCTTTCATTATATTCTAGAATTGTGCATGTAAAGGAGATTCCAATAGGAACGCCGGTAAGCTATGGGGGCACATTTGTTTCAAAACGAGTTATGAAAATTGCCACAGTTTCAGCTGGTTATGGTGATGGTTATCCAAGGAACTTATCTTCCAAAGGTTTTGTATTAATACATGGAGAGAAAGCTCCAATCCTCGGACGGATATGCATGGATCAATTTATGATCGATGTTACAGACATTGAAAACACAAGAATTGGTGACCTTGTAACCTTAATTGGAAGAGACCATGAAAAATGCATTACATTTGAAGATCTCGAAACATGGGGCGGTGGCTTTAACTATGAATTAGCATGTAACATCAATTTACGGGTTCCTCGAATTTTTTTGAAAAATGGAATCGAACAAAAAATTCTGGATTATTTGGATATGGAGATCAGGCTTCGAATTCTTGACGAATACGGGGTATAATGGTAGAATTTTGAAAGAGTTTTTATGAAAAGGAGAATGAATTATGTCAGACAGCGAAGGCGGCGCCGGGTGCGGTGGCAGCATATGGTTATTTATAGTATTGCTAATCAACATGTTTTTATTTTGTTATGAAGCGGCATTAGAACACGTACAATTCACAGACGAAGTATCAACCGAAGAAGAAGGCGGTAAAATTCTGATTCGATTAAAAAGCATGGTTATGCAGCCATCAAAATTTTTACACACATTTCAGTTGCTTACAACTGGAGTATATCTTTTTTTAGGAAGTACATATGTAATCGAATGGGCAGAGTATTTTGCTTTAAAAATGGAGAATGTTCATCAACTTATTCCATATTTTATTGCTTTATTACTTATGCTGTTTTTAATATTGATTTTTGGGATGTTTATACCAAAGTGTTTCGGAAAAAAATATACATTACCTATATTGCGTGCCGGATATCCAATTATATGGTTGCTGATGTTTCTCTTGACGCCATTTACAATTTTAATTCGTCTTATATCGGATCTTTTGTTAATTATTTTTCGAATGAAAGATTATGAAAAAATATCTGATATTACAGAACAAGGAATACTTTCAATGGTAAATGAAGGACAAGAAATTGGTGTCTTAGAGCCATCCGAAGCAGAAATGATTTCAAATATTTTTGAGTATGGTGAAAAGAGTGCGAGCGACATCATGATTCACCGTAAAAATATTATCGCAATTGAATCTGACATCAAATTAAGTAATGCGATTGATGTCATTGCAA
Source organism: Lachnospiraceae bacterium (assembly GCA_963666475.2). GTDB lineage: Bacteria > Bacillota > Clostridia > Lachnospirales > Lachnospiraceae > JBFHIZ01. Next base: position 610,225 of record CAXXJM010000001.1, on the reverse strand, counting down.
ATGAAAATTATTCAAGAATTCCTGTCTATACCGATACAATAGACAATATCATTGGAATTCTTCACTTGAAAGATCTCATGCGTTTTTATAAGAACACAGAGCTTCTTAATAAACCATTACATGCTATTGATGGAATTATTCGAGACGTTTCCTTTATACCTGAGACTCGAAAAATTGATGATATCTTTAAAATGATGCAAAAATCAAAGGAGCAAATGGTCATTGTAATTGATGAGTATGGCCAAACTTCTGGTATTGTAGCAATGGAAGACATTTTAGAAGAAATTGTTGGTGATATTTTAGATGAATATGACGAAGAAGAGGAAATTGCTACAGAATTTTCAGAACATGAATTTGTGGTAAGTGGACAAACGCGACTTGAGGATCTTGAAGAAAAATTAGAAGTACAATTTGACGAAGAAGATTTTGATACCATAAACGGTTATATTATTTCAAAATTGGATCGTATTCCAAATGATGATGAAGAATTCTCATTTGTACTTGGTCAGTATATTTTTGCAATAGAACGTGTTGAGGATAAAATGATACATAGCGTTCGAATAAAGAAAATTGATCATACAGAGGAAGAATTTGAAGAAAATATAAAAGAAGAAAGGAATGGGTGATAAATATGTCAGGACATTCAAAATTTGCTAATATTAAACATAAGAAAGAAAAAAATGATGCAGCCAAAGGGAAAATTTTTACCATTATTGGAAGAGAAATTGCTGTTGCAGTAAAAGAAGGTGGAGCCGATCCTGAAAATAATACAAAGCTACGTGATGTAATCGCAAAAGCAAAAGCGAATAATATGCCAAATGATACCATTGATCGCGGTATCAAAAAAGCAGCAGGGGCTATTGATGCTGTAAACTACGAATACATTACTTATGAAGGCTATGGACCAAATGGAATTGCAATCATTGTTAATACATTGACTGATAATAAAAATCGTACAGCGGCAAACGTTAGAAGTGCTTTTACCAAAGGAAACGGAAGCATCGGTACACCTGGATGTGTTTCGTTTATGTTTGATCAAAAAGGTCAGATTTTGATTTCGAAAGAAGATTTTGAGATGTCAGCAGATGAACTCATGATGGTTTCTTTGGATGCGGGTGCTGAAGATTTTACCGAAGAAGAAGATAGTTTTGAAATTCTTACTTCACCTGAAATGTTTGAAGAAGTATGTGATGCACTACGCGCTGCCAATATCGATTTAGATATGGCCGAAATTACGATGATTCCACAAACATATGTAGACCTTACCGATGAAGAGGCTGTTCGTTCTTTAAATAAAACATTAAGTTTATTAGATGAAGATGATGATGTAGAAAAAGTGTATACAAACTGGAACGAATAACTTCGTTAAGAAAGGCTGGAAAAATATGAGAGAGTTTTCAAAAGACACAAAATGCCTGCAGTCAGGATGGAAACCAAAAAATGGGGAGCCACGATTACTACCAATTTATCAAAGTACAACATTTAAGTATGAGACATCAGAATCGATGGCACGTCTTTTTGATTTGGAAGATTCAGGTTATTTTTACACTAGACTGCAGAATCCTACGAATGATTATGTGGCCGAAAAAATTTGCGACCTAGAAGGTGGGGTTGCGGCAATGCTTACGTCTTCTGGTCAAGCTGCAAACTTTTTTGCAGTTTTCAACATTTGTGAAGCTGGCGACCATATGATTATTACTTCTAGCATGTATGGCGGTACGTTCAATCTATTTACTGTTACACTTAAAAAAATGGGCATTGAATGCACTGTGGTTGAACCAGATTGTACACTGGAGCAATTAAATTTAGCATTTCGTGATAACACAAAATGTGTTGTCGCTGAATCACTTTCCAATCCCACACTTGTAGTTTTGGATTTTGATAAATTTTCTCAAGCCGCACACTCACATGGAGTTCCATTAATAGTTGATAATACATTTCCAACTCCAATTCATTGTAATCCATTTCAGTTTGGAGCAGATATTGTTACTCATTCTACAACAAAATACATGGATGGTCATGGTGCTACTGTTGGTGGTGCAATTGTAGATTCGGGAAATTTCAATTGGATGGATTATCCAGATAAATTCCCAGGCCTTTGTAGCCCGGATGAATCGTATCATGGAATTGTATATGCTGAAAAATTTGGAAAAGGTGCTTATATAACAAAAGCAACTGCTCAAATGATGCGTGATTTGGGTTCTACTCAATCACCTGAAAATGCGTTCCTGATCAATTTAGGGTTAGAAACGCTACATCTAAGAATTAAACGACATTATGAAAACGCATTGGCTGTAGCGAACTATTTAAGTCAACATGATAAAGTGAAATGGGTAAAATTTCCAGGTCTTGAAAGCGATCCTTATCACAAATTAGCTATGAAGTATATGCCGGATGGACTTTGTGGGGTCGTAACTTTTGGATTAAAAGGCGACCAAGAAAAGACCACATTATTTATGGATCATTTAGAATTGGCTACAATTGCTACACATGTAGCGGATTCAAAAACATGCTTACTTCATCCCGCAAGTCATACACATAGACAAATGTCTGAAGAGCAGTTAAAAGAAGCAAATATTGACCGAGACTTAATTCGTTTTTCATGTGGAATTGAGAGTGCAAAAGATATTATAGCAGATCTTGAGCAAGCACTGGCGCATGTATAAATTTGCAGATCAAGGTGGAGATAAATGATGAATCGATTAGCTATTGTTGTACCATGTTATAATGAAGAGGAAATGCTACCAATTACTAGTAATGAACTTCGTGCTTTTCTATCAAAGATGGTAGAAAAGGAAAAAATTACAGATAATAGTTTTATATTATTTGTAAACGACGGAAGCAAAGATCGTACTTGGGAGTTGATTCAACAGGAAAATCTCATGCATGATGAGATATTTGGACTTAAGCTATCCAAAAATGTAGGACATCAATATGCATTAACGGCGGGACTATTATTTGCAAAAGAACAAGCCGATATGATTGTTTCTATTGATGCAGATTTGCAAGATGATATACATGCAATAGAAGAAATGATAGACCGATTTCATGAAGGGCATGAGATTGTCTATGGTGTGCGAAAAAAACGTACAACCGATACTTTTTTCAAAAGAACAACAGCGCAATTCTTCTACCGATTCATGAAGTGGATGGGTGTTGAAACAATATATAATCACGCTGATTTTAGACTGATGTCGAAACGAGCAGTTGAATATTTTTCTGAATTTCAGGAGACTAATCTATTTTTACGTGGTATGATGCCTTTGATTGGGTTGTCAAGTACTTCTGTATACTATGACCGTTCAGAAAGAGTGGCAGGAGAGAGCAAGTATCCGTTAAAGAAAATGATTGCACTTGCACTTGAAGGAATAACATCTTTTAGTATTCGCCCTATAACTATGATCTTTCATGTGGGTATTATAATAACAATGCTTTCCATTGTTGCTGCTATTTACGCACTCGTTTCTTTAACAACCGGAAATGTAGTTCCAGGATGGACATCTCTAATTCTATCCGTTTGGTTTATTGGTGGAGTACAATTAATTTGCGTCGGATTAATCGGTGAATATATTGGAAAAATCTATATCGAAGTAAAACATCGACCGAGATATCAGATTGAAACCGTTTTGGATGACAAAAAACCAGAATAGTGGAGGAATCATTTTGAGAGAAGATACAAAGCACCTTACGTGGATAAAAATCATTGGTTTTATTTTACTAGGAATCACTGGTGTGATTTTACGAAGTGTGTTTATTACAAAAATTTCAATATATCCAGACTTTATTAAGGAAGCTCTTATTCAAGGACAAACAGGGCTTTCTTTTTATGCATTTGATTTTGAAAAAATTTACTCTCATTTGTTTTCCTTGTTTTTCTCTTTGGTAGGAAATAAGATTGAACTTTCTTTGTATCTACAAATGATTATTCAAGTGATATCGATTATGGTTTTGTTTTTATCATTTCGCACTTTGTTTAATCGAATAGAAGCTTGGATTTTTTTCATATCTGCAATTTTACTTCCAGTTATAATTCAAATTTCTGTTGAACAATTTTTCCTAGTGATTTTTTCATTCATTATGGGCGCATTTGCATTGTTTTTTATATCTATAAGAAGAAAAGAAACACCGCTTGTGATTAAAGCTTTTGAAAGTTTTATTTTAGCCATTCTATTAACTTATTGTATATGGGTGGATTCTGTTTTTTCTGTATATATTTTACTTGGTTTCTTTGTTTCTGTTATCTACACTTCTGCAGATGCGAAAAGTAACCTCAAACAAAAAATTGTCGTTGGAAGTTCCTATCTTCTAGGAATTTTCTTGTCGTTTACTTTGTATTTTATAGTACAAATGATAATGGAATCCAGAACATTTTTCTCCATTTTAGAAAATGAATTATCAGGAATCTTTATCTTATCTGATGAAACAAATTCTTTTATCTTTTATGCAAAAAACATGATTTCGGATTATCCAATTGTATTCTATGGTATTTTAGCAATATTCACATATACCTGTATCTTATCAATGTACTCTACAAATCGAAAACAAGCACTTTTCTTAATACTTGCTTTTGGTTTATGTTTACTACATTGGACTTTTTTAAAATCGGAGATCATACCATATATCCAACTCGTTATTTTTCTATATATGATTGCAATATGTGGAATACGTTCCACAATTGATTTATACACTACGAAAGAATGGTCGGAGAAAGAAATTTTGGAAGAGAATTTTGCAGAGGAAGAGATTCCTGTAGAATTACAAGTGCCTAAAGAAAACGAAACTTCGAATTCTACAAATTTAAAAAAAGAAAAAACTTTTATTCCTATTGAAAATCCGCTTCCGGGTCCAAAAAAACATGTTTCAAAAAAATTGGAATATAATTTTGAACCTGCACCTGAAGACATGCACTATAAGTATTAATTTAATTTTAGCAAAAACATCATTTGGAGGTGTGCTTACACATGACAAATACTACTAAAAACAGAAAAAAACCAGGTCCGAAACCAGGTTCGAAAAATAGAGCATCAGCGAATATCAGGAAAACATCAAAACAGGATACCATTAATCCAGAAGTAAAAACGGAAATCATTTTAATTGTTACTTTTGCTTTATGTATTTTATTGTTTTTATGTAATTTCCATTTAATTGGAGTGGTTGGTGAGACAATAAGCAACGTTCTATTTGGGTTGATTGGAATTCTTTCCTATATTTTTCCAATTGCACTCTTTTTTTTAATGGCTTTTTACTATAGTAATAAAACAAATCGTACTGCGAAGCGAAAAATTATTTCTGTAGTTTTTGCTTTGGTTTTTATAGGGATATTAGCCCAGATGTTTGTTCCCAATTCTTTACCTTCTTTAAAGACATTATTTATTGATAAATCTGGAAGCGTCGTGAATGAATTATATCAAGATTCAAGTACAATGAGGCATGGTGGTGGAGTTGTATTTGGAGGGTTAGCATTTTTACTTTATCATTACATTGGATTAATTGGAACCGTCATTGTATCTGTTGTATCGTTAGTAATCTGTATTATGTTTTTGACTCAGAAATCTGTATTAAAAGGAATGAAAGAGAAAAGTGCTGCAGTTCTTGATACAGCACGCGTAGAGAAACAAAAGCGTAGGGAAGCAAGAGCAGAAGCCGAACTTTTAGAAGCGGAAGAATATGAACAACTTCAGTTAGAAGAGGCAGCAAGAGATGCAGAAGAAATTCTGTATCGAAAAGATCGTAAAGTAGTTGGTGTGACAACAAATATGGAGATCAAAAGCAAAGAAGAACTTGTTATGGAAAAAGAACAAGTCAGTGAACTTCACGATATTCATGAAATCAATTTTGCAGATGAAAATACATTTGTTCCTGTGAAAAATGAAATTGAAGAAATTTCCATACGAGGAGCGTTTACTGATGAAGTTCCAAGTTTTGTGGAGGAAATAGAGACTCCACCAATTTCAATTACTTTATCAAACGAAAAAACAATAGATAAGCCGATTGCAAGAACGCAATATGAAAGTTTTGAAGAAATAAAGCCTATATCAAGAAAAGCAAGTGTCGAAACAGAAAAGATAGAACCGGCGCACATTCAAGATGAGATTGCTATCAAAGAAATAAGGCAAAAGAGGAAATATGAATTTCCTCCTTATGAGTTATTAACAAAACCAACACCATCACAAGGTTCAAAAACAGCAAAACAATTAAAAGAAACTGCAGCGAAACTTCAACAGATCTTAGAAAATTTTGGTGTAAATGTTACAGTAACCGATATATCTCAGGGACCAGTTGTCACAAGATATGAATTACAACCTGAAATGGGTGTGAAGGTTAGTAAAATCGTTAATTTAGCAGATGATATCAAATTAAATCTGGCAGCTACTGATATACGAATTGAAGCTCCAATCCCAGGTAAAGCTGCAATTGGTATTGAAGTACCAAATAAGGAAAACACCGCTGTCGACTTAAGAGAACTATTAGAAAGCAAACAGTTCACAGAGTTTCAATCAGATCTTGCCTTTGCGGTAGGAAAAGATATCGGTGGCGAACCTGTCATCTTTGACATCGCAAAAATGCCACATGTTCTGATTGCGGGGGCCACAGGATCTGGAAAATCTGTTTCGATCAATACCTTGATTATGAGTCTACTATATAAAGCACACCCCGAAGATGTAAAACTGATTATGATCGATCCAAAAGTTGTAGAATTAAGTGTATATAATGACATTCCTCATTTGTTAATACCTGTTGTTACGGATCCTAAAAAGGCATCCGCTGCACTGCATTGGGGTGTAACAGAAATGACAGAACGATACAAAATGTTTGCTGATCAGAATGTACGTGATTTAAAAGGATATAACAAAAAAATTGAAGGTATGAAGGATCAACCTGATGCGCCAAAGAAACTGCCACAAATTGTAATCATAGTTGATGAGCTTGCTGATTTAATGATGGTTGCTCCTGGTGAAGTCGAAGAGTCTATCTGTAGATTATCTCAGCTTGCAAGAGCTGCTGGTATACATCTGATTTTAGCAACGCAAAGACCAAGTGTGGATGTTATAACTGGTTTAATTAAGGCCAATATGCCAAGTAGAATTGCATTTACGGTTTCCAGCGGAACAGACTCTAGAACGATTCTTGATATGAATGGAGCTGAAAAATTGCTTGGTAAAGGTGATATGCTATTTTATCCGGCTGGGTATCCTAAGCCAGTCCGTGTACAAGGTGCATTTATTTCAGATCGCGATGTTTCTTCTGTTGTTGATTTTTTGAAAAATCAAGCACTTGGAAACATTTATTCAAATAAAATTGAGGAAGAAATTCAAACTATCAAAAAACAAGGTGGTCAAGCTGGCATTTCAAGTGCGGATGATGACCGAGATATCTACTTTGAAGAAGCAGGAAGATTTATCATTGATAAAGAAAAAGCTTCCATTGGAATGTTACAAAGGGTATTCAAGATTGGATTCAATAGAGCTGCAAGAATAATGGATGAACTTAATACATTTGGACTTGTTGGCGGTGAAGAAGGTACAAAACCCAGAAAAATTCTAATGACTTTAGATGAGTTTGAAGAACGATTACAAATGGAGCGAGATCAGTAATAATTATTTCATAAGAACGACCATAGGAGGCATGTTTTGAAATCAGACATTCAAATTGCTCAAGAAGCAAAAATGGAACCAATTCAATCAATTGCAAATTCTTTATCCATCGAGGTTGATGAGTTAGAATTATACGGAAAATACAAGGCGAAAATTTCAAATGAATATATTGAAAAAATCAAAAGTAATCCGGACGGTAAACTAATTCTGGTAACTGCCATCAATCCAACACCAGCAGGCGAAGGAAAAACAACAACTACCGTAGGGCTTGGACAAGCATTTGGGAAATTAAACAAAAAAGCAATCATTGCTCTTCGTGAACCTTCACTTGGCCCTTGCTTTGGAATAAAAGGAGGAGCTGCCGGAGGTGGTTATGCGCAAGTTGTTCCGATGGAAGATTTAAATCTTCATTTTACTGGCGATTTTCATGCAATAACTTCTGCAAATAATTTACTTGCTGCCTTAATTGATAATCATATCCACCATGGAAACGAACTTCATATTGACACCAGACAAATTATTTGGAAACGATGTGTAGATTTAAATGATCGCAGTTTAAGAAATACTGTTGTTGGATTAGGTTCAAAAGCGGATGGGTTCGTTCGAGAAGACCATTTTGTTATCTCCGTTGCTTCAGAAATCATGGCTGTTTTTTGTCTGGCCGAAGACATGATGGATTTAAAAAAACGTCTGGGCGAGATTGTTGTTGCTTATAACATGGATGGTGATCCAGTGACAGCAAAAGACTTGCAGGCAGTTGGTTCTATGGCTGCCCTTCTTAAAGATGCTTTGAAACCCAACTTGATCCAGACATTGGAGCATACGCCAGCAATTATTCACGGTGGGCCATTTGCAAATATTGCACATGGTTGTAATAGTGTAATTGCTACAAAAACCGCCTTAAAAATGGCAGATTACTGTATTACAGAAGCTGGTTTTGGTGCAGATCTTGGAGCGGAAAAGTTTTTTGATATCAAGTGCCGTTCTGCAAATTTAAAACCAGACGCAGTTGTATTGGTAGCTACTATCCGTGCTTTAAAATATAATGGTGGAATAGCGAAGACGGAGTTATCCATTCCAGATCTTGATGCTTTAAAAAAGGGAATTGTAAATCTCGAAAAACATATTCTAAATATACAGAAATATAAAGTTCCAATTATTGTAAGTGTAAATGCTTTCCTTACCGATTCTGATGAAGAAATTACTTTCGTCAAAGAATTTTGTGAAAAATTAGGATGCGATTTTGCAATTTCAAAAGTTTGGGAACATGGTGGTGATGGTGGAATTGATCTTGCAAACCTTGTGATTCAAACACTAGAACAAAAAGAAAGTAATTTTGAAGTTTTATATCCGAATGAGATGAATTTGGTAGAAAAAATTCGCACCGTCTCTCAGGAAATATATGGTGCAGATGATATTTCTGTACCAACTTCCGTAATGAATAAAATTAAGAAATTAGAAAAATTGGGCTATGGACATTTCCCAGTATGTATGGCAAAAACACAATATTCCTTGTCAGATGACCCAGCACTTTTAGGACGACCATCTGGGTTTACCGTATCGGTAAGAGATGTCTATGTTTCTGCTGGCGCAGGCTTTGTTGTTGTATTAACTGGAGCAGTTATGACTATGCCAGGACTACCAAAAGAACCTGCTGCACATCGAATCGATGTAGATGAAAATGATAAAATCGTAGGTTTATTTTAACTCTAGAACTTTTTTGAAAGGTTGACATCAGATGAAAATAATAGATGGAAAAGAAATATCAAAGAATATTAAAGACGAATTAAAGCAAAAAGTATCTGAGTTGAAAAATGAAGGGATTTATTGTTGTCTTGCAGTTGTACAAGTTGGTACAGACCCAGCGTCTACTGTTTACGTAAGAAATAAAAAAAATGCATGTGCGTATATTGGAATCGAATCAAAATCTTATGAATTGGATGAATCTATACCTGAGAAAGAATTGCTTGATCTGGTTACCGCACTAAATGAAGATCCAAATGTACACGGAATTTTAGTTCAATTACCTTTACCAGCTCATATGGATGAAAACAAAGTAATTCAAGCAATTTCTCCACTCAAAGATGTCGATGGCTTTCATCCGCAAAGTGTTGGTGCTCTTTGTATTGGCCAACCTGGATTTGTGTCTTGTACACCAGCAGGAGTAATTCAATTGCTAAAAAGAAGTAATATTGAGATTGCGGGTAAAGAATGTGTTGTAGTAGGAAGAAGTAATATTGTTGGGAAGCCAATGTCAATATTACTATTAAGAGAGAATGGAACAGTAACAATTGCTCATTCAAAAACAAAAGATCTGAAAACTATTTGTAAACGTGCGGATATTCTTGTCGTTGCGGTAGGTAAACCAAAGATGATTGATCGTTCGTATGTAAAAGATGGAGCAGTCGTAATAGATGTTGGAATGCATCGTACAGAAGATCAAAAATTATGTGGTGATGTGGATTTTGAAGATGTAAAAGATGCTTGTTCCTATATTACTCCAGTTCCTGGTGGTGTAGGTCCGATGACAATTGCTATGTTAATGAACAATTTAGTCGAGGCAGTTTCAAAGAAATAATGGAGCCAATATGAAGTGTCCAAATTGTGAAACCGAATTAGATGAAGGAAAATTTTATTGCTCAAAATGTGGGAAAGAAATTCAGTTCGTTCCTGATTATGAACTTGAGCTAGAAGATCAAATTCATTCCTTTTCAATTATACATGACGATGAAAAGGAAGGTTTTGACATTCATCTAAAACATACGATAAATAAGCAGAAAGCGAAGCGTGTTTTTGTTGTTATTTTTATTTTATTAGCAACAGTTTTGCTTGCTTTTATGATGATAAACTCTTATATTCATTCCAGTTTTGATTATGTTTATAAGAAAGCATTGGATTATGGTGAATCTGGATCTTTGGATGAAGCAATTTCTTATTTAGACCAGGCAATCGAAATGCGCACTGAAAATTATGATTTAAAAATGTTAAAAGTAGACTATCTCTTAAAAAACAATGATCAATCAACGGCAAAAGAGTTGTTGGAACAAATGATTACTGAAGGGTTTACAACGTTTTCTGTGTATGATAACCTAATTCAATTAGAAATAGAAGAACAGAACTTAGATTCTATTGAAAGTTTAGTTCGTTCTTCAAATAATAACGATATTTACAATGCATATAAAAATTTTTTAACTGAAATTCCATCTTTTAGTTGCAGTGAGGGTACTTATTATAATAAAATAACGTTACAATTAAATACCTCAATAAATGGAACTATTTTTTACACATTGGATGGAAGTATTCCGAATACAGACAGCCTTATATATCAGGATCCAATTACACTTGATGAGGGAACCTATATTATTTCTGCTATATTTGTTAGCGAAATGGGTACAAAGAGTGATGTTGCAAAAGGAACTTTTCATATTGATTTATCAAAACCGTATGCACCGTCCGTGAATATATATAGTGGACTAACAACCAATGCAAAATCAATTGTAATTGAAGTACAGAAAGGCTGTAAAGTGCTCTATACTTTGGATGGTACGGAAGTAACCTTAGATAGCAAGGAATATGTTGGACCAATCGCAATGCCTCTTGGAAAATTTACTCTTCGTTGTGTTACAATAAACAATTCAGGGGAAATGAGTCGTGAAACCAGAAGAGATGTAGAATTACTTTTACCTGCTGATTTTGAAGTGGATCAAGCATTAGCGCAGATGTACAAATATCAATTTAGTCTTGGTTTAATTGATGATTTAAATGGTTATGATAATGACAAATCGGAAAGATATACGTATTCAATTGATGCAGCTTTTGGATTCCAAGGACAGCCTTATTATTTAGTTGAAGAATGGTATGAAAAATCCGGTGAAGTTCGTAAAAAAAGTGGTGATTTATACGGTGTTAATATGTATACGTACGCTGTGTATCATGTTTCAAACGATGATAATGATGCATTTTTTGTGTATGAATGATAAGATATAGTAGTGCGAGGTAAAGATGAAAGAGAATATTAAGAAATTTGAAATTATGAAATCTGAAAAATTAACTGATAATATTTATTTAATGGAGATACATGCAAAAAGATTATCTGCATCTTGTTTACCAGGTCAATTTCTAATTGTGAGAACTGATGAACATGCTGAACGTATTCCACTTACAATCTGTGATTATGATCGTATCAAAGAAACCGTAACCATCGTTTATCAGGTCATGGGAGAAGCAACAATGAAAATGTGTGAGTTAAATGTAGGAGATTCATTTGCGGATCTTGTAGGCCCATTAGGAAATCCCTCAGAGTTTGTACATGACCCTGAGATTGCACAGAAACGCATTTTATTCGTAGCAGGAGGCGTTGGAACTGCGCCTGTATATCCGCAAGTAAAATGGTTGCATGAAAAAGGCATACAAGCCGATGTAATTATTGGTACAAGGTCAAAAGATACTTTGATTTTAGAAGAAGAAATGAAGAGTGTTGCAGGTAATTTATATATTACAACAGATGACGGTTCCTATGGAAAACACGGTCTTGTTACAAAAGTTATTGAAGAACTGATTGAAAACGAACACAAAAATTACGATTTATGTGTTGCGATTGGTCCGATGATTATGATGAAATTTGCTTGTTTGACGACTAAAAAATATAACCTGCCAACTATTGTCAGTTTAAATCCTATTATGGTAGACGGAACTGGTATGTGCGGTGCATGTCGTGTTCAAATAGGTGACGAAATAAAATTTGCTTGTGTAGATGGTCCTGAATTTGATGGCCATTTAGTAGATTTCGATCAAGCAATGAGGCGCCAGCAAATGTATAAGACTAATGAAGGGCGTTCTAAATTGCGTCAAATAGAAGGAGATACACATCATTCGAAAGAAAGATGTGGAGGTAGATAAGATGGATGTATTAAAAAAAATTCCTGTTCGTGAACAGGATGCAAAACTAAGAGCGAAAAATTTTGAAGAAGTTTGTTATGGATATAATGAGGAAGAAGCAGTAGCTGAAGCAACAAGATGTTTGAACTGCAAGAATGCAAAATGTATCTTAGGATGCCCAGTTTCAATTAATATTCCGGCATTCATTCAAGAAGTGGTAAACAGAAATTTTGAAAGTGCTTTTCGGATTATCGATGAATCATCATCCTTACCTGCAGTATGTGGAAGGGTTTGTCCACAAGAACGACAGTGTGAGGCGAAATGTATTCGTGGAATCAAAGGAGAAGCTGTTGCAATTGGAAAATTAGAACGCTTTGTTGCGGATTGGGCAAGAGAACATGGTATTTCATCTCTTCCTCAAGAAACAAAAAAAGAACAAAAAGTTGCGGTGATTGGTGCCGGACCAGCGGGGCTATCTTGTGCAGGTGATTTGGCTAAAAAAGGATATCACGTAACCATATTTGAAGCGCTACATAAACCAGGCGGAGTACTTGTTTATGGCATCCCAGAATTCCGCTTGCCAAAAGCAGAAGTCGTAGAAAAAGAAATTGAAAATGTAAAGAAACTTGGCGTCAAAATTGAGACAAACGTTGTTGTAGGTCGAGCAGTAACCATAGATCAGTTAATTGAAGAAGAAAAATTTGATGCTGTGTTTATTGGTTCGGGAGCCGGACTTCCTCGATTTATGGGAATTCCTGGAGAGCAAGCAAATGGAGTTTTTTCAGCAAATGAATATTTGACAAGAAGTAATTTGATGATGGCCTGGAAGGAAAATTCTACGACACCAATTATGGCACCAAAAAATTTAGTTGTTGTTGGTGGTGGAAATGTGGCGATGGATGCTGCAAGAACTGCACTTCGACTAGGTTCAGAGGTGACCGTCGTGTATCGAAGAAGCGAAGAGGAATTACCAGCAAGAATTGAAGAAGTCCATCATGCAAAAGAAGAAGGAATTCAATTTGAGTTTTTGACAAACCCTACAGAAATATTAACGGATGAATCTGGTTGGGTAAAAGGAATTCGTTGTATAAGGATGGAATTAGGAGAACCAGATGCTTCTGGTCGAAGAAGCCCAGTGGAAGTAAAAGGCTCAGAATTTGAACTTGATACCGGGGCCGTAATTATGTCTCTTGGAACATCTCCAAATCCATTGATTTCATCTACGACAAAAGGATTGGAAGTCAATCGTAGAAAATGTGTTGTAATAAATGAAGATACCGGTGCAACTTCAAAAGAAAAAGTTTATGCTGGAGGCGATATCGTAACTGGTGCTGCTACTGTAATCTTAGCAATGGGAGCGGGAAAGACTGCAGCAAAAAGTATCGATGAGTATTTGAACAAATAATTCAGGATGATAAAGGAGAAATAAAATGCCTTGGTGCCCAGAGTGTAAAAATGAGTATGTTGAAGGAATAAAAACCTGCAGTGACTGTAAATGCGATTTGGTTGATGATCTTGAAGATGAAACAATACATGATCAAAAATTAATATTTGGAGACAAAGATTTGTTGCTGGAGTTGCAAGCTTTTTTAAGCTATAACAAACTTCCAGAAGGATTTATAAAAGAAGTTGTTCATGAAGAAAATGTTTATGAGTTATATATGGAGCCCAAATATGCTGAGAAGGCAAAACAAGCGATTCGCATTTTCTTACAAGAAAAAGCACTGAGTGAGGCTGAAGATACTGATGAATCCGAATTCTTGGGTGCCAAAACACCATCTTATGCCAGGGCATATGAAGACAAAGGTGAAAAAGCGACAGATGTGAAAGCGTCTGCGCAGACATTACTTTTTGTTGGTATATTAGGATTGATTTTTCTAGTTTTATTTCAATTAGGAATTATCCCAATATCCATAAATGATTTTACGAAAAACATGATGTCTATTGTTTTAGGTGGGCTTTTTGTAATATTTATTATTATGGGAATTCATTCATTTCGTATGGTTAAAAAGATTATGGAAATTCAAAAAGAAGAAACAAATCTGGAAAACGAGATGAAAAAATGGGTTTTAGAAAACCTAACATCAGCAGCAATTGACCAAGTAATTTTTGAATCAGAAGAATCTTATCAAGAGGAAATTAAATTTTTTATGCGTTTTGAAGAGATAAAAAAGAGAATTTCTAATCAGTTCTTAAATTTAGAAGAATCATTTTTGGATAAGTTTACTGAAGACATGTATGTGGAATTGTATCAAAATGAAGATTAGTATTATTGCAGTCGGAAAAATCAAAGAAAAATTTTATAGAGATGCTATTGCAGAGTATGAAAAGAGACTTTCAAGATATTGCACATTTCAAATTACTGAGGTCTCCGATGAAAAAGAACCTTCTTCACCGTCGGATTCCGATTTGGAAATATGTCGTATGAAGGAAGCCGAGCGAATTGATAAGAGTATCACCTTGGGTGCATATTTGATCACTTTAGAAATTCGGGGAAAAGAATATACTTCGGAGTCATTTGCTGATACGATATCAGCTTTACAAGTTAATGGACATAGCCATATTCAGTTTGTCATCGGCGGTTCTAATGGAATTCATTCTAGCATCACAAGCAAAGCTCAACTTCATTTAAGTTTTTCCAAAATGACATTTCCTCATCAATTGATGCGTGTTATTTTGACCGAACAAATATATCGTGCATTTCGTATTATTGCAAAGGAACCTTATCATAAGTAGGTTAGGAGAATCTATGAGAATATATGATTTAATTGTAAAAAAGAGAAATGGGAATCCCCTTTTAGAAGAAGAAATAAAATTTGTTATCGATGGATATACAAATGGTTCGATTCCGGACTATCAGATGTCTGCATTGTTAATGGCTATCTATTTTCAAGGCATGAACGAACAAGAAACGCTTTCACTTACAATGGCTATGAAAAATAGCGGTGATACATTGAATTTGTCTGGAATTATTGGCTCAAAAGTAGACAAGCATTCAACAGGTGGTGTTGGTGACAAAACTTCATTAGTTCTTACACCTATGGTTGCTGCTTGTGGAGCTAAAGTGGCAAAAATGAGTGGTAGAGGACTTGGTCACACAGGTGGAACCATTGACAAACTTGAAAGTTTTCCTGGATTTCACACAAATATTACGGAAGACGAGTTCATTTCTCAAGTAAATAAAATTGGGATTTCAATCATGGGGCAGACCACGGATTTGGCTCCTGCAGACAAAAAATTATACGCACTTCGTGACGTAACTGGAACGGTTGACTCAATACCTTTGATTGCTAGTTCAATCATGAGTAAAAAACTGGCAGCTGGAGCGGATTGTATTGTATTAGATGTAAAAACCGGAAGTGGTGCTTTTATGAAATCAGAAGAAATGGCACAAAAACTTGCTGAGGAAATGGTTTCAATTGGAAAGGGTGCAGGCAAGAATACAAGTGCGATTATATCTGATATGGATCAGCCTCTTGGATTTGCAGTAGGAAATGCACTAGAAGTAATAGAAGCTATCCATACTTTACAGGGAAATGGGCCTGATGACTTATTTGAACTATGTATTGTGTTAGGTGCGCATATGCTTGTTGTTTCTGAGATTTGTACAACAATCGAAGAGGCAAGCGAAAAATTGAAAAAAAGTATATTAGATGGTTCAGCTCTTCGAAAATTTGCAGAGTTCGTTGAAACACAAGGTGGAGACTCTTCCTATTGCTATCATCCTGAAAAATTCTTACTTGGATCAAATATAATTGAGATTCGTTCGGATCAACAAGGGTACGTGAAATCCATTGATTCGTTAGAAGTCGGAATTTGTTCTTTGCTCTTAGGCGGTGGAAGAGAGACCAAAGAAAGTGAAATTGACTTAGGTGTAGGGATCGTACTATCTAAGAAAGTAGGCGATGCAATTGAAAAGAATGATGTACTGGCTACTATCTACGCAAATGATTTACGCAACCTTGATTCCGTAAAACAACGTCTTCATAATGCGTTTGAATTAACAGAAGAAGTTATTACCAAAAACAAACTAATCAAAAAAATTATTCAATAGATCTATAAAGGCCACTTTTATAGTGGCCTTTTATGGTAGTATAAGAATGAGGTAATTATGGAAGAATTCAAAGTAGAACTTACAGTAACCGTAGATCAATTAAAACAAATATTTGGACAATATGATTCATATTTAGTAAAAATTGAAAATGAGTATCATGTGTCCATCGTAAATAGAAACGAAGCACTTTTCATCTTTGGAGAAAAAGATCATGTTTTGAATGCAAAAAAGATTGTGCAAGATTTGCTGACGGTATCAGATCGAGGAGATGAAATCAATGAACAGAAGGTGAATTACGCGATGATGTTGCAAAATGAAGGAGAAGAGGAATCCATTCTTGAAGTGGATCAGGATTGTATTTGCCATACGACTAACGGCAAACCAATCAAACCAAAAACTCTAGGTCAAAAAAATTACATTGAATCCATAAAAAAGAACATGATAGTTTTTGGTATTGGACCAGCCGGAACTGGAAAAACATACTTAGCAATGGCAATGGCCATCACTGCTTTTAAAAATAATGAAGTTCAAAAAATCATTCTTACTCGTCCAGCAATCGAAGCAGGAGAAAAACTAGGTTTTCTTCCTGGCGATTTACAAAGTAAAGTAGATCCTTATTTGCGACCATTATACGATGCTCTTTACCAAATTATGGGAGCAGATAGTTTTATTAAAAACATGGAAAAAGGATTGATTGAAGTAGCTCCTTTAGCCTACATGCGTGGAAGAACGCTGGATAATGCCTTCATAATATTAGACGAAGCACAAAACACGACTCCAGCTCAGATGAAAATGTTTTTAACGCGAATTGGATTTGGCTCAAAAGTTATTATTACTGGAGATGCTACCCAGAAAGACTTGCCGACAAATGTACAGTCCGGTCTTGATGTTGCAAAAAAAGTGTTGCATAAAATTAGTGAAATATCATTTGTTGAGTTATCTAGTAAGGATGTTGTTAGACATCCTCTTGTACAAAAAATCGTAAAAGCATATGATTTATTTGAACAAAGAAAATAAAATTTATGGGGACGAATATGGATGTAAATAATAAAAAAAGTATCACCTTATCGATATGGCATTGGATTTGTATTTTGGGTATTATTCTTTCAACAACACTGATACCATCCATTTATTATCGAGTTGTTCATCAGTCAGAGAATCATGAATTGTTCATGCATATCATCTATTTTATGTTGTCTTTTATTATTATTGTTTTGTTCATAAGTCAGGAAGAGAAGTTTATTACACACATCGAAGCAATACATAATACTCTCGTTTTTACCATTATTTATGTGTTTGGAGTTTCTTTTTGCATCTTATTTTCATTCTTACCTGTGATGTCTTGGGCATATCTACCGTTAACAATCTTGCTCTTGTATGCATCAAATGAAATGACTGCATTTTTTTCAATTACCACATTTCTCGTGATTACATTGTCCATATCAGATAGCTCTTTCATGGTTATGTTTGTATATATGCTTTCAATGATGATTGCTTTACTTTCTTTTCGTAGAGCAAAAAACACTACACAGTATTACTTGGCGTCCGTTATATCTTTGGGCTTCCATTTAGGATTATCTTTTGCATATCATGTGCTTTTTCTAGAAAGTACATTGAATCAGGAAGTTATTTTCTACGTGGTAATCAATTTTCTTATTAATTTTATTACTTTGTTTTTTGTGATTTTTTTCTGTGATTATTTCATGGTCAGAAAACATGCAAATATCTACTCTGTAATTAATGACCAGGAATTCGTTTTAATAAAGCAATTGAAATCTGATGCAGAAGAAAAGTATGTGCGTGCAATTCATCGTGCCTATTTTGGCGAAAAAATTGCTCCTAAAATCAAGGTGGATTCAGCCTTGATTAAGACAGGGATTTATTATCAACATATTGATGTATTATTTGATAAAGAAGATTTAGATAAGGTTCTAAAGGAAAATCATTTTCCTATGCCGGCGAGGAAGCTGATTTATGAGCTCCAACATGTTAAAGAACTGGAGTTTTATTCAAAAGAATTGATTCTTGTACTAATCATTGATGAGATATTACGTATGATAGAGCACGTTCTTCAAAAAGACCAGAAACATAACTTAGATATGCAAGAGTTGATTTCTGCAATTAGCATAGATTTATTTAAAAGAAAGTTTCTAGAGAAATCACCATTAACATTTGAAGATTATAATGTTATTGTGTCATTTTTTAAGGAGGAAAAATTATACTATGATTTTTTACGTTGAGAACGAAACCGAATATGATATTTCAAATGATGACAAAAAACTATTTGAAACGGTCATTATGGAAACTGCGAAATCAGAACACTTTGATTTTGATTTTGAAGTGAATTTATTATTTACCGATAACACTGGTATTCAATATTATAATCGTGAATTTCGAAAAATTGACAAAGAAACTGATGTTTTATCTTTTCCAAACTTAAATTTTTTGCATCCCGCAGACTATTCTTGTTTAGAAGATGTGAATTCAAGGTTTCAGTATGTTGATCCAGAGACATCAGTTGTTGCAATTGGAGATATTATCATCTCGTACGAAAAAGCCTTAGAACAGGCTTTTCAATATGGCCATTCAAAAAAAAGAGAGATTTGCTTTTTAATCGTTCATAGCATGCTTCATTTATTAGGGTATGATCATCTTGAACCAACGGAAATGAAAATAATGGAAGAGAAACAAGAAAAAATTCTATTTGATTTACATATTACGAAAGACTAGTCGAAAATAGAAAGGGGAGAGTATGAATAAATCAAAACAAAAAAGCAATAATTTTATTGTTCAAGGCGGAATCCTTGCCATTGCAGGAATTTTGGTTCGACTCATTGGTATGGCAAGAAGAATTCCTCTTACCAACATTATCGGTGATCAAGGAAATGGATATTATGCTGCCGCATACGAGATTTATGCATTGATTTTACTTTTATCTTCTTATAGTCTTCCGATTGCAGTGTCTAAAATGGTTTCATCCCGTGTCAGCAAAGGAGAATACAAGAATGCTCATCGCATATTTAAAGCTTCTTTAATTTTTGCATTCATCGTAGGAGGAATTGCGTCCATACTAGTATATCTTTTTGCAGATCAATTTGCTGGACTGATTTTAGAACCTATGAGCGCAATCGCTCTACGGGTATTATCACCTGCCTTGTTATTGGTTGCAGTTATGGGTGTTTTTCGTGGTTATTTTCAGGGCCTACGAACCATGTTACCAACCGCTATCTCTCAAGTTGTCGAGCAAGTTTTTCTAGTAATTGCATCTTTAACAGGTGCTGTTATTCTTTCAAATTATGGAAGTAAAGTTGCCGATCTTCTTAGAAATGCAGACTATGAATTTGCTTATGGTGCAGCTGGAGGTACAATTGGTTGTGCAATCGGAGCTTTTATAGCATTGGCATTTTTAGTGTTTGTTTATATGTTGTATGCTCCACGCTTTAAAACCAGAATGGCAAAAGATAATAGTAGGTTTCGTGAGGATTATCGATCAATTGTTAAGATACTCATCCTTACAATTGTGCCAGTAATATTAAGTACAGCAGTTTATAATTTGACCACGATTGTGAATCAAAGAATCTTTAATGGTGAAATGATATATAAAGGTTTGGAAGATCTAAAAACAGTACATTGGGGTGTCTTTAGTGGAAAATATCGCGTATTAATCAATATACCGATTGCTCTTGCCAGTGCTATGTCAGCTTCTTCCATTCCAACATTAGTAGGATATATGGAAAAAAAGGATTATTCACCGGTACGTGGGAAAATCAGCCAGGTAATTCGCATCACCATGCTAGTGTCTATTCCATGTGCTGTTGGCATGGGGGTATTGGCAAGACCTATTGTTGATTTGCTTTTTAATGGTGAAATTGATATGGCCGCCTCAATGATGCAACTTGGCGCGATCACGATTATATTCTATTCCTTTTCAACTTTAACAAATGGCATTTTACAAGGTATCAATCATCTGCGAATTCCTGTTATCAATGCACTCGTTTCACTGATGATATCAAGCGGATTTTTGTTTTTGATTTTACGTTTTACTGATATTGGAATCTTTGGGGTGGTCTTATCAAACATTGTATTTTCTTTTTTGATGTGTGTATTAAATCTTTTGGCAATTCGAAAGTATATACGTTACAAGCAGGAACTAAGACATACTTTTTTGATTCCGACGCTTTCCGCTTTAGTCATGGGATTTGTTGTATTTACGCTCTATAAGTTATTTGCTATATTTACTGGAAATTTTGTCGTAACCATTGTTGGTATAATTGGTGGCATAATCGCATATTTTTCTATGATGATATTTTTAAAAGGCTTAGGTGAACGAGAATTAGAAATGTTGCCTATGGGCAAGAAAATTATTTCTGTTCTAAAGAAAGTTCATGTTTTATAAAGGAGACTTATGAATAAAAAAAAGATTGCGGTGATTGGTGGTGGGGCAAGTGGTTTGTTATCCGCTTTAGCTGCAGCTAGAAGTGGAGCAAATGTCACTATATTCGAAGCAAATGACAAGCTAGGAAAAAAAATTCTCGCAACAGGAAATGGGAAATGCAACATTTCAAATATTGATATGGATGCACGTTGGTTTCATACGAACCTACCTGTGTTTGTAGAGAAAAGCTTACTTCAATTTTCCACAAAAGAGACGATTCGTTTTTTTAACTCAATTGGCATCTATACAAAAGTGAAAAATAATGGTGTTTATCCAATTACCGAGCAATCATCCACTGTATTAGATGCATTAGTATTTGCAATTCAGAGAAATGGTATCGAAGTAATTACGAACACTTGGGTACACGATATCAAAAAAACAGATGGTAAATATTTTGTAGAGCATAATACAACTGCATTTGATCGTATTATTATCGCAACTGGTTTATTTGCAGGTGCCCATTCAAAAGCTGCAGAAGAGATTTATCATCAATTGATTGAGAAGAATTATAAGACTTTCTCCATTTTACCTGCACTATGTGGTTTCAAATGCGAAGAAACCTATTATAAAAATCTTCATGGAATACGAGTTTTTTGCCGAATCAGATCATACTCTAATTCAAATTTTCTAGAAGAAGAATCTGGTGAATTACAATTAACGAAATATGGTGTATCTGGAATTCCGATTTTTCAACTAAGTAGTAATATATCAAGAGAAATAGAACAAAGTAATGCAGTTACATTACGCATTGATTACATTCCTTTTATTGAAGCAGATAAGGTACAAGAAACAATCAAAGAGCGTATGGAACTATTCCAGAATGCTTCTATTTATGAATTCTTAAATGGGGTTGTTCATCATGGAATACTTCTACAAGCACTTAAACAACTAGATATATCACAAGATAGCAAAATAAATATGCTACCACTAAAAAAAATTCTTTCAATTTTCAATTTATTAAAAAATTGGGAGACTAAAATAGTTTCTTCAAATGATTATGGGCAAGCACAGGTATGCACGGGTGGTGTGGACTTAGAAGAAATAAATCATTATTTTCAAACAAAAAAGGATGAAAATATATATATCATTGGGGAACTTTTAAACGTAGATGGTATTTGTGGTGGCTATAACTTACAGTGGGCTTGGACATCTGGTCAAATTGCAGGCACACATGCTGCATTAAACTAATTAAGCAATTTTAAAAAAGAGCGTATTTAATTACAACAAGGAATCATGGAGGATCAGCATGCTTATCTATCATCAATTAAAGATAAGGTATGAACATAGTGAAGATGAACTAAAGGACAAATTAGCAAGTTCAATACGTGTTCCAATACAACAAATCAGTTCGTTTTCAATTGTCAAAAAATCAATCGACGCAAGAAAAAAACCTCAAATATTTCTTACCTATTCGGTTGTTTTTTCAATACCAAATGAGGATGTGCTCTTAAACAAATCAAAAGATAATAATTTACAAAAATATTATTTAAAGAAATATCATTTACCCGGAGTAACTACTACAGGCTTTAAATCGCGTCCAGTCATTATTGGAGCAGGTCCTTGTGGACTTTTTGCAGCATTGATTCTAGCAAAGTGTGGATTATGTCCAATTGTTTTTGAGCGTGGGAAAGCGATTCCTGAGCGTTCGGATGATGTGGATCTCTTTTGGAGAACCGGAGAATTGAATCCAGAATCCAATGTTCAATTTGGAGAAGGTGGGGCCGGCACTTTTTCAGACGGAAAATTAAACACTCAAGTAAAAGATAAAGAACAGAGAATGCAATTTATTCTAGAGCAGTTTGTTCAGTATGGTGCGGATCCATCTATTTTGTACGACAACAAACCTCATATCGGTACTGATGTATTAAAAGATGTGATTATTCATATGCGAGAAGATATAGAATCCATGGGTGGTCAGTTTCATTTTTCTCATAAAATTACAGATTTTCATTTTGAAGACGGCAAATTACAATCATTAACAATCAATCATACCGAGAAGTTCTTAACTGACGTTTGCATACTAGCAATTGGACATAGTGCGAGAGATACGTTTCGCAAATTATATGAATGTAATGTTCCAATGGAGCAGAAAAATTTTTCAGTTGGAGTACGTGTTGAACATGAGAGAGAGTTAATCGATGCATCTCAGTTTGGAGAATCCAATGTCAATCATATGCCTGCAGCTGATTATAAATTGACATATCAAGCGTCTTCTGGAAAAGGAGTGTATTCTTTTTGTATGTGCCCAGGAGGACATGTGGTAAATGCATCGTCTGAAAAAGGTAAATTAGCCATTAATGGAATGAGTTATCATGCTAGAAATGGTGCGAATTCAAACAGTGCAATAGTAGTACAGGTTGATAAGTCTGATTTTGCAAATACGGATATTCTTGCAGGTTTGTACTTCCAAGAACAAATTGAAAAATTAGCCTTTTGTGAGGGGAATGGTAAGGTCATCGTACAGAAATTCGAAGATTTTAAAAATAATAATTTCTCTGATTTTTCTGCATTTAGATATTCTCCTACAATAAAAGGTGAGATTGCGCCAGGAAATATTCGAAATATTTTACCAGAATCAATTTGTACGTCTATTATCGAAGGAATGAAAGATTTCGGAAAGAAAATCAAAGGGTTTGATCATCCATCAACAATTCTATCAGCACCCGAAACAAGAACTTCTTCACCAGTACGTATTACAAGAAATGAATCCTTTGAATCCGATTTTTCCGGGTTGTTTCCAGCTGGAGAAGGCGCAGGTTATGCAGGCGGAATCATTTCTGCTGCAATGGATGGAATGAAAGTTGCGGAGAGGATTTGTACTAGATAATTACCCTTGCTTATATCAATTATTTCAAGTAATATATATTTTAGAGTTTTTTTCCAAATTATGTTACAGGAATGGAGCAAAATAAAATGAATGCTTATCGAGAAGCTTTAAAGAATAAAAAAAGAATTGTAATAAAAATAGGGTCTTCCTCGTTACAACACCCAGAAACAGGAAACTTAGACTATATTAAAATGGATTCTCTGGTGAGAGAACTATGTAATCTTAGAAACCAGGGAAAAGACGTTGTACTTGTTACATCTGGAGCAATTGCCCTTGGTAAAAAAAATGTGAACGTGTGCGATATCGGAAATGCTGTCTCATTTAGACAGGCATGCGCTGCAATTGGGCAGGCACAATTGATGATGGTATATCAGAAAATGTTTTCAGAATACAATCAAATTGCTGCTCAAATACTCATAACGAAAGATGCAATTGCTGATCCAGAAAGCAGAAAAAACTCAATTAATACCTTTGAAGAACTTTTTCGCTTACATGCAATCCCAATTGTTAATGAAAATGACACGGTATCTACCAGTGAAATCGGAATCGGTGACAATGACACTCTGTCTGCCATTGTAACCACATTAATTCATGCGGATTTATTAATTCTTTTATCAGATATAGATGGATTGTATTCAAATGATCCAAGAAAAGATGTTGATGCGAAATTTATTCCATTCGTTGAAGAGATTACAGATGAACTTATGCAAATGGGGAAACCGTCTACAGGAAGTAGTGTAGGTACTGGTGGAATGAATACAAAAATGAGTGCTGCAAAAATTGCAACCAAAACAGGCGCCGATATGATTATAACTAATGCAAAAGATGTCCGCGTTATACATCGCATTATGGATGGTCGTGAATTTGGTACATTCTTTAAGGCGAATATTGATGATTCATTTCAATTAATGGAGTATTTAGAAAAATTTTATCAAAAGATAAATTAGAAAGGAATCGATATGACGGAAGATAAAATTAAACGTATGAATTTGTTATACCATAAATCAAAGGAATCCGAAGGATTAACAGAAGATGAAAAAATAGAACAGGCAGCATTAAGAAATGAATATATCACTTCCATTCGTTCAAACTTAAGAGGACAGCTTGACAACATCTCAATCCAAGAAAAAGATGGATCAATAACAAATTTAGGTGAAAAATACGGAAAAAAATATTGTGGAGAATAACTAGTCCGCATTAAGAAAGGATGTACAATATGAATTTAATTACGCTAGGTGAAAACGCTGTTAAAGCTAAGTATGAATTACAAAAATTATCAACAAATCAAAAAAATATTGCTTTAAAACATATAGCAGAAAAGTTGGTTTTAGCAAAAGAGGAAATTCTTGCAGCAAATCAGCTTGATATAAACAACGCTGTAGCCGCGAATATGCATCCGGGACTGGTGGACCGATTAAAATTGACGGAACAAAGAATAGAAAGCATGAGTGAAGGACTTCTTCAGATTATTGATCTCAAAGATCCAATTGGCGAAATAATGAATGAAAACACACTGCAAAGCGGACTTAGTTTAAAACAAGTACGTGTACCTTTTGGTGTCATAGGAATTATATATGAATCCAGACCAAATGTTACGGTAGATGCTTTCGGTTTATGTTTTAAAACATCAAATGCTGTAATTCTAAAAGGTGGTTCCGATGCAATCCATTCAAATATTGCGTTAACAAATGTAATACGTAGAGCACTTGCAGAAGTTGAAATCACAGAAGATGCGATTTCTTTAATTGAAGATACCAATCGTCAAACGACCACTGAATTTATGAAAATGAAAGAATATATTGATGTACTGATTCCACGTGGTAGTGCCTCGTTGATTCAGGCAGTTGTTAATAACTCTACCATTCCAATCATTGAAACAGGAACAGGAAATTGTCATATATATGTAGAAAAATCTGCACAACAAGATAAAGCGCTTGCGATTATTGACAATGCAAAAACTCAAAGAATTGGTGTTTGCAATGCTTGCGAATCGCTTGTAATCGATCGAGAAATCGCGAAAGAATTCCTACCAAAACTAGAAGAATTATTAAGTAAAAAGAACGTTGAAATTCGTGGCGATGAGTTTTCTAAATCCATTTTATCGAATATCACACTTGCGACTGAGGAAGATTATTATACAGAGTATTTAGATTATATTATTTCTATAAAAATAGTTGATTCGATTCAAGAAGCGATTGATCACATCAATAAACATAATACAAAACATTCGGATGCAATTCTTACAACAAGTCAAAGTGCAATGGATCAATTTCTAAGGGATGTTGATTCATCTTGTGTGTATGTAAATGCTTCAACTAGATTTTCTGATGGATTTGAATTTGGATTCGGAGCTGAAATCGGAATAAGTACACAAAAACTTCATGCCAGAGGACCAATGGGATTGATTGCGCTCACATCATATAAGTATCAGATTCTTGGTGATGGTCAAATACGAAGTTAAAGAAAGGTTATCAGATATAAATGACAGAAACAGAATTACAATGGGAAATAATTAAAGAAGCGAAACTATTGCTACTTGATAAAGAACGTGAATTAGGACGAAAATTGACTTTTTGCGTTACGACATTTGGCTGCCAGATGAATGCGCGTGATTCAGAAAAATTGGAAGGTATTCTGCGCTCAATTGGGTATATTGATGCACCAGAAGAAACCGCAGATTTTGTTATATTTAATACTTGTACCGTTCGAGATAATGCAAATCAAAGAGTATATGGACGTCTCGGAGCATTAAAAAATCAAAAAAGAAAAAATCCAGACATGCATATTGGTATTTGTGGTTGCATGATGCAAGAACCGGAAGTCGTAGAGAAAATCAAAAAAAGTTATTCACACGTAGATTTGATTTTCGGGACTCATAACCTATTTAAATTTCCTGAATACTTATTAGAACTGCTTAAAACAGACAGGAAAGTCATGCATGTTTGGGAGAAAACCGATGAAATTGTTGAGAATCTTCCAGTAGAAAGAAAATATGCATACAAATCCGGAATTAACATCATGTATGGATGCAATAACTTTTGTTCGTACTGCATTGTTCCGTACGTTCGCGGTAGAGAAAGAAGCAGAACTCCAGAAGATATCATTCAAGAAATAACATCTTTAGTGAAAGATGGTGTTGTTGAAATTATGTTGCTTGGGCAAAATGTAAATTCTTATGGAATTGGCTTAGATGAGCCAATTTCTTTTGCTGAATTGCTGAAAAAAATTGATGAAATTGATGGTTTGAAAAGAATTCGTTTCATGACTCCCCATCCAAAAGATTTATCTGATGAATTAATTCAGGTAATTAAAGAATCAAGAAAAGTTGCGAAACATGTTCATTTGCCTCTACAATCTGGAAGCTCCAAAATTCTCAAAAAAATGAATCGTAAATATACAAAAGAATCTTATCTGGCTTTAGCAGATAAAATCAAAAAGGAAATTCCAGAAGTTTCCATTACGACTGATTTAATCATCGGATTTCCAGGTGAGA
Source organism: Lachnospiraceae bacterium (assembly GCA_963666475.2). Lineage (GTDB taxonomy): Bacteria > Bacillota > Clostridia > Lachnospirales > Lachnospiraceae > JBFHIZ01. The sequence continues at coordinate 582,943 of CAXXJM010000001.1, read as the reverse complement.
CAATTGATGATATCAATGAGACAATTGATGTCATCAAAAAAGTCGGCTATGACAATGCATTTACATATATATATTCTAAAAGAACAGGCACTCCAGCAGCAACAATGGAAGATCAGGTTCCTGAAGAATTGGTGAAAAATTATTTTGATCAAGTGTTGAAAACAGTGCATGAAGTATCCGCCTTGAGAATCAAACGATATTTAGGAACAACTTCTGAAGTTCTTGTCGAAGAAATCAATTCTCATGATTCTAGTTATTTGACTGGAAGATTGTCAAACAATATACTTGTACATTTTAAAGGCAATTCTTCATTGATTGGAACATTTGTTCCAGTTAAAATTACAGAATGTAAGGGTTTTTATTTCTTTGGTGAGCAAATTAACGAAATTTAACATGGGATTATAATAGAAAATATATGAAAAAATTAATCATTGCAGAAAAACCATCGGTTGCTAGAAATATCAGCGAAGCTGTCGATGCAAAGAAAAAACAAAACGGATATTTAGAAGGAGATGACTATATAATTTCTTGGGCATATGGTCACCTGCTTCAACTTTTTGATGCAGATGATTATCAAGAAGAGCTTTCAAAGTGGGATTTTGAAACCATTCCTTTTTTTCCGGATACCTTTCAGTACAAAGTAAAATCTGCTAATGGAAATCGAAGTAAAGTTGATGAAGGAGCCAAAAAGCAGTTAATGATCATTCAATCCCTCATCGAAAGAAATGATGTATCAGATATTATTTCTGCAACTGACGATGACCGAGAAGGGCAAGTAATTGCAGATGAAATCTTTGAGTATTTACAGGTAAAAAAACCGATCTGGAGGTTGCTTTTAAGTGAGTGGACGAAAGATGAAGTACAGAGAGGGCTAAAGACGCTAAAACCAAATCATGAAATGCTTCCTTTACACGACGCGGGCTTTGGAAGACAAATTTCAGATTGGATGATAGGCATCAACATTACAAGAGCTGCTACGTTAAAATATAACTCATACGGACAATTAATTAATGTTGGTAGAGTACTAATACCTACATTAAAAATCATATATGATCGTGATATTGAGATCGAAAAATTTGAATCTAGTGAATATTTTCGTTTGGTTTCTGAGTTTGAGACGGATGATCATCGTAACTACGAAGGAACATACTATATTCTTGACAATAAAACAGAAGCAGATCTTGCAGATAACAAAAATTCGGAAAGCATTTCGGAAGAAAATGATAAATATACAGAAAAAATCGAAAACAAACAACTTTTAGAAGATGTAAAGCAAAAAATCAGTGGACAATATGGACTAATTACAGATAAAAAAGTTGAGAAAAAACGAGAAAAAGCACCCTATTTATTTAACTTAACAAATCTTCAAGGATTCATTACTGGGAAATATAAAGGTTGGACTTCCGATAAAGTTCTAAAAGTTGCACAATCATTATATGAAAAGAAATATATTACTTATCCTAGAACTGCAAGCTTTGTTTTAGATGAAAGTATCATAGATAAAACCAGAAAAGTATTTGATATTTTATATCAACTAGCACCATTTCGTGACCAGCTTCGTTTTCATACCGATAAACGAGTTTTTGATTCCTCAAAAGTAGATAGTCACTCTGCAATTATCCCAACATATCAACTCCCAAAAGATTCTTCTTTATCAGCTGACGAAAAGATTGTATACCAAACAATACGCAATCGGTTTCTTGCACAATTTATGCCGGAATCTGTTTCCGAAGAGACCGTAATAAAGACAGAATTTCCCGAGCTTCATATTGAAGGATATTTTTTAACAAAGGGCAAGGTTTTGATTGAGGAAGGGTGGAAGGCTGTTGAACAGGTCAAGACGAAAACAGTTGATCTCCCAATGCTTCAAAAAGATGAAAAAGTCAAAGAATTAAAAAGTGAACTTACCTCTGTAAAAAGGCAACCACCAAAGCACCATACAGAAAAAACACTCTTAAAAGTAATGGAAACATGTGGAAAAGGGGTTGATGATTCTGCATCAGAAGATGATTTGTCGGAAGAAATGATGATGAGTATCTTAAGTGGATTTAGTATTGGAACACCCGCTACTAGAGCCGAGACAATAAAAAAATTGGTTGATGTTGGATATATTGAATATCAGAAAAAGAATCTTGTTTGTACCAATTTGGGCAAGAAAATTGTTGAAACATTACCTGTAGAAGACCTTTTAGATTTGAATTTCACTGGAAAATTAGAAAAAACTTTATCAGACATTGAACGTAATCGATTTACACAAAAAGATTTTCTAGATTTAATCAAGGATCTTGTAGAACGATGTGTACGTGAAATAAAAATTGGAGCCTCGTTTCATAGTGATGATTTTCTTGGTGATCCACATCATATCTATGGTGTGTGCCCAGAATGTGGCGGTGATATTGTGGAAACCAAAAACAGTTTTGGATGTTCTAACTGGCGTGGCGGATGTAAATACACAATTTGGAAAAATGATAAATTTATTAAAGGTTTCGGAAAAGAAATTAGTCCAGCAATGATTGAATCCATTTGTAAAAACGGAAAAGTCGGTCTTAGAGATTGTGTATCAAAAAAGGGAAGCAAGTTTTCCGCATATTTTTCATATGTAAAAGATCTAGAAAGTGGAAGATATAATTGGAAAATTGATTATCCTAATGAAAGAAAATCTTAAAATAAATTGGAGAAAACAATATGAATGATATCAAAATTGAACAATTATTTTCAATACATGAAACAATTGCAAAAGATCTTTTTATAAAAGCTACATATCCATGGGAGATTCTTCCTGATATATCTTCTTTTATTATTAAACTTGGAAATCAGCTTGATCCCTCCGTATTCGAGAAAAAAGGTGAAAACATTTGGATTGCCAAGAGTGCCACCGTTTTCCCCTCTGCATATATAGCTGGGCCATGCATCATTGATGAAAATGCCGAAATCAGACACTGCGCGTTTATAAGGGGAAATGCAATCGTAGGGAAAGGTGCGGTCGTTGGAAATTCTACTGAATTAAAGAATGTCATTCTTTTTAACAAAGCACAAGTACCTCATTATAATTATGTTGGCGATAGTATACTTGGTTATAAGGCACATATGGGGGCAGGTTCGATTACTTCAAACCTAAAAAGCAATAAAACATTGGTTACAATTAATGGAAAAGAAAAAATTGAGACTGGTCTTAAAAAAATTGGTGCAATGCTAGGAGATCAAGTGGAAATTGGATGTGGAAGTGTCATGAATCCTGGTACGATTATTGGAAAGAATTCCGATGTTTATCCACTATCGAACGTGCGAGGTGTAATCCCTGCAAACTCGATTTTTAAAGGGAAAAATGAGATTGTCAAAAAAATAACTGATTTTAATTCATAAATTTACCTTTTTTTATCTAAAATACCAAAAATGAGAAATTCACTAGATTTTTTTATATTTTTATGAGAGAATAAAAAGGCTGAAAAAGGATATCTATATTAAAGTATTTATATAGACGAAAGGAGATATGAAATGATCTATACACACGAAGTAGAACAAATGTGCGTTGTGGCACAAACCGCGAATCATGGCGCAGCTCCAATTCCTCAAGAAGGGAAATGGGTAAAATCAACTCAAATCACTGACATTTCTGGTTTAACACACGGAGTAGGCTGGTGTGCACCTCAACAGGGAGCATGTAAACTTACACTGAATGTTAAAGAAGGTATTATCCAGGAAGCATTAGTAGAAACAATTGGATGCTCAGGTATGACACATTCAGCAGCTATGGCATCTGAAATCTTACCAGGAAGAACAGTTTTAGAAGCATTAAATACTGACTTAGTATGTGATGCGATTAATACAGCAATGCGTGAACTTTTCTTACAAATTGCATATGGTAGAACACAGAGTGCATTCTCTGAAGACGGACTTCCAGTTGGCGCTGGACTAGAAGATCTCGGTAAAGGATTTAGAAGCCAGGTTGGAACTATGTACGGAACCATTGAAAAAGGACCTAGATACCTTGAAATGGCTGAAGGCTATGTAACCGGTATCGGTCTAAATGAAGATAGCGAAATCGTTGGTTACCAATATGTAAGTCTTGGAAAAATGACTGACTTTATCAAAAAAGGTGATGATGCAAACACAGCATGGGAAAAAGCAAAAGGCCAATATGGTTGCATGGAAGCTGCTGTAAAAATCATCGACCCTAGAAAAGAATAAGAAGGAGGAAAACATAATGGCTTTATTTGAATCATACGAAAGAAGAATAGACAAGATCAATGGAGTATTACAAAGTTATGGCATTTCTTCCATTGAAGAAGCAGAAAAAATTACCAAAGACGCTGGACTAGAAGTAGCGAACATGGTTCGTGGTATCCAAACAATTTGTTTTGAAAACGCTTGTTGGGCATACGTTGTTGGTGCAGCTATTGCAATTAAAAAAGATTGCAAAAAAGCAGCTGATGCTGCCGCAGCTATCGGAGAAGGACTTCAAGCATTTTGTATTCCTGGTTCTGTAGCTGATCAACGTAAAGTTGGACTTGGACACGGAAATTTAGGAAAAATGCTTTTAGAAGAAGAAACAGAATGTTTCTGCTTCCTTGCAGGACATGAGTCTTTTGCTGCAGCAGAAGGAGCAATCGGTATTGCATTAAAAGCAAATAAAGTACGTCAAAAACCTTTACGTGTAATCCTTAATGGTTTAGGAAAAGACGCTGCAAAAGTAATTTCAAGAATCAATGGTTTCACACATGTTGAAACTGAAATGGATTATTATACTGGCGAAGTAAAAGAAGTTTACAGAAAAGCATATTCTACTGGACTTCGTTCATTGGTTAACTGCTATGGTGCAGATGACGTTACCGAAGGTGTTGCAATCATGCACAAAGAAAAAGTTGACGTTTCAATCACTGGAAACTCTACGAATCCAACAAGATTCCAGCATCCAGTAGCAGGAACATACAAAAAAGAATGTAACGAACTTGGAAAGAAATATTTCTCAGTAGCAAGTGGTGGTGGTACAGGACGTACTCTTCATCCTGACAATATGGCAGCTGGTCCTGCTTCTTATGGTATGACAGATACTATGGGACGTATGCATTCAGATGCTCAGTTTGCTGGTTCTTCTTCAGTACCTGCACATGTTGAAATGATGGGTCTTATTGGAGCAGGAAACAACCCAATGGTTGGTATGACTGTTGCTGTAGCCGTTTCAATTCAAGAAGCTGCAGAAGCTGGTAAATTTTAATATTTACGATAGTAAAAAGGCATGTTCATTATGAACATGCCTTTTTTGTTTTTCATATATTTGCTACAATACTTTATTCATTTGTTTCAGATTCTTCATAAGTAATTGTAACATCGTCTCCCTCAGGAGTCCCACCCTGAAGAATGATTGAAATATATTCTTTTCTTTTAAGAGCTCTTTGCAGATATTCGTTTGCAGCATTTCCATATGCTTCATCATAAGTAGGTGTTGAAAAAGCAATATTGTAATTTTCCAAAGCAAGATCCATATTTTCGGCAGCTTCATCGGCAAGAGATTCAACGGAACCAAATTGAGCCGGAACATCGATATCTGCCAATCTATGAAAAGACTTATCCATTGCATCCAGACATTCAAGCATTTCTTTGACAGCAGTGTCAGAGTCAGGATCGATTTTATTCATTTCAGTATCAACTTTCGTAATTTCCTTAATAAAAGAATCCATTTCACTTTTATAGACCGTTAAGTCTTCCGTACCACAGGCAGTTAAACTAAATACAAAGGTTAGTGTAAGGATTAAGACAAGTAATTTATGTTTCATTTGATATCTCCATTTCGTCTATTACAGATTTTACCTAAACTATAATTTATCATAGAGAAGAAAATTTATCAAGTATTCGATAAAATAAGATAATTGTAGTGACTCAATTTTCATGGTATAGTATTGATAATATTATGAATTGGAGAATACTCATGCAAATTAAAGATATCTTTCAAAATAAAGAACAAATAATATACCTTGATGGTGCAACCGGTTCAAATTTAATTGAAGCGGGAATGCCTATTGGAGTATGCCCTGAGCAGTGGATATTAGAACATCCAGAAGTTTTGATCAAACTACAAAAGAAGTATGCTCTTGCTGGCTCACATATTGTTTATGCACCTACATTTACATGTAATCGAGTCAAATTAGAAGAGTATGGATTAGGCGATCAGCTTGTGGAAATGAACCGAGCATTGGTACAATTGTCAAGAGATGCAGTAGGCACTAATGTATTCGTCGCTGGTGACATAACGATGACTGGTGAGCAGTTATTTCCCATGGGTTCTCTAACATTCGAAGAGCTTATTGAAATATATAAAGAGCAGGCGAAAGCACTCTACGACGCAGGTGTCGATCTTTTTATTGTTGAGACAATGATGAGTTTACAAGAAACCAGAGCTGCCATGATTGCAATAAAAGAAGTTTGTGACCTTCCTTTTATGATTACAATGACATTCGAAGAGAATGGAAAATGTTTATATGGTACGGATCCCATCACGGCTGCTGTAGTTGCCGAAAGCCTTGGAGCCATTGCCATAGGAGCTAATTGTTCAACCGGACCAAGTGGAATGGTTTCAATTATCAATGAAATGGCAAAACATACGAATATTCCAATTATTGCAAAACCAAATGCTGGGCTTCCGACGATTAATGCAGAAGGTAATACGGTTTATTCACAGGACCCAAATACATTTGCAAAAGAAATGCAGCTTCTTGTGGATGCTGGGGCGACGATTCTTGGAGGATGCTGTGGAACTACAAATGAGCATATAAGTGCGTTGGTTCAAGCCACTTCTTTTTTAAAACGTCCGATTCAAAAGAAAAATACTGGAATGCGCTATTTGACAAGTGAAACTAAAACGGTAATGTTTTCGCTAGATGATCCTTTTATGGTAATTGGAGAGAGAATCAATCCAACAGGGAAAAAGAAACTTCAGGAGGAATTAAGAACCAATAAGTTCGATTTAGCACTTCAATTTGCTGACGAACAAGTAAGGCTTGGAGCAACCTTTTTAGATATCAACGTGGGGATGGCTGGCATTAACGAAAAAGATGTCATGTTAAAAATGATTGAAAAAGTCACTTCACAAGTCAATGTTCCATTAGTACTCGACACCTCTCATGTGGATGTGATGGAAGCAGCACTTCGTATTTATCCAGGACGTGCACTCATTAATTCAATTTCTTTAGAGTCTCATAAAGTTGATATTTCATTATCCCTTGCAAAAAAATACGGAGCTATGTTTATTTTACTTCCTTTGTCAGATGCTGGTTTACCGGCTTCTTATGAGGAAAAAATAGATATCATTAAGCAAATTCTAGATAAAGCTGAAAAGCTTGGATTAAATAAGGAACAGATCATTGTTGATGGTTTGGTTACAACGGTAGGTGCTAATAAAAAAGCAGCTATTGAAACACTTGAAACCATTCGTTTTTGCAAAGAAAATGGTTTGGCAACAACATGTGGTTTATCCAATATTTCTTTCGGACTCCCTGAAAGAACATATTTAAATGCTGCATTTTTGACAATGGCGATTCAAGCCGGTCTAACGACAGCAATTGCCAACCCTTCAAGTACCTTATTAATGACATCATCCTTTGCTTCTGACCTCTTATTGGACAAAAAAGATTCTGCTCTGAAGTACATTGAACATACAAGTTTACTAGAAGTAAATGAAGCTGTTGTTAAAAAAAATGGAAACAGTCAAATTCAGAATATCGTATCAAGCGATGCTTTCGAGTCACGTACAGAATTGGAAAATACGTTATTTGAAGATGTCATAAAAGGACGTAAAGAAAAAGCATCCGAACATACGGTTATGCTTTTAGAAGAAGGAAAACTAGCTTCCGATATTTTAAATCGTGTTTTGATCCCTGCTATTGATCAAGTAGGCGAATTCTTTGACAAAGGGAAATTTTTTCTTCCTCAATTAATTGCTGGTGCTGAATCCATGAAAGCTGGAATCGATATATTAGAACCATATTTAGTGAAAACCATTTCTGGAGAGCAGTCAAAAAATAAAGACACGGTTGTAATTGCAACCGTAAAAGGTGATATTCATGATATTGGTAAGAACCTAGTGGCATTGATGCTGAAGATTTATGGATTTGAAGTCATTGATTTGGGCAAAGACGTTCCAAAGGAAGAAATTATCGAAACTGCTTTGATGTCCAATGCAAAAATCATCTGTCTTTCTGCACTCATGACAACAACGATGCTTCAAATGAAAGAGGTAATTCAGTATGCAAAAGAAATGAATTGTCATGCAAAAGTAATGGTAGGTGGAGCTGTAATCACGCGCGATTATGCAAGAGAAATTGGAGCCGATGGATATTCAGAGGATGCAGCTAGTGCAGTTGTCCTTGCAAAAAAATTGACAGAAACTATATAAAATGCAATAATTTATAAACATAAAAATTAATGGAAAGGCATGGAAACAATATGAACGGAGCTGATGCAATTGTAAAATGTTTAGAAGAGGAAAAGGTAACGACAATATTTGGGTACCCTGGCGTTGCAATTACTCCTTTTTTTAACAGCATTCTTAACACAAATATAAAAACCGTTCTTGTCCGTACAGAACAAAATGCTGCACATGCGGCAAATGGTATGGCAAGAATCACTGGAAAGCCTGGTGTCTGTGTAGTCACCTCTGGACCAGGTGCAACGAATGTGATTACTGGAATTGCTACCGCATTTGCAGATAGTATCCCGCTAATATGCATATCAGGCCAAGTGAAATCTTCCTTAATCGGAAGTGATGTATTTCAGGAGGCGGATATTGCAGGTGCAGTTGAGTCATTTGTAAAATACTCATATATTGTGAAAGATACAGAAGATTTGCCTAGAATTATGAAGGAAGCATTTTATATAGCAAATACAGGTCGTAAGGGACCCGTATTAATTGATATTCCAATCGATATTCAAACAAACGCGATTAAGAAATTTCATTATCCTGAAAAAGTAGAACTTAGAACATACAAGCCTACTTTTGAAGGAAATATTGTTCAAATCAAAAAAGTTGCTGCTGCAATTTCAAAGTCAAAACGCCCTATCATATGTGCTGGCGGTGGTGTTTTATTAAGTGATGGAAGCAATAGCTTAAAGAAATTTTCCGAAAAATTTCAGATACCTGTAGTAAGTACAATGATGGGAATTGGAGCTATGCCAACAGAATATAGTCTGTATTTTGGGATGGTTGGAAACAATGGACATACGTACGCAAATCGTGCTATGAATAACTCTGATCTTTTAATTATGGTTGGAGCACGAGTTGCAGATCGAGCAGTAAGTCAGCCTGACTTAATTATGGAAAATAAGATTTTGGTCCATATAGACGTGGATCCTGCTGAAATAGGAAAAAATGTAGGTGCCACAATTCCTCTGGTAGGAGATTCCAAACATATTTTTGACACCTTAATTGAGCAGGATATTTCTGGAGATTTCTCAGAGTGGATTGAACAATTAAACATTTCAAAGAAATCCTTAACAAAAGTATTAAGTTTTGACAAACATGGTGTAAACCCGTATGAATTTATTAAAATTTTATCCAACAAAATGGATGACTATGGTATATATGTAGCTGATGTTGGACAAAACCAGATATGGTCATGCATGAATCACATTGTCAAACATGGAAGATTTTTAACATCTGGTGGAATGGGAACCATGGGTTATTCCATTCCAGCTGCAATTGGTGCGAAAGCTGCCGCTATGGACAAACAAGTCATTGCAGTTTGCGGTGATGGAGCATTTCAAATGTCAATGATGGAACTCGCCACAATCAAACAGTCAAATATACCAGTCAAGATTGTCGTCTTTTCAAATAAAGTATTAGGAATGGTTCGTGAATATCAAAGAACAGCATATAAACGTGCATTTTCTATGATTGATTTACAAGGTTCGCCAGATCTAGAATACATTGCTAAATCCTATGACATACCATTTATGAGAATACATGATATGAATCAGATTGAGGAGAAAATCGATGAATTTTTGAAAAATGATGAATCCTATTTTGTGGAATGTATCGTGGATCCGGAAGTAAGTTCTAGAGAATAAAATTGTAAAGGAGACGACACGATGAGAAAAATTTATTCTGTATTAGTGGAAAACAGGGCCGGAGTTTTGTGTAAAGTATCTGGTCTGTTTGCAAGAAGATGTTATAATATCGATAGTTTAACCGTAGGCGAAACTGATGATCCAGATGTGTCACGTATGACCATTGTAAGCAGTGGTAGCGAGAGAACAATCGAACAAATTGAAAAGCAATTAAATAAAAAACTAGATGTAATTAAGGTTCGTACTTTTCATGAAAATATGAGTTTGAGTAGGGAGTTAATGCTTGTAAAAGTTAAAATTACAAGATCGAACAGAAAAGACTTGCTTGAAATTTGTGAAATTATGAATGCTTCCATCGTTGATATGTCAAAAAATCTTGTGATTTTGCAAATGTGTGACCTTCCAGAAAAAACGAAAATTCTTTTAGATATGTTGGCTACATTCAGTGTAGTCGAAGTTGCAAGAACTGGAACCCTTGCACTATCAAAATGTACGGAAAGTGATAACTCTTAGATATAAATTATATAACACCAAGTTATAAAAACTTAAAAAAAATCTTTTTTGTGGTTATATGTGAGTATATTGATTGACAGAGAAATGAAACATGATAATATTAGTATTGTGAGGTAATCTAATATGAACAAAAAAATATTTCAATTATTGGTAGATAATACACCAGGTGTACTAAGTCGTATTTCGGGATTGTTCAGTAGACGGGGTTATAACATTGACAGTTTAACCGCAGGAGTTACAAATGATCCGTTAATTTCAAGAATCACTATCGTTGCTTTAGGAGACCAGGAAATCTTGGAGCAAATTGAAAAACAAGTTGCAAAACTTGAAGATGTACGTCATATTAAAGAACTGCTTCCTAGTGAAAGTGTATATCGTGAATTATGCCTCGTGAAGGTTTCGTCCAGAACAGAGGATCGCCAGAAAATAATTGCTATTGTTGATATTTTCCGTGCGAATATCATCGACGTTGCAGTTGACTCTATGACAATAGAGATCACAGGAGATCAGTCAAAAATTGAAGCATGCATTCGTTTGTTGAGCGAATACAATATCTTAGAAATTGCGCGAACTGGAATTGCAGGGCTTGAAAGAGGATCTGAAAATGTTATTTGGATCGATAGTCAGAAAGATGAATAACATATTTTGAAATAGGATCAAAAAACGAAAGGGGTCATACAAATGGCAAAAATTTATTATGAAGAGGATTGTAATCTTTCCATGCTTGAAGGAAAGACCATCGCTGTAATTGGTTATGGTAGTCAAGGACATGCACATGCATTAAATGCAAAAGAATCAGGATGTAATGTTATTATCGGATTATATGAAGGATCCAAATCTTGGGCAAAAGCTGTGAAACAAGGTTTTGAAGTATATACAGCAGAAGAAGCTGCAAAAAGAGCAGACGTAATTATGATTTTGATCAACGATGAATATCAGGCACAAATGTATAAAGAATGCATTGAGCCAAATCTTGAAGAAGGAAACATGTTAATGTTTGCTCATGGTTTTAACATTCATTACAATCAAATCGTTGCACCTGAGAATGTTGACGTAACAATGATCGCTCCAAAAGGACCAGGTCACACCGTGCGTAGTGAATATCAGGCTGGAAAAGGCGTTCCTTGTCTCGTTGCTGTACATCAGGATGCATCTGGACAGGCACTTGACAAAGCACTTGCTTATGCACAGGCAATTGGTGGTGCAAGAGCAGGCGTATTAGAAACTACTTTCCGTACAGAAACCGAAACAGACTTATTTGGTGAACAAGCTGTTTTATGTGGTGGTGTTTGTGCACTTATGCAAGCTGGTTTCGAAACCCTTACAGAAGCTGGATATGATGAAAGAAATGCATATTTCGAATGTATTCATGAAATGAAGTTAATCGTAGACTTGATTTATCAATCAGGGTTTGAAGGAATGCGTTATTCAATTTCTAATACTGCTGAGTATGGAGATTATATCACAGGACCAAAAATCATTACCGCTGAGACCAAAAAAGCAATGAAGAAAGTTTTAACTGATATTCAGGACGGAACTTTTGCAAAAGACTTCTTGTTAGATATGTCTCAAGCTGGTGGACAGGCTCATTTTAAAGCAATGAGAAAAATTGCTACTGAGCATTCATCTGAAAAAGTTGGAGCTGATATTCGTAAACTGTACAGTTGGAATAATGAAGAAGATAAATTTATCAATAACTAAATTTTAGCAATAAAAAAACCAGGTTATCCTGGTTTTTTTATTGCACAAAATGAATGAATGTAATATTACATCATATCAAGGAAATGTGTTAATGATTTTGATTTGATTAAGTCTGAATTGCAAACAAAACCAATCTCTCTTTCTGGAATTGAAAACTCCTGAAATATTTCTACAAGTGCTCCATCTCGTAATTCATCTTTCACAAAATCTTTAATTACACACGCAATTCCAATTCCAATATTCGCAAATTCTATCAAAAGATCCATAGATGTTACTTCTAAGAGGTTCTTATAAGAACGATCAATTTCATTAAAATATGTGTCTATATATTGTCTCGTAATATTTCCTTTGTCTAATACCATCAGTGTTGCATTCTCCCAAAGTTCTTCAAACGTCTCACAATTCTTTTCGCGCTGAATTCGCTTTAGATAATTTGGTGATACAACAAAAGCATCCTGAATATTCCCAAGTTTGAAATATTCTATTTTCTTAAGTGTGGCAGGTTTTGCTACAAGACCAATATCAAGGTCACCCATATCCATCATACTTAAAATTTCATAAGTTCCCACACATAAAATTTCTATTTTAACATATGGATATTTAATCATAAATCTTTTCAAATATGGCAATAAAATATACTTGCAAAGAGTAGTACTAACACCAATTCTAAGGGCACCTATATTCATATCCGTAGCCTTTTTTACTTGACGTTCTCCATTTTCTATTGCTTGAAATGCCACTTTGCATTCTTCAAATAACAATTCTCCCTCGTAAGTCAATTTTACACCTCTAGAATTTCGAATGAATAAAGTTGTATTCAAGCTTTGCTCGAGCTTGGTTATCGCTTTACTAATCGCAGGCTGAGAAATATAAAGTTCCTTTGCAGCCTTAGAGATGTTGCGGTTTTTTGCTACCGTAAAAAAAATCTTGTAGTACGATAAATTATTCTCCATTGAATAATACCTCCGAGTTTTGTTATAATCATCACCATTGATTTTTATATTATAGCATAACTTCGAGTTATAGCAAATATAATATTTTAGTATTATCTTTCAAATATGTTCTATGATACGATATTAACAATAAGAAAGAGAGGATTACCTCTTGAATTATATGCGTTTACCAACGCAGATGGGAGAGAAATATGAAAATGACAATGACGCAAAAGATCTTAGCTGCACATGCCGGACTAGAATATGTTACAGCAGGGCAATTGATCGAGGCGGATTTAGATTTGGTTTTAGGGAACGATATTACTAGTCCTGTTGCCATCCATGAATTTGAAAAAATGAAGATCAATCAAGTGTTTGATAAAGACAAAATTGCTTTGGTACCGGATCACTTTGTACCAAATAAGGATATTAAATCTGCTGAACATTGCAAATGTGTTCGTGAATTTGCATATAAAAATGAAATTACAAATTACTTTGAAGTTGGTGAAATGGGAATAGAGCATGCATTGCTTCCTGAAAAAGGGTTGACCGTTGCAGGTGATGTTATCATTGGTGCAGATAGTCATACCTGTACATATGGAGCTTTAGGTGCATTTTCAACTGGAGTTGGCAGTACTGATATGGCGGCCGGCATGGCAACTGGAAAAGCATGGTTTAAAGTACCTTCCGCAATTAAGTTTGAGCTTACCGGGAAACTAAATAAATGGGTAAGTGGAAAAGATGTCATCTTACATATTATTGGTATGATTGGGGTTGATGGTGCATTATATAAATCCATGGAATTTGTAGGAGATGGAATAGCAAACTTAACCATGGACGATCGATTTACAATAGCCAATATGGCCATTGAAGCGGGCGGTAAAAATGGTATTTTTCCAGTAGATGAGTTGGCAATTGAATACATGAATGAACATTCAACAAAAAAATATACTGTGTATGAAGCAGATGCTGATGCTGAATATGATGAAGTATATCATATTGATTTAAGTACCATTCGTCCTACAATTGCATTTCCTCATCTTCCTGATAATACTAGAACTATAGACGAAATAACTGAGGATGTAAAAATTGATCAAGTTGTAATCGGCTCATGTACCAATGGACGTATTGATGATCTAAGAATTGCAGCGGAAGTGTTAAAAGGCCAAAAAGTAGCAAAAGGCGTACGTGTTATTATTTTGCCTGCAACTCAGAAAATTTATCTGCACGCTATGGAAGAAGGATGGATTCGTACATTTATTGAAGCAGGAGCAGTTGTATCCACTCCAACATGTGGACCATGTCTCGGCGGATACATGGGTATTCTTGCAGCAGGAGAGCGTTGCATATCTACAACCAATCGAAACTTTGTTGGAAGAATGGGACATGTAGAATCCGAAGTATATCTTGCTAGTCCAGCTGTTGCAGCACATAGTGCAATTACTGGAAAGATTTCAGCACCTGAATAAAGATTGGAGAACAAAATGAAAAACGCAAAAGGAAAAGTATTTAAGTATCAAGATAACATTGATACAGATGTAATTATCCCTGCCAGATATTTGAATTCATCAAATCCCGAAGAACTTGCGGAGCATTGTATGGAAGATATTGATAAAGATTTTGTAAAGAACGTTGAACAGGGTGATTTGATTGTCGCAAATAAAAATTTTGGATGTGGTTCATCAAGAGAGCACGCTCCACTTGCAATAAAAGCTTCGGGAATCAGTTGTGTGATTGCAGAAACTTTTGCTCGTATCTTTTATCGTAATTCAATTAATATTGGTCTTCCTATTATTGAGTGTGCAGAGGCAGCTAAATCAATTGAAGCGGGCGACGAAGTAGAAGTAGATTTTGACTCTGGACTTATTACAAATCATACTAAAGGTCAAACATATCAAGGACAACAATTTCCACCATTTATGCAGGAAATTATCGCATGTGAAGGTCTAGTAAATTATATTAACAAAAAATAGCCACCTTATAATAATGCACTTCAAAGAAAAATTCTTTGAAGTGCATTTTATTTTGTGGTATAATAACAGAACATAAGTTTGTTTTTTAAAACTATTAGGAATGGTGGACTATGATTGCATTTTTAAAAGGAACAGTTCAAGAAATATATCTAAATTCATTTATTTTAGAAGTACACGACATAGGTTATGAACTTCTTGCATCTTCCCAAACATTGGATGAAATCCAATGCTATCAGGATGTTCGAATACACACTTATCTTCATGTTCGAGAAGATGAGCTATCTTTATTTGGATTTTATACGAAAGACGAAATGACAATGTTTAAATTGTTGTTAAAAGTGAATGGTGTGGGTCCAAAAGCTGCGTTAGCCATATTATCGGCTCTGAATGTATCAAATTTACGCTACGCAATACTTTCTTCTGATTTGAAAGCATTATCTCAAGCAAAAGGAATTGGAAAGAAAACAGCGGAAAGAATTTTAATTGAACTGAAAGATCAAGTATCTACAAGCAATTTTATGGATGATTATATAGGAAGTTCTTGCAGCACATCATCAAATGCTTTATTAGAACAGTCTATTCGAATAGAAGTTATTGAAGCGCTCTCCATGCTTGGTTATTCTGAACGGGTTGCCACACAAACCGTTGGTGACATAGATGTAAATGTATATTCAGATACAGAAACAATGCTAAAAGAAGCTCTTAAAAGGATAAAATAATATGAATCGAATTATCGAAACACAAGTTACAGAAGAAGATGTCCAACACGAGAAAAGCTTAAGACCACAGTTTTTAAATCAATATGTTGGACAGGAAAAAATCAAATCTCTATTAAAAATATATATCGAAGCAGCAAAGCAACGAGAAGATGTGTTGGATCACGTATTGTTGTATGGACCTCCTGGATTAGGAAAAACCACATTAGCAGGTGTTATTGCAAATGAAATGAGTGTACATATGAAAATCACCAGTGGCCCAGCAATTGAAAAACCTGGAGAACTTGCCGCGATTTTAAACAACCTGCAAGAAGGAGATATTCTTTTCATTGATGAAATCCATCGGTTAAATCGTCAAGTAGAAGAGGTTCTTTATCCTGCGATGGAAGATTTTGCAATAGATATTATGATAGGAAAAGGTTCATCAGCAAAATCCATTCGACTAAATTTACCTAGATTTACCTTAATTGGAGCAACAACAAGAGCTGGACTATTAAGTGCACCTTTACGAGATCGATTTGGCATTTCGAATCATATGGAGTTTTATAATTCCGAAGAATTATCATTGATTGTAAAACATTCAGCTACAAAATTAGATGTAACCATAACTGAAGATGGAGCGAAAGAAATTTCACTTCGAAGCAGAGGTACACCAAGACTTGCAAATCGCCTTTTAAAAAGGACAAGGGACTTTAGTCAGGTTCAATATGATGGCGTAATTACTGAAGAAATAGCACAAAAAGCACTTTCTTCACTAGAAGTAGATGCTTTAGGCTTGGATACAGTCGATCGTACTTTGCTCCGTACAATGATTCAAAGTTTCTCAGGCGGTCCAGTTGGCCTTGAAACATTATCCGCTTCCGTTGGTGAAGATTCTGGTACGATTGAGGATGTTTATGAACCATATTTACTTCAAACAGGTCTTATTGCCAGAACTCCAAGAGGTCGAATTGTAACGGAACTCGCATATCAGCATTTAGGTCTTGCACTTCCAGATTAAATTGTATATAATATATTTTGTATATAACTAATATTATATCGCATATATTGTAGCAGTTAGGGGGTTGCCGATGTCTTCAAGAGTAGATATTGATGTCGTGATTTGTGGTGAGCAATTTACGATCAGTGGTTTTGAAAGCAGAGAACACATACATAAAATTGAAGACTATATCAATAATAAATTTGCCGAATGCAGCCGAACCGACACATTTAAAAGACAATCTTCGAATTTGAGAGATCTATCATTATTAATTAACATTGCAGATGATTATTTCAAGGCAAAGGATCGTATTGATTCGCTTGAAGATTCCTTACAAATCAAAGAAGATCAGTTGTTTGATTTAAAACAAAAACTTATTACAGCGCAAATGAAATTAGAAAATTTAGATCATAAATAAAAAGACTGTCTTCAGGCAGTTTTTTTTATGTTAAATAATCCCAAAATTTTTTTGGGGAAAGGAATAAATTACAAATGAAAAATAAAATTGAACTTCTTGCACCTGCTGGAAATTACGAATCTTTTTTAGCAGCAATTTTAGGCGGTGCTGATGCTGTATACTTAGGTGGACAGTTATTTGGTGCAAGAGCATATGCACATAATTTTAATGAAGAAGAAATCATAAGAGCAATACGTTATGCTCACTTATACGATCGGAAAGTCTACTTAACAATGAATACCCTTGTCAAAGAGCATGAATTTCATGCCATTTATTCGTTCCTTTCTCCGTTTTATGTTGCTGGATTAGATGGAGTAATTGTTCAGGATTTTGGGATCGTACAATATTTACGATCAACTTTTCCGGATTTAGAAATTCACGCCAGCACACAAATGGCAATCACTGGTTCTGAGGGTGTTTCCTTCCTGGAAAACCAAGGTATTCGCCGTGTTGTACTTGCTCGTGAGCTTTCTTTAAAAGAAATTGACGAAATCAAGAAAAAGACAAATTTGGAGTTGGAGATTTTTATACACGGAGCAATGTGTTATTCACTTTCTGGTCAATGTCTATTTAGTTCATTTATCGGAGGGAGAAGTGGTAATCGCGGAAGATGTGCAGGCACATGCAGACTGCCTTATCACACGGATGAACAAACAACATGTTATCCTTTTAGCATGAAGGATCAGTGCGCAATTTCTTATTTACAACAGTTAATTCAAATAGGTGTGGATTCGCTTAAAATCGAGGGAAGGATGAAACGCCCTGAATACGTATATAAAGTCACAAGTATTTATCGTAGATATATTGATCAAATTTTAAAGAATCCAAATGTCCCAGTTGAAATATCTGAAAAAGACAAAAAAATACTTGAGTCATTATATGTTCGTGGTTCTATACAAGACGGTTATTTCGAGAAGAAAAATGGAAGAGATATGATTTCAATTAAGGATCCTTCATATCACGAAACAAAAGAATCTTTATTAAAGGAAATTCAGGATGAGATGACCAAGATTCAAAATCCCATAATTCTTACTGCAGAAGCTTATTTTTATATTGATCAGCCTTCTGAACTACATGTCCATCTAAACAATAAAATAATAACAGTACATGGGGATATCGTTCAAAAAGCAAAAAATCAGCCATTAAAAAAAGACAAAATACTGGAACAGCTTTTGAAAACAAATGATACTCCTTATCTATTCTCTGAACTTGAAATTTTTTCTGATGAAGAAGGTTTTTTACCTGTAAGTAAAATTAATGAATTAAGAAGAAATGCTTTGGATTTACTTTCGAATTATATTTTATCAAAATATAACCGCTATGACAAAACTGCCGATGAACTGGATATTAGTTCATCGAAAGAGTTAAGGAAAAAAACTACAACGAATTCAAAAAATCAGATTTCGCGAGTTCAAAATGCGAATTTTTCTATTCTCATTATGAACATAGATCAATTATCCAAAGTTCTATCATTTCATCCAAAACGAGTATATATTCCAATTGAATTGTATTTATCTGATACGAATAAATTTTCGAAGCTTATGAATGACTATCAAAACACAGAAACATTTCTTGCACTACCATATATCTTGAGAGAATCGGATCAGAGAATAAAGGAACAATGGATCACATTCCTTTCAAACAATACAATACACGGATTTCTTGTAAGAAATCTAGAAGAACTAGCGTTTCTTAAGAAAATCAACTATTCAGGTATGGTTCAGTTAGATTACACGATGTATTGTATGAATCAACACTCCGTTTCTTTTTTTGAATCTTTAAATTGTCGTTGGACATATCCATTAGAGCTAAACCAACACGAATTAATGAATCTTGAAAAAGCAGAAGAATTTTTAGTTTACGGACATATACCCGTCATGATATCGTCAAATTGTACAAAAAAAACATTGTATTCATGCGATCACAAAAGTTCATTTCAACATTTAAATGATCGAAAAAATAATAAAATGACATTATACTCAAATTGTACTTATTGCTATAATGTCGCCTATAACGCAATCCCAATCTCGTTGCACAAAGTACTTGATAAAGTTCCCCCTGCTGATCAATATCGATTTGATTTTACAATAGAAGACGGCAATGAATGTGAAAGAATCATAAGCGCATTTAATAATCACATGTTTCTTCCTTCAGACGAGTTATTTTTTAAAGAATATACTGGTGGACACTTCAAACGCGGAATTGACTAAACATTCAGCATTATTGCTAAATATCATTATATTATTGTATTTTACATAAAAATAAAGTAGAATAAATATATTATTGATGAGAGGAGATTATCAATGTTTGATAGAATTTTCGGGAATTACTTACTAGAATCAGGAGCTCTTACCAAAGATCAGTTACTCTCTGTATATGAAGCACAGGTAAATAGCAGAAGCAGACTTGGATTGATCGCTGTAACAGAGCAGATGATGTCCCTTGAGCAAGTCGATGAAGTCAATAAACTACAGGCTGTCATGGACAAGCGTTTTGGAGATATCGCAGTAACATGTGGATACTTATCAGAATCACAAGTAAAACATCTACTTAATCTTCAAGGGAATCGATATCTTGTTTTCAATCAAGTGATTGTTGACAAAGGATATCTTACATTAGAAACAATCAATTCTATTCTTCATCTATATCAGAAAGAAAAAGGTTATACTTTAACCGATATCGAAAATTTAAAAAGTTGTGAAATTGACAGGGTGCTTCCATACTTTTTGGAGTTGGATAGTGATGTATTAACCGGTCTTGTAGGTACTTTTGTAAGAACAGTTGCAAGACTTATGGATTATAATGCATATGTAGACTCATCTTACAAGGTGACATCCTATGCTGCATCTCAGATAAGCTATCAGATTTCAGAAGGGGATCATCGAGTGTTTTCTTGCATCGCCGCAGATGAAGCATCGATGATGAAAAGTGCAATTTGTTTTGCCGGTGAGAAATTTGTGGACAATAGTGAAGACGCACTTGATGCCAACGCTGAATTCATAAACTGTGTAAATGGTTTATTTGCAACTAAACTTAGTAACGACGATCAACCATTAGAACTCGATATGTATCCACCTTTGTATCATGAAGCTTCATCTACAATAAGTGGGGAAGATATGTATGTAATCCCAATCTATATCGATTCTGTAAGATTTGATTTACTAGTTTCTATTGACTCAGATGTTCAAATTAATTAGTTATAGGAGGAGATTATGGCAAGAATTTTTATTGTAGACGATTCTCGTACATCCAGAAAAATGCTTACGAACATAATTGAAGAAGCGGGGCACATTGTTTGTGGACAAGCGGAAAACGGGAAGATAGCAGTAGACACATATAAAGAGTGCGCTCCCGACCTTATTACACTTGATATTACGATGCCAGTTATGGACGGGTTAGAAGCTCTTGAGTTGATTCGCAAAAATGATTCCAAGGTTAAAATACTGATGGTGACCGCAGCAGGTCAAAAAGGAAAAGTTATTGAAGCAGTAAAACACGGGGCTACCGAGTTCATTACAAAACCTTTTGAAACCGAAAAAATTGTAAAAGCTATTTCTAAATGTATAAATATGTAGAAAAAAAAGATTTGACTTGTTCAAATCTTTTTTCTTTTCAACCAAAATATGATAGAATATGAAGGACAATATTATTTAATTATGGATGGAGAGATCTATGAAATTTTATAAAAAACTATATATTAGCGATTCCATTCGAAAAAGTGCCATGCAAATAAAATATTCTTTAAAATTTCACCCATTTCGAAAAAATTACTATATTATTTCATTGTCTGAATCAAATGATTTGTTTGACATTATTTCATCACGTTATCTCATACAACCATATTATAAAAAACATACGATTTTTGTGATTGGAGTTGCAAAAAATAAAGATGATGCAATTATACTTGTACAAAGAATCATTGAAGAACTATTACCCAGCTATACATTTGCCGAAATAAAAGAACATTTTTTGAAATAAAAAATAAGTGAGGAATATATGTTAACCGTTGTGTTATTCATTTTAAAAATTATAGGTATCGTGATCCTTTCAATTATTGGATTATTATTACTAATCCTTTTGATTTTATTATTTGTACCGATTCGCTATCAAATTCAATCACAAAAAGATGAAAAACTATCTGCATCCGCAAAAGTTAGTTTTTTAATGCATTTACTTCATATTGATATTGAATATTTCGATGATATTAACTATAAAGTACGTGTTTTCGGATTTCAGATTTTCCCCAAAAAAAGAAACGTTTCTGACAAGAGAGAAAAGAAACGAAAACCAGCAACACAAACAACTGATACACCAACAAAACCACCTCAAGAACAAATAGAAAAATTTACAAACGCCAAGTTGGAAAGTGAGCACAATAGAGAAGAGCACAAAAACACAGAGACAGAATCCAGGCAGAAAAACAAGAAGAAAAAATTCACTTTTCGTAGTAAATATGATAAAATAATGAAGGATATCAAAAGAATCAAGAAGAATATTTCATTGATACAACAAGAAAAAACAAAAAAAGCTATAAGCAAGTGCAAAGAACAACTTATTTATGTGCTAAAAAAAATATTACCACGAAAAATGAAAGGAACGATTTCATTTGGATTGGATGACCCTTCATTAACTGGACAGATATATGGGCTATATGCCATGTTATACGGAGTCCATCATGGAAAGATTATTGCAATTCCATATTTTGATGAATCAGTCTTTAAATACAATATTCAATTAAAAGGACATATACGAATTTATACAGTTTTAATTGTTTTTTTGAAACTATATTTTGACAAAGATGTAAAACGATTAATACGTATATTCAAACAGGAGGATAAATAAAATGGCAGAATCAACATTTAACGGAATCATGGATTCACTCATGGATGGTATGAATTCTTTACTATCAACAAAAACCGTAGTAGGAGAAGCAACAACCTATGGTGATACAATTATTCTACCTTTGGTAGATGTATCATTTGGAGTCGCTGTAGGAGCCACAAATCAAGATAAAAAGAATGGTGGCGGTGGCGGAATGGGTGGGAAAATGACACCTAGTGCAATATTGATTATTAAGGATGGAAAAACGAAATTAGTAAACATTAAGAATCAAGAAATGTTAACAAAAGTTCTGGATATGGTTCCGGATATTATTGATAAATTCAAATCTAATAATTCCGATATGCCATCTGATGATGATGCTGTGAATGCTGTTTTCCCTGATGAAGAATAAATAATTTCACATTCAAGAAAAGTAGAAAAGAAAGGTAGTGATTTGGAATGGAAGACGGGCGTCCAGTACCTACAAAAGAAGAACTGTTCAAAGAAAGAATTCTTTTAGATGAAAAAATAGAACGTTTTGAAAAAGAAAAAGAAGAATTCATGAGAGAAATGAAAGAACTTCAACGCAATATTACAAATCAGCGAAAATTTCTAGAACAGGAACAAATACTTTTTGATAAGAAAAAAACAATTTTGGAAGATGCTTTTCAGACATTAGCTAAAGATCGTGCGAGATTTGAACAGGAAGTCGAAGTCAATCGAATGGTTCAAAGACGTTCAGAAGAAGAGTATCAAATTCGTACTTATGGAAGTGTTCAAAATTTCTTTAATGGTGTAAACAATAATTTGACTCTAAAAAAAAGATATAAAGACTTAATTAAAATATTTCATCCAGATAATATTTCAGGGGATCATACAACCATTCAATTAATTAATGAAGAATACGCAAATTTAAAAGATATCTTTGAATAAAAAAAAGGAAAGAAATCAAATGATTTCTTTCCTTTTTTCATCAAACAGAAAATTATGCTCTTTCTACTTTACCTGATTTTAAACAATTTGTACATACGTGCATTTTTTTCACAGAACCATTAACATTACATTTAACAGTCTTGATGTTTGACTTGAAAATACGGTTTGATCTTCTATGAGAATGGCTTACTGCATTACCAAAATGAACGCCTTTTTCACAAATTTCACATTTTGCCATGTTAGCACCTCCTAAACGTCATCTTCTTTACAACATTGTTATATTATCAGAAAACATAAAATTATGCAAGTAAAAATTTAATATTTGTAATTTATAAAAAAAAAGGTATAATAATATAGATACACATTTTTTTATTCGAGAGAATGAAAGGTAAGGAGGACATTTATGAAGGGTTCAATGAACACCCATTTAGGTAATATTGAAATTGACAACGATGTAATCGCTCGTTATGCTGGTTCCGTTGCCGTTGAATGTTTTGGTATTGTTGGTATGACAAATGTAAATGTTGGACAAGGGTTAGTTCGCCTCTTAAAAAAAGATATGATCACAAGTGGAATTTCTGTTAATGTTAGTAATGCTAATAGCCTTGCTCTTGATTTCCATGTGATTGTTGCATATGGGGTAAGTATTCATTCGGTAACTGACAATTTAATCAGTAATGTAAAGTATAAAGTCGAAAAATTTACCGGACTTAAAGTTAAAAAAATAAACATCTTTGTGGAAGGTGTACGAGTAATAGACTAGGAGGATTAACAAATGAATCAGGATACATTGGATGCAAAGATGATTGCTAAAATGATGTTAGCAGGTGCTAAAAATCTTGAACACAAAAAGGAGTGGATTAACGAGTTAAATGTTTTTCCAGTGCCGGATGGAGATACTGGTACAAATATGACACTTACTATAATGGCTGCAGCCAAGGAAGTAGTCAAACTAGACAGCACAAATGACATCACAATGCAGACTCTATCCAAAGCAATTTCTTCTGGATCATTAAGAGGTGCTAGAGGGAATTCAGGTGTAATACTATCACAATTACTAAGAGGATTCACAAAAGTAATTCAAGAATTTGAAGAAATAACAATGATACAAATTGCAGATGCAATGGAAAAAGGAGCTGAAACTGCATACAAAGCAGTTATGAAACCTAAAGAAGGTACGATTCTTACCGTTGCAAAAGGTGCTGCTGATAAAGCAAGAGAATTAGTAAATGCAAATGAATTAGATCTTACAGTTGGATTAAAGGCAATTATTGATTATGCAGATGAAGTGCTACAAAAAACACCGGACATGTTGCCTGTACTAAAACAAGCAGGAGTCGTTGATTCTGGTGGACAAGGTTATTTGGAGGTTCTTCGTGGCGCATATGACGCTTATCTAGGAAAAGACATTGATTATTCAATGGATGCAGATTTTGCTCCAGTTACGCCTTCTGTAACAAAAGCAATGGATGAAAATATCGAGATCAAGTTTGGATACTGTACTGAATTCATTATTATGACAGAACGTGTATTTAATATTCAAAATGAAGTCGATTTTAAAGAATATCTTGAATCACTCGGTGATTCAATCGTAGTAGTAGCAGATGATGAAATCGTTAAAGTACATGTACATACGAACGATCCTGGTCTGGCAATCCAAGAAGCTTTAAAATATGGTGCACTATCAAACTTAAAAATAGACAATATGAGACTTGAACATCATGAAAATGTCATTAAATCATCTGAACACAAAGAAGCAATAGAATCGTCAAGTCTTCCTGTAGAAAATAAAGCACATGGTTTTATCTCAGTCAGTGTGGGAGATGGTCTTAATGAGTTATTCCGCGAATTAGGTGTCGACTATATCATTGAGGGTGGCCAAACCATGAATCCTAGTACGGATGATATGTTGCAGGCAATTGACAAAGTTCACGCAGATACTATTTTCATCCTTCCAAACAATAAAAATATCATCTTAGCTGCTTCTCAAGCTAAGGAATTGGCAAAAAATAAGAAAATCATTGTGATTCCAACAAAAAATGCTCCTCAGGGTATTACGGCTATGATTAATTATATTCCTGATTCTACTGACGAAGAGAACGAAACAGTAATGAATAAAGAAATCAAAAATGTCAAGACTGGTCAGGTTACATATGCTGTTCGAGATACCGTAATCGATGATTATGAAATTACACAGGGAGATTTCATGGGAATTGGTGATCATGGAATGTTGGCAGTCGGTAAAGATATAGAAAATGTTTCCTATGATATGATTTTAAAAATGACAGATGAAGACAGTTCTTTAATAAGCATCTATTTTGGTGCGGAAGTATCTGAAGAACAGGCTGAGTCATTAAGAGCAAGACTTGAAGCAGATTGTCCAGATTGTGATGTAGAATTACAATTTGGTGGACAACCAATATATTACTATATAGTTTCAGTCGAATAAGAAAAAGCCCGGTTTCCGGGCTTTTTTTAGGAGAATACGAAATGACAATTGGAGAGTTAAAAGGAATTGGTCCCAAAACGGAAGCCTTCTTTCAAAAACTAAATATATTTTCTGTGGTTGACCTAATACAATTCTTCCCAAGAAGCTATAAACACTACTGTGAACCTGTTCAGCTAAATGGGCAACTTCCCTCAGATGAAATAGCCGTTCGTTGTGATATCTTGTCTGCGAACAACATATATCGAAACCAAAAATCAATTACAATTATTCACGCAAGGTCATTTGATGGTGTTTTGTTTCAAATGACTTTCTTTCATATGCCTTTCTTGGCAAAGACCTGTAAAGAAAACACTCGTAAAATAGTATACGGCAAGCTTGAAAAAAAAGGGGATAAGTATTATTTTGTTCAACCTTCTTTATATTCTGAGGACGATTACCAAAAAATAGAAAATACTTTCCAACCTTTTTATACGCTTACGAAAGGAATTAATAATCAAACCATAAAAAAAGCAATCATTCAAATCTTACAATTGGGAATTATGAACGAAGAAGATTATCTTCCAAAATCCATTCTAGAGAAAGAATCGTTCTTCTCTAGAGCCGAAGCAATTCGACAAATTCATTTCCCTGATTCTAGGGAATTTCTTAGTGAAGCAAAGAGAAGATTAGCTTTTGATGAATTTTTTGTCTATTTTTATCGTCTTATGCAGTTAAGGAACAGTGAGGATAAAGAAAAAAATGCTTCACCTATGATTCCAACAGCCGATACCAATCGACTGATTGAAGTGCTTCCGTATCGCTTGACGAGAGCTCAGGAAAAAGCTTGGAATGAGATTTCAAATGATTTATGTGGAGAACATCAAATGAATCGTTTGGTACAAGGAGATGTTGGCTCTGGAAAAACAATTCTAGCCATCCTTGCAATGATTCAATGTACGAGCAATTCATATCAATGCGCTTTTATGGCTCCTCTTGAAATATTAGCTGAGCAACATTATCAAACAATTACTGAAATGATCCAAAAATATCAAATCAAAAACGCGCGCCCTTGTTTATTGACAAGCAGTGTATCTGCTTCATCAAAAAAGAAAATCTATGAAATGATTTCTGACGGTACGTATAACATGATCATTGGTACTCATGCACTTGTTCAGGAATCCGTTAAATTTAAAAATTTGGGGTTAGTTATTACTGATGAACAACATCGTTTTGGTGTCAAACAGCGTGAAGCATTAAGTGGAAAAGGCGAACATATTCACACATTGGTAATGAGTGCGACACCAATTCCAAGATCACTTGCAATTATTTTATTTGGCGATTTAGATGTATCAATCGTTGACATGTTGCCCATTGGTCGTTTACCGATTAAAAATTCTGTAATTAGTCAAGACTATCGCAAAAAAGCACATGATTTTATATTAAAGCAAATTGATGCCGGACATCAGGCGTATATTATTTGTCCTATGGTAGAAGCTGTTGAAGGGAATGAAACATTAAAAAATGTAAAAGATTATTCCAAAGAATTGAATGATAATCTACCTGACCATATTAAAATTGGTGTCATTCACGGGAAAATGAAGCCAAAAGATAAATCCAAAATCATGTCTGATTTTAAAGAACATCAAATTGACGTTCTTGTTGCAACTACAGTAATCGAAGTAGGTGTTAATGTTCCTAATGCAACTGTGATGTTGATTGAAAATGCAGACCGATTTGGTTTGGCAACACTTCACCAACTTAGAGGTCGTATCGGAAGAGGAGAAGCACAATCCTACTGTATTTTTTTATCAGAAAGCAATACCAAGCAGTCTAAAGAGAGGTTGGAAATATTGCTGCATTCAAATGATGGGTTTGATATTGCAAATGAAGACTTGAAGCTAAGAGGCCCTGGAAATCTATTAGGAATTGAACAAAGTGGATCGATGCCATTTATGATTGCAGATATCTATGAGAATGCCAATGAATTAATCGGCGCTTCAAATTTGGTAAAGGAATTATCCCAAACAATGCAAACATTATCTACAGTAGAAAAAGCAAAAATAGAAGACTATTTATCGAAATATATCAAAATCGAAACATACGAACATATTTTATAGTAGTCCATATATACTAGATATATACGTCGTTTTTTAAAAAGCACAACTGTTTGTGCTTTTCTATTTGAAAAAAATGCATGTTATGATATACTAAATGAAGAAAAAACAAGAAAACAAAGGGGAATATTATGAGTAAAGCAAATACCTATGACGCAAAGAATATCACCGTATTAGAAGGTTTAGAAGCTGTACGCGTGCGTCCCGGAATGTATATCGGAAGTGTTTCAACAAAAGGTTTGAATCATTTAATTTATGAGATTGTTGACAATTCTGTAGATGAGCATTTGGCTGGCTTTTGTTCGGAAATTTTTGTGACATTAGAAAAGGATGGTTCTGCTACCATTTCAGATAATGGACGTGGTATTCCAATTGAAATGCATGAAAAAGGTATGAGTGCAGAACGCCTTGTGTTTACAACACTACATGCAGGTGGAAAATTTGACAACTCAGCATACAAAACCAGTGGTGGACTTCATGGAGTAGGTTCATCTGTAGTAAACGCATTGTCTAAACGACTTACTGTGCGTGTTAGTAAAAACGGAAAAATTCATGAAGATAAGTACGAGCGCGGTATTCCAAAAGTTGAACTTGAGAATGGTCTTCTTCCTACAATAGGCAAAACCAAAGACACTGGTACATGGATTAATTTTTTACCAGATGATGAAATCTTTGAAAAAACAATTTTTAAAGCAGATGATGTAAAAAGCCGTCTTCATGAAACAGCTTATTTAAATCCAATGCTCACAATTTATTTTGCGGATGAGCGTGCAGATGAAATTGAAAAAATCATATATCACGAACCCGAAGGAATTGTTGGATTCATAAAAGATATCAACAAAAAATCAGAACCCGTTACGGACGTAATCTCTTTCGTAGGAGAAACTTTAGGTATCGAATGTACCATTGCATTTCAGTTTGTGAACGAATTCCACGAAAATATATTAGGCTTTTGTAATAACATATACAATGCCGAAGGTGGCACACATCTAACGGGATACAAATCTATTTTCACTACCATCATTAATAATTATGCTCGTGAACTAGGAATCCTTAAAGAAAAAGATGCCAACTTCACAGGTGCCGATGTGCGTAACGGCATGACCGCTATCGTATCTATCAAACATCCCGCACCTAGATTTGAAGGTCAGACAAAAACTAAATTAGATAATCAGGATGCATCAAAAGCGGTAAGTCAAGTAGTCAATGAAGAAGTAGTAAGATATTTCGATCGTAACTTAGACGTATTAAAAGCAGTCATAAGTTGCGCAGAAAAATCTGCAAAAATCAGAAAATCAGAAGAAAAGGCTAAAACAAACCTACTTTCAAAACCAAAATTTTCTTTTGATAGCAATGGAAAACTCGCTAATTGCGAAACAAAAAATGCATCTGAGGCAGAAATTTTCATTGTCGAAGGAGATTCTGCTGGTGGAAGCGCAAAAATGGCTAGAAATCGTTTGTACCAAGCAATTCTACCAATTCGTGGTAAAATTTTGAATGTTGAAAAGGCAAGTATTGACAAAGTTCTTGCTAATGCTGAAATCAAAACAATGATAAATACATTTGGATGTGGTTTTTCAGAAGGGTATGGAAATGATTTTGACGTTACAAAATTAAGATATGACAAGATCATAATTATGGCAGATGCCGATGTTGACGGTGCACACATAAGTAACCTTTTACTAACTCTATTTTATCGTTACATGCCTGAATTAATTTTAGAAGGTCATATATATATTGCAATGCCACCATTATATAAAACAATTCCCCAAAGAGGCGAAGGCGAATATTTGTTTGATGATGCTGCCCTTGAAAAGTATAAGAAAACACACAAAGGAAATTTCACATTACAACGATATAAAGGACTTGGGGAAATGGATGCAGATCAGCTTTGGGAAACCACGCTCAATCCAGAAACAAGAATGTTAAAACAAGTAGAAATAGAAGATGCTAGAATGGCATCCGATGTAACAGAGATGTTAATGGGATCTGAAGTTCCTCCTAGAAAAGCATTTATTTACAAATACGCAAGCGAAGCAGAACTTGACATTTAATAAAGGGGAAAGAAACGTGGAAGAAAAAATAATTAAAACTGAGTATTCTGAGATTATGCAAAAATCATTCTTAGATTATGCAATGAGCGTAATCGTAGCAAGAGCCCTTCCAGATGTTCGAGATGGTCTAAAGCCTGTACAAAGAAGAACTCTATATGATATGTACGAACTTGGAATAAAACATGATAAGAATTATCGAAAAAGTGCACGTATTGTAGGAGACACCATGGGTAAATATCACCCTCACGGCGATTCCTCAATCTACGACTCCTTAGTAGTTATGAGTCAAGATTTCAAGAAATCAAAACCACTGGTTGATGGTCACGGAAATTTTGGAAATATTGAAGGTGATGGTGCTGCCGCTATGCGTTATACGGAAGCACGTCTTGAAGAAATAACTGAATTAGGTCTTCTCGCAGACTTAGACAAGGATGTTGTTGACTTCGTATCAAATTTCGATGAAACAGAAAAAGAACCATCTGTTCTTCCTGCAAAATTTTCCAACTTATTGGTGAATGGAGCAGAAGGTATTGCTGTAGGAATGGCTACTAGCATACCTCCTCATAATTTTGGCGAAATTATTGACGCTACAAAAGCATTTATGAAAGATGAATCCATTACCACAAAAGAACTGATGAAATATGTAAAAGGACCAGATTTTCCAACAGGTGGCATTGTAGTAAACAAAGACGATTTACTTGATATATATGAAACTGGTGTTGGAAAAATCAAAGTTCGTGGTAAAGTTGAAATACAGAAAAAAAAGGGTGGTAAATTACAAGTTGTAATTACAGAAATACCATATCCAATGGTCGGTGCAAATATCTCTAAATTTCTTAGTGATGTAGCAAAGTTGTATGAATCAAAAAAAGCACCGGAAATAGTTGATATTTCAAACCAATCTTCAAAAGAAGGTATTTATATCGTTATCGAATTAAAGAAAGATGCGGATGCTGAGAATTTTGTAAATCTTTTATATAGCAAAACCAGGCTCGAAGATACCTTCGGTGTAAATATGCTTGCAATTTCCAATCAACGACCTGAAACAATGGGGCTTAAGGAAATCATCCAAAAAAATGTAGAGTTTCAATACGAAGTAACAAAAAGAAAATATACAAACCTTCTAGAAAAAGAACTCAAGAAAAAGGAAGTTCAGGAAGGTTTGATTCGTGCATGTAATATTATCGATTTAATTATTGAGATTTTGCGTGGTTCAAAAGACAGAAACATGGTGAAGCTGTGTCTGGTTTCAGGCAAAACGGATGGCATCAAGTTCAAGTCAAAAGAATCAAAGTTGATGGCTGAGCAGTTACAATTTACCGAATTACAAGCGAATGCGATTTTAGATATGCGTCTTTATAAATTAATTGGTTTAGAAATCGAAGCATTAATGAATGAACATGAAACGACCCTAGCCAATATTTATCGTTACGAGGACATTCTAGAACGCAAAGACTCAATGATACAGGTTCTAGTAAATGAACTCGATGATATGAAGAAGCATTTTTCGAACAAAAGAAAAACGGTAATCGATAATGTCGGTCAAGCTGTCTACGAAGAAAAAGAGCAAGAAGAGATTGATCTGGTTGTATTAATTGATCGATTTGGATATGCAAGATGTGTAGATTCTGCGACATTTGAACGAAACAGAGAAGCCGCGGAAACGGAAAACAAATATATTATTCAAGCAAAAAATACAGGTAGAATTTGTATCTTCACAAATCAAGGACAGATGCACACCATTAAAGTAGATGATTTACCATTTGGAAAGTTTCGTGATAAGGGATTTCCAATTGACAATGTAAGTAATTATTCTGCCGATTCAGAACAGATCGTTGCAATTTATAATCAGACTTCAGTCGCTGTAGGACGTTTGATTTTTGCAACCGAACAAGGCTATGTTAAACAAGTAGATGGTTCCGAGTTTTACGTAACACGAAAAGAGATTGCAGCCACAAAATTAATGGATGATGACCATGTGATATCCGTTGAATTACTAGTCGATCAAAGAAATATTGTCATGGTTTCTAACGATGGATGTTTCCTAAGATATCCTCTTGAAGAAATCCCAGAGAAAAAGAAAACAGCAGTTGGTGTTAGAGGCATGAAACTTTCTTCGAATTCAAAAGTTGAAGATATTTACTATACTGCAAATGCTGTAGAACACACAATCTTGTACAAAAAGAAAGAAGTCGAATTAAATAAAATCAAGCTTGGAAGCAGAGATTCTAAGGGTGTTAAAATTCGAACATAAATCTATATCGAAAGTGAGGGTGAAGCATGAGAGTCATTGCTGGAAAGGCAAGAAGATTAACCTTATCAACACCAGAAGGCATGGATACCAGACCAACAAAAGACCGTATTCGTGAAACTTTATTTAATATTTTACAAGACAATATACCACAAGCTATTTTTGTTGATCTATTTAGCGGGAGTGGTGCCATAGGCATTGAAGCATTAAGCAGAGGTGCCTCCAAAAGTTATTTTATTGATAACAACAAAGAGGCCATTAACTGTATTACAAAAAATTTAAAATCTACAAAATTGGATGCAGGAGGTGTCGTTTTAAAGCAAGATGCCATTGACGCCCTTTATGCCATCAAAGAGGAGCATGTTGATATTTTTTATATTGACCCTCCATATCAAAAAAATTTAGAAAAAGATGTATTAAAAGCACTCGTTAATTTTAATTATGTGGATCAAGATACCTTACTTATCGTTGAAGCAGATGAAAAAACATCTTTTGATGAAATCGAAGACTGGGGGTATTGTATTGAAAGAGAAAAAATCTACAAAGCAAACAAACTTATATTCATCCGAAAACAAAGAAGTTAAAAGGGATCGAGTGATTTATCCTGGAAGTTTTGACCCTGTAACTTTTGGACATTTGGATATTATTCACCGAGCATCCGAAATGTACAGTGAAGTAATTGTTGCAGTGCTTAACAATCAATATAAAACTGCATTGTTTTCTATTCATGAACGTGTTAAAATGTTAGAAGAAGTGGTAAAAGATTATCCAAACGTCAAAGTTGGATCATATTCTGGACTTACCATAGATTATGCAAAAGAGCAAAACATTCGTGTATTGGTACGAGGGCTTCGTGCTGTAACCGATTTCGATTACGAATTACAGATTGCTCAGACAAACCGTAAATTGTCAAATGAGACTGTTGACACTGTGTTTTTAACTACGAGCTTAGAAAATTCGTATTTAAGTTCTACTATAGTAAAAGAAATTGCCCGTTACAAAGGGGACTTATCACAGTGCGTACCTGGTTATGTAATGGAACGTACATACGAAAAATTTGGGTATTCATTAGATGATATTGAAGCTTTAAAAAATAAGAAATCATAGGGAGTGTATATGAGTAGCAAAATCGAGCAATTAATTGATGATATTGAAGAATATATTGATAGTTGTAAATATCAACCATTCTCCAACTCAAAAATCATAGTAAACAAAGAAGAAATCGATGACTTACTACATAATCTGCGAGCAACGACACCGGATGAAATAAAGTATTATCGTAAAATCATCAAAAACAAAGAAGCGATTTTAAATGACGCTAGGGACAAAGCGGAAAAATTGATTAATAAAACTACTATTCAAACAAATGAATTGGTTAATGAACATGAAATTATGCAACAAGCATATGCGAAAGCAAATGAAGTTGTAAAAATGGCTGCCCTACAAGCACAAGAGATTTTGGAAAAAGCGACCATTGAGGGTAATGAATATCGTCAAGCGTCCGTTTCTTACATGGATAATTTCTTATTAGATATTCAAGCGCTCTTAGAATCTTCGATAAATCAAGCTTCTATGCAATATGAAATATTATTAAATTCACTCAACGAGAAATATGAAACCGTCAGAAACAACCGCGAAGAGTTATATCCGCAAGAAGTTCCTTATGACAGTTCATACGATGAATCATATGATGATAAAGAAATCGATTTGGATCTATCTGATACAGAGTCAGATGAAAAAGTCGGACTAGATATTATGTAAAAATAAAAGTATATCGTATGATATACTTTTATTTTTTAGAAAGAAGGATTTTGTGAGACTGGATAAATATTTATGTTCCTTAAATATTGGCTCAAGAAAAGATGTAAAGGATATTATACGCAAAGGGAAAATTAAAGTTAACGGAAATATCGTAAAAGATCCTTCTATACATGTCTCCGAAAATGAAGATAAAGTTGTGTATGAAGGAAATATTCTTTCCTATACAAAATACAAATACTATATGCTTCACAAACCTATGGGTGTAGTTTCTGCAACAAAAGACCCCCATTATCCTTGCGTTACAACAATTTTCAAGAACGAACCCATTAAAAATTTATTTCCGGTAGGTCGATTAGATATTGATACGGAAGGATTATTAATTATCACGAATGATGGCGAGTTTGCGCATCGAATAACCTCACCAACAAAACATGTTTATAAGACATACTTTGCTAAACTTGACGGTCCGATACAAGAGATATTGATTCCTATTTTTCTTGAAGGATTTTCGATTGGGGAAGAGGCTCGAACAATGCCGGCCAAACTAAAAATATTAAATTCATCTAATTTAAGCAGTGAAGTTGAAGTTTCTATTTGCGAAGGGCGATATCATCAAGTTAAGCGAATGTTCCAAGCGAATGGTAGAAATGTTACCTATTTAAAACGTGTTTCCATTGGTTCACTGGATTTAGATCCAGTTCTTCAAAAAGGTGACTATCGTGAATTAACTACATCTGAGATGGATTTAATATTTACAAACAAAGAAGAAATAATTACGGAGAAATAAAATTATGTTAAAAGATATTCATGCATTTATATTTGATTTAGATGGGACGCTCGTAGATTCCATGTGGATATGGAAAGAAATTGACGAAGTTTACTTGGATAAGTATCAAATCACTGTACCTGATGGTTTTCAGGATAAAATTGAAGGTTTTAGCTTTACAGAAACCGCACATTATTTTAAAGAATTTTTTTCACTCAAAGACTCAATTGAGACTATAAAAAATGATTGGAATGAGCTTGCATGGGAATACTATACAAAAAAAGTTCCGATGAAAAAAAACGTACATTCCGTACTAACTTATGCCAAAAATAATAATATCAAACTCGGTATAGCAAGTAGTAATTCTCGTGAACTTGTGGAAGCGGTGCTTGAATCACTACATATTTCGCATTTTTTTGATGTTGTTGTCACATCATGTGAAGCAAAAATTGGAAAGCCTGCACCTGATGTCTATTTATTAGCTGCAAAATTATTGGATATACCTGTTGAAAACTGTCTGGTATTCGAAGATGTCATCGCTGGAATTCAAGCTGGAAAAAATGCAAATATGAAGGTTTGCGCAGTAGAAGATGATTTTTCGAGCCATAAAAGAAACGAGAAAATGCAACTTGCTGACTATTTTATTTATGATTATTCTGAAGTTCTGACAAATTATCAGAAATAGGTGAACTATGCTTTGGACAAAATACAATAAGGGTGAATTTTTATATTTGCCTTATATCAAAAAAAGAATGCTTTTGCAAACATCGCTCATGTTTTTATTTTCCTTAGCAGTATTAGGAATTGGATATTATTCGTTTGGAAGTTTTAAAAATTACTTCACGATTTTTTCTGTTTTAGGAATTTTGCCTGCTACAAGATCTTTGGTTCATTTGATTGCATTATTACGTGTAAGAACGATTGAATATACAATTTTTCAAAAATACAACTCCACAATACAAGGTTCTTCCCTTAGTTTGAACTATAACTTGTATTTTACCAGTGAAACAATGAATTACTCCGTTCCACTTTTGTTTGTATCAGAACAACGTATATTAGGTTGTACTTTTAACAGCCAAACAAATATAGAAAATCTAAAATCTCACTTAAAACTGTATTTAAAGAAGGATGGATTTGATATCAAGAATATACAAATTATTCCAGATGAGAAACGGTTTTATACGATTCTCAAATCACATTTGGCATATACCGCAGATACACAAGATAAAAATATCGAACATACACTGAAATTACTATCCCTATAATTCCACAGGAGTCAATTATGGACCAAATTATCATTGACAGTTCATCATGCAATCAAAGAATGGACAAGTTTTTAAAAAAATATTTACCGAATGCGCAAACAAGTTTTCTATATAAAATGCTTCGAAAAAAAAATATTATTTTAAATGGTAAGAAAGCTACCGGAAGTGAGATTTTATTAATAAATGATACCATTTCTATCTATTTTTCAGACGAAACATTACAAAAATTTAAAGCATCAAAAGAAGATGAAGATATTTTAAATACTTTCTATCTTAATGCATATAAAAAATTCAATGAAACCGTTACTATTTCTTATGAAGATCAAAATGTCATTATTTTTAATAAACCAGCTGGGCTACTTTCTCAAAAAGCAGAAGATAAGGATTACTCTCTAAATGAATATGGAGTTGGTTATCTTTTAAGTACTTCTCAATACTTGGAGTCCGATATTTTGGTAGTGAAGCCATCCATTTGTAATAGGTTGGATAGAAATACCAGTGGTCTTGTCATTTTTGGCAAAACTTTACCAGGTCTCCAGATAATGAATGAACTAATCAAAGGACGAAATATCAAAAAATATTATCGTACTTTTGTAATAGGAAACCTAAATAAAGAAATTCATTTGGATGGATATTTAGAAAAAAATGAAAAGAATAACAAGGTAGAGATCATGAAAAAACAATCAGATCAAAATCATCGAATAATTACCAACATTATTCCACTCATGTCTTCCAAAAACATTTCCTATATTGAAGTCGAATTAGTTACAGGAAAACCACATCAAATTCGTGCACATTTGGCTTCTATTGGACATCCGATTGTAGGTGATCACAAGTATGGTGATACAAAATCAAATACCTTGTATTATGACAGGTATCAAATTTCTCATCAATTGTTACACGCCTTTCGCTTGGAATTCCCTGAAATACAAGAACCATG
This sequence comes from Lachnospiraceae bacterium, assembly GCA_963666475.2. Classification (GTDB taxonomy): domain Bacteria; phylum Bacillota; class Clostridia; order Lachnospirales; family Lachnospiraceae; genus JBFHIZ01. The sequence continues at coordinate 546,280 of CAXXJM010000001.1, read as the reverse complement.
TCAGGATTTATCAAATCAAACTGTAATCGCAAAGTTACCACCTATTTATGATATTCTTATAAAAGATTATTTTAAGAAATAAGATTATTTATAGAAAAGAATGGAGAAGCAATGGCCACCTGGAATTCAAGAGGATTACGAGGATCCTCACTGGAAGATTTTGTTAACCGTACAAATGAAAAGTATCAGCAGCATCATCTTGCTCTTGTACAAAAAATCCCTACTCCCATTACCCCTGTGAGAATTGATAAAGCTACCAGACATATTACCTTGGCATATTTTGATCAAAAAAGTACCGTAGATTACATTGGAACCATTCAAGGTATTCCAATATGTTTTGATGCGAAAGAGTGCAAAACAGATACCTTTTCTTTAAATAATATTCATTCACATCAGCTAGAATTTATGGAGGAATTTGAATTGCAAAAAGGGATCTCATTTTTTTTGATCTCATTTACTTCAAGGCAGCTTTTTTACTATTTACCGTTTCGTAAAATTAAGGAATATATGGATCGATATCACCAAGGAGGAAGAAAGAGTTTTCGATTTGATGAACTTGACCCCAAATATATTTTAGATTCCAAACCTGGAATATTAATCCCATATTTAGATGCTTTACAGATTGATATAGAAGAAAGAAATTATATTTGACATACTTATAAATATTTAGTATACTACCAATAATTTCACATGTTAGCATGATAACACGTTAATACGATAAAGTGAGGTAAGCTTATGCAAAGTAGAAACATACATACCCCTGAGGGTGTTAGAGATACATACGGGAATGAACTATACTCAAAAAGATACGTCATGAATTCCATTCAAGAGAAATTTTTATCATATGGATATACGGAAATCGAAACCCCTACCTTTGAATTTTTTGATATTTTTTCAAAGGAGATTGGTACGATTCCTTCAAACGAATTGTTCAAATTCTTTGATAAAGAAGGAAATACGTTAGTTCTTCGTCCGGATTTTACGCCTTCTATGGCAAGATGTGCATCAAAGTATTATATGCATGAATCACTACCAGTACGATTCTCATATGCAGGAAATACTTTTGTAAATCGAAGTAATCTACAGGGGAAACTAAAAGAAAACACAGAACTAGGAGTAGAATGCATTGGGGACGGTTCTGCATATGCTGATGTTGAGATGATTTCAATGCTCATTGATACATTAAAAAACACAGGATTGGACAACTTTCAAATCAGTATTGGTCAAGTCGATTTCTTTAAAGGTTTATGTGAAGAAGCAGGTTTGGATGAAGAAACCGAGGAACAGGTCCGTACGTTCATTAATAATAAAAATTACTTTGGGGTCGAAGAATTATTAAAAGTACGAAACATAGACAAAGACTTAATTCATCTTTTGGCGAACATTTCTGACTGGTTTGGCTCTATGGAGGCAATTGAAAAGTCAAAATCCTTGATCAAAAACAAACGTTCATTGAATGCAATAAAAAATCTAGAAAAAATTGATCGCGTTTTAAAAGATTTTGACAAAGCAAAATATATATCCTATGATTTGGGGATTTTAAGCAAATACAACTATTATACTGGTATTATTTTCCAAGCATATACCTATGGGGTAGGTGATACCATTGCAAAAGGTGGTAGATATGATTCTTTATTGCAGCATTTCGGAAAGAAAGCAGAAGCCATTGGATTTGTAATTATGATTGGAAATTTAATGACAGCACTTAAGCAAAATAAAATAAGTGTTTCTACAAATTGTTCTTCAATGATTCTTTTATATGACCTAGACAGCTATAAAGAAACGCTATTACTTGCTGAAGAACTTCGTAAAATAGGAAAATCTGTACAAGTAACTTCCAGACACTTCTTAGATGATACATTATCCAACAATGATAAATTATTAGATCTTGCCGACTCTAGACAAATTAGTGATATTTATATGGTTTCAAAAGAACATGTAACAGTAATTGATTTTGAATCCTCGAAAAAACAGATCAAAACTTTTAGTGAAATTTTAGGAGATACTTATGAACGATAATAAATATTTAACTTTTGCGCTCGGTAAAGGACGTTTGGCAAAACAAACAATGGAAATACTAGCAAAAATAGGTATTACATGTGAAGAAATGGAAGATAAAACATCACGTAAGTTGATTTTTGTAAATGAAGAATTAAAACTGAAGTTTTTCCTGGCTAAAGGACCTGATGTACCAACCTATGTCGAGTACGGAGTAGCTGACATAGGTGTTGTTGGTAAAGATACTATTCTCGAGGAAAATAAGCACGTTTATGAAGTATTGGATTTAGGATTTGGAGCCTGCAGAATGTGTGTATGTGGGCCTCCAGAAGCAAAGAAATTATTAAAACATCATGATTTTATTCGCGTAGCTAGTAAATATCCAAAGATTGCAAAAGATTACTTTTATAATAAGAAACATCAAACCGTAGATATTATTAAGTTAAACGGCTCTGTAGAATTAGGTCCAATTGTTGGTCTATCCGATGTAATTGTAGACATTGTTGAAACTGGATCTACACTTCGAGAAAACGGATTAGAAGTATTAGAGGAAATTTGTCCTTTATCCGCACGCATGATTGTGAACCAGGTTAGTATGACGCTTGAAAGCGATCGTATTCGTCACATCATTTCTGAAATCAAAAAGAATCTATAATAAACTTCGATTAGAATGGAGATGCCTATGAAAATCACAAAACTAAATGAAGAATCAAAAAAAGATATATTAGAAAACCTGTTAAGAAGAAGTACAAATAACTATTCAGAATATGAAATTCGTGTAAATGAAATCATTGAAAGTGTTCGTATGGATAAAGACAAGGCTCTTTTCGCATATACAAAAAAATTTGACCAGTTTGATTGTAACAAAAGTAACATTCTTGTTACAAAAGAAGAGATAGAAGAAGCATATGCTGAACTCGATGAAGAGTACATTTCTGTAATCAAGAAATCGGCAAAAAATATTCGTGATTTTCATGAAAAGCAAATGACAAATAGTTGGATAGATACCAAGCCAGATGGTTCCATACTAGGTCAAAAAATCACACCAATAGAACGTGTTGGAGTATATGTGCCAGGTGGAAAAGCTGCTTACCCTTCATCCACACTGATGAATATTATTCCTGCGAAAGTTGCAGGAGTTCCAGAAATCATAATGACAACACCTCCAGATAGCAACGGAAAGATTAATGCAGGCACCTTGGTTGCAGCTGATATTGCAGGCGCAACGAAAATTTACAAAGCTGGGGGTGCTCAAGCAATTGCAGCGTTAGCCTTTGGAACGGAGACCATTCCAAAAGTTTATAAAATTGTTGGCCCAGGAAATATTTATGTTGCACTTGCTAAAAAAGCTGTGTATGGGCATGTAAGTATCGATTCGGTTGCCGGTCCTAGCGAAATACTAGTACTAGCCGATGAAACTGCAAATCCAAAATATATTGCTGCGGATATGATATCGCAAGCCGAACATGATGAAATCGCTAGTGCAATCTGTATTACAACAAGCCTAGAACTTGCAAAAAAAGTAAGTGATATTTTAGACCAAATGGTTCCAACATTAAGTAGACAGGAAATCATACAAAAATCATTTGATCAATTTGGAAATATTTTGCTAGTCAATACGATAGAAGAAGGAATTGAAGTGGCAAATGACATTGCAAGCGAACATCTTGAATTGCTTGTAAGTAATCCTTTTGAAGTTATGGCTAAAATTCAAAATGCTGGTGCTATCTTTTTAGGAGAATATTCATCTGAACCTTTGGGCGATTATTTTGCGGGCCCAAATCATATTTTACCTACAAATGGAACTGCTAAATTTTTCTCTCCATTAAATGTAGATGATTTCAGAAAGAAATCTAGTATTATTTATTATACAAAAGACGCTTTGGAAAAAGTTCATAAAGATATCGAACTTTTTGCTGAAAACGAAGGGCTAAGCGGACATGCAAATTCAATAAGAGTTCGTTTTGAATAGAAGAAGGACGGAATGATAATATGGATATGCGATTAGGTACAATTAAGAGAAACACAAAAGAAACAAAAATTCAGATATCTTTAAATATTGACGGAACCGGTAACTCAACTGTAGAGACGGGCATCGGGTTTTTTGATCATATGTTAGAAGGGTTTTCAAAACATGGGTTTTTTGATGCAACAATTAAAGTAGACGGGGATCTTCAAGTGGATTGTCATCATACCGTGGAGGATACGGGGATTGCACTTGGAAAAGCAATCAAAGAAGCCTTAAAAGAAAAAGAAGGGATTTGTCGATATGGAAGTTTTACGTTACCAATGGATGACGCATTAGTTCTATGTGCTGTTGATCTCTGTGGTAGACCATATTTGTCTTTTGAACATGTGTTTTCTCAACCTTCCATTGGTTATTTAGATACTGAAATGATCCGAGAGTTTTTTTATGCCGTATCATACGCTGCTGAAATGAACCTGCACATCAAGGTTCTTTCCGGAATGAACACACATCATATCATTGAAGCAATGTTCAAAGCTTTCGGACGAGCACTGGACCAAGCTACACAGTTTGATTCCAGAATTCAAGGGGTTCTCAGTACAAAAGGCACATTATAGAAAGGGATATCATGCAAGATAAAAAATTCATTTCAAATATATATCTATACAAGGGAAATGTTGTTTCGGGAGAATCAAAAGACAACATACTGTCAAATGATCCTATAAAATATGCAATTTCTCTAACATCTCAAAACATTGATGCATTAATCGTATGCGACTTATCAGAAAATGAAGATGAGCATGAAGCAGCAATTGATTTAATTAAGGAAATAACCGCAATTCTTGAAGTACCCGTATATGGATCAGGAAATATACATCGAATGGAAGATGTAAAAAAATTACTTTATGCAGGTTGCTATCGAGCAATTTTGGACTACAGAAAGAATAAAAACATTGCAATAACAGAAGAAGTATCCGGAAAATTTGGGAAATCAAAAATCATGGTTCAGACAGATTCACTTTCCCAGATTCACGAATATCGATTACTAATTGAAACAAATGCATGTGAAATACTTTATACAGGTTCAGATAGCTTTTCATTGGATGATTTATCTCAAATACCTGTTCTATGTTCCGTTGATCATATGAGTGTAGAAAAAGCCGGAGATATATTAATTCAAGAACAAGTTTCAGGAATCACAGGCTTATTTGTAAATCAACATATGAATTCATTTGATGAGATCGTGACTGCATTTCAGTTACGAAATATTCCTGTAAAACAAGTTCAAGCCCAAATCCCATGGGACCATTTTAAATTAAATTCTGATGGAATGATTCCTGTTGTCACACAGGATTATAAGACTGGTGAAGTTTTAATGGTTGCATATATGAACGAAGAAGCTTATAATCAAACAGTTCGCACTGGCAAAATGACTTACTACAGTAGAAGTCGACAAGAACTTTGGCTAAAAGGTGAGACAAGTGGACATTTCCAATATGTAAAAGCTCTTTATGCAGATTGTGATAGCGATACCTTGCTTGCTAAAGTATCGCAAAAAGGTGTTGCATGTCATACAGGAAAATATTCTTGTTTTTTCCAAGAAATCTTAAAAAAACCTTATAACGAAACAAATCCTTTGATGGTCTTTGAAGATGTCATGTCTGTAATTAATGATCGAAAGGAACACCCAAAGGAAGGCTCATACACAAATTATTTGTTTGATAAAGGAATTGATAAGATTTTAAAAAAGCTTGGGGAAGAGGCTACTGAAATTGTAATTGCTTCGAAAAATCCAAATTCAAATGAAATCAAGTATGAAATTGCAGATTTTTTATATCATATGATGGTCCTTATGTCACTGAAAGAAGTTACTTGGGAGGAAATTGCCACAGAATTGGCGGACAGATAAATTACGTTGTATTAGATACAAGGAAAGGCATACTTTATGCAAAAATTAGCATTATCGAATGACATTTTAATGAGCATCGATAAACCGGCAAGATATATCGGTAACGAAATAAATACCATAACAAAAAACAAGGAGCACGTGGCAATTCGTTTTGCCATGTGTTTTCCTGACGTTTACGAGATTGGGATGTCACATCTAGGAATCCAAATATTATATGATATGTTTAATAAAATGGATGATGTTTGGTGCGAACGCGTATATTCACCATGGACAGACCTCGATCAAATTATGCGCGAACAATCCATTCCACTATTTGCTCTTGAAAGCCAAGATCCAATTAAAGATTTTGATTTTCTTGGAATTACAATTCAATATGAAATGTGTTATACAAACATCCTACAAGTTTTAGATTTAAGTAACATTCCCTTATTTTCGAAAGATAGAACAGAAGATGATCCAATCGTAATTGGAGGTGGACCTTGTGTCATTAACCCGGAACCAATTGCAGACTTTTTCGATTTATTCTACATTGGAGAAGGTGAAACTTCGTATGAAGCACTAGTTGATGCTTATCGTATGATAAAAAACAACGGTGGTACCAGAAACGATTTTCTTGAGCTAGCATCAAAAATTCCTGGAATTTACTGTCCGAAGTTTTACGATGTCAGTTATTTGGAAGATGGTACAATTGATAAAATGGTTCCGAACATGGAAGGAATTCCAGATAAAATAGAACGTCAGGTGGTTGTGGAACTAACCGATTCATCTTATCCTATGAAACCTGTCGTTCCGTTTATTAAAGCTACGCAGGATCATCTTGTACTAGAAATCCAACGTGGTTGTATTCGTGGATGTCGCTTTTGCCAAGCTGGTCATATTTATCGACCTGTTCGAGAAAAAGATAAAGACGTACTTGCATCCTATGCAAAAACGATGTTGAAAAATACTGGACATGATGAAATGACGCTAAGTTCATTAAGTTCAAGCGATTATTCAAAATTACATGAATTAGTTGATGAAATCATGGAATACGCGGATGAATATCATACTAATTTATCCCTTCCTTCCCTTCGTATTGATTCTTTTTCATTAGATATCATGAACAAAATTCAAGATATTCGAAAAAGTTCTCTTACCTTTGCGCCAGAAGCAGGTTCACAGCGTTTGAGAAATGTAATCAACAAAGGATTGTCTGAAGAGGATATCTTAGAAGGTGCTGGAGAAGCTTTTGTAGGTGGATGGGACAAAGTAAAACTTTACTTCATGCTCGGGCTACCAACTGAAACAACGGATGACATTCAAGCAATTGGTGATCTTGCAAATAAGGTGGCCGCAGTTTTTTATGAACGGGTTCCAAAAGAAAAGCGTACGAATGGAAAAGTTAAGATAACCGTCAGCACTTCGTTTTTTATACCAAAACCATTTACCCCGTTTCAATGGGCTACGCAAAACACAAAACAAGATTTTATAGATAAAGCATATATCACAAGATCCGCAATCGCATCACAGTTAAACCAAAAAAGTATTCGCTATAATTGGCATGAGGTGGATGCAAGCGTAATTGAAGGGGTTTTGGCTAGAGGTGATCGCAAAATAAGTAAAGTAATCTATGATGTGTATCAAAAGGGAAGTATTTTTGATGCATGGACTGAATATTTTAAAAATGATGTTTGGCTCCAAGCCATTGAAGATGCAGGACTTTCCATTCCATTCTACACAACAAGAGAAAGAGCCTTAGACGAAGTATTTCCATGGGATTTTATTGATTGTGGTGTAACAAAAGAATTTTTAATCAGAGAGTGGAACAATGCAATGCAAGAAAAAGTATCCCCAAATTGTAGGGTATCTTGTCAAGCATGTGGTTCTACCAAATATAAAGGAGGGGTATGTTATGAAAGTAAGAATTAAGTTTTCGAAACACGGCCCAATCCGTTACATCGGTCATTTAGATATGATGAGATATTTTCAAAAAGCAATTCGTAGAAGCGGTATCCCTGTACAATATACCCAAGGATTTAATCCTCACCAGCGATTAGCTTTTGCACAACCACTTGGAGTAGGTGTTGAAAGTGATGGAGAATATTTTGATGTCGAACTCACATCCCTGCTTCCTAGACAGACAATGATTGACCAGTTAAATGAGACTATGGCTGATGGTGTGAAAATTCTGGACATTGTTCTTCTTCCTGAAGGAGCAAAAAATGCAATGGCTAGTGTACAGGCTGCATCCTATTTTGTTACCTATTATGAAAATTATGCACCAACCTTTGATTGGCAGAATCAATTGTTTCTATTTTTACAACAAGAGGAAATTCTGTATTGTAAAGAAACCAAAAAAAATTCTATGGAGTTAAACCTTAAACCAGCGATTTACGATTATCGCATAATGGATGATGGTTTCTATTTCCAAGTAAATGCATCCAGTGCAGGCAACATTAAGCCACGATATATCTTTGAAGCGTTTTTTGACAGTCTCAAAATGGAGCTACCTGAATATGCGTTACACATTAATCGACTAGAAACTTTTGGTTTTGACTCTACAACGAATAAATATGTACCAATGTCAGCTTTTGGAGAAGATTTTTAATGAATCGATTGTATTTTACAACTTATAAAGAACATATGATCCAGTGTATGGAGAACGAAGACGATTTTTATGAATTCGAATTTCTTGATCTGAACGAAGAAATCTTAGGCAATATTTACGTAGCTAGAGTAGAGAAGAAGTTAAAGAATATCGATGCCTATTTTGTTTCATACGCCAAAAATCGTACTGCCTTTTTATCACAAGAAGATTGTTCACATGCCATGGTATTAAACCCCGAGCATCATAATCAAATTCAAGAAGGGTCTCTTTTGCTTGTTCAGATTACGAAAAAAGCAATTAAAACGAAGGATCCTTCGGTTTCAACTTTGCTTACTTTAAAAGGGAAATATGTGATTTTAGATTTAGAAAAAAATGCAATTCGATATTCTTCTAAACTAAATAAAAAGAAAAGAATTATGATGAACCGTTTGCTTCAAGTTCCTGATGATTATCCATACGGAATTCTTATCCGTTCTCAAGCAGATAATCTTGATGAGGGAACATTTTCCAAGCTAACGAGAGAACTCACTCTATTAACTTTGCAAATGGATTCGATTTTATCAGAGGCGAAAGCATTAACCATGCATTCACTTGTTTACCAATCACTTTCTCCTTATATAAAAAAAGTTCAGGACATTGATTTATCGAGATTTGATCGAATTACAACAGACAATTCGCATGTTTTTCATGAATTGGAGCTGTATTTTAAAGCGCAGGATCCAGAACATCTCAATTTGCTCGCGTTTTATAAAGACTCGAGTTATTCGCTAAATAAGCTACATCGAATTGACAAGAAAATAGAAGACGCACTTCGTAAAACAGTTTATCTAAAGAACGGGGCTGAGTTATATTTTGAAGAAACGGAAGCAATGCATGTAATTGACGTAAATTCTGGAAAAGCTGTAAAAGGAAAAGTAAAAGAAGATTCTTTTTTTCATATAAACATGATTGCATGCGAAGAAATCGCGAGACAGATTCGTTTAAGAAATCTCTCGGGAATCATTATTGTTGATTTTATCAATATGACACAAGAAGTTCATGAGAAGAAATTAATTTCTTTTCTCAAAGAACTTTTAGAAAATGATCCAATACATACACAATTTATTGATATTACAAAGCTAGGGCTGATAGAAATCACAAGAAAACGAATTCACCCTTCTCTAAAAGAACAATATCGTGTATTGTCAGAAAAACTTGACAAGAATTCAAATTAAGACTAATATTATTTTTTATAAAGTAAAAATTATTTACTATTAGGAGGATAAGTTATGAAAAAAATTATGAGTTTACTATTAGTTGCAGTTATGGCATCTTCATTACTTGTTGGATGTGGAAATGATTCTACAGCAAACAATACAACTGCTGATTCTGCAACCGTAGAAAACAATGCTGAAACCGATTCTGCAGCAGAAGTCGTTTCAGGCGAAACATTTATGATTGGTTCAACTGGACCGATTACTGGAGGAGCAGCTGTTTACGGACAGGCCGTAATGAACGGAGCTCAGCTTGCAGTTGATGAAATCAATGCAGCAGGCGGAATTAATGGATTCCAAATTGCTTACAATTTCCAAGATGACGAAGCAGATCCAGAAAAAGTTATCAATGCATACAATACCTTAATGGATTGGGGCATGCAAGTATTTATCGGAAGCGTTACATCAGGGGCTTGTGTTGCTGTTAATGAAGAAACATACGCAGACAGTGTATTTCAATTAACACCATCAGCTTCAGCTGTTGACTGTGTTCGTTATGATAATTCATTCCAAGTTTGTTTTACTGATCCAAACCAAGGTGTAGGTTCTGCTCAATACATCGTTGATAAAAATCTTGCTACAAAAGTTGGTGTAATTTATGATAGTTCAGACATCTACTCTTCAGGAATTTATGCAAAATTTGACGAAACAGCAGAGGCTCTTGGCTTAGATATCGTAGCTGCTGAAGCATTTACTGCTGATAGCAAAACTGATTTCACAACACAAATTCAAATTTTAAAAGATGCTGGTGCAGAATTAGTATTTTTACCAATTTACTATTCAGAAGCAGCACTCATTCTTTCACAGTCAAACACCGCTGAATATTCACCGATTTTCTTTGGATGTGACGGTCTTGACGGATTATTAACTGTAGATGGATTTGATACAGCATTAGCTGAAGGAGTTATGTTATTAACACCATTTGCTGCAGATTCTACAGATACTATGACTGTTGATTTTGTATCTAAATTCACTGAAAAATACGGTGAAACACCAAATCAGTTCGCTGCTGATGGATATGACGCAGTATATATTGTAAAAGCTGCAATCGAAGCTGCAAACGCTACACCAGATATGTCTACAGCTGATCTTACAGCTGCAATCGTATCTCAAATGTCACAAATTTCTGTTGACGGAGTAACTGGTCTCGGAATGACATGGGCAGCTACTGGAGAAGTTAATAAAACTCCTGTAGCCGTTGTAATTGAAAATGGAACATATGTAGCATTTGAATAAATATACAAAATTTTTAAGGGTTCTCTTGCGAGAGCCCTTTTTTTTGTTTCTTTCTTCCAACATTTATAGTATACTAATGATTATATATTTTTAAAAATTCACTTGAAAAGAAGGGAAATATCATGAGTTTCTTAGGTTTTTTAATCAGTGGAATTAGTTTGGGTAGTATTTATGCAATCATAGCGCTTGGATATACAATGGTATATGGCATTGCAAAAATGTTAAATTTTGCGCATGGTGATGTCATTATGATTGGTGGATACGTTATCTATACAGTTGGATATACGCTTGGACTTCCTCCATTTTTATCAATTTTAGTTGCAGTTGTACTTTGTACAGGTTTGGGTATGTTAATTGAACGAGTAGCGTACAAACCACTTCGGTCTGCGCCACCTTTAGCAGTTCTCATTACCGCAATTGGTATTAGTTATTTGCTTCAAAATCTAGCTCTTTTGATTTTCGGAAGCAATCCACGAATTTTTACCTCGGTAGTAAATTTAAATCCAATTGTACTTGCTAATGGAGAAATCAAAATTACAGGTGAAACACAGGTTACAATAATTGCCTGCATATTAATAATGATTGCGCTCACATTATTCATTAATCGTACAAAGCCTGGACGCGCAATGCTTGCAGTTGCTGAGGATCGTGGTGCAGCTCAATTAATGGGCGTGAATGTCAATGCAACAATAGCTCTTACTTTTGCAATAGGTTCTGCGCTTGCAGCTGTTGCTAGCGCATTATTATGCTCTGCATATCCTACATTGACCCCATATACAGGCGCTATGCCAGGTATTAAAGCTTTTGTAGCTGCTGTATTTGGTGGAATTGGTTCTGTTCCTGGGGCGCTAATTGGTGGAATTCTTTTAGGGATCATTGAAAATCTCTCCAAAGGTTTAATTTCTTCTCAGGTTGCTGATGCCATCGTATTTAGTGTATTAATCTTAGTGTTATTGGTCAAACCTACCGGTATTTTAGGTAAAAAGATCCATGAGAAAGTGTAGGTGATCATACATGAATAAATTAAAATCAATGAAATTATTTTTATCTGAACATAATCTTTCCATTTATATTATTATTATTCTTATTTCAGGAATGCTGATGTTATTAGACTCGCTTGGGTTTGTAAATCGATTAACTTCTGGTTTATTTGTTCAGCTTTGCATTTATTCAATACTAGCGGTTTCTCTGAACCTCACAATTGGTATACTTGGTGAATTAAGTATTGGACATGCTGGCTTTATGTGTATCGGAGCATTTTTTGGTGCGTTTACATCGGTCGCACTCGTTGGAACCATTCAAAATGGTTTTGTACGTTTCTTAGTTGCGCTTATTGTTGCAATCGTAGCATCCTCAGTATTCGGTATTTTAATCGGCATACCAGTTATGCGATTAAAAGGAGATTACTTAGCAATTGTTACACTTGCTTTTGGTGAGATTATAAAGAATATCATGAATATTTTGTTTATCGGAATTGACGCAAACGGAATTCATGTTTCAACTTCTGAAAAAGGGCTTTCGTTGTTAGATGATGGTCGCCTAATCGTAGCTGGGGCACAGGGTATTACCGGTACAAAAAACTCATTCGCATCAACCTTTTTGATTGGTGTTATTTTGTTATTACTTACACTTTTTGTTATTTTCAATTTAATTAATTCAAGATCAGGGCGTGCAATCATGGCAATAAGAGACAACCGAATTGCTGCGGAATCCGTTGGTCTAAATATTACAAAATATAAATTAATGGCATTTTCAATCTCAGCTGCATTTGCAGGTGTTGCAGGTGTACTTTATGCACATAATTTAGCGACTTTAACAGCGACACCAAAAACATTTGGATATAATATGTCGATCCTAATCTTAGTATTTGTTGTTCTAGGCGGCATCGGAAATATGAAAGGAAGTATTATTGCTGCCATAATCTTGACAGCTCTACCTGAATATTTACGTTTTCTCCAAGAATATCGTATGTTAATTTATGCACTTGTATTAATTATTATGATGCTCTTCAATTGGAGCCCCAAAGCAAAACTATGGAAAGAAAAATATCCAATTAGCGGTCTTTGGAAACGATTCATACGAAAAAATGCAAAAAAGGAGGAAGCTTAGATGGACACAACTAGTAAAAATGAAGTTATTTTAAATGTGAAAAATTTAGGTATCTCTTTTGGAGGCTTAAAAGCGGTTGATGGATTTGATATTTCTATAAATAAAGGACAATTATATGGGCTGATTGGTCCAAACGGAGCAGGGAAGACTACCGTATTCAACTTATTAACAGGCGTATATACTCCAGATGATGGCAAAGTTGAATTAGCCGGGGAAAATATTACTGGACGTAAAACAGAAAGAATTAATCATGCAGGAATTGCAAGAACATTCCAAAATATTCGCCTATTTAAGCAACTTAGTGTGTTAGATAATGTTAAAGTAGGTCTTCATAATCAGTTTGCATATTCTACATTGGAAGGTATCTTTCGTCTTCCAAGATACTATCAAGTTGAAAAAGAAATGAATGAAAAAGCAATCTCTTTATTAAAAGTATTTGATTTAGACCATGAAAAAGATCTTCTTGCTTCCAATTTGCCATATGGCAAGCAACGTAAACTTGAAATTGCCAGAGCACTTGCAACCAATCCAAAACTTTTATTATTGGATGAACCTGCTGCTGGTATGAATCCAAATGAAACTCAAGAGCTAATGGATACCATTCATTTTGTTCGAGATCATTTTGATATGACCATCTTACTGATCGAACATGATATGAAACTTGTTTCAGGTATATGCGAAGAATTAACCGTTCTAAATTTCGGAAAAGTGCTAGCACAAGGAAAAACATCGGATGTATTAAACAATCCTGATGTTATCACCGCATATTTAGGCGAATAAATAGGAGGCAGTAACATGGCAATGCTAGAGATCAAAGATTTAGAAGTAAATTATGGAATGATTAAAGCTATACACGGTATTTCTTTTTCTGTAAATGAAGGGGAAGTTATTGCACTGATTGGTGCAAACGGAGCCGGAAAAACGACTACGCTACATGCGATTAATGGATTGATTCCTACCGCAGGAGGTTCTATTTTATTTGAAGGCCAAGATATTACGAAACTTCCTGGGCATAAAATGGTTTATTTAGGAATGGCACATGTTCCTGAGGGCAGAAGAGTTTTTGCGCAGCTTAGCGTTTTACAAAACTTAAAACTTGGTGCTTATTCTAGAAAAGACAAAAAAGAAATTGAAGAATCATTAGAAGAAGTATACCAAAGTTTCCCTCGGTTAAAAGAACGAGAACACCAGACTGCTGGAACATTAAGTGGGGGAGAACAACAAATGCTTGCAATGGGCAGAGCATTGATGTCACGACCAAAAATCATTCTAATGGATGAACCATCCATGGGATTATCACCAATTTTTGTAGAAGAAATTTTTAATATTATTAAAAAAATATCTTCTCAAGGTACCACCGTATTATTGGTAGAACAAAATGCAAAAAAAGCACTTTCCATTGCAAACCGTGCATATGTACTAGAAACTGGTGAAATCAAACTTGAAGGTGATGCAAAGGAACTTATGAACAATGACGCTGTAAAAAAAGCGTATTTAGGTGAATAATTATATTGTAAAATATAGTGTGTATAGAAAGGGGATTTTGTAGTTATGGATAATTATATTATTACCATTGCTAGAACCTATGGAAGTGGTGGAAAAACCATGGGAAAAATGCTTGCTGACGAACTTGGAATTTCCTATTATGACCGGGAATTGCTAAGAATGGCATCCGATGAAAGCGGTATTAGTGAAGGACTTTTTGGAGAGGTTGATGAAAAGATTTCCAAAAAATCAATTTTTCATCGAAAGCCATCAGATTCTGAAGACCTTACTGTTCTCCCACCAGAAAGTAGTAAGTTTGTTTCAAATCAAAACTTGTTTAATTATCAAGCTAAAATCATTAAAGATATTGCTTCAAAGGAATCTGCAGTAATCATCGGAAGATGTGCGGATTTTTTGCTCTCAGATCACAAAAATTGTATTCGAATTTTTTGCCACGCTCCAAAAGATGCGTGCATTAGTAGAGTCGGTGCAATTTCTGGTCTGGCCGAAAAAGAAATTGAAAAAAAAATCGAGAAGATCGATCGTTTCCGTAGTGATTATTATAAGTATTACACCGGACAAGAGTGGAAAGAAGCAACCAATTATGATATGTGTATCAATACTGCAAGTATGAGCTATCAGGAGATTCTTGATATTGTAAAAGCATATATTAATCTAGTTGAAAATCGATAAATTTTGCTTGACATAATTCATATGAGGTGGTATCATACATGAGTATGCCGCTTAATGAGGTTTTGAAGATCATAATCCATGATCACCGTAGTTAGCGAGTAATTAATAGGAGGTGCCATATGTACGCAATCATTGCAACAGGTGGAAAGCAATACAAAGTTTCTGAAGGCGACGTAATCAAAGTTGAAAAACTTGATGCTGAAGTAGGAACATCTGTAACTTTTGACCAGGTTCTTTTAGTTAGTGCTGATGGAGTTAAAGTTGGTAAAGACATCGCTGAAGCGAATGTTACAGCAACTGTAATGGATCAGGCTAGAGGTAAAAAGGTTATCGTTTATAAATATAAAAGAAAAACCGGATACCACAAGAAAAACGGTCATAGACAAGCATACACTCAAGTTAAAATTGAAAAAATTAACGCATAAGTGATGTAAGGCTTAGAAAGGCGTGGTTATTGACATGACGAAAATAACCATACAAAAATCGAATGGGATTTGGAAAGGCTTTAAGAGTACAGGTCATGCCGGATATGCAAATCATGGCGAAGATATCGTATGTGCTGCAATTTCTGTGTTGTTGATTAATACAATCAATTCCATAGAAAAATTTTCCAGAGAAACTAAGTTTCAGATGGATACCAAAGATGGTATGATTCATTTTTCTTTACAAAACATTCCAAGTCAGAATACAACCTTGTTGTTGGATTCCATGCTGCTCGGTTTAGAACAGATTCAAGAAGAATATACGACTAAGTATGTAAAACTCATATTTGAGGAGGTGTAATACATGATGTTAAAGATGAACCTTCAATTTTTCGCTCATAAAAAAGGAGTAGGTTCTACCAAAAACGGTAGAGATTCCGAATCCAAAAGACTTGGCGCGAAAAGAGCTGATGGACAATTCGTAAAAGCAGGCAACATCCTTTATAGACAACGCGGAACAAAAATTCATCCAGGTGTGAATGTAGGCCGTGGTGGTGACGATACTTTATTTGCATTAGTAGATGGAGTTGTTCGTTTCGAAAGAAAAGGAAGAGACAAAAAACAAGCCTCTGTTTATCCTGTAGAAAAATAACGAATGATAACGAGCCTCAAACATTTTGTTTGAGGCTTATTTTTTAGTACAAAACAAATTTAAAATGTAGTAGAATAGAAATATATTTGGAGTAATTCATACTCCTTTCAATAGAAATCATGAGGATATTAAAATGTTTGCAGATCAGGCAAAAATAGTAATTAAAAGTGGCAAAGGCGGAAATGGCTGTGTTTCTTTCCGAAGAGAAAAATATGTTCCAAATGGCGGACCAGACGGTGGAGATGGTGGCAAAGGTGGAGATGTTATATTTGTTGTAGAATCCGGATTAAACACTCTGGCTGATTATCGTCATAAACATGTATTTAAAGCCGAAACTGGAGAAGATGGTTCCGGACGTAATTGCCATGGAAGAGATGGCGAAAATATTATATTAAAAGTTCCTGAAGGAACAGTCATCAAAGAAGCAGAAACAAAAAAAGTCATCGTAGATATGTCTGGCGAAAACAGACAATATGTGATTTTAAAAGGTGGTCGTGGTGGACGCGGTAACCAACACTATGCAACGCCAACTATGCAGGCGCCAAAATATGCTCAACCAGGAAGACCGGCACAGGAACTTGAAATTATTCTTGAGCTAAAAGTAATCGCAGATGTTGGATTAATAGGATTTCCAAATGTTGGAAAATCTACCTTTTTATCTAGGGTTACCAATGCAAAACCTAAAATTGCAAATTATCACTTTACAACACTCAACCCTAACTTAGGAGTTGTTGATATGGAGGGTAAAGGATTTGTCATCGCCGATATCCCTGGGCTAATCGAAGGAGCGTCAGACGGCATCGGACTAGGGCATCAATTCCTAAGACATATTGAACGTACAAAATTACTAGTACATTTGGTAGATGCAGCGTCTACAG
Source organism: Lachnospiraceae bacterium (assembly GCA_963666475.2). Classification (GTDB taxonomy): domain Bacteria; phylum Bacillota; class Clostridia; order Lachnospirales; family Lachnospiraceae; genus JBFHIZ01. Next base: position 529,092 of record CAXXJM010000001.1, on the reverse strand, counting down.
AAGGAAGAGATCCAGTTGAAGATGTTTATGCAATTAATAAAGAATTAACCAAATATAATGCAGATTTAGAAAACAAGCCATGTATCATAGTTGCAAATAAAACAGATGCTATATTTGTAGAAGAAGGAGACATCGATCCTGTAGAGCGACTAAAAGAAGAGTTTGAACCACAAGGCTATCAAGTATATTCCATTTCGGCTGTAACTGGTAAAGGATTAAAAGAACTACTCTTTAAAATACAAGAAATGCTTGCGGAATTCACAGACGAACCAATGATCTTTGAGCCTGAATATTTTGCTGATTTTAGTGCATCAATACATGATTTACCATATACGATTGTGTTTGATGAGAAAGAAAAGGAATACGTAGTTGAAGGTAAGCGAATCGAAAAAATGCTTGGATATACAAACATAGATTCGGAAAAAGGATTTATTTTCTTCCAGAACTTCTTAAAAGAAAGTGGAATTATTGAAGAGCTTGAAAATATGGGAGTTGAAGAAGGTGACACCATAAAAATGTATGGTCATAAATTTGATTACTACAAATAATTAAAGCATATACACGCATGAAGAAAATCTTTATGTGTATGCGTGCACTGCACGCTGAAAGGAGCAAATATGACAAGTAAGCAACGTGCTTATTTAAGAAGTTTAGCTGGTACCATTGATCCAATTATGCAGATTGGAAAACAAAGTTTAACACCAGAGATCACGAAATCAGTTGAAGAGTGTTTTAACAATAGAGAACTTATAAAAATTGCAGTACTCAAAAATTGTTTTGACGATCCAAAAGAAATTGGATCAATGATTGCGGAACGCACACATTCCGAATTGATTCATGTAATAGGTAAAAAAATCGTACTTTACAAACCTTTTAAAGAAAATCCAGTTATCACTTTACCAAGAGCATAAAAAGGAAAAAAAATGAAAATCGGACTTTTTGGAGGAACTTTTGACCCCATTCACAAAGGGCATATTGATTTAGCTCATATTGTATTAAAAGAGTGTTCCCTTGATCAAATTTATTTTATCCCTAGTGGTATTTCACATTTCAAAGGGGAAACAACGGATAAATGGCATCGCTTTCATATGGTCGAGCTCGCAGTCAGGAACGAATCAAATTTCATGGTTTCTGATGTTGACACGATACGAGAGGGAAATTCCTACACATGTGATACTGTATCATTTTTTCTCTCAAAATTTCCTTCCGATTCATTCTATTGGATCATGGGTAGTGATACTTTTTTACAAATCGAATCCTGGATGAATTACACTTACTTATTAACAAATATTTCTTTTGTTGTTTATATGAGGCCAGGAGACGATGAACAGGCTGTTTTAAACCTTAAAAACAAATTTCAAAATACATTTCATACGGATATCCAGATTATTGACAACATAAAATTTTCCATTTCTTCTACGGATATACGTGCCCACGTCAAAGATTCGGAATATTTGAATCATACGATTCATTCTAATGTATTGCAATATATTTTAGATCATAAATTATATCAAGATCCTTCTTGTGAATAAATTTTGAGGTGTTTTATGAAAATCAAAGAATATCAAAAAGATATGAAAGAAAAACTTTCATCATCAAGATACAACCATTCCATTGGAGTGTCATACATTGCAGCTGCAATGGCTATGAAGTACTCGTATGACGTTGAAAACGCTCGAATCGCGGGGCTTTTACATGATTGCGGAAAATGGATGAGCAACGATGAATTGTTGCGATATGCAGAGAATATAGGTCTTGAACTATCTATATACGAATCCGAAAATCCTTCTTTATTGCATGGTAAAATCGGAGCTCATATTGCAAAAGATAATTATGAGATTAATGACGCGGAAATTCTTCAAGCCATTCAATATCATACAACCGGACATGATTCCATGACTATACTCGATAAAATTATTTTTGTAGCTGACTATATCGAACCAAATCGTAAAGATTTTTATCGATTAAAAAAAATTCAGCATATGGCATTTCTAGATTTAGACAGAGCTGTACTCATGATATTAGAAGATACTCTCGATTTTTTAAGAGCATCCGATCTTGTGATTGATCCAGTTACAGAAGATACTTATAATTATTACAAGGAGAAATTTTCATGAATACTACGAATAAAATGATTCACGAGATTTTTGAAACTCTAGAAGACAAGAAAGCCGAAGATATCAACATTTTAAATATTTCCAACATTTCCTCAATTGCAGACTATTTTATCATCGCAAATGGGACGAATATAAATCAAGTCCAAGCTATGGCTGATGCAATAGGAGATAAGTTAAACCATTCCATCCCTGATATCAAAGATTACCCATATCGTATTGAAGGGTATCAAAAAGCAAATTGGATTCTAATCGATTATGGAACAATTGTTGTCCATATTTTTGATAAAGAAAATCGAGAATTTTATAAGCTAGAGAAAATTTGGTCAGATGCTAAGAAAACGAAAATTAGCGAAATATAAAAAACCGGAACATTTGTTCCGGCTTTTTTTAATGCATATAACGAAATACACCAAATACTTTTCCTAAGATACGAACATCCTTTACTAAAATAGGATCCATCGAATCGTTTTCAGGTTGAAGTCTTATATAGTCTTTTTCTCGATAAAAAGTTTTTACAGTGGCAGAATCATCAATCAGTGCAACGACCATATCTCCATTACGAGCTTCATTTGTCTGCTCAACAAAAATCTGATCCCCATCAAAAATTCCTGCATTAATCATACTTTCACCTTTTACACGTAAAACAAAGCATTGTTTTTTTGGTGCCATTTCCATAGGAATAGGAAAGTATCCTTCAATATTTTCTTGTGCTAGAATAGGCTGTCCTGCAGCAACTGTACCTACAATTGGAATACTTGCTGTTTCATTTCGAATAATTTGAAAACTCTCATCAATAATTTCAATTGTTCTAGGTTTCGTTGGATCTCGTCTAAGATATCCATTTTTTTCCAGCGTTTCTAAATGAGAGTGAACACTCGATGTGGATTTTAGTGATACTGCATTACAGATTTCACGAACCGAAGGAGGATACCCTTTACTTAAAATTTCTTCTTTTATATATTCTAAAATATCTCTTTGTTTTGCTGTAATTTTACCTTGTTCCATTTTCAACCTCCCGTTCCTTTTTTATGAATTAAGAATATCATAAAAAAAAGAAAAAAGCAAACGTATATTCGAGTTGAAATTCTTATATTTAGAAAATGTGTTCGATTTATTTATAAGAAACAGACGTTTTTATTAAAAAAATATACTTTTTCTATTGACAAAAGAACGCATGTTCGTTTATACTCTATTTATAAACAGAACACTTGTTCGCAACATACGTTCGATTAATAGAAAGGAGCCATAATGAGTACACGAATCCAAACAAACTCTTTTGCAAAAGCAGAATCCTATAGATTGCGAAGCTTACAGAATCGCAGAAAAAGAACACGTCAACTCAGAATTCGTATGGCAATTCTAGCAATTGTCTTAATCGCGATCTTCGTGTTGTCCGGTGTTTTTGGTTCTTTTATCGCAAAAGCAGAAACAAACAATCACGAGACAGCATTTAAATACTATACATCAATCACAATACCTTATGGTTCAACATTACTGGATATGGCGCAGGATTATATGGGTGACTCCTATGAGAGCGCAGAAAAATATATAGACGAAGTAATAGCTATCAATCATTTACAAAATCCTGATCAGATTAAAGCAGGAGAGATCCTGATTTTTCCATATTTTTCTACCGAATTTAAGTAAAATATAAATGTAAAATTTACAATAAAAAGGACGTGTAATATCTGTATATCACACGTCCTTTTTATTTTGAAAAATTAGTCTTCACGTAATTTAACGATATTTGCAGCACGCCTACGATTTGCATCATCCTGTGCTGCATAATGTTTTTTTGTAGTATTTACATCTTTGTGTCCTAATACATCGGCAACTAGATAAATGTCTCCAGTTTCACGATACAAACTAGTTCCATAGGTACTTCTTAATTTATGTGGAGTTATTTTCTTTAGTCCAGTAATATGAACTGCATATTTCTTAACCAACTTTTCTACTGCACGAACTGTTAATCGTTTGTTCTGAAGAGAAAGGAAGAATGCCTGTTCATGGCCCGATTCAGGAATTTGTTGATTTCTTTGTTGAAGATATAGCTGCATCGCCTGTTCAACTTCTTCCCCAAAATACACAACTGCTTCATATCCGCCCTTACGAATAATACGTATTCCATTCGAATGAAAATCTACATCAGTCAAATCTAGACCAACACATTCTGAAACACGGATTCCAGTACCTAACAGAAGTGTTAGAAGAGCAAGATCCCTTGTTTTTGTTTTTCGATGAAAACGCTTTTGATTTTCAGTAAGATTTTCTCCATTCTCAACCAGATCAAGTAGTCTTGCAACTTCATCGGGCTCAAGACGTATGATTTCTTTTTGATGGAGCTTAGGCATTGGAACAAGCTCAGCTACATTTCTTTCAATTTTTTCACATTGAAAAAAATACTTATAGAAAGTACGTAAGCTTGCAAGTTTTCTGCTTTTGCCTCGTTCATCGTTAGAGATCTCTTTTCCATCTTTTTCATACAAAGAAAGATAATCTAAATATTCTTCAATATCTTCACGACCTAACTGATTTAAAATATCAATTTTATATTCGGTGATCGGAATTTTACTTAGTATGCGATTGTTTTCATGTAAAAACTCAAAGAAAACATGTAAATCATAGGCATATGCAAGTCTTGTTCTAGGTTCTGTCGTGTCTTGAATTCCTCGAAAAAATTCTTTACAAAACGGTGGAAGATCAATTATTGCTTCTCGAAGTTGAATCGTTAAATCTTTCTTCATTTGCTCATGGTACGATTTATGTTGTTCGTTTTTAGATGATGAATCATTCATCCTGTTCATTCTCCTTGATTGTGTGTGGAGTTTTCATTGGCCATCCACTCAAATCTCCATTTAATATAGCAGTAAACATTCGTTCTTTTACTCCTGGATTTTCAATAGAAAGTTGTTTTAAAAGATCCTTTACATATTGACGTTTCGTATGCCCATCAACTGGACACCTGCTTTTTGCGACAGGAAGCTCATTCATATTGATAAATCCTTTGATATCCATTTCATTAATATACATCAATGGACGAATCACAGTTAAATCCATACGATCTAAGTAGGTTTTAGGTGAAAAACTATGAAACCTGCCTTCGAAAATGAGAGATAATAGCATGGTATCAATAATATCATCCTTATGATGTCCATAAGCAACTTTATTGCATCCCAATCTTTTCATTTCATCGTTTAGTGCGCCTTTTCTCATCTTTGCACATAGCGAACATGGCGAACCTTCCTTACGATCTTCAAATACAATCTTAGATATTTCCGAACGAACAATCGTATATGGAACATTTAAATCCTTACACATTTTTTCAATAATTGTAAAATCTTGATTTTTAAATCCTAAGTCAACAGAAACAGCATATATTTCAAATTTTTTTGGATAAAATCGCATTAATCCATGTAATGTATGTAGAAGAGCAATGGAATCTTTTCCTCCTGAAATTCCAACTGCAATTTTATCACCTTCTTCAATCATTTGATAATCATCTATCGCCTTTCTAGCATAGCTCATAAGTCTTTGTAGTTTCATAAATATTTCCTTTCAACACGAATTACTTAGTATTTCATTGCAAAATACCTTTACCTATTATACAATAAAACTGTTCATTTGAACAATTTAATTCTTCAAAGTAGCAAGAGAGTACTTGCTATTTTGCGCAATCACGTTTACATTCGGAGGATAAGTCATTGAAATTTCGCTGGGATAAAAAATATCTTTATTGGGGCATTACCATTTTCACCGTCGTAGTTGCTTCGTTGTTGTTTTACTACTTATTATTCAATGGCAGCATGTTTCGAAGTGCCATAACTACAATATTTAAAATTCTTTCCCCAATTACTTATGGTTTGGCTTTTGCATTTATTTTAACCCCGTTAGTAAATTCGTTGGAATACTTTATTATTGTACCAATCTATAAAGCCATATCAAAAAAATCAAAAAATGAACTTAGCGATTTTCATGTCACAACAACAAATAAAGGAATTCGCTCCATATCAATTTTAATAACATTTTTACTAATTATATTTGCGCTTTATGAAATGATTCATCTGATTTTACCTCAATTAGTAAAAAGTATAAGCAATATCGTAGATTCCTTTGATGGATATATCAATAACTTTTACGATTGGGCAAATGGCCTTTTCGATTTATCCTCAGAAAGCGGGCAATTTATTGTTGACAGTTTAACAAACTCCTCAGATAATATTGAAACCTTCTTAAGTTCCACCGTATTGCCTCAAATTCAGCCAATATTAATGAACTTATCAAAAGGAGTCGTTTCTTTTTTATCTGGGTTCTGGAATATTCTTTTGGGATTAATTTTTGCAATATATCTGCTTGGAAGTAAAGAATTATTTGCTGGTCAAAGCAAGAAAATTTTGTATTCATTCTTTTCAAAAGATCACGCAAATGAAATTGTACGTAATATTCGGTATACTGGCAGAACCTTTAATGGATTCTTGAGTGGTAAAATATTAGATTCATTAATCATCGGAATGCTTTGCTTTATCGGTGTAACTTTACTAAACATTCCTTATCCATTGCTAATCAGTGTCATTATTGGTGTTACAAATATCATTCCTTTCTTTGGACCATATTTAGGTGCAATTCCAAGCTCACTGTTAATATTGTTGGTAAGCCCAATACATTGTCTATATTTTGTTATATTTATATTAATTCTTCAACAAATCGACGGAAACGTCATAGGACCCAAGATTTTGGGCGATTCGACTGGTTTGTCAGGTTTTTGGGTATTGTTTTCAATAACTATATTTGGTGGCTTATTTGGGGTATTAGGAATGCTAATTGGCGTCCCTACATTTGCAGTTTTATACATGTTGATTCGTAGATTTATTCACCATATGTTAAAAAGAAAAGGCATGCCTACAAACACTGCAGAATATATGCATGTCGATTACATTTCAGATCAGGATGGTTTCGTGGCATTAGATTTACATGCAAAAAAGAAAGTCGTAAAGAAAAAGAACTTTTTATATACGTTTATTCTTTGGATAAAAGACCTCATTGTGAAATTAATTAACAAATTTAAGAAATCAAAATAAGATACAATTATATAGATAAAGCAAGAATGGCAAGAACTACCTATATCTCGGTAAAGTTCTTGCCATTTATTCGTTAAACTTGTCTTTTGCGAATAGTTGTATATAGCTCTTCTTTTAAATTTCCACTGCTTTCAAGTCTTTCAATCTCGTTGACACGCTAAAATTACAATGATACAATTTTAATAATTTGGAGGTATTCTATGTGGAATAAAAAAGTAAAATCATTCAGCCAATTATTTTTTTTACTAATTATTATGCTTTTCTTAACTGGATGTATTTCACCTTCGCAACCAGCATCAAAATGTACCATAATATTTGAAGATAACGCATCCATTTTCTTTCAAGAGCAAATTTATGAAATATCAAAACTCGATGACCTCACAGTCTATATTGGCCTTCCTCATGATTACCGAATTTCTTCGGTGAATTATGAGGATTATTCTCTGTCCGCAAAAATAACAGAAACTTCGAACTATGACTATTATTATCTTACATTGAATCATATTCAATATTCTTCCGTGATACGATTGTCTATTTCTCTTGCCTATACCACGACATACTTTGATACTTCAAACACAAAAATTGATACGGTTAATGAAGTAGGTCCACATCTTCGTTCTAATTCCTTGGCTTATCATGATATAAACTTATCCCATCTTTCGAGTGAACAGATACCGATTGGATGGAACACTTGTTTTGACGGAACTGGACTTCATATTGGATTTGGAAGTCGTTTCGACCACTCTGGACAACAAAATATAAATCTATATCTTGAAACACTTCCTTGTACTCCAGCTTCAAATTTTACTTATACACAATCTTCAAACGGAAATTTGACGATTACAAGCTATCAGGAATCCATGACTCAAAACACAAAAGACATTGTTATTCCTGCATATATTAATGGATATCCAGTCACGACAATTGGAGCACATGCTTTTTCTAATTTGACACTTGAACGTCTAGTTTTTCCTGCAACAGTATTAGAAATCGAATCAAATGCATTTGGCGACTCTTCTATTACCGACTTTTATTTTTTTGACAGCATTCAATCTTTCCCAAATGATGCCTTTTCAAATTATCAAATTGAACATATTCATATCAACGCTTCTCAAAATCCAGTTTATAGCGGTACTTACTTTGATACACTATCCGACAAAGTAGACTACTTATATTCTTTAAAAGATCAGAAAAAATTGGTTTTATTCTGTGGTTCTTTTGCTCGTTTTGGTTATGACAGTTCGTTGATTGAAGCATCATTTCCAGAATATAAAGTTGTAAATATGGGCGTTTACGCATATTCCAACATGCTTCCTCAAGCTAAAATATTACAACTTTATATGAAAAAAGATGATATACTCTTACACTCGCCAGAGTTAGATGCTATTGATACTCAGTTTTGCGGAGAAAGTGATCTAGACAGGGAATTTTTCTGTATGATGGAATCTAACTATGACATGTTATCGTTACTGGATTGCCGAATATTTACAAATATATTCAACGCATTTACAGGTTTTAATCAAAGTAGAAAAGGAATGGAACAACGAAGCTATTTAGATTCCCCTTCTTATTATGATGAAGAACGAAATCTATTGACATCATTTTCCTATAATATCTATGGAGATTATATAGTGCCACGCGAAAATAACTATACCGGTACAAATTTTGGTATTAAAAGAGCATATTATAACAAGAGTCATATACGTAATATTGATCTGAATGGAATAAACGCAATGTATGATACTTTTTTGGAAACGGGAATTCGAGTTCTTTTTTCGTACTCCTCTCGTAGCAATTCCAGCCTATCAAGTGATAGTACCATTGAATCAATCATGGAACTCGGACAATTTTTCAAAGATAATCTTCATGCCGAAATCATTTCTCCTATTGAAGATTCTCTAGTCGATCCTTACTATTTTTACGGTACAGATAATCACCTAAGTACGGATGGCGTTGCTGTTCATACCAAGTATATCATCAATAAATTGCAAACTGTTCTGGAGGTAAACCAATGACTTTTGTTTTTTTTCAATATCCATTGATCATCGTATTATTCATATTTTCAATATGCATCATTGGGTTCCTTAACCTTGCTCGAAATAAGAACGTCATTTTTGTTCTCATTTTAGCAATTATAGGAACACTTTCTGTCAGCGGTTTGATATTTAGCGGATTTTATTTTTCAATTCCTCTTGAGGAAAAGTTTCTCTTACTACTGTCATTGCTCTTCCTCTACATGATAATACACGTGAAAGGAGCTTTAAAATGAGTTTTACTTCACCTGTTTTTCTTGTATTCTTACCTTTGGTCATTATGCTTTATCGATTGATTCCAAAAAAGGGACATGCACCCCTATTACTGGTCGCTTCTCTTTTCTTTTACGCATATTATGACGTACGTCTATTAGCTCTCATAATTTTCACGGTACTATTCTCCTATTCTACCGGACTTTATATGAGTCGTACAGAAAACACAAAAAAAAGAACCTTTGCATTCATATTAACTTTATTAGAATGTATCGGAATTCTGTTCTTTTTTAAATATTTTAATTTCGCAGTGGGCAGTGCTTTTTCACTTTTACGTTTATTCAACTCAAATGCATCTTTTCAGGCTCTAGATATAGTACTTCCCATGGGGATATCATTCTATATTTTTCAAAATATGGCATATAGCATTGATGTGTATAAGAACAAATATAAAGCAGAAACAAACCTTATATATTATGCACTATTTATTTCATTCTTTCCCCAACTAGTGGCTGGTCCCATTGAACGCCCAGACCACATGCTTCCACAACTAAAAAACACACAGCTTCCTACAAAAAAAGAGTATTCTATAGGTTTTCAATTTCTACTCCGCGGATATGCAAAAAAAGTACTAATCGCAGATACAGTTTCAACATATGTTAATACAGCATACTCAAATGTTTCAGATGCAGGAGGGGCTTCTCTTCTCATTGCCACCATATTATTTGCCATTCAAATCTATTGCGACTTTTCCGGATATTGTGATATTGCTTTAGGATGTGCACATTTTTTAGGTATTCAATTATCCGACAACTTTAACCGTCCATACAAAGCAATTTCTATTCGAGATTTTTGGTCTCGTTGGCATATTACACTTACGAGCTGGTTCCGTGATTATCTATACATACCGCTTGGTGGTAATCGCAAGGGACTTTTTCTCCAATGCTTCAATATGTTATTTGTATTTATTGTCAGTGGGCTATGGCATGGAGCAAACTTTACGTTTCTCATCTGGGGTGGTATCCATGGATCATTTCTTGTAATAGAAACATTACTATTTAGAAAAAGAACTTTTTCAAAAAAATGGGATATCCCAAGAAGAATGATGACTTTCGCTTTCGTTTGTTTTGCCTGGATTTTCTTTCGAGCCACTTCTATCTCCGATGTTTCTATAATTTTATCATCGATTTTTACTAATTTCTTACCACAGAATATGCTCGTAGGTCTCGGAGCAAGCATCACAGAATTTTTAATACTTATACTTTTGCTGTTACTACTCCCATTCTTAGAAAAACTACCAGCTCTAGGAGTGTTAAACAAAGATAAATTTATGAACGACTTATCATGTCAAGAAAAGTCCCAATTTCATAAAATATGGTACAATGTGGAGATTCGAAACCTATTTCTATATTTCATCCTGTTTTTCGCACTAATGATCGGACGAATTTTATTACTCACATCAAATGGATCCAGTGAATTTATTTATTTTGAATTCTAGAATATAAGAAAGGCTACTCTTATGAAAAAGAATAACTTCACCATACACAAGAAAATATATATATTATTTGCACTATTGCTCCTTCTTCTACCAGTGTTTTTTTTATACTGTGGATTCAAACTAGAACCTCAGTATAATGAAACGTTTCTTGGAGAATTGAAATACAAACTTCAATTACTAGAAACTGCACCTGGAAAACGTATTGTTATGATTGGGGGAAGTAATGTTCCATTTTCAATGAAAAGCAATCTCCTTGCTGAAGCTTTTCCAGAATATGAAATAATAGATTTTGGACTATATGCAGAATTGGGTACTGGTACAATGCTGGATTTAGCAAAAATAAATGTTCACGAAGGAGATATTTATCTTATTATTCCAGAGCAAAATAACCAAACCCTGTCCTCTTATTTTTCAAGTGTGGACATATGGCAGGCCCTCGACGGAGATTTTTCTTACCTTGCTGCACTTGACTCTAGTCGATACGAAAAACTTGCTTCTGCTTACCCAGCATTTGCGGCAAATAAACTATTTTACTATATCAACGGCAAACCATCTACAGATACCATCTACACTCGCGCTTCTTTTAACATATATGGAGACATCTCATCGGAAAAACGATCAAACAACATAATGAATCAAGGCTATAATCCTAATAATTTAATCTCTTTTTCTGACTCTATTATTACTTCAGATTTTATCAATGAAATGAATGAATTTGCCGCAGAAGTAATCAAACAAGGAGCAACTGTTTATTATCATTTTCCACCAATGAATCAACTTGCTTTAACTGATGAAACCACGAAAACTCAAATCAATAACTACTATGATATATTACAAAACCAGCTTACTTTTCCAATCTTAGGGAATCCTCACAAAAGCATTTTGGAAAGTGGCTGGTTCTACGATACAAATTTTCATTTAAATGACAGCGGAGCAACATACTATACAACTCTTATGATCGAAGATTTAAAAATACTTTTTTCTGATACATCGATAACAGATATTTCAAATGTGACAATGCCTGAAATTGCTTTCGAAACAAGTGATTTGTTAGATTATCACAATAACCGAGATACCGATTGCTTTACCTACGAGGCAACGGAAAATGGATATTTGATTACAGGGCTGAGCAGCAACGGTTTGGAAGCTTCCGAATTAATTATTCCTGCCAGTTATGAAAGTTTGCAGGTCATTGGGGTCACTGAAACTGCGTTTCAAAATTCAGATTCTCTATATCAGCTTACAATACCATCAAATATAGGAATATTATACGATAATATGTTCATAAATTGTACGAATCTACATTCTATCATTCTGACTGGCGCTCCATCTGACTACTCAATAGGAAACAATCTGATGAGCGGAAGAAATTTCTTGATTTTAGTTTCAAGCGATGAACTTAACAACTATAAAATTCACTATTCCTGGCAACAATATGACAGTTATCTGGCTCCATACAGTAAAGATGAAATAACATATGAAAACTAATAGTTTCTTTTGATCTTACGGTACTCATGTGGAGTCAAATGAAAGAACTGTTTAAATTTCCTTGAAAAATAATTATTGTCTGAAAATCCACTTTCATACGCTATGCTTGTGATGGAATCATTGGTTCTTTCAATTCTTTTTGATGCATATACCAAACGTAACTCAATTAAATATTGAATGGGTGAAACCTTATAAGTTTCTTTAAATATTCGAGAAAAATGTCGTTTTGACAGACCGCATACTTTTGCCACATCATCCAATGTAAATTGTTCTTTAAAGTGCGTTTCAATATATGAACATCCGTAAGCAACCAATAATGCATCAGAAGAATCGCCTGATTTTAAGTTTGGTATATTATAATTTCTAGAAAGCGAAACAATCAATTCCAAAAATTTAGCTAAGATAATTTCCTGATAACCTACTTGTTTCGATTCATACTCGCGCAGCATTGCATCCGTAAGTTCATGCACACTCAGAAACAGATCATAATTTAGTTTTAACCGACTTTTAAAATGCCCTTCTTGATTCATATACGGTTCTAAATAAAACAATGCATGAAACCCAGAAGATTCTTTCATTTGAAAAATATGCTCGAAGAAGAACGAAGGTCGAAACATAATATTACAAGGAATAAAATCTACGGAATCTTTAAATTCATGATTCGTATTTGGCCCAATTACAAAAACGTCCCCTTTTGATATTGTATAGACATCATCTCCAACCACATGCAATGCTTTACCATCTAAAACAATTACAAGTTCTGTGAAATCTGCATGTTTATGCACATTCACATTTCCGGAATGATATCCATACTGAATAAAAAAAGGGAACGATATATTATTTGTAAATTCTGATAAGTTTATTTTATTCATCATACTTATTTAAGATTTCTCTTCTTTTCAAATTCTGTCACCAGATCGATAATCAATTGTACACTACCATCTACACCAAATACAGTCGAATCAATCGTTGCATCATAACTATCAACGGACGCCCATTTTTTTGATGAATAATAATTGTAATAGCTTTTTCTTTGTTTATCTTTTTTATTGACCATGTCTTCAGCTTCTGCTTTTGATAACTTATATTTTTCTGCAATACTTTCTACTCGTTTATCATATTGTCCATTGACAAAAACATGTACAGAATTTTTATAGTCAGCAAGTGCATAATCTCCACATCTTCCTACGATAACACAAGGACCTTCGTCTGCGTATTTTTTTATCGCATTGAACTGTGCTAAGAAAACTTTATGAGAAATAGGCATGTCACTAAAAGAAGCCATATTATATCCAAATGAATATGTATCCATTACCAAATTATAAAGAAAGGAATTGTTTGGTTTTTCATCATGTTCCTGAATCATCTCTTCACAAAAACCACTTTCTTTTGCTGCACGTATTAACAACTCTTTATCATAACAAGGAATTCCGTAATGCTCTGCTACTTTCTGACCAATTTCTCTTCCTTTAGAACCAAATTTTCTACCAATAGTAATAATTGTATCCATATACTTCGCCCCTTTCAAAATAAAAAAAGTAACTCTTATGTTACTTTTATTATATCACGAATCTAAAATTTTAACACCATATGCTAGTTAGGAATTTCTTAATGAATATAAAATTTTATCAAAATATTCAGGTATCGGCGCCTGAATTTCTATATATTCTTTTGATTTTGGGTGTACAAATCCAAGTGTCATTGCATGTAGGCATTGACCATCGGTATGTAAAAACTTTCTTTCCTTGATTCCATAGAGTGTGTCACCAACCAGTGGATGTCCAATAGATGCCATATGTACTCTAATTTGATGTGTTCGTCCTGTCTCAAGCTGACATTCAATATATGAGTATCCAGGGAAAGATTCTAATACATGGTAGTGCGTAATTGCGTCTTTCGTATGTTTTGCATGAATAGACATTTTTTTTCGATCTACTGGGTGCCTTCCAATAGCAGCATGTACGGTTCCATCAATTTCTTGAAAAGACCCATGTACAATCGCACGATACTTTCGTACAATTGTATGATTCTTCAGTTGTAAAGCAATCTCCCGATGTGAAATGTCATTCTTACATACAATTAATGATCCAGTTGTATCCATATCAATTCGATGCACAATACCAGGACGCTTTAGCCCATTTATTCCTGATAACGAATCTTTACAATGGAACAACAACCCATTTACCAAGGTTCTTGAAGCGTGTCCTGGTGCAGGATGTACGACCATTCCTTTTGGTTTATTAATCACAATTATGTCATCGTCTTCATATAATACTTCAAGATGCATCTCTTCAGCGATTAAATTTTCTTCCAAAGGTTCTGGTAAAAACATTTGAATTTTGTCACCTAAAGCACACTTATAGTTTGATTTGATAACTTTTTCATTAACAAATACAAGTCCATCTTTAATTAATTTTTGAACAAAACTTCTAGAGTATTCATCAAATTCGTCACCAAGCAATTTATCAATACGAATACCTTGCTGCTCATCTGATACAATAATGGTTTCTGAATGCTCTATTTCTTCAGATATTAGTTCATTTTCTTCTATCATATTACTTCTACTCTTTCATCTGCCTAATTGATTTTTTATGAAAACTCAAAAAATCAAGGTCTTCTTCTTTGTATACAAATAAAACTAATATTGCTAGGATTGCTGTACCTATACATACAAAAATATCAGCAACATTAAAAATCGGAAAATTTATAATTTTAAAGTAAATAAAGTCTATTACATAATCGAAACGAATTCGGTCAATAATACTGTTTCCAACCGCTCCAGCTGCAATTAAAATCAAACTTAAATGAAAGAACCTATATTTTTTTGATACTGGCATCTTAATTAAAACATATAAAATACTTATGAGTACAAGAACAGCAATCAAAACAAATAATGCTTTCTGATTTTGAAGCATGCCAAAGGCTGCCCCATTGTTTTCAAGATAATGCAACTCTAAAACCTGATCGATTAATACAAAAGGTTTCTGATTTTTTAAGTGTAATACAGCCAAAGACTTTGTGATTCGGTCTAACACAATAAAACTCATAAATAAAAGTAAATCTATAGATAATTGAATCCATTTTCTTCTTCGATTGATCATCATATCATTATTCATAATTAAACGCTTCCTCAAAATTGATTTCTTCAATTCCTTTTATAATTTCGTCATCAGTTACTTCATTAGAAAGAAATGCTCTTCCGATTTTTTTAAGTAGAACAAACTGTATTCCTGTGTCCTTCATTTTCTTATCACTTTTTGTCAACTTAACGACTTCTTCAATATCTAACTTATCGATAGAGATTGGCAAGCCAAACGGAACAAACATATCTCGAATTTCATAATACTCATCTTTACTTAAGTACCCTTTTTCATAGGAAACAAATGCAGCTGCAACACAGCCCAGAGCAACACATTCACCGTGCAGTAGTTCGAAATTTTTGTATTTTTCAATCGCATGTCCGATCGTATGCCCAAAATTCAAAAGCGCACGTTCACCCTTTTCTTTAAAATCTTTTTGTACTACGCGAATTTTAATTTCTTGACTTCGATAAATCATTTCTTCAAGCACCTCAAGATTGAGATCCATAATTTCAAACATCTGACTAATGAGCCACTCATAGAATGCACCATCTTTTATCAAACCTGCTTTCATAACCTCTGCCATGCCTGATACAAATTGTCTTCCACTTAATTCTTTTAATGTTTGAATATTAGCAAAAACGAGTTTTGGATGATGGAATGCTCCAACCATGTTTTTATATTGGTTAAAATCTACACCTGTTTTTCCACCAATACTGCTATCCACCATTGAGAGTAACGTTGTCGGCAACTGTATAAAGTCAATTCCTCTTAAATAGGTAGCTGCAGCATAGCCTGTTAAGTCTCCTACCACGCCTCCTCCAAGTGCAATTAACACATCATCACGGTAGAAACTTTTCTGAATAAGAAACTCATATAGTTTTGTAACGGTGTCTAATGTTTTATGTTCTTCACCTGCCTCGAATTCAAAAACAACTACTTCTTTGGCTACCTCATCACAAATCTCTTTAACAACATTCCCAAATAACGGATTCACATTGCTATCTGTTACAATACACATCTTTTTACCTGTGTAATTTAGTTCTTTTAGCTCCTCCTTTAAGGAATCATAAGAGTGATCAGTTATCACATCGTATATAATAGTTTTCCCTTTTGTTAGTGCAATTTTGTGCATTTGTATATCTCCTTCTTTTAAAAAAACTTCCTATTCAAAAACAGGAAGTTTTTTATTCTTGAATTAATATAAAATTCCATCTGTAAACACATCTAACAGATCACCCGATACTCCAACATTTTTTGGTGTAATGATAATGATATATTCACTAATTTTTTGAAGATTTCCATCTAGTGCAAAACAAGCACCACCAATAAAATCTATAATTCTTTGCGCAATTTTTTGTTCAAGTCCTTCTAAATTCAGAATAATAGACTTATTTTCCATGTATGTAAGGAGAATCTCACGAGCATCCTCAACTGCTTTGGGTCTAATTACACAGACATCGCCCTCACCGCCTAAATGCTTTTTAATTGGTTTTTCAACTGGTTTGTGGTCAATTGCTCTTGGCTTCAAATTTCTCTGCTCCATGATCTTTTGTCCCTTATCCACTTTCTCGCCCGATACTTTTGGACGAATCACAAGATCTTCATCATCTTCGTCTTCGTCATCATCAATAGGCTCTACGTCGATCTCGTCTTCATTAATTTTCAAATAATCTAAAAATCGGTCCATTGCCCCCATTTATTTCTCTCCTTTGTATCTAATTAAATCGAATAATTTCTAGCACCAAAGATACCGGTTCCCACGCGTACAAACGTGGCTCCTTCTTCAATAGCGACAAGGTAATCACCGCTCATGCCCATAGAAAGCTCAATCATATTCATATTATCTTTGTTTTTGCTCTTGATGTCAACTAATACTTGCCTTAATTTTTGAAAAACAGGTCGATTTTCCTCTGAATCTGAGGTATAAGGAGCAACTGTCATCAATCCAACCACTTCTATTCCGGGAAGATTTTTGATTTCATTATATATTTCCGGAACCTCTTCAACGGATAACCCAAACTTTGACTCTTCTTCAGCTACATTAACTTCTAAAAGAATTGAAATTGTACGTTTATGAATGACCGCCTGTTTACTTATTTCTTCTGCTAATCGTAAAGAATCCACGCTATGAATAAAAGATATAAATTCAGCAATGTATTTCACTTTGTTCCTTTGCAGATGTCCTATCATATGCCACTTGATATCTTTTGGAAGTATGGCTTGTTTTTGTATCAGCTCTTGAACTTTATTTTCTCCAAAATCGCGAACGCCTTCTTGATACAACACTGAGATATCTTCCACAGGTTTTGTTTTACTTACAGCTATTAGTCTAACTTTCTGTGTACAGTTCTTATTATCAATGGTATTTTGAATTAATTTTTTTACTTCATGTAATCTATCTACGATCAAAACAACCTCCTATGTATTAATGATAAAGTAAATCATCTTCTTCAACAGAATCCGAGTCCAATATAATATAATCGAACTCACGAAGACCATATTTTGAATTTGACTGAACAATAGAATATTCATCATTTTGGTACAAAATCGTAATCTGCGTAAAATTCGCGTAACCTTTATTAATATTATAAACGCCTTTTAATGTTCCTGTTTGGTTCACTTCAAATGTTGATTGTGAATTTTCCATGAGAAGTACACTTCCATAATTCAAATAATTCATGTCAATATAGTAGGATGTTTCCGTTTCTGCATAGATACTTATATCTAATCGCTCAGTTGACTCTACCCCATCCTCTGTATACGCTTTCACCAACAAATAAAAAGGACCTTGCTCCATATCTCCATCAGAAAATACGAACTCTTTTGGAATTAAGAAGAACATATTGTCTACGATTGCTGTATTTGGAATTTTCAATCCTGAATCTTCATCTACTAATATTTCTATATCTATGAATCGTTCCGTTGCATGTGATATCATTGAATTATTAAACTTAAGTTCAATGAATTTTCCGTCAATGCCGTTTATATGATGAATTTGTGCCCAGGACTCTGTTTGATCTTCTGCAAATTGAATTTTCACATAATCATCTTCCACTAATTCATTATATCGAGCATCATCAACAGATATTACAATGCTCCACAAATCTGATGTAATAACCTTATAACACGGAGAACCCGCTTCTAGGAAATCTCCTGATAATAGATCGTCCCGTTCGTATTTCTCTGGATCAAAGTCATTTTGCGAAATCATCTCTGGTGTAATTTCCTCATATCCATCTATACTGTATATTACAAGACCAGTATTTAATGATTTTTGAAACGATACACCGGAAGAGTCTTGTGAATTCATAACAAGAAGATCATTCTTAAGCGCATTATTTCGATATTTTGAAACCAAAATATCCAATTCATGTTTTAGTTTATAAACCGATTGGAAACTGTCCTCTTCCATATCGTAGACGTAATTTTCCAGCTTATCTTTCAACTTCTCCGATTCTTCTTCAGAAATAGATGTGGTATTCTCATCTGATTGGTACAATAAGTCGGAATATAAATCCGTATTACTACTCGAGCAAACGATATCGTCAACACCTATACGGGAGGCTTCCTGAATGAAATATGAAATATATCCTGAAGAATTATTTAAAACAATCGTTTCATCTCTTAAAGCAATTCCAGTATAAACATTTGAAATTTCCAACTCACCATTTCTTACTTCATATCCAACAATATGTTTCGATGTGGAATACGCAACCACAGCTACAACAAGATATATAAAAATTATTACAAATAAAATAACTCCAATATTCAATTGTAATGGACGTTTATAAGAACGAACATTTCCTTTGCCTGCCATTCGCATTCCTCTAGATTCTTTCAAATGATATATTACGATAAAAAAAGCCCCGCCACACGCGAGGCTAATTCATATATTAAAGTGATACAATAATTTTCGATTTTACTTCTTCTGGTATTTGTTCTTTATTAAATGATACACTCAAAACAAAATCAGTTGCATATTGCTCGGAAACATCCTCAAGATCTTGCACTACATCCTCAAAATTAGATTCATCTACACATGCAATGTTTAAGAAACTATCAAAATACATATGCTGAAGATCACGATCTTGGGATAAGATACCTTTTAAAAAACCTAGAAATTCATCACTATTTCTTACTTTGTATTCGGAAACATCGATCAATCGAATTTTATTGTTTAACTCGTACATATGCTTAGCATTTTTGTCAAGATAAACGATGTTCCCTTCTGAGCTTTTGACTTTTGCATTTACAAGATCGAGAATTTCTTTGGTCTTGCCTTTCCCCTTTTCTCCTACAATTAAATTGATCATTGCAATACCTCCTGAGTATGATTCACAGTTTCAAAGCAACTATTTATTTACATTAATTATAGTAGATTCAGTCAAAAAAAACAATCTCATTTTCCGATTTCTTTCAGTAAATCAGTCATTTGTTCATACATTATTTGCTTACTGGCTGAATTCAACATAATTGCAATGTATTCTCTATTTATACTATCCAATCCATAGATTAAAAGACAATTTCCTGCTGCATATGTTGTTCCAGTTTTTCCACCTGCCACACGAACCGTATCCGGTGTCTCTACGTCACCACGCAAGTATAAATTTGTAGAAAGAACGTCAAAGGATTTCTCATTTCCATCCTTGTCCTGATATACGGATTTATAGGTGGCACATTGAATAATGTCACGGAACACAGAATAAGACAGAGCTTCATTAAAGATTAAATACAAATCATATAGTGTAATATAGTGATTTTCTTCCGTCAACCCATGCGGATTCATAAAATGTGAGTTGGTCGCTCCAACACGCAAAGCTTCTTCATTCATCATTTCGACAAATTGATCAACAGAACCTCCCACATGTTTAGCAATTGATAATGCAGCATCATTCGCAGACCAAATTAAAAGGACATATAAAAGTTGTGACATCGTAACAACGTCACCTTCTTCTAATCCACAAGTCTGTGCATCTGATTCTAATCCCTCGATTTCATCTCCGATAACAACCTCATCTTCAAGATTTCCATATTTCAATGCAACAATAGCTGTCAAAATCTTTGTTAAACTTGCTGGGTCAAGTTGTTCATGAATATTTTTTGCATAAAGAACTGACGCATCATTAACAGAAAACAAACCTGCAGCTTCAGGCTCTGTAATGACAGTCTCTAAATCGCCATAGATTTCTTCATTTGAGACGCAAAGGTTCTTTGAAAAAGTATCGAGCTTACTTCCTGATACAGAAACATCCATTCGAAAACAACCGACTTGATATTCTGGATCATATGACATTTGAATCGGTATGGATGTGCATCCTGTAAGAAATACAACGAGAGTAAGAAATATACATAAAATTTTTTTAATCTTATTTATACATTTCACGCCACTCAAGATCTCCTCTATCCAATGATTTAATTAATAACTCAGCCGAAGCTAAATTTGTTGCCAAAGGAATATTGTGCATATCACATAACCGAACCGCATTGTTAACATCAGGTTCGTGAGACTTTGCATTTAATGGATCTCTCAAAAAAATAACAAGATCGATTTGATTATGTTCGATTTGAGCACCAATTTGCTGCTCTCCTCCTAAGTGTCCAGCTAAATGTTTATGTACGGATAAATTCGTCACCTCTTCAATCAGCCTTCCTGTGGTACCAGTTGCAAACAACTCATTTTTTGATAAAATTCCTTTGTATGCAATACAGAAATTCTGCATAAGCTTCTTCTTTCCGTCATGCGCTATTAACGCGATATTCATGTCTTTCCCTCCTTTTCTATTCAAATATTTATATTTTTTTCAATCCTTGTAACCTTACATTTAATACGACACCAATTGCAGCAAAAGAAATAAACAATGAAGTTAAACCATAACTGACAAACGGAAGTGGAATCCCAGTGTTTGGTATCAAGAATGTAGCAACACCAATATTCACAATGCTTTGAAATCCTAATAAAGCAGCCACTCCACCCGCTATAAGCGAACCCGCTAAATCCTGTGCCCTTCTGGCAATCAGAAAACACTTAATAACAATAAACAATACAAGAAGAATCACTAGCATACAACCTATGAATCCAAGTTCTTCTCCAACGATAGAAAAAATAAAGTCCGTCTGTGCCTGAGAAATAAAATTTCCATTTTTTACGGAGGTAATTGAATTATTGTCCAGACCCTTCCCCCATAACTGCCCTGATCCAATTGCAATCAAAGAATTTAATTGCTGATAAGAGATATCAATATAATCATAGGGATATAAAAAACCCATGATACGTTTTTTTTGATAAGGATTGATTATCGTCTGGTTTTCTTGCATAATCAACACCATGAATATGACTGCTGAAGGAAGAATAACCGAAATTATACCAACAATAACTTTCCAATTCAATCCTGCTAAAAACAAAATCGAACAAAATAATAAAATCACCACAATACTAGTTGATAAGTCCGGCTGCGAATATATTAAGCCTAAGGGAACTAATAAAAATAATAATGAGAACACTGTCATAATGAAAGTTGAATATTTATCCTTATACTTCATAATAAACTGTGCAAAAAATAAAATCAATATAATCTTTTCCATTTCAGACGGTTGAAAGCGAAACCCTCCTATATCGATCCAACGTTGTGCTCCATATACCGTCGTTCCTAAAGAAGTTTTTACAGCAAGCAGAACACCTATCCCAAGAGCATATATGACCCAGTAAAACTTTAAAATAAAACTGTAGTCTATCAACGAAACGACAATCATAATTACAACTCCTGCAATCGTACCATAAATCTGTTTCATTTGGAGATCTTCTTGTGCGCTTCCGACAACCATGACTCCAATGAGTGCAATCATAATTACTGAAAGCATCAACATAAAATCATAATTACGTATCTTATATTTCTTTAACATATTTCATCCTCAAATACATATTGATCTAGCTTTTGCAAATGTAAGTCTTGTCCTTTTAGACAAATCAATTGCACATCTTTTTTCATTTTCTTTAATTCTTTTTTATCAAACTCTCGAATCATATTCCCAATACCAACAGATTCTGGTTGCATACAGGTAGCGTAAACAAAATGATTTTTCTTCTTATCAACCCCTGCAATCGCCTCTCCATAAAGTGTGCCAAGAATTATTACATCCTTCTCAGATACCACGGAAGCGCCCTTTAACACATCTCCAATTACAATGATTGTCGAATCAGATTCGATACTTTGTCCAGAAGATACACATCCCGTTATGATCCGATTTTCTTTTACAACAACTTGATTCTGTCTTGCCATTTGCTTAAGCAATTCCATTCTTTTTTCAAAAAATATTTCTTTTTGTTTATCCTTACCCACGATACTGCATATGGATAATTCTGAATTTTCTTCTATTGTCTGAACAACTGTATGTTCTTCTGCAATCGATAATTCCCTGCCTTCAATGGACAAGACCAAAGTCGCATCTTTAAAAAAACCAGAACTCTTTCGAAACTTTACTGCTAGTTCCTTAATTACTTCCCCAAACTCTGCTTCTTGATTTATATTCACAAGAATCCCATTTGGATAACTCTTAATCAATACAAGTTCAGTTTCCATTTTCCATTCCAATCTGCATGATACACATGCTAAAAACATTAAATACTTTTTATTCTAATACATATCAATCTTCGTTTCGTCCATTTGAATCAGGAACAATGGCTGCATCCTGTTCCAAAACATCCGTTTCTCCAAAATAAGCCAGAAGAATATTTTTCGATACTTCCGCAGCATAATCAGAAGCATAACCAAATGCAATACGAGTCGAAATTGCCACCTTTGGATTATCGTATGGCGCAAATGCTAAAAACAAAGCATGATTTGGTCTCGATTTGGATTCCTGTGCTGTTCCGGTCTTACCAGCGACCGCAAATGGTACGGTACTATAATAACTTTTTTTCAAAACAACATCTCGCATTCCAGAATAAACAGCATTCCAGGTACTTTCCGATATCTCTACGGTATTTCGAACTTCGGCCTCATAATTGATTAATAAGTTACCATTTGGATCCGTCATTTTGTCTAACAAAGTTAAATTGTAGCAAGTTCCATGATTCGCAATTGTTGTAATATATCTGGCTAATCCAATTGTTGTAAAATCGTTTGTTCCCTGTCCAATTGCTGACTGGACTGGATATTTATCAGAAACATGAGGAGAGGATTCAACAATTTCAATTCCCGTTGTTTCAGTAAGCCCAAACATATCCGCATATTTTGCTAATGTTTCAATTCCGACTTCACCATTATATCCATCTTCGTCCTGGCTAAGTCGATATCCAACTTCATAAAAAAAACTATTACAAGAATTTGCAATTGCTTCACGTACATTCAGAGGCCCGTGTCTTCCAGGATAGATCCAACAATGATATTCTGCCGCTGTTAATTTATCAAACACACCGGTACATGTAATCTTCGTGGACGTATCAATCACACCTTCTTCAAGAGCAGCTACAGAAGATACCATTTTAAAAGTCGATCCCGGAGCTGTTCTCTGCTGTGTAGCATAATTCCATTGCGGATTGGAAAGATCTGTTGAAATCTGTTTGTAATATTGGGCATCAACAGAATTCGCGAGGCGATTATTATCATAACCAGGATATGAAACAAGTGCGATTACATCACCTGTATTTACATCTGTAATAACACAGGATCCAGAACATGGATCGAGTGCAAGTTGAGCTGGTGTAATTTCTAAATTTTCAATCAAGGTAATCATAAAATCAAAAGGACTTACAACACCATTCTCCAGATCATCGATTCGTTTTGAACTAATGTTAATAACATCCTGCTCCCATAAAATCATGCAGATACTTTTTCCGGATATTTCTCCTTCTCGTAACATATACTTATAAATTCGCTTTGAGAAGTCATTGTTTTCTTCTATGTTATTTAGGATATATGCAACTAGACTTTCATATACTTCTTCCGAATCAGAATATTCATCTTCTAACTGCAGATATTGCACATCAACCCATTGTTGCGTAATTGCATAAGATAAATAATCTTTTAAAGAAATTGTTTCATTAATCTTCCAATCCAAATACATCGAATCCGTTGTATCAATGACACTCGTATCAATGACACCTTGACTTTCTAGTAATGACACAATGAAACTTTCATAAATTTTATATGGTTCGCTCAAATCATCATAGATTGTGCTTTTTGAAATCAATTCTTCTTCTAATCTTAATAATACATCCGCTTTATAGTTTACATATGAAACATAAACTGATCTTTCAACATCACTTGCATTGTCATTAGAAAATGCTTGAATATCAATAATGCTATTATTGATTAATGCATACCAAACATCGGTTATTGGAATACGAATATTACTACTAGACTCGTCTTCTTTCAATGTAAATGTTCTCTGATTGACAATCTTCGTAATTAGGATTCCTGCAATCTGTCGTTCCAAAATGTCATAAGTCTGTATTTGAACATCTTTATCAATCGTCAAATAGATATCATTTCCAGCAACAGGCTCTTCTTCCGAGATTACCTGAACTACTTTTCCAAGACTGTTTACAACAACTTCTTCCAACCCTTTTTTTCCTTGTAATTCAAGCTCCATTTCTTTTTCAATTCCAGATTTTCCTACCATATCGTTCATGCTGTAAGAATCACTGTTTTCGGAATATGTAGTAAGTTCAGCTGCGGAAATCCTACCTGTATAACCGATTATATGAGAAAAATAGGTGGCATCTACATATTTTCTAAGTGTATCTTCATCAATACTCACACCCAATAACTCATCTTGATTTTCATAGATCATTGCAACAGTTTCTTCTGATACTTCACGAGCAACTGTTGTTTTTATATACTTTTGATAACTATTAGCACTCATAGCATAACGAATGGTCAGAATTTGCAAGGCTTCCTTTTTTGAATAGCCAAGACCTTCAACAAACACCTTGTTTCCGTCTGCGTCTGTATCATATTCTCCGATTGCATATCTATCAGACCCTTCTAATTTTTTCATAATATCATCTGCCGTAGATGTTTCTTCTTCATACGTCAGTTCCGAAGTGTAACTGTGTTCATATACATCTGCCAAAAATCTCTTTAAAGTAGTACCTGAAACCGCAAACTCATATTCATTTTCTTCGTTTAAAATAATATTAAAATCACTAATGATCGAATCATGATTGGATTCAATCATATTAATCAAACGAAGGATGGTACGATTCAGTTCTTCATTCTTTCCAGAACCAGATTCAATTAAATCCTGAATCATTACAGAATATGCCAATTCATTATACGCAAGCAGTTCACCATTACGATCGTAAATATTTCCTCTGGAACTCGGAATGGTAATCGACTTCGTTGTTTGATATGAGAAGTCTTCTAAATAAGATTCTCCATTTATAATTTGCAACATGAAAAGTCTATAAATCATGACTGCCACTAATAACAGGAATAGAACTATGAATATATATATTCTTGCATTCGTTATCCCTATGAAATTATTCTTCTGTTTCTTCTCCAAATTTTCTTGCACTCCTCTTATGAAGATTTTCAAAGTAATGATTTAAAGCCAAGATTATAGGATACATAACAAATACTGCTAGCATTGTATAAATCAGGCTTGGCAGAAATATTTGAATTACGTATTGGCCAAAATCAATTCTACCTCGAAATAAAAATCCAAATACATAAGTTGCAAACTCTACAAATAAATCGCTTAATAATATTAGTATTACAGGAAGTTTTAAGTCCTCCGGATAAAATGCTCTTCTATAAATTCCATTTCCATATCCAACAAGCATATATATGAGTGCATGGAATCCAAAAAAAGAACCATACAGAACATCGATCATAAAACCACAAATAAAACCGAGAATTAATCCAGTTTTGCGTCCATTCATAAAACCAAAGGAAGCAATTGCAACGACCATGATATTCGGAATGATTCCAGCAAACGAAATATATTTTAAGACCGTTGTCTGCAAGATAAAACATATCAAAATGAAAAGAAAAAGTATCAATTTTTTCTTCATAAGTACCTTTCTACAAATTACTCATAGGATATCTGTTGCTTTGTTTGTAATATCACAAGTACTTCGTCTAAATGTTCAAAATCCACTGCTGGTGTTAAAGTTCCTGACTTTGTCAAATTGTTCGAGTCCACATCAATCGATGTAATATATCCAATCAAAATCCCTGGCAGATATTTATCCGAAATGGAAGAAGTTACGATTTTATCTCCAATCGAGACCATATTATCACTATCCACCAACTGCGTAAATGCAATATTTCCACCTGCCATCAGCTCTAAATCACCCGAAACAATCAAGTTATCTTCCGTAGATAAAACCGAACCTGAGACATTGCTGTTATCATAAATGATTGCTTCTACTTTTGACCAACTTTTACCGATTTCTACAATTCGACCAACAAGCCCTGACCCTGCCATAACATTCATGTCAAGTGTTAATCCATCATCCGTTCCTTTATCAATGACAAAAGAAGAAAACCAGTTTCCCGGATCTTTAGAAATAATTCTTGCTCCAACCTTCTCATATTCTTGATATTCTTGATCAAGTTTAAGAAGACCTCGTAACTTATTTAGTTCAAATAAATCTTGTTGTAAAGATATATTTTCATTCTTTAATGCATCTAGTTGTTCTCGTAAAGACTCATTTTCATTGATCAAGTCTTGCATATTTCCAAGTTTATCTGCAACATCCTGAATATATACACTCACTGAAGTGATTCCTTTTTGAAACGGAACCAAAGTTTCTCCAATCATACCTCGAATTGGAATATAGGATGCATCAACAAAAAATGTGATGACCATAGTAATTGTACAAAAAACAGACAAAATCATTAACCAATATTTCGCTGGAAGCTTTTTTCGTTCTTTTTTTGTTTGTGCTACAGGTTGTTCCTTCATTTATTTCATTCCTTCGAATTCGTAAATCACAGATTTCAAATTATCATTTTTTATAATCTTTTCAAGTCCTCTAGTAACGCTAAGGTCTGGATCTTCTGTAATATTTACGTGTAAATTAGTGCCTTTGCTGATAAGCTCTTTTAAATTTACAACTCTTGATGCCGCACCCGTCAGATAAATACCATTTCTATAAATATCTGCCGATAGCTCAGGTGGCGTACGCTCCAAAATCACTTTGATACTATCAATGATCATATGATAGTTTTCCTCTAAAGCATCAAAAATAAGTTCAGGATTCATTTTTTTCTCAACTGGAAGACCGGTTACAATATCTCTACCAAATACAACGGCTTGTTCTTTTTTTTCAGCAATCTCATTTAAGGATATTTTTAATTTTT
This sequence comes from Lachnospiraceae bacterium, assembly GCA_963666475.2. Taxonomy (GTDB): domain Bacteria; phylum Bacillota; class Clostridia; order Lachnospirales; family Lachnospiraceae; genus JBFHIZ01. The sequence continues at coordinate 501,274 of CAXXJM010000001.1, read as the reverse complement.
CAGCAGATTTTGAACCAATTAAAAGTCCGTATTCTTTTCGTACAACATTCTTAATGGTTTCGTCAAATTTCTTGCCGCCCATTTTGATTAACTTACTTAATACAATCCCTCCAAGAGAGAGAATAGAAACTTCTGTAGTATCATAACCTACATTTACTACAAGAACACCTTCTGAAGTCTTCACATTGACATCGACTCCTAAAGCATCTGCTACCGCCTTATCAACAACAAATATCTTTTTTGCTTTAACGCCTGCAGCCTTAACCAAATCGTAAAAAGCTCTTTGTTCTACTTCTGTTACATCCGATGGTATGGCTATAAAATATTCTGCTGGACGAATGTTGCCTTTCGCAATTTTATCTAAAAACAATTTCAACAAGACTTGCATATTTTTGATATCACCAATTACACCATCTGCAAGTGGTCTGAAAATCTGAATATTTGAAGGTGCTTTTTCATACATTTCGTATGCCTCATCACCATATGCAAATAATGTTGTTTTATTTTCAATTGCAATAATATTTCTTTCTTTGTAGATCTTTCCTTTTTGCAAAGAATAAATCTTGATACTATCTGTTCCTAAATCGATTCCATAAGCTCCTAAACTCAACTTATTTTCTCCTTTCAATATAGCCCTCTTCTGCCAGGCTTGTATATGTCCGATCGCCAATGATAATATGGTCAATGAGCGGAATATTCATAATATGTGATGCTGTGATTATTTTTTTTGTTAATGATATGTCTGCTTGACTTGGATTTGATGAACCACTTGGATGATTATGTACCAAAATGAAGTACGAAGCGCCATATTGTAATGCATAAATAAATATCTCTCTAGTTGAAACAATGGACGCATTTACCGACCCTTGTGAAATGCATATTTTCTTAATCAATGCATTTTTTCCATCAAGTAATATTAGAAACACTCTCTCAAATTCTAAATGCCGCATTTCTTCCATGCATAAGTTTGCAATTGATTCCGGTTCTGTGAAACACAGTGAACAGCTTGCACTCTGTACTGCAATTCGCATAGATAACTCAGCTATACATTTAATTTGAATAGCTTTTACTTCACCAATTCCTTTGATTTTCATCAAATCATCCAAAAGCATATGGTATAATCCAGTTAACCCTTGATGCGTTTGGTCTATTGACAAGATCTTCTGGCTTAAAGAAGTTGCGGATTCTCCCTTCGTACCTGTACGAAGAATGATCGCGAGAAGCTCATCATCCATTAAGGTCTTTGCACCAAATTTTTTAAATTTCTCATATGGAAGAATTTCTGTCGTTGGGATATTCTTGTTTTTCATATTTGAACCTCCTGTGTTCAGGAGAGTCACATCCAAAATAATCAATTAAAAATCGTCCCATCAGTCAAAATTACATTACTTCAATTTTATCATATATTTATTTTACTGTATATAAAATCGCATGTATAATTTACAAAACATCCGTAGGCAACTTAACTATATCTTGTTGAACAAGCGTTTCCAAAGCTTTCACTATACCAAGTTTAGCGTGTGGAAAGGTTAGTCCTCCTTGGAAAAACACACTATATGGAGGCTTAATCGGACCATCCGCACTCAGCTCTATGGATGAACCAGACACAAAAGCTCCTGCAGCCATAATTACAGGATCGTCATACCCCGGCATATCCCATGGTTCCGGAACCACAAACGAATCTACGGGTGCCGCCGCCTGAATTCCCTGACAAAAAGCAATGACTCCTTCTGGTGAACCAAAGGTAACCGCTTGAATAATATCATGCCTTGATTCCTTGCTGTTAGGTACTACAGGATAACCCAATTCCTCGAAGATATTTGCAGCAAACACAGCTCCTTTTAATGCGGAAGCAGTGACTGTTGGTGCCAAAAACAACCCATGATAGAAGCTTTTAAGTACGCCTAGAGATGCCCCTACCTCTTTACCAAGACCCGGAGAAGTCAATCGGTAAGCAGCCTGTTCAATAAACTTCTTCTTTCCCGCAATATATCCACCAATCGGAGCAAGTCCACCTCCAGGATTTTTTATCAAAGAACCTACGGTCATATCCGCACCTACATCGGACGGTTCTATGGTTTCTACAAATTCCCCATAACAATTATCTACTAAACAAATTACATCCGGTTTTAAATTTTTAATAAAACGAATCAATTCGCCTATCTTTTTTACGGATAAGGTTGGTCTGGTTTGATATCCTTTGGATCGTTGTATTGTGACCATTTTTGTTTCTTTTTTTATTGAAGCTTTAATCTGTTCAAAATCAAAACTTCCATCAGCTAAAAGATCCACTTGACGATACGTAATACCATATTCTTTTAAAGATCCAATGGATTCGCGAATTCCAATTACTTCTTCTAAGGTATCATAAGGTTTTCCGCATGGAGAAAGCAATTCGTCACCAGGGCGAAGGTTGCTAGACAAAGCAAGTGCCAATGCATGAGTCCCACAGGTAATCTGAGGTCTAACTAATGCATCCTCAGTATGAAACACATGTGCGTATACCTCTTCTATTTTTTCTCTTCCAAAATCATTATACCCATACCCAGTTGTTCCTTTGAAACATTCTTCACTTACTTTGCATTCTTGCATCGCTTGAATTACTTTATATTGATTTTCTTCGGCGATTCGGTCAATTTCAGCAAATCTATCTTCAAGCTTTTGTATGATTTGATTGGAATACAAAAAGACCTCATCGCTAATCCCAAAAGAACGCATGGTGTTCTTATTTTGTGTAGTTTTCATAATACTCATATTTATTCTCCATTACTATATATTTTATCTTTCATAAATTCGATTATCAAATTTGTATCTTGAAAAAAAGATTCTCGATCGATCCATTCCACAAATTTTTCTCTTCGAAACCAAGTAAGCTGACGTTTCGCATAGTGTCTGCTTCCTTGCTTGATTAGCTCGATTGCACGGTCCAAAGAATATTCATTTTGCAAAAACGAGATTATTTCTTTATAGCCAATGCCCTGCATTGCAACGCTTCCGGGTTTACATCCATTATTTAGGAGCTTTCTTACTTCATCAACCAACCCTGCTTCAACCATATGATCCACACGTTGATTGATCCTTTGATACAATGCTTCCCGTTCATCAGTTATTACAAAGTAAGAAAAATCATACGGACTTTCCTTTTGCTGTTCCATTTGGTTATGTTTTGAGATTGGAAGCCCATTCGTTTCAAAAAATGCCAAAGCCCTCATGACACGTTTCGAATTATTTTCATGGATTATATCCGCCGAAACCGGGTCAACGTCTCTAAGTCTCTGATGCAACGCGGAATTTCCTTCTTTTTCTAAAATATCTTGATATTTCATGTCTATGGATTGTTTATCTTCTTCTCTAAAATCAATATCATAAAGTAATGCCTGAATATAAAACCCAGTACCGCCAACTACAATTGGTATCTTTCCATGGTTATTAATTTCTTCAATCGCATTTTTTGCCAGTTCCTGGAATTTCACTACATGAAAATCCTCTTTCGGATCTAAAACATCAATTAAATGATGTGCAACACCTTGCATTTCTTCTTTTGTAATCTTCGCCGTCCCAATATCCATGTTTCGATAGACTTGCATCGAATCAGCCGAAATAATCTCACCACCGATTTCTTTCGCTAATCGAATCGAAAGTTCAGACTTTCCTACTGCAGTTGGCCCTGAAATAATAATCAGTTTTTGCTTCTTCATAATCCTCACAATCACGTAACAATACGTTTAAACTTTTTCTCAATCTCTTTTTTTGTCATAGAAATAATTGTTGGTCTACCATGAGGACAAAAAAATGGATTTTCAAGTTCCATAAGCTCTTGGACCAAAGCTTCCATTTCCATAAAATTCATCGAAGAATTTCCTTTAACCGCACTTTTACATGCCATACTTGCAATACGATCAGTTATCGCTTTTGGATTTGCTGACACGCTACGACTTGATAGTTCATCCAAAATATCCAAAAATAATTCCTTTTCATTTTTTTTGTATAATTCCATCGGAATTTCTCGAATCGCGTATGAAGAGTCACCAAAATGTTCGAACACAAACCCCAAGTCTTTGAAATAGGAAGAATATTGTTCCAAGGTTTCGGTTTCAGCTGCTGTTAATGTCAGTATCACCGGTGGGTAAATATTTTGAGTAATGTATGTTCGCTCTTCAAATTGTTTCATAAATCGTTCATACTTCACTTTTTCATGTGCTGCATGTTGATCAACAAAATATAACGTATCCTGCATCGTAACAAGCCAATATGTATCAAAAATCTGACCAATAATTGTAAGTTCTCCAGGTACCTTATTTATTTCCTCTGACTCAAATATTGATTCTTGAATCAATTCTTTACCAACAAGCATTTGTTGAATCATAGATATTGGAGCTTCCATAGCATATTCTGGTTCTTTTTCTTCAAGCTTTTCTTCACGATTTTGTTCTAAATTTGCTTGATAATGTACTTCATAAGGCTCAGCAATGATTTTCTTTGTTGGTACGATTTTTTCTGTTTTATATGTGTTTTCCTGTTCAAATCGTGCTCTCTGAACCATCGAATGTTCTTGTATGCCTTGTCGAATCAGGTCGAATACCGTTTCATGTAGACCTTCCGCACGATGAAATCGAATTTCTTTTTTATTTGGATGAATATTTACATCAATTACTTCTGGATTGCACTCAATATAAAGTAGTGCAAATGGAAATTTATGTTGCATCATAAAACTTTCATAAGCTTCTTCCATGGCACTGATAATGATGTCGCTTTTTACATACCTACCATTTACAATCATATGTTCAAAAGCTCTTGTTCCTCTGCTTAAAGAAGGAGTGCCAAGATATGCATGAATTTCAAAATTATCCTTTTTTATATTTTTATAAAAAACTTCATCATAGACTTCTTTTCCATACAGACGATATATGACTTGTTTTGGATCTTTGGTACCATTTGTTTGAAGCTTTACTTTCCCATTCATAATAAATGTAAAAGCAATCTCAGGTTTTGAAATCATTAAACGTTCCATTAAAGATTGTATATTCTTTGCTTCTGAAGACTCCGACTTCATAAAAGCTTTTCGAGCAGGTGTATTAAAAAACAGATTTTTCACAAGAAATGTGGTCCCATTTGGTGCCCCAATTTCTAATAGACCAACTTCTTTACCCCCTGATATTTCATATTTAATACCTACGAGTTCATCTTTTGTCTTTGTAATAACTTCCGTTTCTGAAACCGCAGCAATTGATGATAGCGCTTCTCCGCGAAAACCTAAACTCGATAAATGAAACAAATCATCCGCTTCTCTTATTTTACTCGTCGCATGTCTTAAAAAAGCGATTTGAATTTGTCTTTTAGGTATACCATCTCCATTATCAGTAACACGAATTAATTTCATTCCGCCATCTATGATTTCAACAGTAATTCTCGTAGAATTTGCATCAATTGAATTTTCGACCAACTCCTTAACGATGCTTTCTGGTCTTTCAATGACTTCTCCTGCTGCAATTTTATCAATGGTCTCATGATCTAATAAATTGATTTCTCTTGGCATATTACCACCTGTTCTTTAACTTATTTTGCAAAGTATACAACTTATTTAAAGCTTCCATTGGAGTTAGATTAGAAACATCCAGATCCATGAGTTCCTGTAATACATTTTCATCAGTAACCGTATCAAATAAAGATATCTGGTCTAGTTCCATGGTGTTTAAATTTGAATTTTGACGATTTTTAGTTTTCTTTTTATTAGTAGAAATCGTTTCTAGCGTTTCTGTAATATCATTCTCCGAAAGTTCCTCTGCAATTTCTTTCGCTCGAGAAATTACCTCATCAGGAACCCCTGCCAATTTTGCAACTTGGATTCCATAACTCTTATCAGCTCCACCTTTTACAATTTTTCTCAAGAAAACGATTTCATCACCTTTTTCTTTTACTGCAATACAATAATTATTTACATTATTTATTTTTCCTTCTAGCTCTGTCAATTCATGGTAATGCGTCGCAAACAAAGTTTTTGCACCAATCAATTTTTGATTGCTGATGTGTTCAATCACAGCCCATGCAATACTTAACCCGTCATAAGTGGAAGTCCCACGTCCTATCTCATCTAAAATCAACAAGCTTTTTGATGTTGCATTTCTCAAAATATTTGCCACTTCATTCATTTCTACCATAAATGTACTTTGTCCACTAGCCAAATCATCCGAAGCGCCTACTCTCGTAAAAATACGATCAGTCAGACCAATATTTGCTTCTTTTGCCGGTACAAACGAACCGATTTGTGCCATAAGTACAATCAAAGCTACTTGACGCATATATGTGGATTTCCCAGCCATATTAGGTCCTGTGATGATGGAAATCAATTTACCTTTGTTGTCAAGTTCGGTGTCATTTGCCACAAACAGTCCATGTTCAATCATTCGCTCAACTACCGGATGTCTTCCATCTTTAATTTGTAAAATCCCTTTGGTGTTTATTTTGGGGCGAACAAATTGATTCCTTTCCGCAACATAGGATAAGGATGCAAGGACATCTAAATGTGCCAACGCTTTCGCCGTTTTCTGAATACGTTTCGTTTCTGCTGCAATAGCATCGCGAATTTCACAAAACAAATCATATTCAAGGCCATTTAATTTATCAGTTGTATTTAAGATTGTATCTTCCAGTTCTTTTAGTTCATTCGTGGTAAAACGCTCCGAGTTCGCAAGCGTCTGTTTTCGAATAAAATCCTCTGGTACAACATCACGATACGAGTTGGTAACATCAAAATAATAACCAAATACTTTGTTGTATTTGATTTTAAGATTTTTTATTCCCGTACGAGTTCTTTCTTTCTCTTCTAATTCAGCCAGCCATTGTTTTCCTTGTGTACTTGCTTGACGAAACCGATCAATATCTTCCTGAAATCCGTCCTTGATAATATTGCCTTCTTTAATTGTCAAAGATGGTTCTTCTTTAATAGATACCGTAAGCAAACGGCAAATATCCTCTAAAGAGTCAATTTCCTGATTTATTTTTTTCAAGAGATCCGTTTCAAAAACATTTAAAACTGTTTTTATATGCGGTATCATCTCTAATGAGTTTCGAAAGGCTATAAAGTCTCTTGGATTTGCAGATTTATAACTTACTTTACCAAGCAATCGTTCTAAATCATAGATCGGATTCAAGTATTCCCTTATCTCATCTCTTGAAATCGTGTCTTTAGAAAAAGATTCAATTGCATTTAAACGTTGATTGATTTCTTTTTCTTTTAATAAAGGTTGTTCAATGTAGGTACGTAACATTCTTGCACCCATTGCAGTTTTGGTTTTATCTAGAACCCATAAAAGAGATCCATATTTTTGTTTTTCTCTCATAGTTTCTACTAACTCGAGATTTCTTCTTGTCGAGCTATCAATCAACATGTAGGATGCTTGTACATATGGAGAAATACGAGTGAATTGACTTAATGAAGTTTTCTGCGTTTCATATAAATATTGCAACAATGCACCAGAAGCAGTCGTTCCAGATGGAAAATCCGAAATACCAAGGCCTTCTAATGAACGTACTTTAAAATGTCCGAACAAACATTTCTTTCCACGTTCTTCATCAAAATACCATGGTTCTAATGCAAAAATAACAATTCCATACCGATTCTTAAGTTCTTCAAGATCAATCCCACTTACAAACATTGCATCGTTACATATAATTTCAGACGGATTAAACTTATATATCTCATCCAAAAGCTTTCGATTTTCATCAACCTCCGTCAAATAGAAATCACCCGTTGTGATATCGCAGACAGAAACTCCAATTTTTCCAGTCATATAAAAAACAGACATTAAATAATTGTTCTTTTCTTCATCGATGCTTTGCATATTAAGGTTTGTGCCAGGCGTGACGATTCTCACCACTTCTCTTCTAACTAGACCTTTTGTCTCCTTAGGATCTTCTACCTGCTCACAAATAGCTACTTTAAATCCCTTTTTAATCAGCTTCTCTAAATATGTGTCCGCGGCATGATGAGGAATTCCACACATTGGAGCACGCTCTTCAAGACCACAGCTTTTTCCTGTTAATGTAAGTTCTAGTTCTTTTGATACAACAATAGCATCATCAAAAAACATTTCATAAAAATCTCCAAGACGATAAAAGAGCAAACAGTCCTTGTGCTGCTCTTTTGTTTCTAAATACTGTTTCATCATCGGTGTAACTTGTTCGTAAATCTCTTCTTTAGTCATACATACTTCTCTCTATTCTAAGTCGATCAATATAATCTTGGGATTACTTTCCGCGAACTTTTCCAGATTTGTATCAAATCCAAACATGGAAAACAGATATATGTATTCCGGATCGATCATCGCTTCTTCCATAATTTTTTGCTGCTCCAAAAACAAATGATAATCATACGGTTCTTTGACATTCCCACAAAAACCAGCCAAGTATCTATCATCTGAATTTTTTCCTAAAATTGGGATATGCCCATTTTTCCCAAGCCACTCACCTACAGAATTCAACCTGCACGGAAGAACTTGCTCAGAGTTCATTGCCTCAAACATATTTCTACAAACTGTTGGAAACATACTCCATCCATAAGAATCTAAATATTTTTCTACGTACGCCTCATAAAAATCATTTTGTTCCAAAAGGACAAAAAACGATTCATTTGGATAAATGAACGTAAAATAAAAACGAATAACTGGATCACAAATTCGATAAACTCCTTTTTGAGAGTTTTCCCTGCCTGGAGTATCCACAGAAAAAACTTTCTCAACAAATTGTAACTCCATCAAGGTCTTAAGATAAACACTTATTTTTGCTCTTGAGTATCCTGTACAGCGATGAATATCATTCAGTTTACACTTTCCTCTAGATAACGTTTCTAAAATTGTATAATAAACACTTGTTTCCCTTAGTTGCTCACGAATATTTAAGTGCATATTTGCATGTAGAAAAGAGTTTTCTTTTAGCATTTGTGCTAGAATATTTTCTTTGTAGTTTTTTTTGGGGTCGAGTTGAGACAAGTATCCAATTCTTCCACTGTAGATACTGTACATAAGAAGTACATCAAAGGATGAATAACCATTAAAATAGTCTAAGCACTCCTCAAATGACATTGGTTGAAGTTTAAAAAAGCCAGTAATCAACGCAGCATCTGCTCCCATTTTTTGAATCATTTGATTTTCCACCCACCCAACATGTGAACTAACCAAATATATCATACAATGTTCTAAATTCTTTGATACATATGCAAATAACTCTTTAAAAAACTCTTCACTATTTTTAAGAATGTTCTGAAAATCATCAATTACAAAAACATATCGTTCCATTTTATCTGGAAACATTTTTTGAAATATTTGCTCATATGTAAGATCATTTTCCGATTCTTCAGATTTGTTCAATTTTAAATACTTATCGAGCGAACTTCGGATTTCCATATCAGACCCGGGGCTGCTCAAAAAAAAGACACCTCCATGAATTAGGGCAAACTTCTTGAACAGAGTCGTCTTTCCGATCTGATTCATTCCGTACACGACCGTGACTTGTCTGCCCCCGTTCTGAAAAGTATCTTCTAAATATGAATATTCAACTGATTGTTCCTGCATCTTGTATTCTCCCCGTTACATTTCCTTCATAATGAGTTGTGTTATTCGTTCTGCATCCATTGGCTTTCCTAAATAATACCCTTGAATACAATCGCAATCCATCTCATTTAAAAAGTCGAATTGTTCTTTCGTTTCGACACCTTCTGCAACAGTTTCGATTCCAAGACGCTTTACCATTCCTAAAATAGACTCAATAATAATTTTTGTTGAATCATTATGAAAGACGGTATCAATAAAACTCTTGTCAATTTTTAATGTATCAATAGGCAATCCACTTAAATAAGCAAGAGAAGAATATCCGGTACCAAAATCATCCATTGAAACTTTAATTCCCATGTTTCTTAAAATATTCATTTTTTCTTTGCTTCCATTCAGGTCATGAATCAAAATGCTTTCTGTAATTTCAATCTCGACCTGACGTGGTTCAATTTCGTAACGTTCTAAGGACTCTATAATATCTAAAACCAAATCACCTCGGTTAAACTGAAGAGCTGAAATATTAATCGATAAAATCATTGGATATTGGAATTTTTTATTCCATTCTGAAAAAATACGTATACTTTCTCGAATTACAAATTTCCCCAAAGTAATAATCATACCATTCTTTTCAGCAATTGGAATAAACTGTTGTGGACTAATCTGTTGCCCTTCTTTGTTCTTCCATCTCAGTAATGCTTCAACACCTCTTAATTTCTTGGTTTTTGCCTGAAATTGAGGTTGGAAGTGAATATAAAACTCCTCGTTTTTTACCGCATCGCTTAGTTGCTGTTCAAATTCAACCGTTGCCAGAAACGCATTCAAAATTGACTGATTGAAATAATAAAAATTGTTGGTTCCCAAATCCTTTGCTTTAAACAAAGCAATTTCTGCATATCGTAACAACACTGCAGCAGAAGTTGCTTTCTCTGGGAATTCTGCAACTCCTACACTAATATCAATGGTTGCTTCACTTTTATTGCTTAATACAAATGGTTTTTTTGTTTTTTCAAAAATGCGATTACAAATGCTTTCCACACTTTGACTTCCAACAGGATCTTTGATTGCCATATAAAAAATATCCGCATGGAATCTTGCGATCAATACTTGATCCGAAGAAAACTCTGATAGAATTCTAGAAAATTTTTGTATAATTTCATCACCAATGGAAACTCCACCATGGTCATTGATTTTTCTAAAGTCCTTGATATCAAAACTTAGCACATTAATCAACGTGTTATCTTTTGATGCATGCATAATCCAATCAACAAGAATAGACAAAAAATGTTTACGATTATATAGGCCTGTAAGAACATCATAATTCTCCATAAAATCTATTTCTTTGATTCTTTGTTCTCGTTTTGTCACATCAGAAATCAAAATGATCTTATCGGTAATCTCTTCATCCTCAAATACTAAAACTACGTGAAACTCAAAAAAACGAGTGCCATCCTTTTCCTTCAATATCGTTAAAGATGATTCGATTCCTGACTTTTCAGGAAACAATGTTTCTTTAAGAACAGGGATCTCTTCTTCTTCAAACAAATCATATAGTTGAAAAAAATCTTTTCCGGTCTCAAAAGGGAACGAAAAGAACTGCTCCCATTTCCCCATAACCTGATATCGATCTTTTGGGAAATGATAGTAAATAATCGCACAATCTATCGTTTTACATATTGCACGATACATTCTCTCATTTTCGATATGCTGTTCATTGATGACTTCTAGCAAGTCATTACGATAGTGTAGTTCGTCCACGTTCCCTCCAAGTATTACAATTTATTTTTTTGTAATAAAGCCTTTTGCTTTTAATAGCTCAGCACAAAGAACCGCACCGCCTGCTGCTCCACGAACGGTATTATGAGATAACCCAACAAATTTATAATCGTACACGGTATCTTTTCGAAGACGACCGATAGATACTCCCATCCCGTTTTCGAAATCCACATCCATTTTAACTTGTGGGCGATTATCATCCGATAAATATTGAATAAACTGCTTTGGTGCACTAGGAAGTTCCACTTCTTGTGGAAATCCTTTGTAAGCAACTAATTTTTCAATCAGTTCTTCTTTTGATACTTCTTTTTTAAACTTAATAAATACAGCCGCTGTATGACCATTTAATACAGGTACACGAATACACTGTGTTGTAATCAGTGGACCTTCTGATTTCATGATTTCAGTCTCTCCAACAGTTCCTAATACTTTCAATGGCTCTTGTTCACTTTTTTCCTCTTCACCACCAATGAATGGAATAATATTTTCAATCATTTCTGGCCACTCAGCAAAAGTTTTTCCTGCCCCTGAAATTGCCTGGTATGTAGTTGCTACGACTTCATATGGTTCAAATTCAGCCCATGCTGCAAGTGCAGGTGTATAACTCTGTATGGAACAGTTTGGTTTTACAGCAATAAATCCCTTTGTCGTGCCCAGTCTTTTCTTTTGTGCTGCAATAATATCCGTATGGTTTGGATTCACCTCTGGAATGATCATTGGTACATCTTTTGTCCACCGATGTGCACTATTGTTGGATACTACTGGGGTTTCTGTTTTTGCATATGCTTCTTCTATTGCTTTAATTTCATCTTTTGTCATGTCTACGGCACTAAAAACAAAATCCACTTCCGAAGCTACTTTCTCTACTTCATTTACATTCATAACAATAATATTCTTTACTGCTTCTGGCATAGGCGTAACCATTTTCCAACGATTACCAACAGCTTCTTCATAGGTTTTCCCAGCTGATCTAGGGCTTGCAGCAATAGTTACCACTTCAAACCATGGATGTCCATCCAACAGACTAATGAATCTCTGCCCAACCATTCCAGTTCCACCTAAAATTCCAACTTTTAATTTTTCACTCATCTTACTATCCATACCTTTCTTATACGAAATCTATTTTCTCATGATTATTGATTCTTATAGATCTAAATACTTTCTATATTCTTCTATACTTTCTTTCATACAAAGAATAGAAGGCGAACCCTTTGTTAAACGTTTTTGAACGCATGTTTCAAGTGATATTGCCTGATAAATATCGTTATCAAAAATCTCATGAATTTTTTTATATTCGTCAATGCTCATCGTATCCAATGTCACATTTTGCTCAATGCAAGTTAAGACAAGCTGCCCAACGATTCCATGCGCATCTCTGAAAGGAATTCCCTTCTTCACCAGGTAATCTGCAACATCCGTCGCATTGGTAAATCCGTTCATCGCACTTTTTTCCATCACTGCTTTATTGAACTTCATAGTTGAAAGCATTCCAGTAAACAAATGTACACAGTTCTTAGCTGTATCAATTGCATCAAATGTAAGTTCTTTATCTTCTTGCATATCCTTGTTATAAGCAAGCGGAAGACCTTTCATAGTGGTTAATAAAGAAAGCAACGAAGCATATACACGACCCGTTTTCCCTCGTACCAATTCGGCAATATCTGGGTTCTTTTTTTGTGGCATGATACTACTTCCCGTCGCATAAGCATCGTCTATTTCCACAAACTGATACTCATTTGAATTCCAAATAATAATCTCTTCTGAAAATCGACTAAGATGCATCATTAAGATTGATAGTGCCGACAAAAATTCTAAAACATAATCACGGTCTGATACCGAATCCATACTATTGGTAGTTGCACCATAAAACCCTAAAAGCGATGCAGTATATTCACGATCCAAAGGATATGTCGTTCCCGCAAGAGCTCCAGCTCCTAGAGGGCAATAATTCATTCTATTATAGATATCGTGTAACCTAGAGCGGTCACGTTTAAACATTTCAAAATATGCAGCAAAATGATGTGCTACGGTAACTGGTTGCGCCTTCTGTAAGTGTGTAAATCCTGGCATATATGTATCTAAATTATTTTCAATAATTTCAAGAAGAGTCGTCTCCAGATTTTTTAATAATTCTTGTTCAAAAAAAAGAATTTGTTTACGAATATATAGTCTCATATCCAAGGCTACTTGGTCGTTACGGCTTCTACCCGTATGCATTTTTTTTGCCGCATCACCAAGACGTTCAATAAGTGTGGCCTCTACAAAGCTATGTACATCTTCATAACTCGAAGAGATTTCCATAGTCCCTTGATCTATTTCTTCAAGAAGTTTTACAAGTCCATTAACAAGAATGTCCTTTTCTTCCTGTGAAATCACTTGTTGTTTTTCAAGCATTGTAACATGTGCAATACTTCCTTCTATATCTTCGTGTATCAACCTTTGATCAAACAAGATTGATGCATTAAAATCATATACCATTTGGTCGGTGCTTTTTGTAAATCTTCCACCCCATAATTGAGCCATTCAGTGTCCCTCCGTATATTATTAAAACTACATTATATATTACCACAAAATGTATGGTTATTCAATGTTTTGCATCATTTTTCATACTAAATATTGTAAAAAAGGTGCCTTATAAAGGCACCTTAAAGCTGAAAATCGGATTTGAACCGACGACCCCTTCATTACGAGTGAAGTGCTCTACCGACTGAGCTATTTCAGCATGTGGCCAAAGCCACTGAAAAATATTATATATAATAACGAATTATTTTGCAAGACCTTTCCTACGATTACTTATTTTTTTGTTCATAAGAATCAATGATGTGCAAATCCATCTGCGGAAAGGGAATGGAAACACCATGCTCGTCATATAATAATTTGATTTCCTCTGTCATCTTCCATAAAACTGCAAAATAGTTTGCAGGTTCCGTCCAAAATCTCAAATTCAAATTTACAGAACTTTCGCCGAGATCACCTACAAATACTACTTTTTCTTCATCTTGTAAGATCATTTCTTCTTGCTTCATAAGTTCTTCTGCGAGTTGTTTTGCAAGTTTAATGTCCGATTGATACGATATTCCTACCAAAACATCAACACGTCTTTTTTTCGCTGTCGAAAAATTTGTAATTGCGTGGTTTGCAAGGGCTCCATTAGGAATCACTACAATCTTTCCATCAAATGTTGTAAGTGTTGTATAGAAAATTTGCATATTTGTTACGGTACCGCTTTTCCCACTTCCATCTTCTGAAATATAGTCTCCAACTACAAAGGGTTTCATAAGCAAAATCAATATTCCACCAGCAAGATTCGATAAGCTACCTTGCAACGCCAGACCAATCGCCAATCCAGCTGATCCAATGATTGCAACGATGGTCGCTGCGTCCACACCAAACGACCTGGCAATCATAATAATTAATAAAATCACAAGAGAAATACGAATGAATGAGTCAAGAAACTGTGCAACGCCTTGATCAGCTTTTATTTTTTTCATGAACTTAGCAAATATCTTACGTATTAATTTAATCAGTTGCAGACCTACGAGTAATAAAACAATTGATATCAATACACGAAATCCAAAATCCATAAGTTTTTGAGGAATTGTATCAAACGCATTTTGAATTGCATCTTTTGAAAATAGTAAAAGTTCATTATCAGACATTTTTTCTCCTTATATCACACCTACTTTTTTCGCGGTGCAATTCTTTCAAGTTTTAGTAAGGAAACAGATCCTGGCAACAAATCAAGTTTAATAGACTGCGTCATACCATCTTTGGCAACCTTGTTACTTGTTCTTTTTCTAGACAGTTTCTCTTTTTCTCCTCCATATTTTACCATGGAAGAATTAAAAAATTCTTTATATTTTCCCATATATGGAACTCCAATGAGTTTAGCTTTATATTCACGGCTTGAAAAGTTACAAACACAGAATATCCACGAATCTTGACCCTTTCCTTTTCGAACAAAGGTATAGACACATGAATCCGTATCCACCGAATCAATCCACTCAAACCCATGTTCATTCTTGTCGTTGTCATATAGCGCGGGTTCCGTTCGATAAATTGTATTGAGTTCTAATAACATCTGGTTTATCAACGCATTGTCTTCCCCAAGGGAATATTGATACATCAGTTTTTTGCCAGGATGTATGTACATATAAGAAATCAAACCGCGTAAATTTGATTCCTTTTGCTTTACATCACCGTACATACGATTCAACAGTCCATCTTTCGTATGATGCGCTTCTTTATGTGATAAAAACAATTGATAATTTTCAGCACAAGCATATATGGTGCTGAACATGAATTCATTATATACTTTTGAACGATATTTCGGATCCTTTTCAAAAAAACCTAGCATATCATAAGTCCATCCATAATTCCACTTTAAATCAAACCCAAGTCCACCATCATTCAAAGAACCCGTCGTGTTCATCCATTTTGTTGAATCATCAGCAATCGTAAACACTCCTTTGACTTCCTTGTGAACAAGGTTATTTAAATCTTGTAAAAATCGAATCGCTTCTAAGTTTTCATTTCCGCCATATATATTCGGCAACCACTGATTATCTGATTTTCCATAATCTAGATAAAGCATTTCACCAACATGGCAAAGTTTCAATCCATCAAAGTGAAACTCATGAATCAAATACAACGCATTAGCAAGTAAGAAATTTCGCACTTCATTTCTTCCGTAATTGAAATTCTTCGTACCATTCCTAAAATTCTCGCCTAGTTTTTCGTTCTCATGACCATATAAGGCGGTTCCATCAAAACCATTCAGTCCATACAAATCTTTAGGAAAGGAAGAACAGTTCCAATCTGCTACCACACCTAGTCCATGTTCGTGACACAGGTTGACAAAATATTTGAAATAATAACTTCCACCGTATCTTCTAGAAACAGCATAAAATTGACTGGTCTGCTCACATATTTCATCTTCATTTACGAACTCAAGAAAAGGCTCGCATTCGATATGAGTATATTGCATTTTAAGCGCATAGTGAACAACTTCTTCCGCAACTTTCAAAAAACTCTTTTTCGAAAACTCTTTTTGAAGATATAAAAAATTGATTTCCATAATTGATACGGGCATTTTTTTTATATCATAATTTTTACGTTCTGAAATCCATTTTTGGTCTGTCCATGAAAACTTTTCATCAGTATCAACAATTGATGCCGAATTTGGGGGCATTTCCGTCTTTGTTGTATACGGATCTGCTTTTAGATAGGTCAATGTGTTTTTCAGCTTGATTTCATATTTATACACACAATTCGTTTGTAAGTGCGGAATAAACAATTCAAATACTCCAGATGAATATATTCTTCTCATTTGATGAACTCTTCCATCCCAGTCATTAAAATCACCTACAACGCTTACTCTTTTTGCATTTGGTGCCCACACCGCAAACAAGATGCCTTGTATGCCTTCCTGAATTTGTTCATGAGCCCCAAGTATTCGGTAGATCTCATAATGCTCTCCTTTTTCAAATTTTTCAATATCACTTTTTTTTATGACTTCTTCAAATTGATAAGGGTCAAGTATTACTTCTTTTGATCCATCCCTTTTTTCTACGACATACTCATATTCCTTTACTTTCTTTTGTTCTGTAATCGCTGCAAAAAATCCCATCTCATCAATTTTTACCATTTCAAGTTTGGTATTCTTTGGACCAAATATGACCCATACTTTTAATGCATTAGGCTGGAATGTCTGAAATATAGTGCCCGCTTTACAAACAGACTTACCTAACACGGTATGTGGTTGATCTTCTTCCGAATACACGATTGATTCAATCATTGGCCAATTCATATATGGATATAATTTTTTTTGCATTGTAACCATCCTCCATCCCTAATAAAAAACAGTCAACATTTCAAAAACTAAACAATACGATGTACAAATAATCCACTACGAAGTTTTGGTTCAAACCATGTAGATTTAGGTGGCATAAGCCGACCTTCATCAGCCACAGCAAACAACTCTGAAATTGATGTTGGGAACATTGCAAAAGCGATTTTACAATCCAACCCTACTCGTCTTTCCAATTCTTCTAACCCACGAATTCCTCCTACAAAATCTATCCTCTTATCTGTTGTAGGATCTGTAATTCCAAAAACCGGCGAAAGTATATAATCTTGTAACAAAGTAACATCTAGCCCATCAACAGGATCACTTTTTTTCATTTCTTCTTTCACAACAAGTGAATACCAATCTTTGTTTATAAACATTCCAATTTCACCTTTTTTTGATGGTTTTCGTGCAGTGGAACAAGGTTCACTTACATGAAAAAATTTGGATATATGTTCAATAATCTCATTTACGGTCTGTCCATTCAAATCTTTGATTACACGATTATAATCCATGATTTTCAATTGATTGTCCGGAAAAATTACAGAAAGGAAATAATTATATTCTTCTTCCCCTGTGTGATTTGGATTTTCTTCGCGCAGTCTCATTCCCACTTTTACTGCCGAAGCACAGCGATGATGTCCGTCTGCAATATAGAGCGCATTCATCTTTTCGAATTCATTTACAATCGTTTGAATATCGTTCTCTTGATCAAGAATCCATACACGATGTCTAACATGATCATCCGATACAAAATCATATAGCACATCTTTTCTCTTTTGATCATCTATTATTTTCGATACCTTCGCATCTTCTCGATATGCCAAAAAAATGGGACCCGTCTGCGCTTCTAAGGAAGATACATGCTTGATACGATCCACTTCTTTATCTGCTCTTGTATTCTCATGTTTCTTAATAACATTTGATAAGTAATCATCAATCAGAGCACAAGTAACAAGTCCTGTTTGGACTCGTTCCCCCATACTCAATTCATAAATATAAAACACCTCGTTGTTGTCCTGGATAAATTCGCCATCCTCTATCTTTTTCAAAAATAATTCTCTTGCCTTTTCATAAACACACGTATCATAAGTACCGACTTCATTCCCAAACGAAGTTTCCGCTCGATCAATTGTAAGAAATGAGTGAGGATTTTCCTTAATCACAATTTTCGCTTCTTCTCTGGAATACACATCATAAGGTAATGCCGCGATTTTATCTTCCAATCCTTTTTTTGGACGAAGACCTTTAAACGGTTTCATTGTCGCCATTGTAATCCAATCTCCTTATCTTTTTTTATAATCCTCTAAGCTCACAGTATTTAATAAATGCATCTTCAGCCATTGGTTTCGCATAATAATATCCTTGCGCCATCTCACAGCCAATCTCTCTTAAGAAACCTACTTGCTCTTTCGTTTCTACACCCTCTGCAATTGTTTGATAACCCATTCCTTTAATCATAGGAATCAAATACTTAAATAGACTTTTACTTTTCACATCTGTCTTATTTAAAAACTCTTTATCAATTTTAATCACATTTGCATTCACAGTTGTCAATAAATTCAAAGAAGAATATCCCGAACCAAAGTCATCAATTGATACCGAAATATTATTTTTTCTCAGATATTCTAAATTTACGTGAAGTTTCTCAATGTCTGTCAAAAAAGCGGACTCAGTAATCTCTATATCAATCCATTTTCTTTCGATTTTATATTCATCTAAAATAGCCACAATATCCGAAACAAAATTGTTGTTTTCCTGATGATTTCTTGAAAAATTTACAGAAATTGGAAACATCTTCTGCCCCTTTTCTTTTCTTTTCGTCAAAAAGATCAACACTTTCTGTAGTACGTAAAAATCAATTTGAACAATAAATCCATTCTCCTCAAACAGAGGTATAAATTGATCTGGATAAATCATTTTTCCTGATGGCTCTATCCAGCGAATAAGCGCCTCCGCTCCAATAATCTCATTTTTTTCCAAATCAATTTTGGGCTGATAATAAACCTCAAACTCTTCATTATCAAGCGCATTCTTCATATTTGCAGCAATCCTCATACGCTCTGATATATTTTCTTTTACATCACTGTAAAAAATCGTACAGTTTGTTTCAGCAGATTTCTTAATTGTCTTACGAATGATGTTTGCATCATCTACAGCTTTTGAAATCTTTTGCGAACCACAAGAATCTACCTCACACATACCACTCGAAATGACAAGTGAATTAATACCAATCTCTTTTTCGACTTCATTACAGAACCGCTTACAATATGCAATATACTTCTCACGCTCTTGAACTAAATTATCAAACTCAATCAAAAAAACAAATTGATCCCCGGAACCACGAGCGAATACTTTTCCATTCTTCATATTATTTTGAATAAATTTACCAAACCGATTAAAAACTGCATCCCCAATGGCATATCCAAAGTTATCATTTATATATTGAAAGTTATAAAATCCCGAATTAATAACCGCATATTTCTTTGTGTCATCTTGCATAATCACGTTGTATGCTTCCTCAAAAAAAGACTCTATTCTGGACAAGCCAGTAACGGTATCTTTTTGCAGTTGCGTCTTTAATCCTTTGTTTTCTACTATTGTGATATCTCTTTCCTGAGAAAAAACTAATGCTTCCAAAATGACCATCAGTGTATTCTCTTCTCTACGATCCCAAGCAAAAGTTTTGTCGCATGAAGCAAAAATAAAATTCGCGGAGGTTTGATTTGATAAGTTTTCAAAATGAATGTATCTTGCTCTTTTTATTTTTTTACCATCTAGCCCAACTTTATGCATGCTTTCCGCATCCAGATCTACAAATTTACGATCCACAAAATCAGAAGTGATGCGACTCATTTCAAGTTCCGTATCAAAGCATGACTCACAAAATTTTTTGCTCCATCCATATTGAAACAATTTGACTCCACGTTCCCCATATCCCTCGAATACAATTGCATCCACTTGAAAAAAACCGACTAACTTTTCTAGATATTTTTCCAAAAAAGAATTCGATTTAAAATCCGTATTAATATGTTCCACCATGTATGTCAACAAACTTTCAAGCTCAGTGGAACTAGAAACACATCCAATGATTCCCAGAAGATTCCCATCCGCGTCTTTTTTTGTAGTTCCATGTATGCCGATCCAATAATACAAATCATCTGCATAAAGAAATCGAAAAGATGCACGAATATCTTCTTGCCCCATTTTCATTTCACGACATAGACGATTGACAATAGACTGATCATCAGGATGACAATATTTTCCATTCATCAGGTTTTTAGTTAGTTTTTTTATTGTAAATTCACTTTTTTGTTGGTTTCTATATTTCACACAAAAAAGATCATCTGACCCAAAATCATAAGAAAACGAAATACTATCCGTATAGTCAGCTATCATTAGCGTTCCGTCTGCTTGGTTAATGAATTCCCTCACGTGTTAATTACCTCTGCCTTCTTGCAAAACATTAATAAAAAAAGTTTTGTCTGAATTTTTATTCATCTTATAATATTATTTTACACTATATGAATAAAAAAATCGAGAGCAAAAGCTCTCGATTTAAATTTCTCTATTTAATCAAACGTACTCGCAGTACTCCATCGATTTCAGTAAACAAGTCCACAATTGAGTTGTCGATTTTTGTTTCCGTATCAATCATGGTATATGCAATATCACCTTTTGATTTATTTGACATATCCGAAATATTGATTCCAGCATTTCCAAGAACTGCTGTTAATTTCGTAATCATGTTTGGCGAATTTTTATGGAAAATTGCAATTCGTCCTTCACAACTACATGGGCCTAAGTCTGTATTTGGATAGTTTACACTGTTTTCAATATTTCCATATAGTAAATAGTTTGTCATTTCGTTTACTGCCATTTTTGCACAATTATCTTCTGACTCCATTGTAGATGCCCCAAGATGTGGTATTACGATACAACCTTCATTTCCAGCAATTGTCTTATTTGGAAAGTCCGTTACATATTTCTTAACGATACCATTTTCAATGCCCTTTAAGACATCTGTTTCATTTACTAATAAATCCCTTGCAAAATTTAAAATGACAACGTCTTTTTTCATTTTACTAATTGCTTCTTGATCAATCATTCCTTTTGTAGCATCCATAAGAGGTACATGAATCGTAATATAGTCACATACTTTATATAAATCATCGATGTTTGAAACATGCTTTACGTCACGACTCAAATTCCATGCTGCTTTTACTGACACATATGGGTCATATCCGTATACTTCCATTCCTAGGTTTTTTGCAGCATTTGCAACTTTGACTCCGATTGCTCCAAGGCCGATGATTCCGAGTTTTTTATCTTCTAATTCACATCCAGCAAATTTTGATTTTTCTTTTTCCGCTGCTTTATTTATTTCAGGATTTGATGCATTTTCTTTTGCCCATTCAATTCCACCAATAATATCTCTTGAAGCCAACAACATTCCAGCAATGACCAATTCTTTTACTCCATTTGCATTAGCCCCTGGTGTATTAAATACTACAACTCCTTTAGCAGCTAATTCATCAAGTGGAATATTATTTACTCCAGCACCTGCTCTTGCAACGCAGAGCAAATTTTCAGGTACTTCCATTTCATGCATCGAAGCACTTCTAACCAAGATACCTTGCGCTTCTGTAATATCTGTAGTTTTTTCAAAATCAGAATCAAATAAATTTAATCCTACTTGAGCAATTGGGTTTAAGCAATGATACTTATACATTTGTGTTCTCCTTTTCAAAACGTTCTAAAAACTCTACTAACTTCTGAACTCCTTCGATAGGCATTGCGTTATAAATACTTGCACGCATTCCACCAACAGAACGATGTCCTTTTATGTTTACAAATCCAGCCGCT
Organism: Lachnospiraceae bacterium; assembly: GCA_963666475.2. Classification (GTDB taxonomy): domain Bacteria; phylum Bacillota; class Clostridia; order Lachnospirales; family Lachnospiraceae; genus JBFHIZ01. Next base: position 479,239 of record CAXXJM010000001.1, on the reverse strand, counting down.
GTTGCTTCTTTAATGCATTTTGCATCCAACTCATCATTTCCTGTTACAAAAGGAACATTCATCAATGAACGAGAAGAACCCGAAACTGTTGCATGAAACATTTTGCTAGAATCAAGAAAATCATAAAGAACTTTAGCTTTTTCTTCATTAACTTTCTTCATCTGTTCTAATCCACCATTTTTAATAAGCCATTTAAATACTTTTCCACATACATAAATTCCATAAGCTGGTGGGGTATTGAATAACGACTCAGCATCTGCATGTGTTTTATATGTCAACATGGTTGGTGTACCTTCCAAAGGTGAATCCGTAATTAGATCTTCACGTATAATTACAATTACAACTCCAGCTGGTCCAACATTTTTTTGTACGCCTGCAAAAATCAAACCATACTTTGTAACATCAATTGGTTCTGATAAAATACAAGAAGATTGATCTGCTACTAATAATTTTCCTTTGGTATTAGGCAATTCAGGGAATTTAGTTCCGTAAATTGTATTATTCTCACAAATATACACATAATCTGCGTCATCAGATATATCTAAATCTGAACAATCTGGAATGTATGAGTAAATCTTGTCTTCTGATGAAGCAACTGCATTTGCTTTTCCAAATTTTTTCGCTTCACTGAAAGCTTTTTTTGCCCATTGTCCAGTAACAATATAATCTGCCACTTTATTCTTCATTAGGTTCATAGGAATCATAGCGAACTGCTGGCTTGCCCCACCTTGAAGAAATAGTACCTTATAATTGTCTGGAATATTCATAAGACTTCTTAAATCCGCTTCTGCTTCTTTAATGATTGTGTCATATACTTTGGAACGGTGGCTCATTTCCATCACGGACATGCCGGAACCTTTATAATCCATCATTTCTTCTGCTACTTCACGTAATACATCTTCTGGCAATACCGCTGGTCCTGCTGAAAAGTTATAAACTCTACTCACTTTCTTGTTCCTCCTACGCTTAAATAAATTATTAATCATTAATATATGTTAAGATTTTAACATTATTCATTTTACATGCATATTTCATTTTCGTCAATATACTTTCATTCGTTATATATAATTACTGGCATCCCAACAAAAGATACTTCATAAATTTGCTCCATGATATCTCGCGGCGTGTTGATACAACCATGGGAACCGCTTCTTTTATATATTTCTCCGCCGAATCTTGATCTCCATTTTGCATCATGAATTCCTACTCCACCATATACCGGCATCCAATAATCGACTTGTGCAGCATATCCATCTCCACGCAATGTTCGATTCTCCTGTTTTGCATAAATATAACAAATTCGTGGTTTTGTTTGCATACCCGTAGATACATTTCCAGTTACGACATCCGTTTCAGCAAATAATTCGTGCCCAATTATGACATACATTTTTTGAGCGGATAAATTCACTTCAATATAATCTGGTCCTATATAATCAGCACCCTGATATAAAGCTCTTTCAGAATAATTTACAACATGACTCTCACTTTGGTTCTGATAAAATGCCTGTTTTAAGTATGCAGTCTCTTCTTCCACATCAAAGGAATTACCATAGTTCCCCTGATTGATCGTCACTTCATTTCCTTGAAACGTGGTGTATGTTCTAGGGAATTCTAAGGTATTATAAATATCTGATATTCTCTTCATGTAGTCATCAATTTTACTCTCATCGATAAGTATTTCACCATCCTCATCAAGTAAAATCGTTCCATCCGTATCCGTATCTATCCAATTAGAAACAATTCGTTTATCTATCGTCTCTTCCTGTTCTCCAAAAACAAATGTAAATGTAAAAGACTGTAGTTCCTGAATTTTATCCCAAAGCAATAGAGTCTGAAGATCTTGCTCTGTCTGTTCATAGGAAAAATAACATGCTGCATCATACAAATTCACAGTTGATTCTCCTCGTAGTAAAGCTTTTTCAATTCGTCGTTTTGCTTCTTCCGTGTTTAAAAGAGATTCTTGAGAAAAGGTACATTGATACCCATCTTCTTCCTTTTCAATTTTAATTTCATCAAATCGTCCATCTATGGCCGTTTGAAAGAATGACAGTTGTTCAAGTTGTGCATCAAGAAGTCCCACATCATAGGTACATTTTGCCTGTATTATCATTCCATTTAAATTGAATAGATTCATACCCCAGGAAAAAGGGTTTTGCTGATTTAGCAAGGAAATCAAGGGTCCCTTATAATCCATCTGATAATCCATCTGATTTAAATCAAGAAGAGCAGATTCTCCATCTGGGAGTAACAATATAAGTTCACTATGATTGTTCATTTTCAAAAGCTCTTGATCAATATCATCAATTGTCTTTCCAGTTGCATAAACACCATTTATCCATGTTCCGTAACTAAAGGAGTCTTTGTAATACCACGCAAGTAAAATATAGAAAATAACAGAAATGACGATTGGTGTAATTAAAAATGCTTTCAATACCCTAAATCTTCTTTTTTTCATACCCACCCGAATCAAAGCAGTTATGCTTTGCTATTCATGTCCTCTTCATCAAACACTTCACTGATAGGCGCTCCAGGAGAAACCATTGGAAACACTTTATCATCTCTTTCGATTACGCAGTCAATCACGACAGGAACACCTAGCTTTAACGCTTTTTCAAATGCTTCCCCAAATTCTTCTTTTGTTTTAACACGCATACCAACACAGCCTAATGCCTCAGCTACTTTTACAAAGTTTACCTTATCTTCTAAAACTGTATATGAATAACGTTCTCCATAAAACAAATTCTGCCACTGACGCACCATACCAAGAACAGAGTTATTAATAATCACTTCAATGATTGGAATGTTCTCTCTAGATGCCGTAGCCAATTCATTTAGATTCATACGAAAACATCCATCTCCAGCAACATTAATACATGCTTTATCTGGATTTCCTACCTTAGCCCCAAGAGCAGCACCTAAGCCATAGCCCATAGTCCCAAGTCCTCCAGATGATAAAAAAGTACGAGGCTTTGTATACTTATAGTACTGTGCGGACCACATCTGATGTTGCCCAACTTCAGTTACAATAATGGCTTCATCGTTTGTAAGTTCATCAATTTTCTCAATTATAAAAGGGCATGTTAATTTGGATGTATCATAACGTAATGGATATTTTTCTTTCATGTCAAGAATTTTCTCAATCCACTCCTTGTGTTGTTTCGGTTCAATTCGCTTATTGATTACTTGTAATATTTCTTTTAAATCACCTACTAAATTAGCTACGGATTTCACATTCTTATTTATTTCTGCTGCATCAATATCAATATGAATTACTTTAGCATGCTTCGCAAATTTTTTTACATTCCCAACGACACGATCCGAAAATCTTGCTCCCAAGGCAATTAAGAGGTCACACTGGCTCACTCCTAGATTAGCTGTCTTAGTACCATGCATACCAATCATTCCAGTGTATAGCGGGTCATATCCATCAAAGGCTCCTTTCGCCATTAATGTATCGCATACAGGGGCCTGTACTTTATGAACAAACTCAGAAAGCTCTTCATTTGCTCCAGATGCGATAGCGCCTCCACCGACAAATACATATGGTCTTTCAGACTGATTGATCATGTGTACAACTTGATCGATTTCTTCTTCTGTATAGGAGGACTTCATAAGAACTTTATAAGGTTCTCTAGATACAAACTCACACGTATCTGAAGTAGCGTCTTTTGTAATATCTACCAAAACTGGTCCCGGACGGTCTGATTGCGCAATACGAAATGCTTTTCGTAAAGTTTTTGCGAGATCTTTTACATCCTTTACAATGAATCCATGCTTTGTAATAGGCATTGTTACGCCAGCAATATCAATTTCCTGAAAAGAATCCTTGCCGAGAAGGGGCAAAGCCACATTTGCAGTAATTGCAACCATCGGAACGCTGTCCATATATGCTGTTGCTATCCCTGTCACAAGGTTTGTAGCGCCTGGCCCACTCGTTGCCATACATACTCCTACTTTACCAGTTGATCTTGCATATCCATCGGCTGCATGTGCTGCACCTTGCTCATGTGCAGTCAACACATGTCTCATTTCCGGATGTTTATATAATGCGTCATATATATTTAGTATTGCACCGCCTGGATATCCAAAAACAGTGTCCACTCCCTGTTCTTTTAAACACGAGATAACGATTTCTGCTCCAGTTAATTTCATTTTGCTCTCCATTCCTGCCACAGCCACTATTTCATCTGTATGCAAATACTTACTTTCTCTTGCTAATTATCCTTCTAAAACAGCACCTTTTGAACTACTAGATACTAGTTTTTGATATCTTGCAAGATAACCTGTTTGTTCTTTCATTTCTTTTGGAATCCATGCTTCTTTTCTCTTTTCTAGTTCTTCGTCAGAAACATCCACATTAAGTGTGTTCTCAGGAATATTTATTTTAATCAAATCCCCTTCTTTTACCAATGCAATTGGTCCACCCACTACAGCCTCTGGTGAAACGTGTCCAATCGATGCACCTCTTGATGCTCCTGAAAATCTTCCATCTGTAATCAACGCTACGGAAGACCCAAGTCCCATGCCCGCAATCGCAGATGTAGGATTTAACATTTCTCTCATTCCCGGTCCACCTTTTGGACCTTCGTAACGAATGATTACGACATCTCCAGCAACAATTTCCCCACCTAATATTGCAGAAATCGCATCTTCTTCACAATTAAATACGCGAGCTGGCCCTTCATGCACCATCATTTCCTTCACTACTGCTGATTGTTTTACAACAGAACCTTCTGGTGCAAGGTTCCCTTTCAGAACAGCAATTCCACCCGTCTGGGAATATGGATTTTCGATTGGACGAATTACTTCTGGATTCATATTGTGAACATGCTCAATATTCTCTTTCACAGTCTTTCCAGTCGCGGTAATCAGATCCGTATGTAATAAGCCTTTTTTATCTAGTTCATTCATGACTGCATATACACCGCCAGCTTCATTTAAATCTTCCATATAAATATCGCCTGCTGGTGCCAAATGACATAAGTTCGGAGTAATCTTTGATAAATCATTTGCAATTTCTAAATTCAATTCTACACCTGCTTCATGTGCAATAGCAGGTAGATGCAACATCGAATTTGTCGAACAACCAAGTGCCATATCAACCGTCAACGCATTCATAAATGCTTTTTCATTCATAATATCACGTGGCTTAATATCTTTCTTGAACAGCTCAACTATTTGCATTCCTGCATGTTTCGCAAGTCGAATTCGCTCTGAATACACTGCCGGAATGGAACCATTTCCTTTTAACGCCATTCCAATTGCTTCAGTTAAGCAGTTCATGCTATTTGCTGTAAACATACCGGAACAAGAACCACACGTAGGGCATGCCGACTCTTCAAACTCTTCTATGTCACGATCTGACATTGTTCCAGCCGCATGTGCTCCAACCGCCTCAAATACACTTGATAGACTTGTCTTTTTCCCATGAAAACGTCCTGCAAGCATTGGACCGCCAGAAACAAAAATTGTCGGAATATTTATTCTTGCTGCCGCCATTAAAAGTCCCGGAACATTTTTATCACAATTTGGAACACAAACCAAAGCATCAAATTGGTGGGCATTCACCATACATTCCGTGCTATCTGCAATCAAATCACGGGTTACTAATGAATATTTCATTCCCGCATGTCCCATTGCAATTCCATCACATACTGCAATTGCAGGAAAAACCATAGGTGTTCCTCCCGCCATGGCTACTCCCATTTTTACTGCATCTACTATTTTATCTAAATTCATATGTCCAGGAACAACCTCATTAAAGGAACTAACGATACCAATCAATGGTCGTTCTCTTTCTTCTTTTGTATATCCCAACGCATTAAACAACGATCTATGTGGAGCTTGTTGTATCCCTTTTGTAACTGCATCACTTCTCATAATTTTGACCTACCTTTCCTTATCAAAACACATATCTATATTTTACTGAAACTAAACTCTTAGCGCAAGTAATTTCCCCATTTCCTCACATCCAACGTACTGACATCCCTCTGAAAATATATCTCCGGTTCGATATCCTTCTTGCAAGACTTTTTTCACCGCCTCTTCAATCGCATCAGCTTCATTGTCTAAATCCAACGAATATCGAAGCATCATAGATGCCGATAGAACGGTTGCAATTGGATTTGCTAAATCTTTTCCTGCAATATCTGGTGCCGAACCATGACTTGGCTCATAAAGTCCCAACTTTGTTTCATTTAGACTTGCTGATGGCAACATCCCAATGGAACCCGTAATCATACTTGCTTCATCAGACAAAATATCTCCAAACATATTTCCGGTTAACACAACATCAAATTGAGATGGATTTTTTACCAACTGCATTGCACAATTATCTACAAGCATATGCTCATATTCCACATCTGGATAGTCTTTTGCAACTTCTTCCACGATTTTTCTCCATAATCTAGAAGTATCTAATACATTTGCTTTATCAACGCTCGTAACAAAACGGTTTCTCTTTCTTGCAATATCAAAAGCACGGATAGCAATTCGCCTCACTTCAACATCGGAATACTCCATTGCATCTGAACTGTAAATCACGCCGTCATGCTCCTCTGTTTTTCGAGTTCCAAAATAAATACCTCCAGTTAGTTCTCGCATAATCATCATATCAAAGCCTAATGAACTAATGGATTCTTTTAGTGGACATGCATCTGCTAATTCCGGATAAAGAAATGCAGGTCTCAGATTTGCAAACAGACCTAATTCTTTTCTAATTTTCAAAAGTCCCGCTTCTGGACGTTTGGATGGTTCTAGTTGATACCATGGTGAAGTATTTGGATCCCCACCAATCGATCCCATAAGTATCGCATCAGATTCTTTACATATTCGAATGGTCTCATCCGTCAAAGGCACACCACAATCATCAATGGATGCTCCACCCATGAGGACATCTGTAAATACAAATTCATGGTTATATTTTTTTGCTACCGCTTCCAAAACACGCTTTGTTTCGCGAACAATTTCTGGCCCAATTCCGTCTCCTGGTATACACGCAATTTGATACTTCATCGTAATTCTCCATTCTCAATAAAAAGTCTAATATTTACTAGTTTACCACACGTTAGGTATAAATAATAATAATAATATTTTATACCTTTCATAACTTTCGGTTATTAAATTAAAATAAAAAAAGTTCTGAAAAAAATTTTTCAGAACTTTTTTATCTAAAAATAAAGAACTTATGCTTCTTCTGAAGCATTCGCTTTTTCAACCTGAGAGATTGCTGCTTTTTGCATAGGAATTCTACAGTTTTTGTTACTGCCGAACTCAACAATTACAGTATCATCTGATATATCAATAATCACACCATAAAAACCACTCGTTGTAAGTACCACATCACCTGTTGAAAGTGTGCTTAACATTTCTTCTTGTTTTTTCTTTTCTTTTTTTTGTGGACGAATCATCGCAAAATACATAAATCCAACGATCACTACGATCCATACGACCATCATAATTGTTCCACTAGTTCCACCAAGTGCCGTTGTTGCCGCATCTAAAGTTATCATATTTCCTCCTTTTACATCGCCTGGATGTTGTCATTATTCTTAGTTATCATACAATATTTCAATTGCATATAGCAAGAACTTTATTATTTTTTTATTTTTGCTTCATTCCTTCTAATTTTTTCTTTTTATATTCATAAAAAGTATGATTCTCTATCGCTTCTCTTATTTCTTCCATCATTTTGTTGTAGAAATACAAATTATGAAGAACAGGCAACCGCATCCCCAACATTTCTTTTGCTTTCAGAAGATGTCTTATATATGCCCTAGAGTAATTTTTACATGCAGGGCACTGGCACCCTTCTTCGATTGGTCGATCATCAGTCTCATACTGCGCATTAAATAAATTCAGTTTCCCTTGATTCGTATAGACATGTCCATGTCTTCCATTTCTTGTTGGATAAACACAATCGAAAAAATCTACGCCACGTTCCACTGCTTCGAGAATGTTTTCTGGTGTTCCCACACCCATTAAATAAACAGGACGGTCCTTTGGTAAAAATGGAACCGTTGCTTCAATCATAGAATACATCTCCGCATGGGATTCTCCGACAGCCAGACCACCAATGGCATATCCGTCAAATTTCATATCCGAAATAATTTTTGCATGTTCTTTTCGAATATCTGGAAAAATTGCTCCCTGATTGATTGCAAACAACATCTGATTTTTATTGATGGTTCGCTCCTGTTGATTCAAGCGATCCATTTCAGTTCGACAACGTGAAAGCCATCTGGTCGTTCTTGCAACAGAATCTTCCACATATGATCTTTCAGCAACACTTGGTGGACATTCGTCAAATGCCATTGCGATTGTGGATGCCAAATTTGATTGAATCTGCATACTCTCTTCTGGCCCCATAAATATACGTTGTCCATTTACATGTGATTGAAAGGTAACTCCTTCTTCTTTGATTTTACGAAGTCCAGCAAGAGAAAAAACTTGAAACCCGCCAGAATCCGTCAGAATCGGGCGATCCCAATTCATGAATTTATGCAATCCGCCTAGTTTATAAATCACTTCGTCTCCCGGACGTACATGTAAGTGATAAGTGTTTGATAATTCTACAAGTGTACCAATTTCTTTTAAATCCACTGTGGAAACAGCGCCCTTAATTGCCGCCGCAGTTCCTACATTCATAAAAACAGGTGTTTGAATTGTACCATGTACTGTTTCAAACGATCCTCGTTTTGCACTACCGTCTTTTTCAATAATTTTAAACATATATATTCCTATTCTATTTTTATTCTATTGATTCGCATTGAGTTCATCTACGAACTCTTCTAGTGTAATTCCATGTTGTTTTATGTATGTGGCTGCTTCAACACCTACATAACGAAAATGCCAAGGTTCATAAACAATACCGGTAATATCTCCTGCACCATAAGGGTATCGTAAAATAAATCCATATTTATAACTGTTTTCTTGTAACCATATTCCAGATTGAGTAGAGCCAAACTCATAGTCCAAAGTTTGATGAGAAACGGATACAATGTCAAACGCCAATCCGATCTGATGTTCACTAGCACCTGGAGCTGTAACATACATTGATGCAGCACTATATGCTTCTGCATAAGATAGTCCGCGCGCTTTATATGCTTTTACCTTACGCTCAAATAATACTTCCTGTCGATTATAATCGCGATATGGAGAACAAATCAACAGTGAAACTCGATCATTTTTAGCTGCCAAAAGCATCGCATATAAATCATCTAAAATTCTTTCATCACACTCCATAGAACCTTGAATAGTTCCTAAAGTGAATTCATAGTTTTCTGGAACAGGATGTTGCTTATTGACTAGAATATATCTCCAATCAAGTGGATCCATATCTGAAATCGACACATAGTCTTCGATTAGGTCTTCTGTATTTGTAGTTCCTTCCTCATTTTCACTTTCATCAATTTCACCGCTCGCTACATCGTCCTCTTCACTACCAATATTCGCAGCTGTCAAAATATCATCTGCAGAATAATAATCCAATTGAACATTCGTAATTTCTTCATCATCTGGACCATAAGTTACTTCTTCATCATCGATATATAAGGATTCGTTTCCCGATAAAATCTCTTCAATTTGTTGTTCTTCTGCATGCACTTCTTCAGCTTGCGCTACAATTTTATATTCATCAATTTCGCTTGTCTCTATAAATCCCGGAAGTGCAAAACTACAGCTCACTAAGAAAAAAATGCTCAATGAGACTAGTGAATATATCTTTTTTTGATGGTCAGAAAACCATTTCAGCAATGCAGAAATAAAACAGATCAAATAAATTAGTAACATTGCTAATTTTTTAGTAAATTTGTTTTTCTTGCTGAACTTTTTAAGTTTTCGTATAACTCGTTCATCCCAAGTGTACATAAAGGTCCCTTTTCCTTTATAATTTTCCTTTATTTTATCATAATGCATATGTTTCTTCAATAAAATAGATTTGAAACTTCTTCAATCTTTGCTTGAAGAAAACTGATTTTTTCGATACAATAAAGCAAATATAGAAAAAAGAGGGCAATATCATGGCAGGATCAACATTTGGAAATATTTTTAGAATTACAACCTGGGGAGAATCTCATGGCAAAGCTTTAGGCGTTGTTATTGATGGATGTCCTGCGGGATTAAAATTATCAGAAGAAGATATCCAACCGTTTCTGAATCGAAGAAAACCTGGCGGAAATCCATACACAACACCACGTTCAGAAAATGATGCTGTTGAAATTCTTTCTGGTGTGTTTGAAGGATATACTACAGGCTCTCCTATATCCATGATGATTCAAAACACCAACCAAAGATCGAAAGATTACGGCGAAATTGCAAACATATATCGGCCAGGTCATGCAGACTTTACGTTTGATCAAAAATACGGTTTCTTTGACTATAGAGGTGGCGGTCGATCTTCTGGACGAGAAACAGCTGCACGTGTGGCTGGTGGAGCCGTCGCAATAAAAATACTAAAAGAAATAGGTGTTGAGATTTGTGCATACACCCATTCCATTGGACCAGTGGAAATCAATCCTTCCAATTTTAACAAAGAACATATTCTTCTTTCAAAAACAGCTATGCCTGACGAACAGGCAAGTGCTCTTGCAGAAGAATATTTGAAGGAATGTATTCGTAAACACGATTCATCTGGTGGACAAGTTGCTTGTATTATCAAGAATTGTCCAATCGGTCTTGGCGATCCTGTATTCGACAAATTAGATGCTAATTTAGCAAAAGCTATGATGTCTATTGGAGCCGTGAAAGCTGTTGAAATTGGTGACGGTGTTGCAGTTTCAAAAACAACGGGCACACAAAACAATGATTGCCTTTCCATCAGCGAACAGAAAATCATTGCAAAAACAAATCATGCAGGAGGAATACTTGGTGGAATCTCAAATGGAGAGGACATCCTCATAAAAACACATTTCAAGCCAACCCCCTCTATTTCTTCAGAGCAACATACCATCAACAAACAAGGAGAAGAAACTAATTTATCCATTCTAGGACGACACGATCCAATTATTGTTCCACGTGCCGTTGTAGTTGTAGAATCTATGGCAGCCTGTACTCTTCTAGATCTTTTACTTTCTAACATGTCAGCCAGACTGGATTCTGTAAAGAAAATATATATTCATCATGACTAAAAAAAATCACCTGAGATTTCAGGTGATTTTTTTTAGTCAACTCTTTCTTTCCCCAAGAAATATAATGCAACTGTTCCAACTCCAGTATGGCTTCCGATTACAGTTCCTATGTTGTAAATTTCTACTTTTCCCTTTAATTTTGGAAATTTCGATTCAATTAAATCTGCAACTTCTTTAGCATCTTCCATACATGCAGAATGTGAAATATAACAACGTCCGTCATAATCATACCCATTGTCTGCATTCTCTTCCATCTTTTTGACAATCTCTGTGATAACCTTCTTTTTCCCACGAACTTTAAATCTTGGTATCAATCTTCCTACATGGTCAACATTCATAAGCGGGCAAATATGCAAAACTGTACCAAACCAAGCAGACGTCGCTGAAATTCTTCCACCTCTAAGATAGCTTGTTAAATCCGTTGAAAAAAACCAATGGTGAACACGAAGTTTATTCGCTTCTACCCAATCTCTTGTTTCTTCCGCACTTTTTCCAGCATCTCTTAAATCACATGCATAAGAAACCAACAAACCATATCCTGATGAAGCTGCATAGCTATCAACAACAAATACTTTTCGCTCAGGATACTTTTCTTCCATCATTTCTTTTGCAATCATAGCTGAATTATAGGTGCTGGTGATTCCTGAAGATAATGTCAAATGTAGAATATCATTCCCTTCTTCTAAGATAGGCTCAAACATTTCACAATACTTTTCTGCATTGATCTGAGATGTTACAGCCTGCTCTCCATCTACAATTCTTTTATAAAACTCTTCAATGGAAATTGATTTTCCATAGTCATCCTCATACTCTTTGCCACTCATGGTAAATGAAAAACATGCATACGGAATATTATGTGCCGCAAAAAATTCTTCGGACATATCTGCTGTAGAACAGCAAGTCAAAACAAATTGATTCATCCTTTTCTCCTTTTCAAGTGTTTTTCGAAATAGTTATGTAGTATTAAAAACTACATAAAGTAGTATAAAATAAAAGGATTCTGTTGTCAATAAAACTGTATACTATTATTTTCAACTCTAATTGACTTTAACAGGAAAACCAACTTTCTTTTGTACTTTTCGCAGTGTTTTGTTTGCAAAATAAGAAGCTTTATCACTGTTTTCTTTTATAACCGAATCAACAAACGCCTTATCTTTCGATAACTCATCATATTTCGTATGAAGTGGTGCAAGCATATCTGCTACAGCTTCTCCAACCGCAACTTTAAAATCACCGTATCCTTTTCCATCAAATTCCGCCACAACTTGATCTGGTGTCTTTCCATTTACAGCACAGTAAATATCAATTAAATTTCGAATTCCAGGTTGCTCGTCACGGTACTGTACCGTTGTATAGGAATCCGTAACCGCTCTCTTAAACTTTCGAATAATTGTATCTTTGTCATCCATAATATAAATACTTGCATTTGGATTTTCGTCAGACTTCGACATTTTCTTTTCAGGTTCTTGCAAACTCATAACTTTAGAACCGGCCTTTCCAATATAAGGTTCTGGAATCGTAAATACATCCCCATAGATACTATTAAAACGTGTCGCTAAATCTCTTGTAAGCTCTAGATGCTGCATTTGATCCTTGCCTACTGGAACAATATCTGACTGAAAAAGCAAGATATCCGATGCCATCAATACAGGGTATGTAAATAATCCTGCATTGATATTGTTTGCGTGTTTTGCAGATTTATCCTTAAATTGAGTCATACGATTTAGTTCACCCATATAAGTGAAACAATTCAATATCCAAGCAAGTTCAGCATGTGCTGAAACATGGGACTGATAATAAAGACAACTTTTCTTTGGATCCAATCCAGCTGCAATATATAATGTCATCAAATTTCGGGCCTTTTTCCGAAGTTCCTGTGGATCTTGACGAACCGTAATCGAATGCATGTCTACTACAGAATAAAAACACTCATACTCATCCGTTAGATTTACCCAATTCTTTAATGCACCCAAATAATTTCCAAGCGTTAAATCTCCAGTTGACTGCATTCCACTAAATAGTACTTTCTTTTCTCCTATCATGTCTTCTCCATTCTAATCTATAAAATTTCTGTCCGAATATAATGAAATGTGAATTTTTCACCTTTTTCAGCAAGCATTTTTAATAATTTTTCTAACAATTCATATGTAGATGGTTCAAGATGAGTATGATCCAAACCTTTTGCAAAATATAAATAAGGATGATCATTTTCATATGCTTTACCTTCAGCCTTATCATAAACTTTACACGCTGCAATCCTATCCATAACCATTTCAACTACGTACTTTTCGGGCATTTTCACCGGAATAAAAGTACCTCTTTTGTGAATATTATAATCTACCCAATACTCAAAATGATGCTTGTTACGTCCTTTGTGATGCAACCATGCGGAAGAATATCCATATACTTCCCTTTCAGCATTATTTGGGCTTCGAACCCCCTGATAATATTTTACTCCGACAAAAAATTCCGTCGGAGAAAATTTTGAGAGATCATGTGTAATACCTTGCATATATAATCCAACGGCGAAACAACCTTTCATTACCAAATATCGATGTTTTGTAACAGTCATTAAATGTTTTAAAAATTTCATGTTATTTTTCCTTACTTACTAAAATACATATACTTCTTGAAGGGATATGTAACTTTTCTTCCTCATGTTCAAGTATTTCTACGAATGTTTCATCAGTTTCCTGTTCAATAACCCACCCTAAATCTTTCGGTAGTCTTGGAAGTGCAAACTCTTGCTCTTCCCAATATAAATTATATGCAATATATACATATGATTTTTTTGGATTAGAAACATTTGCATATCTTTCATAAAACATAATTGCAATCCCATGGTCTGAATCAGAGATTTCAGGTACCCAAGCTTCTTTACCATGAAAAGACACATCTGGATAACCATAGCCTAAATAATCCATGGATCGTAGACCTTCTTTTGAATGAAAAATTTTATGTGCATTTCGAAACAAAAGCAACTCTCTTGTATACTTATAAATCTCTTTATTTTTACGTTTTAGACTCCAATCAATCCATGAAATTTCATTATCCTGGCAGTATGGATTGTTATTCCCTTTTTGAGAAAATCCAAATTCATCTCCACCTCGAATGTAAACTACTCCTGGAGATAATAACAATAGCGAAATAGCATTCTTAATTTGTTTTTTTCTCAACAAATTTATGGATCGTTTCTTTGTAATTCCTTCTTCCCCATGATTCCAGCTAAAGTTTTCATTTGTACCATCCGTGTTATTTTCCAAATTATCTAAATTGTGTTTTTGATTGTATGACACAAGGTCCATTAAGGTAAATCCCCACATATCAGATATCCGATGAACTGTTCTGCCCACTTCAGTATTTTTATAAATGTGTTTCATAAAAGCAGAAACAACATTTTCATCACCCTTTAAAAATCTTTTAAAATTGATTATTTCGTTGCTGTCTGAAATACCAACCAACTTGTTTCTATCAGCTGTTCTTAAATAATGAATATCATTATCATCTAATTCATCCACAAATAGTTTTACACGAGAAATTATATCATCTTGTAAAAAGAACGTATTATGAATGTTACTTCCGATCAATCGAAATCCATCGACATGAAAATTCAAGGCCCAAAATCTTAGCACTTCTGCCATTTTACACTCTAAATAATCAGATGGGAAAAAAATCTGCATAATGACTTCCACTTTATTCTTATGCATTTGCTCTACAAATGATTTAAACTCGTATACGGCATCTTCCGAAAAAGAATAAGATGCTTTAGGAGCAAAATACAGCCCTTCTTTATATCCCCAAAAATTTGTTCGAACCAAAGGTATCTTCAAATTAGGTATACGATCCTTGTATGAGTAGAAACTTATGCGGTCCTCTTGTCGAACGATTTCTTCTGATTCAAATTCATAGCAAGGCATCAGTTCAAGAGCATTCACTCCCAGCTCTTTTAAATATGGCAACTTTTCTATAATTCCAAGAAACGTTCCAGGGTGCTTTACTTTTGCAGCCGAATGTGCGGTAAATCCTTTGGGGTGAATCCCATAAATTATCAGTTCTTCCATTGGAATGTTAGGTGCCTGATCCTTTATCCAGGAATATTCACTCCTGTCAACATAAGCAAAAACCAAAGAAATCACTGTTTCTTTTTCATCAAAAGTCACTGTTTTAGATTGTGTAAAACGAGTCCCGTATTCATCTGCAAAAAATTGATCATCTTTGTAAAAACAATATATGTAGTCACGTATATTAATCCCTTCAACCTTCAAAGAATAAAGGAATCCGATCCGAGTATAATCTGGGAACGAAAGCCAAATCGCATCATTCATATTTAGCGATTGCATATATTGAGTTTGTTCACGTGGAAACAAACATATTCCAGCATTTTTTACGTTCTCAAGTTTTACACAAACAAAAAAACCATCTTCACATGG
Organism: Lachnospiraceae bacterium; assembly: GCA_963666475.2. Classification (GTDB taxonomy): domain Bacteria; phylum Bacillota; class Clostridia; order Lachnospirales; family Lachnospiraceae; genus JBFHIZ01. The sequence continues at coordinate 463,683 of CAXXJM010000001.1, read as the reverse complement.
TCTAATGCCATGTTGAATTGGATATTCGTGAATTGCATGAATTTGAATCCCCTCGATTAACCCTTTTTTCATAGGTCCCCTTTCATAAATATACTCAACCTAGTTTATCATATTTTATGAAAATGTAAAAGAAAGGATTTCTCATCTTGCAACTTTGTTGTTTCTTATGTAAAATGAATTTGAAAGTAAATCTGCAAACCAAGAATAGAATGGAGAAAAAAATGAATAATAAATCAAATGATTCATCAAGTGATGAAGAAATGACCATTACCTTACAATTAGAAGATGGCGATGTTGAATGTGCTGTCCTGGTAATTTTAGAAGTTGAAGAACAAGACTATATCTTTTTACTACCTCTTGATGAGAATGGAGAAAATGAAGAAGGTGATGTTTGGTTCTATGGATACAAAGAAAACGAAAATGATCCAGAAGAGGAACCTGAGCTTCGTTACATTGAAGATGATGAAGAATACGAACGCGTTGCAAAAGCTTTTGAAGAGTATTTAAACGAAAACGAATTCGACGAAATTATTGAAGAATAGAAAATCTGACCAACTAGGTGTCAAGTATTTCATGGATAAATCTTGACTTCCGATGTTGGTCATTTTTATTTTCTATGTAATGTATATAAACTTCTTCTTTCGCCCTTGTTAAAGCAACATAAAATAATCTTCTTTCCTCTTCTAAATTTCCTTCTTTCTCCATCCCTATACTTTGTGGAATATTCCCTTCATTTACATGAATGATCCAAATTACATCAAACTCCAAACCTTTTGATGCATGCATGGTCGAAAAGGAAATCTTTAGATGACCAAATCTATTTTCGATTCCTTGATTGTAGATTTCATTATGTTCCTTTTTTTGTCTTTGTTTTTCTTCCTCTAACTTTTCCTCAAGTACTTTTACACAAGTAGATTCTGTTGCTAGACTCATTAAGCAGTTTATTTCTTGGAAATAATTCTCGAAGTTCTGATTTTTCTCTAACCGTTGCTTTTTCGCATATTCCTCATATCCCATTTGATGGCGTATATAATGAATACCTGATGCTAAAGTGAGATTTTGAACAAATTTAAAATCCATTTCCAACTTTTCAAGTATCTTTAAAATCTTTTGCTCTGATTGATACAAAATTTTAATGCTTTCAAGATTCATTTTATTTTCCCTACATACAGACTCTCGGATAAACCTCTCCGGTCGGTTTATAATTCTTATATAATCCGTTCTACTAATACCCCCATGGATTACTCGTAGATATGATAATATATCTTGTATTGGTTCACTTTTCCCCAAATATAAGAACACTGATTTTTTATTATAAGACTCCATAATTTTACTCATCAACTTATTCTTAAAATTTAACAATCCCACCTTTGTACGAAAAAGTAGCGCAATCTTTCTTTTCGGTAATCCAGGGTCGTTTTTTTGCTTTATCAATAGGTTCGTTTCATCTAAATAGTTTGCTAGCATTAAAACACTATCCTCGTTGTCTTTACTAGATTTTATCTTTACCAATCCATCTGATCTTTTCTTACATTGCATTTGAATTCCAATACGATTTGAATTATGTTCAATTAGTTTATTGGCATGATACATAATCGCCTTAGCGGATCGAAAATTATCTTCTAACCGAAATATCTTTGCATCTGGATATTGTAGTATAAAATCTTTCATTGCAGATGCATTAGAGCCACAAAACCCATAGATTGACTGGTCTTCATCTCCAACCACAAATATATTGCGATGTTTTTTTGACAGCAAAGAGATTAGTTCACTCTGCTCTGGCGTCACATCCTGATATTCATCGACTAAAATATACAGAAATTTTGATTGAATTTCATTGAGTAGGGTATTTGACTCTGTCAATATTTTTTTGCACAGAACAAATAAATCATTAAAGTCAATAAGTTTTCGAAATGATTTTTCTTCCTCAAATATCATGTTGATCTTTTTTTCTTCTTCCATCGTAAAAAAATGATGTGTTTTACCTTCTACTGTTTTTTTATAGTTCAATAGATAAATATATACTTTATGAAAGATTTCTGTTTGAAAATCATCAATATGAAAGCACTCCATGCAAATTATTTTTGCAATCATGGTGAGTTCTTTATTTGTTAGTATTTGTATTGGAAATATATCCGAATAGTTGGAAAGAATTTGATAGAATAAAGCATGAAAGGTCTTGAAGACCACTGGCATAAAAAGAGATTGTTGATTATGAAATCGAGTGCGCATTTCTTCAGCCGCAGCATTCGTAAACGTAATCACAAGGATCTGTTCAGGTAACGCAAGTCGTTTATCAAGTAGAAAACGAATCCGTTCAGTAATAACTGCTGTTTTTCCAGATCCCGGACCTGCCAAAACTACGGCAGGTCCATTCGAATGCATAATCGCATTCCATTGAGATTTGGTATATATCATATTTAAGCTTCCTTTTGTAACTTCAAAATAGCAAGTTTTACACGATTAATGGATTCTTCTTTTCCGAGAACCTCCATAATCTCTGTTGCACCCGCCGGAGTCATCTGTTTTCCTGATAGAGCCGTACGAATTGGCCACATTACATAACCAACTTTGTATTCTTTACTATCAGCAAAGTTTTTCAGTATGGTAAACAAATCATCATTTGTAAATGAATCCTGGTTTTCTAATACAGGAAGTACTTCTTCTAATAATACTAGTGAATTTTCAGGATTTGTCTTCATTTTTTTATGTGAATACATTTCTATACTGTATTCTGGAACGTTCTCGAAAAAATCAATATGTTCCTTTATTTCAGGCAGTGTTTCAATTCTTGTTTTGACCATTTCAGAGACTTTTTCGAAATCGATATTTTGGGAAATTACGGATTTCATTACCGGAAGTGCCATTTCAAAAAATCGTTTCGAATCCATAGCCTTTAAATATTCACCATTCATCCATGATAATTTCGTGAAATCGAATACCGCTGGAGACTTTGAAATCTTATGATAATCGAATACTTGAATCAATTCTTCTAATGAGAAAATTTCCTGGTTTGATTCTGGACTCCAGCCTAACAAAGAAACAAAGTTCACAATTGTTTCCGTTAAAAATCCTTGTTCCACCAAATCTTCGTATGAGGAATGTCCAGAACGTTTTGAAAGTTTTTTATGATCTTCATCTGTAATTAATGGACAATGCACATAAATTGGTACTTCCCATCCAAAAGCCTCATATAAACGATTATATTTTGGCGATGATGATAAATATTCATTTCCTCTTACAACATGTGTGATTTCCATCAAATGATCATCAATAACATTCGCAAAATTATAAGTAGGATAACCGTCCGACTTAATCAAAATCATATCATCTAGTTCAGAATTATCTACCGAAATATCTCCATAAATCTCATCGTGAAAAACCGTTTTTCCTTCAACTGGATTGTTTTGTCTAATGACATATGGTTTTTTTACCCTGAGATTTTCTTCCACTTCTTCTTTTGAAAGTTGAAGACAATGTTTATCATAAGTTACCAACGTTTTTCCATCTACTTCACTCACCAGTGTCGCCAAACGTTCCTTATCACAAAAACAGTAATATGCTTCTCCCTTCTCAACAAGTTTTTTTGCATATTCAAGATACAGCCCCGAAGCCATTCGTTCACTTTGAACATATGGACCGAAACCTTTATCCAAATCCGGCCCCTCATCGTGAACCAAACCTGTGTTTTTTAGTGTACGATAAATAATATCAACAGCGCCTTCTACCAATCTTTCTTGATCAGTGTCCTCTATTCTTAATATAAAGTCACCGCCTTCATGTTTTGCAATCAAAAATGCATATAATGCAGTTCTCAAATTTCCAACATGCATTCTACCTGTTGGACTTGGTGCAAATCTTGTTCTAATCTTACTCAAAATAATTCCTCCATTAAACTTTTATCTTTGTATTTTGTCATAATTATTGTTTTGTTGCAAGATAAAATTATGCTCCTGTGCTACCAAATCCACCACTTCTTTTTTCTTCGGTAGCATCATCTACTGTAATACCAAATTCCATAAATATTCCTTGCATAAAACCACTTCCTTTTTCAAGGAGTAAGACTTCTTCTTCTCTGGAATCATTTCTCATTTTTGCCATAATATGCCCTTCATTATCTGCATCAAAATAATCCGCATCAATGATTCCTACTGTATTATCTAATTGAAGTCGATATCGAAAACCAAGTCCGCTTCTAGGATATAATTGAAGTACCCAATTTCCCTCCATTTCGCAGCGGATCCCTGTAGGAATACGTATCGCAGTATTTGGTTGTAACAACACAGATACCGGCATAAAAAAATCGTATCCCGCACTTCTTGAGGTTGCTCTTACAGGTAGTTTAATGGATTCGTATACTTCTTTTATTTCCGGTTCTTCATAGTTAAAAACTTTTAAAAAGTCTTTTTTAAATTGTTCATAACTCACTTTATGAAACTTTGCCACTCTCTTCATTTGATTCTCCATTCTGAAGCTTTCCTTGCCTCTCGCTTGAATTTTGATATAATCATACTAATAATTTGACAGCGTATCTTGAAGAAATTTTACATAGTCATCTTTCACCCATTTTGGAGAAAGAATCGTTGCATTTTTACCCAAACCGCATATCCAGCCATAAAAAGGTGGCGAAATCTGTACAGATATTCTTGCAGAAACCATTTGATTACCTACCTCTCGAATTGGAATTTCCTTACCAAAACGATCGATTAGAATCCCTACATAGGAATCTGTTAATTGTAAGGTTACCATTTCCTGCTTTCCACCATACATTCCAAAAGTTTGATTGCAATAAGTAACTAAATCAAAGTTCTTATACTCATCATTCCCATTTCTAGGTTCTTGCAACATGCTGATATTCTTCATCTTATCAACGCGATAATGACGAATCATTTGTCTTGATTCATCATATGCAATTAAATAATAATATTCCTCTTGAAAGGTTAGCGCCCATGGACTGACTGTATACTTTTCTTCCTTGTTCTTTTTTTCCATTTCAATCTTAATATTCCAGTTATAATAATCAAATTGTATCTGTTTATTATTCTGAATACCTTGATTGATCCACTCAACATTGTAGTATATGCTCTCATTTTCAGTTTTCACACGATTCGATACATAGACTTGTCGATTTAATTCGCTTGCATGAAATTTACTTGTGTATTTTTCAAGTTTTCGGATCAATTCTTTGGATTTATTTTTTGTAATAAATTTCGAAGTTTGAACGGTGTCCACCAGGAGTTTTAATTCTGCAAGTTCAAATTCGTTGGATAGCATCGCATATCCACCATTTGTTTTTGTTTTTCGTACTTCAATGTCATACCCGAAATCTTGTAAAACATGAATATCTGAATAAATGCTTTTTCTTTCCGCTTTTATTCCCAAGCTTTCGAGACGATCAATCAAATCCTTCATAGACAGGTAGTGCTCTTCATCCGTTTCACGCGATAAAATTTCAACTAAATATAATAATTTCTGTTTTTGTTTTTCACTTCTCGGCATATATTCCCCTCTCATAACAAGAAAAAAGTGCTCATAGAATGAGCACCTTTCTAGTACGAAGTAAAGCTCTACTTATCGGATTTCACAGATGCCTCTGTATCCTGTCCAGCGAACGAGGCTGCTTGCTGATCTTCTAATAATCTCTGCGCTTTTTCATCGTTCTTTTTACTCCAGTAAATGCCAATTTTAATACCTGCAAAGATTACAATTGCAGTTACTATTAAAACAAGCAGATAAGACAATGTCGTATTAAAAAATAAAATAAAATTTGTCATAAAATCTCCATTCCATTCACAAAACTTACGAATTTACTCTCTAAACTATGTTTATCATACCATTTCCAAAGGGACATCGTCAAGAAGAATACCACTGTCTGCCGCAGTCGTAGCGAGCACATCGCATCGTTCATTTTCCGGATGACCAGCATGGCCTTTCACCCAGATAAATTCTACTTGATGTTGCTCTATAGCCTTTAAAAGTCGCTTCCACAAGTCTATATTTTTAACTTGTTCTTTTTTACTGTTCTTCCATCCTTTTTTTATCCAACTATCTATCCAATGCTGATTAAATGCATCGGTTACATATTTAGAATCAGAATAAACTGAAACACGACATGGCTTTGTCAAAGCTTCTAGCCCAACGATAACAGCCATTAATTCCATACGATTGTTCGTGGTCTTTTTGTATCCACAGGAAAACTCTCTTTCGTGTAATTTACCATCCAAGGATACATACTGTAGAATCGAACCATATCCACCTGGACCATCTGGATTTCCTCTGGCAGCTCCGTCCGTATATAATTTCACGTTCATACATTTGCCTCCTTGGAGCTCCATGCGGAATTCGCGATAATCTGTGCTTCTTCGACAAGTTCTGAAGGATACCCCATATTTTGTAATAGCAAAATAGCATTTCTTGTTACTGCAGGGCCCTGTAAAATTTTATAACTAAAAAAGATATCTTGGTCAATAATCTCCTCAGTAAAATGATAATTATCATACCAGTCTTCTAAAAGCTTGGTAAGTTCAATATCATGAGTTGCCGCAAAACAAAGTACTTTTTTTTGCGCCAAAAATTTTAGTATCTGAGTGGACGCCGCAATTCGTTCCACTGTATTGGTTCCCCTTAGGACTTCATCTACAAAACACAACACTGGAATCTCTGCAAGCTCTGAAGCATCTAAAATTCGTTTGATGGCGCGAATCTCAGCCATATAATAACTTTCTTTCTTTTCTATGCTGTCTTCCAATTTCATGGATGAATATACTTTTTGAATTCTGGTTTGTGAATGCTTTGCAGAACAAGTATGAATTGTTTGCGCTAAAATACTATTAACTCCAATGGTTTTAAGAAATGTAGATTTACCCGAAGCATTTGAACCAGTAAGTAAAACACAATTCTTTACTTTAAAATCATTCGAAACTGGTTTTTCAATTAATGGATGAATCACTCCTTCGAACGATACCTCTTCGCCAAATAAAGGAATACTATAGTAAGGAAGTGCATCCCGATAATTTGCAATGACAATCATGCTTTCAATAAATCCCATGGTTGTTACCAATGAGTCTACATATGTTTCGTTATCTCTAATACTTTTAAGCATACGATTAAATTTCATAAGGTCAAAATGAAACATCATTCTTAAATAGTCCATTAGAATATCTAGTGGATTTGTAGAAGCTTCTCCCATCGACATTGTAATAAACGCATTTCTAGAAAAAGAACGTAATGCTTTTGTATCTTCTCTAATTTGCTTTTGATATTTTTCAAAATAAGAATCTGTCTGCATCTCGAAATCTTTTGCACACTGAATCAATCGTAATACATAAGAAAAACTTATTAAATATGGTCTGATTTCGCTTTTTTCTTTAAAATACATACTAATATTATAGATAGAAATCACAACCAAACATAAGATTCCAACCATTGTCTGAAAAGGAATCAGTGCTACGGAAACGAATAATGCTACCAACGAAACTATATGTGGTACATTCGATCGTTTTCCTAATTGATCTAAGTTGTGAAGATAATCATACAAGGAATATTTGCCGGTTGTACCAAGCGTATGAAAAATGTCCTGAATATTTACTCTTTGTTCTTCATTTTCCTGAAAAAAGCGGACCAAGCTTTCGATTTCTTCTAAATCATTAATTTTCATTCTTGGAGTTCTCAGCAAATAATATAAGAATTCTTCACCGGCCGAAGAAAGTGTCGTATTCATCTGTTCGAAAATCATATCCATGTCCAAATCATGCCACGTAATATCATCTAAACTCCAATTTTCGTCCTTATGATTCAAATAATATTTCTTAATTCTTTCTAATCTAGCTTCTGTCAATTCATATTCCGAAAACGTACCAAAGGATGCTTTCATCTTTTTGATAAACCTAGCGTGTTCTTGCCTTCGATCATAAATACCTTTGATCGTAATGACAACAATAACAAAAACAACACAAATCAATAGTACTACATATTCCATGTTCAATTACTTCCATTCCTATTTTATAATTCTGTATCTTGTTTTATTCTACTACAATCTCCCCCATCAAACAATAATAAATAAAAAAAAGCACGGACATCTTCCAGTCCGTGCTTACTAAAATATTACATAGTTACAAAAATAAACTTTATAACAAACAATGCAGCGATGATTGTAACAACAAGGTCTTTCTTTTTAAATTCACCTGTAAATAGTGTAATTAATACATAGGCAATTGCACCTATTCCAATTCCGTTTGCAATCGAATATGTTAGTGGCATCATAATTAGCGCTAAAAATGCTGGAACCGCAGATCTCATATCTGTAAAATCTACTTTTGAAAAATTCTTAAGCATTAAAACACCTACAAAAATTAATGCAGGAGCCGCAGCACTCGAAGGAATAACGGTTGCGACCGGAGTCAAAAACAGGCAAAGACCTAAACAGATTGCTGTGACCAAACTGGTTAAGCCGGTTCTTCCACCCGCAGCAACTCCAGCAGCCGACTCAACAAATGTAGTACATGTGGAAGTACCCAGAACAGCACCAGACACTGTTGCGATCGAGTCGCTGGCCATCGCTTTATCTAGATTTTCTGGATCACCGTTTTCATCAAGCATACCAGCTTCTGAAGCAGTACCATATAAAGTCCCTACCGTATCAAACATATCTACCAAACAAAATGTAACAATCAACATAGCAGCATTGAACAGGCCCCCAACATAAGGAGAAGAAAAAGCATTTTCCCAAGAGGACGCTTTAAATATTCCCGTAATTCCAATTGCCGCAAAATCTTGAAAACTTGTACCTATTGCTGACATATCAAATGAAGGCAATGTCCAAGTAAATAAATAATAAAGAATTGTTGAAACACCAATACCCAAAATTACATTTCCTTTGATATTTAATTTTGTAAGAACCGTAATTACCAAAAATCCAATCAAAGCAACAACTGCTGGTACAACAGTTTCTTTCACCGTGCCATTTAAAATTGCTCCATGAATATCTACGAATTGAACGAAAGTATACGGATTCGCCTGTATAATTCCTGCGTTCTGAAAACCTATAAATGCAATAAACAACCCAATTCCAGCTGGAATTGCTTTCTTTAGACAATCAGGCATTGCTTTTGCAATATATTGTCTAAGACCAGTTAATGATAAAAGCAAAAAGACTAGCCCGGCAATCAAAATAATAACCAAACCTGATTGATACCCTTCAATTACATCTGCGCCCGAAAAATAAGCACCTGCTACAAATGTAGTGCAAAAGAAAGAGTTCAATCCCATTCCACAAGCTTGTGCAAAAGGTAATTTTGCGTAAAATGCCATTAATAAAGTTCCCGTAACAGCCGCTAAAATAGATGCGACATAAACTGCATTAAAGATTTGACCCATGCTTGCAGCATCTGCACCTAATCCCACCAGCCATCCTGTAGCACCACCAGCCGCGATCTGTGATGGATTGACGAACACAATGTACGCCAGTGCGAAAAAAGTCGTTAATCCAGCAACTACTTCTGTTCTCACATTTGTGTGGTGTTCTTTTAGTTTAAAAAACTGTTCCATATGTAATTCCCTCCTATTTGAAAACCCATTTTTATTTATTCAAATTACTTGGCGAAAAACCACTTGGTAACATTTCCTCAAGTGAAAATTGCTGAAATTCCTCTTCGCTTTTCGCAACAATCACTTGAAATGTTTTCGGATCAAAAAATTCCATCATAACCTGTCTACAGACTCCACATGGAAATGCAAACTGTATCAACTCACCTTCAGGGCTGCCGACAATAGCAATTTTTATGCCTGTTTTTTCCCCTTCACTAACAGCTTTAAAAATAGCTGTTCTCTCTGCGCAAATGGTTGGTGTATAAGTTGCATTCTCGATGTTACACCCTGTATATACTTTACCCGACTCGGTTAACAAAGCTGCTCCTACTTGATACCCTGAATACGGGGAATATGATTCTTTTCGTGCTTCAATAGCTGCACGTATTAGTTCTTGATTTGTCAAAAAGACACTTCCTTCCTTATCGAGCACCTTTGTCAAAAGGAATACCTTCTGCACGAGGAGCTTGTGATTTTTTCGATGCAAAAATCAAAACGATCAATGTTGCAATATATGGTATCATTTTATACAAATAACTAGGAACTCCTAATGAACTTAACGCTGGTATTCCTGAATAGGTTGCTGCTACTGCCTTTGTTAAGCCAAAAAACACAGCTGCACCCAATATTCGAACGGGCTTCCACTGTCCAAAAATAAGAACAGCTAACGCTAAGAATCCATATCCTGATACAGTAGCATTAAAATTGGTTGAAGTTGGAACAACATAGACCAATCCTCCAAGTCCACCTAACATTCCCGAAATCAGCACTCCAGAATACTGCATTTTACGTACACTTACGCCAGCAGCATCTGCAGCATGCGGATGTTCTCCACAGGCTCTAAGTCGAAGGCCAAATTTCGACTTATAAATAATGATAACAGATAAAATCAAAATTCCAATTCCAATATATGTTGTAATATAGGTATTCTGAAATAATAATGGTCCAATAAATGGAATCTTACCTAACACTGGAACAGACTCAATTCTAAAATTATTTGTAAACTGTACCTGTTGAACTCCTTGAATAATCCTTGCAACAAATATTGCAAACGCTGGCGCAAACATATTTAGCGCAGTACCTGAAATTGTTTGATCTGCTTTCATATTGACCGATGCATAAGCATGCAGTAAGGAAAAAACTGCACCAACAACCATGGCGACTAATACAGCTACTAATAAATGAATTTGTCCATGTTCCATAAAAAATGGATTTTTACCAGTCAAATTCAAAAATAAAATACTAACAAAAGCACCCATGGTCATAATACCTTCTAGTGCAATGTTAATGATACCACTTCGCTCTGAGAACATTCCTCCAAGAGCAACGATCAATAAAGGAATTGCAAACAACATCATTTGCTGGAACACAAAATATAGTACATTCAAAAAATCAGCCATTATTCCTTACCTCCTTCTTGCTCTTGATTTTCACCGTCATCAGACTTCTTATCGTCCGCTCCTGTTGGGTTGATTTTCTCACTTACCGTATTGGCATCATGGATCATTCCCATATTTTGTTCTCGTTTATGTCTGATCTTATAAATAATCAACTTAATAAATAAAGCGAACGCCGAGAAGTAAATTATAATTGAAATAATTATGTCAATAATTTGTGTTGAAAAATTAAATAATTGGAGATAATACCCTCCAGCATACAAAAAGGCAATAAAAATACCTGCAAGCAATATCCCGAATGGATGACAAGCACCTAATAACGCTACAGAGATACCTGTAAACCCTTCATCTGCTAGTACATCAACAACACTCAATCTTTTTCCAGAGGCTGCTAAATATACAAGACCCCCAGCTAATCCAGCAAGTGCTCCTGCAATCGTCATGGATAAAATAATTCCTTTTTTTTCGTTAATACCAGCATATTTACTCGCATGTTTATTAAAACCAACTGCCTTTAGTTCAAATCCGAAAGTTGTTTTTTCCAGAATAATATAAATCAATACAACAACTGCAATCGCTATAAAAATACCTGCATGTACACTTGATTCTGGAAAGATTTTATCAAGTCCCCATTTTGGAATTTGAGCAGATACTGGAACTTCATAGGATTCATTTCTCATTTTATTAAACAAGACTGGCGAACTCTTAACTGTCCAGTTTGCAATATACATTCCAATATAATTGAGCATAATTGATGCAATTACTTCATTTACATTGAAGAACGCTTTTAAAAGACCGGGTAAAAATCCCCAGAATGCTCCAAATACAACACTTGCTAGTAAAGCGACAATCCAATGTACCCCACCAAGATTCGTACAAGTGATTCCAACAATAACTGCACCTAATGCTCCCATTGTATATTGGCCAGTAGCTCCAATATTAAACAACCCGGTACGAAAAGCAAATCCAACAGAAAGTCCAGTCAAAATAATTGGAGTCGCAAAATAAAATATCTGTCCAACACCCTTCATTCCATGTGTAAACGATCCTGTAAGAATCATCATAAAGCCTGCATTTGCTTCCGAGGCATTTGTAATTAACATAACAATATATCCTATGATCAGACCAATTAAAACAGCAAAAATGGAAGATATTAACGCCATATGGTCTCTTCTTGTTTTTTTCTTAGTAAGTTTAGACATTTGCCGTACCTCCCTTTTTGGAACCTGCCATATATAATCCAAGTTCCTGAATTGTTGTTTCTTTTGGATCTAGTTGTCCTACGATTTCACCCTCATAAATCACTAAAATTCGATCACTTAAATTCATAACTTCATCCAACTCCAAAGAAACCAAAAGAATTGCTTTTCCTTCGTCTCGTTCTTTGACAATTTGATTATGAATATATTCGATTGCCCCCACATCTAATCCTCGTGTTGGTTGCACAGCCAACAATAAATCTGGTGACTTTGAAATTTCTCTTGCCACAATCGCTTTTTGTTGATTTCCACCTGACATACTTCTTGATTTCGTATGTACTCCTTGTCCACTACGAATATCAAATTTTTCAATTAATTTATCTGAGTATGACTCGATGGCTTCTGGATTTAAAAAACCATGTTTTGAAAATGGTTCTTCAAAATATTGCTGTAGAACAAGATTGTATCCAAGCGAATAATCCAATACCAAACCATGTTTATGTCGATCTTCCGGTATGTGTGAAAGACCATGTGTATTCTTGTATCGAATCGATTTTTTTGTGATATCTTCACCGTTTAAAACGACCGTACCTTCCACCATATCACCTATTCCCGTAATTGCATTGACAAGTTCTGTTTGTCCGTTCCCGTCAATACCAGCAATACAGACAATTTCACCTTTACGAACTTGGAAGCTTACATCTTTTACAACATTTTGATTATGTCCTTCTCGTGTAGACTTTACAGATAATTTATGAACTTCTAAAACTGGTGTCGTTGGATCAGACTCTGCTTTATCGATGGAAAGGGATATTTTTCTACCAACCATCATTTCGCTCATCATTTCCTTTGATGTTTCTTGCACATCTACGATACCAATGTATTTTCCTCTTCTAAGCACAGAGCAACGATCTGCTACCTGTTTAATTTCTTCAAGTTTATGTGTAATGAAAAGAATGGATTTTCCTTCTTTTTTTAAACTACGCATAATATCCATTAACTCTTTAATTTCCTGTGGAGTTAAAACGGCAGTGGGTTCATCAAAAATGAGTACTTCATTATCTCGAAATAGCATTTTAAGGATTTCCACGCGCTGTTGCATTCCAACAGTAATATCTTCAATATATGCATCTGGATCAACAAAAAGATTGTACTTTTCGCTCAGCTCCACGACTTTTTTCCTTGCTTCTTTCATCTTAATGATTCCATATTTTGTTTCTTCAATACCCAAAATAATATTCTGTAACACAGTAAAATTGTGAACAAGTTTAAAATGTTGATGTACCATTCCAATTCCATACTTATTCGCATCCATTGGTCCGCTAATTTTAACTTTCTCTCCACGAACAAAAATATCACCTTTTTCAGCTTGATATAAACCAAAAAGAACGCTCATTAAAGTAGATTTACCAGCGCCATTTTCACCTAACAATGCATGAATTTCACCTTTTTTCAATTGTAATGTGATATTATCGTTTGCGATAATCCCTGGAAATTCTTTTGTAATATTTTGCATCTCTACAATATAATCCATAAATGCCTCCACGTCTTATAGAAATAAAGGGATACCGCAGGGTATCCCTTCTTTTTCTGAAATATTTTTTATTAAACTTATTCTACGTATGTTACTGTAGCATTTGTAAGTGTTAAGTCAGCTGTTGTTGTATCATCAACACTATCAACGATTGTCACTTCACCAGCAACTAATTTAGCATAGATTGCATCATAATCTGCTTGTGTGAAAGTATCAAATTTAGATGTTTCCATTGGAAGTCCAACTCCATTTGTATCTGCTGCAAATATAGTAGACTCTCCACCTGGGAATGTTCCATTGTAGAAAGCTGTGATTCCGTCATAAACAGAAACTGATAAGAATTTCATTGCAGAAGTGATAACTGTATCTGATTCTCCACTCTGGTCAACGTCAACACCAATTACTTTTGTTCCATTAGCTTCTGCAGCAGCCATAACTGAGTTTCCTACTGCTCCACCACAACCAAAAATAACTTCTGTTCCGTTTTCATACCAAGAAGCAGCCATTGCCTGTGCTTCTGGAGTTGCTGCAAATGCTCCTGTATAGTAGTACATGATATCAACATTTACATCTAATTCAGCAGCAGCATCGTTTGCACCTTGAACAAATCCGTATCCGTAACGTACTACAGCTGGAACTGCCATACCACCCATGAATCCAAGTTTTGTCATGCCATCTTTAACTGCAGCATATCCAGCAAGGTATCCTGGTTGATCTTCTTTAAATAAAATAGCCATTACGTTTGAAGCTGTTTCATAGGTAGCATAGTCACTTGTATGTGGTGTTCCATCTAACAAGATGAAAGTAACATCTGGATACATAGACTGAACAGTGTATACAGGAACTTCAAATAAGAATCCTGGACAAACTACTAATTTTGCTCCACCTTCAATTGCAAGACCGATTGTATCGATGTATGCAGCATCAGTACCTTCTTGTGGTTGATAGTATTTGTAAGAAATACCATTCTCTTCAGCGTACTGAACTAATCCTTCCCAAGCACCTTGGTTAAATGATTTGTCATCAATTGTTCCTAAGTCAGTTACTAGGGCTAATTCATATCCTTCTACTGCTGGTTCTTCTGTTACTACTTCTTCTGTAGTAGCTGTGTCATTTGCTGACACTTCTGTTTCATTTGCTGCGTTGTTTGTTGCTACTTCTTCAGATGCAGTATTGTTTCCACATCCTACGAGTAACGAAGCTGCCATAGTAGCAACTAAGAGCAAACTCATAATTTTTTTCATATCATATCCTCCTTATTTTGAGGTCTACTTTATTGTATGACCTCTACAATTACAAAGAAAATTTTAACATATTCGAATTTGTTTTACAATACAAAAGAGGCTAAATTTAGCCTCTTTAAAAAACAAAAATTTGTATTATTCAATTATTTACCATTGCATTAGGTCATTTTCGATCTTTTTATCACGTAACATCAGCTCTTTTACAGCATCTGCGGGGTCTTTTCCTTCGAACAGAACCAAATTTACCTGTTCAATAATTGGAAGATCAATACCATATTTATCTGCAAGTTTCTTTCCAGCTTTTGCAGAATAAACACCTTCTACAACCATTTTTACTTCTTTCATTGCTTCATCCATCGTATAACCTTTTCCAATTAAAATTCCGGCTCTTCGATTTCTTGAATGCATACTTGCACAAGTAACAATCAAATCTCCCATACCTGATAATCCGCTAAAGGTTTCTTGTTTTCCGCCCATCGCAATTCCAAGCCTTGAGATTTCAGCAATTCCCCTAGTAATTAAGGCGGCTTTTGTATTATCACCATACCCTAATCCATCTGCGATTCCAGCTGCAAGTGCAACCACATTTTTTAATGCTGCTCCCAATTCGATTCCACATACATCAGGACTTGTATACACACGAAAACGCTCATTCATAAATACGGATTGAACATATTGCGCTGTAGTCTTATCTTTTGCTCCAACGACAATGGTTGTTGGAATTCCTCTCCCCACTTCTTCTGCATGGGACGGCCCAGACAACACCGTAACTTTTGCCTTAGGAATCTCTTCTGAAATAATTTCTGACATCGTACTAAGAGAAGTCTCTTCAATTCCTTTTGCTACATTAACAATGATCTGATTCTCTTCTACTATCTCTGCCATCATCTTGGATGTGCTTCTAATATAAGGGGAAGGAACTGCTAAAATCAGAATGTTTTTCCCTTGAACTGCTGTTTTCAAATCCGATGTAAAAACCATATCCTCCGGAAGTACTACCCCTGGTAATTTTTCTTTATGTTCATGCTCGTTCTTGAGCATCTCTATTTCTTCTTGAAGTATGGACCAGATTGTCACGTGATGTCCATTTGCATGTAGAAGAACTGCGAGAGCAATCCCCCAACTTCCAGCTCCAATAATCCCAATTTCTGCCATTACGATACCTCCGTTTTTTTCTCCTTTTTGAACAAATATGTCTTTCGTTCTTCCCCATGTGCCAACCGCTTAATGTTCTCCTTGTGTTTCCAAAAAGCCATCGCAAGTAACAGTAGATATAAAATATACATTTCAATTAAAGCCGCTTGTGACATTGCTCCAAAAAAGCCAGTCTGACCCATAATAATGAGTTGAATCATATGTACCGTATAAATTAATAAAGAACCAAGTGATACAAAATGAGTAATTGCGAGTGGAGCAAAAAAAGCAACCACACCAGTTACAATGAATGTCCACTGAAAAGACAATACAAATCCAGCGGTTGCTGCGATTCCTTTTCCCCCTTTGAAATTCATATAAAAAGGAAAGTTGTGTCCTAAGATAACTCCTGCAGCTGTATACATTTTAAATAAATATAAATCATCTAAATAACCTGAACCAAATGAAGTGTGCTTGATTAGTAATACGGTAACTAGTACTGCTAAAATACATTTCAACACATCTCCTGCAAAAACAATCAGCCCTGCTTTGGTCCCCAATACTCTTAACGTATTTGTCGTCCCCGCATTTCCACTCCCATGTTTTCGAATGTCTACACCTTTTAGTTTTCCATAAAAATATGCTGTTTGAAAGATTCCAAATACATATCCGATTGCAATACAAAGCAAGCGAAACACAATGCCCATTTTACTCTTCTCCTTTACGTTCTCTGATAATAAACCGTAGTGGTGTTCCTCTGAATCCAAATGCTTCACGAATCCGGTTCTCAATGTATCTAGTATAAGAAAAATGCATTAATTCTTTGTCATTAACAAAAATGACAAAAGTTGGTGGTTTAACAGATACCTGCGTAATGTAATACAAACGCAGTCTCTTTCCTTTATCTGTAGGAGGTTGTTGCATCGCAACTGCTTCTGTCATAATTTCATTTAATACACCGGTCTGCACACGAAGGGTATGATTATCTATAACCATGTCAATTTTTTCAAACAATTGCTCTAAACGTTGTCCAGTCTTTGCTGAAATAAAAATTAATTCCGCATAAGGCATATATGCAAGAGTATCACGTATTTGCTCAGAATAGCGATAGATTGTTTTATCATTCTTTTCTATCGCATCCCACTTATTCACCGCAATGATCATTCCTTTTCCACGCTCATGTGCAATTCCGGCGATTTTTGCATCCTGCTCAGTAATCCCTTCTACTGCGTCAATTACAAGAACAACTACATCGGCACGTTCTACGGCAGCAACGGTACGAATAATCATAAATTTTTCGAGTTCTTCTTTGATTTTTTTCTTTCTACGCATTCCAGCAGTGTCTATGAATACATATTCGTTTCCATTGTGTACGACCTCTGTATCGATTGCATCTCTCGTAGTACCTGCTATGTCAGAAACAATCACACGATTTTCACCAATCAATCGGTTAATAATCGATGATTTTCCTACATTTGGTTTTCCTACAATTGCAACTTTTACACGATCATCATCTTCTTCATAAGCATCTGGAGATTCAAAGTGTGAAACCACTTCATCCAATAATTCACCTAATCCCAAACGGTTTACTG
Source organism: Lachnospiraceae bacterium (assembly GCA_963666475.2). Classification (GTDB taxonomy): domain Bacteria; phylum Bacillota; class Clostridia; order Lachnospirales; family Lachnospiraceae; genus JBFHIZ01. The sequence goes on along the minus strand of CAXXJM010000001.1, from coordinate 445,998 downwards.
ATGAAATCGGAAACGGTTCTCCAATTCCAAGATTATAAAACTCATATACATCAGACATGAACTTTTCAAAACTATCCACTTTATTTACGGCTAAAATAACCGGTTTATGTGATTTTCTAAGAATGTCAGCAACTTTTGAGTCCGAGTCTACTAACCCCTGTCTGACATCCACCATAAAGATAATTACATCTGCCGTGTGAATTGCGATTTCCGCCTGCTCTCTCATTTGAGACAAGATAACATCTCCACTATCCGGTTCAATTCCTCCTGTGTCTATCAATGTAAAATCCCAATTCAACCAAGAAGCATCTACATAAATACGATCCCTTGTAATACCAGGTGTATCTTTTACAATTGAAATCGTTTCACCTGCCAGCACATTAAATAATGTAGATTTTCCAACATTTGGTCTGCCAACAACTGCTACGATTGGTTTTTTTTGTTTTGTTCCCATTTTTTTCTCCAATCCATTCGAATTTGTCACTAACTACGATATCCAAGCAGAATATCGACAAAATCGCATCCGCTTGATTTTACAATATCTATCGGAACTTGTAAAGCTTTTTGCATTTCATCCAGTGTCATATTATCAAGTAGAATACTTTCTCCATTCCGAAGCAGGGAGTCTGGCAAATAAATTATATCTCCATTTACCGAACTATTTAATTGATTTACAATATCCGTACCCGTTAATAGACCTGCGACGGTAATCTCATGTCCAAAGTAATCGTTCTTAACTGCTCTTACTTCATATCCTTCAATCTTATAATATGTAGAAATATAGTCTAGTAACTCTTGAATTGTATCTTTCATAAATTCACCAGTTACAAATGTTATTTTTTTATGAAAAGAGTATTGGTGTCCAAGCTTTAAAAGTTTTGCGACTTCATCTTTCGCTTCTTCTATAAAAGTTCTGACCATCCCAACACCATTTCCCATTTGAAGATAACCATCATATGTGACAGCGTCCGGAAATGGTTCTCCAGCTAAATAATACCACTCATCAGAAGCATGAATAAAATGGTATCCAAACTTCTCGTTCGCTATCATTTGCCACTTATGAATTAATTCGATGACTTGCTTTGCATCTTCTTTTTCAAATGGTTTTAGTTCCGACAGGCCCTCACGATGTTTTGATAACCCAACAGGAACTACCGATACACTTTGTAGAAGTGGCGCATACTTAAGAAGATCTGTAATCGACCGTTCAAGCTCTTCTCCATCATTTAAACCTTTACAAAGAACGATCTGCCCATTCATTTCTATGTTGCCTTCAAATAGTCGATCTACAATTTTAAGTGCATCACCTGCAAACCGATTATTTAGCATTTTACACCGAAGAACAGGATTTGTCGTTTGAAAAGAAATATTTACAGGCTCTAAATGATATCGAATGATTCGCTCCACGTCTTCGTCGGATACATTGGTAAGAGTAATGAAATTCCCTTGAAGAAAAGACAAGCGATAATCATCATCTTTAAAATAAAGCGTATCCCGCATTCCTTTTGGCATTTGGTCGATAAAGCAAAACACACAATTATTTCTACAGGTTTTGTAATCATCCATTAGACCGTTTTCGAAAATTAAGCCAAGGTCTTCTCCATATTCTTTTTCAATATCCAACAACCATTCTTCTCCATCCGGTTTACGAATCAGCACTTCCAATTCTTCATCAACCGTTAAAAATTGATAATCAAATACATCTTGTATTGTATTTCCGTTTATTTCCAGTAAAACATCATTTTTTTCTACACCTAGTTCTTCTGCAATACTACCTGCTTCAACACGGTCTATTATATGTTCTTTCTTTTTCATATTAATAAGCATGCCTTTCTCAAAGTCTGGCAAGTTTGTGCGAGGCACAAATTGCCGTGTGAAAGATTTAGCTTTCACACTATACTCTCTTTATTGTACTTACTTTATCCACCCCTTGATTATTGGAGATCGATAAGCAAAATATAATTCTTTCTATATGGTTTCTATCTATAATAATACTAGAAATCACTTGACGTGTCACTAAAAGAATGTAAAAATAGTGATGTAAATATCGATATAGGAGAAAACAGATACATGCCAAAATTTAATTCATTAGATGTAGCCTTTCCGGTAGCTCCGCTCTGCTTAATCGCATTGGAGTCCGCGGAAGAATTAGGAACAAAAGTCGATCAATATTTGGTCGAAAAAAGAAAAAATACTGATAACATACTGGTTGGAAGGCCTGCATTTGAAGGATACGTTGCTTCCTCATATCTTTTCGACGCGGATTGTCCTCGTTTTGGGAGCGGCGAAGCAAAATGCAAGCTCAATGATTCAGTACGCGGAAAAGATGTATATATCATGGTTGATATCTGTAATCACAGCATAACATACAATATGCATGGATACACAAATTGCAAATCTCCAGATGATCATTATCAAGATTTAAAAAGAGTGATTGCTGCTTTAAGTGGCCACGCAAAGAGAATTACTGTAATCATGCCTTTTCTATATGAAGGCCGTCAACATAAACGTAGCCGAAGAGAATCACTCGATGCTGCAAATGCTCTTTTGGAATTAAAAGAAATGGGTGTTACCAACGTCATTGCGTTTGATGCACACGACCCTCGAGTTTTAAACGCTACTCCTCTTTCTGGTTTTGATAATTTCAATCCTTTCAATCAATACATTGAAACACTACTCCGAAATGAACGTGATTTAATCATTGATAAAGACCATCTAGTGGTAATCAGTCCCGACGAAGGTGCTCTACAACGTGCTGTATATTTTGCAAACGTTATGGGAATCGATACAGGTCTATTCTATAAGCGAAGAAATTATGCAACCATTGTAAACGGAAAAAATCCAATCGTTGCTCATGAATATCTTGGGGATTCTGTTGAAGGAAAAGATGTTATCATAGTTGATGATATGATTTCATCTGGGGAAAGCATGTTAGACACCGCCAGACAGCTCAAGATGATGAAGGCAAACCGTGTGTTTATCTGTGTTACATTTGGCCTTTTTACAGATGGACTGGCAAATTTTGACAAAGCTCACGAGGATGGCGTGTTTGATCGTGTAATCACTACAAATCTAACTTACCTGTTACCAGAAGTATACGAAAAAGACTATATCATGGTCGCTGACAATAGTGAATATCTCGCTTCTCTTATTGACTATATGAATCATGACCTATCTTTAGATAACGCCAAAGATCCAGAAGGAAAAATTCGTGAACTCATTAAGCTAAACAATGAAAACATTCACAAATTCAAGCAATAAATAGAAAACACCACTTTTGTGGTGTTTTTTATTGTCCAAATGCATTTTTATACCATTTCATCTGATTTCCTATAATAGCTACTACGTCAAATCGAATCGGTTTCCCTTCTGAAATTCCGTGTCGATATAGATAGAATTTAGCCACTTGAATAATCTTACTCTGCTTTTTAAAATCTACTGCCTCTTCTGGGAACCCCGAAGCTGAAGATGAACGATATTTCACTTCAATAAACACAAGATACTCGTGTTCTTTTGCAATAATATCAATTTCTCCAATTCGACTTCTAAAATTTCTTTCTAAAACGACCATTCCTTGAGATTCTAAATATTTACATACATTTGTTTCTTGCTGCTCCCCAATTTTTCTTTTATTCAACTAATAATCTCCCATTTTTGCCTTAATCTTATCAACAGAATCTACAAACACAAGGACTTCCGCAACCACTTCATACAATTCTGGAGGGATACTATCGCCAATTTCAAGTCTAGAAAGCGTATCTGCCAAAGGTGTATCTTTGTGCACCGGAACTCCTGCTTCTTTTGCTTTATCAATTATACGCTCTGCCAATAGACCTCTTCCACTTGCCGTCACAACTGGAGCGTCTGTTTCACTTTTATATTCAAGTGCAATGGCTTGTTTTATTTTCTTATTATTTTCCATATTTGCTCCACTCTTCATTCTTTCCACGCATAAAATAAAGAAGAAAATTTATGCTCTCGCGTCAAACGACTGATTTGATACCAGATAATAATCATCGGAAACCTTTGCAGGTTCAAATCGACTTGTTGATGACACCGGCCCTTCTGCAACTGCTACTGAACTCTTCACCTGGTATCCTTTTTTTTCTAGAATTTGATCTAATTTTGGTAATTGTTCCTCAATAAAATCTAATATTTTAGTATCTTGCACCTGGAAATTTGTAGAAACCATTTCACGAGAAAGTCTTACGTCAATATCAACTACGCCGATGTGCTTCATGTCTAAATGAAGAATTGCACGCAACATATCATCTTCATCTATTTTGGCCCTTTTTTTTGCATAGACAAAAAGTTCACCTTTCCCATTCAAATCAGCATTTTTGATTGGTATTTGCAAATAAGAATACATTTGATTTATATGATTCATAAAATCCAAATTTTGTTGAATATTCGTTGAGCTTTTTAATACATCTTCTCCTGATTTTCCTAATTTCTCAGCAAATGAATCCATACTATTTAATAATCGGCTTAGATTTCGAAAGGATTCTTGGACCATTTCCTTCTCTTTAAACTGCTCAGCACTTAATAGAATATTCTGCTCCAAATAACTCCGAAGAGTCTGCTCAAATGGTTTCGAAGAAAGTAACTTTTCAGCCTCTGGAAAATCATTTTCTTCCTTCATCAAGTCAACCATTGTTTGTAGTAATTTCTGTGGTTCTAACCCCGCTTTATTGATGAGTCTTATTTGTTCATCTGAAGTGGCGTTCTGCAACAACAAATTTTTAAGATTATTCAAATAGGAATCTTTTGTTTCATAAGGATTATCTTTAGACAGAATTAATAAACCCTGATCCTCTGGGCCAGTCGAATCTTCTGTAACATAGACCGCTGAATTATCTACTTTTAATCCATCTGTTGAAATTTGATTTTGATCTGTTTCCGTAGGTATATGCCCCATATCTTGCTTGATTTGAATCATCGATTCCGAATCCGCAGATAATGAGCTCATCAAAGAACGAAACAGTATATTTGCAGGCAAACTTTGTTCATCGTTTGCCTGTAATGGCTCCATTGATGCATGCAACACTTTCATTACTTCGTTCGTTAATTCATCCAAAGCATCAAAAATATAGTGTTCTGTCCCTTGGTAGCTAATATATTGGGAAATATTTTGATTTGTAATCGGTATTTGAAGAGACTTCATTTCTGCCAAAATACCAACATTCACATGTGGAAATTGAACTTGTATCTGATTTAATTCCACGAGTGCCTGTCGATTAATTGGCATTCCTTTATGCATTAACGCATCCACCATCTGAATATTTTTTTCTGTTATGGGTAATTTTGCTTCGATCAATGCTTTTTCGATATTTTTATCTTGACTTACATTTTCAAATAGCGGCCGAAGTAAAATCGTTTGATCGTTTTTTTGTACTTCGAAATTTATCAATTGACCTAATGTCACCTGCATATTAGGATCTAATTTTGCAAAAATTCTTGTATTCCCCTGTAGCAATAGTTCGACCTCTTCACCCACCATAGATACAACTTGACCTTGCAATGTTTTGCCAATCTGTACATTTGAAGGCATTCGAATAACCGACGCATCCGTAGCGCCCTTCACATATATTTGCACATTCCCTTTATCAGTTGTTCTACCTTTGACATAGAGTGAATTTGATTGTTCCATATATTCCAACCCTTTTCAAAAAATTTTTATATTCTTACAGAAAGTTTTTAATAAAGCTTGTCCGATGAATTGCAGTAGGGCCATATTTTTTTAGTGCATCAATATGATTTTGGGACCCATATCCCTTATTACTTGCAAACTCATACTCTGGAAAAACCTGATCATATTCTATCATAAGACGATCTCTAGTAACCTTTGCTAAAATACTAGCCGCTGCTATTGACGCACTTTTTGCATCTCCTTTAATGATTGGAATTTGTGGAATTTCAACATTTGGAATTGTAACAGCATCTACTAATAGAATATCGGGTGTAACATCCAAATTATTGATAGCGATTCTCATCGCCTCATAAGTCGCCTGCAAAATATTAATTTCATCAATCCTATTCGGTAATATTGTCCCAATCCCTGTCGATACTGCTTTTTCAATAATTTCCAGATAAAGTTCTTCTCTTTTTTTCTCAGTCAGTTTCTTCGAATCATTTAAATAATATATGATATCGTCCTTCGGTAATATGACGGCTCCGGCCATTACAGGACCTGCTAATGGGCCCCTCCCAACTTCATCAATTCCGCAAATATATTTTGCATCTTTATATTTACGTTCAAATTCCAACATTTGATTCATTCGCGCAGACTCAATTTCAAAATCACGAATACGCTTTGCTCCTTGTTCACAGATTTTAATTACACCTGCTCTTGAATCCGCTTGATATTCCCTTAATAAAACAGGCAGCTCATTCAAATTAGCTGCCTGAAACTGTTTCTTTATGAACTGTATATTTTCATTCATATTTATAACCATACCTTTCGTAAAGCTTTGTAACAATGTGCCATCATTCTTTACTCTTCTATTTTTCCAAATTTATTAAATGGCATAATTCGAAATACTGCTTTACCAATAATATCACTTCGTTTAATATTTCCAACTTCTATTTTTCTAGAATCCTTGGAATTGTTTCGATTGTCGCCTAAAACAAAGTACTCGTCAGCACCCAATGTAATCGGAACCGCAGCTAGTCCTGGATCTTGAATAATCTCGTTACCAAAATTCTCCTCAAGAACATTCCCATTGATATAAATAGTTCCATCTTCATCGATAAAGACGGTTTCTCCTGGAAGACCAATGATACGTTTGATGTAGTTTGTGTTCTCTTCATATTTATATGGAAAAATAATGATATCAAAGCGTTCAGGATCATGTAGACGATAAGTAATTTTACTGTTGATTAAATCATCAGAATCAGACAATGTTGGTTCCATGCTCGACCCAACAACTTCTGTCCTTTGACCAACATATTTAATGGTTAGAAATGTAAGAATTAAAACAACCAATAAATATATACTAGTACTTAACACTTCTTTCATAATTTCTTTTCTGTTTTTCTTATTAATTCTTTGATTTTCTTCTTTTGTATAATATTCCTTTTCCATCCTATTCTTGTCCTTTCACTGGAACTTCTAAAGTGATTCTTCCAATTTTTGCACTACGAAATTCGTCAAGAACAATTCGTGCGGCTTTCATATAATCTAGTTCCTGGCCTTTTTTATAACAATTTCTCTGTTTTGCAACCATCATCAGTCCAGCATACGCATCATCTTGTTCCGTGATGCCATACAAATCAAGAATCGACTCGGGATAATTATTCTTTAGAAATTTGATAAGATCTGTAGCCATTTCTTCTGTATCTAAAATTTGATCATTCATCGAACCTATAAATGCTAATTTTTTCCCAATTTCCTGATCATCAAATTTGGGCCATAAAATTCCAGGTGTATCTAATAATTCTAAATTCTTATTCAATTTAATCCATTGTTTCCCTTTGGTTACACCAGGCATGTTTCCTGTTTTTGTGCAAGCTTTTCCAGCAAAGGAATTTATAAAAGTAGACTTACCAACATTAGGAATACCAACAACCATCGCACGTACCGGACGATTGATTATCCCTCGTGCTCGGTCTCTTTCAATCTTTTTCTGACAGATTTTATCAACTGCAGGCTGAACACGTTTTGCATCTTTTCTTTGCTTCGAATTCATTGGAATCACTGCAATCTCTTGTGATTCAAAAAAAGCTATCCATTCTTTATTTTTTCGTTCATCTGCCAAATCTGCTTTATTTAGTAAAATTAAACGAAATTTATTTTTTGCAAGTTCATCAATAATAGGATTTCTACTGCTTTGCGGAATCCTTGCATCAACTACCTCTATAACAAGATCGACAAGCGATATATTTTCCTGCATCATTCTTTTTGCCTTAGTCATGTGACCAGGAAACCATTGATAATTCATATTTATCCTCTTTCTACGAAAATATTTTCGGAGTCTATTCTTGCTTTGTCGTAGTCCAAAACGATTACATCTGAGCAACAATCAAATGTATCTCCAAATTAATTAACAAAACCTAGTGTGTGTTCATCACTACCCAAATGAAACCAAACAATTCCTTCAATCAATTGTTTAGAAATCAGGCCAATATTACCCGACCGGGAATCTTCTCCACTATTTCTGGAGTCTCCCAAAACAAAATATTCGTCATCTCCAAGTTCAATCATTTTTTCTGCAATTCCTGGATCTTCCATCTTATCGTATGCGGAGTTTAATACTCCATTCACGAATAATCTGCCATCAATGATTTGCACAGTGTCTCCTGGAATCGCTACAATTCTTTTCACATAATAATGTGAGTATTCATTTCCATTTGGTAAAAACACAACTACATCATCTCTTTTAGGATTGCTAAAGAGATATCGAACCTTACTGACTAATACATTCTCAGTATTGTATACTGTTGGTTCCATGGATGTTCCAATCATCGAAACACGCATTCCAAAGAAAAAAACAAGCACCACTCCAAGAATAATTGAAATTGATATACTAAAAATCCAAGAAAACACTTCTCGAACTACACTAGCACTAATTTTTTTTTTCTTTTTTTTTCTAAAACTCAAGCCTTTATTCTTTGACATATCATTTCCTCACCGATGTTTCCAAAATTATTATACATGATATCTCCCATTCAAACAAGAAAAAAGGAACAGACTTCTCTGTTCCTTTTTAACACATTCTATTGTACGATTTCTTTAACTTTTGCTTTTTTACCTACACGGTCTCTTAAGTAGAACAGTTTCGCTCTTCTTACTTTACCACGTCTCACAACTTCGATCTTTTCGATGTTTGGAGAGTATAAAGGCCAAGTTTTTTCAACTCCTACACCATTTGAAGTTTTACGAACAGTGAAGGTAGCACGATTGCTTCCACCTTGTTTTTTAATAACAGTTCCTTCATATACCTGAATTCTTTGTCTTGTACCCTCTTTAATCATAGCGTGTACTTTTACTGTATCTCCAACAGAAAATTCTTGCACTTCTTTATTCATTTCTTGTTCTTCAATTTCTCTAATAATATCGTTCATGATATCCTCCTTCATAATAGCGATGTTCATAATACCTAGTAACAGCGGAACATCCTTGTTGACAACTTGATAATATTATCATACCTCTCACAAAATTGCAATATATTTTTAAAAAATATATAATTTTGACTATATATAAATTGAACTGATTATGTTATCATATTTTTTATGAAGTCAGTTCTTTGTTCTATAAAAAAGAAAAAGCTTGAGAGGAATTATTTAATGAATAATAACACAAATCCAAATGAAAATCAAATATCCGAAGATGCGCTGCCTGAAATCCAAATTGAGGATTTAAATATTGATTATGGTTCTGCCACTACCCATGAAGAACTAAATTTGCTACTAAATACAGAAAAAAAGGAACGCTTTTACTACATTACATTTCTCGGCGTTTTCTTGTTTTTTTATGCGTCATTTATGTACTACGAACTAATTGTACGTATTTTTACATCACGTGATTTTTTTCACCAATCCATTTTATACATTCCATTATTGTCAGCTGTTCCAAGCTTTCTATTCGCACTCATCTGCAATCGTAAAAGCAAAAAAATAAGGACCTTCTTACAAAGTATCTTAAGTGTAATATTGGTAATATATTATTGTGCTCAACTAGTTATTTATCATATTTTCGGATTCTACCTTTCTTTATCCGCATTCTCTTTAGCAGGGCAGGCAACCTCCTATTATAAAGAAGCGATTCAGGGAATTATTGAATCAAGTCCACAATTATTACTTACTTTCGTTCCATTAATTATCTTTATTCTTTTCCATATGCTCAGAAAAAGAATGAATCCGCGTGAAGAAACTCGTGGAAAAAGACATTATGCAATGATTGCAACCTTTGCTATGTATGCTGTGCTTATGTATTCTTTTTTTCTAGTCATTATTAATACAGGAGACAAAGAGACCTTTTCTCCTTATGATTTATACTACAATACGGATAACATTGATGAATCGGTTCCGGTTTTTGGCGCAATTTCTTCTACGTCAATAGACATCTATCGAAATTTAGTTGGATTTGTACCTCGAGATGAATACGAACTATCGCTACCTACTACTGAGATTTCTACTATACCTGTAATTGATGACCCAACTGCACAGCCAAATAATCAAACAACCCAGAATGAGCAAAGTCAAGAAATCACAGAACCAGTCGATTCAGAATCAGGAGAAAACGTTTCCGAAGAGACTGCCCAGCCAGTTTATCAAGATCATGTGATGAACATTGATTTTGAATCACTGTCAAAAAGTGAAACAAACTCTGACATCTTAAAATTAAACAATTATTTTGCAGCACTTGACCCAACATCTGAAAATGATAAGACTGGAATTTACGAAGGTTACAACGTAATTTATATGACTTGCGAAGCATTCTCCCCTTATGCTGTAGATAAAGATCTGACTCCAACATTGTATAAAATGGCAACTTCTGGTTATCTATTTGAAAATTTTTATACAACTGGTGATTGGTATACCTCTACATCCGATGGTGAATATATGATGTCTACTGGTTTATTACCAATGAGTCAAAAAAACACATTCAAAAAGACAGCCACTAATTATTTTGCGTTTTCTCTCCCCCATATGCTCTTACCTCTTGGTTATCAAGCAAATGCATTTCATGATAATTCCGGAACTGTATATGGAAGAAATCTCTCTCACCCAAATCTAGGGTATAATTTTTATTATGATGGCAATGGCCTCGATGTTGGCGGATGGCCAGAATCCGATCTCGACATGATGATTCAGTCCATGCCAATGTACGAAAACTCGGAACCTTATGTTGCATACTATATGACTGTAAGCGGTCACTTAAATTATACGTTTTCAGGAAATACACAGTCCAATAAACACAAAGACGAAGTTTCTGACCTTCCATATTCAGAAGCATGTAAAGCATACATTGCCTGTAACATCGAATTGGATCTTGCAATGGAATATGTATTAAACCAGCTTAAAGAAAGCGGACAACTAGATCATACAATTATTGTCATGGTTGCAGATCACTATCCATATGGTTTAACAGATGAAAATATCTCCGAATTTCTTGGACATCCAGTCGATCCTGATTTCGAAAGATATCAATCAACTCTTATTCTATATGATCCAGGAAAAACAGAGCAAGAGATTATAACAAAACAATGTGAAGCCATTGACGTGTTACCTACCGTATTAAATATGCTCGGTGTAGAATACGATTCAAGATTGCTAGCTGGACGAGATATCTTTGATGATGAACCCGGTTTAGTTATTTTCCCAAATCGTAGTTTTATAACAGATACCTATTCCTACAATCATCGAACAAAAGAAGTCAATTCTTTTTCCGGTGTAGAGATTTCAAAGGAAGAACTTGATCAAATGAAAAAAAATGTAGATAATACATTCTACATCTCATCAAAAATTGCCGAATTGGATTACTATCGTGTCATTGGTTTAGAATTTTATACAAACTAAAAAAGAAGAGTATGTGAAATTCACATACTCTTCTTTTTTTTATCTTTTTTTGAATAAGATTTCTTATCCTGAAGATATATATCATACAAATCCGGGCGTCGTTCTTTGGTTCGAAGTACGGATTGCTCTTTTCTCCACTTTTCTATGTTTGCATGGTGTCCTGAAAGCAAAACATCTGGTACTCTTTTTTTGTTCCACTCATCGGGTCTAGAATATTGTGGATATTCCAACAATCCATTTTGAAATGATTCATCATTTGAGGATGTGTCATTGGACAAAACGCCTGGCACAAATCGCGAAATTGCATCAATCATTACCATTGCAGGAAGTTCACCTCCGGTCAATACGTAATCACCTATTGAGACATAATCAGTTACTATCTCTTCCAAAACACGCTCATCAATACCCTCATAATGCCCACAAAGAAAAATCAAGTCATCTACCTTTGCAAAATCTACAACCATATCTTGTTTAAATGTCTTCCCCTGTGGCGTCAGATAGACCACTCTTGGTTTTCCTTCTTTTTTTCTTTTATCTAAAATAGACAGATATGCATCATATATAGGTTGTGCCTGCATGAGCATTCCTGCACCCCCACCATATGGATAATCATCTACTTTTCCATGTTTATTATCTGTATAGTCTCTAATATTAACTGCTTCAAAATCTAAAAGACCTTTTTCTTTAGCCTTTGCCAAGATACTGGTATTTAGACCCATTTCAATCATTTCAGGAAACAACGTCATAATATAATACTTCATAATCTTCTCCTATATTGATTCATTGCTTTTTTATTCGACCAAACCTTCTAATAAATGAACCAAAATAACTCGCTTAGCGATATCTACGTCTAAAATACATTCGTATATCGCTGGAATAAGTACTTCCTTTCCTTCTTTAGTTTTTACCACGTAAACATCATTTGATTTTGAAGATAATACTTCTTTCACAACACCAAACTCTGACTGGTCTTCTAATATCACAGTACAACCAATTAGGTCTGCTATAAAATACTCGTTTTCTTCCAAAGGCACCGCTTGTTCTCTAGTAATATATAAAGGTGTTTGTCTCAGGGTTTCTACATCTTCAATACGATCGAATCCTTTAAATTTCAATATTACCATATTCTTAAAATATTTTACGTTCTCGATCGCCACTTCCTGCTTCCCTTTTCCCGAATCAAAAATAACGCATTCCAGATCATCAAATCGCGTCATGTCATCTGTGGTAGGAAACACTTTCACTTCTCCTTTTAATCCATGCGTAGAAGTAATCACCCCTACCTGTAACAAATCATCCAACATCATATTTACCTGCCTTGACCTCTCTTTTTCAACTCTTTTTATCATAACATATTTTTAACAACATAAAAATAGAACCAATAAAATTGGTTCTATCTTTATGAAAATTAAATAATTTCTACATCGACTCTTGTATTTGTTTTAGATGATGCTGCTTTTACAACAGAACGAATTGCTTTTGCTATTCTACCCTGCTTACCAATTATTTTTCCCATATCAGATGCGGCTACATGTAACTGCACAACTGTATTCTTTCCATTGGTCTCTTCTGTCACAACAACCTCTTCTGGACTATCTACAAGCGCTTTTGCAATTGTTTCTACTAAATCCTTCATAGTATAACCTTGCCTTTCTCTCTATGTCACCGTGAGTTGTATGCCTGTAAAACTTATTTTTCTACACCAGCTGCTTTTAAAATCTTTGCAACTACTTCTGTAGGCTGTGCTCCATTATTCAACCATTTTTTTGCTGCTTCAGCATCAACCTTGAATTCACTAGGTTGTTTGTTTGGATTGTATGTTCCAATTTCTTCGATAAAACGACCATCTCTTGGTGATCTTGAATCTGCAACTACGATTCTATAAATTGCTTCTCTTTTTTGTCCCATTCTTTTTAATCTGATTTTTACTGCCATGATTTTTCCTCCATGTATACTTACATTATTATTATATTTTAAAAAGGAAATTTCGATCTTCCTCCGAAACCGCCCATTAAATTAGGCATTTTCCCTTTTTTTCCACTAAATTGTTTCATCATTTTCTGCATCTCAGTAAATTGCTTGATAAAGCGATTTACAACACTTATATCCACTCCAGCACCTTTAGCAATTCGATGCTTTCTAGATGGATTCATAAGTTTTGGATTTCTTCGTTCTTCAATGGTCATAGACAACACAACTGCTTCCATTTTCGTAAGTTGACTTTCATCTATATTTCCTGCATTGGCACCCATTCCAGGCATCATCCCAAGAATTGCACCTAAACCTCCCATTTTTCGCATTTGCATCATGCTATCCAAATAATCTTCAAAATCGAACTGCCCTTTTTTCATTCTCTTAGCGCGTTCTTTTTCTTTTTCTTCATCAATGTCTTCACTTGCTTTTTCAATCAAAGTCAAAACATCGCCCATTCCTAAAATGCGACTAGCCATACGATCCGGATAAAACTCTTCCAAATCTGAAAGCTTTTCTCCCATACCAACAAAAATAATCGGTTTTCCTGTAACAGCCTTTACTGAAAGTGCAGCTCCACCTCTTGAATCACCATCCATTTTCGTCAGTACTACGCCGTCTATTTCAATCTGCTGATTAAAATCCTCGGCAACATTTACCGCATCTTGTCCAGTCATTGCATCGACAACAAGTAATGTCTGATGAACTGAAATGTTTGATTTTATATTTTTTAATTCTGCCATCATTTCTTCATCTACATGAAGTCGACCAGCAGTATCTAAAATAACAACGTTATGTCCTTTTTCCTCAGCGTGTTTAATTGAAGCCTTTGCAATATCAACAGGATTTTGTTTATCTCCCATAGTAAACACTTCTACGCCTTGTTTTTCTCCATTAATCTGTAACTGTTTGATCGCTGCGGGACGATATATGTCGCAGGCTACCAACAGTGGTTTTTTTCCTTTTTTTAGGAGTTTTCCAGCAATTTTTGCAGTAGTCGTCGTCTTTCCTGCACCTTGAAGACCACACATCATAATGACGGTAATGGCTTTTCCTGGTTGCATTTGAAGTTCCGTATTCTCTGAACCCATAAGTGCGACCATTTCTTCATTTACAATCTTAATAACCATTTGGCCTGGGTTAAGTCCATTCATTACATCAGAACCTACCGCACGTACTTCTACATCTTTTATAAACTGCTTTACTACACGAAAATTAACATCTGCTTCTAACAATGCCATTTTAACTTCTTTTAAAGCTAACTTTACATCATTTTCGGTTAATCTTCCTTTTCCACGTAAACTTTTAAATACATTCTGTAATTTATCTGATAAGCTTTCAAATGCCATGTTATATTTCCTCAATTAGTTGTCTGCATATTTTTTCAATCTGTTCTTCACACATATTATCATTTGAAGTGCTATGCAAGGTGTTTAGAATCTCTTCCAAGCCGCTTCTATACAAACGAGACTTTTCTAATAAGTGCAACTTTTTTTCATAACTCTCAAGCGCCTGATCGCATCTCTTAATTAAATCATGCACGCCCTGTCTTGTAATCGAAAAAATTTCAGACAATTCACTTAACGATAGATCATCAAAAATCGCGGCTTCATAAACCGCTCTTTGATGCTTTGTAAGCAGAGCTCCATAAAAATCATATAACATTGCCTGTTCCACAATTTTTTCCATGAATACTCCAATCTTTCCGGTTGATGAGCACAAAAAAAATACTCTTCCTTATTCTCACTTTGATATCATACACGAGATG
This sequence comes from Lachnospiraceae bacterium, assembly GCA_963666475.2. GTDB lineage: Bacteria > Bacillota > Clostridia > Lachnospirales > Lachnospiraceae > JBFHIZ01. Next base: position 430,739 of record CAXXJM010000001.1, on the reverse strand, counting down.
TGATATAGTGTCAAGTATTTTTTCTTTACACCTTAATATTTCTCAGAAAAAATATTTTTATATCCTTCTCCATATATTTCAGTCGCATTGGTTACGATTAAAAAAGCTTCTGGGTCTATTTCTTTCACCAATTCTTCTGCTCTAGGATATTTTTGTTTTCTTAATACACACATTATTATTTCTTTTTTTGTCTTATGAAATGCACCTCTACCAACCAAATAGGTCACTCCAACATCTAATTGGTTCATAAATGCTTCTCCGATTATTTGAGAGTGTTCGGATACAACATAAATAAGTTTAGCCTCATCCATACCATAAAGCACAATATCTGCCACTAATGAATAGGTAAGAAGTGAGATTGCAGAATACATTGCACGATCAACATCTTTGAAAACCAAAAAAGAAGCAATGACTACCATCATATCTACAATAAAAAACAACAACCCAGTTTTCATATGCGGATGAACACGTTTCAAAAGTCGTACCACAATATCCGTACCGCCTGTAGTTGCTCCAGCTCGAAAAACTAGTCCAACTCCAAGCGCAGCTAAAGCACCTCCACCTAATGCTACCAAGATACGATCTGTAGTGGCCGCTTGTAAAACATAGCTTCGCAGAATATTCATAAACAAACTCGAACACCCGATTGCATAACCAGTTGAGACAAAAAATCTCCACCCAAACTTCCAAAACGAAATCAACAACAATGGAATGTTAATTAATAATACAATGGTACCAGCCTTCAAAGGGATGTATCTACTTACTAGGATTGAAACACCCGATACCCCTCCATTTACCATGTCATTATAATCAAAAAACAAGATTACAGCTGCAGCATAGATAATGGCTCCAATTGTAATCAGGATATATTTTTTTAAGATTGCTTTCACTTTTGATTTCTTCATACTTCGTTCTCCATTCTGTTTTATTGCAGACGGGTTCGTATTCTCAACATGAAAAGCACTAGATATTTGTTCGAACGACTCTTGGTTTATATCCTGCCTGATTCAAACATTCAATGATACTATTTTTATGCTCTGTTCCAAATGCTTCTAAAGTGATTCTTAATTCTACAGCAGCATTTCGATTGGTTGAGACAAATTGATTATGATCCAATTTAATTACGTTTCCGTTTTGTTTTGCAATTACATCTGCGATTCTTGATAATTCACCCGGTTTATCAGGCAATAGCACCGACACAGTAAAGATTCGATCACGAAAAATCAATCCTTGCTGTACGACTGATGACATGGTAATCACGTCCATGTTTCCACCACTTAATACGGAAACAATTTTCTTATTTTTCATCGGAAGATGTTTTAACGCTGCAACCGTTAAAAGTCCAGAGTTTTCTACAATCATTTTATGATTTTCAACCATATCCAAAAAGGCTACCACAAGTTCTTCGTCTTCAACCGTAATAATCTCATCTATATTCTCTTGAATAAATGGAAAAATCTTTTCTCCAGGTGTTTTCACAGCCGTACCATCGGCAATTGTATTTACAGAAGGAAGTGTTACTGGTTTACCTTGTTTAACTGACTCCTGCATACAATTTGCTCCAGCTGGCTCTACCCCAATGACTTTAATCTCAGGATTCAGTAATTTTGCAAGTGTTGAAACCCCAGTAGCTAATCCACCTCCACCAATTGGGACCAAAATAACATCTACATTTGGTAATTCTTCAATGATTTCCATGGCAATTGTTCCTTGCCCCGTTGCAACAGTCAAGTCATCAAATGGATGAATAAAAGTATATCCATGTTCTTTAGCCAAATCATATGCATGCTGACATGCCTCATCATATACATCCCCATATAGTACAACATCAACACCGTAGTTCTTTGTGTTATTTACCTTAATAAGCGGCGTGGTTGTCGGCATCACGATTGTTGCCTTTAGACCAAAACTTTTTGCAGCATAAGCAACTCCTTGCGCATGATTTCCTGCAGACGCTGTAATTACGCCTTTTGATTTTTCCTCTTCCGTAAGTGTACTTGCCTTATAATATGCTCCTCGCAATTTATAAGCCCCTGTATATTGCATATTTTCTGGTTTCAAATAGATTTCATTCCCAGTAGACTCACTAAAAAATTCACTATACACAAGCTTCGTTTCCAAAATCACCTGTTTAACTACTTGGCAAGCTTCCTCAAACTTATCTAACGTTAACATGTTTCATCCTCCTGAAGTTCCCTGTTTTTTTCTTCTATATCAAATAATGCATCTACGAACATGTCTGCATCAAATTTTTGAAGATCATCAATTCCCTCACCAACACCAATGTATTTTACCGGAATATTTAATTCCGTTTGTATAGCAATTGCGATACCTCCTTTTGCAGTACCATCCATTTTTGTTAGAATAATTCCAGTCAAATCTGCAACAGTGGAAAAATCTTTGGCTTGTTGCAGTGCATTTTGACCAGTGGAAGCATCGACCACCAATAAATTCTCTCGATATACTCCAGGCATCTTCTGATCCACGATACGATTAATTTTCTTTAATTCTTCCATTAAATTCTTTTTGTTGTGAAGTCTACCAGCAGTATCACATAAAATAACATCTGCTTTTCTCGCAACCCCTGCGGCTAATACATCATAAATCACCGATGCCGGATCAATTCCCTCTGCACCACCTATCATTTCTACACCTGCTCGATGGCTCCACTCGAGCAACTGTTCTCCAGCTGCCGCTCGAAAGGTATCTGCAGCTCCCAAAATGACTTTCTTTCCAGAATTTTTCAGTTGACTCGCAAGTTTTCCAATAGAAGTTGTTTTACCAACACCATTTACACCGATTACAAGAATCACAGATTTCTCTGTTTCAAAACGATAAGCATCGTCTTTTATTCTCATTTCATCTTTTAAAATATCAATCAATAATTTTTTACAATCCATTGGGTTCTTAATATGGTTGCTTTTGACCTGTTCTTTAAGCCTTGAAAGAATTTCCGTTGTGGCTTTAATTCCCAGATCTCCCATAACCAATATTTCTTCTAATTCTTCATAAAACTCTTCATCAATTTTTTGAAATCCTGAAAATACAGAATCCATTCCGCCAACAATATTAGCACGTGTCTTCCCTAGACCATTTTTTAGTTTCGCAAAAAAACCTTCTTTTTCTTTCAAAATATCGCCTCCAAGCAAATCTAATTCTTGCTTTCTTGTTCTAATACCTTATCAATCAAATCTACACCAACTAGAGTTGAAACACCTTTTTCCTGCATGGTGATTCCGTATAATCGATCCACTTTCTCCATCGTTCCGCGTCTATGTGTAATTACAATAAACTGTGTATGTTTTTTTAATTTGTGTAGATATTTTGCAAATCGAATTACGTTATTCTCATCTAATGCTGCTTCAATCTCGTCCAACAAACAAAATGGTGAAGGTTTCAAATTTTGAATGGCAAACAACAACGCAATCGCGGTGAGTGCTTTTTCTCCTCCAGACAACTGCATCATATTCTGCAATTTCTTTCCTGGAGGCTGCGCAATAATAGAAACACCGGCTTCTAATACATCATCGTGTTCCATCAACTCCAAGGTTCCTTTTCCACCACCAAAAAGCTCTTTAAACACCTTATCAAATTCTTTACTAATCAAATCAAATTTCTCGTTAAATTGCTTTCTCATTTCATGATCAAGTTTATTCACGATATCAACTAAAGTTTCCTCAGCAACCACAAGGTCATCATGCTGTGTTTTAAGGAATGTATAACGCTCCATCAAAATTTTATATTCTTCTATGGCATTTACATTAATATCACCAAGCTTTTTGATTTCATCTTTTAATACAGCAATCTGTCTTCGAATCAAAGTCAGTTCCATTTCCATATCTGTTTGCAAAGAGGTTGCACTAGAAAGCGTAATCTCATATTCTTCCCACATGTAATTAATCTGGCTCTCTATGCTCATCTCCAACTTTTCTTGTTGTGCATGCAAACGATAAGATTCTTTATCCAGTGAGGATTCTCTTTCTGAAAGTTCTTCTCTTCTTCCAAAAAATGATTTTTGTTTTTTTGAAAATTCTTCTTTTCTTGCGATATCTTCTCTCAGTTTTTGCTCGGTGTCTTCCTTCACATTTCCAGAATTTGAAATAGTCTTTTCAATCTCTGTAATATTTTCTGTTTTTTCCAATATATCCTGTGCATTCTTTTCAAGAGCCTGAACAATTTCTTTCATTTCATCCAAATAACGGTTGAGCTCGATTTGAATACGTTGCATATTCGTCATTTCGAACCCTTGTTTTTGAATCATTTTCTCTACATCGAGTTGCACTGCAGATACGACTTCATCTTGTTTTGTATATTGCAAACGAACCTGTTCCAAGTCTTTTTGCAGCATTACAATAGATTCCTGTGTTGTCTTCTCAAGTTCAACCGACTGTTCCAACTCCATAAGAATTCGATTTTTGTCTTCTTTGATTGCGTTCAATTGCTGATCTAGTTCAAACTCATCCTTACGTAATTCTTCAAAACCTTTTCCAGCCTCTTCTTTTCTTTCCTGTGCTTTCATTACATTTAACCTAGCTGTATTTTCATCCAAGAAAAGTTGTTGCATTTCTTTTTTTAGTTCTTCAATCTCAGTTCTTAGAGTTGATTTTTTATCACGAGAACGCTCTAAAGAAAGCACTAGCTCTTTGATTTGTTCAGAAGTAAGGTTTACTTGCTTCGTAAGTTCCTCAATTTCTCGTCTTCGTCCTAAAAGATTCGAGTTGTTCTTAAATCGACCTCCACTAATAGCTCCTCCAGGAACAAAAAGCTCACCTTCAATGGTAACCATACGAATTCCATTACTATATTTTTTCGCAATTGCACTTGCATGATCAAATGTATCCACACAAACAATACGTCCAAGCATAGCCTTCGCAACATCTTGATATTTTTCATCAATCGAAACTAATGAGTCCGCAAGTCCTATGACTCCTTTTTCATTCAATACTTCTGGCGTTTTAAAATCTTGTGGATCTGTTATTTGTGTAAGCGGAAGAAATGTTGCTCGCCCACCCTTCGTTTGCTTTAGAAACTGAATCATTTCCTTCGCTGTTTGTTCATTGTCTGTGACAATATTTTGGATATTTCCACCAAGCGCTATTTCAATGGCCGTCTCATATTTCTTATCTACTTGAATAATATCAGCAACTACACCAATTAAGCCGCTGACTTCGTTCTTCCTTTCCATTACAGCTTTCACACTATGACCATAGCCATCATAACGTTCTGTAAGATTCGAAATTGCTTCCAGTTTTGATTTTTCCTGGTGAAACTGTGTCTGCAATTGTGCCTTCTTTTCTTCGTTATCCCGTATACTACCATTTACAATATGAAGTTTTTCTTCCATATCTTGCAGGCTCGTGTTGTTATTTGCAATCTTTTCTGTAATAAAATGAAATTCTTCCTGCAAAATCTTGATTTTATCTTCTTGTGAAGATTCTTCAGATTTGTACATTAAAATTTTGGAATTCAATTCAGCTTTACGAATATTGACTTGCTCAGTCATTGTATCGAAACGTCCCATTTTAGATTTTATGGTGGCACGTTCGTTCAATTCACGGATGATTAAATTCTTCCCGTCTTCAATCTTCTGGTTAATCTCTTCAATATTTGATTCTAATGACGTCAAAATAAAAGCCGCATCTTGTTTTGTTTTTTCAATCTCTGCGACCCTTTCATCCATTTCATTTTTATGATCTATGACAATCTTTAATTCTTCTTCTTTTTCGTCAATTTCTAATTGTACGGCTTCTTTACGTTTTTGTAAGTGAGCCTCATTATCTTTTGCAGAATGAATTCTTTCTCTTAAAACTTTTATTTCACCATCAAGCTGTCCCGCAAGAACAGAACTATTTGTGATACGATTTCTGCCTTCTTCTATGGACTTCTCAAGGTTTTCAATTTCTACTTCAATTTCTTCGTACTCTTTTTTTGCACTGGAATTCTGATCTTTAATATCTTGAAGATCGGAAGTGACAATTTTAATCTTGCTTTCTACATCTTCCAAATTCGTTTGTAATCTCTCATGTTCCTGCAAAAACATTGCAATATCCAAATTCTTTAACTCTGATTTTTTTGAAAGATAGATTTTTGCTTTTTCTGATTGTCTTTCCAGTGGACCAACCTGATGTTCAAGCTCAGAGAGTATATCTTTTACTCGAACAAGATTCTGTTGTTCTTGATCCAATTTTTTTAAAGCTTGTTCTTTTCTTCTTTTAAATTTAACGATCCCAGCAGCTTCATCAAACAATTCTCTTCGCTCTTCTGGCTTTCCACTTAAAATCTTAGATACCTGATCCTGGCCAATGATAGAATATCCTTCTTTTCCAATCCCAGTATCATAAAACAGTTCATGAATATCACGAAGTCTACAGTTTGTACCATTTATCAAATATTCACTTTCACCAGATCTATAAATTCGTCTTGCTATTGTTACTTCTTCAAAGTCTACTGGTAGTTTGCGGTCGGAGTTGTCTAAAGTAATCGATACATACGCATAACTTTGTGCTTTTCGATTTTCTGTTCCTGCAAAAATAACGTCCTGCATGGAAGCCCCTCTTAATTGTTTTACTTTTTGTTCTCCAAGAACCCATCTTACAGCATCTGCAACATTACTTTTACCGCTTCCGTTCGGACCAACAATTCCAGTAATTCCATTATGAAATTCGAACTTGATTTTTTTTGCAAATGATTTAAACCCTTGTACCTCAATACTTTTTAAATACATCCCACACCTACTGTTTCTCTCGTATTTTCTTTATTGCATGATATGCAGCTTGCTGTTCCGCCGCTTTTTTTGTTCTTCCATTTCCTTCACCAATTACTACATCACCTGCGATTCTAGCCTCTACATAAAATACTTTGTCATGATCCGGGCCATCCTCTTTCACACATACGTAGTTCAATGAAGTATCTCCTTGACTCTGAATAATCTCTTGGAGAAGCGTTTTACTATCCGAAAACAATTCCTTATCTTCCAAATCCCTTAAAACAAAGGAATATATAAATTTTTTCGCTTCTTCAAATCCACCATCTAAAAAAATAGATCCAATCAAAGCTTCCATAACATCCGCAAGAATAGAATCGCGTTCTCTTCCGCCCGTTATGTCTTCACCTTTCCCTAGAAAGATATATTGATTCAATTTAATCTGTCTTGCACAATATGCAAGTGCTTGCTCACAGACATAGGAAGAACGTAGTTTTGTCATTTCTCCTTCCACCATGTCTTTATGCATTTGAAAAATAAATTCCGAAGAAATTAATTCAAGCACTGCATCACCTAAAAATTCAATTCTCTCATAATCTTTTGTTCGATTGATTTTTTGTTCATTGGCAAACGAACTATGCGTCAAAGCTTGTCGTAAAATTTTGGGGTCCTTAAAATGATACGATATATGTTCTTCCAGTAAACTACTATTTATTGCTTTCATGAAACTCTCCTGATTATTCCTGCCAGATCAGCTGCATTGCTTCTCGGAATGTTTTAACATTTAATACACTTTCATCCATTGTAAAGTTAAATTCTTTTTCAACTTCTAAAGCAATTTGATATAAATCCAACGAGTCAGCTCCAAGATCTTCCATAAATCTTGTTTGGTCTTCAATTTCGTCAATATCAACACTTAATGTTTGTGCAATGATCTTCTTTAATTTTTCTTCTTCCATATTTCATACACCCCTGCTACATAGTGATTTTTTCTTTTATTTTTTCATTAATATCTTGCTCTTTGAACTGTAAACATTGTAGAATTGAGTTCTTGATTTCTAGTTCTTTCGAACTTCCATGTGTTTTAACAACCAGCCCTTTTAATCCAAGCAATGGCGCACCGCCATGATCATCAAGGTTGAAAGACTTCAATGTGTTCTTTAGTGAAGATTTTACAAGTAAAGCTCCAATTTTACTTGTAAAAGAAGCCATCATTCCTTCTTTCACTTTTTTTAGCAACGTGCCAGCGACTCCTTCATATAGTTTCAATATGATATTTCCAACAAAAGCTTCGCATACAATGACATCTACATCACCATTTGGAATATCTCTTGCCTCTACACTTCCTACAAAGTTAATATCTGGACAAGCCTTAAGTAATGGGAATGTTTCTTTTACCAAAGCATTTCCCTTCTCTTCTTCTGCACCTATGTTGGCGATTCCGACACGAGGATTTTTGATTCCTAAAACGTTTTCCATATAAATAGAACCAATCTTAGCAAACTGTACCAACTGAGAACTTCTGGCATCGACATTTGCACCACAATCAATTAATAATGCTGGTCCCTTTGCAGTCGGAATGAGTGGGGCAAGCGGTGGTCTTTCTATCCCTTTGATTCTACCTACCAAAATCTGACCTCCAACTAGAACCGCTCCAGTACTTCCAGCAGAAACAAAAGCGTCACATTCACCATCACGCACCATCATCATTGCTTTCACAATCGAAGAATCTTTCTTTTTTCGAATCGCAAGTACTGGTGGCTCTGCAGTTTCAATGACTTCTCTTGCATCAACAATTTCTATTTTATTTTGATCATAAGAATATTTAGACAGTTCTTGTTCGATTACTTCTTTCTGCCCAACCAAGAACACCTTAACATTACTGTTTTCTTTTACAGCAGCAACTGCCCCTTTCACTGGTTCTTGTGGAGCGTAATCGCCACCCATCGCATCTACCGCGACTTTTGTTATCTGTTCCATAGTATTCCTCCTAAGTTTTCATACGTAATCTTATGCCAAAAACGATCAATTGGGCATAAGCCAACACCTTATTTAACTATACTAGAGTCATACGTAAAAATCAATAAAAAAAACAGCCAGACGAAATTTCGTCATGCTGTTTTTTGAGAAAATGATTCAGAATATTTATTAGTCATTTACTGAAATGATTTCTTTTTTGTTGTAGCTTCCACATGCTTTACATACTCTATGTGGCATCATTAATTCACCGCATTTGCTACATTTTACTAATGTAGGTGCGCTCATTTTCCAGTTAGCTCTTCTTTTATCTCTTCTACCTTTGGAAGATTTATTCTTTGGACAAATTGACATTGTTACACCTCCTTATTTGCGTTAAAGATATCTTTTATAGAAGCCATTCTAGGATCTGGCACAAAATCATCACATGTACAAGTCCCAAGATTGAAATTTTGTCCGCATACTTTGCAAATTCCTTTGCAGTTTTCTTTACACAAAACTTTCATAGGCCATTCAACTAAAATTTCGCTGTAAACCAGCTGTTCAATATGTAAAGAATTACCTTCCATAAAATCTTCGATTTCATCAGTATTTCTCTCAAATTCAATTTGAATTTTATGATCAACATCTGTTAGGCAACGATCACATGGAATAATGAACTCTACATCCATCTTCCCTACAATTTTTGCTTTTCCTTTTTCAATATTTTCAGCCGCAAGATCGAAAAAAGAAAAAGATTTCATTGGGTATGCTACACCACAATATCTGAAATCATTCATATCGACTTCAAACTGTTGATGAAAGCGACTACCTTCTTTCGTCATCACATCAGATAAATTAACCAACATATCAAACTCCTATTCACACTTAAACAATTATACATATCGTGTATATGTTTGTCAACAGAAATATTTGTTTTTTCAAAATGGATTGGAATTGAATTTACATCTATTATATGCTACCTTATAGATATAAGTAAAGTACGCTCGTGTTAAAAAACACGAGAATTTTTGTCTATAGGTTCATTAATTATAGAAAGGTGTGGAAACTATGAAAGTTGTAGGAATCATTGCAGAATACAATCCCTTCCATAACGGACATCAATATCATATAGAAGAAACCAGACGACTTACAGGTGCCGATTACGTGATCGTGATTATGAGTGGAAACTTTACGCAACGTGGCAAACCAGCAATCATTGACAAGTATTCTCGCGCAGAGATGGCTTTGACTCACGGAGCAGACCTTGTGATAGAGTTACCTACCGTGTTTGCATGTGCAAGTGCAGAGCATTTTTCATATGGTGCTCTTGCTATTTTAAATGGTCTTGGTGTCGTAGATATACTAAGCTTTGGCTCTGAATGCGGAGATGTCAAAAGACTTCATGACTTGGCTTCCTTTTTACTAAATGAAACAACTGATTTTTCAGATGCTCTATCCGAACAGTTAAAAACAGGATACACCTATCCCGTAGCAAGATGTATCGCCCTTGAAAGCACGCTCCCAGGTTTTTCAGAATATGCAGATATATTAAATCATCCAAATAATATATTAGGAATGGAATACTGTAAATCTATTCAAAAGCTCCAAAGCAAAATCTCTCCTTTTTCAATATCACGAAAAGGAAGTGATTATCTGCAATATGAGCTTATCCACAACTATTCCTCTGCTCGTGCCATAAGGCAGTCCATTATTACAAATGAAGACGTCATTCATATTCAAAATCAAGTGCCTCTGAAAACCTATCAAATATTAAACTCAGAATATAACATCACTTTTCCAATAACGACAAACGACTTGTCACTTTTATTGAAATACAAATTACTATCCGAAGAAGAACGAGGTTATTCAAAATATTTTGATGTATCCGATGATCTTTCCGAACGAATCACAAACCATCTAGACCATTTTACAGATTTTGAAAGTTTTTGTTCCGTGTTAAAGTCAAAACAACTGACTTATACCAGAATCTGTCGTGCCTTGATTCATATCCTACTGGAAATTACGGATGAAGACATCAAACTAGCAAAAGCAAATGAAAATCTGTACGCAAGAATGCTTGGATTTCGAGAATCTGCTTCCCCACTTCTTCGTAAAATAAAGAAATCAGCAACCATTCCTATGATTAGCAAATTAGCTAATGCTGAACAATTACTGACTCCTTCAGGTTATCAAATATTAAAAAAGGATATTTTTGCATCTCATTTATACGAAAGCCTAGTTATTGATAAATTCCAATCAAAATCAATCAATGAATTCACAAGAAATATCATTCATTTCTAATTTTTAAAGCTATGTATCGGAGCAGGCATACGACCTTTACGATTAATAAAAGCATCGCAAGAAAATGGATTTACTTTCATAATTGGCGCATAACCTAGTAATCCACCAAATTCAACAGTCTCTCCTACATCTTTTCCAATTACTGGAATGATACGGACGGCTGTTGTTTTTTGATTAATCATTCCAATCGCCATCTCATCTGCTATCAACCCTGAAATTGTAGTGGCTTTTGTACTACCAGGTATTGCAATCATATCGAGACCAACGGAACAAACGCAAGTCATCGCTTCAAGTTTTTCAATGGTAAGCGCACCGGCTACAACCGCATCAATCATTCCCTGATCTTCACTTACAGGAATGAATGCACCACTTAACCCTCCTACATAGGAAGATGCCATAACTCCACCTTTTTTAACTTGATCATTTAACATGGCAAGTGCCGCCGTAGTACCTGGAGCTCCTGCATATTCCAAACCAATTTCACATAAAATATCCGCAACACTATCTCCTACCGCTGGAGTTGGTGCTAATGAAAGATCAATGATCCCAAAAGGAATTCCCAAACGCTTAGAGGCCTCACCTGCTACTAATTGTCCCACTCGGGTTACTTTGAAAGCGGTTTTTTTAATTGTTTCGCAAAGAACTTCAAAACTTTCTCCACGAACTTTCTCGAGTGCTCTCTTAACTACACCAGGTCCACTTACACCAACATTAATAATCGCATCTTCTTCGGTCACCCCATGAAATGCGCCTGCCATAAATGGATTGTCATCTGGTGCATTGCAAAACACTACCAATTTTGCACATCCCAAGGAATCATTTTCTTTTGTATATTCCGCAGTTTCTATAATAATTTCGCCCATTAGACGTACTGCATCCATATTAATTCCCGTTTTTGTTGAACCTAAGTTTATGGAACTACAAACGCGATCAGTCTTTGACATTGCTTCAGGAATTGAATGAATTAACATTTCTTCTGCCTTGGTCATGCCTTTTGCAACAAGTGCAGAATAACCTCCAATGAAGTTCACGCCTACCTCTTTTGCTGCCTTATCAAGTACAATTGCGAGCTCTACAAAATCTGCGGGCGTTTTACATGCAGCTCCTCCTACTAAAGCGATTGGTGTAACCGAAATTCTTTTATTTACAATGGGAATCCCGTATTCTAGTTCTATTTCTTTCCCAACAGATACTAGGTTTTTGGCAACCGTCGTAATCTTTTTGTAAACATTATTTTTCAACGTTTCCAAATCTGCATCTACACAGTCAAGTAAATTCAACCCCAAAGTAATGGTTCGAACATCAAGATTCTCTTCTGAGATCATTTTATTGGTTTCAACAACTTCTAAAACATTAATCATTCTTTTTTATTCCTCACATTTCTTATTTTCACTATCAAGGTTAAATTCGATGCATTTTTTCGAAGATTTCATCTCTCTGGCATTTTATTACAACACCAATTTCTTCTCCAATCTGTACTAATTCTTGTGAAATCTCGTGAAATGGTTTCACAGATCCATCCATATCAACAATCATCATCATATTAAAATATTCCTGAACAATTGTTTGTGAAATATCGAGAATGTTAATTCGATTATTAGCAAGATATGTACACACCTTTGCCATAATACCTACGGTATCTTTTCCTACTACTGTAATAATTGTCTTCTTCATAAATTCTCCTTTAAATTATATTTCTACGGCTTGTGTAGTACTATTTCGTTTTGCAACAGTAATTTGATAAGACGGACAATCCGACTCATTTCCACACATATTTAATTCCATCCGTACTGTTTCATAAGCAATTTCTTCATAATTATTTTCTTTACTTAAATGACCCAAAATAATATGTTGAAGTTTATCGTGAATGATTTCTCCCAACAACCTAGCACAAGTCTCATTTGATAGATGACCTTGTTCACCAAGAATTCTTTGTTTTAAATAATAGGGATACGGTCCAACTTGCAACATATTCACGTTATGATTTGCTTCAATTACTAAGGCATCCATGTTTTTTAAATTCTCAACAATATATTCATCATAACAGCCTAAATCTGTCATAATCGCAACTTTCTTCTCACCATTTGCCAGGCTATAAGCCACTGGATTTGCAGCATCATGGGATACACGAATCGGGTTAATTAACACATCACCAATCATAAATGGAATATCTGGTTCAATCTCATGAAAAACAGAAGCATCCATTTTCCCAAGAGCCTTTGTTCGTTGAATTTCTATAATGGTCTCTTTGGTTGCATAAATAGGTGTGTGTGATTTTCTACTAATAACGCCTAAACCAGAGATATGATCCGAATGTTCGTGCGTAATGAGTATGCCATGAATATCTTCTAGATGTAAATCCAAAGATTCCAGACCTTCCATAATTCTCTTCCCACTAATTCCAGCATCTACAAGGATATGCGTTGTTTCGCTTCCAACATATATACTATTCCCACTACTTCCACTTGCTATTGGAGCTAATTTCATTTCTATTCACAACCTTTTTCTATATTAAGCACGATCGCCTTTCCAATAAATCTCCACGATATCCTGATCATGAAGTTCTTCCATGTACTCCGCATCTCGTCCATTCACTTTTGTAACAATACTCCTGCCTTTGGATTTTGTCAAATCAAAATCAATATAATCAAAAATATTTACAAAAACATACTCAGATTTTCCTTGAATAACCAAAGGATTTCCATTTACGATAACATGAAGATCAAAAACCTCTTTTGTCGTTTCATCAGAAATCGTTTCCTCAACCGAGCTTAATTGATTATTCTGCATTTCGTTTATTTCCATATCTTCGGCATATGCAGTTATTGAAGGTTCATCACTCTTTTCATCATTTTCTTCATCAAAATATGCATCCGATTTATTAATGAAATCTACGGAAAACTGATCATATACAGGAGTAGAAAGTTCTGCTCGCAGGTGATTTACTTGAATTTCCTGATTTGAACTTGTTGCAAGATCCAAAAAGTCTAATATTTGTCGCACCGTATAATATGGAAGTATTTCAATGTTATCTCCGTCTTTTATTGAATAAAATCCTGATTTCAATTCTCCATTTACACTAGCAAATTTTGGTAATTCGATCAATTTCTTATTTACATGAACGGAAATCGTTGCTTGAAATTCTTGTAATTCTGCCAGTTCCATTGTAGCCGCATCCCCTGGTTCCGGTGTCGTAATTACAATTTTGTCATTTTCATGAATCGAAGTATTGATATCCGAAAGTTTTCCATTTACAAAAAACTCAGGTGCTTCTCCAACCTTACCTCGAATAACACGAGTATTACGATTCACAGTAAAATGCAATGCCTCTCCTCTTTTTGGAAACAAATCCTCATTTGGATAATTTGCTTGTAAAGTTGCATCAAGGACAGTAAGATTTCCATTATCATATATTTTCACATTATTACGATTAAAAGTAACATAAATAAAATTATTGTTCTGCTCGTAAAAATTCATACAGATCCCTACTGGCGTTACAAACAAAGAATCACTTCCTGTTGTTCCATTCAAGAAATGAATGTTGCCTGATACATCTACAGAACGTATGGCTACACGTTCTTTTAAAATTTCTAATTCTTCTGATAGTCTCTCGCAAAATCCGTAAAATTTTCCTCCTCCACCAACAACAAAAACAGCACTTACAGATTTCCCACCGTTCATATCTTTTATCTTTGCAGCAACTCTTTTTGCAAGTTCAAAAAGCACAGGCTCTACGACTTTCTGTATTTCTTTTCGTTTTATGGTCTGAGAAAGACCCATAATGTCTGTATAAGTAACCGTATCGTTTTGATCTGCTTCTCGCTTGATACGCTCCGCTGTTTCGAAATCACATAAATAGTGATTTAATATAGCTTCTGTCAACGCATCTCCCGCATAAGGTATCATACCAAATCCTATAATACTCCCTGCATTTGTTATTGAAATATCCGAGGTGCCGGCTCCAACATCAACCATTGCAATATTTAGAGTTCGAAAATTCATTGGAATCGCAACTTGAATCGCAGCAATCGGTTCTAATGTAAGATTTGCAACACGTAATCCTGCTTTTTCAACTGCTTCATAAAGACCCGATACTACATCGTCTGGTAGAAATGTCGCGATTAAATCTGCAGATATACTCTTTGCCTTATGATCTATCAAATTATTCATCGGATAATCGTTTAGATAATATTGCATTATTGAATGTCCTACACAATAGAACTTGGTATCAGATTCATTCTTTTCATTAAACTCTTGGTAAGCTTTTTCAATTCCAAGGGAAGTGATTCCAAACAGGTCTTCTTCCACAACCTTATGGTCTCGTTCATATTTTTCTTCAACATGCACGGTAATCGTTTGTAGTACTCTTCCCGCTGCAGCAATGCATACATCTTGAAATGTTCTACCGGTATCTTTTTCCAATGCATCTTTTACCCAAGCAATTGTCTCTGCAACTTTTGAAATATCATGAATCTGTCCATCCAACATCGCTCTCGTTGTATGTTCCTTCATTGCTTGAGCTACAACATAAAACTGTTCATCTTCTTTATATCCAACAGTTCCTACAATACTTCTTGTTCCAATATCTAATCCAAAAACTAATTGTCCTGGATAACTCGATTTTTTTTGCACGGATATTCCTCCATTTTAGTAATCAATCCCTGTATTGTTGCTTCCCATTTTCCACTATTATCCAAAATAAAATTGCTTCCACTTTTGAATTGCTCTTCGGATAACTGTGAATGCATAATTTGATCGATTTTTTGATCACTATACCCTCTTGATTGCTTCAATCGATTTCTTCTAGTGTCTTCATCGGTATATACATACCACATTTCATCTACAATTTCTTGATAACCGGCTTCAATCAATAAAGCAGCTTCGATAAAAATAAAATTCACATTTCTTTGCTCTTTTTCATATGATATGATATTCAAAATTGTTTGTTTTACTGCTGGGTGAATAATATCATTCACTTGTTCAATAAATTGATGATTTGAAAAAATCAGTGAAGCCATTCTTTGATTATCAATTGTACCGTCCGCATTCAAGATCTCATTTCCAAATAGCGAAACTATTGGTTCATAACAAAGTTCCCCTGGATTCTTAAGATTGTTCGCAATATCATCTGCTTTCAATATGATACAGGAATAATTTTCTTTTAAATAAGAAATCACTTTTGATTTACCCGAACCAATTCCACCTGTTATACCAATTACTTTCATATTATTTTGTATCATACCAGTTGTCTCCCGTATGTACATCTACTTCCAATTCCACCAAAAAGCGTACCGCATGTTTCATTTGTTCTTCTAAAAGTAATCTAACTTCATCAACCTCATCTTCTTTCGCCTCGATAAGTAATTCATCATGAATCTGCAGAATGAGTTTTGATTGAAGATTTCTTCTTTTCAGTTCTTGGTATACATGAATTGCAGCAATTTTAATAACATCTGCAGCAGTCCCTTGAATCGGGGCATTCATTGCAACTCTTTCTCCAAAAGAGCGTCTCATAAAATTCGAATCTTTCAATTCTGGAATTGGACGTTTTCGATGGAACACAGTGGTCGAATAGCCTGATTCTTTTGCTGATTCTACCAATTCATCCAAGAATGATTTTACTTTTGGATAAGTTTTGAAGTAATCTTCGATGTATCCTGCCGCTTCTTTTCTAGAAATACTTAAATCCTGGCTCAATCCAAACGAACTAATTCCATATACGATCCCAAAATTTACAGCTTTGGCATTGCGACGTTCCAAAGGCGTAACTTCTTCTGGTGGAATATGAAATACTTGAGAGGCAGTCATTGTATGAATATCACTATTTTCATTGTACGCAGCTATTAATTTTTCATCACCCGACATGTGTGCCAAAATTCGAAGTTCAATCTGAGAATAATCTGCATCAACAAATACATACCCTGGTTTTGGTACAAACACTTTTCGAATTTTTCGTCCAAGCTCCATACGAATCGGAATATTTTGTAAGTTTGGATCCGTTGAACTTAAACGTCCAGTTGCTGCAACAGTTTGATGAAATGTAGAGTGAATTCGTTCATCTTCCCCAATATAACCTGATAAGCCTTCCGCATAGGTAGATTTTAGTTTTGCTAACCCACGGTACTCTAATACATTTTGAACAATGGGGTAGCTTGGTGCTAATCTGTCTAATACATCAGCTGCAGTCGAGTATCCAGTCTTCGTCTTTTTCCCACCTGGAATTTCCAAATCTTCATATAAGATTTCACCTAATTGTTTTGGCGAGTTAATATTAAATTTTTTTCCTGCATCCTGATATATCAGTTCTTCTAATTCATGAATTCTTTCATCCAAAGCGATCGAATACATATGAAGTTCATCTCTTTTAATGCCGATACCAACCTGCTCCATGGTATATAGTACATATGTAGTAGGCATTTCTATTTCATCAAACAATTCATACATTTGTTCATCTGTAAGTTTATCCTTAATAATCCGATAAGATCGATAAATCGCGTCTACAGCATTTACACAATATGTCCTTTGTTTGACTGCATCAGCTTCTTTATCATTCTTTCCTAAAACTTCTTCTCGTCCAGGTAAAGATCTTCCTAGATACTCATTAGAAATATTTTCAGGCTGATATTGACTCATTAATGGATTTAACAAATATGCTGCAATTTTCATATCAAAAAATGGGACATCATCCGTACTTCCCAGTAATGGATATAAATTTTTTACAGAATAACAAATAACACTACGCTTATTTACTTGACTAATTACATCATTTAAAGCTTGAAAAACATACTTCTGTGATAAAAATCCTGAGAATTCAATATAATAGTTATCGTTTTCTCCAATGGAAATTGCAATGCCATACATTTCCAACAATTTATTTTCTAACGTTTCAGAGAAAACTGCAAAACTTGCGCATTGCATAAGTTTTTTTAGAAACTTGTCAAAATCCCCTAGCTCCGATATTACCGCAACGTGGATCGTTTCAAGCTGTTCCTCCTTGCATTCTTGTTCAAACTTTGATAGAAATTTATGAAATCCTAATTTTTTATACCACCCATAGGCTTCCGTTGTAAAAACATCCACATGCTTTGCGGATTCTATATCGTGTTCGATTGGAGCATTTATTTCAATCGTTGCCAACTTCTTACTCAATTTAGCAAGCTCGTAGTTTTCTTCTAAGTTCTTTTTTAAGGCTTTAGCTGAAATCTCATCTATATTTTGATAGACATTTTCCATCGTACCATATTGTTCAATTAATTTTTGTGCCGTTACCTTTCCAACTTTGGGTACTCCTGGTATATTGTCTGCAGTGTCTCCCATCAGAGCTTTTAGTTCAATAACTTGTTCTGGTGTGATTCCTAATACCTCTTTAAGATCTTTTGCAAAATAGTCTTCTACTTCAGTGACTCCTTTTTTTGTTTTAGGAATTCGAATTTTTATATGATCTGACGCTATTTGCAGTAAATCGCGATCTCCTGAAACCAAAGAAACATCCATTCCATTTACTTCACATCGTTTTGCCCATGTTCCTAAAATATCATCTGCCTCAAGCCCAGCCTGTTCTACCATATGAATATTCATTGATCGTAACACATCTTTCAAAATAGGAATTTGTTCTCTAAGCTCTTCCGGCATTCCTTTTCTAGTTCCTTTATATTCTTGGAATAGGTCGTGTCGAAAAGTTTTTGCATGAACATCAAATGCCACCAATAAATATTCTGGATTTTCTTCTTCTAAAAACTTAAATAAAATGGATAAGAATCCATAAATTGCGTTTGTATGAAGGCCTTCCGAGTTTGTTAAATCAGGGATCCCATAGAACGCACGATTTACTATACTGTTTCCATCTATTAATAATATTTTCTCTCGCATACGTTACCTTTCATGTTCTTTTTCTCAACACAAATATTATACCTTAATTTGCTTGACAAAGAAAGGTATAAAAAAACCTTGATTTCATTAGATTTCTAATAAAATCAAGGTTTATGCCGTTGGTGGGACTTGAACCCACACGAGGTCACCCCCGCCAGATTTTGAGTCTGGTGCGTCTGCCATTCCGCCACAACGGCTTGAGCTTGTCAATTGAATGACCGATAATTATAATATCACAATCATTCGAAATTGACAAGAGAAAATAAACAACTTATTTCATTAATTCATCAAAAATTGGAAAGCAGTCGAGTGTTGCAAAATAATCTTTCACAGTTTCCGCTCTACGAATCAATTTTACGGTTCCATCTTCCTGCAAAAGCAACTCTGCAGACTTTAACTTTCCATTATAATTGTAACCCATTGCATAACCATGCGCTCCTGTATCATGAATCGCTAAGAAGTCACCTGTTTCAATTTTTGGCAACATACGGTCAATTGCAAATTTATCGTTATTTTCGCACAAAGATCCTACAATATCATACTTTTCTGTTGCATCGTCGTTTTCTTTGCCTAACACAGTGATATGATGATATGCTCCATACATAGCTGGACGCATTAAGTTCACTGCACAAGCATCGCATCCAATATATTCTTTATAAGTATGTTTTTGATGAATCGCCTGGGTAATCAAATGTCCATATGGCGCTAATACAAATCTTCCCAATTCCGTATAAATTGAAACATCATCCATACCTGCTGGTACAAGAACCTCTTCAAATGCTTTTTTTACACCTTCACCAATCACTGCAATATCATTTGGCTCTTGATCTGGAGTATATGGAATTCCAATCCCTCCTGAAAGGTTAATAAAAGTAATATGAGCTCCCGTTTCATTTTTCAAACGAACAGCCAATTCAAATAATTGTTTTGCAAGCAATGGGTAATACTCATTTGTTACCGTATTACTAGCTAAAAAAGCATGAATTCCAAATTCCTCAACACCTTTTTCTTTTAAAATTTTATAACCTTCAAATAATTGTGCTTCTGTAAATCCATATTTGGCATCTCCAGGGTTATCCATAATACCGTTGCATACATGGTATACTCCGCCCGGATTGTATCTGCAACTCAACTTTTTAGGTAAACTTCCTAAGGTTTTTTCTAAAAATTCAATATGTGTAAAATCATCTAAGTTAATGGTCGCACCTATTTCGGCTGCATACTGAAACTCACTCGCTGGTGTTTCATTTGATGAAAACATGATGTCTTTTCCTTCAAATCCCATTTTATTTGATAATAACAATTCCGAATAAGATGATGCATCGCATCCAAATCCGTATTCTTTTAAAATTTGAATTAAAAAAGGATTTGGATTTGCTTTTACCGCAAAAAATTCTTTAAATCCCTGATTCCATGAAAATGCATCTTTTATCGCTTGTGCATTCTTTCGAATTCCTTTTTCATCATAAATGTGAAATGGAGTAGGATATGATTTTGTTATTTCCTCAATTTTTTCTTTTGTTACAAATGCTTCTTTATTCATTTTCTTGATTCCTTTCTATTTCTATCAAACTTATTTCGTTACTCAATGCCTCTTTAAAAAACTGCACAAAATTTTTTTGTTTGGAATATAATCCAGTATCTTGAGTCTCTTCGTCTAACTCTGCTGTAAGTACATAGTTGGAGTCACAAACCAAACGAAACTGACCAATCATGTCTTTCTTTATATATATTATGCAACCCAGCTTCTCAAAGTATTGGTTTATCTCCTTATTTTCATTCATGATGAGGACAACTTTTTTATCCGAACGAATTATGGGGTCAATTTCTTCTCGAAACTTCATTATAATTTCAGAACAAGCAGAAAAATAAACTCTGCGATCCACTTGCTGTAACATGGCTCTACATTTGTTCAATATATTTTCATGTCCTTGAATTGTAATATATCCCTCTTCTTCACGTGCAATTGTTGTCGGCATATGATCCAATAGGTATTTCATATGGTTTTTTAGAATTAAAATTCGATTATCACAAACTTCTTGAACTGGTACAGTTACATATTTCGTAGAAGCCCCTTCAATGCTATAAATCGCACCTTTCTCGACCAAACTTCCAAGCGAATTGTACACATTTGACCGAGAAATATTCATGCATTTCGCGATTTCATAACCAGTACAATCTGCATTTTGGTAAATATACAAATATACGCCTGCCTCTTGCCTTGTCAGTCCAAACTCTTGTAAGGCTTCAATTAATTTATTCATAAAAAGCCCCTCTCTATAGTAGTACTCTTTAGGAACACTATAATAGAGATGAGGCTTTTTGTCAATTATTTATTTCTTCGATTTGCCAATCGATTGGAGAAATCCCATGTTTTTCTAAATAATCGTTACATTTCGAAAAACATTTACTACCTAAAAATCCACGATACGCAGATAATGGACTGGGATGTGTAGTTTCAATAATTAAATGATTTGGGTTATTCAGCAAAACCCTCTTTCTCGCTGCTGGTTTTCCCCATAACATAATTACAATCGGCTTTTTTATATTATTTATAGAAAGTAAGAGTTGATCAGTGAAAATTTCCCACCCCTTATTCTTATGCGAATTTGCCTGATGAGCCTCTACTGTTAATACAGTATTCAACAAAAGTACCCCCTGTTTTGCCCATTTATTCAAATACCCATGATTAGGAATTGTAAGCCCTAAGTCTTCATGAAGCTCTTTATAAATATTCTGTAATGATTTTGGTACTTTCTGCTCTGGTTGTACAGAAAAGGCCAATCCATGTGCCTGTCCATAATCATGATAAGGATCTTGACCTAAAATTAATACTTTTACATCCGTTAAATCCGTATCTATTAGCGCTTGGAATATCTGTTCTTTTGGCGGGAATATTTCTTTGTTTTGATATTCAAACTCAACAAAATCCCAAAGATTTACAAAATATTCTTTTTTCACTTCCTTTTCTACAACTTTTTTCCATCCATTAATTACGAAATCCATCAATACTCCGTTCGTTTCTATAATCTTACAGAAACATCTTCACTTTTTAAATATTCTTTTAAATCTATGATCTCGAGTTCCTTAAAATGAAATAGAGACGCTGCTAAAGCAGCATCTGCTTTCCCATCAACGAGTGCATTTCGAAAATGTTCCATGGTTCCAGCACCACCTGATGCAATCACTGGAATCGATACACTTTCAGAAACGGCACGTGTAAGTTCTATATCATATCCGTCTTTTGTTCCGTCACAATCCATACTCGTTAATAAGATTTCGCCTGCGCCTAGTTCTTCAGCCCTTTTGGCCCACTCAACGGCATCGATATTCATATCAATTCTTCCGCCGTTTTTATAAATCGTCCATCCTGTTCCATCCGCTTTTCTTTTTGCATCAATTGCAACCACTACACACTGACTTCCAAACTTATTTGCCGCTTCTGTTATCAAATCAGGATTCATAATTGCTGCCGAGTTAATTGCGACCTTGTCTGCACCTTCTCTTAATATTGCTCTAAAATCATCTACACTTCGAATTCCACCACCTACGGTAAAAGGAATAAAAACTTTTTTTGCAACTTCTCGAACCATAGCTGTAACCGTTTCACGATCATCTGAAGATGCTGTAATATCCAAAAAAACTACTTCATCAGCACCTGCTTGATCGTATGCAGCTGCAATTTCTACGGGGTCACCCGCATCAATTAAATTTACAAAATTTACGCCTTTTACAACCCTTCCATTATGTACATCCAGACAAGGGATAATTCTTTTTGTGAACATATTGCCTCCTATGCTAATTCAAGAAAATTTTTAAGAATCTTTAATCCAGTATTTGAGCTTTTTTCTGGATGAAACTGACATGCATATACATTATTCTTTTGCACTGCTGCATGGATATGTACGCCATATTCGGTTGTCGCGCTTACAATATCCTCATCTTCTGCTTGCAAATAATATGAATGTACAAAATACACATAGGGGTTTGGTTCGAAACCATGGAACAAATGAGTGTCTTTTGGAATATCAAGCGAATTCCATCCAATATGAGGAATCTTTAAACCTTCAACATTTGGAATTTTAACAATCTTTCCTTTTAATATTCCAAGGCCTTCAACGCCTTCAGACTCTTCGCTGCTCTCAAACAACAACTGCAATCCCAAACATATTCCTAGAAATGGAATCCCATTTTCTACTGCTTCATGAATAACAGATACCAATCCATAGCGATGAAGTTTTTCCATTGCATCCCCAAAGCTTCCAACCCCAGGTAAAATAATCTTATCCGCTGATAAAATAGTATCTCGATCTCTTGTTAAAATCGGTACTTCCCCTAATTTTTCTATCGCCTTTTCAACGCTTTTGATATTTCCAGCATCGTAATCAATAATTGCAATCATAAATTCTCCTGTCTATCTCTTCTATTATTTTATGGTTGTGTTGAAAGATCATTTGTTTCAGTTGAAGTATTGGTTGTATCAGTAGATTCTTCTGTCGTGTCTGTGGTAGTATCCGACGTTCCTGTAAGCATATCATATTCCTCTGGCAATACATCCGGATACATTTCATCAATTGTCTGTTCTGGTTCCATATCTTCTGACGGATATGGGGTGCCATCAAGAATACTTTCAATATGTTTCGTATAATCATAATCGTCTTCATATGCAACAATTTGTAAAGCCGTAGATTCATCGATACCATAATCACTATTTAGAAAATTCAAAATTTCTTGATACTTTTCATTAAACTTATCTGTCACAGCATATTCAACAGCTTTCTCATAAAACTCTTGATAACGTGCAATTCCCTGCAATAATGAATCAATCGCCTCTTTATCATTTAAAAGTGTTTTATTATATTGATACATATCAATTTTTCTTTCTAACTGCAAGATTAAAGTCGACCTGGTTAATATCACTTGATTACTTTCACTTAAATCTTTACCATATAGTAACAAATATGCCGACATATAATCTTCATTCATATAAGCTGATTTTGCTTTCGCATTTTCAAGCATAGATGGTAATATATATATAATGATTAAAACCAGTGCTAACAAAGAAAAAGCAAGTACAAAGATTCGACGAACAGATTTTTTGTTCAATGGTTTTGAATCGTCTACCTCTGCTTCTTTCTTTTCTTTTTTAGGTTTCTTTTCTTTCTTCTCTTTCTTTTCTTTTTTATCTTTCTTTTTTTTCTTTTTCCCTTTTCCCTCTTCTTCCTCAGCATCTAATTCATCCATAATTTCTTTGTTTTCTTTTGAAGGAATGATGCTTTCTAAATCAGAAGAATTAACTTCATCTCCCATCGGAATTTCAAATGGATCATTCTCAGATTTCTTTTTATCTGGTTTTTCATCATCCTCATCCGACTCAAATAAACGTTCTATAAAAAGAGCAAGTTTCCCCTTTTCTTTTGGTATTTTTTCTTCTTCTACTTTATACTTTTTCTTTGATCCCTTTTTTTTGTTTTTTTTGCTACTTAAATTTTCATCACTTAGTAGTTCCTCAACAGCTGTCAAATCCTCGGAAACATTCTCCTGATTTTTATACTCGAGTTCTTCTTCCTGTGACCCCAACATTTGAAGAATTGCATCTTCTGCTGATAGGTCCTGTTCATCAGTAGAATCATCCACGATCATCTCATCTTGATCTGATTTCGCAAGCATATCACGAATTGCATTAAGATCTTCATCCTCTTCCATCATTTGTTCAATATCTACCTCAGATATTTCGTCATCAAAATTCTGGGACGCCTCATTCAACAAATCTTCGATATCAAGTTCTTCTGCACTCTCTATATTTTCTTCCTGTTCAGACTCTTCACTCGTATATGGCTTTTCTTCCTGTTCAGACTCTTCGCTCATATATGACTCATCTTCCAGTACAAATTCTTCGCTTGTATCTGACTCATCTTTCTGTACAAAATCTTCGCTCGTATCTAACTCGTCTTCCTGTACAAATTCTTCACTCGTATCTGGCTCTTCTTCCTGCGTTGCCACCTGTGATGTAAAATCCGATTCTTCATATAACCCATTTGGATTTTCTTCTTTTACAGAAGTATCTTCAACAATTTCATCTCGATCAGATAAATCCTGATTATTTTCGTCAAACTCTGGGGCTGACAATAAAGAATCTTCCAGAATTTCTTCCTTTTCAGATAATTCTTCCTTTGATTCATCGATAAATGGTTTTAACTTTTCATTTACTTCTTCATTCATATTATTAAGTAATGAGTCTAAATATTCTTCACTTGAAGACATACAGTCCCTCCTGATCGGTCGAATTTATATATACTTAAAATTTATTTTATCACAAGCGCATTAGTCTGACAAACACTTATCGAACTTAAAAGTAGAAGGACAGTCGAAAAAGAAAATCCCCTTTCAAACTGTCCTTCTATTTTGTATTTGAGACGATAAAATTATCAAAATACATGTCTTATTTTTTTGCAACCAAACGATCTACAGCTTCAACTAGTTTTCCAATTTCAGGTTTAGACAATTGAGCATCAACATTCAAAGTCTCACCTTTTTTGATCATTTCTTCATTTACTAGTGATGAAAAAATAATTACAGGAATACTACTTAATTCATCATCGGTTTTGATTAATTTGGTCAAACGATGTCCATCCATAAGTGGCATTTCTATATCCGTAATAACACATTGGACATTTTGTTTAATGGTACCTTCCTCTTTATAATGAGTGATTAAATCCCATGCTTCTTGTCCATTCTCAGTATGTTTTGTATTCGTATACCCTGCTTTGTATAAGCAGTCAATAATTAACTGATTTAAAAGTGGAGAATCTTCTGCAATTAGAATAGGTACATCATTACGTTGTCTTTCTCCTAATTCGTCAATATCATGCACCTGTAAACCTGTCTCTGGATTAATATAAGTTACAATTTTTTCAAAATCCAAGATAATAACTAACTTATTTCCAAATTTAACAACCCCTGTAGAAACCCCTTCATCTACATTTGTCATTGTTTTACTTGGACGAATAATATCCTGCCAGGACACTTTATGTATTCCAATAACCGCATCAACATGAAACGCAATATCAAGTTTATTGAAATTAGTAACAATAAACAACCCTTTTGCTTCACTTTCGCCTCTTTGCAAACAATTTTTCAAATCAATTGCTGTTATCATTGTATCTCTAGGCATAAAAATACCTTCCACACTAGGATGTGAATTTGGTACCGGAGTAACATCCTGATAAGGAATAATCTCACGTATTTTCGCTACATTAATTCCATATGAATTTCCATCTACTAAAAATTCTAATATTTCTAGCTCGTTTGTCCCACTCTCTAATAATATTTTCGAATCCATGATTCACCTCACTATATTTTTATTTCAACCTAGCTTATTGATACTAAAATTATATCACAACTAAAAAAAAAAATACACATAAATACATGATTATTCAAAAAGATTTCATTATTAATCTGACATTTCTGCTAAAAATGCTCCAGATATCAAACCTGTTGGTAACGCAATAATTGCCAATCCAATGATCGATGAAATCATACTTACAACCTCTCCAATTGGTGTAACTGGTGCAACACCAGTATAATTTGCTCTTGTAATCGTAGTGGTAGACCAAAACAGTGCATCTGATAAATTTTCAAAACTGCCTGGTTCTACCTGATAAATAATAAGACCTGTAACTAAAATATATCCAATTACAAAGGCACCAATTGACAGTAATGCCTTTTTTTGACTTAATAATATTTTCGTAATTTTTCGAAAACGTCTACTATATCTTAGAAGTTTAAATACTCTGACAGCACGAAGTGCGCGAATCAATCTCAATAGTTGAAAACTTTGATTGATGATTGTAAAGGACGGTAGGATAGACAAAAGATCAATAATCGCAAAGGGTGTAAACGGATATTGAAAAAATGCTTTCTTCTTCATTTCCGGATTCCGATAATCTGCAACAATCCAACGAAGTATATAGTCAATAATAAAAACACCTGCGGTAGCACGATCAATTGCTAGTAACCAGCTGCTCTCTTCTTTATAACACAGTGGAATTAAGCTTGCTATTATTACAGCAACAATTATGACATCATATGCCACGCTAAATTTATCACCTTTTTTTGGCACTGAAATTATTTCATAAATTCTTTTTCTCATAAATCCCCCTGTTGTAAATGGATTAATTTAGACATTAAATTAATTTTTGATAATCATTACCATCAGCTTAGCTGTTAGTTTGTTCTGTGGCGATAAGCCTCTGTCCCCTGCTTGCCTCTAAATAGGCTCTGAAAAGTACGCCTTCTGCACTCCTTATATAGACATTGGATAAAAACTCTTTGAAAACATGTGCTTTTATCCAATCTTTCATTTTAGAAATATTTGAACATCCCTTTGGACAATAGTACATCCTATTATAGAGCTTTTGTCCAAACTATAGTGAAACTTTGGGTAGTTTATCACTATTACATATCTAATTTATCCAAAAATTAGATTAAAAGGCCTTCTCCATCCTTTCAACCAAGTATTTTGGATAAATATTGTAAAAAATGAGAACATTTATCCAATTGTTATCCTGAATCCTAAAAGTTTTTGATGCTTAAAGCTAAAGCTAGTTGGGAACACACCTTCAGATCACCCCCCCAGCTTAGCTGGTGGTAATGAATAGCAGGTGGTTCATTGTAATCTTGGTTACAATAAAAAAAGAACCAACTCTGTTGATTCTTTTAATTATACATACAATTTAATACTTTGTACACTCAAAACCGAATAGAAATGAATTCTTCTGACTAGTTGATCTTTCCAACATCACGTATGTTGTCATACGCTTTTTCCTAAACCGTTAGGATAAGCCCTCGACCGATTAGTGACATTCAGCTACATGCATTACTACACTTCCACCTATGCCCTATCTACCTCGTCGTCTTCAAGGGGTCTTACATACTGGGATATCTCATCTTGAGGGGGGCTTCACGCTTAGATGCCTTCAGCGTTTATCCCGTCCAAACTTGGCTACTCTGCCATGCACTTGGTAGTGCAACAGATACACCAGAGGTTCGTCCACCCCGGTCCTCTCGTACTAAGGGCAGCTCCTCTCAAATATCCTACGCCTACGCCGGATAGGGACCGAACTGTCTCACGACGTTCTGAACCCAGCTCGCGTACCGCTTTAATGGGCGAACAGCCCAACCCTTGGGACCTGCTACAGCCCCAGGATGCGATGAGCCGACATCGAGGTGCCAAACCACTCCGTCGATGTGAACTCTTGGGAGTGATAAGCCTGTTATCCCCAGGGTAGCTTTTATCCGTTGAGCGATGGCAATCCCACTTTATACCACCGGATCACTAAGTCCTAGTTTCCTACCTGCTCCACCCGTCGGTGTCACAGTCAAGCTCCCTTATGCCTTTGCACTCTTCGAATGGTTTCCGACCATTCTGAGGGAACCTTTGAGCGCCTCCGATACCCTTTCGGAGGCGACCGCCCCAGTCAAACTCCCCACCAGACATTGTCCCCCAGCCGGATCACGGCTGTAGGTTAGAAACCCAATACTGCAAGGGTGGTATCCCAACATCGACTCCTTATAGACTGGCGTCCATAATTCATAGTCTCCCACCTATCCTGTACATACAATATCGAATCCCAGTATCAAGCTAGAGTAAAGCTCCATGGGGTCTTTCCGTCCTGGCGCAGGTAACCAGCATCTTCACTGGTACTTCAATTTCACCGGGTGCATTGTCGAGACAGTGCTCAAATCATTACGCCTTTCGTGCGGGTCGGAACTTACCCGACAAGGAATTTCGCTACCTTAGGACCGTTATAGTTACGGCCGCCGTTTACTGGGGCTTAAATTCAAAGCTTCGCCTTACGACTAACCTCTCCTCTTAACCTTCCAGCACCGGGCAGGCGTCAGCCCATATACTTCACCTTACGGTTTTGCATAGACCTGTGTTTTTGCTAAACAGTTGCTTGAGCCTATTCACTGCGGCCTATCTCTCGATAGGCACCCCTTATCCCGAAGTTACGGGGCTATTTTGCCGAGTTCCTTAACAATGCTTCTCCCGTCGGCCTTAGGATTCTCTCCTCATCCACCTGTGTCGGTTTACGGTACGGGTATTTATAAAACAATAGCGGCTTTTCTTGACAGCTGGCTCACGAGCTTCCCTACTTTAGTTCGGTCCGCATCACGTCTTCAGATTGATGAACGGATTTGCCAATTCATCTCCTACCTCGCTTGCACCAGTTTTTCCATTCCTGGCTCTCGCTCTCCACCTGTGTCCCCACAGTTCTGTTTATAAATAGTACAGGAATTTCAACCTGTTGTCCATCGACTACGGCTCTCGCCCTCGCCTTAGGCCCCGACTTACCCAGAGCAGATCAGCTTTACTCTGGAAACCTTAGATATTCGGCCAGAAGGATTCTCACCTTCTTCTCGCTACTCATTCCGGCATTCTCTCTTCTTAACACTCCACGCCTCCTTATCGGTAACGCTTCGTCGCAGTTAAGAATGCTCCTCTACCAATTGCATATTTGCAATTCCACAGCTTCGGTGGTGTGTTTTAGCCCCGGACATTTTCGGCGCAGGACCTCTCGACTAGTGAGCTATTACGCACTCTTTGAATGTATGGCTGCTTCTAAGCCAACATCCTAGTTGTCTTCGAAATCCCACATCCTTTTCCACTTAACACACACTTTGGGACCTTAGCTGGTGGTCTGGGCTCTTTCCCTTTTGACTACCCAACTTATCTCGTGCAGTCTGACTCCTGTACATCATCTTTGCGGCATTCGGAGTTTGATATTCCTTGGTAAGCTTTGACGCCCCCTTAGAAATTCAGTGCTCTACCTCCGCTAGACTAATACAAGGCTAGCCCTAAAGCTATTTCGAGGAGAACCAGCTATCTCCGGGTTCGATTGGAATTTCTCCCCTATCCACACCTCATCGCCACCCTTTTCAACGGATGTGCGTTCGGTCCTCCATTGCCTTTTACGGCAACTTCAACCTGGACATGGATAGATCACCCGGTTTCGGGTCTACTCCGACTGACTTTCGCCCTATTAAGACTTGGTTTCCCTTCGGCTTCACTGCTTAACAGCTTAACCTAGCCAGCCAGCGTAACTCGCCGGACCGTTCTACAAAAAGTACGCGGTTGCACTCATATGGTGCTTCCACAGCTTGTAAACACAAGGTTTCAGGTTCTCTTTCACTCCCCTCCCGGGGTTCTTTTCACCTTTCCTTCACAGTACTATGCGCTATCGGTCATTAAGTAGTATTTAGCCTTACGGGGTGGTCCCCGCGTATTCCCACAAGGTTTCTCGTGTCTCGTGGTACTCTGGATCCTGCTATGGTACCTTTGGTTTCGTGTACGGGGTTTTCACCCTCTTTGACTGGTCTTCCCAGAACCATTCCACTACCATCAGTACATCACGTTTGCAGTCCGAACCCCAAAGTGCACGCACTTTGGTTTGGGCTTATTCCATTTCGCTCGCCGCTACTTTGGAAATCGAGTTTTCTTTCTTTTCCTCTGGTTACTTAGATGTTTCAGTTCACCAGGTTCCCTTCCTAACGTTATGTATTGGCGTTAGGATACTTGGGCTTTCCCCAAGTGGGTTTCCCCATTCAGATATCTACGGATCGTAAGATATTTGCTCCTCCCCGTAGCTTTTCGCAGCTTATCACGTCTTTCATCGGCTCTTAATGCCAAGGCATCCACCTTGCGCTCTTATTAGCTTAACCTAAAACTTAGTGAGCGGTTATTGGAGTTTTTATCCCAGAATCGAATACTTGTATTCGCCTTCTTTTGGATAAAAAGGACAATTAGCATTTACGAAGTGAATGCGCTTGTTGACGGGAGTCAACAAGATATGCTTATTGATATTCATCAATAAGATAACCGCTTCCTTACTGATATCGTCTACCAGCTCGTTTGCCTCTCGTTTTCTTCAATCCTGCTTCTTCTAAGCTCGTCCCATAGCGTTGGGACTTGGTTTAGTTATTTTAAAGAGTTAAATCTCTGTTTCGAGTATTTCTACTCATTTGTGTTTCTTATTTTATATCACACTCTCATGTGATATCCTCGGATGTCTTCTTATCTATTTGAAGTATTTCTACTTCTTATATCTAATCAGATATTTCATTTCTCTATTCGGTTTTCAATGTACAATCTTGGCTTTATCAGCCATTTAAGAACAAAAATCTCTTTTTATTCTTAAATCACTTATAAATTTTTTATAAAACTGGCAGCCACCTACTTTCCCATGTCGTCTCCAACATAGTATCATCGGCCGCTTAAGTCTTTACCATCGTGTTCGGGATGGGAACGGGTGTTGTCCCTAAGCGCATCGCCACCAGTATTTTTTTGTTTGGAGTGCTCAATTCCTCGTGCATGTTTCATGCTCGTGCATGTTCTCTTGCTCGTGCAAGGCTGTCCCCATTCGCTTCACTTTCGTTTCGCTCATGTGTTCATCCTCTTATAAGTCCATCCTGCTTTTTGCACTCGACCAAGAATGAATTCTTGTCGATTCCAAAACCAGTCTGGTCTTGCACTCGGGATTTTAATCCCCAAATAGTAATGCATCCTTTACTTCTTCCTTAGAAAGGAGGTGATCCAGCCGCACCTTCCGATACGGCTACCTTGTTACGACTTCACCCCAGTTATAAATCCCGCCTTCGGCAGCTCCTTCCTTACGGTTAGGTCACTGACTTCGGGCGTTACCTACTCCCATGGTGTGACGGGCGGTGTGTACAAGACCCGGGAACGTATTCACCGCGACATTCTGATTCGCGATTACTAGCGATTCCAGCTTCATGTAGTCGAGTTGCAGACTACAATCCGAACTGAGACGTTATTTTTGAGATTTGCTCACCCTCGCGGGGTCGCGTCCCTTTGTTTACGCCATTGTAGCACGTGTGTAGCCCAAATCATAAGGGGCATGATGATTTGACGTCATCCCCACCTTCCTCCGGGTTATCCCCGGCAGTCTCTCTAGAGTGCTCAGCCGAACTGCTAGCTACTAAAAATAGGGGTTGCGCTCGTTGCGGGACTTAACCCAACATCTCACGACACGAGCTGACGACAACCATGCACCACCTGTCACTTATGCTCCGAAGAGAAGGTACGGTTAAATACCGGTCATAAGGATGTCAAGATTTGGTAAGGTTCTTCGCGTTGCTTCGAATTAAACCACATGCTCCACCGCTTGTGCGGGTCCCCGTCAATTCCTTTGAGTTTTATTCTTGCGAACGTACTCCCCAGGTGGAATACTTAATGCGTTAGCGGCGGCACCGAGAAGCAGTACTTCCCGACACCTAGTATTCATCGTTTACGGCGTGGACTACCAGGGTATCTAATCCTGTTCGCTCCCCACGCTTTCGAGCCTCAACGTCAGTTACAGTCCAGTAAGTCGCCTTCGCCACTGGTGTTCCTCCTAATATCTACGCATTTCACCGCTACACTAGGAATTCCACTTACCTCTCCTGCACTCTAGCCATACAGTTTCCAATGCAGTCCCGGGGTTGAGCCCCGGGCTTTCACACCAGACTTGCATAGCCGTCTACGCTCCCTTTACACCCAGTAAATCCGGATAACGCTTGCCCCCTACGTATTACCGCGGCTGCTGGCACGTAGTTAGCCGGGGCTTCTTAGTCAAGTACCGTCATTTTCTTCCTTGCTGATAGAGCTTTACATACCGAAATACTTCTTCACTCACGCGGCGTCGCTGCATCAGGGTTTCCCCCATTGTGCAATATTCCCCACTGCTGCCTCCCGTAGGAGTTTGGGCCGTGTCTCAGTCCCAATGTGGCCGTTCACCCTCTCAGGCCGGCTATAGATCGAAGCCTTGGTGAGCCGTTACCTCACCAACTAGCTAATCTAACGCGGATCCATCTTATACCACCGGAGTTTTTCACACTGCTTCATGCGAAGCTGTGCGCTTATGCGGTATTAGCATTAATTTCTTAATGTTATCCCCCAGTATAAGGCAGGTTATCCACGCGTTACTCACCCGTCCGCCACTAAGATATAAAAAGATTGATTAAAAGCAAGCTCTCTCTCGCTCACATTATATCTCCGTTCGACTTGCATGTGTTAAGCACGCCGCCAGCGTTCATCCTGAGCCAGGATCAAACTCTCGAATTGTAGTTTTTTCCTCAGTCAAAATCAACATCTAGCTAATTTTTTCCGTTGTCTTGGTTCGCCTTTCGACTTGCCAAAACAATTTACTGTTTTTGTTTGGATTGTTCGAATCGTTTCCGATTCGGTTCTTAAAAATATTTGTCAAAGTAATTTCTTACTTCGTCTTCTCTTTCGAGAAGTTTTGCTACAGCTATACTGCAGCTTTCTTCAAATGAATTTTCAAGGTTGCATTACTATTTAGGAATCAAATCTTTGGTTGCTGCCAAAGTCTTTAGAAGCTCTTTCGAACTTCGTCACGAGTCTAATTCTCGTGGTGTTTGTCCTGGTTTAAAAGGACTTACACTCCTAAAAAAATAGTCCGAACTCTACGTTCAGCCATTGGTAATTACTTCGTAATTACGAAATAATTCCGCTGTTCTATTTTTCAATTTCAAGGTTCATTTTGTTGCTTTTGTCTCAGACGCAACTTAATCATAATATCATGTGCGTTTTCGTTTGTCAACAACTTTTTTAAAAACTTTTTTTATTCGTTCTGTTGGAATCGAATAATTTTTGTTGCTTTCAAATCCATTTCTCAAACGCAACTCGTTAATATTATCATGTGTCTTTTGGTTCGTCAACACTTTTTTTTGAAATTTTTATTGTTTTTTTATATGTACAAAATCGCAGTCAGTGAGCTGGTTAATTCCATAATAAAAGCTATATTTTCTATACTGACCAATCATTACCACCAGCTTAGCTGGTGGTTTGCTCTGCGGCTATAAGCCGATGTTCCCTGCTTGCCTCCAAAGAGGCTCTGAAAAGTTCGCCTTCCTTACTCCTTATATAGACATTTGATAAAAACTCTTTGAAAACATGTGCTTTTATCCAATCTTTCGTTTTAGAAATATTTGAAATATCCCTTTGGGCAATAGTACATCCTATTATAGAGCTTACGTCCAAACTATAGTGAAACTTTGAATAGTTTGTGACTATTACACAACTAATTTGTCCGAACAATAGATTTAAAGGCCTTCTCCACGCTATCAACCAAGTGTTTTGGACAAATATTGTAAATAACGAGAACATTTATCCAATTGTTATCCTGTATTCCTAGAATTCTTTGATGCTTAAAGCGAAAGCTAGGTGGGAACACACCTGCATAGCAGGTGGTTTATTGCAATCTTGGTTACAAGAAAATCACTTCGGATTTGAAGAATTGCAATAAAAAAAGGACCATTGGTCCTTTTTTATATTCTGGACAATTCACCAGTTACCGAATCTATTACCATGCCATATACTTCTATATGATTGGGCAATAAAGGATGTTTCTTTATCATATCTACCGAATCTCGAACAGAAGAATTCAAATCCTCAAATCCACACAACCAAGAATTAAAATCCACGCCAAAATATTTTAACTGTTCAAAACTCTCTTCAGTTACTCCACTTGCTTTCATTTTATCAATTAATCGATCACTATCCATGTGACGCACGCCACAATCGGTGTGCCCTATCACCAAGATTTCCTCTACCCCCAATTCATATACCGCAATCAAAAGCGAACGCATGACACTACCAAAAGGATGCGAAATCACACCTCCAGCATTTTTAATAATCTTTGCATCTCCGTTTTTCAGACCCAGTGCTGCTGTCAAAAGTTCTGTTAGCCTTGCATCCATACATGACAAAATTGCAAGTTTCTTTTCCGGATACTTACTCGTGATAAACTGTTCATATTCTTTCTTTTCAACAAACTTCTTATTGTATGACATGATTTCTTCGATCAATAGATTTTCCTCTTTATTTACTGGAGTTTAGCCCGGAAAGACTCTCCATTATATTTTATACCCAATATCAAAGACTCTATACTTGTAGATTGTTCATTTGTTATTTCACATATAGCAACCAAATCTACCATTTCACCAGGAGATAATGTATCTTCAAAATACGCAAAATCATTTAATAGCAAAGTAGAAAGAACATTTCTCTGAATAGTACCATTGATATAAACCTGGAAAACAGCTTTTGTATCA
This sequence comes from Lachnospiraceae bacterium, assembly GCA_963666475.2. GTDB lineage: Bacteria > Bacillota > Clostridia > Lachnospirales > Lachnospiraceae > JBFHIZ01. The sequence goes on along the minus strand of CAXXJM010000001.1, from coordinate 395,770 downwards.
TTAATACTGATCACTTTATCTTCCATCGATAAATTTGTTAGCGTAAAATGTAGAACCAATAACTGACTATCTACATCTGCTCGTACTGGTGTCAAGAAATCATTTGAGGTGTCTTCGGGGTAAGCCTGACTCAGTTCCATATAAGCATAATTTATTGATACATCTGTGAATGATAAAGTCGTAGCGATATCCAAATAGGAATCAACCACCACCTCTGGCACAGAAGTATCTACAGATTTTGCAGCTTGCTCAGCATCATATGCAGCTTGACGTGCAGCCTCTTCTTCTAATCGCTGTTTATCTTTTGCCGCTTCAATTGCACGCTCTTCCTCAATTGCAGCAGTATCTACAAGACGACTCTCATAATTTGCATCATATTTTAATAATAAAGCAGTTGCGTAATTTGATATCTTTGCTGCTTGTGCATCTGACATATCTGGAACTGATGTGCAACCAACAAAACTAAATACCATCGAAAATATTATAATGAAATAGACCAATTTTCTTTTCATACGAATCCCCTTAATTTGGACATATTTATATCTAATAATACCATTTCTCGGCAGAAGATTCAACCAACTGATTCTCGACTATAAAAACCGTATTTCGCCATCTGTAAATCGATCAACGATTGCTAAGGATTCAACACGATATCCTTTTTCACGCAAAACTTTTCCACCAACTTGAAATCCTTTCTCAATTACAATCCCAATTCCCTCAACCGTTGCTCCAGCTTGCTCACAAATTTCTAATAACCCTTCGACTGCTTTTCCATTAGCCAAAAAATCATCAATAATTAGTACATGATCCTCTTCGGATAAATATCGTCTGGAGACCATAACATCATAAGTAATTCCTTTGGTAAACGAATGAACTTTACTAGAATATATACTTTGGTCCAAATTTCTTGACTGTGCTTTTTTTGCAAAGACAACTGGTACATCAAACTCCAATGCAGCCACAGTTGCTATTGCAATTCCAGATGATTCAATCGTAAGCAATTTGGTGATTTTATTATTTGAAAATCTTTTTTTAAATTCCACACCGATTTCCCGAAATAGATTCGCGTCAATTTGATGGTTCAAAAAAGAATCCACTTTCAATATTTCTTCACCAACAGTACGTCCTTCTTCCAAAATTCGCTTTTTTAATAATTCCATTTAAAATCCTTCTCTCTACGTTATCGTTCTTCTCTAAAATATCCCATACCAAGGAAAGCCGGCCCTCGATGCCCACCTTTTTTCATTAAATTTCCTGCTATTAATACAACAATCGTTACTATATAAGGTAAAATCTCTGCAATGTCTGTATTAATACTGATTCCAGTTATACTTGGAACAAAAGCATATGCCCAATAACAAAGTCCAAATAAATAGGACCCCCATATCGCATTCATAGTATTCCATCTTACAAAAATTACGAGTGCTACCGACAACCATGCCAATCCTTCAATTGCATCTCCTGCAGCAGTCGCCCAGGTCGCTTTGCTATAATCCAATACATAATATACCCCACCCAGTCCAGTAATACCTGAGCCTATACAAATCGCAAAGTACTTATATTTTGTAACAGCAATTCCAGCTGCGTCAGCTGTCGATGGGTTTTCTCCAATTGATCTCAAATTCAAACCAACTCTTGTTTTTGTCATAAATAATTGCGTAGCTATAGCGAGAAAAATTGCTAAATACATCATAAATCCATAGGAAAAAACAACATCACCAATAAAACCCAAATCACTTAAAAATGGAATTTTGGCACCAAATACTCCATTTGCAAAAGATGCCTTTGTTGATACTGCTCCTTCTGGAATTGCATAAGCTCCAAAGAACTTACCTACACCTACTCCAAAAATGGTCATAGTCAATCCTACCACATTTTGATTGATCAATAATGACACTGTTAAAAACGAATAAATTAACCCTGCGATCATTGCCGCAATAAAACCACTAGACATAGCAACCAAAATGCATAAAAAAGCATTGGGGTCAGCAACATTTATTTCATAGGTATATGCACCCACAAAACCGAAGGCGCCTCCAATACACATAATTCCAGGTGTACCTAAATTTAAGTGTCCTACTTTTTCTGTTATTGTTTCCCCGATGGCGCCATACATAACAACACTTCCAAATACTACAGCACGAATGATCCAAGCAATTAAATTAGCCATATTATTTGTCCTCCTTATTTTTGCGAGTTCGGAATGACATATTATATCGTACAAAGAATTCGCTTCCTATTACAAAAAACAACACAATTCCAATAACAATTTTTGAAGCACTATTATCAAATCCAGAGAAAGTGTCTGTAATGTGGTTGGTTCCTTTATCTAAGAATACAACAAATAGTGAAATAAAAACCATGAATATCGGGTTGAAATTTGCAAGCCATGCCACAATAATAGCGGTGAACCCATATCCACCAGCAGTTGCGGAAGAAATCGAATGATCCTGTCCGGCTACAGTCATAAATCCACAGATACCAGCAATTGCACCAGAAAGTAACATCGTACGAACGATTACTTTTTTTACATCCATTCCTGCGTATTTTGCGGTATTTTCCGATTCTCCTACGACAGCAATCTCATATCCATGTCTTGTATGACTTAAATATAAGTATACCAATAAAGTCAACGATAAAACAACAATTACCATTAGAAGATTATCATTTCCAAACAGATCTGGCAAATATCCAATTTTCGTACCTTTGTTCAATTTTCCAAGTGCTGATGCCGTTCCACGCCAGTTATTATAAAAATAATTTACAATCTGAATAATTACATAATTCATCATCAAAGTAAATAGTGTCTCATTGACATTCCACTTTGCTTTGAAGAATGCAGGAATCAACCCCCAGACTGCACCAAATATCACTGCAGACCCAAACATAACAATATAAATATAAGGAGATGGTATTTGACTTCCATATACCATTACAATAGCGGTTGCAAGTCCACCAGCTAAAACCTGACCTTCTGCACCGATATTCCAAAACTTCATTTTAAATGCAGGCGCTAAAGCGACCGCAATACAAAGTAACTTGGCAGTAAAAAATATAGTATCTTCCAAATAAATTGCATTACCAAATGCACCTTCCCACATTAGAGAAAGCACACGTAGTGGTGGAACTTTCAAAATCACATAAATAAATAACGTCGCAACAAGTAATGCAATAATCACCGCAGATGCACGAATCACAATACCCTTCCCAAGTTCTACATGTTCTCTTTTCGTAACACGAATGAGCGGTTCACTTTTATTCATTTTCTTTACCTCCGTCATTCTGCATTTTCGTCATTCTTAGACCGATTTCCTCTTTTGTGGTTGTTCTGGCATCAACAATTCCATTAACCTTTCCTTCACACATAATTAAAATACGATCTGCAAGGGCAAGCAATACGTCCAAATCTTCTCCCACATACATTACAGCGGTGCCATTTGCCTTTTCCTGATTCAACAAATTATATATTGTATACGAAGTATGAATATCTAACCCTCGAACCGCATAGGCCGTCATCAAGACCGTCGGCTTACTTGCGATTTCTCTTCCAACCAAAACCTTTTGTACATTTCCTCCAGAAAGTTTTCGTACGGGTGCGTTTATTCCAGGAGTAACAACACCCAAATCTTCTTTAATCTTAATCGCATGGTTTCTTGCTGCTTTTCTAGAATGAAGGAAGCTTTTCCCTTCTGCATAGGTTTGCAGTAGCATATTTCCAGTCATTCCCATCGACCCAACCAAACCCATACCTAGACGATCCTCTGGAACGAAAGACAATACAACTCCAGCTTGTCTGATTTTTCTTGGATTTTTTCCGACTAGTTCCATTTCATGATTTTCCTTATTATAATAAGTAATCTTACTTTCACTTGAAACAGGCAGCAATCCAGCAATCGACTCTAATAATTCTTTTTGACCACAACCTGAAATCCCAGCAATTCCAAGTATTTCACCCCCGTATACCGAAAAACTAACATCATCCAGTACTTTCGTACCTTCCTCATTTTTATATGTAATGTGTGATACATCCATTCTTTTCACTGGATTTTCTATTTTGTTACGTTCAATATTTAATTCTACCTTTTTACCAACCATCATTTCAGTAAGCGAATGTTCTGTGGCATCTTTTGTTTCTACAGTCCCAATAAACTCCCCTTTTCTCAAAATTGTTACACGGTCCGACACCGATAGAACTTCATGGAGTTTATGTGTAATAATGATTACAGATTTTCCATTTTTTCTCATATTTCTAAGCACTGAAAAAAGGACTTCTGTTTCTTGTGGGGTAAGAACTGCTGTTGGCTCGTCTAATATCAAGATATCAGCTCCACGATATAGCACTTTTACGATTTCTAAAGTCTGCTTTTCAGCTACAGACATATCATACACACGTTGATTTAGGTTGATTATGAATCCATATCTATTACAGATTTCTTGAATGCTTTCTGTAATCTCTTTCTGACTTTTATTCTCTTTCAAACCTAAAATGATATTTTCTTGCGCAGTAAAAACATCAACCAATTTAAAATGTTGATGCACCATTCCAATTCCAAGAGCAAATGCATCGTATGGTGAGCGAATTCTTACTTTTTCACCTGATACAAAAATATCCCCTTCATCTGGATAATAAATACCTGAAAGCATATTCATCAAAGATGTTTTTCCACTTCCATTCTCTCCAAGCAAAGAAAGAATTTCACCTTTCCGAACTTCGAAATCTACTTTATTATTTGCAACTGCAGAGCCAAATCTTTTTGACACTGCTTTCATTTGAATTGCCATTGACTGTTGTTCCATCACGCGATTCTCCTTTGGTTTATATTCATTTCAAAAAATAAACGTATTCATTGTAAGTCTACTTTCAACAAATACGTTTACTTTTCGCATCATACTTTATATAAGGAATTTAGGCTATCAAAATAGATAGCCTAAATCCACTCATTCATATCTCATAAAACTATGTTTGAATTATAGATTACTGTAACTGAACAATTCCATCTACACTTAGTGAGAAATAAGGAGCTGCTCTATATGAAGACTCATCAAAATATGAAACCCCATTATCATCCGTAGCAATTGCTTCAACAGTGTCTCCCTCATATACTACTACAGGTGCTCCCGTTGACCAATCGAAATATGATAAATCTACAGTAGCAGTTGTAAGTGTTTCTCCACCAACTGTAAATTTAGAAGTATCGAAAACTTTAATTGAACCATCTTTTAATCCAGCAATAACTTCAGCTACTTTATCAGCAGTTCCTTCTGCACATGATGATCCAAGTGCTGTAATTGCAACTGCATCTACTGAATATCCTTCAGACCAGTCAGCTGGAACATCTGCTCCATTTAAGCATGCTTCAAACAACGTTGTGTAATAAACTACCCATTCATTTGTTGCACTTGTAAGCGCAGCTGTTTCTGCTACTGAAAGCATATCAACATTATATCCAACAGAGTAAGCAACTTTTCCATCATCTAATGCAGTTTGTACTGCAGTTGGTGCTCCTGTTGAATCAGCATGCTGTCCAATTACTACACATCCATCTGCGATCAATGATTCTGCTGCTGCACCTTCCGCTTCTATATCAAACCATGAGTTTGTATAAGTTACTTCCATTACAACGTTTTCATAAACAGATTTAATTCCAAGATAGAAAGCCGTATATCCAGATACAACTTCTGCATATGGGAATGCTCCAACATAACCAATTTTAACGTTTCCATCTGCATCATATCCAGTTTCAGGAATTTCTCCATTTGCTGCTAATTCAGCAATTTTCATACCTGCAACAACACCAGATACATAACGTGACTCATATACATCTGTAAATGCGTTGAAAAGATTATCAAGACCTGAAATAGCTGCATAATCACCAGTCATTGCAACAAAGTTTACATCAGGGAACTCTTCAGCAGCTTCTGCCATGTAATCTTGGTGACCATAACTATTAGAAATAATCAATTCACATCCGTTAGCTACTAATTCTTTTGCAGCGGTAAAACAATCATCTGATTCTGGTACGCTGTATTTCCACATAATGTTTTCTTCTGGAATTCCAAGTGCAACTCCTGCCGCAGCAATACCATCGATATGTGCTTTTGTATAACCTTCTGTTTCATCTCCTACAAGAATAACACCTACTTTTAAATCTGATGTACTTTCTGTAGTAGTGCTTGTAGACTCACTTGCTGAATTGTTGGATGTTCCTGCATTGTTGTCAGAACCACATCCTACTAACATTGAAACAACTAATCCCATTGCTAGTATTGTACTTAATACTTTTTTCATAACTCATCCTCCTGTTTTCTCTCAATGCATATTCAAAAGACTTGTGATCTCTCAAAAAAAGGTGCACAACTCCATTGTGCACCTTTGCATTTTCCATATTAGAATAATACGCATTTTTTTTGTCCTTGTCAATCTCTACTTAAATAAAACCATCAATTTTATCTGTTCTTTTTTTTAAACATATATGACAATTTTATTTTGTATCTAGTTCAAACCAAAATAAAACTCCATTTGATTTGTTCTCAACTCCGTATCCTTTGTCTATAGACGACATAATCGCTTTAACAATCGAAAGACCAATTCCACTTCCACCATATTCTCTCGTTCTAGCTTTATCTACCTTATAGAACTTATCCCATATATATGGAAGAGACTGCTCTGGAATCGGCTCTCCTGTGTTGAATACGTTTACACGAACGAGTCCATTTGTTTCTTCCACATCTACTATAATACTTTTCTCGTTCTTACAATGATTCCAAGCATTACTTAGATAGTTTTGAACAACTTGTTCGATTTTAAACTCATCACCCCATACGAAGACAGGCCCTTTTGTTACCAGTTCTGCATGAATTCCTTTTTGAAGTAATAAAATTTCCATAGATTGTAACGAGTTCTTCAAAAGATCGATTATATCAAATCGTTCAAACGTATCTGGAGCAACCCCCTCTTCAAGTTGATTTAGGTTTAATAATTGCGCCACTATCGTATTTAGTTTCTTCGCCTCATCAATTATAACTTCGCAGTAGTATTCTCTACTCTCGGCATCGTCGCTTACATTCTCCTCTAAGCCTTCCGCATATCCTTGAATTAAAGCAATTGGTGTCTTTAGTTCATGTGAAATATTGGATATGAACTCTTTTCTTTTTTCATCAATTACTTCTTTTTTTTCAATATCTTTTCTCAATTCGTTATTTGCAGATTTCAACTCGGAGATATTTTTCTCCAAGGCAAAGGATAACAGATTGATATTTTTCCCAAGCAATGCAATTTCATTTTTACTTTTACCGGAATATTTTACATCAAAATTCATATCAGCCATTTGCTCGGACAATAACGCAATTTGTTTGATTGGATCGGAAATTCTTTTGGTAATAAAATAGATTGCAATTGCACCAATAAAAAGTAAAACAAGACCAGCATTTAGCAGGAAACGATTTGCAATTTCTACGCTGGCACGAATCCCTTCCATAGGTGTCCGAATTATAAAATTAGAACCATCATTCAACAGTCCATACATTTCTAAATACTCTACATCAGTGATTGAATCGGGGTTAATCATTATGTAATATTCTTCGGTTTCGCGTAGTTTATTTTGTTTATTTTCTCCTGGTACTGCTGAATAAGCAGATAAACTTTTCAAAAGAAAACGATCCAACATCGTTGTACATACCATTTCGCCTGTCGAACCATTTAACGCCAAGATTTCTACATTATACATATTTGCCATCTGCATCAGACCGAGTTCTGAATTTGTCAAATCCTCATCAACTACCGGATCATTACCACGAAACAAATTACCTTCATCGTTCAACTCATTTAGGCGACTATAGATATAAGCCAAGTCGTCCATTTTACTTTTTTGATAATAGTCTTCTAAAAAAAACAAATTCAACAGGATACTTAATACAATCGTACAAGCCATAAACAAAACAAAAACAAAGGATATTTGTCTTCTAATTGTAACTTTCATTCACTTCTCCATTCTTATGCCTCAAACTTGTATCCCATCCCCCAAATTGTAAGAATAGTTTTTCCCTGTTCACCCATCTTGCTTCTTAATTTTTTGACATGAGTATCAATGGTTCTTGCATCGCCAAAATAGTCATAATTCCAAACACTATTTAGAATTTTTTCTCTAGAAAGGGCGATTCCTCTATTTTCCATAAAATAAGATAGCAACTCAAACTCTTTAAAACTCAAATCAATAACCTCACCATTGATTTTTACTATGTGTGCAGATTTATCCAGCGAAATGTCTCCAATTTGCATAATCTGATCACTTTGTTTCTCACCGCTTCGACGCAATATTGCCTCAATTCTGGCAACAAGAATTTTAGGGCTAAATGGCTTGGAAATAAATTCATCAACACCCAATTTATATCCCATCAGCTCGTCATCTTCTTCGCCCTTTGCTGTTAACATTACAATTGGTATATCTGAATTTTCACGAATTTCTGAACACACTTCCCATCCATCCATTCTTGGCATCATTACATCCAAAACAATCAAATCAATATCACGGTCATGATAAAACAATTCAAGTGCCTCTTCCCCGTCTCCCGCTTCTAATACATGGTATCCTTTTTTAGACAAGAAATCCTTAACAAGCTTTCTCATTCTCTCTTCATCATCAACTACCAGAATCTTTGAATTCTTCATAATACCTACCTCAATTACTATAATATTTCGTTATCTTTTCTATAGTATATCGAATGAATGTGGAAAAACTGTGAAAATTACGGATTTTCAATCGAATATTCCAGTTCTTTTTCTCGAACCGAATTTTCTCTTGCGGAAAGTTCTTCTTCCCAAGCTGCATACTTGTTTACTAATGCATTCTCATAATTAATAATATTAGGATTGGATGACGAACGAGCTATATAGAACATCCCAATCACCAATAAGACCAAGATCAAATTGATAATCAAACTCATTCGAAATTGAAATCGAAGTTTTTCTTGTATACTTCTTAGCTTTCCTTCTTCTATCTTTTCCTTTTGTACCTCTCTTATCGCAAGGTGATTATTTGTAGCAACAGGAATTTGTTGAACTTCTCCTTCGAAACCATTATGAATAATCTGATCTCTCAATTTTTTAAGAAATGCATAACCAATTGGTGTTGAGAAAACTTTATTTTCAATACAGTTATGATAAAAATTATAGACCATTTTCGTATTATTATAATTTAAGCGTTCTTCAATATAATTTATTTTTTTTATCTCACTCCTTGCAAGATCTGCTTGTGCAGCATCTGCAAAAATATAATCCTGCACAATCTTATTTTGTTCATTGTTATCCATATCCTGCTCCTTATCTTGTGCAATTCATTTAGCCTTAAAATATCTGATAATTATTGCTTAAATTATAGCATAAATTAAATTGATTCACTAGATACAATGTGATAAGCTAGAAGAAATAGATTGTACGGAGGTAAGACATGATTGATTATAATGACGCGAATCTCGTAAAAACAGCATTAACTTTCTGGGATCGGCTCGATTCCGTGACACAGGAGTATGTTCTTGATAATACGTTTACAACGGAATATAAAAAGAAAGAATTTCTTAACCCTGGAGACAAAGATTGTTTTGGAATCATTATTGTTAAAAAAGGACGTCTTCGAGTATATATGCTTTCTGATGAAGGAAAAGAAGTCACGCTCTATCGTCTTGAAGCAGGCGAAGTTTGCGTTTTAAGTTCAAATTGCGTACTAAACTCTCTGTCTTTCGAAGTACACCTCTCTGCAGAAGTCGATTCTGAGTTGTTTCATATTTCAGCACATATTTTTCAGAACATTGTTCAAAAAAATATATATGCCGAATGTTTCTTTTACAAACTAGCCGCAGAGCGGTTTTCAAGTGTAATGTGGTCCATGGAACAAATTCTTTTTACCAGTTTTGATAAAAGACTCGCTGCATTTTTAATCGATGAATCCATTAATCTTAAAACAGATACTTTGTCATATACACACGAAGAAATAGCCCACTATGTAGGAAGTGCAAGGGAAGTCGTTTCCCGCATGCTCAAATATTTTGCTTCCGAAGGATACGTTACATTGGTTCGAGGTGGAGTTATCATTGAAGATAAGCAAAGATTACGTGCGATTCTCCAAGAATAACTTGATGATATTAACATAAAAAGAGCATTTCCTTAGGACTCTGTCCATTTCGGAAATGCTCTTTTCTTATCGTAATGCTTTTATACCTATTTTAACATTGCAAGAATGTCTGATTTTGGTCTTGCACCGATCGATGTCTGTGCAACTTTTCCATCTTTGATTACAACTAATGTTGGAATCGACATTACATTAAACTGTCTTGCAAGTTCTGGTTGTTCATCTACATTTACTTTCCCAACTTTTACATCTGAAACTTCATCTGCAATTTCTTCAACTGTAGGAGAAAGCATTTTACATGGACCACACCATGCTGCCCAAAAATCGATCAGAACAGGTTTGTCTGACTGCATTACCTCACTTTGAAAATTTTCTTTTGTAATTGTCATTGCTCCCATAACATATCTCCTTTCATACATCATATATTCAAATGGTTATCTATCAATTGATTGTATCTATACTATACACAAATTGATTTTTTCATTCTGTAACTAAGTCACAACGCGATTAAATTTTGCCTTCTTGCATCAGTAAGTGAACTTTTAATATGGCAATTTGTGATTTGGCATCTCGAATCTGATTATCCTTAACCATTTGTAGTGCTTCCTCAAAAGGAATCTTTACTACATCTAAAAATTCATCTTCATCCAGTTCTAGTTCTCCATGATTTGAAACTCTGCATGCATATAAATAATCCACTTCATCTGTATATCCTGGACTTGGATACATTTCACCAAGAAATACCATTTCTTCTGTATCGTATCCGGTTTCTTCTTTTAATTCTCGATAAGCGGTTTGCTCTGGCAACTCCGAATAATCTAGTTTTCCGGCAGGTAATTCTAATATTACATCACCATAAGGATAACGAAACTGTCTCACAAAAATGATTTCATGATCTTTTGTAAGCGGCGCGATACATGCTCCACCTGGATGCATAATATACTCTCTCGTTTGTACGCTTTGATTTTCAAGCTCAACCCGATCTCGATATACTTGCAAAAGAATTCCATCAAACTTCTTTTCACTACTGATTTTCTTTTCAAATAAATGCATATTTCCCTCGTATGACTGTTATATCTTTATTAAATCACATATAGTATCATTTAGCAATTTATTTTCATAAAAAAACTGTGCTCCTCTAAGAACACAGTTTTTTTTACCTTTTTTAAAACTAAGCATTGGAAAACAACAAATTTATATTTTAAATACTCTCCCCAAGAGTTGTTATATGCTTTTAGTTTTCAAAGTATCTGTTAATATAATAACATATTTATTTTAAATAAATTGCTTATGCATGAATTCGTTCACAAAATGTAAGAATTCGTCCTCATGAAACATCTATTCTTTTAGACAGATACATCATTACTTCCACAAAGAAGGTACTATCGGTATGTTTGAACTGGATTTTTCCATTCTCGCTCTCTATTACTTTCATTACATTTGAAATCCCGAACCCATGCTCATGATTGTAAGAATGAGGTGTTCGAATTACATGTTCATTCTCTTATATCATATAATCATTCGATACACTAATAAAAAGAATTTCGCTTGCTGCTTTTAGAAAAATCTGTACTTTTCCATGTTTCGTTTTTGATACTCCTTGGAATGCATTTCTTACCAGATTACTTAACACCGTTGTCAAAGAATACTCAGAAATCTCTATATTCCTCAATTCTCCTTCCATACCCAAAGAAACCCGTTCCAGTTCGATTCCAGATAACTGAAATTCATAATTAAGTATACTATCTATGACTAAATTTCCTGTGTTTGAAAAAACGTCTGACTCCTTAAAATCACCCTCGATAATATCAAGGTATCTTATGATTTTATTTAGATCGTTCTCCTTTGCCAAAGTGTTCATGGTTAATAAATGTCTACTAATATCATGTTTAATTGACCTGACTTGAAGCATTGACTTCTCCATTACAGAAACTTGTGTTTGGTAACTCTTCTCCAGATACTGTAATGAAATTTTTTCTAAACGATCCTGGTACATGATTCTCATTTGATCATATAAAAATAGAACCATAATATTTAGAACCAATAGAATAATAATGATGCCAACAAGCTTTCTTTCTCCATAGGCAGAAAAAGGTAACAATAGGAATGCAAATACCAAGGAACCCGCTGGAAAAAGTATGACTGCGAGATAGTATACAATAGGCATATGTGTATCATTTTTGCTATAAAATCTTCGTACACATATTGCGACTATATATGTAAGAAAAATTGTAATCAACCTTCCTAAAACACTCTCAAAGGCCGAAGGTTCATTCAAATTATTTAACACATATCCAAAACTCACCCCAACTAAAAAGTCGATACACAACAAAATAAGAAACGTAAAAACAAACCCAACAATAAGTTCCTTCCCTTTGAAATGCATGACAAGTTCAAGTGAAACTATAAAAATCAATGTCAAAATCAAGTTCCATATCGCCGGAAAATGCAGATACTCAATCAAACTAGACACAACGAACTCCACGCCTAACACCATTACTATTTTCCAGTTCATCTTTTCTTCGTGATTTGAAAATGAACGTATCAATAAATACCATATATATAATACAAGAACATTCGATACAATCTGGAAGATATCATATAATTCCATTTTTGATTCCTCCTAATTTCATGATATCGAATTGTTTTTGTCGAATTGTTTTTCGATGAGTCTGGCTGATTGGTAGAATCTTTCCTGATTTCATTTCCACTTCACGATATGTCAACTTGTGAATTTGCAAAGTATTTATCAAAAACGACTTACTGATTCTCCAAAAACGATCCATGTCTATTCTCTTCATCAAATCATCCATTGACATATAGAAACGAAATTCTTCATTTGCCGAATGAATAATGATTACTCTCCCTCTATTTTCGAAATAAACAATATGACGAAGAGGGATTTCATGCGTCACCTGTCGAAATTCAAAACTAAACATATCATCATTTAATCGATTCAATTCCATACATTTATCAATATTAAAAATAATATCCGATACTCGAAGAGGTTTTTTCAAAAAATCAAGTGGGCGGATTCGAAACAAGTCTTTCATATAGGAATCAGAATGTGAAATAAACACAATTTTCGTTTGTTCATCATATAAATTATCCCTAAGTTTTCTGCCAATCTCAATTCCTGTGATTTCAGGTAATTCTATGTCTAAGAAAACCAAATCATATGTAACCCCGCTGAATATTTGATTCTGAAACTCTTGAGCAGATAAATAAACTTTATAATCAATCTCAACTTTCTCTGAATAGGTTTTAATAATATTACTTATTTGATTGCAAATCAGAACATCATCGTCACATATTGCTATCTTGATCACTTTGATACCTCACTTCACTACAATTTAAATAGCATAAACAAAATCGGCATGGTTGCAACGGATAGAATTGTTGTAAGCGCTACCCCTTCTGTTGCCAATTCAATTTGATTATCGTATTGTTGTGCCAACATAACAGACATGCTAGCAGCTGGTGCTGCAAGCACAACCAGGCATATTCCCTGAATTATCGGATCACTTACAACTAATTGAATCACTAGCATTCCTGCAATAGGAATAATTAAAAGGCGAAGTAGCGCATAAAACAACAATCGAAAGGAACTAAGCATCTTTTTCAAGTTGACATGAATAAATGAAGCTCCAATAATCATCATACTTAATGGCGCAGTTAAATGGCTGAGCATCGTTATCGTATTTTGTATCATATCTGGAATTGGAATTCGTAAAATACTAATTGAAAATGAAATTACACATGCTACAATGCCAATGTTTAACACTTTCTTTAATACAGTTTGAAGATTTAGCTTCGATTTTTTATCCACACATATGATTCCATAGGTATAAACGAACACATTGAACGGTATTAAAAATATAGATGCCGACATCAATGCGTCCGTTCCATAGATTGCTGAAATAATTGGAAATCCCATAAATCCCATATTAGAGAACACAAGCATGACTCTGTATATTCCTAGCTCTTCTTTAGGAAACCGAAGAATTGGAAGTAACAATTGCGCTACCAAAATGATGATCAAAAATATCGCAAAAGCTAACAAGCTTGTGCTTAATATTTCTTTCACACCAATCACGGAATCTCCAAAACTTCCCGAAATAATCAACGCAGGATTCGCAACATTGATTACGATCCACGACATATTCTTGCTTGTATGATCGTCTATTTTCCCTTTTCTTGCTGCATAATATCCAATTAACATTAAAATAAAAAAAATCAACATTTGTTTTAATAAAATCATATTCCATCACCTAGTCTAAAATTCTTTATATAAAAAGAAGCTTCCATGAAACATTACTATCAAGAAAGCTTCTTTGCTAACTATGATTCAAATTTTACAGCCGTACCATATGCCATAACTTCGGCTGCACCCTGCATCACTGCGGATGATGCATATCGGATATTTACAATTGCATCCGCACCCATATTCTCGGCCTCTTCTACCATTCGCTTCGTAGCAAGCGCTCTTGCATTGTTCATCATCTCATTGTAAGATTTTAGTTCGCCTCCAACTAAAGTTTTAAAGCCTTGTGTAATATCTCGACCAATATTTTTGGATTGAATGGTACTGCCTTTTTCAAGACCTAATGTCTCTAATTTTTTTCCTGAAATATAATCAGTATTTACTAAGATCATCTTCTTCTCCACTCCTTATCTCTTTAATTCGTTCGACTAATACGAAAATACATACTCCAACAAGGCCCAAAGGTATAATAAATCCAAGTAGCTTAAAAACAAATCTCATTGGCGTCGTTACGCATATCACAGCAAACGTAATATAATAGATACAAACTACGAGAGATATCACAATTGGAGCAATTAATTTTTTTGTCTTCATATGCATTCCTCCTTCGTAAATATTATAGTCTTCTTTATCACATTATGCAACGGACAAACCTAATATTCAACATGTTCTAGATACAATGCTTTCGCAGAAACTTTCCCAGGCGCTTCTTGGCGTTTTCTTTGATCTAATATATACTTTACGTCCTCATCGTCTATTCTTCCTTTACCAGCTTCTATCAAAGTTCCAACAATAATTCTTACCATATTCCACAAAAAGCCATCCGCTGTAATATGTATCAAAATTTCACCGTTCTGTTCTTCTATGCATATATCTTTAATCGTTCTAACCGTCGATTTATTTTTCGTTTTAAGCGTTGTAAAACTTTGAAAATCATGCTCTCCAACTAGTACGGAAGAGACCGTTTTCATGTTATTCAAATCAAGTGGTTCCTGTATGTACTCATAATATGCTCTAGTAAATAAATTCACATGTTCTCGATTATCAATTTTATACACATATGTTTTTGATAAACACTGATATCTGGAATGAAATCTATCGTCACATAACTGCATATCATATAGTTGAATATCTTTTGATATTTGTTTTTCAAAATGAAATTTTAGATCTGTCAGATCCATACTTGATTTCGTAAAGAAATTCAAAACATATTGAATTGCATGAACACCTGCATCTGTTCTTCCACAACCAACCACTTGAATTTCTTCTTTTAATATCGTAGATAATACTTGTTCAATCGTTCCTTGTATTGTTTTTGGTTCCTCACGTAACCGTTGCCATCCTTTATACTTTGATCCATCAAATCCAACCGTAATTTTAATATTTCTCACAATTATCTCCATTCTATTTTCTTTTGATAAATTTATGAAAAATTTCCATATATTTTTTTTGATTCATGCTATGTTTTCTCCAGACCATTGTAAACGGGTGGTTAGCCTGAAAATCATCAATATTTATCTTTTGTAATACCCCTTGATTCATCTCATCAATAACCGCTGCTTCGTAAAGAAATGTTATCCCAACACTCTTTTGTACTAGTTGTTTTATTGCATAAATACTTCCCACTTCAATGATTTGTTTAAAATCATGAATGGATGAATTCAAAGATGCAAGGTGCCGTTCTAATATTTCTCTTGTGCCAGAGCCTGTCTCTCGAATAATTAATGGATATTGGTATAAGGAATTCATTCGACAGCTGTCAAACTCGATCTTCTCGCGAGTTGATGATACAGCGATATAACTTTCTTCTTTAAACTCTAAATACTCATAGTTGATTTTTGAAAAAGGTCCTTCTATAAAAGCGAAATCAATTTGACCATCATCAATTTTTTTAAGCAATTGTTCTGTATTGTCTACATACATGTTAATTTTTGCATCAGCATATTGTGTATGATATTCTGCGATATACGCAGGCATAATGTAATCACCAATTGTTCTTGTTGCCCCAAAATTTAAAATATGTGTTTCTTTTTGCAAAAGTTCTTCTCGGATGAAGGATTCATTGTGCTTTAGAGTGATTGCAGCATTTCTTAAATATTCCCCTGATTTGGTCAATCGGATTCTTTTTCCTTCATAATCAAACAATTTAGTATGATAAAAATCCTCTAGAAACCGTATATGTTGGGATACCGCTGGCTGAGTAATGTTTAGCTCTTTTGCAGCAAGAGTATAATTCATAAATTTACATACGGTTAGAAAAGTTTCCATTCGATAGTCCTGCATATTTCTCCTTCCTCGAATTACTATAAGTATAATTTATCATTAGATTATAATTTATAATTTTATTTTTTTCAATTGATATCCTATGATAAGTATACAGTACCCAAATGAAAGGAGTTTTTATGAATAAAAAAAATCTATTATATGGTATTATCCTATGTTTT
The DNA here is from genome assembly GCA_963666475.2 of Lachnospiraceae bacterium. Classification (GTDB taxonomy): domain Bacteria; phylum Bacillota; class Clostridia; order Lachnospirales; family Lachnospiraceae; genus JBFHIZ01. Next base: position 378,938 of record CAXXJM010000001.1, on the reverse strand, counting down.
TTACTTGCAATCCCCTCATGGATTCTCGGCAAGCTCATTCCACTCATCGGCGGACCAGTTTTTTCAATTATTATAGGTATTATAGTATCGAAGCCCGTCAGTAAACATTTCAGATTTCAAGATGGAATCAAGTTTGTTTCAAAAAAAATATTGCAATATGCGGTCATATTGCTTGGTTTTGGAATGAATCTTCATGTAATCCTTGAGGTAGGAATGTCATCTCTTCCTATCATCATTTCAACGATTACAATTTCTTTATGTATGGCATATATTTTTCATCGAGCATTACATATACCTGGTAAAACAGCCGCAATGATAGGAATCGGTTCTTCCATCTGTGGTGGGTCTGCTATTGCAGCATCTGCACCAGTGATTGATGCCGACGAATCTGAAATAGCGCAGGCAATTTCTGTCATTTTCTTTTTTAATGTAATTGCTGCTTTTATTTTTCCATCTTTAGGATCCGCTTTACAAATGACCGATTATGGTTTTGGAATTTTCGCTGGTACAGCAATCAATGATACTTCATCTGTAACTGCAGCCGCTTCAGCTTGGGATACCATTCATCATTCAAATGCTTTAGAAACTGCGGCAATCGTTAAAATGACTCGTACTCTCGCAATTATCCCAATCACCTTATGTCTTGCTCTTTTACAGACCAGAAAATCCAAACAAAACAAACAATCATTTCATATCCGTAAAATTTTTCCATTTTTTATTCTATATTTTTTATTAGCGTCAATCATCACAACCATTCTAACATCATATGGCATTTCAGAGCGTTTCTTTCTTCCATTCCATACTCTAAGTAAATTCATGATTGTGATGGCAATGAGTGCGATTGGACTACAAACCGATTTCTTTGCTCTTATCAAAAAAGGAGGAAAACCAATCTTTTTAGGATTTATCTGTTGGATATCCATTACAATGATCAGCCTGTTGATGCAATGTTTCTTACAAATTTTATAAGTTCTTTTAGCTTGCTACGAATCATTCAAAGTGCCTATCGAGCATTATATAAATGATACATGTTTTTTTACACTTGTTGTAATCAAAGCACCAACAATACCAATTACCGTCCCAGCTACTAGTCCAGCAATTATTAGAAATGGTAAATAATAAATCAAGCTTGTACTATTTACCACCAAAATCGCCACAAGTATCTGACCTACATTATGTCCCACTCCACCTAGAATACTCACTCCTGTCATCGAAAGTCCTTTGATTTTTTTTGCAAGTATCATATGGAGCAAACTGAGCATACCGCCTGCAAAGCTAAACATCATCGTGGAAAGATTTCCAAAGGTAAATCCAATCAATACAATTCGGACAATGGATAGCACAAACGCATGCTTTGCCCCCATAAGATATAATGCGGTTATGACTACCAAATTTGCCAGGCCTATTTTAATCCCTGGTATTGGAATCGGAATCGGAATTACACTTTCCACATAGCTTAAAATAAATGCTAATGCTACTAGCAATCCATATATTACTACATATTTTGTTTTCTTATTCATTAAAATATCCATGCCTTTCCAGAGTCATTACTTACTGCGCAATTACATCAAGATCACTTTGCTCCCCATCTGTTATTTCTACTACAACTTTATGCGGAAGACATACAATGGATTCATGATTGTAATGTATTTCACTATGTGAGACACATAATTTATCCGGGCAATCTGCCTCCGTCATTGTAACATAGCCATCTTTGATCTCAATTACATTATAATCTCCACTTTGATCTCCAATTATTACGGTTGTATTCTCATCCAACGGAAGTGTCTGATAAACTTCTCCATCAACTGTAATCACTACTTTTGCACCTTCTTCTTTTGTTAAAATAATAAAAAGAGTTGCTATCAAAGCAATTACTAATACGGACCCTGCAAGAATCAGGTCTTTCTTCTTAAACATTTTGATACCTCTCAAATCGGTTACTTTTTAAATTACTTTTTTAGCAATGAAGAAAATCCGCTGCTCTCCACTTGCGTTCCATCTTCATATACCCACAATGCCTCTACCTCATCAAGTGATTCGATTAATGCACTCCCCTGATCAAATGGCATATTAAACACTGCAGTTGACAGACCATCTGCAAGTCCAGAGTCCTCACAAATAATGGAAACAGAAACAAAATATGCGGCTGGCATCAAGGTATCAGGATTTATAATATGATGATATCTCTCCCCATCCACTACATAATATCGTTCATATACACCACTTGTAACTAACGAAAGATCAGATAAACTTAATGTACATAGGGAAGTCTCTAAGCTTGTAAGATCTGGATTTTGTATACCAACTCCCCAAGGCAATTCGCTTCCACTTTCATCATACTTAGTCCCTATCGTACGTACATTGCCACCAACAGAAATCATTCCATGTAAAAATCCAGCTTCCTCCATTTTTTGAGTAACTTTTTCGACAGAGTATCCTTTCGCAATTGCTCCGACGTCCAATCTCATCTCTGGATCAGCAAGATATACTGTACCAGCAGTTTCATCAATTATCACATCATCTATATTGGTGTGTCTTGCTAATTCTTGTAGTTCCTCCATATTTGGAACTGAAGCATTCTCTGGATCATCCAATCCTTCTGTTCGATGATCATGCCATAGAGAAAGAACCGATCCAAAAGCTATATTAACTTTTCCATCTGTTTTCTCATACATTTCTTTTGAAAACAAAAGCAAGTCAATAATATCTTGGTCAACTTCAACTGGTTCTACACCGGCATAATCATTTATTGTTTTAATATTGTTGATTCCTTCGTAGTTGTTGTAAATATCAAATTTTTGATTATACTCTTCTAGATAATCATAGATCATCTGCGAATAATTTGTAAATTCATCTTTATCTGAAGCATATCCGACTATTGTCGTTACCGTATCAAACAACTCCAAAAAGGTGGCTTCATATCTTGTTCCAACTTGATCACCACAAGCCACTTGGCTAATTGAAACCATGATAATTAATAAAAACACGAACCATTTCTTTTTCACTGATTTACCTCTTTTTCTTTTTTCTCTATTTTACCTAATAATCAAATAAATTGCACTTACTTTATAACATAATAAAAACATACAGGAAGCTGCGATATTCCCTCTGCAACCCCTGTATGTTTTCTATGTTACTCAGAATCAATCAATATGATTAATTATTGTGCGTTTGCTACTGCTTTTTCTACGATTGAAATAAATGGAGCAATATGTACAGTTACTGAACTTACTAAGTCAGCATCTGCTGCATGTCCGTCTTCGCTTACAGCAAATCCTGAAACATCTGCTGCAGTTTTTCCTGTAACATATGCTGAGAATGCATTTGCTTGTTCAAACCATTCTAAACCAATTGCTGAAGCGGCTTTCATACCATATCCATCACCAAGTTCTTGTTTTGTCATCTGAGTTACTGTTAAATCAGTTGTGATAACACCTGAAGTATTGAAGTTGATTTTTCCCTGTGACATATCTACGAAACAGCTTGTGATCACACCATCAGCATTTACAGTTAATACTGCGTATGTTGAGTATGCCTGAGCAAGTCCGTCAGCATCTGCTGCAGCATCTTTTGATCCATCAATTGCTGTTGATACAGCATATCCAAGTGAATCTGTAGCTGAAGCTCCTAAGTCTTGAGCATTTGCACAAGCTTTAACTACTCCATTGATGAAATCTGAAACATGAACAGATACAGAAGCAAGTAAATCTGCGTCACCAGCATGTCCATCTTCACTTACAGCGATTCCAGCTACTTCATCAGCAGTTTTACCGATTACGTATGCTGCAAAAGCGTCAGCTTGTTCATTCCATTCTTTACCAATTGCTGAAGCAGCTTTCATTCCATAAGCTTCTCCAAGTTCTTGTTTTGACTGTTGAACGGTATCAAGAGCTGTTGTTACAACTCCAGCTGTAGAAAAGTTGATTTTTGTCTGCGCCATATCGATTTTACAATCAATGATTGTTCCATCTTCAGCAACAAGTACAGCTACGATTGTTGAATCAACTTCACCAAGACCTTCAGCATCAGCTGCAGCATCTTTTGATTTTGCTACTGATTGAAGAACAGCTAAACCTGTTTTTGCTGTTGCAACAGTTTCTTCTGCAACTTCTGTTGTATCTTCTGTTGTTGTGTTTTCTACAACAGCATTTTCTGCTGTGTTTGCAGAATTGTTAGTTGTGTTGTTTGTGTTTCCGCATGCAGTAAGAGCTCCAACTGTAAGAGCTAAACTAAGTGCTACTACTAATATTTTTTTCATAATTTCCCTCCGTTTTTGTCTGAGTGACATTTTCTATATTCAAAACCGATTTCTCGGATGAATAACAACATGATTGTTATCTATCAAGCATATGTAATCACAATTGATAGAAATAACATAATACTAAATCCCAACATGATCCAAATAAAATTCAGGATACTTAGATGAAATGTAGTTGATTTATCTTGCTTTTTCATAAAAGCAGAAATATTTTTTTGCACAGGAATGATCGTAAGCAATGCAAACAAAACAATTGGTGAAAGCATTTTAATTATGACCATCAAAATTAGGGCAACGTATGTACTATAATACAAAATCGCAAAAAATGGAAGCGAAAGTTTTCCAATATAATATGGAAGTGTAAATCTGTTTACCAAAACATCTTTTTCAAGATCACAAATATTGTTGGAAAGCATTATATTTGCCGTTACTGAGAATGGAATAACTGAAAAAATAAGCAACTCAATTATCGGAATGACCTGAAAATTAATAGAAATTGTGTCAAATCCTAAATTGTAGCTCAAATATGTTCCTGGCGGAAAATTTATGTAGAACAATATAAACGGAATTATAATCCCATAAAAAAATCCAGATACAATTTCTCCTAATGGCATTCTTGAAATAGGTATCGGCCCAAATGTATATAGTATTCCAGCAAAGAAACATAAAGCACCGACCAATAACACAACTAAATCTGTACGAAATGCCAAAATCAGGCCAAATATTGTGCTAACTAGAAACAGTGCATAAATAATGTGTTTGGATTGTTTTCTTGTAAAGTCTAACTGTTGTCCGTTATCTTTTGTATCAATATAGTTGTTGATTGCTGTGGTTGTTAAATCAAAAAAGAACATCCCTAAAAAAAACAGGATTGTATTTTCCCATTGAATTGACTGCTTTTGATATATCAAATATAAAAGAGCAAAAAGAAAAGTCAACGTACTTGTGATTTTTGTACGTATTTCGGTATAGTTTAAAAATCTCTTAATCAATACCTTTCCCCCTATTCTTTCTCTATATTCAAATATTTGCCCGTGGCTTTCATTAGAATCTGGTTTAGTTTTGCCCGCTTTTCATCAGATATCTCCAAGCTTTCAATTTCTCTCGTCGCTTTTAGATAATACCTATGAATGGTTTCTTTTGTGTATTCTAATCCACCTGAAATTGCAACAGATTCATTGATCTCATTCCTTGTAATGAGACGATCTTTTGCTTTTTGTTTGAACTCCGGTAAGCGACCAAAGGCAATAATCAGAGGTAACGTAATCACTCCTTGTTCAAAATCAGACTGCACTGGTTTTCGAGCCGTTTCAACGGTTTGATCGAAATCTATACAGTCATCTTGCAATTGAAAAATTAACCCAATGTAATTGCCAATATTTCGATATCTTCGAATTTCTTTTTTTGAATATCCTCCTAGCACAGCACCCATATAAAACGATGCTTCAAACAATGCCGCTGTCTTTCCAGAAATAATTTTAATGTATTCAAATACAGATATGTCTACATTGTTGTTATTGATATGCTGTTGTAATTCTCCTAAACAAAGTCTTTTAATATAGTCCGGCACACTTGTTTCAAAGTAAGTGCTTCGATCTGGAATGTCCGAAATCATTTGTAATGCTATACTTAGCAAGTAATCGCCGCAAATTACAGCTGTTCTCTTGCCGAATTTTTTCTGAAGTGTCTCTTCCCCTCTTCTAAGGTCTGCATTATCAATTACATCATCGTGCACCAAAGAAGCCAGATGAATGATTTCAATCGCTCCTGCAGCCTTTATGGCTCCAAGAGAGATTTCACCATTTCCATCTTCATTTGCGATTAGAACAGCAGTTGCACGAATCATTTTCCCCTGTGCTCTAGCCAAATGGGTCAAATATTGATTAATGACTTCCGGAGACTGAATCAGCGCTTTTTTCATTTCTTTGTTTACCAGATCAAGAGCTTCATCGAAATAAATTTTATTCATGTTTATCTCCATTAATCATGATATAAATATGATTTTTTTACGATTGGAATTTTTTTCCATAATCTTTTTAACCATGGCATTGAGTAGTAGTCGATACCAAGGGTTCTTCCTGCTCCAATCAAAACTGCGATTCCAGCAAAAATCATCCAGAACGTATTTAAATACAATCCAGTTGTACATACAAACATAACTTGTAATATTAGCGAAACCAAAGCTGCTGGTGAAGTAAATAAACCGCCCATAAGCGCAAGTCCGATTAAAATTTCAGCAATTACTATAAATATCTGCATTGCAATCTGTACGCCATCATGTGGTATCACAAATTTATCAAGGAACCAATTCATAACTGGAACATCCAGTTTAAATGCAAAGTCACTTATTGTTGATGATGCAAGATCTGTTCCAGAAACAAATAGCATTTTCACTAAGCCAAAAATGTTCCAATGGAATATCACTGTCCCTGTTGAAACAGCGCCTGTCACCGCATCAACTGCGGTCGCAACTTCTCCTGTTGCTGAGCTTACTGCATCTGCTACTGCTGCAACTGTTGTTGCCGCTGCTTCAGCGCCCTCTCCGGTAGCAGCACTTACTGCATCCGCTGAAGGAGCAACTCCGAGAATTGAATCATACCAACCCTGCGCGCCACCAAAAAAGCCTTGTAATTTAGGTGCATCGAACCATCCTTCGACGATTTTCATAATACCTTCAAATACCCATACCGCCCCAAGCCATACACGAAGAGGTACAAGTAAGAAACTTGGTGTACGATTTGAAAAATGTCCACCTAAGAAACTTCTGCAATTTCTAATTGTAAAGAATTCGTGTTTGATGTAACTAAATACTTTGTTCCATCCCAAAACCTGAATAAAGTAAATAACATTGATAAAGTGTTTTGCAAACATTGCAAAAAATGATGCAAGACTAAAGAAATGTCCTGGAAGGCCAACATGTGCCACTCCATATCTACCACCGATACATACCATAACACCATGGAATGCTGGTTTATATGTCTCCATTTCACCTTTATTCTTTAATGCTGTCACTATATTTTTTGCTGCAACATCAGCACTTTGCTCACAGTTTTCCACCATCTGTGGAACAGGCATCGTTTCACCTTCTGGAACATAATACATATTGTCACCGATAACATATACATTTTCATCTTTTGTAGAACGAAGATATCCATCTACCGGAATTCTTCCTCCACGCTGTTTTTCCAAAGAATCCGATGCACTAACTGTGATATCAGAACTTTGAATTCCAGCGCCCCAAATAACCGTATGTGCAACTTTCTCTACACAAACATCACCTGTCTTTAATCCTACAAGATCTTCTCCGACCATAGAAACAAATGTGTTCATACTGAGCTCTACACCCATTTTCTTTAGACGTTTCGTAACCTTATCCGATAATTTTTCTGGCATATTTGGAATTGGTCTGCTTAATCCGTCCACACATACCATGGTTACTTCACTTTGATCTATTTCATATTTTTCACATAGAAATGGAACATATTCAGCAAGTTCTCCTACCATTTCGATACCTGTAAACCCAGCACCAATCACATAAAAAGATAATAAACGCTTTCTTTCTTCCGCATTTTTCTCTTTTGCTGCTTCACGGAAAGAATTCAAGATTCGATCTTTTAATATAATTGCATCTTCATACGACCAAAGTTTATATGCATATTCTTCGACTCCTTGAATACCATAAAAAGTAGGCTTTGAACCTGCTGCAATAACAAGGTAATCGTATGCATAGCTTTCGCCTTCTCCAAGAACCGTTTTTCCTTCAAAATCAATTTCTTTTACCGTATCTAATTTTACATTTACTTTTCTTCCAGCAAATACTTTCTTTAGACTTATCTTAATACTATCTTCATCCACTCTTCCTGCTGCAACCTCATGAAGCTCAGTAAGCATTGTGTGAAATGGATTTTTATCGATGATTGTAATTTCCACATCATTCATTTTTTGTTTTTTAACTTTTTTTGCAATTTTTTTAGCAGTCAGGATACCAGCATATCCTGCACCAACAATTACGATTCTTTTCATCTTGTTCTCCTTGTTATAAAATTATCATTATTATATCCTATTTAGTACATAGGATTATGTTGCGTATGTCACCTGAATTACGAAAAAATTGCAAGGAATTACGACTCAATGTATAATCAAAACATAGTTAGTTGATTGTATTTTGATTATAAACTATCGTTATATATTTCACAATAAGGCACTTAAAAGTTACAAGGTATCTAAAAGGATACTTTTTGTAAATCATGCATTTGAACGGTAAATCTATCAAGTAAAAGAGGACATATGACTGAATCACAAAAGAAAAATGAACTTAACAAACTCAAAAACGATGAAAAGCACGATCATTGCTATATGCGTGAGACTTGTCTGAAGGATGATTTATGTCCCTTAATGCTTTCCCATATGCTTTTAACTGGCAAACGTAAAATTCTAATACTCTGGTTCTTAAGTAATAAGGTATTACGTTTCAGTGAAATACTTCATCGTATGCCTGATGTCACAAAGAAAATGCTCACCAAACAGTTGCGTGACTTAGAATCGGATCATCTGATTGAGAGACATGTATATGCAACAGTACCTCCAAAGGTTGAATATTCCATTACAGAAATGGGTAAAAAAATCATCCCAATCATGGAAGATATGCACCAGTTTGGAGCAGACTACATTGCCAAGTATCGGGATGAAGTAGAACATAAGAAGCATGACACCGAAGCAGCAGAAATCTGTCAGCCTGAAGATGCATGAATTTAATAATCGTTATTTTGTAACAAACGAAAATAAATAAAATATATTTTCCGGGGTATTTTGTATCGGAGATTCAAGTACTGAAAAATCACCATTTATATTTTTCTCCTGTACTGCCATATGAAAATGACAAGCCGCAATTCCCAAATCAACACGTTGAATATCGATTGTCAGTCGGTCACTGTATCCTGGTTCTTTTGCTTCAAAAAAATGAAATCCAGTTTGTGTTTTAACAATTCTCCATGGTTGCTTATTACTTGCGGAAGGAGCCAATCTTACTATCTCAAGTACCTCTTGAAACTCTCCTGCCTCTTCTTTTGTTAATTCTTTTGAAAAATCTGTCTGAAAAAACAATTCATTCCATGCCTTGCGATGATCCGAACCTGCAATTGTACGAAACATCGTATCCATTAGCCTTTTTTTAGGAACAGCATAACCAATTGGAGAAATCGCCGGAAACCATTCATCTTCACGGATTTCAAGTGCACCCACAAATTGACTTCGATTGAATGTACCTCCTAGCCAACAGGATCCAATTCCATTCGCTGCAAGAAATAAAATAACTTTCTCAAATTCATATCCAAGGGATTCTAAATCCATATCCCCTTTTTTGACAGTTGCTCCAATATATGCAGAAGCGCCTTTTATTACACCATATGTCCCAAGTTTTCCATTATTTTCATCTGTATTTGTTTCTAAAATCTGAAATTTTACTTCACCTTGAAAAGGACTTTTCACTTCCTTAAAGTACTCGTTCAGTTCTCTTAACGTGTCCGAGCTAAGTGTTCTTTTATCATAGGAACGAATACTTCTCCGCTTCTCAACAACATCTTTTACTTGAAATTCTTTCTTCATTTTGTCTCCAATTTATTATAGTCTAATTGTAACATAGCATATAGTTTCGTATCAACATATTTCCCATTATAACAAAACTCTTCTCGCTTAACTCCCTCAAGAATGAAACCAACTTTTTGATATACGCGTTCAGCACGAGGATTAAACGAAAAAACTTCTAAATTAATTTTGTGAAACTTTAAAACTTCCATTCCATATTTTATAAATAAAGAAATCGCCTCTGTACCAATCCCTTGATTGCAAAACTTCTCACTGAGTAATACTCGAAAGTTCACATTTCCAGTGCTTTCATCATAATCATTAAAAACAACCTCTCCTGCCAATTCCCCAGAAGGCTTATGAACTACCGCCAAGTCTAATCGTTCGTCTTGTTGATTCCTTGTTCGATACCAATCAATCGTTTCTTGCCTTTCGTATCGATTTGCTCTTCGATTTGCTTCACTATCATTATCAACAGAACCTGTGAGTTTCTTTAAATTAGGTTCATCTAAAATCTGCAATAAAAAATCGATGTCCGTTTCGTCAAACGGTCTTAGTAATACCCGGTCACCTTGAATCGTGGGCTTTTTCAAAAAATCTCTTTTCATCCATTACCTCAAGCATTTATATATGTAATACATGCACACATAAACATATGTTATTTTATGTAATTATAATACACCCAATACTCGAAGTAAACAAAATAAAAAAACTAAAACTAATTTTATGGCATCACATACAAATAACTGCTAACACAATATAGAACTTGTCCATTATATTCTATACGGGACCACCCATATTCTTCATTGACACCTGTTCTTGTCACAATATCACCATTCACAATCGTTGCTACAACCACCGAATCATCATTTGTAACGCTTGGCATATTTCTTAAATTTGTCGAAATTTTTGCCGTCACCTGTTCATTGACCTCTTCAAAACCAGTTGTAAATGCAGAATCCACTTCTTCTTCTACAGGCGAAGAAGTCAGCAAATCTGTTGTCAAATAATTTGATACTGCATAATAAATTGTCCCTTTGAATTCGACCCTTGACCAACCATTATCACTAACTGCAGTTCTTCTTGCTATATCTCCGTTATATAACTTTTCCAAAACCGTACTATCCTCCCCTTGACTGGGACGATCTCGTAAATTCGTTACATCTTTTGCAGTCACGGTTTCATCCACCTCTACAAAATTCATGAGTACCTCTACATTTGCGACTTCATCATAAACGGCATTCTCATTCTGTGCAGTTGCTATCTTCTGATATTTAAAATATGCAGTATCTAAATCAACATCATAATTTATTCCTGGCACTGTTCCTTGTTCTGAATACTGCCACATCGCATACTCTCCAATATAATCCGGATTTGCTGAATCAGTTGAACTATATTTTGCAATCCAAATCTTATAACGTTGCTCCAGTTCGCTTTGATCCCATTGCTCCAACAACATATGATTTGCTGCAGCATAAAACATTGGATAATACCCACCGGCGTAGATTTCATCTAAAAACTGTATCGCAAAAGAAGTTCGCTCTGAAACACTTAGTCCATATTGACGGCTAGATGTCTCGTTGTATCCTTCGCAATTATAAACAACAGGATAAGTAATTGGGTAATCTTCAATGATCTCCAAAACAAATGTAGCTTCTTTGGAAGCTTCTTCAACGGAAATTGCTCTCGAAAAGAAGTATACACCAATTGGAATCCCATTCTTTGCAGCTTCTTGCATATTATATTTTGCTGTTTCATCTAGAATAATCTCTCCTTCATTATTTCGATATCCTACACGAATCATCGCAAACTCAACTCCAGATGCTGCAACCTTTTCCCAGTCAACGATACCTTGATACATTGAAACATCAATACCGTAGGCAACTCCTTCTATTTCATTCTCATTCACCGGGACCTGAACTACCGCGGTTTCGGAAGTATACTCGCCATCGTCTTCGACTATTTTTTGTTCTTCATTTGATGATAAATTTTCATCCACATGATTTGGTTCTTCTGACTCATTTAAAAGTTCCTGTTCAACTTCATCATTTATATTTTCTTTTTCCGTTTGGCTTCTTACTATGACAATTGCTATCAATATAATCGAAATAAGTACTATTGTAATAGCAATTACAATCCCCTTTTTTTTCAAATTCTCTTTTTCATCTTCTTCAAATACTATTTCCCGTTTCAAACAAGCACCCTCTATATTCTATAAAATCATAACAACAATATTATACTCTCCTTTTCTCGTAAATTCAAAACAGCCGACTGTTTTTTTCTTTCTCTTTTGTTATAATAATAGAATACAAAGAAATTCTGAAAGGAGATTTTATCATGAGTATCGGTTATGCTTGTCTTACTGTAGGTGTTCCAAACACAAATCTTCGGTCATGTACTTCAAAAAAAGCTTCCCCCGAATTATTGGCCGAACTAATTTCTCATAATCTAGAATCTTTAAAACATATGATTCAATATAACGCTGCACATGATATCCTGCTCTTTCGAATTAGCTCTGACATCATTCCATTTGGTTCAAGCCCTGTGAACACGCTCCAATGGGACCAACTATTCAAGAAAGAGCTTATGGAAATCGGACAAATGATCCAAGAAAACAACATTCGTGTTTCTATGCATCCTGGTCAATACACAATAATCAATTCGCCCAGAACGGAGGTCGTAAACCGAAGCATCGCAGACCTTGAATACCATTGTAGATTTTTAGATGCCCTTAATACATCTTCCCAATCAAAAATTGTTCTTCACATTGGTGGAAAATATGACGATCCTATACAGGCAAGAAAAAGATTCATCGAAGAATATCATAAACTTGACATATCGATAAAAAAACGACTTGTTATTGAAAACGATGATCGTTTATATACAATCCAAGAAGTACTTGAAATCAGCGAACAAACAAACGCCCCTGTCATCTTCGATAATCTACATAATAAAGTGAATCCATCCTCTCTCTACTTATCCGAATCCGAATGGATTCAGAAGGCAAACTACACATGGGGAGCACAAGATGGAAAACAAAAAATTCATTTTTCTTCTCAAAACGAAACAAAGCAGCCAGGAGCTCATTCGGACAGCATTAAAACGGATGAATTCCTTGATTTTTATACGCAAAACAATGGTCAAAATATTGACATCATGCTAGAAGTAAAAGATAAAAATCTATCGGCAGTCAAATGTATCAATCTGGTTCGTACCAATCATAAAATCAATTATCTTGAGGAAGAATGGGGCCGATATAAATATTCCATTCTTGAACACTCCCAAAATGATTACTTACAAATACGAAAACTTCTAAAAGATAAAACTAAATATCCTGTACGCGAATTTTATCAAATCATTGAAGAAGCACTATCAAAAGCAATCGATTTCGGAAATCAACGAAACAGTCTCTCCCATGTATGGGGATACTTTAGCGATATTTGCACGGAAACAGAAAAGAAAAAATTTCAAAAGTTACTCCTTACATATGAAGAAAAAAAGGAATCCATAAAACCAGTCAAGAATTTTTTATATCGATTGACCCAAAAATACCAAGAACCCTATTTAATGAACTCTTTATTTTTTGATCTTTAATATGATTTTTGATTATGGTGAAAATGTAATTGTAACAATATCACCTTGTATACACTTTCCATTTTCATCAAATGTCAATTCCAGTGGTGATTCTTCATAATTCAACATTTCGTTTGTATCAAAATCTCGAATAAATACTCTTCCGTTTTTATTCTCCAAACTATCCGACTCAAAAAAAGGCAAATCCCAATATTGCCATGCTCTATTAATTCGACCCAGATAGTAATCACTTCCGTAATTCGGATCAACCATAACTAATCCCATTTCATACGATGACTTTGGTTCGAAGCCTTCTGGGAAAGCGAGTCTTATGATAAACGATGCGTCGGGAAAATATAATGATAGCACCCCTTCCGGATAAGCATCTACAAATGAAACCGTATAGTCTTCTTTTTCAACTACAAAACTATCGTATTCCACATTATACAAATGAACGATTTGTCCTAGAGTCAAAGGATTCTTCATCTCCTTATCCTCTTCGGTCACCACGATAATTTCTACTTCTGCATCCTTCGAATCCGCTTCAAAGAGATAGGCTATATCATAATTATATGTCAAATCGATAACTACCTGATTGTTATCATCTGTAATAAAGGGACCAATACGCGTTGCTGAATTATTTTCAGTATCAAGCATCGTTTTTACACTTCCCGGTATTACCAAGTATACGGAATATGGACCAACCTGCTCCTCTGGATTTTCAGGATTGCATGTAATTACCAACTGATCATACATGTTTGATATATCAGCGGCTGAAGATTCCGTCTCCATTTTCTCAGCATTGTCACCGGCTATCTGCATGTTTATCCTGTCTCCGTCATTCTCGACAGAATCCAATTTGACTGTTTGCGTACTACCACACCCACTTATAAAAAAACATAGCATAATCATACCTACAACTGATACTTTATTCATCGAAACAACCCCCTTTAATAGATGATATTTTTCGTTACACTAACATAATCTTAATTCTATTTTTTTGAAAAGTCAAATGTATATCATATTATTACCTGACATCATTCATCTATACGGCATATAGACCGACAATTCAGAATAAAAAGTACATGACTGAAGTCTATTCAGTTGGACATTCCGCTTTTCTTACAGCCATAATTACAGCAAGATAATCTCTAATACTGTCTCTTGGTACTTTCATTTCTAAAAGATACATATCCGCTAAGGCTCTCTTTTGTTGCATGAGAAGTTCTTTATCTTCAACTTCTGGAGATACAGGTGTATATTCCACTAAAAATACCGTTCTTGCAACATCATATAGAGACGGCCCATGGCAAATATTCATAAAATCTAATACTACTAGTTCTCCATTTGATACAAGTATATTCCCTGGATGAAAATCGCCATGGCAGAGTGTATCTCCATCTTGTAAGTTATCAATCCTTTTCAAAATTTCGTCTCTATCTTCTAAATTCGTTGCAAGTGATTTTAAAACATCTTTATAATTTGGCACTTGATCTGATTTGTTTGTAAGGATTGATTTATGAAGATTTGCAATACGAATCGCACATTCCTGTAAATCATTCATTTTCATAACCCAATTCATCAATGTATCCCCTTCAACTCGATCATACACAATACCTATTCGCCCTTCATATGAAATAACTTCAAATACTTTTGGTTTTGAAAAAGCAAAATCTCTGATCAACATAGCATTCTGAAATTCTTTTTCTATGGCTTCTCTGGGATAGTCCATATAGAAAAGCTTAAGAGCTTTATTTTTTTCCCATTCATATACAGTTGCGGTATTACCAACGCCAAGCATTTTATTTATCTTCATATTTACCTCATACCTTACTTCAAAGTGAGTTAACCTTTTCATGGATCAAATCATAATTCTTTATTACTGACATACTTCCATCTACATATATTAAAGGACACTCTAATAGGTTTTGCCAATCATCATGCTTCTCTTTACTTCTCATATCAATTCCACCATCATCATAAGAAGAAGCCCAATTGATGAATTCAATATAATTGTCGTGCATATCCCCATTGACATCAATTCGAGAACCAAACCTCTCACGCTCTCTTATTTTTAATCTTTCTATTCTTATATTAGTAGCAGTCTCAATACGAATAGCGAGCGTAAACAAAGGAATTAACTCATCCCCCCAATCCACAAGTGATCCAGAGATAACCACATTTTCATGTTGAGCTATCTCTTCTCTCATTAATTTCATCCTACTCGTACGATTTCGTTTTGATGTGTATGGCGGATTTGTATGCTCCCAAAAATAATCGTCTGTATCCATAAAATAGTAACCTAAGTTATCACTAAGATATCTACCCAAAGTAGAAGTTCCTGATCCCGATGCTCCAAATATATGAATAACTTGTTTCATTAATCTGTTCTCCTTCGCATATTAAAATCCTATATCCTCTTTGGATGATAAATTAAAATTGTTATTTTTAATATCTCATTTTCTAGAAAATAATGCACTTACAAGGTTTGTGCTTGTTTTCATCTTTCTTCTATGCTTTAGGATACATAGTTAACTGTACAGTTCGAATATCTGTTTATAGCAGTATTTAAATTGGTTACATCATCGCATGCAAGAGACAAAATAAGTTGATCTTGTTTTACTCCTTTTGATTTAAATGGCTCACTTCCAATCATTTCTCCACTTACATGCCAATCATGTGAAAAATTTCCGAATATAACAAATTCTCTTTCGTCTTTATCATACGAAATACGAATAATATCATCATAACTAAATCGAAATACACCGTCTACAAAAACATCTTTCGCATATTCATGCTTTAAGCTTCGAACCGTTAAACATTCTTCTGAAAAGCAAAAATCTACATCCACAGGATAACTTTTGTCAATGTTTATTAATACATAAATTGTGACTACTACTACCATAACAAAAGTAGACAACAACCCAATACTGGCATTACCATATATTGCAAACCATAGAATCCTAAATATCAAACAAAAAAATGCAAATACCCATGTCATAATGTATTTAAATGATAGTTTTATTCTTAATTTCAGAGACCGAATGTGAGGGCTCACCTTAACGTTCAATAAGCGGATGGTCAACTTATCATGTTCAAATTTCTCATTTGGATGAATCATTTCTTCCTGCATTAATTCATTATTCATTATTATACTTTCCCTTTTATTATTAATTATTTTACAAAACCACATATATAACAATTTCGTATTTAAAACAATTTGTGTAAAATCAAACCTTAATTAACTTTGTCAAAATAATGGTTATTTCAGTAGCAAATTCTATATTCTTTTTATCTCAAAACTTCTCCCTTAGCGAGTTTATAAAGCAAAAAATCAATTGGAATAGGAGTCATTTCTTCAATCGGCTTATTATTATCCCATATTGTAATTTCTTCAGAAATACGATTATATACAAATCTGCAAGAAACGTCGTCATCCCTCGACAAGAAAAGGCCCATTATCTCTCGGTCATCGTACATTATTTCTTTAAAATAGAAATTCATATAATATGCCATATTATCTCCTATATCTTTAATTAAAATTTATCATACTATATTTCTAATCAAAAAAGTTAAATTCATAATTTATACTCTTTAAATTGAGCTTTTTCATTATTATTATATATCTTCATTTCCTCGATATCAAATTCATACTTTTTCTTTGATTTAAAAAATTCATATTTTTTTTCATATTTATCGTTTTTTAGAATACCTTTCACTTTTTGACTGCTTTTTAACTCTTGATTTATTCCTTATCCCCTCTCCTTTATTATTCTTTAAATTTGCAATGTATAACTCACGTTTATATCTTTGATAACTCTTTAACTTACTTGTTTCTATAATCCCTTCTTCTATTGCTTTCTTAACTGCACAAAATGGTTCAGATTTATGTTGGCAATCATTAAATTTACAATTATATGACACAGTTACAATATCTCCAAACAGTTCAGAATCAAAATTTCCTGACCAAAACTGTATTTCTCTAATCCCTGGCGTGTCAATCACACATCCTCCACTGGGTAAATAAAACAATTCTCTGTGGGTTGTTGCATGACGTCCTTTATCATCTTTTCTGACCTCTTTAGTCACTTGTAATTCATTATCAAATAATGTATTTATCAAAGTCGATTTCCCTACTCCAGAAGAACCAATAAAAATACCAGTCTTCTCCTCTGACAGCATTCCTCTAAGCTCTTCAATACCGTCTCCAATGACCGAACTAGTTGTTATAATACATAAATCTTTATTAAAGTTCTTAATATCGTCTCTATAGTCCGAATAGTTAGGGCACATATCTTTTTTTGTCAATACTACAATCGGAATAATCCCAGAGGACTTAACTAAAACATAATATCTTTCTATTCTTTTAATATTAAACTCTTTATTTAATGATGATACAATAAATGCATAGTCAATATTAGACGCAAATATTTGCTCCTTTATTTTCTTCCCTGCAACTTTTCTAGATAGTTGGTTTTTTCTATCTTCTATTTGTATTATTATGTTATCTTTCAGATAAACCCAATCACCTACACAAGGGAAATCTGTTGCTTGAGGGTCATTATTATAAAATTTACCTGGAAGTTTTACAATTAATTCTTCACCATTTTGTAAAACTTTATAAGATTCGCCAAACACGGCTATAATTCTAGCTCTATCTAATTCAAACAAATTTTTATCCTCCTTGTGCTTCATAGCGCCTACTTCCTAGTTTCCATATAATTAGTAAAAATAATGCTAATACAATAATCCAGATCATCTGAAATATTAAAAGACTAATCGACTCATTAAAAGATAAATTATCCATATACATTGCTATATCTTTAATTAAAATTTATCATACTATATTTCTAATCAAAAAAGTTAAATTCATAATTTATACTCTTTAAATATATTCACTCAATCTTCTGAAATGCGTTATGAAACTTATTAAATATCATGCGATTTGTGAAAATGCTCATTAAGTATTTCTTTGGTTTCCATAAAATATAACTCTATTCCCTCGGCGTATTCATTAACCTCTTTGCTAAAGGTCATTATTTTATTGAATAACTCTTTAAATTGAGCTTTTTCATCAATATCCTCTATATTTCAAATTTTCCAGGATGTTATAGTATTACTTTTCATTTCCTTTTCGTTTGACAAATCAATATTTATCGTATTTTCACTTGTTAACTCATTCAAAATATTTCTGCATCAGTGAATCAAATAATAATTGTATCTCATTGAAACAAAATTTTATCGACAATAATAACAACTGACCTTGCTAAACTAATTATATTTGCTGCCTAATATATCTTGATATTCTAAATAGTTAATTCTCAATCTAACCTTCTATCCATGCCGGATATCGATAATACTTATCACCTAATCTAACTACGAGTATATCTCTTCTTTCCTCAACTAAATATACCTCAGTACCAGCTTCTAATTTTGTTGAATAGTGGTTTTCAAAATCACCATCCACATACTGTGCTTCTATACAGAATAAGAAAATATCTGATGTGAGTTCAAGGTCATAACCCAATCAACATCTTCAGCATTCACATACGCTATTCCATTTAAGACAAACATATCTATATCAGGATTCTCATAATATAAATTCTCTGGTTTAGCATTGTCTGATGTATTCACAGTAACTTGCTCAACTGCCTCCATACATCCGACAGACCCTAAAATCATACCAAAAACTAATATACCAATTAAGTACTTTCCATCTATCTTCATCGTAATGTGACCCTCCTTAATTACAATTTCAATTAATACAGTTATCATTCTACATAAGAAAAGCTTGTACCCAAATAAACTGAGCACAAGCTAAAAAATACTTTATCAAATTATCATTTTGTAATTAATCCCCGGCCCCTATCACCAATTATACGTCATCAATACTCCTAACGCAATAATGTTTAGACATTTTATGCAAAGATACAATTCTTTCCATATATGACATTTCTTTATCATTTAAGTAATTCTTTGCAACGGTCACATCTGATTTTATAATTTTTCCATCTGGTGCAGATTCCCAAGTAGTTAACCCCATATGTTCTTTATTTGCATCCGCTCTTTCAACAATTAACTCTGCAGCGGTATGTCTGTGAACTGCCCAATGCATTTTATTTTGTACTGTTTTAAAAAATTTGCTAGTTGTTTTAGCACTTTTATCATAATCAAATGCTGTTGCATATAAATCTGTAATTTTCTGATAAAACTTTCTCTCAGATAAACGGATTTCGCGAATATTCTGTAACTGACGTTCAAAGTATTCATCTGTGAACATATGCCCTTTTTTCAATCTTTCTTTATCCATTGTCCAGCCCTGAATCGTATAATCTTTTACAATCTGTCCAGACCATTTGCGGAAGCGAACTGCTCTTTCATTATTTACCTTGAAGCCAACAGCAATAATCATTTGGAGATTATAATGCTTTGTACTATACTGTTTTCCATCAGCGGCAGTTATAAAGTATTTCTTTATAACTGATTTTTCTGTTAATTCTCCATCTTCCAGCACTTTTTTAATATGCTGACCAATGTTTTGTACTGACACATCATATAATTCTGCCATCATCTTTTGTGTCAACCAGATATTTTCATCCTCGTAGCGCATTTCCATGCTGTTTTCATTGTCTCCGACAGCCGCAATATAAGTTAAATATTCAGCTGCTGAACTTTTTATTGTAATTTCATTTTTCTTACCTGTCATTGTTGTAACCTCCGGTATGCCTTTGCAATCTGGAATCTTAATGCTTTGATTCTTACCTCATAGTTATTCTCTTATTTTATCACCCAATTTGCCCATTCAATTAATATTTTTATATCATTAATACCAATATTTCCTTTATAAATTTGCTGTTCACTATTTGTCGTTTTAATTAAAGTATATAGCTTGTTACAATCGGCACGTGCAATCTTGATTGCTGTGTCATAACCGACCTTCATTAGCACAAACGCAAAGGTATGATTGACCCACCGAATTCTAGAAATATCAACATAATTTATTATCATATTCATTGTATCTTTTGATATTGCAAGCATATCTTCTAACCTCTGACATTTACTTTTATCCATAATCTGTTCATATATACTGTATGTATCTTTATATCCCGTTATTTCTAATCGTTTTACTACTTGCTTATCTATGCAAGGTAAATCTCTAAACAAATTGGGCTTAGGATGCAAACTGTTTACTTCACGAATAAGCACAGATAGATATTCAATATCTACTCCACTTATTTCTGCAAATTGTTCTTTCTTTTTCTTTGATTTTAAAGCATTTGATAGCTGTTCTAAATCCTCTATTCCCTGATTTTTAATTAAATTAAATCTTTCAAAAATATTTTCTCTTAGCATCATGCGACTTTTAATTAAGTTCATGTTCAATAACATTGTCATGTAGTCATCAAGACTTATCGTACTTAAATCGTTATAATATGGCATAGTACACTTCCTTCTTTTATATCTTGAATTGCTACACGGTGTGTAGCGTTTATAAAATATTCTATAAATCTGCTCACCAACTTATCAAATAGTAACTGAATCATCTCGCACATTAATGATTTATGTATCGATTTTTTGCATCTGGAATCACTCTGTTATCAATTCCTTTTAATACAAAGGTCAGTTTATATGGATCAACCGTCCCATCTTCTTTTGTTTCACCAACTACTATTTTTTCTACAATACTTTCAAATACAACCCGGTCAAATTCATCTAACACATCGGTTTCTGCAAGCTTTTGTCTGATTTCCTTCATTCTTTTGCTTACATCACGTTTTGCATCCACTGTAGAACCATAAATCTCTTTTTCTTTCTTGGCACGATTGATTTTCGCTGTAAAATCTTCGTATTTTTCATCATATGCTTCTTTTGTAATTTTATCATCCAGTAACATGTCGGTCAATTTCTTTCTCTTTATAAGCAAAAGCTTTTTCGCTAGGTTTGATACACTCTCTTTGCAAATTACTATCTACCATAGCGATTATGGCTTGATTATCATCCATGTCTTTTATAATTACTGGAACTTCATCTATCCCTGCCCACTTACTTGCTTCCTTTCGTCTATGTCCGGCAATTATTTCGAATCCATCACCGTTTGGATTTGGTCTTGCTAACAATGGTACTAATACACCTTCTTCCTCAATACTCTTCATCAGTTCAAACAATTCCTTATCATTTTCTACTTTAAAGGGATGTTTTTCAAAATCATGTAACTCATTAATTTTGATATTCTTTATAACAGTTATCTGTTTGTTTTCTTCCTCCTTCGTTTGATCCAACTTTATCACTTCCTTTCGATATTAACCAATGTGCAAATAATCTTCTAAACAAAAAAAGACCTCTTATTTCCAATTGGCTTAGAAATAAAAGGTCACTTCAATGATTAAGTTATTACCATCAAAAAAGGTATCACCGTATAGGCAATACCTGATCTGAATTGTAAAAAACTTAATTCTTTTTTTATTGTTTTTTTGTTGTTACCGTACGCCACGAAAATCTCTACCGTACGCCATTCGTACGCCATTTTTCATAAAAACTACGGTATTTTGCGATAAATTACGATATGTTTGATTTTATCTTCATATCGTCTGAACCCTTTATAAATCAAGGTTTTAAAGCACTTTGCCTATAGCTCATAAGGGGTGACCTGATAAACATAATAATTCAACCAATTACTATAAAGTATATTTGAATGTGATCTCCACTGTAAATCAGGTATGGTTGATGGATCGTCATTTGTAAAGTAATTCTTAGGCACTTGGATAGGAAGACCTTTCGCAAGATCTCTTTCGTATTCTAACTGGAGGGTAATTCGATCATACTCTGAATGTCCTGTTACAAAGAACTGTTTACCACCTTGTGCCATTGCTAAATATATCCCGGCTTCTTCGGATTCGGCAATTACAGTAATCTCATCATGAGCGTGTACCTCTTCACTTGATACGGTGGTGTGTCTGCTATGTGGAGCCAAGAAATAATCATCTGAGCCACGTACAATCGGAACCTTACGATCCAGTACTTTATGTTTAAATATGCCGAATAACTTTTCATCCAATTTTGATTTATTAATCCCATAATGATAATAGAGACCTGCCTGTGCTGCCCAGCAGATGTGAAATGTGGATGTCACGTTTGTTTTGCTCCATTCCATAATTTTACACATTTCTTCCCAGTAGTCCACCTCTTCAAACTCCATGTGTTCGACTGGTGCCCCTGTAATAATCAGTCCATCAAATTTTCTGTTTTTTATGTCTGAAAAGGTATTATAAAAACGGTTCAAATGGCTGTGTGGAGTATTTTGTGGCAAATGGGATGCCGTATAGATCAATGTAATATCCACTTGTAATGGAGAATTGGACAACGCACGTAATAGCTGAAGCTCAGTATCTTCCTTAAGTGGCATCAAATTCAAGATACAGATCTGTAAAGGTCGTATTTCCTGATGAATCGCACGATTCTCATCCATAACAAATATATTTTCAAACTCTAATGATTCTTTTGCAGGTAATTCACTGTCTACTTTGATTGGCATATTGGTACCATCCTTTCTTGTATGGATAATAAACACAAAAAAAACTCTCTTCTCCGAAAAATCTCTTTTTCAGGGACGAGAGCATTGCTTCGTGTTACCACCCTTTTTCACTTTTATCTCACAATAAAAGCCTTATCAACTACGGGCATTCTCTGCCGATAGTATATCACTGTAACGGGTGCACCCGTCGTATCCTAAACAAAATTGTCTCAGTACGAAGCTCCGAGGCCATCTTCGCCTGTTCCTACATTCTTTGGTTCCACCAACCCAAAGTCTCTGGTAATGTGCAAACAGTCTACTCTTCTCATCATTGCTTTTCTTTATTTAAAATAATTATATAGTTTGAAATCTGGTTTGTCAACAAACATACGTGCAAACTCATCCCCGTCCATGGAATAATCCTGAACATCTTCTTCTTGATGAAAATCTGATCCAATGGTCTGAAACAGCCCATTTTCCACAGCATATTGAAGAGCCTGATCATTGTTTGAATTATGCCTTGGGTTCCCGTTACATACTTCTATTCCATCTAAGAACCACGGTTCTTCTGGATAACAATATGCACGATAAGGATGGGCCTGGACAATTATCAGGCCATATCGATCCGCAAGTTCTCGAAACTCTGTCATACTAAGCAAATACGAAAACGGATTGTCTCTTAGAAATTCCTCCGTAACTCCGTAAACCAGAAAGTCATTCGGGCTCTTCGGAAAACGCAGTTCTAGTCCTAAAGCAATTTTCACTCCGATTTTTTGCCCCTGCTTTAGAGCTACGCGATATCCTTCCAGATAATCATTCACCACATCGTCCCAATTCCTCTCTCGTCCACCCAACGCTCCGTCACAAAAATGATCCGTAATCACAACTGCATCATAACCAGCATCTTTATACAATTGTATCCCATTTGCTGCGGGAACCTGACCACATGGGCTCGTTTCTTTTGTATGATAATGCATTTCTATTTTCACAAAAATCTCCTTATAAATTCATCTTCTGTAATAATTGTAACCTGTAATTCTTTTGCTTTTTTATTTTTTGAAGAAGATGATTCCACATCATTGTTAATTAGATAATCCGTATTTTTTGAAACACTTCCCGTTACCTTGCCACCAAGATTTTCAATTGCTTCTTTCATCTCACTTCGATCATTAAACTGATTCAAACTTCCAGTTATTACCACAGTCACTCCATCTAAAGTTAAATCCGTTTGAGCATCCATGCCGTCTTCAAAATCTAAAACTTCAAGCAGTGCATCATATTCCTTTGTCTTTCGTTCCTCTGCAAAATATGATACATATGCATTTGCAATGACTTCACCAATTCCATCAATCGATAACAATTCTTCTTTTGTGGCCTGTTTCAGTTTTATCGGATCATTTTTAAAGAACTTAACAATTAGTTTCGCATTTGCTACCCCAATATTTGCAATTCCTAAACCATAAATCAGCTTTGCCAAAGTTGTATGTTTGGATTGTTCAATAGCTTGCAAAAGATTTACCGTTGATTTCTCCCCAAAACGATCCATCTCACTGATTTCTTTTTGATATTTCGATAAACAAAAAATATCTTCCAAAGAATGAAGAAATCCTTTTTGAATCAATTTTTCGAGTGTAGACTCTGACAGTCCCTCTATATTTAAAGCATCTCTACTTACAAACAATGAAAAAGCTTTGTTCTTTTTAACAGGACATTCTGGATTTATGCAATACAGAACCTTTGCCTCATTGAAAGAACGTACTTCTGTTTTTCCATCACATATCGGACAATTTTCTGGTGGTTGTATTGTATTTGATCTCGTCAGATTGTTTGCAATCTGAGGGATGATCATATTTGCTTTATATACGGTAATATGATCACCAACGCCAAGTTCTAGACTCTCAATCACGCTCAAATTATGAACACTTGCCCTACTAACATTGGTCCCTTCTAATGACACGGTGTCAAATACTGCAACAGGATTAATCAGCCCAGTTCTAGATGGACTCCATTCAATGTATCGAAGTGTAGTCTCTGCCAATTCATCCGCCCATTTAAATGCAATGGAATCTTTGGGTGCCTTTGCCGTTCTACCAAGAGATGCACTGTATTCTAAATCTTCATAAACAAGAACCAACCCATCCGATGGGATATCAAATCCCTGAATTTTATTTGCAAATTGATCAATTGCGTCTAAAATGGTATGCTGATCAACTAATTGGTAATCCACAACATCAAATCCCTGACTCTTCATAAAAGCAAACTGCTCTGCCCTTGAATTATGAAAATCATACCCTTTGGCTTCGACTAGTGAAAATGCATGCAGCTCCACCTTTCTTTCCGCTGTTATTTGATTGTTCAGTTGTCTTACAGATCCAGAACATAAATTTCTTGGATTTTTGTACTGGTCTTCCATGTTTTCGATGAGAGAATTGATTTTTTCAAAATTCGAATAAGAAATAACCGCTTCTCCACGGATAATGAGTTCCCCTTTATATGGTATGCTCGTTGGAAGATTTATAAATGTTTTTGCGTTGTTTGTAATGACTTCTCCTACTTCTCCATTACCTCTTGTAACTGCTTTTATCAGCTTTCCATTTTGATAAGTGAGAACAATGGTTAATCCATCTAATTTCCACGAAAGAATGCCTTTTTGATTGCCAAGCCAATTCGTCAATTCTTCTTTATCTTTTGTCTTACTAAGAGAAAGCATCGGTTTCTCATGTGCTTCTTTTGGCAAATTACTAAGTACTTCATATCCTATACGTATCGTAGGAGAATTGGAAAGAATCAAGTCCAGTTCATTTTCAAGCTTTTCTAACTCATCATATTTTTTATCATATTCGTAATTATTCATCAACTCTTCACCCTTGGCGTAATAATGCAAAGAGGCTTCGTTTAATTCTTCTACTAATTGTTTCATTCGATTGATTTGATCCACTTTTATATCCTACCTTTATGATTGTATGAAATTTGTTCGATTTCCTCGTTCCGGCTTCGGAATCTCTATCCCTTGTTGCTTTCCTGCTTCAATGCATTTTAACATCCAAGCCATGTTTGTTCCAATATTTCGCATTGTCTGAAGTCCTTCAAAATCTAGTTCTACATCTTCGGGCGAATTACCATGAACCCCATTCCAATAAGTCGAAGATATTACTGGCATACATGAAATCGTCATATACTTATTGACTGCATCCAGTGAAGCGGAAATTCCTGTTCTTCTTGCGGATGCAACTGCAGCTCCTGGTTTGTATCGAAACGAAGAAGCACCCGCGTAAAACATACGATCCATTGCTGAAAGCAACCGGCCACTTGGATGAGCATAATAAACTGGTGTTCCAAAAATAAAGCCATCTGCTTCTTTCGCCATAGTAATATATTGATTAATCTCGTCATCATCAAAAACGCATAGACCATTTAAATCCCTACAGCTTCCGCATCCAGTGCAGTCTCTGATTGGTTTTTTTCCAAGACAAATAATCTCCGATTCAATTCCTTCTTTCAAAAGTACTTTCGCTATTTCATTTAACGCACGATTTGTACATCCATTTGCTTTTCCACTTCCATTAAACATCAATACTTTCATTTTCTCTCCAATCTACTCCATAAATCGATTCTATCATTCTTCTTCCATCTGGTAGGTATTATATGAATCCTTGATAGCCAATCGTAATTTTTGTTCTTCTTCCTGCGTAAGTTCACGATATTCCCCTACGCGTAAACTTCCAAGTGATATATTCATGACTCTTATCCTTTTTAAAGAACGTACTTGATACCCCAAAGCTTCACACATTCGACGTATTTGACGATTCAACCCTTGTGTTAAGACAATCCGGAAAACATACTCCGATATTTGTTCCACTTCACATTCTCTTGTAACTTGGTCTAATATAGGAACACCAGAAGACATTTGGGAAATAAAAGTTTTAGTAATTCGCTGATCCACTTCAACAACATATTCCTTTTCATGAAAATTGCCAGCCCTCATAATCTTATTGATTAAGTCGCCCTCATTTGTCAAGAGCAATAATCCTTCCGAATCTTTATCTAGTCTGCCAACATAAAGCAATCGCTTATCATAATTTAGATAGGAAATCACATTATCTTTTACAGCCTCATTTGCAGTACATTCAATCCCTCGAGGTTTATAAAACGCAAGGATAACTTGCTGCTTTTCAGGTTGAACAGTTCTACCTTCCACTTTCAAGATGGAACCAGGCAGAACTTTATCACCCATATGCAACACTTTCCCTTCGTATGTAACCTTACCCTCTTCTAAATACCTGTCTGCTTGTCTTCTTGAGCAAAATCCATATTGACTAAGTAGTTTATTTACTCTAACAAGTTCTTCCATAACTCATCCCTTTTCCCTTATTCTTAAACTTTAATAATTATATCACAATTTATGTCCATGAACAGAAAATCCTGCTTACTTTTGCAAGTAAGCAGGATTTTCTGATTTATAAATGTAAGTGCTAATTCAAATATTCACTCTTAATATAACCTTCTTGGCCATTAAATTTAATCTTTGACCAACCATTATCTAAATGCTCAACCAACTCAAAAGATGCTCCTGCAAGAGCAGCTCCAATACTCTCAGCATTGATACTTGCTTCTGCACGAATATGTACATTATCCGTAGTTGTCACATATGTTCCTGTTGTCGTAATACCAGAAGCAGTTTCTACAGATACAACTTCTAAGAATTCTGTCATAATAAACGCTTCGTTACCTTCATATAGGATTTTACTCCAACCATTATTCTGTTCTTCAATTCGTGTTAATTGCTCACCCTCTACTACTTTTCCAACCTTCGCAGCTGTTACACTGTCTGATTCTCTGACATTAACAGTAGTTGTGGCCTTTACAATTTCATTGATAACTTCTGGTTTTTCTTCCGTTGTAGTATCTGGTGTAACATCTGTACCCGAATCCACCACTTCGCCACCTTCCGTCTCCGTATCAGTAATCGTTTCCGCTTCGGTATCTTCTTGCACATTTTGTAGGGCAAGTTCTTTTGCAACCTCAACTTTAATACTGTCTGGTAATTCTAATAAGAAAGACGACACAACTTCATCACTTGCAGTGAGATCATTGTATGCTACTTGTACTTTACGAAATAAATCTACTACATCTTCCTGTTGCGATATCGTCAAAAGATAAGTCTCTTCTTCTTCAGTAACGTCTGATGTATTTAATACAAAGGAGTTCTCTGTCTTCACTAAGTACATCGTACTTAATCCAGGAACTAATACCTCTAAATCTGAAAACTTCACCTCATAATATACGTAACAGATATAGGTATCAGAATATGGACCTGGTTTTGTATAGCATGAAATATTTTGATAAGAATCTACAAATTCACTTCTTTTGGATATTTTAATCCATTCTAAATCATCAAGTTGTGTACGGTCAGCAGTGACAATTTCTTGATTCCCTTCAGATAATGCTTGATAATACTCATTGACAAAAGCATTGATTTCCGGATAAGCATCCTGCTCAAGCGGAGCATCTGTAACTTCCTTTATTTGCTCCTCTTCTTCTCCAAGAACATCATTTGCAGTCTCCGCTACAAGGTTGGTCTGTTCTGTCTCTTTTTGTAATACAAATTTAATTGCAACTAGAGCAATCGCAAAGATAATTACCGCACAAATTAGAGCAATCACGATTTTCTTATTTCGTGCTGCCCACCTGGACAATCTTGCAAAAAAATTCTTCATATTTGTCGTAAATCGATTGTTTCTATCTGAAAATCTCTCCAAAGCTGACACCTTCTCATTCTAGTTTATTTTATGCATAAATCACAATACACCCGACAGGAATTGAACCTGCATCTAAGGCGTCGGAGGCCTTCATTCTATCCATTATACTACGGGTGCAGAAATAAATTCGTAGATATCTGATATATTACGAATTTATTACACTACGTGAATTATGATAGCATATTATAATAGTGATGTCTAGTAATTTCAGGCATTTTCACATAATCTACGCAATTGAAAATTCGTGGTTTTTACGCGAATAAAAATACACTTGATCGGACAATATTTCTTCTCTTGCTACTTCTGTCTCGTTCACTTCTCGTACCATTTTTCGTAACCGTTCTACTTCAAGATTTTTTCGTTTTGGAACCACAAGAACCTCATGAACAGAGCTTGGTAATATATAAAAATCATATTCTAGGAACTCCGCGAACTCGTCCAATATTTTATGATATAGAATGACTGCAGCTCCAAATATACCATACTCATTTGTTAATACATACATATCTTCATGCTTTGATAATTCGACATTTATATTGCGCTTTTCTTCAGGTACAAGCATTTCAGAAATAACGGATTCCATGCCCTTAATTGAAGCTTTCAAAATACGAGGTGTATTTTGAATTGCAATTGAAAAAATGTCATCCGGGGAAATACCCCATAATTGTAAATGTTCATTTTTTATCAAAATTGTAGCTTTGGCACGCTCCTTACTTTCACAAATATAGTAGTATACGACAGCCAAATCAAGAAATGCCTGATGGGGCGTATCCAAAAGTAACTTTGAGTTTTGTGGTAAGTTAATAATTTTAAATACAATTCGCTCTTTTGCAATTTCGAAATCCATGAACTCATCTACCCCCTTAGGCTTTTCTTTTTCGGCATAGAAATAGCAATTCATTAAATCATCCACTAAATTATTCATGTTCTCCCCCTCTTCATATCTTTGATAATAAGATTCTAAATAAAAAGTAGGGGAAATGTTAGTTTCTTTCTTAACAATTCGAACTCCTCTAAGTAATACACCGTTATTTTTTTGCACTTCAATATTCTCTACCTTACAACCTTCTAACTGAAGTTCAAGTAATTCCCTCATAGTTTTTATAAATTCTTCCATACACAGATTCCTTCCTTTACCGTTTTTTTGGACAAAAAAAGACAATGGAATTGCTTCCATTGTCTTACAGTTTACATTTCATACGAATAAATTACACTCTGGATAAATATTCTCCAGAACGTGTATCAATTTTAATCTTGTCGCCTTCGTTCACGAATAATGGTACGTATACGGTTGCTCCCGTCTCTACTACTGAAGGTTTTGTAGCACCGGTAGCAGTATCCCCTTTCACACCAGGTTCTGTTTCTGTAATTTCCAACTCTACAAAGAGAGGTGGTTCAATTGCAAAAACACTTCCTTTATGAGAACAGATCTTGACCATTTCGTTTTCTTTTACAAATTTAAGTGCATCACCGATTGCACCTTCATTCAAAGCGATTTGTTCGTAGTTTTCTACATCCATAAAGTGATATAATTCACCGTCTGAATATAAATACTGCATATCTTTTCTTTCGATATGCGCTTGTTCACATTTTTCTGATGGACGGAACGTTCTTTCTACGATACCACCACTAATAATATTTTTTAACTTTGTTCGCACGAATGCCGCACCTTTTCCAGGTTTAACATGCTGGAACTCAAGTATTTGATATATATTACCATCAAATTCAATAGTCAGACCATTTCTAAAATCTCCTGCCGAAACCATAAAAAACCTCCTATAATATTTTCACGTATAATTCTTTTCTATTTTATACTATAAAGGCTTGTTTTTCAACCTCTTTTTTTGTCTTGTAAAATCCATTCCATCGCTATTAAGTATCCTTCTAGTCCTTGTCCATAGATCTGATGATCACATACTTCCTTGGTGACCGAAATCTTTCGAAACTCTTCTCTTTGTGTAATGTCGGAAATATGGATCTCAACTTTTGGAAAAGTTATGGATGCTAGTGCATCACGAATTGCATAAGAGTAATGAGTATATGCACCCGGGTTAATCACAATTCCTTCTGTTCCATCAAAATAAGAATCCTGAATACGATCAATAATTGCACCTTCATGATTGCTCTGAAATACTTCTGTTTGACAATTATATTCTTTACTTTTTTCCTCAATCATCGATAAAAGAGATTGGTAATCTTGTGCTCCATAAATTGATTTTTCTCGAATTCCCAGAAAATTTATATTGGGACCATTTATCACTAAAATTTTCAATTTTTTCTCCTCCGCTTTCGGTTATCCATCTTTTGCAACTCTGGAATAACTTTTGTACAAATCTCTTCAACAATCTCAGAAAACGACCGATTATCAACATCTACAATATAATCTGCTGTACTCTCATATACTGGATCTCGCAACATGAGCATCTCTTTAATTTTTGCTAAAGGATCTTCAACCTGTAAAAGTGGTCTTTCGGTATCATGTGAAATTCTTCGATATACTGTTTCTGGTTGTACTCGAAGATAAATGACAAGGCCCATCTCTTTTAATATTTGTCGATTTTCCTCTCTCATTGGCAATCCACCACCCGTCGAGATGATATATGACCCGCGTGAAGAAGCAACTTTCCGAATTGTATTGGTTTCTAAGTTCCGAAAGAAATCCTCACCATCGTCCGCAAAAATTTCTTTTATGGTTCGTCCGGCGTCTTTTTCAATTTTCTGATCAATATCAATCATACTTTTCTTTAACTTATATGACAACCGAATTCCAACTGTAGTCTTTCCTGCTCCCATATATCCAACTAAAATGACATTCTTACTTTTCATGTATCTCTTCTTTCATACAAATCAAAATCTCTTCACAAAGCTTTGGATCAACATGCTGATTCCTCCAGGTTTCAAACGCGAAAATCCCCTGATACAAGAGCATTCCAAGGCCATTCTTAACAATTCCTCCATGCGCTTTAACCTTCTGCATAAATAAGGTTTCCTGTGGATTATATATGATATCATACCCTATTCCAACTTTTTCAAAAAATGATTCCTGCTGAACCGGGCATTTATCGATATTTGGATATAGTCCAACACTCGTTGTCTGAATCGCTAAATATTTTCTGTCAGAAAAAGGAATTTCATCAATCAAATCCATTGACATAGGAATCACACGATCAGTATGAAAAAACTGGTTGTTCAATTCTGCAAGGGATTGTGCTGTTTCAAAGGTACGATTGACCAAGTAAATATTTCGACTGGAATATTTCAGACACATAACGATAACTGCTCTTGCCGCTCCTCCTGCGCCAAGAATAATAATATCCTGTGCATTGAGATCAATTCCATCATGAATCATTGCTTGATGCAATCCTTCAAAATCTGTATTTTTTGCATGATATCCATCTTCTTGATAGACCAAAGTATTCACTGCCCCAATGATTTTCGCCTCATCATCGATGCTTTTCACATATTGCATGATATCTGTTTTATATGGAACCGTAACATTTAAACCTTTGATCCCTAATGCATGCGCTCCAGTAATCGCTTGTTTCAATTCTTCTGGTTTTACTAAAAAGGTCTCATATACCATATTCTGCTCTAATTTTTCAGCCAAAGTATTATGGATCAATGGAGAAATCGAATGTTCGACCGGATTCCCAATCAGACCATATACTTCTGTTTTACCATTCAAATGCATAGTCCTAACAATCCTTTCTACTCACAATTTCAAATCTCGGCCTACTTAAGTTACTTTTTAAAAGACGTCTTCTATAAAAATAAAGAATGATTTTCTCTAGTTTTCTTTTTAATACAATTTGAATTTCTTCCTTTTTGTCAATTGGGCTGACAAGAACACCAAACACCCCTGTTCTTTTTGCTCCCCAAACATCTGTAAATAACTGATCGCCAAAAAAAATCGTAGAATTTAGATCTGTTCCCATAATCTCCATTGCTTTGAAGTAATTCCCACGTCTTGGTTTTGAAGCTTTATAGATATATGCCGTTGCCTTGACTTTTTCAAAGAAACTCTTTACTCGGAGCTCTTTATTATTTGAAAGAAACACAACAGAAAATCCAATATCAGAAAGGGTTTGCATAAGCTCTATTGCCTCTTTTGTTGCAGGCTCCCCGTGTTTCGTCAAGGTATTATCCACATCAAATATCAACCCTTTGATTCCTTGCTCCCAGACATTCATAAAATCAACTTGGTAAACAGATTCAATATAGGTGTCTGGATAAAATGTTTGAAACATATGCATTCTCCTTTACTCTTTGGTCATCTCATTATAACAAAACACCTTGCGTATACGCAAGGTGTTTTCCTTAAGTTATATCGGCTGATAAGAACGAATAACGTGCAACGCAGGAAGTGCATTCCCTTCAAAATCAAACAATGCCTGGTTTGCCCATTCGTTTCCACCTTTTCCAGGTTCATGAATGTAGTCTCTTCCCTCTTCTGTTGACCATGCAGAGCCTTTTACTGGAATCCAACCTGCTTCCCAATAGTAGAAACCTTTTCCCAAACCTTCTGGAACATCTTCTATGACTTTAAATAGATCTTTCATAAATTCACACTGTCCATCTTTCGTCATTGGGTGTTCAATCTTATACACTAAATTCTCTTTTGTAGCCATACCATTTCGCTCAGAAGAACCAAGCCCTTCATACGAACTATAGTCATCCATGGTAAATCCCATCGAAACTTCTGCAATCACCAGTTTTTTATGATAGCGAAGAGCAATGTCATTCATATTATCTGCAAGGGATTTCATTGAACCATGCCAAAACGGATAATATGACAACCCAATCACATCAAAATCTTCTCCTCTTTTTATAAATTCATCAAACCAAGTACGATACAATTTATTATTTCCACCATTATCTAAATGAAGCATTATAGGAATGGAAGAATTAAAATCTCGAATCGCCTTTATCCCTGCATTAATAAAATCTGCTAAATTATCATAATTTGGTACTTTCCCAAGGGGCCATAAAAAACCATTTGAAAGTTCATTTCCAACTTGAATCATATCTGGCATTGCGTTTTCTTTTGAAGCTGCTTCCAATACTTCCTTCGTAAACTCGTATACATGTTTCTCAAGTTCTTCTTTTGTATCGTTCTCCCATGCCTTTGGGATGAATTGCTTACCTGGATCTGCCCAAAAATCACTATAATGGAGATCTAATAAAATAGACATTCCCTGTTCTTTTGCACGCTTTGCTAAAGAAATATACGTATTTAAATCGTTCGTACCTGCACCGTAAGGTTTTCCATCGACTGAGTAAGGGTCATTCCAAACGCGTAGCCGAACACTATTTGTCCCATATGACTTTAAAATAGCAAGCAGGTCATTTTCTTTTCCAGAATCAAAAAATTTGCCTCCACATGCCTCAACCTCAGGCAAAGTAGAAATGTCCATTCCTTTTATATAGGTATCTAAAATATTCATATTTAAGATTCATCCTCATCTTCAAAATTATAGCGTTTCATCATACTTCGATAGCGAAATCTTGCCATTTCGTTTTTTTCTAGCACGTCTTTTTCTGTGCCCGTATATTGGCATCGCATGCAATAATATTCTTCTTTATCCTTATCATAAAACATATCAATATCTAAATCCCGCATAAAACAAGATGGACAACGGTAATTTAGTTTGCCTTTTCCAGACTGAGCCATGTAGATACCTCCTCTCCATTCGAAACGGTTCCTTTATATCCCAAGGTAAACATTGGTGAAAATGCATAACCTTCTTTCACAAACCCTGTGAATTTTGATTGGTTACATGTCATTTTTACCTTTGTGTTGATCGCTCCTACCGTTGCCGAAACACTTTTTGCACCAAATTCCATCATTTCACGACACTTATAGGCATATTCCATCTTTTGTACTTCATCTGCTTCGACTTGAAGTGTTACACAGGTCATATCTTCTGAATATTCCGTGGTTCCATAACATCCAACCATATATTCTTCGATCTCAATTTCCGCATTTGGATCATTCATTTCTAAGATTTTTCTCGAAATTTGGATCGTTGAACTACCCTCTTCAAAAGATATTATAGTCTGTAGAGTCACATGCAATTCTCCAAATTCGATTGTCACAGGATCAAGTACTAACTTTCTGATAAGCTTGTCTTGCACAAAGGTTGCCTTGGTTCTACAAAGACATAAATCCACTTCTTCACCTTTATAATTTAGTTTTGCACTACGAACAGTACCTTCACCTGCATAATGGGTAAAATAACCTGCTCGGTACTTTTCCTGAATTAAAAATGGATAAGAAGCATCTTGAACATGTTTTGTACCAATACCAACTGGCCATTCCAATTTTGAAACATATGGTCTAAGATCTACAATTGCACCACCCTGATCCATATTTACACAAGCTCTCATAAAAGGATCTGCATACCAAAAAAGTTGTTTTTCTGATCCATATAAAATGTCTTTCCAAAGTGCACATTCTGGTTCTGTATATGTTTTCTTTTTTCTGTAATAGTCCGCAAACTCTGCCATCGTCATGTCAATTAATTTTCCATCTTTTTTAAGCTCTCCGTAATACGCCATTCCTTCTTCATAGGACTTACGTAACAGTTCATAAGGAGCTTCCCATCTTCCCATTTTATTCATCCATCCGGGTCCAACAAACATCATATTGTAACTATAGCCATTGTTATATTTGGAAAAATGTCGATACTGATCGATAATATTAAACAAATATGGATATTCCCATGTTTCACTATCGTAAATCATTCCACGAAGAACATTTTGAGGATGCGTTCCAAAATTCGAACCATTTCCATCATAGCAAGCAATCAAATCTCTAGATAAATGTGGTATCGCTACAATCCCACTATCCTCTGCCTCGTTCGCAGCAGGTGCATGTGTGTTTTGTTTGGATGGAATCCATGGGTTCCATGGGCCTCCGTCCATAAATGTATACCACGAATTATTGCAAGTATGATATGCTTTCGGACCTTCTTCCCAGCAAGTCGCAACTGCGCATTTCACCATTGGATACTTTTCTTTAATATAATTCGTGAGCTCTGCATCCATATAATAAGAACCCGTGGACTCTGGATAGAATCCAAAACATTGATTAAATTTTTCAAATACATCATTTACAATCGAAATCTTATCTTCCATGGAAAACATCCAAATACAAAAATCTTTGGTTTTATATTTTTCTCGGAATTCTTCACACGGAAGACCCAACAATGTCAATGCAATTTCATCACCGTATATTTTATGATGTTCCTTTGCGATTTCAACCGCCTGTTCATTAAACAAACTAGCATAAGTCATTTGAATCGTGGTTTTTAAACCATTCTTATGAGCAATTTCCTGCTGTGTCAAAAAAATATCCAACGATTCTACTAACAACTCATTTCTTCCTATATCTTCCGTTTTTCCATGTCCTGTTACCTTTTCTGCATATTCAGGTACCATTTCCGGACGATGAATAATATTTACTAAAAATTCTTTCATTATATTCCTCCATGAAATATTATCTTTATTGTCTTAATACACTAACCTTTTACTGCCCCACCTGTGATTCCTTCTACATAGAATTTTTGCATAATTACAAACAGTACAGAAATCGGAATTGAAACCAGAACACCACCTGCACAAAACCTGGCAAAGTATGTATTGATCAGTGTTTTATCAAGCATATTGTAGAGTCCTATTGCAACCGTCCAATCATCTGATATCCCAGAATTCAAGATAATTCTTGCAAATAAGAAATCCATCCAAGGAGCTAGAAATGCCGAAATTACTGTATACACAATAATTGGCTTTGAAATTGGAATAACAATTTTTGTAAAGATCTTTGCCTCACTTGCGCCTTCTAGTCTTGCAGATTCACGAAGCGATCCTGGTATGGTATCAAAAAATCCTTTTGCAATTAAATATCCTAGTCCGGCGCTTCCAGAATACACGAGAATCAGGCCAATGTGATTATTTGTCAAACCAAAGGATTTTAAAATAAAATACACTGCAATCATGGATAAAAATCCTGGAAACAAATTCAAAATCACCGCAAGATTCATTAATGGTTTTCTCATTTTAAAACGCATACAACTCATAGCATAACTTACCATAAGAACATACAGACTAGAAATCACACAAGAAAAAAATGCAATGATAAAAGTATTTGTAAACCACTTTGGAAATTGTGCAACTGTATCCGCATCAAATAGCAACATTTGATAGTTTCTAAAACTTAATGATTCTGGAACAAAATGACTGATATTGATTCCCGGATACGCACTAAACGAAGTGAGTGCCAGCCAAAAGATTGGAATTAACCAGACAACCGATAAAACTGCAAGAAATATATGTCTTAAAATTGGATTGATTACTTTTTTCATTATTGAAAATCCTCCTCTTTATTTCCTGAAATCATTCGATTGAATGCAATCAACGTAAAAATTGCACTAATTAAGAAGATTACAATACCGATTACCGAAGCCATTTTGTAGTTGTACTGTTCCTGTGTCAGACGATACAACCATGTTACAAGCAAATCAATTTCTTTGGCATTTGAGTTTGCCAAGAACTGATCCATCGTAAAAAATACATCTTGTGTCAGTAAATAAATAACATTAAAGTTATTAATGTTCGCAACAAATGATGTTACCAAATATGGTCCTGTGACAAAGAAAATATAAGGCATCGTTATTTTTCTGAAAATATGATAGGAATTAGCACCATCAATTTTTGCACTTTCTATCAAATCTCCAGGAATATTCAAAAGAACTCCTGTCGCGATTAACATTAAGTAAGGGATTCCAATCCACATATTAATCAAAATTACCATTACTTTTGCCCATACAGGATCCGTTAAAAACGGAATATAACTCAAGCTTGCTTTTACCATACCAATGCTTTTTAAGAAATCAGTAATGCCAGCATTGGAACAAAGGGTATTCACAATACCGGTATCTGCAAAGAAATTACGAACCAACAACAAGGAAACAAATTGCGGGACAGCTATCGTAATAACGAAAAACGTTCTCCACATTTTTTTCCATTTCGTTTTCTTATCATTAATAAACATAGCCAAAAGAATGCCTAAAAAATAGTTTGTAAACGTCGCAAAAACCGCCCATATTAAAGTCCATCCCAACACTTTTCGAAACGAGTACCCAAACGTGATGGTAATGGAACTCCCAAATAATTGTTTAAAATTTTCGATGCCGACCCAGGTAAACAAATTTGTAGGCGGCATATGTACTTGGTCATAATTTGTAAATGCAACTAAAATCATGACAAGTAAAGGAATTACGGTAAAAATAACAATTCCCATGACAGGGAAGAATAATAATGTAATATGAAATTTCTCATTCATTAGATCTTCCAAATCATCACGAAAAGAATTTATATGTTTTCCACTTTCTTCTAGTACCTGAAGATTTCTGACTTTCACTACATTAATTAGACAGAAAACGATTCCTACAAGTATCACAACAATACTTACAATTCCATACAACAAAATTTTGAAAGAATTATCAAAGTCATTCACCTCATTCTTCATGGTCTCCATGTTAAACACCATTTCCCGTTGGACAGTACCCAGTGTTGAGAATTTAATGAGATATGGAATCGCAAAAATCACTACAAAAGAAATAACCGCAATTTGAAATATCGTTACAATTACTCCTTTGATATATTGTTTGCGTCTGAAATATCCAAGTCCCATGAAAACAAGGGAGAGCTTTACAAAAATATCTCCATCTACAATTGAAGAACCAAGTTTTTTTAACATTGCGATAAATACATCAACTATTTTTTTCATGCTTGCCTCACTTTTTAGTATAGCCCACATGTGTTCTAACATGTGGGCTATACTGATTTATCTTGCTATTAAAGGAATACGATGTGTTTATTGCACAGGAGCTGTAATTCCTGCCACCATGTTATCCACTAATTCCTGTAAATCCGTTCCGTCTGGATTTCCCGCTGCCATAATTGCCCCAAATGCAGACGCTGGATCCCAGAAGTTTCCGCCTACACGTTGCACCGTTGCATATCTTGACTGTGATGCCAAAGCTGCGATTGCTGGACTTGTCTGCACTGCGTCGGATGCTGCAGCTTCTACATTTGATGGTCCAAGACCTCTTTCTTCAAAACGTAGTACCTGATTGTCATAGTTTGTAATCCATTCAGCTAACAGCATTGCCCATCCAACATATTCAGAATAAGCATTTACACCTACCAATTTATACCCTGCAAAACTTGACATTTGTACTTGTTCTCCTGCTACTGTATAAGTTGGCAATTTGGTAGCTGCATAGTTATCTCCCCATGCTGTTGCCGCAGTTTCAGCATTCCATACACCATTTACTCCAGCAATGATTGTTCCATCTGTGATCCCTGTTGCAAATTCTGCATCTCCCAAACTAACGAATCCAGGATTGTTTGCGATATCTAAAATTGCCTGTGCAACATCAACGCCTTTGTAAGTTCCATCTGTCGAATTCCAAGTGCAATCATTTGTTACCCCATCATTTTGAAGAGATAATGCAAGTCCTGCACCTTGGAAGAAGGAATACAAATACCATCCGCTTGAGTAATCCACCGTAATTTTTTTGCCCGCTGCTGCTGCAACTTCCATCATTTTATCTAAAGATTTTACATCATCTTCTGTAAAATAGGATTTATCATAAAACATAAAATATCCATTGTCTGCTGTCATCGGATAAGCATATAGAGTGTCATCCTTTGTTGCGGCAAGTACACTTCCCGAAGGAGCTCCTCCATTCGCTTCAATAATTGCTTCTGTATTGATAGACACAGGTTGCAATGCTCCAGCATTAACCAATTCGTTCAATTGGTCATCTGCAAAAGCAAATACATCTGCAGCTGCTTCCACATCAGTTAATACCGTATCTTTTGCTGTACTTTCTGACTGCACTCCTAGTTGAATATCAAAGTTTGCCTGATCGCCATAAGCTGCAATAAAAGAATCTACCATCATGGTTAATAATGCCTGATCTTCTTCTGCTCCCCACATAACAAGGGATACATCTTCAAGTTCTGCAGGTGTTTCGGTTGTGTCATTTCCAGTGTTCGATACTTCATTTGTAGTCGTTGAATCCCCAGTGTTTTCTGCAACATTATTACCACATCCTGCTAACAAGGATGCCATAAGTACTGCAGAAATTAAAACAGCTACTAATTTTTTTCTCATATAATCCTCCTTTTTTTGTTGGCTACCGGATTTCCGTGCGAGTAGGAAATCCAGCACCAAAAATACCTTATAGATAATCATAGACACCTTATTATTTGCCTTGCGCAATCGGTTGTCCTAAATAAAGAATAGCATTCCATTAATTTAAAGTCAATGTACACTTTCGCTCATATAAATCTTACATTTTTAGTAGATTTACACAAATGACAGAAAGTGCAAAAAAAAGCACAGAGTTATCTGTGCTTTTGTCTATAAAATTGAATCATTCATAAGAATCCGATACCCTAATTCCACTCTCTTACGAATTCCTTTTTTTTGCATAATGATTGCTAATAACGTCCTAGAAGCCAGTGTTCCAATATCATCATTGTCAAACTCAATGGAAGTAATTGATGGGTGATTTCCATCCAACAAACTACTTCCGAAAAAAGAAACTATTTGAACATCGGTCGGCACGTTGACTCTGTTTATCTTAAGAATCTTTAGCGCCTGAAAGCATATATTATCATCCATGCAGACTAAACAATCAGCTTTCTTATAAATTGCATCAAGTACTGCCTTTTCAATTTTTGCATTGCTTGTTAAATTTGCGTAAATCAGTTCACGATCTATTTGCACTTTTTTATCTTTATGCGCGTCAAGAAAGCCTTCTTTTCGATGTTTCGTAACGCAAAGCTTCGTATTTCCACCTAACAGGGCAAGTCTACGATTTCCCCTTGACAAGATCATAGCTGTAAGTTCCTTGCATCCCTCATAATGCATTGCATCAATCTGATAGACATCAGAATCCTGACAACTTCCCAAAAGAACAAACGGCACTTCTTTTTCCCGTAGGAGATTAACTGCAATTCCATCCACCGTGGAACTTGTCAATATCACCCCGTCCACTTTTTGATTTTCAATTACTCTTGACAAGTTGCTCACATCTGTATCAGAAATCTTTGTTACAATGACGTCATAGTCTTTTGTTGACAAATAATCACAGGCTCGTAAAAGATTTTTTTGAAAAAATGGAAGCTCCGAAATATTAAATGTATTCGGTAGAGTAATGCAAATATTGTATGTTTTTGATTGCGCAAGACCTCTAGCAAGAACATTGGGCTTGTAATTATATTTTTCAATATACTCTAAAACTTTTTGTTTTGTCTCTTCGCCAATCCTTCCTTTTCCAGATATGGCCCTTGAAACGGTCGTTTTTGAAACTTTCAAAGCTTCTGCAATATCTGCAATGGTTATTTTCTTATTCTCTGCCATGTGAATCTCCATTCTTGACACTTCATATATGTTCATTGTATACACAAAAAGCTAAGTACAAATTGTAAGGTAACTGATTATTCGTTTTTTGTTAATTTCCAATCATCACAGGTTCCCCAAGCACCAGTTTGGTCCTTCACAAACACACCAACGGTAATTGTTCCTTCATTGACCTCGATATTCGAGATGGATGGATTCGTCCATACCTGATAGCCTGTAATCTGATAAGATGCAGTATAAGTTTGATCCCCACTTATCGCATAGATATAGTATTCTGAAGTCTCTGCGCTATCTCCTCCCTGAGCGAAAATAGAAAACGTATATGTTCCTAATTCTAAGTCATTTACATCTTGTTCGCATTGAAAATATATATCTGCCATACGCCAATAATGCAAAGAGAACTGACCGGAATATGCATCTGCTTCTTTCTTAAGGAAATCAGCAGGATTCACATCATCATATATAAATCGGTACATACTTAAATCGTCATCCTCAAAACTAGGATTTGAAATGAAATTCACTAAACTTACGAGAATGGTGGCTGTAACTACCGTACCATCTTCCAAAACTCCATGTATCGAATACTCTCCAATCTGATTTGTATCAATTTGATCAATCTCATCTTGATTCCATGTCACTGGCAAAATTCCATTTTCAGCACGATTATTATAATACGCCTGCACGGTTTCTGGCAATACAATCTCTGAGCCAACATTTATATTTACTGATATTTTTTCAGCATATTCCAAAGAAAGTGGTGCTGTACTGCCATATCGAAGGTATTTAAAAACCTCTAATGAAGGTAACGCATGTCCATCAAAATCAAAAAATGCCTGATTGTCCCACGATGATCCTCCATAATAAACTCCAGCATCTTCTGCATCGTATTCTGCCGCAAAGCTCGATGCCCATCCCGATCCATATTTTTGCCATAAATTTTCGTTCGCTCCAATTACTGAAGGGTCCGCCTGATAATTACCTACAGGAATCCACGCTGGCTCCCAATAAAAAAGTCCTAAACCGTAATCACCCAATGAGGCAATCGTAGCACAAATATCGCGAATAGAGTCAACCTGGCTTTGTACAGAAGCAATGCTTGTTGACGGTAAATCATCTGACCCAACACTGTTCCCTTGACCATCCCCATCTAAATCCGTATATGGATATGATGTTTCAACAACCATTATTTCCTTATCGTATTCGTCAATTACAGTTTCTGCCAGTTCTTTTAAATTATCTAAGGAACCATGCCAGAACGGATAATAGGACAACCCCAGTACATCATAGTCTAAGTCAAACTTCCATAAAGTTTGTAAATAGGATAAGACTGCATCCTGATTTTCTGGGTTTGTCAAATGTATGGCAATTTTAATATCTGTTTCATAAAGAGCTTCCACTTCTTTCACCGCATTACTACCCTGTATCATAAGTTTCGCTATCGCAGATTTTTTTGTTTCTCCAGCCATTCCATTATTCGTTTCGTTTCCTAGCTGGACCATCCCGACATCAGCGCCAGCTTCAATTATTTCCTTAAGACTTTCCTTGGTAAACTCATATAGCGCAGTTTCTTTTTCTTCAAGAGTCATTTTTTCCCATGCTTTAGGGGCTTGTTGCTTCCCTGGATCTGCCCAAAAATCAGAATAGTGGTAGTCGATTAATAATTGCATTCCATATTCAGCCGCCCGTACACCTATTTTTGCAGCCGTTTCCGTGTCGACATTACCCCCTCCATATCCACGGCCCTTTGAATCAAAAGGATCATTCCAAACTCTCACTCGAATATAATTGACCCCTGCATCTGCAAGTATTTTAAATAAATCCTCTTCCTCACCACTCAAGTTATAATAAACAACTCCACTTTCTTCCTCTGCAATGATCGACGATATATCTACCCCGCAAATAAAATCGCTTGACATATTTTCTATCGGTTCAACAACAATACCTGACTCTTCCATTTCACTGGGAAGTTTTACACGGTATTCATTTTTGAATACTCCTGAAAAAAGAAGCACAGTCAGTATTACAGCAATTACACAGATACTAATCCCCATTATTACAATCTTTTTTTTCATACTTTAACATACCTCCCATAAATTTAAAGCGCAATCGGTTGCGCTTTGTTAATATTAAACTAACATATAAAAAAAAGATTGTCAATATGAAGCACATTGACAGTCTTTCTATCGGATATCATCTATTTTCAATTAAAATTTTTGAATGACTATTCCATCCTCATTCCCCTGTGCACCAAAGGAACTAAATGCGTCCCCGACAAAATAGTTGTATTGTTGAATGATTGAATCTTTTTTCATATCGGAAACCGCTTTTTGTACGTCAAGAGATTCGATATCACTATCTCTTCCAACAAAATCAAATTGCTCGTTCTTTAGAGAAAGAGATACATCCTCTAAACTTGCATTTTGAATCGGTGAAGATTGTACGGAAGGTAAAGATACTTCTGAAGGTATACGTTCTGGTGCTTTCTTTTCCGTATTCTGTTGTGCTTGTACTGCTTCATCACTGACGCGAGGAATATTTGCTTGTCTATAATTTGAATACAGATCGTTCATTCCTGAAATTGAAATACTCATAACGCTAC
The DNA here is from genome assembly GCA_963666475.2 of Lachnospiraceae bacterium. Taxonomy (GTDB): domain Bacteria; phylum Bacillota; class Clostridia; order Lachnospirales; family Lachnospiraceae; genus JBFHIZ01. Next base: position 335,213 of record CAXXJM010000001.1, on the reverse strand, counting down.
CTCCTTCCTTTTTTGTTTCTGTTTTATATGTATCGGCGAAGCAATCAAAAAACTTAAGGATATTCGTCATTTTCTTTCAAGAGATATTTCAACTAGCCGCAATTAATTTTTTTAAATACTCTGATTTCGGATTGCGAAAAATTTCTTTGGTTATTCCCTGTTCGATAATTTCACCATTACACATGACCATAACACGATCACATATATTATACACTACTTTAAGGTCATGTGATATAAAAAGTACAGATATCTGCTGTTCTGTCTGCATTTTCTTGATCAATTCTAAAATCTGCGACTGTATCGTTACATCTAAGGCAGACACAGCTTCATCCGCAACAAGAAAATCTACACCTCGAATAAAAGACATGGCAATACTAACGCGTTGTCGTTGTCCTCCAGATAATTCGTCCGGATATCGATCGTAAAGTTGCTCATTCAATCCCACTTCCGTCATCATTTGCAAGACTCTATTTTTTCTTTCCTTTTTACTCAAACGGTCATGGATCCGAAGTGGTTCTTCAATAATTCTCCCTATCGTCATCGAAGGATTTAAAGATTCTTTCGGATCTTGAAAGATCATTTGTGGTTGCTTATAATTTTTAATAATCTCACCATGAGTAATAGGCACGAGACCCATTACCGCTTTTGCTATTGTCGTTTTCCCTGAGCCACTTTCTCCCAATACCCCAAATATTTCACCATGTTCTACATGAAACGTTATATTTTTAATAGCTTCCTGTTTTTCTTTTTCCCTTTCATAAGTGACCGCTAAATCATTTACAGATAATTCAACACGATTCTTCATTGGCTTCTCCTAAATCCCATTTCGGAATACTATCTATTAATTGTTTTGTATAGGATTCTTTTGGATCCGAAAAAATAGATTTCGTATCTCCTCTTTCAATAATTTTACCATTTTTCATTACAATAAGATGATTACAGATTTTTGAGACTAAACTTAAGTCATGAGAAATGAATAATAATGACATTTCTTCTTCCTTGCAGATTCTATTTAACAAAGAGATTATTTCATGTTGGACGAGTGCATCCAGAGCAGTTGTTGGTTCGTCTGCTATTAATATTTGAGGATGATTAATAATTGCAGCTGCAATCATAACTCGTTGTCTCATTCCCCCAGATAATTGGTGAGGATATTGTTCATAAATCTTCTCAGTATCCTTTAATTCTACTTGCCGCATCACATCAATCGCTTTTTTCTTGCGTTCTTTTTTAGAAAGAGTCGTATGTATCCTCAAACTTTCCTCCACTTGTTTTCCAATTTTTATCACTGGATTTAGAGAAGTCATTGGTTCTTGAAAAATCATTGCAATTTCAGAACCTTGTATCTTGCGTAATTTCTCACGATTACAAGTAAGGAGATCCACACCTTGAAATAAAATTTCTCCCTTTTTATCTAAATCATGCCTTGGCAACAATCCCGCGATTGCAAGTGCTGTCAAAGTTTTTCCTGATCCAGATTCACCGACCACACCCAAAATATCACCACGTCCCATTTGAAAACTAATATCATTAACTGCGTGATCTGAGATACCGTCATCCTGGAATATAATATGAAGATGATTTACATTAAGCATGCCTTCTCCTCCCCTGTCTTTTCCCTCCAAGGCCTTCCGAAAAAAGAGAAAAACCCAAGACCATACAGATAATCATAATTCCCGGAAAAATTGCACACCATGGTGAAGAAAATAAATAAGCCTGTGCCTCGGATAGCATTCGACCAAGACTTGCATCCGGAGGTTGTACTCCAATACTCAAATAACTCATTCCAGACTCCGCTAGAATTGCGTTATTAAACCCGATTAAAATATTTGTCAATAGAATCGTCTTGCAATTTGGCAATATATGTATATAAAGGATTCGAAAATCATTTGCTCCTAGGATTCTTGCCATTGCAACATAATCACGCTCTTTATTTCTTAAATATTCCGCACGTATTACTCTTGTAAAACTAGGAATAAATGCAATCCCAAGTGCAAGCATAACTAAATACTTACCACTTCCAAATAAACTCACAATAACTAGAGCAATCAAAATTGCAGGGAACGCAAAAAAAGTATCCGTTAATCGCATGATAACTTCATCATATAGACCACCAAAGTATGCACTTGTTGAACCTAAAATCAATCCAAAAACTACACCAATACTTACAGTACCACTGGCGATTAAAAAAGACACACCCATGCCCCTCATAACGCGTGAAAATATATCACGACCGAACTGATCTGTACCAAATATATGTAAAACGGAAACATTCTGTAATTTTTCTGCTACATTCATAGCTTCCACGTCATATGGAGTCCAAAAAAAGCCAACAACAACCAAAACCATTACAATCCCCGTAATGATTCCTCCAATCAACAAGTTATGATTCAATTTTACAGCTTCCTTTTTTTTCTTCACCACTTCACTACTCTTTTCTCAATCTTGGATCAATCGCTGGATAAATCATCTCAATGAGATAATTTATCAATAATACAAATGCTGCTAAAATCACAATAATAGCTTGGATCACAGGATAATCTCTATGTGCTATCGATGTCAATAGAAGTCTGCCCATCCCAGGAACATTAAACACTTGTTCAATGATAATACTTCCAACTAGCAAATCCGTAAGTACCATTCCAACAAATGTGAGAAATGGTAGAAATGCATTTTTTAAAATATGTCGGTATAGCACGCTCGTTCCGTCATTTCCTCTGCTGTATGCTGTCCTTACATAATCTTTTTCAATTTCATCAACGATAGCCGTTCGTAGTATCTTTACAGCCATAGCAGTTTTAGGTAATGCAATAGAAAGCGCAGGGAAAAAAAGGTAACGTGAAAATCCAATAAAATCATCATTGAACGAAACATAATTCCCTGGTGTGAATGCATGTAATAAGATGCCAAAGAAATATGTGATCATAATCCCCAAAAAAAATTGAGGCACTGCCATTTGAATCTGTGCCAGCCATAGAACAATAGTATCTAGTTTCCCGCCTTTTCTCTTCGCCGCTGCAATACCAATTGGAATGGAAAGAATCATTAATATAAAGAACGCAAAAAAAGAAAGGAAAAATGTGACTCTGACTTTGTCCACAAGTAGACTGCTAACCGATATATGATAACTGTAAGACTCTCCGAAATCCCCTCTTACCGCATGAAGTATCCAACTCCCATATTGTATAAGAATGGGTTGATCTAGTCCCATTTCTTCGCGTAATGCCTGTACACTCTCTTCGCTTGCATCCAGTCCTAATAATGTCGTTGCAGGATCAGAAGGAATGAGTGAAAAAGCAAAAAAAACGAGCAAGGAAAGAAACATCATTGTAAATAGCATCAAACTTATCTTTTTCACAATCTGTTTCATTTCCTTACCCTCTTTCTATCCTTTTAAATAATTAATTATCAACTTTTCGAATTTTCGAAATATCCTGAACATAAAGTGGATAAAACTCATATCCAGTAAAATCTTTGCTTAAAGCAACGAGCTCTGGCATGTCTTGTAAATAAACGTTTGCAGCCTGCTCTGTTAATATTTGTTCGCAAGACTTGTATGCTTCTGTTTTCTCATCTTCATTTACCGCATTCATTGCTGTCATAAGCATGGCGTCAAACTCTGCCGAAGAAAAATTCGTAAAATTATCTCCTGCTTGGGATGAAAAACGTTCCAATAATGCTCTTGCTGTTAAATTTGCAGCGTCAACTCCAATCACTGTTGTCTCGTAGTCTCTTGCCATATATACATCGCTTAGCCACGCACTCCACTCAACAAGCTCAATCGAAGCATTAACTCCGATTGCCTTAAACTGCTCAACTAGAACCTGTGCGGTATCAATATGTGGTTGATAGTTCGAAGGCACAGTAATTGTAAAGGAAAATCCATCTGGATATCCAGCTTCTGCAAGCAGTTCTTTTGCACGTTCTATATCCTTTGTATAATATGTACTCAAATCTTCCATATAATATTTCCCAAATGCTGGAAACATACTACTACCAATTTTTTCCCCAGTTCCAGCAAATATTAAATCTTGAATTTCTTGAACATCAACTGCATAGCTCAACGCCTGACGAACCCTTACATCATCAAAAGGAGACACCGCATTGTTTATATATAAAGCCTGCACTAAATTCATGGTTCCTTCATATACTTCAAAATCATCAGAAAGTTGATCTGCTTGCATTTGTGTCAATCTTGCATACATATCAATGGAACCACCATTTAAACTCATTACGACCGTATCTGCATTTGCTATGATTTTAAAAGTTACATCTTCGATATAAGCTTTTTCACCATAATAATCATCAAATCTGGTCAATTTTATATTCTCTTGTGGAGTTCTTGAGACATACATATATGGACCCGTTCCAATTGGATTTGTCTCTGGGTCTTCGTTGTTACGAGGTATGATAGCCGTCGTCATGTATGCAATAAACTCCGTATCCGGCTGTATCAACATAATTGAAATTGTTGTATTATCTATAATCTCAACACTTTCTATATTAGAATACGCCGATACAAACGTGGACTCATCACTTGCATCGGCGCATCTCATAATTGAGTATTCAACATCCTCCGCCGTCACTAGTGAACCATCATGGAATTTCACACCTTCTCTTAGTGTGAAAATGTACTGCTTTCCATCTTCTTTTGTCACATATTCTTTCGCCACAGCGGGTATAAAATTACCATCACTATCCGGTTTCACTAAACCTTCATAAATATTGAAAAGCACCTCTTTTGTTCCTGCCGCCTCTGCTTTGTGGGGGTCAAGACTATCTTCGATATCCTGAGGGATTCCAATTGTAATGGAAGAAGTATCCGCACTGCTCTTATCGCCTACGCATCCGCATAGTGCAATAGAAAACGAAAGAAACATGACCATAAGAAGCGGAATTCTTTTCAGAATCGTTTTCTTTGTTTTCATGTTTTTCTCCTATCCTTTGTTTCTTAGAAACATAATCTATCTTTGACACATACATTTCCTATCGTATATGTTAAGACCTAATAAAATTAACATTTTTATGAATTTATTTCAATACTTTTTTCAACTCATCCATAAATGTATTTACATCTTTGAACTCTCGATAGACAGATGCGAAACGAACATACGCTACCGCATCAATATCTTTTAATTTATTCATAACCAATCCACCAATTTCTGTACTGGCAACTTCCTTTTCACCTAGATTAAAGATCTCCGTCTCAACTTCATCCACCAATTGATTGATCTGATTCGCACTAATTGGACGTTTATGACACGCTCTTAATACACCAGCCTCTATCTTGCTACGATCATAAGTTTCTCTGTTGTTATCTTTTTTAATAATTATCAAAGGAATGGTTTCAATTTTTTCATATGTAGTAAATCTCTTGTTGCATTCATCGCAAACTCTTCTGCGACGAATGGAATTATTGTCTTCCGCAGGTCTAGAATCAATTACCCTTGTACTTTCGTGACCACAAAATGGACATTTCATAAACATACCCCCAACCTATAGTGTTCAATTGACGTTTCTATTGCAAGTATAGTATTTTTTTGCAATTATGTCAATCAAACAAAAAGAAACGGACAATGTCGTCCGTTTCTTTTTGTTTTGTTTCTTATTCTTTATTTTTTTGTAAGAAACTAGGAATATTTATTGTACGATCTTCTACTTTTGGTCTACGAATTTCAGCTTCATTCATAGAAAAAGCAGGAGCTTTCGTTTCATCTGTCCTTACATGAGGCTGTGTCTGCATGATAGGCTTTGTAGTCGGTGTTTTAGATTGTGTTCCAAATGTAGAAGGTGCAGTTTTCACTGTCGGTTTCACAAAAGTATGTTTGTCTTCAAGTCCAGTTGCAATTACACTGATTGTACAAGTATCTTGCATCGTTTCATCGTACATTGCACCAAAGATAATGTTTACATCTGGTCCAGATAGCTCTTGAACACGACTTGCAGCTTCATTTGCATCATTTAAAGTGATATCTCCTGAGATATTGATAATTACATCCGTAGCTCCATGAATTGTAGTCTCTAATAAAGGTGAGTCAATTGCCATCTGCACTGCTTCTTTTGCTTTATCATCGCCTTTTCCAACTCCAATACCAATATGCGCCACACCCTTATCTTTCATAACGGTCTGAACATCTGCAAAATCGAGGTTAATAATTGCAGGACAGTTAATAAGATCAGTAATTCCTTGAACAGACTGTTGTAACACTTCATCTGCTTTTTTCAAAGCATCTGGCATCGTGGTACGACGATCAACAATTTCCAACAATTTATCATTTGGAATCACAATGATTGTGTCAACATTTGCTTTTAATTTATCAATTCCACCTACCGCATTAATCATACGTGTTTTGGCTTCAAAACGAAATGGTTTTGTAACAACACCTACTGTTAATACACCCATTTCTTTTGCAACTTGAGCAATAACAGGTGTAGCTCCAGTACCGGTTCCACCACCCATTCCACAGGTAACGAACACCATATCCGCACCTTTTAAAGCCGATGCAATTTCTTCCAAACTTTCTTCTGCAGCTTTTTCACCCACTTCAGGTTTTGCTCCAGCGCCAAGTCCTTTTGTTAATTTTTCTCCAATTTGAATCAAACGGTTTGCTTTACATAACTGTAAAGCCTGTTTGTCTGTATTAACTCCAACAAACTCGACACCTTCAATTCCTTCATCTATCATTCGGTTCACAGCATTATTTCCTGCTCCACCTACACCTACCACGACAATTTTGGCGGCAAAATCTTGATCATTCGATTTTATTTCTAGCAACAGTATGTCCTCCTATCCCTTACACTATACCCTCGCAAACTACTAGTAATCATCATATAACGTTTTCGGGTAATTATCAACCTATTTTTAGGATTTTTTGTTCTTTTTATTTATCTGGCTGAAAGGAAACAGTTTGATTTTTCCCTTCATAATTTTCTAGCGACATTTCACCCTTTTTACCTTCTAAAGAAGGCAGGGCATCTCGAATCACCGCCAGTTTTTCGTCTAAATATTCTGTATCCCCTAAGATGATTCTCACCTCATCAAATCGAAGCATGAGATCCTGGTCTTTTGAAAAATGAATTTCTGTCGGACTCAACCCATATTGCAAAACCGCTTTTGTAATCTCAAGGATTTTGTCAAATGCACCAGATTCTTCTACTTCTAAAGGTTCATATAACATCATCTTAGAAAAATGAAGACCTGTTATACACGGAACTTCATTTGATAATTCACTGCTTGACTCAACGACTACTCCATCTTTATCAAAAAACAAATATTGTCCAAGATAATCTACATAGCCAATTAAACTTTTCTCATATACCGTAACATACACTGTATCGGGAAAGGTTACATCAATTTCAACAGTGTCAGTAAAGGGAATTCCATGATAATCCTTTGACTTGTACTTCCAATTTAAATAGAGGGTGTTTCGATTCAAGAGACTATCAAATAATTTATCTTGTATCTCCTGATCGGAATAGTATGAATTTCCCTTAATATAAATGTGTTTTACCTGATGACTAGATAAGTACAAATACCCCGCCAAAACCAAAAGGAAAAAAAGAATCACGGCGATACAAATTTTCCTTATCAATTTCATAGTTTGTTTTTTCATTAAAGTCATAGGCAATTTACTCTTTCATATATATCCCTCTGCTGATACGAAGTACGAGTCCGATTTCGACCAAGGAGAACAACACAGAAGTACCACCTGCACTGATAAATGGCAATGTGACTCCAGTATTGGGAATCGTATTTGTAACAACAGCAATATTTATTAATACTTGGATTGCAAAGTGAGACATGACTCCAACGACTAACATTGCACCAAATAAATCGGTTGTATTTTGAGCAATTACCATCATTCTCCAAATCAACAAAATAAACAAAATGATGATAGCTAGTCCTCCAATAAAACCAAGTTCTTCACATACAATTGCAAAAATCATATCATTATGAGCTTCAGGTAAAGTACCCCACTTTTGCATACTTTCTCCAAGACCTTTTCCAAAAATGCCACCGGAACCAATCGCATATAAAGACTGTATCGTTTGCATTCCGGATTCTCCAGCATACTTTGATGGATCCAGCCATGCAAGAATACGTTCAAATCGATAGGATTTATCATCGGAAGAATTTGCATATTTTAAAACTGTATAGGCAACAATTCCTGCCGCTGCAATCAAAACACCTACCGCCGAAAGAATAAAACCCCAATATTTTTTGTTCGCAACAAATAGCATCAAAAATGCAATTCCAAAAACGATTATTGTCGAGCTCAAATCACTGGTGATCAATAAAATTTCCAAACACAATGGCATCGTGAGCCCTAAAAGTAATAGGTTGGAACGAAACCGATTCATCCCATCTCCGATTTTTGATATCATCACAGCCAAAAAAAGAATCAAAGCCAATTTTGCAATTTCTGCAGGTTGAACAGAAAGCGTTAGTGAACCAGTTATCTTTATTGGCAACCATCTTGTTGCACCATGACTTTTAGTTCCACCATAAAATAATAAAATAAAGAATAACACATTTGAAAGGACATATCCAATCAGATAGATATTCTTAATCCAATTGATTGGTAGAAAAATCAAAACCAAAATCCCTACGATCCCTAAGACTGCAGCAATCCCTTGCACCAACACATCACTACTGCTTTCGGAACTCACCGAACCTGTTGAAAATACCATTATCATACCAAATGCTAGCAGGAAAATGGTAACAAGAAGTAATGTATAATCAAATTGTTGCTCGCGACGCATTGATTTCGATTTTCTTTTTTTCGATATTTTCTTCTCTTCTGTCACGTTTACCTCACATTACATTGCATATATTGCGATCAGACTCATAAGAATTGTGATAACCGTAAACACTCCTACAACTTTCGTCTCGGACCATCCTGATTTCTCATAATGATGATGCAATGGTGCCATTTTAAAAATTCGTTTGCCATGCGTCAGTTTAAAGTAACCAACCTGTAGAATGACCGAAATCACTTCAGCCAGATAAATGATTGCAAACAATGGAATAAACAGGGGCATATGCAAAACATACGCACACGCAACAACAAACCCGCCAAGAGCCAACGACCCTGTATCACCCATAATAATCTTTGCTGGATAAAAATTATAAATCAGATATCCAAGCAATGCTCCGAACATAGCTGACGCAATTGGAGTAATACCCGACTGAACTAAAATAGATGCCACTATAAAAAACACTGCGATTACAGCAGTTACACTTCCGCAGAGTGCATCTACACCGTCCGTAAAATTCGAGCCATTTACCGTCCCTAAAACTGCCAAAATCAATAAAATCAGAGAAAACACTCCAAGATCTGCTGTTTTTCCATCCGTGAATGGAATGATTACAAAAAGTTGATCTTGTATATACAAGTATGTTGCAAAACTACCTGTAACAAGGAATTGCAAAGCCATTTTCTGCCAAGCTAACAATCCTGTGGAACTTTTTTTTCTTGCTTTCAGAAAATCATCCATAAATCCTATGCAACCAAATGCAAATGTCACGATTAAGATAAATAACATTTCTTTTGATTCGCTAAGAAAGAATAGACTAGTTACCAAAAGACCAAAGAGAAAAATAAACCCACCCATCATAGGTTTTCCAGCCTTCTTCTGATGTGACTCCAAACCTTCTTTTCGGATCGTTTGTCCGATTTTTTTTCTTTGTAAGATACGAATTACGACAGGTCCTGCGATTGCACTTAACAAAAATGCCAATAGTACAGGAATTATTATTTGAAAGGTATTCATAACATCTCCTTGTAAAAAATTTTTCAAACTATATTATAACATATATTTGAATTATTTCATCTTATCTTTTTCTCATTCCATTTATTTCTTTGGCTTATAACTCAGTTATTCACCCGCACTGGATTCCCCTTCTTCAAACAACGTATCTTCTTCTATTGTCAAATCAATATTTCTCATCCATAATGTCTGATTCAGTTCGAGCATTTCTTCTTGTTCTTTTTCACTGAGTGATTCTGTTTGATAAAGACCAAGGTAAGGCAATGCTTCTGTCATAATTTTTCTTACTAAAGCCATAGCATAACCAGAATGTGGCTGATCTGCAACATTTGGTTCATCAATTACCACATAAATAACAACTTGTGGATCATCTGCTGGTACATATCCAATAAAAGATACTACGTAATTTTCATGATCTCTTTGTGCCTTTTCTGCTGTACCTGTTTTTCCACCCATAGTATATCCAGCTGGTCTCGCACTTGCTCCAGTACCATTCGTTACTACACCATTTAAGTATGTTCTCATTTGCTCCGATGTTTCTTCTGAAAGCACCTGTCTCAACACTCTTGGTTCAATATTTTCTACGATTGTTCCTTCATTCGTCTCAATGCGACTTACAACATGTGGCTCAAAATAATACCCTCCATTGATTACTGATGAAAAAGCACTTGCCATCTGAATCATGGTTACGTTAAACCCTTGACCAAAAGATGCAATCGCAAGATCCGATGCAACCATATCTTCCACATCATAAACCAGGGTATCAGTCCTAGCTTCACCTGAAAGATCAATATTGGTTTTTAGTCCAATATTAAACTCTGCCTGCTGTTTCATAAAATCTTCTTTTCCTATGATTGCAGCCATTTGCATTAATGCCACGTTACACGATTGTTCCAACGCACCTGCTACCGTCAGTGTTCCATGTCCACTCAATTTATTACAATGAATGGTGTGTCCACTAACTTCCAACGAACCACCACAATAAAAGGTTTCGTTTCCGAGCAAACTTCCGTATTCCAAACCAGTTGCTATGGTAAGTGATTTTGCTGTTGATCCCGGTTCATAGGTGTTGAAGATGCAAAAATTTCTCCAAAGATTTTGTTGATTCTCCAAAAGTGTATCTGAATCAAACGACTCGATTTCACTTTCCGTAAATTCTGCTGATAAATCGTATGGGTCATTGAGATCAAACACCGGATAACTAGCCATAGCGATGATTTCACCCGTGTTGGGATTCATCATAAGCACACCAGTGTTCGTACTTCCTGCGCCATTTCGGTAATTGTCACGATATTCTTCATTAAATTCCTTTATATATTTTTCTACAACACCTTGAATATTTGCATCAATTGTCGTAACGATATTGTTTCCATCTACTGCAGGCACAATCGTTCTTTCCAATACTTGCGAGGAATTTAAATATCCATACTCTCTTCCATTGGTGCCAGAAAGGACTGAATCATAAAAGCCTTCCAATCCATAACCTTCCCCATTATTATTCATAAATCCAATAACATCGCATGCGAGAGAATCAAAAGGGTAAGAGCGCTTGTATTGTTTTTCAAACCAAATCCCTTTTATTTTTGAAGAATTACCACTATTTGATACATATTCTTCAAAGGCCTCTTTTTCCTCAACACTTAATCCCTCTAAAAGGACTTTATAACTATTCGTTTGATGTTCCAAAATATATTGACGAACATAAGATTCATCTACATCAAAACAAGCAAACAAAGCTGATAAAGATGGTTCAAGATACATTGATTCTTCTTGAGCATTCGTGATTGATAGGACTTTGCTATCGATAATCAATTTATAAACCGGCTCGTTAATTGCAAGCTTTGTGCCATTTTTATCTAGAATTTCTCCGCGCTGATAGAATAATGTTGTACTGTCATATTCTTGTTGGAGTAATACTTGTTTTGAGTACTCTTCTTCATTTTCCACCGATACCAATAACAAACGAACACTAACACCAACGAAAGCTAGTAGTACTAATAAAAATAGTACTACCAGCTTTTTTTGCATGTATTCCTTAAATTGTTTATTTTTATTCTTCTTATTTCCTGGTTTCTTATTCATGAGAAACACCTACTCTACTTTATGATTTTACAGTTTAATTCCCTTCGACTTCTTTTTCCTGTTTCACATAATCATTGGTTTCGCCAGAAATCACTACCACCTGCTCTGATGTCGGATTGACCATCCCCAACTCCTGTCGAGCGATTCGGTTGATTTCATTTAAGTCCACACTACTCATAAGTCTTGTGTACTCTTCATCATTTTCAATAATTAAATCATTCAAAAGAATTTCCTTGCTTGAAATAGTTTCGATTTTTCGATTGATATCGCTTCTTAAACCAATGTATCCATAGAGTACATAACCTACTGCCATAAGCGCACACACAAAGAGCATAAGATACAATAGGCTCTTTCTTACTTCTCCTCGAACCGTTCTTGTGTCTCGATACGGTACTTCTTTAATGGAACGTCGTATCTGTCTTTCTACATCGGAGTCATATGATCCATAATCGATATCTTGTTTTCTAACTGCATTGCTTCGATTATATACAGTTTGTGTCTGTTTGTAAACCATTCTTCCATGATTGGCATTACTCATATTATCTCCCATCTGTGTGTTTTTCACACGCCCTCATTTATTATTTATTCTTCGCCTCTCTCAAAGACACGAAGCTTTGCACTTTTACTTCTACTGTTTTCCTCCATCTCCTGTTCACTCGGAAGAATCGGTTTTCTAGAAATCACTTTCCCTTTTGAAACATTGCCACAGACGCAAACTGGAAAATTGGGTGGACAGGTACATGGATCTTCATTCTTTTTAAATGCGAACTTTACAATCCGGTCTTCTAACGAATGAAAAGTAATGATGCACAACCTTCCTTTTGGCTTTAAAAGCATAATCATTTGATCGATTGAATCTCGAAGTACATCCAATTCACGATTACATTCTATTCGAATGGCCTGGAATGTTTTTTTTGAAGGATGGCCAGTTTTTGCTCTAACCTTCGCTGGAATGGCTGCTTTAATGATTTCATTTAACTGTCCTGTTGATGTGATTCGTTCATTCTCTCTAGCACTTACAATATGTTTGGCGATGTTTCTTGCGAAATTATCTTCCCCATAGTCTCGAATGACTCTTGTAAGCTCATTTAAAGAATATGTGTTTACAATTTCTTCTGCTGTTAATTTTTGTCGCTGATCCATTCTCATATCAAGTGCTGTATCATACTTATAAGAAAATCCACGTTCAATTGTATCTAGCTGATATGATGAAACACCTATGTCCAACAGAATCCCGTCAACTTTTTCCACCTGTTGCTGTTTCATAACCTCTGAAATATTTGAATAATTGTCTCGAATAATGGTTACCATGTCTTGATATGGCTCCAATCGTTTTTTCGCTGCTTCAATAGCAGCTTCATCTTGATCAATTCCATATAAGTGACCCTTTGGTCCTAATTTCATGGCTATATGACTCGAATGTCCTGCTCCACCAAGAGTCCCATCTACATAGATTCCATCTGGTCGAATATTTAAGTTTTCAATCGTTTCGTTCAATAAAACCGACACATGTTCAAATCCCATTTCTTCAACCTTTCCATTGCCCTTATATGGCAGTTTCTCTGTGTTTTTAGATACTTAGTCCCATAGATGCCAGATTTTCCGAAATCTGCTCAATGTTTCCATTTGCTTCATCCTCTGCATCCCACTTCGCTTGACTCCAAATTTCCATTCTTCCCAATACACCTACAACAACAACATCCTTATCCAGCTCTGCATAGGTACGCAGATTTGCTGGTACTAAAATTCTTCCTTGTTTATCTATTTCAACCAATGCTGCTTCACCAAGAAAAAAACGAGCATACGTACGAACATCTTTTTGTCCACTTGGCAGTTGTTTCAGTTTATCCTCAAATACTTTCCATTCTTCTAAATCATAAGCAAACAAACATCCATCGAGACCTCTAGTAATGACGAACTGCTCCCCAATTTCGTCTCTAAACTTCGAAGGTACGATTAGGCGTCCCTTGGTATCGATTGTGTGATTGTATTTTCCCATTAACATATCATCACCTGTTCGCTGCTTTCCTCCTAAAAATGATTCAGTCGATTCAAAATCTACCACTTTTTACCACTTTGAACCACTTTCTACCACTTTTAGGTATATTTTACTCTAATAATAGGGAATCTGCAAGCATTTTTCAAGTGTTTTTTTTTCGCAAAGCGCAAAAAAAACACACCTTTTGGCTGCCCAAAAGGTGTGTTCAAAATAAACAACTATATATAGTATTATGCAATTTTTTTCTGTCTATATCATGATTTCATAACATAAACAAAAATTTTTATTTTTCTTTTTTCGCTCGAACGATTCGAATCAAAACAATCGAAATCGTACCAACGAGAAATGCCAGCATCCCGATCAAACGAGAAATTGGTATTTGTGTATTCCAAAGTAATAGTTGATCTGTTCTAAGACCTTCTACAAAAAATCTTCCCAAACCATATCCCGCTAAGTACATAAGTGCAATCTCACCATCAAATTTCTTGTGCTTGGTATACAAATATAGAATAATTAATATCATGATGTTCCACGTACTTTCATAAAAGAACGTTGGATGAACCTGAATATAATTTGTCCCAAGTTGTATATTCGCTAAAATCGAATCTGAGATATCAGATGTACGAACCATGCTAATTGGTAATCTCATTGCAAATAATGAATCCGTAAATTCTCCAAACGCTTCTCGATTCATGAAGTTCGCATACCTTCCGATAATTTGTCCTACAAGCAAGCCCAAAACAGCCGTATCACCCATTAGTAAAAAAGATTTCTTCTTTACTTTTGTATAGATGGCAAGTGTCGCAAATGCGAAAATAATTCCTCCATATATAGCAAGCCCGCCATTTCGAATATTGAAGATGCTTAATAGATTATCCTTGTAATGTTCCCATTCAAAAGCCACGTAATAAAGACGAGCTCCAACAATAGATGAAATTATCACATAAATAGTAAAATCCCAATATGTATCTGGATCTTGTCCAGTTTTCTTTGCAACATGTGCTGCCATAAGCAGTCCAAGTATAAATGCAATTGCAATAATCACTCCATAAAAAGCAATGGTAAATCCAAAAACTTGAAAATTCTTTGGTACATTCTCCAAATAGATTCCCAAATGTGGGAATGCAATGTCCATGTCATTCATCATTTCAGGCATAGTTTCTCCTTCTTTCTTAGCGCAAACTCTAGCTATACATTAAAACGGAATAAAATTACATCTCCGTCCTTCACTACATACTCTTTTCCTTCTAAGCGAACAAGTCCTTTTTCTTTTGCAGCCGCTATAGAACCAAGGTCAAGAAGATCTTGATAGTTTACAACTTCTGCACGAATAAACCCTCTTTCAAAATCTGTGTGGATCTTTCCAGCTGCTTTAGGAGCTTTTGAGCCATTGACAATCGTCCATGCTCTCGTTTCATCTTCTCCAGCCGTCAAAAAACTGATCAATCCAAGCAATCGATAACTTGCACGTATTAATTTATCCAAACCAGATTCATTTAGTCCAAGTTCTTCTAAAAACATTGCCTTTTCATCATCATCAAGTTCTGCAATCTCCTGTTCGATCTGCGCACATACGGTAAACACTTCACATCCATCTTTTGCAGCATAGCTACGTACTTTTTCTACCATATCATTTGATTTTCCATCGTCTGCCAAATCATCTTCCAATACATTCGCTGCAAAGATTGTAGGTTTTGCTGTTAGAAGATTATAGGCCGCAAACATGTTTTCTTCATCTTCGTCGGCACATTCAAAGGATTTTGCCATGTTTCCCGCTTCCAAATAGTCTTTCAATCTTGTCAGAAGTTCCACTTCCTTTGCAAGGGATTTATCATTTCTTGCGCCTCTTGATTTCTTGGCAATCTGACGATCTAAGATTTCTACATCGGAAAAGATCAATTCATAATTGATCGTTTCAATATCACGAACAGGGTTAATACTTCCATCAACGTGAATGACATTGGAGTCTTCAAAGCATCTTACCACGTGTAGGATTGCATCAACCTCTCGTATATTGCTTAAAAACTGATTTCCTAACCCTTCTCCTTTTGAAGCTCCTTTTACAAGTCCAGCAATATCCACAAATTCTATTACAGCTGGAGTTATTTTCTTGGACTGATACATCTTTCCCAACAACTGTATTCTTTCATCCGGTACCATAACTATTCCAACATTTGGATCAATCGTACAAAACGGATAATTGGCTGCTTCAGCTCCAGCTTTTGTTAGAGAATTAAATAAGGTACTCTTCCCTACATTTGGTAATCCAACGATTCCTAATTTCATGTTTTTCCTCCTATCCGTTTG
Organism: Lachnospiraceae bacterium; assembly: GCA_963666475.2. Lineage (GTDB taxonomy): Bacteria > Bacillota > Clostridia > Lachnospirales > Lachnospiraceae > JBFHIZ01. The sequence goes on along the minus strand of CAXXJM010000001.1, from coordinate 319,054 downwards.
ATACGGATATCTATCTATTCTATATTTGATTTAAAATTTGAATGATATCTTCAGTATTCTTTTTTGCGTCTCCATTAAAAATTGCAGAACCTGCAACAATCATATCGACACCTGCTTCAGCAACTTCTCGAATATTCTCTCGATTAATGCCTCCATCAATTTCTATTTTTATATCATAAGCACAATGTTCTATCATATTGTGAACTCTCTTTATGCGTCCATATGTACTATCAATATATGTCTGTCCCCCAAATCCTGGTTCAACACTCATGATTAAAATCATATCCAGAAATTCTAAATACGGTTCCAAAACTTCAATCGGAGTTTCTGGCTTTAAAGAAATACCCACTTTACAACCAAGTTCTCGTATTTTCATCAGGTCTTCTTTTACGGTCTTACTGCTTTCATAATGAATCGTAATACTATCCGAACCAAGGTTTGCAAACTCTTCTAGGTAACGTTTTGGTTCTTCAATCATTAAATGTACATCTAACAAACAATCGGTCTTTTTACGAATCGAAGCTATAATTGGCATACCAAAAGAAATGGAAGGAACAAACATTCCATCCATTACATCGATGTGCAACCAGGTTGCTCCACCATCTTTCACACGATTTATCTCTTCTCCCAAACACCAAAAGTTTGCAGCTAAAATTGAAGGTACAATTGTTTTCATCAGTATTTTCTCTTTTCTTTTAGTTCATCATACAATAAAATATAATTTTCGTATCGTTCTTTCGCTATTTCACCACGTTCAACAGCGTCTTTAATCCCACAAACTGGTTCTTTTGTATGTGCGCATCTTGTAAACTTACAAAACTTCTCATATTTTCGAAACTCAGGATAATACTCTCCTAAATCTGTTTCTTCAATTTCAAAGATTCCCATAGATGAAAATCCTGGTGTATCTATGATATACGATGTATCATCCAACTCCATAAACTGCGTATGTGTGGTGGTATTCTTACCTCGCTTAATCTTCTCACTCAGCTCACCCGTCGTTTGCGTAAACTCCTGCTGAATTTGATTCACGAACGTTGATTTACCCGCCCCACTAGGACCTGCGAGCACTGTCGTCTTCCCTAGTAGCAACTTTTTTATCGCAAGTGCATCGTTCTTATCTTTTGCACTCATAAAATGAACCGGATAACCACACTTTTCATATATATTTCGTACACGATCCATCTCAGCTTGGTCAACAAGGTCTTTCTTATTAAAACACAGGACGATGGGTAATTCAAGTTTCTCCATCATGATCAAAAATCGATCCAGGAGATTCAGATTCAAATCCGGATGTTTGATTGCAAAAAAAACAAGTGCCTGATCAATATTTGCAACTGCCGGCCTTATGAGTGAATTTTTCCGTGGATATAATTCTTCAATATTTCCTATCCTCTTTTCTTCGTCAAGGATTGAAATATCAACCACATCACCTACCAACGGTTTTTGTGCATTTTTACGAAATATCCCCTTAGCTTTGCATTCATATAACTCTGCTTTTCCTTCCACTACATCAGTAATAATCTTGACATAGTAAAATCCTGCAATTCCCTTTGTAATCTTTCCTCTCATCATTTACCTTTGCTCAAATTGAACTTCAATTACATCTTCTTGGTCTTTTTGAATCGTTCTTGTCTGTGGGTTTCCATTATTATCTAGATAATCTTCTAATACACTGATGGTATATAAAACAGAAATCTTCCCATCTTCTACATCCCATATACTATCCACTTGAATTTCTTGTGGAAAAGAAGTAACTACTTCCCGGAACAACTCCTCGTTTTTCGAAGTCATTACGACAATCGTCGCGCTACCTGCAACATACATGGATGGTGCTAGGAGCGTATAGTCCAGATAGTATTGGGTTCCTTTTGACACACGAATTTTGATTGTAGTACCAGGTACTGCTTTTTCATTATATGCAATCGACTGATATCCAACTTCATCTTTCGCGTAATCCGGAGAGTCTATCAGTGTACCCACTTCAGCCTTAAATCCAGCATCTGTAATTCTTTGAACCGCTTCGTCTTCAGATAACCCTAAAACCAATGGTACCAAAACTTCTTTTTGTCCAAGGGAAACTACAACTTCAACCAAGTCTGTTTCTAATACTTTATCTCCGGCCTCAATCGATGCTGAAATCACGTGATTTGCCGTGACATCTTCTGAATTTTCATAGCTTGGCTCTGCATAGGCAATTCCTACTTCATCTAATCTTGCTTTTGCATCATCCCAGCTTAAATTATCAATATCAATCATGATCACATCTTCTACCACTTCATCGATCTCTGGCTCTGCCCCAAACTGAAATAATCCTACGGCCCTTCCAACAAAGAATATAATTCCCAATCCCAAAAGTACGGTGACAATTACAATCACAATTGTAATTGTTTTTTCACGCTGCATCTCTGGATCAATTGGCTTTGTTCTTTTGCTGTTTTTCTTTCTTTGAGAAGCATCGGGTTTCTTCTTTCGATAAGGATCCGCGTAATTTACATTCAACTGCTCCGACTGAATTTTTATAGAATTTAATTCCTTTGAAGTAATCTTTCTTGTCGTATTGTCAGAAATAGGTGCAGACATATTTTCAAAAATATGATCTGGGTTCATCAAAACCTGCTTGAGATCTTTAATCAACTCGTCAATTTTCAAATACCTTTTGTCCGGACTCTTTTGTGTACACTTAAAGATAATCTGCTCCAAACTAATTGGAACATCATCCACAAACGATCTTGGGGAAGGCATATCCTCTTGGATATGTTTAATCGCTATGGCAACGGTCGTATCCCCATTAAATGGCACTCGTCCTGTCAACATTTCAAATAAAGTAATCCCCAAAGAATAAATATCGCTCTTTTCGTCAGAATATCCTCCTCGCGCCTGTTCTGGAGATGAATAATGTACCGATCCCATAACATTTGAGGTAACGGTATTACTGGTAGCTGCTTTTGCAATTCCAAAATCCGTAACTTTTACTTTTCCAGTAGTTGAAATAATAATATTTTGTGGTTTGATGTCACGATGAATAATCTTATTCGCATGTGCTGCTTTAATACCCATAGCAACCTGAATAGCTATGCTAATCGCCTCTTTATAAGAAATGCGAACCTTTTTCTCAATATACTGCTTTAAGGTAATTCCTTCAACGAGCTCCATAATAATATAATAGATTCCGTTCTCTTCACCAACATCATAAATGTTAACGATATTTGGATGTTCCAGACCAGCTGCAGCCTGTGCTTCCACTCGAAATTTATTGACAAAATTTTCGTTTTCACTGAACTCTTGTTTTAAAACTTTGACAGCCACATATCGATTCAATTTATGGCACTTCGCTTTATACACATCGGACATACCGCCCGTTCCGATTCTCTCTAATATTTCATAGCGGTCGCCAATGATCATACCTAATTTTATCATTTGGCACCTCCTGTCTCATCAAAATTGCTTCCATATGGATCCACTAGGACCACTGCAATATTATCTTTTCCGCCCTTTTCATTGGCCGCTTCTACTAAAGCTTTCGCTTTATGTTCCAAATCTCCATTAATCGACATTATAACTTGAATTTCCTGATCATCCAGCATATTGGTCAACCCATCTGAGCACATCAATACCACGTCCCCTTTTCGAAGTTCTGTATCAAAAAAATCGATTTGAATGGTTTCTTCCACACCAACAGCGCGTGTAATCACATTTTTATCAGGGTGAAAGCGAGCTTTTTTCTTATCAATTCCACCTAAACGGACCATCTCTTCAACGAGAGAATGATCTCTTGTAATTTGTGTAATCGTTTGATTGCAAATATATAAACGACTGTCTCCAACATTTGCTACAAACAGCTGTTTTCCATCGAATGTAGCAACAACAACTGTCGTGCCCATTCCCTGTAACTCTTCTTTATCCTTTGCCATATCAGATATCAGTTTATTTGCTTCTTTTACGGCATCTTCCAAAATACAAATACGTTCTGTTTCTTTTGATTTGATGATTGTATCAACAATTGTAGTTACCGAAATCTGCGATGCTAAGTCTCCTGCATTATGACCACCCATTCCATCTGCCACGACAAACAAATTGTCAAGACTTCCTATCGGTCTTTCTGAGACATATACATAATCCTGATTGAGTTTTCTTTTTTTCCCTACGTCAGTAATCGAAAATGTTCTTAACACCGTCTAGTTTCCTCCTGTCTCTTTTGCATGGCTTCGTCGTAGCTGTCCGCAAGCTCCATCGATATCCTGCCCCATTTCCCTTCTTATAGTAACATTAATCTTATTTTTTTCAAGTTTATTTTTAAATGCTTGAACTGCCTGCATCTTTGGATTCACATAATCTCGCTCTTCGATCGGATTTACCGGTATCAGATTGACATGTGCACCAAGGTCTTTGATTCGCCTTGACAATTCTTCCGCTTCTTCTAGCGAATCATTAACACCTTCAACTAAACTATACTCAAAGGATATTCTTCGTTTTGTTTCATTAAAATAGAATTTACATGCCTCGAGCAACTCACTCATTGGATATTTTTTTGCAATTGGCATCAATTGTCTTCTTTTCTCATCGTTTGAAGCGTGTAGAGAAATGGCCAATGTAATTTGAAGTTTTTCTTTCGCCAAATCATAAATTTTAGGTACAATACCACAAGTTGAAACGGTCACATTTCTTTGACTCATATGCAGACCAAATTCATCTGTTAAAAGCTTAATAAACCGAAGAAGATTCTCGTAATTATCCATGGGTTCCCCACTTCCCATAACGACTACATTCGAAATACGTTCCCCTACATGCCTGGTAATTGAATAAATTTGTTCAATCATCTCCGAAGCCGTCAGCGAGCGCGCCAATCCATCAATTGTTGATGCGCAAAAAGTACATCCCATTCTACAACCTGCCTGCGAAGAAATACAGACCGAATTTCCATGTTTATATCTCATAAAAACACTTTCAATCATATTCCCATCAGCAAGTTCGAACAAATATTTTCTAGTTCCATCCTGAGACGATTCCTGCATTCTTTCAATCTTAGGGACATAAAGAAAAAATCGTGACTTTAATTTATCTCGTAATGCTTTTGATAAATTATTCATCGAATCAAAATCTTGCACGAGCTTAACATGAATCCATTGATAGATCTGCTGGGCACGATATTCTTTTTCTCCTAAATCCAGGAGTTCCTGCTTTAATTCTTGAAACGTTAATGACTTAATATCTATCATATATTTCCTATCTTTCTATTCTTTCTTAAACCTTGCAATAAAAAATCCATCTGTAGAATGTATCCCTGGTAGTAATTGTAAATATCCTTCGTTTGAAACTGCTGACTTTAATTTGTCAGGAAGATATGAATCACAAGATTCAGCAACCAAACCACAAGACGAAATCAACCAATCTGCAATCTCCTGGTTTTCTTTATGGTTAATTGTACATGTGGAATAAATCAACGTTCCACCTGGTTTTACATACTGCGTAGCATTTTTTAAAATTTGTTTTTGTAGCAATGGCAGTTCATCTAATATGTTCGGCGAAATACGATACCGAATATCACGTTTCTTACCCATAATTCCAAGTCCTGAGCAAGGCAAATCCGCAATCACAATATCTGCTTTTCCTATCCAACTTTGATCTAATACCGTAGCATCATAAGTTTCAAACGATATGTTCTTAAGTTGCAATCGTTCTTGATTTTCATTCATTTTTTGTACTTTCTCTTCAGACAGATCTCTCGCTACGACCATGCCCGTGCCTTTGAGCTTTGTTGCCATATGCAATGCTTTTCCACCTGGTGCGGCACACACATCCAACACCCTCTCATCACCTCTCGGCGCTGCAATTTCAGCTACCAACATGGAGCTTGTATCCTGAACGGTAAACACGCCCTCTAAAAATCCCGGCACATGTTTTAATCCATCCACCTGCTGAAGCAAATATGCATAAGAAAGATATGGATTATTTATAATTTTTGTATGATGATCCTTTATTTTACAGATCCAAGCTTCTTTGCTTTCCTCTGACATATTTTCATCCATTCGAATGCTAACATCATGAGGTCGTTGCATGTCTTGAAAGATTTGTTCTACATCGTCTAAAAGGCATTCTTTCATGAAATGATCCACTAGCCATAAAGGCATCGAATACATAATATGTAGATAAATTCGATAATCCACTTCTTTGTCCGGATAAGAAATATGTTCCTTCTCTCTAGAAATTGTGCGCAATATCCCGTTAACAAAACCAGAAAGATTTTGAAATTTGCGTCTCTTTGCCAACTTCACGGATTCATTACAGGCTGCAGAATCTGGCACTCCATCCATGAACAGGATTTGATATGTACCCATTAGTAAAATAATTCGAATCACAGGTTTCATTTTTGATAGTGGAAGTTTTGAATATTGATTAATTACATACTCCAATTGAATCTTTTTTTCCACACATCCTTCACACAATCTTTTGATAAATGCTTTTTGTGTCGCATCCAAATCATCGTATTTCTCAAGCGTTTGATGAACTACAATATGACTATATTCTGTTTCTTTTAAAATACGAAGAAGCATATTGAATACAACTTCACGGATATCGAGATTGGTTTCTCTGTTCATTATTTTCTCCAAATTCTAAATCAATTTTAATTTAATTACTTTCTTGAGCGATTTCCTGAAAGCAAAACAAAACGAAGTAGCTGCAGAACAGCACTTGCTGCTGCGGCCACATAGGTAAGTGCTGCTGCTCTTAACACTTTTCCACCATTTTTCAATTCTTCTGAAGTAAGTATTCCACCATTTTCCAAGATCATCATTGCACGGCTTGATGCATTGAATTCAACCGGTAAAGTAACAATCTGAAATAAAACAGCTGCAGCAAACACCCATATTCCAACCTGAATCAAAAGTGGATTATAACTCAATATGATGCCTAAAATAATAAGTGGTACTCCAAGTTTTGACCCAATGTTTGCAAAAGGAACAAGTGCACTTCGTAAAGATAGAGGTGCATAGTTCTTTTCATGCTGAATAGCATGCCCACATTCATGCGCTGCAACCGCTACCGCAGCAATAGAAGCTTGACTAAATGTTGATTGGCTAAGCGCTAGTGTTCTATCTTTTGGACTATAATGATCTGTCAGATTCCCAGCCGTCTGAATAATTCGAACATCGTAAATGCCCTGTGAACGTAAAATTCGTTCAGCTGCTTCAGCTCCTGTAATTCCAGCATGATTTCGTACCTTTGCATATTTATTGAATGTCGCACGTACTCGTGCCGATGCAATCATCGTCAGTATTGCTGCAATAATCACTAAGATATATGATGAATCATAAAAATAAAAACCTGTACCATACATTGTTTCTTCCTCCTTAAATTCCAGTTAAACTAGAATGATACCACATTCCATTCGATTTCCAAGCAAAAAACTTTCAACCGACATTCTCTTTTTCCCTTCCAATTGAACCGAAGATATTTCCAGCTGACCTTCCCCAGTACATACGAAAAAACGATCTTTTTCTATCTTGCAAATTGTTCCAGGTGCTTGAACAGCACTTTCTTCTGTAACACTACATTCCCAAATCTTTAACTTCTTCCCCTGAAATGTTGTATATGCACTTGGCCACGAATTCATAGCACGAACCAACCTTTCAATCCGCTTCGCTGGATGATTCCAATCGATTTCACCCATCTTTTTATTTATCATTTTTGCATATGCCGTAGGGGAATCTCCCTGTGGTTCACCAGAAAGGTTTCCTGCTTCAAGTTCCTCCAATGCGGAAATAATCAAATCAGCTCCCACTATACTTAGTTTATCATGTAAAGAACTAGCGGTATCATATGCTTCAATAGGAACTGTTTTCTTACATAGCATATCACCAGTGTCAATTCCTTCATCCATCTGCATAATCGTAATTCCTGTTTCTGTTTCTCCATCCATAATAGCCCATTGGATCGGCGCTGCTCCACGATATTTAGGCAACAGCGAAGCATGTATGCACAGCCCGCCATATTTAGGCATTTCCAATACCTCTTTTGTTAGGATTTGTCCAAATGCTGCTACCACGAAAACTTCTGCATCGAATTCTCTTAACTTCTCCACAGATTCTTTCTCTCGAATTTTTAATGGCTGAAAAACAGGGATGCCATGTTTAAGTGCACATTCTTTCACTGGAGAAAAGGCCAAATCCTTACCTCTTCCTTTTGGTCTGTCTGGTTGTGTTACAACCAAACAGATTTCATGACCACTCTTAACCAGTTTGTCTAAAGCTCCTACAGCAAAATCAGGCGTACCCATAAAAACAATTTTCATTATTCTTCCTCCATACTGCCTGCATCCAATAATTCACCTTCTACTTTATCTACATAAAGAACTCCATCTAAATGATCCAATTCATGACAAACCGCTCTAGCTAAGAACTCTGTTGCTTCCACTGTAATATTCTCCATATTTTCATTCAAAGCTTCCACTTTAACATAGTTTGGTCTTGTTACAGCTCCCATTTTTCCAGGAATACTCAAACATGCTTCTTCATCTGTTTGTGATCCACTTTTATCAACAATAACTGGATTGATTAACACCATTAAATTTTCACCAGTTGTATCAATTACACAAAGTCTTTTTAAAATCCCTACCTGCGGTGCTGCAAGTCCAACTCCATTGCTTGCATACATAGTTTCTATCATATCACCGATTAATTCTTTTAATCTTGGAGTCATTTCTTTTACTTCTTTACATTCTTTTCTTAAAACGTTATCTCCGATTTCTCTAATTTCTCTAATTGCCATATTGCCTCCTAAATATTATAATGATTCCTTTTTTTTTTAATATACATGAATTGGATCAAAATCAAACTGCATGCTCATATACCTACTGTCTTCCTTCTCAAACAATTCTTCTACATAATTCTTAATATGCATCAATGCTTCTTCATCTTTTGACTTTAAATAAAATACCCACCGATAAAAATCATTGATTTTACCAACTCCTGCAGCGGATGGCCCTAGTAGAATAACTTTGTTCGAAATGCATCGATCTTTTATTTTTTCAGCTAGTAATTTACAAATTCGTATGGTCTCTTTTTCACTCTTTGAAGAAAGTAGTACACACATTAAATGGCCGGCTGGTGGATAGGTACACATTTCACGATACATAATTTCTTCTTCATAAAATGACTCGAAATCCTGATTTGAAGCATGTATAATGCTGTAATGATCTGGTTGATACGTTTGAATAATTACATCGCCCTTTTTTTCTCTTCTTCCAGCTCTTCCTGCCGCTTGTGTTAATAATTGAAACGTTTTCTCTCCTGCTCGGTAATCGCTGACTGAAAGGGAAAGATCTGCTGCAAGAATTCCTACAAGTGTCACCAACGGAAAATCATGTCCTTTTACAATCATTTGCGTTCCGACCAATATGTCAGCTTCTCCATTTGCAAATGAAGATAAAATATTCTCATATGAATCCTTCTTTTTCGTGGTATCTGCATCCATTCTGAGGATTCTGGCTCTTGGAAACATAATTTCCAATTTCTCAACAATCTGCTGCGTTCCAGCACGAAATCCCGAAATATATGTAGAATGACAACTTGGACAATTCTTGACCTTTGATGTCTCATACCCGCAATAATGACATACCAATTTGTTCCCATGATGTTCCGAAAGTGAAACATCACAATGTGGACATTTCATGACAAGACCACAGGCTCTACAAGACACAAAACCTGCATAACCACGCCGATTAATGAACAACATGGTCTGTTCCCTACGTTCTAGGCGTTCTTCTATTTTTTGCTGCAACGACTCGCTAAAAATCGATTTGTTTCCACTTTTTAATTCTTCTCTTAAATCTACTATTTGAACGTTTGGAAGTTCACTTCCTAAATACCGTGTATCCAAAAAATGTCCGCAAATTTCACCTTTGCGATATGCATAATAGGTCTCCAGAGACGGCGTTGCCGAACCTAATACCAACAATGAATTACTACTTGTCGCCAGATATTTTGCAGCTTCTCTCGCATGATACTTTGGAACATTTTCACTTTTATAACTAGACTCGTGCTCCTCATCAATGATAATAATTCCCAGATTAGAAAATGGTGTGAATAATGCGGATCTTGGACCAATCATAATATCCACTTCTCCATGTTTTGCCTTTTCCATCTGATCAAATCGTTCGCCAGGTGATAATTTCGAGTGCATCACAGTTACACGATCTCCAAACCTTGCCCGAAAACGCATCACTGTCTGATATGTCAACGCAATTTCTGGGATTAACACGATAGCCTGTTTTCCTTCACAAATCTTATGTCCGATTAGCTCCATGTAAATCTCTGTTTTTCCACTACCGGTTATCCCTTTGAGCATATGAACACATTGTCCATCTTCATGATTATCCAAAATTTCTTGAACAATTTCTTGCTGCTGTTTTGTAAGGGTTTTAGAGTAATACTGTTCCTCACATGACTGTCGAAATGCATCACGATATATTTGTTCCGTCTCTATGCGGATAATCTGTTGATTCTCCAATGATTTTAGCGTAGCCGAAGGTACATTTAAAATCTTCTGCATCCAGAGTTTTGGTGCTGTACCATTTTGTATAAGCGCTTCAACGACCCTTGCTTTTGCAGTAAAATGCTTTCTTTCCCATTCTGCTTGAAGGGATGCAGCCTCTTCTACGGAAACATTCAATTGAACCGTTTCTTTTTTTACCGGGGTAATTTTTGACTTCACGGGAAGAACCGTTTTTAAGGACTGTATTAAAGTAGAACCATAGCGATTCTTCATCCAAATAGCCATTTGAATTAATTTTGATTCCGCCGAAACAGATTCCTTTGAAATCGTTAAAATCTCTTTTAATCTATCATCAGAAAGGTCTGCATGATTCTTAATTTCTATTACATATCCTAATCTTGCCGTGTCACCTCTACCAAATGGAACCAAGACTGGAGATCCAATAAAAATGGACTCTTTTAAAGCATCTGGAATTCGGTATGTGAAAGGGTGATCTACTTTTTCATGCGCAATATCTATAATTATATTTGCATATTTTTTTTCCATTAGAATCCCTTTCTTATATAAAAAACTTACACCTAAAGATAGCATAATTTGACCAATTTATCAACTTTGAACATCCATGCATCTTGTATATGGCACGCTTCTTTCTACAATATTTATGTTTTTTTATATTATTTTAGAATTCAGACACATTTTATACACATTTATCATGTATAGTAAGCATAGATAGTTAATAACACTATCTCCCCCCCTCATAAGAAAGAACGGAAGAGTCTAGCTTGCTAGACTCTTCTATTCTTTTGTATCAAAACCCTATGAACTTTTTATGTCATTCAAAATAAATTGAATTTCTTGTTTCCCACGAAATTCATTGATTGAAGGCTGATATACAACATGAATCTTTTTATCGTATGCTTTTCTCAGATATAGAGAATCTAGTACCCCTTCTCCACAAGCCTGTTCTATTTTTTTTTCAAATTCTGTTTCTTCCCCAAACGCAATCAATTCCAATCGTTGTTTATTTTCCTCTACTAGAAGCTTTCTTGCTTTTCCACTTGTTCCCATCTTTTTAACAAGAATCAAATCCAGATTTCGAATTGCGAAAACCGGTTTTACATTCCCTGTTCCAAATGGCTCTAATAATGAAATTTGATTCAAAAGTTCCATGCTTACGTATGATAGAGGTACTTCCACATCAATTCGAATAATCTCCTGAAAATCTTCCTTTGTAAGCAAACTATTTTGATTTAATTCATGTCTTAATTGTGCGACATTCACTTCTTTTATGGAAAGACCCGCAGCTGCTTTATGCCCACCAAATTTTTCAAACAAATCCCTACATGCGACCATCTCATCATACATCGAATACGCTGGTATGGATCTGCCCGACCCTTTCACCAAGCCCTCCGTTTTTGTCAAAACAAAAGTTGGCTTATTATATGCTTCTCGGATTCTTCCTGCAATGATTCCCGCAATACTTTCATGACAGTCTTCTAAATAAATCACCAATACCGAATCATTTTCCAAACCTTTCTTATGAATATATAAGTGGGCATCTTCGATTCCTTTTAATGTCAGCCTTTTTCTTTCTTCATTCATATTCTTCAGTTGCATTGCAATTTCATATGCTTCTGATTTGGAATTACACAAAAACAGCTCAATCGCTTTTTGTGCAGTATCCAGTCTTCCCACTGCATTGATACATGGGCCCAATATAAATCCGACATGATAAGGTTCCAGTTTCTTATTTTCCAGATCGCAGAGCTTAATTAATTCTTTCATCCCCAGATTGTCTATATGTTCTAATGTCTGCAGACCATACTTAACAAGAATTCGATTTTCATCAGTCAATTCCATCACATCTCCGATTGTAGCAAATGCTGCAAATCCCATTAATTCATTTTTCATTTTTTGAATTTTCAGATCATTCGTTTGATTCATACGTATCATCAATGCTTCAATGAGCTTATACGCTACAAACGCACCGCAAATACCTTTCATAGGGTAATCGCAACCTTCTTGTTTTGGATTGATAATCGCATCCGCCTGAGGAAGAATATATTTCTTCTTGGAGCTCTCAACCAAATAAGGTACCTCATGATGATCGGTTACAATGATCGTCATTCCTTTTTCTTTTGCCCGCAAAACACTTTCCACGGCAGCTATCCCATTATCACAAGTTACGATCGTATCAACTTGCTCCTTTGCCGCATCGTTAATCAATCGTTCATTGAGTCCATACCCATCCGTCATTCGTTCCGGAATCGCCACATCTACCTCTGCACCCAACGTACGAAGTCCTTTCATCAAAATATACGCTGAACAAACTCCATCAATATCATAATCCCCAATCACACGGATTTTCTTTCCCAGCCGTATCTTTTCGATAATAATAGAAACACCTCGCTCCATTCCAAGCAAAAGAAATGGCGAATAAAAACAAGAAGAATCTGCATATAAAAATTTGTGAATCTCCTCTTCTCTGATCAGTTCTCTGTTTCTAAGTATTCTTGCAATCACCGGGTCGATTCCAAATGTATTAGAAATTTTTTCAAAATCTGCACTTTTTCGTATAATATTCCAATTTGCCACATGTTCTCCATTCAAGTAAGTTATAAGCATCTTACCATTCTTTTTTCTTGTTACAATTATAGCATATATTTATCGAAGTTCTATATTTCTGTTGACTTTTTATAACGACTTATGTATTATTGTACTATGTAGATAATACAAATATCTTATGAAAGGATGATATATATGTCTTGGAATCTTGATTCAGATCGCCCTATATATGCACAGATCGTTGAAATCGTTGAAATGCAGATAGTATCCGGAATATATGCTCCAGGAGAAAAGCTTCCAAGTGTACGTAATCTCGCTATGGAAGCAAACGTTAATCCCAATACTATGCAAAAAGCTTTGTCTGAACTCGAAAAAAGTGGATTGATTATCACTCAACGCACAAGCGGGCGTGTCGTTACCGAAGATATCAGTATGATACAGGCAACAAGAAAGCACTTAGCTGTCGGTGAAGTTCGCGCTTTTTTAGAAAAAATGAAACTGCTTGGATTTGACCAGGAAATGACTTGTAATATTTTAGAAGAATTACTTAAGGGGGAAAAACAATGAGTACTTTACTCGAAACAAAACAATTGGTCAAAAATTATAACGGTAATTTTTGTGCCGTCAATCATATAAATTTATCGATTGATAGCGGAAAAATTATAGGATTATTAGGGCCAAATGGAAGTGGAAAAACCACATTGATTAAAATGATTGCTGGGCTCCTAAAGCCTACATCTGGAGAAATTCTTATCGAAGGAAATACCCCAGGTTTTCGTTCAAAAGCTTGCATTTCATATCTACCCGATCGAAATTACTTTCCAGGTGGTACTTATGTAAAAGACCAACTGCTTTATTTTGAAGATTTTTATAAGGATTTTGACAAGGAACGTGCAATCAAAATGTTGAACGCATTAAATATCCCAGGAGACATTCAGATTAAAAGTCTCTCTAAAGGAATGATTGAAAAATTACAACTTATTTTTGTAATGAGTAGAAATGCAAAATTATATATACTTGACGAACCGCTGGCAGGAGTTGATCCAGCTGCTCGTGAATACATCCTTCGTACCATCCTGACGAACTACAATCCTGATGCCACAATCTTACTGTCGACACATCTAATCTCCGATATCGAAAACATATTAGATGAAGCAATCATTATTCAAAACGGTTTCATTCGTGTACATGACAGTGTAGAGGCTATTCGCGAAAAAGAAGGAAAATCCATCGATTCTTACTTTAGGGAGGTATTTCAATGTTATCCAAACTTATAAAATATGAATGGAATGCTCTATTCAAAAGATACGCCATACTGATACTGACCTTGCTGTTAGCAACGACACTTACTTGTGTAGCATTTTTCTTTTCAGCACATCCTGATGCAGACCCAACACCATTATTAATTCTAACAATATCCTTGTATTACATTCTGGTTATCGGAGTTCCGGTTGCGGGCTTGATTATCTTTGCTGTAAGATACTATAAAAGTTGTTATACGGATGAAGGATATTTAACAAATACGCTTCCTGTTAAGTCACACGAAATTATCCTTTCCAAACTAATTGTTGGAAGTTTATACTCATTTATTACATCTATAGTTATGTACTTAAGTATTGCTATCGTACTATATACTTTTTTGAACGTAACTGACATGATTGAAAAAATCAGCGCAGCAATACCTGAAGCTCAACTTTCCTTAGATTTTTCAATCCCTTCCATGTTGCTCTGGGGACTAGTCATTACAATCCTTTCATCTGCATCTGGAACCATGATGATTATCGGTTCCATTTCATTGGGAAGCTTATGGAACAAGCACAAAGTTCTCGGTTCAATTGTAAGTTATGCAGGTATATATTTTGTTTTAGAAATTATTGCATTAATTCTAATTCTACCTGTTTCAACCAGACTAACTGTTCATCTTATCGAAAGTGGTGATATGGGACAATTTATGAATGGATACATCGGTCTACTCATGGGATACTCAACCATTCTATCCTTAATTTTGTCAATTGCTCTATACTTCATAAGCAATTACGTACTAAAAAATAAATTAAATATGGAATAATGCTACGCATTCCTATATTGCTCATATCAAATCAAAACGAAAAGAGACACTAGCATCGCTAGCGTCTCTTTTTTATGAATTCAATTATTACGCTTCTTCTTTATCTTCCATTAGAAGTCCCATAATATCATTTGATCTCGCAATGAATTTCGACATTGCTTCCGCATCAAGTGGTGCTGCCTGAATACGTGCCAGATCATATAACTGCTCTGCAATCAAATCAAAATGAGTATCATTTTCATGACTTACTAAATACTTCACTAAGACATGATTTGCATTTAACACCAAGGTTTCACCTTCCGTACCCATTGCCCCAAAATCCATTCCTGGCATTGCATACATTTTCATCATTTCCTGCATTCTTCTGCTTTCTTCAGAAACGGTGATTAGCGAAGCGATTTTTTTGTTTTTAAGTTTATCAACACGAACAGTAAATGTGTCTTTTTTTAGTATCTTTTTAAAACGGTTTCCGAGAGATTCTGCATGCTTCGCAAGTTCTTCCGCTGCTTTTTTTGATGTTTTAGATTTGAAAGTATCGGTCAAATCTGAATCAATACGAACAAATTTAACGCCTTCATTTTTTGATTCCAACTGGCTAGTAAAAGGAGCATCAATATTGTGTGTCAAAATCACTGCGTCCATTTTCTCTGCTTTAAACATCTTAATATATTGACTTTGCTGCTGCTCGTCAGATACATAATAGATTATTTTTTCTTTCGCTTCCTCATCGGCAGTTTCTGTCACTTCTTCAACTTCTACCGACTCACCATTTTCATCAACAGCTTCATCCTGTACATCAATTGGTTTTACTTCCAGGCATTCTGGTAGTGTCAGGTATTTTCCATCTAGATTTTTAAACAGAATATAATCATTCATTTTTTCACAGAATTTATCATCTTTCAAACATCCGTATTTTATGAACGGTGATAAGTCATCCCAATATTTCTCATAGGATTCTTTTTCTGTCTTGCAGAGACCTGCCAATTTATCTGCCACTTTTTTTGTAATATAGTCTGAAATCTTTGCAACAAATCCATCATTTTGCAAGGCACTTCTAGATACATTGAGTGGAAGGTCTGGGCAATCGATTACTCCCTTTAATAACATAAGGAATTCAGGAATAACTTCTTTAATATTGTCCGCAATAAATACTTGGTTATTATAAAGTTTAATTTTTCCTTCTATTGATTCATACTCACTGTTAATTTTAGGGAAGTATAAAATTCCTTTCAAATTAAATGGATAATCCATATTCAAATGAATCCAAAACAGTGGTTCTTTATAGTCAGCAAAAACATTTCGATAAAACTCTAAGTAGTCTTCTCTAGAACACTCATTTGGATGTCTTGTCCATAATGGATGTGTTTCATTCATCAATTCTGGTCGCTTAATGACTTTTGCTTTAACTACTTCTTTTTTATCATCCCCACTTCCAACTTCTTCCGTCGTCTTTTCAAGAACCGTATCTCCTTCTTGAATTTCTTCTTCTGAAATCGAAATGGTATCTGTTTCATTTTCTTTACTCAAGTAAATTTCAGTAGGCATAAATGAACAATATTTCTTAACAACTTCTCTTGCTCGATACAAATTACAAAACTCAACTGTTTCTTCATTTACACGAAGTGTGATTGTTGTACCAATTGTCTTTTTATCACCTGTTTCTAGTTCAAACTCAGTTCCTCCATCGCATACCCAGTGAACTGCCTCAGCTCCCTCTTGAAAAGATAACGTATCAATGGTAACTTCATCCGCAACCATAAATGCAGAATAAAATCCCAAACCAAAATGACCAATAATTTGATCCTCATTTGTTTTATCTTTGTATTTTTCAATAAAATCAGTTGCTCCTGAAAAAGCGATCTGATTGATATATTCATGTACTTCTGCTTCAGTCATTCCTAGTCCATTATCAATGAACTGAATGGTTTTTTCTTCTGGATTTACGATGACATCGATTCTTCCTTTATAGTCATCAGGCAGAGAATACTCTCCCATCATATCCATTTTTTTTAATTTTGTAATCGCATCGCATCCATTCGAAATCAATTCCCTGTAAAAGATATCATGATCAGAATATAACCACTTCTTGATAATTGGGAAAATATTATCTGAATGTATTGACAAGCTTCCTTTTGTAGATTCCATGTGTATCACGTTCCTTTCTTGTTTTATCCTTCGTTATCGATTTTAACCTTGCCAAAAAGAAAAGTCAACAAAAAATTAGCACTCATTTAATATGAGTGCTAATGATTTACAGGAAACCTACAAATTTCAAGGGTTTCAGGATTTCTAAAATTTTCATAAACTCTACCATTCTAAAGAAAAATACAATTTATAAACGTCAAAAAACGATTGCTCTGGAAGTTCATCCGGTGAAAAACATGTAATTATTGATAATGCATCTTCATTTAAATATTTTGGAAGAGCATCTACAAAATCACGGTATTCATTTTCAAAAACTTCTTTCTTTCGTTCTTCTATAATTTTTTCTTTATTTTTTTGTGTTTCATCAAAATCAAATGTTGAGATACATTCAATAATATAATACCCATTTGAAGTTTCGATTACATCGCTGATTTCTCCTTGTGCCAATGAGAATGCTGCTTGTTCATAGGCGTATGAAGCATCACCTTTTCCAATCGCAATTTGCTTTGTTTCGTCATCACTGTATTCTTCACTTAGGGTATTAAAATCTTCACCTTCAAGTAAACGATCCCGAATATCAATCATCATCTGATATGCATTGTCATTCTCTTCATCTGAAAGTGGAATTTTCTCACCCAAACCATTTAAAGAATAATTTTTCAGAAAAATATGCTGTACTACAGTTGTTCTAGCTTCATCGTCAGAAATTTCAGGATTGATGTCTTGAATAATAGAATCATACAATTTATTTGCAAGTGCATATTCTTGGTACATTTTATTTAATTGGTCAAGATCTATTTGTATGGCCGGGTGTTCTGCTTTATTTAATAGTTCCTCATATGATTCTGCAGCCGCTTCTGCATACTGTTTTTCGGTGTCCGTTAAAAAGATCCCACTTTGATCCGCCAAAAGACACATCGCTTTGATTTGAGAAATATTTGCAAGTGCATTCTCAACTACCTGCTCTGCTACGAGTTCACCATTTTCGTTATTTGCCTCAAGAAAATCAGAACCAAGTGATTGTGTATATATCTGTTGCGTACCTGCTACATAAACTTGTAGCTCTTCCTCATAGCAAGACAATGTATCTAGTTTAAAAATTTCACCATTTTCAAATCCTAAACTAATAATTACTTTTGTCTCAGGTACTTGATTCGATATTCCTCCACACCCACCAAGCAAAAGAAGGGAAGTAAATATTATGAGTAAGTTGATTTTTTTTCGCATCACGCCTCCACTAAAAAGTACATATGACAAAAGAAACCAGGTCATTCCACCTGGTTTCTTTTCTTACTTCTGACTATTTGCGTTTTGAAGCAACTCTTGTCTTAAATGTATACCAGAATGCTCCTGCCAAACATACAGATGAATAAGTTCCACATAAGATACCAATCATCAGTGGTAATGCAAAATCTTTTATGGACTGAACACCTAATACATATAACAGACCAACCATGATAAATGTTGTAAGTGATGTAAAGATACTTCTTGATAATGTTTGTGAAATACTTTTGTTTACGACTTCTTTTAGATCGTCTTTATGTTTTGCTGATCCAACATTTTCACGAATACGATCGAAAATAACAATCGTCGCATTAATTGAATATCCTACAATTGTAAGCATACATGCTACAAATGTATTTCCAACTGACAAATATGCGATTAAGTAGAATGTTAATACAATCAGTACATCATGAATTAATGCAATAACTGAACTTGCTCCGAAACGTATATCTTTGAAACGGAACCAAATATAGAATAACATAAATACGGTAGCTACGAGAACTGCCATAATTGCATCTGTTCTCATTTCTTTACTAATTGTAGAACTGATCGTCTCTGGGTTTACAAGAGTCGGATCTACACTAAATCCATCAACAAGTGCTTGTTTTAAGGCTGCTCTTTCATCAACAGTTAATTCTCTAGTCTTAAAGATAACCTCTGTTGAACCATTTACTGTCTGAGGATAAATCTCTTGATCACCAGTAATCTCTGCAATTACAGGTATGATTTCTGATTCAATCTCAGAAAGAGTGTATGCTTCATTGAAGGTAACTGTTGTTGCTGTTCCTCCTTTAAAATCCAATCCAAAATTCAAGGCATCTCCATGGTTTACAGTATTGATCACTCCAAATACAAGACCTACTGCAATCACGATTCCAGATGC
This sequence comes from Lachnospiraceae bacterium, assembly GCA_963666475.2. Lineage (GTDB taxonomy): Bacteria > Bacillota > Clostridia > Lachnospirales > Lachnospiraceae > JBFHIZ01. Next base: position 299,615 of record CAXXJM010000001.1, on the reverse strand, counting down.
GGCGAAAAAGATCTTTCTCTTTCCAAGAAAATCCACTGGCTTTTTCTCAGTTGTTTTTCCATAAAGTTTTTCACTTTTTAGACCAATTGCATATAAAGCATTAAGTACAAGTCTCGTAACAACTAATGCAGTGAACATCGAAATCACAATACCTATAGCTAAAGTCTCAGCAAAACCTTTGACACTTCCACTACCAATAATAAATAAAACAAATGCTGCAATCAATGTTGTAATATTTCCGTCTACGATTGCTGAAAGGGCTTTTTGGAAACCGATTTTAATCGAAGATTTAACTGTTTTTCCATTTCCAATTTCTTCTTTAATTCTGGCAAAGATAATAACATTCGCATCTACTGCCATACCAATCGATAGAATGATACCTGCAATTCCTGCTAAAGTTAAGGTAACATCAAATGCATTTAAAAATCCAACGATTAGACCAACATAACCAAGTAAAGCAATACTTGATGCAAGTCCAGGAATACGAAATACGATAATCATAATAATAATTAAAATAGCAAGACCAATTAGTCCAGCAATCAAACTTGTATGAATTGCATCTGCACCCAATTGAGCTCCTACTACATTTGCTCTTAGCACTTCCAAATCAACTTTTAGTCCACCAATTCGAATTTGAGATGCAAGTTCATTTGCAGCTTCCATCGACTCCATATGTGTAATGCTCACTGATGTTCCACTAATTTTCTGCTGTACTGTTGGTGCAGAAATCAATTGGTCGTCATAAATAATATAAATTGATTTCCCAATATTTTCAGCTGTTGCCTGTTCAAATCTAGCACTTGCTTCACTGGTGATATCCAATTTTACGACATAATCTGAGTTCCCCAGATCATCCTGTTGAATTGCACCCTGTGCATCTACAATATCTGCTCCTGAAATAACTTCTGTTCCATCTTCGGTCTGAAATGACAAAGATCCTGGCTTTCCAAGTTCCTCCAAAACATTTTGTTCATCATTTTCACCAGGAATTTCGATGTTGATACGATCCGCACCTTCCTGATATACAATTGCTTCCGTGCTGTATTGCTGAACACGTTGCTGCAGTTTATACTTAGTATCGCTCATATCTTCTGATGTAGGTGTGTTATCTCCTGATATTTCATAAGTGATACTAACACCTCCTGCAATATCAAGTCCTTGTTTAATACTAGCTGCTGAACCTGATTTATCTTCTCCAACCCCAAATACTGCAAGATATAGAAGACCTGCAATCACAATTAGCGTAAGTGATAGCGCGATAATACCTCTGCTCTTTTTCATGTTACTTCTCCTTTTCCTTATTTATTAAGTAATTTAATATAAAATGTAATCAGCATTTTTATTCTTGTTCATCTAAATATGCTACTTTCATCATGATGGCACATTCAATTCTTTTCTTCTGCAACTCACATCCAATAGAATATTGTCCATTCAGGTCCCCTGTAAAATTGTATGCATTCGCTGCACAACCACCACTACAATAATATTTTGCAAAACATTCTTTACATTTTGGTTTCGCGTATACGTTGCAAGAACGAAAGGTTTCCGGAATGTCTTTTCTAATAATTCCATCAAATACATTTCCCATCAAAAATTCATCTTGTCCCACAAACTGATGGCATGGATAAAAATCACCCCATGGTGTAACTGCTAAATATTCCGTTCCAGATCCACATCCTACTAAACGCTTTGCAACACAGGAACCTGCACTTAAATCAATCATGAAGTGGAAAAAATTAAACCCATTTCCTTCTTTATGACGCTTAATCATTTCTACCGCAAGTTTATCGTACTCTTCAAACAGTACTGGTAGATCTTCTTCTTTGATTGCATACGCTTCTTTATCATCCGCAACAACTGGCTCGGCTGAAATTTGTTTGAATCCCAAATCCGCCAAATGTAATACATCTTCTGAAAAGTCTTTATTAAATCCCGTAAAAGTCCCTCTGACATAATAATCCATTTGATTTCGTTCTTCTGCAATCTTCTGATATTTTGGAACAATCAAATCATAACTGCCTTTCCCATTTCTTGTTGGGCGCATATGATCATTGGTTTCTTTTCTTCCATCAATACTTAAAACGATATTGCTCATCTCTCGATTTGCAAATTCCATGATTTCTTCATTTAATAAGACACCGTTTGTTGTAAATGTAAATCTAAATTTTTTCTTATGTATTTTTTCGAGGCTACGTCCATATTCCGTGATTTGTTTTACTACGTCCCAATTCATGGTTGGTTCCCCACCAAAAAAATCAACTTCTAAATTTATTCGATTTCCTGAGTTGGCTACCAAAAAATCCAAAGCCGCTTTCCCGACTTCATACGTCATCAGTTCGCGTCTCCCATGATATTCCCCTTCTTCTGCAAAACAATACTGACAAGCAAGGTTGCAATCATGTGCTATATGAAGACATAGGGCTTTAACTACCGTTTCTCGTTGTTTGAACGCATCGATATAATCTTCATATAAATCTTTTTCAAATAATTTCCCTTGATCCTTTAGTTCCCAAATTTCTTCAAGTGCTTCTTTCATCTGTTCTTCTTCATATGGAAGTTTTTTGTCACTTAACTCAATAGCAGCATCTTCCTTATTATAGCCTTCTTTTTTTTCGACGGATTCAGCGATGCATTCCAGAACGTCATAGACAAGATCATCAACTACATGTACCGAACCACTGTTTACGTCTAAAACTATATTATAACCATTATTTTTATATTGATGTATCACTTTTTCCAACCTTCTTCTATCATCATTCTTCTCAGGACGAGAAGTACTACTGCATAAGTTAAGCAGCGAATCTTCGCTGCTTAACTTATGATACTACTTATTTTACTTGTTCACAGCTCTGGTTACCAACCGTACAAGATGTTTTACAAGCTGACTGGCAAGAAGTTTGGCATTCACCACATCCGCCTTTTTTCATTGATTCTTTAAAGTCTCTTGTCTGTAAAGATTTAATATGTTTCATAAGAGTCCCTCCTAATTTGCTTTTATTTACATAAGCATAGTATAGTATATCATAATTCATTCGGTAATAAAAGAATGAAAAGTTGAAAACTTAGTAAATTCTTGTGTTTTTTTAGAATTTATTGTATTATTTTTAGTAATATGATTTTTCATCATACATAAAATATGCGTCACTATAGGAGGAAAACAAATTAATGGACTCTGATTCCGTCATGCAACTGATCTCGTTACTTATTCTGGTCGCACTTTCTGGCTTTTTTTCATCTGCTGAAACTGCTTTGACCACAGTAAACACTCTGCGAATCAACACACTTGCCGATGAAGGCAGTAGCCGAGCAAAGATCTTGCAAAAAATATTTCTTAATCATAGCAAAATGTTAAGTACCATCTTGATAGGAAATAACATCGTAAACCTTACCGCTTCCGCAATTTCAACTGTATTTGCAAATAGTATTTGGGGCAATTTTGCCATCAGTATTGCGACCGGTGTCCTGACTTTTGTAGTATTGATCTTTGGAGAAATCGTACCAAAAACAATTGCCACATCACATGCTGAAACCGTTTCCATTCATTACGCGAGAGTGATTTACGCACTCATCATTCTTTTTACACCTATTGTATTCATCATTGAAAAAATATCCGATGGTATCTTTTATATACTTCGTTTTGATAAAGGCAAACAAAATCACACCTTTACAGAAACGGAAATAAAAACAATTTTGGAAACCAGTCATATTGGTGGAGAAATTGAGTTGGAAGAGCGAAAAATGATTAATAACGTGTTCGACTTTTCAGATTCACTTGCAAAAGATATCATGGTCCCGCGTGTGGATGTTACTGCAATCGATATTGATGCTACTTATAATGAATTGTTTGATTGTTTTAAATCCTCAATGTATACCCGTATCCCGGTTTACAAAGACTCACCTGACAATATTGTTGGGTTAATCAACATAAAAGATTTCTTACTGGTTTCACAGAAAAAGACCTTTAAGATAAACGACATACTTCGCCAGGCTTATTATACCTATGAATACAAAAAGACTTCTGATCTTCTACTAGAAATGCAGACAAATGCGGAAAGTATGGCAATTGTATTAAATGAATACGGTGCTTGTGAAGGCATCATAACCTTAGAAGATTTATTAGAAGAAATTGTTGGAGAGATTCATGATGAATTTGATGAGGATGAAAGCAAAGCATTCCAAGAACTTCGTGAAAATGTATTTCTAATTGATGCGTCTATGAAATTAGATGATATCAATGATATAATACACTCTGATTTCCACTCGGATGATTATGATTCCATCGGTGGTCTCATGATTGAACTTCTGGACAAAATTCCTGAAGTCAATGAAGAAGTTGTTACGAGTACTGGTTCTATCATACGCGCTACACAAATCAATAAAAATCGAATTGAAAAAGTAATATTAGTATATAAACCAGACGAAACAGAAAGAAGTTAGGATAATATCCTAACTTCTTTTCATTTGGAATTTTGTATAGCATTCTCTGAATTTTTCATGATACTCTCTTCCAATTTCTATTTGCTTTCCATCAAGCAAGACAAGATGGTGTCTTTTTACTCGATAAATATAGTTCATGTTAACAATGTAAGAACGATGGCATCTACAAAAGTTTCTCTCACCCAATTGCTCAAAAATCTCCTTCACCGTCATATAAAACGTCATCGTGCCAGAAAATCCGTGTACATACACTTTTCTTTTCTCTTTTTCAAAATACGAAATCTTATCTTGATCCAAAAAATACTCTTCCTGAAAATGTCGATAGTAAAATCTCCTCGTAACATTCTCATTAATTTCTTTTACCTTGAAAATAACATCTCTTAATTGTTCAGCCGAAAACGGTTCTAATAATATGTGATGAATACCATAAGGTAGAATATTATTAATTTTTTGAATATCATTCCCAATCAAAACAATGATCGCATTTTCATTGAGCATACGAATACGTTTTGCCAGGGTACATGCCATTGTTTTTTCATTTCCACTCGAATAAAAAAGACAGAATTCTCAATTGCCCATTTTCCAAAATCATAAATTCGATATTTGGATACATCAACATGTCTCCATTCAAATGCTATCAGTTTACTAATTTCATGCAATAAATTTGTATCTTGCTGTGTTCTTTCCGTTGAATCATCACAAAAATTGATTTTCAGCATAATTAACCTCATATTTTTAGTTGTTAAAATTCCAGTATCAAAACAATTTTAGTATATATCCACACTCACGTGTAGTGTGTTAAAAACTTGCTTTGGGGGCGAAGAAAACAACATAAGACTCGGTCATGACACCGAAATAGAGCATTCCTTTAGGAAACGATAGAGTATTGCAGACATTTTTAAGAACATTTCTAGAATAGATTTTGATTACCCGATATATTATCGACTAAATTTTGAATGTAATCCCCATAATCATATTCAAAACAAGTTTTTACACACCCTGTGCGTATTATATACCAAAACTTAAAACGAAAAACATAAATGTAACAAACGACACGAAATATGTAACAAACTACAAAGAAGTACTACATATTTTCGAGAAACAACATACATATTCGTTATCAATTACAAAATCCAAAGATGCAACAATCTCTTTCTCCAAATCCAACACACATGCATTTTGTATATCGATTTCAATTGATTTCAAAGGTCTTCTTATCCCTGTCCCGACCATTTTTAGATAGCTCTCTTTACCGGTCCAAATCATTAAAAATCTTGAAGACTCATCAAAGATTGTTTCCTCACAAAAAACAATATCTTGTTCCATCTTTGTAAAATACCTGGTTACAAAAGCCTCACGATTCTTGTCTTCCTTTTTCTGTATATCAATGCCTATCGGGTCTCTAGAAACTGCTGCTGCTACATACTCTCCAGAATGTGATAAAGAAACATATAGTTCTGGATGTCCTTTTATACTTGGATAACCATTATGATCTTTTATCAACTCCACTTGTTTCAGACCAAACTCTTGAAGAAGATCATATAATAACATGGTTACCGCACTACTTTGCATCTGTTTTCTTTTGCTTTTCATTTGTAACAATTCTTGTCTTCTAAATACATCAAAAGAAAGAATTGCAGTTTGCAACTCTTCCTCTTTCAGTACTTCATTTATTTTTTTTATAGCATATTTCACTATGCTTCCATCTCCTCACTTACCAATGAAATTTTCAGTTCATCGAGTTGTTTCTCATCAACAACATTTGGAGCATCGGTCATTAAACATGATGCATCTTTCACTTTTGGGAACGCTATAACTTCTCGAATATTGTCCTGTTTCATCATAAGCATAATTAAACGATCAAGACCATATGCAAGTCCAGCATGTGGTGGAACTCCATATTTAAACGCATTTAGTAAAAATCCAAAACGTTCGTATGCTTCTTCTTTTGTAAAACCTAAGGTTTCAAACATTTTTTCCTGTATGTTGTTTTGATAAATTCGTACGCTTCCTCCACCAAGTTCTGTACCATTTAATACAATATCATACGCTTTTGCACGAACTTTCCCTGGATCGGTATCAAGCAATTCCAAATCTTCATCCATAGGCATGGTAAACGGATGGTGCATCGCAACATACCTTTCCGCTTCTTCATTATATTCTAACAATGGAAACTCTGTAACCCACAAGAAATTGTACTGGTCATCGTCCAGTAATTCCAGTTTTTTTGCAAGTTCTAGTCGAAGAGCACCTAGCACATCCCAAACAGTTTTTGTTTTATCTGCCGCAAACAAAAGTAAATCTCCTGCTTCTCCTTGCATTGCATCGGCAAGTCTTTTTAATTCCGCTTCTGTCATAAACTTTGAGAAAGAACATTTATAACTTCCATCTTCTTGAATTGCCAAGTACGCAAGTCCTTTTGCTCCATATCCTTTTGCGAAATCAATTAAGGCATCAATTTTCTTTCTTGGCATTGCTGCCTGTCCTTTCGCATTGATTCCCTGCACCGATCCCCCTTCCGAAATTGGTGTCGTAAATACGGAGAACTCACAATCTTTGACTACGTCAGACACATCTACCAACTTCATTTCAAAACGAGTATCCGGTTTATCTGAACCATATTGGCTCATCGCGTCAATCCATTTCATACGTGTAAAAGGCAAAGTTAAATCCATTCCTAAATTTTCCTTAAAGACTCTTTGCAATAGTCTCTCATTTACTTCAATCACATCGTCAACATTTACGAAAGAAAGTTCCATATCGATCTGCGTAAACTCTGGTTGACGATCTGCACGCAAGTCTTCATCGCGAAAACATTTTACAATTTGGAAATAACGATCATATCCTGAGCACATCAAAAGTTGCTTAAACAACTGCGGTGATTGTGGAAGTGCATAAAAGTTACCTGGATGAATTCTACTTGGCACCAAGTAATCTCTTGCTCCCTCTGGAGTACTCTTTGTCAACATTGGTGTTTCAATCTCCAGAAACCCTTCCTCCGCCAAAAAAGAACGTACACAAGTGGACACGTTGCTTCTTGCAATCAAATTCTTTTGTATATCTGGTCTTCTTAGATCCAAATAACGATATTTTAAACGAAGTTCTTCTTTTGTTTTCGAATCCGCTTCAATAGGAAATGGAGGAGTTTCTGCCTCAGAAAGAACACGTAGTTCTTGTGCACGAAGTTCAATCGTACCGGTTGTCATGTTTTCATTTTCTGCGCCGGATCTTGCCTCTAATGTCCCTACAATAGCTACCACAAATTCACTTCGAAGTTTCTCCGCTTTCCCAAAATTCGCAGCTCCACAAGTGCTTTCCTCAAAAATCACCTGAAGAATCCCGCTTCGGTCACGTACGTCGACAAAAATAATTCCACCTTTATTTCTTTGCTTTTGTACCCATCCCATAATCGTTACTGTATTGCCAATATTTGCTTCCGATAATTCTGCGCATCGGTGTGTTCTTTTTAATCCAACCATTGATTCAGACATTATTTTCTCCTTTATCCACTCACAAGTTCTTTAAATTTCATCCATGTAATATTCTTTAATCTCGGTATATCCTTGCTCTGCTAATTGTTCCATTTGAAAACGTTTATTTTTAATCATTTTTGTGACCAAAACCTGTTTCCCTTCGTTTCGAAGAGCTTTTGCCTCATCCATCACATCGCACAGTTTATCTGTACTATAATTTTTATCAATTAAAAATGCGTACTTTTCTTGTTCATTTGGTACTTGAAATCCACTTTCCAGCAGTAAGAGTACGATTCGCTCAAACCCTATGGAAAAGCCGCATGCAGGAACATTCTGTCCAGTAAATTTTTGAATCATTCCGTCATATCTTCCTCCACCGCCGCAGCTCCCCCCAAATTCCGGAATTGCGATTTCAAAAATAGGTCCGGTATAATATCCCATACCACGTACTAGTGTAGGATCAAAAACCATATCAAACTCAGCTGCTTTAAGACGATTAACACTTTCTATAATCTGATCCATAGAAGTCTTCACCTCAGGATCAATGTAACCGTTTACGGTATCACAAATCAAAGAAAGCGCATCTTCCGAATTTATGATTTCATGATACAGGGATAGATATTTGTTTACAGAATTTTCTGAAAATCCAGCCTCTATCAGCTCATTTAAAACCCCTTCATTCCCAATTTTATCCATTTTATCTAAAATAATAAATACCGTATCATAGTCTTCTTCACGAAATCCACTGAACTGCGCGATAGCTTTCAAAATCGCACGATCATTAATACGAATCTCAAAGCCTTTAAATCCGAGTTTTCCTAGCGTAGTAGTTGTTGCCAGAATTAATTCGATTTCAGCCAGATTGGAGGCTTCCCCTAAAATATCAATATCGCACTGCATGAACTGTCGATATCTTCCGCGCTGTGGGCGATCTGCTCTCCAAACGTTTCCCATCTGTAACGCTTTAAAAGGTTTTGGTAACGTATCCGCATTATTTGAATAGTAACGCACAAGAGGAACCGTCAAATCATATCGCAGGCCTCCATCAACGAGATCCAATTCATCCTTTGCATCTTCAATCCTTAATTTATTGCCTCGTTTCAGAATTTTAAAGATAAGCTTTTCATTGTCTCCACCTTGCTTACTATTGAGGTTTCCAATGTCTTCTACACACGGTGTTTCCATCGATGAAAAACCAAATTGACGATACGTATCTTTGATAATCGAAATGACATAATCTCGAATTCTCATCTCTTCCGGCAAAATATCTTTCATTCCTGTAACTGGTTTTTTTCTTAACTGCATGATGCTCTCCAATCCTACTTATTTCATATACTACCCGATTTTAACCCGAAACGCAAAAAAACTCAACACCTATTACAACGGTGAAAACAACTTCCTTTTCCGTTCAATCATCTCATCAATTCTTTCAATATAAAGATCAACATCTTTTACGCAATCGCATCGTTCAATCAAATCGTCATCAAAAATTGCCTTTGAAACCGTTCCAGCCCCCACAGCTACAATGTCATGAACATCTTCCATAATAAGGACATTGTAGATTCCATATTTTCCATCTCTACCATACCCTATATTTTCCTGATTTCCCGCCATATTTTTCTGACGATACAAATAATATGGTTTCATTTTCATTTCTCTTGCTGCTTGATTTGCCAATTCCATAATTTCTGTTGAATGAATGATCGGTTTTGTTCCTTCTTCTTCTAAGACTTCTCTTAGTCTTGAAGCACGCTTGATTGCCAACGAATGTACCGTCAGACTGTCTGGATTCATTTCGACAATCTTATCCAATGTGACTTTCACATCCTCTATGGTTTCCCCTGGAAGTCCCAAAATAATATCCATATTGATATGATCAAATCCCAATTCTCTTGCAAGATAAAAAGCATCCTCTACTTGCTGTACTGTATGTCTTCTTCCAATCAACTTCAAGGTTTTATCATTCATAGTCTGTGGATTAATTGAAATTCTAGTTACATGATACTTTTTCATGACTTCCAATTTTTCTCTAGTGATACTATCCGCTCGCCCAGCTTCAACCATAAATTCTTTCACATAAGTAAAATCTAATATGGATGTTACTCGTTCCAATAAAAACTCCAATTCTTCGGCAGCTAACGTCGTTGGTGTTCCCCCACCAATATAGACTGTATCTAAGTAACTGTCTTTTTTTAAATTCGCCACAGCATAAAGCTCTTTCTCTAGTGCAGCCAAATATGCGGCTACCTTATCCTTGTATTTCTGTATCGGATAGGAAGTAAAAGAACAATACAAACATGTCGTTGGACAAAAAGGGATTCCAATATAGATACTATGCCCATTTAACCGATGTGTCTGGTTTAATATCCCAATTTCCTCTTTTGCTATCTCAATACTAGTCCTTCCTTTTTCATCGCTAATTAGATACTTTTCCTTCATTTGTTCGAGTAAATCATCTTCGTATTCCCTCGTGATAAACTCTTGCTTCATAAGTTCCTGCATTGGTAATTTTACAGGACGTATACCCGTCAAAGTCCCCCAAGGAAGATCTTCGCCTGTATATTCCCGAAGCAAATGATATATCATTCGCTTCAAAATATTTCTTCTAGCTCTTCTAGTATCTGCTTCTAGCTCTTCATTCTTTGCAGAATCCCTCAAACTTTTTGATAAGGTATCAGAAATAATCGAGACTTCAATCGTCATGATTTCATCTTTTTCCTGATAATCTATTTCTATTCTCATATTCTGATCATCGCGATATGATTCTTCGCATCCAATCAATACTTCTTCACCTGGGAAAAAAGCTCGTATCAATGCGTGAATGTCATAATCGAACATTTTCTCAGAAGTCCAGATTTTTATCATACACTCCTGGCCTTTCTATATCATCATATTATTATTTTTTTCAAATGCTATGGTCGTTTCTCCGCCATGTCCTGGATATACAATCGTATCTTCTGGAAATGCAAACAAAACTTCCCTCACGGATCGATACAACTCCTCAAAATTTCCTGTCGGAAAATCCGTTCTACCAACAGAAGATGCAAACAATGTATCTCCTGAAAATAGCTTCCTTTCCTTTTCGATATAATAGCAAACACTTCCACTTGTATGACCTGGCGTCTCAATCACACGGATTTCCATACTTCCAATCGCAATTACATCACCGTTCTCTAAAAGTTTTCCAGTATGAAATGAAATAGCCTCATGAAATCGTTTAGATAAATTGAGGGCTGGATCAGCAAGTAGTTCTTTCTCTTTTTTTGCATAGTAGACCGTTGCTTCCATTTTCTTTTCAACTTCTGCAAGTGCCTCGATATGGTCAAAATGTCCATGTGTTAATAAAATAGCGCGAATCTCAACCTGTTCTTCTTTTGCAGCATGAATTATTTTTTTCGGATCCGCACCTGGATCAATACATATAGCCTGGCTTTCACCTTCCATATATACTAAATAACAATTTGTTTGCATCGTTCCAACTTGAATTCTTCTGATTTTTACTCCCATAATTACTCCCTATCCTCCCCAAATACGTTTTCATTCATAAATGCATTAACATATAAAAGAACAACTAGTTACCCGGTTGTTCTTTCGATATCAAGCACGCTCTCAACACTTCGCAGTGCTTCGATATTCCTTAGTAGTTCTTCTTTCGACTTAATTTCGAAGGAAATCGAAAGAGTAGCCACACCTTGTTTGCTTGTCCTAGTATTAACACTTAATATGTTGATTCCTCTCTCTGAAAGAAGCTTCGTAATATCTGCAAGCAAACCATGACGATTTGTAGCATAAATTACAATTTCAACTATATATTTTTCTTGCGAGTCGGTAATTGCACTTGTCTGCCATTCAGCATCGATCAGACGTTCACGCTCAAAATCTGATAATCCACAAATATTAACACAATCGGTACGATGTACAGTAATTCCTCTTCCTCTGGTAACAAATCCTACAATTTCATCTCCCGGTACAGGTCCACAACATTTTGCAAATCGAACTGCGACATCATGAATTCCTTTTACAACGATTCCACTATTTGATTTCTTACCAGTCGGTCTGACTTTACTTTGTTCTTCTTCGATTTGAGCAATGATTTCTTCATTGGTTGCAACTTTCTGATGATCTCGATCGTACCATTCTTTCATTTTATTGACGATCTGACCTTCTTTTAAGCCGCCATGTCCTACTGCTGCTCGAAGTGCATCCCAATCACGGAAACCAAATTTTTTCATAATGGCATCCATGTATTTTGTGGTAAAGATTTCTGATGGGTCAATTGCTTTCGTTTTACAATACGATGTTAATAGCTCTTTTCCCTTAATAATGTTATCTTCTTTGTATTCGTTTCGAAACCATTGATTAATTTTACTTTTCGCCTGTGGACTCTGGATAATATTTAACCAATCTCGACTTGGACCTTTTGAATTCTGAGAGGTGATGATTTCAATTCGATCTCCATTCGTGATTTTATAATCAATGGTAACTAATTTTCCATTTACCCTTGCGCCGACCATTTTATTTCCAACAGCGGAATGAATGGCATATGCAAAGTCAATTGGAGTTGAACCTGCTGGTAAGTCCATAACATCTCCAGAAGGTGTAAAACAGTAAACATTTTCTGAAAACAAGTCCAAATCACTTTTTAAGAGGTTTAAAAACTCTTTGTTATCTGACATATCTCGTTGCCATTCAAGTATCTGACGTAACCATGTGAGTTTTTCTTCTTCATTGGTATCCGCTTTTTTCCCATCTGCAGATGCCTTATATTTCCAATGTGCCGCAATACCATAATCTGCGGTTTTATGCATTTCAAAAGTTCGAATCTGCACTTCAAAAGGTTGTCCATTTGATCCGATGAGTGTCGTATGAAGGGATTGGTACATATTTGCTTTTGGCATCGCAATATAATCTTTAAAGCGTCCGGGAATCGGCTTGTACATTTCATGGATGACACCAAGAACCGCGTAACAGTCCTTTACCGAGTCAACAACAACACGTACCGCAAATAAATCATAAATCTGATCCAATGTTTTGTTCTGATTCTTCATTTTTTTATAAATACTGAAAAAATGTTTTACTCTTCCATCAACCTTTGCTTCAATGCCTGCTCCAACAATATGTGCCTTCACTTCCTCTACAATCGATGTCACATAAGTTTCTCTGACACTTTTTCTTTCTTTTATCTGATTGACCAAATCATAATATACTTCTGGCTGCAAATATTTTAAAGAAAGGTCATCGAGTTCAACCTTGATTTTTGAAATACCAAGACGATTCGCGATTGGTGCATATATATCCATTGTTTCCTTCGATATTTCGATTTGTTTCTCAGGTCTCATATGACTTAAGGTACGCATATTGTGCAGTCGATCCGCTAGTTTTACCATGATTACACGAATATCTTTTGCCATGGCTAAAAACATTTTACGAAGATTTTCAGCCTGGAGATTCGATTTGTCAATCTCACCACCCTCTCCCATATGGCTGTTATATTCGATTTTTGAAAGTTTTGTCACTCCATTTACTAGAAGACATACATCTTCACCAAACTCTTTTTTGATTTCATTATCTGTCATGACGGTGTCTTCAACAACATCATGCAATAATCCTGCAACAATCGTTTCCTGATCAAGCTCTAAATCCGCTAGAATGATTGCAACGCATAACGGATGAATGATATATGGTTCACCAGATTTTCTAACTTGGTCTTTATGAGCCTCATAAGCAACAGAGTATGCTTTTTCAATCAACGAGATATCATCCGAAGGATGATATCTTTTTACACGTGAAATTAAGTCCTGATACAATTCCTCAGGACTTAAAAATTCTTGAATCGGTTCCATGCGTCCTTCTGTAAACACACCACCATTATCAAAAATTCCTATCTTAACTTTGCTCGAGTTCATTTCTACAATATCATTCTGGTTTTCTTCGTGCATCGTTGCCTCCAATATCTATCCTTACTTTCCTGGATATACAATTGCAGAATCCAAACGATAACCTTCAATTTGGCTTCTACCATTCAATCCCTCAAGCTCCATGAGAACAACAACCCCAACTACAATCCCACCTAGGGATTCGATTAATTCAACCATGGCTTTTGTAGTTCCTCCAGTTGCGATCAAATCGTCAACAATTAAAACTTTCTGTCCTGGTTGTATGGAATCTTTGTGCATTTCAATTACCGCAGTGCCATATTCCAACTCATATTCTTTTGATACCGTTTCACATGGAAGCTTTCCCTTTTTTCGGATCAAAACAAATGGTTTCTTCATATTATATGCAATTGGCATTCCAAAAATAAATCCACGTGACTCTGGCCCTGCAATTACATCATATTCAAGATCCTTGACAAGCTCTTGCATCGTATCAACTGCTAAATGAAGTCCTTCAGCATCCTGTAGTACACTAGTCACATCACGAAACATAATGCCTTCTTCTGGAAAATCAGGTATAGTTCTTACGTATTCTTCTAATTTTTTACTCATTGCTTGGGTATTCTCCTTTTTTATAGAAACTTTCATTTCTATTCTCCTAAATAAAACTTAAATTATATTATATAATTATTCGTTCTCTAAGTCAAAATTTTTTTCTTTATTTTTTTACTATAATTAAATAAAAAAATAGACCTTCAGTTGTCAATATTTATCCGATTTCCGAAGGTCTATTTTTATTACGATATATGTGCTATCAGAATTACATTCCCATTCCGCCCATACCACCCATGCCTCCTGGCATTTGTGGAGTTTCCTCTTTAATATTTGCTACTACTGACTCTGTTGTTAGTAGTGTTGATGCCACACTGGTCGCATTTTGGATTGCACTTCTTGTTACTTTAGCAGGATCCAAAATACCAGACTCTACCATATTTACGTATTCACCTTTCAATGCATCAAATCCAATTCCAAGATCAGATTCTTTTACTTTATTTACAATGACAGATCCATCTAACCCTGCATTGTTTGCGATATGATAAAGCGGAGCATCAAGTGCCGCCAATACGATTCTTGCACCTGTTTTTTCGTCACCATCCAATGATTGGACTAATTTCTCCAAATCTTTCTTAATATGAACATATGCTGAACCACCTCCAGAAATAATTCCTTCTTCAACAGCGGCTCTGGTTGCTGCAAGAGCATCCTCCATTCGAAGTTTTGCTTCTTTCATTTCTGTTTCAGTTGCTGCCCCTACACGAATCACAGCAACTCCTCCAGCAAGCTTTGCAAGACGTTCTTGTAGTTTTTCTTTGTCAAAATCCGATGTTGTTTCCTCAATCTGAGTCTTGATTTGTTCAATTCTAGCCTTGATTGCTTGAGGCGAACCATATCCTTCAACAATAGTCGTGTTTTCTTTTTGAATTTTTATAGACTTTGCTTTACCAAGTTGATCAATGGTTACTTCTTTCAAATCCATTCCAATTTCGTCTGAAATTAATTCTCCATCGGTTAAGATAGCAATATCTTTTAACATCTCTTTTCTACGATCACCATAACCAGGTGCTTTTACTGCAACGACATTAAAGGTACCTCTAAGTTTATTTACAATCAATGTTGTAAGAGCTTCACCTTCAATATCTTCTGCTATAATTAAAAGTTTTGCTCCAGATTGAACAATTTGCTCTAGTACAGGTAAAATTTCCTGGATACTTGAGATTTTTTTATCTGTAATCAAAATATAAGCTTCATCTAAAATGGTTTCCATTTTTTCCATATCAGTAGCCATATACGCAGAAATATATCCTCTGTCAAACTGCATTCCTTCTACTAAATCCAGCTCAGTCTGCATGGTTTTTGATTCTTCAATCGTAATGACTCCATCATTTGATACTTTTTCCATAGCGTCTGCTACAAGATCGCCAACAGAATCATCTCCTGCAGAAATTGCTGCAACTCTTGCGATTTGTTCTTTTCCTTCAATTGGAGAACTCATTTTAGCGATTGATTCAACCGCTAGATTCGTAGCTTTCTTCATTCCTCTACGAAGAATAATCGGATTTGCACCTGCCGCTAAGTTCTTAATCCCTTCATTGATCATGGCCTGTGCTAATACAGTAGCAGTGGTAGTACCATCTCCTGCCACGTCATTTGTTTTTGTAGCAACTTCTTTTACAAGTTGAGCACCCATATTTTCAAACGCATCTTCTAATTCGATTTCCTTTGCAATGGTGACTCCGTCGTTTGTAATAAGTGGTGCCCCAAAAGACTTATCCAAAACAACATTTCTTCCTTTTGGACCAAGTGTTACACGAACAGTATCTGCTAGCTGATTTACACCTCTTTCCAGTGCCGCGCGTGCTTCCGCTCCATGTTTGATTTCTTTTGCCATCTATCTTTCCTCCTAAGGTCGTAGTTTATTCTAAAATAGCCAATATATCGTTCTGCTTCACAACAATATATTCTTCGTCATCTACAGTCACTTCTGTTCCTGCATATTTTGAATAGATTACATGTTGGCCTACTGTTACGTCCATCGTAATTTCTTTACCATCCACCATGCCTCCCGGTCCAACAGCAACAACACGTGCCTGTTGAGGTTTTTCTTTCCCAGTCCCAGGTAATACAATTCCTGATTTTGTTGTTTCTTCCGCTACTAACTGTTGTAGTACCACTCGATCTCCTAATGGTTTTAGTTTCATAGTGATTTCCTCCCTAATATAGTTTGAATCTTAAACCATTATACATTTTTTACAAAATTGTGTAAAATAAAAAACCAATAAAATTTTTTAAATATTATAAAAAAATTATGAAGAAAATTTTAAGAAAATATAATACTTATCATATTCGTGATTTTTTTTGGTGATTTCTCTTGAATTTTAATCACTCTTTGGTAAAATAGTACTAGATGCTAATAATTTAACAAAAAGGTACAATAATATGAGTCGAACAAGAACTTACTTCAAAGCTTTGTTGCGCGGAAATAACACCTATTCAACATATACAGGTTTTTTCCCAACCATATTTTTAATCATTCCGCTATTGCTACTTTACGGGATTTTTTTCCTTGTAAGTGGCTCGAATTTACTTGCATTTTTATCTTTTATATTTGTTCTCTTAACGATTCTAATATTAATAATCACTAGGAAAGGTATGTTTATCCTTGCATATCTCATGGTGTATTGTGAAGTTTTACTATATATATTATGCACGTCTTATTTTTTAACAGAAGATTATGGAATCTCACTCCATGCAATTACGCTCATCCCTTTCTCCTATTTTGTATCTTATAGTCTGAAAAAAAATCGCAAATTTTTACTTCACCCAGGAGTTTTATCTATAATCTCTTTACTGGTCTTTATTCTATCTAAAATTCTGCTTTACTTCACTCCGATTGCGCAACCACTCAACGAAAAACCTAACCTAGCAATGTTTAGTTATTTTATCAATGCAACCTTTACACTTATCGTCATCATTGCTGTTTGCAAAATATTTACGAATGAATCTGCGCACCGGCAACAAAGTTTAGAAGAAAAAAATTCAAAACTTGATCTTTATGCAAATCAGGATCTTTTAACATCGCTGCCTAACCGTAGGTATATGAAATCCTTTTTAGAACAAACCATCCAGAAAGTCAACATTGTCCCTTTTCACTTCTCAATTTTAATGTGCGACATTGATAATTTCAAACAAATTAATGACACTTATGGGCACCATAAAGGGGATCTTGTACTAAAAAATTTTAGTTCTATTATTAAAAATAATATTCGAGAATTCGATTGTGCCTGCAGATGGGGTGGTGAAGAATTTGTAATTCTTGTACGTGGAGGTGCACCAATCGCTAATCTAATAGCGAACCGAGTTTTAGACGAAGTCTCAAAAAACACGGTCGATGTAGGCGATCAGGAAATTACTTATAGTGTAACAATTGGTGTTTCAGAATTTCATTCTGGATGGTCTAGCGAAGAAGTCCTTGATAAAGCCGATGAAAACCTATATAAAGGGAAACGAATGGGAAAAAATCGCATTATTTGCGAATAAATTATCATTTTAGGCATTTATCTATTGCAAAATTCCTATAAAACAGTACAATGTATAACGTATGAGAAAATATATGCTATAAATATAAGTACAAAAGGAGTCAAAAAATGATAAGCGCAAACAATGTAACCTATCGAATTGGGAAAAAAGCCTTATTCGAAGATGTCAATATTAAATTTACCGAAGGAAACTGTTATGGGTTAATCGGAGCAAACGGTTCCGGAAAATCTACTTTTTTAAAAATTCTTTCCTCACAGTTAGAAACGACGAATGGGGAAATCGTAATTACTCCTGGACAACGTTTATCGTTCCTTGAACAGGATCACTTTAAATACGATGAATTTCAAGTCCTGGATACGGTCATCATGGGTAATGTCCGTCTATACGAGATTATGAAAGAAAAAGAAATCATCTATGCGAAAGAAGATTTTACGGACGAAGATGGAATTCGCGCCAGTGAATTAGAAGGCGAATTCGCAGATATGAATGGTTGGGAAGCAGAATCCGATGCTGCAATGCTCTTAAACGGACTTGGCATTGATTCGGAATTTCATTACTCTCTGATTAGTGAATTGCCAGGAAGTCTTAAAGTTAAAGTTCTTCTTGCAAAAGCATTGTTTGGTACTCCAGACATCCTATTGCTCGATGAGCCTACAAACCATTTAGACATGGCTGCAATTGAATGGCTTGAAGAGTTTTTGATCAACTTCGAGAATACTGTAATCGTTGTTTCTCATGACCGTTATTTCCTAAACAAAGTTTGTACTCATATTGCCGATATCGACTACGGAAAAATTCAAGTGTTTGCCGGAAACTATGATTTTTGGTATGAATCTAGTCAATTACTCGTAAAACAAATGCGCGAAGCAAACAAAAAGAAAGAGGATAAAATTAAAGAGCTCCAGGAGTTTATCTCTCGCTTCTCTGCAAATGCTTCAAAATCGAAACAGGCAACTTCTAGAAAGAAAGCTTTGGATAAAATCGAACTCGATACCCTTAAACCTTCTAGTCGTAAATATCCATATATTGACTTTAGACCAGATCGCGAGATTGGTAATGAAGTCTTAAGTGTTGAAAACCTCACAAAAACCATCAACGGAGAGCTTGTACTTGATCATGTATCATTTATCGCAAGTCGAGAAGATAAAATCGCTTTTGTTGGCGGAAACGAGCTTGCCAAAACCGTCTTCTTTAAAATTATTAGTGGTGAAATGGAACCAGATGAAGGAAGTTACAAATGGGGAATCACAACATCTCAAGCATATTTCCCAAAAGATCATACCGCAGAATTTGATAACAACTATACAATTACCGACTGGCTAATGGGCTATTCCCCAGTCAAAGATGTCACTTATGTACGCGGATTCCTAGGAAGAATGCTCTTCCCTGGTGAAGATGGCGTAAAGAAAGTAAAAGTTTTATCCGGTGGTGAAAAAGTTCGCTGCTTGCTCTCTAAAATGATGATTTCAGGGGCAAACTGTTTGATATTTGATGAACCTACAAACCATCTGGACATGGAATCCATAACCGCACTCAACGATGGAATGATCAAGTTTCCTGGTGCAGTTTTCTTCTCGTCCCAAGATCATCAGATTGTTCAAACAACTGCAAATCGCATTATTGAAATACTTCCAAATGGGCAAATCATTGATAAAATGACAACCTATGATGAGTACTTGGAAATGGATGAAGATGCAGCAAAACGTTTTGTTTATACCGATGAAAACGATGAGGATACAAATTAATGGAAAGAAAGATCTACCCGATCGATCTACATACACATTCAACAAAATCGGATGGTTCACTGACCCCAACAGAGTTGATTGACGCAGCGCTTAAAGCAAATTTAGGCGCTGTTGCTTTAACTGATCACGACACAACAGCTGGGTTGTCTGAAGCGATGAATTATGCAAAGGACAAACCAATTCAAGTTATTCCAGGTATTGAACTTTCTACTGCATATGGCAAAATAGACATTCATCTAATTGGATTATTTATCGATCCGACATCCAAAGCGCTTGAAAATCATTTGAAAGACATCATTGAAGCAAGAACTATCCGAAACAAAAAAATGTGTGCCGAGTTCGAAAAGCATCATATCAAACTCTCTTACGAAGATCTTTTGACGGAATATCCAGAATCAGTTATTACAAGAGCACATTATGCTACATATCTATACAAGCACGGTCACGTAAAAAGTGTAAAAGAAGCATTTGAGAGATATGTCGGTGACAATGCTTCTTGCTATATTCCCAGAGAACACATTACTCCGCAACAAGGGATTTCGATAATCAAAGAAACTGGCGGAATTCCAATCTTAGCTCATCCAACGATTTACAAAATGTCAAAGAAAAGTTTAGAAGATTTTGTGGAAATACTTGCGAACGCTGGATTAAAAGGGATTGAAACCACTTATTCTACCTATTCTACAAGCGATACCGCATTTATCAAAAGACTGGCAAAGAAAAATCATCTAATGGAAAGTGGTGGTTCCGATTTTCATGGGGCGCTGAAACCAACTATTCAGATTGGTAAAGGACAAGGAAAGTTATTTGTCCCTTCTTCTTTTATCGATGATTTTAATATTTATTTAAATAATAAGAAAGAATAAAGGTTCTATATGAAATTACTATTTACAGATATTGACGGAACACTCCTTACCACACAACACACGATTTCCGAAAAATTAAGACTGGCACTCATATCCTTCATGGACAACGGTGGTAAGTTGATCTTATGTTCAGGCAGACCCGAACCAGGTGTTATGCATGTGAAGGATTATTTACGTCTTCCAAACAAAAATCTCTACATATCCTCTTACAATGGAGCAAAACTTTATGATTGTGAAAATGATCATGTCATTTTTCAGGCAGCGATACCTAAGGATATGGTAAGACAAATTTTAGATGCAGCATACCAAAATAAGTTGCACAGCCATACCTATAATCGCACTCATATTTTGAGTGAATTTCGAAATAAAGAATTGGATGACTATGAAAATCACGTTTCCATGGTTGCACAGGTTGTCGAAGATATTCCTACAGCATTAGATATGGAGCCACATAAAATGTTGGCAATCAGCCTGGATGAAACAAAAGATCTTACACCATTTATCGACAAAGTAAATGAAATTAGTAATCACTCACTCACACTACTGATGTCGAATGCACATTACCTTGAGATATTCTCAAATACTGCTGGAAAAGGCGCCGCTGTCGAAAGAATCGTTTCATATGTTGGAGCTTCCATGGACGATACAATCGCAGTCGGAGATGCTCCAAATGATTTAACCATGATTGAAACTGCACATCTCGGAGTTGCCATGCAAAATGCAACCGACGAAGTGAAGAATAAAGCTGATTATATTACAAAAAATGATAATGATCACGATGGATTATTGGAAATCATCGAACAATTCACAAAAGACTAAATATAAAAGACCGAGTTCTACATTGTAGAACTCGGTCTTTTATATTCTCATGATTCTTTTCGAATGCCTGATGCCCTTATCCCTGAACGATCAGATATCTTCCATCTCCAATATCAAACACTTCTTCAGCGTCTAAAATAGAGTCAGCATCCGCTCCTTCTAAGTCTATGCCCTCTTCTTCAAAAAATTCTAACACTTCGTCAACAGAGTCCACTACTATGGCCATACTGTCTTCCAAAAACTGTTCTGCAGCCTCACGATTTGAAGCAACTGGTTCTGGAAAGAGTTGTAACTGATTTCTCAAAAAACAATCCAGTACTACGTCATCATATTCATTCATATCTATTCTCCTATAAAATCTTATTTGTATCTACTACACTTTCTTTATAATATCATTCAACTGTCTTGTCAATAACTTTTTAAGAAAAAAATTTTTTTGGAACTCTATGATATACTTTTTCGACAGGAAGTCCCATCACATTATAGTAATCTCCCACAATTTTTTTAATGTATTTTGCACCATATCCCTGAATTGCATACGATCCCGCTTTATCCATACATTCTCCCGTTTCGATATAGCTCCAGATTTCTGCATTACTCATAGCATCCATATATACTTTTGTCACAGAATAGAAGGTATCCAGCTGCTCTTTCCCATCAACAACGGAAAGCAATGTCACCCCTGTATACACTTGATGAGATCCATTTTGAAGCATCGATAACATTTCCACCGCCTGTTCTTTCGACTTCGGTTTTCCGAGGATTTTCCTGCCTTTTGCTACCATCGTATCCGCACATATAATCAATAGATCCTCTGTATCCTTCCTTTCATTTTGAAGAATTCCCTTTACGTCACCTGCTTTTTGCAATGACAATTCGCAAACAATATCTTTCGGTTTTTTCTTCGTGATAATCTCATCTTTATTCCCTGCTATGACTTCAAACGAGATACCCACCTGTTCCAAAATTTCTTTTCTTCTTGGAGAACCTGAGCCTAATATAATTCGTTTTGTATTCATGACCAATACCCTCTCTTATTTATCAAACAGTTCAATGCTCGTTACTATTTTCACCGCGAATATAATCAATAAATTGCTTTGCGGTCCTTCCTGATAGTCCACCATGTGCAAGTTCCCACTTGTTCGCCTCATACAATAGCGTTTCTTCTGATAGTTGAATCTGATATTTCTTTGCAAGAGTAGTTACAATCTTCTGAAATTCTTTCTTATTTGGTCTGCAGAAAAATATGGATACACCAAATCTTGCCACCAGAGAAAGTTTTTCCTGTACCGTATCCGATGTATGCATATCCTCACGAATCTCTTCTTTATCCGAATAACTTTCGCGAATCAAATGTCGTCTGTTGGACGTTGCATATATCAATACCTGATTCGATTTTTTAGCCAATCCACCTTCGATTATCCCTTTTAAGTATTTATATTCGATTTCGAAATCTTCAAAGCTCAAATCGTCCATATATATGATAAATTTATAATTACGTTCCTTGATCTGTTCAATCAGATCGTTCAACTTATGAAATTGATGCTTATATACTTCAATCATGCGAAGGCCATTCGAATGGTATTGATTTAAAATCGCTTTCACACTTGAAGATTTTCCTGTTCCTGCGTCACCAAATAAAAGACAGTTATTTGCAGGTCTTCCCTCAACAAATGCTTCTGTATTTGCTATCAATTTCTTTTTAGCGATTTCATATCCCACCAAATCTGAAAGCGTTGTCTTCTCTATTTCTGCAATTGGAACAAGTGTTGTCTTCTCTTCGGTATCACTAATGCGAAAAGCTTTATACATACCAAGCATGCCAACTCCATTATTTTTATAGAAATCCTTGATCACTTCTTTCATATTCTCGGAATCTTCAGCGAAAGAAAGTTGATTTTCAAAAGAGATTACCTGACAAGAAAAACTACTACGCTCACTCTGAAGATTTCCTGAAAAATCAGATAAATAAGAAAATGGTTGATTACGATAAATTTTTCCAAGCATAGTAAAATCATAATGAAACAGCTTCCAAAGAATTGCTACATCATTCGAAACAATTGTTTCTATACTGCCCGTCTGATCTGATCCATATTCTAAACATTTTGCATATGCATTCTCATTCATTGCCAATTCTTCTGCAAACAAGCACTTCCATAGGTTCCCAGAGTACCCTTTTTCAATTCCATAAGAAATTGCTTCTCCCAATAGTGTATGCCAGCACTTTTCTTTCTCTTCCGAAAACGGCACTGCCTGTTCTAGTGCGTCAATCATTCTATTCAATATGCCATCTTCTGAAAATCGATATATTAAGGTATTCAATATCCTTCACCATCCCTATAAATAATTGCCTAAAATTCTTAAATCCATGGTTTCTTCCTCTAGTCCTCGAAGTGCATTTTTGACTGATGCATCTTCCAAGTTTCCTTCGAAATCAACGAAGAAACGATACTCCCAATTTTTGTGATTAATTGGTCTGCTTTCAATTTTTGTCATATTCAAATCATTAAAAATAATATGGGAAAGCGCTCGATATAAAGATGCACTCTCGTTCGGAAGTTCGAACGAAATACTAATCTTGTACGCCTGCTCCAAATACTCTTTATTTTTAGAAACAACAATAAATCGGGTCGAATTATTTTCAATATCATTCACTGGTTTTTTCAGGACTTCTAACTCATAAATTTTAGCGGCATGTTCGCTTGCGATTGCAGCCTGATCCATATGATCTTCCTGAGCGATTTTTTGTGCAGCGAATGCATTGTTATCCATACGTATCGCTTCAATATACGGAAACGTACTTAAAAACCCAGCACTTTGAAGAATGGATTGTGGGTGAGAATATACACGTCTGATATCCTCTATTTTCGCACCAGACTTTGCCATGAGACAGTGCTGAATAGGAATTACAATTTCTGCAATAATATAGGCATCATATGAAACCAAGAGGTCATAAATCTCATGTACGATTCCAGCTGTAGAATTTTCAATCGGCAAAACTCCATATTCCACTTTCCCATTTACCAATACTTCCATAATGTCACGAAAAGATTTTTCATAAACACAGTCGACTGCTTCCCCAAAATAGGTCTTCATTGCTTCTTCTGAATAAGAACCTGGCAGTCCTTGATAAGCGACCTTGCAGGACGATTTATTGATTTCTGTAATTCTAGAAAAAGAATCCGCACTCCCTTTAAGCTCACCCAGCTTTTGATATTGGAACTTACGACTGATTGCCATAATCTGTGAGAAAAGTTCCACTGCACCTTTTGCATTAAATTCAGAGGATGTTAAACTTTTAATTTTTTTTAATTTCTCCATCTCACGTTCGCGATCAAAAATCTTCTTGTTCGTCTTCATTTTGAACTCGGCAACCTCATTCGCAAGTACCATTCGTTCTTCGAATAGTCTGACCATTTCCTGGTCAACGTAATCGATTCTCTCTCTTATTTCGTTTAAATCGTTCATTCTAACTTACCTTTCACCAACTGAATTTATGCTCTTGAAGCATATTCAAAAACATACTATAATCAATATATCATAATTTACCAAAAAAAACAGTCCGCACCGTTGAAATGGAGAAGGAATATGAATAAATATTTAAAAACAACACTGGTTATTTTGTTTTCTGTCCTTGCTTTTGCAATCATTTTATATTTCATTTATCGCAGTGGAAACATACCTGAAAATTCCAGTGATTTGGAAGGAAACACAACTGGCAACATAAATAACGGTGGTTATTTTTGTCAACTTGATGACACGGTATACTTTGCGAATGCATATGATCAGGGTTGTCTCTATAAAATGAATGCGGATGGATCAAATATGGAAAAGCTTTCCGACGCTATAGTTAAATACATCAATGCAGCTGGAAAATATGTTTATTATTATCAAGAAAATTCTGCGGGAACTAAAACTCTTGGTTTTGTTCAACAGTATTACGGAATTTATCGGATAAGAGACAATGGAAATGACCCATTTTGTCTTCATAAAGCACCAATCGGAATCATGAAACTTGTTGGAAACTATATCTATTATCAATACTATGACACATCTACTGGAATCGCTTTGCACAAAATCTCACTGGACAAAAAAGAAGAAACAACCATTGCAGATTATGAAATCAACCCAAGTTCTTACGGAAATGGTTCTCTATATTTTACCGGTTCTGAAAATGACTTATTTCTTTACGCAGTCAACTTAAGTGATGACCGCATTGATAGAATATGGGACGAAAAGGTCTGGAACCCAACATATGTAAATGGGTATATATATTATATGAATATGGCGGATGATTATAAATTATGCAGATATTCGCTGATTGACCAAAGTATTGAAACTCTCACTTCTGACAGACTGGATACCTTTAACATCTATGAAAATATTATATATTATCAAAAAAACAGTCAAACAGAGCCTGCTCTAAAACGTATGAATTTAGATGGGAGTAATCCAGAAATCGTTGCTGAGGGAAATTTTGATCATTTAAGCATAACCTCTGCTTATGTATACTTTAGTGAGTTTGGAAATTCTATTCCCGTATACAAAACTCCAACGTTTGGTACCATCAATGTGCAAACCTTTGACGAAGCAATTGCGGCTATCCCTGTGTCAGATTAAAATGAACATCTTTTTTCATCTTTTTTCGATGTTTCACGATTTCCGTAATTTCTCCTAGATAGTAAAGTGACCCACATGCCACAATTACACTGTTTTTGTCTGCCAACATATATGCCATCTCAACAGCCTCTTCCACACTATCGGCAGCTGTGACCATTTGTTGCACTTTCCGGAATGCTAATGCAAGCTCATACGATGAAAGCGCACGGTCTGCCACCTTCGGAGTCACGGTTATTACCTGCTCCGGAATTCCTGCCAGATGATCAATCATCTTTTCATATTCTTTATCTTTTAATGTTCCCATAATCAAAATTATTTTTTTATCTGAAAAATATAGTTTCATACTATCTTTCAACATTTTTGCCGCATCTTCATTGTGCGCCCCGTCTATGATAAACAAAGGATTTCGCTCGATTACAGAGAATCTTCCCATCCATTCACTCTTAAGCAACCCCGACCTGATCATTTCTTCCGAAATATATTTCTGCTTGATAAATCCAGTCTCATTGATTGCATGTATTGTCTCAATCACAAGTGATGCATTCTCAATCTGATAAATACCCGACATATGGATCTCCAGATTCTTCATTTCTCCATACGAAAAAATCTGCTTCTCCATTTTTTGAACAGATGCAATCATTTGATTTTTATTCACTTCATAGATACATGCGTGGTTTGATATCGCAAATTCTTTCAATACTTGAATGCTTGCTTCTAGATTGACTCCAATTACAACAGCACTTTCACTTGTAATAATTCCAGCTTTCTCCGTTGCAATTTTTGTAATGGTATCTCCAAGAAATTGCATATGATCCATACTAATCGAAGTAAATACGCATATCTTAGAAACAGTTACAACATTGGTTGCATCTTCTGCACCACCCAGTCCTGTTTCAAGAATTACAACATCACATTTTTGCTTTAAAAAATATGCAAATGCAATAGCCGTCTCAATTTCAAATACAGTTGGATGTGAAAATCCATCTTCAACCATTTCCAAACATATTCCTTTCATCACTGTAGCTTGCGAAGCAAATGCCTGTTTTGAAACATTTTTATGGTTGATCTGAATTTTTTCCAAATCATCAAACACAACTGGCGAAATATATTGACCTACTTTTACTCCTGCTTCCATGATAATTGAAGATAAGAAAGTAGATGTAGAACCTTTCCCATTCGTACCCGCAAGATGAATCATCGGAATCTTGTCTTGAGGATTGTCTAATCGTCTCATCAATTCACGCACCGATGTCAGACCTAATAATGAACCGTATTTTTTTATTTCTTCAAAGTATTCTACTGTTTCCTGATAATTCATACGTTCCCTACTTTCTTTCGTTATCTAAAACAGTATATCATAATAGAAAATGAAAATCATTCTTGAAAAATAGTTTTTCATATGTTAACATGTTATAAATATAAATCATAAGGAGAGAAGAAATGGCGATCAGTACGATGACGAAAAATAAAAAAATTGCATCGAACGTATTACATTTATCTTCTCTATTTTTCAGCTTATTTTTATCTCATACTATTACTATTTCTATTCCATGAAGAGACAATCTCTTCATTTTTTTTTGAGAAAAAATGCATTAGGAAAGGACGAATCTATGAAACATTTAATTAGCCCACTGGACTTTTCGGTCAACGAATTAGACCAGATTTTCGATTTGGCAAATGACATCGAAAAGAATCCAAAAAAATATGCACACCATTGCGATGGGAAAAAACTAGCCTCATTATTTTATGAACCAAGCACCAGAACACGCCTTAGTTTTGAATCTGCCATGCTTAGCCTAGGTGGAAGTGTACTTGGATTTGCAGATGCAACTAGTTCATCCGCAACAAAAGGAGAAAGCGTTGCCGATACGATTCGTGTTATCTCTTGTTTTTCTGATATTTGCGCTATGAGACATCCGAAAGAAGGATCTGCATTTGTAGCTTCAAACCACTCAAGAATCCCAGTAATAAACGCTGGTGATGGCGGCCATCAGCATCCTACACAAACACTTACTGACCTTCTTACCATACGTTCTTTAAAAGGTTCCCTAGGGAACTTTACAATAGGACTTTGTGGCGATTTAAAATTTGGACGTACTGTACATTCATTAATTCATGCACTGATACGATATCCGAATGTGAAATTCATTTTCATTTCTCCAGAGGAATTAAAAATTCCCGATTACATACGTGAAGATGTCCTTGAAAAAAATAATATTCCATATGAAGAAGTAATTAAGATGGATGATGTTTTGGGCAAGCTCGATCTTTTATACATGACAAGGGTTCAAAAAGAACGTTTTTTTAACGAAGAAGAATATATTCGATTAAAAGATTTTTATGTTCTAAATGCCGAGAAAATGAACCATGCAAAAAAAGATATGTATGTGCTTCATCCACTTCCTAGAGTCAATGAAATCTCTGTTGATGTGGACAATGATCCAAGGGCTGTATATTTCGAACAAGTTCAATATGGGGTATACGTCAGAATGGCTTTAATTCTTACACTGCTCGAATTGACCGAACAGACAAAGGAGGAAGGAATATGTTAAACGTTGGACAAATTGATCAAGGAATTGTTTTAGACCATATTAAAGCAGGAAAAAGTCTTGAACTCTATCACTATTTACAACTCGATAAACTTGATTGTGCAACTGCGATAATTAAAAATGCAAAAAGCACAAAGATGGGGAAAAAAGACATTTTAAAAGTAGAATGCGATCCAAGTATTCTTAATATGGATGTGATTGGTTTTATTGATCACACCATCACCGTTAACGTAATAAAAGATGGGATAATTTCAGGAAAAGTAAATTTAGAACTACCACAAGAAATCAAAGGCATCATCAAATGCAAGAATCCTCGATGTATTACTTCCATCGAGCAAGGCTTACCTCACATCTTCCATCTGACGGATGCAAAAAAAGAAGTGTATCGATGTCAATACTGCGAAGAAAAATATAGTGAAACAAATTAATCTTCACTTTTTTTCCACAATGCTTTGGGTGTTTCCGTATATTTTTTTCGATATGCTCTTAAAAATGTTGAATATTCTTTATAACCACATTCATAACATGCCTGGGTAACTGGTACTCCTTTCAAGATCAGCTCGCGCGCGTAACTTAATCTTTTTGCCGTAATATAAGATGCTAGGGTCTCTCCTGTCTCTTCTTTAAAAAGATGCATCAAATAGGATTTGCTTAAAAATAATGAGTCCGCGATTTTTTCTGCTGAAAGATCCCCTTTTAAGTTTTGATGAATGTAATCAAAAATCATGCTAATTTTGTTATTCTCATGTAATTTAGGAAGATAAATTACTTCTTCATGCAAGACTGCTCGATTGATTTGTATCATAAATTGATAGATTACAGTTCGAAGCAATAAATTTGCTCCGAACTGTTTTTTATTGCTTTCCTCACGAAACTGAACTAAAAGTGATTGTAGCTGTGATGTAATTTCTTCAGTAAAATGGAGAACAGAACTACCCGTATTTCTGGTTTCATGAAAACATTTCCGTAAGTCAGCATGTGTTTCTCCTCTTAAAAAATCCGGATCCAAGTAAATTACAATGCGACGATATAATTGATTTTTGCTATTTTTGACCTTATGCAGAGTCCCACTTGGCACAAAAATAAAATCCTTTTTGCTGCAGAGATAGGTTTTCCCTTCTATTGTATATTCCACATCCCCGGACAAAAAGAAAATAATCTTGTCAAATTCGTGGTAGTGATACAGTGTCTCATTCAACGTCGTATCCGCTAAGTAAAACACCTTATATTCTTCCGTTAAGTACCCTAACTTTTCTTTTTCTGTCATAGATTGCTCTCCAAAAATCTATCGTTCTCTTGTGTTTAAGTACTCCCTAATCTCTTCAATGGCGCCTTTAAAGTGCTTGGATAACATGGTTGGATTTCCTTTAATCATTGCACGCTTATAATAGTCTTGGAACCCATGTGTTTTTAAACGAAAACGCTTTGCCCTGCTCGAAATACGTTCCTCAAATTCTTCTATTAAGTCCTCTTTCATATCCGATGTAATTGCCGCGTATACATCCATACGTTTTTTTAGACGCATGAGTTCATGCTTCGCTTCTTCTTTTCCATGCTCCATTTTCTGTAAAATAACAGCAAGATCTAGCGCTGCCTTTACAGACAACACAAAGTCGACTAAAAACAGTACACTAATAATCTCAACACCAATTCGAATGGTATCTAATGAAAATGCATTCATTATTTTCTGTGCAAACTGATGTAAAAATCCCATTAACACAACGGAAAGAACACCCCATGCTAATGAAGTGAACAAACAAATATGTCCCATAAAATTGAATCTATTATTTGAATAATCCCAATATCGTACTTTAAAAATGGATTCCATTAAGATCCCTGTAATCAACTCAATAAGCGATGCGCCAATCATTCCCACCAAAAATACGAGCGGTAGAGAAAACGAAACAGGCTCTGTAATAAATATAATCAAAAAAGCCCCAAATGAATAAATTGGTACAAAAGGACCGCGTAAAAATCCACGATTAATAAATTTTCGTCTACGCATAGAAACATACGTGGTTTCAACACACCAACCAACAATACAATAAAAGTAAAAAAATCCAATCATCTGATAAAAATTATATCCAGATAACATATGAATAACCATACCTTTCTTAAAAAAATATTTCTACATTTCGTTTTAACTACTCTATGAATGACAACAGATTGCCAGGAATTCGCTTGCCCGTAAGCTGGATATTTCCGATTCCTTTATATTCAATTTCCTTAATGTCTTTCATCCCATTGGTATATTCCAAATGAATCGCATGCTGATTTTCAGCTTTTAAATCCGCCTTGATCCTTATTATATGGGGATAATTTTCCAATAAGTTGTGCAAGACATTCTCAGCTTTCGATATCGTATATATTGTATCTGTATGAAACATGAGACTATCAATCTCTTTTGCCTCTTCTTCCACCTTTTGTGCGACACTTCGTTTATAATCGTACACAAGATTCATATCTTCCTTTATTGCAACATTTCGCACAACAGATTGTAGCTGACTGGTAATCTCTACCGAATTTCTAAAATCAACTGGATGTTCCATTTCCCATGGTTTTACAAGAAATGTGGCATGGTTAGTAAATTTTCGTAATGCAATTTCACATGCATATAATTCTTCTTTTGAAATCTTTTCTGTTTGGTTCAACACAATAGTATGCGCATTCTCAATTTGTTCGCGCATCATATGAGGATATTTCTCAATCAAGTCAATGGCATGTACCGCATCCACAATGGAAGCAACAAATCCCAAATTCACCTTCCCTTTAACTACAATCATTTGAATCGAATTTAGCAATCTGGATAGACTCGTATTTCCTGCTGTTTCAATAAGAATCCTTTCGGGTTCAAACAAATCTATGATGTTTATCAGAGAATCCTTCACAGCCTCCTCATAAAATTCATCTTTAACATCCGTTTTCATTTCAAAAGAATGAATTCCATTGCTTTTCATATGGGCAGCATCAAGTTCTCCCTCTGTTTGTGAACATTTTAAAAATACGACACTTTGAAGATTGACACCTTCTTCCAATATTTTCTTAATAAATGTAGTTTTCCCTGCTCCAAAAAATCCTTCTACAACATCAATCCTCGTCATTTATAATTCCTCCTAATATTTTCTCTGATTGAATGATCTGGTATGGCAAGAAAACAAACAAATCATCTTTTGCACCACTTATCATCCCCAGATACTCTCCCTTTTTATTAAACACTCCGGATCCTGACATTCCCGCCAGTGCCTTACCTTTTCCCGTAATCATATTTGCATGAAATTCCAGATGATATTCTTCTCCTAGCACTACCTTACTTGAAAACTGTGTCGAATTCAAAGCAGTGGCACTTCCTACCACGAATAGCTGCATTCCAACTTCAAAATCCATGTTTTCGTCTGGAAATGTAAGCGATTTTAAATTACGTAAGACATCACTCGGAATCTCCTCAGTCGGCACCTTAATTAGACCAAGATCAAGTTGTTCTGCAGCTGAGATCACTTCCGCTTCTAAACCAGTGTTCTCATCAAACCATACAATAGGATTTAACACATATGTTGATAAATGATCATTTGTAATAATATATACTTCCGTTCCTGTAATCGATAAAATTGTACCGCTCCCGAATATATTATCTCCTTTGATCATAACGGATTCTGCTTGTAGAATCGACCAATCTGGTTCTTCCATTACAATCGGAATTTCCTCAATTTGGTCTATATCTTGCTCTATTTGATTATCCATAATAACTTTATTTTGATGGATTACCTGCCCATAATTATTGCACGCTGATAGCAAAAATAATAATATGAGCATTTGAAAAAGAAGAAGTCTCCTTTTCATAAACCTAATCTCCTTTTATTGAAAAAGAGTCAAGCGTAAGCTTAACTCTCTTTATCATTAAAATAAGCAAATCGATAAGCCGGGTTATGTCGTTGAATGATCATCTATCTAGAATTACCGTTACCGTTAATTTCGAGCGACCTACCTAAAAACCCAACGGGCAATTGCATTGTTTTTATATGGTCTTGCTTCGGATGGGGTTTACATATGCCCCGAATGTTACCATTCGGGCGGTAGTCTCTTACACTGCCCTTCCACCCTTACTTTCCTAAGAAAGCGGTATATTTCTGTTGCACTAGCCTTGGAGTCACCTCCACCGGACGTTATCCGGCATCCTGCCCTACGAAGCCCGGACTTTCCTCACCTATCCAATGGATAGCCGCGATCATCTGACTTACTTATATTTAATTTATACGTTAAAACAACTTCCGCCTACAAATTCGCGGATCAGTGAGTTGTTCGGAAGTCCTTCCGTACTCACACCCAGAAAATAACTTAAAAACTTAAGCAAACGTTGTGCTTCATAGTATTCCTCTTCATCTGGTTTAATATTATATAGAATCGGTTCTGCATACTGCTTTAGTACAGATAATTCGTAGATCAATGTTGAGTTAAACATCACATCTGTACTTTCCTGGTATGGAAAAATATTCAATTCTTCTCCTTTACGAACAGAAGGCCACATCTGAATCGTCCTCTTCGCGGAAGCTCCTCTTGTTCTTGCATCACGAACCATACGACGAATCAATCTGGCATCCGTTGTCGGAATTCGATTATGTTCATCAACATTTAATGTGGTTAGTGCACTGATATAGATCTTATACTTACTCTCTTTTGGTAGATCATAGGACATTTGGTCATTCAATGCATGAATGCCTTCAATAACTAGAACATCCTCCTCACCTAAGGACAAAAAATCACCATTATATTCTCTTTTGCCTGACACAAAATCAAAGTGTGGCAAATCAACCGATTCTCCATTCAATAATCTGGTCATATCCAAATTAAATTGCTTGGTATCTATCGCTTCTAAGCATTCAAAATTAAAATTCCCGTCTTCATCAACTGGTGTAAATTCTCGATTCACAAAGTAATTGTCCACCCCTATTGGATGAGGTGATAGACCCTGTGCCATTAACTGAATGGATAAGCGATTCGCAAAGGATGTCTTCCCTGAAGATGAAGGCCCTGCAATCATAATAAATTTCACTCCAGATTTTGAAGCAATTTCTTCTGCAATTTCACCAATTCTCTTTTCCATTAAAGCTTCATGAACCAAAACAAGCTCTTCGAATTTTCCATCACAAATCTTCTTATTGAGATCTCCAACTGTATCAATGTGCATGGTCTCATTCCATTTTGTTGACTTATCCAAAACTTGAAACAGTTTTACTCGAGCATCCAACTTAGGAATCACATCAAGTGAGCGTTTCTTAGGCAACAACAACATAATGCCACCTTCGTACATCTCTATCTGAAAACGAGTCAAATACGATGTATTTGGCAACATATATCCATAATAATAATCATAATAATCGTCCAAAGAATATACATTGATTTCAGAACTATTTCGATATCGAATAAGCTCCACTTTATCATGCATTCCCTGTTCTTGAAAAATACGAACTGCATCAGATTTATGCATCAAGGTTTTGTAAAATGGGATTTTCTGATCTCGGAGTTCTTCCATTCTTGATTTGATTTGCTCTACCAAATCTTGGTTCATAGTAAAGTTTCCTTCACAACGGAAGAAAAGTCCTGCTCCAAGTGAAAATTCAATTTTAGCCTTCTTAATATTATCTTTTCCAATGCAATCATACAACGCCTTAAAAAAAAGCATGGTTGCCGTTCTTTCATATGTTTTGTGGCCAATGGTGGTTGCCAAAGTAATAAACTCTATTTCACTACTTATGTCAATCTTTCGAAATAATTCACGAATTTTACCGTTTTGATATACCAATGCCACTGGGGCACTAAAATGTTCTTGGTAATCTAGCGCTAATTTTTCAAACGTCATTTTGTGATCGACAATTCGCTCTTCTCCATTTACTTTTATTCTTACATCTGCCATGTATCTACTCCTTATCAAAGAACGAAAAAGCCTTGTCTAAATACCGCAGTTCTCCCTCTATGATCTGCTTTCTTTCCTTTTTCCGATCTGAAAGTTCGTTAGAATCGGTAAGCGTGTCCCATATCTTTTGAAATTCTTTTTGTTTAAATAGCAAATAATCAAACAATACCGGATCTTTCCTTTCAAGTAGAAATTTCCCGAAACGCAGTTCCATATCCGAATAAGCCGTACCTTCCAGTTCTTGAGGACTCTTTTCGCTTTTCTCAATCAACATCATAAAATAAAACTTTTCATCATCATACACAACGACTTCGTTGATACATTCGTATTCTATTTCTGTGATCAATTTTCGTACAACATCCAAATCAGATTGTGGTTGTAAAAGTATGTTCTTGATTGATTTCGTCTTCTCCAAATCTTCCGTCAAAATCGATGCAACAAGGCGTCCGCCCATACCTGCTATAATCGCCGTATTTGCTTCACCTATTGCAAGCCTTTCAAACCCATTGGACTGTCTGGTTTTAATTTGTTTTGAAAACCCATATGCTTCAATATTTTTTTCCGCACGTTTTCTCGGACCCTCATTCACATCCATGGCAATTGCACGTTTTACCTTATTTCTCATCAACAAAGATATCGGAACATATCCATGATCACATCCAATGTCTACTATCGTATCCGTTTCCGGGATAAGATCTACAATGGTTTGTAGACGCTTACTAATATCTATATTCATTAATCTAAAAAGTCTTTCAATTTTCTGCTTCGACTTGGATGACGAAGTTTTCGAAGTGCTTTTGCTTCGATCTGTCGAATACGTTCTCTGGTTACATGGAACTCTTTTCCAACTTCTTCAAGTGTTCTTGCTCTACCGTCATCCAAGCCAAAACGAAGGCGCAGAACTTTTTGTTCTCTTTCTGTAAGCGTAGAAAGCACTTCAACCAACTGCTCTTTTAAAAGAGTAAATGCTGCAGCGTCAGCAGGTACTGGCACATTGTCATCTTGAATGAAATCTCCCAAATGACTATCTTCCTCTTCACCAATTGGTGTTTCTAGCGAAACAGGCTCTTGTGAGATTTTCAAAATTTCACGAACACGTTCTTCCGTCATACCCATTTCTTCCGCAATTTCTTCTGGGGTCGGTTCTCTTCCTAATTCCTGAAGCAACTGTCTGCTCACTCGAATTAATTTGTTAATTGTCTCAACCATATGAACCGGAATACGTATCGTTCTTGCCTGATCTGCAATTGCTCTGGTAATCGCCTGGCGAATCCACCATGTTGCATATGTTGAGAATTTAAATCCTTTGCGATAATCAAATTTTTCAACCGCTTTGATCAGACCAAGATTACCTTCTTGAATCAAATCCAAAAAAAGCATTCCTCGTCCTACATATCTCTTTGCAATACTTACCACCAAACGAAGATTTGCTTCAGCCAGTTTCTTTTTCGCTTCAGCATCACCTAGCTCTAAACGTTTTGCCAATTCCACTTCTTCTTCTGCTGAAAGCAGTGGAACCTTTCCGATTTCTTTTAAATACATACGTACCGGATCTTCAATATTAATACCATCTGGTACCGAAAGATCGATTTTCTCAACGTCGACTTCATCTTCTTCTAACAAGATGATTTCATCGTCGTCTTCGTCCTCTACGTCATCCGTACGCATAATCTCGATGTTCTTACTTTCCACAACCTCAATGACTTTTTCAAAAGCTTCCGGGTCTAAAGAAAATTCAGAAAAAATAGAGGTGATATCTGCATCATCCAATACATTTTTCTTATCCTTTGCCAATTTCAAAATCTCGTCTAATTTTTCATCAAACTGTTTTTGTAGTTCTTCGTTCATTCTTCCATCCTTCTGCTCCGGTGAGCTTACTTATTTATTTTTGCAAATAGATTCTTTCTCGCTGTAATTTTTCAATCAACTGCTTTGTCTGAATTGCCTTCTGGGTAGCTGTAATATCCGTTCCCATTTGTCCACTGTAGAACTCAAATGCATTTTTTTTCACAGACATAAGAATATCATGTATTGCACGTTCCCGTTCTTCTTTCGTCCGAATTTCATTTACATAGGTATTGAATAGCGACGCAACCTCTTTTTGTGAATCCGGATCATCAAACATGCTAATTACTTTCGCCATGTTTAAAGAATCCGAATGAATATCCTCAATTACTTTAGCAGCAACCTGGCGATACATTGGCTCAGTAAAATCTTCCAATGTAATATAGGCTTCTATCTGTTTTAAAATTTCCGGTTCCTCGCAAATCCATGTCAACAACATTTTTTGTGTTTTTTTACTGAACTCTTCTTTATTGACCTTTTCTTTCACTGTTTTTTCTGGACGTCTCACTTCGGAAACAAAACCAGTTTTCATTGCATAGGAATTCACCAATTTTTTCAGACTCTCTGAAGAAATCATGTATTTCTCTGCAATTGCATGCAGATAATTCTCCCGTTCCATATCCTCAGAAAAAGTAGTACAAAGTTTTTCTGCGATTGCTCGATGAAAACGAGTCTTACTTTCTGGGTCATTCATATTAAACTCTGACCCAAGCACACGAATTTCATAGTAAAACGCATTTTCAGCATTGTCAAGACGCTTTTGAAACTCTTCTTTCCCCAACTGCTTCATAAATTCGTCTGGATCTTTATATGGTTTCAAATTTACAATTTTTACGATCAATCCTGCTTCTTTTAGTATCGGAATTGCTCGTAATGCCGCTTTTACACCAGCATCATCCGAATCATAAATCAACAAAACTTCTTCGGTATATCGATGCAATAAATTTGCTTGCCCCGAAGTAAATGCGGTTCCAAGGGATGCTACTGCCTGATTAAAGCCGGCTTGATGCATTGCAATGACATCCATGTATCCTTCACACAGAATGATGTTGCCCTTTCTAGCCGTTCTCGCAAAATTTAAACCGTATAAATTTCTACCTTTATCAAACACTTCCGTTCCCGGGGAATTCAAATACTTAGGTTTCGCATCACCAAGTACGCGACCACCAAATCCAATTACCCGATGATTC
Organism: Lachnospiraceae bacterium; assembly: GCA_963666475.2. GTDB lineage: Bacteria > Bacillota > Clostridia > Lachnospirales > Lachnospiraceae > JBFHIZ01. Next base: position 262,189 of record CAXXJM010000001.1, on the reverse strand, counting down.
ACATCCTGAATTGGAAACACCACCCGATTCCATAATTTATCGAACATTCCTGACTGTTCACTATGATTTACAACACCTGCAGCAAGTATTAATTCATCCGAATATCCCTTTCCTTTTAAATACCCAACCAATGCATTTGCATTTTTCGGTGAATATCCCAATCCAAAAGAATCCCTTGTCTGCTCGGAAAGTCCTCGGTCAACCAAATACTGCATACCGTTTTTTCCGTGTTCCGAACGAAGCTGGTAATAGTAAAATTTTGCAGTTTCTTTTTCAATGTCAAGGATTGTTGAACGTCTACTTTCTCGTTTTTTTATCTCAGGTGAATTTTCTTCTTCTGGTAGCTTGATGCCAGCACGATCTGCAAGCATTTTTAACGCTTCTGGAAATGAATAATTTTCATATTCCATCACAAAAGTAAGAACATTTCCACCTGCACCACACCCAAAACAATAATAAATCTGTTTGTTTGGGGAAACGGAAAAAGAAGGACTTTTCTCGTTATGAAACGGACACAATCCGAAATAATTGCTCCCCTGTTTCTTAAGACGAACATATCCGGAAATGACATCTTCTATTCTATTTTTTTCTCGAACTTCATCGACCAGTTCTTCTGAAAAATACATATACGTTCTCTCTCTTTTATTGCCATGCCTTTGGTACAAATCGTTCCTCATATACAGAAATTGCATATCTGTCCGTCATGGCTGCTATATAGTCACAAACGATCCGTTCAATCGGATCAATTCCTTCTCTAACCCGAATCATTAAATTATCCGGAATTTCATTTTGGTGTTCCAAAAAATATAAATATAGTGTTTTAATCAGTTGAATTGCTTTGCCTTCTTCACTTTTTGCTTCTGAATTTACATAAACTCTTTCAAACATAAATTTACGCAACTGATTCATCGCGTGTTCCACTTCATTTGACATCACAATATCATTTTTCCCTTGACTGTTTATTACAATATCATGAATAAAGCTATCAAGCCGATCTTTGGTGTGATATCCTATGACGCGACAAATTTCTTCTGGGAAATCCTCTTCTCTTAAGATTCCAGCACGCACCGCATCATCGCAGTCATGATGCATATATGCAATTTTGTCGGACATTCTTACGATCTTACCTTCTAATGTACAGGGGGTACCAGATGTTTGATGATTTTTGATTCCGTCGCGCACTTCATATGTCAAATTTAGACCAAGACCATCTTTTTCCAAAATATCCACCACTCGAACACTTTGATCACTATGTATAAATCCGTACGGACAAATTTCATTTAATGCACGTTCTCCAGCATGTCCAAAAGGAGTATGTCCCAAGTCATGCCCCAAAGATATTGCTTCCACTAGATCTTCATTTAAGCGTAGCGCCTTTGCAATGGTCCGACCATTCTGTGACACTTCCAAAGTATGTGTAAGTCTTGTACGATAATGATCACCTTGCGGAGTTAAAAACACCTGTGTTTTGTCTTTTAATCTACGGAACGCCTTGCTGTGCAGAATACGATCTCTATCGCGCTGAAAAACAGGGCGAATATCGCACGGTTCTTCCGTCAAAATTCGTCCTTTGGTATTCACATTTAACATCGCATAGGGACTTAAAATCTCTTGTTCCTGCATTTCTAACAATTCACGTATTGTCATAACATCCTTCTTTTTTATCGATATTTTTCAAAAATTTCTCTAATTATAGTATTCTGCGTGGCTTTAACATTTCCTTTTTTATTTTATATTTTTTTTGTTTTATTCAAAAAATAAAGCCTTATCGACAAATTTTAAAAATAAACTCAGCAATTTCTTCCATCGCATCATAGGCTGTTTTAAATGGTGACATTTGAAACACATGCCACATTTTAGGAAATCGACAAAATTGAACAGATACATTTGCTTCCATCATTACTTCATATAGTTTTTTGGAATCATCATATAAGATTTCATATTCTCCCACCTGAATATAGGTCGGCGGAAATCCTTTAAAATCACCAAACAAAGGGGAAATCATGGGGTTTGATAGTTCTTGATTTTTTGCATAATGTTCAATTGCCTGTTTCATATACTCCGCATCCAATACCGGATCTAATTCTGCATTGATTTGATGTGATTGCCCCTGACAGGTCAAATCTGTCCACGGAGATAGCAGTGCAAGCCCTCTAGGCAGCAGCCTTCCCTCTGCTTTTAAATGATGTAGAAGTGTAAGCGCCAAATTCCCCCCAGCACTATCTCCTGCAACAATAATGTCCCTCGCTCCATATCCCAATAACATTAAATAATCCCATATTTTTACAACATCTTCCGTAGCTGCTGGAAACGGATGTTCAGGTGCTAATCGATAATCAAAACATAATACATCCATGGATGTACTCCTTGCCAACTTATAAGTGATCGCACGCGCATACTCCTTACTGCCACTCATATAGCCACCTCCATGGCAGTATAATATGACATATTTCTTCATATGTGCCCGATTTACGGTGATCCATTCCGCGCTAGTTCCATCTATCTCAAATTCTGCCACACTTATATCTTTCATTCTAGTATATAAATTCCCTAAGTTAATTTGGGCCTGTCTTTTTTCATCCAAATCTTGTTTTTCAACAAAACCGTGTACTGCTTTGATAATCCCCAAAAGTTTTGGGCTGTTCTTTTGTTGTTCACTCATAGTATTCCTCCTTTTTTACTGAAGATACAATACCTATTTAATATACACTAGTTGCTTTGCTTTTCCTAGTTTTTTCAAAGATTTTTCAATTCATATACTTTCTGTTTTTTTTACCTTTATCAAGTCATTATCCGAATTCATCTTGCTAACCCTTACCCAAAAAGATATAATCAAATTAGAAAAGGAGGTATCCTATGATGAATCAAAAACACATTCGCCCGGACACATGGTATAAGCTTGATTTATCCGCAATTGTTTATCCGACACTTCGAAGAAAAGATTTTTCATCTGTATATCGACTTAGCATAACCTTAACTGAAGAGATCGATCCAATTTCTTTTCAACGAGCAATTGATCTAACCATCCCAAGATTCCCTACTTATAAAGTAGCCATGCATAAAGGTTTGTTTTGGCGGTATCTAGAACCAAACCATTTACCAGGTCCCTTTTTAAAAGAAGACATTCATAATCCATGTATGCCAATACCTGCTCGTGCAAATAATCGATATCTCCTTCGGTTTTTTTACTATAAAAAACGAATTTCTCTCGAAGTTCACCACTGCCTTGGCGACGGAAACGGTGCCATGTGCGTTCTTTTGACTACAGTTGCTACCTATCTCTCTTTAAAAGGGGTTTCCATCACTCCAAGTGGGTATGTACTTGATGTTCACGCAGAACCACACCCGGAAGAATTAGAAGATGCCTACATGCGATATGCCAACTCAAAAGTCAAACCCAAGCGAGAAAGTGCTAAGACATTTCAGGTACACGGAACAAAAGATGCCCTTTATTCACTTAACATCATCAGCAGCGTTCTTTCTGTAGAGGAGATTCTACCCCTTGCAAAGAACTATGGGGTATCTGTGACTGAGTTCTTAGTAGGAACTTTACTATACTCGCTACAGACTGTACAAAAAAATAAGAAGGAACGAAGAATCCGACCAATTCGAATTGCACTACCGGTTAATCTTCGGCAATTCTTTCCTTCCTTAACATTACGCAATTTTATTACTATGGTCTATCCCTTTATTGATCCAAGAATGGGCGAATATTCCTTTCCAGAAACGGTTCAATTTGTACATCATTATTTAAAATATCAGGTCAATGATAAAATGTTATGCAGTGACATCACAACTAATGCCACGGTACAAAAGCATCCAATCATCCGTTTGATTCCATTATTTATTAAAGATTATGTTGTACGCTCTTTCTACAAAAAAGTACAAGCGAAAAACTCCTCTGCAGGAATGACCAATTTAGGCCGCATTTCAATTCCACAAGAAATGGAACCCTATGTAGAGCGCATGGATTTTTATATGGGTCAGCCTTTTACGACTCGTACAAATTGTGCAATAATCAGTTTTCAAGATAATCTAACGATCAATTTTACTAGTGGAATTGTGGAAACTGATGTTGAACGAGAATTCTTCCGTCATTTAGTGAAACTCGGGCTTTCTGTAAAAATAGAAAGCAATCGAATCTATCAGGCGGATGAACCAAAATAAAATGGAGGTATCATATGTCATACTGTGTACATTGTGGTGTTGAGCTCGATGAAAGCTGCTCTCGCTGTCCCTTATGCAATACTGTCGTCATAGATCCAAATAAATACGAAGTGAAAGATTTTATTCCAAAAGCAGAAGCTCCTTTTCCACTTGTTCGTGAAGAAGTAGAAAAAACCAAGAAAACGGATCTCGTTATATTGATAACTGTTATTTTAGTTGCAACTTCTCTTACATCATTTATTTTAAACATCTTTCTATATCGCGAGAGTTGGTGGTCATTTTATCTCATTGGTATTTGTGCCGTTCTTTGGTTATATATCTTTCCTCCAATCATTCGCAAAATGCCCGTCTATATCTATTTATTGATGGATTACGCATCCATAACTCTCTTTTTATTGCTAATCTCTATCATGCACCCAAATAAGGTAGCCTGGTTTTTCCCTGTGGCTGTTCCAATTATCACCATGTGTTTTGTTTTGGTATGCATTTTGGTCTTTCTAACAAAAAGAAAAAAACCTTCTTTTCTCTCGACCGCTTTATACATTTTTACAAGCATCGGTATCGAATGCGCTACCATAGAGATAACACTTGATTTATATAGTAAACGGCACATTTCACTCACATGGTCCGCTATTGTAATAGCTGTAGTCGTAATCATCAATATCGCGCTTACTACAATCCTTACAAAATCAAATCTTCGCAAACAATTTCAAAAAAAATTTCATTTTTAGGGAAAAATACATTGACTTTTATCTTATGATTTGTTAAGATTTGAGAGTTGAAAAAACACAAATGCGCGAGTGCTGGAATTGGCAGACAGGCTAGACTAAGGATCTAGTGTTCGTAGGACGTAGGGGTTCAAGTCCCCTCTCGCGCATTCAAAAAGCGAAACCGATTGGTTTCGCTTTTTGAATTTAAGCTCAGTTAAGTCAAGAGTTATCGCTTTTCGAAAAATAAAAAAATGAAACTTGATACTGTACATACCAAATTCCATCTTTCTTAATTTATTTTTATTAATTTTATCCTTTTGATTTCTCAAAATAACACTTATTTTCACATCAACTTCACAATGTGTTGAGGGTTGTCATAGCAAATTAAACACGATTAATGGTTTCATGACGAATTAGCCCTTTACGCTTCCTAAAACTACTCCTTGAACAATATGTTTGGATAAAATTAAGTATATCACGATTACTGGGAAAATGGAAAAAGCAATCATCATATAAACCTGCCCCATATCGAATTTCAAAAAATCTGCGCCTCTCAGCTGAGCAATTAAAATCGGTAGAGTTTTCTTTTCATTGTCATGCAATATAAGTGCTGGTATAAAATAATTATTCCAACTTCCTACAAAGGAGAATATCATCTGCACTGCAATCGCTGGTTTCATCAAAGGTAGAACTATTCTATTCATAGTATAAAACTCCTTTGCACCATCAATTCTTGAAGCTTCGACTATCGATAGGGGAAGAGAACTTTCCATGTATTGTTTAATATAAAAAAAAGTGACAGGTGATGCAATTGCCGGAATGATTAGTGGAATCGCAGAATTATCTAGGCCTAATTTGTTTATAAGTTGTATAAAGCCCAGTGCATTAACCTGAGTTGGAATCATCATGATCATTAGTATAAAACTAAACATAAATGCTTTAAACTTAAAATCATATACATGAATTGCGTAAGCTGTCATAGATGAAAAATACGTGCAGAGAATAGCCGTGCAAGATGATATAAATAACGAATTCAGCATACCTCTCCATACTGGTAAGGAACCGGTTAGAACATTATGAAGATTCTGAAACATATATGTACTTGGTATTATTGTAAAGCCTTTTGTTAACTCTGAATGTGATCTTGTTGCGTTAATAAATAATACAAAAAACCAGAACAAACAAAAAAAAGACACAATTGACAGCACCGTATATGCGATCAGCCTACGATATCCTAATTTTATACCACTATTTTTTTTAATTGCTTGTTTTCTCATGCTCTAGCCTCCTCTTTCTTTGGGGACGTCAATCTAAATACCAATAAACTTAACAATGCCGTGATCACAAATAAAAGAACAGAAAGTGAACCTCCCAGCCCATAATTCTTACTGTATAAGTGCTTATTCAAATACATAATAAGTGTCATACTAGAGCGAACTGGATTTCCTGAACCATTGGTAAGAATCTGTGGTACATCAAACATTTGAATTCCTCCAATTAATGATGTAACTAATGTATATACTAGTATAGGGCGAATCAATGGTAGTGTAATTCTAAAAAATACCTGATGTGATTTCGCTCCATCGACCTGGGCCGACTCAAACAGTGATGGATCAATCCCCATCATACCTGCCATCAATAAGATGGTCGTATTCCCAAACCACATAACTAAATTCATACTACCTACTAAAGATCTTGTACTCAAAATATTCGATAAAAACTTATATGGTTCATCAAAAATCCCCATTTGAATCAAAAGGTTATTTATTGGTCCCCCATCAGAAAACAAAGTAAAGAAAAGCATTGAAAAAGCTGATGCCATAATCAAGTTAGGTAGATAAATGACTGTTTTAAAAAAACGTTGTCCCTTAAGTCTAAGGCTTGGGTCGGAAAACCATGCCCCGAGAAGCAAGGATAATAAAATCTGAGGTATAAATCCAATGATCCACATAATGAAAGTATTTTGAGCATAAATCCAGATATCTTCATTTGACACTATTGTTTTGTAGTTTTCTAATCCAACAAAATTTGGTCCGACTTTGGTCAAACCGGACTGATATAATTCGAAGAAACTATTATATATCGTCGTTGCTAGCGGAACAAACTGAAAAATCAAATATACAACAACAAAGGGGATCAAAAAAATATATCCCCAGTGATTGTATCGTACTACTTTTGCGGTTTTCTTTTTTATCATTACAATCTCCTATGGCACAGTCTACTGAAAAGACTGTGCCAATCATTGTTTACTTATTATTTAGTATGTTAGTTCTGGATATTTTTCGGTTGCTGCTGTATAAAACAAATCTAAAGCTTCGTCTAACGTAGCATTTCCTTCAAAATAATTTGTCATAGCCGTCTGGAATTCAGCATTACATCCAGAGTCATAACTTGAAATATTACTCAAATCAATGCTTTCTACTCCTGCAATATACATTGACAAAGGATTTTGTCCTCCTAAAACCTTGCTGCTATAGTTTGTATCCTGTGCCATCTGATCCATTACCGTTGAATTATTTACAAAATCATTATCCTTATTAACAATATCCATCATGATATTATCATTTGTTGTTAACTGAATAATAATATCTTTTATTAAGCTACTGTTATCGGTTCCTGTTGCTGCACAAATCCATGTACCACCCCAAAAGAATCCTTGTGGTCCTTTTGTTGCAGCCCATTTCCCCTGATTAGCAATGCTTCCTTCAACATCAGCTGCCATACAGAAATTAATTAACCATGCAGGTCCAAAATACGCAAATACCTTTCCTTCTGGATAGAAGCCTTTGCTCCAGTCATCGCTCCACATTCCATGTACGCCCGTAACACCCGCACTATACATTTCTTTAGAATCTTCAACCCATTTCATAATATTTTGGTCAATATTAATTTTCCCATCTATTACCCATTTTGTTGTTGCATTATTTGAGTATACACGATAGGTATCCATAACTGATGAGGTCATATTATAGCCTGCTTCTTTCATTGCTTCTGAAGTATCTACGAATTTATCCCAATTTGCAACATAGTCCTGTACCGCATTTTCATCATCAGTTCCAAGAACTTCGGTTGCTACATCACGATTGTAAAAAAGTACACCTGGAGTAGCCTGCCAGGAAACACCTTTTAAAACACCATTTGAATCTGTAACAACATCTTTTGTATACTGATATTGTTTGGAAAGATCCGCTTCTGTAATCCCTAATTGTTCAATCGACATAGTATATTCAGTGTCCACATATTTTAATGCATAATCTGCTTCGATTAAGAAGATATCGATTTTGTTATCATCGTCTTCATCTGCTTGTTGCATCAGTTTATTGTCCAAATTATTTTGGTATGCATTATCATCACTTGGTGTGATATTCCATACAACAGATACATCGCCAATTTTCCCATGCGTTGCATCTACTTCTTCATAGTTTGGATAATGATCTTTTAATCTGCTTTTGAACTCTTCATTCCATGCATAAATGTTTAAAACTTTTCCTTCTTCTGTAACAGGTTCACTTACCACCTGATCTACTTCTTTTGTCTGTCCTACAGATTCATTTGTTTGCTTCACTGATTCATTTGTTTCCCCGCATCCAATGAGTAGAGTTGATACCATACTCATAGCAAGCAATAACGAAATAATTTTCTTCTTCATATAAAACCTCCTGTTTTTTAATTTGTAAAGCAATTATATCCAAAGAGACTTATCAATAATATAAGATTCATTGACAATATATCAAAATCATGCTACCTTTTTAGAAGTGAATGGATAATGTAGAAATAGATGGAGGCTTCATTTATGGACATCAATAAAGAATGGCAAAAATCTGAATTTATAAGTCATGAAGGTACCCCTTCACATCGAATTATTGAGACTGAATTCACATTTTATGATGCGATTGCTAACGGAAATGTACAGTATGTCAAGGATAATTGCAAAGAAAATACCTTTATCAACCCCGAAGGAATGGGTAAACTGTCTGATCATGCTATTCAGAATATCCGTTATCATTTTGTAATTACCACAGCCATGATTACCAGATATTGTGTGCATGGTGGAATGGAACAAGAAAAAGCCTATACCCTTAGTGATTTCTATATTAACAAAATGGACAAATGTACTTCCATCCAGAAAATTTCTATTTTACATGAGATAATGTGTCAAGATTTTTGCAAAAAAATGGAACAGATCAGAAAACAACAAGTGATATCAAAACCTATTGTCTTATGTATTGATTATATCTATAGTCATATTCATTTTCGAATTACCCTAAAAGAACTTTCTACGTATCTAGGAATCTCAGAAAGTTATCTATCCAAACTGTTTCACAAGGAAGTTGGTGTTCCTGTAAGCCAATACATTACAAATTTGAAAATAGAAAAAGCAAAAAATCTTCTTCAATTTTCAGATTACAGTATTATCGATATCGCAAACTATTTATCCTTCTCTTCTCAAAGTCACTTTATACAAGTATTCCAAAAAACAACTGGGAGCACTCCACATAAATATCGAACTCAATATTTCCGTTCCAATTGGGACGGTATTTCAATAAAAAAAGAGCCACTCATTAAAGAGTGAACTCTTTGATATCTACATAATATATTGGACTTCATTTACTTGTTTCAAATCTTCTTCTTTCAGGTAGGGGCTTTCAAGATGCTTTCCATTTAGTATTATTTTGCTGCATCCAGTTTCTTTTCCATCTGGGTTTTGTATGTGAATGCGTAGTTCTTTCCCTCTAAAGTACTTTGAAATTTTAATATTTTTCCATTCTTTAGGAATGGTGGGCACTAATCTTAGTCCATTTAAGTCCGGTCTCATTCCTAAGATTCCTTCAACACACCCAACCATCATAGTGGATGCAGTCCCCGTTAACCAATGCACATGGGATTGACCAAACATTGGACTATCTTTACCCTCCGTAAATTGACCATAACAATATGGCTCTAATTTACGAATCTCTGCCTGATTATTTTGTGCTGCTGGTGCATGTTCCATAAAATAAGAAAACGCCCGGTCTCCATGTCCATGCAAAGCCTCAGCTAAAATTATCCAACCTTGAGTTTGCGAAAATATGCTTGCGTTTTCTTTTGTTCCTGGATTATAAATCACTGCAAGCGCTCCATCAAATGCCTCTTTGTGAAATGGAGGATACATTAACATCGTGCCATACTTTGTATTTAGCTCTTCAAAGACTTTTTGTAAAGCTATTTCAGATTGTTCATCTGAAGCACACCCACTAATTACACTCCAACTTTGTGGATTTAACCATAGGTTTGCTTCCTTATCAGTTCTTTTCCCAATGATTTTTCCATCTTCTGTATAACCTCTGACAAAACGATCCTGATCCCAACAAACGCTTTTTAATATTTGACCAAGTTCTATCTGTAGAGAATCTATGAAATCACGGTATTTCAGATCTTCTTTGAAATTTGCTAATTCTTTGATTATGGTCATAGCATAATAGAGCTGAAAAGCCACAAAAGTAGACTCTCCCTTTTCTCCCAATCTAAGACAATCATTCCAATCCGCATGTAAACCAACCGGCATTCCATGTTCCCCAAGATGATTCATGGAAAACTCGATAGCACGTTGTAGATGTTCATATACCGTGGCTTCATCTTTATCCGCAAAAGGAATAATTTCCTCTAAAAACGCAGTGTTTCCAGTTTCCGCAATATATTTATAGACCGTGGGAAACAGCCAAAGAGCATCATCTGCGCGATACGATGGATGACCAGTTTCTGCTCCATACGAAGCGTCATTTGGAGTATTTTCATGACCTGGGCGATGATTAAATTTTACTAAGGGAAGTCCTGCCCCGTGATGTACCTGTGCCGAAAGCATAAAGCGAATTTTTTCCAATGCCTTCTCTGGCTCTAAATGAATGATTCCCTGGATGTCCTGAACGGTATCTCGATATCCATAACCATTACGTAGTCCACAATAAGTATAGGAAGCCGCCCTGGACCAAATCGCCGTTATAAAGCAATTATAGGCATTCCATGTATTAATCATCGTATTAAACTCTTCAGAAGGAGTTTCTACTTGAAAACGACACAGTTTTTGATCCCAATAACGTTGTAATTCTTCTAGTTCTTTCTGGCGCATGAATTTTGGATTTTCATATTTGGCAAGAATATTCTTTGCATCTTTATCTGGATGCATACCTAAAATAAAATTTATAGTTCTTTCTTCTCCTGCCTCCAAAGAAAGAATAGTAGACAGAGCTCCACAACCATTCCCATTATAATTAAGCTGATTTTTCAGGTTTCCATCTATTACACCAATAGGATTATGATATCCATGATACGTTCCTAAAAAAGTTTCTTTTGATCCACAGTAAGAATCTACATTAGCACCTGTCAATCCAAAAAATCGTTGAATTACTACCTTTTCATCAATACATCTTCCCTCTTCAACCGAGTCTAGATTTGCATGAATCATCTGTAAAATTCGATTATCCTGGAACTCTGTTTGTGTAATAAATTGAGAATACTGCAAATTCACTTGATCCATCTCATAGTTATTGCTATTGCTAAATTCTGCATATCCTGTTATCGTCAACTCACGTTTTAATTTGGATCGATTGGTAAGTGTAAGACTCCATATCTCGTAAGACTCGTTAAGTGGTACATAATAATTAACCTCCGAGTGTATCTGGTCATAGTCCGCCAGCATTTTTGTATAGGATAGTCCATGTCGACATTCGCTTTGATAGCTACCCAGGTCTTTTCCAACCGGCTGCCAGGAGGCAGACCAAAAGTCCTTGCTTTGATTATCTCTGATATACAGGTAACGGCCTGGTTGATCAAACTGATTAAACACATACCTTATAATTCTTCCATTTGCACCGGATTTCACAAAACTATATCCACCTGCCTGATTTGACACGATGGCTCCATATTCAGGTGAACCAAGGTAATTGACCCAAGGCGCAGGCGTATTTGGTTTTGTAATTACATACTCTTTTTTTTCATTATCAAAATATCCAAATTTCATACTGACTCCTAACCTAACATTATTTCAATTATCTGCTTTTCGTGAGTTGATTCCATCAAATGTATTCGACTAATCATACAACTATTTCCAGGTTTTATTGGATACTTGACATGATTGAAAACAACACCCTGAATTTGGTACTCACCATACTCTAAGAACTCTTTATTCTGATACTGAACACATATTTTTTTCTCAGCAAACTGCAGATCAATAGAAACATATCCATTCGAATCAAATTGTTCCTTCATAAGTTTAGGTTCCAAAAACAAATCTCCCATAAAACCTTTTACACCAAAAACTTCTGTAATCATGGTCAAGAGATACCAACTGGCTGCTCCTGTCAGATATTGATACATTCCTCGTCCATTTACGTCAAAATATTCTGGAATACCTGGAAACATTTTACTGGTCTCAAAATCCAATGATGTTTCTGCTAAGGTTTGTAACGCAAGATACCCTTCCTTCACAAAACCCCTTTGGTATAACGCTTTTGAAAACATTACAGTCATATGAGAGAATACAGCGCCGTTCTCTTTTGTTCCATATGCAAAACCGAACATTCTACCAAGATCATATTTTTCTTCCTTAAAATCTGTATTAATTCGAAATCCCCCGGTATCTTTTACAAAAAGATGTTTCATAGCCGCATTAAATATACTAGTTACTTGTTCATTAGTTGCAACATTACCCATGACTGAAAATACCTGTCCCGTTAGAATCATACGTACTTTGTCTTGAAAAAGACCCTCTACTGCACTGCCATGATTATCATAGTAGCCATTAAACCACCCACATTGATCTGATTCTTGTTTCCATTCTGTTTCACGAATATGATTAATAATCCAATATGCTTTAGAATCAAGGTTATTAGCCAATGCTTCCAGATCCATATCAAAATATTTACCACTAACTCTGTGCCTACAACTTTCCGTGAACTCTTTTAAACAATTGTTTTTTTCTAGAATACATCCATAATTTTCTTCTTTAAATTCCACTAACAGTTTGATTTCTTCCAACAATTTTACAGTTTTCTGTCCCGTTTTTTGCTTCAAATGTCTAATATAACTTGCTAACTCCTGTAAATTTCCAGCATATGCACAAGTAAAAGCAACACTTTCTCCACGTTCTTCAGCCATATCCAGAGCATCATTCCAGTCTGCCCCTCGAATTCTCATATGATTATGTTCGCCTACTTCGAAAAATGCAGTCAGATTTTGTAATAATAAATGTTCTAAAACACTTCCATTAACCAGGTTTCCAAACACATCTTTCTGAGATGAACCTTCCGTACTATCAAAATATTCATCTACCATTGTTCCTCTGGATACTTGTTTATCCTTAAAATAAAAAACCTTTTCATTGAGTATTTCAATGTCTCCTGTTTGATCCATATACAAACATGTAGTTTTCCATGGCCAGACTCCATGATCCATCCAGACTCTAGTTATATTATTACGATCCGCAATAAACTCTCCTTGTTTTTCACCAATAATGGTTGCATTGGTTCCATCTAAGCGAACCCCTGCAAAATTATCCAAAATCATGGAGCGAACCCCCGATGGATTCATCATTAACAAGGCTAAGCAGTCCTGCCATAAATCTCTCCATCCACGTCCTCCTTTTCCATAATCATGATATGGTAAAAAGGAACAGCCATATATTCTTCTTAAAAAGGGTTGAAATCCTACCCATCTCATGAAGGAGTCAAAATTCTCATTACCTGTATGAAACCATACATTCACCTGATTTTTCCAATACTCTTCCGTTTCCACTCTACTTCTGTAAACGCTTTCTGAATTATCAAACTTTGTAAGTAATCTTTGAATATCATTTTCATTTTCGGTTACACCTATGATAATGGTAAAATCAACAGACTGCTTAGGATCTAGCACCGTTTCTTCAAATCGAAGACCACCAACAGCTTCCACTCCTTCGATTTGTGTATCTTTTAAAACTCCTGAATGATTTCTTATAATTGCTTCAGGAGCCGTAAAACTTCCACTTTCACCTAAAAAAGAATCTACAGTCGGGAAAAACGAAACTGGTGCTTTTCCATTTCCTGTTATCCCACAAACAAAGTAAGTAAGCTTATTTATATGATGTCCCCGCTCATCAAAGGACAGCGTTGGGCTCAGTAAAATGCCAAACTCTGTGGTATATATTCTATTTAGAAGCGAGGTAACATGTCTATGATCTCTCAAATTATCTGCACTTCTACCATATAAGGGAATTGATGCGGTTGGAACAATTCTACATTTCTTTTCACTTATGTTAGTGATTTTCACATGCATAACTTCTATGTTTTCATCATGCGGAACATAGGAAAGTATTTCTGACTCCAGATTAACATTGCTCGATTTCCTTTTAATTTTCTGCCACATAAATCCAGCGATCAACTCTGTTTCTTCTGCATTTTCAGACAACCGAAGACTTTCATTTGCAGCTGACTGACCTGTCGCAGACCAAGCAACATCAAGGTCTTTCAAACACCAGAAATTTCTACTACCACGGTTATTATGTAGATTTTCAATACTGACCGGTTCCATGATAAATGCATTTTGATTAAGCTTACTGTCTCCCCCCAACATAGGAGTCACCACACTTTTTATTCCCATTTCACTAGCGAGTGGGAAAAAAAGGTTCTTATACATGTCTGGTTGCTCCATTACGAAATTCTCATTTTGATTAATAAATTCTATTCTACTCATTTTTTACTCCACTAACTTCTTCTAAAATAATATTATCGATAATAATCGTATGAGATTTCTCTATTTGAGTTCCATCTACAGCGCCCATAGAAATTGTCCAGATCGTTTCCAAATCCGTGTCATAGGTCATTTCAAATTCATGGGTAAATGTTTGATATTGACTACTAAGCATTACAATCTGAGAACCCGAATATGGAGTCCAATCGTTATCCTCAGAACCATCTTTTTGTAAGGCGAACATAATCTTTCTATCCATAGTTGATTTGGCATCAAAGCTAATTCGATAAGTTGCTCCCTGTTTCAGTTTGATATTATTCTGTTTCAGTTGAATTTTCCAATCTGCATCTCCAGTCTTTTTAATGTCGATGCAAATTGCCTGATTTTCATTTAATTCATCAATTACATAACTCACATCACTTGCTATATATGCATATAAATCATAACCAATGATTCCACTTGAAAAATCACCGTTCAAAAGAAGGCTGTCTTCAATAATTCTTACATCATCTAAATAATACGTTCCACTGTCAGGATAAGAAAACTGCAAACTGTTTTCTAAAACTTCACTTTCTGTGTGAAAAGGTATTGTAATACTGCTTTTTTCAGTATTAACGAAATATGTATATTCTTGTCCTGCCACATAAACCTTCAACTCCTTTTCTTCATTCGCATAGGCTGAAAATGTAAGGATATATTGCTTGTTTGATGATAAAGCCAACGCATTTTGTTCCACTGAAACAATTCCAGAGTTTTGTATTATTAATTCTCTCTGATTATTTTCATTAGTTACAGATACTGAATCTTCTTCGTTTTCTTTTGTAATGTTCCAGAATTCCATTCTATTAACACCTTCCTGAAACTCCCCATTGTATACATGATTGCCATCTGGAAGAATTGTTTTTTCTTCTTTTTCCGAATCTGCGGTACCAATAATTTCTAAGCGAACATTGGTAATATACACATCTTCTTTTGCACCCTGATTTCCCAAGTTAAATTCAATTCTACCATTAATATCACTGGTATCCTTCATAGTAAATTCATAACTGTAAGTTTGTATTTTAGTGGTCAAATCAACACTGGTATCTGCAAGATATCTTATATATCCCTTGTCTGGTGCTGTAATATTAGTTATCATCTTGCGATTCCCATTTGAATATGCATCAAAAGAAAGACAATATGTTGATCCTTGTATCATAGGCATTCCAGGCTGAACTAATTGGATACTGTACTCTAGTTCCCCTTCATTTTCTGTTTTAATATGTAAATAACCATCTACAGTTTCCGCCTCTCCAACACCGTTTCCAGCTACTAAAAACTGCCAATTTTTTCCATTTGGAAGTTCTTCATTTTGATCTAACTCACCATTGATCACATAATTTCCTGATTCATCAGGATTCTTAAAAGTCATAACCTCGACCTTCTTTGTAACATTTTCATCATAACTTTTCTTCTGATATACTTTTACATAATCCACGCATAGTCTTGCATTTTCTCCAAACACATCATTATCCCCTGGATTACCAGGCCAATTTCCTCCAACAGCCAGATTCAGTATCAAATAAAATGGCTGATCATAGGGAGCCGGATAGGTAACAGTACCAAATCCGCTTTTTTTTGTAAACCAGTCATTTTCTGTGTGATATAAAACTCCATCCACATAAAAACGAATCTCATCTGGTTCCCATTCACATGCAAATATATGGTATTCAATCGAAAAGTCTCCATCTTCCAGATCATAACTTCCCTGACTAGAGGTATGAGGTTCTCCAAAGTGCAAGGTCCCATGTGTCTGCTTGGTTGCATCTCCAAGTACTTCCATAATGTCAATTTCTCCACACTTCGGCCATTGTCCATATAGATTTTCATTGGTAGGCATCATCCAAAACGCTGGTAAGAATCCCTTCCCATTTGGTACCTTGGCGCGAACTTCAAATCGGCCATATTTATAATCGTGTTTATCTTTCGTATTGATTCTACCCGAGGTATAGGAGGGCTCTGAACCTTCAGAATGTTTAATTGCTTGAATAACTAATTCTCCATCTTTTACATAAATGTTCTCTTGACTATCAACATAAGATTGTAACTCATTATTCACCCAACCTGGCTCATGATATTCATAATTCCAACTGTTCAAATCAAGAGTATCTCCGTCAAAATTATCCTCCCAAACCAATTCATATCCCATCATTTCCAATTCCTCTTCTGATTTTCTTTCGATATTTTCGATTTCTGACATATCAGATTCTAAATTTACTACAGAGCTATTCATTTGATCTGAATCCTTCTTTATAAAGATATTGAAGAACACAAAAACAAGTACACAAAGAATTAGCAAACTAAAAGTAGCAAGTAATAGTAATCTTAATTTTCTAGAATTTTCATTTTTTAAACTCATATAACTTCCTCCATATTCATTTTGTGCCATTATTCTAGCAGAGTAGGAAGTCCGAATATATTGTTTTCATGTACTAAATGTTATTTTGATGAGCTATTAGAGTCGAAGTGATTTATTGAATATAAAATATTACAATACCATTAAAATAAAGCCGAGGATTTCTCCTCGGCTATGTTATCTTTCCTATCACTTCTGTAACATCCAAATAATAGCTGGTTCTAAATAAGCATCCCAGAATTTCCAATTATGATTTCCTGAACTTTCTTGATAAGTCACATCAATCTCTTCTTTTACTAAGAAATCACGAAAATCTCTGTTTTCCTGTAACAAAAAATCCTCCGTTCCGCATGCCATAAACAGAGGAGGGATTTGCCTTTTTTCCTTTTTTCTCTTTCTCACTAAAAATTCCGGATTATTTTCACTTATTTCTATCTTACTTAAGTCCCCAAAGGTAAAGTTATAATAATCAAAATCAGCTAATCCATCAAAATATCCTGTTTCTATATTCTTAATTCTATGAATAATCAATGCTGCAGATAAAGCAAATGCCCTATGGAATGTATCACAGTAGTTATAGGCGGAACGAATTGCTCCAAATCCTCCCATTGATAATCCACCAATATAAATATCTTCCTTTTTTCTCGATAGTCCGAAAGTTTTCGATATGTAATTAACCAACTCTTCTCCAACAAAAGTTCCATAGGCTCTGCCTATACCCTTTCCATCTAGATAGAAGCTATTATCACCTGTTGGCATTACTATAGCTAAATTATATCTGATTGAAAGTTCTTGAATTTGACAGCCTAACAACCAATCCATACTACTTCCAGAGAATCCATGTAACAGATACAGCGTTTTCATCTCTCTTTCATAATGTTTATTGCCTTCTAACATAGTTGGTATTACGTCATTTGGTACGATGACCTGAACGGTTGTTACCTTCTTTAAAGATTCTGAAAAATAATTTATTTGAAACAGTGCCATTTTTGATTCTTCCTTTCTAAGTTTTCAACTTAAACATTAAATGGAGATATATTCCAATGTAAATATTGCGCTTGGTTCATTTTTAAATTAGGATTCAAATACAAAGAAATCAATTTCTAATCCTGCCTCCCCAAAATTACCAACTCCACGAATACGATTTCTTTTAACATATTCAGCAAGCTCATTATTATCGGTCCAGAATTTAGGTTCCGTTTGAAATGGCATCGATAATCCATCTTTGAACCACCCTTCATTTTCGATAAAGAGCGTACATACATTACCTCTTTTGTCCGTTCCTTTTGCCATATATCTGGCAGACATTCGCGTATTATTATGAATATCTGTAAACTGTGTATCCACTGCTCCTGGCATTATTGTACCATGAAAATAATCACAGTCTATAGTCCCATTAAAGAAAATCATTACAATGCCTCCAAAAGGACTTTTCAACTCCAATGTTTCCTCTATCTTCACAAAAACTTTCATGAATATACGTTCATCCATCAATGAGACCACACTCCTACCAGATTCTGTATTTACCACTCAGTGCGAGCATCGTGAACATATATAAACAATTATCATAATATCGTCTTTCACCAGTACGTAGTGGTGTATTCCAGAACTCAGTTACATATTCTTCCTTATATTTTCCATTCGATGCAAGGGATGCTTGCGCATTCGTTGCAAGCATTGCAACTGGATGCAATGAATCCATATCAATACTTGTTCCATCAATCGTATAAACACCAAAACGATTCTCTACAGCTATTTCTTTGAAAAATCTCTGTAAATTTGAGGACGTTTTCTCACACCATTCCTTCGTGGAATCTTTTTTTGAGAACCACTCGTAATCTAATGCAATATTGGCAATTGTCCGATAAGAATCACTATAATACCAATCATGTCTTCCAAATACTTCCTGGTCCCCATAGTAAGGTTCCCCATCAAATGTACTGTACTCAGCACTTAATCCTGTATTGGGATGACAAGCCTTTTTAAGATATTCTCTGCTCGCAGAAGCAGCCCGTTTCCAGAATAGATGATCCTCTTCATTTGCCCATAAAGAGAAGAGTTCATAGAAGTGAGGCAGATGATAGGATGGATCCGTAAAGTCACATTCAGTTATGAATCGAATTAAATAATTCTGCTCATCCCACATAGATCGACCTTTGCCAGACTCACCTTTATGTACACAAGTGTGAAGCAGTGTTTTTGCTTCTGCAGAATAATTTAAAATTCCTTCCCCATCTCCCCATCGATGCGAAGCGAAAAATAGAGCCATCGCAAAAAACTCTTCTCCATCAGGGGCGGGCCCGTATGCATTCTTTTTCCCGTCTGTTGAGACTGACCATGCAAAATAACCACTATTGACTCCATCTTCCATATACATGTATTTCTTTGTCCATCTCCAAAGGGCATCAAATTCTTTTTTTCGATTCATCTGAACACATATCATCATTCCATAGGACATCCCTTCCGTTCTTGCATCATGATTTCCTGTGTCTTCCATATATCCCATTTCATCATCTACCCAAAAGAAGAACCGATTCTTCCCATAAAAAATTTCTTCAAAAGTTTCTTCTACTCGGTTATCAATTTCATCTTCTGTATACCCCACTTCAAAAAACATATTGCAATACTTTTTATTCTTAAAATTCATTTTCTGCCTCTTTCTATATATAATAATGTCCCCATAAAAAAAGAGGCGTTGCATTGATTAGCAATTCCTCTATTTTCATTACATCTTACTCCTTTACCCCACCTAATGTAAGGCCAGTAACAAAGTATCTTTGTAAAAATGGATAGATACATACAATCGGTAGCATCGTCAGCATAGTAGCTGCTGCTCGAACGGAAGTTGGTGTAACTGATCCTGATGCATTTTTCATAACTTCCGCAGATGTACTTTGATTTGTTACTGAAGAGAGTAATTTCATCAACTCATACTGAAGCGTGGTAAGATCTCCACTCATTCGGTTATACAACATCGCATCAAACCATGAATTCCATTGAGCGACGGCTACAAATAAAGCAATGGTTGCAAATACAGGTTTACAAAGTGGTGCGATAATCTTCAGGAAAACAGTGGTGTATCCCGCTCCGTCAAGTTGTGCTGACTCCTCAAGGCTATCTGGAATTCCGT
Source organism: Lachnospiraceae bacterium (assembly GCA_963666475.2). GTDB lineage: Bacteria > Bacillota > Clostridia > Lachnospirales > Lachnospiraceae > JBFHIZ01. The sequence goes on along the minus strand of CAXXJM010000001.1, from coordinate 242,085 downwards.
TCATATAAGTACGAATAACAAGCATATTAAAAGCACTTAACATACCTGGTATAATATATACACCAAAACTATTCGTCAAGCCAAGCTCTTTATACAATAAAAAAGTAGGAATTAATCCTCCGTTCACATACATCGTAATTACCCAAAAAAGTGATAGTTGTTTTTTAAACAAAAACCGTTTTCTGCTAACGATAAAAGCAAGAATTGCATTTGTAACTAGTGATAAAATTGTACCAATTAATGTTCTTGTTACTGTTATAAATGCTCCATTAATCAAATTGTCTTTCTGAAGCACTGTAAGATAATTTTTTAAAGAGAATTTTCTTGGCCAAAGGTATATCCCCCCCCTTAGCGCATCTGTACCATCATTTAATGAAATTGCTAAAGTATTTATAATTGGATACAGAGTAATAATTACGAATAGTATCATAAAAATCGCATTACAGATTCTAAATATTTTATCTGCAACGGATGTATTTTTCTGTTTTAGTTTTACTAGATTCATCTGTTTTCCTCCTTAAAATAGTCTTTCTTCACCATTATGCTTTGCAATTTGATTGACAATTACAATTAAAACGATACTTACCAGACTTTTAAAGATTCCAGCTGCGGTACCAAGTGCATAGTCACCCTGACTAATCCCCCATTTCAACACATATATATCTATGGTCTGTGAGACACTTTGAATCAGTCCATTTCCGAGTAAATACTGGATTTCAAATCCTGCGTTAAGAATATTTCCAACATTGATCAGTAACAAAATGATAATCGTAGGTCGAATTCCTGGAAGCGTTACATGTTTAATCCTTGCCCACCTTCCTGCGCCATCAATTGCTGCAGCCTCATAAATATTGGGATCAATTGCCGTAATCGCTGCCAGATAAATAATAGCATTCCATCCTGTCTCCTTCCACACGTTAGCAAATGCTACGATTGGCCAGAAATACTGTGTATGAGCAAAGAAATTTATCGGTTCTTCAATCAAATGCATATTTACAAGGAGTTCATTGATGATTCCGCTACCAGACAGCGCATCATGTAGAATACCAGTTACAATAATCCACGATAAGAAATGTGGAAGATAAGAAATCGTTTGCACAATCTTTTTACTTCCTTGTGAAATCATTTCATTAAGAAGAATCGCAAAAACGATTGCCATAACAAACGTTGATATTAAATTAAATACACCCATTGCAAGGGTATTACGGATAACACGAATAAATGACTTATCCGAAAACAACATTTCAAATTTCTTGAGCCCAATAAATTGCGAGTGAAAGATTCCATCTTTTGGCTTATAATCTTCAAAAGCCATTGCCCATCCTGCGAGTGGTAAATAGTAAAAAATAACACCATATATCACGATAATCGCAGCCCAAATCAAAAGAACCTTTTGGCGCTTTATTTCTTTCCAAGTAATCTTTCTTTCTGGTTCTATTATTACAACTTTCTTTCTGGCTTTTGCTAAAAACATATCATTACTCCTTCTTAAAACAGGCAGATGAATTATCTGCATCTGCCTGTTTTGAAATTTACATTATAGATTATTCATATTTTGCTGCTTCAGTAACTCTTCGAGTAACTTCAGTCTGTAGCTCATCAAGATATGCCTGAGGATTACATTCTTCATATACTTCCATGTAATTTAACCATGCAGCTTCAAAATCATCCGCCATTACGACTCTTGGAAGATATTCATGTTTTACCTCAGTAATTTTAGTATTTGCAAGACCACCTTCAGAAGCAGTAGTTAATGTACCAGAGAATGACCACATTGGATACCATGAACCAGGTGCTTCTACTGTTCCAATCATGTCCACATAAGTTTCGCATCCATAAGCTGCAAAACATTCTTTTAAGTTGTCACTAAGCCCATCATAGAACTCACTTCCTTGTCCTTCTGGTTTATTTGCATTAATTCCATCATCACTAGTACCTGAATACTGTGGGAAATACGAATATGTACAAATGTGAGCTGCTTTATAAGTAGCATCTGCACAATTTGTTCTCATTTCCTCGTTACGATGATATTCGTCGCTTTCATCTACGAAATAATCTACGTCTTCAACACCCCAGAAACGAAGATCGTGAATTTCTTGTCCAAGTAAATCGTTCACGAACTGCAATGCGCCTTCAACATCTTCACAACTTGTTGTGACAGAAAGCCCACTAGCAACGTTAAGTACACCACCCGAACAATGCCATTGATTTTGAACATCTTCACTAATGGTAATAGGAAGTGGAACATATTCACAACCCTGTTCGTCAAGACCCGCTTGTTTGATTGCATCTCCAGCGGTGTATGCAAAATCCCACCATTGATCAATCATACCTAACACACGACCTGTAGAGATTTTTGCAATGTATTCATCGTATGTCTGTGTGAATGATTCAGCATCTACTATACCTTTTTGATATTCTTCATTTAATTTTTTGAAGTAAGCAATCGCAGTATCTGTCGTGTTGTAGTCGATTACTTCAAGTGTAACAGGATCAACCATACAACATCCATCATTTGGATATCCGTCAAGGAACTGTGGAGCATTCTCCAAGCAGAAATAACGCCAGTCATCACAGAGTATGGTGTATGGAATATTTTCAGTTCCATCTTCAAGTGTAGGGTTTGCTTCGTTGTAGCTTTCAATCAAATCGAAATAAGCATCCATTGTTTTGATTTCCGGATATCCTGCCCATTCCAAAACTCTTGTCTGAATCCAAAAAGCCTCGTCATTGTGAGTACAGGTTTTCTCTTCACCTTTGATATTGCTGAACTGTGGAATCCAGTAGATATGTCCATCATCCTGTCTCAAGGCTTCCCACTGCTGCGTAGTGAAGAAATTCTTAATGTTTGGATATTTATCAAGATAATCATCCAAAGCCACTAATGCGCCCGCTTCGTACAACTGCTGTTCACCGTCACCGCCGTCGATAAAGTCTGGATATTCACCACCCGCTACTAGCGTTCCGATTGCTTCTTCTGCAGTTTGGCCTGTCAGCCAAACTTCCTTTACAGATACCCCTGTCTTTTCTGCGATAATTGATTGAATCTCATTATCATCATTCAACTCAGATCCTGGTACCGCAAAAAATGCCGTGAATTCTTTAGTTGCATTTGTTTCAGTAGCCGAATCCCCATTACCGCCGTTTTTTGTACTGCTTGTACTGTTTGTATCGTTTGAACATCCAGTAACCAATAATGCCGTCATTGCAGTTACCAATAACAAACTTACAATTTTGTTCTTTTTCATATGTACCCTCCTTTTTTTGTATCTTTATTTTAGCAAAAATAGATAATTAATGGTACCAGTCCAACTATATGAAAAATCATGTCAAACTATAGATGTCATAATTACAAGAACATGTCTGCTTACGATACCTTGCCGGAGTGCATCCTTTTAATAATATGAACCGATTAATGAAATAATCCTGATCGTGATATCCTACGTCTTCAGCAATTTGATATATTTTTTTATCAGTACGTACCAAAAGTGTAGCCGCCTGTTCCAAACGATATTGATTCAAGTAATCTTTAAATGAGCATCCGTATTTTTTTCGAAAAAGCTGACCTAAATATGCACTATTCACATAATATTTTTCACTTAAACTTTTCAATGTTAAATTTGTAGCATAGTTTTCCTGAATCTCATTTTCTATATTCAGCAAAACACCTCTAGAAACATTGTTCCTTAATTGAGTCATATAGTCACCATATTTACATGCAAAGTTTCTCAAATGGGCTTTACTCCCCCGAATAATTCCTTCATCAAATGAACTCTCGCTAATCATGCGAAAAATTTCTTCTTGATTCACATACTTGTCCTGAATGGAAGCCAAATGAATGAGTTGAAACAGCAAGTAATTAATATTCAATGTCATGCACTCCCCAACAACTCCCATTTGTTGCATTTCGTCGAAAAAACGATCTACACTTTTTATGATATTTGAATGATTATTATGTTCGATTTCACGCAATAACTCATCAATGCTTTTTTTACATAAAAGAATACCACCACCCTTTACTTGTGCTTCATTTTCATAATAATATATGTTTTTTCTTTCTCGAAATCCCTGGAACGAACGTAACATACTTGCTGTTCCATAAGATTTAGATATTTGAGAGATGTCTTTAACTTTTTTCCCAACTATTATCGTGATTGGTAAATTCGTAACTTGACATAGATAATCATAAAAATTCTCGATGTACTCCTCTTCTGATTCGTTGTGCTCTTCCGCCATAAAATCACAATATACGAGTCCAATATCATATATATTCTCATGTCTTGAAACATCAAATACGCAATGATTTTGTTTTGTTTTTAAAAACTCCAAACAGGCACTAAAAAGGATTCTTTGAAAACTTCTTTTTTCCTCGTCAGTAATCTTATCATCATCCTTACATTTATCATTTAATTTCATACTATCGAGTTCAATCTCAATATATCGAACACCCTCAGAAAGTTTCAAGTGATTCTTTATATACTCCAAGTTCAAATTATCAAACTTTCCAGTTACTACTGATATCAGATTTCTTGCAAGGTACGCTCTTTCCATTTTTCCATCTGTATGCAAACTATTCTCCAAGTTATCATTCATTTTGGTAATTTTAGTTAGCACTTTGATCAAACTCTCTCTTTCAATTGGTTTCAAAATATAATCAACACAATTGTTACGAATTGCATTCTGTGCATACACAAAATCTGCATGCCCACTTAAAATTACAAAATGTGCATTCGAAAGTTTTTTCTCACGAATCTCTTCAAGAAGATCAAACCCTGACAAAACAGGCATATTTACATCTGTAATAATCAGATCCACTTTCTGGTTCTCTAGAATATTGATTGCTTCTAACCCATTTGACGCAGTTGCAACAATTTCAAATCCTTCTTTTGACCAATCAATTAACATTTCTAATCCTTGCAAAATAAACGGTTCATCATCAACTAGTAGTACCTTAAACATATTAACTCCTTTCTTGTAATGTCAAATAACGTAGCGGAATGTTTATCAACACAATTAGACCACTTCCCATTTCTCCTTCGAGTTCGAATCTCACGTTGTCTTCTGTAATCATTTTTAAACGAAGACATGCATTCACAATTCCCACTCGACCTTGATCTTTTAGCATATCAATATTCGCATGATTCATCCTTTTCACAAAATCATTCATCATAGGTTCAGACATCCCTATCCCAGTATCTTCAATCTCCATGCACAAATCATTGTCTTTCTTGTAAACCCTTACAAATATCCATCCTGCTGTCGCTTTACTTTCTATTCCGTGAATACATGAATTTTCAACAAAAGTAACGAGGGATAGTTTTGGTACACAGTAATTATTACATTCTTCTTCTATCTGGATATCAAAAGACAGCCGGTCACCGAAACGATACTTTTGCAACCCTAAATATGCTCTAACAAAATCCAGTTCTTTCGAAATATCTACCAGATCATTTCCCCATTCAACATATTGTCTTTGCATGATTGATAATTTTTCCACCATATCCGCTGTCTCATTCTCTCGTTTGAGTACACTGTGCATTCGGATACTTTCCAAGGCATTAAAAAGAAAATGTGGGTTTATCTGACTATGTAGTGCAAGTAATTCCGCATTTTGTCTGGCAACAGTCATTTCTTGTTCTTTTATTCGATTGATATATACAATCTGAATCAGCGCGTTTATTCTTGCGACCATTCGGTTATAGTTACGCATCAGACTTCCAATTTCATCTTTTCCACGTGCATATGTTATCTCAGTCAAATTCTCGCTATCTACTTTCTTAAACACTTCACTGAGTTCACCAACTCGTTCCGTAAATGATTTATTAAATCGAATTACGAGGATGTATGGAAATACTGTATTAATGGTGATCAATAATATAATTAGAGGTATATTTTTGATTATTTCTTTCGTAATTTCAAATTTGGGCTTTAATACTATAATTGAGCAATCCATTCCATAGAGATTCATTTCCTGGGAATAACCCACCTTATTCTGCTCAGTGAAATCGTCATAATCTTTCCCAACATTGCCAAATTTACCATTCGAAAGCAAAATTCTCCCATTACTACATATATACACTGTTGAATCAAAATTCATTTTCGTTAAATTTCTGATGACCGTACTATAATCCAACTCTATTTTTAACACCTTTTCTCGAGCTTCAAACTTATAATAATTCAGTCTCTGAATAAATAAGATTTTTCTTTTTGCCTCAATCGACGGAATCTTAGTATCATCATAATCAAAAAACAAGACCTGGTCTTCATCTATGCTTTCCAAATAATTGTACCATGAACTATCCTTTATGCTTGTTATTCGTTTGAACTCATTTCCATTAATAATTGTGTTATTATCGCTATACATTGTTATTATAGTATTGTCAATTCCGACAATATTTCCCAATAAAGTATCCTTGTAAAAGTCCAAATAGCTATTATAGTAATCAAGTGGATCTTCGTATTCTTCATTTAAAAACGAATCAATATATTTGTTCATATATATACTTCTCGCTATTTCCGAACCACGATTGACACTACTTTGAAAACTATATTGCACGGCGCTTGCTATGCTTTCCATTGCATGCCTTTTCGATTCTTGTTCCGCATGTACAACACTATATATGACCACACTGTCCGTAAGAATCAAAGGGAACAGGACGCATATGATATAGAAAAAAAGAAATTTTTTTTTGATACTGAAATCATCAATTAGTTTATCGAGCGACCCGAGCAATCTTCTCATTTTGCACCTCCTGTCATAAAAAAACAAATCATTTAATTCTTTAACTGTGACTGCTTTCTATTGGCCCCAAATAAGACTCTGGCAGATCATCTCGAAAAACAATCAACTTCTCCAATACGAACGTAGTATCCACTGCCTGAATGGATATTCGATTTTCTCCCTTGTTCAAATAAAATCGAGTTCGATTCTTTCGAATCTGATTGATTACCCCCTCGCTCCATTCATGATTTGACGGTTCTCCGGCTTCATAGTTATCACTAACAGAGGACATGATTTTAGGTTCTTCATTATTCACACAAATGCCATAACGCATTCGGTTCGAAGGTCTTTTAGGATTCAGTGGCGCTGACCAGACTTCAATGTAATAATTATCCGATTTTTCTATAATAAAACGATATTCTGCGATTGGACCATATCCCAACTTGAAATCTTCAGTCACAGGGAACACTTTCAATCCACATCCAATTTTCCCATAATTTTCCAAAACCTTCCATTCCCCTGAACAAGTAGGAAATACGCGATAATAATGAGATGCATTCATTGAAACAATCCCGTGTTCTTCACAAAAAATCATTGGTTTTTTTTGGCTAGTAATGTGATTCTTCCCTGAAACAACAACTTCTATCTTTGTATCTCCTTTCACAAGTATCAATGAATGTGTTTGAACCTGATTGGATAACATTTCCCGCTTACAGGAAATACGAAGAATTTCTTGTTCAAATACTTGTTTTTCCCTCCATGACAAACAAATCCAAGGGCACTCATCATTTATTACTTCACAAACAAAACTTCCAATTCCATCATTTGCGATTTCCAGATCAACATAGTCTGCAAATCCAGTCTCAAAATCATCTATTACAATTCGGTCAGGAGTTCCATAGTTTTTTGTTGCAATCTTCTCCGAATCACATCTTGATACAATCATACGCGGTGAACTAAATGGTTCAACAGAAATTTGAAGAGGATATCTACAGCCATCCTCATTCCACTTTGTGAAACCAATATGGTGCTCTAATTCCATACCTTTCCACTTGCCAGAAAAAGATTTCTCATACTTTTCAGACAATTCCCGGTCATATTTTATTGCATTTCTAACGATATCTCGGTACTTATTTGCGACGATCTTTCCTTGTCTTGCAAAGTGTTCATTCATTCCTGCACAAATCTGCATTTCCAACAGATTCATTCCACATTGTAAGGAACGTTCTATCAAGCTATAGTAAATGTTCTTATTCCTTGATGATAACTTATTATTTATCAATAAAGATTTGTTGATCAGCTCACGAACCCTTGTGAGCATTCGATTGCCTTCCATATAATTCACAGGATGAAAAGTTTGACTATTCAACGCCTCTGGTCTGCGCAGACTTACCAATTGAACGCTTTCCGTTAACACATTTGCAATTTCAACAATCTCATCCTCCAAAAGCTCAGCTCCGAACTGTGTTCTAACCCACTTCTCAGTGTAAGAATTCGTGCTGTTTAATGCCCCTATTCCCCATTGTTCATAGTTATACGCAAGATCCATAAAATATGACAAAGGAAATTCATTTCCTTTTAAGTCACCGACATTTACCATCCAGACTTCTCTAACACCATATTCATATGCTTCTGTCATTTGTTCCCAAATGCTTATCAGTGGCGTAGTATTAATCCATTCATATGACACCGGTCCCCCATGATAATCCAGATGATAGTACATACCATATCCCCCTTTATGCTCTCGCATTTTTTTATCTGGAAGAAATCTCATATGCCCGAAATTATCATCACAAAGCATTAAAATCGTACTATCAAGCCCCTGCCAATCTTTTAAACCTTGCGTTTTATCATCTCCATAGAAATAACGCTCCACTTCTTTATAAACTGCCAGTAACCTTGGCACTTGATGTTCTATAGTATCTGCATAATGGCGAATCAATTTGTCTTGATTAGTAATGATATCCTTCAAGATTTCAATGTTTTCTGCCAAAGTATTCGTTCCCTGCAATTGACTGTCTCGCTCACCTCGCATTCCAATCGTAACGATATTCTCATATTTACTACTTCGTATCAAAGCGTCCTTCCAATACTCCAACAAACCTGGTTTATTGATTGTATAATCCCAAGCCGAACCATAAATCGAATCTACGCCCTTAAAAATATCCCATTCTTCACTTGCCCTCATACATGGTTCATGATGAGATGTCCCCATAACAATGCCATATTCATCCGCAAGTCTCGCATTGTCTTCTCCTGGCCCATCCAACGAGAACGATGAAGTCCACATCGCAGGCCAAAGATAATTTCCTTTCAAACGAAGCAACAACTCAAAAACATGATCGTACATGTTTACATTAAATCCGCCAAAATGCTCATAACACCAGTTCCCGAAACACGGCCATTCATCATTAATAAAAAATCCACGATAACGAACCGATGGTTCTTTCGAAACCATCTCTATCGTATTATCGAACACGATTCGATCTTGCTTCACAGGAGGCACATCTCCCCAATAGACGAGAGGGCTCACACCAATTCTTTCCGACAAATGAAAAATTCCGTATATCGTTCCTCGTTTGTCGCTACCGCACACAACAAGTGCCTGCTCCACTTCTTCCCATGGATTTTCTACAAGAAAGATTCCAAACACTTCATTTTTCCCATTGATGGCTTCCAGCTCGATGAACTTCTTCTCTTCAAGCTCCTGTACTATTTTACTTTTTCCTACTGTTGCAAATAAAATGACCTTAGATTTCGTCTTCTTTGTTTCATCAACAATTTCTGGCCTCTTCCCTAATACTTCTAAAAAATCTGTTGCAGCTTTCTTAGCTATTTTCTTAACGCCTACGTATGCGTCTCTCTCAACAATAATCGAAAAACTCTCGATATCACTTGCAATCACCATCTTTTTCATGAGCTTCTCCACCTCTCTCACTTTTCTGAATGATTCTAGTATTCAACTTCAATTTTCTCCCCATATTTCCTTATAAAAAATAAATCTACTTCTTCGCCTGTTAATTTCCTACTCAATTCATCCGGTTGCTGTCCACCGATAGAAACACAATACTCTCCAGGCCTTACGACACATCTTCCATTTTCTGTTATGTATGCGAAATCTCTAGGATTCAATTCCATATCAATTTTTTTTACTTCTCCTGTCTTGAGATGTACAGTTTTAAAACTCTTTAATTGATATCCAGGTTCATAATCATTAGCCTCTAGGAACTTTACATACACCTGCACACTTTCATGGATAGAATATGATCCCATATTTTTTACTTCAACAGTAACTTTTACAGAATCTGTCACATGACTTTCTCTCATTTCTACTGTCGCGTTCTGATAGATGATTTTGGAATACCCAAGTCCATATCCAAAAGGATACTGTACATTGTTGTATGCGTAGCGATAAGTTCTATTATGCATGCTGTAATCACAAAAATCAGGCAATTCTTCTGTATTCGCGTAAAATGTAATTGGTAATTTCCCACTTGGTGAGCACTCTCCAAACAACATTTCTGCGATTGCCTTTCCTCCTCTGGCACCTGGATACCACGTGTTCATTATAGCTTCGCAATATTCGTTTGCTTTTGAAAGATCAATTGCACTGCCAGCAGATAATAGAAGAACGATCGGTCTACCCGTTCTTGCAACAGCCTCCATTAGTTCTTCTTGCAATCCTGGAAGTTTCAGTCCTAACTTGTCTCCACTTGCATATTCATTTCCTGCATCCCCTTCTTCACCTTCGATCGTTGCATCCATTCCTAAACAAAGAATAACCAGATCCGACTGTTCAGCAGCAATAACAGCTTCTGCAAAACGATCTTTTGGCTCAGCTAAAAATTCCACCTTTTCTCGATACAAATGGCAACCTTCTGCGTAACTTACTTTTATGTCATCCCCTAAGTACTTTTGAATACCTTCCAAGGGCGTAATATATTGTGATGATGTGCCAATATAGTTTCCAACTAGTGCATCTCTTGAATTCGCATTCGGTCCAATCACCGCGATTTTTTTATACTTCGTTTTATCAAGTGGAAGAAAAGAATTTTGATTCTTTAGTAATACTGTACTTCTTTTCGCTGCCTCTAAAGACAATTCCACATGCTTCTTCGATTCCACAACATCATATGATATTTGATCATATGGAGAAGCGTAATCCTTCATCATTCCCAATCTAATTCTTACATCTATCAATCGTTCCACTGCATTAGTAATCGTCTCTTCAAGAATCAGTCCTTCCTCAATCGCTTTCTTTAAGAACAAAAACATATTTCCACAATTCAGATCGCATCCATTGTTCACAGCCAATGCAGCAGATTCGACTGCATTCTTTGTCACTCCATGATTTTCGTGAAAGTCTTTGATTGCCCAACAATCCGATACCACATGACCCTTAAAACCCCATTCATCTCGTAAAATGTCTTTTAGCAATGTTTTACTTCCACATGCCGGTTCACCATTCACACGGTTATAAGCACCCATAACCGCTTCAACATTTCCTACTTTAACACATCTCTTAAAAGCATATAAGTAAGTATCATACAATTCACGTTTCGTGACCCTTGCATCAAACTCATGTCGAATTGCTTCGGGACCACTATGAACTGCAAAATGTTTTGCGCAAGCAGCAGATTTCAAATGCTCCGAATCATCCCCTTGCAAACCTTCTATATATGCGCATCCTAATTCTGCCGTTAAAACGGGATCTTCTCCAAACGTTTCATGACCTCTACCCCATCTCGGATCACGAAAAATATTTATGTTAGGAGCCCAAAAAGTCAACCCTTTATATATACCGTGATCTCCGCGTTTTGAAAATTCATTGAATTTACCACGACCTTCCGTAGAAACAGCATCAGCAATCTGCAGAAGAAGTTCCTTGTCAAAGCTTGCTGCAAGACCTATCGCTTGTGGAAAAACTGTTGCAACTCCAGCTCTTGCAACTCCGTGGAGAGCTTCGTTCCACCAGTTATAATCTGGAATTCCAAGCCTTTCTATAGCTGGTGACTGATATAGCATTTGACTAATCTTTTCTTCCAAAGTCATCTGTCTAACCAGATTCTTTGCCATGTTATTTGTTTTCTGACTCATTTTATGTCCTCATCCTTCATTTATTTAATTCCGGTATTCAAATTTAGTAAAATCTGCGTACCCACCTTCTTCTTTTGTCGAAAAATAAAATAATCCAAATCGACATCCTGTAAAATGATCCATTTTAAAATATAATCGATGCGTAATGCCAAGTTTTTCCCATCGATCCTGCTTCCAATAAAAAAATTCTGTTATATCTCTTTTTTCAGTAAAATCCGTATGACACTTCAAGCGTACCTCACTTGTATCTATCAATACTCTTGCAAACTCAGTTGCTGGTGTTATATAATCTGGTTCTCCGAAAATGGATGCATCCTTTGCAGTTTTCCCAATCATGACCAGATAATACCTGCCATTTTCTTTTGTTAACGCGATTGCCCCATAACAACCCTGAAATGCGCAAATCCCTGCGTAATCCTGATCTTTCATGCACCTTCCATCTACGTATACATTAGCACTTGCATCGGGTCCCATTATCCGTTGTGTTAGAATATTCTTTGCCTGCATCATGTTTGTACATATTTTTTTAGACCTTACGCGAAAAGAACCTTCTCGTTCAGTTACGGACCATAATTCAGGTTCTGGTATATGATTAAATTGCCAAAAAGATTTCAGGCGAATGTTACCTGCTTCATCCGGAAAATATACGAAATCATCACTTCCATTTAGTGCCTCATATTTATATGAAGGTCTTGTACTTCGTATAGATACAATGTTTGGAACTTTCCCTTTGTCTCCGAGAACAGGAACTCCATTTTCAAATGTCATTGGAATGATTACCGGGCACCTTCCAATAGCACCACGGTCTTGAAACATAAATGCATACCATTCTCCTTCCGGCGTATCCACCATTCCTCCCTGTGCTACACCAAGATTAAAATATCCCAAATCGTCATCTAGAATACAGTTTCCACGAAATTCTCCATCTAATGAATCTGCAATAAAACATACCTCACTTTTTCTGCAAGTACCATACGCAAGTATATGACAGGAAAACAACAAATACTTCCCTTCATGTTTATATAAATGTGAACCTTCATATCCCAGGTGTATACATTCCTCATCTTCTGCAATGATGCGATGCAGACCACCTTTCTTTGGTCCCGTTAGATCATAATTTAGTTCCGTCAAGAAAATCGTTTTATTTCCATATACGATATATACTTTATCATCTTCATCAAAAAACAAAGAATTATCATGATAAAATCCTTCAATATTTCTTTTTTTCCACGGTCCTTCAATTTTTCTTGCAGTTAATAAATATGTTTTCTGTGTATCATTCGCAGTAAACGTAATATAAAATATGCCTTTATGATATCGTATAGAAGGCGCCCACATTCCCTGTCCATAGGCATTCTTATTGTTATCCAATCGCTCATTCTGGGTATCCTCCAGTATATCAAATGCTTGTGTCACAATTTCCCAATTCATCAAATCATAAGAACGCAAGATCGAACATCCTGGCATAAAATGCATGGTGGTACTAACCATGTAATACGTATCTTCTACTCGAATTATATCTGGGTCCGGGTAATCTGAGTTTATAACAGGATTTTGTTTATATTCATTTGGCATAGTATTCCTCCAACCAGACAAGTTATTTATTTCTTTCACTTCTTCAATATATCAAAATGAATACTGACATTCTTCTAAATAATTGCCTAACAGTTGTAAATTATTGCTATTTTTTTTCGTTAAAATTGCATACATTTATATATTTACCCCTTGGATTTATATATGTTTTTTTATAAATTTCCCTAAAACAGAAGATTTTGTTCTATATTTATTGAAATTCCTCTCGAAAAGCCTTAATATAATAGCAACATCTAGTATAATTATTTTATTACTAGCAATTATTTTACACTAGAAACCAAAATAGGAGACCACATGATTGAGAATCTTTCTGGCATACACGAAACAGTCAACTTCAAAACCAATACACATTTACGCTTATATCTAAATGAAGAAAACGAATGTTATCCCAAACACTGGCACACGCCAATTGAAATCATTTTAGTTACAGAAGGAAACTATTTCGTAAAAATTGGTGATTGCAATGTGAAACTAAATACAGGAGATATTCTCTTAATATGCCCTGGCGTTATCCACTCTTTGCATGCTCCTGAGACTGGAAATCGCATTATTTTGCTTGCTGATATTTCAATCCTACGTTGTATACAAAAATTAGAATCCGTACTAAGCTTCATCTCACCAGCGATTACAATTACTCCAGATAATGCACCAAATATTCACGCACGCTCTAAAGACTTACTCATGAAAATCAACTCAACATATAACGATATTAGTAACACTCTTTCCGAAGTAATGATTTACTCTTATCTATTAGAATTCTTCTCGATAATTGGGCAAAATTACACAAAAAATATGGTTCGATTTGACGTTGGGGATAACAAACAAATCGAATATACGAATAAGTTCATCTCCATATGCAACCACATCAATGAGCATTGCACCGAAGATCTATCACTTGATGAAATCGCAAAAATAGCCGGATTCAGTAAATTTCACTTCTCCCGGCTATTTAAACAATTTTCCAATGTTACTTTCTACAAATATTTAAACCAAAAACGAATCGCACATGCCGAAATTTTACTTTCTGATCCAGAAATTTCCATTACAGAAATAGCCTTAAACTCTGGTTTTACTAGCTTATCGGCATTTATTCGTATGTTCAAGCTACATAAACATTGTACACCAACCGAATTTAGAAAAATGTACATAAGCTGATTATATTACTTATTCAAAACAGTTGCATGTAAACCAAGCGAAATCTGCATGGTTTTTACTTTGTATTCCGTTTGAAGAAGTATACATTCCAATAGTGCAACCAACAAAACCACCAGCTCTCTCCGTAGAATATGGCAAAAGATCAACTTCTTTTGCTACAAGCATCACTTTATCCTGCTCTATTATCCATATATCTGCCACCTGATCCGATGCTCTCATCTTGATATCCAATATTTTTGAGTAATCTTCAAAGAGAAGTGTTTTTGCCAATAACTGATCTTTTCCCTGAATATGCGCCGTAATACAAAAATATTTTTTACCGTCATTTTTAACAATTTCCATTCGTAGGTGGTTGTCATGATTTTGATACAGTACCAGACCTGCTGTCTCATGTTCATTACAAGGCTCAAACTTCACCCCTGTCGTCACTTCAAATCGATAACTTTTTTGTCGTACACCCAAATACGATGCATTTTCTTTATTTCCTATAGTTTCTTTTCTGGTAAACATACGAAGATATCCCACATTCTCTTTCAGCGAATAAATATCTTCACCCCGATTCATGATTCCCACGAAACGATCATCAAGCTTCTCTCCATAAAAATTGAAATGTTCTTGTTTTATTACTTCCTCTGAAAAGCGATATGGTTCAAATGGCAACTCAACTTTATCCTCTAATTTTCCAATCCCCGCATTGATTACCGGCCACTCATTTTCCCAAGTGACTTTTGCAAGGAATGTCTCCCTTCCCATACTGCTATGTTTCTTACATGGTCTGGATGCCAACATAATGATATACCAATTCCCATTCTCATCATCTACAAAATCTCCATGTCCAACATAAACGATTGGGTAATCCGCACCTAAATTTCTATGTGAAAAAATCGGATTTCTAGGGCATCCTTCGAACCATTGAAACAGTTCTTTACTGCGCGCTATACTAATACTATGCTCCGGTCCAGTTCCTCCTTCTGCATGCAACAAATAATAATAGCCATTCATTTTATAAATATGTGGACCTTCTGGCCAGATTACATCCTTCACTGCACCTTTCCAAATCGCCATACTTTCTCCGACTAAGCACATTTTTTTGATGTTGAGCTCTTGTACCCAGATTTCCCAATCCCCATTATAACGGACTCCTTCAGGGTTTGGTCTTGTTCCAACATAATAGCACTTATCATCATCGTCAAAAAATAAACTTGGATCGATCCCCTGTGCTTCTTGACCAAGATAATAGGGTTCCGACCATGGACCTTCCGGTTTGCTTGCGGTGACAATAAAGTTTCCCCCATGACTTACGTTCGTTGTAATCATGTAGAATACTCCTTTATGATACCTGATTGTAGGTGCATAAATCCCTTGTGAAATTTCGCTGCCAACTACCGGGCACTGCTCTGAACGATCCAGAATATTTCCTATTTGTTCCCAATGGGTCAAATCCCTACTGTGAAAGATCGGCACCCCAGGAAAATATACAAAACTTGAGTTCACAATATAGTAATCCTTTTCGACTCTGCAAATCGAAGGATCCGGATAAAATCCACTTAAAATTGGGTTGATTGCTGTTATCATATACTTCCTCCTAAAATAATTATCTTACATATCCAAAACCTAAAATTGTAAATTGTTTGTCTTCGTCACCTTTCACAATTTGGATTCTCACATTATGTCTGTCGCTTTTTTCATTATTAATTATGATGACCGAGTTACAATGTATCCATCCATTTACTCGTGGGTCTGCTGTCAGAGTATATTTCTCATCCACAAAGACTTCTGCCTTAGCAGAAGACAAAGAGCCAGAATCTTTATAGATCAATACAAGTGCTTTACATTCTATTTCCATAAAAAAAGAGGTACCATTGCTGTCCTTTCCATTGTACATCCAGTTATTTGGAAATTCCGCTGTCAAAAGTAAAGAGTCATCCATCTCAACTTTCTGAAGTTCTTTATCTACTTCCGCAAATCCACCAAAGCAAATGGTGGCTCCGTCATAAGAATCCATTCTATCTAAAAGTTCTACCTGCTCAAATGTTTTCCCTATCTTTGGTCTTTCCAACAAAATATCATCTGTCCGATCTATTGTAACTGACGTTTTCTTTTCAGCATCTGCATGTACCCTTTCAAACAAATTCGTTAGGCAGTCTGCCATGATGGTATGTCCCATATTTTGAGGATGATATATATCATAAAAAAACTGATTCTTTGTAAGCACCCTCCCCTCTTCCTTTGACAAACGAAACTGTGTAGTTACCGCATCTTTGATACTTACCATAGGCAATTCATAATGTTCTCCGATCGGAGCAAGGCGATCTTGCAAATTTTCATCATTAGCAAAGACAGAAAACAGCAATACAACAGCCGGCTGATTTGGCAACCTTAGTATCTTTCGTACCAGACTCTCATAGCAATCCCCTTTTGTTTCATCTCCATAATCGTTCACAGCAAACTCCACAATTACAAGATCCGGATATTGTTCATTCCTTACTATATCTCGTTCAAAACGTATCATTCCCAGTTCTGAAGGAGTCCCTCCAACTCCAGCCTTTACGAAATTGACATTATCATTGTTCCCGAATCTTTCCTGAAACTGCTCAAACGATCGATACGCATAACAAGCATGATTGATGGGTATCGCTCCTGCTCCCTGTGTAATTGACCCCCCAATAAAAGCCATGTTGATTTCTTTTCCTTCTTTTGAAGACTTCATCACACGCAAAAGTCTCGTTGGATTTCCAGTTGACATCAGCGAATGTTCTATCATCTTATGATATTTTTGCGAATGAAAGTCAACCGTCTCTTCTTCCTTCACTTCAGGAGCATCAAATCCATCCTTCAAAAAGAACCGAATACTGGCTTTGGCAATCAGCTCTGGTTTGCAAAATACAAACCTGATTTGGCCTGGTTCCAAATCGTCTTTACTCCAACAGATTTCATCCAGGATTATTTGTTCCTCTACTCCATCTCCCAAGAGGGCCTTGCTAATTATTGTTCCTCCACCATAGGTATCATTTCTTCCATACATTTGAAAAACAAATTCAACTTCCCGTTCTTCTATTCCACGATCCATTTCCACAGATACCCCAATACTATGTACCAATCTTCGAATTCCTTGCGAAGTTTTCATGTGATTTAGAATTTCTGTGTCAGTAATATTCCCAACAATCTGGGCACTATTAATTAGTCTACCATCATTCTGATAAATAAAATGTGTCCCTAGTCCGTCTTCTTGTTTCGCTCCGAAAATCTCCTTGTCTCTCATAATATAAAAATAAGGACGCTTCTTTTCTGGATTCTTCGGTGCAACTGGTCCGCTCATAAAAATTCTCCTTTTTATTTTCATCATAAACCAACTGACTTTCTTAATTCTTATCAATTATTGCTTAACATTGCAAATAAATTGCCATTTCTCTTGACCTATTACCATTTCAAGTTCTCACGCGTTCTACTCAAGAATAAAGTATTTCATTGAAGCACTTCCTTCACCTCTATAACAAAAGTAAAGTGAAAACACCTCCTCGTGGTGATTGATCACGACATTTTCTAGAATATAAGTCTTCCAAACATTCGAAAAACCAATCGGAATCGTTCCAAAAACTTCACCAGTCCAAGTCGTGCGTACCTCAAATACACCTTTTGCATATCCACGTGTACATATTGTAATTTTCGAAATGTCCTTACAGCTGAAATATTTGAATCCTGCCGTAGCACCATCTTTCATGTTGCATATAAATCCATTTTCTTCATCACCATCCCGTCCATCCTGAGTGATCTTTGGAAATTGATTATTCATCCAAGCACATGTAAAATCGGTGTATACAGATTCTTCATTACAAAACAGATTACACGCCAAATATGCATCATATTTTCCTTTATGGGAAAATATAAGTTCTGAACCCGATGACGTCATTTGTACTTGTGGGATGGTGCCATCTTCCGAAAAGGTAATCCGTTCCATGCATCCCTGTCTGCTATAGTTTGTACCGTTTGTATGTCTATGATAGAATATATACCATTCATCATGAATTTCCACAATACTTCCATGATTGTTTCCTCCATAGAACATCGGTTTTTCGGCTGGTTTATACGTATCAATATGCAAATCACAGTTGCTAATGATAACCCCACCATAAACAAAGCCCTCTACCGGACTTTTACTTGTCGCATAACATAATTCATGCATAGCAATGGAAGAATATATAAAATAATATACATCATTTTTTTTTCGAATGGATGGTGCCTCAAAGAACTCATGTCCTTCAAATGATGTCCCTTTCCCATACGGCTCACTAGGGGCGATTATTTTAGGAGCGACCAAAACAGTAAGCATATCTCTATCTAATACAGTAACCATAGCTCCACTTCTTGTTGCATCGCCTTTTGAACAAAACCCTGTATAAAGGTAAACCTTATCGCTTTCACAAAGTACTGCTGGATCAAATTGCGGCTCATCTTTCATACCTTCTCCAAGCAATACTCCGTCAGGATAGGTAACATAACCATAAAACACAAATTCACCCGCTGGTTGATCACATACAGATACCGTAACTATAGAACTTCTACTATCTACAAAATATAAATAATAGCGTCCATCATATCCAATCGTAACATCAGGTGCATACAGACAACTATCGCGGTCATCATTGTTTTCTATATTTTCTGCGCGATAGGTCACTCCCTCATATTTCCAATTACAAAGATCGTCTACCGGAGCAGACCATCCTACATAATCATTCAAGCAATACGCATAACCATTGAATTTGTCATGCGAACCATAAACATACACCCTATCTTCAAATACATAAGGTTCGATATCCGGGACATATTCCCATGATGGTAAAAATGGATTAGGCATTTTTAGTCCTCCTCTTTAAAAAGCCAATTAACTGTTATATGAATAATTATAAACCATCTAATACAATATACTATGAAAAATACGTCAATTATTAGCACAATTCAGACATAAGTCATCATGCAATTAATTTTTTAGTAATTTTTGTATATTAAAGTTCTGCTCCTTTTAATGGTTATTCAACAGTACACATTATTAATAAGAAAATATAAAAAAAGAGACACTTTCACAATTAACGAAAGAGCCTCTCATAGATATCGTATATATAAATTAATGAATCAATTTATCGCTGTTCACACGATTGAACCATTAGACTTCCATACTTTTCATCTTATTTAGAACATATTTTGCCGCTTTCTGGTGTGAACGTGAAGATGGATGCATATCCGCACCATATCCATCTTCTTCCATCTGTTTCGAAAGCTCGATCACACTTATATTTGAGTCATTTTCTTCCTCCATATAATCCCTCACTAGTTCTTCTAAAGATTTCATGAGAGTCTGTTGCATAAGCCCAAGCATACAAACAATAAATGCATGTGGATTTTTCAATCGTACGTCCATTAAAAAGTCTTGATACTCCCGACAGAATTGTTTCACTTTTTGTGGATCCTCTTTACAGTAGGTGCTGTCATTTGTACCAAGATTGATCAGAATCAGGTCAGGTTCAAATAACTTAAAATCCCAGTCCAAATCGGCAATCTTTAATTCCTCCAAAGGACTTGCATGAGAAAAACCGATTTTATTATAGTATTTAGGGAGTGTCTCTCGCTCATTTCTGATACCACTTTCTGTGTATCCCGAGGTCACACCATATCCACTAAAACAGACAAAACTATACTCTGCGTCTAGCGCTTTGGCAATCTGAAATGCATATGTTTTTGTCACATCTTCTGTATCTGTCTGAAATTTCTCCAACCCATCCCTGCTATCCACACCATATCCGCAAGTAATGGAATCTCCTATAAATTCTATTTTCCTTCCTTTTATTGGGGTCGGAACGATCTCTGCAAGATTATCTGTCATAAGCTTTTCGATGCCGAATACAGACATAGCACACTCAGAAAGTTTCAGTATCTCAATAAGATGCTGCTCCTTATTATCCGAACAGATTAAATCAATCACTTCCCTCTCTTTTCTGACCATCTTGTCTACCATACGTATCCCGTCCATAAAAATTCCAATGCGGGCAAGCCCCTCTGTTTTTGCTCCAGTGGTCGTATTATCTCCTCGTAGACAGACGGATAATTGTGTCCCCGAAAACAAAAACTTCACCCCACTCCCAGAATGACCGAACCAGTGGATACCTCGGTAGACGGTATAACGACCAATACATCGAGCATTATTTTCTGAAATAAAATGATTCAAGTTATTTTTTCCTTATACGCACGATGATCAAAACTACCGCTCCAGTGATCACGACTCCTCCAGCTACTGCGAACAGAAATGGAAATGGACTGCTTTCTGTTTCTTCAGAAAAGTCACTTTGCGCAGAATCATCCTGAGAAGTCGATTCATCAACAGTGTCTGCGGTGTTCGTAACTGCTTCAGTAGATTCCGCTTCTACAACTTGCTCCGTATTAAATTCACAGGAACTCATTACCATATGGCAGCTGATATTTGATGCCTCAACACTTTGTCCTTCAGAATCTTCATCTGGCAGCGCACATTCCACATCTTTCAAATAAATCGTACACAGATTTTCTGATGGATAAGCATTTTCAGCAAGATTCAGGTAAAAGGTATAGGTTCCATCTCCGTCGATCACCTGTGCATCACTTGCCCATGTCTGCCATGTCACGGATTCTCTGTTGTACAATTTGACTTTGATCGGATCACCTATAAAATCAGTCACTTCCACGGTCATTGCAATGCTTTCAACATTAAATTTATCACAGTCTACAGACATTGTTCCCCAAGTATTATACACACAAAAATCCACCACTTCTGTCGTTTTAAAACTATAATCCGTTGTATCCTCTGCAAACACAGTCGTGTTCATAGAAAATAACAGTAAAACACCACTCAACAAAATAATAATCTTCTTCATTTGTAATACCTCCATTGCATTCACTCTATTTAGTTTGCTGGCTCATATGTAAAAGTAATCTCGATGGTTTCAACATTTCCTAAATTCTCCGGATCTAGCAATTTAGGGGTTATACCTTCGTTATTCGAATCTTTAGTCCTTACATCATCTGGGATGGCAGTTACCCATTCATTATAAAGATTCACTCTAGTACAAATTTTATCATCGGAAGAAGTGTATTCATTACCGGCAAGTTCATAGCGCGCCCCATTTACTTTTACCTCATCAATAGAAATAACATATCCAGGGTACAGATTCTCTCCATTGGTAATCCCCAATGCGGAAAAAATCACACTATTTGCATATCCTGCTGCAGTGCCTGAAAAATCAAGAGCGACAGTATAGGTCCCAGCCCCTATAATTTCAACATCCGTTGGTATTGTTCCAACCGTCATATTTGTGGAATCATACACATCCCCTACACTGTATAATGTATTCCAATCACTACTGTTATACATAATCCATGCCATTGCTACATCGTCAGCAACCGTCCCTGCACTTGGGGTTGCATTCTCAAAAGTATTATTCATGATTTGTCTTGCAGCAGTAGCCAACTCCTCTTGTGTTTTACCTTCTTCGTTTTCGACTTGATATTCTAAATATAAACTTGCGACTTCATCATCTATAAATCCAAGGTTGCTACGATTAAATGCAGCATTTGTATCCCATAAAACTGGACAGTATCCGTAACTTGTGCACGCGTTTAAAAAGTATGTATAGTAATCGACCGTATTGCTTTTTATCTCGCCAAGGCTGTTAATCAGGACCCCATATTCACCAATTACCACTCCATATCCCTCGGAAATGAATTTTCTCATTTTCTTCAAAGCATCATTCATATTTTCGTAGTGTTCAGATGTCCCCCATGTCAGCAGACTATCTCTCATACAGTAGCCATCCGGTTCATAAAAGTGGACAGATATCATTAATTTTTGATCAATAGAATCCGTAGGCATGATAAAACGCTCATCACAAGTATTATTTATCATGGTATTATAGCCAGCAATCAAAAGAAATCTTTCTTTATTATTTCCACCAGAATTTCTGATTAGATCTACAAAGGTCTGATTGATCTTATTTGTCAATTCATAGCATTCGTCCTCGCTTAAGGTTCCCGAATCTTTTGCAACATCTACATCATTCAAACGATTCCCCAACTCTTCATTTGCGGATTCAAAGATAACGTAATCAGAATAAGCAGAGAATTTTTCTGCGATCTGTGTCCACATGCTTGTATATAAATCCATTGACGCTTTTCTTGTACCTTCGTTCGCAGATCCGAACATTCCCCACCAACTACCATCCCAGTGGTCATTTAGAATTACATACATTTCCTCATTACGTGCGTAGTTTACGATTTCCTCCACACGGTTTAAATAGGCTTCGTCAATCGTGTAATCACCATTTTCATAATCCATCATATTGGTCCATGCTACTGGTATCCGGAGCGTAGTAAATCCTGCTTCTCTCATTGCTTTGATCATTTCCTGCGTTGTCACAGGACATCCCCAAAGGGTCTCATATGCGCTGACAGCAGCTTGTGTACCAAGAGAAAGATGTCCATATGCTTCCATTGTGTTTCCAAGATTAATTCCATTTCCCATGAGCTGTACCAGTTCAACTGAAGTCAAATCGCTTCTAACACTTCCATCATCATTGGAATCAACTGCTACTTTTGCAGAGTTTTCTATGTTTTCCTCGTTCTTACTATTCGCTGTACACCCAGTAAGTAAATACAGACAACTGATCAGAACCAAACACAATCCTGTTAATTGTTTTTTTATTTTCATCTCTTTCTCCTTTGATTAATAGACCTTTTCCTGTCAACTTGTCAGTTCAATCTTTATATACTATAATTATAATATACTTTTTTATTCATTTCTTTTGATATCGTATACAATAATATAACAATCGTATATTTGTGATAATTAATCTAAAAAAATCATAATATGGGAAAGGCTTTTTATGAATATTAATCGTTTAAAAGATTCTTCAGAACTAATAACCTATAGCAATCCCGACATTCCATTACTCGTTTCGAAAGGTATGCTATCCTCTTTTTCTAACTTAGAAGCACTCTGTCATTGGCATATTGATGTAGAATTCTTAATGCCTCTAAAAGGACATATAAGTTATAATGTGAATGGCAAAAATCTCAAAGTCCATGAAAATGAAGCTATTTTTATTAATTCCAAACAGATGCATCATGGATTTTCTAGCGATGGTTCAGATTGTGAATACCTATGTATTGTATTTAATCCAAACGTGATTTTCTCGTTCTCTCAGCTACAACATAAATTTGTTGATCCGATTACCAAATGTGGCACTTCGGAGTATATCATCCGTCCAGACTCAGCTCAAAATAAAAATTTGTTACAAAAAATACATGATGTTTATTTCTTATATGAAAAGAATTCTGATATGCAAGCATTAGAACTTCTATCATCTCTATATGAACTGTGGAGCGTTCTATTTGAAAGTTCTAAATCCTGGACGTCAAATTATCAATTATCTACCGATAAAAATCTGGATATACTAAAAAAAATGTTGTTATATATTTATGATCATTATGAAGATTCCATCCAAGTTTCTGATATTTCCAGTATCGGAGACATATGTAGAAGTAGATGTTTCCAGATATTTAGTCAATACTTAAAGATTACTCCTAACGATTTTTTAATTTCTTACCGAATTGAAAAGAGTACACAACTACTCCGAGACATAAATCATTCGATCTCAGAAGTTGCATACTCATGTGGATTCGCAAGTTCTAGTTATTACACCGAAACTTTTGTAAAATTGAAAGGTTATACTCCCTCTGAGTTTCGAAAAATTATCTTATTGGATACAAATCTCAATAGGCCCTGTGACTTCGTAAAAAGATAAGACGGTAAGTCCCTCACCTATGTGCCGTTTCATGATACTGATGAATCCAAACAAATAGTCCGATAGGAAAATCAAAAATTGGAATTCATTTTTATTTGACCATAAAAAATGAATTCCACCACCAATACTATTATGTATTGTATCGATCACTCGGTACATATGAATCGCTTTGTCGGGATTCCAAAAAACATCAATCTCTCTCGTTATCAAAACCCGTTGTATCCAACACCGTCATCGTCATAACGATACCAATTAAGTAAATAATTGGTAGTATCCATATATCTCTCCTCCAATTTGCATTGTTTTACTCATACAAATTATTTCCTTATTGACTCTTATTAAAGCATTCTTCCCTTGCGTTCTTTCTTCTTCCTAGTTCTCCACCTTATATTTCTTCCTTTTATGCCAAAAGACCTCTTCGATCGGCGAATCTAACGCTTCTGCTATTAAAAAAGCTAATTCCAGTGAAGGATAATACTTTCCACTTTCTACGTTATTGATTGTTTGTCTGGATGCACCAATTTTTTTTGCCAGCTCCTGCTGCGTCATTTCACTATGTTCAAATCGCAATCTGCGTATCGCATTTTCTATATGAATTCTTGGATTATCCATGATAAACACCCCTTTTATACAGTCGTAACTGTACGATGTTTTCAGCAAATGTACTAACTATAAAACTACAGAAACAAACATTCAACACAATACCAATTGATATATTACAGGCAAGAATGACCAATGATAAAACAAATCCAATTCCCATGACCCATTGACTTACCGTGCCCGCTTTCCAATCGATCAATCGATCCATTTCATCCTCTTCTTCAAAATAATCATCAATCTCCATAACATCCTCTTTTTCTCTTGCATTGGAATAAATTACCTTTTTAGTTTCTACTGTAATAGCCATAAGAATATGCGCAATAATCTGAATTACAACCATACATACAATGAAAATTCCAAGGACAATTAATAACGTCCTTGCCCAATAAGCTCCATCCTCAAAAATTGCTTGTCCTTTTACTTTGATCTTGTTTACAAAATACACTGCATACATAATAAGTAAAAGAAAACAAGCTACTAAACTAACCCAAACTTTCTTTTCTTGATATGTCATAATGACCTCCTTTATCTGTTTTCTATCAAATGTTATCAAATGTTATGTTCTTGATACATGCATTGTAAATCTTTTTTTACTCTATGTCAAATATTTTTTACATTTTGTCAATTGTTTTTATCTTTTGTGCTTAAAATGACTACTAAAAACTACTAAAACCTACTCAAAAGCAACACGAGATACTCAAATATCAACATTACAGTTGTTACACTTGAAATGATTCTATTAAATATAGGTAGACTACGACTCAAGAACGGCTCTTGTTTCAAGTATATCTTCCCAAATTTGATTGCTTCGTACTTGTGATACACATGCTTTACTTGCATATTCCTTCCAACAGTCAACAACTTCCATGACCTGGTCAATTAACATATTAGCTCGAGCTTCTTTCATTTCATTGTTCACTGCGCAGGCAATCAAATCTGTCCTGGAAATCCCGTTTCTTTTTCCATTGATCATGAGCTGATGATTGCTTGTCCATTTCCCATGTGGATTATGTGAATACGTAATATCATATGCTGGAGATAATGACCAATTTCCTTCGCGATCCATTAAAAAAGAAGTATTTTTCACGTGATCATCATGATTCACTGCGTATACGTTAAATACCATTCGTAAGAACATCTGCTCTGCTGCTTTTGCTCCAAGATTTAACCTTCTCAAAATTTGAAATATTTGCTCATAGCTATTGACTCCGAGTTGCTTAAAATCGTAATGCGCCATACCTGCCAATGTTTGCATGTGGATTTTTCCACCATTTTCATCACGATCAAATCGTTTTGTAATAAAGTGACTCAACTTTCCGTCCTTTAGAAGTTCACAATGAGACATTTCCACGCCCGCATCCTTTGCCATTAAATGATACGCGTATTCCACGTTGGTGTATCCCTGTTTATCAGCGCTCTCTTTGTCTCGATTATTTTTAATCCCATCAAACTTGATTAGGTAATATTCAAAACCCTTCCCCGCGTTAATCTGGCCAGATTTAATTTCATGAGTTTTCTTATTCCATGCAATGATTGCTTTTGCTCTTGCTCCACCAGCAGAGGTACCAATTTGCATGATTTGTGCTAACGCTTCTTCTTCAATAAATTCATTTTGATAGGTAACCGAGACTTCTTCTCGATGCTTCATAATCTCTGAAGCTAGTTCAACGAGTGCATCAATATCAAGTGGATCATTTATCTCTGACGGACCAATAGATGGTCGAAATTCCAAAGCACCCATTCCTCTCACCCCAGTGTAGCATAATCTCTCAACTGCATTAAGACTTGAATTTACTCGTCCTTGTCTTGCAAGCCATGTTTCAATTAATGCTTGCCCAAAGGAATCCGGCAATGAATCCGCAAGCATTCCTGGAAGACCAAAAAAAGAATCCATATTTAACATTGGGAAACGATAAATTGTGTTTGCCATCAAAGGCATCATAAGTGGCGATAATTCAATCCCACTTTTTGCAAAACTGGCATCATATTCAAACTCGGCGATTTCTTGCCCGTCTCTTAATGATACAGTGCCTATTTTTGTATTGTACATATATATATCTGCAATTGTCATTCTTCATCCCCCCATTTCCATTCTTTTGAAGGTTCTTTCTTCTTGATCGGATATGC
Organism: Lachnospiraceae bacterium; assembly: GCA_963666475.2. Classification (GTDB taxonomy): domain Bacteria; phylum Bacillota; class Clostridia; order Lachnospirales; family Lachnospiraceae; genus JBFHIZ01. The sequence continues at coordinate 214,965 of CAXXJM010000001.1, read as the reverse complement.
GCGTTTTTTAACAACCGTCGATGCCAATGCTTGTTGTAGTTTAATTGGGCTTATGGTTTCTTCTGGAATCAATTGGTCCAAATTCTCCAAAAGTTCAAGCGTACGCATAATAGAAAACAAATGATCTAGATTGATTGTATTGCCCTGCTCTAACCTAGCAATTGTTTTTTCTGATACACCACTATGTTCTGCAAGTTTTACTCTTGTGATATTTTTTTCAACGCGAACTCTTTTGATGCGCTTCCCAAACTCTTCTAAGATTAACGAATTCGTCTTTTCATTTGATATTTTCATCCTGATCACCATCCTTTTTCACATTATATATCTGTCGAAGGAAATAATCAACTAATATCGGCCAAATATGACTTGTATTAAGTATTCTCAAAAAAATACAGGTCACTTATGACTTTTATTATAAAAACCATTAAGAGTCACGAACAATATCCATGCACAAATATAGCCATCATTCACTCCATAAATATAATATATGTTCATATTAGGCATTTTTTGTCCTTCTTTTCAAAACAAAAAAAATCTGTTATATTAATAGCTATAGTTGTTTCAAACATTTCCCACCAAAAAACAAATCAATTATTAGCACAATTCAGACAGGAGGAGTCATGCAGTCATTTTCATTAAGCAATTTTGTATACCAAAGATCTTTTCCTTTCTACATACATACTTGTACTCACGCAAAAGATTTCAGAGTACATATTCATCAGGATTTTGATGAACTCGTCATTGTCCTAAGCGGTTCCGCAATGCATGTTGTAAATGACGAACATTTCTTTATAAAAAAAGGAGATGTTTTCGTAATCAGTGGAAACACATCTCATGGATACTCGAATACCTATGATTTTAAAATTTGCAATATCATGTATCGCCCAGCAGAAGAATTCAATGGATTGCATGACATACGCCAGATTGCAGGATTTCATGCACTATTTTTCCTCGAGCCCTATCTTGCAACAGAAAAACATTTTTCAAGCTTTCTATCGCTGTCTCCTACTGATTTTTTGACAGTCAATAATATGATCAATAATCTGATGTCTGAATTTGTATCGATGCAACCAGGATATCAAGATTTCATTCGTTCCCAATTTGTACAAATGGCAATCTTTTTATCTAGGAAATATAATTTTGGTGTAACATCAGAAAATTCTTTTCTAAGTATTGCCTCCTCCGTGTCTTATATGGAGAATAGTTTTACAAAAGAAATCGAAATCCCTGCGGTCGCTGAGAAATCAGGTTTGTCTGCAAGGCAATTTTCACGTCTGTTTAAAGAAACCTATGGAACTACACCTGTTCACTATATTTTGAACTTAAGACTCGACTATGCTTCATACCTACTTAAGAATACGGATCATACCATATCCGAAGTAGCCTTTCTTTCCGGTTTTCAAGACATTAATTATTTTTCTAGAGCATATAAAAAACATAGAAACACCACCCCCAGGGAATATCGGAAAGATAACATATCAAATGCAAACAGATATTTTACAAATTAAACAAAACAGATAGAAAGCCATTGGAAAAATTATCCAATGGCTTTTTATCTGACTATTGTTTTTATACTTCTAGTTATATTGTTTTGCTCTCTGTAGATTGTTCAAATATTCAAAATGCTTTCATTTGATTATTATTTGAGTATTACTTTTCAAACAGAACTTCTTGAGTTTATATATTGTCAGCATTCTTGTCCCCCGAACAAAATATAATTATTTCATATTTTGATTCAAGGTATTTATCATTTCTCTATTCAGTTGATATCCATAATAGGTTTCGAACTCTACCCCATATTTATTTGTATTCAAATACTGCCAGCTATCACTCCACAAGGTCCAACCGATATGGTTATCTTTTAACAAAGTAGTAAAATCATCTAACCATGATAATGTAGCACTTTGGCTCATATATCCTAGCACTCCCATCTCTTGTACCATAAAATCAATGCCTGTTTCATCTCGAAAAGCAATCCAATCGCTCAAAAAAGAATATAAGAATTCACTATTATACTCAAAACTCTTTTGATTCTCATTCTCATATGAACCATCTGCGGAAACAGTTATTGTGGAATATAAATTATCATCATTTAAAGAATCATTAGGGTATGGATTACATGTAATTTGTGTAAGGCTTCGATGTTCAACATCAATCCAATTACTTGAAAATATATTATCATATATAGGTGTTCCTACTATATCCTCTTGAGGATAAATCAGTACAATACTACTTAATTGAATGGTACCGTTAGATTCATTTTTAATACGTATCATTTTTGCATCTTTTTCTAACGAAACCTGAAGACTTAACCCTTTACTTGCTTCTTCATTTTCTAAATTAGCAGAAAAAATCTGCTCACCATCTGCATATATAGTTAGTTTACAATTCTGAAAATTATTATCAAGTAATATCTTTAAATCTGTTTCCTTTTTAAACTCTCCTTGCAAGGTAACTTCTGCTTCACTTCCACTCATGAAACCATTTACATATGGCAAAGGCCATACTTGTCGTGAATACCAAGGTACGTTCTCTTTTGGACCGCTTCCTGTAATCAAGAAATCCGGTTCATAAAAATGAAACGCTTGAGCAACTTCTTCATCTGCTAATTCATACAGCGGTCCTTCCATTGGGATGCAATCGATAAATATCAATCGTTCAGGAGATATTTTATGAATTCGTTTTGTCATTTCTTTTACAACTTCTACATATCTATTTGTATCTCCACTCATCATCCAAGGTTCATTAAATAGATTAAAACTAAGAATCGACGATGGTACCTCTTGGTATCTTATTGCAAGCATTTCGTATACTTCACAAGCTTCTTCAAATAACCTATCATCATAAAATCCGTCAGCATCCATACTTGCCCCTTTAAATCCTGGCAAATCATAAAGACAAATGCAAATATGAATATCGTATTGTATTGCATAATGAATTGCATCGTCTAAATTCTCCAATTGTGCTACATTTACTTGAATTTCATTCGAATCATAAGATAGCAATAAATCTTTTGTCACAAAAATTCGAGTAAAATTAAAACCCAAATCATGCAATATCTTGAAATCCTCCTCCTTGAATGCAGACCCCGTATGATGTGCCCAGTCACTATATGTTTTGTTATCCAATGCAGTACCGACAAAATAAGGCAAGCTATCATACGTGATTTCTGGAACATAAGCAAGTTTATCGGTTTCATCATCTCTTAATGAAATTGGTTGAATTTCACTGAAATTACATAATTTTGTGATGGAATCATAGAAGCGTACAAGTGCTTTTAATGCATCTCCATAATGCAATGTATCTGACGGGTGAATTGAATTTTCTTCTTCATCGTAACCAAACAAAATACCGCCTGATCTTTGCGAAGATCTTCCTAATGCGTAAAAATAAGCAGCAGCATCTAGATTCCATTCGGAGCCGTCATTCATAAGAATTTGCGTAGAAAAATCATGAAAATCGCCATTTGAAATACATTCATTCCACGGTTCTCCAATTTTATTATTCAAGATAGTCCAATTATTATTATAATCTAAGCATTGATTTCCTAGAATATTTGCCGCAAGCATAATCTCTACCATTCCGTCAAACCTTGTCATTTTGGTATTCGAACTATTTGCCTGTTGATTATCGGTTTCCCAAATCTCGAGTTTCTCGAAGTCCATCATGCTTATGATATATGAAAGCATTTCATTAAATTCTTGAAACGTTATTTCTTCTTGTCCATTATATTCCCCTATTCCTAAATCTGATGCGCGTAAAACTTCCACATCTTCTAAATATGGGTCATTTATCCCTTCTTGTAATTTTGTATCGTCTGATATCTCATCTATGATCTCACCATCGTTCGATTGCATTTCTTCATTAAATTGCTCTAAATTATTCACATTTTCCGAACCACACCCTACCATACAAACTGCAATCAGTATACCGAAACAAAATATTCGACTAATTCTTTCCATATTATAAGCTCCTTATGATATTAAAAATTGATTTATTGCAAGATAAGTATAGCATATTTTATCAATATATTCTTTCTAGAATCTTTTGAAATATTACATTTTTGTAATATAACATACATTACACAACAATACTCTCTGTAAAATTTCAGACAATTAAACGATGTTGTAGTTATTTTTATCTAAATGAAAATAAATTTGATAAATTTCAGATAATTTGATATAATTATTGAAATATATGTAATCTGATATACGGTATTTTTAGGGAGGGTGTATCATGAAATTAAAATACAAAATGCTTCTATTATTTGTTTGTATCATTTCCATAATCTGTGTAATTGGAGGTACTTTTTCAATCGTAAGCATGAAGCAAAACATCATAAAATCTGCACAGACAAAACTTGAAAGCGACATAGAAATGACAAGCGAATTAATTGACTCATTGTACCCAGGAGATTGGGAAATTATCGATACCACACTATACAAAGGAACATTCTCATTCGAAAATCAGTTTGATTTAGTAGATTCAGTTGGGAAGATTACTGGAGATACTGTGACGATTTTTCAAGGGGATACTAGGTATGTAACAAACGTATTATTATCTTCTGGTGAACGAGCAGTTGGTACGAAAGTCTCCGACATCGTTTCAAACACCGTATTAACAAAAGGTGAAACATATCTTGGTGAAGCAGATGTTGTCGGTACAAAAAACCAAACCATATATAAACCCATTAAAAATAGCAGCGGTGAAATTATTGGAATCTTATATGTAGGTGTTCCGAACACTCCTTATGATAAGATTTCTTCTGATTTTTCATCAAAATTAATTTTGTTTATATTGATTGGGCTAGTCCTCTTCTCAATAATCGTACTTTTTTTCTCCACAAAAATTGTCGAGCCTATCATTCAACTTGAAAAAACCACAAGAAAAATTGCAGATGGTGATTTGTCAATAAAAAACAACATCAATTCCAATGATGAAACTGGTTCTTTGGCAAAAGCATTCAATGAAATGATAGCCAATTTCAATGAGGTTCTTCAAAATATATCAACAGCATCCTCTGAAGTATATCGTGATTCCAAGATCATTTCAGATTCCAGTCAACTACTTGCTCAAGGTTCAACAGAACAGGCAAGTACTTTGGAAGAAATATCGAGTAGCTTGGATAAGATTTCAAAAAAAATGAAAACTAATGCCAAGCACTCTCTGGATGCTTCTAATCATGCAATCAAGGTTAAAAAAGATACACAGATAAGCTCCACGAATATTTCAAATATGCAACATGCAATGGATGATATCAATTCGGCAACAAAAAATATTTCACAAATTATTAAAACAATTGATAACATAGCTTTTCAGACAAATATACTTGCATTAAATGCCTCAGTAGAAGCCGCTAGAGCAGGAATCGCCGGGAAAGGATTTGCTGTTGTGGCTGAGGAAGTAAAAACTTTAGCCAATCAGTCTGCTGAAGCAGTAAAAAATACAGCTGCCTTGATCGAATCATCAATAGAAAATGTAACCCAAGGTACTAAGACTGCAAATGAAACCGCACAGTCTTTCCAAACAATACTTGACGGAATAAATCTAATGGCTGATTCGATCAATGAAATCAGCATCACCACCAATGACCAATCAAGCTCCATCGAAGAAATATATTCTGCAATCAGTCAGTTATCGGATGTTGTACAAAACTCTTCGTCCATCGCCGAAAAAAATTCCTCGTCCGGAGTCGACCTAACAAACCAGGCCGAGCTACTAGATTTGCAAATACAACGATTTACATTAGAAGTATAGTATGAAAGTATTAATTTTCACGTCATACTTCACCACTGCGTTGAATAAAAGACCTTTCTGCATTATAATATACTGATGTATATAAAAAAGAAGTATAATACTACTATTGTTTCAATTCTCCTGATGGCATTCCTTTCCCGATACCAGCTTCTATATGAAAAATATACAAATATGATATTACATAAAAGGAGATTGTGTCATGAATATTGCAGTCGTAGATGACGTGACAGAAGAAAGAAACAATATTATGAGACATATTTCAGAGTGTCTCTCAAAAACACTTAAAAATACTACTCTCAATTTCACGGAATTCCCTTCTGGTTTAGATTTATTGGAAGAATTCAAACCTGGCTATTATCAAATCATTTTTTTAGATATTTATCTAGATCACATTAACGGAATCCAAGTTGCCAGACAGCTCCTAACACTCGACCCAAAGACCAACATAATTTTCTACACTTCAAGTAAAGAACATATTCTAGATGGATATGAAGTACAGGCATGTGGGTACGTTTTAAAACCAATTCAATCGAATGATGAGTATCTTAAGAAAGCACTTTTTAATGCTCTAGGACATTTAGGTTACTTCAAATCATCCCTATCAATATCTACAAAATATGGCGATAAATCTGTTTTCTATGATAATATCCGATATTTAGACATGTCCGCAAGAAAGCTCTACTTACATTTAACCAACTCGTCTATTCAAATATACGAAAAATACGCATTTCTAGCAACTAAACTATTACAAGATTCAAGATTTATTGAATGTTATCGAAATATCATCGTAAACATTGAATACATAAATACCCCTTTAGAAAATGATTTTTTAATGAAAAATGGTGAAAAGATACCAATCAGTCGGCGCAGGAAAGCAGAAGTCATGGATAGATATATCTCATATTTTCTTCATGAGAGGTTATACTAATGAATTTTACATCGATTATTTTGTCTATTATTGTTGCACAAATTCCAGATATTTTATTACGATTATATCCCTTCTCTAATATGATTTCTTTCCAGAGAAGACTTCTGTTATATTTTCATTATTTTATTCTTTTCATTCTACAAGGAATATTTATTTATACGGTATATACTAATTCAAATATAACAATAACCCCCCTATTCTATAAAAAAACAATTGCATATTTTCAATTGTTTTTTTTGATTATTTCAATAGTTCTCACACAAATAAAACCATTAAAACAGTTATATATATTTAGTATGCAGTCATACTATTCCCTTTTGATACACTCTATTGCAAGTATTTCTCACGTGTTCTTCTTTAAGGATGCTTCCATTGATTGGCAAATATTACTTCAAACCGCCATATATTGTCTTTTTTTTCTTATATTCATTGTTCCACTGGCAAACTTATTCAAAGAGGCTGCAAAGACTGATTATCTATTGAGCAAGAACCCATTTTTTATTATTTTGTGGATCGTTCCATTTCTCATTATGTACAGCAACGTACTAATATATGATTCAAGTTGGTTTTCAATTCCAGTTTTTATTTCAAGACTCATGTTATTCACAGCATTTTTCTTATCTTGGAAGTTCGTTTTAAATTTTATTCAAAACGAGGAAAAAATTTCCTCCCTTGAACAAAGCAATAAAATTTTAGATTTAGAAAGAAATGGACTAAAAATCCAAATCGAACGTTATTATGCAAGTGAAAAAGAACTACAAATCATGCGCCATGATGCCAGACACCGTCTTCACATACTTCACTTACTGGTAGAAGAAGATAAAAAAAAGGAAGCAACTGACTTAATTTGTTCTGCTTTAGATTCATATGATTATACAACTCCAATTATATATTGTAAAAATAACATCATTAATTCTGCTTTAAATGTCTATATTTCGAAAGCAACTATTCATAATATTCATGTAGATATTAAAATAAACCTTCCAAAACAACTCCCGATTGATGAAACAGATTTGGCGGTTTTCATGTCAAATGCAATAGAAAACGCGATACATGCCTGTTTAGAATTGCCTTATGATGATCGAAAAATTAAAATCAGTGCCACTTTTCATGCTTCAAAATTATTCCTGAAATTTGAAAATCGTTATTTTGGAGAAATTATATTTGATCAAAAAGGTATCCCCATTTCAAAGAAATGCACAAATAAAAATGGTTTCGGTACCAAATCAATCCTCTCTGTTGCAAATAAATATCACGGTAAAATTTATTTTTCTTGTGATGAGAACTGGTTGGTTCTTTCTTGTTTATTTCCAATCACCAATTAAGTTAATAAAATCTCCTTGGAATGTTCAATGAACATCCATTTTTGTTCAAGTTCATCTCCTTGAAGTGGTTTGGAAAATAAGAATCCCTGTATCTCATCACACGATAATCCCCTAAGTACAGTCCATTGTTCCATGGTCTCAACCCCTTCTGCAAGGACACGAAAATTATTCAATGATGCCATTGTAATAATCATTTGAACGATTGACTTAGCATAAGTATCCGTTTCAATCTGATCGATGATCTCTTTTGCAATTTTAAGTCGATTAATTGGATAATTCTTTAAATAATATAACGAAGAATATCCCGTTCCAAAATCATCCATAGCGATTGAGATTCCGAGGGATTTTATTTTTGATAACGTATCTTGCACCTTAATATTGTTTTCAAGTTTCACATTTTCTGTAATTTCAATTTCAAACGTACTTTTCTTAATCCGATATTTCTTAATTATTTTTTTTAAGTGACAGACAAAATAATCATCTTCAAGTTGCTTACTAGATACATTGACAGCCATTCGAATTGTTCGAAATCCTTTTTTATACCATGCTGATAATTGTTTCGCTGCTTGCTCAATAATCCAATACCCCAAAGGAATAATCATCCCATTTTCTTCCATAATTGGTATAAATTCTGTAGGTGGTACAAGCCTTCCATTTTCTTGTTTCCAACGCAAAAGCGCCTCTACCCCTAATAAATATCCTTCATGACAGCATACCTGAGGTTGATATTCCAAATAAAACTCCTTTTCAAAATTTTCCCGTAACATGATGTTCTCTTGTAACTCTTCTTTCACATGAAAATCATAAATTCTACTCTGAATTGTTAAATCCGATTCCCGAAATCGAATCATTTCTTCTAATTCCTTTACACATTTTTTCAATTTAACCAATTCCATCTCTTTTCCATACAGATGCCAAATATTCACATTACTTTCTTCGCCCATCACTTTCCTCCCCATCTATTTATATACTAAAAAAAGAAATCATCTGATCTAGCTCCTCGGCACTTTTTTGGCTATTCATTGTTAAATATAATACTTCATTGGCTTTCGTAACAATATCGGTTATTTTATTTGCAATATCTGAAGCCCCCTCAGCCCCTTCATTAGATGCTGTCGAAATCTCTCCAATGGCACCTTTCATCTGACGAATGGATTTATATAGATATTCGGCGGTTTGATTTATTTCTACAACAACTTCTTGTACCATATCTGCATCTTCATCATATTGCTTACTGGTCTCTTCAAATGTCTCATAGTCTTTTAATACCCGAGCGTCTACGAATTCAAGTAAATTTTGCGAATCCTTTACTACCCCTTCCACCGCACCAGAAACACTATGCGTAATCTCATGAATGCTTGAAACCGCTTTTTTCGAATTCTCCGCTAACGTTCTTATCTCCTCTGCCACAACAGAAAATCCCCACCCAGCTTTTCCTGCTCTCGCTGCTTCAATCGCCGCATTTAAAGCGAGCAGATTTGTTTGTTCTGTAATTTCTAGAATCGCTTGGGATAAATCCTTGATTTGATCAATTGCGGCTGTTTGTCTAATCGATTCACGCAATTTCATGTTTGTACTTTCATAAATCAAGATGGCTTCCTGATGTGATTTTTCAGTTTCTTTTTTCAGTTTGTCCGCACGTTTTTTTATTTCCACAGAAAGCAGATTCCCGTGCTCCGTTTTCCCTTTCATGCGATCTATTTCTTGTTCTATTTCATGTGTCGTCGCATTTAATTCTTCGGTCGAAGCAGAAGTTTCTTCAATCCCGGCAGATAATTCCTGAATCGTGGCAGAAATGTCCTCAACATTTTTATTTACATTTTCCATATTCACATATGTTTCTTCAGACACATCTTTTACTTTCTCTGAATCGTTTTGTATTCCGATGATGATATTTGATATGGTTTCTTTCATTTTCGTAGTTGAGCGTGCAATGTCACCTATTTCATCCTTTTTATTTAATAGCTTATTTGAGAAATCAAACTGAAAAATACCAGTTTCCATTAACTGCAATTTTTCTTGTATGATAATTACATCCTTAGAAATATTACTTCCCAAAAGAAATGCAATAAAAACTCCAACACAGAGAAGAACCGCGGAAATCAGAACGATAATTCTCATAACACGATTAATCTTTTCAGTCACAACATTTGTATACACACCTACTGACCACATACCAACAACTTCACCTTTTATATTTAAAATTGGCTCATAGTATGTCTGTGCTGTTTTACCTAACACCTCGGCAATGCCTTCATATTTTTTTCGATTTTGAATTACTTGCTGCTTCACTTCTTCAGATGCAATCGTATCTACTTTTCTTTGACCAGATACATCCACTACATTTGTTGAAATACGTTTGTCATTTAAAAAAATGGATAGCAAAACCTCTGATCCCTCTGTAAATTGATCAATAATTTCATAATTATAATTAATACTCACTTCACCTTTCATCAATTGCCCATCTTGAACAGACCAATCTCCAGGATATGCAGCATCCATCATAGCCAAACCCATCGTTGAATAATTTTGTAGTTCTTCCCCTGTTTCTGCATAAAAAAGTGCATTTACATTATTTGATGTGATAATTAAAATCGTAACCACCAAAACAGTAATTGCACTTGTAATACTAAATAATATTTTCCATTTGATTTTCATAAGTAATCCCCCTGATGCAATTTCGCATGAATTTGTTTCTTTTATTATATTCCTTTTAATTGCGAAATCCTCAGTATTCAACCATGAGGCTAAATATTCTACCGAATGGTATTACTATTTCTTCAAAACATCTCTTCCATTCCTTTTATATTTTCGATCCAAGCAATGAACTAAACCTTAAAAACTCGAATATGTTCACTTAATTCTGTAGCTAATTTATTTAATATTTCGGCACTCTTTGCAACTTCTTCAATTGCCTGTGTCTGGTCAATCATTGACGCATTCACTTCTTCCGTAGAAGCCGCAGTTTCTTCAGAAATAGATGAGAGCACACTTGAAATATCTACAATTTGATTCTTCTGCTCATTGAGCTCTTCCAATTCTTTGGAAATTTTCTCAATCCCTTGAATAATTTCATTGATCGCATCAAATATCAATTTAAATATTTCGTCTACATTTTCCACTGCCACATTTTGCTCTTCCGATATTCTCGAAACTTCTTCCATGATCTGAACCGTATCTTTACTATCCGATTGAATGCTTTGGATAATTGTTCGGATTTCTTCAGTTGCAGAGCTTGAATCCTCAGCCAATTTTCGGATTTCTTCTGCTACTACAGCAAATCCTCTGCCAGCTTCACCAGCTCTCGCTGCTTCAATTGATGCATTCAATGATAATAGATTGGTTTGATCAGAAATTGAATTGATCGTTGCAATAATATCCGTAATCGTCATGGTCTTATGATCCAACTGTACGACTGCTTCCGAAATCTTTTTATTGGACTTCTGGCTGGTTTCCGTAATGCTCATCAACGTGTTAATTGCCTGGAATCCCGAGGATTTCTTTTCACTAACATCTTTTGATTTTGTATACATTTTCTGACTACTATCAATAATTGAATTGAATGTGTCATCAATCACATGTGCTACAACGGTTCCCTTTTCAGCCTCTTTAGCTGTTTCTACCGTTGCCTTGGATACCTCACCTATGGTTAACCCGACTTGTTCGATTGTGGCCGTCGTTTCTTCTGACATCGAAGCCAACGTACTAGAAGAGTCTAATAACTTCTCGGTTGCAATTTTACTCTCAGAAATCAATTCTCTGACATTATGAATCATTGTATTTACAGCATCCGCTAAAATTCCTGTCTCATCATTTGATTTCGTGACAACCTCCACGGTAAAGTCGCCTTCACTTATTTTATTTACTGCCTGAACAACACCTTTTATTGGATGACTAATAGAACGAGCCAGCACAATTGCACCAATCACCGCTATCACAACAGATAAAGCCGCTACAATGATAATAATTCGTATTAATGTATTATTAATCTCATTGATTTCCTTTAGCGGAATGCTCGAAGATATAACCCAGCCATTTGACAAATGATCATATGCAGCCAGCACCATTTCACCATCCGCACGAATAAGTTCAATCATTCCCACAGGGTTTTTATTCATTTCATCGATTAATTTCTGATAAGCCCCTACTGAATTAATATTTACAATGGTGTCACCGAGTCCATCACCATCCGTATCATCCCATGGGATATTTTTATGAACAATTGCATTTCCTTCACTGTCAATTAAATACAAATAACCTGTTTCATATAATTTTTCTGCGGAAAGTCCATTCGCCAAGTTAGCAAGGTCAAAATCCATACCAACCAAGCCAATGATCTGTCCATCGATTCGTAATGGTTCTACATAGGACGTAATCAATGCATATTTTGATGAACCTGTCATAACATATGGATCCGTCCAACGTGCTGTTCCTTCGTCAATCGGGCCATTATACCATTCATTATATGTATCATAATATTCTAAATCAAACATATCCTGTCGAACATAATTCTTCCCTACTTCATCTGCATAAATCCAGCAATCTGCTGCTACTCCGAAAAATGCGTTATTAAAATACAGATATATAGACTGTGTAATGTTTGTTTCTTCCCCGATTTTTGTAAAACGACCCTCAAGCTCGTCGCAGTAATCATATAGATACTGTGGATCTTCCAATGCCATATCCAAGTCAAGTTCAACACTCACCTCCGCAGAAATAGCTTTCACTAGTTGCTGCACATTTAAAAATGATTGGTCAAACTTGTTAACGCTTGATGACACCTGTGCTTTGGCACTTTCCTCAGAAAGATCTCCCACCATTGTTTTTGTAAAAAACCCTACTACAACTCCCAGAACAGCCAACACGATAATATTGATACTGATAATCGCTGCCATAATTTTCGCTGCAATCTTACCCCTCCTAGTAATCTTAACTTCTGTCGATTTTTTTGAATTTTGTCGTTTTTTTTCACTCATATAACAACCATCCCTTTCTAAAAATCTCATCATTCCTTTTATTAACAATCTGTATTTATTTTCTGTCAATTAATATATTTATTATATATTATCGCACTCATTTTTACAATTTTATAAATTATAAATTTTCTTATATTTTATTTTATAATTCACTCATTTTTCAATCGAATGATCAATACATAGGACCATCACAATCATTACCACCAGCTTAGCTGGTGGCTTGCTCTTCGGCTATAAGCCGCTGTTCCCTGCTTGCCTCTAAAGAGGCTCTGAAAAGTTTACCTTCCGTACTCCTTATATAGACATTGGATAAAAACTCTTTGAAAACATGTGCTTTTACCCAATCATTCGGTTTAGAAATATTTGTAACATCCCTTCGGGCAATAGTACATCCTTTTATAGAGCTTTTGCCCAAACTATAGTGAAACCTTGGATATTTATCACTATTACACAACTTATTTGTCTAAACAATAGATTTAAAGGCCTTCTCCACCCTTTCAACCAAGTGTTTTGGATAAATATTATAAAAAATGAGAACATTTATCCAATTGTTATCCTATATCCTAGATTTTTTTATTGCTTAAAGCAAAAGCTAGTTGGGAACACACCTGCATAGCAGGTGGTTTATTGTAATCTTGGTTACAATAAATAAGAAAGGCTATATGGCCTTTCTTATTTGTCATCTAATTGTAGCTTAACTTTATTTTTTCGATTTTTTCTCAACTCTTCAAATTTAGTATTTTTGAAGACATTTGCACTTCCAATTTGTATAAGAAGACCTATAGTCTTTCTGAGTACACTTTGTTCTTGCTTGTTTAACCCTTCTGCTGCTTTAATTAGGTCATAAAAACTTGAAAGATTTAACTTGTATAGTTGCTCTGTATTATCAATTCCTGCCTTATCTAAAATGGTAAATAAGGCGTCGACAAATTGCTTTCGTTGTTCTTCATCCATAAATGCAAGCCAACTCTTGATTGTTTTTGTAAAAGTCAAACTTTCATTTGTCAAATCCGTCAAATGTACGAATTTCGTGCCAATCACCTCCCACGAAAAAGCATCGTGTTGTAAAATTCCATGATTTGAGCTTAAAATTATGTCCATTTCTTCTTCATGTTCGAGAAGCATTCCAATAATTGATGACTGAGGAATGATGGTTCGAATTCTTGGTAAAATATTCGCGTAGCCCTCTCTTAATATCATCTTTCCAGTAAATCCCGGACCATCGTTGTTATAAATCTCTAAAATCCTTTTTTGAATTGATTTTTTACTATACATTGCTGCGTATATTGCAAGGTTCCCACCCTTCGAATGTCCACCAACACGCAATTTATTTTTATAAAACGGAACAGTCTTCTCAATATACTCCACAGACTTTTTTTGACCAGGGGTTTCTGAAAGATAACTCATGTTAAAGTTTTCTTTCCAACCTATAACGGTCTCATCCGTTCCACTAAATGAAAGAAATATACTCCCATCCGGAAGACCAATTTTCATAGCAGAAAATTGTGATTCCAGTAATGGATCAATTTCATTGATGTAATCCGACAATTCTAACGCACCATAACGTGTGCTTTGTTGCATTTTTAAAAGCAATTTCGACACGTTTTGTTTTAGAACCGGCATCTGTTCAATTGTTTCTTTCGAGAATCTTATAAAATATAGCTCTGCTGCCTCATTTAAATGAATTTTCTTTCCACTCTGAATATAGGGAACAATTTCAGTAAAATCCAGATAAATCAGTTGTGTAAGTATTAAATTGTCCACTTCATTAAATGGAGATGATTGTATACTCAAATCGCCTCTCCAATCGATATAATCATATATATTTGCCATGCCTATCACCTTTTCAAAATAAACCAGATCTGCTTCTAATATAACTAATATAGCACTTAATATTGAGAATATCCATAAAAAAGACACCTGCTTTACAGCTGATGCCTTTTAATAAATGATGTTACCATACTATACTTCTTTGAGATACTCGTCTCGACAACCTCATCCATTGCATATTGATAACTGCTTTTCAATTGCATACCTACTTTTTCAATAGAGTACTTCTTTACCCTATGATAGCCATTCGAACTTAATACATCGCAAGCATTTTCTAAAATTAATTTTATTCTATGCATAAATTCAAAGTTGTTCTTTGCTTTATAAACATGTACTCCATCTAATAACCAATCCTCATATACAGGTATATCACGAAGAAGTACAGGAATTTTCATCGCCAGAGCTTCAAGAACAACAATCCCCTCTGTTTCTTCATACGTCGGGAACCAGAATAAATCACACGATGCATATGCCTCTCTGAGTTCATTCTTATTTACATAACCTGCAAATCTTAAGTTTGGAAGACTCGTATCCAGAGCATTGACTATATTTTGAGGCAATGTTTTTCGGTTTGCTTCGCCAAACCAAATAAACTGATACTCTGGCATTTGCCTAGCCATGTCAACAAAATCAAGTAGTCCCTTTCTTTCAATAGTCAACCCTACCGACATAATCACTTTATCCCCAGATTCATATCCATACCGTTTCCGAAAATCACAGTTCAAAACATTTTCCTTCTTATAATAGGTTAAATCTATCCCATTTGAAATTACTTCAATAGGTTTTTCTATTCCATAAGACTCTAAAAGTTTTTTTGAATAATGAGTTGGTGTGATAATGACATCTCCATGTTCATAACAATACTTAATCCATTTCCCAAAAATATTTGAAAATCGATTGGATCCAATAAAAGAATTTCGAAAGTCTTCTTTCGTCGAATGTGCATGATACACAACCGGTATTCCTTTTAAGTGCGCAAGAGACGCCAAAAATATGGAATGTGGAAAAATTGTATTGATATGTATAAGGTCTGCATTTCGCAAACTATTCACCATTTGAATACCACAATTTTCACTCGCTCTTCTCTGATGATAGATTGCTCTTCCCACTCCACTCTTTTCTATCAATTTTTGAAACCCCGAATATATAAATACGTTCATATGTGAATCTTCCTTTCGTTAATTCATAACATTCATCGCTACTTGGAACACCTTATTTAAGCCCATACTATATAAAAATATAGCTGCTGGTTTTCCAAGTAAAATAATCATGGTGAATTTTTTCAGTTTCATTTTACTGATTCCAGCTAAATAACACAAAAAATCATCTGGAGCAACTGGAAGGAAAATTAACAAAGCAAAAAGATTCTCAAAATGTCTCTCCTTCATTAAATACTTACTATACTTCTCAAAAAATATACTACCAGTCATTTGTTTAACAAATTCCTGACCTGCATTTCTAGCCAACAAAAAAGCAATAATCGACCCAATGCATATACCAATGTAGTTATACAAAAATCCATAAATTGGGCCAAAAATCAGCACACCATATAAACATCCCACAGCACCTGGTAAGATCGGAACAACAACTTGCATGGCCTGTATAATCACAAAAACGATGGGCGCGAAAATACCACATTCATTTAGAAATCGTTCCAGTTGCTCTTGTTCAGTAAACAAACCTTTAGAGTACGCAAGGACGGTTAAAATAATGAGCGCTCCCGTTCCCACAAAAAAAACGATTTTTTTGTATTTATCCAACCATTTGACGATTTTTTCCATATGGTCTCCTTACTTTACGACTCATTTTCTCTTTCAAAATCGCTTGCTGATATACCTTTTCGATTCCATTTCCAAAGTTATCCAAGGACATATTTCTAGCTATCTTACATGCTTTTTCCCCCATATCCAATCGATTGTCTTGAAAAAACAGTTTATCGTATGCTTTCAAAAAACCTTCTTCCGTATCAAAAGAGTATCCATTAACTCCCTCAATCAAAAGTTCCTCCAAACATTCGTCTTTATGAACAAGCAGTGTCCTTCTACATGCAATTGCCTCTAAATAGGTGAGTCCCTGTGTTTCACTAGTAGATGCACAAACAAACACATCTCCCAGATAATAATAATTCTGGATTTTATTCCATGCAACTTCTCCGGTAAAAACAATCTGTTTCTCTTGTCCAAGTAGAACGGCCAGATTCATTAAATTTTCTTTTTCCGGTCCATCCCCAACAATAATTAGTTTAGCATCTTGATCAGTTTGTCTTATTTTTTGAAAATAACGTATGACTTCTTCTATGTTCTTTTCCTTTGACAATCTTCCAATGGATATCAAAACATGATCCGTTGGCTGAATATCATACCTCTTTTTTAGCTCCTCGACGAACTTAAAATCAATTTGTTCGAACTTTGTCAAATCGATTCCGGTAGGCTGTACTACTATATCTTTCTTCACTCCATATGCTCTGACAATATTCTCCACCTTTTTCGTTGGTACGATGACCATATCAGCCTGTTCCAACAAAACTTTACTGAGAGATCGAATCATTACTTTCAACTTTTCATTTCCAGGAACCTTGAGATAATGTGTATATTCTTCATATATCGTATGATATGTATGTACAATGGGAATACCCAAAATTCTTGACACCTTTCTACCAATATGTCCAATACTGAACTCTGTCTGGGTGTGAATAACATCAAGCTTTAAATCTGAAACAATCTTGATCCATTTCTTTGTAAGACTAATTCCAACTCTACGATCCTTCAAAAAGACAAATGGTACACTTCCTATCCGATATACATTTTTCTCTTCCGTTTCTGCTTTTGGATTTGTTACTGTGAAGACATATACACTATGTCCCTTTATTTCTAATTCATTCTTTAATTGATATGCAGAATTTGCTACTCCATTGATTTCCGGAAAATAGGTATCCGTAAATAATCCAATGTTCATCATGTACCCCCTTTATTTGTTCATGATTTACCTGTTATATAAATTATAACGATACGAATCCTATTAAATCTTCAAATACTTGTAAATTCATTGTAAAAAGAAACTTAAATCTTTACATAAAAATAGACCAAGGATATTTTCTTGGCCTATTTCGTCTTACTTCTTCTTTTTTTGATGCCTTATATATAGTACTCCCATACTTAAAACAACGAACCACCCAATCAAAACGATACAAATTGGTACTCCCACAGAAACTGATTGTTTTTCGATTACTTCATGATTCACTTGTGCAATCTCTTGTTCACTTGTTTCCGTCTGCAGAGTTTCTTCCTGTCCAAAAAATTTCATATTCGATAGCTGAAAAACAACCGTAATCTTTGTAGGTTCCGTAATGGATGTAAAATTCAGTCTGTAATTACTTGCATGAACCTCTTCTACTACCGATCCATCCCATGCATTCAATGGATCATTGGTATCAAATATGCCGGAATCTTTCAAAGCAGATTTTATCTGGTTATTGGTTATGGATAGTTCTTGTCCATCCACCAGAATTTTTAAATATTGAATATCACAGCTTTCCAGTGGTGAATTTACAGTTTCTCCATTTGTGACATCAAGATCCTTAATATAAACTGCTGTTAAATTCCTTAGCGTTGTAACACCTGCAGACACTGCTGTTTCCGAAAGATCTTTCTCGCAATCAAATGTTAGTGAATATTCCCCAGGTCCCGTTGCGGTTACTACTTCCGTGGAAATTTCGTTTCCATAATATTCTTTTATGTCGTCATTATAGTACACATTTAAAGAAAGCCTAATTTCCTTTTTTTGATTTAATTCAGAAACTGAAACTGGAATCGTCTTGATCAGTCCATCCGATGAACAAATCTCGATTTTTGTTTCACCAACTCCAACTGCTACCACTTTTCCAATCGAGCTCACTGTGACTACCGTGTCGTCTTGAGAACGATAATAAAGAAAAGCATCCGAACCTGATGTCGCATTTGTTGCATCTAAATATTGATAAGAATCCTTTTCCATAACAAGATTTTCGACACTTGACGCAATTCGCTCACATGGGATCTCAGATGTTTTACTGGTCACATGAACAATAGATTTTGCAATTGCTGATCCGCTTTGTGAAAAAGCGATAATCGTCGTTGTTCCTATTCCTTTTGCCTGAACTCGTCCTTGGTATACCGTTGCGATAATCGGATCATCCGTCTTATAAAGTACCACGTCATTTGTATCATTCGGAGATACCGACGTATTCAAATCCATGCATTCTCCAATTTCAATATTGATTTCTTGTTCCAATGAAATTTCTGAAATTTTATTTAAGTCCGGTTCAATCGTAATCTCTTCAAGAGACTTGTGCACATCTCCATAATATCCGCGTACCATCGCATCTGTAACGTCTTTATCAATCGGCAGACCAGTTTCTCGATCAAAAATTGAAAAACTATAATCTGGAGTCAGGCTTCGATCATACCATCCCTGGTCCCAATATATCCCATTCAATCCATGTGTTCGAAACAGCTTATTCATTGCTTCTAAATAGAGTGCTCGATATTTTGAATTATCTTTATTGATGCATCCATACTCCCCAACAATTACAGGTATTCCCTGATCTGTGAATGTTTTTAGCTGACTGATTTCTGAAAGATTTGTACTGACAATCTGTTCAATCGAATATTCTGAGCCATTAGAAATAGCCGCTCCGCAAAACGTCCATGGTGTATATATATGTACCGATAGAATTAAACGATCATCTACGGAGTCTTCTGGCAGAGAAAACCCACCTTCTTCGCTGACCAACGAATGAATATAATTATACTTTCCACATACAACAAGCCATCTTTTTTCATTGTTTGAGCCACTGTTTCTAACGGTATTTACGAAAACTTGATTCAGTTCCATGATGACTTCATTCTCTTCAAGAAGAGACATATTTTCACCTTGTACTTCATTCATTGCTTCAAAAATCACATGTTCATCATAATCTTTAAATTCTTCAGCAATATTGCTCCACACTCCTGCAAACTTTCGAAAAAGCGAACCCTTATCCTCCGTTGCGATTCTAAGCCAACCCGTCTGTTCTGCTCCGTCATGATGAATATTAATGATTACATACATGTCCTGTTCTATCGCATAATCCACAATATCTTGAATTCTGCTCATCCATTGTTCATCTATCGAATATCCATTTTCGTTATCAATCATTGTACCCCATGTAACTGGAATTCGAATGGTGTTAAACCCTTGATCGTGCACTGCTTTTATCATGGCTTTCGTGGTTTTAGTCGGCTGCCAGATTGTCTCATTTGGTGTAAATCCTGTATGTCCGTCCATCGTGTTACCCAAATTCCAACCCATTCCCAATTCCTTCGACATTTCTACCCCTGAAAGCTCTCTAAAAGGTAATGCCGAAGAATTATCCAAATCGTCTGCAGCTGCAACCAATTCTTTTGTAAATAACAACATCCCGATAATCAGGGTGACGAATACGGTCTTCATCAAACTTTTTCTAGTAAATTTCATGATTGTAACGTTTCCTTTCTCATTGCAAATATCTTAGTACATGACATAAATATCTCTATATTATACGTCCAACATTCGAGTCGTTATATAAATATTATTGCAAGATTATCATTATTATACTATCATTATTCATATAACTCGGATGAAATAAAACAAGATATCCATCATTATTTCTACAGGAAACGAGGAGGGGAAATGAAAGAAAATAAAATTGACTATAAACTATATCAACAAAGGGAACACGGCTTTTACCATGAAGCATTTGAAGTAGAAGATGACTTTTTGAATCTGGTGATTACCGGAAATACAGCGCAAATTGAAGAAAATAAGCGTTTATATGGAGATTCTCCAAACGAAGGAAAAGGAAATCTATCCAAAGACCCACTGAAAAATCAAATTTATCATATGGTGATTAACACAGCCATGGTAACCAGAGCATGTAGGCAGGCAGGTCTAGCACATGAACTATCCTATACCTTAAGCGATATATACATACAAAAAACCGATGCTTGTAAAACACCGGCCGAAGTCATGGAACTTAATGATCAAATGGTTATGGATTTTGCCAAACGCATGAAGGACTTACACTTTGGTAAAACACTGTCAAGTGATATGAATAAAGTTGTAAACTATATTTATGACCACTTACATACCAACATATATGTGGATGATTTAAGCAATCTCGTAAATATGAGTCGTGGAAATCTTTCTCGTATATTCAAAAAAGAGACCGGAATGTGTCTGAGTGATTTTATAAATATCTGCAGATTGGAAACAGCCAAAAACATGCTCCGACGTTCCGATTATGATATTGTAGAAATATCCAACACCCTTTGTTATGCATCGCAAAGTTATTTTTGTTCAAAATTCAAAAAATATACCGGTAAGACACCTAGTCAGTATCGTAAAAACTAAAATATATCAGTCGAGTCCAAAATCACGGTAAACGGACCATCATTCAATAAACTGACTTTCATATCAGCCCCAAAAACGCCGCTTCTGGTTTTGTATCCTGCTGCCTTGCATTTCTCAATGATATGCTCGTACAATTTTGTTGCATAATCAGGTGCTCCTGCCTTTGTAAAAGAAGGTCTATTTCCTTTTTTACAGTCTGCGTACAAAGTAAACTGAGAAATCAATAACAGTTCACCACCAACATCAGCAAGAGCCAGGTTTGTTTTTCCTGTCCCATCTTCAAATATTCGTAGACCTAATAGTTTTTTGACCATTTTATCCGCAATGTCACGGGTATCTTCATTGCTAACTCCAATCAGGACTAAAAATCCCTTCCCAATTTTACCTTTCACTTCTCCTTCAACTGTTACATCTGCATGCGATACTCTTTGAACAACAAACTTCATACGCCCCCCTTAAACAAGTACTTTTTTTATGCTTCATATTTCTTAAATTCTACTACATACCTTCCGATGTATCAATATGCAACATGAAAAGCATGATAGATAATTAATAACTTGTTTTTTTGCTATGGCAGACAACTTTACCCCAGTCATCGAAAAACTTGACATATAAAAAATCCCTGAAGGATCAAATCCTTCAGGGATTTTTTATATGTCTTTCATTTTAAATAACGACGACAAATTCTAAATATATGCTTGGAAACCATTAGATTTCTCCAATACCCAAAATTAAATAATGAATATCTAGCATATTTTTCGACTTCCATTATTAGTCCTAAATATCCTAACATAATAGCAAAACGAATATTCTCTGATTTTCCTGGAAAAACTGGTTCTTCTGCAACCATATTATAATATTCCAGCGTTCTCTTTTTTTCAGAAAGTGTAGGCTTCATAAATTCAAGGCATACAAAATCCGCTATTCGATCTCCCCAGAAACAACGGTCCGGATCAATCCATGTAAGTCGGGTCTGTGTTAACTCCCCGGACTCTCCTTTGATTACATCAACAAAAATATTTGGTGGCCATAAGTCAAAATTTACGAGTGTACAAGGTACTTGTTCTAATATTATTCGATTGGAATAAATATATTGTAATAAACGTGCTCCATTCTTAGTTTTTTTCCCTAATCTATGACAATCATTTTGCAGATTCTGCACATTTGCTTCCAAAGCCAAAAACCAATTCTCGTACATTTCGTTCTGTCGATACCCAAAAGTATTCGAATGTATTCGATGCAGGGGATATCTTTATAATATATTCGGTGTTCTCTGCTTTCGCTAGGTATACACTATTGAACTCTCCTGCTCCAAGCAATTTAATCTGATTCACGTCATATATTCCAGCTTTTTCAAAAAGTTTCAAGATTGTAATATCTTCTACCATAAATTTTGTCTTACTGATCATGTCCTTAAGCTCCTTTTCAAAAACCACCTGAACTAACTTAATATTTTCTTGATTCCTTTGAAAGGATGTCCATTTAATAGATCCAGAATACCGTACATCATACTTTCTGAAAGCATTCCATCACCAGAGGCAACCATCGAGTAAAAAGGCATTTCCCAAATCATCGCCTCCATCATCCCTGCCTGCGCATCCTGTCCTTTTGTCGCATCCCGAACTATTTTTGAAGCATAGAGTCCAATTATTTTTCCTACAAAGGTCCCTTGTATATCTTCTAACGTATTCTCCTCTGTATATGGTCTCTTATGTTCCGTTTTTTCTTTCTGTAATTGATGTCCACAGAGTCTTTCAAATTCCAAATCACTGACTTCAAAAATCGAATCATGAAGTGTTCGATATTCTGGTTGTGCATAAAGTGTATTTGGTTGTGGACTTTCCTGACCAGATAATGTAACCTCCACTTTCAGTTCACATTTTTCTGAAGAACTTCCTACAAGTAGTTCATACGACCCAAGATCCACATACCAATCATTCAATAACACATTATAATATGCCATATCACTTTCTTCAACCACTAGTTCGACCTGTTTCGTTTCGCCAGCTTCCAACTCCGTTTTTGTAAATCCACACAATTGTTTTTCTGGCATAAATACATGTTCATTCAAATGGTGGAAAAAGACAAATGAAGTTTCTTTCGCTTTATATATACCCAAATTTGTTAGTGAAAAACGAACAATAAGCTGTTTATCCTGTTCATATTTCGAATCATCAATCACGATATTCGAATATGCAAAGGTGGAATAAGATAATCCATGTCCAAAAGGATAGCGTACGTTTTTTTTCGCTTTTTCATAATATTTATATCCTACATAAATACTTTCACGATATTCTACAAAATCTCGGCCACCAGGGAAATATCGAAAAGAAGGATTGTCATCAATTTTAATTGGCCAGGTTTCAGCCAATTTCCCACTAGGAACATATTCCCCAAACAAAAGACCTGCAATCGCCTGTCCACCACCCTCTCCTCCAAGATAGGCACATAATATTGCCGGAACTTTTTCTTCCCAAGGCAGTTCTATGGGAGCTCCTCCTGCTAGTATTACGGCTGTTTGCCTGTTGGCTGCACAGATTTTTTCTATCAGCAAGTTGTGTTCATGAGGCATCATCATATTGCTACGGTCAAATCCTTCCGATTCATATCCCTCAGTTAGACCCGCAAAAACAAAAACTATGTCACACGATTTCGCTAACGTAACTGCTTCCTCTAGCAATTGCGTGGCTTCTTGCTGTTTTTTTGCTGACAGAATATCATTTGGTTGAATGTTCTCCCGATAACCCGGTGCATAATAAACATTGGATGAATATTCTAAAATGGAACTCCAAGCATCATCAACTTGAATTGGGTGCATTCTTGAACTTCCTGCTCCTTGATATCTTGGTTTCTTTGCAAACTGCCCAATAATTGCTATCTTTTTCTCTTTGGAAACTGGAAGGAGCTGCCCAACATTTTTAAGGAGAACAGCCGACTCTACTGCCGCTTTTACGGCTAAGTCATGATGAAATTTTACATCATATTCCATCTTACTTTTTTTATTTTCCATACTTTTTAAAATTAATGCGACTACATTTGTTGCAGCTTTCGCTACGCTTTCTTTTGACAAAATTCCATCTTTTACCGCTTGAACAATTTTTTTATCATTATATCCATCATTTCCTGGCATCTCTAAATCAAGGCCGGATTTCACTCCAAGCACTCTGTCATGTACCGCTCCCCAATCCGACATAACAACCCCTTCGAATCCCCATTTGTCACGAAGGATACCATTTAGCAATTGCTCATTTTCACTTCCATATACACCATTAATTTTATTATAGCAACACATGACTGTATCTGGTTTTCCTTTTCTTACTGCAATTTCAAATCCTCTGAGATAGGTTTCGTATAGTGCTCGCTCATCAATCACAGCGCTAACAGTCATCCGATGTCTCTCCTGATTGTTTACGGCATAATGCTTGAGAGATGTACCTGTTCCAGTACTTTGAATTCCACGAATCATCCAGGCTGCCAATTCGCCAGTTGCATACGGATCTTCACTAAAATACTCAAAATTTCTTCCACAAAGCGGACTTCTCTTCTGATTTGCTGCTGGTCCTAAGAGCACAGATACTCCTTGACTCACACATTCTTCCCCCATCGCTTTTCCAATCCGATATATTAAGTCACGATCAAAACTACAAGCTGTCGTACTTCCGGATGGGAAACACACCGCAGGAATACTATCTCCTATTCCAAGATTATCTCCCTCCGCAGTTTGCTGTCGTACTCCGCTTGGACCATCTGAAACCATAATTTCTTCCAGACCATACTTTTCTATGGATTTCAAATACCACATATCCTTTCCAGAGCACATTGATGCTTGTTCTTCAATGGACATTTCTGATACTATTATTACTGCTTGTTCTCGAATTTTTCTTGTCTTTTCTGTCACGTTGACTCCCATCTGCATGATTATATGCATGAATATTTTATAAATCTCTTATGTGTTTTCTGAAATGGACGCTTTGATTTGATCAAAAGATTCTTTTCCCAAAGGTAGAAACTTCACCAAAACCGCAGAAATAACAAATAGTATTGCAGGAATACATCCCATCAATACCCGGATTCCCATAATTGCGGATTCTGACTGCACTGTGGCAGTACCTTGATACCCAAAAAGAGCCATCGAAGAAGTAACCAACGCCACGAGCACGGCGGATGCTACTTTATACAAAAACATGGTTGATCCATAAATGATTCCTTCTCTTCGTACTCCATTTCTCATTTCATCGACTTCCACAATATCTGGAAGCAGTGCAAATGTAAGAACCTGTGAAGCAGAAATACCACCTCCAATCATTACAACAATGATAATCGTTGCCAACATGTTATTTGCAGGCAAAACCAAGCATGATAATAATGGAATCACAAAATAAATGACGGATATAATATATGTTTTTTTCTTTCCTATTTTGTCGCTCACTTTAACCCAGATAGGCGTCACAAGGACAGCAACAACCAACGGAACCGCCATAAAAATATAACTAATATCATCCGATATTTGAAGGGCATATCTCATAAAATATATGTATAGTGCCATGATCACATCAAATCCAACCATGTTACCAATAAACACACCAAGTACCAAAACATATTCTTTCAAACGAAATAAAGATGCAAGCTCATGAAAGAAATTTGTTCTTCCTTCTGGATAAACTGGTTTCACACGTTCTTTCGTTCCGAAAAAAGCCAATAACAAGGTTATTGTAATAACGGAACCCATGACAAGTCCCATGACAGGATAACTTTTTGCATATTCATCTGCACCTATAAATATTGTATCTACGATTAAGGTAACACCCATCGCTGACAACAAAGAACCAATAAAGGAAAATGCCATTTTAAAGCCAGATATACTCGTTCTTTCATCATAATCCTGCGACAGTTCTGGCAACAAAGAATTATAAGGAATCGCAACAAAAGAATACATGGTACTGAAAAGAATTCCTGCTATTGTATAATAAATAATCATATACACAGGCTTATCAAAAAACACCTGAAAAAGCATCGCAAAACTTATAGCAAGCGGAACGGCTCCAATCAATAAATATGGTCTTCGTCTTCCAAACTTACTTTTTGTTCGATCCGAAATTGCACCCATGAGCAAATCACAAACGGCATTCCAGCCACGTATAATTAAAAAAACATAACCTGCCCATATAGCGGAAAGTCCAGCAACGTCAGTCAAAAAAAACACCAAGTAAAATCCCATCGCTCCATATGCGATATTGTTTCCTAAATCACCCAATCCATATGCAACTTTCTCTCTTGATTTTAAAACACCATCATTCTTCATTTCATTCCTCCTGTCAGTTATTTCGCTTCATATCCTACAACTTCACCAATTATTATGGTTTCATCGTATCAAATCAGAGATCCTAAAAATATCTTTTTTTCTCTTTTTATATCTATTTTTCTCTTTTTTATATATAATAGATGATAAATACGATAATTAAAAAGTTTCAGGAGGAACAAACATGAGCCTATCAAATTACGAAATTGGCATTCTACAATCCCTATTTGATTTCAATCGGATCCCAATATGGATATTTGATAAAGAAACGATATTATTTTCCTTCTTTCCAAAAGAACATGAATCCGCAAAGGAGAAGATTGTCCCCTATATTTACAAAATCCGAACCGAATTCAACCACCCGGATTTTGACATTTTGTCGTTTCAAAATGAATTGTATTATATTTTTTCTTTTGAGAAAGAACTGAATAAGTACTATTGTTTAGGCGGCCCAATTCTCCTACATAATATTCGACCGCTTTCTATAGACACACTATCATTTTCCATTTATTTAGAGTCTGAGGAAGCCCTATCACTACTTCGTTCTCTTCCCGTGATTTCCCTTTACTCCTTTGATCTATATATGCGCCTCATGTTCTCTGTGCTACGAGGAAGTTCACCATCTGTGGAAGAAATGGCTAGTTTTCAACTAAAACAAATTGAACGGCTTCTACCGAAACACTTAAGTAACGATCTATTTATAAACAAAGAAGAAGAATCCCTTCACACTTCTTATAAAGAAGAAATCGCGCTGCTCTCTTGTGTAAGGGAAGGTAATTTAAATCGCTTAGAATCCACGTATAAATCGCTTCCACAGGTGAAATATGGCAATATGTCGAAAAGCCCACTTCGTTTACTCTTATACGGTGGTATTGCAAATACAACGCTCGTAACAAGGTATGCTATTGAGGGTGGAATGGATGAGGAATTAGCTTTTACACTCAGTGATATCTATATTCGACAGATGGAAAATTGTCGCACGATATATGAACTCAATGCGTTAAATGAAAAAATGGTCATTGATTTTACTACGAAAGTTCATCAGGCAAAAAAAGAAAACGAACCCTGCTTTACAGAGCCCGTTTCCAAGTGCATCCATTATATTTCTAATCACGTATATCAAAAAATCACATTATTGGAGTTGGCAAACGAATCACATCTTTCACCAAAATATCTTTCCACTCTCTTTAAAACAGAGACTGGTCGCACAATATCTGCCTATATCAGTGAGTTTCGAATTGAAGAAGCAAAAAAACTCTTACTCTACTCAACGGACAGCTATAGTCAAATCAGTAACATACTGTCTTTTCATTCCCATAGCTACTTTATTTCGGTCTTTAAAAAGCATGTAGGTTTGACCCCAAAAGAATTCCGAAAAAAATACGCCGAGAAAGTTTGGACAATATAGTTTCTAGCATTTTATATTTTAATAAAAGATACTTCTTGTAATGATACCAAAAACATTCCATAGCAACATAGAAAATACAATAGCTCCAAGTATTCCGATTCCAGATAAAACAATCCCAATAATGGCAAGTACTTTTGGTTTCATTTTTTTTGCAAGACTTATGATTCCTGTTACTAATCCTGCAATAATGAATAGTTTTCCCACAAAGAAGACAGAAGTACATAATCCAATAAATCCACAAACCACGGATGCAACAGGAAGACCCTCCACATTTGAACGAGATGTTCTATTTTGTTCCTGATAAATATTTGTGGTAGTTTTTGCTCCACAATGAGTACAAAAATTGGCTTGATTTGGAATTTCTGCTCCGCAATGATTACAATACATTTTATTTCCTCCTATGACTGAAACAATTTATTTGATAATGTTATAATTCTAATTCTTGTAAGTCCTAGAAACAATTATAAAACATGAAAATCTTAATCGCAAGATACAATCTTCCAAATTTACTTTTCATTTATATACGAATCGATCATGAATTTTCTCCGTCTATCTTAAAAGCATGTACCATCTCATACAAATATGTCGTTGTATAATCAAGACTATTCTTTACCTGTTCCATGTGGTTCACATTTTTTTCTAATGCATTCATTGCTGTTTTTGTGCTTTCTTCGTTATTTTCTACAGACTCTTCAAATCCCTTTACAACTTCGTTTACAGATTCTGAAACCGTCTTAAGCACTTCAAGTTTTTCTTTCATTTGCGTGCTTAGCAACCCAAATTCCTTATTCATCGAAATAATATCTTCTTCGATTTCTGTAAAGCTTCCTATCGACTTTCCAACACTTTGATTACCCTCTTGAATTTTTTGATCGATCAAAGACATCGCTTTCTTATTTTTTTCCACTTCTTCCTGGATGTCTTTAATACTCAAGTTAATCTCGGTTGTTGATTTCGTTGTCATTTCCGCCAATTTAGAAATTTCATGTGCTACAACGGCAAATCCTTTTCCATGTTCTCCAGCCCTTGCTGCCTCAATAGAAGCATTCAAAGCCAAAAGCTTTGTCTGATTTGAAATATGGTTAATCACATCGATAACCGAAGAAATCTCCGTTGAATGTTGTTCTAGAAGTAGCATTCCTTCCAGTGTTTCATTTACATCGACTACAATTTTTTCCATAATATGTCTTGCTGATTCAGAATATGTTTGGCTCTCAATTGCACGATTACTTGTTTTCGACATATTTTCTCGAGCAAGATTCATTTTACCCATAATCGATTCAAAAGACTCCGAAATATCAATAAACTGACTTTGTACAGATGTCAACTCTTCCGTGTATTCCCTCATCATATTGATTAGATGTTCTAAGGACCCCTCTATATTAGTTTTGCTACCTTCTACTTCCACCGTAATTTCCTTTAATTCCTTGACCGCTTTATCTGAAATCGATGTCGCATTTAAAATTCTTCTTACAATCTGTAGCTGATTATTCACAAACTTATTGAACCATTTTGCCAGCTCACCAATATCATCATTCGATTTTGTTGGCACTCTTTTGGTCAAATCACCTTCGCCCTCTGCGATATCTTTCAGCAAATCCGTTGTCGAATTTAAAGGTATTAATGTAGACATTTTGAAGATAAAAATTGAAACAAAGGTAATTAATAGCCAAAGTCCAGCATGTACCACAACATCCATAGTTTTACTAAGTGTTGGAATCCATGACAGTCCAAAAATTAATGCAGCATTTAATAGTCCTATGATTAGAGTCATTTTATGACTTAATCTGCGATATTTGTATATCTCATCAATATCTCCCTCGCAAAGTAAACCCCATTTTTCATCCGTATGCGGTGGTTCAATCAGTATTCCTTTCCCTCCAACTGGAATATGTCGATATTCTGGATAGCCTGGCCACGCATCTAAATTACTTCCATTCTCAATTGTTTTTTGTACACCTTGGTGTAATTTTTTTGTTTTCGGGTTGTTAAAAACAATCTCGAACTCTGTATGCTTCTTGATTTGAACAATACCGTATCCTTTTGTTTTAATCCCATCTTTCAGATTATCTCCCAAAGTAAATGTATCGTCTTCAAATCTACTACGTGAAATTGCAGTACCTGGCTCAATGTTTCTTGATGTATTTACCATAAATAAATAATTATCGCCAGATTCTTTATATATATGCCCATCTTCATCCTGCAATACATCACTCATCACATCATTGGGAACTCTTCCACACAGATAAAAAACACGCCCTTCTTTTCTATAAGGAGAAAGAAACATTAGTGTCACCTCATCAAAAAATCTTGAGCTGGAACTTCCAACCTGAAGCGAATCCATATCAATATAAGGCCCATACATCTTCTTTTCATTTTCATTCAAAGCTTCTTGGTACTCTGCTTCAACTTGTCTTCCAATGAAAGCGGAATGTGTTGAATCATTGATTAAAAGATTTTGATCCAAAACAAATAGTTCTGAAAAGTCTTTATACATTAATTTTGCTTCTGTAAGAATTGCTTGAACATCATGTTCTTGTTGAATTACTAATTTACCAGTTATCAGATCCATGGAAGTCCAAGTGTCATTGAACCAGTTATAAAGTGCCTTAGTTCTACCTGACTCTATTCCTTCCAATACCTGTTCTGTGTGTTTACTTAATCCTGGATTTACTACGTATGATAACCATCTAGTTAACCAATTCATTTTCCCACCTCTCAACGCATTCATTTTCGTACCAAAAAAAAGAAATCTATCTGCCAAAAACAGATAGACTCCTTCGTCTAAATGTATTATATCATGCGGTTTTATCACATTCAATTGAAAATCCATCTTTTTCCCTAAAAAAAATATGGATAATAAAAATGTGCATGCGTCACATAAATTGTTTTTCCATATTGCAATCATCTAGAATCTCTCATATAATTATGACATATTTTTAACAATTCAATAGAAGGTTCTACACTATCCGGTCAGATGAAATATTCATTTCGACTCGATGATGGATATCTAGCCAGACAGCCGACGAACCAACATCCAGCAAAAGGAGACTTATGAGAAAACTAATTGACCAGCTGGCGAAGGAGCATATCCTTTCACCAGACCAATTACTTGACTTATTAGACAACATGCATGCAGACGATATCGTCTATTTACACACAAAAGCATCGGAAGTAAAAAAAGAATACTATGGAGACACCGTTTATATGCGGGGTCTTATTGAGTTTACAAATTTTTGTAAAAACGATTGCCAATACTGTGGAATTCAGCGATCAAATAAAAACGCATCTCGCTATCGTCTTTCTAAAGAACAAATCTTAGAATGTTGTGAAATAGGTCACAAACTTGGATACCGCACGTTCGTACTACAGGGCGGCGAAGATCCTTTTTACTCCGACCAGGTCATGACCGATATCATTACCGCAATCAAATGCAAATATCCAGACTGCGCACTTACGCTATCTATTGGGGAACGTTCTTATGAATCATATACTTCCCTAAAAAATGCAGGGGCTGATCGCTATTTGTTACGACATGAAACCAATTCGAGAAAACTGTACGAATCACTTCACCCCGAAATGAGTTATGACAATCGTATTAAGTGTCTTTACGACCTTAAGAAAATCGGTTTCCAAGTAGGGGCTGGTTTTATGGTGGGCCTTCCTGGTCAGACCAATGCAGATTTTGTAAACGATCTCCTCTTTTTATATGAACTGAAACCTCATATGGTTGGAATTGGACCTTTCATGCCACAAAAAGACACCAAACTTCGCGATGAAAAAGCTGGCACCATGGAAATGACATGTATTCTACTTTCACTCATACGACTCATACTTCCCGAAGTATTACTTCCTGCAACGACTGCTCTTGGTTCCATTCACCCAAAAGGAAGAGAATTAGGTTTAAAAGCGGGGGCAAACGTCGTAATGCCAAATTTATCACCAACTAATGTTCGCGATAAATATCTCTTGTATGATGGTAAAATCTGTACCGGGGATGAAGCTGCTCATTGCAGAAGCTGTATTGAAAAAAGGATTCAATCTGCTGGTTTTCAGGTCGATATGGGCCGCGGAGATCATGTATCAAAGCAAAACAAATCACGGATTAACCACACATAAATGGAGGATATATATGTTTATCGATCACAAATACATTGAAAATTTAATTGAAGATACAAAGAATGTAACGAAAGAAGAAATTCAGGCTGTTCTAAACAAAGCGGAAACAAAAAGAGGACTCGACCACAAAGAAGTTGCTATGCTTTTAAACATTGAAGACAAAGATCAAATGAACCAGCTATTAAATATCGCAGGAAAAATAAAAAATGAAATCTACGGAAATCGTGTAGTCATGTTTGCACCACTATATATCTCCGACTACTGTGTAAATAACTGTAAGTATTGTGGCTATAAAAGAGACAATGGTTTTGCCAGAAGAAAACTAACGCAAAGCGAAATCCGTGAAGAAGTAAAACTACTCGAAAAAATGGGGCACAAGCGTCTTGCTTTGGAAGCTGGTGAAGACCCAGTCAACTGCACCATAGACTATGTACTAGAATCCATTCAAACAATTTATGATACACACTTGGAAAATGGTTCCATTCGGAGAATCAACGTCAATATTGCTGCTACTACCGTAGAAAACTACAAAAAACTAAAAGATGCGGAAATTGGAACCTATATTCTTTTTCAGGAAACATATCATCAACCAACTTACGAATTGGAACATCCAAAATCCATCAAAGGAGATTACGAATATCATTTAACCGCATTTGACCGTGCAATGGAAGCCGGACTTGGAGATGTTGGCGGTGGTGTATTGTTTGGACTCGCAAATTACAAGTTTGAAGTACTAGGTCTCATGCTTCACAACCAACATTTAGAAGAACAATATGGTGTAGGATTTCATACAATCTCAGTACCAC
Organism: Lachnospiraceae bacterium; assembly: GCA_963666475.2. Lineage (GTDB taxonomy): Bacteria > Bacillota > Clostridia > Lachnospirales > Lachnospiraceae > JBFHIZ01. Next base: position 182,109 of record CAXXJM010000001.1, on the reverse strand, counting down.
GTATGAAGCGAGCAAATGGAATGGAATTATCCGAATACCCAAATATCGTTACCGATGAAGAATTTATTAAACTTGTCGCGGTCATTCGACTCGCAGTACCATATACAGGAATCATTCTTTCGACCAGAGAAAATGGAGATATGAGAAAGTTCTTATTGAAATATGGGGTTTCTCAAGTAAGTGCCGGTTCCTCTGCTGACGTAGGTGGCTATTCCAAAGGAGAAGAAAGCACCACTCAGTTTTTCTTAGAAGATCATAGACCTGCTTCCGATGTACTGAAAAGTTTATTTGAAGACGGATATATTCCCAGCTACTGTACCGCATGTTATCGAAGTGGACGTATTGGTGATCGTTTTATGCAGCTTGCAAAATCCGGCGCTATTCACAATGTATGTACTCCAAATGCACTGATGACTTTTGCAGAGTATCTTTTCGACTACGCTGATGAAGATATGCGCACTTCTGGACTCGAATTCATCTCAAGAGAAATTGAGAAAATATCACATGATAAAGTCCGCGTTCTTGTATCAGAAAACATCAAAAAAATACAACATGGCGAACGAGACTTATTTCTATAAGAAGGAGTAACAATGAACCGAATTGAACACGATAGTCTTGGAAGTTTGGAAATCCCATCGCATGTACTGTATGGCATTCATACGATGCGGGCGATAAAGAACTTTCCAATTGGAAATCAGACCGTTGACTACTCACTAATTGCCGCTATGATCCAAGTAAAAAAATCGGCGGCAGTTGCTCATAAAATGACAAAAGCATATGAATCAGAAAAAGCGGACTTCATTATCCTAGCCTGTGATCAACTCCTAAAAGACATTTTGGAAAAAGATTTCTTTGATACCCACTTTCCACTATCTGCGATTCAGGGTGGAGCTGGAACCTCAACAAACATGAATGTCAATGAAGTCATTGCAAATATGGCTTTAAAACTCGCGGGAAAATCATATGGAAACTATGAATATATTCATCCATTACATCATATCAATAAAGCGCAATCAACAAATGACGTTTATCCTACAGCTCTTCGAATTGCCGCAATTGGAAAACTTCGTATCCTAAGTAATGCATTTGCGGCTTTACAGGAATCTTTGCAAAAAAAGGAACAGGAATATGCTGACATTATCAAACTTGGTCGTACGCAGTTAATGGATGCACTCCCAATCATGCTTGGACAGGAATTTGGAGCCTATGCACAAGCCATTGCAAGAGATCGCTGGCGTCTTTATAAAGTGGAAGAAAGACTGCGACAAATCAGCCTTGGAGGCACTGGAATAGGTACTGGGATCAACGCATCTCATCCATATATCTTTGCAGTCACTGAATCCATCCGTGATATTACCGGAATCGGACTGGCACGTGCAGAATATCCGATCGACCTTACACAAAATCAAGATATCTTTGTCGAAGTATCAGGGTTATTAAAATCTGCAGCAGTTAATCTTATGAAAATCTCTTCTGACCTACGTCTGATGAATTCCGGACCAAACGGTGGGTTAGGTGAAATCACATTACAGGCAATGCAAGCTGGTTCGTCGATTATGCCTGGAAAGGTCAATCCAATCATTCCTGAGGCAGTAACTTCTGGAGCAATTAAAATTCTCGCCTTAGACCATGCGGTTACGATGGCTGCATCCATGGGGCAATTTGAACTCAATGCGTTTGTTCCTACGATAGCTGAATCAATTTTAGAATCTTTGCAGATCGCAATCGATATTGTAACAATTTTCCGTACGAAATGCATCGATCTTTTAAAAGCAAATGAAAGTACATGCAAAAGACACTTGGATTCTTCAATGGCTCTGATTACTGCTCTTTCCGAATATATTGGATATGAAAAAGCGGCTGAAATTGCAAAAGAATTTACACAATCTGATACCGCGCTTTTTTCGATTATATCCACACATACTAATCTCTCACAAGAAGAACTTTCAAAAATTCTGGATCCCTTTGAAGTCACAAAACCTGGCATTCCCGGTCAGTAGATTTTTAGGTTCCAATGCATGAACCACTATTAGAAAGGAATTTTAATATGAATGAAACACCAAGAGGAAATCGTGTACATATTGCGTTTTTTGGTAGACGAAACGCTGGGAAAAGCAGCATCATCAATAGTCTGACAGGACAAGAACTTTCTGTCGTTTCCGAAGTTCTGGGAACCACAACAGATCCTGTATATAAATCCATGGAAATCCTTCCAATTGGCCCCGTTGTATTAATCGATACCGCAGGATTAGATGACGAAGGTGAACTAGGGGCTCTTCGAATTGAAAAAACAATGGACGTATTAAATAAAACAGACCTTGCACTTTTAGTAATCGATGCCGAAAATGGAATTACCTCTTTTGAAAAAAAATGGGTAAAGAAAATCAACGAAAAAAAAATTCCAATTGTAGGAATCTTAAATAAAACAGATCTTGTAGAAATCTCAGATATAGAACTAAGAAAAATGGAAGAAGAATTATCTCTTCCACTTGTTATGGTTTCTGCTGCTCATAAATTAGGAATGGAAGATCTCAAGTCTGCGATGATTGCTAAGCTTCCAGATGATGATGATAAGTTTAAATTGGTCGGTGATTTAATCTCTCCATCCGACTTTGTTGTACTTGTTGTACCCATTGATAAAGCAGCTCCAAAAGGTCGATTGATTTTACCACAACAGCAAGTTATCAGAGATATCCTAGAAGCAGACGCCATGTGCGTTGTAACAAAAGAATTCGAATTAAAGGAGACCTTAGAACGTCTTGGAACCAAACCGAAGCTGGTCATTACCGATTCTCAAGTTTTTAGTAAGGTGTCAGCAGATACTCCAAAAGATGTCCTTTTGACATCCTTTTCAATCTTAATGGCAAGATATAAGGGCGATTTAATTGAGCTGATACGTGGTGCAAAAACTCTAGATCACCTTGAACACGGAGACCGCATCTTGATTGCCGAAGGGTGTACCCACCATAAACAATCCGACGACATCGCAACGGTAAAAATTCCAAGATGGATTCGGCAGTATACAGGTAAACAAATTGAAATCGAGTATGCTTCAGGAATGAGTTACCCAAAAAATGTCGAGGAGTATAAATTGATTGTACACTGTGGAGGTTGTATGCTAAACCGTCGCGAAGTATGCCATCGAATTGAAACAGCAAAAAAACATGAGGTACCAATTGTAAACTATGGAGTCCTAATAGCATATGTACAAGGAATCATGCCAAGGATTCTTGAACCATTTCCTATGGCCAAAATGATACTCGAAGATACAGTACAATAACATATGTATGAAATTTAATACCATGTTTTTCACCAAGTGACATTTACAATTTTTGTCATATATGCTACATTTAATTCAATTTATTGTAGAATATACGTGTGAAAGGCATGGTTTTTATATGAAAAATAACATTACTTTAATAGGAATGCCCGGTGTTGGAAAAAGTACCGTTGGCGTGATTTTAGCAAAAATTTTAGGTTACCAATTCATTGATTCCGATCTTCTCATTCAGGAATCCACCCAGAAACTGTTGATTGATATCATCCATGACGAAGGAATAGACGGTTTTATCGCCATAGAAAACGACATTAACGCCTCCATAGACACCGAACGCTCTGTGATCTCAACAGGTGGAAGTGTTGTGTACTGTGAAGAGGCTATGAAACATTTAAAAGATATTGGAACTGTTATCTACCTAAATCTCGATTACGAAATGTTGAAGAACAGATTAGGAAATATGCAGTTTCGAGGTGTTGTGATGCGTGAGGGATATGATTTAAAAAAACTATATGAAGAACGTGTTCCTCTATATCAAAAATATGCTGATCTTACAATCGATACCAATGGACTAAATGTCGAGACAACCATACAAAAAATCCAGGAAGCTATCGCCCGCAATCTATAAAATAATTAGAAAGGCATCATGCTACGGCAAGGTCACATTATGAACCAATCAAAATTCGCATTTCAAATACAGCTCTTAATCTCCTTATGTGGAGGGTATATGGCAACTTATTCATTGCTTAGCTTTGACAATCTTCTTGCATCTGCCCAGACAGCAAATCTAATCAATCTTGTTTCTGCATTATTTGGTGGAAATACCTTTGAATTACTCGAACGAATTGGTGCGTTATTGATTTATTTCTTTGCGATGACTTTAACCGTGGTTCTTCAAAAACGATTACAGCTTAATCTTAAAGTCACAAGTATTTTCATCAGTCTAATTTCAACAATTATTGTAAGTCTGCTGCCGCATAATAAAAATATTTTCGTCACAATCTACCCTTTAATCTTTGCGTTAGCCTTTCAGTGGTGTGCCTTTAAGGAGCTTCGCGGACGTTCTGTCTCCACGATTTTTTCTACAAACAATCTAAGGCAATTTACACTTTCGATTACCGAATATTATTACACAAAAGATCCCCTGCAATTGGAAACCGCAAAAATCTTCGGATTTGTTCTTGTTTTTTTTCATCTAGGAGTCATTAGCTCATATATACTATATATTCCATTTTCTAAATGGAGTATCTTAGGAACGATATTCCCTCTCCTTCTTGTCCTGCTATTATTGGTAGAACCCGTTGAAATAAAAGAGCCCTCAAATTCTTAGCAAACTGTCACTTGGTTTTCTATATTCTAGTACCAGAAACAAATTTTTCTTTCTTTCCAACAGTACTTCCGCCTCCAGTAATAACACATACTTCTTTCATACAAACTTCCTTTCCTTTTAATTTATGATATCTTTCCAGTTTGTTTCAACCAATTTACTTCGTCGCGGATGGTTTCTTCATATGATCTAGTCGTATATCCCAACTCTATTTTTGCCTTCGTGGAATCAAAGCAATTGTTTCTAGCAAGATTATACACTGAGAATGTAGTCAGAACTGGTCTCGTTCCTTTATTCTTAGCTTGCTTCTCCATCATTTTTGCCATGAAATTTGCCAACCCAAGTGGTAAAAAGAAACTTATTTTTTTACATCCACTTTCATTGACTACCATATTTACAAAATCTTTGAACTGTACTTCTTCATTTCCTAAAATGTAACTATTCCCAATTTTTCCTTTGTCCGCAGCCATAATCACCCCATTCGCCAAATCTCTTACATCACAAAGGTTAAATGATCCATTGATTCCTGCTGGCATTTCTCCGTTGATGATTTCAATCAGTGTTCTTGTTGTTTCACCTACAGCATAATCTTCTGGACCTAAAATTCCACTTGGGTGAACAATGCACGCATTTAACCCTCTACTTTCAACTGCATCAAGCACCTTCTGAGATGCAATTGCTTTGGACTGGCTATAACAACCCAACACCTTATCTGTCTCAAATTTCTTAACTTCTTTGATTTTATATCCCTTGGGTTGTTCTGGAATCGCACCAGTACTGCTGCAGTAAACAAGCTTTTTACATTCTGGATGTGATAAGCAAAGATCAATAATATTTTGAGTCCCTCCGACATTTACATCCATTACAATCTGGCTGTAATCTGGATTAACTGTCACGATACTTGCAATATGAAGTACGATCGTTTGCATTCCTTCTGGAACCTTAAAGAAACGTTCTAGTGAATTCACATCACATAAATCCCCCTCTACCACCTCTACTCCTTTTGGAATATACTGAATCGCTTTATCGTTTGGAAGTGCAAATGCTCTGACTTGTTCTCCTCTTTCTACCAATTGTCTACAAACGGTACCACCTAAAAATCCCGCTGCTCCTGTTACTAAATACATTGTGTTATTCATATAATTATCCTCCATTTTTTGTTTTATCATTTGTTTTGTATCCGTTTTCATGATTAATGTTTGTTTGTTCTTTTCATTACAAAATGAATCATAACTGAGAAAGGTAAACTGAAAGTAAACATTGAAACTTCTTTTCAAAATCGGTAAAATAAAAGAAATGAAATACGAAAAAGGAGTTTTTATGAAAAAGAGCACCAAAATCGACAATTCGAAATTACAAAACTACCTGGCAATTATTGCAATTGTTCCTGCAGTGATAGCAATCATGGCGTATGAGTTTCTAGATTATGCGCTTTTTCTGATTCGTCCAGAGCGTACAGATTATGATCCCATTGTAGGTCTTGGAATCTTACTTCCAATGGCTTTGATGATGGAACTCTTTACCTACTTCTTTTCTAGACATTTACTAAAAAAATTTAGTCGATTATCAAATGCGATCAACTTGGTTTCCAAAGGTGATTATTCCATTTCTCTCGATGAAAATCATTCCGCACCATTAACCGAAGTCGTTAGAAATTTCAATCAAATGACACTACAGTTACAAAGTGTTGAAACCTTGCGAAGCGATTTTATCAGTGATTTTTCTCACGAATTCAAAACACCAATCGTATCGATCAATGGATTTGCTGAATTACTACTCGAAGAAGATGTTACAGAAATGGAACGAAAAGAATATCTACAAATCATTGCCGATGAATCCAAACGTCTTTCTTTCTTGGCAGAGCAGACACTTCTTTTGTCAAAACTCGAATCTCAAATACAGATACCAGACAAACAAAGATATCCACTAAGTGAACAGATTCGTAAAGCAATCATCTTTCTAATGAAGAATTTGTCTGATAAAAATCTCGATCTACAAGTCAATATTCCTGACATGAGCTACTATGGAAACGAAATTCTGATGAGCCATATTTGGATCAACTTACTGACTAATGCGATTAAATTTACCCCTGAAAATGGAACTATTTCTGTAAATGCAAAAAAAGACGACCTCAACATTATTGTATCTATAGCAGATACTGGTGTTGGTATGACACCCGAACAAATTGAACACATTTTCGACCGTTTTTATCAGGCTGACCGCTCCCACTCCGTCAGAGGTCTGGGACTGGGGCTTGCGATTGTACAGAAAATCTTAAATCTTGTTCACGGAAAAATCGAAATTACCAGCTCATTAGAAAAAGGAAGTTGTTTTACAATCATTCTTCCAGAGGAGGAACCAACATGGCAACAATTATGATCGTTGAAGACGAGGACCATATTCGCAAACTCACAGCAGCCAGGTTAAAATCCCACTATTCCTTAGTCCTTGCAAAAGACGGAGAAGAGGCCATTGATCTATTTTACAAGCAACATGTGGATTTAATCGTGGCGGATATTATGATGCCCAATATGGATGGATATGAGTTAGTACGAGTATTGAGGGAATATAATCACAATGTTCCTGTTATTCTACTCACCGCAAAAACAACCTTTGAAGATAAAAAAGAAGGATTCGGTGTCGGAATTGATGATTATCTAACAAAACCAGTAAATTATGAAGAACTGATATGGCACATCGAAGCACTTCTTCGAAGGGCAAACATTAATTCCGATAAAAAAATTCAAATTGGAAATATCACCATTGATGCAGAAAAATATACAGTATCTCATGGAAGCGAATACTTTGATCTTCCAAAAAAAGAGTTTGAATTATTATTCAAACTCCTATCCTATCCAAATGTTATTTTTACAAAAAACCAATTGTTAGAAGATATTTGGGGACTCGAGACTGAAACCGATGACAGTACTATAAAAACGCATATCAGTCGACTCAGAAATCGGTTTTCTAACATCGACGAATTTCAAATTGTAACCGTCAGAGGCCTCGGATATAAAATCATCCGTAACTAAAATTTCATACATAAATACACATGAAATCCATTTTTTTCATTGGGGTGAGCTCCAATCTCAATTATTATTTTCTATCTATTCATATTTATTACTACATGTATCTAGATAACATTGTACGCCTTTTTTTAACCTTTGTAGCCCATCCTGCAATCGTTCTCTTGGACAGGCAATATTCATACGTACAAATAATATTCCATTGCCTCGAAATGGTTTCCCTTTTGAGAGATACAATCCAGTTTCCCTTCGAATCACATCACAAAGTTTACTAGTATTCGTCGTTATCTTTGAACAATCAATCCACAATAAATACGTTGCTTTAGAAGCTACAAGTGATAGTTCTGGAAGTTCGTGATCCAGAAAATCACTGACCGTCTGCTTGTTCACATCAATATAATCTCTTAACCCATCCAGCCAAGATGCACCGTGTAAAAAAGCTGCCATCGTTGCTTCACATGCAAATATATTTGGTTCTGCAATTTCATTCGAATTCAAACCCCTCTCCATTTTTTGAAATAGGGGACGGGAAGGAATCATTACAGCCGCGGTCTGCAGTCCAGCAATATTAAATGTCTTTGTTGCAGAAATGCAAGTCACACTAATACTTGCACAGTCTTCGGATACGGATGCAAATGGTATATATTCAACACCAGGTGCTGTAAGATCACAATGAATTTCATCTGCCAGGACCGTTACATGATGTTCTTTACACATTTTTCCTATTTTTGAAAGTTCATCTTTTGACCAAACATTTCCTGTCGGATTATGAGGATTGCATAAAATCATTAAACTTGTCAATGGATGAGATAATTTCTTTTCCAGGTCTTCAAAATCAATACTATATGAATGGTTTTGATAAATAAGTTGATTCTCGATTGCATGCCTACCATGATTCTCAATTGAGTTAAAGAATATACTATAGACTGGTGACTGCACCAGTACCTGATCTCCTAAATTTGTCAGCCGTTCAACGGCACATGATATGGCAGGTACAATACCAGTTGTAAACATCAGCCATTCTTCATGTATATGAAATGAATGTCTTTTTTCCCACCATTGAATGATTGCCTGTTTCCACAGATCAGGAGCTTCAGCATATCCATAAATTCCATGTCGTGCACGTTTTTCCACTGCCTCAACTACAACAGGTGCAGTTTTAAAATCCATATCTGCCACCCACATTGGTAGTTCCTTTTCTAACACATTCCATTTCATGGAATTGGTATCTCTTCGATCTATCATTTCGTCAAAATCAAACATCGTCTCTCCATTTCTGCTACTTTCAGTCGCAAATATCTATTAAATATAATAAGATTTCATTCCTATTATACTACACCACTAGAGAAATGTTCTTTTTTCTTTCTGTAATCAATGTATTTTTCTTATTCATCTCTGGATTGTCGAAAATTATTTCTTCAATTTCATCTGCAACAATTTTTCCAGAATATGGATTTTTAACACTCACAATTTTTCCTTCTACCGTTGCATCTACTGAAGAATATTCAAATGCAAGATCTGTATTTAACAACTTACAGTTTTCAAGAATTAAATTCTCCATGTAACACATGCCTTGTAAACTATCAATAACACAATTAACCAACTTCACATTCTTAGAATTCCAACCAAGATACTCTCCAGAAATATAAGAATCATACACGGTAACGTTTTCACAATTCCAAAAAGCATCTTTTGTTAAAAGCTTCGCATTTCGAATGACCAAATTTTTCACTCCATCAAATCCATAGTTTCCTACGAGAGTAAATCCATCAATTTCCATATCTCTACAACCCATGGCGAAGTAATCACCTTTTGCAGTCACATGAGACATTTTTACCTGACTACAATTCCATAGAGTCTCTTCTGCTTTCGTAAACACGACATCACGCAACACAAGATCCGAACATCTACGAAAAGATTTTGGTGCTTCTATGGTCACATTGTGAAACTGAATATGGTTTGAATACCAAATTCCGGCTCTGGCCATTTCTAATAATGTACTATCATGAACTTTAATTTGATTGCTATACCAAAGTGGATACTTCCACCCAAATGTACTATGATTGATTTCTAGATTTCTACTTTCCTTTAAAGGTGATTCCCCTTCTCCAAATGTGCAAAAATCAAGTTTCAGATCAGAACTTTGAAACAAAGCTCTTTCTCCAGTAAATTTTTTTTCTACATATTGTAACATGCTATCCTTCTTTCTTGCTAAAACTAATATTTCCTATATCCATTCTTATTATATTGCATAAACCTAACTTTAGGTCAAGTATATTTTTATTCAATCATTCATTACCACAAGCTTTGTTGATGGTATATTGTAATCTTGTTTAAAAGCAAAAATAGAACCAGGAAATACCCTTCCTGGTTCTGCATTTCTACAGTCTGATGAGAGTTTCACCATCTATTTTTTATTCCAAAGCTAACATGATCTGATATAATGCATCTCGATATCCTTTTTCAAAATCAGGAATTACATAGTCTTTCGATATGGTACGCATCGCCTCAAGCTGATTCATACTAAGATGGCACATCGGATAGTACCCCACAGACAAAGAATATTGTATCGATAAAAAATTTACAATTTTTTCATAGGATGCGTTTGGATACAGCTGTCCCACAAGTTTATGCAACACATATGCACTATCATATAACGTCTTTTTAAACGCAATAATCGCTTCTTTCGACGAGTTTCTTTCCAGTATCGTAAATAATATGGAGTGCAACTCATTCATCCGTTTGTAGCTCGAAACAGCATGCGCCCAAATTTCAGCAATCTGCTTTGTACGATATATTTTGTTCAATCTAAAAGATGAATTCAATTCATCTGTCCATACTTCAATATCTTTAGACAATATTTTTAATAAAATCTCTTCTTTTGTAGAAAAATATTTGTAAATTGTAGGCCGTGTAAAATCTGTCTTTTCAGATATCGCGGAAAAAGTTACACCTTCATAGCCATGTACTTCATATATTTCTATCGCCGCAGAAAGAATTTCATGGATACGATCATTGATTTGATCTTTACTTCTTGCTCTTTGAAAGCTCATAAATCATGCCTTTCCTTATTCTCATTTGATTTAAAGAAAGTATATCACAATAACATACGCAATGTAAATAATATGTATCAAATTTTTTTTTTTGTAAAATCTAACGCGTACTATATGATAGGAACTATCATGATCAATATAAATACCTTTGAATTGATCCAAACAATTCCATTTTTTTGACAACTTCAGACTCTACTGCACGGATAACTTCAGGTATCGTATGAATTAAACTACTCGTATTGACTTGTAACTGTTTACTTGCTGCCTTAGCACCTGCATTATTAATGTCTGTGAAAATATTTATTTTAGAGATTCCTGCATCTATTGCTCTTCTAAAATCCTCATTGGTTAGTCCGGAGCCCCCATGCAGCACTAATGGTACATCAATCATATTTGCAATTTTTCGAATTCTTTCAAAATCCAACTTAGGAGGGAGTTTGTATGCACCATGAGCTGAACCTACCGCAATAGCAAGCGCATCAACTCCAGTCTTTTCAACAAAATCTCTTGCCTGTTCTGGATCAGTATAAAACTTCGACGGATTTACTTGTAAATTATCACCTTCAAATGACCCTTCATTATCTCCCACATGTCCTAATTCACCCTCGATTGTTGCTCCGAAAAAATGTGCATAATCTGCCATTTCTTTTACTTTCTTAACATTCTCTTCATAGGAATCGGTAGAACAATCATACATGATTGATGAAAATCCAAGTTGTAAAGCTAATTTACAATTTTCCGCTGTCATTCCATGGTCCAAATGTAAAGCAACTGGCACTTTAGCATATTTTGCCATGGACACAAGTAAATAGGACAATTCTTCTAATGGTGTAATTGGTAAAAAGACCTCTGCAGTACCAAATATAACAGGTGAACCTTGCTTCTCGGCGGCACTTATGATTCCTCTGGCAAGCTCCATATTTACCGCATTAAACAAACCCACTGCATAATGATTTCTTTTTGCATGCATTAAGATATCATTCATATTAACTAACATTTTTCTTCCATCCTTTTTCTATTTTATATTCCATTTCTTCAAATGTTTTTAATCCGGAAAATGAATCATATTCTTCTACAGACAATGCGCCCGCTGCGCTTGCCATCTCCAATGCTTTTGACAAAGAATATCCTTTCAATACAGATGATAAAAAAGCTGCAATTGCCGTGTCACCTGCCCCTGTTGCAGAAAGTACCCTGGTTGGAATAAATGCCTGCTCCAAACCAGTTTGCTTTCCCCAGCCTTCAAAGGAATATCCCAGTATATTTTTCGATTGTTCAAAGACTTCCTGCTCTGCTGTTTGATAAAATATGCCTCGTTTCCCACATTTGATCAATACAACTTTTGCGCCATATGTGATCAATGTATCAGCTAACGGAAGTACATCTTCTTCAATCGATATGAGTTCAAGCAAATCTCTGTTTTCTGCCTTTTCCAGAAGTATTTTGTATTTCTTTCGATCAAGCATAAAATATAGTTCTTCAAAACTTGGCACAAAGAAATCAACATAAGGTAATACTCTTTTCAATATATGATTCCAATCGATTGAAGCGGCCATTGAGTCCTCATCAATGGCCGCCATGTCCATCGATGTCAAAATATTCATTTCCTTTATTTTTTGAAACATTTGAACCAACTCCTCACCAACATTTTCATACATCGATTTCATGAGTGTTGGATATCCAAAATGGAATAACGCCGCTTCTTCAATGATTGAATAGTCTAAATCAATCGATGAAAAGGTGTCATTTGTACCACTGTTATGCAAAAAAATACGATCAATACCTGGAGGTGCCACAATAATAGAATAGGAAGTATTTTCATCTACTTTTTTCATATAATACTTGCATTCATAACTATCCAAAATATGGCTAATCAGTTCTCCAAACTCATCTTCACCGACTTTCCCCATCATCGTCACATCAACTCCGAATTTCTGCATAGCCATTCCTGTATTCGCTACCGCTCCCCCTGTATGAACATTTGCATGTTTCATCTCCACTAGTTTTCCTGGAACCAGCACTTCAGCTATATTATGGTAGATCGCAGTACTTCCAAACACGGGTGTAATATCCAAACATATATGTCCAGCAACAACTGCTTTTTTTGTATTATCCATGTAAATCACTTCACCTTTCTGAAAATCTATTCGATTCCCATTAATAAATTCATGACATACATCTCTAAACTTTCAAAATCTCTTTCTTCCACACATTTTCTTTGAAACGCATAATCAAATCGTTCCACTTTTGCTTCCAAAGCTTTTGCTATTTTCAAACTATTTTCCAAATGTGTATAGCTTTGTTCATCTTTAGTCGTTCTCATAGCTTTCACGTCTAAACCAATATATTCTCCGTTTGCTCCATAATTATTTTCCATCAAAACTTTAATTTGGTTGAAAGCCTGTCTTAAATTTTCCACCCCAAAAGCTTTGTCCTGATCAAATTTAATACCATTTTGATCGTTTAAATGTACCCCCCATAATTTACCCATAGCTAGTCCAAAACCAATCTCATGGGAAGGGTCCAATCCTGCTAAAATCGCGTGCGCTGATTCCAAAAGTCCTCCAACTCTAGATGGATCACTGGTTGCTGCCGATACACCCATGACATGACCGATCGTTCCACATATACTTCGATCAATTGGTTCATTTGGCTTAGGTTCAATAAGAATCTTAATTTTCGAATCATAAGAAAGCATCTTATTGAGTGCTTCCATTAATTTTTTCGTGGCCCACACTGGACTCTTAGACTCTGCACATAAAGTACCTTCTCTTGCAAGCCACAAAACAATCTTGTCACATCCCAATTCATTTGCAATATCTATCGAGCGATAAGCTCTCCACATTGCAAACTCCCTATCCTCTTCACTTACCGACATAAATCCACCATCAATCGTATGTGGATCCATCCAAAGTCTTGGTGCAACAAATTCTGCTTTTAATCCATATTGGTCAAGAATCGCTTTGACTTTTCTTGCTTCTTCTTTGATTTCATCCTCTGTTAAATCATTCATATTTGGTACTGCATCATCATCGTGAAATTGAATGGCATCAAAACCCATCTCCGCAAATTTTTTTACTTTTTCTTCGAAATCAATTTCATTTCTCGTTGCCGGTCCATACGAATCTGCTCCTGTATGTACATTCCAAGGTCCTACTGAATATTTAAATCTTGACATCTCTCTACCTCCGTTGCTTTTTCGTTTTTATTGTGATTAAATGATATTAGAATTTCAAATCACAAAGCGCTTTGTTCTCTATATTCATTCTACTTTATAGGAAACAAATGAAAGGTATGATCCTGCTATTTATAAATGACAAACATGCTGTATTCATACGAAAAGGAATTAATTATGAAGAACGAATACGAAATCATTCCACATACCAGCCTCAGTCATGTCAATATTTTCATTGTCAATCTTTCTTATCGTACTGCACATTTACATAGCTCTTTTGAAATTTGCTATGTTCTCTCAGGTGCAGTCAAGGTCCTTACCAAAAGTGACACACAAGTATATCGAAAGAATCAATTTTTCATTTTTAACCCAGGCATGGTACACGAAATAAAGTCAGAGGAAGCTGAATCTTCCATGGTTCTGTCAATACAAATCTCATCAAGATTTTGTAGAAGCTATTTCCCCACATTGAAAAATATTGAATTTACAGATACCAATCTCTCTCAATCACTTGATTTATATGGATATCAAAAACTTTCACAAATCATTAACAATATTGCAATTTCATATTTTTATCAAAAACCATTTTACGAACTCAACTGTATGGGACAAATCAACGAACTCTTCTGCTTTTTGTTAAATCATATTTCGTATCAAGTTCTTTCAGAAGATACCCAAAAAATTCAAGTGGCAAAGATGGATCGACTCAACAGAATGATTGAATACATTGATGATCATTTTACTGAAAAGTTGTCACTATTGGATCTCGCAAAGAAAGAGGCTCTTTCTTCGAGCTATCTATCACATTTTATTTCAGAAAACTTAGGAATGTCCTATCAACAATATGTCAATTCCCTTCGCTTTGAAAAAGCAATCATTCTTCTTCAAGATACGCAAATGCCAATTTTAGACATTTGCTTTGAATGCGGTTTCTCTGATCCAAAATATCTAAAAAAAATGATGAATCTACGCTTTGGATTAAATACCAAAGACTTTCGAGAGAAATTTTCGCAGAAAATGTCTCCTGAAAATAAAATACAAAATAATAGCAGACAACGTATTCTATCAATGGAAGAAAGCAAAAGATGGTTTTCAAATGACCCCCTTCAATCTATTTGCACTGTCTCTTGTCCAAGGACTTAAAAAAGCAGAGAACGATTCACGTTTTCTGCTTTTTCAATATACACGTCTTTAGTTTTCATTTTTGTCTATTTTTTCTTCTTGAATTTCGATCACATCTTTATCTTTCTTAAATATATGGATGTTTTTCCATCGAAGAACAGTAAACAATACAAGTATGAGAATACTAATGCTCAACACAAGATTCAATGCAAAAGTCAATACCGTACTAAGAGCTGTATCATATACAATTACAGAACCAGGCATTGCCCCAATCATTGCTTTTGAATTTGCCACAGTATATAACAGGCGATGCATTGCTTCTCTTCCATAATGATACGTTGCAACATCAGTCGAATCATATGTAAATCTTGCTGAATCCTTAAGTGAAGTAAGTTTGATATCTGCTCCCGCTTCAATCATCTGATAGCAATCCATATATTGGCTAGTATTTGCATTATCAGTAATGATTAATCCATTAAATCCCCATTCATTTCTTAAAAGTCCCGTTATTAGTTTATAGTCTCCACCAGTCCACGTATAGCCTACTCGATTAAATGCGGTCATCATGGCAGTACATGCAGTGTAAGCTTTCGATGCATTAACATATACCCCATCTTCATTTTTTTCTACATAATTTAGAATCACATCATCTACTCGGATACAGGCTTCGAAAGGTGTCAGATAAATTTCTCTTGCAGCCTGTTCATTCAACCAGGTGACCAAGCCATACTGTCCCTCACGATCTCCTCGGTGATTTTCCTGATCGTTAAATGCAAAATGCTTAATATATGTGTTCATTCCCTTCGAACCCGCCCCATAAACTTCTAGGGAGGCAACGATTCCTGATAAAAATCCATCCTCTGAATAATACTCTCCATTTCGTCCTGAAAAAGGTGTTCTATGAATATTCATAGATGGTGCATACCATCCAACTGCGCCACCCAAAACAGCTTCACTGCCAATTATTTCGCCGTACCTAAGAGCCAGCTTCTGATTCCATGTCTGTGCCAGTGTCATCATATTTGGGAACATTTTTCCAGTTCCACCATAAATAAGTCCAGACGCAGTATCTGCATCTTTGATAAAAGGCATATTTACAGAGTTAATTGGCATGATTCCATAGCCCGATATTCCAATTGTGCTGTAATATTCTTCTGGTGTCAGCTGATCCAAAAGGTCTTCCCATTTCGCATCATCGTAATCAAGTCCTCGCATCTCAATTAACGTTAGCCCATTGTCTTTACCATACACAATATCATCTGTTAAGCTCGATTGCTCTACACTCGTATTTGAATCAAATGAATCCAACTTTGCAAGATCTTCTTCGGTTATTGTTTTGAAAAATGTGTAGGATGCATGGTTTCCACTCGAATCCGTTCCATTGATTTCATTTCCCCAGGTGCTAATAACATCACTTGCTTCACCATCATGTGTAGGCCAAGTACCTGTCCAATCGCTTCTTGTCAAATAGGTATATCCCCCATTTGCATCATCTAAAAGATTCGTGATTTCAACACCTGTCACCTTATCTACTGAATATGTCACCACATCGGTATCCATATTTGAAGGAACATATTCAGAAACGAAATTAGCATTCCCCGCTTCTGTCATCCCCTGCTCAACAGAATATCCCTTTGCCGCTAAAATATTGTTTGTTGCGGCGTTTGCATTTTTTGCTGCCGTAATATAATACGTTCCTGCATCTATAATATATGTCTTTGCAGTAGTATAATCATATGATTTCAATTGTTCTTTATCAAAAGCCACTTGTACCGTCTGTGTCTCATCTGGCAAAAGTTCGTCTGTTTTTGCATACCCTACAAGAACTACAGATGCTTTTTCTACCTTATTTACCTTATCATATTCTGTATAAGGACTTTGCATATAGATTTCGACAACATCTTTACCTGCAAAATCTCCAGTGTTTGTTACATCAACAGATACTATACATGTATCTCCATTCCATGTCGTAACTTGGTTCTCCCAAAGAAAGGTTGTATAGGACAGACCATATCCAAATGGATAGCAGACTTCAGATAAATAATCGAAATCACCTGCATTTCCTTGTTCTAAAATTACATCTTCATATCTTGTCTCGTAATATTTATATCCGACATAGATTCCTTCTTGATACGACACATAATTATATTTTGTAGCATTCCCCGCTTCATCATAGTATTGATAATCTCCAATATTTTGCGCCGCTGGAGATGCGAGAGCATCTGATGCAAAAGTGTCTACCGTTCTTCCGGAAGGGTTTACGTTACCAACCAACACATCTGCTAAAGCAGTCAAACCATCTGGTGCAAAGATAATCGACTTTATATTTGGATAATCATTGACCCAGTCAAGTTCCAATGCTGCATTTGAATTTATGACCAGGATTACACTGTCAAAATTATCATTCAAATAAGAAAGAATTTCAAGTTCCGTAGTATCTGGTTCAATATATGATTTTTCCTGATCAACTGCGTTGTCTGCATGATTGTACATTGATCGTGGCATATCACGACCTTCTCCTGCAACTCTTTTCATAAAATATACGGGAATGGTTCCACTTAAGCTTTCTATAACTTCCTGATTGGATTCAATTACAGAGAATGGACATTCATTAATTCGAAAATCTTCTGCATCTCCATAAGACACGGATCCAGATCCAAGTCCGTATCCTTTTCCATCTCCTTTTTGGTAAAAATCCCATAATGTATCGTTAATGGATACACCACCATTTTCGAAAGCAGTTTTAAGGTCAATTCCACCACCCATGAGTCCACCACCAATGCTTACCGTGGATGAATTCACACTAAAAAAACTAAAAACAGGTGACGAGTCCTTAACTGGAAGAAATCCTTCCTCATTCTTAAGTAAAACAAGACCCTCTTCTGCGATTTCAGTTGCCAGCACATCTTCCGCCTCTTCAACATAATCAGAAGTAAAATCAGAAGTATTATACTGAAGATCTAATCCCGTTGTATTCACCCCATCATTCTCAACATGATTTGTATTACTTCCCAGAATATCATTTACCATTCTGCTATTATCCTGAAGTAATGTGTTTGTTGCAAAAAGACCAACTGCCATGATAACAATCAGAAATACAGAAATCACTGTTTTTACAATTTTACCAAAAAGTCTGTTCTTTTTTGTTTTCATCTTCTTTTCTTTTTTCATTTTCAACCAACCTTTCCATAGTCTCACTTGTACATAAATTGCATACAATTGTGAATATACTGTGAAAAAATTATACCACTTAAAAAAATCTACATCAGATTTTGTCTTAAGTGGTATAAAAAATGTCTTGGTCTACATATTATTTTCGTATCTTGGAATCGTGATTCTTAATAAAAAAATTTGTTCATGAGCTTCCATATTTATAAACCCATGATATTTTTCAGCAATATATTTGATGCTTTTCATTCCAAATCCATGATATGCATGGTCAGATTTACTGGTGATGGGAAGCTCTCCGTTCATCTCTATTTCTCCCGTAAAATGGTTTTCAATTTGAATAATAATGACATTGGAACGTTCTACAACAAGTATATGAATGACTCGATTTTCATCCTCAGAAAGTTTTTTTGCACCTTCAATTGCGTTCATTAAAGCATTTTCAAATAACGTAAACAAATCTATTGGATTCATAAAACGCAATTGTTTACCGTCTATAATGCATTCTAATCGTATATTATTTTCTGAACAGATCAAACTTTTTTCAGTTAAAATGGTATCTAGTATCTCATTTCCTGTTTCTACAAAAGAATCGTATATTTCTACCGCGGACTCCACTGATTGAAAGGCCTTATCTCTCTCTTTTTGATCCTGAATCAAGTTAAGTGCCTTGATTTGATATTTCAAATCATGGGACTTGCGATTAATAATTTCTATATTTTCCCTCGCAATTTCATATTGTGCCTTATGTGTAACCCAAAGTTGTTGATTAATGTGCAGTTCTTCTTGTGCTCTAAGTTGTTCTATATTTCGCAACTGATAGAATAAAACAGATATACAACAGAAAACACCATACACAGAATGTATAATTAAAAAGTCATTTATGGAGGCAATCAAGCTCATAAATAATACTACAGATAATGTAATCAGGCTATAACTCAGTGAATGTAAAAGTGTTGTCTCAAAATGGCCTTCTCTTACGATTTTCCTGGCGAACAAATAATAAGCAATCAAATATACAAGAATATGTATCGTATAGTACAATGGTTTTCCAAAACTCATCGCGGTACTATCGGTTAAGTAATTTATTATTGATCGAATACAAAACACGACATGCTCTACTAAATAAGCGCTTGTCACACAAAATAAAGCTTCATAATATGAAATTCGATTAATCCCCCATACAGTTAAAGTAAAAATCAAAAACAAAATAAGTAAAGTTAAACTTTGATAAAAATATCCATAATATTTCTGGAAATCTGTAGTACTTTCTGTCATTGATATCATGAATACAATGCATGCAAAAAGACTACAGCAGATTATCACACTTCGTAAGAATGGAAATTTTCTCTTTTCTAAATGAAATTGGAATACAAAGATACTTCCTAGCATTTCGAATAAAAACCCAGCCACATGTATTGACTGGTTTATATTAATAAGATATTCCATCTCTTAATATCCTCCCGATATATATTTCGAATATGCTTCTAAAAAAGATTTCTTTTTTGTTCTGCTAAGTATCAGTCGAGTTTCTCCTACGACCACATGATCCGTCTCAACTGCAGTTACATACTTCAAATTAACTAATGTCGAATTTGAAACTCGCCCAAAATGAAATGGTTTCAACTCCATCTCCAAATGATTCATAGAAGCTCTCATGTTATATACATATTCTTTTGTTATAAAAGATAGAATATGAGCCTTTACATCAACATAGTAGATTTTTTCGAGTGGAACTTTTTCTTTTCTATCATCCCTTGATAACAACAAGCTCTTGGACTGATTTCTATCATTTGCTAATCGAACAGCTTTATCTAATTTTCGATAAAAATGTATGTATGTAATAGGTTTGACCACAAAATCCATCGCAGAAACTTCATACCCTTTTATTGCAAGTTTTGCCATTGTTGTAATAAAAATCAAGATTACGTTATCATCAAAATCTCGTATTATTTTTGAAGCCGAGATTCCATCCATCCGTTTCATATTAATATCCATGAATATGATATCCCATTTTAGCTGATACGGTTCTACAATTTGATTCCCATCCGAAAATGTAATTACTTCACAATCTATTCTCGTTTCTTCCATATATCGTTTTGTAAATGAGACTAGCTGCGAAAGGCTTTCCAACTCATCATCAACGATTGCAATTCGAATCATATGATTCCTTCTTTCTAATTTGCTCACTAAAAATTATTTTTTTTTGCTGGATTTTTTTTGATAGAGAACCCATGCTCACTAATATAAACTCCCAGCAAAATCAGCACACAACCAATCAGCATCAATCCATTAAGTTTTTCATGAAGAACTAAAACGGAAGCAATCATCGTAAACAATGGCATTAAATAGATATAACTCGAAGTTTTTATTGCGCCAATTAAATAAATAGATTTACTCCAAAAAACATAACATGCTGCAGAACCCAAAAGCCCCAAAAACAAAATATGAAACAGATTGTTCCCGATAAAGATAAAAGAAAGGTCTGTACCACCTTCAAAAATAAATAAGCAGATTATACTAGCTATATTTCCATAAAAGAAAACTCTTCTTGTTACAATCAATGGTGAAATGGATTGATCGATTTTCTTAATGGCAAGAGAATAAAATGCCCAAACCACACCTGCCGACAATGCTAAAACATCTCCTAATGGATTAACTTCCAAATTGATCTGCCCATTATAGATGACCAAGGCAATTCCTGACATTGCAATCAAAAATCCAAACAAAAAATTTTTATGAAAACGTTCTGCGTCTCCTGAAAAGTGCAACACAAGCGCTACTAATAATGGTACCGCGGCAAGAATTAACCCCACATTGGAAACCGTTGTATACAAAAGTGCTGTATTCTCCATGAAAAAATAACCAGTGACTCCTGTTACACCCGCAAATGCAAAAAGCAACTCTTGTTTGATATCTCGAAAAGGTAGCCATTTCGGTGCAAAAATCCATAGTGCAAGATATGCTAATGCAAATCGTATGACCATTAAAGCAAGTGGCGAATAAAAATCCAATACGATCCTGGATGAAATAAAAGTAATCCCCCATACAAAACTTGAAAACAAGGCCATTAAATGACCTACTACAACATTTTTACGATTCATAAATAATACCATGCCTTTCTTGGTTCAATAAAAACGCACCAACATGAAATATTATGACACATCCATAGGCATTTGAAAAGATAACATTTTTTATAAATTCGTCTTCCTTAGGATTCCAATCGTCTTTTCTTTGCTAGTTCTCTTCCTTCTTTTCCAGAAAGATGTTCGATATGAACTTTGATCATCAATAAATGATTCAAATCTTTATTTGCCACTTCTTTGACTTGTGCTTTTATGTCTGGAGAATACTTGTTTCCGAGCATGATTAAAGTGCTTAGTTTCTCATCCTTATTTTCAATTATCTGGGCACGTCCAAAGGCAATGACGCTCCGGTAATACGTCGTAAACTCAGCTGATACCACCTGATCCTGATCAATCACACAAAAGGAAACTTGTTCATGATTTTTTATTGCATCGACTTTATGTCCGGAAATTGCTGTATGAAAATAAATGTTCCCTTCCATGTATAAATAACTAAGCGGAACAGCATATGGATATCCAGCGTCTCCTTGTACTGCAAGTACCCCCGAGGTCCCTCTTTCTAAAACTGCAATGGATTCTTCCTCGGAAAGAATCTGATTGGATCTTCTCATTTCTCTAAACATTTTCATTCTCTGACTTTCCATAATTTTTTTGTACGAATTAAAGACAACTTTCAAATATTTTCTGAATATCTGCTGCTTGCAACGGATAATATTCGTTCTTATCTATCGTACTTGTTCTTATCGTTTCTTTTGCCATAATTTCAAGTTTATCTACTCCAATTCCTACCTCTGAAAGTTTTGACGGCAATCCAATTTGTATGAAAAACTCTTGTGTACGTCGAATCCCTTCTTCTGCAATTTGAAAAGAATCGCTACCAGAAACTCCCCATACATTCTGCGCATACTGAACAAACCTTCCCACAGTTTTTTCGCAAAGTATATATCTCATCCAAGCTGGTGTTAATATTGCAAGGCCTACCCCGTGTGTAATATCATAATATGCACTGAGTTCATGTTCCATTGGATGGCAGGACCATCCTCCGCCTTTCCCTACCGTACATAAACTATTCAGTCCAACAGTGCTTGCCCACATAAGATTTGATCTTGCCTCATAATTTTTAGGGTCATGTAAAGCGACTGGACAATACTTGATACAAGTTTTCAATACACTCTCACTGATACAATCGGTCAGGAATGCCTCATCGTTTGGTTGAAAATATTGCTCGACAACGTGTGAAAAAATGTCCGCTGTACCTGCAGCAGTCTGCGATACAGGTAACGTATATAAATAGGTTGGATCACAAATTGAAAGAACCGGATACAGAACACGATTCGATATCGCAAGTTTCTCATTTGTCTCTTCATTACTGATCACCGCATTCACATTCATTTCCGTACCTGTTGCATTGATTGTAAGAACTACTGCAATAGGAAGTGCTTCCTTTATCTTACTTCCATCAAGAACCAAATCCCACGGATCCCCGTCATAGAATGCCCCACATGCAATATTTTTAGATGCGTCCACTGTGCTACCCCCGCCAACGGCCAAAATCACATCTATATTTTTTTCTTTGCATATGTCAACCCCTTTTCTAACTGAAGAAATTTTGGGATTAGGCTCCACACCAGGCAGCTCATACACAGAAAAATCCTCTAACAATTCCAATACCTTGTCATAAAGACCCGTCTTTTTAATACTTCCCCCACCATATACCAACAACACATTTTCTCCATATTTTTTTAATTCTTCTGGGAGACAAAGAACTTGGTCTCTTCCAAAACGTAGATCCGTTGGTACGTGAAATCTAAAATTATTCATTTTCTACCTCCATGTAAGCTTCTAATTTTCTTATTTTATGTTCCCTGATTCATATGATTCGTCTAATGGCTCTGGCTTAGAATATAAATAGCCTTGAATAATCTCAATTCCTATTTCTTGCAGTTTTTGAAGCTGTCCCATAGTTTCAACCCCTTCTGCAACCAAGTCATAATCATAAACCTCAGCAATTCTTGCAATAATGCGTATTAGCTCATATACATTTTCATCTGTCAAAATACGATCTATAAATGATTTATCAATTTTTAATTCATCAAACTCTATTTCTGCCAAATATTTCAAAGAGGAATAACCAGTACCAAAATCGTCGATTGATATCTTAACCCCTAGTCTTCTTAGATTGCTTGTTATTTCTTTCACCGTATCGATATCAGTAATAAAAATCTCTTCGGTAATTTCTAATATCAACTTTTCTGAAGGAATTTGGTACTTTTCTAGCAATTCCGAAATAAGTTTCAAAATATTGTCATTAAATAAATTTGGTGCAAAAACATTGATAGAAATATAGATTTCTTTACCATATTTTCTACATAACTTGTGATAATCGGAAAGTGCATAGTCTAACATATATTCTGTAAACTCAGAAATGAAGTTTTGTTCATGGATAGCTGGCAAAAATATAGCGGGACTTATCATTCCACCTTCTTTGTTATTCCATCTTGCAAGGACTTCTACACCAACCACTTCATTTGTTTTACTATTTCTTTTTTCCTGATAAAAAGCAACAAATTCTTTCTTTGAAAAGGCTCTGGAGATTCCAAGTGTAAGTGCAAACTTATCTGCAAGTTCTTTCTTCATATACTCCCCATACACTACAAATTCATCTTCCTTTTTTTCCTTCACAATCTTCATAGCTATCGAGGCTTTTTCATACAGCTCAGAAAATCGACCCCCATGCTCTTTATAAAATGCCACAGAAAAAGAATGTCGGATAAACTTCCCTTGTTCTTTGGAATTTGAATAGTCGCGCATGCAATCAATCAATTCTTTCAATCTTTGCTCAAACTGCTCCTTGGATTCAAACTCCGTCCATAATGCAAATTCATTACTACTACTTCTTGCACAATAGAAAGCATGTTCTCGATGTAAAAGAAAATTAGCTGTATCAAATATAAATTCATTTCCTTTACCATAACCTTGCATGGCATTTAATACATTTAATCCGTTTATTTTCAATAAAACCAAAGCACCAAATTGAATTCCCTGCTTTATATTTTCATTTACATAATTGTGAAGACCATATAAATTCAATAGTTTTGTCATGTCATCATGATATGCTAAATATGAGATTTCTTCGTTTTTTTTGTCGATATCCAGCTGTGCTTTTTCAAGCCCACCTACCATCTGATTGTATCCGCCAATCAAATGTCGGATTTCATATTCTGAATTTTTGCCCTCTACAAGCTGATACTTACCTTCAGTTAATTTTCCCATTCCATCCACGATTTGCATAACTGGTCTCGTGAAATTTTTTATGAATAAATTAAATATATAAATTATAACAAGGAAAATCAGAAAAATCACTGCCATCATGAGAAATAAAATTTGATTCGCAGATGCATTAAAATCAATTTTATACGCAGTTGCAACAACAATCCAATCCCATGGCTCAAAGTACTCTCCATAGGTAATCTTTTCCTGTATTTCATCCTGATAAGGAAGTGCCCAATTGTACTCCATAAAACTACCAGCTTGTTTTGCATTCGAAATAACATCTTGAACAAAGAAATATGTATCATCCTTAGGGTCTGTCACATTCCATACATTAGTCCCTTCCATAGTCGGATGCATAACTTCATTACCATTACTGTCATATATAATAAAATATCCATATTCTCCAAGATCAATACGATTATTGTCTTTTCTACTACCATCTGGATTTAAAGGACCAATTAATGTACTCTTTATTTGCTCTTGTCCTTCCTCAATTGTGTGATCCCCTGATTCTACGTGTTCATATTCCCGTTCAATCAAATCCATCGCTTGTGAAACACTATTTTTTAGAATTTGCTCACCTTTTTCATCCAACGACTTCTTGGCAATAAAAAAACCAAGCATCCCTATCAGTAAGGCTGCTCCCAATAAAATCAAACTAAATATCATCACTAGTTTCTTATGAAATGTAATACGGATTACCCTATTTTTCATATCTACTCCCCGTGCAAAAAAATTGCATTCTTATCTTATATGTATGATTATATCGAACTCCTCCAAGAAAGTAAAATGTTTATGTTCACGACTCCATACACGAAATAAATCTTGACATAATTCATGAAAAAGTTTACAATTTACTTTGTTCGCAGGAGTGGCGGAACGGCAGACGCGCACGGTTCAGGTCCGTGTGGTAGCAATACTGTGAGGGTTCAAATCCCTTCTCCTGCATCTAGTAGGCATATGATTTTTCATATGCCTATTTGATTGTTTACAAATGTTCAATTCGATATTTTATTCCCTCTTCTTTTAAAAATCGACGTATATTTTTGTACTGTGGAAATTCATTTTTTACATGGTTCCAGAACGCTGAACTATGATTCATTTCATGCAAATGGGCAAGCTCATGGACAACACAATAATCCAACACTTCAGGTGGCATTAGGACCAATCTCCAATTAAAATTTAAGTTACGATTACTGCTGCAACTCCCCCAACATGTTTTTTGCTCTTTAATAAATATTTTTTCATAAGAAGTATTCATTCGTAACGAGTAGTACGAAACTCGTGTTGTAAAAATTGATTTTGCTTTTTGTCGATACCATTTCTCCAGTAGCAAGGATGCTCGTTCATAATATCCTTTCTCCTGTGTACGTATTCTAATTTCCAAAATATTTCCACTTTCAATCACTTGTTCCCGTCCAATTGACTCCTGAATAATCAGTCGAAAAGTTTGATTATAGCAGGGAATTTCATCGTTCTTACCAACCGTAATAATTGGTAATGCCGCCTTTCTCTTTTTCGTTTTCTCAACCATCTGCATAATTTCACTTACATGGCGAACCATTTGACTTTCTACTGCTTCTTTTTTCATAGATTTCGGAGCTCGTGCTACGATTTTTGCATCACGACTAATCGAAATCGCAAAGGTCTTTCTAGATGAATAAACAATTTCATAATCATAGGAACCCCCATTGAAAGAAAACTTGGCCGCTTCCTTTTTTTTGACATTATTCTGATTAAAGGAACCTCTTTTTTTCACATCCTGACGCATTTGTATTCTCTCTTCCTATTATCTAAACATGGTTCAAAATAAAAATATTGCAAATTAGATAAAAATGGTTTAAAATTTTCTTCGTAGCAATTCGGGGTGTGGCTCAGCTTGGCTAGAGCGCCATCTTAGGGAGGTGGAGGCCGCAGGTTCAAATCCTGTCACTCCGAGGAATTTTTATCGTTCAAAGAATCCTTGTTTTAAGCCGTTTGTAAAGACTTTTTGTTTTATACATTCGGCTTATTTTATTTCATTTTCTATTTTTTTCTACGATTTTTTCTACGAAATCGCGATTTACTGTTATATTTTAGTATGACTGCTGCCATTTTATCAACTTAAAATTAACATTTTATCTTCATTTGACACATGGAGCGTTCTGCATAAAGTTCGCAATTCCTTTAATGTGAACGTCTCTGGTCTTTTCTTTTTATTTCTCAATGTCTGCGTTGTGAACCTACACTTTATTGCGAGTTCTTCTTCAGTTATTCCGTACAATTCCATATTCTTTGCAATAATTGATCTTACTACTCTGTTCTGTTTCTCTTCATCTGTAATTGCTATCTTTGGCATCTCTTCACCTCCAATGTAACAAACGACATGTTTTATGTAATAAACAACATGCTATATCTCCAATTCCTGTGATATAATTATTATAAGTTTATACACACCCTATTAAAGACCTTCAGACTGCATGACCGGATCTGTTGGTCTTTTCTTTCCTTTGTATAACTGCATTACTGATATTTTGATAACCTTGCAATATCGTGAATCAAGCTTTCGAACTCTTTCTTATTCCAATTAATTGGTAACGTAATTCCATGCATAACACTATGTCTATTATCTCCTTTATTCCCTGGAGATACTGGTCTAAAATATTTTTTTAATTCATCAAGCAACATACAAAGTTCTTTATTTTCTTTATTTTCTTCCTTTGCTAAAGCGATTAGGTTATTTGATACTTTTTGTCTTATTCTTTTTCCATTCTTATCGCATATATTGTCACCACATTGAGAAGTTTTATATCTTATCAGATACTCTAAATATGAATATGCGAATGGTTCCAAAACTGAATATGATTCCGACTCTACTTCATATATTTTCTTTGCCAATTCCCAATCAACTCTCCAATGATTATCTACATTGTCCACTATCACTTCAAAATCTTTTTTAACACCCATTATTTTCCCTCCTGTATCTATTCTTTTATCACATTATCGCATATTTTTATGCAATAAAAAAGACCCCGGGTTTCTCCGGAGCCTTGTATAGTTATTCAATTATTTTAATCAGCTTAGCGCTGAAGCCTGCTTGTCTGATTCGATACATTGCTTCGCTTGCAGTGTTTCGATCTGTGTATTCTTCATTTAGCTGTACACAGTAGATTTCTGTTTTCTCGACATCTACTTCCGGATCATCTTCACCTTCAAGCCTTGGTTCGAATTCTGGTCGATATGTTACGCCAAGATATTCGCAAAAACCTTTTACATGCTCAATTGCCACTTCTCTTTGAAAGTTCGGGTCCAGCATCAATAAAGCTTCTTCTGGATTATCCATAAACAGGTTCTCGGATAATACTGCTGCCATTTCTGTTTCTCTTAAAACAAAGAAATTACTTGCTACGATTCCTCTGTTCTCCTGTTCTGTTCCCTGCACCAACTGATTCAATAAGATCCTTGCTATTTTTTCACCTTCCACAGAGTTTGGATAATAATGAACTGAGATTCCTTTTGGATTCTTTCCCTCAAAGGACCCGTCATATCCATTTGCATGTGTAGAGTGAAACAACTTTGCTCCCATCTCATTCGCCAAGTCTACTCTATCTTGTAGAGGAGTGTCATCTTCTGTCGGTGAAACTTCAAGTGCCTCCAGCTCATCATACTGATTGATCATAGCGGCCATCATGATAACAACAGGTCGATTAAATTCCCACTCATGAATCTCCCTTCCGATTGACACAATGAACGGGGATCTCTTTCCTGCTGTATTTAAGCCATGTCCATTATCTAATGCGATAATAATTTTGTTCATTTTCTCTCCTTCCTTAACCAATTCATTCCACAGGTCAGGTCCTACTGATGCCCGTCTTGTTTTCGCCGCTTCGCTCTGATCAGCCGGACGTTCGAACTTTATCATAAACAAATCGGATGCTTCTTTGATTGAAGTTGCATTCTTTAGTCCTTCAAGGACTGTTTGGTATGACGTCTTCAGTTCTCTGATCAGGTACTCGATCTGCATGTCTTCGTTTCCAATACTGACACCTAGAGCTGTCGCGTAAGCCAGAAGACCGGTCTTTCTTCCTGACGATGTCCACTGACAAAGGCCATAGCCTACACGGTCCGTCGTGAATCCTTGATAAGTGCCATTGTCTACTGCATTGGTGTAAGAGTTGTCTGTGAATCCCAATTTGGATTCATAAGAGTTCTGCATGTTGATGGAAGAGAAGTTACTCTCTGCTTTTATGTTACACATCGCTCCTATGACTCCGTATGGGTTCCCGATCTCTGCGAACAGCTTCTCAAATATATTCGCTTTACTCATCCGCACCACCTTCTTCCGGTGGCTGTGTCTCGACTTCTCCCTCAATATATTCTTTCACAGAAGTATTCGTATCCAAGAGTACTTTCATCTCGTCCAGAGCATCGTCTACATATTCTTTAAATTGTTCAAACGTAATAAAGATCTTGACCCAGGGGAATGTCTTGACGGCTGCTTCATATACGGCCATCAATTTAAGTTCTCCGGTCTTTGTACCAAGATTCTTCTCTGCTTCGCAGACAGCATAAAGAAGCCATTTTTTGAATGTGTCGATTTGTTCTGTTCTTGGTTTTCCCAGAAACCTCAAAATGGTTACGATCAGGAACACTGTCAAGATTGCTACGATTACGATCAGAAACATATTTGTCCCGATCCAATTAAATACTACATTTACTTTTTCCATAAAATCTCCCTTCTAAAAGTGATGTTTTCTTAGGCACTCCTGGTAGATGTCTTCAATGTATTTGAAGTCACTATCTACTCTGCCATTTGTTAAGTTGTATTTATCCAATAGACGATGATATTTTTCATTGTCTTTGAATACTTGGTTGAATTGTTCCTGGGAATGACAGACGTCATTCTGACAGGAATTTGCAAACTCTAAGATTGCTCTACGAAGATTCTCGATCTCGTTTTTATCAATGGTTCTTTCTAGTTCATCAATCTTTACCATTACTTTCTTCATGAGCATTCCTCCGATCCAACTGATCGGATTTAATTTGATTGGTGATATTTCAAAAAATACAGAAAGTGCTCCAATTCCTAGTGCAATGTATCCGGCTAATCCTTCCAATGGTTCCCTCCCTTCTAAACAAAAAAGAGAACCTTTCGGTTCTCCTCGTTTATATTTATACTCTTTGATTAATTTAGTGGATGTAATCCCATCATGATACGTTTGATGTCTGATTCTGATAGTGCTTTGTTGTAGATTTGGAAATCGTCAAGAGCAACTCTTATGTTTTCATGTGCACCACCATATCCGTTTAGTTGAAAGTTCTTATCATAAGTTACGCTGACCGACGGAATTACGGTGTTCGTATAAATGCAATTTCCATTTAAGTAGAACTTTAGAGTATGAGTGTTATTATCAAAAACCACAAAAATATGATTCCATGCATCAACTACAACGCCTTCGTAAATCGTTTGATAAACATCCCATCCACTTACACTTGTTCTTATTAATACTATTAGCTTGTTATACGATAATTTCACTTTCATGAAAAGCTCCTGACCAAAAATAGTGCCGACTGAATATGCATATGTGGACTTCACCCACCCTCCAATTGAGTATCGAGTTAAGGAAAGTACTAGAGGGCACCATATATATCCAGTCTCGTCAAAACTATATCCTTTGTCACTCTTTCCACTATTTGTAATTCCATTAGTATTTATACCATCTTTAAAACTCCCACTACTATCTTTTGCGTTCCCGTCAAGCTTATACCATGCTACTAAATTTGGATGTCTTAACATATAGGTACCTCCTATTTCACATCGTATACTGCGTTGGTTAGCATTAACGTAGCTCCATCAAAGGACACGAATTCCAAAATATCAACTGCTCCTGGAGTGGAAGATAAGACAGGTTTTACTCCACCTGGGAATTTGAAAATTGTGTCGTAATTTAACGTTCGTCCGCCTACTGAATCTTGGGTGATCTGTAATATGTATTTTACGCAAACCTTAATACCCGTTGCCGTAATGCTTCTGTTTCCACCTATTGTGAGTCGTGCAAATCCGCTCCAACAATTCCATGATATATTTTCACCATCAACTAAGTCTTGACTTGCACTCCTAACAATATTCGCATATAAATATCCATACACTGAAAGTTCAGAAGGTGTTATTGATTGATTTAATGACCAACCACCCCACGTTCCTCCGAACTTTTGTCTATACTTAATTTGAGTAGAATTATCCGAACTTACTATTCTGAATCCGATTTGCTGGGCATAACTTGTGGAGCCATCTCTATTTATGTGTAAGACATACACTTCTGACCCACTAAACGGAGAGTTCAATGCCGATGTACTTCCTCGATAAAATCCACTTTTTTGAATTGAATTGAAATCACTCACAAATGAAGTTCCATACTGGTTATCTGCTTTGATGAAATTCGCAATCGGTGTTGTAATCGCCTTCAGGTTATCTGCATCCCAGGAAAGAAGATCTCCGCCTACCATGTCTTCTGCTGCTGCTCTTGTCATGAGTGGTTGCCATTTGTTTAGATCTCCTACATAAGCAGTACCGTCTTTATCAAAGACTAGCCATCCATCGTCTACACCGTTGTATTTGGTTGCTTTTAGACCGGTGTATTCTCCTTCTGCTAGACCTACGGTCGCACCATCTCTTAGGCAGATCCAGTTGTCACTGGTGTAAACATGCTCTGCATGGACTTCTACTACGGTACCATTATGGACCAGGTCTCCATCAATATGGACAGCTCCTGCTTCGTCTACGTAAAGAACAACGATGGATCCGCTTGGTGTCATAAGCTGAAAGTCTGTGTTTTGCTCATGCGCTTTTACAATCTGTTCATTGATCTCGGTAAGCCAGTCTGATGTGACGTGCTGATAGAGTGGATTTACATTGATTCCAGATAATAGGTTATGATCTAAAACGGTGGCTGCTAGAAGGAATTCACCGGCATACAGCTTTAGTGTTCCTTCTTCTAACTCCATGGATGGAGTGAGTTCCATCTTTAGATTGCCATTTGCATAGAAACTGATCTTTCCTTCGGATACTTGAATGGAATCGATTTTGTTGTTTAATAAGGATGCCAGGAAGTCCGGTTCAGAGTACTGCGAAATGAATTCTTCAATACTAATATGCTTTCTGACTCCGATCTCAATCTTTTCTGATATATAATCTGTTACGTTTGCTCGAAGTTGCACTTCGAATCCTGGTGCCTGTGCGAATGTTCGGTCAACTCTTATTTTGTTTTCCGAATTCAGTGGTGCAAAGAATACAAGACCATTTCTCTCAATCGCTACTTCGAGATCTACTCCATCCCAGAAGGTGTCTTTGAAAATAAATTCCAAATAAAGTGTTTCTATATCTCCAGGTACTTTGTTTCGATTGGTTACCGATAAAATATCATGATCTACATATATTTTCTTTATATGTTCCATTGTGCGCCCTCCCTTTCCTAGTCATGGAAAATCATCTTCTCAATATATGCTCCAAGTGACGCAACTACATCCGAAGCCCAAGTACAGGTTCCATACATCCTAATATATTCGTAGTCCGATACATCAAGATTGGTTCCATTGAACTTCCATGCGCTATTTAACCAGCCTCCATCGCTACGTATTAATTCAATTGTTCCATCTTTCTTTTTGCCATGTAGATAAAAACTTGATGGTGTAGACCATCCGGATGTTGTTCCGCAATACATTGAGTAATCTAAGTACTGGCATCCATTTGTTGGCAAGAAATTTGTTCCGTCTTCTGATTTACTCCATATATTCATATTTCCAGATTGTCCGTCGTTTGAATAACCACCAAATCCAAAGTCATTTTGAGAAAATCCCCAAGAAAAACCTGACCAGTATTTTTGTGCTGTAACTGCTGGGCTATTGATAATAGTATCTGAGTAATAGTATGCGGTCCACGGTGTTGATGCGGTCCACTTATCCACCCATTCTCCATTTTCATATACTCTTAAGAATTGACAATCTATCCATTCACTTCCATTATGTCGTTTCATAATTGTCAGTTCTTCGAATACTTCATTATGTGGTACCTTTATTCCCATTCACACTACCTCCTAATAGATCCATATGGCCGAAGTGTCCGTTGGTTCTGTTTCACTTATCACAATTTTTTTTGTACTTGCCATGTATTCTTTTAATGCATTTGCTCCAGCAATTTTACCATTTACAGAATTAGCGTTTACCTCATCTACTGAATCAAATATCTCAGGATCTGTAAGAATTGCAATACTTGCATATCCGCAAAGGTCTTCATCATCTCTTGTATCCTCAATGTCGTCTGCAGTAACTTCTGTCATTCCTGCATAAATATATATATAGCCCAAGCAGAACTCCGATATTCCAGCTGCATCTCTGTCCATTTCAGGCTTTACTGGTGAGGTTGCAAATTCACTATATTTAGCATATGGAACTCCGTCTCTTACTTCTTCCGAATTATCAATTTGCACACAAATTGCTACATATCTATTCAAAGTAACATCGGCATCCTCTAATGTTTCAGGATATGCGTCTGTATTTTTTACAAAACGATTTACAAATTCTGCTCTTCCCGAAGCTATTTGAATTGTCATTCCACTATTTGGCTGAACTTCCAACTTATTCCCTACCGAAGGATAAATCCCGTCTTTGATCAATCCATCATACCGTTCACTAATTTCTACAGCGTTATAACTTCGGTCTCCATTTACGCTGTTATAAAATCCACTTTTCCACATTTTCTATCCTCCTATATATTTAACTGTGGTATAATTCGTTCGCCAGTTGTATCAACCGCTTCTATAGAACTTAACACTCTTACATTTTTGCTGATTCCATATTTGCTCATCACCGTCACGATGTCGCCAAGAAAAAAATCTTTTCCATAAATAAAATTTTCGGTAAGCTTAATCTCTCCTGAAAATCCCTCTGTGATTGCTAGCTCGCTTAGTTTTTCTTTTCCTTTTTCTTGCAATAACAAAAGATAGTCTGAAGATGTGATTTCATCTTCGCTCCCTATATTTTGGCTAATACTTTTTGCATCTACAAAGCTTTCAAATCGCTCAATTCCGATGTTTTCTTCTCCTACTGTTGCGTACGTTCTACCACTTCCTTCTCCTTCTCCTCCGATTAAAGATGTGTTCGCATATCCTTCGCTATTCATTTCGTACTGCGTTTCTGATATGTTGTCGAATTCGTCACTAAACACAACATAATTGTCTTGCTCAGTATTGAAAGAGCGATCTTCTCCCTGATAAATTATTAAATACATAACTGCATTGATTACCGTAAATTTCCATCCATATTGGTATGTTTTGCATATCTCTACAATTGCTTCATCTAAATAATCCCCGGTAATCTGCTTATCTATTGAGTCCGTAAATTCTTGCAGCGTTCCAAGTGCAATAAGAGGTATAATCCGATTTTCATCAGTTGGATTAATTGCATTTTCATCTACTAATAGTCTAATTCCCTCTTCAGCAGTCCCGCTTAGATTTGTTTGATTCCATATGATTCTTTGATGCATCAGAAATTTCAACTCTTTTCCTGTGATTACAAAGTAGTCTCCTTCCTCTGGATCTGTTTGCAACTTTATATTTTTATATATCATTACGTTTTCAAAGGTAACGTTTCCTTCTGAATCCACGGATATATCCTTTTGCCTTACCAGATAAAAATCTTTTTCAAGATATGCGATCCCTCCGTTATTTGCACTTACATAGATTTCAAAATCTCCGATTTCCTGATATGCAGGTCTCCATATTACGCTTTCATATCCATCGATAACTCCCATAAAAACAAACTCTTTATTATAGATTTGTATATCCATTACATGCCTCCATATAAGATAGGTGCTTTAAACGTGATTTGTAAATTAGTTGATCCAGAATCGCATGCATATGTGAATACATTATCTCCTGGTTTCAATATCAGCCACGAGCTATCTGGATAACGATATCCTAGAATACTTGTTACTACTCCGTCACGAAGTAATCTTATCTTTTTCTTTCCAGTGTTCGTATCTATTTCAATTTTATCTCCCGCCTGCATCGTAAACGTTAATTTGATGTGTGTTTTCTTTAAAACGTCATATACTACAGGGTTCACAACTTCTCCTACTGCATACATCTCAATTACAAGTCCTGTTTTTATTGTTCCTGGATTAATAATGCTTTTTCTTACCTCGCTTTTTATTACTCCGAACTCCATTCCGCTTTCCGAAATCGAAAAAGGGAATGTAAACATTCCCTGCACTTCTGAAAAATATGACACAATACTTTCAACATCTTTAAAATATGGTTTCGCACAAATAATGCTGATTTGAGCAATCTGTTTTTTCTTAAATGGATCGCACTCTACGACTTCTACTTCACCTTCTATATAAACCTTTCTTGATCCGTTTTCAAAATAAATCGTCACTGTGTCTTTCAATGGAAAGTATTCGTAAAGAGCGAGTCTATTTTTTTCGATTTCACCATTAACAGTAAGATAAATTACGATATTTCTTCTTCCAACCCGTTTATTGTTTACAGTGCTGCCATCATCTGATGCGTCATCTGAAAAATTTATATCTGTTTTAGGTGGGGTTATTCCCTTAACATTAAATACCGTGTACTCTCTGCAATTTGTAAGTTCTTTTTTTGCGCCATAACTGTTTTCAACTGATAATCGATACATCAAGCACCTCCTGTATATCCTAAGACGTTCTGTGTCTGTCTATATATTTCTAACCTACTGACCGCCTTAGGACTATTAATAATTTGTTGAAAATTATTTATTGTCCCACCACTCGCAATTCCCCCTTCTACTCCAGTTGAAATTGATACATCATTCATTCCTTCTCTAGCTACTGCGATGCTTTTTGTCGTTAAATCTTTCATGGACTGCAAAACACTTTTTGCGTTTTTATCAATACCGATTGCTATACCTTCAGGTATCCATTTTCCCACTTCGTCTCTCATGATTTTAGAAGGCGATGCAATTCCGAAAAAATCTTTAATACCACCAAGCACAGTATCTCCAAATCCTTGAATTTTTTCTACGATCCAAGAAGTCATGTCCTGTATACCTTCCCATAATCCCTTTATCGTATCCGTTCCAACCTCTTTGAATCGTTCTGGAAGATCCTTAAATTTTTCTACGACATTTTCAATCATCTCGCCAAATGATTCTTTGAGATTCTCACCAAGCTCGCCAAGCCATTCTTTGAATTTTGGCCATACCTCTTTTACCCCTTCGATAATCACGGTTACCATTTCCGCTAGATATTCTACTAGTGCTACGAATACCTCTGGTATTGCCACTACAATTCCCATGAACAAATCGATGGCTGCTTCGATTAATAACGGTAAGCTTTCCAATAATACGGATATGATCGTCTCTATTATAGTGGGCAACGAAACAATCAATGCACTTACGATTTGAGGAATTGCGTGTATTAATGCCATAAATAATGTGATTGCTGCTTCAATTAACATTGGCAATGCATCTAATAGTGATTCAATTATTGTTGTAATAATATCTGGCAGAGCTGTTACTAGCGCTTCGATAATTACAGGTAAAGCATCTATCAATGCCATTAATAATGTAATCGCCGCTTCAAGCAATTGTGGTACCGCTTCAATCAGTCCCGTCATAAGGGCATCTAATATCGTTGGTAAAGCTTCAATTAAAGCATCTAAAATTACTGGAATTGCTTCAACTAATGCATTTAGTAAAGTTACTGCCGCTTCCAAAACAATCGGTAACGCTTCTAATAAAACTTTAATTAATGTTTTGATTATCTTCGGAAGTGAATCCTGTAAACCCTTAATAATTACAGGTATCGCATCTATTAACGCATTAAACAACTGTATAGCTGCTTCTAATATCACCGGTAAAGATTCTAAGAGCATGTCTGTTACTTTATTTATGATTTCAGGTAAAGCGTTCGTTAATTGTGTTATAATTTCCGGTATTGCATCCACGATCGCGTTGAAAAAAACAATCGCCGCATCTAACAACATTGGTATGCCTTCTGTAATTATGGTTACTATATAATTGATTATCGTATCAATTAGTTCTGGAAGCACTCCCATTACTGATTCCATAATGGTCGGCAATGCTTCGACTATCGCCCCTATTAAACTCATCATTGCATCTACAAGTTCTGGAACGCTTTCAATAATTAATAACGCAATCGATTCTACTATATCCGGAAGGCTTTCCTTGATCATTGATACAAATTCCATCATTAGCGTAGATGCCGCTTGTATCAATTGAGGAACTACTCCAATGATCGTTTCTATCAATGAAGGTACTGAAGCGATTAAAGCGCTCGAGATCGAACTGATAATATCTACTCCAATCTGTAGCACCATCGGTAACACATCTTTAATTTTTC
This sequence comes from Lachnospiraceae bacterium, assembly GCA_963666475.2. Classification (GTDB taxonomy): domain Bacteria; phylum Bacillota; class Clostridia; order Lachnospirales; family Lachnospiraceae; genus JBFHIZ01. Next base: position 145,226 of record CAXXJM010000001.1, on the reverse strand, counting down.
CTATTAGTCCAGAAAATAAAGATTGAATACCACCTCCTAGTTTTGCGCTTGATTTTTCTGTTTCTGTTTCAATAACTTTACTACCGCTCGCAATATCATTTGCCGTTTCCTGCATATAATCAGGAATTACATCTGTCGCCTTCTTTAGTCCTTCTACGATTGGTATATCGTCTTTCAACCCTGACATTAATCCAGTTAGGCCAGCTCCGATTTCTTTGATTGCTGGCGCAAATGTATTCAAAAGATCTGCTCCGGCATTCTTCAGCATCGTAAGAATCGGAAGCGCCACCTCTCCAATTGTTGCCATTGCTGTGTTTAGATTTGATGTAGCCTCTCTAGCCTCGATTAAGTCTCCATTTACTTCTTTATATATATCAGCAGCTTCTTTGTACGTCATATTTAATGTATCTGTGATTAACGAAGCGCGTTCTTTTTCCGTATTGCATTTAGCTAATTTATCGTTGAATGAATCTTCAGATATTCCAGCCCAGTTTAGCGCATCTGCCAAAGCACCCGTCACTTGACCCACTTTTGCTGTTTCATTTGATGCTTCAGTAAGCCCCTCGAGTGGCAATGAATCTCCAAATGTACCGTATATTCCTGCAGCAATATCAGTCCACTTGCTTAGTTCCTCTTCGTTTTTTGTTAGCTTGGCTAAGTGGCTGACTGCTTCAACTGCCTGATCGCTCTCTCCTAATATACCAACCATTCCCTGATATGATTTCTTTGCCTGATCTACTGATTTTCCAGCTGAAACAAATGCAGTCTCTAACTTCCCCATATCCTCAATCATATCTTGCGAAGCTTCAGCATTTGCCAGAAAAGCTGTAACGAATGTTGCTCCTGCTGCTGCAACTGCAAGCATTCCCGTCTTCAATGCTCCTCCAAGCGTTTTTCCAAGTCCACTTGCCTGTTTTTCAGCTTTATCTGAGCACTGTTCTATATCCTTAATTCCATCTGCTGCCGCCTTGCTGTCCTGCTTCGTTTTTTTAGATTTATCATTAACTTCTCCGAGCGCTTCCTCGTATTTTTTTATTTCCCTTTGCGTTTGGCTAATTGCGGCTTTTTGATTATTGATCTTAATCCTAAGCTCATCTGCCCCCTTCGAATTTTCACCCTGTTCTGTTGCCACCTGCGAATATTGTTCTTCGAGACTTTTTAAAATCTTTACTTGGGATTTTTCATTTGACCCTAGTTGTTTTAATTTTGCATTTAGCCCTTCTGAACTTTCACTCCACTTATCCATGGAAGAACTAACTGCCTTAAATTCACTATTTGCCACGCGAATCTCTCGTTTCGCGTCCTGCATTGCTTTTTTCAATTCGGATATATCGACATTAAATTTTGTTGTTGTCTCATTATTTCCTGGCATGTTCTCACCACCTTTTAGAACCAGTTGTCTTTTGCTTTTCTTCTTATTGTTCCGTTATTATTCGTCGTTACGTTTTCATCCATCTCTTTGTACGCGATTACATCATGAATCAAATCAAAGACATCTTCTGCGTAATAATCCAATAGTTTCAGCGGGTCTAATCCTGGATAAAGTTTGCAAAGACTACGGTTTATTTCAAAAAACATTTGCGACAGTGTCATATCATCGTCACTGTCGTCTATTCGTTTTTTTCCGGATCTACTTTTTTCAATTTTTTCACTTCATCCATAACCCAAGCGAATAATTCTTTTCCTACTTCTATTAAATCCATCATGTCGATACATTCCATTTCGTTCTCTGTGATGTCGAATGTTGCTTTGATTACCTTGTCGACCTTCTCAATATTTCCTGTGACAAATCTGATTAGATTTTCCTCTTCCTCAATACTTGTTCCATCTAGGCTTTTTATCAGACGAAGAGCCACTCGGTATGGAATTTTCACTTTCTCTGCCGTTTCAGTTCTTTTTACTTTTTTTAGTTCATCCGTTTCAAATATTTTGATTTGTAGCATTCTTTTTTCCTCCATATAAAAAAGGGTGATATTTCTATCACCCTTTCGTCTTAAAATTATGCAGCTGCTTCTACGGTATCTGGTGTCTGTACTGTTGCAAAAAATGTTGTTTCATCTTGTGCATTAACCGACGTATCTACATTGACTGCTTTTGCTGTTTTGTTTTTGTAAGTGAATTTATGAGCCGTACTAACTCCCTTGTATACAAGAGCTTGCCCATTTGCATTGGTACCATTGCTTTTTGTCGAATGTGTACTATCCGGAATGCTGAACATTCCCTTCAGTCTCCAAACAAAGATTTCTCTTCCGTCTGTTGTTTCTGTAATATATCCAATTGCATAATAATCTGCATCTCCATCACCTTCAACGAACATCCCTTTTACATCATCGTATGCTTGTCCAGTTAACTGTGATAATACATCAAACGGAATAAGTGAAGCATTAATCGACACTTCATCCGCTCCTTTTGAATTGATAACCACTGCTGCTTGATTATCATAGTAATGTGATTCACTTGCTGATTCCGTCTTTCGCACAAGTTCTGCGACTCCTGCTACTTCGAATGGCGTCCCACATGTAAATGCATCTGACGAATCTTCGGTGATTTTTGCTGCTACCAAACCTCTTATACCTCTGTATTCTTGAATATCTGGCATAATCTTACCTCCTAATTATTTTCTCTATACTGCACGGTTGTCCCCCGCCCAGTATGTGTTTTCTCATCACTCGCTACAGAGTGACCTTTTCCACTAACAATAAACTCATTTTCTCTCAATGAAGAAATGACTTCCTTAAGCTTTGAAACGACAAGTTCCGGATCGCTGCTATAAAAGTTTATGCTGTACGTCCAAACTGTTGCATTTTCATTATTGTCAAAAAAGCTGTCTCCGTCCGAATCATCATTCCAAAATGTAAAAAAATGTGCTGGATAATCTTCTTCCGGAAGCATGCTCCCTTGCTGAAGGACTGGATATCCAAAATCTTCTAATATTTCGATTAATTTATCTTCCATTTTATCCTCCCATCACTCGAGCAATCTCGTTTTCTAATGCTTCCATTTGAATCTTCCCTACTTCTTTTTTTGTTGCAGCTCCATATATTGCAGACTTTAAACCTTTCACTGGGTTCATCTTTGGCGTTCCATACATCAGCATAATACTAGTCAATCCTGATTTTTTAAAGTCAAAACCAACTTTTATGACTGCTGTCTTTCCCTGCCATTCAACCCTCATCTCTCGATCGATGGATTGTTTCGTGATTCCTGTTTCAAACGCTCCATGTTTTGGAAGATTTTGTGTTCGAATCGCTTTTTCAATTTTTACATTTACATATTCTTTCGATGCAACTAATGCCTCTTCCACTGCATTTGGCATTGCGTCTGAACCTCCTATCTCATCCAATTTCGCAAGCATTTCTTCCCATCCATTAAATTGCAAGCCAAAACGTTTACGCGCCACCTTTCACACCTCGAATCTTGAATTTCAAAAACTGATTTCTCATATCTATGTTCTCCGGTTTTCCGATTACTTCATATACTTCGTTACCGATTCCAAGCTGTGAGCTTGCCGTAATATCTGGACGGTACCAGGTAACAATATCTGCCGTATTGATTAGTGCATATTCTCCATTTACCTTTACTTCTGTTCCTCCAAATGTTTTGAAACTGCAGAAAATAGTATCCTCTAATGCATATTTTTTCTTTGTTACGCCTTTTATTACCTCGGTCGATGCTACATTATATAATTGCATCGGCGTTGTAAAAGGGTCTTCTGGTCTATACATTTAATCACCTCACAATCAATACACCATCTGCCATCACTGTCTTACTCATATTTTCATTTTGAACCTTTAGTTTCCATGTATACGTTCCCTTTATCAGTGTTTGACTTTCTTCATTTGTCAAATCAATTAAGATATAATCTTCTGTTCCTGAAAATTCTTTTTCAATCTCCTCGCAAGAAAAAATGACCTTATCCTCTTCTTGCAGAGTGAATCCAATCGGAATTGAAAACTTCTCTCCATAGTCTCCTTGATAAAATACAATGTATTTTCCGGATGAAATTTCATAAGCTAACTGGCCAGCTCTTTGCTTAAAATAAGGTGACAAATTGCCTGATCCGAAGTTCCATAGATCATCAACGCCTCTTGAGATAACTCCGACTGATATTTCATGCTCAGCAATATAGTCCGGAACACCTCCCGCAATTAGATATCTCCTCGCTTCTGCAATGTGTTCCATGACTGTTCCATCCTGATATTCACCAATAATTCCAATCGATTTCTTTACACTTTCTAAAATATCAGTCATTGTTTATCCCCTCCTATGCACCTAGAGTGTTATCCACTTTTACAAGAGAATCTGTAGAGATTACTTTTCCATCTGCTGACATTACTGCTTTTGTCAATAGATCCTCTGTGTCCCAATCTTGTTTCTTTGAGATTCCCATGTCGTAAATGGTATTTAAAACATACTCAGCAAAATCAAATGCAAATGCAACTGTCTCTGCTGTCTCTGCATCAATATTTGGCATATATTTCGAAGCCATTACAACTTCTCTGCCCAGAATCGTGCGTTCAATTTTACCTTCAACACCATAGTTCACGCGAGCAACTGGTTGTCCTGCGTCATCCGTGATGGACATGCAGTGCATGAAGGTTTTTTTACTCATGCACCATTTTGCTGTTGCTTCATATTCTTCTGGTATCGCCGCTTCCATATCGCATAACGTTTTATATGTAACTACGCCATCCACAATTGTCACAGTAGTAGGAGCCGTTTCTGTTAAAATTCCTTTTGGTTGTCCAGTTCCGGTACCATTTACTATTGCTTCTTCAATTGCATATACCATTGCTTTTGTTACATTTTCAACAAATTTTGCCTCAAATGCAGACAATGCCATGGTTCCAACTTCCATTGACATAGAAATCTCGCAACGAAGTTTGAAATAAGAAAATGTAATTTTCGCAGTCGTTTTCTTTTGTTTGTCTGATCCTGCTCCCTCTGATACCCAGCTTGCTACTGGTTTTAGCGAAGATGTAGGAATTTCAATTCCTGCTGCATATGACGTTTTTGTAATAAGTGGTAGAATCATTCCTACATGATCAAATTTTTCTACAATCTGATTTACCAGCATCGTCGGAATAGCGTTTCCTGCGTCTGAAGTCGTCGTCGACGCATCCGCTCTGAGTTCTGCCGGAATAGGTGTCCCTCTCATTACATATTCCATGAATGCTTTTCGGTATTCGATGTTCTCATCGTCTTCTGATCTCTTTGAATTTTTTCCAATTCCAAATGTTCCTACCACAACGCCATTTCGAAGTTCTGTTCCTTCAGGAATTCCACTTCTTCCTTCTGTACCGTCGTCACCTTCTATTCCATCTTCATTTTCGATTTTTTCGATTTTATCTAGTTCTGCTTCTGCTGAACGTATTTCTTCTTTGATTGAATCAATGTTTTCTCCAATGGCTCTTACTTCTGCAAGATCCGTCGATGCATTTGAACGTTCCTCAAGTTTTTTTAGTTCTGCTTTTTTTCTTTTGATTAAATCTCGTAAAAATTTATCCATTTGTTTTCCTCCCAATAAAAAAGTAATGCCCTATGCATTGCCTACAGTAATAATTTGTTTCTATTCTTTGCTTTTTCTAATTCCAGTTCGTTCTCCTCACTATCCAGTGAGCGACTACGAGCACTGTCCAGTGCAAGTTTCGCACTATCCAGTGCTCTTTTGTCTCTTGCTGAAATCTCTGTTTCGTCGTATGCCGGAAATGTCACTGCAGATACTTCGAATACCTGTGCAATTTCTAGAATACGTCTTGTTGGGTGTTCACTTTCCAGCTCATCCCACTCTTGTTTCTTTATACTAAACATGAACGACATACCTGTAATGTCTCCACGCTTAATAGCACTAAATAAATTTCTTGCTTCTGAATTGTTTTCTGTATCTAGATTAATTCTTACTTTCAGCCCTTCAAATACAATTTGAAGTTGCATCGTTGAATTTTCATTGTTGTTTCTACTTCTTGCAAGTGGAATCATATCCAAATTATGATTCACTAAAAATCGGACATCTTTTAAATCTGCATTGTCGAGTGCTCCTCGCTCAATGATCTCGTCAAAATATCCTATATCCGTTTTAGAATCATACACAATTGGGATTCCCTCAATGTAATCACCACGTGTTTCATCGTGCTGTGCGCGAATCTCAAAATCATACTTCCGAAGAACTCTCTTCTCCATTTTAAGCATCTCCTGAACCTTCTTGTCCATCTTCATTTCCTCCTGCCTTATTTTTATTTGTAACCTGATATTCTGCTGCCAAATCTGAATTAATATAGTTTAGCGACTGCATTCGAATTCCTTCCAATTCCTTTAAAGGTTTCTTACCAAGCGCTACACGTTTTTCATTTTCATATAATGTTCCCGAATCTCCTAACAAACGAATCATTTCAAGTGTCTGATCTGTTGACATAAAAATAAGCTCCGCTGGAAAGAGCTTAATACGATTCCCTCGACCAAATTGATTGTCGCTAATTAGTGTTTTTTCGAAACCTTGTCCATACGATATAACAATTGGTTCGATTGCTTTTTGATAAAATGCAGCATATTGCTCTTTTGTAAAATCCCCTGTCAATATAGCAAGGGAAGTTCCGTAGTTACGAATAATCTTACTATCAATAAACTCCAGTGTTTTACCGTCTATTAATTTTACATCTTTTTTCAGTGGCATAAAATCTGCTTTGATATCTAGAGGGAGAAATCCGCTTTCTGATCGTTGTAACTTTTTTTCTAATTCTTTCAATGCAGCTTCCGTTTTTCCTCCATCAAGCATTTGATTAAACTTAACGACCCCACTCACGGTATACGACGCATTCATCGCTTTTGCTATTCCTTGTAGTAATTGATGGTTCAAGTTGAGCGTTTTTAATAAAGGTCCATTGTCTGGCTGTCCTTGTTCATTTCCTCCCATGTATTGATTTACACTATAATTTTTCTTGATGTGAATTATATCTCGATAGTTTAATGTATACTCCGTTCCATTTGTAAATCGGAATTTTACATATAGATTATTCGACGGATCTTCAATAAATTCTACTTGTGAAGGTTGAATTGGATAAAGTCCGTCGTATTTTTTTCTTGTCTTTCCTGTTTTTTTATCTTTCCATTCGTAATATGTTGGTATGATAAATACATTGTAATTTAAAAACAATAACCATGTGATTTTCTCTAAAAAATCACTCATGGTCATTAGTTGATTTGGCCGTTTTAATACTCTTGATAGATCGTCATTTATCGTCATATAGTCACTGCTAACTTCACGAATATGTTCAATTTGTAACTTTTTCACCTCAGATACGATGCATCCTATTGCCTGCTGTACGACATCCGATGCATAAATATCTGTCCCGAACTGGCTAAATATCGGCGAATATCCGTTCATAACTTCGGCGTATCTTTTTTCGCTTATTGTCTCACTAAACTTACTAATCAGATTGCTCAGCCAGCCCATTATTTTAATCCTCCAATCATTTGATTCCACTCCGTCCTGTTTTGTCGATACATTTCGTATAGAATAATTGATGTTACTGCTCCATCAATTCTTTTTTCTGTTTCCATTTTTACGCAAAGGCATTGCCTTAAATCATTTACCTTAACTGCTGCATTTTTATAGCACCATTTATCTACAATATTTTCATTGTAGTTTACAACCTTGTGTTTTAAATCTGCTTCATGCAATTTCATCGCATTGCTTAACGTTTGTGCATTTTGAGGAATTAGCACCAAGTCATTATTCGACTTCATCCATCCATAAAATTCCATACGATTGATCCAATCTCTACTAAATCTTTGATCATATCCGCACTTATATAGTCTGATGTCATATTCCTGGTATAGAGAATAAAACCAATCAGCAACTTTACCAAGATCAATATCATTCCCCTCGGTTATTGTAATTAATCCTAGGTCCGCCCATTCCTTGTATCTTGCTCCAGCGTTCCAATCGCTTTGTTCTTCTATTTTTGACTCTGGTATAAAGTACATCGTATGGATGTATTTTGATGGGTCATCCTTTTTTTGCATAAGTATTTTTGCGCAAGTTAAATCTGTCGTTTCCGATAAATCGACTGCTCCAAGCGCAAAGGAACCTCGCAACTCTTCCAAATTATATACAGCTTTGTAGTCGTAATCTTCAAGATCAAGCCATGCCTGCGCCTTGTTTTGCTTTATATTAAAATCCTTTGCTAGGACGAAAATACGATCCCCCTTGGATTTCTTCGCTTCGTCTACTTGCTCGTACAAGTAATCCCATTTTTTTACAATCCCAAGTGTCGGATTGCTTTTTACCCAGCTTGATGGGTTTTGCCAAACTTCTTGTTCCGAGTCCTGTGTATATAGCCACGGAAGCATTCTTTCTGCTGCGATTCCATCATCTTCTCCCGATGCAACCGCGCGATATTTTGTTAACTCTTCATCTAAAAATCCATCTACCACAAATCCTTCCGTCGTTAAATTAATAAATAATGGTTCATCTTTCAGACTTTGTGACTGTATGATAGATTTTGCAATGATGTTGTCTTTCATCTCATGACTTTCATCCAAGAAGGCCGTATCAATATTACGACCTTCCTTATTCTTTGTCCGATCGGACAATTTGAATATCTTTGTATTTGTATTTTTATTCAAAATAAATCTTTGGTTCTTATGAGTATCTAATCCATCCGGATCAACCAATAATCGCATTGTATCAATGGTGTCGTAAATAATGCTTGCTTGGTTATCGTCATTCGAACTGCATACAATGTCTGCTCCAGGATTTCCAAGTATAAACTCCGAAAGTCCAAGCGCACTACAAGTTTCACTTTTTGTATTTTTTCTTGCGATGAGTAATAGAACTTTTTTAAAGCGTCTGAAAGTCGTTTCTCGCATTTTAAAACTATAAACCGCTTCAATGAATGCTTTTTGCCACAACATCAAAATCATTGGCCGATTATAGTACGGACTTTTTGTCAATCGAACGCAGTTTTCCATAAAATGCATTCGATAAATTGCATCTTTCGTATCATATATATACGCATCGGAAATAATATCTTCTTTCAGGCGTTCAAGTTCTATCCAGAGTTCCTGCCCAACGATAATGCTCCCTGCTTCAATTTCCGCATGATATCTTAGTAAAAAACTATTATCCGGCGTCCATATCATGATCGAACATTCCTTTCCATTCCCTAAGTGGCGACTCTTTGACCTCTTCTCCTTGTAAACGTTTTTCTTGATAAATTATATTTTCGATCATTTTTATGCAATTGATATATTGTTGTAAGAATTCTTTGTATAGCTTTGCTGCTGGCTCCACCTTTTGCTGTAGCGGATTTTTCGGATTCACTTTGATAAATGGGAGTTTCTTTAACTCGATTAACTTCCCTTCTAAAAAAACAGCTTCTTCTACCATTTGTTTGGAAAGTTCCAAACTCTCATCTCCGATAATTTTCAGCAGCTCTTCTTTTCTACCCATTTAACTCACAGTCTTAAAAAACATAACATCATCTCTTTCAACAAAACTTTTAATTGCACTGATCGTCATACTTGCGCAAGAAATAACGCGCGAAGTCTTAATATCAACAACATGCATCTCTTCTCCTGCATTTATCTCACTCATCGCATCTGCATTATCAACCTGTTCATACATGATTATTTATCTCCTTTTGATGCTTCCTTGTCTACTTTTTCTTTAGATGCTTTTTCTGTCGTTTCCTCTGCTTCCTTGCCTGGTTCACCATCTGTAGCTTTCCCATCTGTTTTTTCGTTTTGTTCTTCCTTTGCTGGATCTTTTGGAGGATCTTCCTCGTCTAAAATAACTACTAAAATTTCTTTTCTTCTGTTCTTTTCAGAGCTTAATTCTTCAGCTCTTTTTTTTGTTGTAGTAAATTCTTCATCTACTTTTCTGTTTTTCTTAGCTTCTCTGTCATAAAATGGTTTGATTGCTTTTACTTTCATAATTGCCTCCTTTAAACTAATAATTGTTATTTGTTCTTAATTTATATAAACGTTTTTTCGTTTATCTCGATTCATTTCAGAAAAATCTCGTTCAAATTTCATTTCTGCGAAAGAAAGGAACCACTAACAGTCCCTTTTTATTTTAAATATGTTGAAAGAGTGGGGGTGTCAATAGGTCCCTTGATATTGTCTCCACCAAGAATCAATATACTTGCTCCATTCTTTTTCATCTCTATATACATCTTCTTTCAATCTCAGTAAGCACTCTTCCTTTGTTGATTCAATATATATTTCTCTTGCGCCTAGAGTGTCAATTAGGCGTTCTCTTTCTCCTTGTAAAGGATATCCACCAATCACATATGCATTGGACCATTTGCCTTGCCTGTACTTCACTGCATCAAGAAGCTTATCTCTTACACTGAATACTACTGCGTTTAATTTCTTTGGTTTCACATATCTATCGCATCCGCTGACACATTGCCATATGCTATCAATGTCTATGATCAAATCGCCCTGCTCTGCAATCTCGTTCACGTAAGAAGTTTTCCCACTCAGTGGTGATCCATATACTATATATACTTGTCTTCCGCTATTTGATAATTTGTTATGTATGATGTTGTGACATTTGTGATGCACTAGATCAATGTTCTCTGGATTTAAACTAATCGTGACATCTATATAGTTCAGTTCTGTCAGATATATTTTATGATGGCCAATGCAGTCATAAGCTTTCACAATTGGTTTCCCGCAATGTGCGCATATGATATTCCCCTGATGATCAAGTCTTTCCAACTTTAATATCTGTAACAGATCGGTCCATTCTTTCGAACGATAAAAATTGTATAAGTTCACATGTTCTCCTTACCACTCGCTGTCTGCCTGTTGTTTTTTAAGTTCATACTCTTTCTTTCGAAGGCCAATGATTTGTGGCTCGTTTGCATATTTTGCCCAATTCTTTAACAAGAAGATAAGTGCTGCCATATTTGGCTCTGTGATCTCAAGTTCTTCATATTCTGCAATCTCTTCCCATTCCTTTTTCTTCTTGCCATTTTCCCAGTACTCAATTTTCTTAATTTTTGTATGTCTAGTCACTATGCGTTCTGAGCCGCATGCTGATTTATAAGCGATAGCCTCCATATTTTTTACAGCTGGTTTCCTGCCTTTTGCAATGCTATCTTCGATTTCTTTCGATCCTGATTTATATTTTTGCAATGTAGATGCAGATACACCCAGCTTATCAGCTATTTCATGTAGGAATAGCCCCTCTGAAGACCACTGCTCGATTTTATCTAAGTTTTTTAGTACTATGTCTTTCTTGCTTGGTCTTCCCATATGCACCATCCTTACGAATCGTGCAGTGAGCGAAAAGGAGATCTATATGGCAGATAGATATACCACTCACTGCACGTATTATTTGTCATCAATTACAACTAACTTACATCTCTGATCTGGCATCTTATAAATCATTCTTCCAGAGATTTGCACCTTCTCTTTCAGCACTCCACAATCTCTTCTATATTCCGGTGCTAAATGGCACCCTACGCAGCTTCTAGGCTTTTCATTTACACTGATTCGAAGTACCTTCATTTCTTCTCCATTCCTGCTGCCATTTTTAAAAATTGCAACAAAAAAGCACAGGTGTCTCTCCTGTGCCATTTCTTCTGCCTACATAATAACATAGTCATAATAAAAATTGTGAACCGTCATTTTGTACATTTATACTGTTATATACCACCATACCTTGTATTAGGCAGGCATTTCAATCGAATCTAACGCTGATGCATGTATATCGATGATTCTGGAATAGCTTAAATGCATAATTTTAGCTACCTCCTCAAGTTTCATGTAGTCAATGTATCGCAATTCTAGTAAAACTACATACTGCTGATTTTCTATCGAATGAATAATTTCTTCAATCTCCTCGATTTTCTGTCTGCATTGATCGATCCGTTTTTCTAAGCCGTCTTTATCAATGATTTTATCTTCTAACGTATTCTTTGAACAACCTCCTTTTGGCATATCTGAAAACTTTGGAGACTTCAAGCAGTATAGATCTACGTTTTTACCATAGATCCGTTCTTGGATTGACTTAATGTTTTCTGTAGCCCAATAGTGCCCTTCTAGATATATCGATTTTCTTTTTCTGTTCTTTTTTATTGACAATATACTCCCTCCTTTCTTTATTCTGCCCTTGTAGAAACTTTTTATGCAATAAAAAACCAACTACCATATTGATAGTTGGTTAATCTGATTTAGAAATCGATTTCGATATTTTTATTTTCGGCGTGTTCGTTTATTTTATCAAGAATACTTTGTTTTCTATATGAAAACCTCTTATTTATAATATTGTTCATTAATTCAATCTCTAGTTCAAAAACAGCATGTTTTTCGTTCATAAAATAGGATTCCTTGTCCACAATTTTGTTTGAATCAAACGGAATGGTTATATACATAGTATTTATCTTTCCTCCAGAAAGTTCATGTGGAAATACTACATCATCACGGCCTTCTTTGATGTGCTTCTTCAAATCATTCATATCTTTTGAAATAGGACTTTTAGTAAATATACACTTTCTTGTATCAAAAATGTTTTCTTCTTTATTTTTTGATGAATATCTCACAACTATACTTCTTAACGCATCATCTATTATTGTTTTATTATGAATGTTCAACTCTAATATTACCGATCCATCTCCCACCGACATAAGTTTTGTTCTTTTTTCACAAATAGATATTGCTACATCTGAGGTCTGGTCAATATTTATTTTTGCTTGTCTATATAAAACTGATATTACTAAGACTATAAAATAATAATACCATTTTATATCTATTACAAATTCTGGATAAAACGATTTAATAATATCAGTAGTTACGCATAAAATAAAACTAATGATGTTTATACCTAGAAATATACTGTTGCACATAATTGTAAATATATATTTTATTATTCTCATATTCCTCCCTGATTACAACTATCAATATTTAGTTATCAATGTTCATTATATACCAGTTTTACTGGTATTTTCAAATGTTACTATTCTGTTAGATTTTCAGTGCTTCCTCTAGATGAAACTGATCTGCTGATTCTTTTCGTAATTCATCCAGAGTACTTCTATTCGTGATAGTCCATGTTCAGCTGTTGCATCTTTCTTCACTTTATACCACCCTTTCAGGAATTCGTTGTATAATTCATTTTCATATCCTGATAGAAGAATTTTTCCTGGATGTTTTTGTAATAGCTTGAGTAGATCTATATGGTCTTCTTCAGACATTTCATTTTCGTACAGATATCCTTTTCTTATTCCTGGTAAGTATGGTGGGTCGCAATAGATAAACACGTCTTTGGTATTGTATCGTTTGATTAGCTCTTCCGCTGGTAGATTTTCGTTCTGCGCCTGCTTCAATCGGATGGATGCCAAAATTAATGTTTCCGGAAGATTATTCCACGCTTCTGATGTTCTTGGCGAATGTGCCTGCTGAGAAGATCGAAATCCATTTCGGTACCTATTACTGCATCCGAATCCCATATGGCACTTCACACAGAATCTTCTAGCTTTCTCGATTTCAGATATATCTTCAACTGCATATGCTGCATGATATTCTTCTCTTGAAAACGGAGTTAACTCAATCTTCTTGATTAATTCTTCCGGCCACTCTCTTAGGACTTTGAAATAATTGTATACGTCATGATTGATGTCGTTGATTGTTTCAATCTTAGCCGGTGTCTTATTGAAGAATATAGCTCCAGATCCAAAGAATGGCTCGAGATACGTTTCGTGTTCCGGAATATAACTACATATCCATTCTGCTATTCGGTTCTTTGCTCCTGGATACTTAAGTACTGTTTTCATATTCTCTCCAATCCTGCTGCCACTTGTTATTTATTTTCCGGCCATATAATCTTCATGCCACAACCTGGACAATAATCGCCTGCAACTCCATCTTCATCTCTTAATGCCGTATTGCAATCTGGACAAGTTTCATCTTGCAACTCAGGATGTTTCTCGTCATATTCAGGAGGTTCCCCGACAACGAATCTGCACAGATCGCATTCATATGCTATGACATCGCAACCGAAACAGCTGTCCCCTGTTAACTTCCCATTTACGAAACAATTCATCCTTTTCCCATGTGTATTGCTTTTCTTTATCAGTTCTTCTATTCCGTCTGGATCAAGGCCGGTCTCTTCGTAATCTAAAAGCTTACACATTGCTCCATATAGTTCATTTGGCATCGCATGAATATCTCCGTTTACTAACCCCCAGGATCCGTCTTGGTTCTTATATGTAAATCTTCCCATTTCATTCCTTTCTTCCAGGAGCATTGCTCCTGGACTTCAATACTGCTGCCATCTCTCACAATATGGTTTCTTCAGTTACTATTTTCATTTCTGACGCTCGAAGCCTTTCTTTCATTGCGATATTTTCGATTCGCAATTCTATATTTTCCTTGATCAACTGATCTCTTGTCAGCCCTTCTTGATCTGGTGGCTTTTTTATATTCAGTGCGCAATCTATACAATCTCTTCGTGGTATAACGACGCCTTTATTGTTTAACATTTGTAGTTTATCTCTACTGTTTCCAATTTCAATATTTGCTATTAACAATAGAAAAATGATGACGAGCAAAATAATAATCACTAATACCATATGCCCTCCTATCTCCTACTATTACTTGGATGATTATTTTCTCCACCTTTTATTTTTACTTGGATTTTTTCAGGCTTAATTCCTTCTCCTATAACCTCAATTCGTCCTTCGTCAAACCATTTACTTTCTTCTAGCTTACTTCCATCTGCTTTTGGAGTAATGCAATACTGATCGCAACCATATAGCCATGATGTGACTCCAGTACATACTCCTGAATAACCTGTTATTTTATCCTTAACTTCTTTTCCTCTGAATTCTTTCCATTTTTTCGACATATATTTCCTTCCTGCCAGGAGCAGCGCTCCTGGACTTGCAATCATGGCTATTAATATTGTGACATATTATGAATTAGCTCTTTGTACTTGGTTTCTTAAGGTGTTTCAACCATTTCCATGTTTTCTCCTCTTGATGTAGCTAATACTACGTCAATTCCGAACATAGATTTCATGACTGCATCTACATCATCAATTACCACTTGTTTTGTTTTTGTACCTAGCCCATCTTTAGACAACCTAGTCAGCTTATCCGGATACAGCACCGTAACTGGTAGTTTTAAATATTCGCTTCTTTCTTTGATTATATCCGCTCTCATTTTATTAGCTGCCAATACCGGGATTTTCATTTCATGAGCTATTTTTATTGCGATTGTTGTTTTATCAGTGTTTCTCGAATTTACATATAACATCCTTTTTCCTCCTATAACCAGCTCTTTCCAAAGTTGCTTCTGAATTCTTCTCTGGTGTGTGTCTTCTCAAAAACCTCTTGAAAATACCTTTTCAATTTTAGATCGTTTTCTCGATTGTGATGCACAGCCTCTTTATTTCCGTTGATGTCACCTCGATGATGTTTCAAGCATAGGTTTCCTTTAAGCCCAAACTTATCCGAGATTTTTCTGTTTGCTCTACCTCCAAATGGATGATGCTCCTCAAGTATTTCATGGCATTCATAATTGCCTTCCATTGTGCAGAGCAAACATTCTCCTGGATCCTGCTGAATGATTGATTTCATACGGTACGTACCGCCTTTTCTGTTCGTATCTTCTCTACCTTGATTTCATGTTTTGCATTGATGGAAATGACTGCTTTGGTGCTTCCTCTGGTAATGGATACTTTCTCAATGCGTTCCGTCATGAACTGATCTGCTGTAGTATCCAGTATTAACTGGATTCCTTTGTTGTCTTCGAATAGTTCTTTAATCTCCACTTTTGCGTGTTCTACAGCTTCGTTGATTTTTTGATATCTTAACGATGGATCACAGTTGCAAAGAAGAGTTGCTGCTCTTTTTATTGCTTCTTCTGAAGCGGATTCCTCTACGTTTACGAATATTGCTTGTTTGCAATACATGCATTCTCCGGTTACTTGCATTTTTCTTCCTCCTACCACTCTGTGGATGCTATTTCATATGGTTCCTTGATATCTTCTTCTCCTAATACGTCTGCAAAGGTCTGCCTTTTGTATATTTCCCCATCCCTACGCATGAGATCCCCAACACCGCCTCCCGTTATATCATCACAATCACCTAATCGGTCAACATCTTCCTGTGTGATATTTCTGTCGTTCCACATGGTTCCATCTTCCGGATCAAACATTTCTAGTTCAGTAAGTTCATCTGGATCATCAATCGAATCAATGTTTTTATGGTACCAATTTAAAAACTCCATCAAATCATGTGCTACATACCAAGAATATTCGTCCACACGAAAGATCAATAGTTCCGGTTTCTTCTTTACTTTTGGTTCCCGCTCTTTATCTGTTTCCGATATTTCCATCTCAATATTTGAAATGATTCCACCAATTCCACAACTGTTGCACATCTCGCTATGCTCCTGGTCTTCACAGTCTTTACAGTTTTCCTTCTCCTGTTCCAGCTGTTCTTGTAATGCTTCCATTATTGACATTTCTCATCCTCCATTTCTATCATATTGTCCATAACGTTTTGCAGGTTCTTGCAGAAGGTCTTGATTCGCCACATATCTCCAACGCTGATTTGGTCTGCTGCCACTATGGTTGCTATGGTGCTTGCCAGGCTTCTGGCTTCTAATAGTTCCTCGCTGATTGGTTGAAGATCCTCGCTGTCTTCTTGGATATCCTCTTCCGGATCTTCTTCGAAATCCTCTTCTCTTTTTATAGTCTCCGAGAACTCCGTAAACTCATCCACATTTTCTTCGTTTTTTTCCTCGTTTTCCACCGTTTTTTCAGGTGGAGTTGCGACGTCGCAACTCGAGTATTTACTGGTGTTGGCAGGTGTTTTTGATGGCTCTTTTTTGACCTCTTTTTGAACGGGCTTTTGTGGCTCTTTTTTCGGTTCCTCGACCTTTTTTATCTCTTTTTTCTCTTCCACGGGCAATGGACCGTAATATTCGCACCAAAAATCGGTGTTGTTTGGTTCATCTGATGGATATGTGTACATGGAGAAGATCATATCTAGGAAGACGTTCCATGACATCGTGTCTACTTCGGTTTTCATCATGGATTTTATTTTGATTCCGCTTGGATAGTCCTGCATGGATATCATGATAAGACCTTTTTTATGGGTCCCATGTTCGGTTGGATTCATTTCCTGGCATGCTGCTTTATATTGCTCTTCGTTGAAGCCATCGAAAATTAGGTTCATGACATTGTTTAGCATGTCGTGTCTGCTTGAATCACTAAAATAGTCCTCAATGCATTTTTCGAGCGGATCTGAAGACTGCTGCCTCTCTTCAGGAGCTTGTCTGTTGAATTGTTTTATTTCTCGAATGTCTGTAATCGATGTTTTCTCTGTGATCATTGTGTAATCACTTTCCGGAAGAGAAAGCATTTCACTGAGTTTGGAGCTTCCAAGTCCTCTGAACTCTTCCCTTAGTTCCAGGCTATCTCCATCCTTTGAAAAACGGTCGTTGATGGCAATGAATCTTGATACGTCTGATTTCGAGAGTCCATACTCTTGTTTTGCCCATTCGGTGATGCTGTCGCATCCGTCTTGCTTGTATGCCTCTGTGTCTCTGATCTGTTTCATCCGGTACCCAAGGAACACGAAATTGTCGACCGTGCTCTGTAGTTTTTGACGGATCTCGTCTTTCCACTGTTGCCACTGGTCTAATGTGATTTGTCCTTCCATTGTTTCCTCCTATCCTGCTGCCAATATGGTCTTCTGCATCTGTTTATTGTTTTTCACCCATTTGATCCACCCGTCAAGCCATGCTTGGTTCTGCTTTTGGTCTACCTTTTTGTCTTTCAATCCGTACCACTGTGATATATGATCGTCTCTTACTTCAACGGTCACATATGGCTCTTCTGGACTTTCTTTTTTACGAAGCATGAGTATGAATGATTCTCCATCGTGATGTCTTTTTAAATAACTTTCTCCTCCGACACAGTGATGAAGCGTTTGTCCTTCTTTTACAATCTCTGATGCCATGTAAGCCGGTCGAATAAACAAATCGCCTTTTTCGTATGCATAAATCTTGCAGAGATCTTCGAACTGTTCTCCAATTTTACAGAACTTCACGTTTCGTTCTTCGCAAACCTTTTCATTTGCTCTTTCATTCAGTATGAGTGCCAAATCGTTATGCTTTTGTCTTAAGTCTTTTGGAAATAGGTTGGTGTATTTTGTGGTGTCTTCTCCTACTTCAAAAAGCATGTTTAATGTATCTGCATAGGTTGAAGCGGTACGATATAGTCCGTTTGCTCCGTGTGAGCAATACATCGACATATTTGCATCTCTATCAATTTCCGCATATCGGTACGAACGATTGATAAACTTCTCGACTGACATACACTGAGCAATACGCGCTAACTTATCTGAGGATATACTGGCATCTGTTATGAATTTGATTTGGTTTTCTGTAAGGTTCAAACCTGCTTCTTTTTCCGCAACTAGGATGCGGTACGTGGAAAGTTTTCCATGATTTTTTCTAAGTAGTTCAAGCTTGTCTTTTCGGATCCTAAGTATCTGGTCGATTTTCTTCTTTGTCAGATCCATGTATTCGGATGCACTTCCGATGTTCTCGACCATATCACTTAATCCCAGTTTCATAAGCATTTCAATTTCCGGATGTTTATAGTACTTTCTTAAGTAACCCACAATATGTGCGTCCCAATTTGCATTCATGTATTCTCTATATGCGGAATACTCCATGATGGTTCCTTTTAACTCTGTTTCCGAAGGTCTGTATATACTTCCTTTTTCAATCTTAATGCTACACATTCCATAGATATTGCAGTCATCCCAGAAGTCATTCCCTGTATATGGGTTGTGCTTATGAAAGTCTGTTTGTATCTTCTCGTCTTTATGAAAGAATATTCTTGCGATTTCTGTAAATGCACCATACGTTCCAATCCCTTCATCCGGATAGCTCTTTTTGCAAAAATTAAAGTACCTTAGAACAATTCCAGTTTCTTTATATTTCCCGAAAGCATATCCAAACTTATTCTCCTCAATGTTGCTAACCTTTCCAGTCGGTTTGCATGTAACATGTGTTTTACAATGTGGACACTCTATGATTTTTCCTGCTTGTGGATTATCGATAATGGATTCAAATTGTCCTTCGTAGCTTCCCGATCGTTTCCATGCGTAGGTAAATGTATCTCCACATTCTGCACACTTGCAGGTGACGTATCGGCCTTTCTTTTTGTAGAACAGATATTTCTCGCATTGATACCTGAGCCAATCTGCCATTCCTTCTGGTTCTTGATCTCCTACCGCCTCCATGCGTTCATGTAGACGCTTTCTTCTTCGTTCGTCATTTTTATCTGTTTTTCGATTTCTTATATTCTGCTGAAATCGTTCTATCAGTTCCCACCAAGAAATGTCATGGTAATTCCAATTGTCAAAACTTTTTATGATTTCAATATGCTCCGGAAGTATTTCGCAAGTTCTCTCTGACAGCGCGTAGTTCGACTGATTATTGAAAATATTATTTTCTAAAGACCTTTGATTCCATGAGTCATTACCAGGTGTATAAGTTGCATAGTTTGTCTTTTCCAATACTACCTTTTTTACTGATTTTTTAGTTTTCTTCATTAAGAAGTCTAAAATCAATAATTTTTCTGTTTTACGAACGACCACCGCATAGATCATTGCTTTATTGCTAAAATTATATTCATCTAAATTTGGAATATCTTTTTCCAGTTCTTTTTTTCTCATATCATCACCTACTTTCCAAGATAATAGTCTGTGATGATTTTCTTTGCCCTACCATTTCCTGGAATCCCTAATGTTACTCTTCCTGCTGTCACTCCTGCTGCCTTTAAGATATCCGACTCGATTGGTATTTGATTACCGAATGACCATTTTAGTAGTGCAGCAATGCAACCTTTCAGTGACTTTCCTTTTCTTCGGATTGCAAGTGCCATCTCTTCGCTTTCCATACAGCATGATTTGATGTATTCGTACCAGTCTTCCATGATTTCTGTCGGTTTTAGTTCTGCTGCCTCTACTTCCAATTTTCCGAGTGCGGCAAAATCCACTGAAGTAATATATAGCATGTCTCCTTCAATAAAATATTCAGCAATATCTTTATCGATTCCATTCTCTTTGGCTAGAACACGAATGCTGTCCATATCTTTTTCTTTTCGAAGATTCACTGCAAGCTCATTCAGATCTGCTGCCGAATCCAGTTCTCCAAATCTATCAAATAGTGCCATTTCTGATTCCCTCCATTTTTTTCATTTGTGTGATCATGTAATCGGAATATGCATGATGTCCACTCTCTCCCGGGATAACTTCATGCTTTGCCATCTCCCGGATCAGTTCTTCCCACTCACTTTTATTTGCAACTTCTCCACCTTTTGCGTTTTTCCAATTATCTTCTTGCCATTTTTTAATCAAATTCCTAGACAATGCATTTTTATAAAATCCGTGTCCGGAATAAATTGTGATCTTACAACTCTTCGTCAGCCTCTTAAGGGCCTCGGTGATTGCAATCAGTTCCATTTGATGCGCGGTCACGTTTTTTGATGATACATACTCTTCACGTGTCTTTGGTTCTCCTTTTACAAAGAATTCGAGCACGTATCCGTATGCTCCGTCATATCTTCCCGGTCCTTTTTTTGTCTGTTCAATATATAAATTTGCTTCTATCAATTTTTCTAACCTCCTCGTACTTCGTTTTCCCTTGATCTTACTAGTGTGTAGGAGAAATACTCATATCCACTCCATTCTGATATTCCTGAATACGTGGATTCTTTTTCCAAATAATATCCCTCAATATCTTTGATGTTCTTTCGAAAGTTCGTAGAAGAAATGATGCGTTTTTTTACTTCTGGCTTATCAAGGTTCCTAGATGGGTACCATCGTTTTCCGATGATCTTGCCTTCCGTCTCCTCTGTTTTTTCTGCATACTTTCCGAAATACTCTGCCACTTTGCGATACTGTCCATGTGTATGCAGTGGATCCACATGAATCCCTCCATATGGCCAAGCTTTGCACAAGAAGTCTAAGTCACATTTGCTCATCATCATGTGTACATGTCTTCCACCTCTCGGACCTACTTCTTTGACATAGATGTATTTCAATGTCATTTGGTTCTTCTTGAACAATTTCCTGAGTTCTCTCAGAGCCAATGTCATGTACTTTTGCATATCGTTACTCCCGTCCGGGAAGTATACCTTTGCAAAGTCCAGTCGGATCAGGTAGTCTCCATCTATGAAATTTGCATTCATAAGTCTTCGAAGAAGCTTTATGGCTTTTCGTAGGTTTACCTTTTTTTGCGCTGCTGATGTCTTCTTCTTTTTCTTCTCTCTCTTACCCTCTGCTTTTCCATGATATTTTTGGGCATAATATTTATTGATCTCAATGGTATCTCCTGCCACACATATCTCTTCCATGTATGGCATATCTATACTCCTTGATTTGTTATAGTGTGTCCTAAAGATAATATCTTTAGCGAGAACGGAAACGGGTGGAAACCCTTGTTTTTACTTGACTTTCCACCCGTTAACTGATATACTATTTAATATCAATTAACGAATGAATTTTGATAGGTTTGTCGTTAACTCGAGTAGTGATTCCCGTCACTGCTCTTTTTTTATTCTCTTTTCCATCCGTACCTCCTGATCTCGCGTCCGAAGATTGCTTCTTCTTCAGAAATGATTCTCCCATCTTTCCACTTTCTTCTTCCGTGCCAATACCTTCCATCCGGGCCACGATAGTAATCAAGGATCCAATTGTCTTTCATGGTTTCAGATCCGATATACTTCGTTTCTCCTGCCGTATAGCCTACATCATGATTTCCAATCGAGTTAGTTCCAAACGCACTATGAAACGCTTCCTTGATCACCTCATCTGATGCCGGTATATAGTATTGGCCAATCATGTTTGTTCCTTTTTTATCTTTGACACAGTGTTATGTACAGCGCCTTCGCTGATTCCCATTTCATCTGCGATTTTACTGGCTTTCCAGCCGGCATTGTGAAGAGCCATCAGTTTCCCACGATCGATTCTTTTTCGCTCCGCTTTTTGTTCCAATTCTTCTGTTCTCTCTGTATTCTCAGACTCTTTTGCTAAAATCATTTTTGCAATTTCACTGATGCACTTATCGCAGAAGTCAAGCCTTCTTATCTCAAACGGATCAGAATACAAAAAAGATCCGGTCTCTCGATCCGTTTCGTCAATCAGTACTTGAAATGGATTTCCAGTGATCTCTGCTCCGCAGCGGTCACATACTATCTTTACTGGTCTCATATGTTTATCCTCTCATCTGGCTCCTTGGCCGAAACAAAATGTCAATAGACTGCGGTGCGTCTTCCTTTAGTTCTATTACTTTTCTTGATAAACATAATATCTTCCCAAAGATTTTTACTTGGATCCATGAAGCTGCAAATTTCTTTCCGTTTGCTTCGTATTTTGTGATCAAATGTTGTGGCATATAAAATTTCTCCTTTTTTCTTGAATTATTATTTTTAAAGTGATACCATCCTCTTATCAGCGGGGAGCTGAAATAATGACGAAAGGGGATGTATTGCTATGGAACGAAGTCCACTGAAACTAGACGGCGCCGAAACTCTTTGTGTGTACTCCTGTCTATGCAGCGAGTTGCGTGGTTTAAATCTTGATCTTGAAGACGAAGATCTTACAGAAGAGGAGATTGCTCAAGCAAGACGCTCAATTAATATTTGTAATTCTGTAATTCGCAAAATAAAAGCTGCGAATCCTAACTCAAAGTTCTCGTACGAAGATTAATCTTCTTGCGTCTGTCTCTTGGCAGGCGCTTTTTTCTTTTGGTGGAATAATACCTCCCGACTTCTTTTCCGTTAACTTCTTCAATTGCGTGTGGCATTTATTTTTCCCTTTCACGAATGGATTTTTATTTTATTCAAGTAGTCGAATAGACTTCACAGCAACTGGAGATCATTTTCCGTGTCTCATCGCTTAGAATAGTTTCTTTTTCTATTTGTTCATATGTTTTGTTGAGTAATACTCTCTGTAAATCCCAAATAGTCTTGTCCTTTTTCTCTTCCTGAGGATTGGTTTTCAAAACTTCTCCTCCGGCAGTCTCGCACCCTTGGAACTTGTTTACTGAGGCTTCTAGCTCCTCGCTTAGTTTTCCAAATTGTGAGAACTCTTCGTCTACCAGTACTTCAAATACAAATTTTTGTTTCATGCTTTTCTCCTCCTAAATGTTTCCGTTTTCTGATACTTCGTCGTCTGATTCTAATCTGCTGCCAATAACGACACATTCCACTGCGTCACCGATTAGTTCGTCCAGTGCATCGTGTAGTCCTTTGATATGACAGATCTCATCATCAATAATTACTTCGTATACTAGTTTTTGACTCATTCTTCTCACCTCCTAACATAGTCTGAAGACTCTGTCCTTAATTGCCTTATTTGACATGTCTTCTTCTTTTTTCTTTTCTTCCTTCACAGGTTCGTAAAACTGTGACAAAGGTATCTTCGGACTTCCCAGTATCTTAGTTGCGTATATCTCTCCTGATCGGATTCTGATATATACATTGTTAACGGAACATCCCATGATCTCAGCTAGTTCCTTAGCAGATACCCACTTTTCATTTGTCACACTTTCTAGATATTTCACTTTTTCAGTTAGTTCTTTAATATCTTCTGTAAGTTGTTTTACTTGCTCTTCTAAGTACATTTTCACCTCACATTTCCCAAAAGTAATCCTTAATTCATTAAATATGTCTTTTTAAGACACTTTTGCTTCAAAAAAAATGGATGCCATACTCTCTGGAGTCAGGTTATACTTCTCAATAACCATCGCAATTTCCTTTTGATTGAAATCGGCCCCTCTGTACCCGTTAATCTTTGCAGATAAAGTTGTCCTGCTAATTCCTAAATATTCGGCCAGTATTGTTGTATTATCACCATTTTCGATCATTATTGCCTTGAGTTTCTTTTTATTCATCTTTTTTCCCTCCTTTTTTTCTTTTGCGTCTTTTTAGGATACTGTTAGACTATCACTAACAACTTTCAATGTCAATACTGAAAAATGAATTTTAAGACATTTTGTTATTATTTTCTTGCGTTATTTTATTAAATGTAGTAAAATTAAGACACTAAGGAGGGTTATGATATGGAAGTTAATGAAATAATTAAAGAGTTGCGATTACAAAACGGAATGACTCAAGAAGAACTTGCATCGAAACTCGGCTTAAAAAAATCAGCTATAGCCAAATACGAAAATGGTCGAGTGGAAAACATTAAAAGAAGCACTATTCTCAAAATGTCAGAAATATTCGGGTGTACTCCTGCGTATATTCTCGGAATGGAGGATCCCAGCGCTTCAGTACGTAACGATCGTTTTAATCGTCTTCTAGCTTACTATAATAAGCTAAATGATTTAGGGGTGGAGAAATTAGAAGATCGTTTGAAGGAACTTATTGATCTAGGCTACTCAAGCGACTCTGATTCAAATAAATAATTATAATGTATAAGGGGGATGTATTATGAATAAAAAGATGAGTGAAAATGGCAAGAAGTTGTTATTGGTAATTGTCTTATATTTTATTGCAATTGATCTTATTATGTCCGGTGTTCTATCTGGAAGTATTGCAGGCTTTTTGTTTTTTGGAGTGTCTGGATTTTTACTAATAATGGTGGCTAGAAAAGTGAATAAAACGCGAAAATCAATAAATGAGCTAGTTCCAGATACTTCTTCTCCAATTATGAAAACCGATCCATCTGTTTGTGTTGAACCAAAATTTATTTATACTAAGGTCGTCGGAGTTACATATGATAATGACGATGGCACAAATCGCCAGGATAACATTGAGCTTTTGGAAGTCAATGATGACCTCGAACTCACAGAAACCGAATACAAGGATGAACCAGCGTATATCGTTGAAGGGGCATATGGACAAATAGGTTTTTTAAAAAAGGAGCTCGCTGCTGAATTGTACGAAGATTCTTATTTATATCATGACGCTAAAGTTAAGAGTATTACCGGTGGCGGAGATAAAAGTTACGGATGTAATATTGAAATAATTTGCCACAATTAATTTTATTTTGGAGGTGAACTTATGGCTATCCAATCAAAAAAATATACTTCTAAGAAGACGGGTAAGACTTCTACAAAGTATTTTGCATGTGTCTACGATCCTGTAACTGATAAACATCGTTGGGGAAAAGGTCGTTCGAAAAGAACGGAAGCTGTAAAGGATGAAGCTGAATTGATAACTCAAATAGAGAATGGTGAATTGGAGTTAGAGAAATCTCAAGCATTTTCTCGCGTAGCTGATATCTGGTTTGAATCAATTAAAGACACCTATGCGGAATCTACTCTTCATAGTTATGACGGATACTATCGGACTAATATTCTTCCAATCTTCGGAGATATTATGATTGACAAAATCAAACCTATACACGTTCAGAATTATAAAAATGAGCTTAGTAAGAAATATAAGCCGGCTACTATTAATAAAATCATTATGATACTTCGACTTATTTTTGAGTTTGCCAGGAAGCCACTTAACCTGATCCGTGAGAATCCATGTAAAGATATTAAGCGAAGTAAAATTATGCCACCAGAATGGACCACTTGGGACACTAAAACCATAGGCTATTTTTTGAATCTTCCGGAAGTCATGGAATCGAAGTATTATGAAATGTTGATTGTTTCTTTTACTACCGCTCTTAGACCTGGAGAAGTTTGTGGGATATGGACCAGTGACCTGATGAAAGATGGCACGCTTGCTCTCAAACGTGGTTTTAATAAACACGGACATATTACAGAAATGAAAACACGACGCTCTCATCGTCCTCTTACCTTGGATCCGTTTGTGTTTCATGCACTTCAGATTAAGAAGAAAAAGAAATTAGAAGAAAAGAAAAGGTACGTTCAAACCTTTCAGTCTGACATACCTTATAATGAGAATGATTTTTTATTTACCCACGAAAACGGAAACCCAGTTCAACCAGATACGTACTCTCGAAATTTTAGATACCTAGTAAACAGACATAATGAGAAATTAAAGAAGTATGAGGATGAGAATAATAAATTACCTGATGGCGACTTTTATCTTCCTCATATCCGTTTGTATGATGGCAGGCATTCTTTTGCAACTAATACCATCATTGACGGAAATGAGAATGTAAAGGTTATTTCTGAGATCATGGGATCCTCTGTTGAGACGATTATGAATAACTATGTGCACACACAAAACAATGCGCATCAGGCAACCCTATCCAGTTATTCCAATAAGATTTTTAATTTTGAAGGTGAAAAAGAAAGACTGAAAAAAATATGATTTTTTTCTACGGATTTTCTACGGAAGTATGTTTTTCTGTGATATTTTGATATATTTGATTTTTCAAGAATCCTTTATTTTCAAGGGTTTGCGGTTTCTCTGATAGTCTCAAAATGGTACTTTTGACGTTAGGGAGGTGGAGGCCGCAGGTTCAAATCCTGTCACTCCGATGATTTTTAAATAAATGAAGCCGCCTACACAGATTCTTAATTTGTGTAGGCGGCTTCATTATTAAAATCTACAAGTCATACCCACATGATGTTAGAGGTCTATCATTTTTATCATTTTTCGAATAAATGTATGATAGGTTTCATTCAAATATTCAACAAAATCAAATCCAAATGTTTCCTCTAATAATTTCGGAGTAACAATCTCCTTTCCAAAAGAGATGACATTTCCTTCCCGAATCATCAAATAAAAATCAGCCAGCTTTGCAGCAATTGAAACATCATGAAAGACCCCAATTAAAGTATGTCCCTCTTCTTGTTCCCATGCAAGCAAATATTCCTGAAGTTCTTTTTGATATCTGAAATCCATATGATTCGTTGGTTCGTCAAGTAGTATATAATTAGGCTCTTGTGCAAAAGTTCTGGCTAAAAATACACGTTGCAGTTGTCCCCCTGATAGCTGTGTAATTGGTCGATCTTTTACGCCTTCTAGATCCATTTGTTTCAAAATCTTATTTACCTTTTTTCTCTCTCGATCTGACATTTGCATGAACCAGCCTTTATGCATATGTGCATAGCATCCCATAAGCACTGTTTCTTCCACCGTATATGTAAAATCTCCATGCATCATTTGTCCCAGATAGGCCACTTTCTTCGCCATCTCATCTTTTTTGATATCTCGAATCTCTTTTCCATCTAGTAAGATACTTCCTGAATATGGTATGAGTCCAGCAAATGCACGCAAAATTGTAGTCTTTCCACACCCATTCGGCCCAAGAATAACAAGCGAGCCAATGTCAGGAAGAGTAAAGGATACGTTGTGTACCACCTCTTTTTTTCCATATGAAATTGACACATTTCGAAACTCAATCATACCAATACCTTATATCTTTCTTTTTGCGAAATACACAAAAGCAAAAAATGGTGCGCCAACAAACGCTGTTATAGCTCCTACTGGTAATTCTATTGGTGCGATAATAGTTCTTGCAATGGTATCTGCAAGTACCATAAACGCTCCTCCAAATAAGGCTGTAAAAGGAATCATAATTTTATGATTGGACCCAAACATCTTTCTTATGACATGAGGTGCAATCAAATCAATAAATCCTATGATACCTGTAAACGAAATTGCTGCAGCGGTGAGAAGCGTTCCAACAATAATAAATTCTTTTTTCTTTCTACGAACATGAATCCCCATCGAGTTTGCCTGTTCTTCTCCGAAAGTCAAAATGTCCAGCTCCATAGATTTTGCCCATACATATAATATCCCAAAGATAAAGACAACCGCCATAATTCCTACTTCGATCCACTTATTTCCTGCAAGAGAACCCATTTGCCAAATGATTAATTCCTTAATATTATTCTGATGCAGTGCCGATACAAGGGTTAAAATAGCATTAACAAACAAAGAAACAACCATTCCCATCAATACAACTGTATGATTTTGTAGCGAAAGATCCAACCTATTTGCCATAAAAAGAACGCATAGAACGGTTCCTAATCCAAAGGCAAAACCAACAATTGGTTTCGTAAATATCGTAACCATTGGAATGGAGAAATTTAATACAATAACAATAGCTGCTCCCAGTGATGTCCCAGCAGATACCCCTAAGGTATACCCAGATGCAAGTGGATTTTGAAGAACGGATTGCATAAGTGTTCCAGCAACACCCAACATGGCACCCACTAAAAATCCAGACACGATCCTTGGAAGTCGGATATTCCAAAAAATACCAATATAGGACATATTAAAGTTTTCAGGAAGAGTTATCCCAAAGAACTTAAATCCCAAAATTTCTAACAATTGGGCTGGTGATATTTTTGCACTTCCTACAAATAAAGTAAGGACCGGAAGAATTAAGCAAACAAGTACCATGATCCACTGTTTTGTTCTCTTACTCATTTCGGTCCACCTTCTTTCTAATTACGATAAGTATAATTAATTAATTTCGGAACTATTCTCCCAAATTCGCATATGCTTCTGGATAAATTGCTTTTGCCATTTCTGTCATAGCCTGAATAATGTGTTGATTTGGAAGTGTACAAGAAGCATTATCGATATAAAATACATTCTTGTTTGCTACTGCCGACACATTCTCCCAACCTGCGCGAGCTAAAATGCCATTTACCACATCTTCCTCATAGTTCACGCTTGTTAAAATGACATCTGGATTTCTTGAAACGGCATCCTCTTCCGTTACAGAAATCCATCCGCTTTGTTCTTCATAGACATTTTTTGCACCAATAAAACGAATCATCTCATCTACGTAAGTCCCTGCTCCGGTACTATAAAGGTACGGAACTCCCGACACTTCATAAGCCACGGTTTTAGGTTCTGTAATTGTCTGTGCAATCTCTTGAATTGCAGAAAGAGTTTCGTCCATTTCAGCAATTAATCCTGTCCCTTTTTCAGATTCATGCACCGCATCCGCTATAAACTGCACATCCAATTTCACGTCATCAATTGTATCTGGTGTAGGTATTGTAGCCACAGTAATTCCAGCCTCTCTGACTGGTGCAAAAATATCTTCTCCTCCAGCATTGCTCATTTCACTAACAAATACGATGTCTGGGTTTAGTGCAATGAGTGCTTCCAAATCTGGTTGCATCATATCAAATAATACAATATCTTCTGCAAGTCCCTGTGTATAATAAATTGAATAAGAATCAACTGCAACAATCTGATTAACAAGTCCTAAATCTGACAATACCTGTGTTGTGGAAGACGCTAAAGAAACAATTGTATTTACTTCTTCGGGAATAGAGATTTCGTTTCCTGCTCGATCTGCAGTGATTTCCACCACTGGTACATCAATGATTTCCGATGTTTCTGATGATTCGGGAGCAGTAGTTTCTACAATATTGTTTGCGTTGCTTACCACTGCCTCATTGTTTGTGTTTTCTGTATTTCCACAACCTGCAAGTGCCAATAGCAGCACGAAGGTCATCGAAAGTACAAGCATTTTCATTTTTTTCATAACTCATCCTTTCCTTGTATGGTATTAGCCATACACTTTCCTCATGATTTGAGAAAACAATCGCAGTGCTAAACAGAAAAAAAGTGCACCTATAGCAGGTGCACGAATTATCTAATCCAAGCGTACTACCCATTCATTTCTCGTGAATTTCATACATGAAGACCTGGCATTCTGGCTTAAGGATAAATCCTATCACAGTGGCGGAACCGCGCGGGAATGACACCCGACTTCCCCATAAAAACATCTTCATTTTTATTAATTTTCTATGTGAGTATAGCATATTTTATTTTAGTTGTCATCTTTATTCTGTAGAAATGCAACAAGGAATTCCCATACTCTTTTTGTTGAAGAAATATTCAGTCGCTCTCTTGGAGTATGTATATCCTGCATATCCGGTCCTATGGAAACACAATCCAATCCTTCAATTTTTTCAGACAAAAGCCCACACTCTAACCCTGCATGGATCATCAATACCTGCATATCTTTTTGATACATCTTTTTATATAAAGAACACATCTGATCCCGAAGTGGTGAGTCTGCCTTGTATTCCCATGCAGGATATTCATTTTTCACCATAATTTGGCTGCCGAACATTTCGCAAATGGTTTTGACTTTTTCTACCAATTCTTTTTTTGCAGACGCGATACTACTTCTTACTGAAATTGTATACTTCATTGTTTCTTTGGATATAGAAAGAATTCCCATATTTAATGAGGTCTCAGGAAGCTCTTTTATTGCTCCACTCATTGACTGTACGCCATTTGGCATAATCTGCATCCACTGAAGGAATTTTTCAAAAGAATGAGCTTCTAATACCAATTGATTTTGCTGATTCCGTGCGGTTGACTCTAAAATCATAGTCGCTTCTTTTGAGATATATTCATTTTTCAAAACATCGCTCTTTGCTTGGAAAACTGCTTCAAAATTTGCATATTCCTCTTCGGGCACGAGTATTTGTGCAGTGGAATACAATGGTATTGCATTGTCCTTTTCTCCACCTTGAAAAGAAACTAATGAAAAATGTACTTCCTCCTTGATCATTCGTAATAATCTAGCGAGCAAATATAATGCGTTTCCTCTCTCTTTATCGATTTCAACACCTGAATGACCACCTTTTAATCCGGATAAAACAATATCTACCAGAATTCCATTTTGCTCTTGATAAGAGAACGAAAAACTTCCATTTAGAGTAGCTCCACCTGCACATCCCACAAGTAAAAATCCTTCTTCTTCTGAGTCAATGTTGATCATGCGCTTTCCATGCAAATTTGATAAATCGACTTCTTTCGCTCCTGTCATACCAGTTTCTTCATCCACGGTAATGATTACTTCAATTCTTGGGTGCTGTAATTTGTCATCCTCTAAAACTGCAAGTGCATATGCTACTGCAATCCCATCGTCACCTCCCAAAGAGGTATTTTTCGCATAGACCTCATCTCCAACGACTTCTAAATCTAAGCCTTCAGTCATCATATCCTTTGTACATTCCGGTGTTTTTACAGCTACCATATCCATATGTCCCTGTAAAATAATCGCTGGTTGATCTTCATATCCCTTCGTAGCTTCTTTTATAATAATCACGTTTTTATTCGCATCTTGTATGTATTCTAATTCATGTTCCTTTGCAAAAGAAACAAGATAATTACTGATCTGTTCAATATTTCCAGACCCGTGTGGGATTTTTGCAATCTCTTCGAAATAATAAAATACTCTCTTTGGTTCTAATTGCTCTAATTTTCTATCCATATTACCTACTCCGTTTTCTATTTCATTCAAATTTTAAATATATATTAACTATACCTTCATAAAATGATAAGTGCAATCCATTTTGCAACAAAAAAAAAGAATTCCGAAGAATTCTTTTTTCATGAATAAACAGATTTTACAGTTTTGCTTTTGCTACTTCTACTAAATCTGAAAATCCTTTTGCATCATTAACTGCTAATTCAGCCAACATTTTTCTGTTGATATCGATTTCAGCAAGTTTTAAACCATGCATCAATTTGCTGTATGATAAACCGTTCAATCTAGCTGCTGCATTGATACGAGCGATCCATAATTGTCTGAACTGACGTTTTCTCTGTTTT
Source organism: Lachnospiraceae bacterium (assembly GCA_963666475.2). GTDB lineage: Bacteria > Bacillota > Clostridia > Lachnospirales > Lachnospiraceae > JBFHIZ01. The sequence goes on along the minus strand of CAXXJM010000001.1, from coordinate 113,722 downwards.
CTACCTGCATAAGAAGAAGTTAATGCTCTCATTACAGCTTGTTTAGCAACTCTATATTGATTTGATCTTGCTCCTCTGTAACCTTTTGCAAGTTTTAATACTCTATTATGTTTCTTTTTTGCGTTCATTCCGCCTTTTATTCTTGCCATTGTGCTATTTCCTCCTTATGCCTATAGATATGGTAAAATCTTTTTCATGTTCTTAACATTTGTTTCATCAGTCATTGCTGCATGACGAAGATTTCTCTTAGTCTTTGCTGATTTTTTTGTTAAGATATGTTGTTTATAGGCTTTACTTCTTTTTAATTTTCCTGATCCTGTAAGTTTAAAACGTTTAGCTGCGGATTTGTTTGTCTTAATTTTTGGCATTTACCTGTCCTCCTGATTGATCTATTTTAACTGCTATTTTTTCTCAGTTAAAAACATTGTCATACTTCTGCCCTCTACCTTTGGGGCCTTTTCAATTACTGAAATATCGCTCAGTTCTTTTGCAAAATCAGTCAAAATATGTTTGCTCTGATTCATATGCGCCATTTCACGTCCACGGAAACGTAAGGAAACTTTTACGCGAGCTCCCTTTTCAAGAAATTTTCTTGCTGCGCTAATTTTCGTATTTAAATCGTGCGTATCAATGTTCGGTGACATACGAACTTCTTTTACTTCGACAACTTTTTGCTTTTTCTTAGCTTCTTTTTCTTTTCTGGCCAGTTCATATTTGTACTTGCCATAATCAACAATTTTGCAAACCGGTGGATTTGCCTTTGGCGAAATCTTTAATAAATCTAGACCAGCATCTTCTGCCAATTTTAAAGCGTCTTTAGAAGACATAACGCCTAACTGTTCTCCGTCTTCACCAATTAAACGAACTTCTTTGTCTTTAATTTGACCGTTCATCATTAAATTGCTAATAACTCGCACCTCCATATTCGTTACGATTTTATGATTTACATAAAAAAAGTGGATAGTCAGACTATCCACTTTTATATTCATCAAACACCATAAATCTATTATAATTAGATCTATGATTGTGTCTCATTCATATGAACTCACGTAGCCTTTGCCACGAAGTGAGAGCGGATACTCTGCTTGTTTATTTATACATGTATTCACATGCCTTGTTAATATAACATTTCACTATGCATATGTCAATACTTTTTCTATCAAAATCTATTTTTCTCGATTTTTATATTGTTTTTGCCAATTTGCTTTACTTCATACATATATTCATCTGCTCTTTTTAATAAATTTTCACAACTTTCTCCATTCCAAATAGCCACCCCACAACTAAAAGAAATTTTACAATCTCTGAAAACCAATCGATTGACCTCTTCTAGTAGCCTCTTCATAATTGCAACGACCATTTCAGAATCCGTATTTTGAAAAACGATCACAAACTCATCTCCACCATAGCGTCCAACAAAGTCTTCCTCTCTTACATTCTCTTGAATTTTGAGAGCAATTTCTTTAAGAACTTCATCCCCATACAAATGTCCATATCGGTCATTTATTTCTTTAAAATGATCCAAATCAAGCAGACCCAAATAAACGTTTCCGTTTGTATTTCGAGCATTCTCAATCATTTCACTTAGCTTAGAATAAATGACCCCCTTATTGTATAGACCTGTAAGATCATCTATTTCAGATAGAATCTGTAATTCCTTGTTTCTTATATCAGCTGCTATCTTATCTTTATAATCTTTAATCTGGTATTGAAAAAACATTCTTGAAATCACAAACGCAAGGATATTACTGATTGCTCCATTTACGCGATGTGATAACAAATAAACAGGATCAAGTTGGAAAAACCCAATTCCAATTGCAAAAATTATATAACTTGAACTTAATAACCCTATGGTCCACTTGGTATCCATTCGACAAGAAGAAATCACTGCCATGAGAACCAAAATATATATTGAAATATCACTTGAGATATCCTGAGCAACAAAAGTATTGACTGTAGCCATTGCAATCATCGCAAATGCACTACTGAATAAATATATTGTAGAATGTTTGCGTAAAAACCCATCAAATTTTCTTAGACGCCAAAGCCCAGTTACCACCACAATCCCTGCAATCAAGATTGATATCTTTACAATAATCAGAGAAAAACCATACATTGTGTTGTGGGCAAGTGTATAAGACACTGCCTGAATCGCCACGATGAACATGATAACAAGCGCAATATTTTGCAGTCGCTTCGCGTTTTCAATATTTGTCTGCTCTATAAAATCCTTTTTTCTTTCCCCAATTGTTTTCAATCAGATCTCCCTTTTTAATAAAAACATATAATTAACAATAAAAAATTCTGATACTATTTTACCATGAAAACCGGTAAATTCCTACTGTTATTAGGGATAAAATCAAGATATTTTACTCAATTTTTTCACGGAAAAATCTTTGTTTACGATAAAGATACCTGACGATACCAAAAGCAGGCTGAGTAAAACATACCCTGTCAAATTTTCTTCTGGAAAGATGGTCGTAGAAATCATCGTACCAAATACTGGTATCAAAAACAGGTGAACGGTGACTGAAGATGCCTTATATTTTCCAAGCAAACTATACCATAGCACAAAAGCTACCGCAGATAGAAAAGCAGAGTATATTAATAACAAGATTGCATTTGTTGAAAACTTTAAATCATAACTTCCTACACCTATCAAACCAGTAACAAACAAAAATAATGACCCACATATGAACTGATACATATTTAAAGTAAGGGAAGACATCTTCTTCAACAAATGTCTACCATAAAATACAGCAATAGCATTCATTACTGAAGCAAGAACCAATGCGCCTTCTCCCCAAAAAGTGATTTGGAATCCGGCTCCACTGTACATACCTTCTAAATTTGCAATAAAGATCCCCATAAAACCCAAAACAATTCCAAGCATCTTTTTTAAATTCATCTTGTCATCCTTTGTCAAAAAATGTGCCAAAACGACAACAAAAACAGGTTTCAGCATTTCTAGTAGAACACTTTCCACCGCAGAGGTATTTGCTACCCCTGTATAAAAAAATAAGTACTGAAGACTCGTATTGACAATTCCAAAAAGCAAAATATGTGGCACATATTTTCTAGAAACAAAGATTTGTTTACGATCTTTTATAATAACATAGAAAAGAATTAGAACTCCAGCAAGGAAAAAACGCATTCCTGCTAACATCAATCGACTAAAGATATCCTCGCTTCCGATCTCAAGCAGAGAATAACTGATTTTTAATGTAGGGATTGCTGTAGCCCATAACAAACAACAAAACGATGCTATAAGCACAAGTTTAATTTTTGTTTTCATCTTTTTTTGCTCCTTCTATCCCACACTCGTTAAACGAACCAAAACAAGTAGCAGCTGCGTAATAAAACGCAGCTGCTTTTGATTACTTTTATATTCTACTCTTCTTCTATTACAGAGGCACGAATAGCTTTTGTTACAATTTCTTCTTTTATTGAAGTGATAAAATCATTTAGATTTTGTGAACCTTCATCCCCCGCCGCACGACTTCTTACGGATACGGCATTCTCTTCCTCTTCTTTTGCTCCTACAATCAACATGTATGGAATTCTCTGAAGACGAGCCTCTCGAATTTTGTATCCAATTTTCTCCGCTCTACGATCTACTTCCGCACGAATTCCTTGCTCCTTTAATTCAGCCAAGACTTTCTCCGCATATCCAAAATATTTATCCGAAATCGGAAGTACTTTTACTTGAACTGGAGCTAACCATGTTGGGAATTTACCAGCAAAATGCTCTGTCAAAATTCCAATGAATCGTTCAATAGAACCAAATACAACACGGTGAATCATAATCGGACGATGTTTTTCCCCATCAGCTCCGATATATTCCGCTTCAAAGCGTTGTGGAAGTTGGAAATCTAACTGAATCGTACCACATTGCCAAGTTCTTCCAATGGTATCTTCCAAATGGAAATCGATTTTCGGTCCATAGAAAGCACCATCTCCTTCGTTTACTACATAATCGAGTCCCATCTGATCCAAAGCACTTCGAAGTCCTTCTGTTGCAACTTCCCAATCTTCTTCACTACCCATACTGTCTTCTGGTTTTGTAGATAACTCTACATGGTATTTAAACCCAAACATACTATATACTTCATCAATCAAACGAACAACGCCTTTGATTTCATCTGTAATTTGTTCTTTTAACATAAAAATATGTGCATCATCCTGTGTAAAACAACGGACTCTCATCAACCCATGTAACGCTCCGGATTTTTCATGTCTATGTACTAATCCAAGCTCTCCCATGCGAAGTGGAAGATCTCGATAGGATCTTGGCTCAGATTTATATACCAATACTCCTCCTGGACAGTTCATTGGTTTGATTGCGAAATCCTCTTCATCCACTTTTGTTGTATACATGTTTTCCGCATAATGATCCCAATGTCCCGATGTTTCCCACAAAGTACGATTCAACATAATTGGTGTAGCAATTTCTACATATCCATCTCTTGTATGTATCTCTCTCCAGTAATCAATGAGTGTATTTTTTAGTACCATACCTTTAGGCAAAAAGAATGGGAACCCTGGTCCTTCGTCCATCATGGTAAACAAACCAAGCTCTTTTCCGATTTTTCTATGGTCTCTTTTTTTTGCTTCTTCTAAACGATGTAAATATTCTTCTAGTTCAGAAGCTTTCGGAAATGCAGTACCATAAATTCGAGTTAACATTTTATTTTTTTCACTTCCTCGCCAATAAGCACCTGCAACAGACATTAGCTTAAATGCCTTCACTTCTTTTGTGGATCGTACATGCGGTCCTGCACATAAATCAACAAACTCACCTTGACTATAAAATGAAATCACCGCATCTTCAGGAAGATCACGAATCAGCTCCACCTTATATGGCTCCTCTAGAGATTCCATATATGCAATTGCTTCTTCTCTTGGTTTTGTAAATTTTTCGAATGGAGCATTCTCTTTTGTGATTTTCTTCATTTCCTGCTCGATCGTCGCAAGATCCTCATCACTAATCTTCACACCATCAATATCATAATAAAATCCATCATCTGTAGACGGACCGATCGCAAGTTTCGCTTCTGGATACAGACGTTTTACCGCCTCTGCCAGAATATGTGATGCGGAATGTCGAATGGTACGCAATCCCTGTGGATCATTTGCGGTAAAAATGCTTAAGCTTGCATCCGTTTCAATTAAGGTACGAATGTCTACGACCTCTCCATTTACTTCACCTGCAAGTGCCATACGAGCCAATCCAGAGCTAATGTCTTCTGCGATTTCTAGTACAGTCATTGCATGATCATATTCTTTTTTTGATCCATCTTTTAATGTAATCTGCATTTTGTTTTCCTCCTAAATTATTTCTTGTTTTTTATTCCATGTTCCACTTAAATCTTTATTTTTTGAAATAAAAAAAGCCCCATGCGTATTCATATACACAAGGGACGATGTCTCGTGGTTCCACCCAAATTATCTCTGTCATAGAGATGTCTCATATGATTGTAACGGTATCAGACCGGACCGGATTAGGGTCACTCAGAGGTAGTTTTCAGATATATCCCGATAAAACACTCACAGCAAAATGTGTTTCTCTCTGTATCGTTTCCTATATCTTACTCGTCTCATCAACGTTTTCTAGATTTATGTGTCTTATCATATCTCTTTTCTTATTGAATGTAAAGCCTTTTTTTTAAAATTCAAACACTTGTTTTTTATATATAGTATGCTATAATCGTGTGACAGTAAATATACAGTTTCTGATACGGAGGAATTTATGACATCCATAAAAACTTATTTTTTTGGCGACCGTCAATTTTATAAGAAAATATTAACCATTGCAATACCCATTATGCTTCAAAATGGAATCACCAATTTTGTTGGCTTCTTAGATAATATTATGATTGGACAACTAGGGACCGATCAAATGTCTGGTGTTTCTATCGTAAATCAATTATTTTTTGTTTTCTTTTTATGTATTTTTGGTGCCGTTTCGGGTGCCGGAATATTTACTGCGCAGTATTTTGGAAAAGGTGATTTAGAAGGCGTTCGTGAAACGTTTCGTTTTAAGCTCTATTCCTGTCTTACTATAGCAGTTATCAGTATCTTCGTTTTTTTGATTTTTGGAAATCAATTTATCCGTTTGTTCTTACATGAAGGAAGTGATACCGGAAATATCCTTGCTACGTTAGGTTACGCTCATGAATATCTCATAATCCTTATTATAAGTTTTATACCTTTCGTGCTTATGCAAATTTATGCAAGTACCCTTCGAGAAATTGGAAAAACCATTCTTCCTATGATTGCAAGTATCATTGCAGTTGTAGTAAATCTATTTCTGAATTATGTACTGATTTTTGGAAAGTTTGGCTTTCCAGCGCTAGGGGTAAAAGGTGCCGCGATTGCTACACTTTGTTCCCGTATCATAGAAGCTTTGGTTGTTATTCTTTGGATTCATTCTCATACCAGGAAAAACCCATTTATCATTGGGGTATTTCGCTCCTTACATGTGTCCAAAAAATTAATAGGAAGAATCCTAATCAAAGGTTCGCCTCTCATGGTAAACGAGATTCTTTGGGCGTTGGGTATGACAACAGTTTTACAATGCTACTCACTTCGGGGTCTCGCAGTCGTCGGAGGATTTAATATTGCAAATACCATTAATAATGTATTCAATATTGTTTTTATCGCTCTTGGGGATACAATAGCAATCATTGTTGGGCAATATCTCGGTGCCAATCGCAACAAAGAAGCCATAGAAACCGCTAGAAAAATCATTACGTTCTCAGTACTATCATGTACTGGAATCGGAAGCATTATGGTTCTATGTGCCCCACTATTCCCTAGTTTATACAATACGACCACTGAAGTAAAACAACTTGCTACATCACTCATTCGAACCTATGGACTAATCATGCCAATGTTTGGTTTCCTTCATGCTACTTATTTCACTCTTCGTTCTGGTGGAAAAACGCTAATTACTTTTGTATTTGACAGTGTTTATGTATGGTGTCTTACAATTCCTGTGGCATACGCATTTATTAAATTGACTAATCTACCAGTTTCTACCATTTTCTTATTCGTCAGTTTGACTGATATTTTCAAATGCATCCTAGGTTTTATACTCGTAAAGAAAAAAGTTTGGGTTCAAAATATAATTTCATAAAAGAAAGGGCCGGATGTCCAATGTCATGAATTAAAGCTTATGACTTTGCGCATCCGGCTTTTCTTTTATACTTGGTAAGCACTTAGTCCTTCTTTCATTTGACGAATCAGATTCTCCTTAACTCTTTCTGGAGAAAGCACTTTAATTCTCGTGCAGTGCTGCATCAGCCAACTTAACATGCCTTCGCTTTCCTGAATCACAAGTGTCGCAATAATCTTGCCATCTTCTTTTTCTACCACTCGAACATTCTCTCCAGCAAAATCATAAAGTATGTTCATATCAATATCGGAACACTCCAATTTTAAATGAATCCTTTCCCCAACAAACTGGTGCATAATTGTATTCACATGTTCTTGAATAATCTGGTCTGGATTTGGTCCCAAAAATTCTCTGGCATCTCGAATTTGTTTTTTATCCACTACTTGCAGATTTTCCATACGATCCAATCGAAAATGTGTCAAACTATCATATTTATCTAAATTGCAAATCAAATAATATGTTCCATTTTCCCAAATCACAGTGTATGGATTTACTTGATAAGTATATCCATCTTTTCGTAAGATACACTTCATGTTACGATCACGGTCTGTGTATTGAAAGGATATCTTACGTTGTCGTGACATTGCATCAATCAAAATACTGATAAAATTCGCAATCTTTGATGTCTTACATTTTGTTGCATTAGAAACCATTATAATCTTATTCAAACGTTTTGCACTTCGTACACTGGTCTGATGCAGTAATTTATCACACATCGTCTTCGTATCTTCCATAGAAATACATCTTGTCTGATGCACTGCATCCATCATAACTTTGATTTCCCACTCTTCAAACTTATGACACTTCATATAGTAGCCTTTTTTGTGATCTTCCGATAATGCAATTGGATATCCTGCATCAATCAATGCATAAATATCTCGTCTAATTGATTTCTTCTCCGCTGAAATCCCATAAAACTTTAATTTTTCACAGATTTGCGGTGAAGTCATTGGTGAGTACTGATCTGTCCCCTCTAAAATCTGAAGTACTCGAAGTAATTTGACTTTTGTTTCTTCCATTATTTTCCCCTATATTTATTTCATTCTATATTAACTTATCAAATAAGCATAAATGATTATATCATAAGTACTAGGACACAAATGGGTTCTTTCAAAAAATATATATTTTTTTCTTTTCAAAATACGATAAAAAACCTCTAGTCTGACAAATTGTCTTTCTAGAGGTTTTTATAGAATCATTTAGTTTTTACCACAGCATTTCTTGTATTTTTTTCCAGACCCACAAGGACATGGATCATTTGGATAAACTTTTGTCTCATTTACTACGGTGGAAGAACGTTTCTGCTCTTTGTATAGTTCTTTTCTACGATCTTCTTCAAGTATGGTGTTCCACTCTTCCAAAGAATACAACCAATCCGCTTGTGCTGCTACCATGTTTTTGTATAACAACTCCTGATCAAATTGTAAGGATACTACCGTGTCCTCTTCCATGGTATCAATTTCATTTGGAGCAACTAAGCTATCATTGATCCCATCAAGAAATCCAGTCATTGTCATCAAGTCTACATCATATTTCTCAGCAAGTTCCTTTACCGTTCCTGTAACAACCTCATTTGCATTTGCAAGTAAATCTGCGTATATGTTTTTTTCATCTTCAAAATATGTAGCCCAAAGTCTTTGTAAATCACCTTTGTTTGCTGTTTCAGAATAAGCCATATCACGCCATTTTTTTAATAATGCCATTTTTTTCCACCTTTATTTCTATTTTCTACTTTCACACATCTTACATTCGTGTAATTCTTACTTCGCTATTATATACCATGCACGGCAAATTAGTAAAGCTTTTTTAAGGGTTATTAACTACATAACGCCTGATAATCTTCCATGCTATCACTGACGTCACCAAATAAACATATGAAAAATGAAGAATGATAAAAAAAGAAAAACCAATCGAAAAGAACCATGCAAAACAAACCGTTGGAATCACTACGGTAACCAAAAGAATCAACAATTCTACCGGTGACAGAAACACTAATAAAAAAGAATTTTTTATTGCCTTTCCAATAGGAATTGAAACGGTAACCAACAAATTCTGTAAATACAATAAAATCGCAAAAATAAACAAGATTACGATTGAGGCTATTGCTATTAAATAAGAAAAAGAAGCTTCTAACATGGCTTCTTGAATAGTCAAAACAACAAGATATATCATACCTCCCATAACAAGAACAATTGGTGTACCAATGATTGTTTGTTTCAAAAAATGAGTTTTCATTTCTTCGAAATAAGCGCGAACAATGGAAAATTCTTTTTCACGAATCATATCCATCATTACTTTTGTCATTGCTCGACTTGCACTTGCAATTGTAATAATTGGAATGCAACTAACCACAAATACTAGGTTCAAAAAAACCAGTGTAAAAAAGTGCTTTTTTAATACTCTGAAAAATATTTGAATTTCTGTCTCTTTTTTTGTAGTTTCTTCCATTGTTCATACCTTCCTATTTCACATTTCTAATATTATGACACAGGTAATCTTCTTTCACAATACTTTTAGTGGAAAACCACTCCTATTGATTTCTTACATAACGTCCAGGTCCCACGCGTAAAATGATGCCTTTCATCTCTAAGGAAACGATGCTTTTCATCATTTCTTGCATACTTAATTGTTCCGAAAGATTCGAATATAGCTCATTAATACTTACAGGCTCATAATTGATTTCGATATATACAATTGTCTCTTGTGAACTAAGTTCTTCTATTCCAAAAAAGCTAAGTTGTTTTCCAGTGGTTTGTCCATAATAATCTTCCAAAAATTGCTCTACCGATAAGAAAATTGCAGCACCTTCTCTCAAAAGCAGGTTGCATCCTTCACTAAGTCCATCTGTAATCCTTCCAGGGAGCACATATACATCTTTACCTTGCTCAAGTGCCATCTCTACCGTAATCAATGTACCACTTTTTTTCCTTGCCTCAATGACTAATACTACATCAGATAATCCGCTAATGATTCGATTTCTAGCAGGAAAAAGATGCTTTTGAGGTCTTGTATGTGGAGGACATTCCGACAGTACTCCTCCACTAGATTTTAATTTTAAATACAATTCCTGATTGTCTTCAGGATAACATACGTCAACACCACATCCAAGCACTGCAAAACTTGTTCCCTTTGCCTGAAGCGATGCGTTTTGAGCAATTCCATCAATTCCCCTTGCCATACCACTGATTACTTGAATGCCCTGCTTTCCTAACTCATATCCTATTTTCCTTGCCATATTCATACCATATGCAGAACATTCTCTTGCACCAATGATAGCAACCGTTCGACCTTCATTCGAGGGGAGGGTTCCCTGAAAAAAAATTGCATATGGCGGATCTGGTATATCTAGCAACTTCCTTGGGTATTCTTTTGAATGAAACACAGTCAAACAAATTCCAGCTCTTTCACTTTCTGTCATACGTAATTGAGCAGACTCTTTGAACGATTTGTTTGTCAGTTGAACTATGTTTTTTTCAGAAAGCAATCGAACCTTCGTATTCCATGCTATAATCTTATCCTTTGAAAGCGCAAATACTTGTTCTTCCGTTCGATATTCATTCAATAATTGTATTTTCTTTCTGTTTGAAATCCCTTCTAAGGTTGCAAACCAATATTCATAAACGTTCATTTTCACACCCACTCCATTTATTATCTAAACTTCGATATCCAATTGCTTCACTGATATGTTCCATTTGAATGTTTATACTTCCTCCCAAGTCTGCAATTGTACGTGCAACTTTTAAAGTTTTATGATACGCCCTGACGGACAAATGAAAGCTTTCAAAAATCTGCTCCATATATTTTTTTTCTTCCTTTCCTAAATTGCAAAATACATCCATCATACTTGGAGTAAGCTCTGAATTGAAAAAAATGTCAGAATCACGATAACGATTTTTTTGTATTTCCCGCGCTTGTAATACACGCATTTTTATTTTCAAACTAGACTCTGCCGTTTTATCTTTCTCTATTTCCTGTATGGAAATTCTTTCTACATCTGTAAAAATATCAATTCGATCCAAGATTGCGCCCGATATATGACTTTGATAACGTTTTCTTTCTGAGTCCTTACAGTGGCATCGATTTCTGTCTGGATAATTTCCACATGGGCATGGATTCATCGCAGCAATGAGCATGAAATTTGCAGGGTACGATAAATTTCCATGCACTCTTGAAATCAAAATTTTACGATCCTCAAGTGGTTGCCTCAATATTTCAATTGTATTTCTTTTAAATTCGGGTAATTCATCCAAGAATAGGATTCCTCGATGTGCTAGACTCACAACTCCCGGTCTGGGGTTTCTTCCCCCACCAGCTAGAGCTTGTTCAGATATGGTATGATGTGGATTTAGAAATGGTCGTTTTGTAAGAATTGTATCTCCGCTCTTTAAAAGTCCAGCCACACTATAAACTTTTGAAACCTCCAAACTTTCTTCCAAAGTCAAGGAAGGTAAAATGTATGGCATTCTTTTTGCCATCATGGTCTTACCTGTCCCTGGCGGACCAATCATTAATAGATTGTGAAATCCTGCAGCCGCAATTTCCATTGCCCGTTTTGTGAGCACTTGTCCATTCACATCTTGAAAATCTGGAAACAATGCTTCTTCATCCTGTCGAAATATTTTTTCTGGTTGAATCATTGTCGGTAAAACGATTTTTCTTTTTTCTTTTTCGGTAGCAGACAGATAGGCGATAATCTCAGATATGGAGCAGATTCCAATCACTTCAATTCCCTCTACAATTCCTGCTTCTTGTGCGTTTTCTTTTGGGATTAACACCCGATGTATTCCTCTTTTTTTCGCTTCAAGCACTGCAGGTAAAATTGCTTGCGTGAACTTTACTTGACCATCTAATCCAAGTTCACCCATAATAAGCACATTTCTAAAATGCTCCTCTTTCAGAATACCAAGTCCACTTAATAAGCCGACCGCAATAGGCAAATCAAAAGCAGTCCCACTTTTCCTGATATGTGCCGGAGAGATGTTTACAGTAATATGTTTTGGTGGAATGCGTATCCCTGAATTCATGATACTGACCCGCACCCTTTCTCTTGCTTCTTTGACTTCACTACCTAAATAGCCCACCATCTCAAAACAAGGCATCCCATGATTGACGCACACCTCCACTTCTACAAGACAGACTTCTACCCCTAGAACTGCCCCTGAAATGATTTTACAATACATTTGATACTTCCTTTCTATTCAATTGGTTTTAATGAGAATTTTGAAGAACGAATGTCTTCTTTAAGAAACAGGATATGTCCTGTATAAGAAACGGTCGGCTTAGCCGACCGTCTGCTATTATATGGTATAAACTAATGAAGTTTTTGAGCCATTGAATCTGGATCTTGCGCAAATTGAATCGCCATTTTTTTTGTAATCTTTCCTTGAAAAAACAGTTGAAAAATTGCTTCATCCATTGTAATCATACCCATTTTTCGATTGGTCTGCATAACGGACTGCAATTGATGAGATTTTTCTTCTCGAATAAGGTTCTTGACCGCGGATGATGTATGCAATACTTCAAAAGCAGCTACTCGACCGGCTTCATCGACGGTAGGTATTAATTGCTGTGAAATAACAGCTTGTAACACATTTGCAAGTTGAATTCGAATTTGCTGCTGCTGATGTGGTGGAAAAACATCAATTACACGATCAACCGTACTGGCTGCACCTATGGTATGCAACGTGGATAGAACAAGATGTCCAGTTTCTGCTGCTGTAATTGCCACACTTATTGTTTCGAAATCTCGCATCTCTCCAACCAAAATAACATCTGGATCTTCACGTAGAGCTGCACGAAGACCGTTTGCATAATTGTCTGTATCCAAGCCAATTTCCCTTTGATTAACCATTGATTTTTTATGCTGATGCAAGTATTCGATCGGATCTTCTAATGTAATAACATGTGCATCTCTTTGGTTATTGATCTTATCAATCAAGGCTGCAAGGGTTGTAGATTTACCACTTCCAGTCGGTCCAGTCACTAAGATCAATCCTCTTTTTCTTTTATATAAGTCAACAACCGACTCGGGTACCCCCAAAACCTCTGGCGATGGAACGATTGTGTCAACCAAACGAAAAGCAACTGCAACAGAACCTCTCTGTCGATAAACATTAACACGATATCTACCTAAATTAGAGATGGAATACGACATATCATACTCGCCTCTAGATTCAAACTCTGCCTTTTGCCGCTCTGTCATCATTTGAAACGCGATATCTTCTGTGTCTTGTGGCAAACAACGTTCGTAATCCATACTGATCAGACTTCCATTTACACGAATCTTCGGAGGAATACCAACCGTAATATGCACATCCGAAGCACCTTCCATTTTTGCTTTACGAAGAATTTCTTCGATATTCATTTTCGCCACTAGAATCCCCCCCTATCTCTGTGACATAGAAAGTATGATAGAATCATACTATTTATCTTTTTTTATATAAGCTTTAATAGTTTCTTCATCTATTATAACACGATTGTCCATGGTTTTCATTACATCCATTATTTCGTATTCTGATTGAATCAAATGGTTTGACAAATCAAAAACTTTGTTGTTCTGAAACCCTAAAACAATTGGTCTAAAGACATTTGTCTTGTTTTCAACGATTACTACTCCCTTTTCACCTGAAGTGAACTCTACACAAACGCCAGGCGTCAACAAATTAATAGAAGATATTAAAGCTATTACGACATCTGAATCAAAAAAATCACGCTCTTTTGCAAGCATTTTAACAGTATATATTACAGATTTAGGTTCCACATCCAATTGCATTGCCGTCATTTTATCAAAGATTTCGGCTACAAATAAAATTTTGGAACGTATATCCATTTTTATTTCAGATTGCTCTTTCTTTTCCCAATCTTCTGTCGCCTTTTTTGCTTGCATACACATACGTTTGATATTTGGTTCATCTCCTGTTACCGTTTCAATCATAGAAAATCCATTTTCGAATTCTCCCAATACGTGAAGTATCGCTCCTGTTACAATATCTGTCTGTGTTTTCAAAGGAAGTCCCATGTTGTGACTGATCAGCGCACTTAAAATCGCTACATTAAGTGCATGTTTGATCAGACGATCCTCATTACTTCTGAGATTTTGAATGAAATTTATCTTATGGTCAAGTCTGCCATAATTTCGTACAACATCTGCAACAATCATTGGGAGTTTTATTTTTCTCTGATTTTTAACAATGGATGTTAATTCCTCTTTGATTGCGAAAACTTCGATTGTCTGAAAACGTTCGAATGCCAGATCCTCCTGGGTCATTGGAGGAACAGGTTCTGCTGGTTCTAAAATATATAACCCAATCAATCCAAAGTTTCTCACACTCATGATTCCCTGTGAGGATAACTTTGAATCTCTTTCATATAATAAGACTCCATTTCTATTATAAATCGGACGTGCAAGACGCATTCCCTCTTTGAGATTATCTGATTTTATAAATAACATTGGTTATCCTCCATTCAAGTATACAAGTCATATTATACAAAAATATCCGAATCGTGTCTACTTATTCTGACAAATTGATGAACTTTGCAAATACAAAATTGCTAAGATCTATTCCCTTTGTCGTCAGTCGGATTCGATGATCATCCCTTCCCTTTTTTATTTCTTCTAATAGTCCTTCTTTCATGCTTTCTCTTAGTTCATTTCCAAAAACATCAAATAGGGATTTTTGAAATGCTTGTTCAAAATCATCTACCAAAATTCCCTTTGTCATTCTCAAGCCCAAAAACATGAATTCCTCCATCTCTTCCTGAAGGGTTAAATGATGTTTTTCTTCTATGTCATTTGTCCATCTGGTATGGTTTACAAAAGATGCAGCCGTTGGTCCAAAGCCAAGATACTCATCTCGTTTCCAATATCCGATATTATGCTTGCACGCATATCCAGGCTTCGCATAGTTGCTGATTTCATACGACACATATCCCTGTTCTGCCAAGTAGGATTGAGTAAGTAGATACATTTCCCGCTCTTCGTCTTCCGAGGGTAATGACTTTAAAAATGTATTGTCACGGTCGCAGGAATCGGTATTCCCTTCAACATACCAGTCATAAAAGTTCGTTCCCTCTTCTAAAATCAAACTATAGGAAGAAATATGCTCCGGTTTCAATTCACAGATTCTTCGTAACGTCCTTTGATAACTACTAAGGCTCTGTCCTGGTATCGCTGCCATAACATCCACATTCAAATTCAAAAAACCTGCTTCTCTTGCCCATGCAAAGGTGTTTAAAAAATCCTGGAACGTATGGGCTCTTCCAAGTGAACGCAACTCGTCATCATCTGTCGTTTGCATTCCAATACTAATCCTGTTAAATCCCATTTCGTAATATTCCAAGAGATTCAGATATGTTGCTGTCCTTGGGTTTACTTCTATTGTAATCTCAGCTTCATTTTGAACATGAAACGATTTTTTGAGAGTATTTACAATCGTTCGAATGTGTTTCACAGGAAGTATGGATGGAGTCCCTCCTCCAAAATAGATACTAACAACTTCGCGTGTACTGTAATCCTTACTCTGTTCCAAAATCTCTGAAACAACCCTGCTTGTATATTCCTCCATTTGTTTGTTCGTTCCTGTTTGCGAATAGAAATCGCAGTAATTACACTTTTTCACGCAAAAAGGCACATGAATATACAAACGAAGCTGTCGATTTTCTCGACAGCTTCGTAACGATTTTATCTGATCTTCGGCATGTATTTTATTTGCATTGTTTGATTCATTCATGATTATTTCCCATCATCCAACTTCAACACACTCATAAATGCTTTCTGTGGAATTTCTACATTTCCGACCTGACGCATTCTTTTCTTTCCTTCTTTTTGTTTCTCCAACAACTTTTTCTTTCTAGTGATATCTCCACCATAGCATTTTGCAAGTACATCTTTTCGCATTGCCTTAACCGTAGTTCGGGCGATGATTTTACCTCCAATTGCTGCTTGTATTGGAATTTCAAACAAATGTCTAGGAATCTCTTCTTTTAGTTTTTCACACATTTTCTTACCACGTTCATATGCAGAATCTGCATGAACAATAAATGAAAGCGCATCCACTTCTTCATGATTAATCAAAATATCCAACTTCACCAGTTCCGATTTTTCATATCCTTTGATGTCATAATCAAACGATGCATACCCTTTCGAACGAGATTTTAACGCATCAAAGAAATCATAAATAATTTCGTTGAGTGGTAAATCGTATCGCAGCAAAGCCCTAGAAGTATCTAAATATTCCATTCCATGATAAATTCCTCTTCGTTCTTGGCATAGATCCATGATGCTTCCAATAAATTCAGTTGTCACCATAATTTCCGCTTTTACAATTGGTTCTTCCATATAATTGATTTCAGTCGGTTGCGGAAGATTCGATGGATTTGTTAATTCCAGCATTTCACCATTGTGCTTATAGACTTTATAGATAACTCCGGGAGCAGTTGTAACCAAGTCCAGATTATATTCTCGTTCTAAACGCTCTTGGATAATTTCTAAATGAAGCAACCCCAGAAACCCACAACGATAACCAAACCCCAAGGCAATCGATGTTTCAGGTTCATATTGCAATGAAGCATCATTCAACTTCAATTTTTCAAGTGCATCGCGCAGGTCTGGATATTTTGCTCCATCTGCCGGATACATCCCACAATATACAAAAGAATTTACTTTTTTATAGCCTGGCAATGGCTCCTTGCACGGAGCCTCTAGATCTGTCACCGTGTCACCTACCGCAGTATCTTTGACATTCTTAATCGATGCAGTAATATACCCAACCATTCCCGCACTAAGTTCTCCTGCAGGTATAAAACGTCCTGCTCCAAAATATCCTACTTCAACAACTTCAGCTTGCGCTCCCGTTGCCATCATTTTGATTATACTTCCCTTCTTTACTTTTCCATTAAAGATTCGGCAAAAAATAATTACGCCTTTATAGGAATCATACAGAGAGTCAAAAATCAGCGCCTGAAGTGGCTCCCGATCCGACCCACTCGGAGCAGGTATTTTAGCAATTACAGCTTCTAATACTTCATCTATTCCAATTCCATTTTTTGCAGATATCAGAGGTGCGTCCTGTGCTTCAATACCAATTACATCTTCAATCTCATTCTTCACACGGTCCGGTTCCGCACTAGGAAGATCGATTTTATTGATTACCGGAAATACATCAAGATTATGGTCTAATGCAAGGTAAACATTTGCAAGCGTTTGTGCCTCGATTCCTTGTGCTGCATCAACTACAAGAATCGCTCCATCACATGCAGCAAGTGCACGACTCACTTCATAATTAAAATCGACGTGCCCTGGGGTATCGATCAAATTAAAAATATATTCTTCACCATCTTTTGCTTTATATACTGTACGCACAGACTGAGCTTTAATCGTGATACCACGCTCTCTCTCCAGATCCATATTATCCAATACCTGTGCTTTCATTTCGCGCTCAGTTAACAAACCGGTCATTTGAATGATTCGGTCGGCTAAGGTTGACTTACCATGGTCTATGTGTGCTATAATACAGAAGTTGCGGATTTTTTGTTTATCAAAACTGGACATACATCCCTCCATCAATCGTTTTTACGCCACTAAGTATAGCATAAATGGGCTAATCGTGTCTATAAATTTCATTTCAAAAAAAGTGAATTTTCTATTGACAGAACTGCTTGCTTGCACTAAAATAAGTTAGTATGTATTTATTAAGACGTCCGTGTCCGGATTTAATAAATATGAAGAAACCATATAATAAATCATTAGGAGGTGGAACTCTTGGCAAATATTAAATCTGCAAAAAAAAGAATTTTAGTAAACCAGACAAAAGCTGAGCACAACAAAGCAATCAAATCTGGAGTAAAAACTGCAATTAAAAAAGTACACGTAGCAATTGAAGCTGGTGACGCTGCAGTAGCAAATGAAGTATTGAAAGATGCTATTTCTACAATCGAAAAAGCAACTTCAAAAGGAATTTATCACAAAAACAATGCAGCTAGAAAAGTATCTCGCTTAACAACAGCTGTGAACAAGCTTGCATAATTTTGATTCGAATATAAAAAAACAACCCATACCGTCATATGGGTTGTTTTTTTATGCCTACTAATCGCTTGCAAAGAAATTATTTGATCTTCGCAAGCGATTTAATAACCTCTCCTGCAATAATCAAACCTGCAACAGAAGGTACAAATGGTACGCTACCAACAATTCGTTTATGTTTTGGCTGTTCTTTTGAAAATATGACCTTCACATCAGAAATACCACGCTTTGACAACTCTTTTCGCATAACTTTTGCCAAAGGACAAACTGAAGTTTCAGAAATATCAGCAACTTCAAATTTTGTAGGGTCCAATTTATTCCCAGTACCCATCGAAGAAATCACAGGCACTCCTGCTTTTTTTGCCTGACTGATGATTTCTATCTTTGCAGTCACTGTATCTACTGCATCTACTACATAATGATATGCTGACATATTTATCTGGTCTGCAGTTTCCGGTAAGTAAAAAATAGGATATATCTCCACCAAACAGTCTGGATTGATAGATAAAATTCTTTTTTTGGCGACCTCTACTTTATGAATCCCAACCGTTTCCTGTGTTGCAATTAATTGACGATTGAGATTCGTCAGGTCAACCACATCCTTGTCCACAATAGCAATATGTCCAACACCACTTCTGGCAAGTGCTTCTACAACGTAGCTTCCTACACCTCCCACACCAAACACAAGCACTTTCGAGTTCTCCAGTCGCTCAATTGCTTCTTCTCCAATCAATTCGTTAGTACGAAACCATTCTTTCTTCATATAAATTACACCTTCTAAATTTATTTCCTAATGATGGAATAAACGTACTTCCGTAAATGCCATCGCCATATTATATTTATCACAACATGCAATTACATCTTCATCACGAATGGAACCGCCTGGCTGTGCAATATATTTCACACCACTTAGGTATGCACGTTCAATATTGTCGTCAAATGGAAAAAATGCATCGGATCCAAGAGATACTTCGTCCATTTGATCCAACCATTCTCTTTTTTCTTCCGCAGTAAATATCGATGGTCTCTCCTTAAAAATATTTTGCCAAGCTCCATCTCGAAGAACATCCATATATGCTTCCCCAATATAATTGTCAATTGCATTATCTCGTACTGCTCTACCAATGCCCTCCACAAATGGAAGATTTAAAACTTTTGGGCACTGTCTTAAAAGCCAGTTATCTGCTTTTTGTCCTGCTAGTCTTACACAATGTACTCTGGATTGTTGACCAGCTCCAACACCAATTGCCTGTCCACCTTTTGCATAACATACCGAGTTGGACTGTGTATACTTTAAAGTAATTAAAGAAATAATCAAATCGATTTTTGCTTGGTCTGGAATCTCCTTATTTGCTGTTACAATATTTTTTAGCAATTCATCATTTAGGGCAATATCATTTCTACCCTGCTCAAAGGATATTCCAAAAATATCTTTTTGCTCGATTTTTTCCGGAACATAGCTCGGATCAATTTCAATTACATTGTAGTTTCCATTTTTCTTTTGTTTCAAAATTTCCAAAGCTTCTGGTTCATAACCAGGAGCAATGACACCATCAGACACTTCTCTTTTTATAATTCTAGCAGTATCTGCATCACAAGTATCCGAAAGAGAGATGAAATCACCGAATGATGACATACGGTCAGCACCCCTTGCTCTTGCATATGCTGCAGCAAGTGGAGATAATTCTCCAAGATCATCTACCCAATATATTTTCGCAAGTGTATCTGTCAAAGGAATTCCTACTGCTGCTCCAGCAGGGGAAACATGTTTAAAAGATGCAGCTGCTGGCAATCCAGTAGCTTCTTTAAGCTCTCTTACAAGCTGCCAGCCATTAAATGCATCCATAAAATTGATATAACCCGGTTTGCCTGATAGGACTTTAATCGGAAGATTTTCTCCATTTTTCATAAAAATTCTTGCCGGTTTTTGTTGTGGATTACAGCCATATTTTAATTCTAATTCATTCATATATATACCATACCTTTCAAAACTATTGATTTTTATTCACAATTCTCGTTTCTATATCTCCCGTTTTAATGTCTATGTATCTGACAAATAAAGAAACTTTATTCTCTTCGTTTAAATTTGTCCAAACGTTTGAAGTAAAAGCGTCAATATCACCCTCAATCTCCACCCATTTTGGTTCTCCTTCAAAACTAGGAAGTGGATTGCCATCTGTTTCATAGGTATGTATAAAATGTCCTTCTCCAGCAATCGGATTTTCATATGCGAAAGTATAACGGTTGGATGCTTCTGGGTTTCCATTATTACTCTTTAAAATCGATAAGGCATAATTATATTTTCCACCTTCAATATGCATGATTCCAGAAATTCTTGGAGTATAATTCGGACCATCTGGCTCGAATGTTCTACTTCTTAAGGATTGTTCAAATGTCATTTGACGATCGATTCCATCATAAATTGTATCCGTTTGGTCACCATTCGTTACAATGGTTTTATTTCCAATCACACGTACCGGTGCATAAATAATCAACGAAGGATCTTCCATTTTGGAAGGATCATATGCTTGTGTACGAATCCCATCTTTCTCTTCTACAAACACACGATTTCTACTATTAGCACTTCTTCCCATAATGAAATAAGCTGCAACTGCTTTTTCTCCATCTTTTGTTTTTCCCAGAATAATACCTCTTCCTGGATACGTATTACTTACTAATTCCTGCTCAATCTTTTTTAAATCCACGTTAATGCCCTTGCCTTTCTTACGATATGTACATGTACAGAATCTACAGAATGTTCACTTTTGGAGCGCAAAAAAACCGACACTCCAAGCATAAACATGCCCAGACGGTCGGCTACTATTCATCATACACTCCCTGTGGTCATTTCCACTTCCGTCAGTCGTGTAAACACCTTTTGAATATCAAATAAGATGCATGAACTACCCGTATCATATCATTAAATTCGCAGGGATTCAACAGTTATTTGTGTATTTCATCATGTACATGTTCACCCAATACACGATGCGGAACACCATGTGCAATCAAATCAACTGGACACCCATATAACTCTTTTACAGTCTCTTCCGAAAGTTTTGGTTCTCCATGATAAACCAGATTTCGATTTAAACACGCCAAACTTTTTACATCAGAGGAAATAGCCATCATATCATGTGTTACCATAATGATTGTGATTTTTTGATTTAATACTTTCAGCAAATGATAAATCTCTTCTCTGGATTTCACATCGATATTTGCTGTAGGCTCGTCAAGAATAAGAACCTCAGGTTGTACACTGAGCGCTCTTGCAATGAGTACTTTCTGAAATTCCCCTCCTGAAAGTTCTTTAATATGACGCTGTTCACATCCAGACATTCCCACAAATGCAAGTTGCTCTTTTACAATCTGATAGTCCTTTTCATTATACCTTTGTGTTATTAGGTGGTGATGGACATTCCTTGCCATAAGCACCGTATCAAAAACGGTAATCGGGAAATTCCTGTTTGCTTGCGAAGACTGCGGAACATATCCTATTTTATTACTATTCACTTCGATTTTTCCAGATACGGGTTTCAAAATCCCTAGCATCGTCTTCAAAAGAGTTGATTTTCCACCGCCATTTGGGCCAATAATACCAAGAAAATCCCCTTTTTCAACACACATATTAATATCCTGTAGCGCCATATATTCGTCATAGAACACGTTTACATGTTCTAAAGAAACAATATACTCCATCTTAAACTCCTAAGCTTGTGGACCCGTTTTTCTCCCACAGCATCTCTCTTTTCGAAATCCATTGCACTCTTCTCCAAATGCATTACATAGTTTATATTCTCCACCAGCAATCTCAATGATTTTTCCTTCAACAAGAGATGCCGCAATTTTTTTTCTAGCATTGTTGTATATTCCCTGCACTGTCGTTCTTGCAACATTCATCTGTTCAGCGCATTCTTCCTGATTACAACCAACATAGTCAATCAGGCGAATGGTCTCATATTCATCTACGGTCATATGAATGATACCGCAATTTCGATTTTGAGTTCCTTGTGGCCCAAATGTAGAAACACCTGGCATTCCACAAACACGTCTTCCTTTGATTGGTCTTGGCATATCTTGCTCCTTTCATAATTCCTACTCATTATTTTAACACAAGCAGTTCATTATATAAACATAAAATCATTAGGGGTATATATTTGACATATGTCGAAAACTATTGTAAACTACATTTAGTTTGTAAAAATACCCAAAAACATAGGCTATATTTTTATTTGACTTTCCTACCAGAAACGGTATACTTAAATTAGTTCATGCTAATTTAGGTTAGCAAAAAAAGAAAGGCACGGTTCAAAAATATGGAATTACATGAGTCAGGCGAAATGTACTTAGAAACAATCTATATTCTCTCAAAAAAACTTCCAGTCGTTCGTTCCATTGATATTAGCGAAGAACTCGCCTATTCAAAACCAAGTGTCAGCAGAGCAATCAAACTGTTAGAAACGGATGGATATATCACACTGGATAAGAATAAATTTATCTCTTTCACAAAAAAAGGAAAAGAGATTGCCAATATGATTTACGAACGACACCAAGTGTTGTGCAAGGCTCTCGAATCCATAGGTGTAGATCACGAAACCGCTGCAGATGATGCATGTAAAATCGAACACATTATTAGCGACCAGACATTTCAAAAAATCAAAGAACATTTTCTATTCGAATAAAACAAGTAGCATTGTACCACGATAAACACGTTGGAACACTGCTACTTATTTTTTTCGCAAGTCTCGCATACTTCACTACAATTTGTACAGTCTGCGCAACCATGACCCTTTTTTTTCTTGATACTTCGTATTGCAAAAATTACCCAGATCAATAAAACTATGATTGCAAAAATTGTAATTTCCAATAGATCCCTTCTTTCTACATCCTTCTATATATCTATTCTATCGAAAAATAAAAAGACTGGCAACCACCAGTCTTTTCACTCTCATTGTGATATTTAAAAATCTCCCCACCTGCATATTACTTAAGAATTTTAATTTTACCTATGAGAGGCAATTCTTTCATTTGATTATTTGCCGCATTAATCATTCCAATAATTGCAACTATTAAACAAAATAGTTCGCCAACTGGTAAAATGATTAACCAGCCAAGAATTGGAATAATCGTTCCAACAATTCCGATTCCGATACAGAAAATCAAAAGTACAAGACCTTGATTTGCATGGAATTTATGAACTTCCTTGTTTCCATCAACTACTAACGGTAAGAAAAACAAAAGATATGCTAATACACAAGCCCATTTTACTGCGCCTGTACTATCTACAGTTTCCCCATTCATCGTTGTCTGATTGGTTTCATTCATTTCGCTCATTATGTTCCCTCCTGCTCATAATATGTGATCCGTAATCGACTGACAAATACCCCCGCCACATCAATAACTATAGTAATCGTACTATATAGAGGAGGGAAAAACAATTTCTGCTGGTCATTGTTATTTCCCTATAAATAACAAAAAGTAACTGCAAGCAGTTACTTTCGTCATCAACCATATTACACTTCTGAAAATGCGTCTTTATCCAAACCACAAACTGGACATACCCAATCTTCAGGAACATCTTCCCATGCAGTACCAGGTGCTACTCCATTGTCTGGATCACCCACTTCAGGATCATAAACATATCCACAAGGACATTCATATTGGCTCATAAGATACCTCCATATTATTTTCAGTTATTTTACTGATTTTAAGTTACTTTCCTAATTATAACACCTGAATTCTTTATTTTCAATTCATATCAAATTGTTTTATTATATTTTACAATTTAAAAAATGAAGTCAGCTCATCAAGCTCATCGGCTGTTCTTCCATTTTCTCTTGCTTGATCAAGTACATCATTGGACATCGCAGCAATCTCAGTAATTTTTGAAGCGATATCAGAAGTCCCTCCTGCGCCCTCTTCTGTCGCCTTGGTAATCTCCTCTATTGCCTGTCGTATTTGATTCATTGTTGCTACAACCTTTTCAGAACTTACAAAAATTTCGTCAATCACTTCATGTACTGAATCCGCATCATGATTATATTGTCGACTGATATCAACAAGAGACTGATAATCTTTTAGTACTTGCGTATCTACAAAAACAAGTAACTTGGAAGCATCATCCACTACATGCGTAACCGCTTTGGATACCTTTTCAGTAATTGCATTAATTCGATTGACAGACTGCTCTGAACTTTCTGCCAATTTTCGGATTTCATCAGCTACAACAGCAAATCCTCGTCCTGCTTCCCCAGCTCTGGCAGCCTCAATCGCAGCGTTTAGTGCCAGTAAATTTGTCTGTTCTGCAATTTCAAGAATAGTTGATGAAAGTTCTCGAATTTCTGAAATAGCTTCTGTATCTTTAATTGATTCTCTCAGTTGTAGATTGGTATTATGATACACCTCACTTGCCTGCATGCTTGATTTCTCAGCTTCCTTCTCCAACCCAATTGCTCGTTGTTTTATTTCTTTTGAAAGATTATCACCTTTACTTGCCTTTTCTTTCATTTGTACGAGTTCCAAATCCACTTCATGCACAGATGCATTCATTTCTTCTGCACTTGCAGAAGTCTGCTGCATACCTGCGGAGAGTTCCTGTGTAGTGGCAGAAATATCTTCGATTCTTGTCTGTGTGTTTTCCATATTCGAAATACAGGATGCAGCAATTTCATTCAAGCTTTTTGACTCTCTTTGGATTTCCTTCATTGTCATAGAAATCTTCTGTTGCATTTTCTCACTGGATCTTGCAATATCTCCCACTTCATCTTTTCGTTTCACCTGACGTTTTGAAAAGGCGAATGAAAAATCTCCAACTTCCATCAATAATATTTTATCTTTGATTGTATGAATTCCTTTTCCGATTGCTCCTCCTAGAATAAATGAGAAAAAGATCCCTACGCACAGCAAAACAAATGCAATGACTATAATAATAAGCATTCCCTGATTAATTTTCGCCTGTACAACATCGGTATATACAGCCAGCCCCCAAATTCCTAAAATTTCGCCATCTGCATTCATTAATGGTGTATAGTAAGCAATGACCGATCTCCCCATGATATCTGTTTTTCCGAGAAAATCTTCTCCGTTTTCCAGAACAGTTTGCTCCACCTCGCTCGCTACATTTGTTGCAATTAGTCTTGCACCAGCTTCATCTTTTGCATTGGTAGCAACACGAAGTTCATTTGCAAAAAAAGATGCTAGAATATCCGTATTCTCTGTGATTTGATCAATGATGTCATTCGCACCACTAATTTGTGTTTCCCCTTTATAGAGTGCACGCCCTCTTACCTGCCAATCCCCTGGATATTTTTCTTCCACAAGTTGTGACGTAATATTTGCATAATTAATTAATTCATTTTTATACTCATCCTCGAACATATTGTTGATTGAAACATAATTAAATGCTACTACAGATCCTGTTAACAAAACAATCACTGCAATAAATGATACAACAATTTTCCATTTAATTTTCATTATAATAACCATACCTTTCTCTAAGTAACCCCTGTTGTCTTTTGTTTCCCCAACCTTGCTATTTCCTCCCTATGTTCAAGCAATTCTATAATCTTTTTAATAAGCGTAAATAAAACTCCACCGTTTTTAGCAATGTTTCTTCTGGTATTCTTTCATTCGTTCCATGAATCATTCTTCGTTCTTCTGCACTTAATCTCATACCTGAAAAACGATAAACATGATTCGTGATCTTACAATAATGTCCTGAATCACTCCTGGCCATCATTAAATATGGAGAAACAATAACACCAGGCCATGTATCTGCAATGACATCATACAGTGTTTGATATGCGTCACATGCTGTATCAGAATAAATGGAGGGATTCATCCCGTTCATCAATTCCATTTTTACCGAAGAATCTGAGATAGACTTCTCAAGATGCTTCATCACGCTTTCTACTGTATCTTTTCCTAGCAAACGTAAATTCATTCCCAGAGACGTAGCTTCAGGAAGCACGTTATAAGCTTTACTGCCTTCCCATCTAGTGATTGCACAAGTCGTTCTAACCATCGCATTTAGCTCACCTCCCAATTTCTTACATAACCATCCAAAAAGGGGTCGAAAGCACCACATATTTGCAAAAATTATTTTCAGTCCAAATGGCGAATACCTCCCCAGGCTATCGTACATTTCCAGAACCGGACTTGTAAATTGTGTTGAAAATGGATGTTTTTCAATGCGCTTTATGATTTGTGCCATTTTTCGAGCTGTTGATTTTGCAGGAGGCGCAGAAGAATGACCACCGCTTCCCGGAATCATGCATTGCAGATTTACACTTCCCTTTTCACCAGTTCCAATCAACGCACAATCTTCTGTTACGCCTGGAAATACGTTGGATACGACGGCACCACCTTCGTCCAAAACAAAATCTGGTTTTACACCAATTTTATTCAGATAGGCGACTATCTCCGGACAACTATTCCCATCAATTTCTTCTTCACCAGAAAAAGACAAATACAAATCATTCTTCGGAATATACCCTTCTCGCAAAAGCTGCTCCAAAGCTTCTAAAAGCGCACACAACGTACCCTTCGTATCCAAGGTTCCTCTTCCCCAGATCTCACCGTTTTCGTAATGTCCTGAAAATGGTGGATATTTCCATTGTTCTTCCACTACTGGAACCACATCATAGTGGGCCATACAAACAGATGGCCGTACATCCGATTCACCTTTTAAATAATATAGAAGTCCACTTTTCCCATGATGTGTAAGTGTAGATTGTTGATGAATATTCGGGTAACGATTTTTTAGTTCATTTTGAAAACGCTCAAATTCACCCCATTCGACCTTCGTTTCGTCACGATCAGAAACCGTTCTACATTGAATCAAGGCAATAAAATTATTTATAATTTCTCTGGATTCCAAAGAAATCGCATTCGCCTCACGCTTCCTAATTTCTTTTGGTTGAAAGAGGGCTGCCCGAATCAAAATGGTAGCTATAAAGCAAGCTAGTAAGGCTAGAATCAACCATCCAATCATAATACACCTCTTTTATAGAGTACTCTTGCTACAGCAATCGCAATCAGAGCTCCTACTGGAACCAAAATACCTACAGAGGATGCAAGTCCTGGCACAAAGGTAAACAGGATAATCATGACCACAAGAGGTGAAATCGCGATTTTCCAATTCTTTCCAATAAATACCACAGCCAGTCCTCCAAATAGTGCTGGCAGAATATTTTCAAATGCAGGAGCCAATGTTTCCGAATTTAGAATCGGCACCAAAAAAGACAAACAGGCAACTCCTATTGCAATCACTAAAGTAGTAACAATAGCACTTACACTAACGGCAATGGTTGATACGATTTCCCCTTCTTCAGTCCCTGCCTTTACATCCATCGTCTCCATCGCATTTAAAGCCGCTGGCACTTTTATTCCAGACAGATTTCCAGTTACAAAAGCCATATAAGATCCACCAGTTCCGAGCATTGGCGTATAAGTCAGAACTTCAATGAGCCCTACCGTCCAGAAAATTGGGGCTACTGCCAAAAATCCTTTGGCCAAATCTGTAAGTTCCGGAAAAGTCTGATATCGAATACAGATCATTACTGGCACCAATAAAACAATGACAACAGCAGTCCATGTCCATATTTTTCCATATACATGCGTTTTATTTTCATATGTCATAGGTACGTTCCATTCCTTTCTTTTCAAGTTTAAGATATGATTTTGTCAAGAAATATTGCAAAAATCATTGCACCAATCATACTAATTGATAGCGCAAATGTTTCCAATTGTTTCCATCCAAGTTTTTTCACCAGGATTCCACATATCCCCATTAAAACAGCAGAACAAAGTAAAACAAACAAAGGAATGAATCCAACAATTCCTGTATGAAGATCAGCAAATACCAATCCCAAGAATGCCGAAATCATACCAAGAAACATGGCGTCCATAAGAATCTGTCCCCATTTCCGGTCTCGTTTTTGAATATTTCCCATACCTGATTGAATTCGTTTTAATAAGATCGGTACCAAAACAATACTTGGTAAAATTCCAAGAGTCATGACCCAGGCAATCGTCGAATAAGCTTGCGGATCAGTAATCGTCTCAGATAAAGAAAATCCCATAGCAGATGCTGTGGAAGTAGCTGCAGGGAGTTCATACGTGATCGCCCCAATTACACTAAGTCTAATCCAGGGTAGTGGAATTCCGAGAAATTTAGACAATGTCAGAACTCCCATTAAGATTGAGATTGCCGGAGCAATCGTGAATAGTGCGGTCGATAATATCATTTTTCGCACACGTTTTAAATCCATCCCAATTGCATTTGCACGTTTATACGCACGAACAAGGAAAAATACAGACTGTGCAAGTACAAACAGAATTACCACACTGGCTACTAGATACAAGAAAATACTGTTCGAATTGAATTCCATAGATGCCTCCTTTAAAAAATATATTTTATTATACAGTACTTTTTTCCCACATTCTAGCGAATGACAATAGTTTTTTTTGTAATTTTGCACAAAAAAAAGAAAACAACTTTGATTACATGAAGAATTCATAATTCCTTTACATGAAAAATTAGTTGTTTTCTTGTTTTCGTCTTAATGTGCTTTATTGTACTCCGGTTACTTTATATCCAGCATCTTCAACTGCGGCTGTTAAAATTTCTTCGGCAATCTCTCCTTCGCTCTCCACAATTGCATTCCCATCTTCTAAACTGACCTCTACATTTTTCACTCCTGTCACTCCTAAAAGTGCCTCTTTCACATGCGCAGTACAATGTCCACAAGACATCCCTTGAATTAAAATTATTTGTTTCATCTTAAATTCCTCTCTTTCATCCTTATTCTGATTCAATTCTTTCGTTTGTATTTTATCTGAAATCAATTTTTGAGGTTTAAATCCCCTCAGTCGAAGTGCATTGGTCACAACGGAAACTGAACTAAATGCCATGGCAGCTCCCGCTATCATTGGATTCAATTTCGGTCCTCCAAATGCATATAACAATCCAGCTGCAACTGGTATTCCCAAAGTATTATATGCGAATGCCCAAAAGAGATTTTGTTTTATATTCCGAATGGTCTTTCTACTCAAAGATATCGCTGTTGCTACATCCCTAAGGTCATTTCGCATCAGGACAATTTCTGCTGACTCCATCGCAATGTCAGTACCTTCTCCAATGGCCATACCTACTTCAGCCTGTGCAAGCGCTGGAGCATCATTAATTCCATCTCCAACCATTGCCACAACTTCACCTTTCCCCTGGAGTCGAACTACTTCGGAAGCTTTATCTTCGGGCAGCACTTGCGAAATCACCTGATCGATTCCCACCTGTGAAGCAATTGCTTCAGCCGTTTTTTGATGATCTCCAGTAATCATTATGGTACGAATTCCCATACGATGAAGAAGCATTACAGCTTCTCTACTTGTATCCTTGATGACATCCGCAATTGCAAGAATTCCAACCAGCCTTCCGTCGACCGAAATGTAGACCGGTGTTTTTCCTTCATCGGCCAACCTCTCCGCCTCAGACAAAAGCGTATTTTCAATCTCTTTCGCTTTCAAAATTCGTTCATTTCCAAGAACAATATGCTTTTTACCTGCCTCTGCCTGAATTCCCATTCCAGCGATTGATAAAAACGATTCAACTTCATAAGGAGATATCGATTTCTCTTTTGCTTTATCAAGGATTGCACTGCCTAGTGGATGTTCCGAATTCAATTCAGCCGTAGCTGCCAACCGAACAACTTCTTCCTCATCAACCCCAGAAACGGTCACAATATCTGTAACCATCGGTTTCCCTTGGGTAATTGTTCCTGTTTTATCGAAAATGACGGTAGTGATTTTATGTGCCGTTTCCAAAGGTTTTCCACCTTTGATCAACACCCCAAGTTCTGCTCCTTTACCAGTTCCGACCATAATTGCTGTAGGCGTTGCCAATCCAAGTGCACACGGACAAGCGATAACAAGTACAGAGATTAAAATAGTAAGCGAAAAAACAAACGTCTCACCAGCTAGCAACCATGCAATTCCAGATAGTAAAGCAATTCCCATAACGATTGGCACAAAGTATCCAGCAATCACATCTGCCATTCTTGCAATTGGGGCTTTAGACTCTTGCGCTTCTTCCACCAGCTTCACGATTTTTGAAAGCATGGTGTCTTCTCCTACTTTTTCAGCACGAAAATAGAACGCACCATTTTGATTTATACTAGCTCCAACTACCTTATCACCGACTTGTTTTTCTACCGGAAGACTCTCGCCAGTCAGCATGGATTCATCAATTGAGGTAACGCCCTTTACAATTTCACCATCGACTGGAACACGTTCACCTGGACGAACAATCAAAAGATCTCCAACTCGTACTTCCTCAATCGCTACCTGCATTTCGATTTCATCACGAATTACACTCGCCTGTTTTGGAGAAAGATTCATCAAACGCTTAATTGCCTCCGAAGTTCTTCCTTTCGAAACCGATTCAAAATATTTTCCAAGCAAAATCAAAGTAATGATTACTGCCGCAGATTCAAAATATAAATCACCAGCAAATTGAACATTTCCAAGTGCTATCTGAAACAATGCATAGATACCATAGATCACAGCTGCAGATGTTCCAAGTGCTATCAGTGAATCCATGTTTGGTGCAAAGTGAAACAAGGTTCGAAAGCCCATGCGATAAAACTGGTTTCCAATTAGTAACACAGGAAGTACAAGTAGAAACTGAAGCAATCCAAACACCATAGGAAACTGGTCTGGATGCAGATACATCGGTAAGGGCAATCCAATCATATGTCCCATTGAAATATAGAGTAGCGGAATCGAAAATAGCATTGCACCAAGAAACTTATGTAAGAGAATTTGACTTTCCTGTTTCTTTTTTTCATAGGTTGTTGCATTTTTTGTATGGGTACCTTCATTCGAATTGACACGCTCATCTGCCACACGATATCCCGCATGAACTACTGCCTTTTTAATCTCATCCAAGTTTGTCAGATTTTGATCAAATTCAAACACCAACTTCTCTGAGACCAGGTTAACATTTGCTTCTGTTACCCCTTCAACTTTTCGAACACTCCTCTCAACTGCACTTGCACATGCAGCACAGGTCATCCCTTCAATTGATAATTTATTCTTTTCTTCCATAAGATCACTTCCTTTTCATTACACTTCATAAACTTTCATTGCCTTCATAATCTCCTCCATAAAAGACGGAGTTCCCCAGAAAACCATGCGAATTTTTTTCTCTTGATCATCATACACGTAGTGAAACCGATTTCCTTTGTTCATCATGCTAAACTCTGCAACAACATTCATAGCATCTTTTAAGAGGTTCTTCACCTGTTCTTCACTCACAAAATAATCAACAATAGAGCAAACCTGTAACGGAGCACTTGATTCATAATATTCACTATCCATAAAGATACAAAAATCATCCTTGCTCACAGACCCATTCTTACACTCACAGGAATTTTCTTCACAAGAATCTACATACTCTTGCAAATCTTCTTCTTCAATTCTCCAGGAACCAGCAACTTTTTTTGCAGCAAGCTTCCCACTTCCAATATATCTTCGAATTGTTTTCGAATGTACATGAAGTCTTTTCGCCACTTCTTCAATTGATAAGTACGTATTATTCATTTATTTCTCCAATCTTTTAAGAATTCACTATCTATATTATACTACACAATTTTGTACTTTCATATACACTCGCAACATTTATTGTACAATATTGTCCATTTTGAACATAAAAAAAAAGATGCATACCATCTTTTTTTATCGGATTTTATTTGTCTTCATCTAAATAGTCATAATCATCATAATCCATATCAGGATGATAAACAAATTTCTTTGTATTCTTCTTTTGACCTTTTGGTCTCTTGTAATCCACATCTAATATTTTTTTAGATTTTTCTCTCGCGTTTCTTCGCTTTTCTTTCTGCGTCTCATCAAAATAAACTTCATTATCCTGATCCATACTTGCTCCTTTAGGCCCGTCTCACAAAAGTAAACTATAGAATTTCTCTCAGATAAGTAATAATATCTGAAACTTGTTCGAATTCACGATCTTCACGACCATCAAATTCTGTATCATAGTAATTTTCGAGTTCTTCGAATAATTCTTCCAAATCATTTTCATCCAGTGAAAGATCGTCTTCCAAATATAATGCATTTACGATCATATCCTCATCGATTCCAGCAATTTCTCCGATTAGCTTTTTAACAATTTCTTCCATTCTTATGGCTCTCCTTCTTTACATATGATTTGAAATAAATTATACCTATTTCGCCCCATTAGTCAATACTTTTTTTACAAAAAAAGCATTATGATTCGCTTGAATATAGGGATTCATAATGCTTTCTGTTATTTTTATTTATTCTCTTTTATTTCTACCTAGGAAAGTAGCAAGACAGCAGCTCTTTCAATGCCCAGACCAGCCTTAAATCGATTCATAAACGATTTAAATCCTGCTGCCCCTTCAGTTGTAGGCTCAAGTGTTTTTGTAGGCATATTTCCAAAGATTTCATTTTGTAAAAATACGTCCAGAGTCTGGTCGTTTGAACTCTTTGCATATGCTGCAAGAATTGCAATCCCCCAAGCTCCACCTTCTCCTGCTGTATCCATAACAGAAACAGGTACTTCAATTGCGTCAGCCATAATCTGTTGACCTACATTTTCTGTCTTAAAAAGACCTCCATGGCCTAGCATCTTATCAAGTTTTACGCCTTCTTCTTTTAACAGAATGTCCAAACCTATTTTCAAGGTCCCAATGGAAGTATAAAGATTTGCGCGCATTAAATTACCCAAGTTGAATGAACTATCTGCTTTTCGAACAAGAAGAGGTCTTCCTTCTTCGAAATGGGTGATGTGTTCACCTGAATGATACCCATAAGATAAAAGTCCACCACAATCAGCATCTCCCTGCATCGCCTTTTTATATAAAGTACCATACAAAGTATTTGCGTCGACTTCCACACCAAATGTCTTTAATGTTTCTCCAAAAAGATTTACCCACGAATTTAATTCTGTAGTACAGTTATTAGAATGCGCCATTGCAACCAGTTTTCCACTTGGTGTAGTCACTTGGTCAATTTCCGCATGAACCTTTTTCAGTTCATCTTCTAATACAATCATCGCAAAAACAGAAGTTCCTGCAGATACATTCCCTGTACGTACACCAACACTATTTGTCGCAACCATTCCAGTGCCTGCGTCTCCTTCTGGAGGACAAAATAGAATTCCACTCTCTAATTCTCCTGTTGGATCAAGAAGTCTTGCTCCTTCTTCTGAAAGTGTTCCTGCTCCTTCACCTGCAACGAGGACTTTTGGCATAATATCAGACAACTTCCATCCGAAGCCTTTTTCTTCTATCAATCCGTTGAATGAATTCACCATACTTTCATTGTAATTTGATGTTTGAAGATCGATTGGGAACATCCCAGAACCGTCACCAACACCAATTACTTTCTCACCGGTCAGTTTCCAATGTACATAGCCTGCAAGCGTAGTCATGAACTGAATGTTTTTAACATGCTCTTCTTCATTTAATATTGCTTGATATAGATGCGCAATGCTCCATCTTTGTGGGATTGGGTAATTCAACACTTCTGTAAGTTTTTCCGATGCTTCTCCAGTAATGTTGTTTCTCCATGTACGAAAAGGTGTAAGCAGCTCTTCCTTACTGTCAAACACAAGATAGCCATGCATCATCGCACTAATTCCTATCGCACCTACCGTTTTTAAATCTGCATCATATTGTTTTTTTACTTCTTCCTTTAATTCCTTAAAACTAGTCTGTATCCCCATCCAAATTTCATCAATGGAATAAGTCCATATGTCATCA
Organism: Lachnospiraceae bacterium; assembly: GCA_963666475.2. Classification (GTDB taxonomy): domain Bacteria; phylum Bacillota; class Clostridia; order Lachnospirales; family Lachnospiraceae; genus JBFHIZ01. Next base: position 79,725 of record CAXXJM010000001.1, on the reverse strand, counting down.
ATCTGACTATTGCTCCATTCAAAACTCCCAGAAGCAATTGGCAGATAGGAATCGTCTATCAATACCGCCTTTATTCTAGTTGATCCAAATTCAATCCCAAGGGAAGTTGTTCCATTTTCAATTACTTGTTTCATTTTCATGTCTCCCATTTCATCGTCCTTTCCTTTATGCAAGATTAATTCTGTCCGTAGTACGCATTTGCACCATGTTTTCTTAAAAAATGTTTGTCAAGCAACGTCTCCTGCATACTTTCTGTGCTCGGAGCAGCTTTCAAAAGCATGGTTGCAAATCCCATTTGCGCGACTTCCTCAAGCACTACTGCGTGATATACCGCATCGGCTGGATCTTCTCCCCATGAAAAAGGACCGTGTTCATGAACAAGTACGGATGGCACATCCATAAAATTGATGTTACGTGACATAAAGGTATCAACAATGACTTTTCCAGTTTCTTTTTCATACGCTCCACCAATTTCTTCTTTGGTCATTGGTCTGGTACATGGAATCGTTCCGTAAAAATAATCCGCATGTGTTGTTCCAAATGCAGGAATGTCTCTTCCAGATTGTGCGAAACTTGTTGCCATTCTTGAATGTGTATGAACAACACCACCAATTCCTGGATCTGCTTTATATAGTTCAATATGTGTTGCAGTATCGGAAGAAGGTTTATACTTTCCTTCAACAACATTACCATCCATATCAACCACAACCATATCTTGGGCAGTCATTTCATCATATTCCACACCACTTGGCTTGATTACCACTAGCCCACTGCTTCGATCAATTCCACTAACATTTCCCCATGTATATGTGACCAATCCCTTTTTCGGTAATTCCATATTTGCTTTAAATACTTCTTCTTTTAATCTTTCTAACATTTTAATGACCATGCCTTTCTCAAAAGTAGTGCGAAAGAATATTCTTTCACACTACTCTCCAAATAATTTGGCTCAAAGTTTACTAGATTCGTTTCATATTCCACATCAAGTCGCTCATCTTCAAATTGGTTCTAAAAGTACTCATATCTGTAGATGCATCAATTAAAACAGACTCAATGTCCATAAATTCTGCAAAATCCTCAAGTTGTTCAGAAGATACATCGAACGAATATACTGTGTGATGAGCTCCTCCTGCAAGAATCCATGCCTTAGCTCCATCTGCCAAAGAAGGTAGTGGTTTCCACATAGCTTGTGCAACTGGCAATTTAGGCATATCATGAGGCTGCTTCACAGCTTCCACTTCATTTATGATTAGGCGAAGTCTTCCTCCCATGTCGATTAAAGATGCATTCAGAGCGTTTCCTGTTTTACATGCAAATTTAAACCTTGCTGGTGCTTCTTTACCACCAATGCCCAGAGGTTTTACCAAAATACTAACATCCCCTTCTGCAATCGTTGGACATACTTCAAGCATATGCGCTCCTAATACCATTGCATTTTCTGGATCTAAGTGATAGGTATAGTCTTCCATAAAAGAACATCCGTTTCCTTTATCTCCACCCATAATCTTAATCAGTCGAACCATGGCTGCAGTTTTCCAGTCGCCTTCTCCTCCAAAACCATAGCCTTTTTCCATCAATCGCTGTACAGCGAGTCCAGGTAATTGTTTCAAACCATACAAGTTTTCAAAAGTCGTTGTAAATGCTCCAAATCCACCTTTTACAAGGAACCGTTCCATTGCAATTTCTAATTTTGCCTGATATTTAATAGATGCAACACTTTCCTCAGAATCCGCAATCACCTTGTATTGTTCTTGATATTCTTTATACAATGACTCTACTTCTTCATCGGTTACTTCATCCACATAGGAAACAAGATCTCCAACTCCATATCCATTTACTTCCCATCCGAATTTTATTTCTGTCTCTACTTTGTCACCTTCCGTAACCCCAACATAACGCATATTGTCACCAAATCGTGCAACTTTAAGAGTTTTCGACTCTGCAATTGCTACGCACACATTCAAAAAATCTGCGATTTGTTTTTGCACTTTTGAATCTTCCCAGTAACCAACTACCACTTTGCGTGGCAAACGCATGCGAGTATTCATGAACCCAAATTCTCTTCCACCATGAGCGGATTGATTTAAGTTCATAAAATCCATGTCAATTTCTCCCCATGGAATATCTCTGTTAAATTGTGTATGAAAATGCATAAATGGTTTTTGATAACTTCCCAGTCCCTTAATCCACATTTTTGCAGGTGAAAACGTATGCATCCATCCAATCACTCCGGCACAGGAGGCATCACCATTTGCCTCTTTAAATAGTGCACTGATTTCATCAGGTGTTGTAAGCAGCGCTTTGAATTCGATAGGATAACCAAAATTTCCCTGCTCATTCAATCCTTTAACCATTGCCATAGAGTCGCTTCTAACCTGATTCAAAGTTTCTTCCCCGTATAAATGCTGACTTCCTGTAACAAACCAAAATACATAATTTTTACTTAGTTTCATATGAACCTCCATTTTTCATTTGATATGTACGAATATTATTTCAAGCTCGTACGTACATGTTGATCTATATAGAAAGGCTTTAGACTCCTAAAACCTTTTTATACGTTTTTTGTATTCACCGAAGACCTGACAACCAGTTCCGGTTTCATCACGACATTTATTTTACTTTTTTTATCCTGCATCATTGCAAGCAACGATTTCGCAGCAGATATACCCAGCTCTTTCTTAGGATGTGCTACGGAGGTCAAATCATTAATGACCGCTAGATTTGAATTATCAAAACTGACGATGGAAAAATCTTCTGGAACACGTTTTCCAATTCCTGCTGCCACAGAAAGAAGCTCCGTTGCAATCTGGTCGTTGTATACTACAATCGATGTATTTTCATCCAACAGTTTCTTTGTTTTTTCAAGATCCTTAAACAAGTCCTCTTTTGATTCTGTTGTATACCATAACACATGATCATCTTTTATTTCCAAACCAAAACGCCTCTTAGCCTGCATAAACCCTTCATATCGATTATGGCCCTGCATATCATCTTGTTTAAATATTCCTGCGATTTTTTTATGTCCGGCTTGTATCAAATGATCAGTTGCTATTTCACCAGCCGTTTTATCATCTTCCATGATATAATTGGCTTCGACGTTCTGATAAGCACCGTGAATAAATAAAACAGGAACTCCATTGCTTTTAAGCTGGTCATACAAATCTTTATTATAATTTGGAAACACACTCTTAGTAGGCTCTACAAGAAGACCTGCCAGGTTATTATTTAACATATTGGATAATATCAGTCGTTCTTTTTCCACATTGTTATTTGTATTCCCAAGAATCATTGAGTATCCATGTTCAGAAAACTCTGCCTCTGCTCCAGAAATGATATCCGGAAAGATATAGTCATTAATATACGTAGTAATTACACCAACCATTTTTCCACGACTTACCATATTCGCTCTAGGGTCTGAAACAAATGTCCCCTTCCCCTGTTGCTTATATAGCCAGCCTTCATTGACCAAATCGCTTATTCCTCTGCGAACGGTATGTCTGCTTACTTGAAATCGCTCCATCAACTCCGCTTCTGAATCAATCGGGTCATTGTAATGCAAATTATTATTTTTTATATGATCGATGATATACTCTTTTATCAGTTCGTATTTTGTTTTCTGGTCACTCAATACTGTCATGCCTCATACTTTCTTGCACTGGTACGTACAAGTATATTTTATCACTTCAAAAATGGAATGTAAACATGTTTTTCTTGAATCTTCTTAACCCATCCTTACTTTGGCACCCCTTCACTTAACACCCCGTCTACGATACTTACAATTCGTTTTGCGGACTGTGCAACTTTTAAATCATGTGTAATCATTACAATTGTATTTCCCATGTCATTCAATTTTTGAAATAATTTAAGTACCTCTTGACCAGTATTAGAGTCCAGTGCTCCAGTTGGTTCATCCGCCAAAAGAATCGCTGGATTACCCACAAGTGCGCGTGCTATCGAAACCCTTTGTTTTTGTCCCCCTGATAACTCATTTGGACGATGACCTAGACGTTGGTCTAATCCCAGAAGTTTAATGGTATCCATACATTTTTCCTCCGCCTCTTTATGATTGTAACCGCGTAAGATTAAAGGCATAGTAATATTTTGTAGAACATTATAAGTAGAAATCAATTGATAATTCTGAAAGATAAATCCAATTTCACGATTTCTGACTTCTGTAAGATCCGCTTCAATCGTATCATGAATTGCGCGATTATTCAGAAAATACTCACCACCATCTGCTACGTCCATGCATCCGATGATATTCATGAGAGTCGTTTTCCCCGATCCGGAAGGACCCAGTATTGCAACATATTCTCCCTTCTCAACATGAAACTCTACTTGCTTCAATACCGGAACTTTTTCTTCTCCCAGTTGATAGCCTTTATCTATATTTTTCATTGTTATCATTTTTCCTCATTTCTGCGTGACTCCTCACACTTAAGCTTTCTGGATTTATTCTATGATCTCAATCGACATAATCATTTCTGTCCCATCTTTTAACGTTTCTATAATCATCGAAACGGTGTCCCCTACCGCCAATCTGGAAAACGTAGTGACCGTTCCTAGTTTCGTTGTCACAGTAGTACCAACCGGTATATTTGCGGTCACACTTTCACCCGTCTCATGATATGTTGAAGAACTTGTAGAACTAGTGGTCGTATCTCCCATTCCACCTGATTGCAACCCATTTCTGCCATTTACAGTTGTTTCTTCATTGTGATTTGATGGGTTTTCAGAAACCTCGTCTGAAGTTGTATCACTGGTATCATCTCTTGTCGGCATACCCCCACCAAAATCTCCTGATGGCATTTCACCCCCACCAAAATCTCCTGACGGCATTTCACCTCCACCAAAATCTCCCGACGGCATTTCACCTCCACCAAAATCTCCTGACGGCATTTCACCCCCACCAAAATCTCCTGACGGCATTTCGTTTGTTGAAACTTCATCACTCACGACATCACTAGACAATGTTTCACTTTTATCTAGTACCTGATAAGTAATTTCATTGCCGTACAATTCTGTAATTGTTCCATATATCATTTTTTGATTACTCTTTAATTCGACCTCATCTATTTCAGACTGCTGATTTAAACAAAAAAATAAAATTGTAAAAACTGCAAGGCACACAAGGAAGAAACCACCTAAAGCAACAACGATTCGTTTTTTCTTTTTCCATTTTTTTACTTTTTCTATGAATTTTATATTTCCTAATTTTTTCATTCTTCTTCTCCTTTATTCCTGATTCAATGCTACCACAGGAATCAGTCTGGAGGCTTTATATGCCGGATAAAATCCAAACAGGGTTCCAGTAATGACACCAAATGCTAAAGAGATCATTGCTCCTGATACTGACAGTTCCACACGTACCGAAAAAGACTCAATAATGGGTGTAATTCCTAGCGAAAGAAAAATACCGATTACAGCACCAATGAAACTCATACAGCTTGCTTCAAATAAGAATTCTAGTAAAATATCCTTTTGAGAGCAGCCCATGGCCTTTAAAATTCCTATTTCATTAGTTCTCTCCTTCACAGAAACAAAAAGAACATTCATTATTCCGATACCCCCAACTACAAATACGATCAAAGCCATAGAAATCAATAACATTGTCAATGTGTCATTTGATGCGGAAGCTGCATCCATTTTACTTCCTGCATCTGAAATCGTGAATTCGGTATTCGGATAGGAATCCAATAATACAGTCTCAATATCTGCTATTACAGTATCCACCTCATTAATATCGCTTGCGATGACAGTGATCGTAGGACTAACATCTTCACCTGTCAAATATTTGATGCCCGTCTGGTAGGGAATAAATATTGAAGAATCCGGACTTATTCCTGAGGATACAGAACCCATTTCTTCCAAAACTCCTGTTACAACGTATGGTCTATCATCTATATAGACCACTTCATCATATGCATCATATGCACTTCCATAAATCTCCATAGCCACGGCATAGCCAAGAACACAGACTTTTTCTTTACTTTCGTCATTTTCATCCGTTAGATAATCTCCGATGGATAATTCAAAATTACTGATATCCTCATAATTGGAAAGAGTCCCTGCTACCGTATAACTGGTGGCTTCCTCAAGTTCTCCACCTTCCACATCGGCTTTTGTCTGATACGTTATAGTTGCTTCATCAATTCCTGGAACAAAGACTTGCAAATCGTCCATATCTTCTTGTGTTAATGTAATATCCTCTTGGTTGATTCGATCACTTTCATCAGAACTTCCACCCATAAAAAAGCCACCCGATGGAAACCCTCCTCCGGAAGAATTTCCCGATGAACGATTGTTGTTAAAATCTCCTCCCGGAAAACCCATACCACCAAATCCAGATCCTGTTGAACTAGACGTGGAGCTTTCATAGGAAATGTCAATGGCTCCAGCATTCAAATTTTTGAACTGATCGGCAACATCCATTTTCCCGCCCGTACCAATTGCTATTACTAGCATAATCGTTGCCGAACCAACTACAATTCCAATGGATGTCAAAATAACTTTAAATTTATTCTGCGCGAGATTAATCATCACCAACCGCAGCAATTCAGATAGCCTCATTATTCACTCACCTTACTTTCAATCAGTACAATATCTCCTTCTGAAAGCCCTTCCAATATTTCTACATTTACACCATCTGAAAAACCAGTCAAAACTGTCTTTTGAACAATTATTCCACTCTCATCTCTCACTTTAACGTATGAATCTGTTCCATCACGAAAAATTGCGCGATTCGAAACATAAATGACTTCCGCTGTTTCCTTTGTAATGAACGTAATATTACCGGTCATCCCCTGATACAGACCACTTACATCACCTTGTATCGTTGCTGTTACTGTGTATTCATTCTCTCCAGTATTACTATTATAAGTAGCATCCGAAATTTCAGATACGTAACCTTTTAACACTACATCCGAATATGCAATCAGAACAATATTCGCTTCTGTTCCCAATTCGATCGTTTCCATATCATCTTCTGTAATTGTAGCAGACATTGTAATCGCCTCATCATCATATAAAGTAATGATAGCTGAATCCTTCGTTATACTATCCCCATCTTGAATTGATACATCTGTGATTACTCCACTATATTCAGATAGAACGGTATAATCTATAATATAATCGTCGATTTCAGATAGTTTGTCGTAAACTTCCTGATACGTTTCTTCCATACTTGCCAAATTATTATCTAGATATGCAAGTGTTACTTCTCTAGTCTCGCTTGCATTATCATATGCCAAAATACGCAAATCATATGTTTCCTTTGCAGTCAAAAGTCCCTTTGCCAAATTACGTTTTGCCTGCGAAAGAGCGCTTTCCATCTGTGACAAACTACTCTCTGCCTGCTCGATACTTTGTTCTTTCTGTTCTAAACTTTGCTCCAGACTTTCTACCGTATTTTCCGCTTCATCTCTTGTATTCTCGTATTGAACATACCAGTAGGTGTTATTTACTTTATCCACACTCTGAATTCCATACTCTGCCGCCTGTAATGCAGATTTTGCATTTGCGTACTCCGTATTCAAATTGGCAAGTTCTTTTTTTAACAACGTCAGCTCCGCCTGGGCTGTGTTTAATGAATCCTGCGCATCAGAAACTGCTGTTTTTAAATCGGCTACAGTAAGTTCGTATTCCGTTTTTGCATATTCTCCGTATGCAATACTGGAATCATATGTCTGATTCGCTGACAGTCTGCTTGACGTCTGATCCGTTTTAAGTTCCTCAAGATCTGTTTCTGCCGAAGCAACATCCTCTGCCAACTGCGTGCGAATATCTGCAACGCTTTCCTCTGTTAAGGTAAACAAGGCATCTCCCTCATCGATTCTTTGTCCAACAGAGACTAATACAGATTTTATTTCAACCGAATTCTCGGAAGTTACCGCTTCAGATGTACCACTGCTTGCCAATGAAAAGATTTGAGTAAACATATCGGTCTGACCACCCATTCCCTGTGCACCCATATTTTGTGACGAGTTACTTGAAGTGGACGAAGTTGCATCACTGGAAATTAATGAATTTATATCTAATTCAAAAGTCTGTTCGACTGTACCAATATCGACCGAACTGCTTTCCGAGATTCCCACAGTAAGATTTCCATAAAATACCTCCGTATCTTTATATACCACTTCATCACTGCTGCCAGATACGCAAAGAAGCGTCACTACAAGAAATAATACAAGAATTGATGCGCTACCAATAATTAGGTGTTTTCTATTAAGTACTTTTATCATTTGGATTATTTTCATTATGGCATCCCTCCAGTTGGCATGGTCCCTGTCGGCATATCGCCTGTTGGCATTCCCATTCCTCCATTATTCATATCTCCGTAATCATTTGTTGTAGTATTTGTAGTTTCTGTAGGATCTGCTGTTGTATCAGAACTGCTCTTATCCAAATCAGATTCTGTATCCGTTGCACTTTCTGTAATTTTTGTAGCGATATACACAAGATCTCCCTCTGAAAGACCATCCAGTATCTCTACATATATTCCATTACTCAATCCTGTGGTTACTTTAAAAAGTACATAGCTTCCTCGTTCTTTTACATATACATATGTTTTATCGTTCTTGGTAACAACTGCCTTTTTCGATACATAAAGAGTATTTAGTCTGGTATCAGTAATAAATGTTATATCTGCTGTCATACCACCATATAGAACTTCTGTATCTCCATTCACTAAAATTGTTACTGGATAGCTTACTGTCGATGAAGACTCAGATGTTGAAGTCGTTGTAATTGATTCAATGATTCCCTTATATACCTGATCATCATAAGCAGAGAACACAATCTCTACCTGATCTCCAACCGAAATATCTACAACATCTTCTTGCGAAACATCTACTGTAATAGTCATCTCATCTGCTTTTGCATATGAGAACATACTTCCCTCTTCAATCAGAGAATCATCTACCGCATAAGAGATAGCTGTTACAATTCCAGACCCTCCTGCATAGATTGTCCCATCACCAACAAATTCCTCAAAATCGCTTAATTGCTGTTCTGCAGTTTCTACAGCGGTTTTTGCCTGCTCTAAAGTATCCATAAGAGCAGAAATCGAAGTCTGATAAATACTTTCTGCTGTAGAGCCTTCCACTACTGAAGTATCATAACTTTGTCTAGCACTGAGTTTATTAATCGACAGTTTTGCTTGATATGCCTTTATTTCTGCCTGAAGGTTCTCAATCTCGTTCTGTTTTGAAGTAATACTGGATTCAATCATTTCCACACTGCTTTTCGCATTTTCGTATTGTTTTTCTGCATTCAGATAAATCGTCTGTGCATCTACATAAACACTTACATCTGACATATTTGCACTTGCCATATATTCCACAGCAAGATCATAATTTGCTTTTGCATCACTTAAGTTTTCTGTACTAACTTCAAGTAAATCATTCAATTCTTCTATATCAGCTGTTAGCTGCTGGATTTCTAGTGCACTTCCTGTTGTCTCTGACTCCAAGACTTGAATGGTCTGCTTATAGATTTTCGATGCATATCCCTCAGCAACCAAGGCGGAATCATAAACCTGTTTTGCACTAAGGAGGCTTACATCATATTCTGTTTTCGCCTCGGAATATGCGATTTTCGCCTCAGTAAGATTTGACGCAAGAATCTTTCGAACATCAGAAATCGAATCATCGGTAAATTTTAATATTGCATCACCTTCTGAGATTCTTTGACCTATTGCGATATATACCGCTTCTACTTTCAAATACTTTTCCGTAGAAGTTTCATCATCTTCGTCATCTTCATCCGAATCAGAAGACGAAGTATCAAGCGATATATCATATAACTGATTTGTTATACCATATTCCAACGTTCCACTCTCTGTAACTCCAACTGTAAGATCCCCTGAAGTCACCTCGGTTTCTTTATATACCCATTGTTCCTGATTGATATATGGTTGAATAAATACAGTGTATCCAGCTGCACCGACTAATATGACTGCAGCAAGAACAATCAGGAGTATTCGTTTTTTCTTTTTTGTGAAATAAAGATTTATTTTCATTGTGCTTGTTCTCCCATATTAAAATATACTTCTGCTGTGAGGTTCGAGGTCAGCATCGAATCTGTTTCGTACACTTCAATTGTTACTGCATATGTGATCGAGGTTCGATTGGTCGAATCCGAAATTGGATTAATCTCTGAAATAGTCCCAGTATATCTTCCGTAGGAATCAATTATCAAGGTCGCGGAATCTCCCACACTAAGTTTCGAAATATCTGCTTGATCCACATCTACTGATACGGTAACAATGCTTGGATCACTATACGCGATCACAACGCTTCCACCCTGAAGATAACTTTCTGCAGATACTCTCGACATAAGTATGGTTCCTGAACTTGAACTGTAAAAATACCCGTCCCCAATTAGACTTTCAAACTCTTCTAGATTGTCATCTGCCTCTTCCTTTGCATCAACTAAAGCCGTATAATCTTCTTGTGCTTTTGATAGTGCCGTCTCATAGTCGCTCGTTGCAAGATCTTCTTTTGCAAGTGATATCTGATAAGACGTTTCGGCAGCAATTTTCTTCTCATCATAGTTTTCCTGCGCTTCATATAGTGTATTTTTCAGAGACTTAATTGAAACATTTAACTTGTCCAGCTGAATCTGTGCATTTTCTACAGCATTCTCATAATCCGATACTGCCTGCTCATAGTCTTTTAAGTTTTCCTCTAATTCTGCATACAGAAGTTGTAAAGTAGTCAGTTCCCACTGATCATACCCCCCTCCACCTCCCATTTGAGAAGTGAATGCAGAATAGGGAATTCCCCATTCATCTGATTTCGTATTTAAAAGAGCCAGATTATTATTATATGTAGCCAGCTTCTCTTGAACTTGATATTCATCTGTGTAGGTATCATTCGCTATTGCATCCGTATATTCTTCAATCTGAGCCTCTGCTTCGTCCACCGCATTTTGCGCCTGTTCCAAATTACTTTCTATCTGGTCCAATGTCTCCTGGTAAACTTCTTTTGCCTGTTCTGATTCTAGAACAGTAATATCATAATCATATTTTGCAGTAATCTTACTTTGTTCGTATTCAATTACTCCTGCACGATATGCGAGATCTGCAATTTCAGCAGCATTCTCTAATTCTGTTCTGGCTTCTTCTAATGAATCATCCGAGATTTTAAATAGTTTTGTGTGTTCTTGAATTTCATCGCCCGTCGTAACATACACTTCTTCTATATATAATGTAGCGGATATGTAATCCGGATCAAACATTTCACTAACTACTCCAATTGAAGTCGTTCCTGTAGCAGTTACTGTTTCCTCCGAAATCACAAAATCGCTTGTAAAACTATTTTCATTCACATCATACTGATTTTCAAAAAAATGAAGTTGAAAAATCAAAATCCATAAAATAATCAACATTGCTCCAATAGCAAGGGCTATCGAAATGAATGTTTGAGTTTTCTTCTTTTGCATATGCTTTTCCTGTCGTTTCATGATTCGTTTCATCAATTTTAGCGACCTTTCATTTGCATGCTTTTCAGCCTTATTTGACCGTTTTTTCACAGTTGCTCTCCTCCACACTAAATCTGTCTGTATTTTAAAAAAATATTAAATTTTTATGAACCTAATAATATATTCACTTTTATAACTTAATTGAAACTTAAATGTAGCTTAGTTATCTAATGTTTCACATAGTTTTCACAAATCGGTCGCCTCGAAAAATGCGCAAAAAAAGAACACCACGCAAGTGGTGTTCTTTATATTTGATATGCTACTCTGTTTTGAATCGGTCAATTAATTCATTCATTTCACGAGACATTTGTTCAATCGTAGCAACCACATTATTAATTGTAACCATTGCAGCCAAAACCTCTTCTGTTGTCGCTGCAGTTTCTTCCGTACTTGCAGCATTTTCTTCTGCAATTGCAGATAAGGAAGTTATAATATCCAAAACCTCTTTTCTGCTATTTTCAATTTCCTGACTTAAGCTTTCCAGTGATTCTATTTCCTCATTGATGTTTTCTAGCGTTGAAACAATCATCTGATAGCGGTCCCCAGTCTCTTTTACACTTTCTGCCTGAACATTTACAGCTTGTCGAACCATATCACTCTTTTCATTTGCTTCCATAATTTGTTCTTGCAGTGCTTCTAAGATCATCTGAATAGAATTTGTTGAAGCAGAAGACTGCTCTGCCAGTTTTTTTATCTCATCAGCAACTACCGCAAATCCTCTACCTGCTTCTCCTGCTCTTGCTGCTTCAATTGCTGCATTTAAAGCTAGCAAATTGGTTTGTTCAGCAATTTCAGCAATGGTATCACTTACTTCACTAATCTTTCCGGCACTCTCATTTGTATTCTTGATGGTATCAAAGATACTTGTAAATGCTGTTTTATTTTTTTCAGTTACATCCAACAACTCTTTTACAGTAACCAGTCCTTCTTTACTGATCTCCTTCACATGATTGTTGGCATCGGTAAGATTCTTCGTACTAGCTGTACTCTTAACTAACGAAGAACCTAATCGATCAAATTCTTTTGCTGCCTTTTCAGCATCTGTTGCCTGATTCGTTGCCGTATCAGCAATTTCACTAATTGTTCCTGCAATTTGATTCATGGATGTTTCAATTTCTGCTGCATTAAACTTCATATCTGAAGACGAACGATTTAGTTCTTTCGAAGAGACTTTTAACGTTCCTACAATCTCTCTAAGAGATGTTAGTAAAGCTCTTACTGCCGAAGCCAAAGAACCCAGCTCATCTGTCGATTCCAAACTATTCGGTTTAAAGGTTAAATCATTATTAGCAAGATCCACCATATTCTCCGTTGTCTTTCGAATACTAGATCGCAAGAAATTGGATATCAAAACTCCCAATATTCCTATAATTACAATAACGATGATGCCAATTCCCGAAATCAGGAAAATCATCATATTAATTTCGCTAGTAATTCTTGAAGATTCGGATAACGCATAATTATCCAACAGTTCTGTCATTGAATTGATATAGGATCTTGCATCGTCAAATGCAGTCATGTGTTCTTGAAAATCACCAGTTCCGGTTCCCTGTTCCACATCGAAGTAAGATTCCCAAACACTGAAATCAACTAAAAACTTGGTATACATTTCTTCAAGTGTGTAACCCGATGTTTCATCAACAAATTCCTTGTAAAGATACGCATTCTCCTGGACATTCTCCATGGCTTGTTTAATTCGGTCAGTAACCTGCTGGACATTGTCTTGACGATCCACCATCCATTGCGAACGAATATCATCGGGAATACTTGAATCAGCAAACTGCAACTGCGTTTCAGCAAGGTATGCCTGATAATAATCTCGATCTGCATTAAGAATCAAAGCACTGCTAACATATGCCTCATCATAATATGCGGTTTTTGTTTGATTACTTATACGAATCATATCAAATGCAAACACAGCTGTTAATAACATAAGAACAACAACAGGCGGAATAATCAGCAATCCTAATTTTGTATTTATTTTTAGATTTTTAATTTTCATTGGCACACCTCCAAATTATAGATATATCAAAAACAATATTACTTTATATTTGAAGAATATCACCAATTATTTTTATTGTCAATGCGACAAAGTCACAAAAAGCTCAATAATTTGAGATTTTTGTTACTTTTTTTGTTAATTATGACTATTTCTACTTTTATCGCCTATCTGTGTTTTTTTTAACAAGAAACTTATCAATTGTAGCTACAATTCCAGGGAGTATAAATACAATTAATACAATTGCAATCATGGCTCCTTTTGAAATCGTTTCACAAATTTGCCCTGTTGTAGGATTTCGAAATGCTTTTCCCAAAATACCAGTTACTAGAACCATAATCAGTCCTGAAGTTAAGATTGTATGCATGGATTGATGATATGTATCAATCAACGCCTGCTTAATTCCTTCTTTCTTTCGATTTTCTCGATAATATGTCATGTAAAGTATTCCATAATCAATCGTTGCTCCCATCAGGATACACTGAACAATAATTAACGCAAGATAAAAGATACTATATCCCTGCAGCCCAATCACCATGATTGTTGCATAGACACTTCCCTGGATCACAAGCACAAGCACGAGCGGAACAATAATCGATCGAAATGCAATGGCAACAACGATAAAAATTGCTACAGCTGTAATAATAGAAATTGTATTGAATTCACTTCTAAATGATTCAGACATTTCATATGCCATCTGCGAATTTGAAATGATATAACTATCTCCGTTAAAATTACTTTTCCCATATTTATCAAGTTCTTCCAAAAACTGATACGTTTCTTCTGATTCGGGTGGATATGTTGTTGTCAGCAAAATGCGGGAATAATCTCCACTTTGTAACAATTTAGACCCTTCCTCTATTTGCGAAATTGCGTCATTTAACATTTGTTTGCTATTTTCGTCAAAGTATGAAGCAAATCGATCCTGATTCATAACATCAAAAACCAAGAACTCGACAAATTCCTCAATTGACATCTTCCAAGTATCATCATACATCAATTGACTGTAATAATAGCTATATATCAACTGAATGTCTTCTTCAGACATCGTATCCGAATAATTCAACATGACCTGATACATTTCTTCAGAAGAATATTCAATTCCTTGCACGGTAGACATTACAATCCCATATAACATTTGAAGTTGCAATGTAGTCGCTTCCGTAAACATTCGTGCATACTCTGGATTATTCAACAAACTATTTACAGCAAACTCCACAAATGTAGCAATCGACATCGTTGGATTCATATAATCAAATTCTTGACCCGTCTGCATATAATAGTACGGAATTAATTGATTTAGAATGTCTTGATCCATGTCAAAGATTACGGAAAGTTCCAAACTTGACCTCTCCATGGTTACTTGTTCCAAATTTGTGTATATCGATAATAAAGTCAGCGAAGAAAGCATTTCCTCATCGACCTGTCCCTGAAGTAATTCGTTGTCCGTTGCCATGTTAGAAAGGAATCCAAAAAAATCTTCCATCGTCATTTTTTGTTCACTTACATCTGCAAAATTCATGTAGTACAATAGCTTCATCATACTATCATCAAAGGAAATCCCTTCCGTTTCACCTGTTAGTGTGGTAAATGCATTCAACAATTCATCGGAAGTATATTGCTTACCTAAAGTATTTTCATATGATGTGACGGACTTAACATCTTGATTTGCCTCTAACGTTTCAATCAAATTGGATACCTCAGCTTCATCCGCTTCGTTTGCGTTATACAATAAAACAATTTGATTGTTGTCCGGGAAAATTTTGTTAATCTCCGTAGGTTCAACTAAAGTATATGCAATTGGTGTATTGCCTTTCATAAACACGACTATGGCGAAAAAAACTACAAATACTGCCAGTACAACATATCGAAACCGATGACTAAATTTTCCAACTCGATCCATTTTTGGAACAAAAACACGTTTTTCGGTTTTTTTAATTATCTGATCAAATAGTAAAATCAGTCCAGGTAAAACTGTGAATATACAAATCAGACTTAAAAAGACTCCTTTGGCAAGTACGATTCCCATATCTGCACCAATTTTAAAACTCATAAATACCAATGCCAAAAGACCAACCACAGTTGTCAACGAACTACTTACAATTGCTTTAAATCCAACATGTAAGGCCTTTTCCATTGCGTGAATTTTGTTATCTTCTTCTTGCAATTCATGTTTATAACGATTCATCAAAATAATCGAATAATCCATAGACAATGCAAGCTGTAAGATTGCTGCAATTGACATGGTAACGTTTGAAACGCTTGGAAGGAAAATATTCGTTCCAAGATTAATTACAATCGCAACACCTATCGTTGCCAAAAACAAAATCGGCTCAATCCACGAACCACACATAATAAATAAAATGACCATCAAAATTCCCACAGCCAACATAAGAATCCACGGTGGCAATGCCTCTGAAACATCATCCATTGTATATGTCATATTATGATATCCTTCGTATAACTCAAGGATCTTTGATTCCACCGCCTGATCTTCTTTTGACCCTTCATCTGCAGATATATTTAATATATATACAGAATATAAAGTTCCATCCACTTCTTTTTGATAATCGGTATCTTTCGAATCAAATGACACACTTTCTACATTTTGAATGGATTGTAATTCCATTTTGATATCTTCCTGATCTTCCACAGATAAATCTTCAAACATAATATGCAAGGAATTGTTTGCCATTTCCGGAAACTCTTCTTCCATAATATCCATCCCCTGTTTCATCTGTGATGAATCAGGCAAATATTTTGTTAGATCTGTGTTCACATTCACTTTTGTCATCAACAATCCAGAGATTGCCGTAAGAACAATCATAATACCTAAAATCAGATATCGTCCTTTCACGATAAATTTACGAATCTTTTCCACAATAAATCTCTCCTTTTTATAGTCAATATAATGACTTGAATATACTTTATTTATAATCGACACATGTAGTTTTTTCAACCGACTGTTTTTTTCATCCTGCTTTTTATGCAACAAAAAATCTAAATATGTTTCATAACATGCCACTTTATAAAGATTTAATATTTACAAGAAAAAAAGAACGAGATATGATAAGACAAAGAAATCATTCACCAAATATCACTTAGAAGGGGTAATCCATTGAAGAGAGAAGACAAATCCGAAAACAAACGAGTTCGAATGACAAAAATCATTTTAAGAGACTCCCTATTACAACTCTTAAAGAAAAAAGAAATTCATCAAATCTCGATTCGCGAATTATGTGATTTTGCTCAAATTAATCGCTCCACATTCTATAAACACTATGGTTCACAATATGATCTTTTAGTTGATATGGAAAACGAACTCATAACTGAAATTAATGAAAAAATTATGGAAGAAGGTCTTCATCAAAACTACTTAAGCATGACCGAGCTTCTGACATACTGTACAAAAAACATTGAATTATGCCGACTTTTATTTAATTCGAACATCGATCCAATGTTTCCCAAAAAAGTCATCTATCAATCTTCCATTCAAAACCTTCTACTACCGCTCCTTCATGAAGACAAAAAGAAGAATCAAGAATATTTATACGATTTCATCGTTTACGGTGGATATTATACGTTGATTCAGTGGATCAATAAAGAAGACCGTGAGACACCTGAAGAAATGGCAAAAATTTTAATCTCAACAATAACAACATTTTTAGGAATAGAAGAGCCAGCACCTTAAATCGGTGCTGGCTTTATAAATAAAAATTTCACTTTGCAATTTATCAAAAATATCAACTCGAATTTCATTCATTAAACTTTTTTACATATTCCCCTGCACGTAAATTGCTTCGAAGTCTTAGCATAATTGCGTCCATCTCTTCGATCTGTCTTAACACTTCTTTTTCTTCTGGAAGAGTATCTATGATTTTAGCAATTCCTCCACCCGAAATAACAATTCTACGATCTGCCATTAATGCAAGTGATGGATCGTGAGTAGCCATCAAAACTATTTTTTCTTCTCCGACCAACAGCTGCAATGCTTTTTTTCGATCAATTCCAGCATTTTCAATTTCATCAATCAACACAATTGGGGAGGTACTTAAAATAGCCGTATCAGCAATCATCAGCGCACGAGACTGCCCTCCACTTAGGGCGGTTATTGCCGTATCCATTTGAAAAGTTTCTCCTGCCAAAGCATTCGCTGCCGAAACAATTTTCTCTATCATTTCATCAACATTCTCTGCCAATCTACTCTTGGCATGCAGTTGCAAAAACTCTCTGACCGTAAGATCCATTACGAAATTCATATTCTGAGAAAGTTGCGCCACTAATTTGTTACTAGATGAAAATCTCCATTTTTTATCCGGAATCTCACCATTAATTAAAATGCTTCTCATGGTTGGCGTATCTTTGTTTGCTGTCCATTCGATATCAGCAAGTAATCTGGATTTTCCAGAACCAGTTGGCCCAACAATAGCTATAATGTCACTTTTTTTCATTGTAAGTTCTGCGAACTGCTCCCTTTGTCCATATTTATCCGTCCCCGGAAGAATTGTCAAAGTTTCAACTTCTTGTTCCTCTTTGATTCCCAAAAAAGATAGCATTTGTTCTAAATACTCTAATAAATCCATTTCGATTCTTTCAAGATCAATCGCCCATTCTTCAAGTTCTTCTTCTGAAAAGTGTTCCAGATAAGTCTTCCATGTTACATGTAAAAAACCTTCTATGTTCAATTTATTACTATCAAAATACGTTGTCAAAAAAGGATAGTTTTGGATGAGTTCTTCGATTGTTTGTTCTCTAAGTCGCTCTATCTTCATCGTTATTTCTCCTCGCTGATATTCATCTTACGAACATTCCCCATTTGATATTCCTCTCCGATTCTCTTTTCACCAAGACAATATGAGCATAATGCAGAAGGCATTGAAAATCTGAGTTCTTTACCTTTCACCGTATCAATGCTATTCTTTGCATCATACAAGAGAGTACTTAATTCAAAAGCCCCTTGGCCTGTCAACCCATTAATGTGCATCACGATCGCATTCGCATTTACGGAACGAACTCTTGATGCAAATACTTCCCTTTCTGCTTGTGATACGATATCACCTTTTGTAATTACTACCAAATCTGCAGATTTTAACATAGGGCCAATTTTCTTTGGTGTATTGATTCCGCTTAGATTATCAATCACACATACCGCTTTTACCTCTTTAATATATGGTGAGCAGCGGTTACATAAGCCAGCACTCTCTGTGATTAGGACATCTAAGTTCTGTGTTTTCCCCCATGTTACTACTTCTTCAATATTGCTCACAAAAAAATGATCTGGACAAAGAGAACCAGAAAGTCCCTTTTTCACTGGCACTGAAGCCTTCTCATATAAAATATCATCGTCGGTATAAAGACAGTCAAATTTCACCACACCAACTTTTAGTTCTCGTTTTTGTAAGGCTTGAATTGTTTTAATAATAACCGAAGTCTTTCCAGATGACGGTGGTCCCGAAACGGTAATTAAATTCATTTAAGCTCCTCCTTCATACTGTCATAAAACAACTTTTCCAACATCTTAATCAATGCACCAATATCATGAGAATTAATATAATCCCAACCCAGCCACATGTATTGATTTTCTTTTGGAACCTGATTATCCACCTCTGGATGCACACTTGGAAACAACCCTTGGTGAGCCATAATTTCACCTGCCTTTTGAGAGGCAAAAAAGTGAATAAATGGTTTTAGTTTCTCATGCTCTGCTTTCTTGGACAGCATAAATATTGGCGAAATAATTGCCCCGTCTTCTGGCCAAACTGCTTTCATAGGACTACCAGGTCTTGCCATTCGGGTGAAAAAATACGGCATAATCGTGATTGCAGGTTTTTCCATTGTTCCTCTATGTGAACGAACCATTTCCGACGGATGCATGCTGCGAAGCATACATTTGCCAAGTTTCTGAATTCCCTCTTCTCCATAAACTTTATATATATTTAGTAGGATTGCGTTAAACAAATCAAAATCTCCAATAGGAAGAGAAACTGAATTTTCAAACTTTGGATCTAAAATATCTTTCCAACTTTTTGGGACTGATCTTCCTTTCATCTCATCGGAGTTAATCAAAAAAACAGCAGGAACTACACCAAGGATTGAATATTCATGATCCGGATCTTGTAATTGCGTTGTTTCATTACTAAAATCTTCATTGTATTTATGAATCTCCGTCTGGTCCGAAAAAACACCAGAAGCCTTATATTTTCCATTAATTCATGATCGAAAAACAGATCAAATCCCGCAGAAATGAACAAATCTACTGGCATACTCTGTGCATCATGTTCCTTTACATACTCTTTGATCCATTCTACCCCTGCCGAAGCAGCCTGCAACTTATATTCCAACCCATCCTGAATTGTCTGGTCAAGTTCTTTTACAAACTTCTCGAACTCCTCTAATAAAGGAACGCGAATTGGACATGGCAGAACGCCCTGAATGGAAATATGATTTGCTCCCAAATCTTTTGCGCCCTTAGTCTCACTACTCTCTATTGCATTTTCCTCTTCCTCAATCATTTGAATTAATTCTTCTATGAATGCGTCCACATTCACTTGTTTTAAAGTCAAAGCCTGACGTAGTGAAATACTTTTTCCTAACGTTTCTCGTAATTCCTTTTTCTCCATTTCTTCCATTCCTACGTTTTTTAGCAGGATAACAACTTCCGGATATCGTTCTGACAAGTCAAAAATACTATCATTCACATCAATTTTTATATTCATATGCATTCCATTCTGTGCGATTTGCACACTCTTAAATTTATCAATTGTTATTGTCTCTCTTGTATTTCTCTGATAATCATACTATGATAAATATAAAATTTCTGTTGTATTTACAACAAAAAGTAAGAAAGGAAAAATTTTATGGCTTCTTATCCAGAAACACTCTTTCACCTTCCTATTTTTCACTCCATAAGCAGGGAGGATATTTCATCCTTACTACACTGCATTACAGATTTGACCAGGGAATACAAGAAAAGTGAAACGGTATTTCAAGAGGGTCAAAGCATCAAACAAATTGGTGTTTTATTGTCTGGTTCTCTTCAAATCTTACAGGATGACTATTTTGGAAATCGAACCATCCTTCGAACGATACTTCAAGGTGAAATCTTCGGAGAATCTTTTGCTTTATCCGACAAACCATCCGAAGTCCTGCGTGTCATAGCATCACAAGACTCGAAAATCATTTTTCTTAATAAAGATCAAATATTAAAACCCTGTTCAAAACAATGCCACTTTCATGAAACCTTAATACGAAATTTGCTTGAAATCACTTCTCACAAAAATATCGTGTTGACTGAAAAAATACACATCCTCTCCAAGCGTAGTACACGAGAAAAAGTATTGTCATACTTATCTTATGAGTATAAAAAAAAGAAGACCAACCCATTTGTGATTCCTTATGATCGTCAGGAATTGGCAGATTATCTTTGCGTTGATCGAAGTGCTTTGTCTCAAGAACTCTCAAAACTCCACAAGGATGGATTAATTGCATATCGAAAAAACGTATTCTCTTTTCTAAACGATCAATCAGAAAATACTCATTAGGATAATATATCCAACAAAAGATAACACGGTATAATAGATTAGAAGTTCACTAAAAAATCGTACCGATTCTTTATCATCCGCTTTCATAAATATTGGCAGCACATACGGAGGTGGCAAAAGTAGAAAAGCAAAAAAAGCAGTCTTAAAGAACGGGTCAAGCTGGGTATAATGTGCGAGAATTGCATATACACCAGAACCAATTGCAAGTACTGCAATCCACCTTCCAATTAATAAAGCAATTGATTTTCTGATTGGCACTTTTTGAAAAGTCATTTGATATCCAATAATAATTAAGATCGATGGAGAAATCAAGTTTCCCAACAAAGAAAATGCTTGATACATTGATGCTCCAATTGTGGTCGCACCAATCGGATCATAAATCCCAAGTAAATTAACTACAATTCCTAGAATAATTCCGATAATGATTGGTGAACGTGCCAAATCTTTTGCAATCTTAACAAAATCAACTTTACCTTTTTTTCTGGCATCCAGCAAAGGGACGAAAACTCCCCAGATAAAAATCTCATGCCCCAAGGCTAGCATTGCAATGATTGGAAGCTTTTCAATTCCCCAAATTGCAGTAAACAAGCCCACCCCGATCATTCCAAACTCAAAACCTGTAAAAAATCCATCGGTATAGGCTTCCGGAAATATGGATGGTAAAAAACGATGCAACCCCATTCCCAGCAAAAACAAAAGCACACAAAGCACAAAAATGCTCAACAAAAGTAATGCATTCGAATTCGCTAAATCTGCTTTCGCAAAAGTAGTGAACAGGACAAAAGGAAGCGCAAACTTCAAAATGATGTTTTTAAGTCCGTCAATAACATTTGCATCAACAATTCTTTTTTTTCGAATCAAAACACCGATCCCAAGAATCATAAATACCGGTAATAAACTGACAATCATTTCTCTCATATTAGGTCCCTTCCATCTGCTACTAAACTACATAAATTGTCTTAAGTTGTTTTCTACCATTTGATATGTCGGTAATTCATTTTTCGAAAACGGATTCCCGTGTGATGGATACACCAAATCAAATTCACTGTCTAACATTTTCTTCCATGACTCTAGATATTGCTGTGGTTGATCCATCAAAATCATAATATGCGCGTATCCAAGAGCCCAATTAGTCACTGCGTCCCCACAAAACAATACTTGATTTTCTACAATCAATCCAATCGAATCTATGGTATGACCTGGCAATTCCAAGATTTTTCCGTTCCATTTCTTTTCTAATTCCCTCGCTTGGGCAGAATCACTGAGTAGGAGCCTTGCACGATCATCAACAACATCAAAATCATTTGATTGATGTTTCCATTTTTTCTGAAATCTCCCATAGATTTTTGCAATCTTTGAAGTAAATATATCAGCCCGTGCATTAATCCCTACTTCTAATTGCTCCAAAGCTTTCGGGTGTAAAACGATGATCGCATCTGTCTCTTCCATAAGTTTCTTTAAATATCCCACATGATCTTCATGCGCGTGAGTTATAAAAATGTAAGTTATTTCAGACAGCTGGATATTATTTTTCTTTAATGTATCCAAAAAGTTTCTATATTGCCCTGCATACCCCGTATCAATCAATAAATATCCATTACTCATCTCCAAAAGGTAATTGTGAACCATACCTTTTCCAATCTGTATAATACGTTTTTCTACTGGATTTCTCATTTGATACATGTGACGAATTCTTGATGCATATTCCGAATTGATTTCATCTAGTTCTTTCACATAAGGAATCATTTTGCGATAATTAGGAATCGATGTATCAAATAGAATTTGTTCAAATTGCTTTCGAATTAATTGAAGGCTTTCCACTTGTTTTGGATTTTGAATTTGTTCAATTAAACACAAAGAATCTACTAGGCAATCCATTACATCTGACGCTTGAAACGGTTTTTGATTTGCTCCATTTTGCAATTCTGCATTTTCATAACTCTTACGGTATTGCTCTGCACGTGTAGCAATTTTCTTTGCCATTCCGATTGGACAACTCGCCCCTTGACAATTCCCACAATAATCACTCCCAAGACAAATGTGATTCAAATCATTTTCAATATGCGTAAGGCCTTCATGCAAAATTCTTGCATTTTCTAAAAACGCAGAATGTAATCCTTCTTTTCTATTTTTTATCTGCAACCACAACATAATTGCCGTAACAACACCCAAAAGCATTAGGGCAGGTATCATATATAATGGTTTTAAAAAATCACTAGGCACTGTAACAAAAAGTTTTTGTAATCCAAAAACCATAAAAATAGAAGACGCGAGCATTTTTATCCAAAACTCTGGAATCCGATCCCCCAACTTTCGTCCTACAAAAATACCCAGCGATCCAGTTGCAATCATCCCTGAAACGGTACCAGCTAGAATCATATATGGATAAATCGAATCAGCCGAAAGTGCGATGGCTGTTAGTTGCGTTTTATCACCTAGCTCTCCTAAAAAAAAGGCCAAAGCAATTGTTACAACTGCTCCATGCGCTTTCTTTTGCTTCTTGTTTTCCTCTTCTTCCTCTTCTTCTACTTTTAATGTCCAAAGGGCAAAAAAGACAAATGCAATCCCTGCTATCAGCTGAAGTGTCTGAATTGGAATGAATTCAGATAAATAACTGCCCAAAAGTACAGCAATCCCATGATTGAAAAATACTCCCACCCCAATGCCTAAAAGCACTTTCCGTACCGGGTATCTTGTTGCAAATGCCATTGCCAATATTTGGGTTTTATCTCCCATTTCTGCGATAAATATCATAATAAAAGCTTTTAAAAATTCTTGTGTCATCCTATTCTCCTATAAAAAAAGATAAGTGAAAATCACTTACCTTATTATAACATAGCTTCAAATTTTGACCATACCTACTTACAATAGTACATCCAAACACAAAATACAACGATCCGTTTTCCCAATATATCCAGAAATCGTAATGCATTTTGAACCAGTTGCAAGAGACAAATACGGTTCTGAAATATAGATATTTTGATTGGTTGTCTTTAACACATAATAGTATGCTTTCAATTTCGCATCATCGCCTGCAACATTTGGCTTAAATAGCATATTCTCTTTGGATAACCTCTGCATAGAGAACTCTCGAAAGATCGTATTCGTAATCTGTATTCCATCTCGATTAATTACATATCCACATTCGATTGAATGATCCTTTTCTAGAATCATTTGTATCATATTCTCAATCGACTCACTCTTACAGGCATCCACCTTTTCTTTTATTTGCAAAAATCGAATGCGATAGTGCTCATTTACTTCGCAACGCTCACATAAGAACTCCGTAAAATACTCATTTTGCTTCAAAGACACTCCCTTAATGATCGGATTAAGAATATCGATCGTTTCTTGATTAAACGGTTGAGGTCTACTGATATAAAATCCCTGAAGTAATTGTACTCCTAATTTTAATACTGTCAGGACTTCATCCAATTCTTCAACACCTTCCGCGACAATCAATGCCCCTGTTCGATCCGCCAGCTTTACGATAATATCCACAACCTGCTGTTTCAAGAATTCCATATGAATATTTTGTATAAGCTGTCTGTCAATTTTAATCACATCTGGTTCCAAAGCAATCACACGATCCAGATTGGAAAATCCCGAACCAATATCATCAATACAAATTTTATAACCTTTTTCTCGATATGCATTGGTGAACTGAATCACATCATTCATGCCGTGGTCATCAGCCGATTGCAATTCATTTATTTCCAATACGATATTTTGAGGTTTCATACCACATTGTAGTGTATATTGATGAATCAGGTCGTCATGTAAATGAATGACTGAATTATCCACATTCATAAATAACATGATTGAACTATCTTTTCCAAACCGTTCCACAAAAGTCTGCATCGCCTTTTTTTGGCACAACTGATCCAATGCCAAAACACAATCTTCAAGTTGTGCTGCTTCAAAAAGATCAAGTGGAGAAATCAAAGTCCCATCCGCCATAAAACTACGTGCCAATGCTTCTAGTCCCGCAACTCTACCCTGATAGGTCGAAACAATTGGCTGAAAAAATATTTCTATCTTCTCATCCTCAATGATTTTCAAAATATCAATGCGCTTCGTATTTTTTTTATTTGCCGCATCAATTTTTTTCGACTCTGCCATGATACATCTCCTTTGAAATATTCCCTCTTAATAGTATTTCATAGATGAAAATTTACTCTAAAATCATTACCACCAGCTTAGCTGGTGGTTTGCTCTGCGGCTATAAGCCGCTGTTCCCTGCTTGTCTCTAAGGAGGCTCTGTAAAGTTCGCCTTCCGCACTCCTTATATAGACATCGGATAAAAACTCTTTGAAAACATGTGCTTTTATCCAATCTTTCGTTTTAGAAATATTTGAAACAACCCTTTGGGCAATAGTGCATCGTATTATAGAGCTTTTGTCCAAACTATAGTGTAACTTTGGATAATTTATCACTATTTCATAACTAATTTATCCAAAAAATAGAATGAAAGGCCTTCTCCACCTTTTCAACCATGTGTTTTGGATAAATAGTGTAAAAAATGAGAACATTTGCCCAATTGTTATCCTGTATCCTATATTTTTTGACGATTAAAGCGAAAGCTAGGTGGGAACACACCTGCATAACAGGTGGTTTATTGTAATCTTGGTTACAAAAAAAGACGCGTGTGCCATGGGCACAGGCGTCATCTTTGACTTGTAAAAAACCATATTGGTAATATAACATTTTTGTTAGAAAATAGCAAGTTGTAAATATTGTTCGTTTAGTTTTGTCAATTCCACTGTCGATTACGAAAGTCTTCCTTTAAAATCTTCATATCCAAACCGTTTTACCAAATGCATTCCTTCGTTGTTTTTTAAGACAATATCAGGAAGATTAATTCCATTAAACGTATTTGTTTTGACCATCGTGTAAATTGCCATATCCTGAAATGTAATTTGCTCTCCTATATGAAGTGGTTTCTCAAAGGAATAATCACCAATAATGTCTCCAGCCAGACAAGTCGGTCCTCCAAACCGATAAGTATATGGAAGTTTTCCAGCTTCTTTTGCACCAATGATCGGAGGTCTATATGGCATTTCCAAAACATCTGGCATATGACAGGATGCAGAAGTATCCAATATCGCCAAGTCCATACCATTATTCGTGATATCAAGAACGGAACTTACTAAAAATCCTGCATTTAAGGCTACCGCCTCGCCTGGCTCTAAATATATTTCTAGTTGATACTTTTCTTTTATTCTAACAATTGTAGAAATAAGTAATTCGATATCGTAATCATCTCTTGTAATATGATGACCTCCACCGAAATTCAACCATTTCATTTGATATAAATACGTTCCAAACTTCTGCTCAACAACTTCTAGCGTTCTTACCAAGTCATCTGCATTTTGCTCACAAAGCGTATGAAAATGAAGACCGGAAATCCCGTCTAAATCTTCTCCTGCAAATGCATGAAGAGGTATTCCCATACGGGAATATGGAGCGCATGGATCATAAATCGCATGACCTTCCTGTGTTGAAAACTCTGGATTGATTCGAAGACCAATCTCCTTTCCAGAAGTGATTGCTTTTTCACGATACAACTTCCACTGCGAAAAAGAATTGAATACTATATGATCGCAAATAGATAAAATTTCATCTATTTCATCCATACGAAAAGCGGATGAATATACGTGAGTTTCCCCACCCATATATTCTTTCCCTAACTTTGCTTCAAACAACCCGCTTGCAGTCGTACCAGATAGATATTCCCCAATGATAGGATATACAGCAAACATCGAAAAACATTTTTGTGCAAGTAAAATCTTGCATCCACTACGATCCATAACATCTTTTAAAATTTTTAAGTTTTTCACAAGTAATTCTTCATCCACTAAAAAATATGGGGTTCTTAATTCCTTTTGGTTCATGTTTATCTCCTTGTTCTAAACTAATCAACAAGTACCGGATTAAAATCTTCCTCCCATGGCAGTCCCCAAATATTTAAAGCTTCCATAAATGGGTCCGGATCAAATTCTTCGATATTAAATACCCCAGGTTTTGTCCATGTATCGTTCATGATCATCATTGCACCAATCATAGCTGGTACGCCCGTTGTATAACTGATTGCCTGTGAGCCAACTTCTCGATAGCATTCTTGATGATCGCAAATATTGTAAACATAGTATGTCTTTTGAACGCCATCTTTTTTCCCCTGAAAAATACATCCTATATTGGTCTTTCCAACGGTTCTTGGTCCAAGACTTGCAGGGTCAGGTAGTACAGCTTTTAAAAACTGCAAAGGAACAATTTCTTTTCCTTCATACATAATTGGCTCAATAGAAGTCATTCCAACATTTTCAAGACATTTTAAATGTGTTAAATAACTTTGTCCAAATGTCATAAAAAATCGAATTCTTTGAATTCCAGGTATATTGATTCCCAAGGATTCCAATTCTTCATGATGCAATAGATACATATCTTTCATACCAACACCCTTGAAATCATATTCCCTTTTGATTTCCATTGGTTCCGTCTCGATCCACTCACCATTCTCCCAATAGCTTCCATTTGCAGACACTTCGCGAATATTAATTTCTGGATTAAAATTAGTTGCAAATGGATATCCATGATCCCCGCCATTACAATCCAAGATGTCGATATAATTGATCTCATCAAAATAATGTTTCAAAGCATAGGCACTAAATACGCCAGTTACTCCAGGATCAAATCCGCTTCCCAACAATGCCATGATTCCCGCTTCTTCAAATTTTTCACGATATTCCCACTGCCATTTGTATTCAAATTTTGCGGTATCTAAAGGTTCATAATTTGCAGTATCAACATAATGCGTTTTGGTTTGAAGACATGCTTCCATAATTGTAAGATCCTGATAAGGAAGTGCAAGATTCAACACGACCTTTGGTTCAAATTCTTTTATTAAAGCAACTAATTCATCTACTTGATCTGCATCTACTTGTGCTGTATGTATAATCGTTTTTGTATTTCCCTCAAGTTCTGCTTTTATTTTATCACATTTACTTTTGGTTCTACTTGCTATCATAATCTCCTCAAACACTTCACTATTTTGACAACATTTATGAATTGCAACCCCAGCTACACCACCGCAGCCAATAATTAATAATTTTCCCATTGTTCTTTTCCTTTCTATTCCACTGATTCTAATAGTTCTTCAACATAATTCGGAAGCGCGAATGCACCGATATGTAACTGCGTATTATAGTATTTGGTCTTGATTTTAAGCTCTTTCCACTTATTTGGATGAAAGTCCTTGATTGGATGAAATTTTTTTGAAGAAAATCCAAACAGCCAGTGACCTGAAGGATATGTTGGAATATGAGCCTGATAAACTCGACTAATTGGAAAACTTTCAACGATCCGTTTATGTGCTCGCTGCATCGCAAGTGCATCTTCGTGATAAAACGGGCTTTCATGTTGATTCACAATAATTCCATCATCCTTCAATGCTTTATGACAATTACCATAGAACTCTTTTGTAAATAAACCTTCCCCTGGTCCGAATGGATCCGTAGAATCTACAATTATCAAGTCATATTCCTTATCACATGTTCGAATAAACTTTAAACCGTCCTGAAAAAGAATGCGCAACCTTGAATCCTCAAATCCACATGCAGTTACGGGCAAATACTCTTTACAAACACGTACGACTTCTTCATCGATTTCCACCATATCTATATGCTCAATCTCAGGATATCTGGAAAGTTCACGAATCACTCCACCATCTCCCGCACCAATTACAAGTACCTTTTTTACATTTGGATGAACGGACATCGGAACGTGTACCATCATCTCATGGTAAATAAATTCATCTTTTTCTGTAAGCATCATAAATCCATCCAGTGTAAGAAATCTTCCAAATTCTTTTGACTCAAACACATCGATTCTCTGAAAATCACTATGACTTGAGTGCAACTGTTTGTCTACTTTAATTGAAAAATTTACATTTTCTGTATGTTGTTCGGTAAACCACAATTCCATTTACACATCCACCTTTCTTCATTACTTCATGACATTCAAATGCTCTACAGCCATATCTTCCGGACCTGTCATAAAGCAGCCTTTTTCTTTTGCATAGATGATGTAATCTATGATTTCATTTGTAATTTCTTCTCCAGGAGCTAATATTGGAATTCCTGGAGGATAGCACATTACAAATTCGCTACAAATCTCTCCTACAGTATCCTCTAATGGTAAAGATTTTTTATCTGCATAAAAAGCAATTTTAGGAGTAACTGCAACCCTTGGGTTAATGTATTCATGGTCGAGCATTCCTGTTTTTTCTTTTTTAAAACGTCTTCGAATTTCTGCGAGCGCACTGACCAGTCGTTCTATTTCACGTTCTCTATCGCCCACGGAAATATATGCCAAAATATTTCCAATATCTCCAAATTCAATCTGAATATCATATTCGTCACGAAGCAAATCATAAACTTCAATACCCGCCAATCCAACATCCAGTGTATTAATCGATAATTTCGTAACATCAAAATCAAAAACAGAGTCCCCATTTACAATTTCTCTACAATATGCATAATAGTCCCCGATTTGATTGATTTCATCTCTTGCATACTTCGCTAGATGACGTACTTTTTCAAAGATTTCTCCCCCATGAATTGCCAAATTTTTTCTCGATATATCAAGGCTTGACATGAGCAAATAACTTCCGCTTGTAGTTTGTGTTAGATTGATGATTTGTCTAACGTAATCTGCATTCATCTCTGGTCCAACTAACAAAAATGAACTTTGCGTTAAACTTCCACCTGATTTATGCATGCTTACTGCTGCCATATCTGCTCCCGCTTCCATTGCTGAAATTGGAAGATTATTATCAAAGTAAAAATGAGTACCATGTGCCTCATCAACAAGTACTTTCATCCCATGACTATGGGCAAGCTCTGTGATTCCTTTTAGATCGGAGCATATCCCGTAATACGTCGGATTGTTCACCATGACTGCTTTTGCATTGGGATGTTCCCTAATGGTACGTTCAAGTTCACGCATTGACATGCCCAATGAAATTCCAAGCCTATGATCCAATTCTGGATTCACATAAACCGGAACTGCTCCCGTAAGTACTAATGCATTGATTGCACTGCGATGAACATTTCGAGGCATAATGATTTCATCTCCATCTTTGCATGTTGACAAAATCATTGTTTGAACTGATGAGGTTGTTCCTCCAACCATAAAAAAAGCATGTGCTGCTCCAAACGCATCTGCTGCAAGTTCTTCTGCTTCACGAATCACAGAAACTGGGTGGCATAAATTATCCAAAGGTTTCATAGAATTTACATCTACAGTCATGCAGGACATCCCTAAAAATTCTGTTAGTTCAGGATTTCCTTTTCCTCTTTTATGCCCGGGAACGTCAAATGGAACAATACGCTCTTTTTTAAACTTTTGTAGAGCCTCATAAATCGGCATTTTTGTTTGATCGTATTTCAATTCATTTCTCCTAAAAAACATTACTTCCACTAAAAATTTCAATCATTTCTTGTCGTAAATTCTTTGTGATATCAAGTCTTGTTGTTGGCGGTAGTTCGTAAACGTCTGTCTTAAATAAATAGTTTTGAAGATCGATTTCTTTAATCAACATCTTCGTATGAAAAATGTTTGATTGATACACGTTTACATCCATCGCATCATATCTCTTTAAGGTGCTTTCATCAATATAATCTTGAATCGATGTAATATGATGATCCATAAATAATTTTTTCCCATCCAATGACCTTGTAAAACCACGCACTTTATAATCCATTGTGATAATGTCCGAGTCAAAACTTCCAATCAGATAATCAAGCGTTGACAAAGGCGTAATTTCACCGCATGTTGCGATATCGATATCTACTCGAAACGTTGCGATGCTTGTATCTGGATGATATTCTGGATAGGTATGCACTGTAATATGACTTTTATCTAAATGTGCAAGAGTAACGTCTCCTTTTGAAAGAATTTCCTCCGTCAACTCTCCACTCCGTGCTTCCACCATCTTTTCTTCTTCTAGTAAGATTGTTGCACTTGCGCCCTGTGGCTCATAGTCCTGTTTCGAAACACTCAGAACATGTGCCCCTATCATTTCGGTGACATTTCGTAAAATACTGACTAAACGATCCGAGTTATATTGCTCGTCAATATATTCAATATAGTCCCTCTGTTCGCGTGCCGTCTTTGCGTAACACACATCATAAATATTAAAACTTAGTGATTTTGTTAAATTGTTAAATCCATACAATGCCAGTTTGTTATTCATCAGTTTTCCTCTACTTCTTTACAAGATTCTTTACCCACAAAAAAAACGCAGGTATCATGTCACAATCGTACATACACCTGCGTTTTCATCAACTATTTGTATTATTTATATTTGAATTTTCATTCGCATTTTATTTATCCAATATAGTGTTCTAGAGTCTATATAGCAAGAATTACTTTTACTACTCTTATTGATTGTTTCACAAGTGTGATGTGCTTCCAAGGCACACGGTTGTATAGTCACCAACTCAATGTTGAACCATAAATGGTCAGCATCAACTTATAAAAATTCATATAAGGAATAAAATTCCTGCAAAAGTCTCTAAACACTTTTGCCTGAAATTCATTATATAGATATCACATTTAAATGTCAAACATTTTTTTTGGTCGTGAAAAATTTATATGCGATTCGAATTTCTTCATTCGAACCAACAAGAAAAACCTGAGTTTCAGAGTATATTTTGATGTTTCCTCTCGGAATAATCAACTCATCCTTTTTGTCATCAAAAATCCCTGCGATAACTATTGCAGAAGGAAAATCTTTCAACCCTACCAAATCAGATACTGTTTGGCCATCCGCTTTTGAACCAGCCTGCACTTTAATGATCGATATCTCTGCCTTTCCGTTAGAGAATGAAGCAACTCTACGAATATCCGGATTTTCAATATCCAGCACAAACTTATTTGCAACCATCGCAACAGAATGCGCAATATTTGAAGCTCCCGCAAGTTCAAAAGCTTCTCGATATTCCGGATCTCTCATTCTTACAAAAATATTTTTAATTCCAAAGTTTTTGCAAAGTAACGAAAACAATAAATTGCTTGTATCACTTCCCATAACACCTAATGCATAGTCACACTTTTCGATACCTGCGTCCTTCAAGGTATTGATATTTGTTGCATCACCTTGAATAGCAACTGCTCCAAGCTTTGATGCAATTCCTTCACATAGTTCATAATTTTGCTCGATCACAACCACATCATGTTTTCTAGCTAAAGATTTGGTTATTGTTCTTCCAACAATCCCTCCACCTGCAATTAAAATGAACATCCTATTTCCCCTTCTCTAAAAGATCTTTCTTGATAAAAAGACATAAATTGGTATCAACTCCAAACGACCTGCTAACATTCCAATAATATAAGTATATTTTACAATAGAAGACATTTCAATCATATCCTGTACTTGGAAATAAAACGGTCCCATATTTCCAACAGCTGAAGTCATACCTGAGAATGCTTCAAAGGGACCCAGGTCTGAAAACAAGGCGGTGATCGCAGAACCAATTCCTATCAAAAATACCCATCCAAATATCAGAGCTGAAATTCTCATAATTTCTTTTTCGCTAATCACTTCACGATTAATTGTAATAGGAAGTACAGCATTTGCCGGAAGATGAATCTTATCAATCTCTCTTCGTAGCAATTTTTTCAAAACGACAATTCGCAGAACTTTTATTCCACCAGCAGTAGATCCCACACAACCACCAATCAACATCAACATGATAAAAAGCTGTTTTGCAAGTGCAGGGAAAAAAACACTTCCGATATCCTCTGTTCCAAATCCAGTACTTGTAATCAATGAGACGACTTGAAACAAAACTTTTCGGAAAGTATCAGCAAGCTGATCCCATTTCAAACCCCTTCCAATCCAGATAGAAAAAATCATCATAAAGGTGCATCCAAAAATCAATTTCAAATATGTTCCGGATTCAACATCCTTAAAAAATATCAAACGGTCTTCTTTTAATGTCTTATAATGAATCAGAAAATTGACCCCTCCCAAAAACATAAAAAGAATGATTGTATACTCTATCCAATCCGCATATACATATCCATTTTGAGCATAGTATCCAATCGACGCATCATGATTAGAAAATCCTCCTGTGGATAGGGTCGAAAAACTATGTATGAGAGCTTCAAACAAAGGCATTTTCAACAACCACAAAACCAAAATTTCAAGACCAGTCAATCCACCATATATCAACCAAAAATAAGTAACGGTACGATAAACATTTGGCACAGGTCTAGACCCAGAAATTTTATGACCTTCTGCTGAAAACAATTGCCAATCATCACCTTCTGCATTTGAAGAAATAAATAGGAAAAAGGTCAATATCCCAAGGCCTCCCATCCATTGCATAAAACTTCTCCAAAAAAGAATCGAATATGGCAGTTGGTCCAGCCCGGTCAGTACCGTAATCCCTGTTGTCGTAAAGCCAGAAACAGATTCAAACAATCCATCCGCAAAACTCATTTTCAAACCTATGATTAACGGAAAAGATCCAAAAACCGATATGACAAGCCATGCAATCGCGCAAAGCATCATAGAACCAGCAAGATCTAGTTTCACTTGTTCTTTCCCAAAAAATAGAAATAAAACCGCACCAGTACCAAAAGAAATGCCCGCACTCATAATAAAAGCAAACAACATGTCCTCTGAATCATGCATCAAAAAAATGATGATAATAGGTACCAGCATTAAAATTCCTAAAAGCAGAAGTAATGAACTTAGAAGCTTTACAATTGTTCGAATTCTTACCATTTTTGACCCTCAAAAATTATATTAGCATTTTCCAGTTATTCTCAAGAACTTTTACAATTTCCTCTAATAATTCTTGATCTCTTTCTTTAAATCTCGAAACGACAGGACTATCCATGTCCAACACTGCTACAACTTCTCCATGATGATGAATTGGAATTACAATTTCGGATCTAGATTGTACATCACATGCAATATGTCCTGCAAAAGCATGAACATCTTCTACTCGCTGTGTTTGATCATTTAAAAAGGCTGCCCCGCACACACCTTTCCCCTTTTCAATGATTACACAGGCAACTTTTCCATGAAATGGACCTAATACAAGTTGGTCATCCTTTCTAAGATAAAAGCCAACCCAGTTAATTTGAGAAAATGCATCCCATAATGCTGCAGAAACATTACTGAGCGATGAAATCATGTAAAGATCATCTTCTATTAATGCCTGTATTTGCTTTGCTAACGTTTCATCTGTCGAAATATTTTTCATTTTGACTCATTTCTCCGATCGCTTGCTTCGCGAACCGCTCTTGCAAGTTGATCCGCACAGGATGTTTGTTTTCTTCCACATGTGATTCCTTTTAATTTTTCTTCCACCTGATCAATACTCAGACCTTCTACCAGTCGTGGAATTGCCTTTAAATTCCCATCACACCCTCTTGTAAATTCTACATTTCTAACCGTCTGGCCATCTAACTCAAATGTTATTTTCGTTGCACAAGTCTCTTTTGTTTTATATTCGTATGTCATAAACGTAACCATTCCTTCTTATATTTACAAAGAAATATTATAATTCATTTGCCCTGGTTGTGCAATCCTTCCTTACTATGCAAATCTTGTAGTTTCTTGATGATTTGTTTGCAGGAATTTATATTTTTTTTCTTGGCTTCAATATCCAACTCTTTAGCGAGTTCGTATACCTCATGTATTTCCAAATTACCAGATGCACCTTTCAATTGATGTGCAGTTTTTGCCAGTTCTTCCAAATTATCATCCAAAACATACTGTTCCATTGTAGATAAGGAATGGACAAAATAGTTCGAAAAATCCTCATATAGTTCCGTTGCATCTTCTATCGAAATGTGTGTGTCAAACATAAATTTTTTGATGTCATTTTCAAACAACGTTTCTTTTTCTACCGCCTGTTCTTGACTTAAATATGCGGATACCAAAGTAAGCATGTGTTCGAAATCAATTGGCTTACTTATATAATCGTCCATCCCACTTGCCAAGCATTTTTCTCGATCACCTTGCATCGCATTCGCGGTCATTGCAATAATCGGTGTATGTTTCAAATCTCCCTCATCCTCTCGGATTTGCTCTGTACTTTTGTAACCATCCATTACCGGCATCTGACAATCCATTAACACAAGATCATAATTCGCTTTACGAAGTGCCATATATGCCTCTTTTCCATTTGCAGCAACGTCACAGGAAAGACCATTTTTTTTCAACATCAAAACCACGATTTTACGATTCATTTCATTGTCTTCAACCACAAGAATTTTCGGGTCTTTCTTACGTTTGACTTCCTCAATGACATTTTTTGTAATTACTTCACTTTCGATATCTTCTTCACGAAGGCCAAGCACTAAAGCGATACAGTCTATCAGACTATCTCTTTTCACCGGTTTGGTAAGATACCCTGAAAACCCGTGCTTCTTAGCAATCTCCCCACCTCCTTCTTTCACCTGCGAAGTCAATAAAATCATTCGAATATCTTTTGAAAAATCCATACTGTGAAGTGCATGCGCTAAATCAAATCCATTCATACCTGGCATTTGATAGTCAATAATTGCCACATCAATTTGTTTTGATGTTCCTGCATTTCGTACAACCTGTGCGATTGCATCGCCAGCATCTTTTGCCTGAAACAGATGCAGTCCAGTACCCTTTAAATAAGAACTAACAATTTTTAAATTATTTTCATTATCATCTACAACAAGAACATTGGCATGTTCCAATTGATCAAAGTGATATTTTACTTTCTCCGCTCTTTTTACAATATCCATATAGATATAAAATCGGAAAATTGAACCTTTTCCATAAACACTCTCCACACGAATTTCTCCATGCATCATTTTAACAAGCTCCTGAGAAATGGCTAAACCAAGGCCAGTTCCTCCATATTTTCTAGTTGTTGAAGCATCCGCCTGATTAAATGACTGAAAAAGATTCTTAATTACTTCCGGTGCAATTCCAATTCCTGTATCTCGGACTTCGAACGTCAATTTTGCACGGTCTCCTTCTTCTTCTACACAATCCACAGTTACAACAACCTCGCCTTCTTCTGTGAACTTCACGGCATTACTAATGAGATTATTCAATATCTGTCGTAATCTCGCAGAATCACCTTTCACGATTTCTGGCACATGTGCACTAATCAAAGTATGTAATTCGATCTTTTTCTCCGAAGCTTTTGGAACATTTAAGGTAATTGCATCATCAATTGCCAGACGGATATTAAAGTCAATGGATTCCATCAATAATTTCCCTGCTTCAATTTTT
This sequence comes from Lachnospiraceae bacterium, assembly GCA_963666475.2. Lineage (GTDB taxonomy): Bacteria > Bacillota > Clostridia > Lachnospirales > Lachnospiraceae > JBFHIZ01. The sequence goes on along the minus strand of CAXXJM010000001.1, from coordinate 43,406 downwards.
GAAAAGTCCAGAATATCGTTAATTAAATATAGCAGTACTTCCGATGCAGACTTTGCCTCTCTCACATAATTTTTTTGTTCTGATGACAATCCAGAAGTATTAAGGAGCTCTAAAAATCCTACAATCCCATTCATTGGAGTTCGAATTTCATGGGACATATTCGCTAAAAATTGACTCTTTGCAACATTCGCTGACTCCGCTTGAATCCTAGCATTGTACATATCACGTTCCATGCTGATCCGTCGATTGATGTTAACTAACATACTCGCAAATAATAAAAGAAGACGCTTTTCATATTCTGAATAGACGTGGTATTCCTTGACTGAATCAAACCCGACAAAACCGACGCAAATTCCATGATCCATCATCGGAATCGTCAATAGACTTTTTATTCCTTGTGGTTCTAGAATCTGTCTGACACCATCATCTTCTGAGAGAGCAAATACATCTTGAATATGCATGACTACCCCTTCTTTATGATGTTCTACCCACTGTGGCAAATATTCCAAATCCACTTCTTTCAGATTCTCAATTTCTGGTTCAATACCTTCTGCACACCATTCGTAGGTATTGATACAAATATTTTTCTCCCAATCATATTCAAATATATAAGTACGATCTGCTCGAACAAAACGACCCAATTCTTCCAACGACAGATTAATTGTCTTTTCAACTTTTGACAGAGAAATATTGATATACGTTGCTCCAATGTTCATCAAAATGTCCTGCATAGCAAGTAAATATCTTCCCTGTTCTTCCCTGAGTACCGCATCCGTAATATCCCAGTTGGTTCCATATATTCGAATTGGTTTATCTTCTTCATCAAACACAATGGTCCCATATACCTTGACATAGCGCAAAGTTCCATCCGTCCAAATCACACGAAAATTATGTGAAAAATCGGTCTTTTCTGCAACTGCGGTTCGAATGATTGTATTTAATTCATCAATATCTTCTGGATGAACATATTTTTCCCATTCTGCATACAACCCTGAAAAATCATTTTCTTCTATATTATATTGTCGATACATCGTATCATCCCAAATCACTCTTCCATCTACAACATCATATTCCCAAATTCCAATGTTCGCCGTTTTAATCGCAAGTTTCAGTCTCTCTGTAACACGTACCACTGCATCATTTGCATATTTTTCTTTTTTTGAAATATCCGTAATAAATACTGAAAAATAGTTTTCGTCAATGATGAACACCTGCACATGCAACCACATTTCTGCTTCAGAAAGATAATTTTCAAATACTTTACTTTTGCCTTCCAAGATTATCTGCGTAATTTTATTGATCATAACTTGGGTAAAACGTTTTGTCTGTCTTGGCAAACTACTCCATTTCATTCCAGCAATTTCTGTAGCATCAAAGTTAAAAAAGCGCGCAAAGGCAGGATTTGCTTCCACCATTTGAAAATCCATATCCACCCCTTCATTTCTCAATATTCTTAAATACGCATATCCAATAGGTGCCGCCATAAGCGTCCTTCGATAAAACTCCGGACGAATTTCTTCTTGAAAGTCTATCGACTTTTGATCCAACCTTTGCTCTCCCATATACCCTCCATATGATTACAATTCAAATTGTATGTCAATAATGATATTTTATCATCATATTTCTTTCTTTTCAAATTTAATATTGTATATTTATTAATTATTTGAAGGTATTTTTCTTTTTAACAAAAAACAAGCAAATATACATTGATATTTGCCTGTTTCATAAAAGTTATTGAGTTTTCATTCGTAATACCGTGACCGAGTACGCCGGCACAGTAAAGTTAAATTGATTTGATATCCCCTGAACCAAAGTCTCTTCAAGAAAAATCACTTCTTCTTGTCCTAATACATTATCATCATTTAGACTTTTTCCTGCCAAAAATTCAACACTTGCAGTTTCCGATGAAAGATTTGCGTTTTGCAGGTCAATTGCAAAGGTCTTTACCATATCTGTAACATTAACAAGTTTTATGATGACATCTCCTGTTTCATCCGTGCTTACTACTTGATAGGCTTCTGCGTTCGTTCCCTCGATTAAATCGTAATCCACATATAATTTATCATCCAAATAGCATTTAATATTTCGATCTGTAACCTCTATTTTAATCCGATATGTCTGTCCTGTTTTCACAGCTAGTCTTTGAATGGTTCCTCCAACTTGTCCCGATTTCACACCATCACTGACTATTTGCAAACATGACACCGTGTTTCCCCATCCACCTATATTCCAAAAAATATGATTGTCTTCGTCATCAACAGCAACCGGAATCAAAAAGCCTTCCCTGCCTCCAGTTTTTGTTGCATCTAATGAATACGTATAATTTGTCCATGTAGAATCCCCAAAATAGGCTGCAGTTCCTGTATTCCCAAAGTTTCTTGTATCCGTTGATTCACTTCCCTGTATCAGTTCGCCATCATAAACTGACCATTCTCCATCCGAAACCTCTTCCCACTCCATAAGAGTATCTTCATCAAATGTCTGAGAAGCTATTATTTCTCCTGTATCATGATCAGTAATGATAAGATTATCAAATGTTGCTGATGTTTCCCATGTCGCCACACCGACCTTTCCTTTAAATCCTTCGCTTTTAACTTGAGCTCCAAAAAGATCTGAGGAAAGCAACGTCGTACCTGCATTTGTTGAAAAAATCTGTTGCGTATAATAATTAACAGAGTTTACAGAAGAATGATTGTCAAACCATATCAAGTCTGGAGACCAATGTGTTGCCGTTGTGTTCCCAAACAAGGGGGCGTACGCCGACATCACGACAATGTCACCATTCTTTTCCAATCCCGTCATGTACGCAGCCTCCGCCAATGCAGCTTTCCATGTATTTGACCTTGCAGCATATTCTCCTAAAAATACACGGATTCCTCCGCCATAAGGTGACTCCAACATTTCGTCGACATTTCTAGTATAATTCTCCTCATCATAATAATCGACATGTTTTAAAAACCATTCTGGGTCGTTATAATAGTGGTGATCTGTAGCTCCTGCATACTCAGCAATATCACTTTCCGGATGTTCTAAAAGCCAGTCATAGGCCTCTTCATATGCATCCATATACATTGTATATCCACTATCCGCATCGTCTGGACCCGGCGTAAAAATCAATTCAATATCATCAAACATTTTTGGATCATCAATTCTTGCCTGAGCAAATGCATCCACAAATGCTTCATAATGCGCATAGAACGAATCCCCCCACTGTTCATTTCCAATTCCAATATATTTTAGTGCAAATGGCTCTTCATGACCCATTGCAATACGTACCGCTCCCCAAGTGGTAGTCTCATCCCCACGGCAGAATTCGACTAAATCCAAAGCATCTTGCACATACTGATCAAATGCATCCGTTCCGACAGCAGGACCCGATCCATTCCCCTGCGCCATACAACAAAGACCTGCATTTACAACCGGAACACCTATTGCACCAATATCTTCAGCCAGCAAAAAATATTCATAGAATCCCAGTCCATATGTCATAAAGGAAGGATTTTTATCATTATTTGAACGTTCGTCCGTCCAAATGTTCTGCCCCATACTACGCGCCGCTACATCACCATATGTTCCATTGAAATATAAGGGATCTCCATTTTCATCCACGCCAATGGAATCCTTCCAATCATATGCAAGTTCAAGTGTCACGCCCTCAATGACGCAACCTCCCGGGAACCTTAAAAAGGACGGTTCAAGTGCTTCAAGTTTCTCTGCAAGATCTTTCCTAAGTCCATTCTCTCTTCCTAAATAGGTGTTTCTCGGAAAAAGAGATATCATATCCAAATCACAAGTTCCTTTATCCATACGAACACATAAAGTCACCTGTTGATTTGCAAAAACCGATGACTGCAAGGTCAGTTCATATTTTTCCCATACATCACTGATGTTCTCAATAACGCTTGAAGCAACACTTTTACCATCAACCATCAAATCCACATAAATAGAACCTTGGTATTCATTCTGCCCCTTAGCATAGAGCGAAAAATCATATTGAGCATCTTGTTCAATGGACATGCCATCCAAAAAACCGATATTCTCGATTCCTGCAATCTCATCGTTTTCATTTTTCAGAACGACGTAACTAGGATTATTTACATTTAATGCTCCATCCAAATCATCCACGATTACTTCTGCCTGAATCACACCAACTTCATTCCACGCATGCATCTGATTGTTACTTGCTAGTTTTGTAAATTCAAAAGAACGGTTTTGAACCATTTCAGCATATAATCCACCGTCTGCAGCAAAGTTGATATCTTCAAAAAATATTCCGTATAACAGGTCGCTAATTTCATGTACTTCATTTGATGCATCGACAACAAGTTGAAAGTTGCTTTTTCCCACATCATAAGACGCAAGCTCCATAGCTGTACCATATATGCCGGAATTATCCTTTTCTTCTTCATCCTCCATCTGAACACTTGCTAGATCCGTCGCCGATTTGGTTTCGTCTTCTTCACATCCCACAGCAGAAACCAAAAGTACACCCATCAGTACTCCCATAAGCAAACTGCGAAATCCCTGTTTTTTCACCTTCATTTGTCATCCTCCCATTTCAAGTTGTTTGATTTTTTTAGTTGTAATACCAACCCTCAACTACTATAATTATAAAGTATACAAGAGCAAAGTCTATGATATAACTTGCATGACTTTTGAACTTTTTTGCACAATAAAAGTATCGTATAGAAAGGATTTGTTCATGATAAAAATCAACGGGGTGGCATGTCAATTTGTAAATTTTGGAGGAATCGACCTGGTTCGAAAGAATGGGACGAAAGACTACCTGTTTCTATTCTTTCGCACAGATACCGAACTCATGCTCCATGGGAAATACCAGCTAGTCAAAAAAAACACGTTTTTAATTTATCCGAAAGACACCCCGCAAATGTACCGAAAAACAGATGGAGATTTTGTTAACGATTGGATGCACTTTGATCTGGATTCTAATCAATATTTTCAAAAATTAAATATTCCGCTAGAAACTCCGATTTTTCTTCATAGTCATCGTACAATCAATTTAATGATGTACGATTTATTGGATGAATATATTTCTGTTGGTTTTCATCACAATCGAATTCTAGAGCAAAAAGCAGACATCATGTTTCATAAATTCAGTGATTTATACCAGTCCGAAAAAAACAACACATCCTCTATCAATCAATATCGAGAATCTTTGAGCGCGATTCGCAATCGAATCTATCACCAACATGAAACACCGGATCGAATTATGAACCTTGTTGAAGAACTAAACATGAGCCTGTCCTATCTTGAACATCTTTACAAAAAAATTTTTGGTGTAAGTATCAACCAAGATATTATACAGAGCCGTATCAATCATGCGTGCAACTTATTAGATCATACCGAATATTCGATGAGTGAAATTGCAATGATCTGTGGCTACAACAGTCTCGAACACTTTTCAAGACAATTCAAAAGTCGTGTTGGTTGTTCTCCATCTAAATATAAAAAAGGAATCTAAAACAAGAATACTCTCATTTCAGATTCCTTAAACACCGCTTGAATCATTTTACTTGTTTATTTAGATAAAGAAGTAAATCATCAAATTCCAATGGCTTACTATAATAGAATCCTTGAATATAATCGCACTCAACACTTTTCAAAAACTCCATTTGTTCTTTCGTTTCTACACCTTCCGTGAGCACTTTTTTGCCCAAACCTTTTGCCATATCTACAAGCATATTCAATAGCTTACCATCGTCTGTATCCGGAAAATCTTTCACAAAACCTCGATCAATTTTAATCTTATCTACTGGCAAAGAATTTAAATAGGATAGAGAAGAATACCCTGTTCCAAAATCATCGATTGCAATGGTCATTCCTTGTGAGCGAATCTGTTCCAGTTTTTGAATATTTTTATCCATATCAGTCAAAAGCAGACTTTCTGTAAGTTCTATTTCCACATGAGAACCACCGATTTGATATGTCTCAAGTAATCGTTGCAATTTTTCAAGAAATGCTGGTTCTTCCATCTGCACCGATGAAATATTGATCGCACAACGAAATTCACTGTCATATTTTGGAATCATGTCACATAATCTTCTAAGATCCTGACAAGCGCGTTCCATAATCCAATCTCCAAGCTCTATCATCAGATTATTTTCTTCTGCAATAGGTATGAACACGTTCGGTGGCACAATCCCCAGCTTCTCATTATTCCAACGAATCAAGGCCTCAACACCAATTATTTCGCCTGTACTGATTTCTATTTGCGGTTGATACACCAAATATAGTTCATTCTTTACAGCTGCGGTACGCAACAACCCTTCAATTTCATTGGATTGATTAAGTTTCTTTGTCATTTCATCTGTAAAATATGTAATTTCACTACCATGCCTGCTATATGACCAGTCCAAAGCAATCAAAGAATTTAAAAACAATCGTTTTAAATCGCTGGTATCATTCGGCCAAAAAGACGCTCCAATATGAACCTTAAAGAATTGATTTCTCCCATGTACATCCATAACATTTGACATCACACTATAGAGCATTTTCACGAACTCTACCGGCTCATTCCCAAAGGTTTCCTTACTGATAATCAGCATAAACAAAGTTCTGCCTGTCTGCGCAATTAAATCCGCATCTTTTAACAGTGGTTGTACCAATGCAACAAATTGCTCTGACCAAGAAATCGACTCCTCTTGAAAAGACGCAACAATTTGATTGTAATTTTCTATATTAACATATAGTACCATCATTTCTTCCGGATTCTTCTCAATACTACGTCTCAAAAGGTCCAGCATAATTTCTTCATTTGCAAGTACGATCTGTCCATCATTATAATTCAAACCTTCATATTTACAAGTCTGCTGCTTTGAATCAGACAAATCCGTAAAGATACCTAAATAGTGATGCACAGTTTTGTTGTCTTTCTCTAAAAGTGATAAAATTCGAAGTCTTTTTGGGTAGAGAAGTCCATCTTTTTTTCGATCCCAGAGAACACCTTCCCAATAGCCGTTTTCTTCAATCTCGTCCCACATTCTCTTATAAAACTCGCTGTTATGTTTTCCAGACTTAAATCGATTTGTTTTACTTCCAATCACTTCAACTGCATGGTATCCTGATGCTTTTTCATATGCTTCATTCACATAAATTATTTTTGTTTCCGGATCCGTAATTACGACTGCATCCGAAGTAGAGTCCGCGATTTTCTCAGTAATCTCCAGCATATGATCCTTTTTCTTTAAGCGTTCATACAACCATGCCGTAACGAAAGAAAAGAACATCAAACTAATAACAATAACAATGCTATACACTTCTAAAAGGCGATTCATAAACAATAGTCCCGAGAAGATTGTTTCTTTATTCGTGCTAGTGATGACAATCCACTGATTATCACTAATGATATGTTCCTCAGTGATTTGATTCAGTAGATTCTCATAAACTATGATTTGATTATCAATGCATCCAAAGCCAAAGTCCTCTTGGTGAACAAGTTTTAGAAGATCAGGAGTTGTTTCGACAAGATTTTCCTTCCCACGCCGAATCTGCAGGTCGCTTGTTTCGTTTGGATAAATCAACCATTCATTGTTTTGGTCCAATACATATATTTCAGAATCATATTGCTCATTTATTTCATTTGCACTTTTCATGACGTCAAAAAAATACTGTGCATGATAACTAATTGCCAATACGCCCTGCACCTCATTATTCTCATCATAAACAGCCATTGCAACGTGAATTAAAGGTTGTTCTTCGGAATCATTTCCAGATAATGGTTCCAATACGAGCGGCGAAATATACAGTTCTTCCTTTTGCAGTGCTATTGCATTTTTGAAGCAATCTGTGTTTCCAATATCTTCCAATTCGTCTTCCGACTCAATTTTTATCGAGTCACCCCAGTTTGTTACATGAACAATTTCTTGTCCCGCCAAATCAGCAAAACAAATCTCAAGATAGTCGCTCTTATTATTGATAATTCGTTGTAACATATGCGACAACTCTTCTCTGTTACTTACATTTGGATGTAACACATAATTGTTTAATTCATTCGAATCATATATCACTAAGACATTCTCATATATTTCAGAGATATCCTTTGCTATCAATTGGGATTTATTTGCATTCGTAATTTTTGTTTCATCGATAATACGATTTGAAATATTATCCCTTTCAATGATCATATTGTTCAAAAACAAAATAACAAGCAAGACAAACAATGGAATAAATATCTTTATGAATGTTATAAATATGCGGTTTTTAAATATTCTCACGTCTTCACCTCACCATAACGACATTTTGTGTGCAGTAGCCCTCAGATATTATAACAAAAGATTTGAATATGCGATACATTTTTCATAAATTCCCTATGAAATGAATATGAATTCGATTACATTCAAATCGAAAAAGGAGCCTCAAGCTCCTTTTCAAGTTTATTTCACTTCCATATACCAGTCGTATCATTATTTAAAATTGAAATCTGAAATATTCACAGGGCCACGAATGACCGCTCTTTCAATACGAAGCAGTCCCTCTTCATTTGGTTTAATTTTCCAACGAACAATCATAATTTGGCCATCAACAATTTCAAGTCCAGTTATGTTGTCTGGATAAATACAGCATCCAGTGTTAAAATAAGGCTCTTCCCCTTCTTTTGGAAATTTATAACGATGCGTATGCCCACAAATAATTGCGGTTTTATATTTCTGTATCCACTTATTAAAATTCCTCTCGATTCGATGCTGTCTAGTCTCATTCTTTACAGGACTTGCTGGACTGTTTGCCCCAACTGCATGAATATATCGCCAAAGAAATTTTAACGAAAACATAGAAAAAAACCATAGCTGATCATTAAACAAATCTCCCTGATGACCATGTAGTACCAAAAACTCGCGACCGTCATTCTTGTGTTTCAAAAGAATCGCCTCACAAGGCTTGATTCCTTTTAAAAAATCCTTATGCTTATCCTGTGCATCATTATAGTAAGTATAAAAAAATTTCTTCAAATAATCTACATTCTTTAAATATACATTGTGATTTCCATAGAGCATTTCAAAACGTCCTTCGTCATAAAACTGCTTAATCTTATCAAATACTGGATAATGTGCTTTTCGAATGTACTTAAATTTTGGATGTTCCCACAGCTCGTCTCCATCTCCAGCTTCTATGTATGTAAATCCATTTTGATAATAATAGGACAAAGCATGTAAAAATATATTCTCATTTCTTGAAAACTCGTCTGAATGAGATCCATCTGATCGATGACAATCACTGAAAATGATAAAACGTGAATGATCATCAAATTCTTTAATTTTTGCGTTATTATATGCTTTTGATAATTGTGCTTCTGTTCTCATCGCATTCACCCTTTCTGAACAAAATTCGGGTACCGATATCTGTTTCGTTAAAAGTAAACCTCTTTATTATTATACGATTATTTCTACTTGCGAGCAAGAAATAATAAGGATATTATGCTATACTAGAAAGACTTACAAAATTACCACAATTATCCAACCAAGAAAGGTTAAAACACATGTACGAAATCATACTAATGGATTTAGATAATACAATACTAGATTTTGAATCTGCCGAAAAGTCAGGAATCAAGAAAATCATTGATTCCACAGGGCTCACCTACCACAACGACATGCTTTATGCATACCAAAAAATAAACTCCACATTATGGCAAGAACTTGAGCTTGGGTTACGTTCGAAAGAAAGTGTCCTGCATTCTCGATTCGAGTCTTTTTTCTCAAGCTATGGAATAAACGTAGACGGAAAAGAAATAGAGAACCTATATCGCCTACATTTAAACACGTCCTACGAATTGGTTCCACATGCTGTAGAAACCTTATCTGCATTAAAACAAGCCGGAAAGAAAATCTATTCCGCCTCAAATGGTGTGTTCGAAACACAAATGAGTCGTTTAGAAAAATCCGGAATCATGCACTTTTTTGACGGACACTTTATTTCCGATATTGCGGGTTTTGAAAAACCATCCCCATATTTCTTTGACTACTGCACCTCACACATCAAAGACACTCCTCTCAAAAATATGCTTATGGTCGGAGATAGTCCGACTTCCGACATCGCAGGCGCTTTGGGTTACGGTATCGACTCGTGTTTTTTTGCATTTCACAAAGAAAAGACTTGCAAGGAAGCAACTTACTCCATTACAAGTCTTCTTGAATTACTCAATATCGTGAATTAGCATTCTCAATCAATTTCCATCCCCCTACCAAGAATGGTGGTACTTTGATTTGCATATACAAAGGAATCATCATGAAATTCTCTGATGTATTCCTTTAATGTGATCAATTCATATTTACTTACAACCGTCTGTAAAAGCATTTTTTTCTTAACATTTTCTGCATCCATTCCCTGTACAAAAGTTACCCCTCTTCCTAGTTCCTTTCGAATAAAATCTGTAATATCCAGATACTGATCAGACATAATACTGACGTTATAGTACTTCATGCTTCCAACAATTACAAAATCCGCTACCGTACTTGAGACATAGGTACAAATAAATGAATATGCAATCATTGTCAAGTCACCATATAATATCGAAGAAAAAATAACGAACGAATTTAAAACTAAAAAATATGTTCCGATTGTAATTCCAAACTTCTGTTTTAGATAAATACCAACAATTGCTTCCGGTCCATTTGATACTTTTTGTTTTAGAACAATCCCAATTGCAAATCCCAGAATTGCACCACCTATCACGGCCGCAATGATTGGATCCGTATAAAAAGGCGGAATAATATCTCCGATAAATCCTAAATAAAAGGTAAAAACAGAGAAACAAAATGCAGCGTAAAAAATTTGCTTCTTTTCATAGAAAATAAAAGACCATATAAAAACGGGAAGTGCCAAACAAACCATGACCAGCTGAACATTCCATTCAAATGCCCGATTTAAAACCGTAGCAAGTCCTCCAAAACCAGTTGGTACCAGTCCATTTACAACTAAAATACGGTCAAAAGCACACGCAGCAATAAATTGTCCAACTGCAATTCCCGCAAGTTTTTTTATTAATTTCATCAAACAAATCCTCCATTCATCATTCGAGACATCATATCACGAATTAATGAATAGATTATAACACAGCTCATCACACTAGAGAATCAATTTTATTTACTTGTCAAACCACTTCTTTGTGTGATTTGCAAAGCGAACCAACATTAGCATCACCGGAACTTCGACCAGCACCCCTACAATTGTAGCCAGCGCTACCGGGCTTTTCGTACCAAACAATGCTATTGCAACTGCAACCGCCAGTTCAAAGAAATTTGATGCTCCAATCATTCCTGCTGGTGCCGCTATATCATGTGGTAGTTTTAAAAGTTTACTCACCCCATAACCAATCCCGAAAATAATTACCGTTTGAATAATGAGCGGTATCGCAATTAGCACAATATGAATTGGATTTTCCAAAATAACATGTCCTTGAAACGAAAAAATAAGCACCAATGTAATCAGCAAACCAGAAATTGTGACATTACTAAATTTTGGCAAAAACTTCTGTTCAAAATACGCCAGCCCTTTTTTACGTATCATTCTTTGTCTTGTAAAAACACCGCCAGCCAATGGAATGACAACAAATAAGACCACAGACAAAAGCAAGGTATCCCAAGGTATTGCAAACCCACTGACCCCCAAAAGAAAAGCAACAATCGGAGTAAATGCAATCAGAATAATCAAATCATTTGTTGCCACCTGTACGACCGTATAAGCTGCATTTCCTTTGGTCAAGTGACTCCAAACAAAAACCATTGCAGTACAAGGTGCTGCACCTAATAGCACAGCTCCAGCAAGGTAATCCGATGCCAGACTATGACTAATCAAATTGCCAAAAATCACATAAAAGAACACATATGCAATCCCGAACATTGTAAATGGCTTAATGAGCCAGTTTATAACCCAAGTAACAAATAGTCCCTTTGGATTCTTTCCAACATTTACTATACTTATGAAATCCACCTTCATCATCATGGGATAAATCATGAGCCATATTAGAATTGCTATTGGAATAGATACATTCGCAAACTCAAACTTTCCAAGAAAATTTGGTACTTGCGGCAAAAATCTACCAATCAAAACACCTGCTACCATACACAAAACAACCCATACCGATAAATAATGTTCAAAAAAACTAATACCCTCTAATTTTTGTTTTTTCATATATTTCTCCTACTTCATTTCTATTTTAAATTCTTCGTCTGCTTATAAAACTTATGTCCGCCAGATAAATTATAAACCTTGCGGAATCCATGCCCAAGCAAAATATTTTGGGCCGCATTTCCTGTCACACCCTTATTACAATACGTTACGGTTACTTTTTCAGGGTCTAGGTCTTTCATCATCTCACGTAGTTTAGCATGCGGCATGCTTATTGCATGTTCAACATGCCCCTTCTTTTCATAGTCACTCACACTTCTTGCATCGACAACCTGAACTGCTTGATTCATTTCATGCAATTCCTTTGAAGTTAACAATTCCCGCCCTTGATGAATCGCATTATCCAGAATCATTCCCGTGTAATGCACCGGATCTTTTGTTGTGGAAAACGGCGGTGCGTAAGCAAGATCTAAATGAAACAACTCTTCCACTTTTGCCTTATATGTAACCAACGCAGCAAATACATCAATCCTCTTATCCACTCCCTCAGTACCAATGATCTGAACGCCCAATAATTGCCCACTATTTTTTTCTGCTATCCCCTTAATCACCATCTCTTCTCCGCTAAAATAAATCGGTCTGTTCGGCTTAATATTATGACAGCATACCACATCGAATCCCTCTTTTTTTGCATCCTCTTCTGATAAACCAGTTGTTGCAATAGTTAAATCAAATAACTGAAAAATTCCGGTTCCAAGATTTCCCCGATAACGCAAACCTCCTCCCGAAAGCGCGTCTCCTGCAATCCTTCCGGTCTTATTAGCAGTAGATCCCAAAGGTCGATACACCGGCTTCCCTGTGATACTAGAAAAAGTTTCGATACAATCACCACAGGCGTAGACATCGTCTGCATTGGTAGACATATCATTTTTCACAGCAATCGCCCCCGTTTCACCGATTAAAATCCCCGCGCTTGCCGCAAGTTCTACGTTTGGTCTTACTCCGGTAGCCATAAGAACCATATCCGCCTGCAAGACCTGACCATCGCTTAATACCAAATCTTTTTCATTTATCTTTTCAATTCTTAAATTTTTTAGTATTTGAATTTTTTGCTTTGCTAAAATATTTTCCAAATAACATGCCATATCTCGATCTAAATTCGGAGTAATCTTATCCATCATCTCTACGATTGTCACTTCTATATTACAAGCCATGAAATTCTCAAGCAATTCCAGACCTATAAATCCAGTACCTGTAATCACTGCTTTTTTTGGTTTCTTGGAATCCATAAAATTCTTTATTGATATTGCATCACGTACATTTCTAAGACAAAAAACATGTTGTAAATCAATCCCATCGACATTTGGAAGAAACGACCTGGCACCAGTCGAAATAACCAATTTATCATAATGATCGATATGGGTTTTTCCAGTTTCCAATTCGATAACCAATACAGTTTTCTTTTCAATATCGATTTTTTTTACTTCGTGTCTTGTTTTCACATCAATATTGTATTTTTTTTTGAAAAAGGATGCATCTCTAGGTGTCAACTCTTTTATGTCAGAAATACGACTTCCGATATAATAAGGAAGACCACAACCAGAATACGAGATGTCCTGATCTTTTTCATAAATAACAATGTCCGCTGAATCATCATTTCTTCTTGCCTTTGCAGCTGCAGAAGTCCCAGCAGCAACCGCACCAATCACTATAATTCTCATGTATTTTCTCCAAATTTATCATTTATTTTCAAAGGATTTCTTTTCACCATCATATTCTACATATCGACAATCGTCAATATGTTTGCGGTACTTTACACAAAATTTACTTTATCCTTTCAAAGTAAGAAGAGCGTCAGAATGTCATTTTGACATTCTGGCGCTCTTCAAATATTATAGCTAAGCTCACTTCTACAAAAACATAGAAACACCACTCTGCAAGTCTTCACCGATTAGTTTGTTCTTTCTGCTTTTACTTTGAATTTCAGTAATCATACAAACCAGCTCATGCACATTGTCGGAAAGTGATAAAATATCTCTCGTACTTTCATCTACAGTTGTCGTAACACCCTCGATATCACCATTCGCGTGTTCTATATATTCCGAAAAGGCATTCGTCGTTTCAGATATTCTTCCTATTGCTTCTAAAATTTGATTCGAATCCGAACAAAATTGATCTGTCACCACTACAAATTTTTCCGTATCTCGTATTACCTGCTCATTAACAAAATTCATCATTCTTTCCGAATCTTCAACTAGACGAAATACCGTCTCCTTAATCATTACACTAATCATCTGAATATCATTCGCAGTTCCCATACTTGATTCTGCAAGTTTTCGAATTTCATCAGCCACAACTGCAAACCCCCGTCCAGAAAATCCTGCTCTTGCCGCTTCTATTGAAGCATTAAGCGCAAGTAGATTTGTTTGATCAGCGATATTCAGAATATCCTCTGTTAATCCTTCAATTTTTTCTGTATTCTTCGATCCTTCGATTGCTGATTCTAATTGTTCACGAATATAAAATAATAATTCAAGGGTTTTTTCTTTTTCCATTTCAATATTGTTTTTTGTGGACAGAGCCGTATCAAAATTTTCTTTTGAAACATTTGTACCTTTTGCCAATTCATCCAATACGGTCCTTGTAGATTCTAACACTTCGAAAACTGTCTCATTCACCCCACCCATTGTGGCGGAAATTTCCTCCATGCTAGCAGACAGTTCTTCCAAAGTTGCAGAAACATCATTTACACTGTTCTCCGTTGTCATAATTTCCTGCTCCACTGCATTTACCGAAATGTAAATGTTCTCTGCGCCTTGTTTTATGTTTTTCACTACTTCTTGAAGCAGTTCCAACAAAGCATTAATCCCGTCTGCAAATTGTCTTATTTCACCTTTTGCCCGAACACGTACTCTTATCGAAAGATCACCTTCCTCGCCTTGAATCCCTTTTAAAATATGGTTTATTTGCTGTTCCATTGATTTTAAAGGTCTTGCGATTAATACCTTAACTAGGATGATACAAATTACAAACGCCAGAACAATAGACACGTTTGATATCATCGCAAAAACTGCTGATTTAAATTGCATTTCCTCAATATTTGAGGTGATCACCAATTCTTCCTCGTCTATCAACGATTCCAAATCAGATAATGCCTTCTCAAGACTTTGCTTTGGCACATTCATTTCTTCTAATGTATATCCAGACTTGAAGCTCTTTACATACTCTTCCGTAGCAGCTACCAACTGGTCACATACATGAACAATTTCAACCTGTGCTTCCCATGGAATTTCGACCTTTTGCACCTCACACTCTGCCGCGATTTCTTCTCTACATTCTTGTATGATTGATACTGTTTCCGTAAAGTCTCCAGACTGATTGATATATTTTGCCACATTTCTTTGCAGTTTTTGAACATCTTTTTTGAGAACTCCAAGAGATACATTACTCTGAATACTGACGTCATTGATACTTCTAGTCAAATCACGCATTTCTGCATTGTTTTGTCTGCCAATATATAAAGTACACAATGAAACCAGAAATAATATTCCCATAATCCATGTCAATTGGATTCTGATTGATCGATTCATCTTATGCCTCCTTATATATTTTGAAATATCAAAATTTCATCTCGGAGAAGTTCTGATATTTGATCATTATTCGTTACTTCTTTTTCTATCTGCTTCATCGCCACTTCAAGTTCATGAATTCTATCCGTAACATTTGCATTTCCTTTTGCACTATCTTCAACTGCAAGACTGATGCCCCCAATGCCCTCATTCATGACCATGCTCTTTTCAGAAAGCAAGTCAATGTTCTCCATAATACGGTTCACAACTTTCTTAGTTTTTTCAATGCCACTTGCATAAGCAATCACCGCATCTAAAAAGTCATCGTATTCAGTTAACACATTCCCTTCAATAAACACCAGCATCTCATCTGCATTTTTCGACAAAGCAAGAACTGAATCTCTTACTAAATCACTTATTTTTTTTATATCACTAGCAGCAACTTTTGAATGCTCGGCAAGCTTTCGAATTTCATCCGCAACAACAGCAAATCCCTTCCCGTGATCACCTGCTCTTGCAGCTTCTATAGAAGCGTTCAATGCCAACAAGTTCGTTTGCTCGGCAACACTTAAAATATTATCCGTAAGCTCTTGTATTTTTTCCGCATTTTTACTTGTTTCTATCGACTCTTTCAGTGCCAGTTTTATTTCTGTTATCACTTCACTTGTATGCACTCTTCCTTGTACAGTTTCTTTACGGATACTTTCAACCTGATTATTGATTCGTTCCACAAAACCTGCACCTGCAGAGGTTTCATTTGTCAATGTTTCAATCAAACCAGTTACTTTGCCCATTTCTGCATCTACTTCTGTCGCAACCGAAGCTACAGATTCCATACGGTCAGAAATTTCTTTTGCAATCATCATGACTGCTTCCACAGTATCACTTGACGACATCGTCTCTTTACGAATCTCCTTTATGGACAAGTCCATACTCGACGTATCTTTTTTAATCGTATTCATGATTTTCTGAAGCGTTTCAATAAGCTGATTTATTCCCACTACTATATTCTTCACTTCATCCTTTGAACGTGTTTTTACTCGTATTGTAAGATCTCCTTCTTGATTCTCTATTGCTCTAGAAATACGTTTTACTTGAGTGCTTGCTTTTTTAATTGGTCTCACAACTGCCAT
Source organism: Lachnospiraceae bacterium (assembly GCA_963666475.2). Taxonomy (GTDB): domain Bacteria; phylum Bacillota; class Clostridia; order Lachnospirales; family Lachnospiraceae; genus JBFHIZ01. The sequence continues at coordinate 26,620 of CAXXJM010000001.1, read as the reverse complement.
TTCACTAACAAGTAACGCTAAAATGGCGGATACGCATAAAAATATAAGCACAAAATATTCCGTTTTTTGAGAAAGAAGGTACATATCATCTACAATCGTTTCCTTTTCCATAGCATTTGTAATAATCAGCTCGTTTAAAGAGGCGAAAGTATTATCCAGTGCACGAATGATGCCTTTTTGATATTCTTCATTCACTTTATCACCTGCAATATACGCAGCGATGATCTCTTCATATCTGGAATATGCAGTATTAAATTCTTCCTTAGCAGTAAGAAATTCCTCACCTTCCATGCCACTCAAACGTTCATTCAATACCTTCAAACGTTCTTCTAATAGCAAAATTTCAGAATCCATTGTTGTCTGAATTTCTGTCTTTGTAGAATCATCTGCATAGCGAGCAAATTCGATTTCTTTTTGAAGAATTTCAATACTTTTGGAAATATCCCCTAGGAGTTCTACAATTTCAAGCCCTTCTACGCTCATCATATCCGCAGTATTCCCCATATTCCTAGACACTCTATATTCAAGGAATATCGAACAAATACCTACAACAAATATAATGATTGCTACTACTAGAATTTTTCCACTTATATGTTTTCGCATAATTTGAGTTCTCCTTTTAGCTACTATCACAAACATCAAACACCCATAACGTAATTAGCGAGGTGGTAGGACCACCTCGCTAAAATAAAACTTTTTTCTATTTTTGCTTCTAGTAAGTCAAGTTAGGATATTTAACTGTTACTGCATCATAGAAGTTCTGATATGCTTCATCTAATGTAACGATTCCATCAAAGTATTCTTTCATAGCTGCCTGGAAGGATTCATTTAATCCTTGATCATATGATGTAATATTGCTCATATCGATTGACTGTGCAGAATCAAGTAATACAGATACATGGTTCTGTCCGCCAAGGAATGCATGTGAGTAATCACTGTCTGCGATTTCTGTCATTGCTGCTACGTTGTTTGTGAAGTCACCTAGTTCTGTTGCAATAGATACCAAAGTGTCTTTGTCACATGTCAATGTATATAATACATCTTTTACAGTTTCAACATTGTCTGTTCCAGCTGCTGCACATACCCATGTACCGCCCCAGAAGAATCCTTGAGGTCCTTTACAAACTGCCCAGTCTCCATATGTTCCGTTTCCAACTTCCTTTGCTCCTTCTGGATCTGCAAGTGTCCATCCAAGTAAACAGAAATCAATGAACCAACCTGGTCCAAAGTATCCAAATACATTAGTCTGTGCTCCTGCTCCAGATTCTGGAGACCATAAGTTTGCTTTGTTGTTGTATCCAGCATCTGTATATTCCTTAGTTTGTTCAACCCATGTTTTTAAAGAATCACTAACTATAATTTTTTCATCCACTACCCATGGTGTTGTTGCATTGTTTGAGAATACACGGTAGTCATCGTCATATCCAGATAACATTGCATATCCTTTTTCTTTTGCATCTGCTGCAACTGCATCAAATTTATCCCATGAATCAAGTAATGTCTGTACTTCTGCTGGGTCATCTGTTCCTAATACATCCATAGCGATTGAACGTCTGTAAATGAATCCTGCTGGACATGCCTGCCATGAAACACCTTTTAATGCTCCTGATGAATCGGTCATAACGTCTTTTGTATACTGGTACATTCCAGATACATCATCATCCGATAATCCCACATCATTAATAACATCCAAAGTATATGGTGTATTCACATATTTCAATGCATAGTCAGCTTCTACCAAGAAAATATCAATCTTATCATCTGCAGCTGCATTTTCCTGATTCAACAATGCTTCATCCAACTTGTTTTGATATGCATTGTCATCGGTAGGTGTAATGATGAAGTTTACAGTAATTCCCTCTGGAACAGTGTAATACTGCTCAAAACGTGTTTGGAATTCATTATTCCAGCAATAAATGTTTAATACTTTTCCTTCTTCTTGAACCGGTTCTTCTGCGACATCTGCATCCCCAGAATCCGCTACTACGGTTTCTGTATTGTTCTTGTCATTTGCTGTCCCATCATTTCCGTTTGTGTTGTCTCCACAAGCCATCATACTAACTGACATTGCCAAAACAAGAAGTGTTGCTACTAATTTCTTTTTCATTCTCTTCCTCCTCTTAGTTGTTGTGAAATGAATTTTTGTATTTACAGCATATTTCATGCTCTAAATCATATAAATTCCCCAACCGTTAACATCGCCACCTCTTAATCTTCAATCAATGGCATTTAAACGTTTTGTAATCCCCAAATTAACTTAAACGTTTTCGTAACTCGATTATAACAATGCGAACATTTGATGTCAAGTTGTTTCTTTTGACTCATTCATACAATAATAGCACTCGCTTTTTGTTTATATTTACTTAAATTATCGAAAACCGATTACGATACCATATGTTATTTATTTATTTGCAGTCAATGTTTTTTTGTTTTTCGAAAACGTTTTCGTTATCATTTTCGAACAATTATTGTACATTTTGCTTATTTTTATATTGATTTTCTAATATAAATATTATTCATTTCGTAATATTCACCAAAACCAAACAAGTATTTTAACACTTTGACGAATCAAAGTGTCGAAACATATAAATCAAAAAAGCCCCACGCCCAAATTGCTTCATTGGGCGTGGGGCAAAGGGGGGATATTTTTAAATCGACTCAAATTTGCGTGTTAATCTTTTTTACCCACTTATCGATTGTATAACGTCCTCTACGACTCGTATGTTTACCATATTGTATTGCATGTTCTGGACAAGTGTGAATGCATTTCAGACATTGGTAACAAGCTTCACCCCAAACAGGCTTTCTGTCTCGAATGATAATCGTCTTTGCAGGACATTGTATTTCGCAAATTCCACAGGACACACATCGATCATCTGCATAAAAAAGAGAAGTACTTCTTGCAAATTTCTCAAATCCAGCTGTACCAAATTTCGACTTCAGAAATGCCAGTTTCCCTTCTGTTACTCGATACACAGATTTTTTCTGCTGAATTTCTTTTGAAATATTTTCCATCCCATCTTTTGCTTTATTAATTTTAAATTTAATTATATCCTCTTTTTCAACATTTTCACCAATTATGTAATTACTTGGCATCAATATAGAATAACTACTATGAAGAAAATATACTTTTGACAATTCCTTCATAGCTAATCCGGCGTCTGCACCACATGTACAAACCGCAAAAGTAAAATTTTTGTTGTTTGGAAGTTTTTTCACAAAATTCAACATCGGTTCGGGAACACCCCATGCATAGATCGGAAAAACAAAACCAATCTGCTCCTCTTTCTGAAAATCCAGAACTTGGTTATATCCCATGATATCAACTGCTGTATCATGAATTCTGTTCGCAATTTCTTGTGCTACCCATTTTGAATTTCCTGTTCCAGAAAAATAAAATATCATTTAATTTTTCCTCCTAACAAACCTGTTTCTTACTATATTCACCAAATTCACATCCTATATTCTTTGCAGTAATTTCATCAATTAACGTTGAACCTCGATATAACCGTATAACACCTACTCCATTTCCACCATTCCATAATCGATTATGTAGTTTTGATCCATCGGGTGCTTCATAGTTGATCAGTAACATATCTTTTTTATCACAAGTAATATCTGCAATCATACGATTCGTAATATTTTTTTGTTCCACATGCCAAACAATCTGCTCTTCTGTCTCATAACATTTAAAATTGGTTTTTGTAAATGTCCAAAATTTTGAAAAATTAAACTCGTATTCCTTTCCTTCATACCAAAAAGCGGATAACAATTTATTCTCCATCGAAAAAGGTCCAATTTTTGGTTTTCCCCCACCAATATTAAATACACTATTTTCTAACTTTTCTCCTGTTTTTCCACTGTATAAATGATTGGATGAAAGCCAAATCCAAGGACTCGTGAAATTCTTTCCCCAATTTTTATCCGCATAGCCATATGATGTAGCAGGAGTCACGGTATAGTGTTCCCCATTCCAGATGACTTCCCCGTCATAAAATGTCTTCATTCCTTCTGCATGCCAAAACATTTCAAAGGCCTGTAGATTTCTTAATAATTTCGATGCACCATATCCCACATGAAATGCGATCTCTTTACGAATCTTCAAATTCCATGACATGCTCCCTGTCTGACACATATACTCTGGATGCTTTTGAACTTCATCTTCCGTAACATTTACAGAGCCTTTCGTATGGGTTTCATTTACATAGCAATCGTCTGCTTCCAAAAAGAATGGACTTGAATTTGAAATTTTTACTTGACTCCATCCCCAAAAACGATGAAGTTGTTTCGCATCCTCTCCCCATGCTCCAGCTTTAAGCATCACATATGACGGTTTCTGATGTTCCATTTTGTTTTTGGGCTGCTGACCTAAAATTGCCTGTTCTTTTCCTAATGCCGAATTACAAGTGAAGAACTCGATAAAAAAACTTTTTTCTTCTCCGGTTTCATTGTGATATGCAGTAAACGAATGCCACCACCAATCATATCCACATTTCGATAAACCACGTTTCAACATAAAATCATTCCGTGTAATATCGCTCTTATTAAACATTGTTCTTCTCTCCTAACAAATCTTTTACAATTGAAATCACAATTCCAAAAGAATCTCACTTGATGAGATACGTTTGGCAAGCAACTGAACATTCTGATCGATCCTATCAATTATCACTCGAAAATCTTCATCTGATTTTCCACTAGGATCATCAAGCCCCCAGTCTTCTTCATACTGGCTTGGTAGATATGGGCAAACAACATTGCATCCCATTTTAATTACGATATCGACATCTGGAATGTCCGAAAGAAGTTTTGAACGTTGTGTCTCCTCCATATCAATGTGATAGATTTCTTTTATAAGACGTACCGCATCTTGGTTGATCTGACTTCTTAATTCTGTGCCTGCTGAATAGCTTTCAAATACTTCCGATGCATATCGTTTTCCCAATGCTTCCGCCATCTGACTTCTACATGAGTTATGTACACATATAAATGCTACTTTTGGTTTCCTGATCATTGACTCATTCTCCTTAATTACAATTCGTTATCTTTTGCCCACTACCCTAGTGCTACATCTAAAATCATCATGACAGCGAATCCAATCATACATCCAATCGTTGCAATATCTGTTTTTGATCCACCTTCTTCTCTCTGTGCCTCAGGAATTAACTCCTCAACCACAACATATATCATAGCACCTGCAGCAAAAGCCAGAGCGTAAGGCAATAAATGCTGCATTTTTACCACAGTAAACGCACCCAATACACCTGCAATAGGTTCCACAATTCCTGAAGCCTGTCCATATAAAAATGCTTTTTTTCTGCTAAAGCCTTCTCTTCGAAGCGGAATTGATACAGCAGCACCTTCTGGAAAATTCTGCAATCCAATACCAACTGCCAAAGCCACCGCTCCTGCCAAGGATGCTGTAGTTCCTAACCCAGAAGCCACTGCTCCAAAGGCCACACCAACAGCCAGTCCTTCCGGAATATTATGTAGAGTAATCGCCAAAACCAATAAAACACTTCTTTGCCAATGTGTTTTTATTCCTTCTGCCTGTTTGGTTTCTAATCCCATATGTAAATGTGGCAAAAGTTTATCTACCAAATATAGAAATCCACCGCCTGCTAAAAAACCAATCGCTGCAGTTAGAAATGCTATTTGCCCTAGTTCCTCTGCCATTTCAATGCTGGGTGCGAGCAAAGACCAAAAACTAGCTGCAATCATAACGCCTGCAGCAAAACCAAGCATACCATTTAACACCTTTTTATTAATTACTTTAAAGAAAAAAACAAGACTTGCACCCACTGCAGTTACTCCCCATGTAAATAACGTAGCAATCAATGCCTGTTGTACTTGTCCAAATTGACTAATCCACTGAATCATATTATTCCTCCTAACATAGACCAATATGTTCTATTATATATGTAGTCACACATGTTTTGCAATCATTATCCACCACAGCATTTGTGCGAAGGCAAATATCATCGCAGTAATATCAAACAATGCACCACCATAGTCAAAATTCCTGCCACTCCAACAATGCATCCAATCACATTAATTTTCTTATTGAAATAACCGTGCCGAAACCCGACAACACTTATCAATAATGTCCACAGAGCTCCAACGATTTCATTTCCCCCACCAATACTATTATGTATCGTGTAGACCACACGGTACATTTGTGTTGCTTCATCAGGATGCAATAAAAACAACTCAAATACCTCTCTTGTTCCAATAATATAAATCATACCACTAGCAATCAACAACCCTGCCTATATAAGCCCTACCACTGCGGTAACATTTGCCATATATGGTGAATAGGTTGCCATAATACCCTTTATTGATTCACTCAAAAAAATCAACAAAATACCAAATACAATATAAAGCAAGGTGATCCATATATGTAAAATTGTATCCTTTTGTGCTAAGAAAACAATAATATCTCTCTCGTTGTCAAAAACTGTTGTATCCAATACAGCAACCTTCATAATAATCCCAATTAAATAAATCGTTGGAAGCATCCAAGATATCATTCCTCCAAATTTCATGTTTTTATACATATCAATTTCTCCCTTCTGAATCTCACAAATCATACTACATCCTTGTTTCATTTTTCTTCCTCGCGGACTCTCTCTTATACTCCTATCATTTATACCAAAACACTTCCTCAATCCGAGAATCAAGCGCCTCTGCTATCAAAAAAGCTAATTCCAGAGATGGATAGTACTTACCACTCTCCACATTGTTAATTGTTTGCCTAGATGCGCCTACTTTTTTTGCCAGCTCCTGCTGTGTCATTTCATTACGTTCAAATCGTAATCTTCGCATTGCATTTTCTATAGGAATCCTGGGATTAGCCATGATAAACACCCCTTTTATACAATCTTAACTGTACGATATTCTCTACAGCTATACTGAACATAAAACTAAAAAAGCAAACATTCAACATAATACCGATCGGTATATTGCAGGCAAGAATGATTAGCGATAAAATAAATCCTATTTTGTAAAAGGTTTATCATTTGAACCTTTTTAATTAGAATCAGTTCAGTAATTCTCAATATCCTTATTGATATTCAACAGTCTTATATATTCTTTCGGAATTGGTATCACAATCTGTAGCATAAATATATGATTATTAACAGTCGCACTTAAATGACCACCGTATTTTTCAGCGATATGGACCATACTTTTCATCCCGAATCCATGATATGCTTTGTTACTCTTTGTCGTGACTGGTAATCCATCCGCAAACTCTGGTGGAACCAAAACAAAGTTATTGGTCTGTATCGACAGCACATTTCGTTTTGCCTGCACATGAAGACTGATCACTCGCTGTTCTATTTCCTTCTGCTTGCTTGCACATTCAATTGCATTGGAAAGCATGTTTCCAAACAAAACATAAAGGTCCTGTGTACTAATAAAATCCAGTTGACTGGTATCAATTATACAGCTAAGTTTGATATTATGACGTTCACAGTACAGACTCTTCTCGGTTAGAATCGTATTTAGAACATCATTATCTGTTTTCAACACATGATCATAGATCATGATGGACTTTTCCACCTCCTCGATGTATTGGTCAATTTCAAGTTTATTTGATTCTCTCAATGCCTTGAACTGATGCTTAAGGTCATGGCACTTTTGATTGATGATATCAATGTTCTCTTTTGATAACGTATACTGTTTTTTTCTCTCTAATGACAATTGACGCACAATCTCTTTTTCTCTGCTTAAAGTACTTATCCGAAAAATGCTGTACTGTAAGAATAAGATCATAGATGTACTAACTAAATCATACAATGCTCCGTAATAATTTACATTTTCATAATCACTTGATCCATTCACGAAAAAAAGTTGTCCTGAAAACGACGAGAACATTAAAGCAATCAGCATGATTAGAAATGTCCACACACTCTTCCAGTGATCCTCAAAAATTACCCCTTGACAATCCCTTATCTTTTTAGCGAACAAGTAGTATATGATTGAATACCATACCCATACGGTAACTGCACAGACCAAAAAATAGAACAAAAAATAACTTCTAATTGCTTTCAAAATCCCTAGTGCCAGGACTTCATTAATAACAATATATTCAATGTGTTGGACAGCATACCCCGCAATTCCAAGAAATAAAAGATCACTCCACGAAATATGATAATTGAGTTTAATATGACAAAGTGTCAGTAATGTCAACATGACATACCATGAGATAGAAAAGGTTGTCTCCCCTCCTGCTCTTAAACCTATAAATTTTGAATCTATAATGAACGGATAACAAGTTGCTATCAAGACAAGTATAAAAAACCCTGCAAAAAGAAAAAACAAATGCTTTCGTTTTCTTTCTGCAAAGGTCTGCACAAAAATCTGTTCAGCGAGGATCAATTCCAGAATAAATCTCCATTCTTCAAAAAAGTCTATAACTCCAATCATTGAAATCCTCCCAGGTAATTCGTAAAAAATTCCATTAGTGCTTTTCTCCTTCCTCGACTCACTGACAGTTCATCCGTCCCCACAAGAACCGTTTTATCAGAAATAGAATTCACATGTTTCATGTTTATGAGAAAGCACCTGTGACATCGAAAAAAGTGTAATTGTACTAGAAGTTTTTCTTTCTCACCCATTACACCATATTCTTCATAAATGCCAAACACTGTGTGATAAATGATTCGATGACGTATGACTTCAAGATAAAGAATATCCGATACCGGAATCAAAACCTCAGACAGTTCGGTCCGAATCTTGATTTTCTGATCGTGATTTTGTTTCATATATCTGATGACTTTTTGCATTTTCATTGAAAAGTCACCATAACCTAATGGTTTTAGTACATAGTCAATCGCATCCACAGAGTAGCTCTCTAACGCAAACTGCGCCATATTTGTAATAAACATTATCAAAACAGCCGGATCTCTGTATCGAAGTTCTCTTGCTGTCTGAATTCCATTTATACACGGCATTTCAATATCAAGAATAACAAGATCATTACCCATTTCATACTGTTCAAGAAAGTCATTTGGATGATGAAAGCTCTTTGAAGCAAGTTCCAGTTTATTTTCACGTCCAAACATCTGAATATATTCAGTTATCTGCGATGTAATCTCCACATCATCATCTACAATTGCAATATGAATCATTTCATCCTCCTGTAAAACCTTGTATACATTATAATATATTGTAATTAAGTTTGAAACAAGTACTGTAAAAAACGGTAATAGATCATGCTCTAGGCATACTATTACCGTTATACAACTTTTGCTTTATAATACTTATTGTTATCTGTTACTTTAATTCTTGTTTTTTCTAACCTGATGTATGCAATATACACCCCAGAGTGTCAACAATGCAAGAATAACCATATTGAACACGATCATCCAAATCATCCAAACTGGAATCAGATAACCGTCCACTTCAATACTCATTGCATTACTGTTCACTACTGAATATAAAATATTTTTTGTTGCCTGTCTAAGAAGTGTGATTTGTGTCGCATCATCTTCCATGGAAAAGGACTTCACGTCCTGTGTTAAGAACAGATCTCCACCTGCACGAATCATTTCATCTACATGAGTATATGTATTCAGACTATAGTCCGTAATTACACAACCTTGAAATCCCCATTCATCTCGAAGTATTTGGGTAAGTAGAGCATAACTTCCTCCCGCCCACTTTAATCCAATTCGATTAAACGATGACATCATTCCCGTAGCTCCACCCTCTTTCACCGCTATTTCAAAAGGCAAGAGATAAATTTCTCGCATTGTCTGTTCATTCGCCCAAACAAGAATTCCATTATATTCGCGGTCTGTTTCCTGATCATTCACTGCGAAATGTTTTACATAACAATAAACTCCTTTTTTATCCGCTCCCCGAATCACACCGGCTGCAAATTTACCTGTCAAAAGACCATCTTCACTGAAATATTCCCAGTTTCTTCCTGCAAATGGTGAACGATGAATATTGACCGCTGGCGAATACCATCCAGAATAAGGCAGGCCATCTCCCGCTTCATTTCCTGCAAGTCCCTCTTCGCCGACCAACTCTCCCATACGTTCTGCTAAAGCAACGTTCCAGGTTGACCCCATAACGCATTCAGCCTGATAAGAACATGTACCATAAATAACTGACTCTGACAAAAAACTGGTCCATCCGCTTGGTCCGTCGGAATCTGTCGTGAGCGATTTCCCAACGATACCATCCACTCCTTGTATTTCATTGGTACGAAATGCAGCAAATCCAATCAGAATTTTCATTTCATCTAATGAAATCTCATCAAGAAGCATATCCCATCTGTAATCATCAAATGATACTTCTCCAATAAAATTCCCAGTATCATCATAAAGCATATCTCTTAGCGAAAGTCCATAATTGACTGGTGATATGGACGGTGAATCCTCAAGTACTTCCCATGGTTTTCCTTCGTCAGACTCCGTATATTTTCTTTTGGTTGTAACATCCAGAGTCTCTTTTATCGCATCTGTCAATGTTCTTTCTGTATCATCTAGATAAGTGGTCGGAACTGTACCCTCAAAATCCTTACGGGATACATAGGATGCATATGTGTTCGTGCCAAATACTCCTGCACTTACATCATCAAATGCGTTTACAACGGTAACTTCCTCGCCTTGAGCATTTGTTTCAGTTAAGAGTTGTATATCACTAGCAACACTATAGGTAGCACTCGCTTTCGCTGTATGTGCATCACTTCCAAGAATAATCTGATATTCTCCTGCTTCCAGCTCATACCCAGCAAATCCATTCGCATTTGCATCTGCATAATCATAAGATTTCATATCGCTTACATCCAGAGTTAGTGTAAGTGATTCTTCCTCTCCTGGTGCAAGGGTGCTTGTCTTCGCAAAGTCACCTAAGACCACATATGCCTTTTCAATTGCAGAACCTTCATAATCATATGGTGCATTATAATATAGTTCGACAACTTCTTTCCCAGAATAACTTCCCGTGTTCTTAACATTGACCGTAACCTCCAGCACATCATCTGCTTCTATCGTACTTCCATCGTGGATTGAATAAGAAACATCCCACTCGAATGTCGTATAGGATAGACCATAACCAAATGGGTAAACTACGTTCTCCTCATACCAGGTAGACAGCGGATTGAGTCTTTGCTCCTCATATCCTCTCGTTTCATAGTAACGATATCCTGAGTATATGCCTTCTTCATAATTTACAAATGCATAATTGGTTGTTTCTCCAGCATAGAGATATCGATTTCCGTACTCACTTCCATAAACTCCTGTATTATACCATGTTGGATCCTTTGTAAAATCTGCTGCCCAGGTATCCACCGTATGACCAGATGGACTGATCTGATTACCATTTTCATCCAGTCCTGTCAGAATCTGTCCGAGCGCCATGATTCCCGTTGATCCTGGAAATCCAATCCAAAGAATAGAGTCAATATTTTCATCCGACTCTAATTCTGGAATCTCCATCGTCGTACCAACATTCAACACAACAATCACATTCGAAAAGTTTTCTTCAACATGCTTAAGAAGATCCTTTTCATTTTCGTCCAACTCCAAATAGTGGCTCCCCAAAGATGCTCCCTCAATCTCCTCACCTCCAAAGGTGACAGTCATAGTTCTCGGAAGATCAAAACCTTCTCCTCCGATTCTTGAAATCACAACGATTGCTGCATCCATATAATCAGAATAACTATCCTTTACGTCTTTGGTATAATTAGAAAGTGGTGTTTCTCCAGTACCAAATCCAGACAGTCTCTGACCTGATGTCATGGCAGGGTTATCCGGTCTCCCACTTCCACTTTTTCCATTGTCTTCATAAAAGCTTTTCAATGTCTCATTAAATGATATTCCAGCCGCATCTAAACTTTCAAACAATGTCTTCCCCTCTGTCGTTCCAGAAGCACTGGCAGATCCAGATCCAGAATACACTAAATCAACCGAATTCTTTCCAAACACGCTCACCTTAGCCTTTTCTAAAGACAAAGGAAGAACCTGATTGTCATTCTTCAGAAGTACAATACCCTCTTTCTCTACATCAATCACAAAATCATTTGCTGCATCAAAAACTTCTTCCTTACTTGAAAATTCCCTATTATACCATTCATCCCGATTATCTTCGACGATATTCGCTCTTTCACCTCCAAATAGCAGATTCAACGAATTTGTAACAATTGGGACCTTCAAAAGAACAATTGTGATTGCAATTACAAAAACAAGAACGATTAAAGACACTAAAAACCAAATTCTTGTTTTTTTATTTTTCCAAATAAAACCCATAAACCACTCCATTTCTCCTGCATTCTTCTATAAATCTGAATACGCAGATAAAACTTACTGCTTCTTACTCAATGTTCTCCACTTTTTCGTTCATGGAAAGAGTTGCATCTGATGTGATTTTCAGGCAATCGATCGATGGTGCACTTGGCAGATTGCTTCGATAGGTATTATCCCCGACCGAAAATACTATGGTATTATCCCCAGTTTTCAATTGGATTTCACCCAGATTCTTTGTTTTAAAATTTTCCTGATTGCTTAAGTCTGTTCCATTATCTGTTTTAAATTCATCATACTGAATTGCTTCCCCATTTACAGTCACAACAAAACTGGTCGGGTTCCATGTACAATTTCCCAAGGTATTTGATCCAAGTACTGCTTTCAAAGTTACCATTGCATCTGTGTCAGAGGTGATTACAAAAGTAATTGGACTATTCGACCCAATTTCTCCTACATAAAAACCATTACTTGCTTTTGTATTCTCTTTTGCCAATCCAATACCAGTTGGTGATCCGGATACACCTAACCCTTCCAAGCCATCAAGAACTGTGTATTCAGCTTCAAAGATATATTCCGTGCCGGCTGCTGTCTCACTACTTTCAACCACCACTTCTTCCATATTTGTTGAAGTTGTATTTTCTGTCATACCACCGCAAGCGGTCATAAATACCATAGTTGCAGTAATCAATAATGCTGATAATAATTTCTTTTTCATTTATCTTTCCTCTTGTTTCAGTGAAACGGATGCAACCACGATTTTCGTCATGCCTGCATCCGTTATAATTTATATAATCAATAATATTCTTAACTTATTCAGCAACAATCAGTGGAAGCTCTAATGTAGCTGCCTCATAACCTTCTGCTTCGGCTGTGATTTTTACTGTATAGCTTCCAGCGGCGTTTGGCGTTCCACTTATGATTCCTGTCGTCACATCAAAGCTCATACCTTCTGGAAGTCCCTCTGCACTGTAATTAATTGCAGAATACGCATAGTACGTATTTAAAATTGCTGTATTCAATGCTTCAGAAGTATATGCTGTACCAACTTTTGCATCAGTTAATGTAATTGGGACATCTTCCCCATCTACATCCTTTGTACTTGCATAGATAATCTTTGTTCCCATAGGCATTTGCATTGCATTGCTATTTGCCACCATGTAAAGAATTTGTTTTACAGATTCCTGCATACAGTAGATCGTAATATTCTGATCTGCTTCATCCATTGCAAGGATTTCATCTTTATTCAGATAAACTCCTCCGGGAATACCATATACCAATGCATCCAACATCATATTTGCTCCTGATTTTACTAACTGGTATGCATTACAAATGTTGTAGATCACGATATCCGTTACTACCGCACCATCAAAACCCCATTCTCCACGGGTAATCTGATTGATCACACCATAATCTGCGGAACACCATGTTTTTCCAATTCTTGTAAAAGAACCCATTGCAAAGGTTGCTTTTCCTTCTTCCACAGCAATCTGATAACCCTTTAAGTATACTTCGCGAGCGGTCTGTTCAGTCATCCAGGCGGAAAGTCCATCTTTATCTGTACTCTGCATGATTGCTCCCGCACGGTAGGAATAAGCTCCGCCACCATCATTATGAAATGCAAAATGCTTAATTGTAATATAGCATCCCTTTGTTTCTGCTCCAAGAGAAACATTGGACGCAAGCTTTCCTGTCAGATACGCATCCTCTGAATAATATTCCGTTTCACGAGAGTCGAATGGAGAACGATGAATATTCATACCAGGTGCATACCATCCAGTATAACTGTATACCATACCGCTCTCAACTGTACTGTTCCCCCATAGTCCCTGTTCTCCAATTACCTCACCCATCTGGAAAAGAAGTTCATTATTAAATGTTGAAGCAATCATTGGCTCAGAACAGAAGTAATTAAATCGATCAACGGTATCAGTATAATTTCCAGTCCATCCTTTTGGTCCATCGGTATCACGTGAATATGGTTTTCCAATATAATATATTCCTTGAGAATTAAAACCTCCGTTATTGATCATGCTGATCAATTCATCGAGTGTCAATTGTTCTACCAACTCCTGGAATCTTGCATCGTCCGCATCTGCTCCAATCAGATCTTTTAATGTGATCGAATACTGCTCTGATGTGCGATTTGCGGCATCTGCTTCATAGACTGGTGTTCCGATCGCCGCTGTATCATAATATGAATTGTAAGCAGCATCATCATAAGCCCATGTTGCATATTCATCTGCTGAAATCTCTTTCACCTGAGTGAATCCATCCGGCATCGTTCCTTCGAAATCACTTCTTGACAGTCCTGTATAACCTTCGCTTGCAAATCCTTCGGTTACGTCATCCAGAGCATTAGTAATTTCTGTTCCAGTTACTGCAACATTGCATAGCTCTTTTTCTGCAACGGAATAATTAAAATCAACATCATTCACGTTCATACCATAGTGTGCATTTCCTGAGATTTTCAGGTTGTATATTCCTGCATCCAATACATAAGTCTTATCTGTCATCTCATCATATGAAGCCATATCCGAAACATCAATAGTCACCTGAACAGTTTCGCTTGCTCCCGGCTCCAATAATCCGGTTTTTGCATAATCCCCAAGAACGACATACGCTTTTTCAATCACCGTCATATTTCCGGTTTCTTCGGATCCATAAGGTGCCGTGTAATATAACTGAACAACTTCTTTACCAGCTTTATCTCCGGTGTTTGTAACAGCAACTTCAAATGTCAATGTATCATCTTTGGAAATTGTAGAATCTGCAGCTAACACAGGTGTAACTTCCCAGGTGAAGTCTGTATAGGAAAGACCATACCCAAATGGGTAATTTACATTTGCATTCCACCATGCATCTGCAGATCCTGCTTTATTTTCTTCAAAGCTTCTGGTCTCATAATATCTGTATCCAACGTAAATACCTTCTTCATATCCTACAGACCAGGTATTTACCAATGTTCCATCCACACTGTACTGTGTATATCCAGTCATGATTCCTGCTCCATCCGTTCCCTGGGCAGTATCACTTCCCGTAGTATTGAAAATGGTGTATGATGGACTTTCTGTAAAGTCAACAGCCCAGGTATCTACTGTTCTTCCAGAAGGATTCACTTCACCTGAAAGAACTTTTCCAAGGGCCTCAAACCCATTATCACCTGGTTCACCAATATTTAATACTGCATCTACTGCATCATTTCTCTGAATATCTGCAATTTCTATCGGGTTACAGCTATTGATAAGCACAATGACCTTATCAAAATTAGCGGTTGCATAATCGATCAAATCATATTGTACCTGATCAAGCTGAAGGGAATGTGTTCTTCCACCCGTTACCACTGCACCCGTACCATCTGAAATTACAACGATTGCTGCATCACTGTATTCGCTTAAAGATGATTCCCACTCGTCTGTTGCAGATGCATTTGTGAAATCGTCTGCAAACAATATATCTGAGTTTTTCTTTGGAGCCGTTTCTCCTTCTGCTACTTCAACGCCTGGAACATCTTCTGATATCCACTGTGAGTATAGATCTAAAACTGTCTGATTCAATACAAATCCGGCATCATTCAAACTCGAAATAATATCCGCCTGTGCAATTGCAGCTCCAGCAGATGCATCACCACCATTAGAACTTGCTCCCGCATTTGGTGCGATTGCAGCATAGCCAAGCAATGTAACTTTTGCTCCCGTAGTCAATGGGAGCGCATCTGAAACATTTTTCAAAAGAATCATACCTTCTTCTGAAATTGCCTCATTCAAATCCAGCCCTGCCTGAATTGCTTCTTCTTTACTTGCATACACAGACTCGTAAGTACCTGATGTGTCAGAAGATTCTTCCACTTCCGTTGTTTCTTGTGTACTTTCTGTCTCTGTACTTACATTAGATTCTGCTGTTTGATCATTGTTGCTTCCACATGCAGCAAGACCAAATATTAGAACTCCAGAAAGTATCAGTGCCATTACTTTTGTCAACTTTTTCTTAAACATTTTTTCCTCCTTGTTCTCCTAAACAATCGTTATTGATTTTCCTCGGAGATGACTGCTCAACATATGCAACAGTCACTTCTAACAAAATTATAAGTAATTGATTCATAAAATGTTCGTTACTGCACGAATCGAAAGTAAACAGGCATAACTGGAAACAAAAATAAGCAGGAAGAATTCATCTTCCTGCTTCAGACTGTCGACAAACTAAATTTTTATAAAATATCTTAACGGAAGACTTATAAAGTGGACGATACTTGTCTAAAAACGACTTAATATTTGTACGTCATCCCATAATCAACGTAAACGCTACAAAGCGAGTACCTTATAATAAATCATCTGGTTTGAGATAATGGATTCAAACACTACGCAGTCTTAAAAGTTTAGTCTAAACTTTTAAGACTTTTATGAAGGAGAATCCTATGAACACTCAAACAAGTCTTGTAGCGGAACAAGTCCGCTTACAACAATGGGCCGACCAGATCAAAGCTTGTCAGGCTCGTCCTAGTGAAATGAAAATCGAAACCTGGTGTGAACAAAACGGAGTCACCAAAGCGAATTATTATTATCGCCTTCGACGTGTGCGGGAAGCTTGTTTAAAACAAGCGGAAAAACAGCCTGTACATTTTTTAGAACTTCCGGTTCCTAGTGAACAAAACATTGCTTCGAAGTATACTGCTGAACCAGTTGCTATCATACATGGCTCTAAAAATCAATCGGTCGAATTGTATGCAAATGCAACTGCAGCATTTATTCGTACTCTTTTGGAGGCAATCTCTGATGCTGAATGATGGTAGTGGATTTCGAAAAATCTATCTCGCCACGGGTTATACGGATTATCCGAGAAGTATTATTATTCGAGAAGATTGCTGCAATCATTCATAATTAAAGCATCTTTAAGGAATCTTCTCGAATAATATTTTATCTCTTTTTTAGGAATCCCGGCATACTGTCTGTTGTTTTCTTTATCTCGATTTTTTGATTGTCGCCAAACCAAGTTTCATTCCATTCTTTTAATTTTTTATCTACTGTGTCCTGAGACATTTCAGCGTATATTTGCGTGGTTTGGACTGAAACATGACCTAATATGTTTTTTATTGTAACTATATCAACACCTGCTTCAAGCAAATGACATGCTGTGCTATGTCTCATTGAATGTGGGGGATAACTATCAGCATGAAACAATGTTGAATACTGTTCCTTAGCCATAGAAACGTACTTTTTATAAATTCCTTCAACACATGAAATGGTCATTTGCTCATGCGTCTGACTAGAAAAAATGTGTCTCTCAGGATATTTTTCAATATGTCTATGCCTGATATACTTTTGCAGAGATTCAACTAGTTTCCTTGAAATTCCTACCTGGCGAACCTTCGAGCCTTTACCTGTTAGAATGACGGCTGCAGATGAGGTGCTTATTCGAATGTCCCCCACTTTTAAGTCGCATATTTCTTGTGCTCTAGCACCAGTTGCATACATAAATGAAAGCATTACTTTGTCACGTAATCCTGTCTCGTAGTTTTCATCGGGAAGATTTAATAATATCTTTATTTCATCTCTGGTAAATACAGCTCTTTGTTTTGCTTTGGCCTTCTTAACTGGAATTTTGATAATAGCACTTCTAAAAATAGAAGCTGCATCAAAATCTCTATTTTGTGCGTATTCAGAAAATGCTGATAATACTGATAATCTCTGATTTCTTGTTGATGGTTTGCACAGTCTATCAGTCTCCAACCAGTTAAAGAAGTCTAAAAGCGTCTCATATGTTAAATCCGAAAAATTAATTTTACTAGCAGATATATTTTTCACATCGAACATATATCGCATTAACAATAGAAAAGTTTGTTTATAGGAATTAATTGTATTTCCACTCAATCCTCTGCTAAAGGGCAAATATGTTTCAAAGTAATCTTCCAAAAGAGACATAAAACTTATTTTTCGTCTACTCATAAAAGCTCACCTCCGGAAATAAATCCTCAGTGAATGCTTCAAACTTTGTAAGAGTATCCTCAAAATAATCCCCACTATATTTTAAGTATTTCTCAGTCTCATATAGGCTGTCATGGCCTAAATATGTTGATAAAAATGGAACTGATTTCCTATGACTAATTCCTCTGCGTTTGTTTTTATCAAAAGATCTTACAGCAAAGGTATGTCTAAAGCAATGAAGGCAAGCTCCACGAGCATTTCTATTCTGCTGATTGTTTACAATTCCTGCTTTTCTTCGGATGATTCGATAATAATTTCCAACAGAATTAGCTGATAATGGGGTATATTTATCATTTGAGGGAAACAGGTATGCCTCTGAATCATTTAGAATGCCCATAGCAACGCAATATAGATAAATAATTTCAGCCAGCTTTTCATCAAAAGGTACTAACCTCTGCTTGTATTTTTTTGTAACTCGCAGAAGAAAAAGATTTTTTTCAAAGTCTATATCTCCGACCTTAATGTTTATAGTTTCCCCTACACGCAAACCACAGCAGAAAAGCAAACGTATTAACAGTGGCATTTCATTTTCAATGTATATATTTTTAACTGCATGTGGAGCTGTAAGTGAATCAGTAGTCTTAAAAATGTTCTCAATATCCTGATCCGTGTACAAGTATGGAATATAGGTATCTCTTGTCATAATTGTTTTGGGAACAAAGCAGTGGTAGCCATTATCTATCAAAAATAAAAACAACTGCCTAATATAATGTATATGCTGACCAGCAGTATTTACAGAAATACCACAACATACTTCCTTAATCCATTCTTCAACAACTGTTTCATCGATTGATTTTTCCGTATAATCGATGCTGTAAAGATAGTCATCAAAAAGTTTCACGGTATGTTTGTAATGTCTATATGCCTCTGAACTTAATTCTTCTTTTCGAAGTATTAGATGTAATTCTATTTCATCACCAAAAACCGATTTGAACTCACTTGACATTTATACCACCTCCCCTTGCAAAAAGGCCTTAAATTTTCCAGACACCTCGGGAGGTTCCAAACAATACTGTCTTAATTTTTCTACATCAATCCTGGCATAATGTTTTATAGCATTATTAGAACTATGACCTAGTACTTTTCTTACTGTTTCATAGGGTATGTCATCATTGACCATAGAGCTTGCTAAAGATGACCGTAAAGTATGGGGACCTTTCTTTCGATTTCCAATATCAATACCAGCTGCAGCTATATACTTTTTCAAAGTATTCCTGATTGTCCCTGTTGTTATTGGTTTATACGGCGCATATACGTTTATAAAGATTTCATTAGCTACTGACGAAGGCCTAACTGATAAATAATCTTCTATGGCTAACTGAACTTCGTCGATAAGTGGGAGATGGAGGATATTTCCGGTTTTTTCTTGGATAATATTTATCTCATTCCGATTTATTACATCTCCAATTTTTAATCTTATAATATCGCCTGAACGCATTCCCATTCTTGAAGCAAGAAGTATAATCGCGTAGTCTCGTTTCCCTTGAACAGTACTAGTATCAATGGAATTCTCAATTCGTTTAATTTCATCAATCGAATATACGCTTGGCACTACATATGGTTTACTGTAATGTGGAATAAGCGTTGAATAGTCCGCGTTAATTTCACCTGCTTCAACTAAATATCTTAAAAATACTCTTATTTCACCCCAAAGATTATGATCTGATATCCTTGTACATGCCAGTGTAATTATTTTGGGAGATAATAGGTCTAATGAATTACACTGTAACTTACCTACTTCATGTAAAAACCAGGATATAACGTATCTCTTATTGTATATAGTTCCAGCAGCGCGACCTATATCAGTTGCATTATCACAATAGTTAGCAATAATTGAACTGAAATCATTAGAAAGAATGAAATGCTTTCCTTTATCCGAATGCACCTCTTTCCATTCATTATTCACAATATCATTTAAGCGGTATACAACCGTCCTCAGATTTGTATAGTACTGATTTTTTTCATGTTTTGTTAAATAATCTTATAAAAATGAATTGCCACCATCTTCACTGTAATGCTCAAATCCGTTATTTTTCAACCATGAAATAATACTGTTACACAAATATCTATATCCAGTAACGGTTATAGAAGTACACCCCCGAGCTTCGAGTTTGACTAGAAGATTTCTCTCCAGAGCATCAAATGATTTGAATTGTTCCTGCATAATTGCAAATCCTCCTTATTGTAAAATGTTTTACAATAAGGATAAACTAGATACTATTATTCGAGAAGATTCTTTCAAAATACTGTAAACAAAAAGGCTTTAAGTAATCTTCTCGAATAATAATACTTCTCGGATAATCCGTATAACCCGTGGCGAGATAAATTTTTCGAAATCCACTACCATCATTCAGCATCAGAGATTGCCTCCAAAAGAGTACGAATAAATGCTGCAGTTGCATTTGCATACAATTCGACCGATTGATTTTTAGAGCCATGTATGATAGCAACTGGTTCAGCAGTATACTTCGAAGCAATGTTTTGTTCACTAGGAACCGGAAGTTCTAAAAAATGTACAGGCTGTTTTTCCGCTTGTTTTAAACAAGCTTCCCGCACACGTCGAAGGCGATAATAATAATTCGCTTTGGTGACTCCGTTTTGTTCACACCAGGTTTCGATTTTCATTTCACATGGACGAGCCTGACAAGCTTTGATCTGGTCGGCCCATTGTTGTAAGCGGACTTGTTCCGCTACAAGACTTGTTTGAGTGTTCATAGGATTCTCCTTCATAAAAGTCTTAAAAGTTTAGACTAAACTTTTAAGACTGCGTAGTGTTTGAATCCATTATCTCAAATCAGATGATTTATTATAAGGTACTCGCTTTGTAGCGTTTACTTATTAATAATATTTATCAATGCTTTATCATAAAAAAGTCCTCCCAAACTTCTGGAGGACTTTCCGATCTAATCACTATTGCTTTTGATTAATTGACTAAGACAAAATTTTGTGAATATCCAAGCTATCGCAATACTTCCGATAACTATAAATCCATTATCAAATGAAACGCCTTTTAAAAAATAAAATGCCATTCCCCATGATATTAAGGGAGCAAAGCTTATTCCCCAATTACTTGTATCAAGATCATTGATTATACACAAATAACCACCAATGATAAACATCACAAAGCCAAAAAAAATCAAAATGTTAATAACCCAAAAAAATATCAAAGAATCAAGAATCGGCCATGAAATCAATCCCATTAATTCAAATGGTATTAGCATAAGCGGAAATACCTTCAAAAACCCTTTTCGATCCTTTGTATCTTCTCTAATTCCATCAATTATTTTTTTATAATCGTTTTTGTAGAAAGATATAACCTTTGTTTCTCTCATTTGTTCCCTCCGGCCTCCTTTCATAAATTATTTTCCCATATTTATACTAATCTATCCTTCTATTCTTTTAAAGCAAGCTCCCATTCATGAAAGAGCTCCTTTAGTAACACAAATCCACTTTCGTCATTTGCTGTACCAATGAAATATAAAAAGGTTTTTATGTAAGTGTCTATATACCCTATAATTTGATTATTATTAACAATATGCCTACTGATCCATATTTTTCATATCGTTTTGAAAATATTTTTTTATAAGTGTTTTGTTTTCATTTTCTAAAACTTCTTGAATATACTCAATTGAAATAGTGCAGAACATATAAGCCATTGCAACTTCATAGTGCTCAAAAAAATAATTGAGGATTTTTATTGCACCATGTAAACTCTTTATACCCCTGATGCTCATATATACTTTTTTCAATAACAGACTCAAATATTTGTCTATAGCATTCATGTAGTTTATTATTTTCATTTTTTATATCATCTGGTTCGAAAAAACGATTTATTGAAAACCCATTCTTATCTTTCTTTTTTGATATTTTTAGTAATCTTTCAGAACCATCATCTATAATACCATACATTCCGTGAGCATAAACATTTCGTATGGTATTTAACTCTTTCATTTCTTTAATGCAATTTTTCCAATTGATTTTGTTAATTTCCTCTAGTTCTAAGACATCAATAAGACTGTCCAATATAGTAATTTTCTTTGCCATACTCATATCATCAATAATATTACGAAACCAACTTCCAAATTCTTTTGTACCTGAAAAGTGCTTATTTGATATAACTATGATTGCATAACCTATTGTTGACTCTAACTTTCCAAAACATAAAATAAAATCTCCCAATTCTTTTGCATAATCAAATTTCATATTTTCTCCATTCTGCAGTAATCACAAAATCATACTTTAATTACATATTTCCTTATTACATAGTAAGTCTAATTTGCAATATCCAACTATAAATAAACTAAAATTTCCATTTCAAAATTTTTTTCTATCAATATTTTTTAATTCAAAAACCTCGTGATGATCTAGATGCCGAATGAAAATTAACTTTACTATTTTTAGCAAGCTCCACAAATCAACGTTCATTGTTTGCTAAAAGATATTGAATCGCAACGCTAAAAGAAGTATAGCGAAACAACAATTTGTAGTCCCTATTATGCACATAATTTATATTATCATTATTTCTGTAAATATTTCTCTCTAAATTATATTTGCGTTTTCGTCATTTTCCAGTATTTTTCTTTGCCATTTCAATAATATTATTTGTTAGCTTGTAGCGATTGCATTATACTTAATAAAGTAGACACCATTATTAAATATAAAAAGAGCTCGTGCCAGAATTTCTCGAGCACAAGCAAATAAAATCACTATAAAATGCATTCCCCTAATATATACTTATCCCCTACTGTTGATTATATGGCATATGGAGCACCTGGGCAATAGTAAATTTCTCTGTCGTTTCTTGCAAGGTCATTTGATTATGGTAGAAAGGAATCACCCGGTATAATGTGTAAACTTATTACACATTGTAATTTATTATCGTCTACAAAAATAAAATAGTCGTTAATGATCGTTAATTTACCGTATTTTGACTACAGTATGATGTAGTCAAAACGGGCTTTTTGACTATAGTATGGTGTAGTCAAAATCGGCTTTTTACATAAATATACAAGATTTAACGTCCACGCTGTATGTCACTTACGAGTAGAAATCCGACCTTCAATTAAATATAGCATTCATGAATAAAAACTCTGCCTCTGTATAACACACAAGGTATACCTCGTCCATCTTATTACCGTACTTTTTGATACTATTAATTGCGATTTCACCAGCTATGTTCATTGGAAATCCAAAGTGATCAGATGCCAATATCGGGAATGCAATCTTTTCAATCTTATTTTCTTCTGCCATTTTCAAAATATTTTCATATGTCTTATTCAACTCTTCCTCAGACCTTCTACTTTCCCTCCATACAGGAGCTACTGCATGAATCACATATTTATACGGCAATCGAAACCCCGGTGTCAACTTACATTCTGTTCTTTTACATTTACCTAGTTTTATACAATACTCAGTAAACTCGTATCCGGCAGCATCATGTATTGCCCCACAAACGCCTCCACCCTTTGATATAAATAGATTTGCTGAATTTACAATGGCATCTACTTCTACCTTAAGTGAAGTGATACTATCAAAAACAATTTCAATTTTCACTTTTGCGCTCCTGGTATTTCCTAATTATTCTTTAATGGTTTCCAAATTACAAATAGCCGAAGTATAATCTTGCGAAAATACCACAATTAAAAATATTAATTTTTGCATTGCATGCCTCTAATAGTTAAATGTCTTTTCAAAATATTTCCATGTAGGGCTTCGCAAAAGCTCTCCCTTTATCCTCGTCTTTTACTATTACAAGCTTTACCTATTGATACTTTTTCATCATTTCGGAAATATTATCTCGAATACTTTTTCTTAAAGATTCCGGTTCTTTTACTTCCACATATGGTCCATATTGAAGTGCCCAGTAAAACATTGCAAGCTCGTTGCAAAACACAGATACTTCAATTTGCTTTTGATCTTCCAAACGTCGAACTCTGAAATCTCGTCCAAACCAGTCAATCAGTTCATTCATCATCTCCACAGTAGTAATAAACTTTACGTTAATACTTTCTCCGCGAAACATATAGATATGCTCTGCCATATGTTTCGGTAAATCAAATCCACCACTCAGCTCCTTTACTTCTTTCATAGATTTAATCTGTGCGTCAAGAATCTTCACACCAGACATTCTATCAATGCGATAATGTGAAATATTATCATACTTATCATAATTCCCTACCAAATAATACTTTCCATTATTTGCGACCATTTGAAATGGATTTACAATATACAATTCTTTTCGCCTTGGATAAAGCTCGAAATCAATTCCATAATCATTATAAATAAAACTGATTTTTTTCTTATAAACAATTGCCTCGTTAATAACATCTAAAGTGTACATGATCTGCTTATTATCAGAATGTTGAAGACATGGTAAATTACTAATGTGTGGTACTTTTGCTGAAAAATATTTATTTCCATATTTTTTCAACTTTTCGATCAATTGTCTTGCCTGTTCTTGAGATACACTTTTTGAAAAGAGAACACTATCAATGAGCATACGTAATTCTGCATCTTCGAAATCACGATTTGCCAGATAATATCCTGTATCTTGGACAATCTCATATTCCATATCCTGCAAGCTAATAATGTTATTTTTAACAGAACGTCGATCACACAGCATTCCATAATTTAATTCTAAAAGTCGGATAATATCCTGTTGTGTCAAACGGTGCCTCTCATCTGAGTATTCTTTCAAAATATCCAATATCAACATATTCAACATTTTTTTTGTACCTGTTGCAAACATAATATTTCTCCTTATTGATATAGTACAACATAATTATATTATTCATTATAGAAGTATGATGTACATTTAATTGTACTTTATTTAAAAATCAAGCCAAATTAATCAATTTCTTCATAATCAACTTTTGAATCAAAATATACTATATAAAAAATATCTGGATAATTTATTTTATACCATGCAAGTTGTAACTCCCAATGAAGGCGATTTACTATGACCCCTCGAGGACTTAAATATTGGATATTCATAATCTCAAAGAGAAACTGCTCTGACGCTTTTTTCTTTACTAATTGTTCACGACGATCATCATTTAACCCTATACCTTTTCGAATTGATTCCATTATTCTGAATGATAAATCGGTATTTATTCCTATGGATCTACAATATTCATAGACTTCTTCTCTATCTGTTATTAATGATGACAATATTTGATTCTCTTCTCCCAATTCAACAATTTTTTTCGTTTTCAAATCACGGAATGTCAATCCATATATTTTGGCCAAATCATGAAATGACTTTGGACAGAAGTGCTTTATATGTTCACGCATTTCTGTTGTTCCTAATTTTCCAATTCCCCTCATATCACTATTAACAACTTTTTTTATCAAATCCGGGTCATTGATATTAATGGACCTACTTGAGATACCCGTCAAATTCTGCATTTTTTCAATAAAATCAAATTCTACGTTATATTCAAAATTAATACTGTGATATATATTACTTAATCCATAATTGACATCCGTAAAATAGACTGTTTTACTTGAAAATTTAATATCAGCCTTATAAATAGACGTATATTCATACAGCGAGCTATTCGGAATTATAAAACACTCTACTGGCGCACCATATGCTTCATTTTCATTTGTCCTGTATGCAATTACTGCGTCAGGTAACATTATTGATAATTCATCAATAAAACTATAAATGTTTTGAATGGATATTGTAATAGAAACATAAAGCCCATAATCATGCCCACGACCAAAACAACACTCCAATAATAAATTATGTTTTATTGGATTTTCTCTCATAAGCCCTAATAAAAATAAAACAAATAAATTAGTTAAGGAAGATGAAACACATATTTGTTTCCCTTGATGCTCAAACTTTTTTATACCTCTTATAAACGCGTAGAGTATTGGTGCATATCCACTTCTCTCTAAACATTCCAGTTCATTCTCAATTCTATGTTCAATTTTATGTGGTATCTCATTATCAAACATGCACATAGCCGAATCATATATTTGATCCTCTAATTTAGAAACCATATTTTCATTGATAATAATTTGATTATTTAATTCATAAAAAGTAGAATCGCCACACATATCAGCAAGCATACGAGGATTCTTTATTAGTAAAGACGTAAGACTTTCATTTGATAAAAAGTCAAACTCTTTATATATATCACGAGAGTCTTGAATGCTTCTTGTATAGTAACCTGCAATTTGGGTCGAACTATTAGAAATTACAACTGGCTTATTAAGCTTTTCGGACAAATATATCAGATACTTTATCGCATTTCGAATAGCTATGTATGATTCTCTTTCGTTATTCATGTATTCCTTAACAGAAGATATTTCAAAAAAATCATATGTTTTCATTAAAGAGAGAATTTCCTCAGTCGTTCTTTCATCTCGAATCGC
>OY762821.2:0-969886 GCA_963666475.2 Lachnospiraceae bacterium | reverse complement strand
TACAAAAACATTCAAAATGATTGTCAAAAGGTTTGTAAAAAGTTGTGTGGAAAGGGTTTCTATTGCCTCTACATCACGCATGATTTTCGACTGAAGTCTGCCAGATTCCATTGCTACATGATATGAAATGGAAAGGTGTTGCATCTTTCTTACTAGTGCTCCTCGAAGTCCAGCCTCTACATATCGAATGGCATTGCTTCTTGTTCTAACATAAAAATAGTTGGCTGGAAAATTAAGTAGCACAAGCCCCAGCAAGACAGAAATGTTGATAATGATATTTGGTAATCCTTCCATCCCATCTTGTGAAGCAATGTTTATTACATTTGCAGTAACTACTGGAAGTGCCCAAACACATGCGTGTTTAATGACGAAAAAAATACCAGATAAAATTAGTCTGTGATATTGTCCCCTGTATAACCCCAAAAGAATCTTTAATGGATTCGAGTGATGTGTTCCAAAAACCTCAATAAACATTTCCTCTAGTTCAGAGAGATTTTCAGCCTTTCCTTTTAGTTCCACATCGTTTTCCTGCATCCCCTTTTTCATAATGTGACCTCCTATGCTAACTCATATTACGTATTATTCTATCACAGATCACAATAATTGGAATCGTACTTTTTTTTCTTTTTCTCCTGCAAATGCAAATATTCCGATGGAAGTACCTGTAAATCGTTTCCCCATCTTCAAACCTTCGTCACTTAAATATTCCGCTTTTGCTATGGAAAATACTGGCACTTCAATCTCGTTTTTTTCAATGAAAAAAGTATATCTCATATCTACTGCACGAACTTTTAAAGTGATTTCCTGTCCTGCTTGAATACCCTCAATTTCTTCTGGAGACAAAATTCTTACCAACGCATCAACACCCATATGTTCCCGTAATTCTAACGCATATCTGTTCTTTTGAAAAACAAGAGAAAAAGTACACCATGAATTTTCATCATAGTAACAAATCACTCCAGCCCTTTGACTTTCATCGAGCTCTGGCACTTCCATCCTTGTCTTCATCTCAAAGGAAAAATCCGTTCGTCGTT
Organism: Lachnospiraceae bacterium; assembly: GCA_963666475.2. Classification (GTDB taxonomy): domain Bacteria; phylum Bacillota; class Clostridia; order Lachnospirales; family Lachnospiraceae; genus JBFHIZ01. Next base: position 968,852 of record OY762821.2, on the reverse strand, counting down.
GCAAAAGAAGATTCCTTGATGTAATTTGATCAAACTCTACCTTACTTCCTTTGATGGTTATCCACTGTTCTTCCATCAAAAAAGCATCCACTTCTGGTTCTCTTACCGTCATCCACTTCTGAAATAATGGATGTTCTCCCAAATACCCTTTGAATTCAGGATTCATTTTTGCTGTAATTGGTTTTCTTTGAATGACAGACGGGCCATTTAACTGATTCACAATTGGCCAGCCATCGCTCGTCCACGTGATAGGATCCAGTGCAGTTTCTCTTCCCAATACGGTATATTTTTCATCTATATATCGCCCACATAAGTAGACCATCCACCATGATCCATCTGCTGTCTGTACAGGTTTTCCATGTCCACTTCTTTGAATATAGGCTTTTGCGTCCGGTTGATTCATAATCGGATTGTATGGGCATCGTTCATATGGACCATACAGATTTGTTGACCTGGATACCGTAATCCGATGCAGTTCACCAGTCCCTCCTTCTGCTAAAAAGAGATAGTAGTATCCGTCTTTTTCTAGCAAATGCGGTCCTTCTGGTGCACGTTTATGATCTCCATAGTAGAGGAGTCTCGCATCTCCAATTTTCTCTGTTGCGTCATCACTTAATTGCATAATTCGAGCTCCACGATTCAACAACATATGACAGGTCCCATCACTCGCCCAGAATAGAGAAGGATCAATTCCATCTTCATCGATATAGCTAGGTTGACTATACGGTCCTTCCGGAAGTTCAGCGGAGACAACCATTTGCTTTCTACATGGATTCTGCGAATCATTCATTCGATATGTCGCTGCAATATAAAATCGCCCATTGTGATAAGAGATATCCGGTGCCCAGTACCCTCTTCCACATTCCAACTCTGCTATATTTGCCCATTCCGGATTTGTAATTGCATGCCCGATGACCTCCCAATGAATCAAATCTTTGGAATGAGAGATTGGAATACATGGAAAGTATACAAACGTAGAATTTACCATATAGTAATCATCTCCCACACGTACAATGGAAGGGTCTGGATACATTCCTGTACGAATTGGATTTTTATAAAAATCATCATATGTTGTTTGTGTGCTATCATAACCAAGTTGCTCGATAAAATAGACCAAAACTTCCTCTAGTTCAAGCTTCCCTGCCAGCTCAAGTGGTGACGTACCGTGTGCATCCCCCTCAAGAATGTCCATCCCAACCTGTTCTACAAGATATCGAATGATCTCCATATTTTCCGAAAGACAGGCATAATGCAAAATGCCTCTGCCCTGTTCGTCCTTTGTATTCATACTTTCCGTTGAATATTCCACGAAATGTTTTACGCTTTGAAAGTCTCCGTTTTTTGCAGCAGCAAACATTGGTCTTAAAATTCCTTCTGTCACTTGAACCTGTTTGATGTCTACATATCCATTGCCTTTCGCTTCTTTTGATATCGCAAAAATACCAGGTTTGGCCGCAACCCAAGTGTCATCTACCGGAACAAATTTCCATGGTGTTTCATATGCACGTTCTCCATCAAAGGAACATGAAAAATATGCCTCTGGACGCGCGTCTTTCTCCACAATTTGAACTTCAAAGACTACCTGCTCCGGATCAAAAAACTTACTGGTAATTGGTGTTAACTGTTCTTGTTCAAGTCGACTATCCCCACTTCCACATGATAATCCATATGATAAATAATACTTTTGCTCTTTTTTTACAATTGCGTAATATGCATATTGACCACCAAATATCGTAATTCCAGCTTTTTCTGATTCTGCAATTCCAGAGATATCCATCGACACTTTCATTCGAAATGAAGGATAAATCATTTTCTGTGTCAGAATATTGGCTGCAGTCCACAGCACTGGGTGTTCTGCTTTTGCAGTATTTAAGCTGTACAAGCGAAGAGCACCTGGTCTTTCTTTCAAAGAATAAAAATGTGCGTAATGATTTCCCGTCCATTGCCACATAAGGTTGAGCGTATCATTGGAAAAGTCATCGGAAGCCTCCAAACCCGTGTGTTCCGAATTGTGAAATGGCAATGGTGATTCATATGTCAAACATGGCTCTCCAAATTCTTCCATTGTTGGTTTTCCAATAACTGGCCAATCTTCTTTCCATACTACTGGTTGCAAATGTACAATTCTACCGTAAGCTCCCATATCTTGAAAATGCACAAACCACTCCGTGCCCTTAAAAGTGTCTACCAGACCTCCTTGATGTGGTCCATTAATAGACGTACTTCCTTGCATCATTACTATTTTTTCTTCAAATGGTCCATTTATGTTTTTTGAACGAAGAACGGTCTGCCATCCTGTTTTCACTCCACCTGCTGGAGCAAAAATATAATAAAAGCCATTTCGATAGTATACTTTTGGTCCTTCAATCGTGTGTTGTGTTTCCACTCCACAATACAAAATTTGATCGGAAGAAGTCGCCTTTTCTCCATCTTCTCGCATTTCAAAAATTCCAAGATGACTCTTGAATCCAATACGACTTTTTGCATAGCCATGTACGATATATGCGCGTCCATCTTCTTCCCAAAATGGGCACGGATCAATGAGCCCTTTCCCTTTTAGCACAAGGATCGGATCACTCCATGTCCCAAGCGGATCCGTTGCTTTTACCACATAAATCCCATCATCGGGCATTCCATAATAAATATAAAACATACCTTGACGATATCGGATAGCAGGTGCCCATACTCCCTTCGAATGTGCTGGAATATCATAATTTATCGATCCATAAATATTATTCACTGCGTAGTTTACCAATTTCCAGTTTACCAGATCGTTGGAAATTAGAATTGGCAGCCCTGGTGTATAATTAAAGCTTGAGGCAACCATATAATAGGTATCTTGTACACGGATCACATCCGGATCTGAGTAGTCTGCAAATAAAATAGGATTTGTGTAGATTTGTTTATTCATATAACTAACCATACCTTTCGTTTTCTTGTAAACTTCTTATTCCGAATAAAGCAAATCACTATAAGGACTTCCCAGTTCCTTGAGCCCTTCTGCAATCATCTGTCCGAATACAAAAGCTCCTTCTGGTCTCAAATGTGTATTGTCCTGCATCCCATCTGGGAATTTCGGATATTTACCACTTGGAACATGCACAAAATATTCTTTGCTTGGCTCATCTCCTACATTCGCTAAAAATTCTCTACTTTTTTTGTGCAAATCGATTACAGGAACCCCTTCTCTGACTCCTAATGCGAGAATTGCTTCTGAATAGGCATCGTGTGCAGAAGGCATCAACTCTCCGTTTTCTCCAAACATTCGCCTTTCTACAGGTGTAATTAGAACTGGCATAGCACCTTTATTTCTTGCAACATGTATAAATTTTGTTAAGTTTTCCGGAAATTCTGTTTCAGGGTTTGTATATCGATTAGGGTCTTCAGACTTTTGATCGTTATGACCAAATTGAATAAAAAAGAAGTCTCCTTCCTCCAAAATATGATAAATTTCTGCAAGACGGTATTCATCAATGAAACTCTTAGTACTTCGTCCATTCTCTGCAAAATTACATATTTCAATTCCTTTTCTCAAAAATCTGTGAAACTCTTGTCCTATTCCTGTTTGTGGAAATGATACTACTTTATTTTCTTTTACCGTGGAATCTCCTGCCCAACATATTCTATTCATTTTTTTGTTCCTTCCCGTTTCTCTATATGCACAGATAGGAGTATGCCCATTCAGACATACTCCCAACTATATTTTTCAAATTTTTTTGTTTATTCTTTTACCGCGCCAATATTTACACCTTTTACAAAGTAGTCCTGACAGAAAGGATAAATAATCATGAACGGAATGATTGCTACCATGATTGCCGCATTTTGAAGTGTATTCTCTGATATCGAAACGTTGTTCGGCAAATCCGATGAGAAGATCATTGCTCGAAGTTTCATCTGGAAATTATATAAATTGCTGTTTGTAATGTACAATTTAAAGTTTGTGTAATCGTTCCAGAAACCTACTGCATACATCAGACCAATTGCTGCTAATGCAGCTTTTGATAATGGTAATACAATTCTAAGAAAGATTGCCATTGGTGAGCATCCGTCAATCTGTGCTGACTCTATCAAACTCTTCGGTATTCCTTCAAAGAAGTTCCTCATCAATACTAAGTTATACACATTAATTGCTAACGGAAGAATAACCGCCCACAAAGTGTCTAACAACCCTAGATTTTGAAGATTCAAATATACTGGAATCATTCCTCCTTGGAAGATCAATGTGAAAAGCAACATGTTCGCAAAAAAGTTACGTAGTGGCATTTCAAATTGCACAAGAACATAAGCTCCAAGTGTAGCAAGTATCAATCCTAATAACGTACCACCAACGGTTGTAATAACCGAGTTGATAAACGGACGAATGATTGTCGGATATGTAATAACGGTGATATATCCTTGCAGATTCCAGTTCGCTGGCCAAAATTTCATACCATATCCAGCAGAAGCATCTAAAGAATCCACGATTACTTTCCAAAGTGGAACAAGGATAAACGCACAAATAATGATAAAAATCACAACATTAATAACTGAGAATGCTTTATATTTTTCGGTATCAACCAATGCTGTAAATGGTAATAACGCTGAGGCTATCATGATCCCCACAAAAGTAAACAAGTAGAGATTCCATGAGAATCCACATTTAGCAAGTCCAATATTTACCAAAACTGCTCCTGCTAGATATAAACCAGCATTAACGATTCCAAGAATTCGACGAACTTTGAAACTCTGTTGTTTATAACAATTCCAAATGAATGCTACAATTCCAACAAGTGCAAGCGTAATCAAAAGAATTCCAGCAATAATGAATCCAGAAGATACCGCAGCGGTTTCATCCAATCCATAGTTTTGGACTACCGATGCAAAATCGGCAAATTTTCCAAGTGATGCAAGTCCCGATAAAAACAACATGGATTTGAATCCATTTGCTGCCTGAACCGTTCCATTTACAGTAAAAACAGGAATCAAAAGTGTACCAAAGAGTACTACCGATACCACACCAATATACATGTGGCGAACATAGATTCCTACATTACGGTATCCTGTTGGATTTACTTCTGAGTATGTGCTTCCCATCAATATAATTCCAGCAGCAAACAAGATGAGGAGACCTACTCCAAATGTATTTTTAATATTGGATACATTCTTTAACAGGTTCTTAAAATAATCCTGAAATACAACTTCTTGATCTTCTACGTGTACAAGATCCGAAAGTGTCTCAAAAATTTCGGCATTTACTTTCTTTTTTGTCGAATCAGATGTGGTGTAATCATACGTTGCAGCATCTGCTGATACAGCCTGTAATGTAGCAACGACCTCATCTTTATTTTCATAAGACGCAAACACTTCATCTGCATCCTCTACTAAGTTGTCAATCTTTCGAACCCAGTTATTAACACTTCCAGTAGGTGTCTTTACTGCAATTTTGAATTCTGGATATACGTCATAAACATTGTTTGCAGTCTTTGCCACTTCCGTGATTGTACCATTAAAGGATACACCAGCTAACATAACCATGACAAAAAACACAACTACAAGCGGTCTTCTAATATGTACACTTTTCTTAAAAAGTGTCATTATAAAAATTGTAACTAAAGTTCCAAAAGATACAATGAGAAGAATACAGGATACTATAAATGGCAGGTAAAATACTGCGTCAACACCTTCTGCAATAATACCAGGATGGAACATAATCTTAATCACCCCTATTAAATTAAAGGAATGACCCATATCAAAACTCGTAGAACTAATTCCAGAACTTAGTGGAAGGAAAAAGGCTACAATTGCAAGAAATGATACGATCAATGTTACCCATTGATGCTTTGTATATTTTTTTGTTATTTGACTCATTTTTTGCATCTCCTCCTATACGATTCCACGACCACGTACTTTTTTACTTGCATAGTTACAAATCAAAACCAGGAAGCATCCTACCAGTGATCTGAACAAACCTACTGCAGTCGAAAATCCAAAATCCGGTGCAGTGGCAAAAGTAATATCATACGTATATGTCTGTAATACTTGTGCTACGTCAACTACATTATCGTTAATCAATACGAAAACTGATTCAAACAAGTTCATAATTTTTGCTAGATTCAAAATCAGAACGGTAATAATTGTATTTGCTAATGACGGAAGGGTAATGTAAAGCATGTTTGTCCAACGGTTTGCACCATCGATCGTTGATGCTTCATAAAGTTCCGGATTAATCCCTGATAAAGTAGCAAGGAAAATAATGGTTCCCCATCCTGTATCTTTCCAAATATTAATAATATAGTAAGACATTCTCCAGGTAGCTTTTGTTCCTAAGAAGTAAATCTGTTCACCATCATTGATAAGTCCAAGATTTAATAACAGATTGTTTAACAACCCAGATTCTGAGATGGATAAAATCAAAGCAAACACGGAAGCAGTTACTACCCAAGACATAAAGTGTGGTAAGTATATAATTGTTTGCGTAGCCTTCTTAAATACAACATTTTTCATTTCATTTAAAAGTAATGAAATAATAACAGCCATACCTGTGTTAAGTACTAATTTTACAATACTTAGCAGCATTGTGTTTTTAAATGCATTCCAAAATGCAGTTGTTGAAAACAGTCTTGTAATATTGTCGAGTCCGACCCACTTAATTGATACCGCTGATTTGTATTCATAAAAAGCATAGCGAATACCGATCATCGGGAAATAATTAAATACGATTACAAATGCAAGAACCGGCAAGAACATTACATAGAACCAGCGATACTGATATAGTCTGGTCTTCAGCGATTTGCTTGTAACTGCAATACTATTGTTTACTTTGTCCATGGTATTTCCCTTTCAAAAAATATGGGGCTGTCTTGATTAATAAAAACAGCCCCCATTTGTTTTTCTTGTTATTCTATTTACTGATTTAATTCAGCTAAGATTTCATCAACCTGTGTACCATAGGTATCTGTGTACATAGCCATAGCATCATCAATTGATAATTCTCCAGTAACAACCTGAGTTACTAACTGTTGTTTTGTAGAAAGAATATCACTGTTGTATTTTGCCATTGCATCAGTAGAAACGATAACTGGTGCCATTTTTGAGTTTTCATTGAACATTACCATACAAGCTTCTGCTCTTGGGTCAAGTGTAGAACCAAATGGCTCGATCAAGTTTGCAATTGCAAGTAATGAGTCGATGTGATTCTTTTTGTATAAAGAAGATGCTGTTTCAATATTTACTTCACCGTGGAATTCTCCTTCAGCAAATTCATATGTTTTTTCTGAGTCTGTTCCTGGGTTGATTACTAAAGTTTCAGCTGCTGTTGACCAGTGAACTCCTTCAACACCATATTCCCATAATCTCTGTCCAGCTGCTCCATCAAGCATTGTGCTATAGAATAAATCTGCTACTGCATCTGGATTCTCAACTGCTGTAGTAACACCCCAAACAGTTGCCTGTCTTTCGATGTATGCACCAACTTCTGCGATTGGTTCCATAGCTACAAGTTTTGTGTTTCCAAATGTAATAGGAAGATCTTCTTGTGATTTTGATTCAAGAGTTGATTCCAATGTGTACATCCATGTTCCAGCCCAGTATGTAAATACACCACATTTATCTGCGAAGTATTTTTCACGGCAAGATTTTGTACTGTTTGTGATACTTTCTGGATCCAACCATCCGCTATCATAAGCGTCGATCAATCTTTCAAGTGCTGCTGTAAATTCTGGTTGTGTAAATCCATCTACCCATGAACCATCAGCTGCCTGATAAAAGTCTGGGTATGCATCCTGCCAGAATTCTGGTAGGTAGTTTGTGTATGGAGCTTCTGCATTCATGATACCAGCAGCAGTTACTGCATATTCACCAAGTCCTGCATCAGTCATTGCCTGTAACATTGCTGTGTATTCAGCATAGTTTGTAGGTGCTGCTGAAAGACCAGCTGCATCTAACCAAGCCTGTTTTACATATGTAACACATCCATTACCACGAGCTGGTGAAATTCCGAATAATGAACCATCAATGTAAAGACCATCAATAATTTTATCAGAAACGATTCTTCCTGAAGCTTTCAGGTCTGAACCATTGTACCATTCTGTGATGTCAGCCAAAACTCCTTGTTGTGCATAACTTGAGTAATAAGCTGCTCCAAGTAATACTACATCTGGCCATGTGCTCTGATCACCTGTAAATGTCTGACTTAATGAATCATAGTATCCTGAATGGTCAGGTTGTACGATTTCGATATCAATAGGTTTTCCAGCATATTCTGACATAACTGCTTCCAACTCAACTTCGAATTCTGCACGTCCGTTTGCTTCAGTAAATACTGTACCGTCAAACATAACTTTGATTGTGTCTGGATAATCATATCCCTCATCAACCACTACTTCTTCTGCTGCTCCATCCGTTGCTGTTTCTGTAGTATCTGCAGCATTTGATGCATCCCCATTTGCGCCTGTGTTGTCTGTTGCGTTACCGCAAGCAACTAAACTAAATACAAGAGCTGTTGCTAATAAAAGACTTACAATTTTCTTTTTCATTTCTTCCTCCTTGGTTTTTGAAAATATAATTATGTAAGAGTTTCCATGACAAGCTTCTTCACATTTCTGTTTTGCTATACCGTATGTGAAAATAGTTGCATGTATTAACTGTAATTTACCATATCGTGTACAAATCGCACAAGTTCCAAATTTTTGTTCACACGTGCAATTTTTACGATGCCAGAAACCCTTTATTTTACTGGGTTTTTACATTTTCTTTTCATTTTTTTAAGAAAATACAGAATGATTTTATGGAAAAAGATATAAATTTTGCACGATGTTTTCCCCCTTTTTAAAACTTCTCATTCGTAACTATGTATAGAAATATAATCTTGTAAACGCTTTCATATATCTTTTGTTTGTATTTTTTTTCGGAATACAATATAATACATTTAAGAATTGGAGGAACATCAATGACACGTCTTTTTTTTGATTCAAATTCAACTAAAAACAAAAAAATACTTTCAAGAATATTTTTATCCTATGGCATTTTAATTCTAATCCTTTTACTAATCGGAATATATTTTTATAATTCTGCAGTAAAAAATACGGAATTGCAGATCACACAACAAAATACATTTGATTTAAAACAGCAAATATCCGAATTGGATTCGTCTTTTAACATATTCAGTTCTTTTGCATCACAATTATCAACAAATTCAACAACACATCGTATGATGATGGAATCAAAGCGCTCCGCTAGCTTCTATATTGAAGCATATGACACCATGAGTTACCTTACACAGCTCATGTGTTTACAATCAGTACTCCCGATTGAGAATTGTTTTGTTTATTTGCCAAAGACAGATTACATCATCCTTCCTTCATCGTCTATGGAGTCCTATTCTTACTATGAATATATCAAGAAGTACAAAACATCATCCTATTCTGCCTTTATCGATATGATATCTGAACCATCCAATGCAAATCGTTTTTTACCACTGGATGATTTTATGGATAAAGACTCCGATGAAGATTCCTATTTATACTTCTGTAATCTCTATCTCGGAACATCTCTCTCTGCTCCTGCCGCATTCTTTTGCTTCACAATAGATGAGTCAAAAATTGTTTCGAACTTTACCGAATCCACAAAACTGGATGATCAATACATATACATATACAACCCTAACCAAGATCAAAGTTACGTCTTTCCTTATAATGAAGAACTTCCTTTCAATCCTGTAGAGGAACATTCCAAAAAATCTTCATTTTTTGATTTATTCTCAAAGGATGACTATGTAATTACAACTTCAACCTCCGCAAAAAATGGATGGGAGTACTACTATATCAAACCAACAAGCGAAGTATTAACAGGATTCCAAACATACAAGAGTGTTTATCAGATTGTACTGCTTCTTGCTGCATTCCTTTCCATCTCCGGTTTCTTTGCGTTGACCCGACAAGGCATGAAACCATATATAGAAATGCAGACAAAACTAGAAAATTCAGAAAGTGAAATGATTTCGCTTCAAGGAGAAATTGCAAATCAGCTTCCTTATGTTAAGAATGCTTATCTCTATCGATTGATGAATGGATATTTTGATCAAAAAACAAATCCCGAAAAAGTTCTAAATTTCCTTAAACTGGACTTTAATGAAAATATGTATTCCATTTTATATGTCATCATTGGTAAATCTTATGAGAATGTCATCGTGAGTTTAAACCTCTCACACTCACCTCACGAACAATCAGATGAAAGTACCTCCGTAAGCGTCGAGCGCATGGAAACATTATTTTCTCAAATTTGGGGAGAATCTGTTTGTGTATACAAGCCAGTGTCAAATCATTTTGCACTCGTATTACCATTACAAGCTGGTAGAGATGCATATTGTAGTTTCCTTGAAGATACAAAGAAAAAATGCGAAGCACTTAATACCACTCTGCAAAGCGAACATCAAATCGTTGCCGGCTTCGGACTTGGAAAGGCAAATGCAAGACCAAATTATTTATGGGAATCTTATCATCTTGCAAAAGAAGCAATTTCATTTGTTACTTCATCGCATACATTCCAGTGTTACAAAAATATAATTCGTGGAAATGACGTATATTATTTCCCAAAACAATTGATTGATAAAATGAATTTGTTCATTACGACAGGGAATACCAGACAAACTGCCGAAATATTTAAAATGATCATGAGTGAGAACTTTGAATATCGAAACCTTCCGTACCACGTCCAGGAATGGTTGATTTCTGATATTCGAAATACACTTGTAAAACTTCGTTATGACATGCATCCATCTGACACCAGTGATGCTTCGTTTGAGAGATTGGATGAGATGATGCTTTCCATCAAGTCTGTTTTAGACGAAGAAAAAATTGCTATATTTATGGCGACGATGCATGAGAGTCATCCCGAAAAAAATAAGTTGATTTCTGATATCGAACAATATCTAATTAGTAATTTTGCAGATGCAGAGTTATCCCTTAGCAAAATATCAGAAGAATTCGGGATTTCCGAGTCCTATTTTTCTTCTTTGTTTAAATCTGAAATCAAACAGAATTTCTCAGATTATCTTGAGCACTTGAGAATGACACATGCTATGGCCTTATTAAAAGATCCAGAAGTAAACATCTCAGATATTTATCTTTTAGTCGGATATCATAATGCAAATTCCTTCCGAAGAGCTTTTAAAAAGAACTACGGCTCTTCCCCAAGCGAAATTCGTGTTTCTTTAAAATAGCAAAAAGGATACAGAACCTTCTAACTAGTTGGTTTTGTATCCTTTTTGTAAGTCCTTTATCGGAATAACATTTTAAATTTTAAATTTACTTACGTTATCAGAAAGCTTCTCTGCGATCAATTTTGCTTCTTCAGCAATCTTCATAACACCCTCTGACTGCTTTGAAATTCCAACAACTTTATCTGCAATCGTTGACGTATTCTGAGCTCCATCATTCGATGCCGTACTAACTTCTTTAATCGAATGCATGACGCCTTCAATCGATGCCAATAGTTCTTCTGAGGTTGCACTAAAGTCTGTAACTAACTCGCTGACATAATCAGCATCCAATTTATAATGGTCCGACATATCTTCCATCATGTCATATCCTTCTGCCACGTCCGTTGCCACAAAATTTAAAAGATTTGATGAATCTTCTGTCAAATGTCCCACTGCATCCGTAACGCTCTTTGTTACATCCTGAATGTGAATTACGGTATCTTTCGATTGCTCTGCCAAATTACGAATTTCCTCGGCAACAACTGCAAATCCCTTGCCGGCTTCCCCCGCTCTGGCCGCTTCAATGGATGCATTCAGCGCCAGTAAGTTCGTTTGGTTTGTAATATTCATAATCGAATCTGCGAGTTGCTCAATTTCTGATACAATTTTAGCTTCTTCCAAAGCTTTCTCCAATTTCGCTTGAATTTCTATTTGCATACTCGATGTTTTTTGTTTTGTAGAAGTCGAGTCTACTTTTGTTTTTTCTGCTCGCTTATGAATTTCACTTGCTTGGACTGCTCCACTTTCTGCACGTACAGCAATATTTTTTGCGGCATCTTCTATTTCCATAGAAATCGTATTAATCTCTATAGATGAAGCAGCTGTCTCTTCCATTCCTGCTGCCAACTGTTCTGTAGTATCAGAAACATCTTCTATATTAGTATTTAACTCACGCACATTTGCACCAATACCAGTAACAATATCATCGATTCTTTCCGATTCCATTTTCACTTCACGAAGCAATTCGCTGATGCGTTCTTTCGTTTCTTCCACATCCTGATTCAAAATCCCAAAATCATCTTTTCTCTTTAACATTGCATGATCGTCCGATTTTACAAACTCTCCGGTCGCCATTTTTTTAATATTTGAAGATATTTTTTTCAGAGATTGAATAATATTAAAAGAAATCATAACTCCAAATACGGCAACTGCTGCAAAAAGAGCTATCATAATGATAACGAAGCGAATCATGATCATCTGAATAGAATTAGAAATTCGATTTCCCGATTCTCCGACAACAACGTCAATATAATCAATATAATTTCCAGTTCCAATTACCCATTCCCATGGCTCAAATGCAAGACTGTAACCTCTCTTTGGAAGTGGTTCCGTTTCTCCAGCTTTTGGAAACATATAATCCGTGTATCCACCTCCACTGGTTCCAGCTGAAATAATTGCTTGCACAAGTGCAAATCCATTTGCATCAAGCAAATCAAAACGATTGGTACCTTCTGTATCTCTGCCTAACAAAACGACATTGGTTCCATCGTAAGTGTCAATCCAAAAATAACCTTCCTCACCATATCTCATATCTCGTACCAAATCTGCAGCAAGAAGCTTTGCCTCTTGTTCTGACAATTCTCCCGTTTCATATTTTGCATAGACACTTTGAACGACTGTAATAGCCGTATCCACCTGCTCCTTGATTGCTTGGTCATAATTCATACGAACTGAAATTTCCATATCATTTAAAACTTCATCCGTAACTGTTTGAAAATTAAAAACAGATAACAAAACACTTACTACCGTAATTAAGAGTACCGCAGCCAATAAAATAAACATTTTAGTACTTACTTTTAAGCGATTCATGTAGATACCTCCTTGCTTTCTATTTATAGAATGAGTATACCACAAAGAAGTGTTATTTTTCTATATTTTTATGAATCATTTCTCTGTTTTCTGATAATTATTTTTTTGTCAGTCTTTTATCAGATTATCCTTAAGGTCTGATGCCAATATTTTCGAAAATTTTTCTGCACCAACATGGTTTAAATGCTGCGAGTTATAAAAGTATTCTTTCTCATAGCAGATCTCATGATCGCTATAATCCAAAAATAGAATTTGGTATTTCTCTGCCAAATCCTGATATAACTTCATAATCTCGTTGCGATTCGTATACAGTCCTTGGACCTCATAATATTCTGGCGGATATACCAAAACCAAAATCGTTCCAGCATCTAAGCATTCCTGAATATATGTCTCAAATAAATCGACCGACTGCTGGTCGATTTCTTGAACAATTCCATCTTTGTATTGAGTTGCAAAACTATCAAAACTACCATCCCACATGAGATACTGTCCCATATATCCATTATATTTTACGTTTGTATAATGTGTTTGATCAAAGAACTCGTTAATCCCTTTCACCATGACTTCTCTGGATCGAACATATCTCAAAAAAGGAATATAATAATCCAACACATTCAACCCTTCATAAGACTTCATCGCACTCGTTAAATCCAATTCATTCATATATGGGAAAAATTGCTCTGCCTGATATAACCCTTCTCTCTTTTGTAAAGAAAAGATACTTAAAGTCTGAATGACCACTTTGGGTGGATCATTATATTTCAAGTGAAGTTGATATCTTGCATCTTGCATGTAAAAATGAAACCCATCCAATCCCAGATTGTATACACTCATACCCAATTCATTTTCGAGAATTTCAGGCGAAATATGAAGCCATGCTCTTGAACTACCGTTAATGATCAAATCAGATTCTGTTTTTCCATTGATAATTTCATTCCATACATTAAATTCTGCATCCTCGGTTTTACGTAGCCCCTCAGTAACAACAAAATCGAGTACACTTAGCATGCAAATCAAAATCGCAAGAAATAATGTGGTTTTCAAAATAAATTTTTTCATACCAAACCCCAACTCCTAAAATTGAAAATAAATAAACTGAGACTGCCCAAATACACCAAGAATGAGAATCATGAAAACCAGTAGATAGTATAACCCCCAACGAAGCCAAATCGGTTTATTTCTTAACATATGTCGTATACTTCCATGACGCTGAACGAGATGTACGCATTCCATTACACCAATGACAAATAATGCCGTAAATAGTCCTTTTCGATCGATTCCCACCCCATTTAATGCATCTTTTAATACCGAAAAATCTGTAAGTTGTGTAAGTACTCCGCGAAATAAATTTTTCACAACATAAAAAGCATCTGAAACGCTGTTTGCTCGGAAAAATATCCAGCCGAAGTTTACTAATGTAAAAGTAATACAAATTTGGATAAAATCTTGAAGTCTTGAAAATTGATCAATTTTCGTCCAACTTGCTATTTTTACACGCGTTTGTTTTGTCATCATTCCAACGATTTGATAGGTCCCATGCAAAATACCCCAAAGTACAAATGTCCAGCTTGCTCCATGCCAGAGTCCACTAATTAAAAAAGTAAGAAATAAATTCAAGTAATTTCTAGAAATTTTTACTCGTTTTCCTCCCAAAGGAATATACACATAATCTTTGAACCACGTGGACAGCGAAATATGCCACCTCTGCCAGAACTCTTTGATGGATTTCGAAAAATATGGTCTCTTAAAGTTATCCATCAAATCAAAACCCATGATCTGAGCTACGCCAATCGCGATATCTGAATAACCCGAAAAATCGCAGTAGATCTGAAATGCAAAGAATACCGTAGCAAGAATTAACGGAATGCCCGTTGTCTGATGAACATCTGCATATACCGAATTTACATAGATTGCCAAGCGATCTGCAACCACGACTTTCTTAAAGTACCCCCACAACATGAGTTTCAATCCATCGGTCACCCTTACATAATCAAATGAAAACTCTTTTCGAAACTGTGGAAGCAAATGGGTAGATCGTTCGATTGGACCAGCCACCAATTGTGGGAAAAAAGAAACATAAAGCGCAAAGATTCCGAAATGTTTTTCAGCACATTGCTTTCCTCTATACGTCAATAGAATAGCTTAATGTCTGAAAGGTATAAAACGAGATGCCAACTGGTAAAAGTAAGTTCAGTTTATGCGAAGAAAAAGCAATACCATACCTTTCCATAATGAATGCAAAGGAATCGAAGAAGAAATTATAGTATTTAAACACAAACAATAGACCCAAGTTCATACATACACTTAATACTAAATATTTTTTTCGTTCTTCTTTGGTTTCCTTTTCTCCCATTTTTAATCCAGCAAAATAGTCGACGCAGGTCGACAAAATAATCAGGAGTATATACCCCGGATTCCAGCACATATAAAAATAATAACTTGCGACCAAAAGCAACATCCATCGATACTTACTTTTAACCAGAAAATACAAGCTTACAACGATCAGAAAAAAAACTAAAAATTGCAAGGAATTGAAAAGCATTGTCCCCTCCTTTCGCTTAAAATATATTTTCGACCACATTCTTGACCGCTAGTTTTCACTCAACTTATAGACCGCGAATTTTTTTCCATTACTTGTGGAAAATACATCCCACAAAGTTACATCATATGTCGCAAACTCGGACATACTCTTCCAGAAATAGTCCTTTTCCAAATCATCCTCAAATATGAGCAATACATCATTTTTCGTAAACAACGCATCTCTCGCATGCTTGATATCAAAGGTTAACAATTTATGATAGAGAATCGGAGAATTACAAAGCCAGCTTCCGGTATATACATAATTCTGTATTTCAGGGGATTTTGACTCAAAAGCGCGTTTTGAATCATGCTGTACAGAAATAATATCAATATAGTAAAATAACTCTCCATGACTTTCACAATAAGATTCCACGTCATGTAGTTCTTCTGCACGATTTTCAAGTAGCATCCCTTTTTCTGTATATGCTAATAGTAGTTCTCCAGAAGTTATAATAGTCGCAATACACACGCATACAAGACTTAACACATACAGAATTTCTTTCATTTTTTTATGTACGCTCTGACTCCCGCCTAGTAAAATCCCAAAAGCAATCAACATCAAAATTTCAACAAAATACAGCGAAAAGGTTGCTCTTGCTACAACTCTTCCAATATAAAAAAGTACAATCCAGCTCAATCTTGCACCTGAAAACAACAGGAATTCAAAGAATACATAATTCCATTTTTTTATAAGGATTGCCAATATAAAAATAATCAAATACAGCGCAAATAGGGAAACTTCGCGAATCAATTCATCCCGTGAATAACGAGCAAACCAATAATAATTCTTTATAGCATTTTTCCCTCTCTGTAGTATACTCGTTTCCAAATCATGAAGCAATTTGGACTTTTCAAATATTTTATGCATGGTCTCACTCGTCACTTCAGGATACAACAACAACTGGTACCCTTCTAACATACCCTGATATGTCGCATAGGAAATCTCAAGTTCTTGGTAAAATTCCTTGTTTTCCTCAAAGTCAGGTAAATAATAATAGTCGTAAATTTGAGATCGGTCCACATTATATTCCTTAAATTCTTTCCAGTCTTCCGATTGATAGGCTGAATAATCAACAAGCCAAATCAAACCAAGGAATCCGCAGACTACAATCAAAAAAAGAACATACTCCCGAAGGTTCTTTCTTTCCAAAAAGAGTTTCACGATTACAACAATTCCACCAATAGGAGCCAAAAGGATTACCGATTCATAGCGTGTCATAAATGCCAGCAGGACCAGCACAAAGATTACTCCATATTTATGAAATCCTTGTTTTAGGTTCCTCACCTTCCCCGACTCCAATGTGAGAAACAAAAAAATGGCTGTTGCAAAACTAATTCCTGCGGTGGACATATGTTGTAAAGTTGTAATTTGTCCAATCATAAAATGAATAAAAATAAATGGAACGGCAAAAATCACAGCTGCTTTTCCACGAAAAAAATCTGTCTTTCGAACAATCTTGTGTAATATCAAAAATGTACACCAAATCCAGAGTCCCATAAGATATACCCCAAACCATGGAATTTTTGGTATTACAAGATAGCAAAAAGACAGTATCATTGCAAGTGGAAGTTTGATAAAAATAGCATGAGGCTCAAAATTTCCAGTGATACTACCACTTAATATATCCTGAATCATCCAATCATCATTTGTGTCATAGATAATTGGAAAACGTGCAATCGTAAACCCATATAATAAAGCAACAAAAAAAAGCACAAATGAAACATCTACAATCTTTTTATGTTTTTTACATGTGGAATACCATTTCTGAACTCTAACACCCATACTAATTAAACTCACCTCATCATAATTGCTGTTTTTTGAATACCCATAACTTGCTAATTACATAATTCAAAAGAATGACTACGACCTGCGCAATCAACTTAATTACTAGTGCTGGATACCCGAGCCATGTGATAAATATTACCAATATAACTTCCTCTAAAAATAAGGTAAATACTCTTCCACCCACAAAACCAGCAAGCTGCTTTGTAAATGCCTGTGAAGAATCTACACTTCCATCGAAAACCCATGTGCGATTTGTAAAAAATTGAAACATGACACAAACAATCCAACAAATCATATTGTTAATCAGTTCACTAATTCCAAATAAATGGTCAATTGCGGCAAATAAAAAAATATTTAGAAAAAAAGCCAAACCACCAAAGAATAAGTATAGTAGAATTTCCTTATATTTTTTATAGAAAGGTTCAAAAATACGAAGAACAGGTAATCCCATAAGTTTATCAAATATATCGTTTTGTTGATCCATTGGTTCTTTCATTTGTATATTCCTCATATCCATTCCCTTAAGAATGAATAAATGTCTCCAATTCTTCAGGCGTTCCTAATACATGCACTTTATCGAAATTTATTTGTGAAATAAAAATTTCTCCGCCTTTGCTCAAAAGATAATTATATAGTGGCGCTATATATTTTTCCCCATTTACAATGTCTTTTAAAACTTCCGGGTTTGAATAAAATTCTTGATATAAGCTCTCATAAAGATTACATGTCTTAAAATAATAGGCCCCTAGCGTACAATTCTCAGAAATCCTTACTTTTTCTTTAATTTCTACCGCTTTGCCACTTTCATCCAGTCTTACAAAACTCCAATGATCTCCTTCTGCCTGAAAACAAGGTATAAATCCATCCCCTTTAAGCTCCTGGCTATTCATTTCTCCTGCTTCTACATACGTATCAATATTGTAAATTAATAACGCATGATCCACATCCCAATATTCCGATGCCTTCATCGCCGTCGTTGCTTGACCGTCCGTTAGATAATCTAGCACAATAACCTTAAAATTCGAAATCCCCAATGCTTTACACTGCTTTTCAATAAATGAGCGAACATCGACCTGATCGTCTTTCATTGCAATAAATATATACCTGTCTACTTCACCTTTATAGCCATCGAGACTAATTAAAGACCATTCAAAGAGCGTTTTTCCTTTTGCCTCAATCATATATTTTGGGACCAAATATCCGGCTTTTCGAAATCTTGAACCAAGACCACCCATCGTGATTACCACATCAATTTTACGCATATGTTTACTCCTCATACAATCTTGATTTTCTACAAATTTCTTCGAGCTCTTCCGTCGAATGACTCATAAACTCATCCGGACGCACACTACGGTCATCCACATAAAACCCAAGATGTCCTGGCCAAACTTTTCCAAAAACAATTTCGTCATAAGGTATATCCCATTTTTTCAGCCATTCATGAAGCAAAGGTGCCGTGTGCATATTGATCAATCCAAGATTCCCCCCATAAGAATTCATATTCCTTGAGGTATATAATACGATTTTCGCACCATCCGCTTTACATTCTTTTAGTTTTTCAACCATCTCTGGAAGAGGCACTAGATCCTCATATTTTTCATTCTTTTTCTTAATTGGACAAATCGTACCATCAATGTCCATCACTAATGTATACCCTTTATACATGCTTCTCAATCTCCTTCAAAATGTTGTTCGCATTTAAAATAAATCCATATACTTTTTGCGGATTATCAATATGCAAAGGCAGCATCGAAAGAAACAACGAAGCTTCATATAATCGAACAAGCCAATAATGATATCCGTTCTCTTCTAATTTTTTTCGAAACAATTCAATAAATTTTGTATTATCAAAATCAATTTTCAACTCTGTATGAAAATCCTCTCCGATTGAAATTTCAAATAATCCATTATTGAAGAAATCATATCTTCCACAAATTGAATGGCTTAATTTTGCAATATCATAATACGGGTTGGTCCAAAGTTCTGATTCTGTCATTGCCCCTTTTGGGTCTATAAATTTTAAAGCTCTGGTAGACTTGTTATACATGGTATTTGCAAAGCAAGGATCCCCATGTCCAATCACACTTACCTGGTTTTTGGGGAATCTGGTTTCCAATTCATTTTTTAAAGTAAAATATCGATTTACAATTTGATCAATCGAAGTCCCATTAAGCGAAAGAAGTTTTTCCATATTCTGATAAACTTCCATATCTTTGAGTTCAGCGATACGATTGGAAACTTTTTCAACATATAAAGAATTGGATATCTTTTGATACTCTTCTTTTGAAATCGGCAAATCATGTCTATGATTAAAAAAGTAAAAATATTTATCAAGAATTACTGAAAATTCAGTTTCATCAATGGATCCATGCACCCATTTGATTGCAAGATCTGTCATATGCAATCTTTCCATCGTATAACTAGCACTTGAATCGGTCTCAACATAAGAAAATGGCTCTACAAACCAAAACTGCATGTCTTCTGGTAAAATATGATAAAAAGTATATTCTGCATGTATCTTACTGATATTGGTAGAACTTTTTATGATTGTATACTCATCACCCTGCAGTGTATTAAAATATCTTGCATCGAAATTACCCGTTACACACTGAATGAAATTCTCTATTTTCGAAATATCATTTACGCCATCTATGCTGGTCCCCTGTTCCACATTTTTTGCTTCCATAATAGAAGAATGGCTTTCATTTTTCATGATATTGTTGAGATATCCCAAATAACAAGCAAAATCAGGGAACATAATTCCTGCCACATTCTCTCCCATACGAAGTGCATAAGTTTCATCAATATAATGGATTTTTTGCAAGGTCAAAGATGCAATTTCTAGATTTGAAATGATAACATTTGAAAAAAAATGAAGTACTCTCGTATCATTAGCATATTTTTTATTTGAAGTGGCTAAAAATTCATCCATATCATAAATCGAAGAAAAGGTAAGAATCGGAGGATTGTCATAGATTGATCCAATGGCATCTAGAAATCGCTCTCCAATCGTTTGTCTCAAAACGACAACCTCTGCAAACCCTTTTTCACCTATTACATCTGAAATCACTTCACTTTTAAGAATCGTATCATCATAAACAACCAATATCTGCATTATATTACTCCTTTTCTCGACCAAACAGACGAATTATAATGTATGTACAAAGCAATAGAATAATTGAAGCCAATACAAAATACTGTGAACCCGCAGATTCCCCAATCCCAATCGCCGCTGACAGATAATCAGACAAGATTGAAATATCAACAACTCCCGTCATAATCTTCCAAAGCAAAATAGCTCCAGCAATCTCTATAACCCATGCAAACAATGAAATCGCATATATAATTGCGCCTTTTCCTTTCATCACCTCATAAATCGAACCTGTGATGCGCTCCACTTTTGAAATCAAAGATAGCAAACGAAGAGAGCGACTTGTACCTGGCGCATGTAATAAATGCTTTTTCCAATATCTACATATACTTGGAACAAGTACATATGCAGCTATCACGCAAAATACAAAAAATAAAAGCAGATAAATAACAAAAAGAAATGGAACTCGTGTAATAAAAGTAACAATAATGATCAACGTTAACAATGCAAGCGTATCAAAGAATCGATCAATTAAAACATATACCATTCCAGCAAAGTAATTTTTTAATTGATAGCCATAGCAGTATACCTTAAAAACATCTCCTAGTTTCAAGGGTACCAACATACTGACCGGAACGGTTTTGCAGTATTGTTTGATATATTCTCTGGCTGTGATCTTGTTTGAAGACAGAATAAAAAACAAACGAAAAGCCTTCAGTCCATTGACCAATATTACTACGATTGCCAATGAAAGAAGGTATACAATCTTTATTCCGAAAAACTCTACCAGTGCCTGCTGATATTCTAGGTAGAAGTAGACTAGTACAGCAAGTAGCACAAATGCATTCACCATTTGATACACAATTTTCTTCATGCTTAACGATTTCCTTTTTCTGTTGTTATTATGACATCCGCCTTGTATTCCGATACAGTACGGTCTCTATGCTCCAAACGAACAAACTTTTTCTTGTTTATCATATAAGAAAAAAGCATTTTTAACACTACAATTGCCTGATTAACCATTTTTACATTGGACACCTGGTCATCTTCCCTCCACAAAATCGGGAAAAACTTAATATGGTGCTTGTAATAAGCGGAACCCAACACCATACAATAATTAAACATCAAATTGTCTTTGTATTTCAGATAGAAGGAATCACGAAGAATATCTACCCGATACATGTTAAGTCCAGAACCAAGATCATAAATCATTCGTTTGGTTCCTATTGAAAACAAAAGATCATATACATAATTCCCAAAGGTACGAAACTTTGAATATCCCTCTAATTTTGAACCTTTCATAAATCTTGCACCTAAAAAGCAATCATATTTCGCATATTCCTTTGAATCTAAGTATGGCAAAAGATTTTCTATACTTCCCTGATCATCTCCATGAAGAACAATCACATAATCAAATCCATGATCGATTGCATATCGAAAGGCAACCTTATGTGATCCACCCAGTCCATAATTCTCCTGATTTCTCAGGAGCGAGATTTTTATCTCCATCTCATGACTCCGCAAATAGGATTGAACGGTTTCTTCTCCCTTGTCCGTGCTTCGATTATTCACGATGATCACTTCCGATAAATAAGTACACACTTTCGGAGTCAGCTGATCCAAAACACGTATGATCTGTTTTTCACAATTATACATCGGAATAAATAATAATATTTTACTCATTCGTTCTCTCTTTCTTTCTCGGAATCATCTGCTCAGTACTTACTATTTGCTCAACAATATGACTCATTACTAGTAGCAAAAACAGATAGACAGGAAAATAATACGCTTCCCTTCCAACAGGTGCGCCGAGTGTAACCAGAGCAATCTCACCAATTCCTATCAAAACCAAAAACGGTAGATACCATGTTACTTGATTATGCTTCCTTCGTATTGGCTTAATACACAACCAAAGGATGCAATATCCCACATACAACAATGCTCCAAAAAACGTAATATATCGCACATTAAACATATCACTCCAAATGTTTCTCACGTTTCGAATCTGCTGATAGGCATTGATTCGAAATGCATTTTGCCTCCAGTCTTCCAAATGATATGTTCCAAATAAATCTTCCATCCCCTGCTGCCATAACATCGAAAATTCATCCGTATAGGTAACAGGAAAAACAATCTCATCACCCAAATAATCATATTGTGGAAATTGATAGCCTACATCATTAGAGTCCAACATGATTTTTAGACGATTGCTGATAAACCTTGAGACATTATGAAACAGAATACGATAGGTCGCAGACATGTATTCTTTTTGTGTATCAGAATCTGCAGTGCTTTGTGTAACAGAACGACCTTGCTCATAATTGTAGACACGAAAAGCCTCATCGGAATACCGTACTAAATAATCTACCGGTATAATCGCTTGAATAGCTTCCAAATCTTCTTTGGCCCCCTCATAACTAAGATTCGCATTTGGATTGCTTAATATCGTACATAACCAACCTTGCGAAGTAAGCACAACATAATCTTTCCCGTAATATTTATCCGTTCCAATTTTCTGTGGTGTATTTAGCAAGACCGAAAACGCCAAAAATAGAATAATATACCCAATCATGTGTTTCATTGTCGGTCGATTCTCTACCAAAAGTAAAATTACCATCAGTCCAATTGCAAACAAAATACCTTCTGTTCTCCATACTGCTAGTATCGAACACAAGAACACATATACCACAGCTCTAGCTATACTTAATGTACGTTTTTGTTGTTTTTCATACAAAACAAGAAGGACTGTCCACAGTAATAAAATCGTATAAAAATTATTTCTATATGGATTGGTGATGATTGACCAAGCTTCTGGAATCAAAAAAAGAATGGCTACGAATAGCTTTGTCTTTTTTGTCCGAAAAAGACAAAATGGAACAAGTGCAGAAAAAAATGCAATGGAGAATTCTTGAATGATAATCGGATGAGGAATGACATTCAGACAAGCCGAATAATAAATAGAAGTTAATGCCCCATGCCAATAAAATGGAAGGTTACGGATGGCATAAGCATACGTCATAAAATTGTCGTATTCAAAGCTAGCAAAACTTTCCGGAAAATAGAATGCATGAATGATCGAATAGAAAACAAAAACGAGAAGAAAAACTACCCATTCCTTTACTTGGATTCTTTTTTTGACTATAAGATCTATCGTTTTCCATATTAGTAAAATCAATAAAAATGCAGTAATTTTTGAGACAATCACATGAATATGATGTTCCATCCTTTTACTCACAACATCATTCATGACTATTAAGTCGAACCCAAAATCCTCATCGATAAAAATCAGTCCACTCCAAAAAAAAGAAGCAAGAAAATGAACACATGAAACTAGTATCCACCATGATGATTTGATATCCATTTTTATATTGGAAACTTTCATAATAAATCTCCATTCCTTCTAGGTCTCTTTCGTTTTTCGAAGGCATTTAGCCTGATAACAAAAAGCAGAGAATTTACGTAATACGTAAAAACCCTACCTTTATATTCATTTCATAATGCTCTTTACATACACTTTAGACTAACACAAAATACAAGCATTGTAAATAATTCAGCCTTATGAAATCACTCATTGATTTGTATATCATCGACATGTTTTGTGACGATTTCTTCACCTTCATGACCAGTGATTTTTATGTTTCTTAGTTTCAGCATTTTTACATTACTTACAAAAATTCCTTGTCGGATGCAGGCATAAACATGTTCTGTCATAGCCGGTACTTCTCTGATTGGATTTTTTGCAAACGATGCTTTCATATTAATAATACTGATTTCTTCGATTTTCTTCTCAGGCAATCCTTCGAAATATGCAACTGCAGCATGACAATCTACACAATTAATATTTTCAAAAAATACTTTCTTGATTTCAGGTGTTCGTTCGTCAACTGCCTTTACTTCCCTTGACTGAACATATTCTGATTTTCCATCTGGATCACAAAAATAAAAACTATTCATAACAAATGGAGTCTTCACCGATTCCATTTGAATATCACGAAATACGATTTGATCAATAATCGCGTCTTTTCCTCTTCCTCTTCTTGTTTTTAGACGTAACCCACGATCTGTATTCCTGAATACACACTCTTCTACTAAAACATCACATATTCCACCAGACATTTCACTACCAAGCGTAACGGCACCGTGGCCGTTTTCCATCAGGCAATGTCTGATTCTAAGATTTTTACTTGGGGTCTTATGTTTTGCACCCATGTAGATTTTTCCTGACTTAATCGCAATGCAATCATCTCCAAGCGAAAAATGTACGCCTAATATTTCAACATCCCCACAGGATTCCGGATCAATACCATCTGTATTCGGAGAATCTGACGGATTTGTAATGGAAACATTCAAAAATTTCAAATGATTTGAAAAATAAGGATGTACAACCCATGAAGGGCTATTCTTTAATTGAATCCCCTGAACTACCACGTTTTCACAGTGATTTAAAAACAAAAGACGTGGACGAAATGCAATATTTCGAACTTTTGGTTGATGCCACCAGTTTGTTTTTCCTGCATTGCCATTAATCACACCTTCCCCATAAAGAATTACATCTTCCACATGAAGTCCAGTAATAATCCCAGCAAAACAGTCCAAAGGATTACCTTCCCATGTTCCTAAGTTATATTCAGAACCTTCATCATAACTCTGAATTACCCCTGGCAATATAGAAAACAGTTCCCGATTTGTCTCTGCTAGAAGTTCAGCTCCGTTTGAAATCTCAACACGGATATGACTTTTCAAAAATATATTTTTAATGCGGTACGTACCTCTTGGAATAAGCACTCGACTTTTAGGAGGGCAGGCCATAATCGCGGCTTGAATACACAGGGTGTCATCGGTTAGTCCATCACCCTTTGCTCCAAAATCCCTTACATTCAATGTCACAAACTCTTCTAATGTGGTAAATACGGTCTCTGCATACACTTCGTCATCCGTTTTTATTTCCATGTGATAGGTCGTATCTGGCTTTAAATCAAAAATTGAATTGGTAACAAGTTCTAAATTTTTTACCAGATTACCATTTAAAAACAGTTGGACCTTCTGATTCAATTCATATTTTCCAGCATCCTCTAAAGTAAATGTAATGCTCCTTGATGATACTAAATTTTTTTCAATTCTCATAACGACTCCTTTATCCTTTTTTCTTGTAATTCCAAGATATGTTAGGTATAATTCTATTATATATGTAAACTCTTACATTAATCAATCTATTTTACGGAGGTTCTCATGGGTGTAACAATTTACGACATTTCAGAAAAAGCAAATGTGTCCATCGCTACGGTCTCTCGCGTCTTGAATGGAAGCGAAAAAGTAAAACCTAAAACAAAACAAAAAGTACTTGATGCAATAAAAGAATATGGTTATACACCAAATGCATTTGCAAGGGGTCTCGGCCTGAACTCCATGAATACCATTGGATTAATGTGCGCGGATTCTTCCGACCTGTATCTCGCAAAAGCGATCTATTATATTGAGCAAAATCTACGCTCAAAAGGTTATAATTCCATCTTATGTTGTACTGGTTATGAATTAGAATCCAAAAAAGATGCTCTTTCGCTCTTATTGAGCAAACGCGTGGATAGCATTATCATGATTGGATCTTCCTATGTCGAAAACGACGATTCAAACAATGATTATATACGTGAGGCTGCAAGTCAAATTCCAATCATGCTTTTAAATGCTGATTTCGATTATCCAAATGTATACTGTACTCTCTGTGATGATTTCAAAGGCATGATGACTGCTACCAGCTATTTATTAAATAAAGGACTCGATCAGATTCTTTATTTACAAAACGCAGACACCTATAGTAGTACCAAAAAACTAACAGGTTTCCAGACCGCCTTAATACAGTGGAATAAACTTGCAAACCCCGATTATCTTGCTTATTATCGCGGCCAAAAAGAGGATTTGGATGCAATATCCAAGTTCATCGAGGAGCATATTTCGGAAAAAAACATCCCTGTCAACGCTATTCTTGCATCAGACGATATACTTGCACATGGTGCATACAAATATTTAAAAAGAAACGGAAAGCGAATCCCTGAAGATGTCGCTGTTATTGGATATAATAACTCACTTCTCGCTCATTGTAGTGCTCCTGAACTCTCAAGCGTTGATAACAAATTAGAAACACTTTGCGACCAACTTTCCAAAACATTGGTACAAGTTCTTTCAGAAAGAGAAATGCCACTAAAAACAATTATTTCAGGAGAGTTGATCTTAAGAGACTCTACTCCTAAATAAAGCAAGAATGGAGATTTACATGCAACACATTTTACACGTATCCCAAAACCCGATTCATCCAGATTCTTTTCCATTTATACAAATGGCTATTGATTCCATTCCAGTCAATTCTGAAGATGATTATTTAATTCATATTGAACCTGGTACATACTATGAAAAAATCAACTTAAATAGACCACGCGTCACAATCGAAGGTACTTCTTCCAAGGAATGCATCATCACATATGATGATTGCGCTTATGCTCCAGGACCAGATGGAATCAATCTCGGAACATTTCGTTCCTATACATTCTTAATCGATGCAAACTTTGTCACGCTTAAAAATCTAACCATTCAAAACAGCTCTGGTTTCGGCAAAAAAGTTGGTCAGGCAATTGCACTTTATGCAGAAGGTGACTATATAAGGCTGGAAGATTGTGTATTATTCGGTCATCAAGATACGCTTTTCACTGGTCCACTACCCCCAAAAGCATTCCAGAAAAACGGGTTTGTTGGACCAAAAGAGTTTTCTCCTAGAATTGTAGGTCATCAGTATTATTTGAACTGTAGCATCGAAGGAGATATTGATTTTATTTTTGGAAGTGCATATGCTTTCTTTGAGAACTGCACCATTATTTCACATGCATTACCAGCCGAATTATACCCCCATGCTTCTGAACCAGGTTCAATTCACGGATATATTACCGCTGCCTCAACCCAAGAATGCGAAGACTACGGCTACATATTTTATGCTTGTTCCTTCATTGGGGACGCGCCAAAACATTCTGTATATTTAGGCAGGCCTTGGAGAGAGCACGCATGTGTAACTTTTACTGGCTGTAACTTTGGAGAGCATATTCATCCTGCCGGTTTTCACGACTGGGATAAAACAAGCGAACATTCTTTCTTTCGTTTTTCAGAAGGGAACAACTTTGGCCCAGGAAGCGAACGAAAAAATCGGGCGGATTTCGTTTCCTATCAAACGATTGATTCCGCCCTACTTTCTAAGCTCCGTAATCAAGCAATTCCGACATAGTTAAATTGAGGATCACCTTTAAACAGATTTCCAAATATTCTCTATATATTTTCTGGCACGAACCGCATTTTCTGGGTTCGTGTTTTCTAATGTAGCCTGTACAAAAGGTTTCTTTTCTTTTAAGAACTTCATAATCTGTGTGTAATCCATCTCTCCGTCACCCGCAGCAACACTGATCATTTCCCCGTCTACAATTTGAAAATCTTTCAGATGTATAATTGCAATCTCATCTTCCAATAACTCCATCGTTTCTTCGAAAATTTCCTGCGCATGTTGAAAGTTCGTCATGTCCAATAAATTAACTGGATCAAAAATAATTCGAAGATTTGGAGAATGTATTTCATCCAATACCGTTCTCGCACGGGAAGCATTCCATACTATGTGTTTTGCAACTGGTTCAATTGCTACAATCACACCCATTTTTTCTGCATATTCGACTACCGTACGAAGATTCTTAATAAATGTAGCAAGAGCTTCTTCACTTCGGCATTCTTCAGTATACTTATATTCTTTGTTCGGAGCACCTGTTTCAGTCCCAACCACTCCTGCACCCATGATGGATGCAAGTCGAATATGTGCCTCATACTTTTTTAGATTGTTTAAAAGTGCGGCTTCATCCGGTGTTGCAAGATTTTGATAACACCCAAGTACTGCCATGTCAACTTTCTGATTCTCGAATAGATGCTTCATATACATCCCGTATCCTGGAGTAAATGCAGCGAAAGATGTGCCTTTTCCTTCCGGGATTTTTGATATTGCCATATGAACACAGGTAAAACCATCTGTATGTATTTGTTCCAGTCTTTCCTCAAGTGGTCTTTCTTTGGTATCATGTAAACGAATTCCGATTTGTAGTCCCATTTCCTTCCCCTTCAATTGTCTTCCATCATCTGCGAACACCTTAGGCTTGAGTGGATTTTAAGTACTCTGCATATGCCATGATAAATGGACCCGTTCCTTTTGCATCATCTGCAACAATTTTTTCTGAAAGATAATATGCTACACTTCCATCCCTTGTTTCTCCTGGTCCAAGACCAGCAACATGACAGATTCCGTGAAGCTTTAAAACACCATCTTCCTCGAACAATTCTTCTTTTACAATACCTTCAAAAATCTTCTTTCCAGTTTCTTCATATTTTTCAGGGAGAAGCACTTGGAGTCTGCATCCTTTCATAATCGCATATGCAATCATGCTGCTTCCAGAAGTCTCAAGATAATTTCCTTCCACTTCGCTATGATCAATAACTTGATAGAACATTCCTGATTTTGCATCCTGATATAGCAATATTCCTTGTACTGCTTCTCTAAACAATTCTTTTAATTCATGATAATACTCATAGATTTCTTCGCTCATTTTATCAATTACATCAATAAGAGCCATAAGATACCATCCCATAGAACGCAACCAGAAATTTGGCGAGCAACCAGTATCTTTATTTGCCCATGGTTGAATCTTTGCTTCATCAAATGCATGATAATATAGTTTTTTATCCGCATTGAATAGGTATTTTCTTACATTACGAAATTGATTTACAATATCCTGGTAATTTTCTTTTTTATTGTATTTCGTTTCATATTCAACATAAAAAGGTTGAGCCATATATAATCCATCCAACCATATTTGATTTGGATAAATTTCCTTGTGCCAAAAGTTTCCAGATGCACATCTAGGATGATTTCGAAGCTGATCCATTAAATATTCAATCGCTTTTAAATACTTTTCCTCTTTTGTCTGATCATATACATAAAAAAGAATCTTTCCACTGTTGATGCTGTCAATATTGAATTTACTATTGTCATAATTTGTAATCACACCGTCATTTGCAACAATGTCTTTCAAATAGTTTAAAATAAAATCCAGATATTTTTGTTCCCCAGTTGCTTCATGCATCTGTACACATCCCATGAGTACACATCCATCTTCATAGTTCCAATGATCCTTGTAATTTGAATAGCTCGACAAAAATCCGTCAAAATATGCTGTAACGTTCATGTTCATCTCCTTTTTCTTCTTCCAATTCGTTCTAAAACAACTCCATTTTTCAAATGTAACCGTTTACATTGATAATAACACATGATTATCAAAAAATCACTAGTTCTTTTAATTAACAGCTTATGTTTTTTTGAAAGCATTTACATTTTTATTTAAAAATTAAGATGGATCTGAGGAATCTTCATTTGATTTACTTTCCTCACCTTCTTCTTTTTCATATTTTTCCATTGCACGATTCAACATCACACTATTAAAATAACAGACTACCGGTACTGCAAACCAAATAATAAACGGATCCCATCTAGGTATCAAGTACATCAATACAACTGGAACTAACGTAATTAAAAAAACCACGAGACTGGTCAAAATATGAATAAACGAAAGGAAAAAAGCATTTTTGAAAGTATTTTTCACTGTGTTCGAATATTTTGCCTGAAGATAAAACACGTAATTTGCTGTAATCAAGAAAAGAAATGACAAAAACCACAAACCACCTTTTACAAGTGACTGGTATCCCACTTCTACCTGTGTCAAAGCCCAGTAATCCATAAGAATGATAACCAGCAGCAAAAACTCAATCCCCCATAGTGCTGTTGCTTTTCTAAAATTTTCTTTGAAAGCTTTGAAATATGCTTTTGTAATATGTCCTTCTCGGTTATCCGCCATTTTGATTGTCAGTGTATAGCAGGCCGTAATTGAGGCACCAATTGTAAACACTGGAATACTTGTAACCAAAACCAAAATACCCAGCCACATAATATCTGTAAGCTTTCCAAGTATCTGCATAAATTTTCCATCAATATCTAAAAATCCCATGTTTTGCTCCTTTCGTTTAGTCATTCATACCAGGAAGTAAGATTCGAATCGTTCCATCTTCTTCCTCGATCCAGATTCTCTGATCTGTAGGGTTGTATATCCTTTTTCCATCTAATGACACTTTTAAAGATCTCATTGCCATTACATAATCCTTAATTTCAATATTTGTCGCATACCAGACATCCTCTTTATATGCTAAAAGCTCACACATTTCTTCCATGAACTCCCAATTATTTCTTTTATCAAATTCATAGCTGTGTCCCCAAACATAAAGCAAATAACAGCGTCTATATTTTGGTGCATTCAAAAATTTATCGATCATCTCTTTGGAAAGTTCATTATGATGGCAGCTAGGATGCCAGCAAAGAAAATCCTCTGGCAAAAAGAATTTTCCTGTATTCTCAACCGTTCGTGCATATTCAACTCCCAAATCTCTGAGTGTATCTATTACCTCCTTTGAATAGACTCCAAAAGGGTAAGAAATTCCTCTTACAATGGACTCCTTTGCTTCCTCTAAAATTCTACGGTCTTCTAACACTTCATGCACTAGATCCGTTCGACACAAAACATTCAATACCGGGTGCGTTAATGTATGTCCTGAAACTTCATGTCCTTTATACAACTGTCGAACCTCTTCCTTTGATACAAATCCATCTTTGTCTAAAGTTCCTGCATTCAGATGGAATGTCCCTTTTAGCTGATATTCATTCATCAGTTCTACCAGTCTGCGATCAAATATTTGACCATCATCGTAGCTAAATGTAATCGCTCTGGTCTTCCCGTGTGGGTATAAAAATCGAATCATATTATTCCTCCCAAGCCTATCTTTTCATGTAATAGTATACCACACGTTCTCGTTGAATAACTATAAAAAAAATGCTATACTCTTAATATCTTACGCGTATGCGTATTTCGAAAGGATGCATCATGGAACAATTGGCAATTTTCGGCGGACAGCCTGTCCGCACTCAAAAAATATATTATGGAAGACAGTGCATTGACGAAGCTGATATTCAAGCGGTAAGCGAAGTCCTACGAGGCGATTTAATTACTTGTGGACCTAAAGTGAGTGAATTAGAACAGAAATTATGTGAAATTTCCGGGACCAAATTCGCAGTAGCCGTATGCAACGGAACCGCTGCCCTTCATCTAGCAGCTCTAGCTGCCGGAATCAAAGCCGGAGACGAAGTCATCACTTCACCTATTACTTTTGCTGCTAGTGCAAACTGCACGCTATACTGTGGGGGTACTCCTGTTTTTGCTGATATAGATCCCGAAACATACAACATCTCCCCAGTTTCAATCCAGGAAAATATATCCCAAAAAACAAAAGCTGTTGTAGCTGTAGATTTTACAGGTCAGTCTGTTGACCTCTATAAAATCCGAAACATTTGCGACCAAAACAATCTTATTCTGATTGAAGATGCAGCACATTCTATCGGCTCCTCTTACGATGGTCATCCGACAGGGAGTCTTGCTGATATGACTTGCTTTAGTTTTCATCCAGTTAAAACAGCTACTGCTGGCGAAGGTGGTGCAATTGTTACGAATAGCGAAAAATTATACAAGGATTTAGTGCGTTTGAGAAATCATGGAATTACAAGGGATCTCGAACAAATGACACATCCAAACGACGATCCATGGTATCAGGAGCAAATCGATTTAGGTTACAACTATCGTATGACTGATTTTCAAGCAGCATTATTAATTAGTCAGCTACACAAATTACCACTTTTCAAAGCACGTCGCCAAGCGATTGTAAAAGCATATAACGATGCATTTAACAAAATTCCCGAGATTATTGTTCAAAAGGAAATTCCCGAAGCCGATACATGCAGACATTTATATATTATCCAGTTGGATTTAAACAAGTTGAACTGCTCCAGAAGAGAATTTTTTGACGCGCTCTCTGCTGAAAACATTCAGCCTCAGGTTCATTATATGCCCGTATATTATCACTCACATTATGAGCGGCTTGGATACAAAAAAGGTATTAGTCCAAACGCTGAAAACTTGTACGAGGCAATCATGAGCATTCCTCTCTACTATTCTCTGAGCGATGAAGAAGTGCAAGATACAATTACCGCAGTAAAAAAATTGGTTACATACTACAAAAAATGATACAAAAAACAGCGAGCCCCTTATGGTTTCGCTGTTTTTATTTCATATCCTCCGAATTTTTTTATGGATCCAACGAACCACACGCGGACTAGTTGACAAAATAAATAAATATGTTTTGTCCTTCTTTGATAAATAGGGATTTCTAGCGATGGATTTTCTTTGCACTCGAATATATCGTAGAATCTCCATGTAATCCTTATTTTCTTTCTTCATTTGTGTAACTGGAATGTGTAACATATATAACAATCTTTGATATGCACCAAATCGCCGTGCCTCTTCTTCCAGATTTTTATATTTTTTCGTCACTAATTCCATAATTCGATCCGCATTTCTTACCGCATCCAAGTACGCACGTGAAAAAGTATTCTTTTCCGTCTTTCTTGTGTTGCTTCCCATACGATAAACAACATGATATCCTGCTGCCGGAAGGCTCAGCACATATGTACCTTGCTCTAAAAATTCTACTAAGAGCCTTAAGTCCTCATTCAACTCTCCCTCAGGAAATTTTCGGTTATGAAACAACTCTTTTTTTATCACTTTTGTGCAAAAAGAACTGTCTCCACGATACATTAATAGCTCTCGAAGAAAATCGTGTGAACTATATACCATCTCCTTATCCGGGATTTCGCAGACATCCGCCAACCGTCCGCCCTCTTCGGTCTCCTCAATTCTACCAATCTGAACAATACTAATTTCAGTTCGTTCTATCCCTTCCATCAACTGTTCATACATCGTATTTTCCACGTAATCATCACTATCCACAAAAGCCAGATAGTCACCATCTGCTTTATCAATTCCAAGATTTCTAGCAGAAGAAGACCCTCCATTTAACTTGTGAAAAACACGAACTCTCTTGTCGAGAATTGCGATTTCCTCACAAAGGAGTCCCGACGAATCCGTCGAGCCATCATTGATCAATAGAATTTCTATATTTTTATAAGTCTGCTTTTGTATCGACTCTACACATCGCTTTACATACTTTTCCGTATTATATACCGGAACAATCACTGACAATAATTTCATATGAATTCCTTTACTTTTCCTTATTTTTCAGATGCCGATACATAGATTTTGGTCCAATTTCCAATGCTTTTGAAAGAATTCCACTCTGCGAATACATATAGTCATTGTTTATAATACCCGTGCATAGTTCTACAAGTCTGCTTGCAGCTTTTTTTTCATTCCATTCCTGATGAATTGTTTGATAGGCATTTCGACCAAACTCGGATCGTACCTCATATGATTCACACAAGGTTAACACATGTTTTAAAAATTCTTCGAATTTTCCATCCTGATAAATCAGACCATTTACCCCATCCTTTACAAGTGATGGAACCGCACCAATCGCATGATTTGCAACGACGGCACAACCGGAATTCATTGCTTCATTCAGCACTGCCCCCCAACCTTCTTGGTAGTTGCTTGTAAACAAATAAATATCTGCTGCTTCCATCTTTCCACGCACTTGTTCCGGTCTCATGGTTCCAGAAAAAGACACAATATCATCCAAATCAAGATCATGCACCATTTTTTTGAGTTCTCCAAGAAGTACGCCGCCGCCAATCATTTCAAGCAAAAACGGAATCTTCCGATTTCTTAGTTCTTTCGCCAGTTTGACCGGATATTCTGGGTGTTTCCAATCAATCATTCTTCCTGCCCAAAGAATATGTACGATATCTTTCTTCTTGCTTCTTAGCAACTCATCCACATCATACTCTTTGCTTTCAGGAAAATATCCCCATGTAAATTTCTTATTCGGATATGCGTGAATCAGAGCATAATCCGAACCGACATATCCGCCAGCGCAAAGAAGGTAAACCGGTTTTTTTCGATATTTTACGTGATCTTCAAACTTCTTAATCAATCCTCGTGGTGACATCACCTTGTATTGTCCTTCTTTATAAATTCTTTCTGAATAGCGTAGAACAGGCGCATTCCTTTGTAGGCGATTCATAATACAAGGCGGATTGGTTTCACTTCCCAAAACCACGATGTCCGCGTTATCAATCAATTCCTGACACCGTCTTGTATCTTGCGGATAATAAAATAGGAACGGGAATTGATTTTCAATGCCTCCCCATCCCAATTCTATTCGCTCTTCATCCATTTTCTCTAGTTGGATAAACGCATACGTTCCTTCAAGCATTCGATATAGTTCCCTTGCCAAAGGAAGTTGATGATGATTTATATAATTTGATACAAATACCATTTTCATAATTCACCTCAAGATTAAAAAGATTCCAAATTAGCATTGCTCATTCTGTCTATGAATCGATGGTTCTTCATAACGATCCATAAAATCCGGACCAAGTCTGACACACTCCTTGCCGAATCGTATCCCTTTAATTTCTGTTAAAATGGAGACCACCAGGTCGAATTTCAACCCATTCATATGATTCATCACTTCCATCGGAACAAACGAGTCAATAATGGAGATTCCCGGAAATAACTTCTTATATTCCAGCAAATCTCTGGGATGTTGTTTCAGAACCACAACTCCTTGTTTTTTATATTCTTCAATAAGATCATGGAAGATTCTTTCTCTTGTCTCTAAATCACAGAGTGGCTCTGTCAAAATCAACACACTACGTTCTCCTGAATACGCCTGATTCACCTGTTGATATAAATTCTCCTTGTCTTTCACAAAAATATTAGTTATCACATCTTTTTCACCATCCGTAAGTCTGCTTTCCCACAAGTTTCTTGGTTCTTCTTTTACTTTGTAATCGATTAATGTAAAATTAACGCCTTCCTTTTGATTAACACTCAGATCTATACAGTATTTACTATATCCATTTTGTATGAAAATCAAGTTCCTTTTTGCCAAAGCAACTTTTAACTTAAAATTACCACGGTTATCATATCTTGCTGCATCAAAATGAATTAGACAATTCAATCCATCCTCCATCGCATGATATGCAATTCTTTTTGAATTTAAATAATATCCAATTGGATCAGAATCACAGAACACATATATTTCGCGATAATTTTTAAAATCTACTGGAATAAATGGCTCTTCCAGACTTGCAAGTTTTTTTGTGAATATCATTCGATTTAAAAGATTTTTAATACCGTTTTTTGTGTTTTTACGGTACTTTTCCAGTTCCGAGAAAAAAGTCTCCCTTTTTTCATCGAATTCAATGACCTCTTCAAATATCATTTGTTTCTCTGCTCGACTTTTTAAGTCCAGAAAATCATTCGACATTTTGCTAAGAACAAGAGTTGCTTTTCCTCTCTCTGCACTTGGCAAAGAAAATTCTCGAAGCAAAGTCACATATACATGATAATAGGTGTGGCAAACGTAAATTCGTTCTTTTTTCATTTCCATTTCAGATCTTACTGATCCTTTCTCCAAACCATTTTATTTACAATTCCTGTGTAACTTTGAATCAATTTGACAACTTTCACACTGACATTTTCATCCACATAATTGTCTACCGGAAGTCCAAAATCACCATTTTCGTTCATGGAAACGGCCATTTCTACTGCCTGTAAGACCTGCTCCGTCGTAATGCTTCCCAATACAAAATTTCCTTTATCCAAAGCTTCTGGACGTTCTGTTGACGTCCGAACACAAACGGCCGGAAACGGCATATTTTTAGCATTAAAATATGCAGATTCTTCGGGAAGTGTCCCACTGTCCGAAACCACACAATATGCATTTTTCTGGAGGCAATTGTAGTCCGAAAACCCAAAAGGTTCGAGTGTTCGTACCAATGGATGAAACTCAAAATTTCTAGCTTCTATGTATTTTCTGCTTCTAGGGTGCGTGCTGTATATTACAGGCATCTGATAGGTTTCTGCCATCGCATTTACAGCATTCATAAGAGCGAAGAAATTGGACTCATCATCAATATTTTCCTCGCGATGTGCAGAAAGCAGAATGTATTTTTTCTCTTCGAGACCTAACGTTTCTAAAACCTTACTACTTTTAATCTTTGAAAAATTCGCGGTAAGAACTTCAGCCATCGGAGAACCCGTAACATAAGTACGTTCTTTTGCGGTACCTTCCGCATTTAAATATCTTCTTGCATGTTCACTGTAACACAAATTCACATCTGAAATGTGATCGACAATGCGACGATTTGTTTCTTCAGGAAGGTTTTCATCGAAACATCGATTTCCAGCTTCCATATGAAAAATTGGTATTTTTAAACGTTTAGCACTGATTGCCGCCAAAGCAGAATTCGTATCTCCTAGCACAAGAAAGGCATCCGGTTTTACCTCACGCATGACTTTATAGCTCTTAGCAATGATATTTCCAATGGTTTCTCCCAAGTCTTCTCCTACTGCTTCCAAAAAGAAATCTGGAGCACGGAGTCCAAGATCTTCAAAAAATATCTGATTTAAACGATAGTCATAATTTTGTCCGGTATGTACTAATGTAAGGTCAAAGTATTGATCACACTTTTTGATCACCTCTGACAAACGAATAATCTCCGGTCTTGTTCCCACAAGGACCATGACTTGCAATTTTTTCATGTTTTCTCCCATCTGCATACTTATTATGCACATATTAATAATCTATATTCCCTGTTTTTATGAATCACCCAAATAAATTTCTTCATAAAATGTATCTGGTCTCTCAGGGTTAAAACATTCATTGCTCCACACAAAAGTAACCAAATCAGTTGCGCCCTCGTTTACAATAGAATGCGTGTATCCAGGCGGAATATCTACCACTTCTATTTTGTCCGATGAAACATGATAGGAAATCACCTCTTTCGAACCAAGTTTGCGAAATTGAAACAATGCATTCCCACTTACTACAACAAATTTTTCCGTTTTTGTATGATGATAATGATTGCCTTTTACAACACCAGGCTTTGAGATGTTCACCGAAAACTGTCCATTTTCAAGAGTGCGTAAAATCTCTGTAAAACTGCCTCTCTCATCCGTGTGCATCGTAAGGGGATATGAAAATTCATGTTCCGGAAGATAACTTAAATATGTACTATATAACTTCTTCTCCAAGCTTTCGTTCTTTAATGCTGGGAGTTCTAAATTACTACGACTGCTATGAAAACTCTGTAATATGTTGACTAAATCTCCAAGCGAGACTGTATGCGATATCGCAACACTGCAAAATCCATCCTCATTGATATTTGCGTTCCCTTCAAGGCACTTGATCAGTTCCTCTACAATATCATCGATATACACCAATGTAAGCTCTGTTTTATCGTCATTCACTTGAATCGGAAGATTTCTTGCAATATTATAACAAAAAGTCGACACAACACTATTATAGTTCGGTCTTGACCATTTTCCAAAGGCATTTGGAAAACGATAAATATAAATCCTGCTTCCCGTCTCTATTCCATAATGAATCAATGCGTCTTCACCAGCTTTTTTACTTTCTCCATATGGATTGGGAAGCTTCGCCTGTATGGACGAAGAGTTCATAATTGGACAAGTATTCCCATGCCGTTTTAACCCCTCCAATAAAACATTCAGAAATCCAAAATTGCCAACCATAAACTCACTGACATCTTTTGGACGATTTACACCTGCCAAATGATATACAAAATCGCAATCTTTTAAATACACATCCAACTCTTCGCTTGTTGTATCTACATCACAGGGATATATTTCGTGATGTGTCTGCTCCCGCAATTTGGTTATTAAGTTTTTACCAATAAATCCATTTGCACCAGTGACCAAAATCTTCATATGTTATTTATCTTCCCAATTTTTAATTTCATCGCGAATGTATTCCAACTCTAGCAACTTTGCTTTGACTTGTTCAACACCAAGAATCTCTGTGTTATTTGAATTGAATTCTGAAAGTTTTGCCTTTTCCAACTCACCTTCTGTAAAATATTTGTCATAATTTAAATCACGATTATCTGCAGGAACACGATAATAATTCCCCATATCGTATGCCTTCGTGCATTCTTCATTCGTTAGCAGAGTCTCGTACATTTTTTCTCCATGACGAATACCTATCACTTTCACCTCTGTATCTTCCGCATGAAACAGCTCTTTAACAGCCTGTGCCAGCACTTCAATCGTACATGCCGGAGCTTTTTGCACCATAATATCACCCGACTCCGCGTGTTCAAAAGCAAACAATACGAGTTCAACTGCTTCTTCCAAACTCATTATGAATCGTGTCATTGTAGGCTCAGTCACAGTAATAGGACGTCCATTTTTTATTTGTTCAATAAATAATGGAATCACGGAACCTCTCGAACACATGACATTACCATATCTTGTACAACAAATCTTAGTTTCCTCAGGCTCAACCGTTCTGGATTTCGCTACAATGACTTTTTCCATCATCGCCTTCGAAGTTCCCATCGCATTGATTGGATATGCAGCTTTGTCCGTTGATAGACACACAATATTTTTAACACCTTCTTCAATTGCCACACTCAATACATTATCTGTCCCAATGACATTGGTTTGAACCGCCTGTAGTGGAAAAAACTCACAGGAAGGAACTTGCTTTAAAGCAGCAGCATGAAAAATAAAATCAACTCCATGCATGGCATCCTTAATGGAATTCCTTTCTCTTACATCACCAATATAGAATTTGATTTTTGAGCAGCTTGTCGGATACTCTGCCTGATATTTATGGCGCATATCATCTTGTTTTTTCTCATCTCTTGAAAAAATTCGGATCTCTTTGATATTTGTATCCAAGAACCGGTTTAATACTGCATTTCCAAAAGAACCTGTTCCTCCGGTAATTAATAGTGTTTTTCCTTCAAACATGTACTTTTCTCCTTTTACAATCTATATAGTCTATCGATTATCTTCTTCCTCATATTGTCTAAGAGCTGTTTTCTGATTTTCATCGATGCCTTCTGTGCTTTCCGATTTAAATAAAATTTTAAGTGTCAAAAGCATTAATTTGATATCTAGCCAAACACTGTAATTTTCAATATATGATAAATCTAGTTTTAACTTATCGTACGGTGTCGTGTTATATTTCCCATATACCTGTGCATAGCCTGCGAGTCCAGCTTTTACTCTGGTGCGAAAAGCAAATTCTGGCATATCTTCCACATATTGAGATATAATCTCAGGACGTTCTGGTCTTGGTCCAATAAACGACATGTCACCTTTAATAATGTTGAACAACTGTGGCAATTCATCAATTCGTACTTTACGGATAAATTTTCCAAATGGTGTAATTCTGCTGTCATTCGTAGAAGCAAGGCGAGCGACACCATCTTTTTCAGCATCTACACGCATACTTCGAAATTTTATAATTTTAAATTCTTTATTAGCCCTTGTAACTCTGACCTGGGTATAAAATACAGGTCCGCGATCTTGTAATTTAATAATGATCGCTGCAAATACCATAATTGGCGAAGTAACAATTGCCAAAATCAACGAACAAATCAAATCAATAAATCGTTTGGCAATTATTTGTTCAATCGTGATTGAATATTCTCTGGTTAGCAATATTGGAGAATCAAACAGATGTAATTGTGCCGAACCCCTTATAATAACATCTGATATTTTTGGCATAAGATAAACTCTTATACTCTTTCCATAGCAGTACTTTACAAGCTTCCCTTTTAAATTCGACGGCACATCCCAGATCATTAGTCCATCATAACAATCCGAGATTTCTTGTATCACATGATCAAAATCTTCCAAATCTCGCATCATGATACTTTTCTTGATTTCATATTTATCTTTTCTGGTTGCCACTTTTTCCATAATATCTTTAATGGAACGCTCTCCATGAACGAGTAATAATTTTCTCGGTGGAAACATTTTACGATACAAAGCGTCCGATGAGTATGTCCAGGCTGCTACGCCAATAATTGCGATCATCGACATTTTGACCACTGGAATCACATCGACCAAGTGTCCACTTAGCAAAGAAATCTGAAAATAAAAGAATACATTGGCGCAGAGTGTTGCAAAAGACTGTGAAAACATGACATCCGTTGGTTTGGAATAACCAATTTTCAATCC
Source organism: Lachnospiraceae bacterium (assembly GCA_963666475.2). Classification (GTDB taxonomy): domain Bacteria; phylum Bacillota; class Clostridia; order Lachnospirales; family Lachnospiraceae; genus JBFHIZ01. The sequence goes on along the minus strand of OY762821.2, from coordinate 928,221 downwards.
TCCATATAACTGTGAAAATAGCAGCAAAATCATCATGCTGATTCCAATTACCAACCAATGCCCTCTACGATAAAAGTCTGGCTGTACCAAATTAATGTAGGCCGCATAATAAAAATAAGCGTATAATGCGCCTTCGAATAAAAGACAAACGCCCTTCAGTTGTAGCAATATAATTCGTTTCATCATTTCAATTTGTTTCATCTAAACACATCCACCTATTTTTGAAATTATTTTATCCATTTATTTTAATTACGATCACGTCATCAAACCATTTCATAGAACTTTTCGAGGGAAAGCTGCCCATTTCTTTAAATTCTTCTGTATCAGCAATTTCAAGTTCTCTTTCTTCCCCAATCGTCTCGACCGGAATTCCCAAATAATGACGAAAAAACTGAGCAAATTTTTCCGAATCATAAGCGCAAACGATACCATAGGAACCAAAATAATGCTGCGTACGCTCGTATGAATACTCAAGCGGTACGAACTGATAGGATGAAAAGCTGCCTCCGATCACTGCAATCTTTGTATTTGCCTGATATCCATCCATCTCCTCCATGCGATCGGAAATTCGGACCGCGGTCGCATAGGTGCGTTCATATCGTTCATTCATATTAAAGTAGATAATATTTGCAGTAATAAAATATTGAAATATCAATACACCTATTAAAGTAATCGCTACACAATATATCGATTTAGCTTTACTTCTAAGTTCTGTTGTAAGAAACCTCTCTGCCAGAACTACCGTTACAACGTAATAGACCATCCATGGATATCTGAGCAAGGTATGATAAAACGTATTTGGAGAAATCAGTAAAATCGTAGATGTGGCCAACGGTAACAATACAAGCAATCCTAGTGTTGCAAACAAACGAACCTTTTCTTTTCTTTTCGTTTCAATATACACCATACGAATCAAGAAAAAGATTAAAATTAAAGCCATCATAAGAAATACTATCAAGAAAAAAAGATTATTATATAAGAGTTCTCCTTTAAAAAGAAAGCGAAGAAAATCTTTGTAGACCTCCAGTATTCCTTCGGGAAGTTTTTTAACTGTTTCAAGCGATAACACTCGATCTGTACCCTGATATCCGCTTAGACTCTCATTTTTAACGAAAAGCATCCATCGTAAAGAAAGTAGATAAATGACAAATGAAAGAACACCCATGCACAACATGTGTAATGAATTTCGTATGATTACTTGCCCCTTGTGCTCCTCAAACATTTGAAGTATTAGAATAAATACACATAATAGAATTGCCAAAGGAAGATACGCCTGGTAAATCCCCATGCTGGCGCCTAATAAGAAAGCACCCAAAAGAAATCCCAAACGATATTTTACAGTTACATACACCGACAAGATTGCCAATAAAATCGCCAATGCATATCCGTCCACTGTAAACGAAAAACAAAATAAGGATGTCATAGACGGAAACCCAACGACGCAAGCTGCCAGGAGGATTACAGATGTAACACGCTTCAATTGAAACAAATCTACAAGTATCACCGATGCAATTCCCAAATAAATAAGGGCTACAAATCCATTGATGAAGTGTAAATCGTAATAACTTGTTGGAAGACAAGCATATTGCAATAATGGTCTCGCAGAACTAAGCATATCTTGATCCGAATACAAATTCCACATGGAATCATTCGTCAAAAAGTTATTTAGGATAGCATACATATGAATAATCATACCAATAAGAACGGCTGACAAAAATGCGATATTCAGTTCCATTCTTCGTAAAAATCTTTTCAAGTGCTCTCTCCATAATTCTTTTTATGTAGAAATTTTATCAATCAACTAGTAATTATACCACATTTTACATGGCATGGCTATATTCTTCGCTTTACTGCAGAAAATGCCCAGCAAATAAAATAACACGCGCTTTTTATATGTCCAAATTTTTCATGCTTCCGATATAAAGCCCAGACTCTTTGAATTGCAGCAAATTTATTTGAAGAGAGTGATTTTGGTGGTCTTCTATAAATTACAAGCGTCTCGCGAATCCCTCTTCCAACCACTCCATCACGCAGTATATTCCACCAAGTTGCCGTATCTTCACTTTTTATCAATGGCATCATAACTTGTTCTTTCGCTAGTTTCGCAAGATCAATCATGACCGTAGAAGTAAAAATTGTGGTATTTTTTAAGGCTTGCTTGTAGGTAATCGATTCAGGAACCACCACTATATGCCCGCTAGGATTTGCATATTCGTCTCCAAACTCATAATTCATAAACGAAAAAGCAATTTCTTTTTCTTTCATAAAGTTAATTTGAGATTTAATTTTTTCTTCTTTCCATATGTCATCCGCATCCAAGAATGCAAGATAACGACCATCAGACTCTCTTATTCCAACATTTCTAGCATGAGCAGCACCTCTATTTTCGTTCAAATAGATTACTTTGACACGTGAATCTTTAAATGTTTCTAGTTCCTCTCTGGTTCCATCCGTTGAAACGTCATCAACGAGTATTAACTCCCAGTTCTCATAGGACTGAGACATAACCGATAAAACCGTCTCACGAATATATTTTTTTACATTATAGACAGGAACAACAATGCTTACTTTATCGTTCATATTTTACCTCATGCCTTTACTCTAAACTCAAACTTTGTGTATTAAACGGAAATTTAAACATCAAAACCAGGTTCGCTGATCAATGATCTGATGCAAAATTTCATCATAAACAATTACCGTATATCCGCCAAAAGTGGAGCCTCTGCAGACACCATCAATAACATACATATGCTCTAGTTGTTCTTTGGATGCTGTAACAGGAAAACTTTTTACTGCCAATGTACTTTCTCCAAGGTCATATATCGCACTTTGCACCTCATCTCCCGGCAAATAATTGTCGAGTATCCCATCTCGATAAACCCAGATTCCTCCATCAAAATAACCATATTCAATATCCAATGGAATCATCATACCGTAAAGATCAAGCGTCGAATTTTTATATGGACCGGACAAAATAATTGTTGTTGTTAAATTGTCCATCGACATGAGCTCATCAATATACTCCTTATAATCCGTCACTTGTCCAAGTGTACTTTGAAATAAGTAATGTTCTGCATAAGTTGAATCCAGATTCCAAAAATCATACTTTGCATCACCTCTATGATCTACCATAGAATAGTTCTCTAATATATAGTTGGCCATAAATTCAGAAACCTTCTTCGCGCCATAATAATTCACATGTCCATAGTCTATAAAATCCGTCGCATAATTTAGTGTAGGAAGTGTGTCAGGTTTAATAAAGTCAATGTATTTGATACCTTTCCAATCCAAATAATCTGCCACTGCGTTATATACAGCGCGTTCATCATAAGTGATGATGTATGGTGAAGTAAAAAAGACCAATTCGAAATTGTTTTCTTTAGAAAGCTCAATGAATCGATCAATCCAGTCTTGCTTTTCTTTTTCAATTTTAGACCGTCCATTATAATTAACCACTTCAAAATCAACACAAAGAGGAGTTACCGTCAAATCGATATATCCACCTCTGCCATATACGCTATAATCTCTATTTTCAAAATCATACTTTTTGAGTTCATCATATCGAGTATGAACAAAGGGCCACTTTGTAATATAATTCAGGCTTTCTTTTTTATCCACACTTGCTTGAATTAATTCAACACTGTTTTTTGATATCTTCATAGAGAACATATTTCGATACAAGTTCGAATCCAATACATAGCCATCATATGTAAGCATCCCCAAATCTACGCAGACCACTTGTGGCGACTGTGTCTTCAAAACTTCCTTAACATGGTAATATGCAGATTCTCGATCTTGTCCAGAGACCGACATATTAAATGCAGATATTCCATATTCATCCCATAATATGTTCGGTTGTATTGCACAATAACAATGACTATTCCCAACAAAAACAACGTCCATCGTGTCTTTCTCTGTTGCATATAACTGCATGGTAGAAGATTGATATTCACCCGTCGTATCCTTCCAACTCAACACCCGAAATGTCGTCCCAACTGACACCGATAAAATTAAACAAAAAACTAGAACACGAATAAAATTCCCCATAATTCAGCCTTTCTAAAAATCAAAATAAATAAATTTCGAGGTATCAAACTCTGTACCATAGATTCCAAATACTAAGATAGAAAGAATTACTGCAATAATCACTGCCCAACGGAACCATGTATTTTGAACGGAAAGAAACTCTGAAAACTGAAGCTTTTTCCGATATTTAATATAATCCACGGCAAATAGCATACAAACAGCAAAAAACAAAATATTTATCTCGATTGCGTCGAGACCTAGCCGATAGATGCTTTGATCAAATAATACCCATGGATTCCACTTGGTAAAAAGACGCCTAATGAACAAAAAAGCATCCGAAACACTATTTGCACGAAAGAAAATCCAAGCAAATGTAGTAAGCAAAAAAGTAATCAGCACCTGAGAAAGTCGAAAGCTAAACACATCCGTATTCATCTTTGTTAATTTATAGAACTTCTTTTTCACAGGTCGTAAAAGATCACCTATGATCTGATAGCCTCCGTGAAGTCCACCCCAAAGCACAAAGGTCCATGATGCGCCATGCCACAATCCACTTACCAAAAAGGTGAGAAACAAATTAAAATACCGTCTTCCTCTTGAGCACCGGTTTCCCCCTAAAGGAATATACACGTAGTCTCTAAACCATGTACTAAGTGAAATGTGCCATCTCTTCCAAAAAACACGAATATTTTTAGAGAAATATGGGGTGTCAAAATTCTCCATTAAATCAAACCCCATTACTTTTGCTGCCCCAATAGCAATGGTCGAATACCCACTAAAATCGCAGTAAATTTGAACCGCAAAGCAAATAGCTGCAACAGATAATTCTACCGTTCCATAAAAATATGGTTGATTAAATACTTGATTAACCAAAATTGCCGCTCTATCTGCAATGACCATTTTTAAAAAAAGGCCCCATAACATCATCGTCAACCCGTTAGTCACTCGCTCATAATTCCATACTTGAATTTTCTCTATTTGATCTATTTGCGAAATCAAATGTTTTGAGCGTTCAATTGGTCCCGCTACAAGTTGTGGAAAAAAAGAAACAAATAGCGCATACTTCAAAATATTCTTCTCTTCTTTTACTTCTCCCCGATATACATCCATCGTATAACTCAACGCCTGAAATGTATAGAAGGAAATACCGACAGGAAGAATAACATCGAATTGGTTGGAAATCACTTCCAAATTCAACTTTTCCAAAATGAAATTGACGTTGCCTAACAAAAAATCAAAATATTTAAAAAAAATCAGAATTGAAAGATTTGACACCATGCTAGCTGCAACTGTCAAATTCTTCATTATCTTACTTTTTACTTTTCCAAGTATCAATCCACTTAGCCATGTGATCCCAGTAGAAATAGCTATAAGAATTGCGTACTTGGCATTCCAACTCATATAAAAATAATAACTTGAAAAAAGCAACCAGATATATCGTATTTTTTTAGGAAGAATAAAATAAAGTAATACGACAACCGGAAAAAATACGAAAAAGTGAATCGAATTAAATAGCATAGTCATCCTCCGAATTTCTAGTAAATATTTTGATGTACATCCTTAAATATCTTGTTTCTTATATATTTGAACACCATTTCCCTCAAAAATCATTGTGTATTCTTTCATCATTTCCGAATTGTTTTTCATAAAATTCTGATAATCTGCCTCCAGCCAATCTGTTCGAAGCGAGTCTTCTGGTGAATTTACAGGTAGTAAAAGATATGCCGCATCCTTTGAAAAAATTGTTTGATCCATCATCATATTGACACCAAATCCACTGGGTATCGAGGTCATCACTTCAGGTTCCAAGGTATACACTGCGATTGTATTTGCCCAAGGATCCGAGGATTCACGTAATACCAAAACTTCTTCAAGCGACTCCGAGAAGTCACACCAGTTTGTAATTTCAGCATTCGATAAATATCTTTCTGTACTAAAATCAGCTAAGTTGAGCGGCAAAAACACTACACCTAATCCATATAAAACACCAAATAGCAAATAAACTTTTCGATTCTCCAATTGTGTTAATAGGTACATCGAAAAAATTATTACAATCCCAATTCCTCGAAAAAAAGTAAATCGTTCCAGTGAATAAACAGAAACATACATAAATAAGAATAAGCTCATGCTATATGCTACAATCATTAATAAGATATCATCTGTTTTTTTATAATTCTTTGTTTTTAGAATATGCATTAACCAAATCCCCAGAGGAACTATACACATCAAAACACAAAATGGAACAAACCAAACAAACATTCCATTACCCACATACCGATCAGCAATCGAAAGAAGTGTATAAACTCCATTCAGTACATTTTTTAAAAATACAACAATCGCGCCAAAATAATCACCCTGACTCAGGGCATTAAAAATATCCTCTGTTTTGTAAATATTATAATTACTAGAGATTAGATGCAGAATATAGTAGCTTAACCCTGCTACCAAAGCCATAGATAGAAAAGAGATTAAAATACGTTTCCAGATCTTCCAATTTCGCAAAATGCCAAACATATAAATTGGTACGCAAAATACCATGAATATATAGATCTGAGAGATGACCATAATATAAATTGGAATCAAAACATATCGAAATACCCATGAGGTTTTCATAAAGTACAACCGATGAAAAATTCCAGCCAAGACAATTGCAAGCGCAAAGCGAAATGGCTCAGACATCGAAGTAGTCATATACAAGATAGTAACAACTGATGTAAGTTGCAATATTAAAATTCGATTTAACTTTTCTTTTTCAGGTTTTACAAGTATCAGAAATAAAAATTGTGCAAGGGATAGATAAAAAACATTTGCAAAAAAAACGGTGTGATAGTTCATCCCAAAAATCCATGCGAACATCGCGTAAGGGAAAATAATTGCCGAACTCCAACCACTTCCTGTGCCAATAATTGCATGTCCGCCATTAAATCCCCAGTATCCAGTTGGTTGTCCATGAGACAACATGGTTTTAACGAGAGAATAATAGGCCGCCTCGTCGTTCCACGAAGGTATCGGAAGAGACATTTGTTCTTGTATCAATCCTTGAATCAAAACGACCAACCCAGCGATTCCCACAGGCGCAAGTACGATAAGTACTTTCCATATGAATTTTGAATCAATCCTTTTAAATAGACTCGTCATATATACTCCTTATAAACATCTCAACTTTTTCAGCCTGTGCATTCTCTGATTTTTCCTTTAGAACAAATGACTTTGCACGAGATGCCATCTGACTTCGTTGTGTTTCTGTATACGAAAATACCTCTTTCAAAGCGTGTGCAATACCATCCGCACTCTCATCTTTGATCACATACATATAATCTTTATATTCCTTTGGCATTCCTGGCAGCCACGTAGAAAGAACAGGCGTACCGGAAACTAAATATTCCATATTTTTTGAAGGAAATGAGTATTTTACAAATTCTTCATGAGAAGGTCTTGGATTGATCAGCAATGAAGCTTTTTTTTCCTCGATAACAATTTCTCGATTCGACCGAACACCTTGATAGCATACATTTTCATGTACCTTTGACAATTCTATGAGCTCCTCTTTAAAATTTCCTTCTCCATAAATGTCTAATCTAGCATTCGGAAGTTCTGCTTTTAAAAAGCCTTCTACTAAATCCTTCACCCCATATCGTTCGTCAAGAGTTCCTGCATAAAAGCACACCCATTCTGGACTTTTTGCATATTCTCCCATTTCAGCAGATGTGGGAACATGACCTTCCATCACCAAATATGGTTTTGAAAAGTCCGGATTAATGATCTCATTCATTTGCTCGGTAAGAAGAATGTATGCATCCGAACAGCGAATGTTAAAGTTCGCCAATTTCGCATGTAATCTACCAATGACAAACAAAAAATCTGGAAGGTCTGTTACGATGCCAATTGAGTGAAATCCTCTGATTTTTGAAGCAATTAAAGCACCAAGTACTACACTTACATCTAAAATATCTACGATAACAATCGTATCCTTACGTTTGCCTCTCTGAAATAAAACTCCAAAAAAACCACCCAGAAGATCACCTAACCGCTTTGCAATTTTTGCATTCTTCGTCGCAAGATAGTGATAATTCACATCACCATTTTGTATCTTTTCACCTGGGATTTTTTTTAGTCTACAATTTCCAGGTGTCACGGGCAAAGCCGACAAAACTTCAACTTCAACATTTTGTCTCTTTGCAAGTCCCCCAATTAAAATTCGGTGATATCTTTGTATTTGCTGTGGCACCCCATCGTATTTTCCTTCAAATAGTTGCTCTAATTTCTTCTCCGAGCAAACATTCGAAACATAAACAATCTTTTTACTCTGCATTCTAATTTGCCTCAATTTCTCTATATATATTCATCAATTGCTCATAATTGTGATCTCTTTGATGCGTGATACTGGCGCGCTCTCTTCCTCTTCGTCCGATTTCCACTGCTTTTTCCGGATTCTCAAAAAGTTCTACCATAGCCTTATACAATCCACCGACATCACCGTTTTCAAACAAAATTCCTTCCTTCCCATTTTCCATAAGATCAGGAACACCACCTACATTTGAACTGATGACTGGCATCCCTAGAAGCATTGCTTCCCCAACAGAATTTGGCGAATTTTCAATAACTGATGCACTTACAAAAACGTGACACTTTTGATATAGCGCACACATCTCTTTTACTTTTAGCGGACCTAGAAACTCAATTTTCTCTTCTAAATGATTTTTATGAATCAATTCTCCCAAGTATTTTCCGTAAGAAGATTCTCGAATTCGACTTTTCAAACTGCCATCCGAAATAATCTTATCACCTGCTACAAATAGCCTGGCCTCAGGATATTGCTTCAAGAGTTTTGCAAAAGCTTCCAAAACAAAATGAAATCCTTTTAATGGATAGTTTGCCTGACTAAACATCACTGAATATGGTGTTGTCTCGCCTAAATCCCACTGCTCTTTATAAAACAAATCACGAAGTGTTTCATTTAACTTAAAGTACTTCAGCTTTGGGTTGATACCCAGCACCTCATTTTTATCAAACGAAGTTCTACCAATTACATTCTTAGCCAGAGATAAAGCCTTTATCTCGTACTCCGATCTTTTTTCGAAAATACTTTTTGCTTGTGCGATATTATCCTTTTTCACGAAATCTCGAAAAGTATATCGGTTTACAATTCTTTTCGGAAGCTTTGCTTCGTACCTTTCGGCACAAACAGAAATCACTCCCTGCATACTGACCACACTTTTGTATTTCCCATCTGCAACTTTTAGCATCGCATAGGTGTGTGTATACTCCGTACCAAAGATATGAATCAAATCTGGCTTATAATCATCCAAAATCTCCTGCATATAGTTTTCCAATTCCAAATCATAGACTCCGTCCAACTTGTGCGCAGATGGAAAGCCGTAATACTGAAGTTCACCTAAAGATTCGTTTCCTTTTACCATGCCTGATTTTAAGACTCCATGCACGTCCATAGGGAAACAGACTGCAAGTGTAATTTCGTCTGCATGGCATCTCACATCATGAGAAAGACCGGAGAGCCAGCCACCCCCCATAGAATATGGAAGCCCCAGAGATTCACCAATCACTGGAAGCATAATATTACACAACCATAAAACTCTCATTTAATATACCAGCCTTTTCTTAATTAATCATAAATCCATGTAAGGTACGGAAGAAGTCGTACGTCAATATCATAGCAACTATGTAAAAAGAAGGCGAAATACAGGATATACGCCCCAACAACGGACCACGTGAAAAACATTCTCCATTTCTTATTCTCAATCTTTTTTAAAATTCCAGGTATCAAAAAGATGTTTGTGACATTCATATAGTATCCAATTCTGGATATTTCCGGAACAAAGGAACAAAATACATATAAGATCAAAGCAAATAAGTTTAAGTAAAAATAAAACTGTAATGCCTCATTTTTTTGAATGATTTTTCGATAATAAATCAATGAAAAGATTAAAATTGCAAGTCCTTTTGCAATATTTACAATGGATGTGTCACCCGTGTCAAACATACTACCCTCATAGTACGGATAAAAAAGAAAAATAATCCTACGATAAAAATCTTGAAAAAATAAAAAGCTAATGCAAATAGTGCCAAGACCTATCAGATGTATTCGATGATATTTTCTTGTTGCAAGCCAATAGATCGGAAATAGGATCAATACAGACATGTGTATGAGTGCTGTTGCCATCAAAATTATAATCAGTTTTCCCCATTCTCTTCGAATTGCATATTTCGCAGCAAACAAACCAACTGCCAAAGCAAAATAATATCGCACGGATGTCATGGTGGAAAAATAATATCCACCAGTCATTAAAAGAAAGAACGAGAACATCATCCAATCACTTTGATTTGAAATCGCTCTCACCATAAAAAAGATTGTGACCACCGCAAACAATCCAAAAATTACAAGGTAATTGTCCAAACCAAAGAGATAATGCATCAATTTAACAATGAAGTTAAATCCAATCTCTGTAGAAACCGCTCTACCCGCCTCAATTTTCTCAAAGTTGAGCGTGTATCCCCAATAATCTCCTCCCACTGCAATTCGAGAAGCTGACACAAAAACAAGGAGCAAAAATATTGCCCCTAAAATTATATAATTATTCGCCTTCTCTTTTGTAAGAGTATTTGATGTCAGCGTAATCTGTCCACTGGTTTCCTGTTGTAATAGAAAACCCAACCCAACAACAAATACAGTCAATAGAATGTAGATTACCATAAAAATCCGCCTTTATTTCATGTGTTTTTTTATCCACTCTATTTGGGGAAGATAATAAAACTTTTGAATCTTCTTGCTATAATCGTATAAAATAGCTCCCTTTATTTTGCAAGCATTCTGTTCCAGTATACGAATGATATCCGCAATCAACTTACTATTCTGTATGCTTCCGCTCACCAATAAAACTATTTGCTTTTCCTGTTCAATTTTTGAAATCTCATTTATATAAAACATTGGATTTTTCATGATACAGGCTTTTCTTGGTCCCTTTGTATCAAAAATCCCTTCGAGTACATCTTCTTCTGTCAAAGAATGTAGCTTCGACTCTTGCTCAATAATCAAAAAATTCAGTTCATTTGTATCGAAAAGTTGCTTTTCCACATTTGCTTTTGTAAATGATTCTCCAAAATTCCCAAAACAGGGCAATTGGTATCTTTCCTCAAATTGCTTTGGCAAATATATTTTTTCATCCCAAATCAAATAAAGCACGACCCCAAAAGAAACAAGTAGTAATCCTGTAACCGCACCAAGTACGATGGTATTCTTTAAGCGGATATCTTGCTTAATCAATGTTGCCTGCAAAGGAACATCCCACTCACAAATTTCCGAAAACTCATTCTGCTCTTCTCCGAATATTTTCAAAGCCTCTCTCAATGCTTTGTCGATGATTTCCACATCTTCTTTGTCTTCCATCGTTACCGTAGTAGTCAATATTTTAACCGAAGATAATAAAGTTGCAGATATTGCCTCCTTTAGCTCCTCTTTGGTATACTTTTCCGGAAGTTGTTCCATTACAAGATCTAGAATCACGTCTGATTTCACAATTTCAGCCCATGTCTCCTTATTAAATGTATCTTGTTGCTCTACCACATAGTCCAAATAAAGATCCGATACCATCTCGTATGGAATTGCAGGCGCAAATGTCACATTGGCCAAATAGTATATCCCTCCAAAAAGTATCGCTCCCGATAAAGCTCCTAGAATAACCATCCAAAATTTCCGTGCAAATAACAAAATAAATAAATGTAGATCAAACTGTTCTTTCCCAAAATTTCTTTCCAACATACTGTTTTATGCCTTTCTTTCTTAAAATAACAGTGGTATTAAACTAAAACCAATGAGAATCAACGTCAAACCAAGTCTCATATATTTGACCCACCTTGCATTTTCCCATACAGATAAATCCAATTTCTTCTGAAATCCAGGATGATTTACAACTGCAAACACCGAAAAAATCAACAAAATAAATGTGGAAGAAATGAATGCTCCTGTTTCAGCAATCATATTCCCACTATATTCAGCAATGGAATTTCCACCCACGATTTCCAACCCAAAAAGCCTTCCAAAGAAAGACCAATTCATATACATCGGATTATAATACAGCATTTCTGTACGATAAAATTGATAGCCCATAAATCCTATTAATAAAGATTCCAAAAACAACTGAAAGTATATAGGTACTTTCTTGTTTTGTACAAATAAGAAATACAAAAACGGAACTAAATAAAAAGGGCGATAAAACGTATATTCTGCTGTAGAAAACAAAACGAACAAAGGGAGCAAGGTAAAATACACCAGATATTCTGACCGCTTCTGTTCCTCGTACTTTGTAAAATATGCAATTACAGCTGCAACTCCAAAGAACAACAAAAATGCCGAAACCGGATACGCACTCACTCCAATTCTTGCTTTTAGCAGACTTACAAATTCACCACGTGCGGCTCCACTACTTGTGGATTCTAAGTAATATGGAAAGGATCTTAATATTATTTTTTGTAGTGCAAACAAGCTGACGCCTGCCAATAGTTTTCCAAGAATTCTCCAAAATTTTTTTTCGGTTAGAAAAATAAGAATAACAAAGGAAAATAGCATATATGGTTTCATCGCTATGGATAGGGCAACGAAAATCAAAAAAGAACTGGTTCTATTCTTCAATAATCCCTTAAAAGCTATCAAAAACATTAGAATCGGCAAGATATCATTTTGTCCCGCATACAGAATCGAGGTAATTGTAAACATAGATGTAATAATCAATAAAAGAACGCTCTTTTGTTCACCCTTATGGACCCCAAGCAGATCGAAAATTTGTTTACACACATACAACACACCGCATAAACAAAAAACGAGAAATAACTTAGCAAAAGTAAGCATCAAAACATTCGTGCTAATTGGCGTATGTGTCAACTTACTAATTACCCAAATCGGAAAATTCCAGATCGCCCAAGGAACGTAAATCAGCAAATCATTTCCAACCACAGAATGCGGAATTCCTTGTACATTTAATGCCGTATACTGATAGTAACTACGAATGCCATCTCCAAAAACACAATCCCAAATGTTCGTTGACCAAACAATCAAGCTTGTTGTATCAATATAAAAGTAAGATAAAAAAATTCCAAAAAAAATAAGAATACAAATGCCCAATGTAGTATTTTTTCTAATGTTCATAGCAGATATTCTCCTATAAAACCAAATCTTAAAACGATTCTTAATTTATTTTTTTGAAGATAGACAAATAATCTCCCCGTATAGTATACTATAAATACTTTAGTTTTTCAAAATGGAAGGAAATTATCATGATCGATCAATTATTAGCTAATAAAGTACTCATTTCAGCTGCTTCTGGGTGGGCAGTTGCACAAATTATCAAGACCATCATTCACTTGATCTTGTCCAAAAAATTTGTTGCAGAACGTCTCGTAGGAAGTGGCGGAATGCCTAGTTCTCATTCTGCTACTGTATGCGCCCTGTCAACCGCTTCATTTCTAATTTACGGGATTTCAAGCTTTCAATTCGCACTCTCACTCATTTTCGCTTTTATCGTTATGTACGATGCCATGGGCGTCCGAAGAGAAACCGGAAATCAAGCCAAAGTTCTGAACGGATTACTCGAAATGATCAATCATATGGAAGATAAAACGCTTCGTTCAGAGGAAAAGTTAAAAGAGTTTGTCGGACATACACCAATTCAGGTTTTCGTCGGAGCTCTTCTCGGAATTGCTATCGCATATTTAATCTGTTAAGCATCTTAAGTTTACTATATATAGCCAAAAAATTCTACCATTTCTATTTCTTTTGATATGATTTATCACACTTTCCTCACAATTTCTATCTCGTTTGATATATTTTTTTGTGCGCTAATATGATATAATCGAATGATATCAATTGTTTTGAAAGGATTAATTTATGAAAAAAATAACAACTCTGTTGTTAATTGTTTCCCTCATCTCACTTTTCATGATTGGATGTGGAAACACAGAACAGAATACAAACGAACCAACTAATAATGTTGCAAATAATACCACTTCAGATAATTTATCGAATAATACCACCGACGCAAATGCTGAAGAGACTGAAGTCTCAGAAGAAGTTATTGATTATGACACAGACCCACTTTATGCCGATGAACATCCAGCAGAAAACTCGACCCGTAGTTATATAACAAACATGTGGGTTACCAATACGGTTCAGGCGATTCGACCAATTACCGTTATGTTTCCTACCGACTTGACTGCTCAGCCACAATACAACATTGGAGAATCTGGTATTCTATACGAGATCATGGCAGAAGGTGGCATTTCACGTATGATGGGCGTAATACAGGATTGGACAGAAATGGAAAAAATAGGAAACATCCGTTCCATGCGAGATTATTTTGTATACATTGCCAAAGAATGGGATCCAATAATGATTCATCACGGAAACATTTGGTATGCCGATGAAATTCTGGCTACTGTAGATGACATTGACGGAACAAAAGGAGATGCATCCATTGCATATTTCCGTTCCGCTGACAAAGAGGCTCCACATAATTCTTTTGTGTCCGGTCCCGGAGTACTAGAATACATTGATCAAGCCGAATACTCACTTGTACATGGATCCGCTGATTACTATAACCACTTTATATTTACACCTGTGTCAATTCAAAATACACTTTCTGACTATTCAGATGCTGTAAGTGCTACGTACATTGACATGTCAGATGCTTTTGGTGTTGATAAACCTTATTTTGAATACGATGAAGAGAAAGGTCTGTATTACCGTTTTATGTATGGTTCCGAACACGTAGATGCCGCAACAGGTAAACAGTTATCTTTTAAAAATATCATTATTCAAAATACCTATTGGGAAACTCGTCCGGATGGAAAATATCTTGCTTTCCAAGTCCATGACTCGACTCGTGATGGTTGGTTTTTTACAAACGGAAAAGGCATACATATCACCTGGGAAAAAACGACCGATACAGGTGCAACAAAATACTACGACGATAATGGTGCTGAAATTGTTTTTAACACTGGAAAAACTATGATTTTCGTGGTTCAGGAAGGTAAAACTTTCAATTATCAATAAGTTGAGTTAGTATAAAAAAAAGACGTTTCATAAAACGTCTTTTTTTTATACTAATTTATTCTCCCAGACCAAGTCGATTGATTGCAGAAAAAATTGCACGAATGGAAGCTCTCGTAATGTTTGAACTCACACCTACACCATATGTAACTCTTCCACTATCCACATCCAACAAATGAATATATGCAGCTGCTTGTGAGTTTGCTCCACTTTGTAGTGCGTGTTCTTCGTAATCCAATACTTTTATCTTCGTTCCAAGAACCTCATTCAGTCCTCTTGCACTTGCGTCAATCGGACCATTTCCTACCGCCTCAAATACGCATTCTTGCCCTCTATTTGTATAGGTCACCGTAACCTTTGTATCAAATGCCGTCATCACTTCTCCAAGATCCTGCATTTGCAGTTTCCTAAAATGAATCGGCTCTTTTTTTTGCAAATATTCTACTGAAAACTGATCCATAATTTGTTCTGGAGAAACTTCTCCCTGCTTCTCAGAAAGCAATTGAATCACTCTGGCAAATTCTTTATGCATTCCTTTTGGAAGCTTAAATCCAAAATAAGAATCCATAATAAACGCTACTCCACCCTTTCCAGACTGTGAATTAATACGCACGATTGGTTCGTACTCACGTCCAATATCAGCAGGGTCAATCGGAAGATAGGGAACTTCCCAATACTCGTGTGCCTGTTCTTTCATCGCATGAACGCCTTTATTAATTGCATCTTGATGTGAGCCTGAAAATGCTGTAAACACAAGTTTCCCAGCATAAGGATGTCTTGGATGAATCGGTAATTTGCAACATCTTTCATAGATTTCTGCAATTTCCTCAACATTCTCGATTTCTAGACATGGATCAATCCCTTGAGAGAACATATTATAAGCCATCGTCAAAATATCAAGATTTCCAGTACGTTCTCCATTCCCGAAAAGGGTACCTTCTACTCGGTCTGCCCCTGCGAGAAGCGCAAGTTCCGAAGCAGCAATCGCAGTCCCTCGGTCATTGTGAGGATGTATACTAATAATTACTCGATCACGATCCGTAAAATGTCTTCTCATCCATTCAATCTGATCTGCATAAACATTAGGAGTAGTCATTTCAACCGTCGCTGGTAGGTTTATAATCACTTTATTATCCTTCGATGCACCCCATGTATCGAGAACCGCTTCGCATACTTCCAACGCATATTCCATTTCCGTTCCCGTAAAACTCTCCGGCGAATACTCCAAAGTAATCTCTCCTGCAAACTTCGAAGCACGTTCTTTTACCATCTTCGTGCCACAAATTGCAATCTGTTTGATCTCTTCTTTACTTTTATTAAAAACAACTTTTCTTTGAAGAATGGAAGTTGAATTGTATATGTGCACAATCGCCTGTTTACACCCTTGAATGGATTCAAACGTACGATCCAATAAATCTTCTCTACACTGGCATAAAACCTGCACACGGACGTCATCAGGAATCAATTTTCGATCAATCAACTGTCTAAGAAAGTCATACTCTATTTGACTTGCTGCTGGAAATCCGATCTCAATCTCTTTGAAGCCCATTTTCACAAGGTACAGAAATAATTCCACCTTCTCTTCTACAACCATTGGATCAATCAACGCCTGGTTTCCATCTCTCAAATCGACACTACACCAAATTGGCGCCTCAAGAATTTCCTGATTTGGCCACTCTCTTTCCGCATACTGCAATACCGGATTTCTCTTATATTTCTTGTAGTTGATCATATCTTCATCCTCCGCACGAAGCCCCTTTGCTTCTATCCAATTATAAAAAAACAAGCCCATAAATGGGCTTTTTGTAGTCTTTATTCACCTAATCCACTATCTATTGCCTGAATTAGTGTTTCTAATGCGTTCGTTTCATCTTCTCCGTCACAGAAGAGTTCGATCTCATCTCCACATTTTACACATGCCCCTAATACGCTCAATACACTTTTTGCATTTGCTGTACTCTCCCGAAAGGTAAAGGTAATGAGTGATTTAAACTGCATCGCTTCCTTACACAAAATACCTGCTGGTCTCAGATGCAATCCAGTTGGATTTTTTATTGTAACCTTTTGGCTTACCATGTTTGCTCCTCCAAATTTATGCTCCGCACCTATTATAGCAGAACTTCTCGCATTCTACAACATTGTATCCTCAATAAGTGTTGCGAGCTTCTCGGCTTCCTCTTGAATTTGTTTCTGATCTTTACCTTCTATCATTACGCGAACTTTTGGTTCTGTTCCAGAAGGACGAATAAGAACCCTTCCTTCACCAGCAAACTTCTCATCCAATGCTTCAATTGCTTTTGCAATTTCTGGATAATCCATGTATTTTTCTTTCTTATGATTTGGAACTGGAGCATTTACAAGCGCCTGCGGCATTACTTCCATGACTTTTGCAAGTTCAGACAAGTTCTTTTCTGACTCTACCACTACTTGTAATAAATGGAGCGCACTCAGCAAACCATCACCGGTTGTGTTTTCATCTAAAAATATAACATGTCCTGACTGCTCTCCTCCAAGACTTGCACCAATTTCTCGCATTCTGGCAAGCACATATCGGTCTCCAACTTTTGTTTTTTCTATCGTCAAGCCTTCCTTTTTCGCCATCAAAAAGAATCCCAGATTACTCATTACGGTTGCTACGATGGTATTTTTCTTTAATGTGCCAATCGATTTCATGTGATTACCTATAATCGCCATAATCTCATCGCCATCCACAACTTTTCCATTTTCATCTACTGCAAGAAGTCGGTCTGCATCACCATCAAAAGCCAGACCAAGATCTGCTTTTTCTGCTACAACACGTGCTTTTAATTCTTCCATATGTGTGGATCCACAGTTTGCATTGATATTTGTACCATCTGGATGAATATGAATCGGAATAACAGTTGCTCCAAGCTGCATCAATGCTTCATACGATGTATAATGAGCTGCACCTTCCGCACAATCGATTACAATTTTCTTCCCTTTTAAATTAACAGGAACACTTTGAATGGCATGATTGATATATTCTTCCCTAGCATCTTTACGATACTTAATCTTTCCTACACCAGTGCCTATTGGAAATTGAATATCTTTCATTCCATGTTCAATCTGATGTTCAATTTCATCTTCCATTTCGTCTGGAAGTTTATATCCTTCTGAATCAAAAAACTTAATTCCATTAAACTCAACAGAATTGTGAGATGCCGAAATCACAACACCTGCATCCACTTTATATTTTTTTGTAAGGTAAGCAACTGCGGGTGTTGGAACAACTCCAACAAACACTGCATCCGCGCCAACCGAACATGCTCCTGCCATGAGCGCATTCGCCAGCATATCACCAGAAATTCTTGTATCACAACCGACCATGATCGTAGGCTTGTGATCCAATTCCTTCGTCAGCACATATGCCCCTGCCTGACCAAGTTTCATCGCAAGTTCTACTGTCAACTCTTCATTCGCTATTCCTCTTACACCATCTGTTCCAAATAATCTTGCCAAAATAAACCTCCAAGGTTGTTTTATATTTTTATCCCTACACAAAACTATTGTGCATCGGTAACACGATCTTTCACAATTACAGTAACTGTTTCCTGCTCTAATAAGCGAACCCCATCTGGTAGTTCAATATATACTGGAGTCAAGTAAGTTCCCGCTTTAAGACTATCTAATCCGTATTCTTCAATGATATCATTCATATCAATACTTACTTTTACATCATCTTCGGTTAAGCCCGCTATAGTACTTGCAAGACCAGCCAGTTTGATTTGCAAATGATTTGCCATTTCTTTTACCGAAATATCAACATTATCCGTTCCGTTTCCAACGAACATATGCTGTTCATTGTATATAAACGTACTTTCTATTTCTGGCTCCACCTCTACGGTTACTGTGGCCATTCCTGAATATCCCAAATTTCCCAAACGGATTCCTTCCGGAAGGTATGGTGTTATATCAATGACACGAACTAGATTCTCTGAAATATCTGTAACATCCAATTCCGATCCAGCCACAACAATTCGGCTGACATCTGAAAGATCATCTTCATTTCCTGCAATCAATACTCGACTTGGATTTGAAGATATGGTTCCGTTTAACAAATATCCTTCTTGTGGACTACCCGTTGATGAAAAGGCGAGATTTACATATTTTGTGGCTAGGATTTCTGCATTTAAGCTGATTGCATTAATATTTTTGACAACGCTCTCATTGGTTACTTCTACGCCATCTGCGTCGTACAGCTTAATCTCCGTATTCGTTGAAATACTAGACGACATACCAGATACATCAACCGATACCGATGCTGAACTTATTGTAGATATTACTGACTCAGGTCCACTCAATCGGACAATATTCTGATTGGTCGACACATCACCTACAATGTAACCTTCTGCCGGCTCTCCTGTTGTTTGTGCATCGATCAGAACCTGTTTGCTGAGTTCATTTTCAATGCTCAATTTCAAGCTATTTTTTGCAATGGTAATTTTTTCGATTTGATCATTATTTCGATCGCTATATGCGGTAATTTCAACTGTATTCGAAACTGAAATCTGGGACAAATCTGCAACTGCATGGATGTCATCCTTGGATAGATTTTCTATCACTGTACGAGGCGCATAGATGACTACTGATACCGTACCGGTCCCTTCCAATATTTCATATACTTTACCTTCATCACTCAAAGCATCTGCGTTGATTACTTCTACTTTAATTCCCGAATAAGGCTTATCCATAACTGGGTCATTTAAGTTGATTACAATTAACCACAACATAAGGGAAATCAACAAAGCCAATATTTTCAAGCCAAGGTTGTTTAGAATTTTATTTTTCATGCTTCACCCTGCCTTCCCAAAAGAAATGAATTTTCTTTTCTTCTATGGTTTTGTCTTGTGCACTATGCAGTTGTTCCTGCAATTGCTCCAAAGATAGATTTCGGATAATATCTCCCTCTTTCGTAATGGATATATGTCCCGTCTCTTCCGATACAACTACGGTTACGGCATCTGTTTCTTCAGAAATACCGATTGCAGCACGATGTCTTGTACCAAGCTGCTTACTTAGGGAACGATTATCAGAAAGCGGTAGATAGCAAGTTGCTGAAGTAATACGATCTCCACGCATAACAATAGCACCGTCGTGCAACGGTGTATTATGTTCAAAAATATTAATTAACAGCTGACTTGAAACCAACGCATCAATTGCAATACCAGTACGCTCATAATCAGCCAAGGATACTTCTCGTTCAATTACAATCAATGCACCCGTTCTTGTCTTGCTCATTTCCTGACATGCATGTACTATCTCATTTACCGACTTATCGGAAAATCTGCCGTCCACTCCGCCTTTTGCACTATCAAAAGAAATCACGGATTTAAATATATTTTTTTGGCCCAAAGTTTCCAGTGCTTTTCTTAATTCTGGTTGAAGCACAATTACCAATGCAATTACAGCGATACTAAATACATTCTCAACAATCCATAGGATTGTTGACATTTGAAAAATCGCAGCAATTCCAATGAACACAAGAATTACAATAAAACCTTTCAATAGGTTCCATGCTTTTGTTTTCTTAATCCACACAATTAACTGATATACCAAAAAGCTAATAAATAAAACTTCTACAATATCTGTAATCCGTATGGTCTTCGGAAAATATGCTTTTGATAGGACTTGATCAAAGAAATTTCGAAATACTTCCATTGCTTTCCTTACTCCCGATTACTCAGAAATTTTTGTTCCTCTTTTATTGCCACCGATTTTCTGTACTTGTTTGTTCGGACGTGACACGGTGAATTTAGGAATCGCTTTCACATAATAATAATATTCATCATCCTCAAATTGCACTTTTTCAATTCTAGAATAATCAACGTTAAATTTAAAGAATTTAATTACAATTGCAATTGCAACTGAAAATATAGATCCAAGTATGGTTGCCGGAATAGAAATATCCGTATTAAGACTCATGTCTCCAACCATAATAAATATAATGCATACCAAGGCTCCAGACCCGATTGCAATTAACCACGCATGATCAATACTAAGTCTGCGTATCATATATACAACGAAAACTGTGAATGAAAAAGCAATAATCATTACATACATCTCGCGATTATGAATCATACCATCTACAACAAGTCGAAACTTATCAAGCATCTCAAGTTCGGACGATCCACCTAAAAGCACCGCATTTTGGGAAACCACTTGTATAAAATAATAGGCTGTACATGCAAATGCAATCGAAAAAATGGATACTGGATTTAATAACAATCCAACTGCGATTGGTATAATTGCTGGTATTTTCATTGCAAAACAAAGTGGAAGCAATAAAACTACCAGAGTATCCTTTGGTGTAAATCGGAAATACAATACGAGCAGTAAGAAAGAAAATAAGAACCCTGCTGCTGCCGCTTCGATTCCGATTGCATAAAAGTGACCAAGCGAAAAAAGTACGGACGCCAAAATCATAAAGTTAACTGGTAAAAAAGAAGCCATTAAAGCAACAACTAAGACGATTGCCGAATTGTTAAGCGTGCTCATGTATCCCAATTGACTGTTTAGACCTGTTAGAACAACAAAACAAAGGAGAAATTTTGCGAGTGGCAGAATATAAACTTGATACTTGCTGTAAATCACGCGCACACTCTCTCGAAGTACTAATAAACTTTTCATAATAAAAAAACCATGCCTTTCAAACATTATCATTGATTTGATCACTAAATCATTTTTCTTCTTCCAACACCGTATAATAATCCGATAATTTTTTTAGGTTGTTGAAATAACATCTCAAACTCTTTCTGGCAGTACTATAACGTATCGCATAAACAATGATTGAAATCACGGTATATACCAAAACAAAAATTGCATACTTAACCAAAAGATCTTTTGCGAAAAGGATGAGATCAAGATCATAAATATCTTTCAAAAAAGTATCCAGCGTATAGATAAAATAAATTGCAAGGATCAACATGTATGCAATAGATCCGTATACAATCGATTTAATCACTTGCATTGCCAGATAATCCGAACGAAAGTAATTCCCGATTTTTTTATATTTTTTTCCTTCGTTCATTTCATATGATGCCATTCGGGTCATCAGTTTTACTCTGTTTGCGTCTACCATTGTAATCTCCATGCTATATGTAATAACTCATACAGCTATCATTCTTAATAATCTAAAAAACGCATCTTTGAATTTGAATTTGACGGTTTTTTTGTATCTTCTTCCATTGGTTCATTTTTGCGAACAGTACTTGAAAGACCTCTTGCCATTTCATTTTTACATTGATCGCAAAAACGTCCTGTCTTAATCATTTTTCCGCAATTTTCACAGTTGATACCAATTGGTGAATCATCAGAAAAGAAAAGACGTTCTTCACGAATCCACTGGTGAATCTGATTAATCTCAACCTCACATTCCGTAGCGATTTCATTCACTCCGGCCATTTTATTTTCCCTAACAAATTTCTTTACTTCCTGAAATTTTTCTTCCATTTTTTCACGGCAGGACGGACAAATTGGTGGTCCTGCGATATAATTAAATATTTTCCCACATTTTTTACAGTTTCTTACGTTCATATGGCCTCCTGATCTTTATTCACTCCCTATTGCAAGGGTGATAAAAAAAACTTTTTTAGCTCCTGCATTCATCAGAACTTTTGAAACTTCGTCTAGCGTAGTTCCCGTAGTGTAGATGTCATCCACGAGTATAATTATCTTTAATTTTACATCATTTGCCCCAAGAATAAAAGCTTTTTTCAAATTTAATTGCCGCTCATTACGACTTAAGTATTTTAAAGGAACAGTTTTTTTTATGCGTTTGACTGCATTCGAGTAAATTGGAATTCCTGTATGCAAACTTATCTGAGCTGCCAGTTTTTCTGCGTGGTTATAACTCCGTTTTCTTTTTCTTTTTTTATGCATCGGAATCGGAATGATACAATCTGCATGCATTTGATTAATTTCTTCAAGACGGCATCGAACGATTTCCTTCCCAAAATACAGAAAAAGATCTTCTCTTTTTGCATATTTCATTCGATATACAGCCTCCTGAATATCCAAATAGCGATAGAGCGCAGCCCCCCATTCAAACGAATGTCTTGTTCTTTCGCAATCTTTACACAAACTTATGCCAAACTGCAAAGGTCTACCACAGGTCATGCATACATTTCCACAAATTATGGATACACTTCTTTCGCATTTTTCACAGAGTTCATGATCATATTTGTCGAGGACACTGTCGCAGATCGGGCACTTTCTTGGATAAAAAAGATTCCAAATTTTCCATTCTTTCATTCTTCATTCATAGCAGCAATTCTTTTCAAATCATTCATTTGTAACGAAAGTGTTGTGAATCGTTCTTTCACATGTGCATTATCGATCATTTCGTTTACAATTTCACGTCTTCCCATAACAAGCAGGCAATCCTTTGCCCTTGTTACCCCTGTATATAACAAATTTCTACATAGTAGATTCTTAGGTCCACTTAAAAGCGGCATGATTACGACCGGATATTCACTTCCCTGCGACTTATGTATTGTAATCGCATAAGCAAGCTCTAACTGATCAATTTGGTGATAAGGATAAGCTACTCTTTTTTGTTCTTCAAATTCCACCGTTACTTGCCTTGCGTATTCGTTAATTTCCACTATTTTTCCCATATCTCCGTTAAACACTCCAGTTCCGCGGTCGATTGGTATTCCATAATTTCCTCGAACTTCCCATTCAATTTGATAATTGTTCTTAATCTGCATAACCTTGTCGCCCTCACGAAAGAGCCGTCCATCCAGATTCATTTCTTTTTTATTTTTGTTCTCAGGATTTAAGCTTTGTTGAAGAATTTCATTCAACCGGTATATCCCCAATTCCCCTTCACGCATCGGCGTCAGAACCTGAATGTCAAAAGGATCTACATGATAATATTCCGGAAGATTTTTTTGAATCAACATTGCCATTTCTTGCGAGATGGCAGATGCTTGTGTACGCTGCATCAGGAAAAAATCTGTGCTATCTTTTTCGGTTAGAATAGACTCACCACGGTTAATTCGATGTGCATTCCGTACAATCAAACTTTTTTCACTTTGTCGGTAGATTGTTTTCAAAAAAGAAACAGGAAGACAATCTGATTCGATCAAGTCCTTCAATACTTGTCCTGGTCCTACGGACGGCAACTGATCAACATCCCCTACCAAAATTAATTTGGTTCCTGGTGCAATCGCTTTCAGAAGTGCATGAAATAAAAAAACGTCCATCATAGATACTTCATCGACAATGACGACATCCACTTCTAATGGATTTTCCTCATCTCTTCCAAAAACAGCGCGCCTTCCTTCTTCCATCTCCCCACCCGAAACTTCAAGCATTCGATGAATTGTTCTAGCTTCGTATCCTGTCGCCTGTGTCATTCGTTTTGCAGCTCGGCCAGTCGGTGCAGCCAAAAAGACATCTTGATTTTCTTCCATAAAATACGAAATCATGGAGTTGATAATTGTGGTTTTCCCAGTACCTGGCCCCCCTGTAATCAGCAGCACCCCATGTTCAATACAATCCGCTAT
This sequence comes from Lachnospiraceae bacterium, assembly GCA_963666475.2. GTDB lineage: Bacteria > Bacillota > Clostridia > Lachnospirales > Lachnospiraceae > JBFHIZ01. The sequence continues at coordinate 903,606 of OY762821.2, read as the reverse complement.
CGCTTGTCTTTGTACGTCATCGAGGATATAAGATTTTCGATCTTGTTCCGCGTCGATAATGTGGTTCATTCGATGAATTCTATTTTCTTTCTCCGAAGGAAGCAAATCCAAAGTCCAGTTTAAGTCCATAATCATTCGAGCGCAATTCAACTCTGCATAATACATTCGTGGCGCATATATACAACGAATTCCATCCCACTCTTTGATTACAATTTTTTGATCCATGTATAAATTGATGATATGTGGGCGAATCTCATCTTCAGGGATGTGTAAAAGATGCATCGTACTTCGAATTAGCAAATCCTCTGGTAGATATACGTGACCGGAAGAAGAAGCAATCAATAGCGCATATAAGATGCCACTACGAATACGAAATTCAGAGTCAATATTCAATCCTGCTCGCACTGCAATCTCGTCCGCCTTTTGAAATCCAATTCCATCAATGTCTTCTGCCAGCTGGTATGGATTGCTTTCCATAATTCGATAGACTTTGTCCCCATAGTATTGATAGATTTTCAGCGCAACCGTATTGGAAATGCCAAATTTTTGCAAAAAAATCATAGCTTCTCGGGTATCTTTTTTTTCCTCTAGTTGTGCAGCAATCGTTCGCGCACTTTTCAAACTAATTCCACGAATTTCAGATAGCCGTTCCGGCTGTTCTTCAATGATTTTAAGGGTGTCATCGCCAAACGTTGCAACGATACGACGAGCAAGTGCCGGCCCAATTCCCTTGATTGCGCCAGAACCCAAATAGCGTTCAATAGAAATGCGATCTTCAAAAGGAAGCATCTTGAATGATTTTACAGAGAATTGTTTGGCATAGACCGGATGGTCAATCCATTCCCCTGTAAACTCCACATGCATACCCTCGTCTATCTGTGCAAATGTCCCGACTGCAATTCGCTCTTTCCCTTCGGTTTCTATTGCCAGAACGGTAAACCCTGTGCCTTCACTTCGATATGTAATTCTCTCGATGATTGCTTTAATCGTTTCCATACATGTTTAAAAGGCTGCCTGGCAAGGCAGCCTTTTACTCCTTATTTATAGGTCATAGTTTCTTTTCATTTGTTCATATAGCATTTGCGCCAGTCCAAGAGGATTTTGATCCGTTGATTGTGCTGCAAATTCTTTCACCATTTCTTCTTCAAAGTAATCCTGCATACTTGAATTGGCGGAAGTCTCTTCCTCTGCCTTAATTATTGTTTTTTGCATTTCCTTAAAAACCTGCTCCAAAAAATACGATTCAAATTCTTTGCAGGCATCCATTAATTCCTCATCCGTCGCATTACTGTAATCCGAGGAAGCCTTATTGGAAACAGATGAATTCTGAACAGTTGCAGAATTTAAATAATCCGAATATAAATTGATATCCATTTAAATCACCACTACTTTCTATCTACGAAGACCATTTGCCTGACCCATCATTTCATCAGCTGCTTGTATTGCTTTGGAATTCATTTCATATGCACGTTGTGCAACAATCAAGTTGACCATTTCATCCACAACCTGCACATTGGAGCCTTCTAAATACCCTTGCTTGACTCCACTTTTAACGACCGTTGTGCTTGTTGCTTCATTTATTGCACCACCACTTGCCTCGGTTGCTTTATATAAACTACTGTCTGTTTTTTCCAATCCAGCCGGATTTGTAAACTGAAATAACCCAACGGTAATTCCTAATGACACTGGATTATTTGATTCATCTGGATATGCAAACTCTCCCGATGCAGTAATCGTAATCTGCGAAGCATCCATATCTGCTGCAAAAGTAATCGTTTTTCCAGTAGAATCCAACACTGGATTTCCGTCTGTCGTACATAGAGTCAGTCCACCCGTTCCTTCAGACAAAACAAAATTACCATTTTTTGTATAATACGTTTGTCCATCAGCTCCCTGGATTCCAAAGAATCCGGCGCCATCAATTGCAAATGCTGTATTTGAAGAAGAAGCCAAAAAACTTCCCTGTGTAAAAATAGAAGTAATTGCGGAGTTTCGAACACCAAGTCCTATCTGTGCAGAAATCGGTTTGTTCTCTCCATTTGCAGAAGTCGTAAGCGACTGCGTATTTTGATATAGCAAAGATTTAAACTCTGCAACTTCGGTCTTATACCCCGTCGTATTTACGTTTGCAAGATTGTTTGAAATCGTATCTACATTATTTTGTTGTGCAGACATTCCGGATGCCGCCGTCCATAAAGCTCGTACCATACCTGGCTCCTATCTGCGTGCTAACACGCATACAAATCAAGGTTTGCGAAAGTATCACTTTCACACTATCCAATTCTACCTATTTGATTCACTGCTTTATCCAATGTATCGTCCATCGTCTGAATCAGTTTTTGATTTGCTTCATATGCTCTTGTTACACTAATCATATCAACCATTTCTTTTACGACCGAAACATTAGAAGTTTCTAAATATCCCGAGAAAATCTGTGCAGATGAAGTTGTAAATTCTGCACCTTCTACTGGACTAAAATAATTTTCTCCATAATGTTCCAAATAATCATAGTCCGCAAAATCCGTTACCAAAATCGTATCGATTACCTGACCATTTTGCTCAATCACACCCGCATTACTAATGGATGTTTCCGAAAGAGGATCAAGCTGAATCCTTCCGTTTTCGCCAAGCACAAAGTCGCCATCTTTCGTTACCAGATAACCCTCGCTATTCAAGGTAAATGAACCATCTCTCGAATACATAGTACTTGTCTCGCCATCTTTGCTGGTAAATGAAATATTGAAAAAACCTTCTCCTGATAAAGCTAGATCATACGTATTTTCCGTTGCTTTAAAAGAACCCTGTGAGAAATCAATATATGTTTCTCCAATCTTTACTCCCGGGGTATTTACACCCAGTCTGGTCGCCGTTCGATATCCAACCGACGCATCTTTGATCTTATATGCAAGAACATCGCTAAAAGCCTGACTAGTCGTGCCTTCCGACTTATATCCTGTCGTGGTAGCATTAGCCAGATTGTTGGTCAATACATCCAGTCTTTTCTGTTCGTTCATCATGCCTGAGTAGGCAGAATACAGTCCTTTTAGCATGTTTTCCTCCTTCGTGATAGAATATCTTATCCGAGATATTATCTCTAGTCACGATACCCATCTAGAAATTCTACATATTTTCCAGTTCCTATAGCAACACAAGTCATTGGATCTTCTGCTGTAATTGTATTAATTCCCGTCTTTTCCTCAATGAGTTCTTCCAAACCACGAAGAAGACTACCTCCACCAGTCAAAACAATTCCACGATCTGCAATATCTGCCGCAAGTTCAGGTGGTGTTTTTTCTAAAACGGAGTGAATCGCATCAATAATTTGATTGGTGGACTCTCTTAATGCTTCTTCCATTTCCTCAGAGGATACACGAATGCTCTTTGGAAGACCAGTAACAAGATTTCTACCACGCACATCCAAATAATCCACTTCTGCTCTTCGAAATGCAGATCCAATTTTAATTTTCAGATCTTCTGCTGTTCTTTCACCAATCAAAAGATTGTGTTGTTTTCTCATATAACGTTTAATGGCTTCATCAAAATCATCCCCTGCAATTTTGATTGAAGTAGATACTACGGTACTTCCTAAAGAAATCACCGCGATGTCTGATGTTCCGCCACCAATATCTACTATCATATTTCCACAAGGTCTTGTAATATCAATTCCTGCTCCAATAGCTGCTGCAATAGGCTCTTCGATAATAAATACTTCTCTTGCTCCTGCCTGTTCTGTTGCATCTTCAACAGCCTTCTTTTCAACTTCTGTAACACCACTTGGAACGCAAACTGCAATTCGAGGTTTACGAAGCATACGTTTACCAACTGCCTTCTGAATGAAATACTTCATCATTTTTTCGGTAACGGTATAATCAGAGATTACACCTTGTCTTAGTGGACGAACAGCAATTATATTTCCCGGCGTACGTCCGATCATCAGACGAGCCTCCTCACCAATTGCTTTTACTTTATTTGTATCATTGTCAAATGCAACCACGGATGGTTCCTTTAAGACAACTCCTTTTCCTCTGATATAGACGAGAATGCTTGCTGTACCTAAGTCAATTCCAATATCTGTATAACGCATACTTTATCCCCTTTCCACGGAATAGTTGTTTTATATATCATAATTTCGAATGATTGTTTTCTAATTACATACTAAACAATTATAACGCAGAATTGTTTTTTTTGAAAGGCTTTTCAAAAAAAAATGCACGCAAACCAGCAGCGGTTCCATCCGCCAGTTTACGTGCTTCCATGCTTAACATATTTATCGACCGTTCTCAAAAAAACATGAGAACAAATCATAATTTTATAGCATTTTTTTTAAATACAATCCCGTTTTTGACGCCTCACACTTTACAATTTCCTCCGGTGTTCCTTTTGCGACGATTTGTCCACCTTCATCGCCACCTTTTGGTCCGATATCCACAATGTAATCTGCGCACTTCACTACATCCAAATTATGTTCAATGACCAAGACCGTGTTTCCACCCTCTGTCAATCTCTCCAAAATGTCGGTAAGTTTATGTACATCTGCAAAATGGAGACCTGTCGTAGGTTCATCTAAAATGTAAATCGTTTTTCCGGTGCTTTTTTTTGACAATTCTGTTGCCAGCTTTATTCGCTGTGCTTCGCCTCCAGAAAGAGTTGTTGAAGGTTGGCCTAAACGTATATAAGATAGTCCCACATCATGTAACGTTTGTATTTTTCTTTGTATGGTTGGAACATTTTCAAAGAACGTCAATGCTTCTTCAACAGTCATTTCCAAAACATCCGAAATACTTTTTCCTTTATACTTCACTTCAAGAGTCTCACGATTGTATCGTTTTCCACCACAAGCTTCACAAGGTACATACACATCAGGTAAAAAATGCATCTCAATTTTAATGATTCCGTCTCCAGAACAGGTTTCACATCGTCCACCTTTTACATTAAAACTAAAGCGGCCCTTTTTATACCCTCTTGCTTTCGCATCCGCAGTAGCCGCAAACAAATCTCTGATTTGATCAAACACCCCTGTATAGGTTGCCGGATTTGAACGAGGTGTTCTACCAATTGGCGACTGATCAATATCAATGATTTTATCCAGTTGCTCGACTCCAGATATTTCTTTAAACTTACCTGGGAAAATCTTTGCGCGGTTCAATTTCGATGCCAAATGCTTATATATGATCTCATTTACAAGCGAACTTTTACCCGATCCAGAAACCCCAGTAACACAAGTCAGAACACCAAGCGGAATATCCACATTTACATTTTTAAGGTTGTTTTCAGCGGCTCCTACCACATGCAACCAGCCCTTTGGTTTCTTTCTTTGGCTCGGCACAGGAATTCGCAATGCTCCACTCAGGTACTGTCCAGTAATTGATTCTGGCACTTTCATAATCTCTTCTGCAGGGCCTTCCGCTATCACTCGCCCTCCATTTTCACCGGCACCAGGACCAATGTCTACGATCCAGTCCGCTTCTAACATGGTATCTTCATCATGTTCAACGACGAGCAGTGTATTCCCTAAATTTTGCAGGCGCTTTAAGGTCTGGATGAGCTTATCATTATCACTCTGATGAAGGCCAATACTTGGTTCATCTAAAATGTAGCACACTCCCATTAGTCCAGAACCAATCTGTGTAGCCAGACGAATTCTTTGCGCCTCCCCACCAGACAGAGTAGCCGTTGCTCTGGAAAGACTCAAATAATCCAAACCAACGTCAATCAAAAATCCGAGACGTGCGTCGATTTCTTTCATGATTTGTGAGGCAATTTCCATTTTCACATGCGACAATTGCAATTTCTCAATAAATACACGTAATTTTCTAAGTGGTAACTCCATCAATTCAAAGATATTCTTATCACCAATCGTAACCGCCAGTGACGTTGCTTTCAAACGTTGTCCATGACAAGTCTCACAAGGCGTAATGCGCATCAGCGACTCATAAGCCTGCTTCGAATAATCCGAAGAAGTCTCACGATAACGTTTCTGAAGGTTTTGAATAATGCCTTCAAACACTACATCATAGTCTCCTTCACCACGCATTCCCTTGTAATGCACTACAACGGATTTTGTACCTTTACCGTACATTAAAAGGTCCTGGATTTTCTTTGGAAGGTCTTCATATGGTATGTTCAAGTCAAACTTAAATGCCTTAGAGAGCGCTTGTAACAAAGCATAGGTAAAACTCTTTTTATCGTTTGCTGACTGCCAACCCATAGCGGCAATCGCTCCATCCATAAGACTCAAAGAAGTATCCGGAATAATTAATCTTGGGTCAAACTGCATCGTATATCCTAATCCAGCACAATCCGGGCAAGCACCAAATGGATTATTAAAAGAAAAACTTCGTGGTTCAATCTCATCAATACTGATTCCACAGTCTGCGCAAGAGAACGATTCCGAAAAATGCATCTCCTCTCCATCAATTACATCCACCAATAAAGTCCCTTTTGTCAAATGCATCACATTTTCAATGGAATCTGTCATGCGTCGTTCGATACCCTCTTTTACAATCAAACGATCTACTACAATCTCTACCGTATGTTTTTTATTTTTATCCAACTTAAGTTCTTCGTCAATCTCATAAATATTTCCGTCAACACGCATACGAACATATCCGCTTTTTGCTGCACGTTCGAATACCTTTTCATGTGTCCCTTTTCGGCCTCTTACAACAGGTGCTAGAAGTTGTATCTTTGTACCTTCTGGGAGTTCCATGATTTGATCAACCATTTGGTCCACACTCTGTTTCTTAATTTCTTTTCCACATTCTGGACAGTGTGGAGTTCCCACTCTGGCAAATAGCAAACGAAAATAGTCATAAATCTCCGTAACTGTCCCTACCGTAGATCTTGGATTTCGATTCGTACTTTTTTGATCAATTGAAATTGCCGGAGACAACCCTTCAATTTTTTCTACCTTTGGCTTTTCCATCTGCCCCAAAAACTGTCTAGCGTAAGAAGACAGAGATTCCATATATCTCCTTTGCCCCTCTGCATAAATCGTATCAAATGCCAAAGAGGACTTACCCGATCCCGATAGACCAGTCAAAACCACGAACTTGTCTCTTGGAATTTCGACATCGATATTTTTTAAGTTGTGTTCACTTGCACCTTTTACACGAATGGATTTTCCATCAAATCTATTTGTTTCACTCATCTTAAATATTACCTTTTCCTTATGACAATGCATCAATCTGCTTTTTAATTTCGATCATTCGATCTCTCAACGCAGCCGCATCCTCAAAATTTAATTCTGCAGCAGCTTTTCGCATGCTCTTCTCTGTTTTATTGCTCAACTCTTTTAATTCATCCAGACTCATAGATTCTGGATCTTTCTCAAACTTCATCTCATCTTTTGCTACTTTTTCCGAAATACGAATCAAGTCTCGAACCGCTTTTCGAATGGTCTGCGGTGTGATTCCATGCTCTTCGTTGTATTTTTCCTGAATTGCCCTTCTTCGATTTGTTTCTTCAATGGCCTGCTGCATAGAATCCGTCACCTTGTCACCATACATGATTACATGACCATCGGCGTTTCTGGCTGCTCGTCCGATCGTCTGAATCAGGGACGTCGCCGAACGAAGAAATCCTTCTTTGTCCGCATCTAATATCGCCACCAGCGAAATCTCTGGAATATCCAACCCTTCTCGAAGAAGATTGATTCCGACCAGAACATCAAAAACATCCAATCGCATATCTCTTATAATTTCAGAACGCTCCAGTGTTTTTACATCAGAGTGTAAGTAACGAACCCGTATTCCTACCTCTTTTAGATAATCGGTAAGATCCTCCGCCATTTTTTTCGTTAAAGTTGTGACCAATATTTTATTTTTCTTTTCTACTTCAATACGAATCTCATGAATCAAATCATCCACTTGCCCTTCTACTGGACGAACCTCTATTTGAGGGTCTAAAAGACCGGTCGGGCGAATAATTTGTTCCGCTCTTAACTGTTCATGCTCTTCTTCATAATCTGCTGGAGTCGCAGAAACAAAAAGCATTTGATTGATGTTTCCCTCAAATTCTCCAAAGTTCAACGGACGATTATCCATCGCTGAAGGAAGTCGAAATCCATAATCAACTAAAGTCGTCTTTCTTGAACGGTCTCCTGCATACATTCCACGGACCTGTGGAATAGTCTTATGTGACTCGTCCACGATAATCAAAAAATCTTCTGGGAAGAAGTCCATGAGTGTTGCAGGAGTTGCTCCTGGTGGTTTTCCACTAAGAACTCTCGAGTAATTTTCGATTCCAGAACAAAAACCCGTTTCTCTAAGTATTTCAATATCGAAATTGGTGCGTTCTGCAATTCTCTGAGCTTCCAGCAATTTGTCATTTTCTTTAAAATACCGAACTCTTTCCTTCAGCTCTTCTTTTAGAAGTTGGCAGGCGATTTCGATTTTATCCATTGAAACCACATAATGCGATGCTGGAAAAAAAGTTTGGTGTTTTAATACTGTATGTATTTTTCCTGTCAAACGCTCGACTTCCGTAATTCGCTCAATTTCATCCCCAAAAAACTCCACACGAATGACATAGTCGCCACCCTCAGCTTTGTTAATTTCAAGGACATCTCCGCGAACTCTGAAACTACCTCTGTCGAACTCAACATCACTTCTCTCATAATGAATCGCTATCAATTCCCGAATCACATCATCTCGATCCTTGATCATACCAGGCCGCAGAGAAACCACCATGCCCTTGTAGTCATCCGGACTTCCCAAGCCATAAATACAGGAAACCGAAGCAATTACGATCACATCTCTTCGCTCTGCAAGAGAGGAAGTTGCAGAAAGTCTCAGCTTATCAATCTCTTCATTAATCGCGGAATCTTTTGCAATATATGTGTCCGAAGAGGGGATGTATGCTTCCGGTTGATAATAATCATAATAAGAAACAAAATACTCAACCGCATTGTTTGGAAAAAACTCTTTAAACTCTGAATATAGCTGTCCTGCTAGAGTTTTGTTGTGTGCAATAATCAACGTCGGTACATTAAGAGCCTGAATCACATTTGCCATACTAAATGTTTTTCCTGAACCCGTTACCCCGAGAAGAGTTTCAAATTGCCTCCCCGATCGGAATCCATCGACAAGCTGTTGAATCGCTTCCGATTGATCTCCCGCGGGACTATATTCTGATACCAATTCAAAATGATCCATATCTAAACCTCATGTTGCAACAAGATCTGCAACGAATAACCAACAATATCTTTTATCGATATTTTAACCATATGATAAGACGAATTATAACACGTGAATGTTTCAATGTCCATAATTTTCAGAACATTTGTTCGATTTTCTTATACATTAATCCATGGCAGCTTGTCATATGTTATTGCATAATCGCTTTGATACATGTCTTTTAACATCTTAAAAGGTGCGTACTGTTCCGTCATTGCGAACTCCTTCGACCAGACCATATAATATACCCAGTCAGGACGATTTTTTTCAATCAAGTGAATATCTGGAATCATCCCAACTTCTGCAAGAGAAGCTATTTTGTCCATCGATGTATTTGTTTTTAGTTTATACAACTGTTCCCAATAGTCTGTAGGGCTAGGTTTTTCCAAATATATATCTACGGAGACCACATCAACAAAATCATCTCCCGGATATGAATCTGGAGCATCCGAGTTCCATACCCAAAGCAAGTTGTGAAGTTTGCATTCTTCTACAAAATAGTTGAACATCAAAATATACAAGTCTCTTGCCACTTGATTTCCATACCTACCCCACCAAAACCACGTTCCGTAGGATTCATGAAACGGTCTCCACAAAACAGGAATCTTCTCCACTTGAAAGATTTCCAGTTCCTTTGCCATGCTCTCCATATCTGCATAAAATGCATTTCGTTCCGGCGTACCTTCCTTTAAAACCTCACGTGGATCAAACGAGGTATGTTCTGCATAAAAACTCTTATTTTCTCCATATAGCGGAGAAAACCAATGCCATGAAAACGTTACTATTCCCTTTTTCTCTTTTCCCCACTCGAGCGCTCTCAATATTGTCCCTCGATTTTCATCCACCTCTTTTTTTGCAACTTCATCTAGTGTTATTCTATTTACATTCGGGGAATAAGCTAATAATTCAAATCCTAATAAAGCAGGGTATTTTCCAGTCAGCTCATAAATGAAATTCTTTTCTTCCATAGGATTCGTCTGCGTATGTTGTCCTGTAATCAACCCTTTTCCCCGAACACTCTGTAGATAGTTTAAAAGCAAAACAGCCTCTTTCGATGCTTTTTTATTTACTGGGCAGATCACATTTCGTTCAATTAACTCGAGGCACATACGTCCATTATGATATGGACATTTCCATGGATCCACAATCGATTTCTCTATTGGTCGAAGCGCATCATCAAGCTCAGAATACCATTCCGATCCCTCTCTCTCATCAATCATACGCTCAAAAATAAATTGCAAAGTATTTTTTGAAGCCTCATAGTATTCCTGCTTCTGTGGACATTTTTGATAGGCATTCAAAAACCCTACTACGGTTTCCGCTTGCACCCACCAAATGCGTTTCTTGTCATTTTCACCATTCTCGCATTCATTCCATAGAGAATGATCATGATACGCTCTTTCATAAACGCTCTCGGCTAATGCCCTAGTAATTGGACTAAGCCTATTATTTAACTCCTCGTCATCTAATATCTCAAGACATTCGTCAATAAGCCAAGATGACTCGATATCATGTCCGTATGATTGTAAATCAATGATTGGGTTCCAATCTTTATCAAAAAATACATGTTGACGTTTTCCGTCCGAATCGTAAATATGGTGTTCAAAGCAAGAAAGCTGTTCCACAAGACACTGCTTGACCTGCTCACTCTTTGTAATTTTGTAGAGCTGTGTGTAAGCTTCCATTACATGTAGTAACGTATTCATGGTTCGATCTGCAATGACTCCATTTTCTGAAAGTTGTTCATTTGGCATGATTGTATAATCTCGATAAAACGCTTCAAGGTAACCCTCTTCGTCCTTACATTTCGATTCTATCACATGAAAAATTTCAAACGCCAAGTCCAAAATCTTTTCATCTTTTTCAATCTCATAATAGGCACAAAGAGCATATATCGCAAATGCCTGATTATAGGTGTATTTTACATCTTCATAGGGAGCGCCATCGTAGTTAAGCGACCAAAAAACACCACCATTACTCGCATCCACACCATAGGATACCAAAAACTCATAGGCATGCTTTGCATATTCCTTCAACTCTTGTTTTTTTAATATTTTTGTAGCATTTGAAAAAAACCACAGAATACGACTGTTCAAAATCATGCCCTTTACTGCAAATTTATCTAACCGCAATTCAAAATCCAACAATCCATAATAACCACCAAAATCTTCATCTTTCAAATTCTTCCAAAAAGGTAGAATCTTTTCTTCTACATGTTTTTTTGCCTGTTCTTTTAACACCATAGTCCCTCCATCATATACCCATCACATCATATTTTAATATATAAAACGTCGCATGGCCTTGCCTATGCGACGTCTATTTTCATTGGATCAAAGATTCTTTTCTGGATTATTCACTTACTGTTTCACTAACTGATCCATTCAAGATTTCGATTGCTTTGTTTAATTGTGTGTCCGTTCCATCCTCTATGTATGCAGCCGAATCAAATTCAACCAAGACATCTGGTTCAATTCCAATGCCATGAATGTTGATTCCATTAGGGGTATAATACTCTGAAATTGTCAACTTGATTGCAGTGTCATCTCCGAGGCTGATAATTCTTTGTACTATTCCTTTTCCAAAAGAGGTTTCACCAACCAAAGTACCTTTTTGATAGTCTTTGATCGCTCCTGCTAAAATCTCAGAAGCTGAAGCAGAATTTTCGTCAATTAAAACGACTAACGGAATTTGAATCTCATTATTTCCATCACAAGTATAGTCTTCTCTTACTCCGTATTTGTCAACGGTATAAACGATGACACCTTCTGGCAGAAGTTGTCTTGCGATCTGGTTAACTGTCGATAGATTTCCTCCAGGATTTCCACGAAGATCAATAATTAAAGATTCCATACCTTCCGCTGTAAGTTCATCTTTTGCTACCACAAACTGATCGTATGTTACATCTTCGAACTGCATGATCTCAATATATCCAATGTTATTCTCCAACATTTTTGAAACAATCAGTGGAGTTTCAATTTTTGCTCTTGTTACTTCGATGTCAATATAATCATCAATTGCTTCTCGATAAACTGTGATTGTTACCGTTGTACCACCTTCGCCTTTTACCAAGGACACTACATCAGAAGTTTCCATTTCATAACAGTTTGTACCATCTACTTCAAAGATCAGATCTCCAGCAAGAATCCCAGAAGATTCCGCAGGGGTACCTTCCATTATTTTTGTAAACTCCGGATAATCATATTCTTTGTTATATCCAATATACGCTCCAATTCCTTCGTATACCCCTGATGCCGATTCATAAAATTCATTTAACTCACTTGTTGAATAGTAGTCTGAATATGGATCCCCTAAAGAATCAACCAACCCCTGGTAAATTCCATCTTTTAACGCTTCCTCATCAAATTCATAAATAGAATATAAAGATACAGCAGTTTCAAGCAGGGTTACTTTATCCATGATTTCCTGATTGATATCCGAATCGCTTGCTGCTAAACCATCACTTGCTGCAGTATCTTCAGCAACACTTGCTGCATATCTAATCTTAATTGCATCTGTGTATTTAGAAACAAACACAACGGTTGCAACTAAAAACACAGTACTACAGACTGCCGCTCCAACTAAAATACCCAGCCAGAATCTTGAATGCTTTTTTACTTTTCTCTCGGGTATGCTTGACCCACTGATTTCATTTTGTTCTATTTCATTAACTTTTACTTCATTTTCTTGCATTTATTTTTCCTGTCCTTTTACTTTTCTATCAAGTATAACTCGTAAATATGTTTATTTTATGAACAGAATCATTTTAATTTAAATAATTCCAAGGAGACTGATAAACCCCATCTTTTCTGACTCCAAAATGTAAGTGCGGTCCAGTTGATCTTCCAGTGGAGCCAACTTTTGCAATTTGTTCGCCAGATTTCACAAGATCCCCTTCTTCCACAAGAAGTTTACTTGCATGCATATAGATTGTTGTCACCCCACTACCATGGTCCAAAATAACATAATTGCCCATGGTGGAACTATATCCTGCAGCCGCCACAACTCCCCAGTACGCTGCCACAATTGGTGTGCCAGAAGGAGATGCCAGGTCAATTCCATTATGAAATTGCTGCACGCCTAAAATTGGATGTATTCTCCATCCATAATCACAAGAAACTCTTGTATAGGATGGTGCAGGCCAGGTAAATGTCGATCCATCGTATTCTAGTTTATAACCATTTGCAAGTGCAATCGCTTTTCTTTCCTCTGCAAGAGATGTCTCCAAATCTGCAATTTTCGCATCCTCAGCAGCGATCTCTGCTTCATATTGCGCGATGGTCAATTCTTTCGTATTTATGTCTGCTTCCGCTTTTTCAATCAGTGTCTGCTTTTGTGCTATCAACGTCTCAAGCTTTTCCTGTTCCTCTTCTTCTTGTGCTTTTGCAACATCCAGCAGCTCTTTATCCGCTTCTAGAACAGCTTTCATAGTATGTATTGTCTCTACGGTGTTCTGATATTCAACCAACATATTACGATCATAACTTGTAAGTTCAGCAATATATTCTGATTTATTTAACACCTCTGCAAATGAAGATGATTCAAAAATTAGTTCAACTAGGAGCGTCTCTCCCTTTTCATACATAAATCGAATACGCTCTTTCATGGACTCATATTGATCTGCCTCAACTGCCTCCGCCTGAATTAACTGCTCTGTGGTAACCGCTATCTGTTCTTCTTTTTCCGCTACTAATGCGACAAGCTCATCAAGGCGGTCATTTACTTTTGCTAAATCACTGTCTAACGCTTCAATCGCTGCTGCCAAATCCTTTTTATCCGATTCCAACGACTTTAACATCGATTCCAAATCCGTAATACTTGAAGCCAATTCATCCATTCGGTCTTTACTGTCTTCAATCTGATTTTCCATGTCTTTGATACTATCCGATGTAATATCATCAATCGTAAGTGCCTGCGCGGTTGTATCACGGAATAACAAAAGAAATACAGCAACTATTAATAATAAAACAATTGGTTTTTTTTGATATTTTGGCATGACAACTTCCTTTTCGTGTTATTCGTGTAGTTTTATACACTCAAATGCTTTCTTACCGTGCTAAAGCTTCCGATAAATCCAATTCCAATTCCTAAAATCAGACAAAGTGGTGTCAGTACTTCAAAAATCACAGAAACAGGAAGGAAATCCAGTAGCTGGCTCAACATATCAAAGCGTTCTGCTACATACACAATCATTTTTTCATACAGAGCATGGATCACCAGAAGTGGGATGAATGCGCCAATAATTCCAATCAATATTCCTTCAATTACAAATGGTGCACGAACAAAAAAATCGGTTGCTCCGACATATTTCATGATTTGAATTTCTTCTTTTCGAATAGAAATTCCAATGGTGACGGTATTGCTAATTAAAAATACAGAAACCAAAAGTAAAATAGAAATAATTCCACCAGATACATAGGTAATCAGCAGATTAACACCACTAAGAGCAGTTGCCAACACGTCCGAGCGACGTACATAGCGAACACCCTCAATAGACTCCACATACTTTACGATTGCTGGTTGATAATCAATTTCCGTCAAATAAACTTCATAGTTCGCGGAGTTTAACAGCGGATTGTCTTTCATTTCAATCGCCGAATCTCCCAAATAATCATCTCGGAACCCCTCCCAAGCAGCATCTGCTGAAATGTAATTAATTTCTCGAACACCAACTCGTTTCGAAATAAGTTCTCCAATTTCCTGAATTCTCGATTCTTCAATTCCATCTTCAAAGAAAACGGTAACCGCTACTTTTTCTTCCGCTGATTTTACTACATGTTCAAAATTGACAAGAACGGTATAAAAAAGGCCCAATAAAAAAAGGCATGCTCCTATCGTGGCAATGGAAGCCAGAGAAAACCATCTATTGCGGAATATGCTTTTAAATCCTTGTTTGAACGTATAAAAAAATGTACTAATCCTCATTAATGTATCCACCTTTTTCTTCGTCACTGATGATCACGCCTTTTTTCATCGTAATTACTCGCTTCTGCATAGCATTTACGATTTCACGATTATGCGTTACAACCAATACCGTCGTACCTTCTTTGTTGATGTCTTCCAACAATTTCATAATTTCCCATGCATTTGTCGGGTCAAGATTTCCTGTTGGTTCATCTGCAAGTAGGATATCCGGATGATTGACAAGAGCACGTGCTAAAGCAACCCTCTGCTGTTCACCACCAGAAAGCTGTCTTGGTTTTGCTTTATATTTTCCTGCCAAACCAACTGTCGATAATATGGATGGCACATTCTTACGAATTTCTTTTGATGGAACTTGAGTAATTCGCTGCGCAAAAGCAACGTTCTCGTATACATTTCGATCTTTTAATAAACGGAAATCCTGAAATACAACGCCCATTTTTCGACGGTATTTTGGAACCCTTTTCCTTCTAATTTTTTCAACGTCGACTCCATCCACATATACTTCCCCTAAGGTAGGTAATAATTCACGAAGCAAAAGCTTAATCAGCGTAGATTTTCCGGATCCAGAATCCCCCACGATAAATACAAATTCACCTCGTTTGATACGTACGTTAACACCTGTCAAAGCAGGGGCACCAAACTCATATGATTTATGAACATCATGCAATACGATCAGATCATCCTTAGCTATCTGTATTTCCGGCATATTTTTTCTTCGTCTATTTCTTTTTTTTACTGCCTGATCCATTTTCTATCCGTCCTTATTTTGCATTCTAAATTCTTAATATTCGAAACTTTCCATGTATTTCATGTATTTAACAACCATTAACGCGATTTTGAATGTAATCGCATCTTCGAACACTCGAAGATCCAGATTTGTAGTCTTCTGTAATTTATCCAAACGATAAACCAATGTATTTCTGTGAATATACAATTGTCTTGAAGTCTCAGAAACATTCAAACTGTTCTCAAAAAATTTATGAATGGTATTTAACGTTTCTTCATCAAAATTGTCTGGGCTCTTATCACCAAAAATTTCCCGAATGAACATCGTACACAGAGAAAGCGGAAGTTGATAAATCAAGCGACCAATTCCGAGTTCTGAATAAGCTACGACTTCTCTTTCGTCAAAGAAAATTTTTCCAACATCCATTGCCATTTTTGCTTCTTTATAGGAACGGCTTACTTCTTTGATTTCATTAATAACGGTACCAATCGACACATGTGATCCAGTAATATGCGCTGCAATCTTATTTGCAAGCACATGAATCTCTTTCGTACCTTCACCATCCGCAAGTTCTTTTACCACTACAACACTATTTTCATCCACAGCGGTCACAAAATCCTTTGTGTTTACAATCAAACTGCGAACTTCTTCAATTGTATTTACATCTTTAGATTTTTCTCTTTCAACAATTAAAACTGCACGCTTTACATCTGTCTGAATGTATAATTTCTTAGAGCGACTATAAATATCTACAAGCAACAGATTGTCTAGCAGAAGGTTTTTGATAAAATTGTCCTTATCAAAACGTTCCTTATAAGCAACCAATAAATTTTGCAATTGAAATGTTGCCATCTTTCCAACAAGATATGCATTTTCACCAGCTCCGACTGACACCAAAATATACTCCAGCTGATCATCATCATAAATCTTAAAAAACTGATGCCCCTGGATCTCCTGGCTGTCTGCTGAAGATTTCACAAATTCTGAAATTGCTGATTCAAAATGTTCTGCTTCTTGCATGGTCGTTGCAATTGTCTTGCCATCCGCATCAACGACGCTCAATTCCACCTTCGCTATGCCTTTAATTCCTTCAATCGTGTGTTGTAGTATTTGATTTGAAATCATGTTGAGTCGCTCCTTTATATTTTATGCATAATACACAATTTTATAGTACCATTTTTCAACATAAATGATACCCAATTACTATACTAATGGAAATATACAAAAAAATCCATAGGCAAATCGTATTTTTTATGCACTTTTTTAATAAATCATAAAAAAAGTTGCAGAAGCATAAATAAAAAGCATAAAGCAACACCCACATAGAGTGGTGTTCCTCCAATTTTTGAGGACTTTGCTTCAATTTTTTCTTTCATAACCTGGAACGGACTCATTCTCCCCTCTCTTCTTGCAATATATGGAAGAAGGCACAACCCCAAGGTCGTTGATACGAGCGCTGCAATCAAGAGCACACTGATTGAAAGCAAAAGATCCTGTGAATTATTTTGCATTAAAGCTTCTGATTGCCTAAGAAGATCTTCAGGAATTAAATACATAGCGACTACGGACTGTGTGTTAAACACTACGTGAAAGAGAATTGGCGCCAGCATACTTCCCGTCGCTTCTTTTACCAATACCAGAAGAATACCAAGCGCAAATGCATATGGCATCTGATTAAAATTCATATGTAATAATCCAAAAATAAGAGCAGATATCACCATTGCTTTCAACGGTGAAACGCTCTTCTTATAGCTTTCATAAATCAGCCCCCTGCATACCAACTCTTCGGAAACAGGACCAATCAACCCCACAAAAAGCCAAGTGACCCATGCTGGATACGAGCTCATCTCCTGTGTCAGTCCAATGACCGAATTCTCTGCAAACAACATACTTATCGCATTTAGCAAAGAAGATAAAGGCATCATTAAATACACAAACAAAACAATTAATAATACATTTCCAAAACGAATTCTACGAAAGAAAAGCAACTCGCTTAGTTTGATTCTAGCAAATACAACTACAATTGCCGCCGGCACTAAAATTAAAAGCTGTCCTGCCATGATATTCCAAATCCCCTCAATTCGAACCACATCTGGAAACAATACCAACAGCAAAATCAGCGAAAGGTGTACCAGCACAATCGAAAGGAACAACCAGTTGATTTTCTTTACTTCATTCATTTCTTTCATACATTCCCCTTAATCTAGTCACTTCAATTTCTCTATTTCTCTATTTTTTTCTTATCGAATTTTCGAGTATTTCAATTTTTCCTGCCTTCAGCAGATTTCCTACCGCACGTTTGAACTCATTTTTACTCATACCCATTTCTTCACGAATCAACTCTGGTGACGCCTTATCATTAAATGGCAAAACTCCACCCTCGTCTTCAATGGCCTCCATGACAGCTATCGCGTCATCCTGCATCTGTAAATATGCTTTTTTCTTAAGACTCAGTCCAATCTTACCATCTGGTTTTATTTCCGTAACACGTGCTCGAACCATTTCGCCGACTTGTTCTTTGCCAGAAAAATCTTTTGCAGGGACCAATCCTGAGTATCGATCATCTACTGCCACAAAAGCACCGAACTCTTCACTAATTTGATAAATTCTTCCATCTACTTCGTCGTCCTTGTGATATGGACTTTCCGTTGACAAGTATTCATATACATTCATAGTCGCACATAGTCTGCTGCTTTTATCTAAATATAAAGCAACAAGAACACTTTCCCCTGCTTCTACTTTCTTAGTCTGCTCACGGAACGGCAGCAACAAATCTTTTTCTAATCCCATGTTTAAAAAAGCGCCAACTTTTGCTGTCTCTTGTACTTCCAAAAGTGCAACTTCACCTAAAAATAATTTCGGAGTATTCGTTGTTGCGATCAAACGATCTGAGGAATCCCTGTATATAAACACTTCAATTTCTGTTCCAAAATCCGCATCCGTTGGAACCTGTTTGATTGGAAGCAATACACTTTCCACATCCCCTTGATTTTCTCCAAGATACACTCCAAAATCCACTTTTTTTACAACCTGTAAGGTCTGTTTTTTTCCTATCTGAATCATTCTTTTCCTTTCAATTCAATAATTGCGTAAGGGTTTCCCTCCACATCTTCCAGAGAAATCACTGTAGTCATTTCTCCATTGATTACACGAGGATATAGAACATCCCCGAGCAAAGCTTCTTTTTTGTATTGTACACGAATCTGACCGAGTGTATTTTCATGTATCAGATCTTCATCCATTAGTGCGTCCATTGCAAGTTTCATATACTGTGCATTATTTACATGTCCATTGGTATCAATATATTGTTTCTTTACCTCAATGGGAATACGTCGTTCCCCACCATCTGGCACATTGATTTTTCTAGGTGCATAATCCATTTCAAGTCGTTCTTCAATCTCATATTTTTGGATCATGGCTTCGGTAGGTTTCACTGGTTTCCCATCCGTGATCGAAATCAAACAATAAAGAGCGCTTGCAAATGCAATTCTCTCCCCCGTCTCGTCCTCCATCATATAGTTACGATATCCGAAAAAACCTTTGAAATCATAAGGCATTGTTTTACAAGAAATGTATTCGCCCAGTTTTGGAAAGCGTTTAACGACAATCTGCCACGAAGACACAACCCATACCATATCTAAATCTTTTAAATATTCAATTCCGATTCCCAAATCCTCCGACTGAAACGTACTACAATCCTGAAAATAATTCAGCAATGCTTCTGGAGTTAAATGTAATTTATCATTTGTTTCACTAAAACGTATTCTTCCTTCTGTTTGGTACATAATTCTACTAGCCTTCCTTCAAGACAATTTTTGTTCATCCCCAGAATCTTTGAACAAAAAAATACTCTCGAACACTCGAGAGTATTTTTCAACTGGGCTACAAGGATTCGAACCTTGAGATGACGGAGTCAGAGTCCGTTGCCTTACCGTTTGGCGATAGCCCATTAATTTTTTGCCACTTGAGTATTATACATGAGCTCTTTCTTTTTTTCAAGAGAAAAAGCTCAGAAATATAAAATTTTTTTATTCCAATATTTATTCCTTTTTCACCCTAAGAATATCACCAACCTCACCTGTTTCTGTGAGCTTAATTAACAGCTTTTGTTTTGGGTGTGGGGCACTTTCCATCTCATTCTTTTCGTCATCAAAAATCATTTCCACACTGCAAACAATGTTTTCACCCGACGGTTTCATAATCTCTATTTCATCACCGACTGAAAATTTATTTTTTTGAATAATAGTGTGTAAATCATCTGATACGTCTTCAATGGTTCCTAAGTATATATACTCATTTATATATGTATTTGAATCATAAATCTGTGTGTCTTCGTCAGGTTTCCCAAAATAGAATCCTGTTGTAAACTGACGATAAGTACATTTTGCAATTTCTTCTTTATACCAAGGTAAATGTTCACGATACAATTCCTCAGATTCAAAATAATCATCAATTGCTTTTCGATATGTTCTCGCAACAGTAGCCACGTATAGCGCGGTCTTCATACGTCCCTCAATTTTCAAGCTGTCGATACCAGCCTCTATCATTTCAGGCATATGTTCTATCATGCATAGATCTTTCGAATTAAAAATATACGTTCCACGTTCATTCTCATAAACAGGAAGATACTGTCCCGGCCTTTGCTCTTCAACAATTGAGTATTTCCATCTGCATGGATGTGTACACGCACCCTTGTTTGCATCTCTTCCAGTAAAATAATTGCTCAGAAGGCATCTTCCGGAATAGGAAATACACATGGCACCATGTACAAAGCTTTCAATTTCCATATCCTCTGGAATTCGATTTCTGATCTCTTGTATTTCTTTTAATGATAATTCTCTTGCAGATACAACACGTTTCACGCCAAGACGATACCAAAACATAAACGTTTCATAATTTGTATTGTTTGCCTGTGTGCTAATGTGGATCTCTATTTCTGGACAAATCTCGTTTGCCACGAAATACATTCCAGGGTCAGCAATAATCAACCCATCCGGTTTTATTTCCTTAATTTCCTTAAAATATGTACGCGCTTCTTCAATATCATGATTATGCGCCAAAATATTTGCGGTAATGTATACTTTTTTACCATATTTGTGTGCAAAAGAGATTCCTTTTTCAATATCCTCTCTCGAAAAATTCTTTGCATTTGCACGTAAACTAAAAGCCTGTCCTCCAATATATACAGCATCTGCTCCATATCGAATTGCTGTATAGAGAAGTTCCAAGCTTCCAGCAGGTATTAATAATTCTGGTTTCTTTCTATTTTTTGACACTTACTGTTACCCCGTCTCCTACCGGTAAAATGACCGTCTCCAATTGCTCATGATGTTTTAACTCATATAAATATTCTCGCATACGTGAATGAATTGTACGATTTCGTCTGGTAATTGCAAATCGGGATTCGATTAAATCTCCTTCTTGCAAAACATTATCCGATATCAACAATCCTCCTTTATTCAGCATACGCAAAACATCAGGTAAATAACTTTGATACTGACCCTTTGCAGCATCCATAAAAATCAAGTCAAATTGATCATTCAACTCTTCTAATATATCTTTTGCATCACCACATAACATAGTGATCTGCTCTTCCTTTTTTGCTTTCACAAAATTCTCACGTGCGATGGGAATACGCTTCTCGTATTTTTCAATGGTTGTAATATGACAATCTTTTGGCGCATAGGTACTCATCAAAATTGCAGAGAATCCAACCGCTGTTCCAACTTCCAAAATTTTTTTTGGTTGTTTACTAACGAGAAAAAATTTGAGCAGGCTCTGCATCTCTTTCCGAATAATCGGAACATAATTTGCAATTGCTTCTGCCTCTAACTGATCTATTTCTGGTGTGTTTCCTGCATCAAATGAATTGATAAAAGAGACCATTCTATCATCGATAATCATATTCTCTTCTCCATGTTGTATTCTTTTGTACGTTCACCATGCAATATCCCTATTCTGTCGTTTCGTCATTTGTCCCCGACAAAATTGTAATCATTTCTGAGGGATACATGGATGAATTTAAAACATATACACCAGGTTGCATGTCTCCATGCTCTGGCGAAAACCATTCACGAATCTGATAAATCTCAGCAGATTTAATCAATCCATATTCTTCTAGCATATCGGCTACATCTTTTACGCTTTTACCTTGCACCACAGTCACTTCAAAATCACGTCCTGGCTCAATTTCTGCCGCTTCTTCTGCAAAGACATGATATCCGAAATCATAGGCTTTTGTGGCACCTCTATAAACCGCGATTACTAGAATCACGATTAACGCAATCTGTAAAATATTCACTGCAAGTGCCGAAATTATCTGCTTCGTTCTCACTGCTTTCCTCCATTAATCCACTTCAATGATCATTGGTAAAATCATCGGTCTTCTTTTCGTACGTTTCCATACAAAGTCGCTTACCGCTTCTCTGATATTATTTCGAATCTTGTTTCGATCTTTTATGTTTTTCTCACTAATACGATCTACCACTGTCTGAATCGCATCTTTTAAATCATTCATGAGCTCGTCCGATTCTCTGACATAAACAAATCCACGTGATTGTATAAATGGTTCAGATGCCATAACATTGGTACCTCTTACCATTGCAAGTGTACAAATAATAATTCCATCTTCTGCTAAATGCTGACGATCACGTAAAACAATGTTTCCAACATCACCTACGCCAAGCCCATCAACCAAGACACCACCAGCAGGTACATGGCCTGTTACTTTCGCTTCTTCCTCGCTGATCTGTAGTACATCTCCGGATTTTAATATGAAGATGTTATCTTTACTTACACCGAGTTCAATCGCCAGCTTTTCCTGCGCTTTCAAATGGCGGTATTCACCGTGCACTGGAATCGCATATGTAGGATCAGTCAGTGCATAAATCAGCTTAATCTCCTCGCGACATGCATGTCCAGAAACATGTGCATCCTGGAAAATAACGTCTGCACCCTTTTTATATAATTCATTAATTACTTTTGTAACTGCTTTTTCATTTCCAGGGATTGGATGTGACGAAAAAATAACCGTATCATTGGAATCTATCGTCACTTTTTTGTGTGAACCATTTGCCATTCTGCTAAGCGCAGCCATACTTTCCCCTTGACTTCCAGTCGTAATTAATACTGTTTGTTCTCTTGGATAGTTTTTCAACTGTTCAATATCTATCAATGTATTTTCCGGCACATCCAGACAGCCAATATTTCTTGCTGTTTCAATGACGGTAACCATACTTCGACCTTCCACGACTACTTTACGATTAAACTTTCTAGCTGTATTGATAATCTGTTGCACACGGTCTACATTGGAAGCAAACGTTGCCACAATAATTCTTGTATCTTGATTTTGTTGAAAAATCTCATCAAAAGCGAGACCAACCGTCTTTTCAGACTGCGTAAATCCTGGTCTTTCTGCGTTTGTACTATCACACATGAGGGCTAATACGCCTTTTTTTCCAAGTTCTCCAAATCTTTGTAAGTCAATTGCATCTCCAAACACTGGAGTATAATCCACTTTAAAATCACCTGTATGAATGACAATTCCTGCTTTTGAATAAATTGCTAATGCAGCCGCATCTACAATACTATGATT
Organism: Lachnospiraceae bacterium; assembly: GCA_963666475.2. Classification (GTDB taxonomy): domain Bacteria; phylum Bacillota; class Clostridia; order Lachnospirales; family Lachnospiraceae; genus JBFHIZ01. The sequence continues at coordinate 880,187 of OY762821.2, read as the reverse complement.
TGTTTTGATAAATTCAATTCGAAAATCTCCAAGTGTAATGATTTGACCAAATTGTACGGTTTTTCTTCGCACTTTTTTTGATAGATCATGTTGTTCCAACTTATTTTCGATCAACGCCATAGTAAGTCGTGTAGCATAGATTGATGTTTTCAGTTCTTTGAATACATATGGAATTGCCCCAATATGATCCTCGTGTCCGTGCGTAAACACAAATCCTTTAATTTTCTCCTGATTTTCGATCAGATATGTTATGTCTGGAATAACAAGATCAATCCCCAGCATATCATCTGCCGGAAAGCTCAATCCGCAATCCACAACAACAATACTATCTTCGTATTCGAAGGCAGTAATGTTCATACCGATCTGCTCCAGTCCTCCAAGTGGAATAATTTTCAACTTTGAATCCTGGTTCAAATTTTCTTTCTTCAATATTTTTCTCCTTGCTATTATTTAAGAAAGAGAGATTTGATTACTATCCAAACATCAAATAGCAAGTCAGCCCTCTCTCTCTACATGAATATAATCCTTTGTTTTTAGGCAAAGGTAATGTCCTCTAATAAATTTTCAAACACTTTTGCAATCACTTCAAGTTCTTCTTCATCTTCTACCACAATATATTCAGACTCTTCCGATTCAGCCGCTGAAACATCTTTTAAAATAAAAGCATCCGCATCGCCTTCTTCTTCCTCGGTCACTAATATATATTCAACTCCACGTAATGTTGTTTTTTCTAACACAAAAAACTCTACGCTTGTCTGGTCGTCTTGTACAAATGTAATCTTTTCCATATTTATTTTTCCTTTTGATTTTTCAAATAATCCAAATAACCTTGCAAGATAAAGGTTGCTGCAATCTTATCCACATATTGCTTGCGATTTTCTCTTCGAATACCCGATTCCATCATAATTTGATCCGCTGCAACGGTGGATAATCTTTCGTCCCAAAGCACAACTGGTAATCCAGTTCTACGTTCCAACTTATCCTTAAAGTCTTCCGTCTTTTCTGCACGTTCGCCAAGTGTATTGTTCATATTCTTTGGATATCCAAGTACGATTGTTTCCACCTCATACTCTTCTATCAACTCTTCAATTCGAGCAAGAGTTTTACGGATTTTATTTTCCGCATCTCTTGTAATGATTTCGACTCCTTGAGCGGTGATTAGCAACGAATCACTCATTGCCACTCCAACTGTTTTCGAACCAAAATCCAATCCAATTATTCGCATGTTTCATCTCCTGGTAACTTATGGTCTTTGATATACGTTCTCAAAAGCTCTTCCACAAGTTCATCACGTTCCACACGCATAATCAAGTTTCTTGCACCATTATAGCTCGTTATATAAGTAGGATCTCCAGACATAATGTATCCAACAATCTGACTTACCGGATTGTACCCTTTTTCCAGCATTGCTTCGTACACGGTTTCGAGTACAACACTTGCTTTGGTCTCCGGTTCTGATTCAACTTTGAAATATTGGGTATTTCCTAAATCTTCCATATCAATCTCCATGTGACATCATAATTATTATTTCGGAACATAGTTTCACATATATGTTCATTCTACTCTATTCGACTATAAATTACAAGAAGCTGACATAAGTTCTTTTGTGATAAATCCATCAATTGACACTTCAAGAATCTGATTTGTAAGGTCTTCCTCAGTTGGAACTGCCACTTTGACATACTCTCTTGTATGCCCAATCTGATAATTTCTTCCGTAGATTTCTTTTTTTTCTTCAAACAACACACTTCTTACGCTATTGACAAGATTTCTTCGATATTCATACGCCTTTTCCTCACCTAAATCCATTAGAATCTTGCTTCTTTGCGTTTTGATTTCACCAGAAATTTGCTCTTTCATGATTGCAGCTGGCGTTCCATTACGTTTTGAATATTTAAATATGTGTGTCTCATAAAATAATATTTTTTTTATGAAAGCTACGGTCTCCGCAAATTCATCATCCGTCTCTCCCGGGAAACCAACAATGACGTCTGTGGTAATCGCAGGATTTTCAAAATATTTCCGAAGCAGTATCACTTTTTCATAATATTCATCGGTTGTATATTTGCGATTCATGCGTTTCAGCGTGCGATCACACCCACTCTGCATGGAGAGATGAAAATGCGGGCACATTTTTTCTACTTTGGACAGCCTTTCCACAAATTCTTCCGTTAGAATACGTGGTTCAAAAGAGCTCATACGAATTCGCTCGATTCCCTCCACATTTCCTAATTCTTCAATCAGAGAAATCAATGCCGTTTCATTGGATGATTCAAAATCCAGACCATAGGATCCAATGTGGATTCCAGTTAATACAATTTCCAAAAATCCAGCATCAGCCAGTCCTTGTGCTTCTCGAATCACATTTTCTGGTCTTCGACTGCGCACACGTCCTCTTGCATAAGGAATGATGCAATACGTACAAAACTGGTTACACCCATCTTGAATCTTTACATAGGCTCTAGTATGTTCTGTCACCGTTGATAATTGCATCTCTTCATATTCTTTTTCATGGTTGATATCAATGACATCCACCGCATGTTTGGCAGTCTCTTTGTTTTCACCAATGTATTCTTCAATAATGGAAACAATGTCCTGCTTACGATTGTTTCCAATTACGAGATCTATTTTTTCATCCGCATCTGCCTGTTCGCTGTTGATTTGGGAATAGCATCCCACCGCTACGATAATTGCATCCGGATTAATTTTCTTCCCTTTGTGTAACTGCTGTCTACTTTTTCGTTCTGCGACATTGGTAACACTGCATGTATTTACGATATAAATATCTGCAAATTCATCATAATTTACAATTTCATAGCCATTTTCCGTCAATTTTTGCTGCATCGCATCCGTTTCATATGCATTTACTTTGCAACCCAAATTGTGTAATGCTACTTTCATAAGATTTCCTTTCTTTTTTCGTGATGTTAACGTCTTGACTTTATCTTTACAACCATATAAAATATTAGTTGTATAAACAATTTATTGCTAAGGAGGACGAAAGTATGAAAACAGTAAAGATTTCCTTGAACTCAATTGATAAAGTTAAATCATTCGTTAACGATATTACAAGATTTGATCATGATTTCGATTTAGTGTCTGGAAGATATGTTATCGACGCAAAATCGATTATGGGTATTTTCAGTTTAGATTTATCTAGACCTATTAATTTAAATATTCATGCTGACGATGAAGCAGATGCAATTCTTGAAGTATTAAAACCATACATCGTAGAATAGTCATTGCCTTCGCGATGGTAACATCGCTCAAAATGAAACTTCATATGAATATGAAATAAATACAGATCGTATTGATGATTTGATGAAAAACGCTATGATAATTCATAGCGTTTTTTTAATAAGCTTATGAACGATTTACTTGAATGACTTCCTGCTCCGCAATCGCTGTTTCCACCATTTCATCGATAACATCTGCCAAACTTTCCTCGTGGCGACGAATGAACTTTAAATTCGGCTTTGTAACCGGATGTTTTGCGACAAAAATCGTACAACAGTCTTCAAAAGGTAGAATTGACGTTTCATATGTATTAATTTTTTCAGAGATATCAACAATATCCTGTTTATCAAATCCGATCAAAGGTCGATATACAGGCATTTCACACACTTCATCCGTAGCAGCTAGACTATGCAAGGTCTGAGATGCCACCTGTCCAATACTTTCTCCTGTGATCAAGCCAAGACATTCTGATTCTTTTGCAATTCTTTCTGCAATTCTCATCATATATCTTCTCATGATAATAGTGAGTTCTTCATGTGGACATTTCTCATAAATAGCAAGCTGTATTTCGGTAAAGTTTATCACATGTAAACGGATAGGACCCGTATATACAGAAATCAGCTTTGCCAAGTCTACTACTTTTTGCTTTGCACGTTCGCTTGTATAAGGTGGAGCATGAAAATAGGTTGCATCGATGTTTACTCCACGTTTTGCAATCATATACCCTGCGACTGGAGAGTCAATTCCTCCTGATAACAGTAGCATCGCTTTGCCATTGGTTCCAACCGGCATTCCTCCTGGACCCGGAATTACAATTGAATAAATATATATTTTTTCACGAATTTCGACACTCAAAGATACTTCTGGCTGATGAACATCTACACGAATATCCTCAAACTCATTGATTAGGATTTCTCCAAGTTTTGCGTTGAGCTCCATACTATTTAGTGGATAGTTCTTTCTTGCTCTTCTTGAATTTACTTTAAAGGTCAAATTCTTGTCTGGATAAACCAAGTTCATATAGGAAATTACATCTTTACCAAGTTGATCAATTCCTTCATCCTCGACATACACGACCGGACAGATTCCCGATATACCAAATACTGTTTTCAATGCTGCCACTGCGTCTTCATAATCATACGTTCCTTCTGCAACAACAAAGATTCTTCCCTGTGTCTTAGATACAGTAAAGGAACCCTCCACTGTTTTTAATGCATAACGAATTTGTCTGATCAACGCATCTTCGAACATAAAACGATTTTTACCCTTTACTCCGATTTCTGCATATTTTATTAAAAATGCCTGAAACATTTTTCCGTATTCCATGTACTTTCTCCAATCTAATCTTTAATGCCTGGTAAATCTGCGAAGCAAAGGTATCATATCACACATTTCTTTTAATGTATAGTCAATCTCTTCTTCTGTTGTACTGCATGATAAGCTGAATCGAATCGTCGAATCATACTGCCATTTCTCGACCCCAATGGCTTTTAATGTATCCGAGGTTGCAATTTTATTAGAAGCACATGCGCTTCCCGAGGAAACATAGATTCCTTTTTCTTCTAACGAATGAAGTAACACTTCACTTCGAACATCTCGAATCGAAGCGCTGACAATATGCGGAGCACTCCACATATCGATTCCCGAATTGATTACCGTCCCGTCCAATTTCCGAATTCCTTCTACCAAACGATTTCTATTATGAATCATCCGCTCCAAGTCTTCTTCTAAGTGATCATACAGATGTTTTGCTGCAGTTGCTATTCCAATGATCCCTGGTACATTTTCTGTACCCGAACGCAAACTCTTCTGTTGTCCCCCGCCGTATGTGATTGGAATCAGCCTCACATTCGAGGATTTATATAGTACTCCAACACCTTTTGGCCCATGTATTTTATGTCCACTGATAGAAAGCATATCAATGTATTCTCTCCTAGGATATATAAATGCTTTGCCAAATCCTTGTACAGCATCTACATGAAACAGGGTGTTTCTGTTCATTTCCTTAATCAGCTTTCCAATTTCAGAAATATGCTGCACCGCTCCAATTTCATTATTGGTATGCATGATTGAAACAAGTATGGTGTCTTCTCTCATCGCTTGTTTTAATTCTTCAATCAGAATCTGACCATTCTTATCGGTTGAAAGATAAGTAATTTCAAATCCCTGTTCAGCAAGGTATTCCATGGTACGCAACACTGCGGGGTGTTCAATTTTTGACGTAATCAGGTGTTTCCCTCTTCGCTTTAAAGCCATTGCAGCTCCTATAATTGCGAGATTATCGGACTCCGTCCCTCCAGAAGTAAATATAATCTCAGCCGGATCGACCTTTAATATTTTCGAAAAAATTTCTCTCGATTCTTTCATCAGTTTTTCCGCTTCCATCCCCTTCTTATGCAAACTGGAGGGATTTCCATACTCTACGAGAAAAGCTTTCTGCATCGCATCTACTGCCACTTCTATACATCTTGTTGTTGCTGAATTATCCAAATATGCTTCCATGTCTTTTTCTTTCTTTTCTATATCTAAATTTTCTTTTCTATATCTAAATTTTCTTTTCTATATCTAAACTTTCTTTTCTGTTTCTTTGGTTCACTTCTATATTTTCTTTTACAGGTCCATAGTTTCCAATTGATACATCAACCAGGCCAACGTAGTAAAACCAGCGGTTTCTGTTCGTAGAATTCGTTTTCCCAAAGAAATTGGCACTGCTCCAATAGCTATTGCCTGGTTTATTTCTTCTTCCGAAAATCCACCTTCCGGACCGATAAACACGGCAATGGCCTGTCCTGACTTTACAGAATCCATCGTGTCCCTGGTCTCCTTCATTCCCTTTTTCATTTCATAGGGAACCAGCACCAAGTCATATTCCTTGCACATTTCAACAGCTTCTCGAAATCGAATCGGCATCATAATTTCAGGAATGTGCTTTCTTTTGCTTTGTTTTGCCGCAGCTTCCGAGATGGTCTGCCATCTCCGAATTTTTGACTCTGCTTTTTTTTCATCCAGTTTGACAATGGAACGCGACATTGCCACAGGAACAATTGTGTGAACTCCTAATTCGACACATTTTTGTATTATCAATTCCATCTTGTCTGCTTTTGGAAGTCCCTGAAATAAAATGATGTTACTTGTTAATTCCACATCGCTGCTTTTCTTTTGCAAAATATGGCATCGAATCTCTGATTCTGAAATCTCTGCAATTTCGCATTCATATTCCACAGGATCTACGCCATCACCAATCAAAAGAGAATCTCCTTCTTTCATTCGAAGTACGTTCTTTATATGATTTACATCACCACCAAGAATGCTGATCTGCTGTTCTCCAATCTGATTTGGCTCAACAAAAAAACTATACATATCTCTTGACCCCTTCTATTTTTGAGCAGTAATGCTTACCCACTCTCCCTGGTATGTTGTTTCTAAAATCTTTAATCCCGCTGCCAAAATGGCCGCTTTTACTTCCTCTTCTTTTTCATCCAGAATTCCAGAAGTAATATATATGCCGCCTTCTTTCATTTGATGAACAATCACCGGTGTGAGCGGAACAAGAACCCCCGCCAGAATATTTGCCACAACGATATCATAACAATCATATCCAAGCGCATCTGATACCTTTGGATCCGAAATAATGTTTCCAATCTGTACCTCAAACTGCTCCTGCGATAAGTGATTTCTCTCTAAATTTTCATTGGTTGCAAATATAGCCTGTGGGTCTAGATCCGTTCCTTTACAGCTTTTTGCACCATAAAGCAAAGCAACGATACCCAAAATTCCACTTCCACAACCAACGTCCAACAAAACCGTTTCTGAAGTAACATATTTTGCAATCTGTCTGATACATAATTGTGTTGTCTCATGTGCACCAGTTCCAAAAGCAGTACCTGGATCGATGCGAAGCATTTTTTTATCCTTGTCTTTTTCCTCTATATCTTCCCATGAAGGTATGATCAAAAGATCATCAATCGTGAATTGATGAAAAAACTCTTTCCAATTGTTGATCCAATCTTTGTCTTCCGTTTCTGAAACAGTTACTGTTCCCTCTCCAATATCCATGTAAGAAGAAAGTTCTGCAAGTTCTGTTTTTACGTTATTAATAAGATCTTCGAACTCGTCTTCTCGTTCTTCCTCGACAAAGAAATTTAGAATAGCAATGGAATCATCTGGTTCCATAACCGGCAAAATATCCACGAACATCTGCTCCTTTTCACTTTCTGTCAACGGAACTTTATCTTCTATCTGTGCTCCTTCTAAACCTATGTCATATAATGTGCTTATGATGATATCTTCTGCATCTGTAATTGTTTTAATTGATATTTTTTTCCATTTCATAGTTTTTCTCCCACGATTTGCGATTTTTTACATTTGTATCATATCACATTTTACGCATAAAAAAACCGTCTCGAAAAATATTTCTTTTCGATTCGGTTTTTCTATTCCTATTATTTAAAAAAACCTTTTTTCTTTTTTTCGTCTTTTTCGACGTCGCTTGATTCTTTCTCCGCAGCAGTCAAACTGCTTCCTGTTAATTCATCAAACTTGCGTAACAAATCTTTTGCTTCATTGGATAATTTCGTAGGTGTCTCAAGTACCAATGTTACAAAATGATCTCCACGTGAATCTGGACGATGAATGTCTGGTACACCTTTTCCTTTTAGTCGAATTCTTGTGTCTGTCTGGGTACCTGCTTTTACCGTGTAAATTACTTTACCATCTACGGTTTCAATAACGATATCTCCTCCAAGTGCTGCAACCGCATATGATACAGAAACAGAAGAATAAATATCCATATGGTTTCTTTGGAAGATCGGATGTCTTTTAATCAATACCTCAACTTGTAAATCGCCTCTTGGTCCACCATTCACTCCCGGTTCGCCCATTCCAGACATAATAATCATTTGCCCTTCGTCTATTCCTGCTTTGATTGGCACTGTAATCTTCTGACGTTTCGATACATATCCACTGCCACCACAATCTGGACATTTTTCTTTAATGATTTTTCCACTTCCACCGCAGTCTGGACAAGTTTGTACATTTCTCACCATTCCAAAGAAGGATTGTTGTGTAAATACAACCTGACCTTTTCCTCCACACTTCGAACAGGTCTCAGGTTTCGTTCCAGCTTTTGCACCAGTTCCACTACAGGTTTCACAGGTTTCTTTTAAGGCGATTTCCAGATTCTTCTCGCAACCAAATACGGCTTCTAAAAAGGTGATCTGCACACGCGCTCTTAAATTTGCACCTTTTCTAGGACCGTTTGGATTTCTTCTACTTCTGCCACCGCCGAAAATATCCCCAAAAATATCTCCGAAAATATCTCCGAAATCAGCCGAATTAAAATCAAAACCGCCCGCTCCTGGACCGCCGCCATTCTCAAATGCCGCATGTCCAAACTGATCATACTTCTGTCTTTTCTCTTTATCCGATAAAACGGAATAAGCTTCTGAAGCTTCCTTAAACTTTACTTCCGCATTATGATCCCCAGGATTCATATCCGGATGATATTTTTTTGCAAGGTTTCTATATGCTTTTTTTAGTGCAGCATCGTCAGCATTTTTATCGACCCCAAGCACCTCATAATAATCTCTTTTTTGTTCTGCCATTGTCTCATCCTTCTAGATACAACGAAAGGCGAAGAGCACCTGCTCTCCACCATTTCGCGATCATTTTATTTTCCTGAATTTATACTTCTCTGAAATCAGCATCAACTACATCATCTTCTGCCGCTTCTGCATCTGCTCCCATATCTGGGCCTGCACCCATGTCTGGACCTGCAGCTCCTGCCTGAGATTCATACATCTTAGTAAACAGATTCTGTGCACTTTGAGCAAGTTTTTCTTGTAATGCTTTTACATTAGTAACTTGTTCTGGTGTCAAATCAGTGTCTTTTGTTGATTCTAAAATATCTTTTAATTCTTTTAATTCTGCTTCTAGAGACGCTTTTTCATCTGCTGAAATTTTGTCGCCTACATCAGCCAAAGCTTTTTCAGTCTGGAATACAAATGAATCTGCTTCATTTCTTGTATCCACTGCTTCTTTACGAGCTTTATCCTGTGCATCAAATTCAGCTGCTTCTTTTACTGCCTTTTCGATATCATCATCGGACATATGTGATCCTGCTGTAATTGTGATGTGTTGTTCTTTTCCAGTTCCCATATCTTTTGCAGTAACGTTTACGATACCATTTGCATCAATATCAAAAGTAACTTCGATTTGTGGAACACCACGTCTTGCTGCTGGAATACCATCTAAACGGAACTGTCCAAGAGATTTGTTATCTTTTGCGAACTGTCTTTCACCCTGAACAACGTTGATATCTACAGCAGTCTGATTATCTGCAGCTGTTGAGAATATCTGGCTCTTCTTTGTAGGAATTGTAGTGTTTCTTTCAATGAGACGTGTTGCTACTCCACCCATTGTTTCAATGGAAAGTGAAAGTGGTGTAACGTCTAATAGTAAGATTTCACCTGCACCTGCATCACCTGCAAGTTTACCACCTTGAATTGAGGCTCCAATCGCAACGCATTCGTCTGGATTCAATGTTTTACTTGCTTCCTGATTTGTTAATTGTTTTACTTTGTCCTGTACCGCAAGAATACGTGTTGAACCACCTACAAGCAATACTTTTCCAAGCTCTGATGCAGAGATTCCAGCATCTTTTAATGCAGTACGAACTGGTTCTGCTGTTCTTTCAACAAGGTCATGTGTAAGTTCATCAAATTTAGCTCTTGTAAGAGTCATATCAAAATGTTTTGGGCCTTCAGCAGTTGCAGAAATAAATGGAAGATTGATGTTTGTTGTTGTTGCAGAAGAAAGTTCTTTTTTCGCTTTTTCAGCAGCTTCTTTCAATCTCTGTAATGCCATTTTATCTTTGGAAAGATCAATTCCTTCTTGTTTCTTAAATTCAGCAATCATGTAATCGGTTACTTTTGCATCAAAGTCATCTCCACCTAAACGGTTGTCACCACTTGTAGACAATACTTCGATAACTCCATCACCAATTTCAATAATAGAAACGTCAAATGTACCACCACCAAGGTCATATACCATGATTTTTTGTTCGTGTTCGTTGTCAAGACCATATGCAAGAGCTGCAGCTGTTGGTTCGTTGATAATACGTTTTACTTCAAGTCCAGCGATTTTTCCAGCGTCTTTTGTTGCCTGTCTCTGTGCATCATTGAAGTAAGCAGGTACTGTAATAACTGCTTCAGTTACTTTTTCTCCCAAATAACTTTCTGCATCAGCTTTCAGTTTTTGAAGAATCATTGCAGAAATTTCCTGTGGTGAATATTTTTTATCATCAATTGCAGTTTTGTGATCTGTTCCCATTTCTCTTTTGATTGAAGAAATTGTTTTGTCTGCATTTGTAACAGCCTGACGTTTCGCAGCTTCTCCTACTAAACGTTCTCCAGTTTTAGTAAATGCCACAACAGATGGTGTAGTACGGCTTCCTTCTGTATTTGCGATTACAGTAGGTTTTCCACCTTCCATAACAGCTACGCATGAGTTTGTAGTTCCTAAGTCAATTCCAATGATCTTTGCCATTTCTTTTATCCTCCATTTTATAATCTGATTCGATTTCTTTCTATTTATTCATTGACAACTGCAACCATACTGTGACGAACCACAGTATTTTTATATTTGTAACCTTTCAACAGTTCTTGTGCAACTATACCTTCTTCGTATTCTTCACTACTTACTTGCATAACCGCATTGTGAACCTCAGGATCAAACGCTTCTCCTACTGCCGGAATTGGCACTACACCGATTCCTTCTAATTCAGATAATAATTGTTTGTAAACTTTATTCATTCCATCTACGAAAGGATCTTCAGCTTTGTCCTCTGGTAGACTTTTTAATCCACGTTCAAAATTGTCTACAACTGGAAGCACTTTTTCCAATACACTTTTTGCTCCCATATCGAACATTCTTGATTTTTCAATTTCTGTACGCTTTCTGAAGTTTTCAAACTCTGCAAGCTGTCTCATATATCGGCCTTCGAGTTCTTCAATCTTTTCTTTTGCCTTATCTTCTTTTTTCTTTGAAGCTTTTTTAGAAAATCTCTTTTTCTCTTCGGTTTCTTCCATCTCTTCTGTATCTACATCATCATCTTCTGTATTTTCCGAAGATTCTGTGTAGTCTTCAGTATCCACGTTTTCCTCAACATTCACTTCAGGTTCTTCAACCATCAATTCCTCTGAATGTGCTTCCGCTTCTCTTCGCAATTCGTCTTTATTCACGTTTTCTTTTCATCCTTTCCGGGTTCTTTCTTTTTATATAATGAATCGAGTTGATTTTGTACCGTTTTTAAGGTTTCAACTACTTTTTCATAATTCATTCTCTTTGGCCCAACAATTCCGATGGTTCCCTGTATTCCGTCTTCCAACTCATAGGATGCGGTTACCACACTACAGTCCTTCATACTTCCAATTGGAGTTTCTTCTCCAATATAGATCTTAATTCCTCTTGCCGCTTCTTCTTCTGTAAGCGGTGAGCTCATCAATGTAGTCAATAATTTCTTTTCTTCAAATGTATGTATAATGTCACTCGCGCGACCCTTATCGCTGATTTCAGGATACTTAAATATGTTATTAGTACCACTTGTATAAATCTCTAAGTCCTCATCCTTAATAGACTCTCCAACTGCATCCATAACATATCCGACCAGTTCGCTGTGAATACCTGCCTGGTTCTTTAGTTTGGTAATCATTGCCAAATTAATCTCTTCAATGACTTTTCCATTCAAATTCGAATTCAATAAAATATTCAGTTTTAATAGTGTTTCATCATCCAACGGCTCATCAATATCAATAATGTTGTTTTTAATCATATTGCATTCCGTGACAATTACTGCCACTAACTGATAGTCATCTACCCTGGAAAGCTGAATGAACTTAAGCTTACTTCCATATGTGCTTGGTGTTGTAATCATCGTTGCATACTCTGTGTTTACCGCTAAAAGCTTCACAACATTCTTCAAAAGCTGTTCCATCTTATCTTCTTTTTCTAGAAGAAGTTCTTTCATTTGTGTGACTTCCGCTTTTTGTTCTTCCATCAGAGAGTCAACATATAACCGATATCCTTTATCAGAAGGAATACGCCCAGATGATGTATGGGGTTGAACAATAAATCCCATTTCCTCTAAGTCTGCCATTTCATTTCGGATCGTTGCCGAACTTAAATTCAAATCCGTAAACTTTGAAATGGTGCGCGAGCCAACCGGTTCACCAGTTTCCAGATAATTTCTGATCACTGCATGTAAAATTTTTATCTTGCGGTCATCCAACTGCATCCCTTGGCTCCTTTCCGGTTGTTAGCACTCATTTGTACGGAGTGCTAATATCTTCTTTTAATAAATTATCATGTTCCATATTCCATGTCAACCACTTAACTATAAAATATTTATAAAAATCCTGTGAACACACTTGCATATATTTCATTGGCTTTCAGTCTTCCATTGGCTTTCATTGGCTTTCATCCCAGAAATGTACACAAGGTTGGAATATCCCTCCCCTTTGGACAAATACTATTTTTATGACCGTTATTTTCCCAACATATGATTTCAGCATCTTTCATACATGTTCTAAATGCTTAAATAAAGCCTAATCCAATCTAGATATTCTCATTTAATTAACGCTATGGACATTGACCGCTAATATCTGCCTTCATTTGCCCATTTATATTGAATAATTAGTCAATAATTTATTTCATCTTCTACATATGCCCAATCTTCTATAAAGAGTGACTTAGCACCCCCTATTCTACCATTAATATAACGAATATTTGTAGTGTCTGGGCAATATTGCATATTTCATCTCAAAATTGCCCAAACACTGAGACTACGGTCACCTTCTTTAAATTGCATTACGTGTTATTTCTGTTGTTATTTCTATTGTGAACTTCTCACTCCGATACTCGTTTCTCCCTGACCACGCTCTCGCTCCGTATTTTTCGTAGCAGTACTAACTCGCACACTACGCTCGTAAGTGCTGACGCAAAATAAGGGGTCAGGCCGCATCGGTATCGCAGGCGAGAATTGCCTCATTACAATATAGAAAAGAGGTTTGCTCGCGTATGGATGTATATCACAAGAATTCAACATGAGATTACAGTCGCTTTTCATACATAAAGCAAGCCAAAATATTTCTTGATTAAAGCCACTACAGAGAAACTGCGAAACATGTCACCGAAGCTCTTTCATAAATCGTCAGCACCACAAACATTTCTATTTCGTGGTTCTCTCACTGCGATACTCCATTCTCCCTGACCACGCTCTCGCTCCTTATTTTTCGTAGCAGTACTAACTCGCACACTACGCTCGTAAGTGCTGACGGAAAATAAGGGGTCAGGTCGCATCGGTATCGCAGGCGAGAATTGCCCCATTACAATATAGAAAAGAGGTTTGCTCGCGTATGGATGTATATCACAAGAATTCAACATGAGATTACAGTCGCTTTTCACACATAAAGCGAATCAATACATTTCTTGAATTAATTAAATGCAGAGAAACTGCGAAACATGTCTCCGAAGCTCTTTCATAAATCGTCAGCACCACAAACATTTCTATTGCGTGGTTCTCTCACTCCGATACTCGTTTCTCCCTGACCACGCTCTTGCTCCGTATTTTTCGTAGCAGTACTAACTCGCACACTACGCTCGTAAGTGCTGACGGAAAATAAGGGGTCAGGTCGTATCGGTATCGCAGGCGAGAATTGCCTCATTACAATATAGAAAAGAGGTTTGCTCGCGTATGGATGTATATCACAAGAATTCAACATGAGATTACAGTCGCTTTTCATACATAAAGCAAGCCAAAATATTTCTTGATTAAAGCCACTACAGAGAAACTGCGAAACATGTCACCGAAGCTCTTTCATAAATCGTCAGCACCACAAACATTTCTATTGCGTGGTTCTCTCACTGCGATACTCGATTCTCCCTGACCACGCTTTCGCTCCGTATTTTTCGTAGCAGTACTAACTCGCACACTACGCTCGTAAGTGCTGACGCAAAATAAGGGGTCAGATCGTATCGGTATCGCAGGCGAGAATTGCCTCATTACAATATAGAAAAGAGGTTTGCTCGCGTATGGATGTATATCACAAGAATTCAACATGAGATTACAGTCGCTTTTCATACATAAAGCAAGCCAAAATATTTCTTGATTAAAGCCACTACAGAGAAACTGCGAAACATGTCACCGAAGCTCTTTCATAAATCGTCAGCACTTACGAGCGTATTCTGCGAGTTAGTACTGCTACGATTTATGCTAAGCGAAAGCGTGAGCTTCGGTACATGTTTTCGCCATTTCTCGTCCATGCACATATCATGAACATCCCCCGCGAGCTACTCTGCTACGATTTATGCTAAGCGAAAGCGTGAGCTTCGGTACATGTTTTCGCCATTTCTCGTCCATGCACATATCATGAACATCCCCCGCGAGCTACTCTGCTACGATTTATGCTAAGCGAAAGCGTGAGCTTCGGTACATGTTTTCGCCATTTCTCGTCCATGCACATATCATGAACATCCCCCGCGAGCTACTCTGCTACGATTTATGCTAAGCGAAAGCGTGAGCTTCGGTACATGTTTTCGCCATTTCTCGTCCATGCACATATCATGAACATCCTTGCGAGCTACTCTGCTACGATTTATGCTAAGCGAAAGCGTGAGCTTCGGTACATGTTTTCGCCATTTCTCGTCCATGCACATATCATGAACATCCCCCGCGAGCTACTCTGCTACGATTTATGCTAAGCGAAAGCGTGAGCTTCGGTACATGTTTTCGCCATTTCTCGTCCATACCACACATCATGAACATCCTTATGAGCAAACAAAAAGCATGCCTCAGCATGCTTTTCATTTACAACCCTTTATTTCTCTTCACGTACTTTTGGAATTGTCACATAGAATGTGCTTCCCTTACCTTCTTTGCTTTCCAGACGCACGGTACCCTTATAATATTCTACCACATGTTTCACAATTGAAAGACCGAGACCTGTTCCACCAATCTGTTTTTGTCTCCCTTCATCTACACGATAAAATCTCTCAAAAATACGATCTTGATGTTCTTTTGGAATTCCTAACCCATCATCTTTTATCGTAATCAGAACCTCTGTATTATTTGATCCAATCGTCACCCAAACGTTTCCATCTACTCGGTTATATTTTACCGCATTCTCGATTAAGTTCAGAAGCAATTCTCGAATCTGTTTCATATTTCCTTCAAATACAATTGGCTGACATTCTTTATGCATGGAAACATTTTTGACTTTCGCTAGAGGTTTCAGCGTTTCAAAAATCTCACCAACTAGTGTATTCAAACGAATCATCGAAAATGTAACTACGGCTTCTTCACTCTCCAAACGCGAAATCATCAAAATATCATTGATTAGTTCATTCATATTCTGTGTTTCTGTCAGAATCCTGCGAATAAAATCCTTTTCCATTTCTTTGTCTTTCACAAACCCTTGATCCAACAATTCCGCATATCCTTTGATTGATGTAATCGGCGTCTTTAGTTCATGAGAAGCATTTGAAAAGAATTCTTCTCGAATTTGTTTTTCTTTTTTCACTTTTTGAATATACCCACGAATCTCAGTGGTTAATTTTTCCGTGGTTCCTGAAATAATATTCATTTCCGTAAATTGATACTCTGGAAAATCCACTTGGAGACTATCATTTTTCATAGCCTGCATACGCTCAGATATATCTTCCAACGGACTTGTAATCTTCTTCATATACTGATTCACTGCTAGTACTGCAAAAATAAATACAAATAGAATTGCAATAAATAGAATTGCAAAAACGCGAATCATTTCCAAAATCAACCCACTTAAAGGAAGTGCCATACGCAAAATATATTTCCCGTCAGCGGATAATTTAGCAACATATAATAACTCTTCATTCAAAGTATCCGACTGCCGAATAGAGTATCCAACCGTATCATATAAAGACTGCTGCACTTCATCTCGATTCAAATGATTTTCCATAGTTTCTGGACTCTTTGTGTTGCTATCCGCTTGTACTGTACCACCAATATCCATAATCGTGATTCTGGCTTTTGGTTCAGGAAGAATGTTGCTAATTATCTCCACCTGTGCTTCCAAATCCCCGTTATAATCTAGCAACTCGTCGACTAAGCAAATCGAATTATGTAGAGTCTCCACACCCGAATCTACTCGTACATCCCATATTGATTTAAATGCTATAATACTGCTCAAAATCAAGACCAAGACCAAAACGCCAATGATTCTTTGTAGTAGTGCTTTCTTCATAAAAAACTACTCCTTCCTTCTATTCATTACCTTTATCACTTCTATATATTATTGCAATATGGTCAATGTTTAAGTAATTCATTAAAATATGCCCAAACAAAACATAGCTTTCGGGCAAATTCAACATATATCATACATATTTTCCCAAACAGTCATTTATCGGTTTTGATAACCTGTTTTTTTTAATATCTTTGGACAAATTATATTTGAAAACTCGTTTGTTGCCCAAACAAAATAATCTACATCATTTTTATCTTTCTCACATATAACTACTAAACAATATAACCAGCATCATTTTTTCTTTCACACACTGCCGCTCATTTCTTGATATTTTGGGCCCATATACAATAACATCGCACGAATTCTCTCCGCGCGATGTTATTGTAAAAACACACCTTATTCTTCTTCCGGCAAAAAGCGATATCCAACGCTACGTACTGTTCGAATATATCCACCAACGTCTTTACCCAATTTCTGTCTCAACGTTCGTACGTGAATGTCCAGTGTTCTTGTCTCTATTTCTGCATTGTAGTCCCACAACCGATCTAATAATTCTTCTCTCGATACGACACGCTCACTGTTGTTCATTAAATAAGCAAGAAGCTCAAACTCTTTATAGGTAAGTTGAATCTTCTCGTTTTCCACGTAAACCTCTCGAGTATCTGAGTTTAAAGAAACTTTTCCGGTCTGTCCTTGACGAACTTCTACTTTTTCTTCTGCTCTTCTTAGCAAAGAACGTACTCTTGCAGCAAGCTCCATGACTCCAAAAGGCTTGGTGATATAATCATCCGCTCCTCCGTCTAAACCAAGTACCTTATCATACTCCTTGTCTTTAGCCGTCAAAATAATCAGTGGAATCTTACTAGTAAACTCATTGCGTATCTTCGATATTGCTGATAATCCATCCATTCCTGGTAACATCAAATCAAATATTGCCATATCTGGGTTCTTTTCTTCCAGGACCAGAAGTGCGTCTTCGGCCTTCTCAAAACACTCGACATCATAACCATACCCTTCCAGAGCGACCCGGATCAGGTTACGGATATTTTCGTCATCTTCAATAATAAATATTTTCTTCATACACATTACGCCTTTCCATTTTATGTGTAAATTAGTGAAGAGAAAGCAACGCCGTAAGATTATTTTTTCGCAACATACCCTGCGATATTATTAGCATGATCAGAAATACGTTCCAAATTGCTGATTGCATCCAAGAACAAAATTCCCGCTCCTGAAGTACAGCTTCCATTGGACAATCTGCCAATATGTTTATCCCTTAATTCTCCCTCTAATTCATCCACTTCATTTTCTAAACGTATAACTTCCATGACCATAAGATTATCCTGTTTTTCGGTTGCTAGAATTGCTTTTTCCAGCGTCTTAATCACGATTTCATATACGATTTTTAAATCTTCAATTCCATCTTCCGAAAAGATGATTTGATTTCTCATTCTGCTATCTGCAAGTTCTGCAAGATTTTCACAGTGGTCACTGATTCTTTCATAATCAGAAATACTGTAAAACATGTTTTTTACAAAACTATGTTGATTATCTGCCAAAGATTCGCTGTCAATTTCAATTAAAAAGTCAGCAATGCTCTTTTGTAGTTGATTAACCATCAACTCATTTTGGAACACCAGTGAGGTGTCCACTTTTTCATTCGTAGCAAGAACTGCCATGGATTGCTTAACATTTTCAAGTGCCAATTTACCCATAACATTAACCTGTTCAGCTGCGGTTTCAATTGCAAAGGTTGGATTTGTCAAAATTCTTCGATCCAAATGTCTACTCACTTCAACAACAACATTTTCTTCCGCTGCGTCTTCCTGTACATTATCCTTTACAATCAATTTAGAAACCTTAACAAGGCGATTACCAAATGGGAATAAAATCAATGTATTTAATACGTTAAATACGGTGTGGAAAATAGAAATCTGAATACTATTAATTTCTGAATTCGCCCACGCAGTATTCATTCGAAAGAGAATAAACATGATAATTCCAAAGAAAATCGCTCCAAACATATTGAACAGCAAGTGAATGATAGCAGCTCTCTTTGCATTCTTCCCAGTTCCTGCTGAAGAAATCAATGCTGTAACACAAGTACCAATATTTTGCCCCATGGTAATAAAAACAGCGGACTGCCAGTTTACCATTCCACTAATTGCTAGTGTTTGCAAAATACCAACCGAAGCAGAAGAACTCTGAATAATAGCGGTAACAACAGTTCCTGCCAAAATAGCAAGGAATGGATTTTTACCTAAAGTTACAAATAAGTTCACAAAAGCATCTGCATCTCTATAAGGTTCAATAGAACCTGACATAAACTCAAGACCAATAAATAACGCACCAATACCAACTAAGATCTCACCAATCTTTCGTTGTCTTTCTCTATTTGAGAAAAGCATGAAAAATGCGCCAATTCCCAAAAGTAATGGTGCAAAAGTAGATGGCTTAAAAATAGCCGTCCATTCATTCATGGATACAATCCATGCTGTAATCGTTGTACCAATATTGGCTCCCATGATTACACCGGTAGCCTGTACAAGAGATAATACCCCAGCATTAACAAATCCTACGACCATTACGGTTGTGGCCGAACTACTTTGAATGATTGCTGTAATCAAAGCTCCTACCAAAACACCAATGAAACGATTTTTTGTTAAAAATCCCATTAATTTTTTAAGTTTATCATTTGCAGAACGTTGAATACCATCTGCCATGATATTCATTCCATACAAAAAGAGACCCAAGCCTCCAATAAACTTAAACAGCATCTTCAAATCGTCTAAACTCATGATTCCTCCATCTAATTGATGCTATGACATCAATTATATCAATTCTTCCTTATTTTCTTATGTGGATTCTGTAAAATCTGTGTAAAATTTCACCCATTTAATTATATATGTTAATATCTTTTTTCACAACAACAAAAAAAAGAGGGAAGACGTTTTGGTAATGCTTATAAATCTACTTCCTTCTTTTCTTATTTTTTTGTGCATTATGAAATAATTTATCGAATTTTGAATTCCATTTTATCTACATCTTGTGTTTATGTAGAATTCCCTAAGACAGCTGTTTTGTCGATTCTCCAAGAATCAGCTCTCCATGAAAAATTTTATGCCTTCTGTTTTTTTGATCCTCAATCTCTTCAAAAAGCATCTGAATGGATTCTTTTGCAATATCTTCTACCGGTTGCTTTAAAGTTGTAAGCGAAGGACAATAATATTTTCCTAGTTCAATTCCGTCGAATCCGGCCACGGAAACATCTTCTGGAACTCGATACCCAGCATCTACCAACGCACGAATGGTCCCAATCGCAAGCTGATCTGAAATTGCATATACCGCGGTAAATTCTTTCTCACGTCTTAAAAAGCGTTTTGTTACTTCGTATCCATTTTCTATCGAATACGCCTCTAAAGATTCATCCATATATACGATCAAATCCTGATCCACCTTTAACCCCGCATCTTGAATAGCCATGCGATATCCTTGAAGACGGAGATAACCAATGGACTGATCATCCTTATTTGCTGTGACATGTGCGATTTTTGTATGCCCAAGCTCCAACAAAAACTTTGTAATTTTATAACTCTCTGCAAAGTCATCTACACTTACCGACGAATAAATCTCTTCTGGTATATTCTCCATCGCACCAATTGTACTGAGTACAAAAGGTACCGTAATCTGTCTCAGTTCAAATTCTGTATGTGAAAAATAACCACCAAGAAAAATGATTCCTCTCAGTCTTTTTTCTTTAATTAATTGTAACGCAATTTCCACCTCATCTTCTTCGTCATCTACGTGATGAAGAATCAGGGAATATTTCTGACGTTGAATTTCACGTTCCATGATTTTAATCATTTTTGAGAAAAAAGGGTTTGTAATCCCTTTTACTAAAATGGCGATTGCTTTGGCATCCACACGTTTTAAGTTTCTTGCACTGTTATTTGGAATATAGTTGTGTTCTTTGATGATATCCAAAACCTGCTGTTTGGTTTCAGGGTTGATATCCGGATGATTATTAATCGCGCGAGATACCGTACTGACACCTACACCACATATTTTTGCAATATCTTTTATCGTTATCGATTCCATACTTTCACAACCTTTATGCCAATTTTATCGTTGATAAATCATTAGATAGTCTCTAATTTTTTTACACATTTCATCCGAAAAATCACCGGATCGCATTCTCCATTTCCAATTTCCACCTAGCGTAGAAGGTGTATTCATTCGTGCACTACTATCAAGTCCAAGAAAATCCTGCATTGGAATCACGCAAAGCTTAGATTTTGTTGCAAAGGCAGTCTCAATTAACTTCCATGCAATATCCAAGTCCGACATTTTTTTTATTTTAGCATAGTTTCTGACTTTTTGTCTATCTGCTACGGAAATACTATGATACCAACCAATCAAGGTGTCATTATCATGTGTTCCCGTATATACCACCGAATTTTCCTCGTATGTTTCGGGGGAGTATTCACCACTCTCTCTTGAGTCAAATGCAAACTGAAGAACTTTCATTCCAGGGAACCCAGTGCGATGCAGCATTTCAATCACTGATGGCGTCACATAACCCAAATCTTCAGCGATTATATTCAAAGGTCCAAGCTTTTCTTTTAATCGAAAGAAAAATTCTTCACCCGGTCCCTTTTCCCACGAGCCGTATTGTGCAGTTTCCTCTCCATATGGAATTTGATAAAAGGATTCAAACCCTCGAAAATGATCGACACGCACCACATCATACAACGCAAAGGTAGCTTGCATACGTTCAGCCCACCATTGATAGTCAGTCTCTTTGTGGTATTTCCAATCGTAAATTGGGTTTCCCCAAAGTTGCCCGGTCTCCGAAAATGGATCTGGCGGACACCCTGCTACAATAAGTGGTTCCAAATTTTTGTTCAGTCGAAACAATTTAGGTTGTGTCCATGTGTCTGCACTATCATATGCAACATAAATTGGGATATCCCCAATGATTTCAACCCCTTTTTGGTTTGCATACGCTTTTAAAATGTTCCATTCTGAAAAAAACATATATTGCATGAATTGTATAAAATGCATTTCTTTCTTGCATTTCTCACGATAATGCTTGAGCGAGGAAGGTTCTCTTTTGCGAATTCCATCTTCCCACAAATTCCACGAAATACCCTGATTTTCATTTTTCACTGCCATAAACAACGCAAAATCTGGGAGCCAATGTTTATTTTCATTCAAAAATTTTTGATATTGTAAATCGTTGCAATCAAATCGCGAAAAAGCTATTCTTAGAATTTGATATCTTGTTTCATATAATTGTGCGTAATCAACCTCATCTATATGCCCGCTAATTTCTGCCTGTTCACATTCCCCGGATTTCAGTAACCCTTTTTCTAACAAATCATCCAAATCAATAAAATATGGATTCCCTGCATAGGCGGAAAACGATTGGTATGGGGAATCCCCATATCCAGTTGTCCCCAAAGGCAGGATTTGCCAATACTTCATTCCTGCTTTTTTAATCTGATCAATAAATTCATATGCATTCTTATCAAATGCTCCAATTCCGTACTTTGAAGGTAACGCAGAAATCGGTAGTAGTATTCCACTGCTTCTCATACCATTTTTCCTCTTCCCTTATCCCTTCACAGCGCCTGCTGCAATGCCTTTGATAATATACTTCTGACAAGTCAGATAAAATACCACGATAGGAACAATTGCAATCACAAGCATAGCCATCATGGCACCCATGTCAATGGACCCATAACTTCCTTTGAGTGACTGTACTGCAATCGGTATTGTTGCATACTTTTTAGGAAGTACTAGACTTGGCAGCAAATAGTCATTCCAAATCCACATTGCATTCAGTATAGCAACCGTGATTGCTGTCGGACGAAGGATTGGAAAGACCACATAGAAAAATATCTGAATTGGATTACATCCATCCATAACTGCAGCTTCTTCCATTGCAATAGGAACAGACTTGATAAAGCCAGCAAATGTAAACACCGAAAGTCCCGAACCGAACCCTAAATAAATCAAAATGATTCCTACTGGATTTCCAAGATGCAAGATATTTACAATCTTTGACATGGTAAACATCACCATTTGAAATGGTACGATCATAGAAAATACAAACAAGTAATAAAGAGTCGATGTAAATTTAGATTTTACACGAATGATATACCACGCCGTCATTGATGTCATTAAAACAATAACCAAAACAGAAAGTACGGTGATGAATAACGACCAACCAGCTGCTTGTAAAATTCCAGTTTTTTCAATTCCGTCAATGTAGTTTGTAAGACCTGCAAAAATCTCGTCATGAGGTAGTTCAAAAGGAGATGCCGCGATATAGAATTTTCCTTTAAAAGAATTCATTAAAATAATAAATATTGGAAACAAAAATGCAACAGAAAGTATGACCATAAATGCAGGCATCACGAAACGTGCTGCTCGAAATTCTTTTTTTCTTTCATTCATTAATGTTCTACCTCCTTGCTTCTGGTAATTTTAAGTTGAATGAGTGCCACTGCTGCAATCAACAAGAAGAACATGACAGCTTTTGCTTGTCCTACTCCTTCAAATCCCACACGATTAAAGAATGTTGTATAGATATCCAGTGCCATCATTGCGGTTTCTTTCGCAGGCATTCCTCCGGTTAATGCAAGGTTTTGATCAAACATTTTAAAGGAATTCGTAAGTGTCAAAAACGTACAAATTGTAATCGAAGGCATGACCATAGGAATTGTTACATACCTCAAAATCTGTATTTTCTTTGCTCCGTCAATCATCGCTGCTTCAATCAATTCCCCTGGAATATTCTGTATTCCAGCGATATACAATATCATCATATATCCAATCAATTGCCAGTTTATCAGAATTACAAGTCCCCAAAAACCAAATCTCGCATCAAATGTAATATCATATCCAAACTGATACAACACGCCATTAATGATCAATTGCCATATATATCCAAGTACAATTCCTCCAATCAGGTTTGGTACAAAAAATACCGTTCGAAACAGATTTGTTCCCTTCATTTTTTTTGTTAATGCCAAAGCTAATGCAAATGCAAAAACATTAATTGTCAAAACGCTTACAATTGCGAACTTTCCAGTAAATACGAACGCATGAAGAAATTCTGAATTCACTGTAAATGCCCTGATATAATTGTTTATTCCTACCCATTTTGCATCTGTAATCGTCGTAAATGACGTGAAAGACAAATAAATCCCCATTACAAAAGGCACAAGAAATGCTATTATAAATGCCAAAAGCGTTGGTATCAAAAATATGGGAAAATATTTTTTTAATGATTTTTGCATGATGATCTCCATTCTTTTAAAAAGAGCCAGACGAGTAGTCTGGCTCCTCATGAAATCTTAATTATTCCGATTGTGCTGCTAGTTCTTTTTCAAATGCCCATGAAGAAATTACATTTGCAGTTACTTCGCTCCAATCTTCTTTCCCGTGTACATACTGTAATAGATCTGCTCCAAATCCATTTTTAAATTCTTGACTTGGGAATGCAGTAAAGTTCCATGATACACTTGATAAGGATGTATCTGCCATGTATGCAATAACTTCTTTTGCGAGTGGATCACTTGGCATCTCTGCTTCACTAAATGTACTAAATGGTGCAATAAATCCTAACTGATTTGTAACATAATCTTTTCCTTTGTCAGAGCTAAATAACCACTCTACAAATGCAACTGTTGCAGCTTTATCCGCTTCTGTTGCATTGTTATTTACACAGAAGAAGTTCTCTGTTCCAGTACAAAGTCCTTGACTTTCTTCTCCTTCAACACCTGTGTAAATTGGTAGAAATTTTACCTGATCTTCAGTAATGATATTTCCGTCAACACCACTAATTTGTCCCCATCCCCAGTTTCCATTTTGAACCATAGCACATTGTCCAAGTGCAAATTCTGCCATAGAATCATTTACAGATTTGCTTCCTACAAGTGTTCCAGGGATTGTGGAATTGTTGATATAAAGATCAAAAATATTTTTAAAGTTATCAGCATAAGTAAAATCGATTTCAGCTGCATCACTAATACCTTTTTCTTTGAATTCATAGTAAATTGGAAGGTTTGCAAGATGTGTCTGCCATCTCCAGTCTTCTCCACTTGCAAAAGACGTGGAAGCGAAAACGCCTTGAATTCCTAGTGCTTCTTTATTTGCCTGCATATCTTCTACAACAGCTTTCAAGGTTTCAAAATTATTAATCTGATCTACCGAATTCACATCTGTTGTTTTATTTGCAAGAGAAAAATATGCATCCATAATACTTTGGTTATAAATAATTCCGTAACCTTCAACAACATATGGTATTCCATATACGCCATCCCCATCTGTTACAGCAAGGGACTTATCCAATAACCATGAATATAAATCCGTTCCAGAAAGATCCATGCAATAGTCTTTCCAAGATTGATATCCTACTGGTCCATTGATTTGAAATAAAGTTGGTGCATCAGTTTTCAGCATTTCCGCACGAAGAGTCAACTCATAGTTTCCGCCAGCTGCTGTAACTACCTGAACTTCTACTCCGGTTTCCGCAGTATACTCTGCTGCAATTTCCTGCCAGATATCTTCTACTTCTGGTTTGAAATTTAGATAATAAACTTTTCCTGTTTCTCCTTCGACAGTTGTCGAATCACTAGCATCTGATGTGTCAGCTGTACTTTCAACCGTGTTCCCTGCATTGCCTGCTGGCACGTCTGCTGATGTCGTATTGTTTCCACATCCAACCAAACTAGTCACTGCCAATGATAATACGATCATCAGACCAATTACTTTCTTTTTCATTCTTCCTTCTCCTCGTTTCTGCCAAGATTACCCATATGATTGATATCTGTTTCTTGGCTTTTTCAGACATCTTTTTTGAATTCGGAAACGTTGTCGGTAACGTTTCCGGTAACGTATACAGAATACTCCGTTTTTTTTGAAATTTCAATCCGTTTTGATCAAAAAAAATTTTTTCATGACTATTCAATAAAACTTTTTTTCATTTTTTGTGTATTAGCTACAATAAAAAAGAGCCGTAGCTCTTTTTACATTCGCACTATGAATTGCAACTTCCTTCATGTTCGTGTTCATGACAAATGGAACCCGTTGAAACAAGCACCCCAGAAACATATGCTTGCACTACATCTTGCGCATCTCCTGTTGCACCTACAACTACATCAATCCCAGCTTCTTGAAAAAGCTCTACTGCTCCACCACCCATACCACCAGCGATAATTACATTTGCACCCTTTTCAGCTACAAACTTAGGCAAAAACCCTGGTCTATGTCCTGGATTTGCAAACGATTCCTTCTTTGTCACCACCCCACTCTCTACATCAAAAAATGTAAAATTTTCGCAGTGCCCAAAATGCATTGTTACTTTACTACCTTCACATGCTACAGCAATTCTCATATAAATGTCCTCCGTGTTTTATTTACTAAGCGAATTCTACTTCAATTCAACCAGTGTCCTACTTACAATTTTACTAATTTCTTCAGCGCTCTTTGTTTGATATTGCATCAAACTTTTTCCTTCGTTCATTACCCGCGATACCATTGGATCATACGGGATCAAACCAACAATCGGTATTCCTTGTTCACATAAATATTCTTCAATTTCTTCTGTTATCTCTTTACATAAATCAAATTTATTAATACATACCAACGCTCTGGTCCGAAAATGCGAAGCAGTATTCAAAATTCGAATCATATCGCTTTTCCCAGATAGGGTGGGCTCCGTTACAATTAAAACCAAATCCACTCCACTAATGGAAGCAATAACTGGACATCCAATACCTGGCGAGCCATCAATTACGGAAACAGTATCCTGCTTGATCCATAAGTCCCTTGGTGTAATCTCTTTTAAATTCTTTTTCACTTGACTGACCAGTCGGCCCGATGCACCTGCTCCGATTCTTAATTTAGCCGTCGAAAAATATGGATCCATGTCAAAAACTTGCGTCTCGCCACTCACATAATCCTCCATTCGAATAGCCTTCTCTTTACAAAAATATGCACATGTACCGCACCCTTCGCAAGCCATTGAATCAAGCATCGGGGGCTTATTGTCTTCCTGCATAGTAATTGCATCAAAACGACAAAGAGAAACACATGTGTTACAGCCTGAGCACTTTGAAATTTCTAATCGAGCTTTTGGAAGACCTATAAAACTTTTCGATTTGCCTTTCTCCACCTGTGCCAACGACAAGTGAAGATTTGGTGCTTCCACATCACAGTCTGCATATATATTTGTATTTAGAAGATCAATAAAGCAGGATGCGAGTGTTGTTTTCCCGGTTCCACCTTTTCCACTTAAAATTAATAATTGTTTCACTTTTTTCTCCATATCCGCTTTAGTTCAAACTCATAACCGTCTGTATTTCCTTCCATAATTGCTCGAATTTATCTCGAATCTCTGAAAAATACAAGGATGCGATTGTACCTTTAGCATTTTCATTTGCAATTTTTAAATCAAATGGAATATGCAATAGAACTGGAATTCCTTCTTTTTCAAGAAACGTACTCGTTGGATTCTCTTCCTGATTGCTTTTATTTAAAATTACACCAAATGGTTTCTTAAAATACTTCACCAGTTCAACCACCATTTTTAAATTGTGACATCCATAAATCGTTGGTTCTGCTACCAGAATACAATATTCTGCATCTTTTATCGTTTCCATGACCATACATCCACTTCCAGGTGGCGAATCGATAATTACAGGTTGTTCCAATTTCTGAATATGCTTCAGTAAATTATGTATAACTGGCATACCAGAAGATTCCCCAATATTTAACTCCCCTGAAAGAAAAGATGAATTTTGGATTTTCCCTCGAAAAACACTTCCGACTTCACGTTCTTCTTCTGAAATTGCATTCTGTTTGCAAAGCAAACTACATCCACCACATGCATGACATACTTCTGGAAAAAGCATCGGCTTCCCCTTCACATAAGCAAGTGCATTGAAATTGCAAAATTCCACACATTTTCTACATCCATTACATAAATCTGCATCAAATACAGGAATTTTTACGGTTACTTTTGACTCCGTCAATTCCGTTGGTCGAAAAAACAATTCACCGTTTGGTGCTTCCACATCACAATCTACGTATACACTGTCTTCAATTACTGCTGCCAGATTCACAGAAACGAAAGTTTTTCCTGTTCCTCCTTTTCCACTAAGAACTGATATTTTCATCTAACTTGGCTGCTTTCCGTGAAATCCTGCATGGAATCTAGATAACACTTTTAGTTGATTTGACATGTATTTTTGGATTTCCTGATCCACTTCGTCCGAAGTAGATTCCATAATTTGAATTCCTGCACTTGCAAACACCTCAGCCGCATTTTCACCAAGTCTAGGGGTTACCACAACATCAATATTTTGGTCAACCAAAAAACCTGCCGCTTTGATTCCTGCACCACCTTGTGCATCTACTGCAGGATTTTCTAAATACTGTTTCTCCATGGTGTCCAAATTCACAAGAACAAACTCTGGGCTTCGTCCAAAGGACACACATATTTTTCTATTATCTTCAAATACCGGAATTGCTATCGTCATATTTACTCTCCTATCCGTGTATACACACTGAGCCATCAAGGAGAATGGAGATCTTGTCTTTCACTCTACCTTTAACTTTGTTTACACCATCATTTATATCATTGTTTATGACATATGTCAATTACATGAGGTAAAAAAAGACCTAAAACAATTAATTTGTCTTAGGTCTGTATCCTTAAATTTTCGATTGAATTAAAAAATGCGAACATCCTGAATGGTTCCCGTTTCTTGAAACATTTCCCACTCAGCAATATTTACAGCATGATCTCCGATTCTTTCTAAATATTTTGCTACCATAAGAGTATCTACACATAAGTCTGCGTCTGCTCCTTGTTCGCGAAGCCTATTTATGACTTCTTCTTTGATTGTATTGAAGTATCCATCCACGACATCATCCATTTTTGCAACTTCATTCGCCATTACACGGTCTCTTCTTACCATACTTAGAATTGCCTTTTCTACCATATCTTTTGCTGCAAACAGCATAGGTTCTATATCTTTCGAGCAGTTTGAAACCGATGTATGATCGAATCGAAGTAATAGCTGCGCTATATCTGCCGCCTGATCTCCAATACGTTCAATATCCGTAACCACTTTTAATGCTGCAGAGACCATTCTTAAATCTTTTGCTACTGGTTGTTGCTTAGTAATAATCGTCAGACATTTTGCTTCGATATCACGTTGCATATCATTAATAATTCGGTCGTCACTGATGATTTTATTTGCGAGTTCCAAATTGTGCTCATCCATTGCTTTCCAAACATCCATGATTGCTTTTTCTACCGTCACACCCATGTTCTCTATTTCTGCTTCTAACCCTTCTAACTGAAGTTTGTATGCTTCTCTTGTCATAATAAATATAACCTTTCCCTTCTTACTTGCGTGGTTTATATGTTTTATTTCGAAATCAACCGAATCTTCCTGTGATATAGTCTTCTGTTCTCTTATCCTGTGGTCTTGAGAAGATATTGTCGGTCGTATCGAATTCGATTACCTCTCCCAAAAGAAAGAATGCTGTATTATCAGATACACGAGCCGCTTGCTGCATATTATGAGTAACTACTACCACCGTATATTTTTTCTTTAATTGTTCCATTAATTCTTCAATTTTGAGCGTAGAAATCGGGTCCAAAGCTGAGGTTGGTTCATCCATCAAGATTATCTCAGGTTCAACTGCTAAAGCACGTGCGATACAGAGTCGCTGTTGCTGACCACCGGATAAAGAAAGTGCTGACTTTTTCATTCGATCTTTCAATTCATCAAAAATCGCCGCTCCTCTTAAACTCTCTTCCACAATTTGATCCAGTTTTTCTTTACTCTTTATACCATGGATTCTAGGACCATATGCAATGTTATCATAGACACTCATTGGAAATGGATTTGGTTGTTGAAATACCATACCGACTTTTTTTCGAAGAAGTGTGGTATCTACTTTAGGGTCATATATATCTTCTCCATCTATATATATATTACCATTTATTTTGACACTATCAATTAAATCATTCATACGATTAATCGTTTTTAAGAATGTAGATTTTCCACATCCAGAAGGTCCAATGAGCGCAGTCACTTCATTCATTCCAATTTTCATATCAATATCTTTCAGTGCATGGTTCTCGCCATAAAATAAATTTAATTTTTCTGTTACAATTTTATGATTATTCATCTAAATCTCCAATCTCTTCCTTATTTCCCAATGTTTGAATTATCCAGTCTTCTACCAATTCGTTTTGCTGAATAGTTCAGGATAAGTACGATAACAAGCAACACAACTGCGATTCCGTACGCGGTTTCATATTCCGCATTCGCCATACTTAAGTAAAGCTGAATTGCAAGCGAACCTCCGGATGTACTAATTTTCTGCAAAAATTGCATGGCGGTATCTGGAAGGGTTTCTCCACTTCCTGCTGTAAACAGAAGTGCAGCAGACTCTCCGACAATACGACCGATTGCCAAGATTATTCCGGTGATAATTCCGGGAATTGCTGAAGGAAGTAAAATCGTACGAATCATATACCACTTTGTAACTCCCATTCCAAGTGCACCCTCTCGATAACTGTTTGGTACTGTTTTAAGTGCTTCTTGTGTATTTCTAGTAATCAATGGAAAAATCATGATTGTCAAAGTTAACGCACCATTGATGATGCTAAATCCAAGACCACAAAAATCTCCAAAGAATTTCATACCAAACAGACCAAAGATAATGGATGGAATTCCCGCAAGTGTTTCCGTTGTAAACGTTACAACATTTACAAATTTTCCAGGTCTTGCATATTCATTTAAGTAGATGGCAGCACCAATTCCTAATGGAACAGCAATGAGCAATGTCAAAACAATCAGATATAGCGTATTTAATATATTTCCACCAATTCCAATGGTACCCTTACGATAACTAGGTTCTTGCGTTAAGAATTGCCAGTCAATGACCTGTATACCATGCACAACACAATATACAATGATTCCCATAACAATTATAACTGCAATAATTGCCGAGAAATAAATCAAAACCAATAATAAAATATCAGAAACTCTCGTATTTTTTTTATATAAAGAATTTGTACTATTAGTCATTTTTTAATTCTCCTTTCTTTAAAGCTCTGGAAAGAAGAAAATTTATCAACATAATAAAAACAAAAAGAACAAGACCGATCGAGAACAAGACCTGTCTATGTAAGTCCGCAGCATATCCCATTTCACTAACGATAGCTGTAGTTAAGAATCGTACCGAATTAAATGGCAAAGGAAGGTTTACCGAACTTCCAGATACCAGTGTAATTGCCATCGCTTCACCCATTGCTCTACCAATTCCAAGTACAACTCCACTAATAATACCGGAATTCGCCGCCGGTATTAACACTTTAAATATTGTTTGAACATGTGAAGCTCCTAATGCAAGCGAGGATGCCTTCAAATCTTTACGTACTGTTTGAAGCGCATTTTGACTAACATTGACAACCGTAGGCATAATCATAATCGCTAACACAATAACAGCAGAAAGCAGACTGGCTCCACCCGTGAACTGGTGCGTATCCGATCCAGTAAACAGTGCCTTTTCGACTTTATACATAATTGGATTCAATACCAAAATTCCCATAAGACCATAAATTACAGATGGAATGGCTGCTAATAGTTCAACCGCTGGCTGCACAATTTTCACCAATCTCTTAGGTGCTACTTCAGCTAGAAATACCGCTGCCAATATCGCAATTGGAACCCCAAGAAGAACCGCTGCAAAAGTACCCACGATTGATGTAAGAATTACATAAAAGATACCATACTGAGGATCCGTTCGATGCGTTGGTTCCCATACGGTACCAAATAGAATATCTTTTAGTCCTACCTGTAAAAATGCAGGAGTACCATTGATGAACATATATAAGGTGATTGCAAAAACAGCAATAATTCCAAAAAAAGCTGTTACAATAAAAATTCCTTTCATGATACGTTCCACAAGACTTTTACTGTGAGAAGTCCCATTAATTGATACAATTTGTTTTTCCATTTTTTATCTCCATGTTATCACTGTAAAATAAGCATGTCAGCATGTTAATATGCCTTCATATTCTTAAATACGCTTTCATCGCACAATGAGCGTGGTACCATCTCGGAACCACGCTAATTGTTATCTATACAATTCAAACATCTGACTAGTTGATTGAAATTGCTCCTGCTTCTACTACCATTGCCTGTCCTTCTTCACCGAATGCATAATCAAGGAAAGCTTTAACAACTTCACTCTGCTCATCCATGCTTCCGAATGTAGCCATTACGAATGGTCTATATAATGGATATGTTCCGCCTTTGATTGCTTCAACAGATGGTGCAACATCGTTTAATGTCATCATTACTAGAGCATCTCCTTCAGATTCAGCAATGTCAAGTGATGCATATCCGATTGCTTCAGCTGTTGCTTCAACAGTAGCACAAACTGCTCCGTTACTATCCAATTCCTGAGCCATTACACATAAGTCTTCTACTTCAAGCAATTCTTCAAATGCTCCTCTTGTACCAGATCCATTTTCTCTTCCGATAACTACGATTGCTGCATCTGCTCCACCTAATTCACTCCAGTTTGTAATCTCACCTTTGTAAATTGCTGCAAGTTCTTCTGTAGTAAGGCTCGTTACGCTATTTGCTGGGTTTACGATTGCTACGATACCATCATATGCTACAACGTTTTCAACTGCACCAGCTTCTTTTTCTGTATCTTTTAATCCACGAGAAGCATCTCCGATGTCACACTGTCCATCGATTAATGACTGAACTCCAGCAGATGAACCACTAAATTCTACAGTTACTGTTACACCAGGGTTCTTTTCCATGAAATCTTCTTTCATGTAGTTTGCAACTTTTTCCATTGATGTCGATCCTGCAAGTCTTACAGTTCCAGTTAATTCTGTTGTTGCTTCGGTTGTTTCTGCTGCAGGTTCTGCAGTCGTTGTACTATCAACTTCTGTTGTTGTTTCATTAGTTGTTGAATTTTCGGTTGTGTTTCCACATCCAACTAAGATACTCATTGCCATAGCAGATACTGCTAAAAGTGCAACAATTTTGCGAATTCTGTTTTTCATAATGTTCTCCTTGTTTCTCAAGTGTCTGTTCTTTTTTTGTTTTTTGTTTTGTTTTGTTTTTTGTTTTGTTTTCTTTGTAACTAGCTTACTTTTACAGAATACACAGAAACCTTTGAAGAAAAAACCATACTTTGGTTTTGTTTATGTAAAGTCTATGTAAAGTCATTTTATCTAAATAATATTTAAAACAAAAAAAATGCGTCAAAGACGCATTTTAGACAAACATAAAATATAAGAGAACCAAAATTCCTAATCCAATTCGGTACCAGCCAAATATTTTAAAATCATGTTTCTTAATATACCCAAGCAGGAATTTAATCACGAGAATCGAAACAACAAATGCCACCAGCATTCCGACACCCAAAATCAAAGCTTCTGAAACCGAAAAATCCAACCCAAATTTTAACAATTTGAGCAAACTGGCACCCGCCATAACAGGTACCGCCATAAAGAATGTAAATTCCGCCGCGACGGTTCGTGATACCCCCAATAATAAAGCCCCTAAAATTGTTGCTCCCGATCTGGAAGTCCCCGGAAATATCGCAGCAATTAATTGAAACAGTCCAATAATCGCAGCCGTTTTGTATGTGATGGCAGCAATGGAATTAATTCTACTGTCTTTTCCTTTGTTTTTTGTTTCAATCCATATGAAAATCAGACCGAATACAATCAGTGCTATGGAAACTACCTGGTAATTATAAAAAACTGCTTCGAGCTGTTCATCAAATAGAATTCCTACGATAGCTGCCGGAACACACGCTACCAATACTTTAAACCACATGGTAAATACATCTTTTTTAATCCACTTATTTTTCGGAGTGGTAAATGGCCATAATTTATTCCAAAACAACACAATAACAGCAAGTATTGCCCCAAACTGAATGACGACCAGGAACATATTCCAAAACTCTTCTCGCACATCCATCTGAATGAACTCTTGAAGAAGGATCATATGGCCTGTACTACTAATCGGCAGCCACTCTGTAATCCCTTCAACAATTCCAAAAAACAAAGCTTTTAATAATTCGATCATTAAATGAAAATTTGTCAATATTATCATTTCACACTCCACACTTCCTCAGCAATCGCTGACCCTTATTTTATTGAATACTCCGCTTCTACAAACTTTTCAAATGCGGCAATGGAACGCTGCACTTTTTCTGTAGGGACACAATATGCAATTCGAAAATAACCCGGACATCCAAAGCTATCTCCAGGTACGAGCATTAAATCATATTTCTTCGCTTTCTCTGAAAACACTTTTGCATCCGCTTCTAACGCCTTTGGAAACATATAAAAAGTTCCACCTGGTCGAACGATTTCAAATCCGAGCCTAGTCAACTCTCTGTACAATATTTCTGCATTTTTCTCATATACAGAAAGATCCGAGGTCTGATCAATTACTTTTGCAATTCCATATTGCATGAGCGAAGAAGGACAATTATGTCCAATTCCTCTTGAAATCTGTCCGCACATTTGAACAATTAATTTTGCATCTTCTGCTTTTGGGTGAACTGCGAGATATCCAATTCTTTCTCCTGGCAGAGATAACGATTTACTGAACGAATAACACACAATCGTATGTTCATACAAAGAAGAAATACACGGGGAATCTACCCCAGAAAATACAATTTCTCGATATGGTTCATCTGAAATAATATAAATGTCGTGATTATATTCTTTTTCTTTTGCTCGCAATAGATTTGCGAGTTTCTGTATTGTTTCTGTTGAATACACTACACCAGAAGGATTGTTTGGAGAATTCACCAAAATGGCTGCCGTGTTCTCATCCAACATCTTCTCAAACTGTTCAAAATTAATTTGAAAGTTTTCCGTATTTGCCGGAACAACTTCTAAAACAGCACCTGATGTTTGGATATAGGGCATATATTCTGGAAAAAACGGTGCAAATGTTAGTACCTTTTCACCTTCGGTAACAACTGCCCGTACTGCATGAGCAACCGCTCCAGCCGCCCCAGTCGTCATAAAGATTTCCTCTTCGGTATATGGAATATGAAATCTCTTCTCCATAGATTTTGCAATAGTCTGCTTCACTTCAGGAATTCCAAGCGTCGGAGAATACCCATGTAGCATAATTGGATCTTCATCCAACAGTTCTAACAATCCTTTTGTGAAATCTTCCGTTACTGGAACAGAAGGATTTCCAAGAGAAAAATCAAATACATTGTCCTCTCCTACCACTTTCGCGCGATTTGTAGCGTATGCAAACAATTCTCGAATCACCGATTTTCCATTTAACATCTCTTTGTATTTTTTTGATATCATTCTTCACCACCAACTTCCTCTTCGAACTCATAGGTCATATCTTCTTGACTGATTTTCTTTGCCACCACCACAAATCTTCCGTTCTCGACTTGATACGAGCAGGTCGAAAGTGTCAATAATTCATCGCCATATACTGCCTCTATTCCAGTATCATATAGAGAAAGCTTTTTACAATTATCATAATAATACATAAAATCTTCTTCGGAATCAGCCTGAAAGAATTTATAGTATTTAAATACCTTGTCGGATTTTCGATATACCTGAGAATAAAACACCGCAAAAACCTGATACTCCTTTTTTACGTCATCAAAATATAAGGTAATCCTGTCATGCTCTTGTTCATATGCGGAATCTTTGTAAAGGTCCAGATCTCCAAACATCTCTCCGGATTTCATATTGTGACCATGAATAATCAAATTGGTGCTTGGTATTGTAGTATCACTATCCGTATCCATGATCAGCGTCCCATTTGCACTATAGTTACCATGAAAATCGAGATTCAGATATTCATCTTCATTTTCCATAGTTTGCACTACCGGAAGATCAATTTTTGTGTCAGGTATAGAAATCCACGCTATCATATCAGGATTTTCTAGAAAAAGTGACCCATAAGGATTTTGTAGGATCTCCACCACTGGTTCCTCCTCTATATCTGGGTTTTCCGAAAGTGCTTCTTCCGTTTCCTGCACAGTTTCTTCTTTGTCCACATCTTGTGTAGTTGATATTGGTTCATATTCATCTTCGACATTCGTTGATGTTTTCATATCAGCAAGTTGTTCTTGCATCTTGTAATCGTGCCTTTTGATAGAAACAAACACAATCCCTAAAACAACACAGATAAAAACTGCTCCCATACAAATAAGGAGTGCGATTCTTTTAAAAATCGCACTCTTGTTTTTCATATTCTCATTTAATTTGTCATTACTCATTTCCTGATTTTCTTCCATAATCAAACAAGTTCTCCCCTATGTTTCTTACAAAAAGAAACATTGCTATCGAATTAGTAATCATGTCTTGAAATGCCAAAATTAATTGATACGTTCTTTTCTTTCGATTAATACGTATGAAATTCCCGAAATAATTGCAAGAGCTGCAAAGGAATAAATCAGGCAAATCAACAAGTTGTTTTCTCCGGTCTTAGGAACATCATCCAATTCATCATCGGTTGATGCTGAAAGGGCACTTAAATCATCAATGTATGCTCCGTTTTCAATATCATCAAAAGTACCTGCCCATGCACGAACCAACGCATATGGTGCAGACTTATTTGTTTTAAATGTAAGTAAAGTGTAATCTGAGTCGGAATCTTTGAATAGCTGCATTTTCCCATCATATAAAGAAATCATTGCATATTCCATCTCCGAAGAATCCAGACTAGAAGGTAGCTTAATCGTATATTCTACATAATTTGGGTAGGAAGAGATGAACGTACTTTCTGTAGTTTCACGGAACAGAAAAATATCAATAAATGTAACAATCTGCTCTGCTCCTATTTCAGTCGCTTTTGCTCTAAGTAAATTGGCATCTGCATCAGACAGTGAAGTCTGTGCAACATATACCACTGGCTTATAGCCCTTATCTGCATCTTCAGAGGTCATTCCCGCGGCTTTCCAAAAGTCGGAAAGATAAGATCTTCCAATCAAGCCTTGGATAATTTCCGCATTAAAATTTACATCAACGTTTCCAACCAAAGTAGTTCCAATATATGTTGTTACATTGTTTGGAAATAAAGAAGCCGCCTGAACAGCCGTTCCAATTGTCAATACTCCAAACACTATGGTAAGCATCAGTGCTACCATTTTTCCCCTAAGTTTTTTCATTACTATAAACCTCCCTTAATTATGATTGATTACCCAGTTATTACCTATATTATAATACAGCAATTTTCATTGTCAAACATTTAACTCTTTTGTTAGTAATTTATTCTTCAATGGTTCCCAGATACTCTCTGAAGACATCCCATATCTCTGGCTTTTCGTAGCCCAGTCTCCAGACTGCAACTCCGGCTAGTTGATTCATAGATGCCAAATTCAAACGTACCTTTATGGAATCTTCATCTTCAAGCCAGATTTCATAAACTGTACTTTCTGTTTCGTAGCTTGCATAGTTTTGTCCCACAACAGAATCCCATTCTATTTCGAGATTATTTCTGCGAACAAAATCTTCTGCTTCTTCCATATCAATATTTCCACCCGTGATTTCAGCACCCGATGTTTCCCAACGCACAGTATAAAATGGCATCCCATTGATTACTTTTTCAGCCGGTACTTCTTTTAAGGTTTCCGTAATTCCCTCACTAACAAAATCAAAGGAAGCAACCGAACCAACCACACCTCCTGTTTTTATATGTTCATCATATCCCATAATAATAACATAATCTGCGAAGATTCCCTGTTCTTCACGGTTATAAAACATGTTGTATGGCTTTGGAACATAATTATCAATAGAAAGAATAATCCCATTTGCTCTACATGCTATCGATAATTCGCGTATAAATTCAATAAAAGGCTCAGCACTCTCCTGGGATATGCTTTCAAAGTCTACATTGACTCCATCAATACCGTACGTAAGAACCTCGTTGATGATATTGCTAATCAATACGGTACGCTTTGATGTTTCGGCCAATAACTCATATGGATTTAGTCCATTCGATTCTTTGTATTCAATGCCGGAAATCAATGCCCATACCTGCACTCCTCTTGCATGTGCATAGTCCACGTAACTTTGAGATGCAAAGCTTTCAAAATTCCCTTCATTATCTGTCAGATGAAACCAAGTTGGCGAGATAACATTCACAGGTGAATCATTTGGAAGAACATCCGAAATCGTTGTGTTTCCAGATTTCCCTCCGATTGCATGCCAACCAAGACAAATGGTATCATCTAATAAAATCGAAGAGTATTCTGGCTCAACATAAGTATTTTCTTTGATTCTTTCAACAGTTGAAGTATCACCTAAAAATTTATTTTCAACATATCCAATCAATGAGCTTTCAGATTTTACTTTTGTCCAAGTATCCATCACTTCTAAAATCGTGACTGGGCTGCCTTTTTCAAGTTCTTCTAAAATCGGGCTTTTCACACCACCTTGATAACGAAGTGCAGTATCCTCATTTAACGTGGTGGTCTCAATTTGATACCACTCAGTATAAATCTGCATATATCCTGGATCTGCATAAAATGTGTAATCGAAATCTGAATATTGCTTAATAAAATCGATTGCGATATAAATCGTGTCCTCTTCTTTACGAACAATAACCTTCGAAAAATCTACCGAACGATTGCCAACCAAAAATGACGTACTATCTAATGTCACAGTAACCATTTCATTCGGAAGTGCATAGAGCAAGAGACCTTCTTTTTGATCATAATAAAATCTTTGATTCAACAACTCTTTCATCGTAGAATAATCGATATAAACGGTACCATCAATCAACTTTCCACTATAAGTTGATCGATCATCCTGTAAAATAATCGGAATTTGACCTTCTTCTATAATTGTAAAATATTCATTCATATCTTTTCGTTCATTTGAATATGAATATTTTTCGTAAATACTCTTTCCAAATGTTGTTCCTATTACAACTACGATCAAGACGATTGCAATAAGAACTGGAATTACTTTTTTCATTGCTATTCTCCAATCCTTCTTTTCATGTTCCCTATTCCATTTCAATTAGGATACATCTTAACCGTTTTATTATATCAAACTATCATTCTATCGTCATTACCAAAATAACAAAATTTTCTTTTCCTGACTTTATGCTCACTTTCTTATGGAAGGGCGCCCATTTACTCGTTGTCGCATAAAAATCAATGTACAATCATGACTTATTTTTGCAAACTTTAAAGACCATCACCGATTCTATTGTATCGTAATTCCTTCAACTGACCCAAATCGTCAATCACATAGTCCGCCATATACACATGCTCTTCTTTCATACAAGTGCGAAAAATCTCGTCTGGCGATGATAGGCGCTCTTCTAAATAAAGAAAGACTCCCTCTCTTACAATAGTTTCCAGAGTTCTTCTCAAAGTTCTCTTATCTTCTATATTATTGTTTTCTTGCAAAATACCCCCTTACTATGCAGTTTTCCCCAAAAGGACGTGACATATTAATATTTCTGCATATTATGACGATAGAATAATAGATGAAAAGACTTCTCGGCGCACTAAAAAATGATTGATTTGTTTTACTTATGACTTTGTTGGAATTTGAATTATTTGTGAATTATAGAATGTTACTGAATTATTTGAACAAGCTGTATTTGCCTGTAAGACATTTCGACAGAACGTCGAAACATATGTTGTTTGATTACTTGTAGTATACCCCCCTTTCGGGTGCCGAGTACCTTGAAGCCTTGAGCATAATTATAAAGAATATATAAGATGATTGCAACCTTTTTTCTTGAATTTTTAACATTTCTAAAACTTTTCTTAATATATTCTCCGTGCACTTGACTTAAACCATTTTTTTGTATAATATTCATGTATAATCTAGTAGAAGTATAAAAAAAAATAGATAAGTAAGGATGGTGAGCGTATGAAAATAGAAAAAATCAACGAATCTCAAATTAGATGTACGCTAACTAAAGCTGATTTAGAAAGCAGAAAAATTAAAATTAGCGAACTGGTATATGGTTCCGAAAAAACAAAAAATCTGTTCCGTGATATGATGGAACAGGCTTCTGAAAAGTTTGGATTTCAAGCCAATGATATTCCATTGATGATCGAAGCAATACCACTTGAAACAGGCTCCATATTATTGATTATTACAAAAGTTACAGAACCGGAAGAATTAGATACCAGATTTTCTAATTTTTCACCTTCCATCAGCCACTCGAGTGAGGACGGGTTCTCTATAGCGAACAGCTTACAGGATAGTTCTGAATTCTCTGCTTTATATAATAAGATTAAAGAAATCTCTGAGAA
Source organism: Lachnospiraceae bacterium (assembly GCA_963666475.2). Classification (GTDB taxonomy): domain Bacteria; phylum Bacillota; class Clostridia; order Lachnospirales; family Lachnospiraceae; genus JBFHIZ01. The sequence goes on along the minus strand of OY762821.2, from coordinate 840,333 downwards.
TGCTGGCAACGCCGGAGGACACAGCTCTGATGCTTTAGAAAGCAAACCAGGTGTATCACATAAACATGATACCGAAACTCCTACAGGAGAAAAAGAATCCATCTCCTGTGCCTATTCATTTACATCCATTCAATCCCTAATTAAGGTAGCGGATGCAGTAAATGATTCCTATGCAGGAGAAAATTCCCTGTATAAAGACCCAGTGACAAATTTATACTACTTGATTATCCATTCCAAAAATACCGGAAAAGAAGACTTTAAAAAATTATGCAGTGTATTATCAGAATACGGAGAACTAAAACCTTCTATTTACGGATGTACTGCTCGCATTGAAGAACATTGTGATTTGATTATCAAAGATCAAGCACTTCATAAATTAATTTAACAAAAAAAGCCAAGTAAAATATGTTACATATTTACTTGGCTTTTTTTCCCATTTTCATATATTGCGAACATTGACGATGTTCGTCATTTCACTTATAATTGTTCACGTAGCAATGATACGTTGCTCATGCAACAACTATTTTTTTGCTTCTTGTATAAACTAAAAAAACAATAGAAATACAATACAAGAAATCCAAAGGAGGATAACATGTCCGAAATAGCATGGAAAGATTTTACTGGTGGAAAGTGGGAACGAGAAATCGATGTCCGAGATTTCATCCAAAGAAACTACTTACCGTATGAAGGAGATGAGTCTTTTTTAGCACCACCTACAAATAATACAACCGAACTATGGGAAATTGTTTCCGAACTAGCAGAACAAGAAAGAAATGCCGGAGGAGTCCTGGATATGGACACCAAAGTCATCTCAACAATCACTTCACATGGACCGGCTTACTTAGATCAAACCAAAGAAACCATCGTCGGATTCCAAACCGACAAACCATTTAAGCGTTCACTTCAACCATATGGAGGCATTCGTATGGCAGAAAAGGCTTGCCAAGACAATGGGTATACTGTTGATCCTATGATTTCTGAATTTTTCAGAAAACATAGAAAAACACATAATGATGGTGTTTTCGACGTCTATACAGAAGATATGCGTAAATGCAGAAGCTCTCATATCATTACCGGTCTTCCAGATTCATATGGAAGAGGCCGTATTATCGGCGACTATCGAAGAGTAGCTCTGTACGGAGTCGATCGTCTGATTCAAGACAAACATATGCAAAAAGACACGACCCCAACTGTAATGACCCCTGATACCATTCGTGCCAGAGAAGAATTATCCGAACAGATTCGAGCTTTAAAAGACTTGATCAAACTTGGAGAAATCTATGGCTATGATTTAAGAAAACCAGCCAACAATACCAAAGAGGCGATTCAAGCTATGTATTTTGGATATCTTGCAGCTGTGAAAGAGCAAAATGGTGCTGCAATGTCTCTTGGTCGTACTTCAACATTTATTGACTGTTATGCAGAGCGCGACTTAAACAACGGAACATTTACAGAGCAAGAAATACAAGAGTTTATTGATCATTTCATTATGAAGTTGCGTTTGGTTCGCTTTGCAAGAACCCCTGAATACAATACTATTTTTGCAGGTGATCCAGTCTGGGTGACCGAATCCATTGCCGGAATTGGTTTAGATGGCCGACCACTTGTTACAAAAAGTTCTTTCCGCTATCTTCATACTCTATCCAATTTGGGAGCTTCACCAGAGCCGAACTTAACCGTATTATGGTCAACTCAGTTACCAATGAGTTTCAAACGTTATTGCGCAAAAATGTCCATCGAAACATCATCACTTCAATATGAAAACGATGATTTGATGCGTCCAGTTCATGGCGACGACTATGCGATTGCCTGCTGCGTTTCCTCCATGCGAATCGGAAAAGAAATGCAGTTCTTTGGAGCACGAGCAAACCTTGCAAAATGCCTATTATACGCTATCAATGGTGGGGTTGATGAAATTAGTCATGAACAAATCGGACCAAAATACCGACCTGTAGAAGGTGATTATTTAGACTATGATGATGTAATGAGCAAATTTCACGATATGATGAAATGGTTGGCAAGAATTTATGTGAACTCACTAAATATCATACATTACATGCATGACAAATATAGTTATGAAAAACTGCAAATGGCACTTCATGACAAAGATGTAAAACGTTATTTTGCTACCGGAATCGCCGGACTATCCGTTGTAGCGGACTCCTTATCTGCTATCAAATATGCAAAAGTAAAATGCATACGTGATGAGAATGGTTTGATTGTTGATTACCAAATTGAAGGAGATTTCCCAAAATATGGTAATGATAACGACCTGGTGGACAGTATCGCAAGCGAAGTTGTTTCTTCATTTATGAATTATATTAGAAAGCATCCAACTTACCGTGACGGATTCCCTTCCATGTCCATTCTTACAATTACATCCAATGTAGTCTACGGAAAAGCCACAGGAAATACACCGGATGGCCGTGTTCAGGGCGAACCTTTTGCACCGGGAGCAAATCCAATGCATCGAAGAGATACACATGGAGCAATCGCTTCTCTCTCGTCCGTTTCAAAAATTCCTTTTACGGACGCGCTAGATGGAATTTCAAACACATTTACAATCATTCCTGATGCACTAGGTAAAGGCGAAGAAATCTTTACCGGTGACATTGAAATTGATTTATCAGGTATCGAATAAGGAGGTTATGATTATGGCATCTACAAAACAAATCGATAATTTAGTTAGTTTATTAGACGGATATGCAGAGAAAGGTGGACATCACTTAAACGTCAATGTCCTAAACAGAGAAGTTCTGCGTGATGCGCAAGTTCATCCAGAAAAATATCCTCAGCTTACCATCCGAGTTTCAGGATATGCGGTAAACTTTATCAAGCTCACTAGAGAGCAGCAAGACGAAGTCATTTCTCGTACATTTCATGATTCATGCGGGTTCGGCTGTTGTAGTTAATTTTCAAGTTAAAAAGGGAGTGAAAGCATTGCTTTCACTCCCACTTAATTTATATGCGTACATTACACGCAGATTGGAGTTCCATGTTAGGTAACGTTCACTCAATTGAAACATTTGGAAGTGTTGATGGTCCAGGTGTTCGTTTTGTCATTTTTTTACAAGGCTGCCCTATGCGGTGCGCCTACTGCCACAACCCCGACACTTGGAATACAGACAAGAATCGTATGATGGATACCGACGATTTACTGAAGCAATTTCAGAAAAATGCAGGGTTTTATCGTACCGGCGGTATTACTGTGACTGGCGGTGAACCCATGCTTCAAATGGATTTCTTAATTGATTTATTTACGAAAGCCAAGAGATCAAATATACACACTTGTTTAGATACTTCTGGAGTTTCATTTCAACCAGAGGATTCTGTTTTTATGGAGAAATTGGACCAATTATTACCCGTCATCGATTTAGTGATGCTAGACATCAAACAAATTGATGATGAGAAACATAAAAAAATGACCGGATGTTCTAATCAAAACATCCTAGAATTTGCAAAGTATTTATCCGACCATAATGTTGACATGTATATCAGGCATGTCATCGTACCTGGATTAACTGACGATCCGGATGATTTATACCACCTTGGTGAATTTATTGGCACACTAAAAACTTTAAAAGCTTTAGATGTACTTCCCTACCACAATATGGGCATTGCCAAATATGATGCGTTACAAATTCCTTATCGCTTAAAAGATACGCCTCCACTTGATCCAGAAAATGCGATTGAACTTAAGAAGTGGGTTTTAAAAGGAATCAAATCCAGTCGAACAAAAAATTCATAAAATGCACACTATAAAATACAACAGAGTACGACAATTTACTTGTAATAATCGAATTGTTGGGTTAAAATGAATCATAATGGTAATCAGTAAACATTCTATGTTTACATGAATAGTTCATAATCTAAAGGAGGTACTACCAGATGGCATATGTAATTAGTGAAGAATGTATCAGCTGTGGTTCATGCGTTGACGCTTGTCCAGTTGAAGCAATTTCAGAAGGTGCATCTCAATATGAGATCGACGCTGATTCTTGTATCGATTGCGGTGCTTGTGCATCACAGTGTCCAGTTGATGCAATTTCTGCATAATAATTTTACTAAAAAAACCCCAGTTTCCTGGGGTTTTTTTATTCTCCATAATCCATTGGACGTCTTTCTAAGTTTGCAAATCTTGTATAATCTGGCATCCATAAGAGCTGAACATCTCCAATCGGACCATTTCTTTGTTTTGCAATAATAATATCTGCAATTCCTTTTTTCTCTGTATCTGGATGATAATAATCATCACGATAAATAAACATAACAACGTCAGCATCCTGCTCGATAGCTCCCGACTCTCTCAAGTCAGATAATACAGGTCGATGATCTGGTCGTTGTTCAACCGCTCGACTCAACTGTGATAACGCGATTACCGGTACATCCAATTCTCTCGCCAATGCTTTTAAAGATCTAGAAATATCTGAAATTTCTTGCTGTCTAGACTCATTTTTACCTCTTCCTGTCATCAACTGCAAATAATCGATCAGTATCATGGATAAATTCTTTTCCATTTTTAATTTTCTACATTTGGAGCGCAGCTCTGCAACCGTAATACCAGGGGTATCATCTATTACCAATCCCGATCCACTTACCGTTTCCGCTGCGGTGATCAAATCCATCCATTCCATATCATTCAGACGACCTGTACGAATTGCCTGCGAGTTAACACTTGATTCCAAAGATAGCAAACGATTGACAAGCTGCTGTTTTGACATTTCCAAACTAAATACAGCTACCGTCTTGTTCTTCTTAAAAGCAACATGCTGCGCAACATTCAAAACAAAAGCTGTTTTTCCCATAGAAGGTCTCGCCGCAATCAAAATGAAATCCGATGGCTGGAATCCTGCAGTTTTATAATCCAAATCGGTGAACCCGGTAGGAATTCCTGTAACTGCACCTTTTTGTTTTGCAGCATCCTGAATTCTGCCCAAAGCATCTTTTACGACTTGCTCAATTGGTGTAAAATCTCCGGTATTTCTTTTTTGTACAATTTCGAAAATCTTCTTTTCTGTTTCTTCAAGAAGTGTTTCCATGTCCTCTTTTTCCATGTAGCATTGGTTTGCAATTTCATCATTCGCACGTATGAGTCTGCGTAATGTCGATTTTTTCGCAACAATCTCTGCATAGTATTTTACATTTGCGGATGTTGGCACAAACGAAACCAAATCTTTTACAAATTCCAAACTTCGTACTTCGGGAGGCACCTCTTTTTCCTGCAATTCTGCCTGCAACGTGACAAGATCGACCGGTTTACTCCCTTCGTGAAGTTCTACCATGGTGTCAAATAATATTCCATATGCTTTACTAAAAAAATCCTCGCCAATTACAATCTCTGACGCCACAGTAATTGCCTGTGGATCAATAAACATGGCTCCGATCACTGATTGCTCAGCTTCCGTGCTGTGAGGTAACACTCGTTTTAAGACAGCCTCTTCCATCGTAGGCATGGCTACTCTCCTCCTATATACTCAAATTAGGATGCATCCCCTATTCTTCCACTACTTTAATATGTAATGTTGCAGTAACCTCAGGGTGTAGCTTTACATCCACATCGTAATTTCCAAATGCTTTAATTGCATCTTTTAAAAGAATTTTTTTCTTATCAATTTCTACATTTTCTTGCTCAAAAAAAGCTTTTGCGATTTCTTTACTAGAAACAGATCCAAATACTTTTCCACCTTCACCAGCTTTAATTCCTACTGTAATCTGCTTTTTATCTAACTCTTCTTTAAAATCCAATGCTTCTTGTAAAATTTCCTGTTTGATTCTCTTGTCGTTCGCCTGTTTAAGTTTTAAATCATTAAGATTCTTACTTGTAGCTTCAATTCCAAGATTTTTATGTAAGACAAAGTTTCTTGCATATCCATCGCTTACGTCTACAATGTCTCCCTTTTTTCCTAATTTTTTAACATCTTCCAGTAAAATAACTTTCATTATATTGCTCCTTCCTCTTCCATATCATCTAGTGTTTCTTTTAGCATTTGAATTGCTTCTTCCACACTGCAATCTTCAATCTGAGCGCCCGCAATATTCATATGTCCACCACCACCTAAACGTTCGGTGATAATCTGCACATTGACTTCGTCAATTGAACGAGCACTAATGTAAATTTTGTTTTGAAACTCCGTGAAAATAAAACTTGCTTTAATACCTTTAATATTTAATAATTCGTTCGCTGCCTGCGCGCCAACAATTGTAGGGCTGACTAATTTTTCACCTTTTACAATTGAAATTGCATAGGAATCCTTGTATAACTCTGCCTGGCTGACCGCTTTTGCCTTAATGATATATTCCGTAGGATCTTCACGAAACATTTTACGAACTCTTGTAACATCCGCCCCATTTCGTCGTAGGTAAGCTGCCGCTTCAAAGGTACGAACTCCTGTTTTTGCAACAAATCCATTGGTATCTATCATAATACCAGAATACATACAATCTGCTTCAATTCCTTTTACTTTTACATTATCACTAACATACTGTAAAATTTCAGATACCATTTCACATGCAGAAGACGCGTAAGGCTCAACGTAGGATAACGTCGGATTATCAAATACTTCCGTACCTTGTCTATGATGATCAATGACGATTGTTGTTTTGCATTCCTTTGCTACTTCCGGTGCTTCAGTGATGGACGGTTTGTTGACGTCTACAACAACCAATACAGTGGAATTATCTACCATTGCAAGTGCCTGTGAAGAGGTCAAAAACATGTCTTCCGGATATTCCGAATTTGAAGTAAACAAAGATAACATATTCTTAACCGATGTTGAAACATGATCAATAATAATATGCGCGGGCTTTTCGAGTGCTCTCGACACACAATATACACCAATTGCAGCACCAAAGCTATCTACATCGGTCAATCGATGTCCCATGATCAAAACTTTGTCTTTTCCATCGATGATTTCTTTCATCGCTTGTGCTTTTACTCGTGCTTTTACTCGTGTACTCTTCTCGATCTGTTGAGACTTTCCACCAAAATAGGATATGGAATCTGCGTTCTTGATTACCGCCTGATCTCCACCTCTTGCAAGAGCAAGATCGATAGAGGATCTGGCATATTCATAGTTCTGAGAGTAGCTCAATCCCCCAAGCCCAATTCCTATGCTTAAGGTCATCGACATTTCATCTCCAATATTGACCGTTTTTACATCTTCCAATAACTCAAATCTTTTTTCTTCCAATTGTAGCAAAGCTTTTTTTCTCAAAACTACGATGTATTTATCTTTTTCTAATTTTTTTACGATTCCATCGATCGCAGAAATATATTTGTTTACCTTTCGATCAATCAGGGCAATCAATAGTGCTCTTCTTACTTCCTCAACACTATTTAGTGCTTCCTCAAAATTATCTAAGTAAATTAATCCAACAGCAAGACTTTGGTCATCGTTCTCCTGCAGTGCATAACGTAATGCAGTTTCATCAAACAAATAGATGGCCGTCAAAAAAGCCTGATAATCTTCTATATGAACAGATGGTGAAGCATGAAACATTTCGTTCAAGTCAACACGTTTCATTTTAACGTGATAATATCTTTCCCCATACTCTACATCCATCTCTGTCACGGAAGAATCAATTGGAAATTTGTCCGGTTGTATTCCAGGAAAAATTGTAGTAATCGATTTTCGATATCCTTTTTTCTTTTCCGTAATTTTTTCAAATTCATGATTCGTCCAAACAATTCTTCCTTTTTCATCCATTAATGCATGTGGAAGTTCTAGTTCACGAAGAAGTCGTTTTTGAACTTGTCCGTATTGAGTAGCAAAACTGATCAACTCATCGAATATTAGTTTCTTATTATAAAAAAACAACACAATTATGACTGCAAAATAAATAATTGCAAACAGACTAAGCAATCCACCTGCATAGATATCTACAAGATAAATTGCGATATTTACAGCTACAAGTAAAATCCCCAAAATTAATGATGCTTCTAAATACAACTGCATTTTTCTGCTAAGTTTTAATTTTTTGCTCATGGCAGTCCTCCATTATGAAAAAACCATATTATCTAGTATATCATAATCTTTCCTGTTTAAAAAGAAAAAAAAGCCACCTAAGCAAATGCTCAAGCGGCTTTTGTTATTTTTAGATATTAATCCTGTACATAAGGGATAATTGCTAAATGACGAGCTCTTTTGATAGCTACTGTCAACGCTCTCTGATGTTTTGCACAGTTTCCTGTGATTCTTCTTGGAAGAATTTTTCCTCTTTCAGAGATGTATCTTTTTAATTTATTTGCATCTTTAAAGTCGATTGCATTGTCTTTTCCACAGAATACGCAAACTTTTTTTCTTCTACGTGCTCCGCCTCTTTTACGTCCTGCAAAATCAGATTTATTATAAGCCATGATTGTTCCTCCTATATTATTCTACAGAAATGGGATTTCATCATCCAATCCATCAGGGATATTCATGAAATCGTTTCCACCTGCATTACTTGCACCACTTGGTGCCTGATATGAATCCTGAGATGAGTTTGCTTTGCTTTCAGCAAATTCTTGGTCTTCTACTACTACATCTGTTGTATATACTTTCTGACCTTCTTTGTTTGTATAGCTACCAGTTTGAATTCTTCCAGTTACTATGACTTTTGTGCCCTTGCGGAAATATTTTTCAGCAAATTCACCACTTTTTCCAAAAGCAACACAGTTGATAAAATCAGCTGTCTGTTCTGCATCTCTTCTTGCCCTTCTGTCAACAGCCAGTGAATATCTCGCTATTGCCATTGATCCATCCCCTTGTGAATATCTCACTTCGGGATCTCTTGTCAAACGCCCCATTAAAATTACTTTATTCATACGTTCTCCTTTGTAACACTTCTCGTGTTTTATGCTTCGTCTTTAAGGCATAAATATCTAAGTACATTGTCCATAATGCGGATACGACTTTCGATTTCACTTGGAGTTGTTGATGGAGCTGTGAAATGAATGAAGTAGTAATATCCTTCTTTCATTTTCTGAATTTCGTAAGCTAATCTTTTCTTACCCCATTCATCAACATTCGTGATTTCGCCACCAAAACGTTCTACAAGAGCTTTAACTTTCTCGTATGTTTCAAGTCTTAGTTCGTCATCAATTTTCGCATTAAGCACAACTGCTAATTCATATTTGTTCATGCTTGTTTCCTCCTTTTGGTCTCAGGCCCCATCTCTGGAGCAAGGATTTTGATATTCCCACGTAGTGCGGGGACATAATATGTCACATTGAAATATGATAGCACATCTATCCCATTATTACAACCCCAAACTGAAGTTTTTTCGTGTAAGGATGTTAGCCGTACTATTTATCATGAGATTGCCATCGCTTTTCATACATAAAGCAAGCCAAAATATTTCTTGATTAAAGCCACTACAGAGAAACTGCGAAACATGTCACCGAAGCTCTTTCATAAATCGCCAGCACCACAAACATTTCTATTGCGTGGTTCTCTCACTGCAATACTCGTTTCTCCCCGACCTCGCTCTCGCTCCGTATTTTTCGTAGCAGTACTAACTCGCACACTACGCTCGTAAGTGCTGACGCAAAATAAGGGGTCAGGTCGCATCGGTATCGCAGGCGAGAATTGCCTCATTACAATATAGAAAAGAGGTTTGCTCGCGTATGGATGTATATCACAAGAATTCAACATGAGATTACAGTCGCTTTTCACACATAAAGCGAATCAATACATTTCTTGAATTAATTAAATGCAGAGAAACTGCGAAACATGTCTCCGAAGCTCTTTCATAAATCGTCAGCACCACAAACATTTCTATTGCGTGGTTCTCTCACTGCGATACTCGATTCTCCCCGACCTCGCTCTCGCTCCGTATTTTTCGTAGCAGTACTAACTCGCACACTACGCTCGTAAGTGCTGACGCAAAATAAGGGGTCAGATCGTATCGGTATCGCAGGCGAGAATTGGCTCATCGCAATATAGAAAAGAGGTTTGCTCCTGTATGGATGTATATCACAAGAATTCAACATGAGATTACAGTCGCTTTTCACACATAAAGCGAATCAATACATTTCTTGAATTAATTAAATGCAAAGAAACTGCGAAACATGTCTCCGAAGCTCTTTCATAAATCGCCAGCACCACAAACATTTCTATTGCGTGGTTCTCTCACTGCAATACTCGATTCTCCCTGACCACGCTTTCGCTCCGTATTTTTCGTAGCAGTACTAACTCGCACACTACGCTCGTAAGTGCTGACGCAAAATAAGGGGTCAGGTCGCATCGGTATCACATGCGAGAATTGGTTCATCACAATATAGAAAAGAGGTATGCTCCTGTATGGGGATGTGTATCACAAGAATTCAACATGAGATTACAGTCGCTTTTCATACATAAAGCAAGCCAAAATATTTCTTGATTAAAGCCACTACAGAGAAACTGCGAAACATGTCTCCGAAGCTCTTTCATAAATCGCCAGCACCACAAACATTTCTATTGCGTGGTTCTCTCACTGCAATACTCGATTCTCCCTGACCACGCTTTCGCTCCGTATTTTTCGTAGCAGTACTAACTCGCACACTACGCTCGTAAGTGCTGACGCAAAATAAGGGGTCAGGTCGCATCGGTATCACATGCGAGAATTGGTTCATCACAATATAGAAAAGAGGTATGCTCCTGTATGGGGATGTGTATCACAAGAATTCAACATGAGATTACAGTCGCTTTTCATACATAAAGCAAGCCAAAATATTTCTTGATTAAAGCCACTACAGAGAAACTGCGAAACATAGCAACCGAGCTCTTTCATAAATCGTCAGCACCACAAACATTTCTATTGCGTGGTTCTCTCACTGCGATACTCAATTCTCCCTGACCACGCTCTCGCTCCGTATTTTTCGTAGCAGTACTAACTCGCACACTACGCTCGTAAGTGCTGACGCAAAATAAGGGGTCAGGTCGCATCGGTATCGCAGGCGAGAATTGCCTCATCACAATACAGAAAAGAGGGTTGCTCCTATATGGATGTATATCACAAGAATTCAACATGAGATTACAGTCGCTTTTCACACCTAAAGCGAATCAATACATTTCTTGAATTAATTAAATGCAGAGAAACTGCGAAACATGTCTCCGAAGCTCTTTCATAAATCGTCAGCACCATAAACATTTCTATTGCGTGGTTCCCTCACTGCGATACTCCATTCTCCCTGACCTCGCTCTCGCTCCGTATTTTTCGTAGCAGTACTAACTCGCGCACTACGCTCGTAAGTGCTGACGCAAAATAAGGGGTCAGGTCGCATCGGTATCGCAGGCGAGAATTGCCTCATTACAATATAGAAAAGAGGTTTGCTCGCGTATGGATGTATATCACAAGAATTCAACATGAGATTACAGTCGCTTTTCATACATAAAGAGAATCAATACATTTCTTGAATTAATTAAATGCAGAGAAACTGCGAAACATGTCACCGAAGCTCTTTCATAAATCGTCAGCACTTACGAGCGTATTCTGCGAGTTAGTACTGCTACGATTTATGCTAAGCGAAAGCGTGAGCTGAGGTGCTTGTTTTTGTAGTTTCTCGTCCTTGCCACATATCACGAACATCCCCCGCGAGCTACTCTGCTACGATTTATGCTAAGCGAAAGCGTGAGCTGCGGTGCTTGTTTTCGTTGTTTCTCGCACACCACATATCATGAACGACCTTGTTAATTGTGGCACTTGCTTTCGTTGTTTCTCGCACACCACATATCACGAACATCCCCCGCGAGCTACTCTGCTACGATTTATGCTAAGCGAAAGCGTGAGCTGCGGTGCTTGTTTTCGTTGTTTCTCGCACACCACATATCATGAACGATCTTGTTAATTGTGGCACTTGCTTTCGTTGTTTCTCGTCCACACCACATATCACGAACATCCTTGCGAGCTACAAAATAGAAAAAGCATGCTACTCCGCATGCTTAATCCATTTTTTTGTATTCTTCTCTACAAGTTTTCTTGCAAGCATAACCTGATGTTCACATCCTGTACAACGCAACCTAAAATCGGCACCAACTCGAAGAACCTCCCATTGGTTGCTACCACATGGGTGCTGTTTTTTTAATTGGATGATGTCTCCTACTTTATACTCCATTGTTGCCTCCTAAAAATACAAATACATGGGATTCATTTACATATCAACTATGCTTCTGCTTTGGTAAGCGTTTCTCCTTCCAAGCGAGCTTTTACTTTTTTTAATGTCGAAAAATATGCCGGTACTAGGAATATGTCTGCAAACACCCATGCGAGTGCACTACCTACACATACTCCGGAAAATCCCCAGAACTGAACAAAGATAATTGCAGCTCCTGCTCTTCCTACCAGCTCTGCCGCTCCCGCAAACAACGCAATGGAACTCCGTCCAAGCCCTTGTATTGCATTTCGATAAATAAATACAATGGCTAAAGCAAGATAGAATATCGAGTTCAATAGCATAAAGATTTTTACCCAGGACACCAACTCGTCATTAATATCACCGGAATCCACAAATAAATATACCACTTGGCCAGCAAATATATTGGCTAGAACTGCTGCTCCGATTGCGAACCCAAAGGCCATTTGAAGACCTTTTTTTACACCTTCTTTAATTCGATCAAAGTTTCCAGCTCCATAGTTCTGACCACAAAATGTTGCAATAGAAGCACCCAAAGCATCCATTGGCGTAACCAATACCAATTGTAACTTAGATCCTGCGTTTACAGCTGCAACTGCATTGGAACCAAGACCATTGATTGCCGTTTGCAAAATAACAGAACCAATCGCTGTAATTGAAAACTGAAGTCCCATTGGAGCTCCAATTTGAAACGACTGAATCATTCCCTGCACGTTCATTTTTGTTTCGCCTGGTAAAAATCTCATAATTGGATATTTTTCTCTCAAATAAATAATGCATAAGACGCCAGATACCGCTTGTGAAAGAACGGTTGCAACAGCTGTTCCCGCAACTCCCATTCCAAAATTTCCAACAAATACTAAATCAAGTACAACATTTAAACCTGCTGACATAATCAAAAAATACAATGGTATTTTACTGTCACCCACTGCTCTTGATATATTTGCAGGAATGTTATATAGCATAATTGCAGGAATACCTGCGAAAATTATCTGAATATATAATTGTGCATCATCAATGATATCGGCTGGTGTATTGGTCAATTCCAACAACGGACGAGTAAAAATCACAGTAATGATAGTAACCAGTATTCCCATAATGGCGCATAGGTAAATGGCATCGATGATTTTTTTTCGCATTGCTGAATAATCTTTTGCTCCAAACTTTTGTGCAACTGGAATTGATACTCCCCAGGAAAGCCCTAAAGCAAAACCCAAAATAAAGAAGTTCAATGCACCCGTCGAACCAACTGCAGCAAACGCATCTTTTCCCACCAGTCTACCAACAATAATACTATCGACCATGTTATAGAACTGTTGAAGTAGATTTCCCATCAACACTGGAATCGAAAACTGAATTAATTTTTTCGTTACGTTACCTTCTGTTAAATCTCCAACTAAATTGTCAGAGCTCTTTTTTTCTTTTGCTAATATTTTTTTTAATAAGGACTTCATTGGATAATACACACTTTCTCTTACTCACTAAACATCATTTCTTTTCATGGATTCGCTTGCATAAAATGCGAACATTCGCTAGAATGAACTATACACGAATCCAGCTATGATATCACATTTTCGCTTGAAAAGATATACCTTTTTTATAGAAAAAGTAGTCATTTTTTTGCAAAACAATCATATAATTAAAATATACCTTATATATAGAAAAAAGCAATACATAAAAGGCAGGGAAAAACATGAAAGAAAAACTTTACACCATTCCACTAACCGAAGCATTTCAATCCGATGACGAGTGTGCATTTTGCTTTATTGAACGAAATTTAGAAAAAGCAGCCCTAGATTACACACTTGGAACTTCTGCGTCCTACATGGAAAGTGATACTCGGGAGAAAACAGATCATGACGGTTTTTGCAGAGACCATTACAAAAAAATGTTCGCATATGGAAATGCACTTGGAAATTCTTTGATTCTTCAAACACGTATGCGCGACTACATGGAAGGCTTTGAAAAAGCCTGCAAACAATATACTCCCACCCAGAAAAAATTGTTTTCCGGAAAACCAGGCGAAAAAAATTCTGTAGAAGCATTTTTCGAAGCGAATAATCACTCCTGTTTTATCTGCAATCATATCAATCGTACCTTTGAGCGTTATATTGATACCTTCTACCATCTACTCAAACATGAAGATGCCTTTCGAAAGCTTGTTTTCGAATCCAAAGGAATTTGTATGCACCATTTGGAAAAAGTATTAAAGGTTGCCCCTGACCACCTTTCAGCAAAAGAACAAGATGCCTATATCCCTGAGCTTTTGTCCATTTCATCGAAAAATATGCAGCGCGTGAAGGGAGATGTCGATTGGTTGATCGACAAATTTGACTATCGTAATGCCCAGGCAGATTGGAAAAATTCTAAAGATGCTCTTTCAAGAGGCATTGGTAAAATGCAGGGGGGATATCCTGGCGACAAACCTTACGAGAAAAAATAGTCCTGTATTTTTTCCTTTTCTGCAACAATGGTACCTTGAATCATTTGCATATTTCCACCACACTTTGCTGCAAAATCTTCTCTCAAAGATTTTGCAGTTTTTTGTATGTCAACATTTTTACTTCCTATAACAAAGCGATATGTATTGATTTCCGTTTGCGAAAACACACCTATGATTCCATCATGTTGTTCCATAAGTTCATTGACCGTATCTCGAACAAGAATCGGATCTAACTCATCTTCAAATAAGAAGACATCTTTTTGCTCCTTTGGAATCCCTGCAATCTGGTTTAAAATCCTCACTTTATTCAACTCAATGATTTGCTCTTTTTGCTTTTGCATACTTTCCTTAAGACGCAAAACATGATCTGCTATTTTTTCATTTGGTTCCGAAAGTATAATCGATAGATTCAGCAAAAGATCCTGCTTCAATCTATAGTCTAGGAGAGCACGCTTTCCACACAAGAGAGACAGTCGCATTCCTCCGCGGTGTTTCTTAAAATCCACGATTTTCAAGAGCCCAATTTCCCCGGTTCTTTTCACATGAGGTGCACAACAGGCACATACATCGTACCCTTCAATTGAAACAAGTCGAACCAAATCTCCAACTTCCTTTTTGCTTCGATAGGAAATTCCTTTCACGTCTTCTACACGAAAGTATCTGGCATCCACTTCAACATTCTCAAAAATCGCTTGATTGGCAGATCGTTCTATTCGCTCAATTTCATCTTTTGTCAGTTCCCCGTCAAAATCCATTGTTACAATGTGATCACTCAAATGAAATCCAACATTCTGATACCCAAATTCCTTGTTTACAATTCCGCAAAAAATGTGTTCGCCTGTGTGTTGCTGCATGTTGCTAAATCGATGTTCCCAATCAACAACTCCATGAATTTCATCTCCTTCTTTCAGAAACATGGCCTTCCCTTTATGACAAATTGTATGCTTGATTACATCCTGTTCACTTTGTACGTCAATGACCTCAAACCCCGAAATCATTCCAAGATCTGATGACTGTCCACCTTCTTCCGGGAAAAAACTGCTTTGATCTAAAATAAGTATAGTTGTCCCCTCAGACACGTTCGTATATACACCTAATATATGTGCGTGAAACTCCACTTTATAGGCATCCAAGTCGTATAACTTCACAGTTTTAGAGACTTTTCTAATTTTCTCATCCATAAACTCCATTACAAAGTTGCTCTCGCTATTCCTATTACTCATAAGTCTTTCTCCACATCGCTTTTTCTATTCATTCATCGAACTCTAAGTTTACAGCTTATTTTCTCGTTATTTACCATTAGTATACCATATTTTCCTCGTTGACAGCTAAATGCAATTATGATAATTTTGAAGAGATGAATTGTACGAAAATTCGTTTTTTAACAATTCAATTTCTAACAATTAAATTACGTTTCAAGAATGGAGGATTACATGAAGGACAGCTACAAAGACTACAAAACATATCTCAAAGAATTCCCTACAGACGATGGACATTTCGGAAAATATGGTGCGGCTTATATTCCGCCAGAACTCGAACCTGCTTTCAAAGAAATCACCGACGCTTATCAACAAATATCAAAATCTTCTCGTTTTATACACGAACTACGTAGAATACGAAAAGAATTCCAAGGAAGACCCACTCCAGTTTATCACTGCGAAAGTTTGTCAAACATGTTTGGAAAAGTTCAAATCTATTTAAAAAGAGAAGATCTCAATCATACAGGTGCTCATAAACTAAATCATTGCATGGGCGAAGGCCTACTGGCGCAATTCCTTGGCAAGAAAAAAATCATTGCAGAAACCGGAGCTGGACAACACGGCGTAGCTCTTGCAACTGCAGCAGCATATTTTAATATGAAGTGCGATATTTATATGGGAGAAGTTGACATCGCGAAACAGGCTCCTAATGTTACTCGTATGAAAATGCTCGGAGCAAACGTTGTTCCTGTTACACATGGACTTAAAACCTTAAAAGAAGCAGTCGATGCAGCTTTTGAAGGATATATGAAAGAGTATAAAGAGGCAATTTACTGCATTGGTTCCGCAGTTGGTCCACATCCATTTCCTCAAATGGTTCGTGACTTCCAATCCGTTGTAGGCTATGAAGCGAAAGACCAGTTTGTTGAAATGACTGGCTCCTTGCCTGATGCAATTGTAGCATGCGTAGGTGGTGGTTCAAATGCTATGGGTATGTTTACTGCATTTCTTGACGAACCAGTAGAAATTTATGGCGTAGAACCGCTTGGAAAAGGTGTGCAAGTGGGCGAACATGCTGCTTCTCTTACTTACGGAAAAGAGGGAATTATGCACGGGTTTAACAGCATCATGTTACAAGATGAAAAAGGTGAACCTGCTCCAGTCTACTCCATTGCCAGTGGTTTGGATTATCCATCCGTAGGACCAGAGCATGCATATCTTCATGATGCAGGACGCGTAAAATATGAGACCATTTCAGACAAAGAAGCCATGGAAGCTTTCTTCTTACTTTGCCGTATGGAAGGGATCATCCCAGCACTTGAAAGTGCTCATGCATTGGCTTATGCCATCCGTTATGCTAAAACACATGATCACGGAACAATTCTTGTCAATCTTTCCGGTCGTGGAGATAAAGATATCGACTTCGTACAAGAGCATTATGGATTTGGCGAAGAATTTGATTTACCGGTTCGTGGAGAATAGAGAAGTCGTAATATTCTAACAAAACAAAAGAAAGACTAAGAAAGCTTGATATGTTAAGCTTCTTGGTCTTTCTTTGTCTTGTGCTTCCGAAAAGAGTTTCCTTCGCAGGAGTTTCCTCTCTTTTGGGCAAAAATGAATAGTTGCTGTTGTACATCGTCCAAACATGAAATAGCGGTCACTTTCTCAAAAATTTTAGCTATAAAATATGCCATAAATAAGCAATATTTCCCCTTTGATTTCTTCTTTATTTATTTACTGGGCACATTTTCTCTTCATTTTAATTATTTGACCAATTCCTACTAATATTTGGGCCCAATGAACCTCTTTCTTTGCAAATCTGCCCATATTGCTATTTAGACTGATATATTGACCACGTTTCATATGATTTTTTCACTAAATCGGGCATTCCAATCGCATTCACGTGCAATCCGCCCAAACAGATCTCACGGTCTTTATACAATTGGATAAATCCATCGAATCAAATACAAAAAGAACGGTAAAAGTACCAACGTAATCAAAGTTGAAAAAACAACCGCCTGTGAAGTATATTCTTCCTGACTTTTTACTTCGATTGCAACAAGCGCTACGTTCACTGCGATGGGCGTCATAGTTGCCACGGTCAGTACTTGCGCATAGACTCCATCGAATCCAAGAACAAAGTTGACCAATAGTGCTGCTGCAAACGAGAGCACCATCTTCATAAAGACGGTCTCGAATACCTTTTTGTTCTTGAAGGAAATTCCTGATTTCCCTACTTGGATACCCAATGTCAGAAGAGCCGAGGGTACCATTCCACCTTCAATATAATTTACCGCAACATAAGCAGGATTTTCTGTGAGATCCCAATTCAGAAGTCGTACCATTACAACCAAAAGCACTGCATACAGAATGGGTATCTTCAGAGTTCGTAATAGTGCTTCCTTCGGACTACCACCCGTAGCACTGAACCCTTTATAGAAGCCCCAGCTATTTAAGGTAATATTCTGTGTAGTCATTAAAATAAGCAGAACTGAAAGTGCCAGAGTCAAGTAGACTGGTTCCCCATCGACCAAAAAGATTTCACTTGAGAAAACCAAAGTCATAAGAGGAACTCCCACGTTTCCCATATTATTGAAAGCCATTGCATTTTGAAAATGATTCCCCATCTCCTTGGAAAAACCTCTTCTCTTTGCATAAAGCCCACCAAGCACCGTCATAAACAAGAAAATCATAAGTTCTGCCGGAACCATCTTTAGAAGATTTGGATCAAATTCCGTACTATAAAGATGTACAAACATATAACATGGAACAAATACAAAAAAATTCAGTTTGCTCATGACTTTAATATCAAAAGCGAATTTTTTCTCCAAAAAGTATCCGATTGCGATAATCATCGCAATCGGAAAAATATTATCTGTAATCATTGTTAGGATGTTACCAAAAAAATCTATCATGTTGTCTCCAATATATTTGATTTAATTCTTGCATTTTTTTGAATTTTATATATCATTCATTCATTTTACGATTTTTTTCTTGCAAGAAGTGTTTCCATTACCAACGTATCTCTTTGAACACCTGCCTGATCATGTGCTACTTCAATCTTTTTATTGTTTTCATATGCATCTTCTAAGGAGCACATTTCTAAATGATATCCGTACGTGGTTTCATAAGGATCTAAAATTGGCGTTGTTCTTTCATCATTTACTTCGCAATAGTAATAATATGAGATCCATTCAAAATAATCTTCATGTTTTCCTTTTCTTCTTTCAATTGCTTTTCCTAAGTAAAAAATAGAATCTTTAATGACGGTCAGTCCGACCTCTTCTTTTACTTCACGAACCAAAGTTTCTTCCTGTGTTTCGCCCTGGTCCATTTTCCCACCCGGAAATTTAAATTCGTCAAACATATTACTATGAATAAACGCAAAAGAATCCTGATAGTTAATCACGCCACGTATGGAAATACGCATGCCTTTCGTTCCATTTATATTGTAGTCTTTTGTATCCAACAAAAGATCAAAAGGTTCTTTCATCTTATCAAATTTCATAATCACATCCATCTGAACAAACAACAGTCCAGAATAGTCCTCCTACTTCATTTTTTAAAAGAAAAAGTCATTCTTTCTTCAAAGAATGACTTTTTCTTGTTTCACACAATTATTCAGCGCTGTTCAAAGCTTCAATCATTTGATCTGGGTCTAAACCATGTACAAAACAAGCATCTTCAATACTTTCTGCCTGAGCAGATGGACATCCGATACAGTGCATTCCGTTTTGAACGAAAGTTGGCACTAGTTCTGGGTAGGTACGTACTACGTCACCAATGATCATATCTTTTGTTACTTTAGCCATATCAATTCTCCTTAATTTCTATTCCTCAAACATATACAACCTGTATCGCAGAGACAAATAATTTTTACTGGTTACATTATATTATATCATTATAGCATGTTATGTGACGAACGCAACATGAACATGTGATAATTTACTTCGAAAACGCTTCTTTGATACGTTCCATTGCTTCTCTTGTATTTTCATGGGTATTGAACGAAGAAAGTCTAAAGTATCCTTCTCCACCGTCTCCAAAACCAGCACCAGGAGTACCTACAACACTACATGTTTCAAGAAGATGCGAGAAAAACTCCCATGATTTCATCCCGTTCGGACATTCCATCCAGATATATGGTGAGTTTTGACCCCCCCAATAACGAATTCCAATTTCATCAAATGCATCCATGATAATTTTTGCATTCTCTTTGTAATAGAGAATGTTTTCCATGAACTCTTCCTGTCCTTTTTCAGTCAGTGCCGCTTCTGCACCTCTTTGAACAATATAAGAAACACCATTGAATTTTGTTGTTTGTCTTCTATTCCACATATCGTATACAGAAGTTCCACCAAAAATCAACTCTTTTGATAATACGGTGTATCCACATCTCGTTCCAGTAAATCCTGCTGTTTTAGAGAAAGAGCAGAATTCAATTGCGCATTTCTTGGAACCTTCGATTTCAAAAATACTAACTGGCAATGAATCATCTCCAATAAATGCTTCATAAGCTGCATCAAAAAGAATAATGGATTCTTCTTTTAATGCATAAGAAACCCATGCTTCAAGTTGTTCTCTAGTGTAAACAGCTCCTGTTGGATTGTTTGGAGAACACAAGTAGATAATATCTACATGTTCACTTCCTGGAAGCGGTGAAAATGAGTTTTCTGCATTTGCATCAAGGAATTTGATTGTTCTTCCTTCCATAATATTTGTATCAACATATACTGGATATACTGGGTTCGGAATCCCAACAATCATATCTTTTCCAAATAGTTCTACGATATTTCCTACGTCACTCTTTGCTCCATCAGAAACGAATACTTCACTCATGTCTACTGAAACATTCTTGCTCTGATAGTAATTTGCAATGGCTTCTCTCAGGAAAGGATATCCCTGTTCCGCTCCATATCCTTTAAAAGTCTCTGCAACTCCCATTTCATCAACTGCTTTATGCATTGCTTCAATTACAGAAGCGGTCAGCGGCTTTGTCACATCGCCAATTCCCATTTTAATAATTTTTGCATCTGGATTTTTTGCAGTATAATCAGCAACTTCTTTGCTGATCTGCGAAAACAGATAACTTGGTTTTAATTTTGCATAATTTTCATTTAATTTCATATCTTTTCTCCATGTTTCTATCTGATCAGGTACGAATCTATTTTAGGGTACTTTCCACAAACTTGCAGAACAATGCGTGTGGTTTATTTGGACGGCTCTTGAATTCTGGATGGAACTGTACCCCAACGTGGAATTCATTTGGTGTATACTCAACTGCTTCTACCAAAGATTCGTCTGGTGAAGTTCCACAAATGGTAAGTCCATTTTCTTCAAAATCCGCTTTGTAGTCATTGTTGAATTCAAATCTGTGACGATGACGTTCTTGAATGTTTTCCTGTTGATATGCTTCCATGAGTTTTGTTCCTTCTTTGATTTTACAAGGATATGCTCCTAGACGCATTGTACCACCTTTTACAGTGATTCCTTTTTGCGTTTCCATCAAGGCAATTACAGGATGTGTTGTATGTTCATCAAATTCTTTTGAATGCGCATCTTTATATCCTAAAACATTTCTAGCATATTCAATGGTCATGATTTGCATTCCTAAACAAATTCCAAATACAGGAATATTGTTTTCTCTACCATATTTTGCAGCGGTAATCATTCCTTCGATACCACGATCTCCAAAACCACCTGGAATCAAGATACCTTCGGCTTCACCAAGTTGCTCTTTCACATTTTCTTCAGTCACTTCTTCACTATCGATCCAAAGAAGACGAATATGCGTTCCATGCAAGAATCCAGCATGTCTTAATGATTCCATGATTGATAGATATGCATCATGTAATTTTGTATATTTTCCAACAATTGCAATTTTTGTAGTCTTATCACGGTGGTTAATTCCTTCCACCATCTGTGTCCATTCTGTTAGATCCGCTTTTTTGTCATCCCAACCGAATTTCTTACAAACTACTTCGTCCAATCCTTGTTCATGTAACATGAGAGGGGCTTCATATAAGGAAGGAATGGTAAGATTTTCAATGACACATTCTCTTTTTACATTACAGAAAAGAGCAATCTTATCTTTGATGCCTTCTCCAATCGGCTCATCTGCACGCATAACAATGATATCTGGGTTGATTCCAAGCGCCTGTAATTCTTTTACAGAATGTTGTGTAGGTTTGGATTTGTGTTCATGAGAACAATCCAAATAAGGAACTAGTGTAACATGAATGGAAAGGCAATTTTCTCGACCCACTTCCAAAGTAATTTGGCGAATCGCTTCCAAGAAAGATTGACTTTCAATGTCACCAATGGTACCCCCAATTTCCGTGATGATTACATCACTTCCACTGTTTTCTGCTCCTTTATAGATAAACTCTTTGATTTCGTTTGTAATATGAGGAATGATCTGTACGGTCTGTCCTAAATATCCCCCGTTACGTTCCCTGTTTAGTACATTCCAATATACTCTTCCCGATGTAAGATTTGAAAATTTCGTCAAATTCTCATCAATAAAACGTTCATAGTGCCCCAAGTCCAAGTCTGTTTCTGCTCCGTCTTCGGTCACAAATACTTCTCCATGCTGATATGGACTCATCGTCCCTGGGTCTACGTTCATGTAAGGATCTAACTTCTGTGCGGATACACTGATCCCTCTTTGCTTTAATAATCTGCCAAGAGATGCAGCAGTGATTCCTTTACCTAATCCTGATACAACTCCTCCAGTTACAAATATAAACTTAGCCATAATAGTCTCCATTCTTTCTTACATTACCTCTGTTGGTAAATTATTGATATCCATGAGCTCTGTATTGTTCTCATTATAACCCGACAATAGGCTGTCTGCCAAGGCATTTGCAGTATCAACTGAAGTTAGAGTAGGAATTCCTAGCATACATGCTTTTCTACGAATCTTTACATCGTCATCAGCAGGATTTCTTCCTTTTGCTGACGTTGAAATTATATATGCAAAACCTTCTGTATCCAGAGCGGTTTTTGAATTGTACTCTTCATTCTGACTGATTTTTGGTATTTCTTTAACCTGCAGCCCTGCTTCTCTTAATACTCTAGCGGTTCCCGGTGTCGCAGCAAGAGTAAAGCCCATGTCTACAAACTTCTGTGCAATTGGAATCATTTCGTACTTGTCGTTATCACGTACTGTAATAAAGATAATACCTTTTCTCTTCATATGATATCCAGCTGCAACAAGTCCCTTGTAAATAGCTTCTTGGAAATTACGTCCAATACCCAATACTTCTCCGGTAGATTTCATTTCCGGTCCGAGTTGTGTATCTACATCTGTCAATTTTGCAAATGAGAACACTGGTACTTTTACAGTAAAATATGGAGGTTCTTTGAATATTCCTGGTTCATAGGATAGTTCTTTCAAAGTCATTCCCAAACTTAATTTTGTAGCAATATCACACATCGGAATTCCAGTTACTTTTGATAAATAAGGAACCGTTCTAGATGCACGAGGGTTTACCTCGATGATATATAGTTGTTCATCAAGAACAATATATTGGATATTGATTAATCCCAAAGCATCAATTTCCAGACAAATTTTCTTTGTTTCTTCATAAATTACGTCTCGCATGTAATCTGAAATATGCATTGGAGGATAGATTGCAATACTATCTCCTGAATGAATTCCAGTACGTTCCACATGTTCCATAATTCCAGGAATCAAAATGTCGTGTCCGTCACACAATGCATCAACTTCGATTTCCAGACCACCCAAATATTTATCTACAAGAACCGGATTTTCCTGCTTCTGGCTATAAATAATTCGAGCATATTCTTTTACATCTTGTTCGTTAAAAGCAATGATCATATTCTGTCCGCCAAGAACATACGAAGGTCTCATCAGTACAGGATACCCTAATTGTTCCGCTGCATCAAGTGCTTCCCACTCATTTAATACAGAAAATCCTTTTGGACGTTTGATATCTAATTTTTCAAGTGCTGCCTCAAAACGTTCACGATCTTCACACATATCGATTGTATCCGCTGAACTTCCAAGGATTTTCACACCACGTTTCGCAAGTTCTGTCGCAAGTTTAACAGAAGTTCCACCACCAAATGCTACCACAACTCCCATCGGTTTTTCAACTTCAATTACTGCCATAACATCTTCAATTGTCAATGGTTCAAAATACAAACGATCGGATATATCAAAGTCTGTCGAAACAGTTTCTGGATTGTTATTAATAACAATTGCATCATAACCCAGTTCTTTTAATGTCGATACACAACGTACACATGCATAGTCGAATTCAATTCCCTGTCCGATACGGATAGGTCCAGAACCAATTACCAACACACGTTCTTTTGTGCTTTTTTCTACAAATTCGACCGCTTCATCCGTCCCACCAGTAACTGCATAGAAATAAGGTGTCTGCGCTTCGAATTCACCCGCACAGGTATCTACCATACGATATGTTGTTGGTCCTTCTGGTTTATCTGTTGACATATTTTTAATCAGTTCTAAGAAATAACGATCAATTTTTGTGATTTCAAAAATTTCCTCGACCGTACATCCCTGTTCCATTGCCTCATACACAAAGAAAATACGTTCATCGGTCGGTTTTTCTAATCTTCTTAACAATTCTGATTTTGATAGATTTGGAAGATCTATAGTTTTTAAAGACTTTCTCGCACCTTCTGTACCACGAATGGCTTTTCTAAGAGCACCTTCAAAGCTATCAGAAATACTCATAACTTCTCCAGTAGCTTTCATCTGTGTGCCAAGAGTCTTTTTCGCATATACAAATTTATCAAATGGCCATTTCGGGAACTTCAATGCCACATAGTCCAATGTAGGTTCAAAAGCAGCAAATGTTTTTCCTGTTACAGCATTAGGAATTTCATCCAAAGTATAACCAAGCGCAATCTTTGTAGCAACTTTTGCAATTGGGTATCCAGTTGCTTTCGAAGCAAGAGCAGAGGAACGAGATACACGAGGGTTTACCTCGATTACTGCGTAATCAAAATTGTCTGGATTCAGTGCGAACTGACAGTTACAACCACCTTCTACACCAAGTTCTTCAATGATTGCAAATGCAGCGGAACGGAGCATCTGGAATTCTTTGTCAGCAAGTGTCAGAGTAGGCGCTACTACAATACTATCTCCTGTATGAACACCAACAGGATCAATGTTTTCCATTGAACAGACCGTGATAATATTTCCAATGCTATCACGCATTACTTCAAATTCAACTTCTTTCCATCCAGCAACACTTCGTTCTACCAAGATCTGTCCAATTGGCGAATTCGAAATTCCACTGTGCACATAGGAAATCAATTCTGATTCATCTTCTGCAATACCACCACCAGTTCCTCCAAGTGTAAACGCAGGACGAATGATTACAGGATATCCCATTTCATCAGCAAATATTTTTGCTTCCTCGAAAGTTGTCGCAATAATTGATGGAATACATGGCTGATTAATTTTTTCCATAGCATCCTTAAATAATTTACGATCTTCTGCACGATCAATCGTTTCTGGCATAGAGCCCAATAGACGTACATTCATTTTATCCAAGTACCCTTCTTTTGCAAGTTGCATACAAAGAGTAAGTGCAGTTTGACCTCCAAGTCCAGATAAAATACTATCCGGTCTTTCTATTTCAATAATTCTTTTTACCGTGTCTATGGTTAATGGCTCAATATAAATATGATCAGCCATACTGTGATCGGTCATAATCGTTGCTGGATTTGAGTTGATGAGCACAATCTCAACACCCTCTTCTTGAAGGACACGACATGCCTGTGTTCCTGCATAATCAAACTCTGCTGCCTGTCCGATAATAATTGGTCCAGATCCAATCAGCAGTACTTTTTTTATCTCTTTACTTTTTGGCATATTCTATCCCTCCATTCTTTCCACGAACTCATCAAATAAATGCTCTGTATCTCTTGGTCCGCCACATCCTTCTGGATGGAACTGCACAGAAAAAGCATTCGAATTTTTATATAAGATTCCTTCATTTGTATTATCATTTACATTCACAAACAGTTCTTGTGCGACCTCGCTTGGAATGCTGTCACGAAGTACTGCATATCCGTGGTTCTGGCTTGTAATATACGTTCTTCCAGTCAACAGATTTTTTGCAGGGTGGTTCGCTCCGCGGTGTCCGAATTTCAACTTCGCAGTTTTGCAGCCATTTGCAAGTGCAAGCAATTGATGTCCAAGGCAAATTCCAAAAATTGGAATCCCTAGATCCTGGATTTTTTTCAGTTCTGCAATCACTTCTGGATTTTTTTCTGGATCTCCAGGACCATTTGAAAGCATGATTCCGTCCGGAGCAAAAGCCTTGATTTCTTCCACGGTTGTACTACTTGGGAATACAGTTACTGCACAGTCGCGTTTCATCAATTCTCTCGCAATGTTTTCTTTAAATCCATAATCCATTAATGCAACTCGATATTTTCCAGTCTCTTTTTTGACTTCCTTTTCTTCTCTGGTAACGCTTTCTACTGCTTGCTCTATGGTGTATCCTTTGATCGCATCATCTACTTTAAAGTCTGGCTCATATATGATTTTTCCATTCATGACTCCGTTGCTACGAATCATACGAATAAGCTTTCTAGTCTCGATTCCATAGATTCCAGGGATATCATTAGACTTTAAAAAAGCGTCGATAGTTCCCTTATTACGAAAGTTAGAGGGATTTCGACACCAGTCATTCACAATATAACCAGAAGCATGAATTTTTTCGCTTTCATGATCTTCTGTAATATTTCCATAGTTTCCAATCAATGGAAAAGATTGGACAATAATTTGTCCATAATAGCTCTTATCAGTTAGTGTTTCCGGATAACCGGTCATAGCCGTTGTAAATACAACTTCACCAACGACCTCTTTTTTCACTCCGAAGGAATATCCTTCGAAGACCTCACCATTTTCAAGAACCAGATATACTTTATCTGCCATCATCTTCTACCTCCAAATCATTTTTCTTTGTATCATAGTGATTTGCGTCACCAGTAAAGCACTTTGTACAGAAAGTTTTTGTTGATTTACAACAAGCTTCCTTTAGTCCTTTGATACTGATGTATCCCAGACTTTCCGTGCCGATTTTTTTACCAATTTCTTCGATTTCCATTTTGTTTGCGATCAGATTTTCTTCACTGTCAATGTCTGTTCCATATAAACAGGTGTGTCTAAATGGAGGTGAAGATACTCGGAAATGAACTTCCAAAGCTCCTGCAGCTTTAAGAGCAGTTACAATTTTTGCACTCGTAGTACCCCTTACAATAGAGTCGTCTACCAAAACAATTCGTTTTCCTTTGACATTCGAAGCAAGCGGATTCAATTTAAGACGAACCGCATTTTCTCGCTGTTTTTGTGATGGGTAGATAAAGCTTCGCCCAATATATCTGTTTTTAAAGAATCCCTGTACTAATGGAATTCCACTTTCTTCTGCATATCCTGCTGCAGCTTCCAAACCGGAGTCTGGCACACCACATACAATGTCCGCTTCTACTGGATGTTCTTTTGCCAGAATTCTTCCCATGTTATGACGAGCTTCATATACAGATAACCCATCGATAAAGGAATCCGGTCTTGCAAAATACACGTACTCAAAAATACAAAGTCCATTTCCATCCGTTTTATTCATGATTGCCATTTGACTATCTACCAGTTTTCCATCTCGAATTTCGATGATTTCACCTGGCTTTACATCTCTTAACAATTCAAATCCGCAACTATCGAGTGCACAACTTTCCGATGCTACTGCGGTACCAAATTCGTTGGTTCCTATGCAGAGCGGACGGAATCCATCTGGATCTCGAAACGCAATGATACTTCCATCATCGCAGAGCACAACTACTGAAAATGCCCCTTTTACTTCATTTGCAGCTTTGATTGCGCCTTCTTTTACAGATCCCAACTGTACTGCATAATAAGCGATCAACGTAGATAATACCTCACTGTCACTTGTTGCATCATATTTAATTCCAAATTTTTTCATTTCTTTACGGACTTCTCTCGCATTTACAAGGTTTCCGTTATGTGCGGTTGCAATTCTTCCAGTCAGATATTCCGTTACGAATGGCTGAATGTTATAGACAGAGTTTCCCCCTGTTGTAGAGTAACGATTGTGTCCGATTGCACTTCCTGAACTTGGTAATTGTGACAAGGTATCACTGGTGAATACTTCACCAACCAGTCCTCGTCCTTTCTGTGAAAATATTCGATTGTCTTTGCTTACTGATATTCCACAACCTTCTTGTCCTCGGTGTTGTAGTGCCAGTAATGCGTTGTAGGTAATTCCCCCAGCTTCTCCCTTTTGTGTACTGATTCCGAAAACCGCACACTCCTCATGTAACTTGTCAAAAATCTCAACTTTCATAAGTCTTTAAAATCCTCTCCGCTGTTTCTTTCTTAGAAATTCGCTGATCCATTGCCTGTTTTTCAATATACCGATGCGCTTCTTGCTCTGTCATGGATAGGTAAGAGATCAAGAGGCATTTTGCACGGTCTACTAATCGAATGTCTTCTATTTTTTTAACTAGTTTATTATTTTCATTCTGGATGATCTGCATTCTTTTATAAGAAGAGATCGCCACTTTTAAAGCATTCCAGAATAGTGCGCGATTGATTGGTTTTGCTACAGTAATAATACCATAGTCTTCTACTTTCGAGGAAACCTCATCATATATTTCTGATTTAATACATAAAATTACACTGGAAATTCCTTTTGTTGCAATATTCTCTGCAAGTCTTTCACCATGCTCGTCCGGTAGTGGCGCATTGATTACACATACATCAAAGTCCTGTTCAATCAGAATTCGTCTTGCTTCACCGGCCGTTTCAGCTGTGACGATATGATCAAAAGATGCTGCATGTAGAACTTCTGAGAAATATGCTATACCTTTTTCCCCTTTTGCTACAATTAATGCGCTGCTCGTTTTCATCGCCACCTTTCTAAAATCTAATGTACCTCATTGTACGCAAGGTTATATATATCTAAAATAAGTATCTGTTGAAACTACGGAGTTCTCTTTTAAAGAGATGTATTTTTCCAGCAACTCTTTTCCAATGACTTCTGCTACAAAGCTTGAATTTTTCGCCTCTTTGATTGCTTCATTAATGTTATGTGGTAGTTCTTTTAAAGCAATCGTATTGTCACTGTCTGTGTTTGGATCGATAGGTGTATGAATCGTTAACCCCTGTTCGATTCCTTTGAGTCCAGCCTGTACAATCAGTGCATACGCCAAGTATGGATTCAGTGCTGGGTCCGGAGATCTAAGCTCCATTCTGCATCGTCCTTTCGAAGCCGCTGGAATTCTTATCAACTGTGAACGATCATGACTGGATAGCGAAATATATTTTGGGGCTTCAAATTCTCCAAATCTTTCATAAGAATTTGCGATCGGATTTAAGAACAACGAAATTTCTTTAATCTTATCAAGTACCCCTGCGATAAAGTTCTCACTTATCTCTTTATAAGGATTGGAAGGATCAAATATATTTTTACCTTCTTTATATAAGGAAAGGTTTATATGCATTCCACTTCCGCTTGCATTTTTAATTGGTTTTGGCAAGAACGAAGCATACAGTCCATTCTGTGCGGATACCGCTTTTACAGTGGTCTTAAAACTCATAAAATCATCGGCTGCAGACAGCAGATCCGAAAAACGGAAATCGATTTCATTTTGTCCAGGCCCTTGTTCGTGATGAGAAACTTCAGGGTGAAGTCCCATCCCCTCTAATGCGAGGCAAATATCTCTTCGTACATTTTCTCCTTTATCCACAGGAGCCATATCAAAATAGCTTCCCTGATCCAAAGGTTCTTTGGTTGGATTGCCATCTTCATCAGTTTTAAAAAGATAAAATTCACATTCCGAACCAACGGTGCATTCCAATTGCATTTTTCTACAATCTTCTACCGCTTTTTTCAAAATTTCTCGCGTGTCAGCTTCAAATACCTCACCATTTGGTTTTTCAATGGTACAGTAGAATCTGGCTACACGTCCTTGTTGTGGCCGCCAAGGTAATAAAGAAATAGTCGCAGGATCTGGTCTTAAAAACAAATCACATTGCGACACGTCAGCCATTCCCCATATATAAGATGCATCAAAAGGAATTCCGTCTATAAAAGCTGTTTCCAGCTGTTCTGGCATAATTGATATGTTTTTCTGCAAACCATCGAGGTCGCAAAAAACAAGTCGAATAAATTTTACGTCGTTCTCTTCAACGAACTGAAGAACTTCTTGTTGTAAACTTTGAAATTTTTCCATATAAATTCTCCATTCTTGCTAGGCTACGTATAAATAGCGTGAGCATAAATCTTTTGTGCAATAAATTATCACACATCTTCCCCATTCTGATTTGTTTTCAAGGCAAATTAATCGTGTCTCTTCTATATAAAAGAAGCACTCAATACAATATGTAGAACTCATCAATGAACGTTACTCTACTGATAAACTCTACATATTGTAATGAACGCCCTTGCTCATATCCTAAAAAGATTAGCATAGTATCCCTATTTTGTCAACGAAACTATGTATTATTTTCAAGGTTTTTCCTGTTATAACTTATGGTTATCCATATAATACACTCAGTTTATACTTTCTTTATAATATTAACTTTTTTTTTAAAAATACTTGACTTTTTTTTTTATAGATGTTAAAGTTTTGCCTAGAACAGCAATGGCGCTGTGGACTTAAGCGAATTAGGTTCACGGCGTCTTTTTTCTTTACTAGGATGAATATAACCCATATCTTCATCCTTAACAAATACTTCAAGGAGGAGATTTTAATGAATAACTTCGAAACATTTGGTAGTATGGTATTTAACGATGCTACTATGAAAGCAAAGCTTCCAAAAGATACATACAAAGCTTTGAAAAAAACTATATCAGAAGGAACATCTCTTGATATCAACGTTGCTAACGTAGTTGCTAGCGCAATGAAAGACTGGGCAATGGAAAAAGGGGTTACACACTTCACTCACTGGTTCCAACCAATGACTGGTGTTACAGCTGAAAAACATGACAGTTTTATCTCTTTTGATTCAGAAGGTGCAGCAATCATGGAATTCTCTGGTAAAGCATTAGTTCAAGGTGAGCCAGATGCATCCAGCTTTCCTTCAGGTGGACTAAGAGCTACATTTGAAGCTAGAGGATATACCGCTTGGGATCCTACTTCATTTGCATTCATCAAAAGCGGAGTTCTTTGTATTCCTACAGCATTCTGTGGATACAATGGAGAAGCGCTTGATAAAAAGACTCCATTACTTCGTTCCATGCAGGCACTTGATAAAGAGGCAATGAAAGTACTTAAACTTCTTGGCGATACAACTGCTAAAAGAGTTGTTGCTAATGTAGGACCAGAACAAGAATACTTCTTAGTAGATCGTGCATTATTCAAAAAACGTCCTGACTTAAAATTCACTGGCAGAACTCTTTTTGGAGCTCGTCCTTCAAAAGGACAGGAATTGGATGATCACTACTTTGGAACAATCAAACAACGTGTTCATGCATTCATGAAAGACTTAGATAACGAACTTTGGAAACTAGGAATTTATGCAAAAACAGAACACAACGAAGTTGCTCCTGGACAGCATGAAATCGCTCCAATCTTCAGCATTGCGAACGTTGCATCTGATGCAAACCAGTTAGTAATGGAATTATTACAGACAATCGCTGCAAAACATGATTTTGCTTGTTTATTACATGAAAAACCATTTGCTGGATTAAACGGAAGTGGAAAACACAACAACTGGTCAATCTGTACAGATGCTGGTGACAACTTGTTAGAGCCAGGTGATACCCCATACGAGAATGCTAGATTCTTACTTTTCTTATCAGCAATCATTCAGTCCGTTGATGATTACCAAGATATTCTTCGTTTATCTGTTGCTTCAGCAGGAAACGACCACAGACTTGGAGCAAACGAAGCTCCTCCAGCTGTTATCTCTATCTTCTTAGGAGACGAATTAACAGGAATCATTGAATCCATGAAAAACGATTCATTATATGTTGAAAAAGAAAAAGTACTTATGGAAATCGGTGTTAATGTATTACCTACCTTCCAGAAAGATACTACTGATCGTAACAGAACAAGTCCATTCGCATTTACAGGAAACAAATTCGAGTTCCGTATGCCAGGTTCTACTGTTTCAATCGCTAATCCAAACATTGTACTCAACACAATCGTTGCTGAAACACTTTCTAAATTCTATGAAGTATTAGCTGCTGCTGATGATGTACAGGTTGCGTTAGATAAATTAGTTCGTGATACCATCAAAGCTCATGATCGCATTATCTTTAACGGAAACGGATATGATGATGCTTGGTTAGAAGAAGCTGCGAAACGTGGTCTTGACAATTTGAAAAACACTCCAGAGGCACTTCCAAGATTTGTTACGGATAAGAGCGTTGAATTATTTACAAAACATGCAGTATTCACAAAAGAAGAAATCTTCTCACGTTACAACATTTTACTTGAAGCATACTGCAACACCATCAACATCGAGTCTCTTACTATGATCGATATGGTGAAAAAAGATGTTATTCCAGCAGTATTAGCATTTGAAAAAGAGTTAGCAGATACCGTTATCATTAAAAAACAGGTTTCTAGTTCAATTCCTTGTACTATGGAAACAGAACTTCTTACAAAAATTTCAACTTTAGCTGATTCAGTTGCAGTTCGTTTAGCTGCATTGGAAAAAATCACTGCTGAAACAAAAGAACTCGAAGATGAATTGGCTCAGGCTGTTTCATTCAGAGAAAAAGTATTTGCATCAATGCTCGAACTTCGTGAAGTAATCGACGAGTTAGAGATGATCGTAAGTAGTAAGCATTGGCCATTCCCAACTTACGCTGAACTTTTATTCAGCATAAGTGAATAATCAATGTATTAAATAATATTAATAGAACTTATTACACAAAGACGTGTATCCTTAATCATATTAAGGGTACACGTCTATTTTAATTCAGGAGGGAAAATTTATGGAAAACATTACTCAAATCGCTACTGGCGCTACGCTCAGCGTCTGGTTCCTCATCGGAGCCGCTCTCGTATTCTTTATGCAGGCTGGTTTTGCTATGGTCGAAGCAGGATTCACACGTGCAAAGAATGCAGGTAACATTATTATGAAGAACTTAATGGACTTCTGTATCGGATCTGTTATGTTCATCCTTCTCGGTTTCACCATTATGATGGCTGAGGACTACGCTTTTGGAATCATTGGTATTCCAAATCTTTCAGTATTTTCAGATTATGCAAACTTTGATACTTCAAGCTTTGTATTCAACCT
Organism: Lachnospiraceae bacterium; assembly: GCA_963666475.2. Taxonomy (GTDB): domain Bacteria; phylum Bacillota; class Clostridia; order Lachnospirales; family Lachnospiraceae; genus JBFHIZ01. The sequence goes on along the minus strand of OY762821.2, from coordinate 807,316 downwards.
TGTATTCTGTGCTACGACAGCTACAATCGTATCCGGAGCAATGGCTGAACGTACAAAATTCTTATCATACTGTATGTACAGTGCTGTAATCAGTGGTATCGTATATCCAATCGAAGCTGGTTGGATCTGGAATGGTAACGGCTGGTTAGCTCAGATGGGATTCATTGATTTCGCTGGTTCAGGCGCGATCCACGCTGTTGGTGGTGTTGCTGCATTAATCGGTGCTATCTTCTTAGGACCTCGTCTTGGAAAATACACACATGATAAAAACGGTAAAGTTGTAAAAGTAAACGCTATCCCAGGACATAACTTAGTAATCGGTGCTCTTGGAGTATTCATCCTTTGGTTTGGATGGTACGGATTCAACGGTGCTGCTGCTGGAAGTCTTGAGCAGATGGGTTCTATCTTCTTAACAACCACTATGGCTCCTGCTGCTGCTACTGTTACTACAATGATCTTTACTTGGTTAAAAGATGGTAAACCAGACGTTTCTATGTCACTCAACGCTTCACTTGCTGGTCTTGTTGCTATCACAGCTGGATGTGCAAACCTTGACGGATTAGGATCTATGATCGTAGGTGTTGTTGCTGGTATCCTTGTTGTTGTTGCTGTTGAAACTCTTGATATTAAATTACACATCGATGATCCTGTTGGAGCTGTTGGTGTTCACGGTGTTAACGGTGTTTGGGGAGTTCTTGCTGTTGGTCTTTTCTCTACTGATGGAGGATTATTCTACGGCGGCGGAGTTCACCAGTTAGGTGTTCAGGCATTAGGTGCTGCTGCAGTTGTATTATGGACAATCGTTACTATGGTTCCTGTATTTGCATTAATTAAAGCAATCTTCGGATTGAGAGTTGATAAAGAAGAAGAAATCGTTGGTCTTGATCACATGGAACATGGTCTTCCAAGTGCTTACCCAGACTTCTCAGTTGCAGTTCCAGTATTCGCTCATGGCGATACAGAAGTAACTGCTGTAACAGGTTCAGTACCAGTTGCTGAAGCAGTTGAAGTAAAAGGTGTTCCTACATATGAAGCTCCTGTAGGTGCTGATGGACACAAATTATCAAAAGTAGAAATCGTTTGTAAAGAGCATATGTTGGAACCACTCAAAAATGCTCTTCTCAATATTGGAATCAACGGAATTACTGTTACTCATGTTATGGGTTGTGGGTTACAGAAAGGTGCTCCTGAATATTATCGTGGAGTCGAAATTGAACCAAGCTTACTTCCAAAAATCCAAGTTGAAGTTGTTATCAGTAAAGTACCAGTTAGCCAAGTTATCGAAGTAGCTAAAAAAGTTCTTTACACAGGACACATTGGAGATGGTAAGATCTTTGTTTATAACGTTGAAAATGTAGTAAAAGTTCGTACTGGTGAAGAAGGATATGCTGCTCTGCAATAACCAGAACTTTCTAAACTAATCACCTGGAGTCCTACTAATCTTCTTGATATAGAAATTACTAATTTCCATATTTTAATTGACCGCTAATCTATTAAACTTATGATTCTATATCGCTAATCGATTCCAGACAACTAGTTGCGTAAAAACGCCCGGCCTAATGGCTGGGCGTTTTTTATGTTTCCCTTCTTTTTTGCACATTTTCTTAGTATAATATGATATGTATCAACTTTCGGAGGAATTATATATGAAAAAAATATTTGAACCTATTACAATGAATGACTTAACTCTTCATAATAGAATCGTAATGCCACCTATGGCTACTGCAAAGACTAAGGATGGTAAAGTAACCAGTGAACTCATCTCTTACTACGAAGAAAAATCTAAAGGTGGGTATCTAGGACTAATTATTACTGAACATTGCTATATCAATTTACAAGGCAAAGCACATGATGGTCAGGTCTCCATCGCATCCAATGAAGATATTAAAGGACTTACACAAATTGCAGATACCATTCATGCGAATGGATGCAAAGCATTTGTACAAATAAATCATGCTGGACGTTCTACCGGACATTCAATTACTGGATTACCACCAATTAGTGCAAGTGCTCTACCAAATAAAAGATTCGAAAATGAGATGTCAGAAGAGATGACACAGGCACAAATCAACGCTGTGATTCAAGATTTTGTTGCAGCAGCGATGCGAGTAAAGGCGGCCGGCTTTGACGGCGTTGAAATTCACTCTGCGCACACCTATCTGCTAAACCAATTCTATTCTCCACTAACCAACAAACGAACCGACAGCTATTCCGGAAACACACTGGAAGGAAGACTAAAAATTCATAAAGAAATTATTTCTGCAGTACGCGCCGCAGTCGGTACCGATCTAGTAATTGCACTTCGTCTCGGTGGATGCGACTATACAAAAAACGGTTCGACCATCGAAGACAGCGTTCAAGCATCCAAATTATTAGAGTCCTACGGAGTCGATCTCCTTGATATTTCTGGCGGCATGAACGGCTATACAATTCCTGGACATAATGAACCTGGGTACTTTTCAGAAATGACCGAAAAAATCAAAGCTAACGTATCGATTCCAGTTATACTTACCGGCGGAGTTACCACTGCTGATGAGGCTGAGCAGCTACTAAAAGACAAGAAAGCAGATTTGATTGGTGTCGGCAGAGCTATTTTTAAAAACTCAAAATGGGCAGAAGAACAACTAGCTAAACCGCTCTACGATACCATTCCTTAACAGCAAAAACACGAGATCTTTTCTTCTTATTTGCCGTCTAATTAACTACTATAATTTTGATCCAATGTAATAAAATACGTGTATTCAGGATATTTCATTTTCATCTCACGAATAATTTGCTCTCTAACTTCTACTTGATCTACAACTTTATAATCAAGGACCAAGTCAAAACTAATTGTGTGAACATCACTTTCCATATAAAATCCATGCATTTGTATCACCTCTGGATGTTTACGCAAAATCATATCAATTTCTTCCTTTATTTTTGCAAATTCATTCGTATCTGTATTAGAAGCATAAATCCCAATCGTTAATACGATACCAAAATTGATGTATATATCTGCCATAATATCTCTGGACAATTTATGAATTTCTTTTGCATTCACCTCATCGTCTAGCTGAATATGGACCGATCCGATATATTGTTCTGGCCCATACTGATGAAGAATTAGGTCATATACCCCTTCTACCATTGGATAAGACTGTATTTTAGTCTTTAGTTTTTCAACCAAACCACTATCGACTCGCTTCCCTATGATACTTCCCAAATTCTCAATCAGAATTTCAATTCCAGCTTTTACAATCACCACCGCAATCATCACACCAAGATAGCCCTCCACACTAACATGAAATATCAGACTAACTCCTGCTGCAACCAGTGTAGAAAAAGAAAGCACTGCATCAAATATTGCATCCGCTCCGGACGCAATCAATGACTCGGAATTATAAATTACTCCTTTGTTTTTTACGTATCTTCCTAAGAACCATTTCACAATGACTGCAAATGCAATCATCACCAATGAATAAATTGTATACTCAGCCTGCACTGGATGAAAGATTCTACGAATAGACTCCGTAAAAGAGGTAATGCCTGCCAAAAGTACAATCACCGCGATTGTAATCGAAGTAATGTATTCTACGCGACCATATCCATACGGATGTTTTTTGTCCGGTAATTTCCCCGCAAGTTTTGTTCCAACAATTGTAATAACTGAGGATAATGCATCACTCAAATTATTAACCGCATCCATTAATACAGCAATTGATCCTGTTGTGAATCCTATCAACGTCTTCACTCCTACTAATAGAAAATTAGCTAAAATTCCAATCACACTTGTCTTGATAATTTGATGACTTCGCTCCATAGTTATTTCCTTTCTTATTATGTGTTATATATTATCCATTTTAAAACCAGTTATATAATATTTAATTGCACGCAATTTATATAACTATAATATTGATTTTCATTCCAATTGTCAACCACAAAAGCGACCAACTTTTTATGGTTGATCGCATTTGGTTTGCTCATATCATTTTAGGTCATTACTTAAAGAATATGCAAATATGTAATTGGGTATCCTGATATTCTGCTTTAATGTTTCCACCCATACGTTCCGTCAGCAACTTTGCGATGGAAAGCCCAAGACCAGTAGAATTTCTTCCTTCGTCGACAGTATAGAATCGGTCAAAAAGCCTGCCGACTGTCACTGCGTTCAGCTCTTTTGCCGTATTGGAAAAGGTGATGCTTCCATTATCTGTCATCGTGACAACAAAATCTCCATCAGAGTATTTCAGAGCATTGCTGATAATATTGGAGAAAATGCGGTTCAGCGCACCGGTGTCCAGTTCACGATAGACTGGCTCCTCTGGCAAACTAATTTCTGGCAGAATGCCTTTTTCCTGCATCACGCCGTAAAAGGACAGCAGACTTTCTTCCAATGTCCTAACCATATCTAAACGCTCCAATTTCAAGTCCTGCGTGGATGTGACCACGCTGTATCGGAACAATTCTTCCGTCAGTCCTTTTAGGGCTTCCATTCGGTTTCCAATCTGCGAAAGGTAACGTTCAACAGCTTCGCTTTTTTCTTCACGCTCCAGAAGATCCAAATACCCGCAAATGGGAGTTAGAGGAGTGCGGAGATCGTGAGAAATATTTGTCACAGCTTCTTTCAGTTCTTGATCGCCCTGCTGATAGCGGTGGCGTTCCTTTCGGAGCAAACGAAGCTGCACATTGATCTCCGATGACAGTTTACGCATATATCTGTCACGGGAAGATATATCAATGAGGGTGTTGGTATCTGCTGTTAATCTATCCCGGAACGCTTCTGCAATTTCTCGTGCGGATTTCCGCAGGAAATAAACCTTTACTGACAGGGCAAAGATTATCAGAAGCAATATTCCAATAATGAATAACAACAGATGCTCCATAACCATCCTTTTATTTAATGTCTTTTTTTCGGAAAATCATATATCCAACTACAGTTATAATTATGAACAGAAGCACAGAGAAAACAGGCCAGCAGATGATGCGTGAAAAATCCAAGGAATACATCTGGATCAACTGACCGGTAGACAGCAAGTCATACATAAATGTATCCACAACTCTTTGTAACCCGCTGACATAAGCTGGATTGGGTATCATGTCACCAACCTGCGCTCCGTCCATACTGATGACCATGCCATTGTAGGTCATTTCTGGCTCCATCAACATATTCCCAATGGCAGATGCCAGATATGTAAGTCCCAGAATCAATATCATCGTAACAACTGCGGTAACCGCTTTGTTTTGAAGATTCATGGAAATTGCTACAAACAGTGCTGAAAACACAAAGCCCACGAAAAATGCAGCAATCACAGTGCCCCCGATTTGGTTCATAGGTGTCAAAAAGCCGCCAAACAGCCAATACCCGATACCGTACGTGATTCCTCCATGAAGAAGAAAAAGCAGAGCCGATGTTAGGGCACAGGAAATCAGCGTTGAAAAGTAAATTACCCACGGGTACATCCCACAATCAGCTTATTTCGTATTGTGCCGTCGGAATATTCCGTTCCAATGAGCAGGCTAATCCCTGCCGCAAGGATAAATCCAACTATCAGATAAAATGTAAAAAATACATCATCAAGATACAGTCGATTTTCTGTCGCCTGAAGTTCAGCGGAATAGTTGGCAAAAACGATGAACAAGGACAAGAGAACCGTCGCTATGATCTCTGCCCAGAAAACTTTATTCTTCCACAGTCTTGCAAAATTCGCAGATAACAGTTTACGCATGACAGCTACCTCCCACCAGCGAGATGTAGTAGCTTTCCAAACTTTCGTCACGTTCCTGCATAGACACCACATCGCAATTTTCCTTTACAAGCGCAGTCGCAAGCTGGGTCACATTGACCTTTGAAAACACATCGGCAGTCGTTGCGGAAAGAATCTTATAGTCCACCTGCATCCCATCCAGCACACGGGCCAGAGCCTTAGTGTCTGTCACTTCCATACGGACGCACTTACGGCAAGCTGTTTCCAATTCGGCGGCGGACAGTTCTTTCACTATGCGTCCATTATCGATGATGCCATAGTGGGTAGCAAGACGGGAAAGTTCGTCCAGAATATGACTGGAGATTAGAACCGTGATTTGCTTTTCACGATTCAGTTTCAAAATTAGTTCACGTATTTCCACGATGCCCTGGGGGTCAAGACCGTTCACCGGCTCGTCCAGCACCAGAAAATCGGGATTGCCAACAAGAGCAACTGCGATGCCCAATCTCTGCTTCATGCCCAAAGAAAAGTTCTTCGCCTTTTTCTTTCCGGTGTTTTCCATTCCTACTAGCGTCAGCAGTTCCGGGATGCCATCATAGGACGGCAGTCCTAAAATCAGATATTGCTGTTTTAAGTTTTCCTCTGCGGTCATATCCAGATAGATGGATGGTGTCTCCACCACAGCACCCATACGGCGGCGGGATTTTACAATATCCCGGCTGTCATTCTTGATACCGTACAATGAAAAGTCCCCGGATGTGGGTTCCTGCAATCCGCAAATCAGGCGAATCAGGGTGGTCTTACCTGCACCGTTCTTGCCCACAAAACCATAAATAGATCCCTTGGGAACGTGCATGGTCAGTCCGTTTAGTGCCTGAAAGTTTTTATACTTTTTTGTCAGGCTGTTGGTTTGTAAAATGTATTCCATAATTGTTTACCTCCTTTGCTTGTCTAAGTTTAGCAAGCAAAGGTCAAGAAAGTGGTCAAGCAAATCGTCAAGATTTTTGTTCTGTCAGCTTAAACCCAATGCCCCAAACCGTTTCAATATAATCCACACCGCTGACATCCTGCAATTTTTTTCGAAGATTGCTAATGTGCTGTTTCAGAGATCGCTCAGTACAGTCCGGCGTGTCCAAACTGATGCGGTCAAGCAAGGTGTTTTTAGAAATTACCTGTTTCGGATTGCCCATCAGCAGCTTCAGAATGGCGAACTCCGTTCGGGTCAGTTTCACTTCTTGTCCCCGAGCGGTTGCGGTTTGTGAAACGGTATTCAACACAATATCACCAAAAGCAAGCAGATCATTGTCAATTCTCTTTTCTGCCTTACGGAGCTGAACGGTGATCCTTGCCAGCAATTCCTTGGTGTCAAAAGGCTTGGTCATGTAGTCCGCTGCCCCGCCAAGCAGAAGATCAACCTTATTCTGCACATCCACCTTTGCACTGAGAACGATAACAGGGATATTTTCAATATGGGGCAGTACTTCCTCCCCGGATAGTCCCGGCAGCATTAAATCCAGCAGCACTAAATCCAGCTTGTGCTGGGAAAGAAGATAAAGTGCTTCGGTGCCGGAATACGCACGAAGAAGGGCATCCCCCTCCTGTGTCAGCACTTCCGTTAGCATATCTCCAATATGAATATCATCATCTATAATTGCGATTGTTTTCATTTTATAAACTCCCATAAATACAGATTAAATTCTATAAGCAGTACCATAAGAGTACCACAACAATATATATTTTTCAATTTATCCGATTCCCTTGCAACCGCAATATTAAAGAAATAGTCAACAATATTATTCGATGCTTTAACATGCAATAGTGCACATCTCATTCTAGCAAATATTATTCTAAAATATTAAATGAAGTAGTAATTATATCATTTAATATTTCTTTATCTGCCATTGAAAACAACAACATTTCTGTATAAAAAGGGTATTCTATGTACTTTGTTTCATCATCCCAAAGTCATTTAAAGTATTCATTGTTCACCACCTTAATTACGAAACAAATAAGTAATTGATTTTGCTGTTGACTCATAGTTTGGAGTCATTGCAATTGTTTATACAATTCATCAATCCTATCTTTCAGGTTCTTATATGCTGAACTCATTGTTGTGAATTCTGTTTCAATGGAACGGAACAAATCAATGTTATTTGTTAGTGCCTGTAATATTGCAATAACTGTCTGCAATAAATACAATTCATTTTCTGATTTATTATATGTGTCTATATCCACAAGACCATTTTCATCAAGGAAGATTTTATATTCTTCATCAGTGAAATATGATTTATGGCTTAATTCTAATTTTAAACGTTCTATATTTGTCATTTATTTTGTTTCCTTTCTTAAATTTGGACATGAAAAAAGCACCCCTGTTATAGAGTGCTTAAAACAGTTCAAAATGATCATCTTTATAATTTAAATCAATTTTCTTAATTTTTATTTTTCCTCTATTTGTATATATATTAATACTAGTATTCTCAGTTTTATCAAAATCATATTTTTCAGTAACAAAAAGTAAATAACCTGAATGTCCCAATAATCCGTTAATAGCAATTGGAAAATTTTCAGAAAAGGTATCTGTTGTACTTTTCACTATACTCCCTGATTTTTCTTCTTTTCTTAATAATCGTTTTGGTATTTTTTCACAATATATTTCATTTTTATTATCGCAAATAGAAATTGAGTTAATTGAAATTGGCAGTCTCGATTTATTATTTAGAATATAAAACATATATACTAATTTATCAGAATATACCGAACCAACTATCTCAAAACCTATTTTCTTTTTTGTAACAACAAATCTGTATACCCACGTACTAAGTGTACCTAAAGCACCAAAAATTGCTATTACTAATGTCCAATATTCTAAAGTCATTTATTTACCCCTCACCTATCAGAATTCATACGTATTTATATCGTCATGGTCTTCACCATCATAATGATTATAGTAATGAAATCCATCTTCTATTTTCTTTCCACATGCCACACAAACATCCCAATATCCCCACTCGGAACTTTCTGTATCAGATGCCAAACCCTTATCTCTGTTACATTTACAAAATTCTTCATTTTCATTATATCCGTAATTTTCTAACATAATTTCGTCCCCTTTAAAATTTATGTTTACAGTTCATACATACTCTAGTTATCCAAAAATTATTTTTTCAACTTCCTTATGCGATTTGTATATTATTTCCTTATGTATCCCTTCCTTTAAATATTGATTTTCAACTTTATATTTCAAAATATCCATTTCTATGCTTTCAGGATAATAATAATATACTATTCGTTTAATATTATTATTCCGTGCAATTCTTTCATTAATATGCCCATCATTTTCGCCACTATAACCATATATATGTAGTTCTTCAAAACCATCACTGCTTAAAGAGTCAAGATATTCTTGGAATATACTAGGGGCAAAAGTAAATTTAGAAAAAACTATTTTGGAAAAACTAAAACCAGCGATTAAGCTCATCTTATCTTCTCCTGAAATCCCCCATGTTAAAAATGCATCTTGTAAATCTAATCTTCTCTTTGAAATATTCTTATATAATTTTGCATCCCTAACATCATAATGAAACCCACCATGAATATGGAATACTTGTTTATTGTAATAATCATCAATCAAATCATCATAATTGGTTGAATAAATATATTCAAAATTATTTATCCAACTAGATAAGTTATCCTTTACAATATCAGTTACATTCGGATTATCTATACCATCTATACCAATCTTGCCATTATTATACATAATATTATTTGCTATGTCTTTAATTGTCAGTATGTCCTCAGTTGTAAAAAGGTCTTTATCTTTAAAAAGAAATGCAATTTTGATTAAACTTTCAATATCTTCAACGTGGTCTTTCTGTGTTTGATGAATCAACCCATATCCAATAAAATATTCATTAAAAACACTATCCGAAAAGCCTATTTCACTAATAACTTTCTTAATATGATTAACTAACAAACTACTAAAATTTAATGACTCTGCACGAAGTCCTGTTCCTCTTCCACACATTATTGTTCCCGAGCGTAAAGGCGAAACATAAAATGTATATCTATCAATTCCTTTCCTAAAAGGTTCAAAACATGCATCTATTCTACTATAAATTAAAGGACTTGTATCTTTAAACTTCTGAACAATATTATCATTTCTATATGCACTTATGTATTGACTTGAAAATCCATTCCCAACCAATAATGCTTTTTTCATATGCTTATATTCCCCAAAATTGTATAAGGAAATATACTAAACCAAAAAGACCTAATGCACACACTACAGCTAAAAAAAACATGGAATTTTTTATTGTTTTTAAGTATGATACTTGTTTATAAAGTAATAATTTTTCTATATCTTCATTTTCTTCAACAACATTCAGTATTCTGTAAAAATCATCACTATTCTCATAATGAAACACTCCTACAGGTAAATCATTAATATTAGCTTTCAACTTCTTAATCTCTTCTTTGTCCTTAATAAAAACTTTTTCCTTAATCCCCAATTCTAACTCATATTGCAACTTCCCTTGAAAATCTCCCATTATATATTACCCCTTTCATTTTTAAAATGTCAGACTATTATATAATAATACATTAATTATAACCAAATTGCTAGGTGTAAAAAAAATCTGTTTGAATAAACAATATCTTGTACTTTCTATTTTCTTCATCCATTTTCTCATTCTCCCTTTCAATCAAATTCAATATTTACACTTCTATATACAACAATACACTTAATCAATTTCTAATTCAAGCAATAAAATAAGCACCCTACTAACAGTTTTGTAAGATGCTTGTTTTAGTGTTTGCCGTGCTAAGGCTCTATTTTTAAAAGTAGTAAATAAGTAGTAAACTCTATTTTCATAGTGCTTAATACCCTATGTTTTCAAGGTTTGTATGTGTTTTGGTTCAATATTGCCGTGGCAGACGAATAATACTTTTACCATACTCTTTTAAGTCTCCTTATATGTTCTCGGAAGCCCTCTAATACTGGGCGTTCCAAGGTTTTTGCTCTATCAATTGCAAGTGCTCATTTTCTTGTAATTTCTCATAAATCCCAACAACATCCCAACTTTTCTCGGTCATTTTTGGGACGATATTGGGATGTTATTTACTAATTTACTGCAAATAATCGTTCGATTTCTTCTTTGGCATCTTCAAATCCAAAATGAGTATATACATTCAAGGTCACACTGATTTCTGAATGTCCCATTAAGTATTGAAGTGTCTTTGGATTCATCCCTGACTTTGCCATCTCAGTGCAATAGGTATGCCTGCAAATATGTGGTGTAATGGTAGGAAGTAGTACCTGATGCTCACGGTTATACTTATCAAGCGCATGCTTCATGTACTTTTCCCAATGTAGTGCCACCATTGCCTTTCCATTCTTGTCAAAATAAAGAAATCTGGAATGGCCTTTGATTAAATGCTCCACTTTGGGCTTCTTGCGATTCTTAACTATCCTCTCACTGATTTCTCTTACTTCTGGAGTCATAGGAAGTTGTCTTGTACCACTTGATGTTTTGGTCGTTTCAATCACATATTCCATGTCTCTGGTCCGTTGTAGCTGCTTATAGATGTTGATCTTACCATGTTCAAAATCCAGATCTTTTACAGTCAATCCACAAAATTCAGAGATTCTAAGACCAGTGGCAAATAGTAATGCAAATGCATCATAATATTTATTATAATGCTTATCGTTCCTGACAAAGTCTAAGAACTTATTCTTCTGCTCCGTAGTCACTGACTCTCTCTTTTCACTGTCATTGACAATAACCGTTCCAAGTTGAAATGCAAAAGGATTTTTCATCAAAAGATCATCATCTACTGCCATCTGAAAAGCAGGTCTTAGAACACCTCTTATGGTATGTATGGAACTATAACCTTTTCCATCTTCTCTTTGTAGCTTGATCAAGAAAAGCTTGGCATCGGATAAACGAACTGCATCAATATGCTTATTTCCAAAGGGCTCTCTTGCCAAAATATTCTGCACAAATTTGTAATTCGCCTCTGTGCTATGTTTAACCGCCCTTTTCAGCATGAGATATCGTTCAACCAATTCATTGACCGTCATATTCGTGGTAGCAACTCCGTGAAACTGTTTCTTTTGGATATCTTTTTCTTTGTCTCGTAATGGTTTATCTGTGCGTCTCCCTGTTGGAATAGGATCAGCTTCTGTAAGTCTCCAGCTGTACACTTCTTTTCTCTTGCCAAGTGCATCCACATAATTGTATCTGTAGCGACCCGACTTTTCCTGGGTCTCTCCCATGAATAGGAGACGCCCTTTGTTATCACGTTTCTTATTATTCATATATTTTCCTCATAAGACCCATGACATAACTTGTTTTTAGTATATCATGCAATGGATCGATTTCCCATTCAAATCTTAATTTTATTGTCATCATACCGTGCTTAAGGTATCAACAAAGGCTTCAAATTTTTCACGCTTGATCTGTACACGATTTCCATTCCACAGTAAATATTCTGCGGATGGATTCTCACTGACCATCTTTCGAAGTTTCCCTTCCCCAATCCGAAAATAAGATGCTGCTTCCTCAATGGATAAGGTATATTTCTTCCAATATGGGATTTCATAATTACTCATTGGCAAGTCCCCCTTCCTTGTAATTCTTTGACATTTCTTTTAACTGATTCATTTTCTCTTTGGATGTTTTTTCTCTCTTACTGGCACCATCCACACAAACAGGCGTACATAGTTCCAAAATACGATCATAAATTCTTCTTTTATCAACTGACTGTTCTCCTGTGATCATCTTCAAATAAAGATTGGTGGTAATAATTAAAGGCTTTCCTGTGCGGTATCTTCGATCAATCACATTAAATACATTCTCTACGGCATATTCTGTATTACGCTCCGCTCCAAGGTCATCAATAATCAGTAGATCGTATTTCACCAATGCATCGATATAAGCACTCTTATCCTCACTAGAGAATAGATCATTGATGATCGTTGCAAAATTGGTCATCTTCACTGTATAACTCTTATCAAGAAGTGCATTGGCAATACATGCTGCCATAAAGGTTTTTCCTGTGCCAACACCTCCCCAGAATAGATACCCGATATTTTTCTCTTCCATTTCTTCAAAATTCTTTACATACATTTTTGCATGAATCATGGTTAGATTTTCCTTATCATCATGATTAAAATTCCAGTCATACATTTTCTTATCTGAAAAGCAGATGGATCTGTTCCTAGAAATTATCTCTGCCAGTTCTCTATCCGCTCTTGCCTTTGTTTCTTCTTCCTGTTTGGTTCTCATACATTTACACATCCTTGGATGACGATCCATTCCAAAGACTGGTCCGTTTGGAAATAGCATTTCTAAATCCTCTCCACAGACCTCACATTTTTTTATTGTTGCACTCTTTTTCTCCATCATTTATAAACTTTCTCCTTCTTCAAAATTGTAATTCGCTATTATATTTGTTTTATTCTTATAGTTATTAGGGGTTGATTTTCCACCTGTTGCATAGTTACTTTTTCCACTGTTAAAGGGTTTGTTATCTGACCCATATACAGTTGATTTTTGGTCTGTCAGACTAGAAACTGGAACCTTTACAAAAAGTAGATTGGCTCGTCCTTTGTCAGCTCTTCTCTTTTCAATCAGGCCTGCTTCTACAAGTTCATTGATATTCTCTTTTATAGTTGATATACTTCGCCCGATCTCGCTTGCTAAATCTTCAAGACGATAGAATACATAGACTCTTCCAAGTTCATCTACACGTCCGTTACTGATGGATAGATTGGCTCTATTTAGTAACTTGGCATATACAATCATTGCGGTACTACTGATACCTGACCCATACAGTTCATTGGGGATGGTGGAATAATTGGTCAATCTAGTTTCTTTTGATAAAAATCGTAAGTCATTCATTTGTATCTTTTCTCCTTTCTGATCCGCATGAATTGAATATGTATTCGCTTTTTCTTGTCATTGTCTCCTTTCACAAAGTATTTGGGTTGAAAAAATACTGATTGCTAAATATCTTTGCAAAAAGTTATATATTTTTTTATTTCTTGTTCTATTCAAGGGCTACAAAATCTATCTGATCTGCATTTCCGAAATTTAGACAAACAAAAAAGAAGCCTAATAAGTTACTCCTATCAAACTTCTTGTATAAAGAACTATTTAAATTGTAATATGAGATAGAACATCCGTAATACCTTAGAAACAAGGCATTACGGATGTTCCGTATACAAAACAGACGCCCTGTCCGTTTGGTCAAAGAAGCTGTCCTGACATTTTTTCAATTATTTTATGTTCTCGTCAGCAAGGCTAACTAAAACGGTAGATCCGTTTTCCAGTAAAGTCAGTAAAATCAAGGGTTGCGGATACTCCGTCAGAATGACTGACCATCCGTTTGGATATTCTGAAATTTTTTTAAAAAAGATAACAGGATACGCATAAAGTTGCATAGCAATTTTACGCAGAAACTCCGCCACCAAGTGGCGGACAATAGGATAGGGTAATCCCTAAACCTTTGTAGAGAAAAGCCACGAAAACATTATTCAAAAACACTTTAATCAATTATATAATTGATTTGCTATTCATTAACCTCGTCATATGATATATTGAATGTATTCAAGATTTTATATAAATACTCAATAATTTTATCACTTCTTTCACAGTCATAAGTATTTACTTCATTAAATATTTCATGATTAACTGGCTCCATTTCTAATTTTTCATCCAGTTCACTGATGCTTTTTACTAAGTCTGTAAAATCAACTATCGCATTTGCGTCATAATTAATGTCGGGAATTAGTACATTGTCAAACTCAACTTTTATAATGTTATCATTAATCGAAATATCTGTTTTCATCACATCACCTCTTCTAAAATATCAATATTATATTTATCCATTCTATTTTTAAATGCGACTTCACCACCATCTAATATCTTACAAGCCTCTTCTCTTATATTGACATCTTCTAGACCACCTTGTTTATAACTGAAATCATTTCCAATATTTTCAGCAATTATTATATTCTCTGCATCACCATAAATCGCAATACTAGGATTATGTGTAACCAGTATTATTTGAATCTTATTTTTAAGTTGCCTAATAATCTTAACTAATTCTTCACTTATAAATTTGTTATCAATATTATCCTCTAATTGATCTATAAAAAGAACGTCCTTATTATGGTCACCAATTAGATTCTTTAGTTTTATATCAAGGAAAATAGATGCTTTCTTGCCCTGCGATGTTGATAAAGTACTTATTTCATATCCATTTTCTAAACACTCTATGATTTCATATGTCTTCTTACTCTTTATATTCTTAATATAGTCTAGAAAGATAGTTTTTAGTTTTTCTGGTTTTTTACCATCATCAACATATTGCTTTAGTCTAACATCAGATAATTCTATATTAGCAAGGTTTAACATGTTGTTATACAAACTCATACCAGCATTATAGGAAATAACTTTCTCTTTAAAAAATTTCTCAATAATTGCGTTACCATTAATATTAAGATTTACCTTAGTAACAAACTTGTACTTTGATTTTATATTTACTTTATCATCGATTTTCTTGTCTAGGCTTTCTAATTTCTCACATGATAATTTCAAATGACGTTTACTTATAAAGAAATTCTTATAATCATTCAAATCAGCTTCTAATTTTTGTTTAGTTTGCTCAATTTTTTGTTTCTCCAAAGTCAATTCTGATTCAACGTATCCCCTATTAATCTTCTTAATTTCATTAATATAATTAAAGTAAAGCGTTTGTTTCTTTTTTAAACTTGATAATTCATTAGTCTTATTTTCAAGCATTGTAATAAACTCATCAATTTTAGTTTGTTCTTCAGGTTCGAATATATTTTTATTATTTATTTTTTTATTCTTTATCTCTTTATTACTCTCTACCATACTAGCAAGTTCTTTAATAAAAGAATCTAATTCTTCAATATAATTAGCAGTATTCAATTTTGAGAAATCAATATTAAACAACCTTTCAGAACTCTGAATAACAATTTTTATATGCTCACTAACATCACCCTTATTTATTCTTGAAGATATATCATAGTAGTCTTTATAAGATTTATTGAATTCTTCAACAACATCATCTAACTCATTTTCAATTTTTCTTATGTCAGCATCACTTATCTCTATAAATTCATTCTCTAATTTTGCCTTCAAATCATTATCTTCTTCGAAAAGTCGTATTATTGACTCCTGATAAAATGCTTCACCTGGAATTGAAATACTGCTATCCAGATTTCCGATACTTAATTTAGATTTGGTTTTTTCTATATCAACTATATCTTTATAGTTTTTAAATGTCTTTTTATCGTCTTCAGTAAATTCATTATTTAACTTGATAAGGGTGTTAAACAAAAGGCTTTTCCCTGATGACCTCCCACCAATAATAACATTTAATTGTGGCGAAAAGTATACTTCTTTAGGTTCGTGATCATTAATGCATAAATTTATTTTTTCTATATAGTTTGTATTTAATCGTGGTTCATTCTCTGAAGTATGTATTCTGCTTTCGGGATCAGAAAACGCAATTCTCAACGTTTCATATGTTGGCTTACCTTTTATCCAAGTTGCCTTACTTCTTAGTTCATATTCATTACAATTATGATTGTCTGAAAAAACTACATAAGAGGTAGTCTTAGATGTTTTGAAATCATCTTGCACCAGCTTTAAAAAATTCTCATTGTACATGTTAATTACATTCTCCATATTCGAATTGCTTTTCATCTCTAATGCGGATATTCCACCAATTAAGATTTCATTTTGCGCTTCGTTAATTGAAGATGCTTTCGCAAATGGTTCAACAATTCCTTTGTCTTTATTACCATGTGCAATAATAAAATAATCCTCCTTAAAGAAAGATCGTACAATGTAATCGATAGTTGTAACTCTCAGTTTTTTATTTGTACTCAAATTAATAGTATTTTGAAATAATTTTTTTGAAATTTCAGCATACATTTTCTCGAGTTGTTCTGATATTTGGCTAACGGATTTCGATCGAAACAAAATCAATGCATGGAAAGGTTTCACTTTAACTTTTTCTTTTATATCACCATTTAACATCTGAACATATTCTATAAGATTATCTTCAGATATTGCAACATCTAACTCAACGCCTACTAAATAATCAAGATCTTTATTTTCGAGTTCGTTATACGCTTGACAATTAATAATATTATGATCAGTTAAGGAAATCATCTTAACATTGTTCTCAATTAACTTCTCATATAATAAATCCAAAGAAAAATCTCCATTGTAATCATTTTCCTTTGTTTCTTTTGACATATCTGTATGTATATGAAGATCTATTTTGTTCCACTTTGAATACATAATTCTCCTTCCTTTATACAAAACAATATCATAAATTATCTGCTGGTAAAAATTATCAAGTTTCATAAAAATTATATCATATACCTTTTTGTGAAAACAATATTCTACATCAAATAATGTAATCTGAATTATTTATGAATTTACTATCCAAAAATCAGAAAATTTAAAACAAACAAATCGTATGCCAACATATACAATAAAATCCGGTTAGAATTAAGTGACTTTTATTTCAAAGAGTTAATTCAAAAACAAATCCACTTTCCTTTCATACTAATATCGTATCTTCATTAGTTCAAAAGAAAAGCAGCTTGCCAACACAATAAATAAGTGTGCTTATTACTAATATCTCTCAAATTTATATTTATTTACTGATTTACGTTTTATATTTTACAATTTTCCCTTTAAATCCAGATTTTCTAAGTTTTATACGGAAACCTATCCTTTCAATTATCGAATTATAATCAGAAAGGTACCAAGTCATTTCTTTAGTTCGAATTTTTTTTTCGAAAACTGAACATATTTTTTTAATGTATGGCATATCCACATCTGAAAATGAAAACCCAAATGTGTAAATTTCCTTTATATCCGAATTAGCTAACTTATTAAAAAAACACTCCTGCTTATATATCATCCGCTTTGTATCCTTTATCAAACTTGTATGTGCGCCTAATAATTCTCCAGCATATTTTTTAATATTCACTCGCTTTTCATCAAATCCAATAATCAGTTCACAATTATTCTTTCCAATAGCTGTCATACTCTTTTCTTTTTGTAAAGTTTTTTCATCTTCTCTTTTTCCATGTATATGACATACATTACCTATTTTCATTCCATATAATTGCTCAAGAGTCTCTGTATAGTTAAATGAAAATGCATAATCATGTTTTCCGTCAATCAAAGACGAGTATGGTTCTTTTTTATATTTCTCACTTAAATCAATAGTATTTATCCATTCAAAAAAGAAAGCTGATATATCTGTTACAGCTTCTCTCAAACCCCTAGCATTCCAGTCATCTTCTTCCCACGTACGAAGAATTTTATTAAAATTTAATCCACTTAAATATACTTCGAATTCATTCCAATTCATCTGCTTTTTTCTTTTTGCAATATCATCTATTAACCAATAAATCACTTTTCTTTCTTGATAATAATCTGCCAGAATTCCTGATGTTTCCTCTATTCCATAATGTATTTTCGGCATAACTGAATGCGGGATATCATCCAATACCAAATACGTATCATCTATAATCTCTCCTGCGTCCTTCTTTATGGTATTCCCGATATACTTTTTAAAATCTGCGTAACTCGTCGGTAAATCATGTGCTCGATCAAATCCATTTCCAACAACAAATAGTTTTTCCGTCATATCTTTCTTTTCCTTATTCATCTAATTTTCAAGTTATGTCACAGTCTTTTTCTTAATCAAATTTTCTTGTTACATTGTCTTCCAAAACATCTGCCGTTTTTTATTCTTGGGATGTTGTTGGGATTTTAAAACCAACAACCGCTACAGCCCTTGATATTACTACATTCCAGAGACAAAATACTTCTAATGCCGTGGCAGACGAATAATACTTTTATCATAAATTTCTCCTATCAAATAATGCCGTGAAATGCCGTGTTTTGGGGCATTTTGGCGACTTGTAATTTTCTTTTTTACCTGCTCATTTTACTACACTTTTTGCAAAATAGAGCAAATCGTTGCAAATTGAAACCGTGTGTAGTAGTAAAATCGTAGTAGAAATATGGGTGTTTTACTACTGCGATTTCTTGGGTTCAGTGAACCCACCCTTCTTGCCCTTGGGTTCACTTTCGGGGTTAGCTTGGGTTCATTTTGCTGTTTTCTTTGATGCTGTAGCCGCCACTTCCTTAATTTTATTCACAAGCCAATCCATTGTTTTAGGGAGATTTTCCTTAATAAAATCATTCCCCCAATTAGTCATAGTTTCTTCACTTGTATCTTTAAACGAATTTACCATTTTATCTTTTCTGTTCACTTCTTGTTGTTCCGTCGTTATCTCCTAAATAATCATACTTCACTATGCGTTAATCATAATCTGCCTCTTTTGTGCTTCTGAAATGTTCTCATACATTTCGCCAGATAGATTTACTCTTTTAATTTCAATTCCAAATTGGCGGATACTCTCCGCTATAAAGGATTTACCATTAAGGTATTTCTCAACCTTATCATCCGCAACTACAATAACCTTCCTGTATTCTACGCCTTTGCTTTTTTCAAGAAGTAGCATCTTCAATATATCCTGTGAAATCTTATGTGGCTGCCCACCCTTTAACGAACCTATGTGTGAATATATCTCACAAATAATTCTATTCTTTTCCGAATACAGATCTGGCTCAATATGTACTCCATCAGAAATAACCACTTTCGCATTTCTCTCGACTGAACACGCTAGCCATTCTTCTATTATTGACGCAATATACACTTCTGCGTTCTGCTGCTCATGCGAACTTGATTTGCTCGTATCTACCATACTAACATCTCCTCATCAAATCGAATTTTGTCTGTATCTGTTTGTGTACTGCTTTTTCGCTATAGCAGTGTATTTGTTGATAAATTCAGTTTTTGCTTCCGTATATGCATCTCTGTTATGCTCGTACTTGTGCCACAAACTCAATTTCAACTTCTCATACATCGACGCTACATCAGGATACTCGTTCAGATAATCTCTGAAATAAAGTTCGTCATTATCCCCGGTAAAGCGAAGATGAATATGAAAAACAGAATCGGCAAATCCGTCGGGAGTATATCCTAAATTGAAGGATATTCTTTTCCCGGATTCCGACATTTTTATAAAACCGCTATTTGATAATTGCTCCGAAACGGCTGTTACATTTTCGTCAGAAGCAATTTCAATCAGAATATCCACAATCGGTTTTGCCCAGATAGAAGCAATTGCAGTGCTACCGATATGGCTGATACGGGTGATTCTGTATGCGGAAAGATTTTCTCTCAAAACTGTAGCCATCTCTTCATATCGATTTGTCCATTCCGCTTTGTGTTCTGTTAAAACAATGGGAAACAATTCCCACAACTCTTCAAGTGTCATATCCGAAAGATTTTTTGCCATTTCATGCTCCTATAAATTCAAATTCGTCTTTTAGAACTTTGAGTTTTCATAATTATATGGAATACTTGTTCCGACAAAAACATCCTCAATCTTCTCAACAATCAGCCAGTCGTCCATATTACTTTGCTTTTCAAAATCTAATACGGGTTGCAATTCTTTAACATCCGAAAAAGCAACCAGACAAATACATTTTTTATGCCATCTATCTTTCTGTTTATCTGTCAGTGACAGTGCTTTTTCATTGTCTGCAAACACCTTGCAAATTTCATCTTCTGTCAACTTGACATAATTTTGAACCTCTGTAACTGTTGCCATTGCAGAAACCTTCATAGACCCTTTCTCCATAAAATACAAGTGTTCTCCGACAAATACTCTGCTGTGTGGGATTTTACGCCCTGCTGCACTACGAATAATCATTGTTTTATCACCTGAGATAATTTTATCAAGTTCGTGTTCTCCTTTTTTGCCTGAGTTGTCTGTGTATACTACATGAACCATTTTTCTTTCTCCTTTGTTATTTACTTTTCTTCTTTTTAGGTTTCGGCATAGGTAATTCCTCATACATAGCATTAAATAAGCCAATTAGGTAATCCCTGTTGTCAACATCATCAACAAGTAACATCTCTTTTGCCCCCTCGTATGGAAGTTCATACTCAGCATTTGGCATATAGAATATTGCTGATTTCACAGGCTTCACAAGTAGTCTATCATCGTAAATTCCACCAACAATCTTGCTCTTATAATAGAGTATAAATTCTCCCATCATTGCTCTATATGATATGTCTTCCAAATCACTTAATTGTCCTAAAATAAACTCCAAATAATCTTTGCTCGATGCCATAATTTTTCCTCAAATCTTGTTTTAAATCGTTAAATGTAATTAATTGCTAAGAATTCAAAATCTCTTACATTTCATTTTCATCCATATATTCTTTACGGATCTGGGTCAGACTCATTCCTTTTTCTTTATGAACGGCAAACACATAGGTATCTACTGATTTTTGGAATGTCAACATTCTTTAGTACAGTTTTTATAAGGTCTAGTTTCTGTACTCCACTGGTGTCATGTAATTTAATGAACCATGCGTCCTGATATTATTGAACCAATATACGTAGTCTGCCAGCTCGATTTTTAGTTGCTCCAGGCTATTGAAATTTCTTCCTTTTACAAATTCGGTTTTGAACATTTTGAAATTCGATTCCGCAACTGAATTATCATAAGGACAGCCTTTCATACTTAAAGATCGTTTGATTTGAAATACATCAAGCATTTCATCTATGATCTGATTTTTGAATTCACTGCCACGATCAGTATGGAACATTTGAATTGTATTCAAATCAGCCTTTACGGTTGCAAAAGCATCATATACTAGCTCCGCATTCTTATGAGCTCCAGCACTGTAACCAATGATTTCACGATTAAATAAATCAATTAATACGCAGACATAATTCCATTTGTAATTCACACGAACATATGTTAGGTCACTAACTACTACAGCATGCTGTTTCTGATTGTTAAATTCTCGATTCAGCTCATTTCTCACAGACGATTCATTGCACTTATCTTTGTGAGGATGAAAAGCAGCGATGGTATAAGAAGATACAAGTCCTAACTTTTTCATGATTCTGCAGATTCTTCTTCTAGAAACTTGGAAATCTTCTTTTGCTAGTTCTCTTTTGATTTTTCTACTTCCATAAACATCACGGTTGTTATGAAAAATTGTTTCGATTTTTAATTCGAGTTCAGATTCATCCGGCTTGTTTGATGCTTCATAATAATAAGTATTTCTGCTTATTTGTAGGATTTTACACATCGCTGATATCGAGTATTTGTGAGCATTCTGTTTGATTACAATTACTTTTGTCCGAGTATCAGCGCCGCTTGCTTTAAAATATCGTTCTCCATTTTTAATTTTTGATTTTCCTTACGGAGCTTCAATAATTCGTTTTCTTCTGGAGTTCGATTATCGGATTCTTTTGTTGATCCGGTTTCATTAATCCGTTTAATCCAACGGTCAAGGGCAGATGCGGTTAGATCATATTCGCGAAGAATATCTGCTTTCGGTTTTCCACTATTATAAAGTTTAACCATTTGCAGTTTAAAATCTTCTGTGAATTTACGTCGTTGTGTTCGTTCTGTCATATAAATACCTCTTTTCTTTGTTGCTTATATTTTATATGACCTTAACGAAACTGTACAGATTATTGTAGCCTATCCAGATAATGAAATCGAAATGTCTAAAGAAGCAGGGAAAATTAGAGATATTCATAACTTTAATTTAAAAGAATTCTTGATAAGCATGCTTTCAACCTTACGCTTCATCGGTTTCTATCTAGTCCTTGGTGTTGTGCTTAGTGTTACGCTTGAGGTAATCGCACCAATTTCTCTACTCTTTGAGCGTGCGACAATGGAATGGCTAAACATCATAATTGCAGCCTTTGTAAGTATCCCCGTTTATGTGTGTAGCGGAGGCGTAATACCTCTGGTCAACATGCTAATGGCAAATGGTATGACTACCGGTGCTGCAATGGCATTTTTAGTAGTTGGTCCAGCAACACGGATCACAGCCTTGACTGCACTTGGTAGCTTCCTGTCAAAGAAAACTCTTGTCCTATATGTGACGATACTGATTATTTACTCAGTTATCCTTGGACTCCTTTTGAATATAGTACTTGTATAGTTATCAATTATAAAACAAAAGACTGGCTGTTAGCTGGTCTTTTGTTTTATAATAACCCATAATAGTCGACTTTAGATTATAGCCGTATTTACAGATTTATGAGATTCCATACCTAAAGTAGCATATAAAAAAAACGTACGAATTTTCAAAGAAAACTTGTACGGTTTCATTTTTATTATAGAATGTAGTGATAATAACGGGTTATAAAACACAACATATGAACCAGCAAACTTAATGATAAGCTACAATGACTGGATCATCTGGAGCAAAGTAATCAAGCGCATTAAAGTTAGAATCTCCACCAATCGATACACTATCTACTAAATCCGAATTATCTATATATTTGCTCGCATTATCTAGATCAATGAGCTCAATATTCTCAAATCCAAGATCTTCCAACTGAGACACTACTACCTTATAGTTTTCCCCCTCAAAATCATGTACTGAGCCAGGTTCTATTCTTTCTGTCGTTTGTTGTTTTGGTGTATTTGTAAACAAACCAATGAACTTTGGAATTCCCACAAAAAGAGCTACTATTATAATAATGGCGCTGAAAACAACTGCTGCACAACTTCCTACTGCCTCTGTAATAAGAAAGTGACTGATTTCTTTGGAAACATTGATCTGATCTCTTTTGATTTGTTCTTCGGTTTGTTTAGGCTTATTGATTATTAGTTGTGTATATGTAACCTTTGGATAGTCTACTTCTGGTTCATCCTCAATTAAAAATCTCTGATCACAATATGGACATATTGCAAATGTTTTATTATCAGAATATTCCATTTCAAGGCTACCATCGCAATTGGAACATTTCATGCTTTCAAGTTTCAAAAGAAATTCCTCCTACATATCAAAAAATCAAGCAATATTTATTAAAAATTACTGTCATGTTTTATTTTAATATAAAATGAAGTATCCCGCAATATCTACTCAAAATCGAATCTCATATTCTTCCAGAAACATTCTACTTTTCAAGTTCTTATATCATTTTAAAGCTGGAATTCAATTGTAAAAGTTCATTAATCAATTGATTTGTTTCCTTCGCAATCTCACTCATGTGTAGTGATGATTCCTGAAAATTAAGAATAATGTTTGATATCTCAAAATATTTTTCTTTTGTCTTTCCAATATTTTCCGATTGCTGATTTACCATTTCCTTATAGTGCTCACATTGCATATTAATCTGATCAAAATTTTGATTAAGCTCTTTTAGATTTCCATCGATTAACACGGTGGTCTTTGTTGATTGTTCTGAAAGTTTATTCTCAGGTGCTATTTTAATTTCATACTATAACTTCGTTCCCTTCCTATTAGTTATTGCTAATTATTCCCAATTCTATTCATTTAACTTTCACGATATGAGAAAAAAAGCAAAGATACTACCAAAATACTACCACAGTACCATTGCATTTCCCTTCTTTTTCATGTAGTTTTAAGATGTAATAACGATCCATTTACAAATACGCGTATGAAAAATTCTAAGGAGGTTCATTATGTATATTATCCCTTTTATTTTATTAATTTTATCCGTCATCCTGTTGTCATTTGGCGCTGGCGGCCTGTCTCTTCTTTATTTTGTAGATTCACTTTCCATCGTAATACTAATTGTAATTTGCATTCCTGTTCTCGCCGCTTCAGGACTATTAAAAGATTTCTTAAAAGCTTTCCAGATTACTTCATTTAACAAGAAAGAAACATCTCTTGTTCAGCTCAAAAGATCCGTTGAGGGCGTTTCTCTTGCTATAAAGACCAACATTTATGCGGGAGCATTTTTTACAATCGTAGGATTTATTCAAGTCATGCATCTTCTTACATCACCCAGCGAAATCGGTCCAAATTTATCTGTTGCAATACTAACATTACTATATGCAATTTCTGCAAACATTATTTTGTTATCGATCAAATACCGCCTGAAGCTCATGATTATTGAATACACGGAAGAATAAACCCCGCAATTTTGAATTGGAGCATTCTTATGAAAAAAATGATCATCCGGATCGCCATGGTTCTCATTTTTACCTGCATACTGTTTATGATAACGGATCTAAAAATACAACGTGTCCTGGATTTGAAAAGTTTACTACTTGTCGTTCTTGGAACTGCTTTTCTTACAATTGGAAATATCAGAAGACCCATTCAGCGCAATGAAATCTTTTCAGCCATCAGCTGGAACGCGTTCGTGGTAAGTTACTTAGTTACTTTTATCAACTTATTTCTTGTACTTTCCAAACGAGACTCCAGTTCCGAGCTTTTTGGTGAAATCGCAAATGGCTGCGTTCCATTATTATATGGTTTTCTTCTGCATGTATTTTTTAAAGAAGCAAGTCATCATACAGAAAAATTAAGGGAAGATACTTCTCCTCAGCCATCTGCAATAAATGCAGAAGAATTATATTTTCATTACATCGAACTCGGCCTGACTCGCAAAGAAGCTGAAATAGCAAGACTCGCAAAAAGTGGACGTACGAACAAAGAAATCGCGGAAGAAATGTACATCGCAGAGTCGACCGTCAAAAAACATATGACGCACATCTTTCAAAAACTTTCGATCGATAATCGCTCTCAGCTGTAAATAATTCTATTTCTCTTCATCGATCTCAATGATTTGCCCTTCCTCATACTTCCGGCTCATTTGATGGTGCATCTTTCTTTCTGCTACACTGTCAAAAACGATTGAAAAATCATAGTCATCTGGATATAAGTGTTCTGCTGCCACAAGGAGTTTCACTCGTTTATAGTTGATGTATATTTTTTTACTCTGCATTTGTATTCGTAGTACACCTTTGTCATTCACTTCTTCACATACGATGCCGATCTTCTGATCAGGCATAATCATAACACTGTCTCCTCTCGAGAAAACCCTGGCTTTTTGTAAATTCCGGGGTTTTTTCACCGCTTTTTGAATCTTTGGGCCAGTGGATTTTTCAAAATTCATTTGCAATTGATTTGTATCCACTTCCTCAGATTTATAAGCAGCTCTTTCCGCTCGTTTTAGCATATGATCTGGCATTCCCAGTTTTCTTGCAATATGAAATGCACAACTTTCCCCTGCCTCACCTATCACCAGTCGATAAAGTGGTTGCAACGTATCTTGGTCAAATGTCATTTTCGCATTGACAACGCCGTCTACATTTTCTGCATACTCCTTGACTTCCGGATAATGTGTTGTCACTAAAAACAGAGCCCCACTACGTTTCAGTTCATCGAGAACGGCAATCGCGATACCCATTCCTTCTGTCGGATCTGTTCCAGATCCAAGCTCATCCATAATGACGAGACTCTCTGCACTGACCATCTTTAAAATACCCAATACATTTGTAATATGTGCAGAAAATGTAGAAAGATTCTCCGTCAGATTCTGACCATCCCCAATATCGCATAAGTAACTACTATTCATACACAGATCTGCTTGTTTACACGTAACATGCAGACCGCATTGAGCCATCATATTATTCAATGCAACCGTTTTCAGTGCAACCGTCTTTCCTCCAGTATTGGGTCCTGTAATGATGATTCCCTGTGTCTCTCCACCCAGCATAATATCCAGTGGAACATTCACTTTTCGATCCATGAGCGGATGTCGGCCTTCCACAATTTGTATCCTACGCTCCGTATTGATCTTAGGTTCTACTGCTTCTAGGTCCATGCTTAATTTAGCTTTTGCAAACATCACATCCAAGCGTTCAATCGTACGAGTATTTTCTGACATGATTTCCGCTACGTCAGCCAGTAGTACCGTTAACCCATACAAAATACGAATTGCTTCATTTTCTTCCTCTATTCGGTCGAAATCAAGTTTCTCACGATAGGACATGACTTGCTTGGGTTCTATAAAGACCGTTGCTCCTGTTGAAGACTGATCCACTACATTCCCGTTGATCTTCGCTTTATATTCCTTTTTCACTGGCAGACAGATTCTTCCATTTTTTGTCGTTGTATAATTGTCCGACATATACGTTTTGTTTGCTCTTAGAATCTGGTCTGCTTTGTCTCTCATTTTCGTTTCATTTAGCTGAATTTCACTTCGAATTTTCTGCAAAACTTTGGATGCCTGATCATCAACTTTTCCATTTCTTATCGCCAAATGTATTGCTTCTCTGATATCTTCCATTTCTGTCAGGTTTTCTTCGAAATAAGCAATGCTAACGTCATACTGCTTCCCTCGACATAAGTAATCTTTTAATCGACGAATTGCCACAAGTGCCATAGCAATTTCTTCTAATTCCTCGGCCGAAAGACAGCCTCCCTTTTCCGCCACATCAAGATAAGTCATCAATCCTCCAAGGGAAGTCAATGGCGGATTACCAGCTTTTTCTAATAAAATCTTTGCTTCTGTAGTTTCTCTTAATTTCGCCCGTAGCTCACGTTCCGCGAGAATTGGTTCCATTTCCTGCAATTCTTTTTTTGCACGATCCGTATATGCTAGTGCAACTAACTGTTCTTTTATTTTATGAAATTCTAATGCTTCTTCAATATTTTTCATTTTGTTATTCTCCATATATGATCTAAGATAAAAATTTACTGTCCCTTAGCACACGATTCTAAAACAGGATTGTCCTTATGCACCCATTCAAAAGGAAATTTGTTCAATTCTAGATTTGTAAATAAAGCGCATCCTGGCGAATCCGTATCTTGTGCATTTTTGATTTATAATTACGATATCAGCCCAGATAATAACAACAAAAAAATCACGTTCTGCCTCAACTCTAGCAAAAAGTGATTCTACATACGAAATACGAATAGGAAATAAAAAAGCACAACCTTCAATAGAGTTGCACCTGAATAAAGTCCATTTGAATTGTATGATAAGCTTTTATTCGGCAGATTTCGGGAATACCCGATAAAAACAGACGCAAAAAACACATCCATTTTACAACGATTTATTTTGTTGTTTTCTCCACAAATAACACACTTAACATAAAAAGCTCCTAATTTCTTTGATCTAAATATAATTATCTATCTTCCCTACAATATATTTCATTTATGCAATTTTGTCAAGAATAGGATGAAAAAAACTCAATTATAAGTTATAATATATAAAATGTAACCCACTAAGAATGTTGGAGGGCTCAATGAAAAAAATCTGGTACTATTTTATTCCTATGACTTTTTTTGCAATGGTTTGGTGTGTCTTAAGTGAAACATTTTCCATTTGGCATGTCATAACAGGATATATCCTGTCTTTTCTCACGATTCTATTTACAAACAAATTCCTTCTACAAAAAAACTACATTATCACCTATCATCTTCCAGTAAGTGTTATCCTTCGCTACGTTTTATTTCTGATTTATCAAATCTATAAATCTGGAATCTCGTCGCTCATTAAAATTGTAAGAGGCCATGACCATGCTTATATTTACACCTATCAGACCGTATTAACAAACGAGCTCTGTATTGGGCTATTAGCAAACGCGATCACCTCGACTCCTGGAACGGTTACCATTGACAAACAAGGACAGACCATTCGCATTTTATCGCTTGGTGCATTAGATCATAAATCTGTGGAGTCCTTTGAAAAAATACTTGGAGGAAAACGATAATGGGATTCTTATATGGTGTGCTATTCTTTTTATGTGTATGTATCATTTTCTTGATCTTGCGCATGATTCTCGGTCCAAGTATTTGGGATCGTCTACTCGGTTTTAACATGATTTCAATGAAAATCGTCATGTCCATCGTGATCTTTGCTTTTATACAAAATGCCTCGTTTTATTTGGATGTTGCATTAGCTTATGCAATCTTAGGATTCATTGGGACGATAATCGTAGCAAGACACATTGAAAAAGGAGGAGACAAATAATGGAACTCGTTGGGAAAATACTAATTATCATTGCACTAATCTTTATCGTCTTTGGAATCTTTGGATTATTTCGTTTCCGAGATTTCTACTCAAGAATACTCATCACTTCAAAAGTTGAAGTTTTGGGTGCCATTACCATATTAGCTGGTATTGCAATTTATTCGGGCTTTCAGCCGTTTACTTTAAAAGTATTATTGATCATGATTGTTTTAGTCATTACCAATCCTCTCGCTACCCACTCAATTGCGAGATCGGCCTATAAAAGTGGTTACAAGAAAAAACAGAAAGGAGCTAAAATATGGTTGAACAAATCTGTCTCATCCTGATGGTCGTCCTTGCCATTTTTTCAATCATGAGTGTAAGTTTGCGAAATGCAGTCATTCTGATGGCAATTTACTCTCTTTTATGTTCCTATGTCTATCTTCTTTACCATGCTCCTGATGTTGCCATCGCAGAAGCAGTCATTGGTGCTGCCTTCATTACCATCATATTCTGGGTGGCCATCAAGCGACATAAGGCAATTCGTATCTACTACCTTCCTTGTATTGTTCCAGAATCTGTTATGAACAAAAACCCTAACATCAGTTGTGATTATTCGGAAGTCATGAAAATCATGGAACAGTTCTTGCAGGACAAAGAACTAGAACCCACCATCATCCGTTCAAAAGAAACCGTGGAAGACATTCAAAAAGCGGATAATTATGACTATATCTTCCAATGGGACGATACTTCTGTAACCGTATATGGGCGAGAAAACGATCATCACTTTGATGAATTGGAAATCATTCTTACTGCAAGAAGTGACCTAAATGCAAAGATCTATCGATTAAAGGAGCGTGATAATTCATGAGACGATTTATATATGCTTTTCTTTTCATTTTGCTTGTTTTCTATGTGCTTTCCATTTTTCTATCTGCACCTACGGAAACGCCTAATACACTTATACAATACTATATTCAAAATTCTGCACATGATACCTTTGCGGAAAATTGTGTTTCTGCAATCTATCTTAACTACCGTGTGTATGACAGTTTATTTGAGACTTTGATTCTACTCACCAGTGCAACAGCAGTAATTTGTTTTTCAAGGAGGCATGATGATGAATAAGAATTCCGAAATTATTACAAGCATGACCGGCCTGATTTATCCACTGATCATCCTATTTGGTCTCTATATCATTTTAAATGGACATCGAAGTCCAGGAGGTGGTTTTCAGGGGGGTGCTGTTCTTGCAACCGTCTTTATCAGCAGATATTTAGTTGACCAAAATCAGAAAATTCAAGTGAAGACCTTGCAAAAACTCGAAAAACTTTTTTTACTGGCTTTGATTCTTTTGGTCATCGTTTTTATTTTTACCTTTACGAACAACCAATCCAGCATACTTAATCGCATTTACTTGATTTCAATGAATGCCTTAATTGGATTCAAAGTATGTTGTGGACTCATGATTATTTTCTATCGATTTGTATATTGGGAGGATTTGGAATAATGCAATTTATCAATGGAGAAACCATAGGTATACTTTTATTTTTTATCGGTGCATGGGGTCTTGTTTCAAGAAAGAACGTATTAAAAACCATCCTTTCCATCGGAATTATGCAGACAGCGGTGATTCTGTTTTTCTTATACGAAAAAGACGTCACCACAAGCGTTGCTCCAATAGGAGATTTGTCTACACAAACAAACATTGCCGATCCATTACCGCAGGCTCTGATGATTACAGAAATTGTCATAGGTGCAGGGATCACGGCCGCTGCTCTGGTAATGTTCATTCATCTGTTCCATAAATACGGTTCCACAAACTGGTCTACACTTCGTATGACTTTTCAAAAACAACCACTCAAGAAAACAAAAAAGAAAAGATAATTGGAGAATACTATGAATTTATATTGGTTCGTTCTATTACCGATTTTAATCGGTCTTGTTGGATATTTTATCCCGCTCTATCTTGCAAAGTATCTTGCAATCATCATGCAAGTGGCACAATTGATCATGGCCGGTCTTCTGCTTTACGAAGTTCGTGTCTTTGGACCTATTTCAGAAAACCTTGGTAACTGGCCAGATTATGTTGGAATCACACTAAAAGCCGACTATCTTTCCGCAATACTGATCTTATTGAATGTGACTCTGTTTTTTTTATGCGGGTTTTTCAATGTAAAAAATAAATATGTGGATCACATGTTTTTGTTTTTATTCTTGTCACTGGAAGGTCTTATATCAGGAATTTTTCTATCCAATGACCTCTTCAATATTTTCGTTATGGTCGAAATTTCGGTCGTAATCGTTAGTATTTTAATTATGTTTAAAAGGGATGCGCAATCCATCTATGATGGAATGATCTATCTTTTGACAAACACGGTTTCTATGACTCTTTTCTTATTTGGAATTGCTTTTCTATATAAAGTTACAGGTTGTGTCGACTTAAAAGGTGCTGCATTAGTCATCTCAGAAATTGAGGATCCCAGATCGCTCATCCTTCCATATACCTTGATGATTACGGCTGTTTCCTTAAAAGCTGCACTCATGCCACTGTTTTCATGGCTTCCAAAAGCTCATGGTACACCTAGCGCTCCATCGGTTGTATCCGCGATTCTTTCTGGAATCTATATCAAGACAGGAGTCTACTTATTTATTCGCATTCAAACTCTGTTTTCAAGTCAAATAGACACCTCGGAATTATTTTTAATACTAGGATTTTTAACCGCTCTCATCGGCTTCTTATTTGCCATGTTCCAAAGCGATATCAAACTCATGTTGGCCTACTCGACCGTGTCACAGATTGGTCTCATTATGATTGGTGTCAATATGAATAGCGAAGTCGCAATGCAAGGAGCGATCTATCACATCATTAGTCATGGTATTTTCAAAACCACCTTATTCTTGACCGCTGGAATGATTGTTGATGAATATCAGACCAGAAACATTTATGAAATACGTGGGCTTTGGAAACGAATGCCCGTCGCTGCAATTGCGACAATGCCTGCCATCCTTGGAATGATAGGAATGCCTTTGTTTAGTGGAAGCATGACAAAATACTGGCTTTCCTACGCTGCCAACGGAACCTGGTTGTACTATGGGATGATTTTGCTTAATTTTGGAACCATTCTTATTTTTATCAAATTCAGCATGATTTTCACAGGAAAAAGTAGTACAATCAGCACCCCTCAGAGTCCACTACGTAAGATTGTAATCCTGCTTGGTGGAGCACTCTGTCTGATTGGAGGTCTGTTCGCACTACCTATTACCTATCAATTATTTGGTTCTAACATGCCTTTTCAACTGTCTTCATACCTGGAGAAGTCCGGCATCTTTTTTATATCCTTAGTGATTGCCGTTCCACTCTATTATTTTGGAATCCGAAAATGGAAATGGATACAAAACAATGAAACACTGGAACTAAGCTTTAATGAAATTTGTGTTGCTATGTTCTTATTTCTTTTTATATTAATATTCTATGTCGATTTAACCCTACGATTCTAATTATTTTTTCTTTTCTTTCATTCTTGCAAATACAGCCTGCAATACGATGAAGAAACAAAGGAGAATTGCAGTTACCACATTTGACCATGAACTGACCAGTTTTCCATTGGTCTTTACTAAGGAAGAAATTGTTCCATTAATTAATACTCCAAAGAAAGATCCTATCACGTTTCCTACCCCTCCGGTAAGAAGTGTTCCACCGATAATGGAAGAAGAGATTGCATCCATTTCAAGACCCAGAGCCTGGGTTGTTGTTCCACTCATCGTATTTAATGCGTATAAAATACCACCAATAGAGCATAGAAAGCTGCAAAGAATATATGCTCTCATTGTGGTCCACTTTACATTCAGTCCCATGAGTGATGCAGATGAAGGACTTCCCCCAACCGCGTAGAGACCTCTGCCAAACTTTGTATAACGAAGAATCACAAAGATGACTGCAATTGTCAAGAGTGCCACAATGACCGTAATTCTCACATATGGGATTTGTTCCACACCCTTGCTATTTACATACGAACCAAAAGGTAGTGAAATTTTTAAATTTGATAGTTTGACAAATAGATCATCCGACTGAATACTAACCTGGTCTTTACAGACAACTGCGGTCAGCCCTCTGGCAAAAAATAAACCAGCCATTGTAACAATAAATGGTTGTATTTTTAAATATGCCACGCAATATCCTTGAAATGCACCAAATACAATTCCACCGAGTAAAACAATCAACATGAGCGTCGGGCTCTTCAATCCCCAATGTTCAATTCCTACCGCAAGAATCATACAGTCCAATGCAACAAGAGAACCGACCGAAATATCAATTCCACCGGTCAACATCACACAAGTCATACCGCAGGTGATACAAATCAGTCCTGCATTATTGATTAATATATTTAAAAAGGTTTGTAAGTGATTGAATCCTTTATCCGCATAGATGATGCACCCAGCCGTATACATAATTGCAAATAAGCAAATCGTGATGACTAGAAGTAAAGTATTACTGTTCATACGTAATTTTATATTTGGCTTTTTCATACTTTTGCTACCTCACTTCCTGCTCTTTTTGCGGATAATTTCTTGAACTGTTCTTTTACAGGACCTGCTTGTATAACTACAATAATGATTACCACAATAGCTTTAAACACAGGAGACTGTGCAGAAGATACCCCAAGTGCAAATAAGGTTGTTTCAATTGCCTGTATAGTAAATGCTCCAATCACCGAACCTGCAATATTAAATTTTCCTCCACCTAAACTGTTACCACCAAGTGCTACGGCCAAAATTGCATCCAACTCAATCATTCTACCAATGTTGTTGGTATCCGCAGAATAAATTCTAGAGGTTGCGACCAATCCTGCAATACCTGCCAGAAGACTACAAATGACATAGGTTAGCAAAATAATTCTTGCCGAATTAAATCCGGAAATTCTAGACGCTTTTCGATTGATTCCAACACTTTGAATATAGGTTCCCAAAGCAGTAAATTTTAAGATTGCTCCAATCAAGATTAAACATCCTGCAGTAATCACGATTGGCGTTGGGAGGAATCCAAGAAACGATCCAAATACTTTAAACGACGGAACGCGCACATATACAATCATACTGTTGCAGACCAAAAGCCCAATTGCTCGCCCAGCAGACCATAAGATTAAAGTCGCAACCATCGGCTGCACTCCAAGGTATGACACAAGAAAACCATTAAAGAGTCCACATAATCCGGCTACCAAAAGCCCGATTAAAATCCCCATCCACAGTGGATGTGCATATTCAGATACACTGGTCACACCAAAACCTGCGAGTACTGTACAGCATACCCCACCAAAAAGACTCATTACCGAACCTACTGAAATGTCAGCTCCTGCAGAAGAAGATACCACCAATGTCATTCCAATGGCCAAGATTGCTGCTTCACTTCCACGATTTAAAATATCGATGATTCTTCCATATAAAATTCCATTTTTAATAGAAATTGTAAAAAAAGATAGAGCTTCGTTTCCAGCCGAAATGTCATAGATGATGTTTATCGCCATGACAAGAAACATACTGAATATCGGCAGGAAAAGCTGTTGCTTTGTCAGTTTTAATAATTTACTCTTCATGTTGTCCTCCTGCAATTGCTTTCATAATCATTTCCTGTGTCATTTCTCCTTCGAGTTCGCCCACTTTTTCTCCGTCTCTTAGAACCGCCATACGGTTACAAGTACGAAGCATTTCCTCAATCTCTGATGAAATAAATATTACACTTTTCCCCTCATCTGCAAGTTTAATAACAAGCTTTTGAATCTCTGTTTTCGTTCCAACGTCTATTCCTCTCGTTGGTTCATCCAAAACTAAGAAATCCGGATTTGTTGCAAGCCATCTTGCCAGAATAACTTTTTGCTGATTTCCTCCAGATAACTGTTTGATCAACGTTTCCCTGTTCGGCGCTTTAATCTGCAACATTTCCATGTACTTGTCTGCTATTTCATTTTGCTTACTGAGTGGTATTTTCTTAAATACTCCTGCCTTTGCCTGAATTGCAAGGATGATGTTTTCACGAATCGTCATATCTGCGATAATTCCCTCTTCTTTTCGGTCATCTGGCAAAAGTCCCATACCCATATGCATTGCATCAATTGGATTCTTTATTTTCACTTCTTTCCCTTTGACCTCAAGTTTTCCTACCTGCGCGTGATCCGCTCCATAGATTGTTCGTGCAAGTTCACTTCTTCCACTTCCCAGAAGACCGGTCAATCCAATCACTTCTCCCTTATGAATCGTCAAGTCGAATGGCTTGATTTTACCTGTATGTCCAAGACCTTTCGCCTGAATAATCACTTCCGAATTTGCACAATCATCAAAACATCCTTCCGGCTTGATATTCTGTAAATCATTGAAATCCTTTCCCATCATTACTGCAACCAACTGCAATCTAGGCAACTCCTCTACAGAAAATTCACCCACCAGTTTACTATTTCGAAGAACGGTAATGCTATCACATACCGCATATACCTGTTCCAAAAAGTGAGTTACAAAGACAATTCCAACTCCCCTGTCACGTAGTCTACGCATCATGGTAAATAATTTTTCTACTTCTTGATCATCCAGTGAGGAAGTTGGTTCATCCAAAATCAAAATCTTGCAGTCCATATCCACAGCTCGGGCAATCGCAATCATTTGCTGAATGGCCAAAGAGTATTCTTCCAGATTCTTTGTGACATCCAAGTGCAGATCCAGACTTTTCAAAAGTTCGGATGCCATTTGGCACATTTTTTTTCTGCGAATCATTCCCAGTTTATTCATTGGCTCTCTACCAATATAAAGGTTTTCTGCAACAGACAAATTGGGACATAGATTGATTTCCTGATAAACCGTAGAGATTCCTCTTTGCTGCGCTTCCATTGTATCTTTGTTCCTTATGGAACCTTCAATTCCATCTACGTATATTTCTCCGGATTCATGTTTATTAACCCCGGTCAGACATTTGATCAAGGTTGATTTTCCAGCTCCATTCTCACCCATCAAGGCCCTGATTTCCCCTTTGTAGAGCGTAAAATCCACATCGTCTAGAGCTTTTACGCCTGGGAAAGTCATGTTGATTCCTTTCGCCTTTAGTACCATATTTTTGTCCATTGTTTTCGCCTCCATCTTGTATCACCATTCTCATAAGAATAGGGAGAAACCCCGGAGAATCCCGGATTTCTCCCCCATATATTCTTTCTGTTACAAATTTTTGTTAGTATGCACGAGCATCCAAAACTGCCTGTGTCATTGTTGTTGCATATGCACTAGTAATGCTTGGTGATACAAATGCTTCATCGATAACGATGGTAACTGCTTCATATGCGTCTCCTGCATGAATTGCCTGTATTACTCCTGCAACCGTTGTTGCCTGAAGTGGATTACATTCAACGTTGCAGTTGATTTTTCCATCTAAAGTATATTGAAGACCGTCATGTGTAGCATCGTAAGAAATAAGAATTACGTCTCCACCTTCACCATATGTGATACCAGCTGCATCCATTGCATCCATTGCACCATAAGCTTCGTTGTCATTGTGGCAAACAACTACATTGAATTGTCCAGCATATGATTTACAGAAAGATTCCATTACTTCCTGTCCACCACTCTGTGTAAAGTCTCCAGACTGTGAATCTACCATGGTCCATTCGCTGTGACTTGCCATTACATTGTTGAATCCTTCTGAACGTCCAAGTGCTGCTGAAGAACCTACCGTACCAGAGATTTCAAGAATTTTAGCTTCTGCTCCATTTAAGTATTCTGCAAGCCAGTTTCCTGCAGTTTCACCTTCTGCTACCATGTCAGTATGAATTGCTGATGCATATAAGGAAGCGTCTGCATCTACACTACGATCCGCAATGATTACAGGAATCCCTGAATCTTTTGCTTCTTGAAGTACAGTATCCCATCCAGCAGTTTCAATTGGTGCAATGATGATATAATCAACATCTTGCTCAATAAATGAACGTACAGCTTCTAACTGAGCCGCATTGTCATTATCACAGTCTACAAGATATAATTCATATCCATTTGCTTCGCTGAATACATCTTGATAATTCTGCGTGTTTGCTGTTCTCCAGTCTGATTCATGTCCAACTTGAGCAAATCCAATAGTAATGAGTTCTGCTTCAGCAGAACTTGTATCTGCAGTATCTGTGCTTTTTGTATCTGCCGTTTGTGTATCTACGCTTGTTGTATCTGCGGTGTTGTTGCTATCGGAATTTCCACATCCGACTAACATTGTTGCTACCATGCCTGCGCATAATAGAAGTGCTAATAACCTTTTTTTCATTTGTAATTCCCTCCTTGT
Organism: Lachnospiraceae bacterium; assembly: GCA_963666475.2. Taxonomy (GTDB): domain Bacteria; phylum Bacillota; class Clostridia; order Lachnospirales; family Lachnospiraceae; genus JBFHIZ01. The sequence continues at coordinate 770,430 of OY762821.2, read as the reverse complement.
TGTTATAAATGCTACTCCTATACCATATAAAAAAAGAAGAATCTCCACTACGGAAATCCTTCTTTGTTTTGTATAGTATTTTCATATTCTACTATATTTCATATTTTTTTGTACAATTCTTGTTGAAAAAAGTAGAATATATTATGATACTTAATATTCTCTTCCAATGCGATCTTCTTGAGCATCTTCTGCTTCAAAAACTTTTTCCACCACGTAAATATCTTTCTTTACATAATGTCCCTGTTCTAACTGACGTATCACATCAGAAATCAAATCCCCCTGAATCGGATTGCATTCGATCTCTACATTAATCAACCCACTTTCCATATAATTAAAAGCCTCAGATACTGCATCAAACGATATGATTGTAATTTCACCATCGATTCCACAAGTTCTTCCAGCTTTTTGAATGGCTTCAATTGCACCAAAGGTCATATTATCATTTTGAGAGATCAGAACGTCTATATCTGGAAATTGCTTCAAATACTGCTCCATGACCTCTTTTCCTTTTGCTTTTGTAAAGTCTCCACTCTCGCTTGCCAGAATATTCCACTCTTCATGAGCAGATGCAACAGATAAAAATCCTTTGGTTCGACCAAGTTGGGCTGATGAATTGATGGTACCTTCCAAAATAACAATATTCAAAATGCCGTCCTGCATCATCTCACTTTTCTTTCGTTCACTGATAGAGTCAATATAATCTTCCAGCCATTTTCCCGCTTTTTCACCTTCTGCTACCAAATCCGAACCAATGTGCGTCACATATAAACTATCATCTTCCACATCTACCATACGGTCTACAATAATTACCGGAATGTCCGCTTCTTTTGCTTCTTTTAAAACAGTGTCCCATCCCGTCTCTGTCACTGGTGCAATCACAATATAATCTACCTCTTGTGAAATGAAACTTCGAACTGCTTTGATTTGGTTTTCCTGTTTTTGTCTTCCATTTGAAAAGATTAGATTAAATCCGTTTTCTACAGTCAGTGACTCCTGTATTGACTTTGTATTTGCAGTCCTCCAATCCGATTCTGAACCAAGTTGGGAAAACCCAACATCAATCAGATTATCGTTGATATCTTCCGTATCGTCGTTATAATACCCCACATTATCAAGTGGTTGCAGACTGCACCCTGCTAAGATCAAGAAAAATACAACTACTGCTGCAAAACCAATCCCCACTTTGTACTTCAAGCAAACTCACCTTCCTTTATCCGTCTAATCTGCATCTTTGTTTGATTATCATCTTTTTGTATTTTGATTGCTGGTATCGTAACGCAAATCGTCGTTCCCTGCTCCATCGTTTCTAATATTTCTACACCAAAGTTTTCACCATAATTTAATTTGATTCGCTCGTCCACATTCGTAAGACCAAATCCTGCACTTGGATTATTTTCTGGATGTTTCATTGCATTTTGAAGATATTCACGAATCTCTTTGCTCATACCGACCCCATTATCAATCACATAAAGATGGATTTTGTCTCCATCCAATTCTCCTTTGATCGTAATCTTTCCCTTTTTACGAAGCATTTTGATTCCATGATATAAAGAGTTCTCAATAAGAGGCTGTAAGGTCAGTTTTAAAGTCTGATATGCATAAAGTTCATCTGGAATATCAATTTCATAGTCTAAAATATCTTTGTATCTGGATTGCTGGATGCGAAGATAGCTCTCTATATGAAGTTCTTCTTCTCGAATAGAAATATAGTCCCTGCCTTTACTAACAACAATACGAAAAAATAAGGAAAGTGATTCGATCATGTCTATGGCTTCTTCATTTTGCTTTCCTTCAATCATCCAAATGATCGTATCTAAAGTATTATAAAGAAAATGTGGATTGATCTGTGTCTGTAATAATTTCAGTTCTGTATTTCGTAAATTCTCCTGCTCCTGACGAATTTTTTCCATCTGCATTTCTAATTTCCCAGCCATATAGTTGAAACTATCCGCAAGCACCTCGATCTCATCTTTACTATCGCAGGTTGCTCGCACCGAAAAATCCCCTTTGGCTATCTGTCCAGTCTTTTCACACAACTTGCTAATTGGATGTGTAATACTTTTTGCCAGCAAAATATTCGATAGTACGGAGATAATTAAAATGGATCCCAGTGAAATAACCATGGTCAAAATTACATTTCCGACCTTATCACTTAGAATCTGGCGATATGCCTCAAAATTCTGGGACTCATAATAGATATAATACTGAATCTCTTCCTGAAGAAGTTCCGTAAGAATGTAAATATCGGATTCCAGCATTTCTAGATTCTCTTCATACATTCCACCCTGGTCAAGATTTGTCTTAATTTCTGTGATACGGTCTTCTAATGTATCCAAATCATGAAGAATACGTGAAATCCATGTAAGACTCTTTGAATTGGTCGACTCATCCTGAAGATAGGTGAAGTTCTCTCTTGCAGCATCAATGAGTAGATATGGATCATATAAATCATCGCTCTCAGAAATCGTATCGAACGTTTCTGCCTCAACCACAAGTTTATACATACTTTCATCCATCTGATCTTTAAAATTCAAATTGTAATTGTTTGCATAGGTGATACTTCTTACAATTCGATCATAGGCCGTACTGTAACTTTGAAGAGCTGCAATCTGATAGATGGACAGCACGATCATGGGTAGGATAATAATGATTGCTACAAAAAACATTTTTGCTTTCAAAGACAAAAAACCAGCAATCTCCTTCTGTTTTTTTTCCATATTTACAGTGTCCCCTTGTTTCTGTATTCTTTCGGTGTACAATCCTGTACTTTTTTAAACACAAAACTAAAATAATGAGAATCCTGATACCCAACATCATATCCGATTTCCGTTATTTTTTTGTTGGTACAACGTAAGTACTCTTTTGCTTTTTCAATTCTTATTTTTGTTAAATACTCTATAAAAGTCATATTTTCTTCTTGATTAAACAACGAACTGAAATAATTCGGACTTACATTTACATAAGAAGCAACGGTATTTAAAGATAGTTCTCCATCCATGTAGTGTTGTTTCATATACTCTTTTGCCTTCTTGGTCAATCCGGCGTATTTCTGACTCGAGCTGAAATTCCTTAGTTCAATCGCTTTTTCCAGCATTTCTTTAAAAATCGAGACACAGCTCTCAAAATTCACGGAAGTTGCCTCTTCACAGTGTATCATTTTCGAAATTGTTTCTATTTCATCCGTTTCATAGTTTAACTGTTTTAAAAATTTGACAACACTAAAATAACTATCCAATAGGATGTATTGCCGAAACAATAGAGAATTCATCGCATTGGTTCCGATTTCATACAAATAACTTTCCACAAAATCATTGACGTCCTGAATCATCCCATTCTTTAAAAAATTATCGATTCGATTGCTATCCAACTTTTCTACATTCAAATCTCGAACATTGATCTGGCGATCGACTTTTTGCACATGTTGTAGGTCATTATATGTCAAAATTTGATTCTGTTCACTGAAGAAACGCATGGAAAATGCTCGATTTGCATCCAAATACGACTGCTTGACATCACGCACACGATATACTGTTCTTCCTACACCTCCAAAATAGGTAACCTCCTTACCTACGATACGAACCAGTTCTTTCTTTAATCCCTCGGTCTGCTTATCTAAATCGTCCTCCGTTTCTCCCATCAGTACAAAGGCCCAACCATCATTATCACGTCGAAATGCCTCAAGCTTTTCATTTCTCGAAGCAAGATTCGAAATCGCTTCCTCCATTTTCACCAGCTCGTCTGAATATTCGAACGCATCATTATTCGTGTTCATTTGAAACAAAAACACACGAAAAACACTGGCAACCATATTGATCCCCAGTTCTTTTTCTTCGTCTAAAATTTTTAATAAAGATAGTTTTCCAGACACAAGCATCTGAAAAAAATGATTCCTTTTTTCACTATGCTGTTGAAATTCATACTTGGAATACTCCTCAAGAATTCTCTGATTTTCTTTTTCCTGTTCAATAGAACTAGCCACATTTTTCACCGCACGAATCAGTTTTTGAGAGGTGACAGGTTTGAGAAGATATTCGCTTACCCCTATGTCTATCGCCTCCTGTGCATATGAAAAATCGCTATACCCACTTACAATAATAATCTTTATATTTGGCATTTCCTTTTTGACGATCTTACTAAGTTCAAGACCGTCCATAAAAGGCATTTTAATGTCTGTAATTAATATATCCGGTTGTTCCTTTACTATCATTGGATACGCAAGCTCACCATCACTTTCGTCCCCAACAATTCGGAACCCCTCTTTTTCCCAAGATACATTATTTTTCATTCCTTCTCGTGTTGCGATTTCATCTTCTACTAAAAATATACTATGCATCCACAATCTCCCATAATACTAGTCAAATTACCCACACCTTATCTTGCTATTTTACAAGGTTTTTCCACATCTATCAATTGACGAATCACACAGAAAACTGACTCGTCATTTGACCTAATTTTTCAGCTTGTTCTGCACCTGACTTCGTTGCCTGTACTACTTCATTGATTCCTATCAGGGACTGTGAAATTTGCTCAAAGATCGTCTCTGTGTCATTCGCTGCCTCTTCTGCCGTAGAAGTAATCTGATCGATTGAACGACCTACTTTTTCGATTTCACGAGACATCTGAGAAGACAAATCCGTAATTTTAGCTGCCATGATTTTCAATGCATTTGAGTCCTCTTCATATTGTTCCCCCACCACAACGAAATTCTGATAATCAGGATTTACCTGGTCACGAAGATAGATAAGCATTGCATTGGAACTTGTTGTCAAATTTCGAATGGCATCATCCACCTGAAGAATGATTTGATTGATATCTTTTACCGCAGTTGTCGATTCAACGGAAAGTTTGCGTATTTCTTCTGCAACGACTGCAAAGCCTCTTCCAGCAGCACCTGCTCTTGCTGCTTCGATTGACGCATTGAGTGAAAGTAGTTCTGTCTGTTCCGCAATTTCCGAAATAGAATTTGTGATTCCTTTGATTTCATTTACTACCTTTGCCATTTCGATTGCATTTGACATTTTCTGATAGTTTTCTTTGTACATTTGTTCCGCTTTTTCTACAGAGAGAGTTCCATTTTCTCGAATTTTCTTGGCTCGTATCTGAATTTCTTTTGAAGTAGCATCTTGCTCTTTTGCCTGCTGTAAAAAATGTTCTGTCATCCCTACCAATCCGTCCGTCACTTCTTTTGCATCCTTTGTCGATTGTGACATCTCTTCTGCACCAGCGGTAATTCCTCCTGTGACATATTTTATTTTTTCCATCCCCTCTAGAAGCTCTTCCGTAGTCGCAGAAAGTTCCTGACTAGAAGCACTCATTTCATGGATTTCATGAATTACGCCACGAATCAAACCCCGCATCTTTTCTGTTGCATTATTTAGAGACATTCCAACCATTCCAATTTCATCATTTTTAACTATTTTTAATTGATCTGTAAAAATCCCTTCCCCCAGCTCTTCCGCAAATGATGACACACGACGCAGTCTCCTGGCAATCCATGTCGATAGAAACATACCAAGTACTAGAGATATCAAAATTCCGATTATCGTAAGGACCAGCATTCGAATTCTTGCATTTCTGAAAATCTCTTCATTCATGTTTGATATTACAATTACTTGCTCTTCATTAAAAGAAATTAATTTGTCTATTTGCTTTTCTAAATCTTCTTTTAAGGAACGTATAATGCTATACTTCCCACTATAGGAATCTACCGTATAAATTGTAATTTCATTCGTCATATGATTAATTTGTGTCATGAAGTACTCATTTTTTTCAAGAATGTTTTGATAGATCGAATACTCATCTTCCGACATTTCATACAAAGAAAGATGATCTAATAAGACTTCATTTTGAGACAATTCATCATGAATAAGTTCCTGATACTTCTCAATTTCATTCTCCACTTCAGCACCTAGCATATTACTTAAGTGTAACATTGCTGACCCTAGATTGATCTTCATATCCTTCATCTGGCTTACTGCTCCAAGCATTTCATCTTGCATTTCCAGGCTATGCTCATTCATCGTATTCATGTCCCTTAAGCTAAATCCACCTACGACTACGACCATGAACGCAACCATAAGAAATGAACTTATCATTTTCTGAGTAATCTTTACATGCTTTTTCATCATTACCATCTCTCCGTATGCTTTATTCGTTTCGCCATAAGTGTAATGCATTACAAGTTGTGAAACTACGGAATGTATATGGATAATTTAATGTTTTTTATTGTTTTTTTACGGAGGACAATTTTATCTCGATATATGTTTGATTTCCTACAAAAAATGTATAAATATTTACGATTCTTTTTTATTTCATTTCGTTGTAATTCTTCGTTGTTTTAAATATAATAGCTTTAAATGGGATTTGTATCTTTGATACAGAAAGGAGTTCTATTTGAATTGTTTACGCTTTCAAATCAATAGACCACTGCACTTTCATCTGTGTGGAAAATTTATCTCCCCTACCGAACAATGGATCCATCTTTCACGAGAGCTTACCGATTTTGAACTTTTCATTGTTACCAAAGGGATTTTACACATTGCAGATGATACTGAGGAATACCACGTAAAAGAAGGTGAATATTTAATTATGGGACCTTGCGAAAATCAGCACGGCATCGCACCTGGAATTTGCGAATTTTATTGGTTGCACTTCTCCTATGATGTAAGTTTAGTAGGTGCAGAGCAATTCATTTCCAAATCATTAAAAGAATACAAAAAGAACCCATCAGAAGCCATTTTACCAATGCAACATCAAATGCTTTTTCAAGAACGAATCATGATTCTGATGCAACATTTGATTGACACAACATGCCGATACCATGACAGCATCACCGATTCCTATTTATGCACGGATATTATCAACGAGCTCTCAAACCAATTTTTATATGACAAAAATGATCTCTCAAGATTCAGAACACCTCCAGTATACGATGACATAAAAAAATATATTGATTTTCATATCAACGAAGAACTTAAGGTTGAGGATCTTGCTCTATATTTCAATTACAATAAAAAATACATTATTACTTTTTTTAAAAAAGCAAGTGGGATCACATTAAAACAATATGTCTTGAATCGTAAAATAGACATCGCAAAAACACAGCTTGCCGTTACAAATCACACCATTTCGCAAATTGCATCAAATGTTGGATTTAACAACAGCAGAAGTTTTTCCATTGCATTTAAAAAAATCACGGAACTTTCTCCAACAGAGTACCGTGACCTTTTTTCAAATAAGCTGGTCAATGATCATTGACCAGCTTATTTTTTTAATAATAATATATCTTTCTTTTCTATTGCCAAAATGTTTGCATGATTTTGAAGTTCAGGATATTTCTCTTTCGAAACCTCCCACCGAATCAAACCACTGCCACCATTGATTTTAACCATTAAGATTACTGTAAAAACGGTCTCAATAACTTTTTGAATCGTATATTCAAAAAACAAGGCCGAATCACTATCTAGAACCTCATATCCCGGGCGAATGAGCTGTGCTCGAAATCCCAAATAATCATATGTACCAGACAAATGGTCCTTATGAATTTCTATTCCATATCCCGGAACACAAATTCTTTCACCGATGATTTCAATCGGCAAAATATTCTTGCATCCAGTCAGAAGTGCATCTGCATAGGTTTGAGGTTGTCCATAAAGGGCGTGTTTTTCTTTGATTTCTTCATTCTTTCCATCATCTACGACAACCACACGATCACTAACACGAAACACTTCATCACGATTGTGAGATACAAACAAAACGGTTCTATCAAAAGATTCTATCACATTCATAATTTCCTGTTCCAAACTCCAACGTAAATAGCTGTCGAGAGCAGAAAATGGTTCGTCCAACATGATAATTTGTGGGTCAGCTCCCAGCATCCTTGCAATAGCACAACGCTGTTTTTGTCCCCCAGACAATTGGCTTGGATAATGATTTTCCAATCCAGTTAAATGAAATGCTTCAATCAATTCCGAAACTCTGCTCTTTTGTTCTTTCGGCAAAGCCACTTCAATATTTTTCCAAACTGTCATGTTGGGAAACAGTGCAAAATCTTGAAACAAATAACCTGTTCTTCTTTTCCCAGGTGGTAAATTAATTTTTTTCTCAGAGTCAAACACGGTCACCCCGTTAATCACAATTTTCCCTTCATCCGGTGTTTCAATTCCGGCGATGCATTTAAGAGTCATGCTCTTACCGCAACCAGACGCACCCATAAGCGCAACGGTCTCGTCGTTTGCTTCAAAGGAAATAGAAAGAGAAAATTTACCAAGCCTCTTTTTAATGTCGCAATACAATGACATAACTATCGCCCCCTTCCAAAAGAAACACGTTTCTCAAATACATTCACAGCAAGCATCACCACGAAGGATATGGCTAGATTAATCAGCACCCATTTCATTGCCTCTGCATCTTGATTGGTTTTCCAGAAAAAAGCAACCGTCGTTGAAATGGTCGCTGTCCGGTCTGCAATATATCCGGCGACCATACTTGTCGCACCATATTCCCCAAGACCTCTTGCAAATGCCAATACTACTCCAGCGCTGATCCCTGCTTTGCAATTCGGTATGATTATTTTCCAAAAAATAAATGTGTTCGATAGACATAGCGTTTTTCCTGCCGCAATTAAGTTCGGGTCGAAAGCCTCAAAAGAACTCCTTGCGGTACGATACATCAGAGGGAATGTCACAACAACAACTGCAAGAATTGCTGTATACCATTTCATCGTAAGTGTCAGATCGAAATACTGTTTTGCCAAAGTACCCAGTGCACTTTTGGGTGAAATAATTTTTAAAATCAAGAACCCTACGACCGTAGGGGGTAATACCATGGGAATGGTAAGTATCGTATCTATGATTCCTTTCCAAATTCCTGGAAGTTTCACAACATAATACGCAAAAAAGATCCCAAGAAAGAACGTGATGATTGACGCTAGTAAAGAAATTCTAAGCGAATTCCACAACGGGAAAAAATCCATATTTACACCTCCATTCTCGGGATCTTTATTAACATTCATTTCTATTATATATTAAGGCATTGGCACAATTAATACAATTTTATTTTCTAAAAGATCGACTCTGGATTCGGTCAATATAAAACCACCTTCTTCTAATGCATTCATCTGTTTTGAAGAGGCAGAAAAGAACAAATCTGCTTCGGCGCCTTCTTCAATCTGTGTTTTTAAAGTTCCACTGGAGTCAAAGTTAACAATTACTTCAATTTCCGGATAAGCTTCTTCAAAAAGCTCTTTGATAGCCGAGATTGATTCGGTCAAGGATGCCGCTGCATAGAGATTAATGGAACATGGTTCTCCCTCATAATCAATTTGTGAAGAAGATTCTCCAAGTGTTGAAAATCCGACTTTTTTAAACTCTTCAAAAGCTGCTTCTGTATATAAATAGGATAAGAAAACTTCTGCTGCTTCTTTATTTTTTGAATCATCTAATATTGCAACAGGATAAACAACTGGGGTATCTAATGCTTCTTCTGGCGCAGTACAAATTACTTGAACCAACTCTGAGGTCGCAGCATCCGTTGCATATACCACTCCACAATCGACAGACCCCTGTTCAACCTGAGCAAGTACTTCTTTCACGGTAGATCCAAAGGAAATCTTACTTTGGAGGTCATCCCAAATCCCTAAATTCTCAAAAACGACTTGTGCATACTGCCCGACCGGAACATCGGAGTTTCCGAGAGCAATAAGCGATACAACATCAGTATTTGCTTCCTCAAAACTGCCAATTGTTTCTGTACTTCCTTCACTTCCACATGCTGTGAGATTCCCCATTCCCATTAAGAATACCAGTACTACTCCAAACAGCTTTCTTCCTTTTTTCATAGTCGGCCTCCCTTTTTGTATTACTCGCCCTTATATTTAAGTTCTCATGAATTGCATAATGAACAGGTTGCGCAGTCAATTGGTGTACATCCAAGTGAATCACTTTCGATTGTTTTTACAATAAACTTCGTTGCTTTCATAGAAAACTCTCGAACGGAATCTGCTACAATTTTGACGGTATCCTGATCAAAATCAAATGAGATTGTGATTGGGATTCGCACTTTCACATCATCATATAGAGAATGCATTCTTTCCAAAGGTTTCATCATCAAAAACTCTTCCTGATCCGTCTGAATCAAAAGTTTATGGTCCACTGTTTTAAAAGAATTCATTCTTCCTTGTTCATCAAAACACATCGAATTTGTATCTGCATGAACTCCGACTGCATCCGGATCATATGCCATAAAGTCTCCAATCGGTGTATTGATTAAAATTGGCTCGATTGGCTCAACGGATTTTAAATCTCCATTTTCATATAAAGAAAATCCGATTCCTGTTTCCAATACTCCTGCTGGAGTCTCGATTGATATTTTTTCGCCTGGGAATAAGGTCACACTTTTAATGCTTCCATCCTTATAAAAGCATAATCCATTCAAATATGCAGTAAATTCCGTAAAATCAAATGAAAAGTTCAGCGGGATACTATGTTGTTTTTCATCCTCTTCTGACCAGAATCCACTAATCTGTCCATCGGTAATAAACACGCGATGTACCTCGCCCGTAGGGTAGAATGTAACATGCTCAGCTGGGAGTTCCCCAATTGGAGTGAGTACCTCTGTCTGTTCCTCCATTAAAATTCCCTTAATCATTCCATCTTTGTAAAATTCTACGGAAGGTTTGTTTTTTCTTCTTGGTGTCTCTGTATATGCAGGAACCATTTCTCCCGCATGTGTTACCACCATATTTTTTCCAGCAAGGCGAATGCTCTCAATTTCCCCAGAAGGATATTTCCCAAATGAGGTCACATCTCCAAAAATTCCACTGCTCATCTGGATGTGATTTTCATCAATTTGTATGTAATTCATCATAGTAACACCTTACCTTTCTCATAGTCAACCTTTGCAGCAAACTATGTCCGTTTGTATCAGAAGTTTAAGCCATTCTGATAATTGCCAAATACCCTTTTTCTGTCTGTTCTGTTTTCACTTTATATCTTCCATCGGATTCAATCCATGGTGGCACATGTGCACAAATCAATCGTAATTCCATAAATGGAGTTGTTTCCAAAAATGTCTTAATTGCTTTTTTAGAGGACATATCTGGATTTAATTCTTGTGCTTTGAGTAGATCAAAGATATATTCACCCGGAATACTGGTCTCAATTGGTGAAGACATATCCATTCGATCTCTCAAAGCTTGATTTTCCTTTTCCAGTTCCTCAAGATCTTCCATCATCCCTTCCAACACGCTGTCCGAAAACTCATCCATTTGAAAAATGCGATATCCTGCCATGTCAAACACAGAGTATGGTATTCCGGAGATGCTACCAAATGCGGCTACATTACAGTCTTCCATCTTCTCCACAATCTGGTTTACATCGCTTCGGATTTGTTTTGGTCCCGTTGGTTCTATTTTTTTGTAGGATATGGTCTTTGCTATTTCAAATCCATGCATTCCTTTTTCATAAATAGTCATTCCCGTGCAATCATAAAAATTGACCATTTCTCTATTTTCATTCATAAAAATTGCAATTTTCATTGTTCACCTCATCTCCCATCTGCACATCAATGCATTTTATACTTAGGCAAAATGTTCTCGATTGACATTGATAATCTTTGAGAAAAGATCCATAGCCTGCAGCGCACCCTTTTTGTCTACACCCATGTCATATTTACTTTCACATGCTTTGATAAAATCATACATGTTGCAGTTCCCAGCACGCTCGCCGATTCCAAATAGCGTACAATCAATAAGCTCTGCTCCTTGATAAGCCATTTCTATAGAATTTGCTACCGCCATTCCAAAGTCATTATGTTCATGTGCTTCGATTTGAAGTGATGAACGACTGCGAATATCCGTTACCACTTTTCCTGCACGAATTGGATCAAAAATTCCTACCGTATCTGCAATGCGAAGCGTCTTAACTCCAAGACTTTCTGCAAGCAGAGCAAGTTTAATCATAAAACCTACATCCGATCTTGAGGAATCCTCGAAGCCAAGTGTCACATCCACATGAAAGTCCCTAGCAACCATCATGCACTCCATTAACTGCTTCTCGACCCAGGCTTTATTTTTTTGCAATTTAGTATAAATCTGTACATAACTTACTGGTGCGGCAATATGTATCAGATCTGGCTTTTGTTTACACGCTTCCATAACATCATTTGGCTGTAATCTTGACCACAGTGAAATCTTCGCGTTCTTTTTTCTCTTCATAATCTCATTCAGGTATTCTCGTCCTTCTGTTTTTCGGTCAAATATTCCGACCTCAACTTCGTATACACCAATTTCGTCTAACAGAAGTGCAAGTTTGATTTTATCTTCCGGTGAAAAAATGACACCGGAGCATTGTTCACCATCCCGAAGAGTTGTGTCAACAATTCTCAATTCTTTTTTCACGATTCATCAAACCTTTCTACGATATTTACAAATTCCTCATCTGTAATTGCCTGTCCTGTTTGTTTACTGATTCTCTTGACTTCCTCTAATATTTCATCTGCATGTGCTCTTGCAAGTAAGCATCCTGGTCTTAGACAATCAATTTTATATAAAACTGAATTCTTACCCGAATGTTTTCCAAGTGTTATCTGTCTCGAAAGGCCAACTTCTTCCGGAGGATACGGCTCATAGTTGGTTGGTTTTTTTAAAATCCCATCCACATGAACTCCAGATTCCACGCAAAAAATCTTTTCTCCAAATACCGGTGCAATCGGTGAAATTTTTTGCTTTGCATATGTTTCCATCCATTTTCGAATTTCTGTAAATACCTGAAATTTTCTACTGACCATGTAACGTTCCATAATATGAAGTGCCATAAGCACTTGTTCTGTAGCTGCCTTATTTCCCACTCCCAAAATACTTGAAACGATAGCATATCCTTTGTTTTGAATAAACAAAACAGCAATTGCAGTTGCACAACTATAGGTATTCTCTGGTTCTAAGATCAAACTCTGGAATGGAAATCGTTTTTTGAGTGCATCCATTCCCGCTTGACAACCTTGCAATAACATCTGGTCCAAACCAATTACTTTCACATACTCCCCTTTTAGAGACTGATGAAGGCGTTCCGGCTCTTCCAGGCTATTCATATGAAACGTAGCAATGTCATTTGGGGATATTTTTTGCTTTGGTGTAAAAAAATAGTGAATTAACGTCCCATCTTTCGGGTAGTTCTGATTGACAAAGGATGCCGTATCTACCAGTAGATAATAACGAAATCCTTCTGGTAGATCGCCTTCCAACATATGATACACTTTAATGGAAATCTGAACATCTTTGATTCCAAGCTCACCAAGAAGCTGTATAAAATAAATCACTTGTTCTTTTTCAATATCTAGATCATCTAGCATGCTAAGTGTTGCATCAATTATTTTTATCATACGCTCCTCCTTTTCAGTTCTCCATTTTTGATCATATAAGTAATTCTGATTCTTCAGATTCAAACTAAATCATCAGATCTTCAACAGGTGTTCCACCTTCAAAATGTTCGTCAAAAATTCGTTCAACATCTTCTTTTTTTAAATTCGCATACCATACACCTTCTGGATATACAACAACAACTGGACCCTTTTCACAAATCCCAAAGCAACCGGTGTTGTTTAACACCACATCTCCTGATAATTCACGATCCTCAATTTCCATCATGAATTCCTGAAGTATATCAACACTTCCTTGATTATGACAGTATCCTTTTTGTTGTCCGTTGATTCTGCAGCTTGTGCAGATAAATACATGATATTTTGGCTGTACCATTTTGTTATCCTCCTGTTTGCTTTTGTTTATGATTTTAATGAACCTGCTGATAAAATCGCCTTTTCGATGTTATCGAACGTTGAAATGACTTGCTTTCCTTTGTCTTTTAACCTAGATTTAGGCGATTCTCCAATTCTCATAGAAATCACACCATCACAGTCATCTAATGCATTCATGATCTTCGCGATCTTATCTTCTTCATCTCCACAGGATTCGTTTCCTGCACAATATTTATCCACATTTCTTTTTTCCAAAAAGCGAACTTCTCCATTATGATATTCATAAATGTAAAACTCTTCTGCATGTCCAAAATGCATATCTACATTCATACCGCTCTTTGATGCAACAGCATACTGTAGTTTTTGTTCCTTTGGCTCTTCATCTTTGCTTAAGAATCCTTTTAAATCAATGGATACGTCGTTATCTAATGTTCCAATGGCATCAGCACGACATTGTTTACAGTGATACATCTGCTTCATAATTCCATTACATTGATCACGAAGTTCTTTGATTTCTTTGTTACTCACCATTGGCAAATGTTCGAAATCACTTCCTTTGACTGGAATCATTTGCATAATGTTTGTAATAAAACATCCCATTTCCTTACATTTCTCTACTACTTCTGGGATATGAGTGTCATTAATTCCTTTCAAAGTTACAATATTTACTTTACAGATAATACTGTTTGCAATTAGAATGCGAAGTCCTGACATTTGATTGGATACCATGATTGCACCGGCTGCATCTCCCTCAAATTTTGATCCCATATAATTAATATATTTATATATTTTTCCACTTATTTTTGGATCAATTGCACTCATGGTAACAGTTACGTGAGATACTCCAAGCTCCACCAATTCCTGCGCATAATGTGGAAGCATCAGACCATTGGTAGATAAACAGAAAGTAACTTCTGGATCAAATTCTTTGATCAGCTGAATTGTCTTTTTCACGTCTGGGTAATTATCTGCGAGTGAATCTCCTGGTCCTGCAATTCCAACGACTTTTAGATTTGACATCTTTGCTTTGATTAATTTATATCTTTCCAAAGCTTCTTCAGGAGTTAGAACAGAACTTGTTACTCCAGGTCTGCTTTCATTTGGACAGTCAAATTTTCTAACACAATAGCTGCACTGCACATTACAAGACGGAGCAACTGGAAGATGTATTCTTGCGTATTTATGACCGGCACAATTATAGCAAGGATGTTGTTCTGTTTTACGCTCCATTTCTTTCATCTTTTCTGTTTTCACTGGTTCCATAGATGATTCTCCTTCCTTTTTGGTGTCGATAGCTGTTCCCTTGTAGTATGTATCATAAATTGTCTCACGGAACGTTGTTTCAGTTACAGAGAGTAATCCATTTGTCATATCATCAATAACGGTCAGTGAACCTTCATATCCAAGCATTCTGAGTCGTTGTCCACCTACCTGATCGTGAATTGGAAATGCTCGTCTGACGAGCGGAATCTTAAGGTCTTCCTCAATTCTACGTCCATCCGAATTCCCGATCATCAGATTAGCACCATATTTAATGGCTGCTTCTTCAATTTCTTTGAAGTCTGCATCATCCATAATGACGTATTCATCAACAAAGTATCTTAGGCTCAATTCTTCGAGTGATTTTCCAATTTGTTCTTTTAAGGATGGATATACACTTCCCGTTGCTACAACGACTGGCATAATTCCATTCTCAGTACATAAACGAACAGCTGATATCAAGAATTCTGGTTCTCCAAAAATCACTGCGCGTCCTGCTGAATTGTACTTATGAGAATCAATCATGGCATCTAAATATCTGCTTCTTTCTTGTTTTATTACTTTTGGTATTTCTTTACCTGAAAGAGCAGATAATGTTTGATAAAAAGCATCGGTTGATGCAAGTCCTACAGGACTAGCGATTCGCTGACAAGGAACGCCATATTTTTCAAAAAGTAATTCTCCTGCTGATTTTGTAACAGGATCATCCGAAATCTCAATTGTAATTCTTGCTCCACCCATTTGTAGCAGTTCTTCGTAACTCGTACCTCCCTTTGGTAATCTCGAATATTCTTTATGATGTCCACCATCCAAATTTTCTGAAATATCTGGTACAAAAATTCCTTTCAAACCAAATTTTTCAAATGCTTGTTTGATAAAACGAATATCCGCCGGACTATGTGGAGGTAAAATGACATTGATTTTTTCATTCTTCTCCGTACTCATCGGTACAGACGAAACCATAGCGCGAACAGCTGCCATATATCCTTCATATTGTGTTCCGCCATAACCAGGAGAGTTCACTGGAATAATGACCAAATCACGATGCTCTGGGTATTCTTCGTAAAAACGATCAATAATACCAGGCACATCCTCCCCGATCGTTTCTGCAAGACAAGTTGTCATAATTCCTACAATCTTCGGGTGGTAAAGCTTAATTAGATTAACCAATCCTTTTTTCAGATTATCTTCCCCTCCATATACCGTTCCATGTTCCGTTAATGAAGAAGAAGCGATGTCCACAGGCTCATTATAATGTGTAGCCATATGTCTTCGAATATAAGTTGAGCATCCTTGAGAACCATGCAAAATTGTCATGCATTCCTGCAATCCATAAAAAGCAGTGGAAGCTCCCATTGGCATACACATCTTACAGGGATTTGTATTTAAATTAACCAGTGATTTTACTTTCGTTTTCATAATCCATCGCCTCCTTTACCAGATTCCATACCGGGCTGTTCATGCTCTCATTAATTTCTTTGGTAAAATTATAAACTCCCTCAAAACCAGCTAGTGCATGTTTTCTTTCGTGATTATGATCACAAAATGCAATACCGAGTTTGTATGCCAAAGGTCTTTCCTTTACCCCGCCAACTAAAATATCCGCTCCTTTTTCCTTTGTAAATGCCTCTAGTTCAGCTGGATTTGCATCATCTAAAATAATCGTATCTTCATCCACCAGACTTTCAATCATTTCATAATCATCTTTCTTTCCTGTCTGCGTACCAACGACCACCGTTTTCATACCCAAGGATGCGAACTGACGAATAAGGGAAATCGCTTTAAAACCACCACCTACATAGATCGCAGCTTTTTTCCCTTCCAGATTTTTCTTATAACGAGATAAAAATGCCTGCATTTTTTCTGTTTCTTCTTTACAAAAAGCGATTGCTTTCTTTCTTGCCTCTTCATCTCCTAATGCTTCCGCAATGCGAATTAATGAATTTGTTGTATCTTCAATTCCAAAGAAGCTGATTTTTATAAATGGAATATCGAATTCTGCTTCCATTTTATTTGCCAGATAGGTACTAGAACCTGCACATTGTACAATATTCAAGGTTGCAGTTGGAGCCTTGATCATATTGTCATAACTTGAATCTCCGGTAAAACAAGAAACGACCGGAATTCCGATTTTCGCCAAATAATTCTTAATTAGCCACATTTCTCCAGCAAGATTGTAGTCCCCTAAAATATTCACTCCTTTGACTTTATTTTCTGTTTTGAAAGGCCGAATCAATTGCATGATTGCGTCACAGGCCATTTTATATCCAGTTGATTTATTTCCTGAAAATCCTGGTGATTTTACAGATATTACAGGAATTTTATATTTTTGTTCCATTCTTCTGCAGACATCTTCCACGTCATCTCCAATGACTCCAACGATGCAGGTCGAATAAATAAAAATCAATTTTGGACTTTGCTTTGCCATCAATTCCTCAACAGCATTTTCCAATTTTTTTGCTCCTCCAAAAATGACATCGGTCTCTCTTAAATCTGTGCAAAAACTGTTTCGGTAAATATCTTCACCACTTGTTAAACTTCCACGAATATCCCATGTATAGCTTGAACAACCAATTGGTCCATGAATGATATGGTATGCATCCGTAATCGGATTCAAAACCACTCTGGCACCACAGTATACACACGCTCGCTGGCTTACAGAACCGGATACAGAATTTGTGTCACACTGCATACCGTCTCCCGAACACCCCCCTATGTGCTTCGTCATGATCGACTTCTCTCTCTCTCCTAAGATGTCAGTACGTTGGTCTTTTGTCATACGATCACCATTCCTTTCTAAAAAGCATGAACTCTGTACAAGGTACAGAGTGCATATCTATATATACCACTAGCCGAAAAGAGAATTCTCTTTTCGGCCTTGAAACATGGTACATATTTTTATAAAAAACATTACATTACTAGTTCAAAATCTTCATCTGCTGCATCTGCATCAACGCGGTCCATTAATGCATTTGTAATCTTCTCAACATATCGAACACCACCTGCGTATCCAACCGTAGGTTGTATTGTATTCCCGTATCGGTCAAGTACTGGAAATCCCATACGTACCATTGGTATTCCTTCCGCTTTCGCGATTTGTTTTCCATAGGAACTACCAATTAGGATATCAACGCTTTCATTCTTGATTAATTGATGAAGATAGAATAAGTCAACATCTGATCGAATCACAGAATCGGAAGGATCTATTCCGTGTTCTTCAAACAACTGGACAATCTGTTTTTCAAATTCTTTCTTAGGTGTACCGGTAATCACATATTTCGGCGTCATTCCCATTTCTAAGCATAAAGATGTGAAACCATATACAACATCCGGATCTCCATAAATTGCTGCTGTTTTCTTATAGGTGTATGCATGCGAATCTAACATTAAATCAACTAGTCGTCCTCTTTCATATTCCAACTCTTTTGAAACTTCAACACTTGAAACTTCACGAAGTGCCATTACATACTTATCAGTTAATGATACGCCTACTGGCATTGGTAATAATTTGTAAGGAACTTTATGTTTTTTATCTAGATGATCTGCTGGTTCATAACTTGCGATCTGACCAAGTGCGATGGTTTTCTTCGCAGAACCAAGTGCTTTGATGTCTGCTGCAGAAGTACCTGCTCCCTTTGGAAAATATTTGTATTTTCCTGTCATTGGAGTTTCAAGAACATTTTCATGGTCTGGAAAGTACATGTAATCTACGCCCATCAAACTAGCGATTCTTTTTAGTTCTCTGTCATCACCAGGTTCTACCCAACCTGGAATGATTGCAACTTTGTCTGTTTTTTCTTCTACAGACTCTGTCATATAACTCATGAATCCAACAAGCATGTTTGAAAATCCTTGTACATGAGACCCTTCATATGAAGGAGTACTTGCGTGAAGTACAGTCTTTCCTTCTGGAATTTCTAGATCCATAATGTAACTTCCAACGTCATCACCAATTGTCTCGGAAAGACATGTGGTGTGTACAGCAATGATGTCTGGTTCATATACATCAAAAATATTCTTTACGGAAGTGTTTAAGTTACTTCTACCTCCAAAAACAGACGCTCCTTCTGTAAATGAACTAGAGGTTGCAATTGCTGGCTCTTTAAAATGTCTTGAAAGTACTGTTCTATGATATGAACAGCAACCTTGGGATCCATGGCTGTGAGGCATACAGCTTTCTACCCCAAGTGCTGCGTACATCGCACCAACAGGTTCACAAGTCTTACAAGGGTTGATTGTAATATGTCGGTTTTCTTTAATCTCTTTTGGTGTCAATTCAAGCATATGCTTCACCTCCAATTCTTCCTCCGATAAGAGGTTTTGTTTTCCATGGTGGAGTTGTCAGTTTCCAAGCATTTGTATATAAACTCATGGTCACATCTTTTCCAAAAATCACTGCTCCATTAAATCCAGCATATGGTCCTGAATAATCGTAAGAGTGAATCTGTCTTGAGGATACTCCGTCTTTCTGAATGGAGTACTTATCTTTGATTCCAGAGAAGAATACGTCAGGTTTCATCGTACGAATCAACTCGTCTGTTTCGAACATATTGTAATCATCAACAACTACATGTCCTTCTTTCATGTCTCTCATCATACCAGTGTACTCATCAATATCTACTCCTGATGCCTTGAGTGCAGCGATTTCTTCTTCGGTATAACGTTCTTCAAATAATGCTTCATCTGGATATACTGTAATTTCTTCAATATTTTTGCTATCTGCATCCATTTTAATCTCTGGAATAATTTCACGTCCTTCATAATCGTCGCGATGAGCAAACTCGTATCCTGCAATAATTGTTTCCATTCCTAAATCATTCAACAATGCTTGATAGTGATGAGATCTTGATCCACCAGAGAAGATACCTGCAGTTTTGCCTTTTAACATCGATTTGTAGTATTCCATGTCATCTGAAATGGCATCTAATTCTTCTGCAATCACTTCTTCTGTTCTTTTGATGAGTTCTTCATCCCCAAAGTATGCTGCAATATCACGAAGAGATTTGCACGTTGCCCCTACTCCGATAAAGTTTACTTTGATCCAGTCTGTTCCATATTTCGTTTTCATCATTTGTGCCACATAGTTAATGGAACGATGACACATTACCAAGTTCAAATCTGCTAAATGGGAATTTTTCATGGTTTCAAAACTTCCGTCTCCTGTAAATACAGAAACGATATCATAACCAATTTTTTTCAAAATTCTTTCTTCTTCCCATCCATCACCACCGATGTTGTATTCTCCTAAAATATTTAGTGAGAATTTTCCAACTGGTTTTTGATCGCCTACACCAATGACCTGTCTCATCAAACCATTATTTGCAATATGGTGACCGGACGACTGAGAAACTCCTTTGTATCCTTCACAGGAGAATCCAATTGCTGTGATTCCGTATTTTTCTTCAACTCTTCTGGCAACTGCCTGAACATCATCTCCAATCAAACCGATTGGACAAGTAGAGCAGATAAAGATTGCTTTTGGACTGAACATCTCCATGATCTCGTCGATACCATCTTCCAATTTCTTTTCTCCACCAAATACGATGTCAGTAGGTCTCATATCTGTACAGAATGAATATGGTACAAAGTTTGAATCTCCCTCTTCAGTCGCTTTCGCTTTATTTCTTCTGGTTCCCCAACTATAAAATGCACATCCGATTGGTCCATGTGTGATTGTTACACAATCCTTCATCGGACCAACAACTACACCTTTACATCCTGCATAACAACATCCTCTGGCACTTGCGATACCAGGAATGGTTCTCGTGTTTGCAGTGATTGTATCCGCAGTTTCTCCAAGTTCCATCTGTGTGATATGGCTCTTTCTGTTCTTGAATACTCGGGAGGAATATTTCTCTAAAAGCACGTCTTTTTCATTCATGGTCTCACCTCCTAAAATGCTTCGCTTGCAGCAGCACCATCTCTAACTCTATATGATTCCACTACAGGTACGACAAAAATCTTGCCATCCCCTGGATGTCCGGTCTGATTTGTTTTGATCAAAATATCAATCGCCTCTTTCACACGGTCATCATCTACTGTTACAATAAATAATCTTTTTGGAATCAGTCTGACTGATTCTGTAAGTGTTTCACCGTCACTGTTCATTGGTAATTCACCCGTCGCCATGACCAGTTTCAACAACTCTGGATCGATACTTTTCTTACCACGTCCAAGACATTTTCTACAACTAAATGCAGGAAATCCTCCTTCGGCAAGTGCAGTTTTTGTCGCTGTGATCTTATTTGGACGGATGATAGCCATAATTTCTTTCATATGTCATACCACCTTTCTTATAGTCCTGATTTTCCTGTACTTACTGTGTATGCATCTTCGATAGCGGTAATAAAAATACGACCATCTCCAAAGTTTCCTTCTCCTGTTTTAGCTGTTCTAAGAATAATCTTTACGATTGTGTCTTTGTCTTCATCTGCACAAACAACGATCAACATCTCTTTTGGAATCTCATCATAGCAATAATCATCTACCATGATACCTTTTTGTCTTCCTCGACCAAACACGTCCATTTTGGTTACTGCAGGAAATCCTGCTTCAGCAAGTTCTGCCATTACAAATCCTGCTTTTTCGGGTCTTACAATTGCTCTGATCATTAACATAGATTTTATCCTCCCTATAATTAGTCCATGATTCCATATTCCATAAGAATCTCTTCGAGTTCATCGATTGTCATTGGATTTGGTATTACAAACATTTCATTTTCTTCAATTTTTTTAGCAAGCTGGCGGTATTCATCTGCTTGTGGTTCTTCTGGACTGAAATCGATTACAGTCTTTTTGTGAATTTCAGCTCTTTGTACTGCATTATCACGAGGCACAAAGTGAATCATCTGTGTTCCTAATTTTTTTGCAACCGCTTCAACAAGTTCCGCTTCTCTATCAACTTTACGAGAGTTACAAATCAATCCACCCAAACGTACAGTTCCTGATTTACCATATTTAGCAATACCTTTTGAAATATTGTTTGCTGCATATAGAGCCATCATTTCTCCAGAACATACAATATAGATTTCCTGTGCTTTTCCTTCACGGATTGGCATTGCGAAACCACCACAAACTACGTCTCCAAGTACGTCATAGAATACATAGTCTAAATCGTCTGTATATGCTCCCAATTGTTCTAATAAGTTGATTGATGTGATGATACCACGTCCAGCGCATCCAACTCCTGGTTCTGGTCCACCAGATTCTACTCCACGAATTCCTTTAAATCCATTTTTAAGAACTGCCTCTAATTCGATGTCATCTCCTTCATCACGAAGCGTATCAAGAACGGTCTTTTGTACCAGACCACCTAATACCAATCGAGTTGAATCAGCCTTTGGATCACATCCAACGATCATAATGTTCTTGCCCATATCTGCTAATCCTGCTGTTAAATTCTGTGTTGTTGTTGATTTTCCAATTCCACCTTTTCCGTAAATAGCAACCTGTCTCATAATTTTTCCTCCATTTCTGAAATAAAAAAGCTTCTCTACCCAAATGTTTCGGGTAGAAAAGCCACGTCATTGTGAACCATATGTAGTTGAAAACATCGATTATTTCCTTCTGTTGCTATTACTATACAGTTGATTTACGATTTGGACAATGCATTTTTTTGTATAAATAAACCATATTACAAGTGCATTTATTGTGACAATTGTAGTATAAAAATTGCTTTATACTGTAAATTTACAAATATAACAAAGAAATCTCGCTTTTTATGCACGAATCATTGCATAATTTATCAATCCAAAAGCTTTTCTATTAAAAAATTATAATCAATGATATAATAAACTATAACTATACCTTAATGAAAAGGGAGGTCCTATATGGAAAAAAACAATAAATTCAGACGTACCTTTGCCAGAAGATCCACTACCTGTTTACATATGGACTGCCACACTGCAAATTATTGGATATATAGTGTTTTAATCTTTTTAGCATGTATGTGTATTTCTATATTTATCGAATATCGTATTGTTTCAAATTATGAGACCTCAAACCGGGAAATCGTCAACAACCAATATCTATACTTTCAGAAACAGATTGATGCACTGATTAATACTGGAGAAAAACTTTTGGCTGGATATGAAGCTTTCTTCTTATCCTCTGATCATATCACCACAGAGGAATCTGAGCAGTTCATCGTATACCTTCTCAGAAACTACGAGGAATTTGTTAAAAATATTGCTGTAGTAGAAGATACCACCATTGCTTACAACTTCCCCTATGAGGAAAACAAAGGTACAATTGGTGTCAACCTTGCTACTATTGAAGGGCAAAAAGAAAGTGTTCTAAAAGTCAAAAATGAGCACGTCACCTCATTTCAAGGTCCAATTGATTTGATTCAGGGCAAGAAAGGATACGTGATCCGTGTTCCACTAATGGATAAAAACAACGAGTATTGGGGCCAGGTCAGTATGATTCTCTATTATGAAGCTGTCAATGCCGCAATTTTAGAATATGCCGAACAGCAAAACCTTGATATTGCAATCTATGAATCCCACAATCTGGATACTCAAATTTTAGGTGACCCGTCTATATTAGACCATAATCCGATGCGATTTGACGAAACAAATCAATACGGTTGGATCATCTATGCAAACTCAAAAGATTATGAAAGTGACTTTCTACTAACTAGAATTCGTTCTTTGTTAATCGGTATGATGCTAAGCATGATTGTCGCACTTCTATATATTTTAAATAAAAAATCACATTTAAAATTACAATACTTAAATGCGCACGATCAATTAACAGATCTATACAATCGTAGACATTTAGAAACAATACAAAATATGCTTTCAAAATATTCCGAGAAAAATTTGTCGTCTTATGGCCTTTTACATATCGATGTGGACCAGTTCAAATATATCAACGATCATTACGGTCACTTGGTCGGTGATCAAGTTCTGCGAGAGATTAGCCGTGTTCTCAAAATAATATCCAGAAAAAACGAGGCAGTCTTCCGCATCGGTGGTGATGAATTTCTTGTAATCATTCCTGAGGTCATCAATTCTACCACAGAGATTGAGCAAATGCGTCATCGATATGAACATGATTTCGAACAAGAATTCAATATGGATGTTTGCCCGGATTTTGCTGGCATTAGCATCGGAATTGCTTTGTTCCATAATGACGGAGTTACATTTGACGAAGTTCTAAAAGCAGCAGACGAAGATATGTATCAAGTAAAAATGTCACATAAAGCAAAAAGACAAAGCCTATAGACAGCTTTGTCTTTTTCTTTTTTATACACGATATTTATTCTTTCTTTAGCATATGAGACGATTACGATGATAGGTTGAGATGTGTTTTACCATTTCTTCTACCAGGCGAGCAGAGTGTTTTGCCGCTGCGGCTTCAAAAGTCGGATAATCCATTTCCGCAGTATGGTCTGCCTTATCAGAAATTGCACGAATGATCACAAAAGGAATCTGGTTCAGATATGCACCATGTGCAATGGAAGCACCTTCCATTTCCGCACAATCTCCTTGAAATTCAGAAATCAAATTGTCTTTGACCTCCTTATTTGATATAAATTGATCTCCACTGACTACTCTTCCAATCATGGAATGAATATCTGGGTTG
This sequence comes from Lachnospiraceae bacterium, assembly GCA_963666475.2. Taxonomy (GTDB): domain Bacteria; phylum Bacillota; class Clostridia; order Lachnospirales; family Lachnospiraceae; genus JBFHIZ01. Next base: position 745,834 of record OY762821.2, on the reverse strand, counting down.
ACTTTATCGCAGGATTCTTTGGCCATCCGAATTAAATTCTCATCTGCTTCAAATTCTCTGGTTCCTAACTGTGGAACTTCTCCGAGAGGGTATCCAAAAACACGAACATCTACATCATGATGAATCGCATCCTTTGAGATTAATATATCCCCTATGTCTAATTTTGCGTTTAATGATCCTGCAACTCCTGTATTAATTAAATGTGTAACCTCAAAAATATCGACCATGATTTGAACACAGAGCGCCGCATTTACTTTTCCGATTCCACATCGTACCACAACAACATCTGCATCATTTATAATGCCTTCATAAAAATCCATTCCTGCCTTGTTTGTGATTCTGCAATTCTTGATTTGATCTTTTAATTCTTTAACTTCAAGTTCCATTGCTCCAATAATACCAATTTTACTCATGATTCATTCCAAGCCTTTCGTATTCATCATTTACTCTGGATACTGTAACTGACTATCATCAATATCATATAATACTTCATCCAAATATTTTCTAGCTAAATAGTTTGCCATATTGAGATTCATGTCCTGGTAATTTCCACAATCTTTTGCCGTAGCGCCAGGAATCTCATCTTTAAAATCACGAATAAATTCAAACAATTCAATCATCAATAACACGATGTCCTTGGACTCGAAATCTCCATTTAACAGCAAATAAAATCCAGTCCGACACCCCATTGGTCCAAAATAAATAATTCGTTCTTTATATACATGATGGTTACGAAGAAACGTTGCTGCCAAATGTTCAATTGCATGCATTTCCGCCGTATTCATGACTGGCTCTTCATTTGGACTTGTCATGCGCAGATCAAATGTTGTGATTACCGCATCTCCAACAGCATCTTTTCTAGATACATATACTCCCGGCTGTAAACGAATATGGTCAATTGTAAAACTTGTTATTTTCTCCATATGATTATCCCTTTCTTTCTTACATCATCGAATCTTTTTCTTCCCTCAAGTATACTTTGTTTTCACAAAATGAACAACTATGAATTATGTTTTGTTTGCAATTATTGCATGATTTCAGTATGATACATATATATCACTTTAAATCGTTAAACAAGGAGGTAATGACTACTTTATGATAAAATTAAATGATTACCTATACTCTGGAGATACCGTCCTTAAGATCTTACAGAATTATACAGAAGACTTAAAGGAGTCTGCAAAAACAACCAAAAATCAAATCGACCTTGTGCATTGTAATTTTCTATTGCAAATCACTGAATTACTGCAGCACAACGACTTTTTGACTTCTCAGTCCCAAAGAATTCGAGATTTCTATAAACTCATGGCAAATGATTATCCTTTTCTTGCCTTCACATTTAAAGGTCGAATCAAATCGCTCTTTCGTGCAGAAGAAAAATTCAATGGATATATTGTAGAATACATTTATAACTATTACAAAGAGCACAAAACGTACCCAACATTGCCTGATTTAAAAAACAGTCTCAGTTGTTTTCGTGACTTGATTGCATATCGCATCGTCATTTCTCTTCCAAAATGTCATTTAAAACAAGGGGAATCAAGAGAACAAGAAGAACTCAAGTATCTTTATGATGTTGCGAACAAGCTCCCCGCTTTTATGGAAGAACGTGGATTTACGGCAGAACTTTCCGCTTTCTCGAGCGAAAAAAATTCAAAACTTCTGCACCCAAGTGTTAGCCCTTATTACCGCGATTATATATCTTATTCTGCTGAAAATGATTATCGCTCTTTACACATTACTTTTTATGACAACATTGCAAGATGTTACATAGAAATGCAACTTCGAACGAAGGAAATGGATGATTATGCAGAAATTGGTCCCGCTAACCATCTCGGATATGAAGAACGTCAAAAAAGCGAGCGCGCCAGAAGAGACACCATTCCAGAAGGAGAAAATATTTATTTTGATGAAGCATACGTACGCGGAATCGAACTCCAACAGCTTGAGCTTTCAAAACTAGATGTAAATATGTTTGCAGCAATGAACAATTCTTTGATCAATGATGGCTGTGGATTGTACCGTGGCAGACAAATTTTACCTTATGAACATCTTTCCAGATTTCAAAACGACCTAATTGATTAGTCACCAATATAAAACTGAAACAAACGGATCAATTGATGAATGAGCTCTTCTTCCTCAAGATCCGTTTTTTTAAATTGAATGGAATGTGTTGCTCCTTCCATTGCGGAGAACAAAATCCTACTGATTGCCTGTTGTTCACTAGTTGTTAAATTCTCTTATTTTATAGAAAGAAGATGTTGAATTTCTTCTAGTATTGCATTTACGAACTCAGTATATATTTCTCCAATTGTTTCGTCCGTATTTGCAAGAAGCGTAACTTGTTGAAAAAATCCCTCAGAAAAATGATGCATACCAACAATCTTGCGAATCATTTTTTCATAATCCAAAATCTCATCTTTTTGCACTTTTTCATGCAAAATCAAATCTGGCAAAATTGCTTCCCTATTCCGAACATATCGTAAAAATCTAACAAAAAATTTGGATATACGGATGGTTTAGAAATATTTAAGCAATTTCAAACCCTGTATCTCGACATACTATCTCATAGAAAAGTACAAACAAAGAACGTGCTTATTAAACATCAGGACTTCGTCATTCTCCCCGGTATTGCTCTGTACGATACCTCTTATAAGTACGAAACAACAAAATCCAAACCGATCGAAAATTTAGAAGCCTTTTATCACCAATATTACGAACGGACAAAGAAATTTTACCGTTTGATTGGTTCTTTCCCTTTTTCCTTTTTTCTAGTTCGTAAGCTGACTATATGGCAGATGAACAATACCTATCCTTTTCCAGAATTTCACACCATCTGGATTAAAAATGATACAAGAACAGTTCGTTTCCATGTGGATCGGTGCTTTTATCACGCACTATTAACTTCTTATCAAAGATCTAACCTTACAAAGGTATTTTGTAATATCGATGATTATTTGTATGAGGATATGTCTAAAAAATATATTTGGAAACGAAAAAACACTATGGGAAGAGGGGATGAATTATGCGATTTTTGCTTCGAAGCAAATGGAGAGTAATAAACTTATTTTTTTTACCAGTTTTTATTTATTTAACCTACTCGAACCGATTTAAGTTTTGGGTGCCCATTTTTATGCTAGGAATGCTCTTCAATATTCGGATGCAAAATTTTTACTGCGTTTCATTTTGCCCAGTTAGAGCTGTGCAGCAAATCATTAGACCCTTTTACAAAGGAAGAAAATCAAAAAGTAATGAGATGTTTCAAATCGTCGGTCATATTGTTACCTTGACCTGTATAAGTCTGTTTCTATTATCATTGCTAACCAAACAAAGAATTCAACTTTTTTTGACAATTACAATTTTGGGTCTGCTTTTTTCTTTTGTATATTCACCAGCCATTTGGTGTACTTACATTTGTCCTTGGGGCAAATTTCAACGACAGATTCACACGGTAACAAAGAAAAGTGGACCACTTTATTTATCTTGACGATTTTTTTTAGAGCCATATACTTAATATATAAATCTACTTAGACACTTGAAAGGCAAGGTCAAGAAGGAGTGTATATTTCGAAACAAGCAGGCGGAAATCAAGTGTCCTTTGCCAAATAAGGATGAATATTCCACACAGATTTTCTTTAGATTAAACTATAAAAACCACCTTACGATGGTTTTTATAGTTTTTTGATTATTTTACCTCTTACTCTCGATTAGGTTGTATAGAGTGTCCATTGCATCTCCATTGCCACATGGAATATCTGGCTCAATAAAATCACCTGCACCTATTTGATCAATTCGATTCCATTTCTTCGTCGAAATCTGCATATACAAACCAGAATTTGGTAATTTAAAATACGTAATCTCTCCAAAAGAATTTGCGCTATTTCCAGGAGCTTCCCCAACAGTGGTTCCCAAATGATTGTCCTTGATCAACATTGTGAAATCCATAGCTGAACTAAATGTCGCAGTAGATGTTAGCAAATAAACCTCTCCATCAAAGACCAAGTCTGAATAAATCTTATTATTTAATACTCCTCCACCCTCATTTGTCATAAAAAATCCAAGACGTCTTCTAGAAGACATATCTTGATATGTTTCCACGTTCAAATATTTCATAAATTCGTTTGCTACCAAAGAATTACCACCACCATTATTTCGAAGGTCAACTACGACATATGGAATTTTATTGGCCTTTACTTCTTGAAACATCTCTTGCAAACATTCTTTGTATTCGTTGTTGTACTTACAGGAATTCAGAGTTAAAATGGCCAAATTATGACTTGAATCAATTTTATAGGACACAAAGGATTCTTCTTCATTCTTTGTAATATGGTTGTATTCCAAATACTCCTCATATGTCACAAAATCAGAATCATGATATATCAAGGTTACAAACTCTCCGCTTTCTATCTCAAATGTGTATGCAACCCCAGCCTCTAAAGAAATGCCCAAATAATCCAATCCCTCTGTCGATATCAGATCCGAACCCAATTTTCTTGCTCCCCATTTTTCAGATTCATAACTATATAATTCACTTTTCATCATCAGCAATTCTGGAATTTCTATTCCATTTACCGCAACCAGCTGTTCTCCATTTTGTTTGTGTTCGTATATCTGCTTTAAGTATCGATATTCTTGATATTTTCTTGCTACAAATGTATGTGCATCATCAAACAAAGAAAAAATCGATTCAATGTCTCCACTTAGTTCTGAAACTGATATTTCTTCCTTGGCCTGTATTCTACGAAACACTTCTTCATACTGATTTTGAATGGATTCATGAACTCCATCAATTAGTTCTGGATGAATTTTTTTTAGATAATGCATCGCATATTCCAAATCCTGTAAAGCCTCTTTTTTTGTCAATAAGGTATCATAGCTTTTTGTATAAAAATTTGCATGACTACTCCTCATCGTGTAACTATTCCAATATGGATTGCAATAGCTACCAAACAATGCCAGGCAAATAATCACTATATTAATGAATGTAATGGATATTTTTCCAACAAATTTTTCCTCTTCTTGTCTCCAAATCATTACATTCATTATCATGATGATTCCAGCAACTATAGCACTAAAGAACACTGGCATCTGCAATAAAAATAAATTCAGTGGAATCAACCCAATCGCAAGCACATCAAAAAAGATGCATCCAACTCGTAGTATTCGTTTCATCGTTTCCTCTCCCTTGTCTAATTCACCGGTTCACCTAGAATAATTTGTCTTCGATAACGAATCATATCTTTAATTAACTGCTTTGGCAACTCCTGATCCATAGGAAATTGAATGGTTCCAGTACTTGTCTTATATCCTTTCAACTCCTCTGCAAAATGTTCTATGGTCCCTGGATGTGGATAAAATCCAACGTGCTTTTTAAATCCTGCAATCATTACCTGATTTTCTGCTTTTCCGCCTTTTTTTAACGTGTATGCAGGTACACCATAATTCATGATTTCTTCCGACTCCGGATATACTTCATAAATTATCTTTTTCATTTCCTCTAATAATTGCTTTGCCCGTTCTGACTGATCTGCCATATATTCCGCTACATTGTTATATTTACCTGCCATAAATGATTACCCCCTTGCAAATATTTTGTTCATATTTTCATTTTTGATTCTAAATAGTATAATTATTATATCAAATAGGAACTTACATATATATTGTTCTATGAAAAAAGAACTAAAAACTTTTGTTCTTAGCTCTCTAATCATTACATCTAATGCATATACAATATTACATGATGCCTCATTTCATCTCTTTTACTTCACCTATACATGTTTATTTAGAAACTTTGATGATAACTCTATGGATTTTAACGGTGAATGATCAACCCAATTTTTATGTGTCTCTAGAATAATTGAATCTACCTTTATATTTTTTGCATAATCAACGAACTTCGTCAGATTCATGTTTCCATATCCTAATTCCATACTATTCGATTTCAGTATCGGAGTCATGTACATTTCTTTTTTCCTACTTCCTCTATCATTAATATGATACAACTTCATTCGATCATTCAATTTTTTCATATATGTCAAAATATCAACTCCAGCTTCTGCTGGCCAATATGAATCAAATTCAAAATTTACCCATCTTGAGTCCGTTTCCTCAATCAATACATCAAATGCATTTTTATCTCCTAGAACTTTTTGGAATTCAACATTATGATTATGATACAATAGTCTTATTCCTTCTTGTTTGAGCTTTTCTCCAGAATTATTCAGTTCCTGTGCAAGCGCTTGAACGCTTGAGTAATCAGAATAATCAAAACGATACATTCCTGTTACAATCACAAACTCTGTGTTATATTTTTTTGCTTCATGTATTACAGTATCCGGATCACTTTTAATCATACTCAACGCTTCGTGTATACCAGTAACAGAAAGGCCTGTTCTTCTAATCAATTCTGCCCAATCAAAATTACCACTCTTTCCGACCGGCATTCCTGCAGCTTTGGTCAATAGTCTAACAACCCAAGGTGTCGGACGTATCATAAAACCATTCAATTCAATCGAATCGTAACCAAATGATTTTATTTTTTTCATAATACTTTCTGCTTCATCTGGATTTTTTGCAATCGATCCAATCATAATCTGCTGCACTGCCTTCTTCATTCATACCTAGCCTTTCCAATACATCCAATTTATGTACACATCATATCTCCATGAAAAATCATTTTACATCTATCATCTTTTTCATAAATGTAATCGCAAACTTTGGAGCAAATTTATACAGTAACATCAATACCTTTGCGTCTTTCCCAATGGTCATTTTGAACTTTTCTTTTTTAACACATTTTATAATTAGTTCCGCCGCCCTTTTTGGCGTTAGCAAAATCTTCATCGCCTTTGCATCAATATCTTTCTCTTTCATATCAAGGTCAGAATTCTTCATAATATTTGTTGCAATTCCACCTGGTACAATTACAGAAAGTCCAATCTTTGAACCTTTCAACTCCGCATATAAAGCTTCACTGAATAGTTTTACTGCTGCTTTTGATGCTCCGTATACAGCCTGTCCAGGTACAGGAGAAACACCACCCATGCTTGATACGTTAACAATATAACCTCTGTTACTTTTTTCTAAAAGCGGTATGAACTCCTTCGTCATATATACCATTCCATAAAAATTTACGTTCATAATTTTTTCGATTAATTCATAGCGAATCTCTGATATTGGAAGAAATGGTTGAATAATGCCTGCATTGTTAATCAAAAGATCAATTTTTCCATATCTTCTTTTTATATCAATTACCAGGTGTTTTACTTCTTCTAATGATGCAATGTTCGTCTGATAAATACATAAATTTCTGTGTTTTCCAGACGCCTTATATGTTTCCGAAAGCCCATCATTATTGATATCCACAGCTACCACGATGGCTTCTTTGTCAAGAAGCAACATTGCTAATTCTCTTCCTACTCCATTCCCCGCACCTGTTACAACCACAATCTTATTCTTGATATTCATAAATTATCTCCTTTTCTTTTTCTTTATCATATTCAAGAAGCAATCAAAAATCTATTGTACTTTAGTGATATCAACACACCCATTGATTAGGGCATATGCAACAGCTTCCGTTCTGGATTTCACACCAAATTTATTGTAAATATTTGATAGATGAGCTTTTACCGTTCGCTCAGTAATTCCCATTTCTATTGCAATTTCCTTACTTGCCTCCCCATTTACGATTCCAATCAACACTGTTGACTCTTTTTCTGTGAGCAGCATCTCCTTCTTTATGTCTTTCTCTTTCTGATTCAATTTCTTTTTGTATTTAGAACTAATGATAACCTTTCTTTTATCTGTTAGTGTACGATAAATCATTTCCAATATTTCTTTTCTTCCTGCACCTTTTTGAATATATCCATCCGCTCCATGAGACCGTGCATTTTGAATAACATCTATATTTTCTTCTGTAGAGAGCACAATTACTTTCGTTTTGTTCCCATCCTCCCTCTTTTTTTTAAGGAATTCAATGCCATTCATTCCAGGCATATACAAATCCAATAGTATCAAGTCAAATGATTCTTTCCTTAAAAATATTAGTGCGTTTTCCGCTGTTTCTGCTTCGCTTACTGAACCAATTCTTTGGTCCGATTGAATCGCAAGCTTTAAACCTTCTCTATATATTGGATGATCATCAACGATCAAGATCTTATACATTTCTTTTATCCTTTCCCCCAAAAGGAATCACAAATACTACTTTGGTTCCTTCTTTTCTTAGGCTTTTAATCTCAATCGTTCCATGAAGGATTTTTACTCTCTCGTATATTCCTCGAATACCATAATGTCTTTCATCCTGTGATTCCTTCTTTTTATCAAATCCAATCCCGTTGTCTTCAATGTATACATCAATTTTTTCGTTGTCCATAATCACCGAAATAAAAACAAATGTTGCTTTTGCATGATTAGAAATATTCTGGAAAATTTCTTTAATAATATTAATTATATTTCTATATATATCTCTTTCTATGTCGACAGATCCAGTAAGATGGACTTCTGCCTTAATATCCTGGTGCTTCAAAAAAAAATCAATTTCCTTTTCTACACCCTCCTTTAATGGAAAAAGTTCATCTTGAAACGATCGAAGATCTCTTATCATCTGTCTAGACTCCACATGATTAGTTCTTGCCTCATGAATTGCATTCTCCAATATTTCACTACATACCTTCTTATCTTCTTGCATCAGATAGACTTCTAGAGTTTCTAGTTTCAATAGCATTCCAGCAAAACCCTGAGATAATGTATCATGAATATCACGCGCTAGTTTCTCCCTTTCCTTTTCTTTTGTCATGGTTTCTAGATCATCATAAGCAGATTCCAGCTGAATCAGAAGTTTCTGCTTCTCTATGTTCTCCTCAATTTGTCTAATATAAAAAATCTGATAGGTAACAACCGCTGACGATATCAATAACAGAAGCGCAATGGAATGAGTCAAGTCTATCCACCCAATCATAAAAACACTTGTACCAATAAAAATACTATAATAATAAAAAATCATACAAAGAATTTGTCTACGATTATTTAGGAGATGAATACACTGCGCAACAATCAATGGTATTAAGCCAAGGTATGCCGCCTGAAAATTATTTCTATTAACAAATGCAAGGCTTATCAGCAACCAACCTTGAACAATAAAATATAGCACGGTATGGTTATGAAATATTGTTTCTCGCATTAAATACATTCCAAGGTGCAATAAAAAGAAAATAGTAAGCCCTAATATTGAAGTAAAGTTTAGATTCTCTTCTTCCTGAAAAAAAATAACTGCTGAGTATACAAGCAAAACGGAACCAATTATTGGCAGTTCAACCGGCTTAAATTTCTCGATCATCAAATAAATCCTTCCCGAAAATATGGTTTTAAGTTTTTTTCTTTAATTTATCGCAGTAGCAAAGTATGGAGATTCAAGTGTACATTGAAAGTATTACAATTAAAGTTGCCGCAGAATCTTTGAATTAAAACAGTGGAGAGCTTCTTTTCTTAGACATGATATTGCTAGAGTGTAGCTGCTGATTTACTAAATAGCCGCATCACGAAGCAAAGTCACTGCATGTTGTATTTTCCCCATATACTGAAAGACTTCTTTTATTTTGTCGTCCTGTTGTATCATTGTTGCTGAGATCTCTTCAGTAAAAGCTGCATGCTCCTCCGCAATGGAAGCAATACTGTCTGTTTCATCATTTACAATTTCAAAGGCTGAAAAGGAATGACTTGCTCCATCCATTTCAGCTAAAATATTCTTGTCTATCGTATCAAACGAACATTGAATCTGTTTGAAACTTTCTCGAACATCTTGTACAATTAAATTCCCCTCTTTTACAGCCAAATCTCCAATCTTTACTTCATTCAAAGCATCTTTTGTCTGCTTCTGAATTTGTTCAAGTATTGAATAGATCGATTCTACCGTACTTTTACTTTTCTCAGCTAGTTTTCTCACTTCATCTGCTACCACTGCAAATCCTTTTCCTTCTTCTCCTGCTCTTGCTGCTTCAATTGCAGCATTTAAGGCAAGAAGATTCGTTTTTGTTGCAATGTCGGCAACGTCTTCCAGAAAAACATTAACTTCCTTCATTTTCTTCTCCAAATCAGAGACTGTCACCAACGATTCCGTTATTGCCTTATAAATGTTATCCATCTGATTCGTCATTCTATAAATTTTTTCGGAACCATTCTGTACAATATTCTTAGATTCCTTAGAAATTAACGCAATTTGTTCTGATTTTGTAAGATTATTCTTCAAGATCTGCGAAACTTCATAAATTCTTTTACTAACCTCTAAAATGTTTCTTAACTGCTCTGAGTTTCCTTTTGCGACCTCCTCAACAGTACTTACATTCATACTGCTCATTTCTTCAATATTTTTCAAACTGTCATAAGAAAATGAGACCTCAGTTCCTAATTCATCTGCGCTTTTTTGAATTGCAGTAAAAGTATTTTCAAGCTTCACTAAGATTTCTGTCGTCTCCTTTTCCTTTTCAATTGCCTCGAAAATTAGCTTTCTACTCCAATTTGTTGAGAAATAGAGACATACAGAAATAATCAGATAAAATGATACCGCTGCCATAATCTCATAAATACCAAAATACTTATTCATAACTATTAGCAATGCAGCCAATGATGCACAACTAAATATAATGTATGTACCGATTTCAAAATACATAGATGAAAGGACCAGAATCATTGCAAAGAAAAAACAAATATATATTCTTGCATCTTGCGGAATACTCATAATTTGAAGAATCAAAAAAGCCAGCATACTTGTCAGCAATATTCTACTAATATATTTTATTCCTTTTTTTGTAACATTCATAATTGTTGCCAATAAGATTAATGTTCCTAAGGGAATCATTGCAAACTTCATAAAAGTCTTTCCACTGAATACTAAATATACAATATTCATAAGCAGATATGTCCATAGCACCGCTAAAAGCATCTTATTGACTTTATTCCTATGTTTCTGAAAAATATTGTTTACCATAATTACCTCCACTGATTGAAATATTTGAACATAATATTAGAATAGAATGTCTTACTTATCTTGTAATCTAGTCATCATTGAAGAAAGTCTAATTCGAATAAACAATGGAATCAACAAACTTGTTTTATTAAAAATTCCTGGAATGATGATTTCCTTGTTCTTCACAAATTTCTTATAAGCATATTCGGCCACCTTACATGGTTCTACTGCCATCGGTGGAGCTAAAGAACCCTCACGCTCAAAAAAATTGGTCTTAGTTGTTCCTGGACAAAGCGTACTGACTTCAACTCCATGTTTTTTCGCCTCAAATCGTATCGCACGCGAATAACTAAGAACAAACGCCTTACTCGCAAAATAAGTTGAGTTATAGGGCCCTGGTTGAAACGCTGCTATAGATGCAATATTCAGAATTTTACCATTTTTTCTTTCATACATTCGTGGCAAAAATAGTTTGCACAACTGTACAAGTGCAATTACATTTAACTGCATTAATCTCTGATCCGAATCAAAATCAATCTTTTCGGTTGAATCCATCAGTCCAATTCCAGCATTGTTGATTAATATATCTACTTCTATACCCGCTTTACATACATGGTCATACAATGACTTTGGTCCATTCGCCTGACTGAGATCCTCAACAAAAATCAAAACAGGCTTTCCAAACTCGTTCTCTAATTTTTCTTTTGCTACCAAAAGTTTCTCATAATTTGATCCATTAATGATCAACTGATGACCATTCATTCCAAACACTCGCGCTAATTCTAGTCCAATTCCACTGCTTCCACCTGTAATCAATATATTCTTCATGATTTCACCTCATTGTAAAAGTTATAGCGTTTTCAATAAATACGTTTCTTTCTATGAAGGCAGGATAAATATGTCAATTTGCGAACATATCACCCTGCCTTTTCAAACTTCATTACTCTGACTTTATCCCTTTGCTTTTTACAAGCATGATAATACTACCCATTAGTAATAACAAAAATACAATGTCTAGTGCTATCAATGTAACTTGCCACCATGTCAGGATCGATACGATTCTATCGCCTTGCGAAATACCATTCATTGCAGAACTGTTCACTTGCACATATAACACATCATGAATTGCATTTCTCATTAACTGTGTGATGTATGGATCATTCTGTTTATCAGAAATATCACTACTTTCAAATCCGTCCCAAATATTTGAACCACCCTCTAACCCTGCGGTTTGTAACGTATAATTAGAATTTGACGAATAATCAGTAATTACTATACCCTCAAATCCCCATTCATTTCTAAGCACCTGAGTAAGCAGCCCATTGTGTGCTCCTCCCCACGTAGATCCAATACGGTTCATAATTGTCATTGCACCTTTTGCATCCGCTTCTGTAACAGAATATTCAAATGCCTGAAGATATGACTCACGAATCGACTGTTCGTTCGCCCAGACCATCAGTCCTGCACGATGTGTTTCCTGATCATTGAGCGCAAAGTGTTTCATAAATACATATACACCCTGTGCCTGTATTTTCTCTATTTCTGAAGCCATCAATTTTCCAGATAAGAATGCGTCCTCTGAAAAATATTCGTAATTTCTTCCACAATAAGCATTTCTATGTATATTCGCAGCTGGTCCATATAGCCCATTTGTTTTTGTTTTTAAACCCTGAATGCCAATGTTATTCCCAATCTCTTCCATAATTTGATTATTCCATGTGGAGGCCATTACAACTTCTGCTGGATATGCCATACCTGCTTTCTTTCCTCCAAAAAATGAATCTGTGATTCCCTGTGGTCCATTTGTTTCGACGGTCGCTGGTTTGGAAATCGAATTTGCTGCCTTTGTGTTATGGAATGCGTTCACAATAATTTGTTCCTGCTCTGCAAACGTCATCTGATCCAGCAGATCTTCCCATTTTGCGTCATCGTATGGAACTCCCATGAGCATCGCCAAAGTAAGTCCATTATTCGCTCCGTAGGTCGGAATTTCATATGAATTACCTTCCTCATCCACTGTTTTTGCAACATATTCATTTAAAATATCAGTCGCCATTTTTTCTGTTACAAGAATTGAAATGGTTTCTTTTGGATACGTGCCGATCCAATCCTTTCTTGAAAGATAAGTAACATCTGTATCCGAACCTTCGTATATGTTCAAGTCTACATCATCGAATTGATTGGTAATCTCTACACCCGTTGCCTCAGAAACCGAATACTTCTTTGCATCAAAATCTTTTTGCTCATAAGCATATACATTCTCTACATTTCCGTCAGCATCCATGAATTCATTTTCACTCGTGTATCCTTGTGTTGCAAGAATGTTGTTTAATGCATTATGTGAATCTGTACCAACGGTAAGATAATACGTTCCTTCATCAACAATATATGTTCCTTCTCCATATGCATCATAGGACTTCATCTGTTCTTTGGATACTTGAATCACGACACTTTCAGACTCTCCACTGGAAAGAAAATCAGTTTTTGCATATCCAACCAATTCCACTGCTGATTTTTCTACATTATTTTCTCTATCATACTCTGTATATGGTTTTTGCATATAGATTTGAACCGTATGCTTCCCTTTCACAGATCCCGTGTTTGTTACATTTAGACTTATTTCAAACTCCTCGGAACTTTCTTTTACACTAAAATCAGAATATTCAAATGTCGTATATGACAATCCATATCCAAATGTTCTGTATACGGTTGAACCGTAATCAAAATCAGCTACTGATCCTGCATTTGCTTCATTCATGACCTGATCTGCATATCTAGTTTCATAATATTTATACCCTACATAAATTCCTTCTTGATACACTACATAGTTTACATTTGTCTGATTCTGATCATCGGTATCGGTCAGACCCATCTCTGCAGCATTTGGGTAAACCACATCTCCAAAATTTACCATCGATGGGTTGATAAAATTATCATAGAGGTAAGTATCTACCAGGCGTCCGGATGGATTTGATTTTCCATAAAGAAGATCTCCTACGGCATTATTACCATATGCTCCTACACCACCAATCCAAAGGCAAGCATCGATTCCATACTGTTCATCATCCAGAAAGTCACAATTTACTGCATTTGATGAGTTGAGAAGGACTACTATTTTAGAAAAAATGCCTTCGTCCTTTAATGATTTAAGTGCACTTAAGGTATCTCTTTCTGCTGTACTAAGAGCAAGATAATCTCCATTTGTTCCTTCATCCGTACAGTCATCGGTTGCAAGATCTCTTCCTTCTCCACCAGATCTTGCCAAAACAAAGATCGCCGCATCCCCATAGGTGGCAAATGTACCTGACAGTCCAGATTCCAATTCAATCACAGACCATGGGACCTCATTGATTGTATAATCTCCAACGGCTGAACAAGAAGAAAGTGCTGGAACGCCCCTTTTATACGAAGATCCATTTCCAACGTTGTAAAAACTCCAGAGGTCTGAATTAACAATTCCCCCTGCCTGTTCTATACCTTCCCTTAGGTTTGGTGCTGTGCTTGTGTTTACAGATCCTGACCCTGTACCACCATAAATCATATCAACAGAAGAATGTGAGAATAGACTTACTTTAGAACCTTCCGAAAGTGGAAGTGCTTGTCTCTCATTTTTTAGAAGGACTGCACCTTCTGCTTCAGTTAATGTGCAGATTTCTTCTTCGTGGAATGCAAACCAATCATCATATTCTTCCCACTCATCTGGGAAATATAAATTATTCTCAGAATCATCTGAAGATACGACTTTATAAGTATCACATAATAAAAATGCATTAATTGATGTCGAAAAATAATTTGCTACTACAGTAGCGACCAACACAATCACCAATAATACAGCTAATATGCTCGTCATGATTGTCCATAATTTATTACTATGTCGTTTCATTTAGATATCCTCCATTCTTAGTTCAACGCATTAAGTAATTCAGATAAAACTATTACATACGTATTGTCGTCTAATGTAAATACATAGTCACCATTCTCATCTTCCGTAAGATCTACTACCTTTCCATCAAACGCAACTTGCAGACCGTTCTCTTCATCAAACATCCACTGACCTTCTGATGTCGCGTAGTATTGGCCTTCCTGTCCGTAGGAAGTCAAATCGTACATTAGATCAATACCGTTATCACGATATACAAAAGCGAACATGGTATCAGTATTACTAGAATCAAATCGTAAAATCTCTTCTCTTTCAGGGATTGCACTGATAAAATCTGCAACAGAAAATTCATACGTGTTATCATAACTATCAACGATTGTACAAGTCTGTCCATCCTCCGAAATAATCGCTGAATTTTCGATAGCTCCGTTATAAGAAATAAATAATCCCGATTCTTCATTATATTTCCACAAATATTTTGTCTCTATATTCATTTCATAAGTTGTCATATAGATGGATGCCGTTCCATTTGTAGAAAACTGCAGCTTCATGGTTTCACTATTCATGGAATCAATCGAAATAAATGACTCTCCCGCATATGCCACAACATCATCTGCGGTTACTTCCATTGATTCAGTCGAAGACTCTTCCATAATAAATGACATATCATATTCCGCATGAGCTGATATTCCCTCTTCCAAAATAGTTTCTGCAGCATAAGGAGGTGTAAAAGCATCTAATGTCCAATACACTGTATCCATTACATATTTCGTAATCTCCCCATTGTATTCGTATTCATAATATAGTTCCATTGTGCCATCGTTATACATCAGTGCATATAAATATCCAGTCGCATCTTTATAACTGGATCCAACCTTCAAAAGAGCTCTTTTCGTTGATCCATCATCTGCTGCTATAGAAGCCTTAAGTTCATCTAAATATATGGTATACATTCCGCTTCTCTGGGCATATCCACCATAAATCGAACTCACGACTGTAAACTGATAAACACCACTATCACTGGTTACAGGTACTTCTTCTCCTTTGAGTTCGAGTGTAAGAGGCAGTACTTCCTGCAGAACTTCCTCAGACCATCTTGCTTTCAATTTCAGATCACCCGTCACAATTCTTGCTCCTGGCCATGCGGATGCATCTTCCTGATACCAGCCTCTTAGTTCATTCCCTTCTAATGCTGGCATATATGTGACAAAATCAACAGCCTCACCTTCTCTTACTTCCAAAGTTACTTTCTCTTTTGTTCCATCCGGGAATATTCCTCCATTAGGATCTAAGACAACCATGTAAACTATCGAAGTGTTGCTATCAGATTTGTTGTCACTATCGCCGACATCTCCCACACTTTTGGTCTCAGAACATCCTACCAGCAACATTATACAGATAAGCAATACACCAAGTACTTTTCCTACGAAAATGTTTTTCTTCATATTCTCTCTCCCTTACAAATAAAATGTTTATTTCTTTGATTGATATTGAAACATCGCATCTTCAATTGTCATCCCTTCTTTGATTGCTTTCTTTCTTAAAGCTAATACATCTTGAATTTCCTCCATTTTCCTTCCGGATAATTCATAAAATCTCATTGACACTAGCGTAAGCACCCAGGACAACATTGGAATTCCACAAAATAAAATAATTACTATTTTTTGAGTTCCCTCAATATAGGGTGTATTAGTGTCGGGAAGTTTTTCTAGTTGCAACCCTACCATTATAACTAACCCTACGACCGTCGTAGAAACACTCGAAACCAGTTTATCTACCATACTGAAAAGTGTACCAACCATACCAGGAACATATTTCCCACTACGATATATTTCATAATCCGAACAATCTGCTACCATTGGAATTGCCATATCTGCTGTCGTGTAAAACGAACCAAATCCAATCAGATAGCAGAATAAAAAAATGATCGTATAAATATTAAGGTTCTGAAATGACAATACCCTATCAGCATTTCCAGGTTCCCACATGAGTAATAAAATCAGGACTCCAGAATACATTGCTAAAGCAATCATATTACATACGACCATCGAATACTTCTGTCCATGTTTTTGAGATAGTTTCAGATTCAGGAAAAAAAATGGAACGGTTCCAACAAACCCAAGTGCATAGAATGGCAAATATAATCCGTTATAATTTCCCATCATCGATGCGAATAGCATAACTCCTACTGTCGTATTCTGCGCAATCGAACTAGCCAGTTTGCTTCCGGCTCCTGCCACAATAAGCATTTTTAAATTATGATTATGTTTTAAAATTTCAAGATAGTCTTTGATTTTGACCTTGTCTTGTTTTTCTTCGGAAATACCATAGAATTCTGGATTATCCTTTTTTGCAATTCCAAACACAGCCATAACCGTTAAAACACACGAAATGACAACTGCCATAGGAACTACAAGATTAAAGAATTCTTTGGAGCCATATCCGACTTTTCCACCCCACAAACTAGCTACAACCTGAATCAACCCCATCCCCGCAAGTGAAGCAACGGTATTAAAAATATTAAACATAGGTCTTTGTTTTGGATCATTCGTGATACATGTCTGGCCACTTCTCGTACAGGCAGTCTGAAATGTGTATCCAATTACATAAATGGCATAAAACACGATGAACAATGAGTACCTAAGCACTAAATTTTTTTCAGGAACCAGTCTTGTTACAAAATAAATAAAGATTGCACTAGTCGCTAAAATCACATTTCCTATGACCATAAATGGGCGAAACTTTCCAAACCTGGTCTGTGTCTTGTCGATTAAGGCCCCAATAATCGGATCTGTAATCCCATCAAATATTCGCATGGTGGTAACCATAGTCGTTGCAAACATTAATGTGAGACCCAATACTCCGTTCGCGTAATATGCAATGAAGTTCATTGTTAAAATAAAATAACAGTTCGTCGCCCCATTATTAAAAGAAAATAAAAATAATTGCCATGGCTTAGCTCTATTCAACTCATGTTGCGGTTGCATTTCTATTTGACTCATACATTATTCCTTTCTTGTTTTTCATACTTAAACCCAATTTTCACTATTTTTGCTCTTGACCAATTTATAATCTTTTTGATGCTTTTTTACTTTCTTAATGAATATTTCATCCCTTAATTCATTTGCAATAACGGTTATCGTATTCTCGCTCTTTAAATTGATCAAAAACTCAAACACTCTTTCACCTTCTTTTGTGGAAACAAATTCACCATTTAAATATAAGCTTACTTTTTTCTGATTCGAGTACACTTTGATAGTTGTCTTTTTCTTTACTCTTTCAATGAATCTTTTCCCACAGATATGAAGCATTGGTTCTTTCGACCAATATGCTTTGTATAAGTAAAAACTGTCTTTTTTTATTTTTCTATCAAACGTCACCAGTCCTTTGTGATTCATTCCTGGCTCGCCCCCCTGGTTTCTGGCATCTGCAGCAAAATCAAACATATTCCAAACAAAAGTTCCCCATAGGAAGGGGTGCCTTTCAAAACATTTAAGCATGTATTCATGATACTTTGCCTGATACTCTTCGGTGTGATCCCCTCGTCTTGGTCTTTCACTATGTAAGTTCGGCATTCCTTCCGCACCATATTCAGAATAAGAAAGAGCTCTGTTTGGGTAAATCTTGTGAAATAGATCCATAAACCAATCATTTAAAAACAATCCTGGTACATACCAGCCAAGATACAAATTATATCCAACAATATCTGATATATGGACCACTTTGCTGAAAGGACTGCACATTGCATAACAAGCCAATGTGGTTGGTCTATCTCCATCCATTTCATGGCACAGTTCATTTAATATTTTATGATTTTCAATCATGTCTTCTCTATCTTTTGTAGAAATCGTGATCTCATTAGAGATTCCCCATGTAAATATAGACGGATGATTATAATTCTGAACAATCAGCTCTTTCATCTGTTGAATCGTATTTTCTCTTCCTTCTGGCATATGTTCCGAAATATATGGAATCTCTGCCCAAACCAACAAACCAAACTCATCACACAGATCATAAAAATACTGATCGTGCTGATAATGAGCAAGGCGCACACAATTTGCTCCGACTTCTAATATCATCTCTAGATCACCCATTTTTCTATTTCGCTTTACTGCATTGCCTAAACTCTTAAAATCCTGATGTCTAGAAACACCTCTTAAGGGATATGGTTTATTATTCAAATAAAACCCACTTTTTGGATCTACATAAAATGTACGCACACCGAATTTTGTCATAATTACATCTTTATATATACCTTCGTGAACCAACTTTGCAGTTATCGTATATAGATATGGGTCTTCGATTCCATTCCACAAATGTACTTTATTCATTAAAAAAGATTCTCTTGTCCCACCTGTTTTTACAAATAAAACCTGCTGGTTCGCATCTTGTATTGTATACTCTACCAAAGCATGTTTTGAATCGACTTCAGTTTCTACAAATACCTCCGCTGAGTTTTCTGAATACACTTTTGTTGTCACATGAATTCCTGGGGATCCATACTTTTCCAACTCAAAGTGCTCTTTCTTTACAATCAGAATTCTCACATCTCGATATATTCCACCGTAAAAAGTGAAATCTGCTTTCTGTGGATACACTTGCCGATTTACTTCATTTTTTACTAAGACCTCAATCAAATTCTCTTGTTGTAACACTTCCGTGATATTTACTCGAAAAGTAGAATATCCACCTTGATGAGTGAACAACTGGTTTTCATTCACATAAACGATGGCTGTAGAATTGACTCCTTCAAATTCTAGAAATACTTGTTCTTCTTCCCGTTCGAAAACGGGACAGGAAAATTCTTTTTTATAACTTCCTTCTCCACGATAGTAATCATTTCCACCATCCTGCCCGTCTACTGCATTCCATGTATGCGGAAGATTCACAAGAATTCGATCGTTGTCTTTTCCACAGAAGAACCATTTTTCATTCATTTCAACAACTCTTCTCATTTGATTCCTTTCTAACTTATATATCTTCTGTCTTTATTAACTGCTAATTTACCTGAATACAGATTTGATCTGTATATAGACCATCTGAAACGGTAAATCTCATTTCTCCTTCCTGTTCGGGAAGTATTGCCGCCAGCGCTTCCCCAAAATAAGTATCTGTTTCATCATCTAAATAACTTTGTAAATAGAATGGACAAGCACTTCCCAGTCCGATCAGTTTTCCACCCTTCAATTGCACTTTTAAATTTCCTCTGCAAAGTGGTTTTAGAATACCTTTGTCGTCTACATATTTGAGGCGAATAAAACTGAGCTCTCCCTTTTTTGCAGTATCTTTTTCTGGTTCCGCAATTAAAAAAGTTTTTGGTCCTGCACTGATTAGACTGCTTCTATTAATCTCAATGCCTGACATATCATAAGACACTGCCTCAATTTTTCCTGGAACATATTTACATCGAAATTTCGTAATACAATTCTTTTTTACTTTTTTCTTTCCAACAAGCGTGTCATTTACAAAAAGTTCTATCGAATGTGCTCTTGCATACACTTCAACATTTGCAATTTCACCATCATGGCCTTCAAAGCTCCAACTTTCGATCGCATTCGACATTTTCCATGCAGATGGTGAATGCTTGTCACTTGAATGGTTGACCGGACATACTGCTATTCTCGGTCCCTGTTCTAGTTCAAATGCTACTTTGGTATAGATAGCTTCACCTAAAGGTTTCCCAGTTAGGTCAATTCGTCCACTTCCAGCACTAATCCAGCCGACTTTGTGTGTGAAATCAGGCGCATAATCCTTGTATTCCCAACTACCGATCCCAACTTCACCGAGATAATCCATACCTGCCCACACAAAGTCACCAATCAACCGTGGCTCTTTTTTTGCATGTTCCCAAAAAGCATATGCATCATTACAAAAAGTCTCACTTCCCAAAATCAAACGTTTGGGATACTTTTTCAGATCCTTTTTATAACGATAAATTCCATAATTGTATCCTGCAATATCCATCCCAGCAAATGCATCTCTGGTCTTTACATCGCATCCATGTAATGTTGCTCCTATTTTCATGAACTTATCGCCGAACAACCCTGCCATTTCGTTAAAAAATGCGCTTCCTACTGCTTTTTCAGCTTCATTATTCGCCTTTTCGTCCGAATAGACACCAAAACCAATTGAACTTAAAAAATTGAAAAAGATATTGATACCACATGTCACCGCTCTTGAATTATCCAATTTATGAAGATAATCCGTCATTTCCCAGGTAAGATCGATACCTTTCTTTTCAGCAGTCTCACTTACCTCATTGCCTGTCGAATATAAAATAACGCATGGATGGTTGTAATCCTTGTCTACCATATCAGACAGATCCTGTTTCCACCAACGTTCAAAATATTCGACATAATCATATCTAGTCTTATGAATATACCAGTGATCAATATATTCATCCATGACAAGCATACCTAGCTTATCACATACATCCAGCAACGCTTTCGAACATGGATTATGTGCACTTCGAATCGCATTATATCCGTTCTCTTGTAAGATTCGTATCTTTCTTTCCACAGCCTCATACCAACATGCTGCTCCTAGTATTCCATTATCATGGTGTATACAGGCGCCTCGAAGTATCTCCCTTGTTCCATTTATCTTAAGTCCATCTTCCCCCCATGAAAGGCTTCTAATTCCAAATGCCACCGTATGCTCGTCTTTTTCAAATCGTACTCTGCAGAAATATAATTTCGGATTGTTTGTGCTCCAAAGTTCTACATTCATTAGAGAAATATTAAGAGATATCTCACCATTTGTTTCATGATTTTCAGAATGAATCACAAGATTCTCATCCAAAATATCGATCTGTAGATTCCCTTGCGATGATGTTTTAATGGATATTTCAACTTTCGCAGGGTCTACTGAAAGTGTATGTACACGTACTCCATTCATTAGAATATGGTTTTTTTCTGAAATCCATAACTTAACCGGACGATATATACCCGCTCCTGAATACCATCTACTATTTGGTTGATCTTGATTTCTAGCTATGACCTGAATCAGATTCTGTTCACCAATTTTTACATATTCCGTCATATCAACATAAAAATTCGTATATCCGTATGGTCTGGATGCTACTATCTTTCCATTGATCCATATTTCAGCTTTTCGATACACTCCCTCGAATTCAAGAACTAGGTTCTTTTCCCTTAGTTCTTCTCCAACTGTGAATTGCTTTTCATATAAATAATCAAAGCCTTCGAACCAACATCCATTTACACCTGACTTAGCATTATCTGTTCGAAGTTCCTGCAGCATGGCATCGTGTGGTATTCTGACAGGTGCTCCAGCGCCTTTCTCATTTAAATGTTTACATGTCCATCCGGAATCAAACTCTATAGCTCTCATTTGTTCTCCATTCTTGCCCATGGCCTTCGAAATGGCCAATATATATTTAGAAAGCACCAGACGAAAATGCCTGGTGCTTTACTATTAGCATAATCTATATTTCTTATTCAATCTTTGTTGCTACATTTCCTTCAATCGTCCAATTTTCTGCGCCTGATCCCTGCCATACCTGAGCAAAAGCTCCCATTTCATCTTCACTTGGGGAAGTCACACTAAGTTTACTTCCATCTTCACTTAGTGTATACGTAAAGCCTTCTCTTCCCATTCCATAAGATGGAAATTCTACCTTCATATTCATGTCATCTAATGCAATCAGTATTAGATCTCCTGCAAGATAAACATTTTTTACAGGAGTCATTGTAAAATCTTCATTTAAAAGATATGTATGCGAAATGACACGCCAAATCTGTTCTGCATAATCTACTAATCCATCGGCGGATAAAACAACTACGGAACCTACCGTTTCGTAGTTACATGTAATCTCCACGAATGCATTAAAGATGGCCGTCCCGTCATCATTTAATATCAGTGTCGCCGTCGTAACATTTCCACCTAAATCAAGCTGTGTTGCATATCCACTTTCCTCACTACCTGTTATCAGCGAAGCTTCCAAATCACTGATTAATGTAATATCTTCACAAACAAAAATGTAATCCGTTGAGTAAGAGCCTCCCATTGAACGACTATATGTAAATGTTCCTTTGTTTCCGTCCATTGTAACTTCTACATTTTCACCTTCAATAGTAATTACAATTCCTTCAGAATTTTTGCTCCATGTTCCTTCTGCAAATTTGTCATATCCTGCATATACTAATAAGGTCCCGTCCATCTGAAGATATGCCGTTCCATCTTGTTCTAAATCAGCAAAAGTCCCAACACTTTCAGGGGCAACAAAATCAAGTTTGTAAGCCAATATAAAATCATTATCGTCTGTATAAACTTTTCCTTCCCTTCCCAACATGGTTACGGTACGAGTATATGACTGACCTGGTGTTAGAGGGAATGTCATATCAAAACTGTAATTTCCATCTACAGCATATGCATAATATGTTTCATTCATAGTTTCTGCACCAGTTTCATCAATATGAGCTAGCTTAATCTGCAGACATAATACTCCATCTTTTTCTACTTCTTTCCATGTTCCAGATAAATAGCTCTGATAATATGATTCATTCGTATCCACATCCGAAGTATCGTAGGTACCAAAAGAATACTTGTCACATACTGCACTTCCATCTTCATGCAGATCCATTAAAAACGCTGCGCTTAAATATGCACTGTACTCTCCACTTTCCTCATACCTTGCTTCAAACTGATAACTTTTTGCAATCACCTCTTCTGTTGCATTCTGATCTGTGGAATTTGCTGTATTATTTGTTCCACACGCAGTAAGAATACCCATCAAAAATACCAATGATAATAAAAATAATAATGATTTCTTCATTTTACGTTCTCCTATAATTTATTTTGTTTCATAAATGTTGATATCAGTTGACAGATCGTTACTATACTAAAAAAGATAGTAAAAACAAGTGCCATGTTAAAATTGCCTCCAAAAAATGGAACTCCAGTAATTGCATCTGCAAGTGGGTAGGCAAACTCGACCACATGATTTGCAAAGGCTACAGAAAAAAGTGCGGTCACGATCATCGGACTAAAAGTTGTCCGGGTATTCAGTGCAATAATTCCAGCGATCCCTCCTGCCAGTATAAATACAAACGTCAGCCAATTAAATACTCGATCCACTTCATTACCTGCGGTAAGTTGGTAAACAAGTACATAAGCCACAGAAGTGAGCACTGCTACCACGGATGCAAGAAGCGAAAGATAAAATCCCGTTTTTCTGTTTTCAAAAAATCTTGTGATCATTTCAAACCTCCCTTTTCTTTTTCCCATAGGTTGCCAGTAAGTATAATATCAGGCTTCCGATCATAAGCAGACCAATTGCTGCATCTAATACGATCATTGTTGGTTTCCACCATGGTACATAGTTCTCAACAACCACTTCCTCTGACAATCCGTTCACTAAATTCGAGTGACTCATCGTGTATAAATAATATTTTGCACTCTCTCTTAGTTTGCTCCAGATATGTCCATCCTTATCTTTAGTAAGCAGGTTGGAAGCTTCGGTAGATCGATCTGGATCATTATTGAACTGGTTGGTACCAGCATCGATACATGCTGCTGTTCCCATATAAGATGCAGAGTCTTTGGAAGAATCGGTCAAGTTTATTCCTGTAAAGCCCCATTCATTACGTAATACGGTAGTCATTGTTGCGTAATCTGCCGATGTTGGTATACATCCAATTCGATTGTATGCTGTCATAGTACCTAGTGAAAATCCTTGCTGCAAGGCACCTTCAAATCCTTTCATGGTAGACTGTCGATATGTTTGTTCCGTCATAAATGTTGCCACTCCATGACGATTCGTCTCCTGATCATTACCGCAGAAATGTTTGATTGTTCCAACACATCCTTTTGATGCCATAGCAAGTGTCTGTTCTTCTCCACATAAATATGACATGATGGAATCCTCTGAGTAATATTCAAAATTACGTCCAGAATATGGGGTTCTATGATTATTTCCACCTGGAGCATAAATCTGTCGGAATCCAATCCAATAACTTTCTTCTCCCAAAAAATATCCTCTTGCAGCTAAAATTTCTTTACTAAACGATGAAGATGCTACCATTTCTGCATTAAATAAGGTCCCTTGTTGATGGCCATCTGGGCCATCTCCTCCTGCATATGCAGGGAACCCAATAGAACTTATTGCATCAAGCCCCATCTTGTCACCAACAAGCTGTGCAAGCTCAGTAACCGATAACTGATCAATAAAATCCTCCCATTTCGGATCATCAATCGATACCTCTTTCATTTCTAACAGGCTTATTCCATTATCAGCATTAAAAGTAAACGTAGTATAATCTGGAGCATCCGCAGGTTTTTCATAAATTGATGTTTCCATCAGTGTTTTTATTTCATCTGTTGCAGTTAAAGTTTCGACTGTATCTGGGAATGTATTCCAGTCAGCACGGGTTAAATAGGTCACCTCATCCGGTATAAAATAATTGATGTCGCGATCTTCGAACTGATTTGAAACAGTTTCGCCAGTAACTGCAGAAGCAGCATAGGTCATATTGTCAAGTGAATCCAATTTGTAATTGACAACTTTTGCTATATCGCCAAATGCTTCAACTCCGTTTGCATCATAGGTTCCAGTAACCTCTCTTGCAGCAAGTACATTGTTCAACGCGTCATGTGCATCATCACCAATCGAAAAATAATATTCACCCGGATCGAAAACATAGGCTCCTGTCTTTGTTTCATCCACTCCATTTACTGCGTTCATATCATATGTTGCAAACAAATAATCAGAGCATGAAATGGTAACGGTCTCGCTCTCACCTGGCGCAAGCGAAGAAGTTTTTTCAAAGTCAACCAATTGTATTGCGCTTTTTTCAGCCTGTCCGTTTTCATATGGAAGCTGTACATAAAGCTGAACAACATCCTTTGACAATCCACTGTATACTTCATCGCCGTTGTTCGTTACCTCAACAGTCGCAGTTACGGTGTGTGTCTCTCTGTCCCAGATAACATCTTTTAGTTCCTGTGTGAAGTCGGCATAGGACATTCCCGCGCCAAAAGTGAACACCATTTCGTCCGCATAATTCCACTCATTGTTCTGTGATGCAAAGACGCCTTTAGAACTTGTTGCATTGTTTAATCCAAGGATCTCATCCTGATAACGTGTCTCATAATATTTATATCCAACATAAATTCCTTCTGCATATACTAGGTATTTGTTCATATACATCCCCGTAAGATTTGAGAATGTAAAATCCCCCATATTCTGCATTGCAGGGGAAGATAGCGAGTCCGCTGCGTAGGTGATTACATTTCGTCCTGAAGGATCTGCCTGTCCGTTCAACATTTGGGCAACACCTGTCATTCCATAATTTCCTGTATAACCTATCCAAAGACAAGCATCAACTCCATATTCTTCCAGAAATCCCAGTTCCATTGCATAACCCGAATTGACTACTACAATAATTTTATCAAATTTCCCAGATTCTTTAATCATATTCAGAGTATCAATCTCATCCTGATGAAGTGCTAATTCCGGAACACCTTCCTCGCCTTCCTCCCAGTCTCCTTGTAGTCCATGGTTTAAATCTCCTTCTTCACCACCATAACGGCTCATCACATAGATGGCTGCATCATTATATTCATTTGTATATGAAGATTCGGTTCCTTGATAGGATGATACAGGAATTTCACCAATCAGTCCTGTTTTTGTTCTTTTCGATGGGGTGTTTAATATTGCCTGAAATACCGTATCATTTACCTTGACCCCAGCTTCTATTAAAGCATCATATAAATTGACCCCTTCATTGGAAGGACCACCAGAACCTCCATGATAAACTGGTGTCGCCGCGGCATAGCCGAACAATGTCACACTCGCATTTGAAGATAATGGCAATGCGTTGTTCTCATTTCGAAGCAACACCGATCCTTCGATCTGACTTTCAATCAGATATTCCATTTGTGCCTCTCTCATATCATCCATCGTGTCATAATCTGATGGATAATATGTAGTATCTTCCGTTGCAGCAATTGCCTCAGGCATCGTCCCTAAAAATAAATTCACATCGCCCTCTCTGGTAAATGCAAGACTCGTACCAAAACTCGTGAGACAAAGAACAAGTATGAGAAGCGATGTCATTCCTCTCCAAAAAATATTTTTGTTCATTTTAGACCTCCTGAAAATCTCAAGTTTTTTATTCCTCAAATGTTAGCTCTGTATAATCAAAACTCGAATTCTTTTGATTTAATTGAATAGCCATTTGAACGAATCCAGCTCCTGACAAATATTGTTCCGATGTCCAGGGTTCAGCATTTTCATCCATAATTGGTGCTCCAGTTGATTCATCAAATCCTGCTGGCGGAATTACAATTTTTCCCATTTCATCTGTCCAGTTTTCCGTATCAAGCCAATATGTTTGATCGTTACTAAGAACAATTCTTGTTGGACTTTCTAATGTCACATCCAAAAGATCTTCATCCAGTTCGTTTGGTTGACTGGAATAAGTGCCGTAGTATTTTGTGATTGAATTATCTCTCTCATTACCTTTCGCATCATTCGTATTTTCAGATAATTCTATGGCTGAAAATGTGGAGCTGGTGACAAGCAAGCAATAGGTATTGTCGTCTAACAATGTGATCTCTTGTTGTGAGAACGTTGTTAGATAGTAATTATACTCTGGTCTCATGTTAGAGTAACTTAATTCTGCCGGGGAAAGATATACCCCCATAACCTTTGATTCATTCGCACCGCAACCAATTAACATACTACTGATTATCATGCTCATTAAAATAATAGATACTAGCTTTTTCATAATTTCCTCCTTTTTTTTTGAGAATATTCCCAAATATTTACTTATATTCTATTTTTTTTTAGCAACATTTCAACAAACTACGCATAACCTTCGTTTCATACTACGTAACCTATATACAAGATGCCGAAAAAAAAACCTTCGTTACCTTGTAGATTGACTTATATAACACAAGGTGTTATATTTCATTCATAAACAAGGAGGTTCTACGGATGTTAAATATCGCAATTGTAGAGGATGACAGCACACAGTCAGATCACTTGACTTCTATGCTCAAAAGTTATTCTACAGAATATTCTATTCCCATAAAAATAACAGTTTTTTCTAACGCCATAATATTTATTACGGATTATAAAGCAGAATATGATATCATTTTTATGGATATCATGATGCCTATGATGAACGGCATGGATGCTGCAAAAATTCTAAGAGAAAAAGATAACAAGGTGATTTTAATTTTCATTACTCAAATACAACAGTATGCAATCGATGGATATGAAGTAGGTGCATTGGATTATATATTAAAGCCTCTTCAGTTCCCAGAATTCAAACTTAAATTTACTAGAATTCTTGACAAGTTATCTCTGCAAAAAGATGAAAAACACATAATAATCAAATCCGATTCTGGATTTGCAAAACTATCCATAGATCAAATCTTATATGTAGAGGTGCAACAGCACCATTGTACTTACCACACTCTTCAAGGAGAATTTAAGCAGTATCAAACCTTAAAAAACGCTGAGTCACAATTAGAAGGCATGAACTTTATACGCTGCAATAATTTTTTGTTAGTAAACTTGGCACATGTCTCAAAGATCGAAGGCATGAATGCCTACGTTAACGGAAAGTCACTCCAAATCAGTTTCCCTAAGAAAAAAAACTTTGTAGAAAAATTTGTAGAATATTTAGGGGGTGCAAAATGATTGAATTTATTTCCTCAATACTAGGTATCTACACCTTACAAAGCTATTCATTTTTCTTTACCTTTTTAAATTCTCAAATTGCTATTATGTTTTTTGCAAAAAGACTAAATAAAAGGAATTTATTTATATTCAGAATTATCTTTTCCATCCTGATTGGTCTAGGAGCATGTTTATTGCTTGCTTTCATACATACTACTTATAATAGTCTTTTGGTACGCGTTCTTTGTTATCTTGCCGTAACTATCCTAAATCTGATGTTTACTTTTATTTGTTTTGAAAATCGCTTGGCAAATATTTTGTTAGTCTACTGTTCTGGTGCAGCAGCAAATCAGGTTGTGGGGAAATTTTATCCTCTAATACAGAATATTTTAGGAATTGACGATAAGAAAACAATTTCACTTTATCCAAGTGCGAATTTATCTTTTTCTACGGAACTAGTCATTTATTTTATATATCAAATCTCATTATATTGGTTACTAGCACATTTCTTTTCTCCCAAAAGTACTCTCGGACAAAAAAAAGAAATCAATAAAAATGTTATCATTCTCTCCTTTTTTGTAATCCTTACAGTTAATGTATTGATTTGCATTTCAAGAGTTTATGAATCGGAAAGTTTTGTTCTAAATGTCATAGTTAAAATCTTCTGCATCGGATTTGGAATTATTGTTCTATTCGCTTGTGGAGGTATTTTGTCTCAAAACGAAAAAGAACAACAAATCCAAATCTTAAATCAATTATGGAAGCAGGATATGGTGCAGTTCGAATCCGTCAAAGCGAATATGGATGTTATCAATATGAAGTGCCATAATCTAAAAAAAGTCATCACAAATTTTGAAGATCGTTTATCTTCCGAAGAATTATTTTCCTTAAATGAAGCAATTCAGTTCTATGATGCCAACATTAAAACAGGAAATAAAGTATTAGATATCATTCTATCCGAAAAATCAATGTTATGTCAGAAACATAAAATTAAATTCTTATGTATGGCAGATGGAAAAAAACTACTGTTCCTTACTCCCGTACAAACTTATTCTCTTTTCTCAAATATCATTGACAATGCTTTTGAAGCAGTACAGAAATTAAATGAGCCTGAAAATAAGCTGATTAGTCTGATTTGCCAAGTAAATGATCAGTACATTGAGATCGAAGAATCCAATTACTTCGAAGGGACCATACTTTTAGAGAACAACCTTCCCGTTACTTCTAAAGAAGATACTGCAAGACACAGTTTTGGAATCAAATCCATAAAATATATTACGGAGTTATATGGTGGTCAGGTATCCATTGAAACGAAACACAATATGTTCTTTTTAAAAATCCGCTTTCCAATACAAAACCTCGAATAACAAAGAAAGCATCTACTGATACTCGTTATACAAAGTATCAGTAGATGCTTTCTTTTGTTTCAAAATTTATTGTTCGTTATTTTTGATAATCTCCTCCTAAGAGTAGATACTATTTTTTTACTTATTTTATTGAACGATGATTTGATAATCTGTTTCATCCGTGATATGAATTCGATTTCCTTCTAAAATCTCATATTCACCACCTGTAATCGTAAGTTCAGATCCCATCGTTTCTGGAATGATTACAATTCCATCACTTGCAATCGAGTGCACCTTCAGAATACTTTGTGTTTCACCTTTTTCATAGGAGACCACAAGATTCCCTTTTAATGTATACACGGTACAAGCATACTGGTCCAGAAAATCTGTTGGAGCGATTTCATATGCCTCGAACCCTGCCTGTGTCGAACGAATTCCTGCCACGTATTTTGACAGAATATAGAGTGGTGCTGATGTCCATCCATGATTCACTGTTCCAATCTCATCTGTGAACTGTTCCCACAGAGTATCATAGTCATCATATAGCATTCCAACATATCGATCCAGCATTCTTTGAACCGCCAGTTCCTCCTCATCCATCATACATAATGCTTCCAATACATATTTCTCACAAAATGGACTTGCTTCATAGGTGGTCATCAGAACACTGGTAATTATTGGATAATCTTCTTCATCTGCCAGTCCCGATAGAGCCAGCATAGCATTTGCACGATCATCAATATATTTGCTACCTTCTGACTTAAATCCATCTTCCGTGTAGTATGCACTTCTAAAATTATTCTTGATTTCTGTCATACGGTCAGTGAGGAACTCCTGGTCTTTATCAATCCCAAGGTCACTTGCCAGCTGACTGGTCAAATTTAAAGCGTAATAGTAAAAACCTACCTGGAGTAGATTGGTGTCGATCTTTTCACCCCAGTCATTCCATATCCATGATCCTTTGCGATAAACTGGAAGCCCATCCTTCATTTCAAATAACTGAAGGTAGTTTGCCATTGCCTCATAATATGCCTTCATTGTTTCTGCGTCACCGGTATGCAACCAGTAATGATACGCACTCGTCATAAACGCAAGGGATTGATTCGGAATCTCCTGCGGTTTCAGACTTGGCGCACGACTTGGAATCGCCTGATTTTCTGTCGTCCATCCAATGCAAGCGAGAATTGCTTTTTTCGTAATCTCGTATCCCGATTCGTCATATCCATAAAGTGCTGCATCAATCTCATTTGATGCATCCCCCATATAAGGGCCACGTTCACGATCCGGACAATCCATATAGGTATCTCGCATACAAATAGAAATTGTATTTAAACTCTCTTGCCAAAGCTGATTCAAGTCCGTATTTGAAGATGTGAAATTTCCTATTTTATCTCCATTATATTCACTCTCACGATACCCGATCTTAGTAAATGTAACACCAGCTTCTGCCTCAATGATCAGCTTTGATCCACTTCTCCAAGGATAATTTTCGTAGCTCTGTGTTCCTTCACTTGACACATAGGTATCCTTAAAATTCGGCATTCCCTGTTTATCCGTATAGGTATCCGTATACATTGTAATTGTTTTTCCCGCAGGGGCTTCTATCTCAAAATAATAAGAAAATTGAATATTACCAGGACAGTCGAGCACCAGTGTAGTATCTTGTGCGAGCGTTTCCCCTACATACTCTAAAGAATTTTCAAAATCCGTAATTTCATAGAACTTGATTGGTTGAATGAAAGAATCAAATAGTGCTCCAAAAGGAAGATCTCCAGCTTTTGAAATAACAGTCGCTTTCTCCCAACTGATGCAGTCATAATCCTTTGATGTAAAATCTCCCAGGGATAAGCTTGCATCATAATACACATTTCTTTCTGCAAGCATAGAGGATTGTAAATACCCTGGATAATCAGCACCTGCAGTTACCCGATTTCTGTATGCATCATTACGCAGTGCATACCATGTTTCATCTGATTTGATCAGTGTATCTCCAGCCTGCATTTCAAAAATCATTCCAGCCTGTGTATATTCGTCCCCTAATTCATCCGTAATAACCGGTACGATCGAACCATCTCCTGATCTACCATTGAATGCGACCTGCAGTACAATTACATTTTCACCTGCTTGAAGATTCGTGATTTCTACCGTATCATAATAGGAATCATAAGGAGTAGGACCACGTTTTACAGATCCATCAATAACAACCATTTCTCCGTTGACCCAAAGTATATAGCTATCCACTGCTGAAATATATGCTGTTACACTGTCCA
The DNA here is from genome assembly GCA_963666475.2 of Lachnospiraceae bacterium. Lineage (GTDB taxonomy): Bacteria > Bacillota > Clostridia > Lachnospirales > Lachnospiraceae > JBFHIZ01. Next base: position 713,727 of record OY762821.2, on the reverse strand, counting down.
AAGAATCTCGCAGTTCAAACTCTTTACGAAACAGAACATAACTATCTTCACTACATCCCTTTGTCCAGATCCATTCTGCACTCCAGTCCGTTTTTTCGTATTGTTCAATTGATGATAGATACAAAAGATCAGATCGGTCTGGTTCTCCCCGGTCGACCACCGTTTCCATTGTTTCTCTATTTTCATCAGACTGGTTTCCATCTGCGGAATCTTTCTCTCCACATCCGAATAGCATTAGTAAAGACAGCATAAATACAAAACCAACAACCCTTTTTTTTGATACCCAATTTTTCAATTTCTCATCCTCCATTCAAAATAATACTTACTGCTTCTTCTGCCTAAAAATGATTTTTAAGATTGGGAAATACACCCAGAATGAAATCGCGCAATTAATAATCATAGTAATCAAGTCTGCAAATAAGATACCTTTGCTTCCCATCATTTCCTGTAAAAGGCAATAGATCGGATCTTTGTATACTCCCTGCAGCGCAGCTGCACCAATAGAAATCATCAAATAAGCGACCAAATACCAAAATGCAGCTTTCCATACAGAACCTGTCGACTTAAATGTCACATTTCTTTGTAAGTAAAAATTAATCACCTGTGCCAAGCCCATAGCGATCTCTACTGCCAGAAAATAGGCAAGTCCTCCTCCACCCCCACTTTTAATGGTTCCTGCCGCATAATCAAACACAAAATAAGGTTCTCCACCTACACTGCCTGCTTGCAGGAATTGAATTCCTGTTGAAACTAGAACGGTATTTTCAAAAAGTAATTTAAGTACAGGCATTACGATCATTTGAAAAACCGTGACTCCATTGCTTACCAGGAAAAATACCAAAAATTCCATGATCACTGGGTGTTTTGTTCTGAATCGGTCAAAAAAAGATACCCATCTCTTTTTTACCAGTTTAATTGACTCCATAATTCCACTCCTCTTTCTATCTTGTTCTATACAAAATATATCGAATTACGAAAAGGAATAAATGATTTTGGCATAAGTTTGTGAATAAACAACGCAGATTCGTCCCCCCTATTACTCATAAAATCAAAATTCCAGATGCAAAATTCATGCATCTGGAATCCCCTCAATTCTATGTCAATTATTTTTGTAATACTTTTATTAAATCACTGGTACATATAGAGTTTATGTTTTCACTTACATTCTCCGAAAATACATAAAGTGAATCTCCCTGATTCATAAAACCAGACAAGTTCAGCAAAGCGATACCACGTTCTTTATTTTGTTCAATCGTTCCATAGTATGTAATCTCGACATCAACGTTTGTAATGATCGCTGAAACAAATTCATCATCACCACTTAACGCTCCCTGAAAGCTTAGTAAACAAAGGTCACCAATTGAAATTATTTTTGAAACTTCAAACATTTCATGCTCTTCATCCTTAACAGCAAACTTTTTCACGGGAGATGTCTGTTCTTCTACTTCTACATTTGAACTATTTCTTACATAAGTAATCTGATCCGTATCTATATTAACCGCCAAACGTGCAGTATATGGAGATGACAACATAGAAAATCCATTGACATATAAATCTGCCTGCCATCCACTGTCAAAAACAAATCCAACATCTAATGGAAAGGAATCATCATGTGGTGAACGAAGCCACCAGTTTGCAGCCACACCTTGATATGTCGCAATTCTTGAACTATCATCTGAAAATCCATAATTTATGTTATTAACTTCTTCTGCTGAAAGTAAAAACACCTTATCGCCTTCCAAAATATTTTTTGCAGCATCAAACTTTACACTAACATTTCTTCCCCCCAGAGTTGTAGCTGTTTGGAAGTCTTCATCTGATTTATAGGTTTCCTTTATAATCGTTTTTTCAGCTGCTGTAAAGTGATTGTCAATAAATGCTTCGCAGAATTGCTGTATCGTACTTCCTTGATAATCATTATTCATTGGTTCTTCTACATCATTAAATAGTATTCCAGTTTCATCCTGAGGCGCTACTAAATTCTCAGTCATTATAAACATTCCCAACTCTCCGGTATTCATTTTCTCTGAATCAAGCACCCTCCATATCGAATCAAAACAGATTTGTTCATCTGTCAGACCAAATGAAATCAGATCTCCCTGTTGAACATTTGAAAAACCACCTACTTCATTAATTAAATGCATGTCTTCTTGATTACTATTCAGATTAGGTGTTCTTAATGTGATAATTCCTATTAATATAAAAACAATAATCACAATAAATAAAATAATGCATACTCTAATTTTTTTCATACTCACCACGTATTTTGACAATCATTTGAAAAAGCCATTGTTTAAATTTAAAATAGTTTGTGAAATGCTTCTTCCTGTCATTCCTTTCATCAAAGATTATCGCATTCTCAAATAAAAAAATATAGAAACAAAGTGCAACAATCTGTTGGATGATATTCCATATCAAATCATTTTATGATATGATTTCAATGTTGAATAAAATAAAAAAAAAGGATACTTTATCATGCCACACACCAGAGGAATTGACAATCCACAATATCAAATAGCAGAACAACAGATCACAGATGCTTTCTTTTCATTATTGGATTCGTTTGACTTTAACGAAATTACTGTTTCTCAGATCATAGCGGAATCTGGTATCAATCGTTCGACATTCTATCGCCACTATAAGGACAAATATGATATTCTTGATCAAATTCAAAAAGATGCCTATTCCCTAGCGGTTCAGTTCATGAATATGTCCGAGAATTCTCCTAAGAATATTGTCGCATTTATTACTGATCTAGCGAATATTACTTTTCCATTCACTACTCAACAAAAGCAAAGATTTGTAAAATTAATAAAAATCAGTTCTGCAAATTTTAATTTGCACGACTTTATGCATGCTGGTTTTATGCAAAGTTATAATCCTTCTCCAAATTCTTCATTTCCAGACTTTGAACAGAGATTATTTGCCGATATTGCATTTTCTACTGTCATGTATCAAATGCAATACGATAGCAGCTCCATAGATTGCCAACTTTCAGATGTACTAAAATCAATAACTGAAAATCTGTCATAGAGTAAACAATTAATAAAATCATAACACAATAAAAATATCGATTGACACATATATCAGTTTGATATATTATTTATGTATCAAACTGATACATTGGAGGCATTTTATGAAACGTCAAAATGTAAGAAAAGCATTGGTAATACTATCCTTTTTATTGTTACCAATAACAATGTGGTACTTATCTCCCTATTTAATCATACAGGGAGCTATGGACGGAATAGTATCCGGAAGTTTTATTGTATTTATAACTTTGTTAATTATAGCGATATTTTTTGGAAGATTTTTTTGTGGATGGATTTGTCCCATGGGAGGTTTGCAGGAATGTTTATTTCTTGTAAATGAGAAAGTACCAAAGCAAGGATGGAAAAACAATATTAAATACATGATTTGGATTGTATGGTTTATTGCTATAATATTGCTGTTTATTCTTAGAAACAATACAATAAGTATAGATTTTTTCTATATGACAGATCATGGAATATCTATTTCAAATATATATGGATATGTTATATATTATGGAGTAATATTTTTTATATTAATACCAGCGGTAATATTTGGAAAAAGATTATTTTGTCATTACTTTTGCTGGATTGCACCATTTATGGTTATCGGATGTAAAATAGGAAAGTTGCTTAATCTACCAAGATTGCATATCGAATCAGAGAAAAAAGACTGCATTTCATGTAAAAAATGTAACAAAAGCTGTCCAATGGGTTTAGATGTAGAAAATATGGTTAAAAATGAAAAGGATTTTGGATCTGAATGTATTAATTGCGGCTCATGTGTGGATAACTGTACTAAAAATATATTATCCTATGGATTTAAAAGGAAAAATAAAAATGGCAAATACAAAAAAAATGGATTATGTTCTTTTGGGATTGTTGAGTCATGAATCAATGACTGGATATGAATTAAAAAAAAGGTTAGATACATCTCTACGTTTTTTTTGGGGAGGTAGTTTTGGAAGCATTTACCCCACATTGAAATTATTGGAAGAAGATGAAAAAGTAACAAAAGAAACAATAAGTGAAAATAAACGCGAAAAGATATTGTATTCTATCACAGACAAAGGTAAAGAGACTTTAAAAGAATGGTTGGAGCATCCTGTAGAAAAGGACGAAATCAGATATGAAACACTTTTGAAATTATTTCTTGGGAAAGATAATGGTTTGAATAATGCGCTTAAGCATATTGATAGATTTGAAAAGAAAATTAAAGCAGAACTTCAAATTTTATATATGTTTGAAAATGAACTACTAAAAATTATTGGAGATGATACACATAAGTATTATTATCTTACTGTATCATTTGGTATAAAAACATATATGGGATATCTTGAGTGGTGTAAGGAATCAAGGGACTTAATCAATGAATGGAATAAATAATTGAACAGATTATGAGAGCATGAACCCGTTACTCTCCATGTCTGCCATCATAACTTTTGTAAATTATTTCATTAACGAGGAGATTAAAAAATGAAAAAAATACTATTCGTATGCCATGGAAATATCTGCAGAAGCCCGATGGCAGAATTTGTACTTAAAGATATGGTAAACAAATTAGGACTCACTTCCGAGTTTGAAATTAACTCTGCAGCGACAAGTACTGAAGAAATCGGGAACCCGATTCATCACGGTACAAAAGATGTCCTTCGAAATTACAACATTCCATTTGAAGATCATCGTGCAATTCAAATGCGATCTTCGGACTATGCTAAATATGATTTCTTGATTGGAATGGACAGCTATAACATTCGTAATATGAACCGAATCACAGGCGGTGATTCTGATAACAAAATCCATAAAATGCTTTCTTTTGCAGGCACCAATCAAGATGTTGCCGACCCATGGTACACCGGACGATTTGAAGACACCTACCGAGATATCAAAAAAGGATGCGAAGAACTGCTAAAACAAATCAATTCTTCTGAAAGCTAAACCAAAACATGTTCGGTTGGATACCTTTATGTTTCCACCCCTTTATTTTCACACCTTTGCTACTGTTTTTTTTATACAAGTGTGATAAAATAAGGGTGTAAAAGCATGGAAAGGAGGATTCCTGTATGTTCATTTTTTATCAAATCGATATTTTAATTTACTCTGCATTACTTAATTTTGCATTGGCAATGTATATTTTGTTGACCTATACAAACAAAAAAATTTCTACAAAGATATTTCTCGGCATACTATTCTCTTCTTCTATTTCAATTATACTTGAAGGATCATCATGGCTTTTACAAAATCATAAAGATACTGCTTTGATAAAATTTACATCGTTCACAAACACTTCCTTGCTGATTTTTCAGATTATACCTGCTTTTCTATGGATTTTATATGTTGATTATAAGATTTTTCAAGATATAGAAAAACTAAAAAAACGTCTCAAATACTACGTAATACCTGGAATTCTAATCATTTTATTTGTAATACTATCAACACCGGATCACTTAATTTTTCATATAAATGTCATCAATGATTTTATACGAGGTCCTCTTTATCACTTGTATCTCATTCTTTTGTATGTACATTACTTTATCATTATTGGCCTTGTACTAAGCAATCGAAGAAATGTAGAATCAAAGATATTGGTGACAATTATGTTGATTTATGTCATTCCTCTCATTTTTTCTATATTGCAGATAACGGTGTATAACCTGTCCTTAGTTTGGCCAGCTTTTACTTTAATCAACATCATGTCTTTTATGATTTTAGAAAAGGATATGCTTTTTCACGATACCCTTACGGGTGCATATATGAGAGGTGAGTTCGAGCAAAAAGTTTCGAAACTAATCGCTCGTCATAGACCTTTTTCTATTTTAATGTGCGATGTTGACGCATTCAAAAAAATAAATGACTCTTTAGGACATAGTGTTGGTGATGAGGCACTCGTTGAAATCGCTCAAATAATTTCCTCAAATAAGCGGACTGTGGATATGTTGGTTCGATATGGAGGAGATGAGTTTATGATTTTAATGCAAGATTCTGACCCAAATGCAGGCGAACTCCTTAAAAATAGAATTATGACTGCGATAAAGGATCGAAATCAAAAAAAACAAAGCTCCTACGAAATACAATTAAGCATCGGGGTTCGCTTTGTTCCTTCTGATAATCAAGAATCCTATTTATCCATATTGGACGATGTGGACAAGCTCATGTATAAAACGAAGCCAATCTCTCATGATTAGTTTTCAAATACACTAGCAACATCTATCAATTCTTCACTAATAATAATGTTCTGCGGACAAACCTGTTCGCATGCTCTACACGCAATACAATCGGATGCTTTTCCGTTGTCCTGCGTGTATTTTTTATACTTCGAACCAGCCGACCAATCCCCATATATTCTCTTTGCATTCAAAGCCTCAAACAAATGTGGAATTTCAATGTTTTGAGGACACACTTCTATGCAATATCTACAAGATGTACATGGAATTCGGTTTTCTTTTTGCAAAATTTCAGCAACTTGATTCACCGCTTTGTTTTCTTCTGGTGACAACACTTGAAAGTCTTTCATAAAACTGATGTTATCTTGCATTTGCTCAAGTGTACTGACCCCAGACAGTACCATCATCACCCCTTCAAATCCCGCAGCAAATCGGATTGCGTAACTCGCGTAACTTCCTCCTTTTAGGGTATCAAATACAGATTTCGCAGTATCTGGAAGATTGACTAAATTTCCACCTTTTACTGGTTCCATGATAATGATAGGTTTTTGATGTTTTCTACAAACTTCATAGCATTCTTGACTCTGAACAGACGGATTTTTCATGTCCAGATAATTGAATTGAATCTGTACCACTTCTATTTCTGGATGTTCATCCAAAATCTGATCAAGGATTTCTGCAGTATCATGAAAAGAGATTCCCATATGACGAATCTTGCCTTCCTCTTTCAATTGAAGCACAGTTTCATATGCCTTACATTCTTTGAATTTTTCGTAGTTCTTTCGGTTCTGCGCATGCATAAGATAATAATCAAAATATTCCACTCCACAAATTTTCATTTGTTCTTCAAAAAACGGACGTACGTCTTCTTCTTTTTCAAAATAATTCTCAGTCAGTTTATTTGTATAACTATAGGAATCTCTTGGATAACGTTCTACCAAAGACTGGCGAAGTGCCACCTCACTCTTTCCACCAATATATCCATGTGCAGTATCAAAATAGCGGAATCCATTACTCATAAATAAATCCACCATTTTTATTGTTTGTTCTAAGTCTACCTCTTCCCCATTCATTGGCAATCGCATAAACCCAAACCCAAATTTTTTCATCGTATCTTTCATATTTTTCCTTTCATAGCGAAAACCTTTCAAGGTTTTCTTATCATGTATTCTGTTCTGCGCACAGGCTTACCACCTGATTTTTCCCCTTTTCCTTTGCCATATACATACTTTAATCTGCCGAATCTATGATATCCTCAACACTTCCACAATGATAACACGAAAATCCGATGCTTGCAGTAACTTCAATATCATCCGAAAATGTATATTGATTCAAAGCTTGATGGAGATTGTTTGCAATAGAGGCTCCCTTTTCTTTTTCTGTATTCATCAGAAGAACAACAAATTCATCTCCTCCAAAACGTGCTACTACATCACTAGCTCTGGTTTTCTTACTCAATAAATCTGCCAGCTCTTGCAAAACTCTATCCCCAGTCGTATGTCCATAGGTGTCGTTGATTTTCTTAAAATCATCCACGTCAATTATTAACAAAACAAAAGGTTCTTGATATCGATTATAACGATCCTTCAACTCTTCTAATCGTGCCAATAAATATCTTTTGTTATGTACTTTTGTCAGTCCGTCATAATCAACCATATTCTTCAAAATGTTGTTCTGGTGAATCAGTTGTTGTCTGGCATCTGTTAATTCTTTGAATATAATATTATAGGGTTCCTTAATTCCGGTCATAATAAATGCACGATAAATCATATAAAATGAGAAAACTTTAAACAAATGACCAACCGCATTAAACACACCATAATTGTCTGTATATAAAGTAAAAGAAGCTTCTGAAAAAACAGTTGCCCCAAGCGAAATCATAAAATCCAAATAAATATTCTTTTCAAAATACCGACGTTTCATAAATACAATGAGCATGGATGCTAAGAGTGCTATGATTATAATATACTCACTAATCAGTTTAAATCTAGTCTGTCCATGTCCTGCAATAAAACAAATCGGAAAGATACGTGCATAAAAAACACTATAGATAAAAGTACCTGTAATTAATGTGTACCATGTAATCAACCAACGACTTTTTATAACGTGATGTTTTCCAACCATGATCGATGCAGCAAGTAAGACAAAACTTTCCATATATCTCGCCCCAACCCATAGTTGATTTGCATAAAAATCATATTCTGGAAATACATTCATGCCTTTAAAAGACATCGTGTGAAGAAAATCTAGAATTCCAATAAACAGATATGCAAACCCAATCATACGAAGATAACTTAATTTCATATACTTTAAGGAATTGACGGTAATCAAAAATACTCCAAAAGCAATACATACACTAAAAATCTCGACAATCCCATGAAAAAGCAGATAATTCTCTCTACTCATCCAATACAAAACACATCCTATCAATGTAAACAAAATGGCAAACTCTACTATGATTATTTTCTTCATACTCCACCTCATATATAACCAATCAAACTAAAAAACCCCTTTCATAAAATACTCCAATTCTATTATAACATATTTCATTTATTTTGCTATTCAGCGAAACATAGATCTTATAGAGAAACAAAAAGGAGCCACAAAGTGGCCCCTCTAAAGTACTATAGTTTTAATGCATCACTATGCTATTAGACTCTCATATAAATTCTTGATATCTTCCACACTTGTTGCTTTTGGATTTCCTGGTCTACAAGCATCTGCAAAAGCAGACTCAGAAAGGAAGTCTAGATCTTCTTTTTTAACAATATCTTTTAGATCTGCAGGAATCCCAACATCTGCAGAAAGTTTTTTTACTGCATCAATTGCAGCTTTTCGATATTCATCTTGACTCATTGACTCCACATCAGCTATACCCATTGCAATCGCGATCTCTTTATATTTCTCTCCGGTAGCTTCTGCGTTATATTCCATTACCGTCGGCAAAATAATTGCATTTGCTACTCCATGTGGTGTGTCGTAAAGTGCACCTAATGGGTGTGCCATAGAATGTACAATTCCCAACCCAACATTCGAGAATCCCATACCAGCAATATATTGTCCGAGCGCCATGTCCGCTCTTCCTTCCGCAGTATTGTTTACAGCACCTCGCAAGCTTCTAGATATCATTTCAATTGCTTTGATATGAAACATGTCTGACATTTCCCATGCTCCTGCAGTAATGTAGCCTTCAATTGCATGTGTTAACGCATCCATACCAGTTGCTGCTGTAAGTCCTGAAGGCATCGATGCCATCATATCTGGATCAACAAATGCTACAACAGGAATGTCATGAACATCGACACAAACCATTTTTCGTTTCTTTGCTTCATCCGTAATTACATAGTTGATGGTTACTTCTGCAGCAGTTCCAGCTGTTGTAGGTACCGCAAATGTTGTGACTGCCTTCTTTTTCGTTGGAGCAACACCTTCCAAACTGATAACGTCTGCAAATTCTGGATTTTCAATGATAATTCCGATTGCTTTAGCAGTATCCATTGAGGAGCCTCCGCCAATTGCAATAATATAATCTGCTCCAGCAGCTTTGAAAGCTTCTACACCAAGCTGAACATTTTCTATCGTTGGATTTGCTTTAATATTTGAGTAGATTTCATATTCTAACGAAGCTTGCTCCAATACACTGAGTACTTTTCCCGTCACTCCAAATTTAATCAAATCCGGGTCCGAACATACCAGCGCTTTTTTCAACCCTCTTGCTACTGATTCCTCAGCAATACTAGCAATTGCTCCTTGTCCATGATACGATGTTTCATTTAATACAATTCTGTTTGCCATTGTCTTTTTCTCCTTTATTTATGCTTATTGTTAAAATTTTATCTATTTTGATTTAAAATAATAACACGTTCCAATTTAAACGATGAAACGTGTTATTCATTTTTTTAAGTAATTTTACAATGCGTCTTCCATTAGCGTCACGTTAAAATCTGCTGCCAATGCACGGAAGTTCTTCGCTGAGATTGTTTGTCTTTTATCAGGTTGTACAGAACGCACTTTAATCAAAATTTCTGCTGATTTTTCTACGGTATGCATCAATCCAAAGGTCAAGTCAAAATCTTCGCCTGAACAAAACATACCATGATGAGCCCAAATTGCAACATCATATTTCTTCATTAGTTCACTTGTCGCCACAGCTATTTCTCTTCCACCAGGTACCATCCATGGCACAATACCTACACCCGCAGGAAATACAACAGGACATTCCGTTGCCATTTCCCATAATTCTCTAGTAAACGTAGCATCATCCAAAGGCAGAATAAATGTCAATGCAATCGTATTTGCAGGATGCGCATGATAAATTACACGGTGTGCGCCATTTGTTTGAACCATTTTGACTTCGTGATTCATTAAATGACTTGGAAGTTCACTTGTTGGTCTTCCTCCACATTCAAGTCCCCAGCAGATTCTATAATTTTCTCCAGCCTGATCAATTTCAATAATTGCAATCGTGTTCTCTGGATCTAAAATCACATTTCGAAAATATTTTCCACTTCCTGTCACCAGGAAAAATTCTTTGGCAAGTTTTGGTACACTTGTACCAATCTCCTTCCATTCACCATCCATTGACAAAAAACTCTTCACTTCTTCAACTTCTTCTTTCTTCATACGGTAGGTCAAATTCCCGCCGTTTCTTTCATGCCACCCTTGTTCCCATCCATCATTTGCCATACGAATATAGCCCTGCATAAATTTCGCATCTGTAATCTTCATTCTATAACCATTCCTTTCTCGAAATAGTGTAAAAGATATATTTTCACACGTCCTCCAATCCCGTACCGATTCGTCCTTTTTATGGTACCAATTATACTTTTATTTTCTTGTTAAAAGCACTTCATTTTCATATTTTTTCACTTCTTCAAACCATGTTTGGTCGGATTTCATTTCAGCTTGCTCACAAACATAAGCCCACACGTCACCGAAAGGATAGAGTTTTAACTCTTCCTGTAATACCATCAACTCCGTCAAAGCTCGCTCGTTTTGTAACTGCGCCAATTTTTCATTTGGTTGTAACAACGCGAACAATAAAGCCTTTTGCATATTTCTCATTCCTACGACCCATGCTGCGATACGATTAATCGATGCATCAAAAAAGTCTAGTGCAAGAATGACATGTTCCAATCCATTTCGTACGATTTCTTTTGCAATTTCTCTGGTCTCATCATCAAACAGGACAACATGATCACTATCCCATCGCACTGCTCTTGTGACATGCAATGCTACTTTGTCTGAAAACAACAACATTGAAGAAATCTTGTCCGAAACCACTTCCGTTGGATGATAGTGTCCATTATCGAGCAGGCATAGCAAATCATTTTTCGCTGCGTAGTTCATGTAAAACTCATGAGAACCCACGGTATAACTTTCTACTCCAATCCCAAATACTTTTGACTCCACGGCTACGTACACTTTCTTTTTATCGTATCCTACAGATAAAATCTGATCCAATGAGTCTTTCAGTCTTGCTCTTGGAGAAGTACGATCTGCTGGAATATCTTTGAATCCATCCGGAATCCATATATTCATCGAAACTGGTTGTCCCAGTTCTTCCGCAAAATACTCCGAAATTTTTAAACATCGTTTTCCATGTTCAATCCAAAATGCTCTAATTTCTTCGTTTTCACTACTAAGAGTTGCTTCGCCTGCTTTTTCATGTGAAAAATAAGTCGGATTGAAGTCCAGGCCGAGTCCTCTTTCTTTCGCAAACTCTACCCAGTTTGCAAAATGCTTCGGTTCTAATTCATTTCTATCAGCAAATTCACCTTCTTCAAAAATTGCATAACTCGCATGAAGGTTAATTTTATGTTTACCAGGAATTAAACTAAGTGCTTTATCGATATCCGCCATCAGCTCCTGAGGTGTTCTTGCTTTCCCTGGATAGGAACCAGTTGTTTGAATTCCTCCAGATAATGGGCCACCATGTTCAAACCCTACCACATCATCTCCCTGCCAACAATGCATGGAAATCGGAGTACTAAGTAGACTTTTCACTGCCTCATCCGTGTTGACTCCAATTTGCTCATAAATTTTCTTCGCTTCTTCATATCTTGTGCTGATTGACATACGATTACCTCGCCTTTCTTTCGGCCTGTGGCTTTGTGTGCCACAGACAACTCTTATATTTCATTGATATCAAAAGATCTGTAAATACAGGATCTTGCTTCTTTTAAATTATTAAACTCATTTTTAGTAAGCATCTGAACAATAATATTTCCAATAGCCGTTGCTTCGGAAGGTCCGGTCACTACTTTTCTTCCTGTGTAGTTTGCCGTCAGCGTGTTCAAATAAGTGGCATTGGAACCGCCTCCAATAATGTGGATTTTATCATAATGAATTCCAGTCAATTCCTCAATCTCTTCAATGGTCTTTTGATAGGTGGCTGCTAAACTGTTGTAAATGATCGACGCCAAGGCACAATCGGTTTTTGGAACTTCCTGCATGGTTTCTCTTAAATATGCCCTTACTTCTTCAGACATACTTTTTGGTGCTAAAAACCGCTCATCATTACAATCTACTAAGGATCCGATGGTTTCTAAGGAAGCTTGTTCACAGATTTCCTGATAGGACTTATCTTGAAAGAGCTCTTTTTTTATGGACTGAATCATCCAAAGTCCCATAATATTTTTTAAAAAACGATATCTACCAAGATATCCACCTTCATTTGTAAAATTTCGAATTCTGGCAGGTTCCGATGTTTCTTCCTTCATCCGTTCAATACCCATTAAAGACCATGTTCCCGAACTAATATACAAGGTGTCTTCTTCATTACTAGGAACAGCTACTACTGCTGACCCCGTGTCATGGGATGCTGGAAGAATTACTTCACAATTAAATCCGACTTTTTTCTGGATTTCGTCCGTCAAGTTTCCTATGTTCGTTCCAGCTTCTTTGATTTCACAAAACATCTTGGCAGGATAACCCAACTTATGAATCAGATCATAGTCCCAATTTTTTGTTTTTGGATCAACTAATCCTGTTGTTGTAGCTTCTGTATACTCGTTCACTTTTACTCCGCTAAGTAAATAGTGAAAATAATCTGGCACCGTCAAAAAAGAAGTGGCACGCTCTAGTCTTTCTGGATGCTGTTCTTTCACTGCCATAAGCTGGTAAATCGTATTATATAATTGCTTTTGAATTCCAATTCTGGAATACAAATCTTTTTCAGCAATCGTCTGATAGACTATTTCATCCATTCCCCTGGTTCGATCGTTACGATAAGCAACCATGTCACCTATTCTTTTGTCTTGATCATCCAATAAGACAAAATCAACCCCCCATGTATCAATACCTACACTTGCTGGGATTATTCCAATTTCCTTACATTTTTTCATACCGGTTAATATCTCTTCAAATAAACGGTCGGCATCCCAAATATATCCTTCCTCCGATTCACTCATTCCATTCTCAAATCGATGAATCTCCTGAAATACCAGTTTCCCATCTTCCAGCGATCCTAAAATATGTCTCCCGCTTGATGCGCCGATATCAATTCCTAAATAATATTGCCCCATTGAAAAAACTCCTTTCATCTCTGCCTCTATATTTTAACTCATTTAGCTTTCATAAAAAAGGACACGTTTTGTAAACAACAGTGTCCTTTTTTGCATTATAAATACTACTTTATTTTTTTTTCTTAACTTCTTCTCGATATTCCTTCGGACTGATTCCATAGGTTTTACGAAATATTTTATAAAAGTAGCTCATATTTGAATATCCAGACTGATTTGCAATTTCAGATATCGAAAGTGACGTATATTGCAAGTAAGAAGTGGCGTGCTGCAGCCTCTTTTGCTGCACCAAATCAATAAAATTGCTTCCACTATTTTTGAGAATAAAACGACTCAGCCAATAACTATCATATCCCAACTCTGTGGCCAAGTATCCCAAATCCGCCGTTCTATAATTTTCCTCAATATACTGATACACTTTTAAAAGTAAGCTTTGCTCGAAATTGTCTTCCGGTCCTTCTATCTTCTCAACAAGTGTTAGCAAATGTAAAAACAACAATCCCATAGTTGTTTGATTGATTCTTCTCTGATCTTTTTGATGATTTAATAGAGTCCAGATTAAATTTTCAAGTAAATTCTGCACTGGCAAATGATCTGCTACTTTAAAATGCAAATATGCAGTCTGTGTATCAGCATTCTTTAGACAATTGATTAGAAATTCTCGAATCAAATTATCTTCCTGATCGAGAATCCCAAATACACGCTCAAAGAATTCAGGCAAAATGATAAAATTGACAGCCACATCTTCTTTTGTCGCTACTTCAATTTGTTGCTGTGCAAACTGATTCATCAGCAACAATTCTCCTCGCTTTAATACGATTTTGCTCCCATTCACATAATGAACCGTCTGCCCTTCACACATGTATACCATCTCTACATAGTTGTGTCGATGCTTCGGAAACGGAACAAATCGAGTATGGGTTCGAATTGTGATCAATTGATTTTTTTCCAAAAGCTTCTGGCTATCAATAACACTCGAATTCTTCCGATCCATATAAGTATCCGTGTCAATTTCCTTTTTCCCATGGAGAATTTCATGTTCCTCTTTTGACAATTTTCTTAACTGACTTAGAATTTCTATATTCACCCTGCCACTAGCTCCTTACTCCCTGCCACTTAGTACTTCACTTTTCGACTCATCACATCTATTGCATCTATCGCATCTATCGCATCTATTGCATCTATTTTTGTATCACGGTAACTGATCCTTGATTATTGGTTCTTGATTCATATTCTACGATTCATATTCCTTGGTATCTGGTCCTGATTCATACTAGCTAGATATCGGTATCATATTCTAATTCTACTATCTTTTATTGCTTTGTACAATCCAATAAACAACTGCATAATGTGCCTTTTTAAATTTCCTCTTATACTCTCCTCTTTACTTTTTCTTGTTACTTTTCTTGTTATTTTTTCTTGTTTACTTATTATTGTTTACTTATTATTGTTTCATAAGCGATTGGGCACTAATATATAAAATATACCGAATCTGCCCAACCCTCGAAGAAACCATTCCTTAATTATTGGCGTTTTGCTTCATTTTTTGAGTTCATGCTAATAGCTTGGGCTATTTACCCTTGGGTATTTAATAATTTGCCCAAACTGCCCCATATATTTTCGCCACATATATTGCTGCCCCATATATTTTCGCCGCGTATATTACTGCACCATATATTACCTTAATCTTGTGGATCTGAAACCAAACATCAAATACCATCAAACATCTGCAAATATCAGCAAATATAAAAAAGCTACACCAGAAGTTTCATCTGGCGTAGCTAGATCATCTATAAAATTAGTGATAGTTTCGATATATAATAAAGACGAAATACGCTACATACATAGCAACCAAAAAGAATGCTTCGAGTCTTTGTATCTTCTTTCTTGTCACACAGAACAAGTACGTTACAACTGTGATTACAAGTAAAAACAACAGGTCCGAATTGATTACAGGGTCTGTTTCAATTGGATTAATGACTGTGGATACTCCCAATACGAAGAAAATATTAAATAAATTTGATCCAACAACATTCCCAACTGCGATGTCATGTTCTTTTTTAATCGCGGCAACAACAGAAGTCACAAGCTCAGGAAGTGATGTTCCAATTGCTACAATGGTTAGGCCTACTAAGCTCTCACTCATTCCAAAACTAATGGCTATTGTGGAACTCGAACTTACGACCCATTCGCTTCCCAAAAGGATCCCTGCAATTCCAATTACCCCTTTGATGATGCTTTTTGTCATGGTTTCATTTTTATCATGATCCGTGTAATCCTCTTTAGTCATGATTGCCATTTCAACCAAATAATAGATAAAGATGCAAAGCAGTAACAATAGAATAATTCCGTCTGCTCTAGAGATTACATTCACTGCAGCTCCGTCAAAAAAACTATCAGCGGTTACAACAACCAATACGGCTGTCGCCAATACAACAAAAGGAAACTCCTTTATAATTGTTTGTTTTTTTACTGCTAACGGTGTAATAATTGCCGTTACACCAATTACAACTAATAAATTAAATATATTTGATCCGATTACATTACCAAGCGCGATTTCATTGGAACCATGAATTGCAGCATTGATGCTTACTGCAGCCTCTGGTGCACTTGTCCCAAAAGATACAATGGTCAGTCCAATGAGAATTGGGGGTACTTTTAAATGTCTTGCAATCGATGACGATCCATCAACAAAAAAATCTGCCCCTTTGATTAGTAACACAAAACCCAATATCAACAATACGTATTCCATTCTTTTCCCATCCTTATAATTAACGTACTGCCAAAACGTGTTTTAGTTAAATCCTACTTTTCTTTGCGCCTGCTTATAGCAAAGAACCGTAAATTTCCTTCCAATTTTTCCAGGCATATTCGTAATGTTACCTAAAAGGCTCAGTCGCATACGATAGAATAGTTTTGGATTCTTTTTGTGAATATATTTCCAAAAATCTTTCTTCTTCTGAACATTTTCTTTGGTGCCTGATTTCAAAAGCAAAACACTTGAAACAGTCGTTATGATTGTTAAATATTGTAACATATAATTTCGTTTTGTGCGATTCTTTACAGAAAACAAATCAACATTTTCTATCATACTTCGATTCACAAGTAGCTGCTGATCAATTCTTTTTATCATATTTGTCTCATTTACTGATTGTTCATCTCTTCCAATAAAATAATGATAAATACAAAGATTCATATAGTATACCGTATGAACATAAGGCAGAGGTTCATACACAAAAAGATTATCCACATAAAAGGTATGTTCTGGAAGCTTTAATCCACATTTTTTTAATACATCAAGGCGATAGATTACCGAATGCATTAAGATATATTTTCCAGTAGGAAAGCGATCGATTTCTTCCCATGTCACAATTTGTTCCTCTGGGATGATTCCTTTGTATTTCATCACTTTCTTTTTTTCTTTTCCAACTTTATCATACATAAAGTTTGCAAGTACCATATCTACATGCTGTTTCTTTTCCAAAAATTCTTGAAGCTTAACAACAGCCTTTTTAAGAGCCTCCGAATCGACCCAGTCATCGCTGTCTACAACTTTAAAATATTTTCCTGTGGCATTCGCAATGCCTGCGTTTACCGCGCCACCATGCCCAGCATTTTGTTGATGAATCGCTCTTACTCGACCTGGATACTCTGCTTCATACTGATCTGCAATTTCTGCCGTTCGATCTGAACTTCCGTCATTAACGATCAATATTTCGATTCCATCACCACTCGCAAGCAGCGAATCAACACATTTGTTTAAATATTTTTCCGAATTGTAACTTGGAATTGCAACTGATAATACTTTCATATCTTTCTCCATTTCATATACTAATCTAGTATGACCAAATAGTATAATCTTCTCAACATAAAGAGCATACTATAGATATGATATCTATTGTATGCTCCTTATATTATAATACTACTTTTTTATAATGATACAAATATTTTTTATTTTTTACATCATTTTTGCATAACATGTCTTGAAATTTACATAAACTGTTGTAAAATAGCAAATCCAAATACATTTTCCTATTTTTTCTTCTTTAGCTGAAAGAAAACTGCTATCATTCCTAAAATCGCGGTTACAGCAAAGGCAATAATTGTAGCAATCGCTCCATGCGCCGAGGAAATGTTTGCTGAAGTCTGAACTTCCTGAAGAACCTCTTCGTTTGAAAAATAGATAAATGCAAATCCCTGTACTCTGCTTGATACTAGCAAAATTGCAGTTGCAATAAATAGTGGTGGAACAACAATTCGAAAACCATCCATAACAATTGTAATAACCTTTTCCAACACTCCACGAAACTCAAACTGTGCCACAATCAAAACGACTACCAAAATAACAATTGCAATGATTGCAAATCGAATTGCATTCGGTACGGAAGCACCATTGAAATATCCACTTCCATTTACATTTACTACATAAATCACGCAGGATATCACTGCAAGTAATAATGTAATACATGAACTCCATATTCCTGCACTTTGTTTTTTTATTAAGCTCATTGGTTCTCCTCCTCTTTTTTCTTTGCTGGTATGAAAGAGATACTAATCCACGCAAGAGCAGCGATAACTAATAATACTCCACTAAGAGTCGTAATTGTATTTAATGTACGATCCCACCATACTTCTACTTGTACGGTTGAACTATTCATAACTGCACTATTGGCAAATGTGTATAATTGATATTTAAGATTTTCTCTTGCCTGCTCAACCAATACTGAATCATTTTCTACTGTTTCCATTGAAATGTATGACCATACAGCATCCACGCCGCCATCACCGAGGTTAATATGATTATCATCCCCACCAAAATCTGCAACCTGCGTAACTGTTGCCATAATCATTGATTCTGGAACAAAATAATATGAGTTATTCATCATATCCGTAGATACGATTCCAGTGAATCCCCACTCTTCTCTTAAAATAGTATTTAGCATTCCTACGTGATGAGCGGCATTGGTAGCCCCAATACGATTAAATGCTACCATGACAGCCAATCCATTTCCATCTTCTAAGGCTCCCTGGAATCCTCTCAAATCCGTTTCACGGAATTTCTGCTCATTCATATAAGCCGCAACACCATTACGATTATGTTCCTGGTCATTGAATCCCATATGCTTTGGTCCATTGATAACACCTTTATCAGCACATCCATTTAAAACGCCATATCCAATTCGGTTCGTAAGCATTGGGTCTTCTGACACATATTCATAATTACGTCCATTGTATGGTGTTCTTCTTTGTGTAAGACCAATTCCCCATAAATCATAGCGATCCAGCCACAATCCAGAATTTCCTTCCACAACACCCCAATCGTATGCAAGTTCAGGATTAAAAGAAGATCCAAGTAGCGTCATGGAATTCACATTGAAACTGTATACTTTTCCAGTCGCTTCATCTACATAATTTGTTGTAAAACCATTTACCCCTTCATTTTGTAGTACGACAGGGCTCTCAACATTTGTTAATTCATCAGATCGGCTTCCACCGTGAATAACCGCTCCTATCGCTTCATCAATTGTTATTTCAGCAACCAATGAATCCCAGAATGGATCTGTAATGTCCGTAAGCTGTGCATACTGAATGTTTTCTGTACTTAGTGTTAATCCATTGTCTACTGCCTCTGTTGCCGGATCATCTGTCGCAATTGTATAATTCATTCCACGTAACACAGAAATCCATTCGTCTGATCTCTCACTATCTGCAATATATATTTCTACATCAGTATTATAATTAATTGGATAAGTTCCTTCCCAGTCCTGTCTTGAAAGGTATGTTACGGTATCTTCTCCGGTCCAATAATTCAAATCTGCATCATCAGCTACGTTTGTTACAACGGTACCATTTTCAATTGAAAATGTTGTAATATCAAGCGACGAATTTCCATCCCATACTACTGTTGTACCTTTTGCTTCCGCGTCCATTCCATCTGCAACGGTTTTGCCTTGTGCAGCAAGGAAATTGTTTACCGCTTCATGAGAACCTGCCGCCGCAGTAAAGTAGTAATCACCTGCATCTAAAATATAAGTTTTTGCTGTTGTGTAATCATAACTAGCCAGGTACTTTGTAGGAATCGTAATCGTTACTTCTTCTGTAGCACCTGCTGCTACATCTACTTTTGCAGAATTTAAGAACATTACTGCTGATTTTTCTACATTGTTCTCTTGATCATACTCAGTATATGGTTGCTGTACATAGAGCTGTGCCAAAAATCTTCCATCTTCAGAGCTATTATTTGTAACTGCAACTACAGCTGTAATACCTCCTTCTGGAGTTTTATCAACATTTAAACTCACGATTTCCTGTGTATAATCTAAGAAGGATAAGGAATGTCCAAAAGAATAAATGACTTCTTTTGTGTAGTCCCATTGTTCTGCCTGTGTTGCACCTTCAGATGAAGCTGCATGAAATGCTGGATTCATAATCGAATCGTAATATCTCGTATCAAAATACTTGTATCCAACATATATGCCTTCTGCTTCTACAATATATTGTCCACCACTATATGTCGCACTTCCTCCACCAAACGAACCCGCGCTACTTATATTTGTAATTTCAACTCCTGGATAACGTGCGTCAAAACCATTTTCTGCGTTTGCCGCAACGATATCTGCATCTGCATAATAATCACCGCCAAAGTTCACAACTGCAGGAATTGAAGAGTTATCTACAACATAAGTATCTGTCAAAGCTCCAGTTGCATTTACCTCACCACTTAATACGTTTACAATTCCTGTGAACTGGTAGTCATTTGGACATCCAATATATGCAATTCCATCAACTTCGTACGCACCACCTTCGGCGATATCCTGTATCAACATTGCATTTCCCGTATTTAATAAAACAATTACTTTTGAACATGTTTCTTTTGCAAAAGCTACTACAGAAAGTTCATCTTCTGAAAGCGCTAATGGATCTTCCCCTGTACTTTCCCCTGCAAAATTCACTGCTGACCTTGGAGCATATGTATTAGACTCTCCACCAGGTCTAGCAAACACACAAATTCCAACTGTGGTTTCCTTACTGATTTGAGCGCTTAAATCCTCTGGCGCGCCTAATTCTACATACATATCTGCAGGAACTTCAGTAATCGCAAAATCTGTCATATCTCCCACACTTGTATTATAGATATAATCAAATTCCGTGGAAATAACATCTTCGCCTGTCCATGCATTCTGAGTTACCACCTCATGTGGATTTAATAGGTCATTCATATAAAATGCTTCCAATGTTTCATTGACTTGGAATCCTGCATCCTTTAACCCTTGCAATAAATCTACGCCATCTTCATTTCCCGCTTTCAAATCACCAGCACTGATTGGGTAAGGTGCGTATGCAGCCAAACCAAACAATGCAATGGTTTCATCTGTCGATAACGGCAGAACATCATTATCATTTTTCATGATAACCGTTCCTTCTTCCCCTTCACGAATTGCGATATCCTTTATTGCTTCCGCCATTTCTTCGATGGTGCTGTAATCACTCTGAAATCTAGCATTTTCTTGACTATCAACAGTTACATAACTTTGCGTTCCAAGAACATCATCTAGATTTGTTCTATAGGTATCCGCAACTGTTGTACCTAAAATCGAGAGTGTAAGTATCGATGCCATTACAGATGACATGCCCCTGAAAAAGGGCACAAGTTTTTTTGCCTTCATATCTCTTTCATCCTCCTTTATAAAGCCTTTCTAATTTTTATTATAAAGTCATTCTTGTCCTTTAAAACATGCTTGTCGTATACAGTTCTTATAATGACGTGAACCGTATACAAATTACTGATCAATTTGTACTGAATAATTCTCACTTTCATCAGTCACGCTTATTTGCACAGGTCCTTCTCCTGTGGCCTGAACCACTGCAAGTGCCCGTCCATAATACGTTTTTGTATGGTTCTTTTGATACCCTTCTGGGTTATATGAACAAGCATTTCCAAATCCTTTTAAAACTCCATTTTTCACTTGAATCTTAAGTTCATGCTTCTCCATAGGTTTCCATATTCCACTATGATCCGTATAGCACATAGGAAGATAAATAAGTGAATCCTTATCTGCTTTTTCTTTTTCCGGAAAAATACTTAATCTTGTTTCCGTTGTAGCCGTACTTAAAGATGTACTTTTTAAAACATTCCCTTCTTCATCATAGGATCGGGCAACTAGTTCTCCTGCCAAATACTTTGCTGTAAAATATACTACACATCGATTTTTCAGCTTCTTTCGTCCAATCGTTTTCCCATTCAGCAACAATTCTACTTCGTATGCGCGTGCATAGACTTCAATTTTGGCTAATTGACCTTCACATCCAGGATAAGTCCAAGAAGGAATCGCATCCGTCATTTTCCAGGCAGAAGGTGAATGTTTGCCTGTTTGATACACTGGCTTTACTGCGATATAAATATCCTCAGTTTGTTCAAAAGCTACTTTTGTATAAAGTGCCTCACCATTTGGGTTCCCTAAGATGTCAATTCTTCCACTGCCTGCAGTCAGCCAACCTTCTTTTTTTGCATTTGCTGGAGCATAGTCTTCATATTCCCAAGCTCCAATTCCGGCTTCACCGATATAATCCATACCGGCCCATACAAAATCTCCTACTAGGCGCGGATTATTTTTTGCCTGCTCCCAGAACAAATAGGCATCTTTGCAGAACGTCTCACTGCCAAGGATCAGACGATTCGGGTATTTTCGCAAATCATGCTTATAGCGAAATATCCCATAATTATATCCAGCAATATCCATATTTGCATATGCGTCTCTGGTTTTCACATCACATGGATACAGTGTCGCACCGACCTTCATGGTATAATCTCCAAACATACCAGCAAGAGTATTATAAAACTCACTTCCTACCGGTTTTTTTGTCGCATCCGTTTCCTTCTTTGCTTTTTCATCACTATACACACCCAAACCAATCGAACTAAGGAAATTAAAGAAAATATTGATTCCACAGCTGACAGGTCGCGTTGTATCCAATTCATGCAAATATTGGGTCATACTACCTGTCAATTCAATTCCACGTTCTTGCGCCGTTTCTGCAACTTCATTTCCAGTTGAATACATAATTACGCATGGATGATTATAATCTTTTTCCACCATTTCCTTTAAATCTGTTTTCCACCGTGATTCCATCTGATCTGCATAATCATGTTCCGTTTTATGGATATACCAAACATCTACGTACTCATCCATCATCAGCATTCCTAATTGGTCACAAGCAGAAAGGATAGCTTTTGAGCAAGGATTGTGAGCTGAACGAATCGCATTATAGCCATTTTCTTTCAAAATCCGTACTTTTCGTTCTTCTGCTTCAGGATACGCACACGCACCAAGTACTCCATTATCGTGATGAATACAAGCACCTCTTAAGATTACTCGTTCCCCATTGATAGAAATTCCATGCTCTCCATCCCATTGTAAAGTACGAATTCCAAAATCTTCAACGACCTCATCTGTTTTGAATTTGACTCTGCATTGATACATGTTTGGAGAATCTACATTCCATAGTTTTGCATCTTGGAGTTCGATCTTCACTAGTGTATGCATTCCAACTATATATGTCTTCTCAGAGGCAATTACCTGTTCTTGCTCCATGATTTCTATCGTAATTTCACCATCACCTGTTGTCTGCACATCAACCTCGA
The DNA here is from genome assembly GCA_963666475.2 of Lachnospiraceae bacterium. GTDB lineage: Bacteria > Bacillota > Clostridia > Lachnospirales > Lachnospiraceae > JBFHIZ01. Next base: position 690,368 of record OY762821.2, on the reverse strand, counting down.
TCACTGCTGGATCGTGTGACACGGTTCGTATTTTTACTCCGTTTACCAGAATATGCTCTGCATCTGAAATGTACATATTGACTGGTCTGTATAATCCTGTCCCTGTGTACCAACGACTGTTTGGTTGATCTGAATTATAGGTATAAATCTCAATTTTATTATCTTCACCATATTTCAGCATATGTTTGGTATCTACAAAAAAATCACTGTATCCATATGGATGATATGCTGCTTTTATACCATTCAAAAAAACTTCTGCGTTGTGATACGCACCTTCCACTTCAAATTTAATTACTTTCGTTTCATATTCTTTTGGAAGAAAAAAATTCTTTGAATAAACATAATCCTTTCCCTCAAACCATCCAATATTATGAATCCCTTTACTATGTATTGTTCGTTCTTCCCTAATCATTGCATCATGAGGTAATGTGACCTGTTCTTCTTTTCCATCAGATAATCTCCGGCAGATCCAATCGCGATTAAATTCATTTTTTTTCATATTTACCTCTTACTACGTTTCGCTTCTTTCTCTATTTTCTTATTCTGATATTTTTCTTCTTCTATCAGATAATCCAATCCTTTTTTTTCACAGAATCTCTTTAAATCCTCTTTTCTGGCCACTTCAGCCACTCTCTCTGCCTCAGCCTGTTCCAATGCCAGACGCTCTGAAGGATCCATCCATTCTCCCCCTGAAGCAAGAACTGCTGCTTTTTGGTTTTCTAAAATCGTCAGATGATCTTCTTGAATATGCTTTTCCACTTTCAAAAATAACATCAGAATCACAATTGCCGCATAACAGATTAATTCAATTCCCAAATAACATAGTGCAAGCATGTTTTGCACTGAGCTGTTTTGTGTTGTTAATAAGGCATCATAACCACTCACAGTAAGAAGTGCATTAATGATTCCATTACCTAGCCCTGTCATTCCTACCATGATCGATCCATAAACTGCCATGGTAAAACCATCACTACGAAATCCGTTTTTAGCTTCTAAGTGGTCCAGTACATCAGATAATAAGGCAAGTGTCACATACATCGCAGGTATTGAGCCAATTCCTTTTAAAATAACACCAATGCATACCATAGCAAAACTATGCACATCAAGGAAGCTTACCAAACCGCCAATTACTGAAATGGCCAATCCGATTGTAACTGCTTTTTGTTTTCCAAGTTTGTTTGCAATCGGCCAGGCTAATATCATCCCAATCGCTGTCGGCAACCCACCAATCAATCCCAGGGTTCCCATTGCTGTTCCAGCTGCAGCTTCTGATGTCACTCCATCAAACATCCATCGACTGTAATAACCCATAGACCCATTTTTCACCAGTCCTCCAAACTGAAACAACAAAAAATAAAGAATAATAATCCACCAGTATTTATTGTTGATGCATGCTTTCACCTGATGTTTGATATGTAATTTCTCTTCTGTAATTTTTAATTTAATATTTTCTTCTGTAATTCGCTCTCTGGTAAAATAATATTCAAGAATAATTCCAAAAGCTGTGATCATACATAAAGCGATCATCACACTTCGCCAATTGTCATAACTTGCCGAAGTATTCAGTACACCATCCACTTCTACGAACAGATATTTTTGTAGTAACATTGGCACAAGGATACTCGCACCAATTCCAACAGCCGCTACTCCAGATGCATTTGAGAAAGTCGCAAGCATTCCTCTATGATTTGAGTTTCTTGTAGAAAGCGAAACCATCGAACTATGTGCCGTATAAAAGAACGGATATGCTAATGCATAATATATATTATAGGAAAGTGCAATCCAAATCATTTGAATAAGGGGACTCATTTGGTTCGGAACCATAAAGAGCAAAGCAATTGCTACGACTATTAGCGGCATTGATAAAAGTAAATATGGCCTTGCTTTTCCTTGTGAAGTTCTTGTGTCATCAATGAATCTTCCAACCATCAAATTCCCAATTATTACAAAGATCACTGAGATCATTGGAAGCAATGCAGAAAAAACTCCAAATCTGCTTGTATCCGTCCACCCCAATACATCTGAGTAATATCGATTTAAATACGATGAAAAAATGGCATTCGAAATCAGCGCACAAAAAGGTCCGATAAAATATCCTAATAACATTTCCTTCGGTTTTACATTTGCTGAAATAATTTTTGTTTTTAATAAAGGATTCTCGAATAATCCTGTTGTTCTTGACGTCATTTAAATTCCTCTTTTCTCGTCTGTTTTTTTCAGACAGCATTTCTCTCTAACAGACTTTTATATCTTCGCCGTACAAGTATAATTCCCGCTTCCATACGCATGTACGCTTCCATCCGGTAGCTCCAATCTACAATTTGTACCTACCGGAACGCTGATTTCAATATAAAATAGATTGGATTCCATATGCCATGAACTGGATATCTCACCATAAGGTGTTTTTACCAATCCCTTTGCGAAAGTAATTCCACCACCTATTAATGGTGCAATCTTAAATTTTTTATATCCAGCGGTAATACTTTGTATTCCTGCAATTTTCTGATACAAAAAAGCTCCGACAGATCCACTGGCATAATGATTAAACGATACCATTCCATTTGTTCCGTCATCATCTCCTGAATTACATGTCCCGTCTTCTCTGAGTGCATCCCAACGCTCCCAAACAGTAGTCCCTCCTGCCTTCACTTCATACAACCAAGATGGGCAAGTATCTTTTAAGAGCATATGAAACGCATCTTTTTCATATCCATGTTCGGCAAGTGCAAACAGGATATATGGCGTTCCAGGAAATCCAGTAGCAATATGATAATCATTTTTTCTTACCATTTCTACCAAATTCGCTGCTGTTTGTTTCTGGTCTTCCTCATTTAGCATATTGTAGTGTAGTGGGAGCACATATCCCGTTTGAAATTCATTCTTAATTTTGCAATCTTTATCCATAAGAAGGCTACGATACGCATCTGAGGTTTCCTGACTCAACTTGCTATAATATGTTGCATCTTCTTTTTCCCCCAGTATTTCTGCTATTTGACTAAGGTTTGCAGAAGTACGTGCTAACGCAGCAGTTGCAGTCCACTTCCCTTTACTCATCCATCCCATTAGGTTTTCATTAGGAGAACACCAGTCTCCGTAATGATGAAGAAGTCTCCATATTCTTCGGTGTTTTCCGACAGAAAACAACTGTGCCCAGAACTTACATGCCTTTACATATTTTTTCATTGTCGGATACATTTCTTTTAAAACACGGATATCACCTCGCGCCTGGTATTCTGCCCACGGAACCCATACACACGCATCTCCCCAATGGTCTACTGCCATTGTAATCATTAATTCCCATTGCATTGGAACAAACGTACTCGGAACAACCATCGGAATTCCACCTCCGTGTCTTTGTTCCACCTTTACATCTCTAAGCCACTTCTCAAAAAAACGACTCGTGTCAAAGTTATACGCAGCAGTCGGAGAAAAGACAGCGATATCTCCTGTCCATCCCATTCGCTCATCTCTTTGAGGGCAGTCCGTCGGTATATCGACAAAGTTTGATTTTGTTCCCCAGACGATTGCATTTTGCAATTTATTAATAAGGTCATTTGAACAATAAAAGCTTCCATTTGTTTCCATATCTGAATATAGTGCTACCCCTAAGAGTTCAAGATCTTTTTCTGCGATTCCTTCCACCCCAACGTATCGAAAGCCCATGTATGTCATACGTGGAGAATACTCTTGTTCCCCATCGATACAGATATAGGATGCTTGTTGAATTGCACTTCTAAGTGGTTTCAAAAAAAGCTCACCATCCATCAAAACTTCAGCATGATGAAATACCACTTTTTGTCCTTTTTCCCCTCTAATTTTTGCTCTTATTACCCCAGCAAAATTTTGCCCCATATCATAGATTAACATCCCTGATTGTGCATGCGTGACTGAAATCGGAGTCATGATTTCTTGTTCTCTGACCATCGAACCATAGGTCGCTACAATTTCAGGCTGATATCTAATACTTTCTATTCCTGCATTGATCCATGTTATTTTATCTAAATCGATCGTAGCATCATACGTCTCGCCTGCATAAAATTCTGTAAATCGATAATTCCCATCACGTGTGACCTTCCAACTTTCATCTGTTCCAATGATCTCTGTTGTTCCATCCTCATATGTAATTCGTACTTCCATTAGCAGGGCTTGTCTGTCTGCCCACGCGCGATTGACTCTTTTGTAGTTAAAGGCACCTACTGCCCATCCACCACCCACTACTACTGTAAGCCGGTTATCTTCTTTTATCTGTTTTGAAATATCATAGACTTGATATTGTAGATTTCTCTTGTACGTTGTATATCCCGGGGCAAAGTAATCCTTACCAACTTTTCTACCATTTAAATTTATCTCATATATACCCAATGCGGTTGCATAGATTTTTACACTTCGGATCGATTTCTGTATACTCAATTTCTTTTGAAAAGTCATGGTTTCTGGCGACTCATGACGTTCCTTCAATTGATATGTCGTATCTGTGATCCAACTTGCATTCCATGGAGTACTTCCTCTACCGGTTTCAAAAGTTGATTCTCCATTTGCCATATTTCCATAATTATCCAGTACCTCAATATTCACTTTATATTCTGTAAAAGGCTCAAGTGGTCTTCCTTGATACGATATAGCCACCTGTTCTTTTGTCTCAAAAATCCAGTCGCCTACCGAAATCTTTGCATTCATTAATTCCACATTTTCCTGATCACTACTTAGCTCAAAAGAAATTCGTGGGTGAACTTCATCCGTGATACAGTCTTCTGCTAAATTTTCGATTTTGATTTTGGTGATTTCTAACATAGTAAATCTCCTTTTATTAAACTCATATTATTGCATTATTATATTTTATAGTATATCTCAAATGTTCATAATATATTAAGGCTGTCGTAAACGGTTCAAAAACTGACGTATAAAAACCGGATGACAGAAGAACATCTATGTCCTTCTGTCATCCGGCTATAATATTTACTGTAATGGTATGAGAATACGTAACTCAAACCATCCATTCTCTGCTTGCATCGTTACCGAACCATCCAGCTTCTTGACCGTACTAAGTATACTTTTTAATCCATATCCATGTAATTTTTTATCATCTTTTGTGGTAGAGGGAAGTCCATCCTGAAACCCTGGTTTCTTGTCATAACAGTTTTCCATCTTAATTCTCAAAAAACTTTTTTGCTTAGAAATCGTTAAATGAATCAAGCGTCTTTCCTTGTTTTCAATTTTACTTACACTTTCAATTGCATTATCCAGCATATTCCCAAACAAGGTACTGATGTCAATTGGGTCGATAAAATCCAAAAGTGTACCATCCGCCACACTAGTCAATTCAATCCAATTATTTTGGCAATATAGTGCTTTTCCAGTTAATATTGTGTCTAGCACCTTATTACCCGTTTTGTTCTGCGCTTCATATGCTTTTATCTCCATCTCCATCTTATCTAGATATGCCAGTTTATCCTCTTCACTAAACTCCTTCTTTAGCACAGCTATATGATATTTCAAATCATGATATTTATGGTTCACAGTTGCGATACTTTGTTCAAGCATTTCATAATTATGATATTGCATATTTAATATATCCTGTAGTTTTTCCATTTCAAACTGCATGTTAAGTTCTCCCATCTGCACATGGTATGCATATAAAACAGCAACTCCTCCAAGATCAACTAGTGTTCTTATCACAAATAACTCTTGAATAAATACATCTCCAAATGTTGTACTTTCAAGAACATAGCTCATATTACTTACTGCAAAAATTACCAATGTAATGACCCCACCCATAATCAGTTCTCGATTATGAATTTCAATACTTTTATTCGCATCTCGATTTTTCTTTTCAAGCAAATACATGAGCGTAATGATTCCGCCATCCACAACAACCAAAAACAAAACATTCGTAAATATATTGAATGGCATGCCAACATATGTAACTGCATAATAGAGCATTTCCCACTCAAAAGATGCTATGAATTCTCCAATTATAAATGCTCGAGCTGCAAAATACAACGCTGTTCTCCAGTTATATTTACAGTTGTAAAAGATCATGACCCACAATAAAATGAAATAAGCAAGCATAAATGGAACAAACAAATATTGCGAACTTCCATGCGTTATTGTCATCACAGCTAATAGTACAATTCCTGCGATTCCGGTACTGATGATTTCTTTTTTTCTAGTACGTTTTCTTGGACTATTTAAAATGATCATGACGCTGGATATCCAATATGCAATCGCATAGTATCCTCCAGGTGTGTTGATCCAATCAATTTTCATTTACTCACCTCATTCATATAGTCATTTAGCACATCTAGAAACTCTTTTTTTCTAGCTCTACTGACTTGTACATGGTCGGTTCCAACAAGCACCGTGTTTTCTTCAATTGCATTCACGTATTTCATATTCACAAGATAACATTTATTGCATCGAAAAAACGAATCCTTCTCTAATTCAGCTTCAATCTCTTTCATAGTTCCTCTTGTATGAAATGCTTCATTCTTCAAATGAAATATCAGATCGTGATTCCGTACTTCAATGTAATATATTTCAGAAACATCCATCTTTCGCATCTTTCCTTTGTAGGCAACAGACAGAAATTTCGATGTACGCTTTTTCATTCTAGATAAAGCACGGTCTATTCTCTGTGAAAAGGCATAGTAGTTAATAGGCTTTAATACATAGTCTAAAGCTTCTACTGCATAACCCTTCATTGCATACTGAGGCATATTTGTAATAAAAATTATAACAACCTCATTGTCTGCCTTTCGAATTTCTTCAGCAGTCGACATTCCATCCTTAAATTGCATTTCAATATCCATTAAAATGATGTCATATTCCGCCGAATAATTCTCTAAAATATCTTCTCCATCTTGAAAAATAATAGTTTGAAATGTTTGATTGCTCTCTCGTTCATATCGTACAATATATTTCTTAAGGACCTCTGTGTAGTTTTTATCATCTTCAACGATTGCTATTCGAACCATAACTTTCCTTTCCAAAACTAATACGGATAATTTTTTTCATTATAGCTTTCATGCACTTGAAATGTCAATCTGCGTAAAAATTTTAAAAAACGTTGTCTTGATTTCAGGGATAAAAGTTTACACAAAAAAAGATTCTACATGTAAATCAAGTAGAATCTTTTTTTGTATACGATTATAACAGCCTTCTCAAAATAATAGGTTTATTGAACTAATTTAAGGAAGCTTTCAACTCATTCCATTTTTCATTGTAGTAAGCCGTCAGTTCTGTTCCTAAGTCCACGAACACTTCACATTTCGCGATCACTTCTTCTGAAGGATATGCTGCCGGATCGTTTTGTACTTCTTCATCCAACATGCTTTTCGCTTCGGTATGCGGAGTAGAATATCCAATGTAATCCGTATTATTAAATGCAATTTGTGGATCGTTCATGAAGTTGATGAATGCTTCCGCTGCTTCTTGATTTTTTGAAGTTTTAGGAATAACCATTGCATCAAACCACAAATTCGTCCCTTCTTCTGGGATTGCATATGCCAAATCTTCATTATAATCCGCCGTGAAGATTGCTTCTCCAGAATAGATGACTGCAAGCGCTGCTTCCTCACCGATCATCTTGTCTTTTACTTCATCAACAACATAAGCCTGAACCAGTGGAGCTTGTTCTTCAAGACTTGCATACGCAGCGTCAATTTCAGTCATATCTGTCGAATTCAAAGAATATCCCAGACGTTTCAAGGCTACCGCAAAACTGTCACGTACAGAGTTCATCATAATGATCTGACCTTCATATTTACTGTCCCAAAGAATATCCCAAGAAGTCACCTCTTCATAAACCATGGTTGTATTGTATAAAATACCAAGAGTTCCCCACATATAAGGAACCGAATATTGATTGTCTGGGTCAAAAGCTAAATTTTTAAAATTTTCATCAATATAAGATGCATTTGGAATGTTGTCAAAATTGAGTGGTAAAAGTTCATCTTCTGAAATCAGCTTTTCAATCATATAATCAGAAGGAATCAAGACATCATAGTCTACGGCTCCTGACTTATATTTTGCATACATGATTTCGTTCGAATCATAGGTTTCATATACAACTTTGATTCCAGTCTGCTCTGTAAATAGTTCCAATGTATCCTCTGCGATGTAGTCGCCCCAGTTGTATACATTGATTGTAGTGCCAGCGAGTGGTTTGTTTGGGTCGGCTTCTGTATTGCTTCCACATCCGGTGAGAACCAGTGCGAGCAAAAGAGCCATGCTCAATAATTTCTTCATAAATCCTCCTTGTACGTTTAGATACTTTTCTGCAGCTTCTTCTGATTTTCAAGTTTTGCTGAACGTTTGTTTATAATCAAAAGCAAGATCAATATTGACAGGAATAACACCGTCGAGATCGCATTGATTTCTGGTTTGATACCTCTTCTAGTCATGGTATAGATGGTAATGGATAGATTTGTAACGCCACTTCCAGTCGTAAAATAACTAATTGCAAAGTCGTCCAAAGACAAGGTAAATGCGAGCAAAAATCCAGTGACAATATTTGGCATAATTTCTGGAATGATCACTTTCCAAATCGCTTCCAATGGTCTTGCTCCAAGATCCAATGCCGCCTCATATGTAAACTTATTCATTGAACGAAGTTTTGGCAAAATATTAAGGATCACGTACGGAATACTAAATGTAATGTGCGCAATCAACATGGATGCAAATCCCAGCTTCAACCCAATTGCAACAAAAAATAACATGAATGCAATACCGGTTACAATATCTGCATTCAAAACAGGCAGATAGGTAACATTCATAATAATTCCTTTTGGTCTCTTTTTCATTACATGAATTCCAATTGCTGCTAATGTTCCAATCAAGGTTGCAATAACCGATGCAAGCAACGCCACAAGCAAGGTATAATATAGTGACTTTGAAATAATGGGGTCATCAAGCATACTTTGATACCACTTTAGTGTGAATCCGCCCCAAGTTGCTCTGGATTTTGAGTCGTTAAAAGAAAACACCATCAAGGTCAAAATTGGTGCATATAGAAAAATCATGATCAATCCGAGATAAACTCGTTCTATTCCTTTTTTTACCATATTCCTGCACCACCTTCCAAATCTCCATCATAGCGGCGGAAAATACCCATTGTGATCAAAATAATCACCATGAGCACAAAAGATAATGCTGCTCCAAATCCCCAATCGTATGTCATCAAAAATTGTTGTTCAATCAGATTTCCAATCAGATTCACCTTCCCGCTTCCCAATAGATTTGGAATCACAAAAGATGTAACTGCAGGCATGAAAACCATGGTAATTCCACTCATCACACCAGGCATACTGATTGGCAAAATCACACGAAACAAACGTTTTCGATTATTGGCTCCTAAATCAGAGGCTGCTTCCAGAATGGAAGTGTCAATCTTTGCCAAGGAGTTATAAATTGGAAGTACCATGAACGGTAAAAAATTGTATACCATACCGAGCACAATTGCGTTAGGCGTCCCAATAATATCAATCACCGGCAAGTGAAGTGCACGCAACACGGTATTAATAAGACCATTATTGGTCTCAAGCAAAGACAACCATGCATAGGTCCGAAGCAAAAAATTCATCCACATTGGCAAAATAAAGATAAATAGCATGGAACTTCCTGAGTTATTTCCTTTTACCAAAATCAGTGCTAATGGATATGCAAGTAACAGACAGATTATCGTAGAGATCCCGGCATATAGAAGAGACTTCCATAGCGCAGTCACATAAATCGGAGCAAAAGATCTTTCTAGAAACTCCGTCGTCATAATCAATCCATTCGAAGTGTCTTTTGTAAATGCATAATATAGGATCATCAAAAGCGGAACGATAATAAAGATGACCATCCAAATTAAATAAGGTGTAGCCAGCCATTTCCTATTCATTTTGCTCTTCCTCCAAAACATTGTTCATCTCTGCTTTTGGCATTTTTTTCATAATGTGAATATCAAAAGGATCCACGTTGATACTGACTTTTTCTCCCGGATGGAACTGTTTCGTATTTTGTACCACCCATTCGAACCCTTCCGTTACCACACAAGTCTCATAATGAACCCCTTTAAAAATACAATCGGTTACCACTCCATTAATTTTCCCCTGTTGCTCTGGCAATAAGGAAATATCTTCTGGACGAATGACAACATCTACTTGCTCATTCGCACCAAACCCTTTATCAACACAAGGATATGAAAAACCAAACATCCAAATTTCTTTGTCTTGTTTCATGATTCCATCAACGATGTTACTTTCTCCAATAAAATCAGCAACAAACGCATTCACAGGCTCATTGTAAATATCTTCAGGCGTACCCATTTGTTGAATCACACCATTATTCATAACAACAACGGTATCACTCATGGTAAGCGCCTCTTCCTGATCGTGTGTTACATATACGAAAGTGATTCCCAGTTCTTTTTGTAGTGTCTTCAATTCATATTGCATTTCCTGACGTAGTTTTAAGTCAAGTGCACCCAAAGGCTCATCTAAGAGAAGAATTTCAGGTTCATTGACAATCGCACGTGCTATGGCCACACGCTGTTGTTGTCCACCTGAAAGCTGTTCAATATTTCTTTTTTCATAACCTGCTAAATTTACCTGTTTCAGTGCTTTTAACACTTTCTCTTTTACAATCTTTTTATCCAATTTTTTAATATGCAGACCAAATGCGATATTATCAAATACATTTAAATGTGGGAAAAGTGCATACTTTTGAAACACTGTATTAATATTTCGTTTATATGGTGGCACTTCAACTATATTCTTGTCGTTTTGGAGGAGTTCTCCTTCATCCGGATATTCGAATCCTCCAATAATACGAAGTGTCGTTGTTTTCCCACAGCCACTTGGTCCCAACAAAGTCAAGAATTCATTCTTCACAACTTTCAGATTCAACTGATCCAGTACAACCTGCTCTCCGTATTTTTTTGTAATATTATTTAGTTGAATGATTACATTCTTTTCCATTTATTTGTGATCTCCATTTCTAAAAGGATGGTGGTGTACTTACCCAGATTACTATCGCTTCGGTATTTCCCGCATTTTCTATGTGATGTTTTGTCGTTGATTCAAAGTAAAAAGATTCCCCTTTTTTTACATGGTGACAATCTTTTCCTAAATATACTTTTATATTCCCTTTTTCTACATAACCAAATTCTTCCCCTTCATGAGGTTGGTCCAAAAGAGAATACCCACCTGGTTCAAGAATCATGCGAATCGGTTCCATTGCATTTTTTTGTGCATTAGGAATGACCCACTCTATGGTATTATTTAACTCGGTATCTCGTTTTCGAAAATAGTCTTTCTTTTTAAACACAATTTGTTTGTCTTCAAAATTACTAAAGAAGTCTTTTAGATCAGTACCCAGACACTGAAGTATATCAACCAGGGTCGTAATCGATGGTGAGGTTAAGTCATTTTCAATTTGACTAATAAATCCCTTTGACAACTCTGCTCGATCTGCAAGTTCTTCTTGCGTTAGATTGTTTGCAATTCTCAGTTGCTTGATTTTTGGTCCGATTTCCATAAAAAATCTCCACACCCTTCTTAGTCTATCTAAACTTTTTGTTTACTATTTGTAAACCACAAGGATTATTATAATCCTATCCACCTATTTGTCAACCAATTTGGATGAAGTTCACAAAAAAAATGAGCTCTCTGTGAGAAAGCTCATTTCTTAGTTTACTTAATATTCAATTATCTTCTTCCACCACGTCTATTATCTTCTGTTCTTCCACCGAAAAATCCAAGTACCGAATCAAAAAGCGATTCTGACTGACGCACCGTTCTCTCATTTAAGCGATCACCAGATCTTTCAAATGCTGCTAAATGACTTTCTGACCCGTTCTTTATTTCTTCAAACACAAGTCTCACATCTGCATCTAAATCCTGTGCCAAAAACAAATCATACATTGCAATGTTGTTAATCTCTGCCTGGATGCCAACTTCATAGATTTCTGCTAAAGTATCTGGCAAAACTACGTATTCTGATGCATCAAAATCTGAGACTTCCATTCCTCTTGCTTCATATAATGCTATGATTTCTGCTTCATGTTGTTTTTCTGCTTCTGCAATGTTACTAAATGGTCTTGTTACATCAAACGACTCCATAATTGCTTCATATTCTGCCTGTGCAATTCTCTCATCTTCTAAAGCATATTGCAACATTTCTTCCAATGTATAAGTCGTCTGTTCAGATGCAGCTGAAGAACCAACTGTCTCACTTGCAAATGCGGTTGTTCCAATTAATAACGTCAAAATTAAAAATAGTCCTGTAAATTTTACTGTTCTCTTCATGTCAATTACCTTACCTTTCTATATCCATTTTTGAATGGGCTTCTTTGTTATGGTTATAGTATAGGTTTCTATTATGACATCTGTGTGACAAGTAAAAGAATATATGAACCATTTTCAATTATGTTTTATACTTGTTCTACAATTTTTTTATTTACTTTTGGAGACATCCAATCTCCCTTGATATATAGTCTAAACAACAGAATGGAACTAATGCTCCATGTAATTGGATATGCCATATAAATCAATGTAATATCATGTCGAATCTGCATTGCGACAGTGATATACAAAATTCGAAATACGCACCACACAGAAAGCATTACGACCATCGGATAAATAGCCTTTCCGGCACCTCGAAACACACCAGCTACAACATTTGAGAAAGCTAGAAGAAAGTAAAACAACGCCTCGACACGTGCCTGCTTTACTCCAAAAGCAATCACATTCGGATCCATATTAAAAAGACTCACTAAAAATGGTGCTGCAATAAAAATCGTAATCCCAATGATTTCTGCCATTAATATAGCTGTAAAGAGTCCAAAATTGGCTCCTTCCTTCACGCGATCTTTGCGATTTGCCCCTAGATTCTGACTAACATATGTCGAAAGTGCAAGTGAGAAACAGACGATTGGAAGAAACCCAAATCCTTCAATTTTCACATAAGATCCATAGCCTGCCATTGCATCTTCGTAAAAAGAGTTGATGTTGCTTTGAACAATCACATTTGCAAATGCGATCACTGAGTTCTGTACCCCGGATGGAATTCCCATGTGCAAAATTTCTCCAAGAAATCCTTGATGAAAACGAATCTGCGAAAAACGTAATCGAAAAATGGTTCCTTCTTTCCGCAAGTATCTTAAACAAAGAAGCGCACTAAGCGTTTGCGAAATAGCAGTAGCGGCGGCAACTGATCCCACTCCCAAGTGAAAAACCTTGATAAATGTGATATCTAAAACAACATTAAGGACAGACGAAACAATCAGAAAAATAAGTGGGCGTTTGCTATCCCCCATTGCATTTAAAATACCGTTAAACATATTATACATTACGATTCCCATTGCCCCGAGAAAGTAACTTCGAAAATACACAATCGAATTAGGAAGTACATTTGGATCGGTATTCATCCATCTTAAAATTGTAGGTGTAGCAAGCACTCCAAATAAAGTCAGAAATACTCCAGCAAAAAGACCAATTGCAACATTCGTATGAATCGCTTTTTGCATATTTTCGTAGTCCTTAGCACCAAAATACTTAGAAACAACGACTCCTGCTCCCGCTGCAATTCCGCCAAACATACTGATAATCAAGAAAATCAACGTCCCAGAAGAACTCACTGCTGCCAATTCGGATTTTCCGAGAAAATTACCCACAATCATCGTATCTGCAATATTATATAATTGTTGAAAAAGCTGACTCAGAAAAATGGGAATCGCAAACTTTAGAATTAAAGCTTTTGGATTCCCATCTGTCATATTCAATGTACCAGCAATTTTATGATTATCCATCTTAAAGACCATGCCTCTCATCGCCCATATATCGAGCCCCAAAATTTGAAACATTAGCTATCATAGTCTCTTTTCTGTGGAATGTCAAATATGATTTATATTTCACAAACATATGCAAGATTCTTTAATCATCATGCTCAGAATCCTCATATTCATGTTCATCATCGTCATCGTCGTACTCATCGTCATCGTCGTACTCATCGTCATCGTCGTCATCGTCCTTTTCAACTTTTGAGTTGCTTTTCGATGAACTTGAATTTCCACTATTCGAAGTTTCTGAAGTTGCACCACTCATTGCATCTACACCAGAATTTTTATTGTTACTAGAAGAATTTCCATTTGAATTAGTATTCGAGGTAGCTCCACTAACTCCATCGACGCCATCCAAAGAGTTGTCACCTTCCTCAATGAGTATTTCATTTTCTTCATCGGTATTCGAGCTATCCTCGTCGTTCTCTATTTGTTCGTCGGAAGATTTTTTATTTAAAATCTTTGCAAATACTTCTGCCAAATGCTCCGCACGTTCTTCTTCATCTTTTCCATTATTTAGAGCAGTCTTTACTTCTTTCATAGCTTCTCGTGTCAGTTCCGCATCAAGTAATGCTGCCTGCGCTTCTTGCATTGCTTCTGCATCTCCTAATTTTGTCGCCTCTTTATATGCGATCTGAGCCTGATGCAATACTTCAATGGATGCCATAAACTCTCCAAATTCCGCAGTATATTGCATTTTGACTTCTTCTCCAAGGTCAGAATTTTCAAGTCCGTTCATAATACGCTCTGCTAAATGAATGACGTCTTCTTCATGTAGTTTATTCTCCGTTAAATACTCTTCTTTACGAATCGGATCACTCATCAAATCGCCTACCGTCTCACCTTCTGCAAGCTGATATTTTTCTCTAAGCATCAAAAGACCAACCGCAACGTCCTCAGATTCTGCTTCATCCAAATCGGTCTGCGTACCTTCCATGATTACAACATTAACCATATTCATCAAAGTACTTTCCTCTAAATTCTGTTCAAGCAGTGCTTCAATCTCATCTTTGTTTTCTTCTGATATTGTAGTAACTACAATATAATCATCTTCTAGATCCTCCGTATTTAAAAACCCAAGCTCTACCGCTTGACCTGTAATATTTTCAACCGCATCTTGTACCGACTTTCCAATCACAATTTTCAAATCGAGAGTCTTTGCATCTTCATTCAAAGCTTCTGCTTTTACTACCACTTCATTTTCATCCAAACCAAGTGACACGCTTGGATTGATGTCAACAACAACCGTCGAAACCTCCATCGTACGATTTTGTACAATAAACACTCCAGCAATCACTACAACTACAACTGCAGCCGCTATAGCTGCTACGCTTTTTAATCCCTTCATCTGCATTCTCCTTCCCATATGGTGAGAATATAAATCCTCCTCTGTAAAGAAAATTCGTTGTCCGATTCGCATCCCTTGTTTGCGTACTATGCGGACAAACTCATTTCCCAAACTAATCACAGCGTACTCTTTATTTACTTTTAAGATGATTCCATTGTCCATACGCCACTCCTTACATAGTGATTCTTTGATTACCATATATTATAAGATACAAAATAAAATTTTTTTTAGGGTATATTTATATCCATTTCTTTATTTCATCCAGTTTTTTTTCGTATACAATCAGAATTGCAATAATATATTCCCTACTTCTTGTAATTACTTTACGAGACACCCGAAATCGTTCACACATTTTGCTCACGGGAAGTCGAAGTTTATCGAACACAAACTGCATGAATTCCTGTACTTGGGACGTTTTTTTGGCGATTTCTTTTGCCTTTTCTCTTGTATCCTCATGCTTTGGTCCATAATCAGCAAGATTTTCAAAAGAAATATGAAATTTTTCTAATTCTTTTTCCAACTGCTCGATCTCCGACCTCAAAATCACTTCATCTTCCACAGTATGTTTATCCGATATATTTTCGATTGTATCAAGTGAATCCATCTTTTGCGAATGTGTATATTCATTTTTTATATAATTGAGAAGATCTCGATCAATCAGAATTTTGGCAAAATTTAAAAATCCACCTTTTGTAATATCATAATTTAGAATTGCCTTATAAAAACTTTCCAACGAAATCGCATAGGCTGGATCATTCTCATAGGTTATATAACGATTCATACGTTTTGAAGCACAAGTAATAATAAAAGGTTCATAAAGGCGAATGAACTTCTCGATCTGTTCCTCATTCATTTTTTGTTTGATTTCCATCACATAAAAATCTCTTGGTTCTGACATAACATCTTCCTCATAAACATTTTCAGTTCCATTTTCATTATCTCACATTCTATCCAGAAATCCTATATTTACACAATAAAAAAAGCCTCTCGGCTTTTTTTATTCAATTAAGGTTTTTGCATGTTTGCAAATATCTTCCATCGCAATCGTTATCGTATTCAATTCATCCTTAGAAATATTTTGTAAAACGTTCCTTGACCATTTTTCATGAATATCCGTCAAACAATCGAATTTAATTTTCCCTTCGTTCGTCAAATATAGGTGTTTTCTTCTTTTATCTAATATAGACGATTCAATTCGTACTAATCCCATTGTATTCATCGATTTTATGGAACGAGCGACTGCCGCCTTATCAATCGCTAGCTGATTCGAAATCTCTTCTTGTGAAATTCCTTCTCTTTCACCAATATTCATTAAAAAAATGCTGTCTGAATATGAAATCTGAAGTTCTGTAATTTCTTTTGAAAGAAAGCTCGTAAAAACTCGATTAATAACACCTACACTGCGAAATATATTCTCATTTTGCATAATTTTATTCCTCCACTTCCAAAAAGAAATTAACTACTAGTTCTGAAAATTCATCTGGATATTCTAAATTTACAACGTGAGGAGAGTCGATTGTAACAAATTCGCAGTTCTCTACTAAAGATGTCGCCAAATCTGCTTGTTTATCAGACATTGCACCATCTAGAGTTCCATCCTCCATAAATTCGTAATTGGCATGAAGCAAAAGCACAGGACATTCAATATTTGCAAGTGCGTCTACATGACTAAATCCTTCATTCCATGTTCCCTCATAGAATGCATTTCCAAATGCAGGGTCATAGTAGTTTAATCCCCTTATCATTTCCTGAACTGAAACAGTCATAAAGGCAATTTCAACTGGTTCACCAGGATTTGCCTTTACATATTGATTGACTGCAAAATATATGAACTGTTGTGTTCCTGGTCCAGTATATGTCTTAAAAAATTGAGTACTTTCTTGAATCCAATAGTTCAAAAAAGAACCATCATAGTCATCATCTATTGCATTATGACTTGTTGTAAAAGATTTGTAAGCGATCGTATTTTGTATCTCAGGAAATTCTGATGAAAACAATGGAGGATCCTCAAGAAGTGCTGCTTTTATTAATTCCGGTTTATTCGATGCCAGCCATGTTGCGAGTAAACCTCCAGATGAATTTCCTGTCACATATACAGGCTCCCCTATGACAGTTACTATAAATTCCGCAAGATCACTTCCGATTTGATTCGCACTGTACTCATAATTCTCTGGCACCTGTGTTTTTCCATGACCAGGATAATCAATAGCATATACATGGAAATACTCCGAGAGCACTGGCAAAACCTGATTATACGTATACCAATCAAGCAATTGAGCATGCAACAAAACTAAAGATGGACCATTGTCTGGACCTTCGGCATAGTTAAAGGAAATATCTCCTACTATCTGTGTTTTTTCGACGATTCCTGCTTCTTTGAGAACCCGATCTTGTGGATTATGATAGTGGATGATATAGATATATAAAGACAGAATAATAACACACATCAAAATAAATATGATTCCAATCGTCCAACTTACTACTTTTTTCTTTACTTTTTTTTGACTCATAACGTTCCTTTCAAATGAGATGTCTTTCTCTTTGTTAGTTGACTGAGTCAAGTATATTGCAAATTGTTTTATCTGTCAATATTATTTTCCAAACGTTAACAATTTCTTATGTCTGATATTTCGCATCATAAACACCGATACTACAAATGCTACACCTTCTGCAATCGGAAACGCCCACCAGATCCAAACCAATGGATTATCGAACTTTGAAAAAAGATAAGTCAAAGGAAGCACTATAACAATTAAACGAAGCAGAGAAATTAACAGGGAGTAAAAACCTCTTCCCAACGCTTGAAAAATTCCCTGATAAGCAATGTTCGCACCAACAAATAAATATCCCAGTGTAATGATACGAATGGCCAATATGCATAGTTTCTGTGTTTCTTCCGCAACCGGGAATATTCCCACAATCGTCTTCGCCATAATTTGTAGAAGTGCGATACCGAGTCCCATAATGAGCAGCAAATAGATCATTCCATATCGTATGCCTTCATCAATTCTTTTTTTATCGCCTCTCCCGTAGTTGTATCCTATAATCGGAATAATAGCATTGTTCATCCCAAATGCTGCCATAAATACAAACGATTGAATCTTAAAGTATATACCATATGCGGTTACTGCAAGAAATGAAACCGATCCAAAAATTACATTTACTCCATATGTCATAAACGAAGTCAACGCCTGCATCAATATCGCAGGAAACCCAACCTGATAGATTTCCCCAATAATCTGTATATTTGGTTTTAGATAACGAAAATGCACATCGAAATCTTCATGGTTGTATTTGAAATGGAAGATACAATTAAATGCAAAAGATACGGTCTGTCCTGCTACCGTAGCAATTGCCGCTCCTTCCACTCCTAAAGCCGGAAACCCCAAAAGCCCAAATATCAAAATAGGGTCCAAAACAATATTCGTCAATGCACCTATAATTTGTGAAACTGTTGTTTGAATAGTATGCCCGGTGGATTGCAATAATTTTTCAAATGTAATAAGCATCATGATTCCGAACGAAAACCTCGTACAAATACTCAGATACGACTTGCCTAAATCCAATAGTATCGGATTATCCGTCTGTGATTTTAGGAATGCATCTACACCAAAAATACTAAATAGGAAGAATATCATATAACTTAAAAGCCCTAGAAAAATTGCATTTCCTGCAATTGCGCTGGCTTTATTTCGTTTTCCTTCACCTAGACTTCTAGACAAAATCGCATTAACACCTACTCCTGTACCTAGGACGACCGCAACCATCAACATCTGTATTGGAAAAGAAAGTGTAAGAGCATTTACCGCATAATCTCCCATTTTTTGAATCTGGTCCGTATCTTTCATTGAGCTTACAAAATAACTATCCACTATATTGTATACAGCCTGCAACGCCATGGAAATCATCATCGGAAATCCCATCGCCCAAAGCAGTCCTTTTACTGGGCGTACCCCCATTTTATTTTCTTGTCGAATTTCTTTTTCTTTTAAATCTTTCATACTTTACCTTTTCTATCCTATAAAAATAAAAGCGCAAGCCATACTTGGACTTACGCTTCTCACTACACAGTCTGTACATTATAACACTCGTATTATCGAAAATCAATGTTCGCTCTGTCAAAACATTTCATCAAATTCGAATTTTTTTGAACACCATTCCGGAAAAGAGAGTCACCCAGATTCCAATTAAAAAATATCGAAAATAATCGATCACCAATAAATCAGGAAGTATGATTTTTACACCTTCCTTGATTGATAGTAAAACGACAAGTCCAAGAATCAGGCGTAAAGTTTTCCAACGAAAGATTTTTTGATTTTCAAAATTCACAATTTTACTTTCCAAATAAAATCCAATCATTGCACTGGAAAACAATGCCGCACCAACGACATATCCTTCCGAATGAAAAAACAGGCACAAAAGATTTACAATTGCAACAGAAAATACAACTTTCAAAGTTGTAACTTCGCGAAAGAATTGTCGTCCAAAATGCACGGATATGATCGCAAATACAATTCCTCCCAAAACGTCTTTTGGCCAATGTACACCAAGATACAATCTAGAAAATCCAACCATGAGAATCAATATCCACGCCAAAACGCGAAACCATGTTTTCTTGACTTTTAAAATCCAAAAATAGAAAAAGGTTGTTGTTGATTGAGTATGCCCACTAGGAAAAGAATATCCCGTAGCAGTTTCTACACGCAGGCTCCTTATTCCTTTTGTCCCAATCGGACGTGGCAAGTGAAACAGTTCTTTGATTCCAGCGTTAAATACACTCCCAAGCAAGAAAGTGAGTCCTAATTCTTTACCTACATTTTTATCGTAGCACCAGTATATCATACAAAATGCCAGAATATAAAAGGTCTCCTCACCAATCATTGTCACGCCCTGAAAGAACAAATCTAAAAATGGGGTAATGAATGCCTGAATACCTTGCATTATTTGTACTTCAAAATCATATATCATTATATCGCTCCTCCAGTAATGCAAATTATATGTGCATGTCTTTTCTTGCAAAAACTTCAATTGCTACTGCAAAAGTCAAAATAGAACCGATGGCCAAGACAGCAATCCCAACAAGGGCTGACGTTTCTCTTGCAATAATTTTTTCTGGTTGAAATAAGGTGAAAATGGATACGTATCGAAAAAACTTAGCAGACTCGCCTGCCGCCGATAACATTTGCATAACATACATCACGGTCGGAATTCCAGCTCCAAATCCAATACTAAACTTTGCATCCCCAAAAATACAGGACGAAAGGAAGCAGATGGCTGCAATCATTAGCTGTAACCATATCAGTCCAAAATTCAGCAAAAACAGATCGGAAAGATTTAACTCTCCTGGAAACGCGGCTGTACCAATGATTTCAAGTACCGTTGTATATATCACTAGTAAAAACACCCCACTAGCAAGCACTTTCATTTGTGTAAATGCAATGGTTCTTCGTTTTACAGGGGCCGCCAGTAATGTGGTCATAGAACCCCTGTCTACATATTTCGCTATGAGTCCATGCGCTCTCATGATTGAAAAAATCATTGGAAAGACAATCAAAATCATTCCGTATAAATAGGATGACATAAAACCAATCAAAGTGCTATCGTTTCCGTCCATCCCCACTGCTGCCATAAGTTCTGGCATAGCAGAGCGAAATTCCTGAAGTGTTTTTGCTAGACTCGGATCATACATACTAATAATCATCGTCACATACAAGGTCAGAACTGCACCAAAAACAACCAACATTTTCCAGCTACTCTTCATTTCACGAAAATATAATGTAAAGTTAATCATTTTTACCACCTCCGTAATATTGCAGAAAGATCTCTTCTAAACTCTGAGTCGGCGCAGAAATATTCGTGACAGGATACTGATTCATGATCGCAATGAACTCCCGAATATTATTGTGAACAATTACAGAAACACGATGATGCGTCAGTTTTTCTGAGTCCAGCGGTTCGTGAGAAAATTTTTCTGCATCCACAGAATTTTCAAAGGTAATAATATATTTTTTTAATTGCGCTGCCTTCAGTTGGTCTACCGAATCTACTTCAACCAACCTTCCAGCTCTTATGATACCGATTCGGTGGCAAGTTCTTTCCACTTCCTCAAACATATGGCTAGAAAGCAAAATGGTTTTGCCACGTTCTTTTTCTTCAATAACTAAATCAATAAAACGACTTTGCATCAAAGGGTCCAACCCACTCGTAGGTTCATCTAAAATCAATATCGCTGGATCATGCATAAAAGCTGCAACAATTCCCACTTTTTGTTTCGTCCCTTTTGACATTTTTTTGATCTTTCCATTGGGGTCCAGCTCAAATCGTTCTATTAAATCATTCATACGCTTTGCCGAATTTACGCCTCGATATTTCCCACAGAACTTTAGAAATTCGATTCCCTTCATATCATCAAAAAAGCCGATCTCTCCAGGAATATACCCAAGATTTGACTGAATCAAACTTCGCTGATTCCAACAGTCCAATTCGTCAATTTGGCAGCTACCTTCTTGTGCTTTTAAAAACCCCATCAGATGTCTTATTGTTGTAGTCTTTCCTGCTCCGTTCGGTCCCAAAAAGCCAAATGCCTCGCCTTCCCCTACCCGAAATGAAAGTTCAAAGATACCTTTCCCACTTCCATAGTCTCTTGTTAGATTTGAAATGATAATTTTATCCATAGGGTTCCTCATTCTTTCTAATCCAAATTACTTTGTCTAAAATAAATAAGTTCTTCTAATCTTATGATAAGTCATATTGATAGAGCTGTCTATGACCATTGACTTAATTTTAAACATTACCACTTATTTTTTTTTATAACAGATGATAGAATAAGATAACAGGAAAAATTACGCGTTGATTACGCAGATAGGGATACGAATGAATACAAAAGTAAATGTTAAAAATGGTGATAAATTATCCATTCTCGGATTCGGTTGTATGCGATATCCAATGAAAGGAAACCGTATTGATGAAGAACGAACAATCAAACTAATTCGTGAGGCTTATGAAAGTGGCATCAATTACTTTGATACGGCCTATCCATACCACGGCGGGAAAAGCGAACCGATATTAGGAAAGGCTCTTGTCGGGATTCGAGAGAATGTAAATATCGCAACAAAAATGCCTCAATTCATGATTAAAACATTAGAGCAGGCAATGAAAATATTCGAAACACAGCTTGAACGTCTACAAACAAATTATATTGATTACTATCTTGTTCATATGCTCACAGATCATGCCTCCTTTGATCATATGGTAAATCTTGGTGTCATTGAATTCTTACAGCAAAAAAAAGACGCAGGGGTTATTAAAAACTTCGGATTTTCCTTCCATGGTGCAAAAGATGATTTTATCAAAATTTTAAAGGCTTATCCTTGGGATTTTTGTCAAATACAGTACAATTATCTTGATGAACATAATCAGGCAACGATTGATGGGTTAAAACTTGCATATGCCATGAATATTCCTGTAATTGTTATGGAACCATTGCGTGGTGGACGCCTTGTGAATAGTCTCCCACAAGAAGTCATCCAATCATTTGATACATATCATCCAAAAAGAACCGCTGTGGAGTGGTCTCTTCGTTGGATATGGAATCATCCAGAAGTCAACGTCATTCTTTCCGGAATGAGCAACGAAGAACAACTTCATGAGAATGTTTCCATAGCTTCATCCGCTCTTCCTGGACAAATGGACAAAGAAGAACTAAACATTATCAAGAATGCACAGAAGATTATGCTTGAAAAAACAAAGGTACCTTGTACTGGTTGCGGATATTGCATGCCTTGTCCTAAAGGAGTCAATATTCCCGGCGTATTTGCATTCTATAATGATAAATATTTACTTGGACCCAAAGGAACTACCCTACACTACCTGGCTCACCTTGGGATAACCGGAAGTGAAACACATTATGCAAATCAATGCGTAAGTTGTGGACTATGCGAAGAGCATTGTCCACAAGAAATCAAAATACGTCAGGAACTTAAAAATGCAGAAAAAGAGCTAGAACCCTTTTGGTTCAAGCCACTTGTAAGGACAGCCCGTTTCTTCATGGGAAAAAACAAGAAAAAGAAGTTACCGAGGTAAATTATGAAACAACGTACAAAAATGAAATTGGATATCACAAATGACCCCATTTGGAAATTGTTAATTCATATGACTTTTCCAATGATTTTTGGGATGCTTGGACTGGTTGCATTCAACATTGCCGATACCTATTATGTGACTAAACTTGGACTCAATCAAATGGCCGCAATGACCTTTACCTTCCCTGTTGTCATGATTGTCGGTTCTTTAGCGCAAGGCATTGGGCTTGGTTCTGCTGCTCTAATCTCCAAGGCACAAGGGCAAAATGATAAAAAACAGGTAACTAGATATGCTACCGATTCCCTTCTATTAGGTCTTCTTCTTGTTTTTATTTTTGTTGTAGTTGGCTTTTTTACTATCAATCCACTGTTTACATTGCTTGGTGCAGACGAAACAACACTCCCTTATGTACGAGAGTATATGAAAATTTGGTATGGTGGTGTGATTTTCCTTGTAGTTCCAATGATTGGAAACTCAAGCATTCGCGCTATTGGAGACACCCGCACGCCAGCAATCATTATGTCATTTTCTGCTCTTATTAACATTATTTTGGACCCACTGCTTATCTTTGGTCCTGGTCCATTTCCATCACTCGGGATTCAGGGAGCAGCAATCGCAACTGTCATTGCAAGAGCATTTACACTGATTTTTTCGTTTTATATTCAGGCTTTTCGATTTCGAATCATTTCCTTAAAAGGCGTGTCCATCCAAAAAATACTTTCTTCTTTCAAGGATCTTCTCTTTATTGGTCTTCCTAATGCAGTCACTCGAATCATGACCCCACTTGCTGTTGCTGCGGTTACAGGCCTCATTGCTTCCTTTGGAAAAGAAGCAACTGCTGGCTTTGGTATTGCCTCAAAGATCGAACCCTTTGCAATGATTATCATCAACTCCATGGTGTCCATCTATGTCCCTCTGCTAGGACAAAATCTTGGGGCAAAAAAAACAGACCGTGTTCATGAAATCATAAAAAAATCCAGTATCTTTTCCATGGTTTATGGAGGATTTATCATGATTCTTCTCATGGTCTTTGGTGGTTGGATAGCAGGTCTGTTCACGGATATCCCTGAAGTTATTAAAACTGTACAAACATACTTATTTATCGTTCCGATATGTTATGGTATACAAGGTCTATTTTTAGTACAAACTAGCACTTTAAATGTTTTAAATAAACCAATTCTTTCCGCTCTATTTTCAGTCCTTAGACTGTTCGCTCTATACGTTCCACTTTCTCTTATATTATCTGGCGTATTGGAGCTTTCGGGCATTTGGATTGCCATGAACACATCTTATCTGATTGTAGTTATTGCACTTGGGTTCATTTTAAAGAGGCAACTCAAACATTAGCTGTTCTCCTTCGTAGCAATCCTCGAACATATTTAAGTAATCAAAAATCTGTCCAACATCATGCATAATTTCATGCTTCTCACAAAACCCATGAAACAGATGCATAAGTTCTGCATGATTTGGGCTAGTAAGTTCATATTGCATTCCAAAACTCTGGATATATTTTTCCTTCATTTTTGGAAAATACCGATCCAACTGTTGATAAAAGTATTCTCGATTTCCTTCTCTCATCGTAACTCCCATCCCAAAACATATAATTCCTTTTACTCCCGATTCATGGCAAGCATTTAAGATCCCTAAAATATTTTCTTTTGTATCATTAATAAAAGGCAAAATTGGAGAAAGCCAAACAACCGTAGGAATTCCTTCACGATGCAGTATTTTTAACGCTTCTATTCTTTCCCGTGTCGTGCTGACATTTGGCTCAATAATCTTACACAAGTTGTCATCATAGGTCGTCAGAGTCATCTGAATCACGCACTTGGTATCTTGATTAATTTTTTTAATTAAATCCAGATCGTTTAGTACCCTTGTTGATTTTGTGTGCAGTGTCACTCCAAAATGGTATTGATGAATTAATTCAAGTGCTTTTCTAACATGTCTTAGTTTCATCTCAAGAGGAATATACGGGTCCGTCATCGCTCCAGTACCGATCATACATTTTTTTCTTCTCTTTTTTAAAGCCTCTTCCAATAATTCTAGGGCGTTTTCTTTTACCTCAATATCTTCAAACACATGATCAATGTGATAGCACTTGCTTCTGGAATCGCAATAAATACATCCATGAGTACAACCACGGTAAAGGTTCATGCCATTTTTGGGAGATAAAATTCCTTTCACTTTTGCATAATGCATACATCACCCCTCACATTTCACTTCATTTTTTATGAAGATACTTTTCGAACGCTTTTTTTAGAAACTTCTTTCATTCTTTGATCACTATCTACATGAGTATTTTTATTTGAGTGATAGTCATTTCTATTGATAGATAAATCCAGCATAACTTCAGTTGTTAACTGCCCCACTTCAAGTTTATTATGAATATATCCATCATTTTTCTCTACGATCATTCGAATAACTTTTGTACCATACCCATGTATTTTCTTATCTTTTTTTGTTGTCTGAAATCCTTCTGGACGCAACTCTACAAATTCTCTTATAGGATTAATCACCTTAATATACAAGCATTCTGAATAAAACCTAATATCCACCAAAACTTGCGCATCTAGTATTCCTTCAGATGCCTCTATTCCATTCTCTATTAAATTCGCAAGCAGACTATATAGTTCAGTATCACGAATATTCAATTCCTCAGCAATCATTAACGTACTAACAATTCGTACTCCAACCTTTTTCCCTTTACTTACCATTGTATTTAATACGCTACTCACAACTTTATTTCCACAATCAATATAGTTTACACTTCCCAATTCATTTTCGTTTAACCCAGCAAACAGTTCCTCCAATTCATCATATCTTTTCTGTTTAAGCAAAGACGTTGAATACGTAAAATAGTTTTTTAGCTCATGTCTTAGCATGCGCATTTCTTCATAATTACTGATTGAAAGTTCATAATTTTCACGCTCTGTCTTTACTTTTTGTTGCATAAAAAGCAACTCCATCTTCTCGTCATATTCACTGGAAACTTTGAAAAATAGAAAATAGCTCATCATCTCTACAGACAAAAAAATGATGGCAAATAAAAACAAAATCATTTGCGAGATATCTTCAAGAGATAAAATAATTTCGAAAACAAGTATCCCAAAAACAGAAACTAATAAAATCATATTAGCATATTGACTTGGCACATGTCGAAATCCTCCAATATCATATTTTTTCAAATACCAGACCACTACCGAAATAAATAACAAAACCGTAATACAAGTGATATCAAACCCCTCCGGTTTACCCACCCATAAAAATTTATACTCACGTAGTTGCATAGCAATTGTAGATGATAATACTACTATTAACAAATATGCTGATAAATAAATTCCCGAAATTGCCCATTTCGTAATTTCCATCTGTCGATTCCTATAAATTGTATATCCCGCCGTAATTACCAAAAGTGTTAAATTTGAATTATGTACTTCTGTAATTTGAGAAAAAAAACTCAGAATAATGACATAACAAATAAATATGCAAATAAACTCACACATTCTTCTCACAAAATTTATAAAGGAAAACTTATTCCTCTCAAACAGTACCATAAAACACAATAAATAATACGTGACTGCAATAGGGTAAGCCAAACCATATTCTAATCCAAAAAAAGAAGCAATAAAAAAATCAAACATAAATATCCTCTATTACGTACTTTGTTCTATTTACACTTTACTTTCCTAATTATACTATATAATAAGCTCATAAGATACTATAGGCATTACTAGTTCAAGTCGTAACATAACTTGATTTTTTCGTAGAAAAAGCACACAGAAAATCTGTGTGCTTTCGTCTTTTCAGGTTATTATGAGTCTATAACAATATCGCAATTAGTAATCCAATCAATAACAATACATTACATAAATTTACTCCTCGAAATGAAATTTCCATTTCATCATCTTTTGATTCCTCTCTCTTCACTATCATGCATATAACAATGTATAAAATAATTCCTAATAAAACTCCGAACACGACATTCATAAATAATACGGAAATTATAACCGTCGCAATCACTGGTATGAATTCTGTTATTTTTTTGAAATTTACTTCTTTTAGCAATAATACCATAGTTAAACCAATCAAAACCATCATTGTATTAATTATAAAGAATACTGCTCCGTCCATTAAATACACAAATCCCGAATTCCCAAATGCATTGTAATTCCATTGATTCATACTTGTAACAGGATAAGATTTGGTAACAAAAAACACCGGTACGATTACAACAAATGCAGATAATAAGAACCCTATCGATGCAACAATAGATACTAATCCTGATTTTCCGTTATCTTCACTTCCGGAAACAGAAGCTCCTCCAATCATTACATTTCCAACTCCAAAAAATGGAGCAATCAGATTTGTAAGAGAATTGTAAACAAGACTTTTTTTCATTCCTTTTTCATATAAAAGTTGCTGTGAGTCCATGTCTTTCGAATCACTAAGCACATTTTTCTTCGATGCCAGAATTGATCCTTCTGCAGTATACATACCAAGCATAAAATAAACAAGAACACCGCTGACAAGAAACAATACTGTATTGCCCGAATACGCAGAAAAGTCACTGCCTACCGTAATGACTTTCCCAAAGTTAGCAAATACTTCCTTAATTGCCAATGGAAAATATGTCATAAAACTATCTCCAAAAGGCGTTTCCATACTGGCCTGCGAGCCAGCTAACATCCATACTCTTCCAAAATTGGCTACTGAATTTGCATTAGAAACATCAATTCCAACTAATATAACATCCAACAAAAGGAAGCACACAGTCCCAATCATTAAGGACCAAAATACTGGATGCTTTTTTTTCAAAATTTTTAAACCTACATAGATTATAATTGTGATGGCAGCTCCAATCAATGCATACTTTTCAATCTCACTAACCGAAGAAATCAAATTAAAGTCACTGAATTTTATAAGACTTTGATTTCCAAAGATAATTGTCGTTTGTTGAATAGCTACAATTCCACTAGCCTTCAAGCCAGATAATGCGAAAATCAACCCCACACTGGGCGCTAAAGCCATTCTCACAGGGTCCGGAAGTGCCTTTCGAACCAACTCCGTTATTGAAGGAATCGATACAAGTAGAATATAAATTACAGCTGCAACGAAATTGACAAATAACAAATTATAATAATTCAGACCAGTTTCTATACTAATGGCAGATAAAACACTTGTCCCAATACCCATCATGGATATTTGTGAGAAAGGCATGTTCGCAAGTAAACCAAGTACTATCGTTCCTAAAAATGCGATAAGCATTCCTCCCATATAATACTGTGCAAAATTCATTCCTGCATCAATATTCACGTCAGATGCCGGAGAGCTGCTTAGAACAACATTTTCATTCAATGTTCTAGCAATCAGCTGAACATTCATAAATAATACGATCGTAGAAATAAAAAACATCGTTATTCCAGCCATTACCTCTCCCTTTAATGTCCCCCCTCTGTCAATATGATAAAAATATTGATTTAATTTTTTTGATATTTTACTATGTTTCATCTTTTGTTCCACTCTTTTCTCAAATGATCTTTAAAATATAAACCGTTTCATATCGAAACGGTTTATATCTCTTTTATTTACCTGATTCTAAAATCCCATTGATGCTACTGACGCTTCAAAATTGACCTGATTTCCTTCCATAGATAATCCTTCTGCTGCCAGATTATATACAGTATTAGTCACTGGAGGCATGCCTCCTCCCATTGATGCCCCAATTACTACATTCATTGTGGCTCCATCTAACACTGGACCGATATCTGATTTACTCGTATAAAAAGTTAGAATAACTCCTTCTGGATAAGTCGTAAGTTCGTCTATCAGTTCAACAGCTGCTTCTGTTTCATATGTTCCGAACTCTTTGTATATATCCACACCATTCACCGAAGCATCTAATTCATAGATCTGATTGCCATCAACATCCAAGCCAATTAATAATTTCAGGTCAAAAACACCTACTGTGGCTTCGCCATAAGTATCATATAAAGTTGCAAATTCAGTGGATTCAGTTGATGTAGCCATATAGCCCGCTGCAGATGAATCCAATATTTCACCACCATCGCCTTTGGCCGTAACCTTGATACTGTATGGAATACTCGTATCTAGAACTGCAGTTCCTGTTACTGTCTGATTAGTGAAGTTATACGATTTTGTTGGTCCAAGCACCTCATTCGTATAAGAAAAATCAGAAATCTCGATTGTGTCTACTACAGATGTTCCATCACTCACTTCAATGATTATTTTATTTGGTAAGCCAGTTGAAGTTAAGCATGAAAAATAATAATTATTTGGAGCAGTTATCTGAATATTACCTTGCTCATTGATCTGTGCGACAAATCCTTCTGGTGATTCCAACGTCCCCCCTACCGTAAATTCATAGTAGGCTGGCTCTGGATTTTGAATTTCTTCATTTGACGCAGCCATCGCCTGCACTATATAATGTCCTAATGGTAGCTCTGTCATACTTAAGACCGCTCCGACTGTAGTGGCCGAATTCGAGAATTCACGAAAAACTACAGTTCCACTAATAACACCATCTCTGTCATTATCTGCTATTCCCGTTGCTGATCCTGATTGCTCTGACCATAAATACTCACTATTACCTTCTGCTATCTCAGTTAAAACAGCTCCATTGATACCTTCCAATATTTCCCCAGTAGAGGCATTAATTATTTTACTAACTCCTACCAAATAGGTATCCGCTCCTTCAATTGCATCAAATGAAAAAGAGCCATTCGACACATTAAAAGATAGATTTTGAGGAGATGTGGAAACTTCCTCTGAAGTTCCACATCCACTCAATGCAAATGTCATTATTATTATAGCAATGAGGATCCATTTTTTTTGAAATATGTATTTACATTTTTCCATACAACGATTCTCCTTTTCGTTTTACATTTCCTTTTCCTTCTTCTTTTTCCCTGGAAGAACTGCCACAAACAGTGTAATCAATATACCCACGAGTAATAACGAATTACCAACAACCAGAAAAATATTTGGAACCAAAGTATTTGGTGTAATCATTGTAATTGCGCTTAACTTATCAATGTTATGGCTATACTGATACAAAGCATGCTGTGCAATATTATGAAGCATATAATTTGTATAGTTCGTAGCTCCAGTTCCATCAGACGAAATCGTTGTATAAGCCGTGTTTGAAGATAGTTGCCCTGACATACCTAGAATTCCACCTTCATTTGCAATCATCCAGAAGGAGTAATTGTTGTAAACATCACTAGCAGATCCATCTCCATCTGTGATCAGCATTCCACCCCAGCTCCATTCATCACGAAGCATATCCTGATAAAATCCACTATGTGCCCATGCCATACCCATGCTATTTAAAGATCCCATAATTCCATCAGCGTCAAAGAACTTACACGCGATTTCATATGGTTTTGCGTAAATTTCACGAATAGACATTTCATCAGCCCATGTTTCTACTCCACCACGGTTGGTATCCGAATCATTCAACGCACAGTGTTTTATAAATACATGCATTCCCGTTGATTGTAGTCCTTGTACAACATTTCCACCAATAACTCCTGAAATAAATCCATCTTCTGAATAATATTCGAAATCACGTCCTCCAAATGGAGTTCTATGGATATTCATCGCCGGAGCATATGCATACGGAGTATTATTCAGCAAATCCTGATGTCCATATGCTACACCCTGCGCCTCTGCAAGCTCTGTATTCCATGTCGCTGCAATAATAACAGCACATGGCCACCATGTACAATCTGCATTCTGCGCATTTCCTGCTTCTCCTGGTCCATCTACAGATAACGAGAATACTTTTCCAACTGAATCCGCGGATTGTGTATGCCACCCATTATCACCCATTAAATTATCTGCTTCTGAAAAGCTCAACATGTTTGTTAGTTTGTCCCATCTTACTAAATCACTCGATGGTACTCCAGCCATATACTCACATTGAAGTTTTACAGCTGTTCCGTCAACATTTGCTTCTGATTCTGTAGCATAAATTTTTACGTATCCGTCCGTATCTTTTACAGTCTTTCCTTCCGTGTTTAAAGAAACATAGTAAATTTGATTCCAGGCAATTTCGATTCCACCATCCGATTTTAAATAGCTTTCATCATCTTGTGTTAATCCATCGCGAGTGTATAACATATTAATGTATGCGTCATTTCCATATCCATACAGAGTTTTTGTAGTGTTTCCATCTCCAAAAGTGATTCCATCTGCAAGAATGGATTGATAATCATATTCCATCCCTTCCGAAACACCATTTGTTTCAAGACTCAAAGGAGTTGTCTCAATTGCTTCTTTTACTTCATCCGAAGCCGCTCTTTTTCCGGCGATATCTCCTGTTACAACTTTAGAAGTACCGCTTCCATCATTTGACCACACAAAGCCATTTCCACTATATAAACCAACACAGTCATCCGACTGATATGACATGATCTCTACCATACCTGCGTAAAAATCACTTCTTGATAAATATCCTAATGTGTATGTACCGGAAGCCCCACCATTTACAAGCATCGTACCGTCACCTGCAGTAATATCGTTCATAGCATTGACTGCAACTGTTCCTTCTTCTGAAGTTACACCGTTCATAGTTGATACACGTACACCTTCACCCTTTTCATTATACACATAGGTACCATCTAGACTAACCGTAAGACTATCGAAATCGACTCCATATATCTCTTCGCCTGCCCATCCATGAGCATTTGGGGAAACATGGAATGTGTAATCTCCTGCTTCTAATACATAGCATCCCTGTCCAAACTCATCAAATGTAGTTAAATCATCTGTAGAGAAATCAACCGTGACTTTTTGAGAATCGCCAGGTTCCAATAAATCCGTTTTAGCAAACCCAATTAACACAACTTGTGCTTTTTCTAAACCCACTCCTGAAATACCCAAAGTACTATCTACGTTGTACGGTGCTTCCATATAAATCTGAACAACATCTTTACCTGCAACATCTCCTGTGTTAGTAACTTTCACTGTAATTGAGTTTTCTCCATTTGCTTCAAGCAGTACGTCGCTGCTGTCAATTTCTTGTTCAAATGTAGTATAAGACAGTCCATAACCAAAGGGATACGCAACTACTTCATCATAACCTGTATAGGTTGCCTGTGGACCAGCATTTTTTTGTTCTTCATAACTTCCGTTAATTGTCAGATCTGCAAAATATTTTCCATCAGAAAGATTTCCTTTAAATCTTGTTAGCGAAAACTCTACGCTATCAAAATATCCCATCGCATCTGCAGTCTCATAATAACGATATCCTACATAAATCCCTTCATTGTATTGATAATATTTATTTTTTGAAGAAAGATCAATGTTCGAATAAGTCTGATCATTTGCGGAGTAATATGTTGGATTTGTAGACATATCAAATGTCCATGTGTCAACAACATTTCCAGATGGATTCGTTTTTCCACTTAAAATATTTGCTACACCGTACATTCCCGCTTCACCAGGATGACCGATCCAAAGTACAGCATCTACATTATATGCGGAATTTTCGGCAAATCCTGTTTCAATGGGAACTGCAGAATTTATCAAAACAATTGTTGATGCAAAATGTTCGTTACAAAATTCCAATAAATCTTTTTCATTCTCATCTAACTCTAGATACGTAGTCCCAGTAGTAGTATCTTCATTCTGATCATAGTCTAAAGAAGGAGATGCTCCTTCAGCTCCCGATCTTGCAAATGTAACAATAGCTACATCGTTATATTCTCCAATTACACTTTCGGTTACAAACTCAGAATATGTAGCAGCCGTAAATTCATGAATCTGCGAATATGATGTCCAACTAAAATCTACTGCAGGGTCTCCATCCGCTAGATAATCCGCATTTACAGACCCATTATGAATATCTGCTCCATTCCCAAGTGCATTTGTTAACCATGTCCATGCTTCCAGATTATAATCAATCCCCGCATTTGCGAATGCCTTATCCATCATTGCTGTATTAGAGTCATCTCTACCCCCAGCAGACCCTGTTCCTCCTTGAACATAGTTGTGCGAACTTGCACCTAGGATCGTCACTTTTTTATCCGAAGATAATGGCAAAACATTATTCTCATTGTAAAGCAATGTTGCCCCTTCACTTTCAAGTTCTGTACATACATCAGTACCTTCAGCAAGAGTATAAGCACGGTCAATATTTTTTGTTGTAGACGTTCCCATAGATTCAGCGATACTGTCATATTTTGCTACCATAACACTATCAAATGCGATTGCCATAATAACGAATATAGCAATCATGATAATTCCAATGATTTTTTTCATCGATTTTTTTGGTGTCATACCAGAAAAACCTCCCTTTCTTTAATGAATCGTAACTCTCAAATACTAAACCCTAATTAACCTCCTCCATAATCACTTTTCCCTGAAAATCACGACATTTTCGTTACATGAGGATTTTAGCAAAAAAGATGATTTCATTTCAACGGTTATGCATTACTTGATTTATGTCTTCTCATACTACATATCACCAGCACGAAATGCTCTTAATCTTGCATGAAATGCAAAAAAAAAGGAAGCATATCGCTTCCTACAAAATCATTGCA
Source organism: Lachnospiraceae bacterium (assembly GCA_963666475.2). Taxonomy (GTDB): domain Bacteria; phylum Bacillota; class Clostridia; order Lachnospirales; family Lachnospiraceae; genus JBFHIZ01. Next base: position 656,548 of record OY762821.2, on the reverse strand, counting down.
TGGTGTTCCATATTATATTGGAGCATTTGTTCTCTGATTTTTTTTATCATATTTCTGGAGACAGGCAGTCTTGTCCCTCCACTCATAACAACCTCTTGTTTTTCAATTTTAATTACATGCTTCATATTGACAAGATACCCCTTCTGAATTCTCATAAAATCTTTAGATCGCAGCTCTTCTTCTAAAGTTTTCATTTTGGAAGCGATGACCTTAGGCTCTTTTTGGCTAGTTTCATACATAAATTGGTAATGCATATTCCCTTCAAAATACAAAATATGATCCAAAGACACCTTATAAGGTCCTTGGTTTTGAACTTGTACAACAATCACTTGTTCTCGTTTAATTATTTCTTCAAAAATGCTATGAAATCGATTTAGTAATGTCGAAAAATCAGAAATAAATTTATCTTTACGAACAAACGCTAATGGATTCACTTCAATGGACTCATATACTCGTTCTTCGTGACTCGACACAAAGACCAAGGCCACATCCAAATACAGTTTTCTAATTTTTTTTGCAAATGCAATTCCATCACTTTCACCTATATCAATATCCAAAAACAGCAAGTCAAACATTTGACTTTTTAAGGCTATAAATAGATCATCTGTATTCTTAAAGGTCATAATATCTGCATAAATACCCTCTTTGTCTAAAAAAGACTTTACAAACCCTTGAATACTAATTATAGACATTTCATCATCATCACAAATTCCAATTACAAGATCTTTTTTCACTGTAACTCCTACTATTTTAGAAACAAAACCTTCATGGATTCATTTCTTTTCTGTCAAACATTATTAAAGGTATAGAATACTAGTTGTATTATACTTTTGAGAAAACAAAAAAGTCAAGCTCATCTCCATTTTACTAATTATATAATTTCATAGGTACAAATGTTACGCATTTAATTGCTTTTCCTGATTTGGATTTGTCATAGCCCTCCATTTGTTTTAATACAAATATATTTTTCTATTTACGACACTACACCCATTAACAATAACAATGTTTTGATAAATCATGTTATATATTTAATTTATCAGATATTTTATCTGTTTAATTGTATACAAAAAAAGCAATAGTAGGAATACTTTTCTTCCTACTACTGCTTTTGCTTCTTTAAAGAGTCAAATTTAAACTCTTTCTATCCTATATATACTTTATAGATTACTATATCCCATTAGGAATGTATCTACTTCTTTTGCAACATTTCTACCTTCACTAATTGCTCGCACAACTAACGACTGTCCAATATGCATATCGCCTGCTACAAATACTTTATTTACGTTCGTTGCAAACTTATTTGCTTCCGTTTGAACATTGGTCCGTTGATCCAACGTAAGTTTAAACTCGTCAGCTACATACTGCTGTGTTCCAAGGAATCCTGCTGCAATAAATACAAGATCACATGGCACTTCAAATTCGCTTCCATCTACGTGACCAAGTACCATACGTCCAGTTTTTTCATCTTTTGTAAAAGCTACTTTTACACAGATCAATTTTGAAAGTTTGCCATCTTTATCTTTCACAAACTCTTTAACCGTGGTTTCATAAATTCGTGGATCTTCGCCAAATTGATCAATGGCTTCTTCCTGACCATAGTCCGTTTTTAAGACTTTTGGCCACTGTGGCCACGGATTATCCGAGGTTCTTTCAACAGGAGGTTTTGGCATCATTTCAAGTTGAATAACGGATTTACATCCCAAGCGAATGGAAGTACCAACACAATCATTTCCTGTATCTCCACCACCAATAACTACTACATTTTTTCCTTTTGGATTGATGTAATTTTTATCCTCGAGCTTTGAATCCAACAAACTCTTTGTTACACCAGTCAAATAGTCTACCGCAAAATAAATCCCTTCCGCGTCACGCCCTGGAGCATTAATATCGCGAGGATTCGATGCACCACAAGCGAGAACTATTGCATCAAAATCTTTTAACAATTTTGATACTTTGACATTATCGCCCACATTTGAATTCACCTTAAACTGAATGCCTTCTTCTTTCATCACGTTGATTTTGCGATCAATGATATGTTTTTCCAACTTCATATTTGGAATACCATACATTAAAAGTCCACCAATTCTATCCGATCGCTCGAATACGGTAACATTATGTCCGCGCAAATTCAACATATCTGCCGCTGCCAGACCAGAAGGTCCCGAACCAACTACTGCTACTTTTTTTCCAGTACGTACTTTGATTTCTTTTGGACCAGCATATCCATTTGCATACGCATATTCAATAATGGTCATTTCATTTTCTTTGATGCAAACTGGATCACCGTTCAATCCACATGTACAAGCCTTTTCACAAGGAGCAGGACATACTCTTGATGTAAACTCTGGAAAATTCAATGTTTTTACTAATCTGTTATAGGCTCTTTTATAATTTTCAAGATATAAAAGTTCATTCCACTCTGGAATCAAATTGTTGCAAGGACAGCCTGAAATCATTCCTTTAATTACCATTCCCGACTGACAAAATGGAATTCCACAATCCATACAACGAGCAGCTTGAATTTTCTGTTCGTTCAGAGGAAGTGGCGTATGAAACTCATCAAAGTTCTTGATTCGCTCTTTTGGTGCTACCGCACTGCTTTCTTTTCTATCGTAATCTAAAAATCCGGTTGGTTTTCCCATAATTATCTTCCTCCTTTCTTACTTCTTCATTGCGTAAAATGCTTCAATCTGAGCCTGTTCGCTGGATAGACCTTTTTCTTCCATCAATACGATCTGATTTAACATTTTCTTATAGTCATGTGGCATAATTTTCTTGAATTTCGGCAAATAGTAACTGAAATTATCAAGAATCTTCTTACCTTTTTCTGAGTTCGTATAAGCAACATGTTTTTGAATCATTTGCTTAAGTTCAAGCACGTCATATTTTTCTACAACTTCTTCTGAACTTACCAATTCTTTGTTTAAATTGAGGTAGAATTCATTGTCTTCATCAAGTATGTACGCAACTCCACCACTCATACCAGCAGCAAAGTTCTTGCCAGTTTTTCCTAAAACAACGACGCGTCCACCAGTCATATATTCACAACCATGTTCTCCAACGCCTTCAACAACAGCTTTTACACCAGAGTTACGTACGCAGAAACGTTCTCCTGCTACTCCGTTAATATAAGCTTCTCCACTTGTTGCACCATAAAATGCAACGTTACCAATGATGATATTCTCGTCATACTTAAACGTAGATCCTTTTGGTGGGTACACAATTAATTTTCCACCGGACAAGCCTTTTCCAAAGTAGTCATTCGAGTCTCCGACCAACTCAATGGTAAGTCCTTTTGGAATGAATGCTCCAAAACTCTGACCACCATTTCCGTTACAACGTACCGTGTAGGAATCTTCATCTAAGGTGTCATCATACATTCTTGTGATTTCTGCACCAAACATCGTTCCAAATGTTCTACTGTTGGTATTTGTTACATCAATCTCAATACTTCTTTTTTGTTTTTTCTTAAGAGCTGGTAGAAGGTCTTTCAACAGAACGCTGGCATCCAATGTTTTTTCCAATTCAAAGTCATACTCGTTCTTGTTTTTATATTCTACTCTTTCTTCGGTAATATATGGATTTTCTAAAATAGAAGCCAAGTCGATCTGACCAATTTTACCTGTTGAAAATGGAGCTTTTTGTACAAGAAGATCACTTCTTCCACACATGTCGTCCAGTGTTCTCATTCCTAATTTTGCCATATATTCTCGAAGCTCTTCAGCAATAAATCGCATAAAGTTTACTACGTATTCCGGTTTTCCAGCAAAACGTTTTCTTAACTCTGGATTTTGTGTGGCAACACCAACTGGACATGTATCCAAGTTACATACACGCATCATTACACAACCAAGTGTTACTAGTGGAGCCGTAGCAAACCCAAACTCTTCCGCTCCGAGCAGACATGCAATCGCTACGTCGCGACCCGTCATCAATTTTCCATCCGTCTCAACAACGACCTTATTACGAAGTCCATTCGAAATCAAAGTTTGATGAGTTTCTGCAAGACCTAATTCCCAAGGAAGTCCAGCATTATGGATGGAACTTGTAGGAGCTGCTCCTGTTCCTCCATCGTATCCTGAAATCAGGATGACCTGTGCTCCTGCTTTTGCTACACCTGCTGCAATGGTACCTACTCCAGCTTCTGATACCAATTTTACAGATATTCTGGACTGAACATTTGCATTTTTAAGGTCATAAATCAACTGTGCAAGATCTTCGATTGAGTAAATATCATGATGTGGTGGTGGCGAAATCAAAGATACTCCGGGTGTAGACAATCTGGTCTTTGCAATCCAAGGATATACTTTTCCTCCTGGAAGATGTCCACCTTCTCCTGGTTTTGCTCCCTGTGCCATTTTAATCTGAAGCTCTCTTGCGCTAACTAAGTATCTAGATGTAACACCAAAACGTCCAGATGCCACCTGCTTAATTGCTGAGCATTTATTTAAACCATCCGATCCAACGGTAAGACGTTCCACACTTTCTCCACCTTCACCGGAATTGGATCTGGCATTCAACATATTCATCGCAATCGCAAGTGCTTCATGTGCTTCCTGTGACAAGGAACCATAGGACATCGCTCCCGTCTTAAATCTTTGAATAATTGATTCAACGCTTTCTACTTCCTCGATAGGAATTCCTTTTTCTGGGAATTTGAAGCCCATGTTTCCACGAATAGTAATCGGGTCCATTTCTTCGTCAATCAGTTTTGTATATTCTTTAAAAGTGCTGTAATCGCCATTTCTTGTTGCAAGTTGTAGCAAGTGGATTGTCTTTGGATTATAGAGATGTTCCTCTTTCCCACTTCTATATTTATGCTGTCCTGTACTTTCAAATTTCACATCAGTAGTCAGTCCAAGTGGATCAAATGCACTAGAATGTCTTGAAATGATATCTTTTTCAATATCTTCTAACGTAATACCACCGATTCTGCTTACGGTATTTGTAAAGTATTTCTCTACTACATCACCAGAAAGACCAATTGCTTCAAAGATCTTTGCTCCCTGATAGGATTGAATGGTTGAAATACCCATTTTAGAGGCAATCTTAATAATTCCGGACAAAATCGACTTATTGTAGTCATCTACTGCGGCATAATAGTCTTTTTCTAACAATCCAATATTAATTAATTCTTTGATCGTATCCTGTGCAAGGTATGGATTAATCGCACATGCTCCGTATCCGAGAATCGTAGCAAAATGATGTACGGTTCTTGGTTCTCCACTTTCAAGAATCACAGCGACACTGGTACGCTTTTTGGTATTCACTAAGTGCTGCTGCATTGCAGAAACTGCAAGAAGAGATGGAATTGCAAGATGATTTTCATCCACACCACGGTCACTTAATATCAGGATATTTGCACCTTCGCTTTGAGCACGATCCGCTTCTACATACATACGCTCAATCGCTTTTTCAAGTGAAGTATTTTTGTAGTAAGTAATAGGAATCGTAGTAGCTTTGAATCCAGTGTTTGTCATATTTTTAATTTTAAGTAAATCTGTATTAGTAAGGATAGGGTTATTTACACGAAGCACGCGACAGTTTTCTGCCTTTTCTTCTAATAAATTTCCATCTTTTCCAAGATATATCGAAGTGGCAGTAACGATTTTCTCACGAATTGCATCAATTGGAGGATTAGTTACTTGTGCAAACAACTGTTTGAAATAATCAAATAAAGGTCTATGATTCTTTGAAATTGCAGCAAATGGAGTATCGACACCCATTGCCGCCGTTGGTTCAGAACCATTTTTAGCCATATTTAAAATACTGCTATAGAAATCTTCATAATTATATCCAAATGCTTTTTGCAATCTTGCACGTTCATCTTTTTTGTATTCCACAACTTTTTTGTTTGGAATCTTCAAATCCTTTAAGTGCACAAGATTATTATCAAGCCATTCACCGTAAGGTTGTTTTGATGCATATGATTCTTTTAACTCATCATCATCAATCACTCTACCTTCCAGTGTATTTACTAGAAGCATTTTACCAGGGCGTAGTCTTTCTTTCACTTTGATATTAGAAGCTGGTATATCAAGAACTCCGACTTCTGAAGAAAGCACTAAGTAATCATCATTAGTAATATAGTATCTGGAAGGACGAAGTCCATTACGGTCAAGTACCGCTCCCATTAAATCACCATCACTAAACAAAATGGATGCAGGACCATCCCATGGTTCCATCATGGTTGCATAGTACTGATAGAAATCTCTCTTTTCACGTGAAATCAGTTTATTGTTCATCCATGGTTCTGGAATTGCAATCATCACTGCAAGAGGAAGTTCCATCCCACTCATAACAAGGAATTCTAAAGAATTGTCAAGCATTGCTGAGTCAGATCCATTTGTATCAACAACCGGAATAACCTTTTGCATGTTTTTATCAAAATATTTGCTCGCCATATTCTCTTCACGTGCCAACATTTTGTCTGCATTTCCACGAATGGTGTTAATCTCTCCGTTATGCACAATGAAACGGTTTGGGTGAGCTCTATGCCAACTTGGCTTTGTATTTGTACTAAATCTGGAGTGCACGAGTGCAATTGCAGATTCATAATCTTTGCTACAAAGATCCATAAAAAATGTACGGAGCTGTCCAACTAAGAACATTCCTTTATATACAATCGTACGGCTCGATAAAGAAACCACATATGTATCATCATTACTTTGTTCAAATACTTTGCGGATAATATATAATTCACGATCGAATGCAAGCCCTTTTTCTACATTTGCAGGTCGTTTGATAAATCCTTGCCAAATTGCAGGCATTACTTCAACTGCCTTACTTCCAAGTACACTTGGTACAGTAGGCACTTCTCTCCATCCAAGGAATTCAAGCCCTTCTTTTTCGACGATGATCTCAAACATCTTCATAGCTTGTTTTCTCTTGAACTCATCTTGAGAAAAGAAGAACATACCAATTCCGTAATCTCTTTCTCCTCCAATTGCTAATCCAAGGTCTTTACATGCTTTCGAGAAAAATTTATGTGAAATCTGCAACATAATACCAACACCATCACCAGTTTTTCCTTCTGCATCTTTTCCGGCACGATGTTCTAGATTTTCTACAATGCTCAATGCATTTTCAACTGTCTTGTGAGTTTTAATCCCCTTAATGTTTACAATTGCACCAATACCGCAATTATCATGTTCAAACTTTGGGCTGTATAGACCCTGTTTTACTTCGTCTACATTCTTCATGAACCATCTATCCTTCCTATTAAATATTATTCTATGGTTACGCGTATCTAATAATATACTCCTACTTTTCCGTCTTGTAAATACCTAATATTTGTTGAATTGTCAGATAATTTGATTATTTATTGTTTTTACTTTAGATGTCAGACTATTTTGCGTAATTTTTTATTGAACGGTCCCTTTTTACACAATTTTAAATGTTTGGATATAAAAAAGGAATCAAAGCGATTCCCTCTTTTGTCACTTCATGACGCGATTCCTGCCATGTTCTTTCGCGTAGTATAACAACGAATCCGCACGGTGAATCATTCCAATTACATCTTCTCCGTAGTTTTGTACAACACCCCCACTGATTGTTACTGAGTAATCGTCCTGAAACTCCCATTTCATCGTCCGTATCGTCTCTCTGATAGTTTCTGCTAGCAAATATGCCGATGCGAGCTTTGTTCCCGGCATAATGATCAAGAACTCTTCGCCACCATATCTCCCTAGATAATCCGATTCACGAATTGTCTCGCCTACCGTTTTCGACAATTCTACCAAGACCTTATCTCCTGTCAGATGGCCATATACATCATTGACTTCCTTAAAATGGTCAATATCAAATAGAAATACAGATAAGTTCTTTTCATATTTTATTGATCTTGCAATTTCTTCTTCCAGTGTTTCTGTAATGCTCTTACGATTCAACAACTGAGTAAGTCCATCCGATATTGCCATATGATGAAGCGTTTTCAACGCCTTTTCAGCAGCTTCTTCCTTCTCTCGTAAGTCATCGACCATACTATTAAAATAATTCGTCAAATCTCCAATCTCTGTGCCATATTCCACTTCGATTTTTTCAGCATTCTTAAAGTTTTTATTCTCTATAATCGATTTCACTGAATTTGATAATTCTAAAACACTTGAACTTGCCCCATGTTCTGCTATATTCAATCCAATTTCTTCATAACTTCTTGAAACTCTCATATGAAAGATTTTATCAAGAAGTTTCATAATCAAATAAGACAATCCAAATCCCCACACAAAAGCAATGAATACGCCTAACAACTGTATCAGAATCTGTTGCCCCCTAGTCATTCCAAATTCTATTAGAAATTCTTGTTTGATGAAAATACCCGTCGCAATGGTTCCCCAGACTCCTGCAAACCCGTGTACTGGTATTGCCCCTACTGCATCATCGATTTTTAACTTTTCTAAAAATATCACTCCACAATATACAATAACACCCGATACAATTCCTATAATAATAGCGCCAATGAGATTAACATAATAGCACCCTGCAGTGATCCCCACTAGTCCAGCAAGAATTCCATTAATAATGCTTTCCGGCTCGAGCAATCGATTCTTTGAGCATCTCCAACTTATGAGCAGCGATGTAATTCCACCAAAAGAAGCAGAAAGCATTGTATTTGCAAAAATCGGAGCCACTTCGGTTGTTGCTTTCAGTGTACTTCCTGCATTAAAACCAAACCACGCAAAGAATAATATAAACACTCCCAAATATGCAAAAACCAAATCATGACCTCGAATTTTGTTTGCTTTTCCATCCTCTGTGAAACGTCCAATTCTTGGCCCAATAATAATTACTCCAGATAGAGCGACCCAAGCTCCAATGGAGTGCACAACACTCGAACCAGCAAAATCTAAAAATCCCAGATTTTGTAACCACCCTTCATTTCCCTCATAAAAATAGTTTCCCCATGCCCAGTGTCCAAAAACCGGGTAAATGAAAGCAGACGTAATAAACGACATCAGAAGATAGGTACCAAACTTCGCGCGTTCCGCAACAGCTCCAGAATCAATCGTCGCCGCAGTCCCAACAAAAACAGCCTGAAATACAAAAAATGCTGCTTTCCAATTATCATTCCCAAAACTAACAAAATAGTCTGTCGTCCCAAACAACCCACTTGATGAACGTCCAAACATAATTCCATACCCAACCAGCCAAAAAGCCGCAACGGACAAAATAAAATCCGACATGTTCTTTATTGCAACATTTATTGAGTTTTTCGCTCTGGTAAGTCCAGTTTCCAAAGCCATAAACCCTGGCTGCATCAAAAACACTATCATCGCAGAGATAATGACCCATATATAATCTTCTATATTCTTCATAACCATCGCCCGCCTTTCATCAAAACACTTGGTCAATTCAGTCTATTCTTATATATACATTTCTTCTCCACCCCATAATTTTCTACCAAAGCAAAAAGAGCCATGACTTGTAAAAGTCATAGCTCCTTTGCATTTGTGAACTATTATAGCTATATAGTCCCCAATAAGTCAAGTACCTAAATATTTTTTTGCGTTACCATACAGCAACGCATCAGCATAATCTTTCTCAACTCTGCTTTGCAGGATGGAAGCACATTTTTTTATATACGGGCCACGTTCTTTTGTGCTATGGGCATTTGTAGAAACAAAATCTACAACGTGATATTTCAAAAGTTCTAAGACCTGCTCTTTCACTTTCCTTCCTCTCACACCACAAATCGAGTCACAGTTCACTTGAGTAAGAACTCCAAAAGAACGAAATTCTTTCAAAAGAGCAAAACCGTCCTTCATCAGATATGGATACCTCTCAACATGCGCTAAAATCGGGCGATAACCAAGACATAAAATGTTTTTTAAAGCCTTCCGTATAAACAACCCTTCATTCATAGGGTCAAATTCAATTAAAACACAATTCGAATCACCCAAGGTGATAATCTCTCCATAGTCAAAAAGATCCATCATTTCCTCTTTAAAAAAATATTCTGCACCTTTTTTGATTTCGATATTAATTCCTTCTTTACGCGCAATCTTCTCCAATTTATGAACATATTGAATAATATCTGTCTGCGAAGGTTCACTGATTCCAGGCAGATAATGCGGTGTGGCATATAAGGTAGAAATCCCTTCACTAACTGCAATCGTTAACATTGCTACAGATTCGTCCAAACTTTTCGACCCATGATCCATCACCGGCAAAATATGCGAATGAATATCTATAAATCCTGAACTTGCCATAGGTTTCTCCATAATAAATCAATCTTTATTTACTTTATTTCCTATCCTCATTATACCATATCGTCTTCAAATTTTGATACTTTATTTCTACCGCAATCTTTTGAACGGTACAAAGCACGGTCTGCTCGTTTAATCATATCTTCAATTTTTTCATCGGTATCTCTTAATTCCGTCACCCCGATGCTCACAGTGATATGTATGAACGCATTCTGAGATGAGAGCACATCGGATGAAGAAAGCGACTCCCGAATTCGTTCTGCAACTCGCATTGCATCATTTTCATTGGATTCTGGAAGAAAAACACAGAACTCTTCTCCCCCGATTCTTCCAAACACATCACTTTCTCTTAAGCTTTTCTTTACACACTGTGCAAAAGCCCTCAACGCAAGGTCTCCACTATCATGACCAAAATTATCATTAATTGCTTTAAAGCGATCAAGATCCAGCATCATCACACTCAACATCGTCTGATATCTTTTAGCCTGAAAAAAGGCGGTTTTCATGCGTTCATAAAAAGCTCTTCTAACAAAGGTTGTAGTAAGAGAATCAATAGTCGCAAGTTCATACAGATGTGTTTTATAGTTATTGCGATTGACGGAATCAACAATCATTTTAATAATACTTTGAATCAAAGGTAAATCATACTGACTATAGGAAAGTTTTCGCTTATCAAAAGAAGCCACACCCAAATACACTAGATGTTCGTTATCCAAGGTGCCCCTAGCTCCTATATAAGACTGTATATTTAAATGTTCAAAAAACTTCTTTTCCTCCTGGTCTTTCCATTTCTTAACCATTTGATTGTATTCAAAAACACTTCTCTGTGATTTCTCAAGTTGCTCTGCAGTAATTTGGACCAATTTGTTCTTACCCTTCATGGAAATCGAATATCCATCGTGGTTTTCATAGATATCTTGAATTTCATCTCCATCACATTGCAACAACACAATGTAATTGGCTTTCATTTTATTCTTTAACTCTTCCAGAATCTGATTGATATGAGACTCGTAATCTTCTCCATATTCCTGTGATAAATGTCTCGATGTCTGGCTGATTAATTTTTCAATTGCAAAACGTCCACTCATATCGTTGATAATTACCAAGAAAACGATCATCGAAGTAATTACAATAAAAAACCCCAATAGAATCAATATTGCAATTTTTATTTTTATCATTTTTTTCTGATTGTCTTTGACAATGTCTAGGGCCGCAGTAAACTGATTAAGACCTTTGGAATAAGCTTCTTTATAGCCCGCATATTCCTCTCCAAGCAAGAGATCAATTGCTTCCTCTTGTTTTCCTTCATGCACTAACTCAAAACTTTTCTCTTCCATTTCAATCAATTTCTGATTTGCATTGGTCACACGGTCCAGATATAAGAGCAACTTTGAATCGACTTCAACTGCACTGGCTATGGATTCTTCAAGCAATGACACAGTTCCATGATAACGTTCTTCCCACTTTTCGTCTCCGGTAAACACCATCATATTCGCAGACATTGTAAGAACTTCATCATAGTATTTTATTTCACCTGAAATTACAACCATATCTTCATTAAATGCTACTCCAGTTTGATAATCCGACAATCCGAGCATGGTTACTGTTCCAACTCCAATTGCCAGAAACAAAATTGCAGCCAATGATATTACATATCTTTTTTCAAATAAAAAATACCATCTATTTTTCATAACTAATACCTCTCTGTAAATAGGCCGTTTCATAATCTATTACACTATATTATGAACTTATTTCTTAATTAGTGCAATCCATAAGAAAAAAGAGTTTCTACTTTGCTTGAAAGCAGAAACTCTTTTTGATGCAATTCTCTATTTTTTGTAATTCTGCGCCTTATTAAAAAGCGCCTCGCCAATATGGCAATATCCGGATGGATTTTTATCTAAATATTTTTGATGATATTCCTCTGCAGAATAAAACTGCTCCAATGGTTGATTCTCGATAGCAATTGGAACCGTATATTTTTTTTGCAAATCCTCTAGTGATTTTTTGATTTTTTCGTAGTCATGCAGATCTTCATAGTATATTCCAGTCCGATACTGCACACCAGTATCTCCACCTTGACGATTCACCGATGTTGGATCAATGACTTCATAATATAGATCTAATAATTCCTCAATGGAAATCAAACTTTCATCATATGTTACTTTCACCGTTTCCGCATGTCCTGTATGATCTCTACAGACTTGCTCATATGTCGGCTTCTCAGTCAAACCGTTTGCATAGCCTACTTTTGTATCAACGACTCCAGGTATCAGAGAAAAATATTTTTCCGTCCCCCAAAAGCATCCTCCTGCTAAATAAATTGTTTTCATCGTTTTCATAATGCACCTCGATTAATAAAAGATCTTTGCAAGTGGCGAATCCTGAGAAAGAATTAATATATTGTCCTTGTTAATCAGACTTGCTTTGGCAGCATCTAAAGAACGAACAAAGGTATAGAAATCCGCTTTGGATTCATCATTATAGGATGAAGACAAAATACTCATATACTCTGACTCTCCTTCAGCTATCAATGTTTCTGCTTCCTTATTTGCTTCCGAAATCATAATCGTCACTTTTTTATCCGTTTGGTTTCGAATCAACTGTGCTTCTGATTCACCCTCAGCGGTATATTGTGCTGCAATATTGTTTCTTTCCGAAATCATACGTTCATACACAGCTTGCTTGTTGTCATCCGGTAAATCGATTTGCTTAATGTCTACACTTAAGATATTAATCCCATATTCTAAATATGTATCTGCAAGATTATCCAAAATCACTTCGCTAATGGAATCCCTGGCTTCAATCACTTCTTCCTGTGTCATACTTGAGAACGTGGTTTTTAAAGCATTATAAATCATTGCATCCAGTCTTTGTTCTGCCGAACTAATTGACGCACCAAGAGTCTGTGTAAATTTCTTTGCATCGGTAATTTCCCATATCGAGTAGCAATCTGCAATCATCGATTTCTTATCCGCTGTAATTACATCGGAAGAAGCCAAATCATAAAACAATTTTGTTTTTGGAATCTTACTTACCGTCTGTGTGATTGGCATTTTAAAATATAGTCCAGCATCCGTTTTTACTTCTTTAATTTTTCCAAACTCTTTTACCACTGCAAACTCATTTTCTTTTGTTGTATATAACGAGGAACCCAATACTATGATCCCAACCAAGATGATTGCTGTAATAATTCCAAATGATACTTTTTTCTTAACTGACATATCCGTTCCTCCTTATTCTGATATTGTACTTGATCCACCGTTCACAATCGTTGTTTCAGCAAAGTCCTCAAGTGGCAAAATCTGGCTCATTTCTCCCGAACCTTCTATAATTACTTTGATATTTGGCAGCAACTCTTCCATAGCCTCATAGAACATTCTCTGCTTTGTTATCAATGGGTACTTAATGTACTCCGTATACATCTTATCAAATCGCGCAACCTGACCTTCCGCCTCGTTGACACGAGAAGCTTTTACTGCTTCTGCTTCTTGCACAATCTTATCCGCTTCCGCTTTCGCTGCTGGAATATTTTCGTTTTCATATTGATATGCAAGATTGAGTGCAGTTTCTTTACTCTGTTTTGCATTTTCTACATTTTTAAACGCTGCAATTACTTCTTCTGTTGGCGGCTCTGCATCCTGAATTGTAATATTAATTAATTGAAGTCCGACATCAAGATCATTCATTTTATTGATGATCAGTTCTTTTACACTTGCCTGAATTTCGCTCTTTCCAGTCGTCAGAACGTCATCTACAGAATAAGATCCGATAACAGTACGAATGGCATGCTGTGTTACATTTCTCAGAATTTTATCTGGACTTTCTGATGAATACAGATATTTAATTGGATCACTTACTTTATATTCTCCATAAAAATCCACATTAATGAAATTATAGTCCGCTGTAATCATAAGACTTTCCTGCAATACGGTTGTATTGCTTCCGTCGCTTGATCGATATCCCATTTCATAGCCTTCTACTTCTGTGCTTACTTTTTGGACTTTTTGAATGAATGGTATCTTCGTATGCAGCCCTTTTTCTACTTCTAAAGTTGCCTTTCCAAAGGTTGTCAGAACTGCTTGCTGTCCTTCATTGATTGTATAAAAACTGGTTGAAAAAGCTGCAATCGCAACCAAAACGACTACACCCAATACTACATATTTTGCAATATTTTTCATATTTTTCTCCTTTTTTTGTACCAAGTATCTAGTACAATAATACAAAAACTCGTCTCATTTGTCAACTACTATCCTTTAACTTGAACTGCTCCTCATCCATTGATAAGGAGCAGTTCTTCCAATTTATAATTCTTTACTTACTTTCGCGCAAAATATTTTTACCACATTTGGATCAAATTGTGTTCCAGAATTATTCTTAAGTTCCTGAAGAGCGTACTCTTTCGACATTGCTTTACGATAAGAACGATCCGCCGTCATCGCTTCATAAGAATCTGCCACGGCTATGATTCTTGCAATTAGAGAAATTTCTTCTCCAGATATTCCTCGTGGATAGCCTTTCCCATCCCATCGTTCATGATGAGAAAGTACATCGTCTGCAAGACCAGCATATGCATCAATGGACTTTAGTATTTGATAACTGCTTTCTGTATGTCGTTTGATCTGCGCATACTCATCATCCGACAATCCACCATCCTTATCCAAAATATTTTCATTAATTGAAATTTTACCAATATCGTGCAGCAACCCTGCAGTCTCTAGTTCTTTTACAGTAATCGAATCGAGCTTCATTGCATCTCCCATTAACCTGCATATTTTGCTTACTCTTTCGGAGTGGAGCTTTTCACGCGCATTTTTTTCATTAAGTGTATTCATAATCGCACGAACCGTTTGATTGCGCATGCTTTGACTTTCTACAACTTTTTTGCTGTACATATTTTCTTCTGCTTTTTTTATCACATCTGTAATCTTTTGAACCGCTTCCGTCTTAATCGCAAATCCAATTGACACCGAAATGATAACATCGGCACGACAGGCGTTTTCAATTCGCTCATATATTTTTCGAATAATCGCTTTTATTTCATGCTCATTTGTCTTCGTCGAGACTAGCAAAAATTCATCTCCTCCAACACGTGACACAAAGAAGTTTTCTACACATACTTCTTGTAAAATTCGAGAAACCGTTTTTAACATTGCATCCCCTACTTGATGTCCGAATGCGTCATTCGTAAGTTTCAATCCGTTCACATCCAACATAGCAATTGCAATTGGAAGATTTCTCTTTGAGTCAATTTCTATAATCTTTTCTTCAAAATACCGCCGATTATATACCGATGTCAGTTGATCATGATAGCTTAAGTATTCATAATCCCTTTTTGCTCGTTTCAATTCTGTCGTATTGCTCAATACAGCAATTCCTTGATCGCCTTCATACTTCATCAAGCGCACTTCATAATACGAAACTTCTCCACTTTCCGGATCAACCAAGTCGTATTCGCAACTTTGAATTTGATTTGTTTTAATAGCTAAATGTAATTTTTTCAAACAAGTATTCGCGATATTTTGGGGTAGGTAATCTGTTATTTTCTTACCACGATAATCTTGACCAACATCAAGCAACCAGGATTTATCGGCTCCTTCAAAATCCACAAATACTCCATCTTTATCCAGAATAAAAATAACATCTGGCAGGCCGGATAGAATCGTTTCAAATCGCTTATGTGCCTTTTCTAATTCACTGAGCGAAATGTTATGTTCGTGTATCTCTTCTTCAAGTGTAATATTTACCTCTTCTAACTGACTAGACGTACATCGGATCTCTTCTAGCTGTTTGATTAAGAGATCCTGATTTTCATAATAGCTGTCCACAAGTCGATCCGTATGCGAAGCAATCTTCCTTAACTCCTCATACTTAAAGTCTTCCACGTTTATTTTCTGATAGGCGTGCTTACTTGTATCTAAGAAATTGATTATTTTTGTGATTTCCGTCTCAATTGTTCCATATATTTTACGATTGATGAAACGCGTGAGCACAACCATAATTACCACTCCAATAATTAACACGAGCAAAATTCGAAATAACCATTCTTCTTTTTCTTTCTGATATGCATCTTTCATTTTTTCAATATCAGAAAGCAAATACCCCTCACCAAGATATATTTCCAAGTCACCCACCGGCATCACATAGCTGATTTTCGGATCCTGTACACTTCCTTCAATGGCGGGCATCTGATAATTTACATATCCTCCTCCATTTTTTGCCTCTTGAATCAACATCTGAACTACCTTATTTCCGTTTTTGTCTTCGATATGAAACTGATTCGTTCCTTGTCCCGGACCATAAATTACATTACCTTCATAATCTACAGCAAAATAATACCCAAGATCCATAGTATTCATGAATCCAAGTATCTGCCCGATTTCTTCTTGAAATGATTCTTTTGAAATTTGTTCTCCATTTAACAATGCATATAAACCAATCATAGACAATGCATTTTCTACATCTGACTTCATTCGATCTTTGATCTGTGTCTCATACGTAGTAATGTTATTTTGTAAGGCTAGATTTTCTATATAGACCTCAGAGAAAAGCACTGCAAAAATCAGAGCGAAACCTGCCACGATTGGAACAAGCATAATTATGTGATTATGCATGATGTTGAGGCTGTATTTTCTCTCTTTCATTCAGTTTTCCCCTTATTATCAAACAATTCCTTTCTTATGTTCCATTGTAACACATGGCATCTAAAAATCATACAAAAAATCATGCCATAATTAAAAAGTTGTAAAATTCCATATAAAATCAACGTAAAGTCTATTGAACTTTATCTCACCGAAGAATACGATAATGTTGAATGATTTGAAAGGAGATAAACTATGCAAAAAGGATCGCATCTTGATTTGGCAACTTTTATTATTGACCACACCGAAATAAAACAACTAGAACAACATAAACATGCATTTCTTCTCGGGAATATCTTACCGGATTTGCTTCCATCATTCCTATTTCGTAGACACGAAATAAACAGTACCTTTCAATCAGTTATTCGTTCAATAAATAGACTTTCTAAGTCAAATACTACAAATTATAAAAGAAAAGGATTTCTATATTTCGTTCTTCTTGGTCAGGTCACACACTACCTTGCAGACTATTTTACATATCCTCATAATTCCAACTATTTTGGAACATTTATTGGACATTGCACACACGAACGCAGACTGAAAAAACAACTTAGAAATTATTTAGAACTTGGTTTTGCTGACTATCATCTGATGCACCTGACACCTGATCATAATACAGAAGAAATTCTTTCCTATTTGCAAAAGAAACATCAGTCCTATCTATATCAAGTAAATGATATTCGTACAGATATCATCCATATTATAGATGTCAATTTGCATACTGTTTGCTCCATTTTAGCAGCATAAAAACACGGCGTCGCCGCCGTGTTTTACATTTTCTATTCCTGATAAACTCTTGTCTCAAACGCTTCTAAATATTCTGAGTTTTGAACAGTATAGTTTCCTAATAACAACTCTTTAATTCTTTGAACATTAAATGGGATCCTATCCGCCGTCATATTACAAAGAACTAATATCGAGGAATCGTTGAGTATTCTTCGATATCCGAACAACCCCTCAATACCATTATCATAATCTTCATACTTTCCGTATATAGCAGTCATATTCTCTGTCTTCAAGCGAATTAATTTTTTGTAAAAATTCAATATGGAATCTGGATCTTCCTGTGCTGCCATAACATTAATACTCGGATAGTTTTTATTAATCATTAACCAGGGTTCTACTTTTGAAAATCCTGCATAGATTTCATCACTCCACTGCATTGGCGTTCTTGCATGATCCCTCCCCTTTTTTTGAATAGCGTTCCAAGCCTCTTGTTCTTTTCCTGCCTTTTTCATTTCTTCTAAAAATACCAGGCTTTCTATATCTTTTAACTGTTCTGCATCCGTAAACTCAGAATTAGTCATTCCAATCTCTTCGCCCTGATATATATATGATGTACCCTTAAGTAAGTGCATCGCAGTTCCTAGCATTTTCGCAGCTTTTATGCGCTCATGTTCTGTAGTAAAACGTACGAATCTTGAAATCGGCCTTGGTTGGTCGTGATTTGACCAAAACAAACTCCCCCAACCCTGTTCTGTCACCTGCTGCCATTCTTGTATAATTCTCTTAAATTTATCCATTGAATAGGGAACAATTTCCCATTTTCCACTTTTTCCACTATCAATATCCATAAGCTCAAATTGGAAAATCATATCTAAATATGGATGTATTTCGTTTGTAAATCGATCCCCTAGCGTAGGATTCACAAAAGGGGTTTCTCCTACACACATCGCATCTCTGTCCTTAAAACAAGCCGCTCTCATTTCATCCAAATATTGAAACAATAATTCTTGATTTGCAAAATGTTCCTCACTAAACACATAACCTGATACCGTTTTTTCTCCTTGACCATCTGGAAGCCCTTCTTTCTTGGCAATCAGATTAATTACATCCATTCGAAATCCATCTACCCCTTTATCAAGCCATCGATTAATCATCCCATAGATTTCATTTCTCAACGAATCATTTTCCCAGTTCAAATCAGGTTGCTTTTCTGAAAACAAATGCAAATAATATTCGTCCGTCATTGTATCGTATTTCCAAGCGGAAGGTGTGAAAAAGGATGCCCAGTTATTTGGTTCCTTTCCATCTTTTCCTTTTTTCCAAATATAATAATCTCTAAATTTTGATTCTTTTGATTTTCTTGATTCGATAAACCATGCATGCTCATCCGACGAATGATTAACTACTAAATCCATAATAATCTTAATATTCAAAGCATGAGCTTTAGACAACAGCTCGTCAAAATCAGCCATAGTTCCAAATTCCGCCATAATTGATTCATAATCACTAATATCATAACCCATATCATCATTAGGCGATGCGTATACAGGATTCAACCACAACGCACCAATTCCTAAATCTTTTAAGTAGGATAATTTCGAAATGATTCCTTGGATATCACCAATCCCATCTTCGTTAGAATCACAAAAACTACGCGGGTATATTTGATATACGACACATTCCTTCCACCATTTTCTTGTCATATTTAATCCTCACCTATCAAGAAAGTTTCTTCCTTCATGTATTTTTTAATTTATTGATTCAAAAGCGTACATACAGACTCACGTTCTACAATAGCCAACGGGAGGGTATGCTGTACACACAGATCTTTTGGCTGATTCATTTCATCATACAAGATTTCTACTGCCATCTTTCCCTTCTCATATATGTTTTGACCAACCGTAGTTAATCCTGGAGTACAATAATTTGCAATATGCAGATTATCAAATCCTACAATGGACATTTCTTTTGGTACGTCAATTCCCATTTTTGTAAATTGTTTGATCAACCCGATTGCCATAATGTCAGCAGTGCAAAATACTGCTGTGCAGTTCGTTTTCTGTTTTATTAATATTGCCTTTTTCCCCGCTTCATCAAAATCAACATTCGATGAAAACATCCATTCTTTCTTTACTTCGATCCCTTCCTCGCGAAGTGCCCTTTGATATCCTTCAAAACGTTTTTCGCTAACACCACCCTTTTTCAATGTACTTGATAAAAAGGCTATTTCACGATGACCATGTGAAAGTAAATATTTCGTTGCTAAATATCCACCTTCTTCATCATCCAGTTTTACTTCTCCATAATTATGATCCTCTAAATAAGAGTCAACCAAAACCATTGGTATCACTGTATTGTCCAGTCCTTCATAAAAATCTTCAGGATAAGCTCCAATTACAATCACGCCGTCAAGATTTCTTTGACTTGCCAAATTAAAATATTTCTCATCTGCATTTGTGCCTGACACCATAACGTGATAACCTTTTATCCTTGCATGATATTCAATACTAGAAAGGATTTCACTATAAAACGGATTCTCAAATACCATAGCACTCCCTGGTTCAGATTGCGGTATAACAATTCCAATCAAGTGACTGGTATTGCTCGACAAACTACTTGCTGAATAATTCTTAACATATCCTAGCTTTTCTATCGTATCTTGTACTTTTTTAATTGTTTCTGGTGGCAAATTACGTTTCCCGTTCATTACATAAGAAACAGTAGCTATGGATAGACCCGAGTCATTCGCCACGTCTTTGATTGTCACTTTTCGCATATTCTTATCTCCATTATCCAAGCATGATATCTTTGTATGAAATCAATTCACACGATATTTTCTTTTTCGAAAACTTTCCACCTAAAACAGTTATTACATTTCCTGACTCATCATAAAACTGATAATTTGAGTCATTTCCATAATAAATCATTGTAAGTCCTTCGTAATCTTGTATTTTATTGCCTACTTTCATGCCCAATTTTTTATTTACATTCAAGTTCAAAGGGAGAACGGCCCCTCTTCTTACAAAAACAGGAATACGATTTTCCTGCTCACTACTTAAATAAGTCATTTCACCAATCAATTCTTCGTGATTCCATAAATTATACCACGTTCCGGCCGGAAGATATATCTCCCTGTTTCGCGCATTTTCTTCCAGCACAGGTGCAATCAACAAGTCTCCAATCATGTACTCATCTTCTATTTCAAGCGTTTGTTCATCCTCTGGATATTCCAAATATAATGGCTTCATAAACGATTGATTGTTCTGAACACTTTTTATTGCCTCAGAGTAGAAATATGGAAGGAAGTTCATGTGCAGATACGCATAAAATAAACTGTCCTCTAAAATTCCCTTATCCTCACCATAAATGGCACTCATATTCCACGGACTTCTGTCGTTCACCAACAACTCACTCTTATAAATATCAGCAAACTGCCCTCCAAGTGGCTCACTATGCCATTGCATTGCAGGCACAAAAGCAGCAAGTGCAGTTGCTTTTTTATAAAGATCCACGGATGGCATTGCCCCTGCGAATCCACCTATATCAAACGACCAGAAAAACACGCCGGATAAAGCTAGTGACAAACCAGCTTTTAGCACATCTTTAAGTTCCGAATATTTAGATAATTGATCTCCCGCCCAATGCATTGGCGCAGTTTGCGATTTCGTATATCCAGCTCTACTAAATAACAAATGATTCTGTCCTGCAAAATCATAGTACGCCTTCTCATATCGAAACGGATACTCGTTTTTCTGTGTCTTTCCAGTTTCTCCATTAAAAAATGTGCAATCCACATCATGAATAAACTCTCCACCATCTGTTTTAAAGCCATCAACACCCATATCAAGAAGATACTGTCGTTTGTTAAACCACCAATTTATTAGTTCAGGATTTGTATAATCCGGAACAAAGGATCCAACAAACCATTGTTTGGGAATGCGATAAGGATTTCCCTTTGCATCCTTTACAACCAATTCATGCTCCAGTGCATACACACAATCCACTTCATGTTGCATGCTGATTTGCCCTTCGTCTAATTTTTTCAATACCGGAATCTGCCATAATACTAGTCTCGTTCCATTCTCATGTAATGCATTTATCATATTTACAGGGTCCGGCCAAGGTTCATGGAAATTCATTTCTGAGATTTCTACTCTTTCTTTTCCTGATTTAATCTGGTGTGTCGTTCCATTCCACAAGTAAAAAGTTGCTTCATCACTCCAAGCCTCGATTACAACTACCCCAACAGGATATTCATATTGTTTTGCCAAATTCATCTGCTCTTCAATATGTGCTTGGCAGTTCCATCGATTAGCAGATATCCATACTCCAAAAGCCCACTTTGGAGGTAACGCATTCTTTCCTGTCATTGCCACAAATTGTGAGATAATCTCTTTTGGTGTTCCATAGAAAAAATGAAGTTCATAAGTTGCATCCTCTTCAAATGTAATTTCTACACGGCAATTTTGATCATCATATTTTGAAAGCAAAACATCAAATTCATATGCGGTATCAATAAAAAGTCCATGCCCATCATTGCAGTGAAAGAACGGAATCGGAAAATATGTATGTTCACCTTGTTCGCAAAACTTTTCATGCACTTTATTTCGTAATTGTATGTCTTTGTGATTCATATTCACATAGCGCTCTCCCAAACCATATAAAGCTGTTGCTTTTGTTTCATATGAAATGATTATACTATGTTCAATCTTTTGAGTGACATATTCTATTTTTTGTTTCATTATCCTTTTACTCCTCCAACCATCATACCTGATTTCATTTTCGTATTTGCAACTATATACACAATTATGATGGGTATCATTGACAGGAGACTCCCTGCCATCAATATATTGTACTCAGTGCCATATTGTCCATTCAGACTATTAAGTGCCAAGGTGAGTGTCATCTTATTTTTGTCAGACAGCATAACTAATGGCCATAAATAATCATTCCAACTTTCCATAAATGTGGTAATAGAAAGTGTAGCAATGGCCGGTATACATAATGGCAACATAATTCTTCGATATATATACCATGTTTTTGCTCCATCCATTTTTGCTGCTTCTATAAAATCATTTGGAATTGAACGCATATTTTGAACGAGCAGGAAAATACCAAATGCTCGAAATATAGAAGGCAAAATCACACTCCCATAAGAATCCACCAGACCTACTTTACTCATAATAATAAAAAGCGGGATAAGTGTAACCTGCGTTGGAATCATCATGGATGCCAAGTATATCTTAAAGACCGTATCTCCAAAAGGAAATTTTATTTTTGTAAATGCAAATGCTGCCATGGAAGCCGAAAGTACCGTAATCCCTGTATATGATAGCGTGATAAACAAACTATTTAATACAGATCTGAAAAATGGAAATCTCGAAAAAACATCTTGATATGCTTTCAAACTTGGTTCGTTCGGAATCCATTGCACCGGCAATGCCATAAGTGCACCCTTTGTTTTAAGCGATGTTGATATCATCCAAAAAAATGGAATCAAAACAATCACAGAAATACTTATTGAAATCAAGTAATATCCTATTGATCTCGTCGTTTTTTTTATTTTATGACTCATAGTGTACCCACCCATTCTGTAATTTCATCTGTATCATCGTTAATACAAATATGATTAGGAACAACAGCCATGAAAACGCAGATGCATACCCCATACGATAGTAATCAAACCCATACGTATATATCCTTTCTACCATAACTCTCGTGGCTCCATTTGGTCCACCCTCAGTCATTATCTGCACCTGTGGAAAAAGTTGAAATGCATTGATTAAAGACATAATCAAACAAAAAAACAAGGATGGCGTCACCAGTGGCAAGGTTATCCGAAAAAACATTTTTCTTCGACTTGCCCCATCTACTCGAGCCGCTTCATAGTATGACGGATTAATTGCCGCCAATCCTGACAAAATAAATAAACCATAGAAGCCCATATCCTTCCATACAGAAGCCAGAACAATTCCAGGCATCGCCCATACTTCGCTTGTTAACCATCCCGGACCTTTCACTCCAAATAAAGCAATGATTTGGTTTAAAATCCCATATTGAGAACTTAGTACCCATTTCCAAATCAAACTAGCTGCCACCCAGGAAGTCAACACCGGAATGTAATAAATCACTCGAAATGCACCTGTTCCAGCTCTCTTTCTATTTAGTAATAATGCTATTCCCATTGCTGCCATAAAGACTAGTGGTATATATAACAAAATAAAATACAGCGTATTCTTTAGCACATTCCAAAATTCAGAACTTCCTAATATCTTTCGATAATTTTCAAGCCCTATAAAATGTTCAGATAACACATGAAAACTTAACTTATCTAGACCATTCCAATCTGTAAAACCCAGAGCAATTGCGATAAGTACAGGAAAAAGACTGAATATCAGCATCCCTACAAAACTTGGAATCATATATGGAATTGCCATCTGCAAATGTTTCTTTTTGTTTTTCATTTTACATTCCTTATTTATGGCATCGCACCTATGTATGCGCATAGGCACGACGCCATATCCTCATTTGTTACTAATACAGTTTTACTTAAGCGATATTAAAGACTCACATTCTTCCTGTGCTTGATTAAGTGCATCCTCTACAGAAATACTTCCACTTGCTGCAAGCGACAGCTTATCTGTGATAATATCTGACATCATGCTGTAGTCGTCAATAATTGGAGGAACTACTAAGTAATCTAAAGAATCAAACACAGCCTGTCTATTATCTGGAGGCGTAATTTCTAAATATGCACTCAATATATCTTCATTATTGATTGCTGGGAGATCCCACCCTGCATCAATTCTCATTTCTGCTGATTCATCGCTAGATGCTAACCATGTAATCCACTTTATTGCTGCATCTTTTTGCTTGCTGTCCACATTTACAACCAATGCATTACTAAAGAAATGTGTGGCCTTTTGTGTTTGACCTGGCTCTACTACAATATCCCATTCGAAGTCACATGCATCTGTAAATGTATTGAATGCCCAAATACCATTTGGAAGCATTCCAAGACGTCCACTTTCAAACAAATCCCAGTCACCCATACCACCCATTTGCTCTGCAGTAGGCTGTATATTAGAAACCAAAATTCGATCAATCATCATCTGTGCTGCTGCAATATTTTCATTCGAATTGATCGTAAATTCTGTTTTATCTTCATTTAACAGACTTCCTCCAAATTGAGCAGCAACTTTAAAGAACTCATTATATGTAATCGGTGCATAAATTCCATAAATATCATCAGACAAGGCTCTGATAGCCTCTCCTGCTGTCTGTACATCTTCCCATGTCCATTTCATATCTGGATAAGATACACCTGCTTGATCAAATAGTTCTTTATTATAAATTAATATAACATTTGAAAAATTTCCTGGCAGTCCATATTGCATCCCATTTACCTGAAATGCACTTAAAGCCGTTTGATTAAAATTTGTTGTTTCAGCGCCTGATAAATCAGCTAATACTCCCTTTGATGCATAAGAAGCAAAATTTTCAATGTTCAACTCGTAGCAATCCGGGGCAGTGCCACCAGCCACTCTCGTTTGCATCAAAGTAAAGTAATCACTGTATGCCACTGTTTCGATATCAACGTTAATATATGGGTACTCTTCATGAAATTTTTCATACATCTTTTGTAAGGTCTCTTCATTTCCCCCAGAAGCATTAAAGTTACAATATGTAATAGTAACTTCTTCCGTTCCCGTGGTATCATCATTTGCGTTATCATTCATACTTTCGGATACATCATTTACTACTTCTTCATTTTTGTTATCTACTGTTTCAATTGACGAATTTGCGTTACTCTCACCACAAGCCACTAAGCTCAAAGTCAAAACGCATAGCATTATAATACTTATTACTTTTTTCATTTGAATCCTCCATTCATGCTTTACCTGTTTCATTCTATCCATCACTTTGCGTTTAAACGTTTAACTCGGCCGGCAAAAAAATAAACGTTTAAACGTTTAACTATCTTAAGTATAACGTTTTATCGTCAATAGTCAACAAACATAAATTACAATTATCAAGTAAATTTTTTGTTACATTTCCACATAAACTAATCTCTTCAAAGAGAACGTCTACTAAGTTAACTCTCTCTGAAGAAATTATTCTTAATTATATCCTCGATTTACGTCGTCCAAAATGTTTCAAGAAACTGATAAAGATCATCATTTCTATAAACCACCTTATGGTGTTCCCATTCTTTTGGAAACAATCGGTTATATTGGGCAGACATAAATCTTTCATCAAGCAATACAACAACACCCTTATCATCTACCGTTCGAATAACTCTCCCCGCAGATTGTAAGACCTTGTTCATTCCAGGATAAACGTATGCATAATCAAACCCCCTGCCCAAGGTCTTATCAAAATGATTACGAATCAAATCATTCTCATAACATACCATCGGAAGTCCTACTCCAACAATAATCGTGCCTATCAAACGGTCTCCTACAAGATCTATCCCTTCGGAAAACATCCCACCCATAACAGAGAACGCAACCAAAGACTTTTCTCTACACGAAGAGAATTCCTTCATATATTCTTCTTTTTCTAATTCACTCATTCCCTTTTTTTGATATAGGATATCTACTTCCTGATCAAAGGAATACTCCATAGTCAAATGATTTAACACATCGTCCATGTACTTATACGAAGGGAAAAAAATCAAATAATTTCCCTTTTTTTCCAGTGTAATCGTTCGAATTCTCTCTCCAATCGGAAATATCGAAGACTCTCGATTCAAATATTTCGTCGAAATCGTCCCATCAACAATTAGACCAAGTTTCTTTGGATCAAACGGTGAAGGAAGTATGATTCCATAGTTTTCTTTTGTCCCACCCAATAAATCCATATAATAGTTCATAGGCAGCAATGTTGCAGAAAAGAAAACAACTCCGCGAAGATCCTGAAGACATAGCCTAATGTTATCGCTAGGATCCAAACAATACAAATTAATAATTAGGTTATTCCCTCTTTTTTCATAATACGTAACATATTTTTCACTATAGAACTCTGTTTTTTTTACATAGTCATATACGGTAAAGAAGAAATCCAATAACTCTGGCATATCCCCAGAATCCTTATGTTCTTTAAATATTTTTTCTATTCGAAATAAAATAGCCCTTAAGTCGTCTTCTATTTCATATGGCATCTCCTCGGATTCAAAACGAAATCTCTCATAGCTTTCACATTCTTTTCGATAATAATTCATCTTTTTGTTTAGCGAAGAAAGATATTTATATAATTTCGCATCCATTACTTTCGCAATCTTTTTTGCAAGCATGACCTGATCCTTTTCAAGCGAGGCCGAATACATACTTCTTCCACGATCAACCAGATTGTGAGCCTCATCAACTAGTACCGTATACGGTCTGCTTCCCTCCATGAAAAATCTTCGAAGCGTGGCCGAAGGATCAAATACATAATTATAGTCACATATAATAACGTCAGAAAAAAGCGCCATATCCAGAGAAAGTTCATATGGACACACCATGTATTTTCTCGCTTTCTCTTCAATCACTTCCCGACAAAAATAATCCTCTTCGTCATATAGCTCTTCTATTGCTTGATTCACTCGATCAAAATGTCCATCCGCATAAGGACATTGTTCTTTATTGCAGGTTGCTTCTCCATTTTGACACGTCTTGTCTTTAGCCGTAATGACGATTCTTTTGCATATCAATCCTTTTTCCGACAGCAGGTCAAGCGTAGATGCAGCAACTTCTTTTCCAATTGTTTTCGCTGTCAAATAAAAAATTTTCTCCGTCTTTTGATCTGCTTTTGCTTTCAAAGAAGGAAAGAGCGTCGCTATCGTTTTCCCAATACCTGTCGGTGCACGTGAAAACAAACGCTGTTCATCAACAATTGTTTTATAGACTCCCGCCATCATCTTCTTCTGACCATCTCTGTATTCCGAAAAAGGAAACGATAGCGCTTTCATACTTTTTGTCGCAATTTCTTCGAATCCAGCTATTTTTTTTGCCCAAGCAGCGTACTTTCCAACAACGTCGAAAAAGAACTCCTCAAGTTGCTCAAACGAGAAGTTCTCTTCAAACTGTTTTATATCAAATTTTTCCAAAGAAATATAGGTCATCCTACATGTGATCATTGGCTCTTTATGTTGTACAGCATACATATATGCATAAAATTTCACCTGTGCCCAGTGCATACGATTATCGCCTTTGATCTGTGACAAAGCAGCTCCTGTCGACTTGATTTCGTCGATCATTACACCTTCTGCACGCTTGATCAGTCCATCCATTCTTCCTTGAATCAAGAATTCCATACCAGAAACTACACATAGGTGCTCGATAGTTACCTCTGCTTCATAAGGTGGCAGTTGTGATTTTTGAAATTTTTGATGGGCTTTTGTCCCATCCACCGCTCTGGCATCCGAAAGGGAAACAGATTCTATACTTCCACTGCGCATGGTATATTCGATTATGCTCCCAACTGATATTTTCAATATTATTCCTCTTATTCCTGCAGATATTTTTTAAGAGTGGAGCGAATTGCACCTTTTTCACGAATCATCTCCGCAAAATATTGTTCTACGAGTTCTCCTAATCCTGCTTCATATAAATCAACACCAAAAATAGAATCCTTACTGAGCAATCCAGAAAGAGCCATATGAATATCATTTGATCCACCGATCCGAATTCCTTCTACATATCTGCAAACTTCTGGAATCATTGGATCCGGGCTAAGCGTAAACGAGTTTTCCTGATCATCCACTCCCATTAAATATCGGCACCAACCCGCGAGAACTAAAGGAATTTTTTTAAGGTCTTTTACATCATATTTATCAGACTTCATATACGCTTTGATTGTTTCTCCATATCGAATCGCTAGTTTTTGTGAAGTGTCTGTCGCAATACGTTGCGGTGTATCAGGCATAAATGGATTTGGAATTCGGATTTCCAATACCGTTCTTAAAAACTCTTTAGGATTCATGATCAACGGATCGCAGGCGACCGGAAGACCTTCTTCGTATCCAATAACTTCAACCAACTTCTTGAGTTCCATGTCCATCATCTCATCACTTATTTTCTTGTAAGATAATAAGCATCCAAAAATAGCTAGTGCAGTATGCAAAGGATTAAGACAAGTACATACTTTCATTTTTTCTATCTGATCAACGGTTTCTCTTGGTGCAAAAATAACTCCCCCTTTATCCAAGGGTGGCTTCCCATTTGGGAACCAGTCTTCGATAACTAAGTACTCACTTTCTTCCGCATTAACAAATGGGGCCACATAAGTATTCTTTGCGGTAATAATTGGCGTGATTTCTTCTATTCCATCCGATTTTAAGATTTCCAATACACTTTCGTCCGGCCTTGGTGTGATTTTATCAATCATACTCCATGGAAAGGATACTTTTGAACGATCTTCTATATAATGAGTAAAACCAGATTCTGCCTTACCTATTTTTTCCCAGGTTTCCGCAATATAATGAACCCCTTCATATAATTTCGTACCATTGTGCGAACAATTATCCATACTGACCATAGCAATAGGATCAGCACCTCCAAGAAATCTTACGTACAAAAGCGAAACAACTTTTCCAAGATAACTCACTGGTGATGATGGACCATTATGTAAATCCGCAGAAACATCCGGTAGCAAATTACCAGTTCCATCAACCAATGAATAACCCTTTTCAGTGATTGTAAAAGATACCATCTGCAGGGTGGGTGATTGGAAGATTTCCCTCAATCGTGTGAAATCGCTTTCTTCGTTTGTATCGACCTTCAAAGACTCTACAACACTTCCAAGTACTTTTTTTTCTATATTCCCATCACTTTTTAATGTTACCAAAATGCTTAAATCATTCTGTTTCCGATTGACGACATCCAAAATTTCCGGGTCATACCCCTCTGCAACAATCAAACCCTGTTTCATAACATTTTGGTTTAGAAGTTTCTCAACAACATTTGTCTGAAACGCTCGGAAAATATTTCCTGCTCCAAAATGAATCCAAATCGGTTGTTTTTTAGTTGTCTCTCGAACCTCATCGCGATTGTATTTTGGTAGAGCATATCCATACTGCTCCCAAAGTCCTTTTTCATTTAAACCCTCATCACTTAATCTCACTTTGATACTCCTTTCGAAATGGCTTCCCAAAGTCCATTAATATAAGTAGCGCCTAAGGCACGATCATAAAGACCATAGCCTGGCATTGCAACTTCTCCCCAGATCATACGTCCATGGTCCGGTCTGATTGGTCCTTCATATCCAATATCATAAAAAGCTTTCATAATTTCATACATATCAAAACTTCCATCCGAAGATAAATGTGATGCCTCTTCAAAATCCTCATCTGAGTTAAATCTCAAATTTCGAACATGTGCAAAATGAATTCGTTTCCCAAACGTACGAATCATATCGGGCAAGTCATTTTCACGATTTGTTCCATAAGAACCAGCACAGAAAGTTACCCCATTATGCGGATTATCTACCATATGCAGCATTCTCTGAATGTTATCCTTATTTATAATAATACGAGGCAATCCATATACGCTCCATGCCGGGTCATCTGGGTGAATTGCCATATTTATATTATATTTGTCACAAACAGGCATAATCTTCTCTAAAAAGTATTTTAAATTTTCAAATAATTGCTCTTCTTTCACATCCTTATAGATGTCAAAAAGTTCTTTGATTTTTGCCATTCGTTCCGGCTCCCATCCAGGAAGCACAAACCCATTCGAAGACGATTCGAAAGATTCGAAAATATTTTCTGGGTTGATCTGATCAATTGCTTTTTGGTTATACGCCAGCACCGTCGATCCATCCGGTCTTTTTCTCGCCAACTCCGTTCGCGTCCAGTCAAAAACAGGCATGAAATTGTAGCACACCATAGGAATACCTTCTTGACCTAAGTGTTCCAATGTTCGGATATAATTATTGATATATTGATCCCTTTCAGGCAAACCAGCCTTAATCGCATCATGAATATTTACACTTTCGATGCCTTCCACTTTCAATCCAGATGCTTCTACTTCTTGTTTCATTTTCTGAATGTCTTCCAGACTCCATTCCTCACCTGGCTTGGAATCATATAACGTTGTAATTACCCCAGTAACACCCGGAATCTGTCGAATCTGTTCAAGTGTTACGCTATCGAAACGACTTCCGAACCACCTTAATGTCATTTTCATATCTTAATTCCTTTCTACACACCTAACGTGAAATTATTCTATTCTCCTGCTTCAATAATTTCATTGATTATATCCATATATTCCTCACAAAACTCCTGATATACGCCAGTCACTGCATTTCTAAATTTTTCTTTTTCTTCTTTTGTAAGAACCGTGATTTGAACCCCTTTCGACGCAACCAACTCTCTGGATTGCTCTTCTCGCTCTACCCAAAGAGCCCTTTCATATATTGCAGATTCTTTCGCACACTCTTCAATTATTTTTTGATCACTTTCGGATAGCTTTTCCCAAGTAACTTTAGAGCACAACTGGATTTCTGGCACCCTTGTATGTTCATCAACCGTATAATATGATGCCACCTCATAATGACTGGACACTTCATAAGACGGCCAGTTATTTTCTGCGCCATCTGCCAGCCCCTGCTCAAGGTAAGAATACACCTCACTGTAAATACTCGTTACAGGTTCTGCTCCAAGTGCAATAATCATCTCTTTCATTAACGTTGAATCCTGTACTCGAATCCGCATTCCTGCCATATCCTCAAGGCATGTGATTGGCGCGCTTGTACTATAAAAATTTCTAGCTCCTGCATCATACCAGGATAGCGCGATCAAATCATAGCTATCAAAAGAATTTAGAAAGTTATTTCCTATTTTTCCTTCCAGAACTTTCCACATATGCTCAGAATTATTGTACAAATATGGCATTTGGAGTACATTTAACTGCGGCATATCGTCTGTAACAGTGGATAGTGAAACTCGGCTAAAATCGATACCCCCACATTGCATCTGTTTTACTACCGTTTTTTCATCTCCCAATACTCCATTTGCCTGTATCAAAATCTGAATTCTTCCATCCGTTTTTTCCTTGACCAACTCTGCAAATTTATACGCTCCAAGTGTCGTCGGATAGTCTTCTGGCTGGTTTTCTGCATAAGTCAGGACATATTCTGGTTCAATTATTCTATTTTGATGCCTAAATATGATCATGATTCCTATTGAAACGACCAATACTCCAGCTAATATATATGCAACCGTTTTCTTCATCATTCTTTCCTATTCACTCTTATTCAACATGAGCACACGATATTCACTAGGTGTCATTCCCTCAACTCTACGAAAGACTTTCGTAAAATAATTAGAATCCGGGTAACCAACTTTACTGCCAACATCTTTTACATTGATGGATAAGTCAATCAAAAGATCTTTTGCTTTTTCAACACGATACTCTGACAAAAAGGTAGTAAAACTTTTGTGAAAGCACTGCTTAAATAATTTACAAAAATAAACATTGGAATAATTCATTTGATCTGCGGCATCTGCAAGAGAAATTCCTTCACCATAATGATCATGAATATATCGAAACATCTCCTCCTGAACAACCGACAACCGAATATTTTCCAACTTATCCACACTATTTTCTATTCCATCGACATCATACATTGGAAAAAAACGCGCTCTTTCTTCCTTCCGAATACTTCGTATCGCATCATTAACAATTGCTACAATTTCTTCTTCCGAGGTAGGTTTTAACACATATTCCATCGCCTGCACAGAAATCGCCTTCCTTGCATAATCAAATTCATCAAATGCGGTCAAAAAAACAATTTTACACTCCGTATTTCTCTTTCTGATTTGTGATGCCGCCTCAAGTCCGTTCATACCTGGCATTTCTATATCCAAAAAAGCAATTTGGACATCTTTTGTCTCAAAGATACGTAATGCCTCCTGACCATTGGTGGCTTCGAGCAGTTCAAAACTTTCCTCACAAAAATTGTCTGTAAGAATCTTTTGCACTACTTTTCTTTCAATTGGCTCATCATCAGCTATTAAGATTCGATACATCGCTTCCATCTCCCATTTCTATTGGAATCATAATTTGTATGACTGTTCCTACATCCTTTTTACTATAAATATTGACGGACCCATTTTTATATAATGCCTTGATTCGTTTACAAACATTGGATAATCCAATTCCCAAATTCTTATTATCCATGTCAAGCAATTTGCTTTGAATCGATTTCAGACGATTTTCGTCCATTCCTTCTCCCGTATCCGCGACTGTGATGTGTAATAATTGTTCTTTTTCCCAAATACGAATATGGATTTTCCCACCTTCCACTTTTCTAGAAACCCCATGGAGGATTGCATTTTCTACCAATGGTTGCAACAGAAACGATGGAACCGTTACCTTGGTTGCATCCACTTTACAATCCGTTTGATAGCTAATGCGTTTCCCAAAACGCATTTGTTGAAGATACATATAATCATTTACCACCTGAATTTCCTTTTCAAGTAGCACTTTGTTTTGTGGTGTCTTTAAATTATAACGAAAAATCGAACTGAGCATACGAATCATTTCTTCGGTCGTTTCCGCATCTTCAAATTTCGCCATACCACCAATCACATTCAACGTATTAAACAAAAAGTGAGGATTAATCTGCGATTTTAAAAGGAGCAGATTCATGCGTTCCAGATTTTTTTCCGCTTCAATCTTTTCTAGTTCGTCTTGATGTATCAAATCCAACATATTTCTACGTTCTTCAAGAGCCGCTATATATTCTCCCGTTGCATATTTCATCTTATTAAATGCACGAACCAATTCTCCAATTTCATCCCGATTGGTAACATGTACATCATCGATATAAAAATCATTCGCCGCAATTTTTCTGGCTGCTTCTGCCAAATTAATAATGGGGTCAATAATGGAACGGTTCATTCCCCTTGATACACTGACCATAACTCCAAACAAACAACCACCAACAATTACAATAAGAAATGGAAGAACAATCAACCCACCTACTTTATCATAATAGACCGCATTGCCATCTTCTATTGTATATTTTTGAAGCCGCTTCGCATAAGTCTCCAAATATCCCTGCATATCATAAATGCGATATAATTTAACAATGTACCCTTCACTATATTCAGAAGAAGAAATCAACGCATCGCGGTCAATTGCATAAGATTCATAACTGTTTTGAATCGACCATGTCTGTGCATATCGAATAGCGCTCATTTCAGAATACTGAAAAGGAAGTGCTTCCAGTGCTTCTATGGACGCATCGCAAGCCACAACATACAACTCATAATTTTCTTGATTGGATAGTTTGATGTAATTTCGAAAGGATGTTGCTTCATTTTCAATTGCGTCCATAAATTCACTACATCTAGAGTTATCTTCTAAGATTGCACGAAAATCATTGAGCGAAAAACTTACTACCCAGAAGTCAAAAATAATGGATATCAACACAATAAAAAAAACCACTCTGACAAAGATATCGATTTTCTTTTTAATTGTTAAATAGATCCATATCTCCTGTAGTTTCTTCTTCCATGTTTCCATGTTGGTTCCTCATTTCCTATGCGATTATATTATGTTAATTATAGCAGAAAAAGGTGGATACAAACAATCGAAACAAAACTGCTATGCAGCTTTGTTTCGAAATCTTTCACTAACAAAACGATAGAATTCCATTTTTCCACGTTTCTCTTTTCCAATCACCCGATCAGGAAGAATAAATGCATTGGTTTTTGTTAAAAATAATATCAACATCTTTGGACGTCTTCGGACACATTCCATCTGACTCCAATTCAATTCTGCCTTTCCATCCTTTGTCTCGACATGTATCCCATCTTCATGAATCAACAGAGAAATTTTAGGAGCCTCTTGCGCCTCTTTCTTCGCCTTACTATAAAGCAAAATCGGCTGAACTACTGGAAAAAACAAGCACGACAGCACAAGCAACGTTCGAACAATATCCGCTGTTGTCCCCCAAAATCGTATCGTCAAGGCAACCATCGCAAAAGTAAACATCACATTGCACATTCCAATAAGAGAACCATACGTATTGTAAAGCATAAGCAGCCAAAAATCCCATACTGTATTTGAATACTTAAATATATATTGTTCGTTCACAAGTCCCTCCTCACTTTTTCTTTCTCATTCATCCTCTCTATGGAGTAAACATAGATGGTAACCACAAACTAATTTCAGGAATAAATGTTAACAACATCAGTACAACAATCATACAAATGTAGAATGGCAAAGTTGCCTTTACCACGCGTTCCATCGAAACCTTTCCTACCGCCGTACCAATAAATAGAACCGCTCCTACCGGAGGTGTTAATAGACCAATACCACAATTCAAAATCATCATTACGCCAAATTGAATTGGACTGATTCCTATGGATGTGGCAATTGGTAGCAAAATCGGTGTAGCTATCAATATAATCGGAGCCATGTCCATAATACATCCGAGAATCAGCAGGATCAGATTAAGTAATAGTGCTAAAACGATTGGATTTCTTGTCATCCCTATAATCGTCTGTGCCGCAAGATCAGGCACGTGTAACCTAGTCAAACAAAAACCAAAGATGCTGGACGTAGAGATTAATATCAAAACGATGGCTAAAGTATCCACACATTTTTCCAAAACCTTCCATACCCCTTTTGCATCCAATCCCTTATAAATAAATACACTGACAATCAAGCTATAAATTACTGCAATCGCAGCAGACTCAGTAGCGGTAAAGAATCCTCCAACCACACCAAATACCACAATTAACACTGCTGCCAACGCCCAAAAAGAAATTCCTAATTGGCGAATCAAGTTCATAATGCTAAATCGGTCTCCCTTTGGATAATTTCTACGAACCGAAATGACATAAGAGCCAATCATAAGACTCATTGCAAGCAATGCGCCCGGAATATATCCCGCAAGAAATAGACTTCCTACCGATAATCCACCTGCAGCCATCGCATAAATAACCATATTATGACTTGGCGGAACCAAAAGACCTTCACAGGATGATGTGATTGTTACTGCAGTAGAAAAATCATCATCATACCCCTCTTCCACCATCATTGGAATTAAAATGGTTCCAAGCGATGCCGTATCTGCAGCTGCAGAACCTGATATCCCTCCAAAGAAATACGATGCCACAATGTTTACCATCGCCATTCCTCCACGCATCCAACCAACGCAGGCATTGGCTAAGGCAATAAGCTTTTGTGATATTCCACCGTCTCCCATCAGACAACCCATCGTGATAAAGAACGGAACTGCCATCAAGCTAAAGGAACTAATACCTTTAACCATTTGTTGACAAATCGTAGTAAGTGGAAGTCCCTGATACAACAAACACAAAATCGAGGAAATGGCTACTGCATAAGCAATCGGGAATCGTAATAGAACCATAACCAAGAAACTTACTAACAAGATTAATATTGCAATACCTGTACTAGTCATTTTTTTCTCCTCTCATAAATAAGTCTTTGATGCGATTGTATAGTCCTTCTATCTCAAAGACAAACATCGCAATACCCGCAAGCGGAATTGGGAAATACATCCAAAATCTGGATAGATTTGGCATACTTACATACGTTCCAATCGATCCAATCTGTCTCGCATATCTCCATCCTACAACAATCATTACAATTGATAGTGCAACAATTCCGATGTCTGCCGCAAAATCAAGAACATGTAATAATTTTTTAGGTAGCATACGGTCAAATGCTGTCATACGAATATGTGTACCTTTGCGGATTGCAAGTGCAGCAGACAACACGGCCATATACGACATACATGTAAGAACCACTTCCTCACTCCATGCAGGATCCGGAATAAACGGAATAAATCTACCTGCAACTGCCATACTTGTAATCAAAATATCTGTGATCAGTAAGAGTTTACATATGACCAAAACAACTTTGTAGGTCAGATCATAAGCAGGTTTTATTTTATCAATTGCATTAAAAAAATTAGACATTGTTGCCCTCCAGTCAGGATTTCTTATAGAAAAGATAGGCACAAAAGGAACTTTCCCCTTAAGTGCCTATTTTTATCAATCATTCATATTTCGATTGCTTCTTATTGCATATCTAAAATCTGTTGATACAGTTCTGCATTATCAGCTGTTGATGATTCAATGATATCTTTACAAGCATCTTGCCAAGCTTTTTTATCTGTTACATCTACAACTGTCACACCAGATTCTTTCAATTCTGCTAAAACTGCATCTTCTGCATCTTGAGAAATCTGTCGGTTAAAGGAAGAAGCATATTCACCTGCTTCTGTTAAAATCGCCTGTTGTTCTTCTGTCAGGCTGTCCCATGCAGCATCAGTAATAATTACCTGAATTGCTCCGAGTGTATGTCCATCCAAGATCATGTATGGCGCAACTTCTGGGAAAGCATTTGATTTGTAGTTTGCGATTGGCTGTTCAGCTGCATCTACTACACCTGTTTGAAGTGCTGAATATAGTTCTCCAAAAGATACTACGGTTGGGTAAGCACCAAGTCCTTCAACCATACCATTCATAACTGGGTCATTCGAAACACGAATTTTTAGTCCAGCTAAATCTTCAATGCTATTTACTGGGCTCACTGAGAAGAAATGACGGAAACCTTCTTCACCGTAGAATAATCCACGCACACCACTTCCATTATCATGAGGCTCCATCAAAAATTCGGATGCGAGATCTGATGTTGCGAAATTCCAGAAATGCTCACGACCTGTAAACGTATATGGGATAGAAAGTAATTTTGATTTTTCTCCACCATAGCTTGTTAAAGCAAATGCAGAAATTCTGGCCATATCGATGGTTCCCCCACCACCTAGCATGGAATCGAGTACATCGTTTTCTGCACCAAGAACTCCACTTGCCTGAATATCAATAATAATTTGTCCACCAGATAATTCTTCAACTTTTTCTTTAAATGCGGTATCAGTCTGTCCAACAATTGTGTCTAATGGATTTACTTCTGCAAAAACCAAAGTAATTGGCTCAACATCTGAAACAGTGTCTGTCTGCACAGTATCTGTCGAAGTATCTGCTACGACATTTGCTGCCGGTTCTGTCGTTGTACTATTCCCCACGTTTGCTTCTTGTAGTCCACATCCTGCTAGTGTAGCGATCATCACCACACCAAGAATGATTGCTATTGCTTTCTTTTTCATGAAATACCCTCCTTGAATTCCCCAACCGATTTCGGTCGATTTAATTGATAATCAAATTATAATAAGTATTTTGCACAAGAACAATCGTCGAACTTTAGCATTCCTAGTACAATATTATCCTATCTTTATAATGTTCGAATCACTCCCTATACATCATGACTATAAAGTAGAAAAAAACTACAAAAAAAAAGCAAGTCTGCTAATTCAACAGACTTACTTATTATTTTTTTACTTACGAAATAAATTCTTCACGCATCGGAGAAAAAATATCCAAAAGTACACCAGCTTTTTTGCAAACACACCCGTGCTCAATCGAATCTTTTTTTAGCATAGTATCTCCTGCTTTTACAATTCTTTTTTCGCCTGCAATTTCAAACTCGAACTCTCCGCTCACAATATAGGTGATTTGCGTATGTGGATGTGAGTGAAGCGGGCCAACTGCACCTGTTTCAAACGTATTTTCTACACACATCATTTCATCGGTATATGCCAATACTCTTCGAACCACTCCAACTCCTGCTTCCACCGGCAAAACAGTTTGATAAGATACCCATTTTTCGTTTTTCATAGGAGTCAAAATCCCCCTTCTCCTTTGATTTCGTTTATCTTTTAATTATAAGAACAGCAATAATCTGCATATGTGTTTACTTTGACTTGGAATACAGAATCTGCAGCTACCACAAAACTTTGCCCTACTGTATACATATTATATTCTTCTTCTCCCGGAAGGCAAATTTCCATTTCTCCTCCAAGCACTTCCATCAACTCTTCCGATGCTGTTCCAAATTCATATTCTCCTGGAAGCATGAACCCTAAAGTCTTCTTTTCTCCATTTTTAAAATAGATTGTTCTACTCGTTACTTTTCCATCAAAATATACATTTGCTTCTTTTACAACATCTACATTCTCAAATTTCATTTTGTCACCATCCATCCTAATATTTTCAAAAAAGTTTCCCTAATTATACTTCGAAAAACTAAAATCCACAAGCAGCTTTTCAATTCACTATATCAGGCGATTATGAATCTCCATAAATCGATGAATATTATCCAAAAACACATCCACTAAATTTGGATCAAACTGCTCTCCTCGCTCTTGTTTCATATATTCCTCAATCTCCTCAATACTCCATGCTTTTTTATATACGCGTTCACAGGACAATGCATCAAAAACATCACAAATAGCCACAATCCTTCCAAAAATGTGGATTTCTTCTTGTTTCAGTCCATCGGGATATCCAGTTCCATTCCATCGTTCATGATGCCGCAAAGCAATTAAAGCCGCAGTTTTCAAAATACGTTTATTCGAACCCTTTAAAATCTCATATCCCGAAGTCGTATGTGTTTTAATTACTTCAAATTCCTCCTGGTCCAATCTTCCTGGTTTGTTTAAAATAAGGTCTGGTATGGTTAATTTACCAATATCATGCACTGGTGATGCAAGCGTCAATAAATCTGTCTGTTCTTCATCAAAACCTAACAGTTCTGCAAACAATCTGGAATATTCGGACACTCTCTTTACATGGTGACCGGTCTCTTGCGACCTCGCTTCTGCAACTTCACCAAGGGCAAAAATCACTTCTTTTTGTGTTAATTCTACATCCTGGCTTAGTTTTAGATTGGCATAGACTACACTCACTGTCGAATAAAAAATGCGAAGCATATTTTTATTCCATTCATTAATATGACTATCCATTTTCACAAGAAACAAAGCACCTTCTTTATCTACATCCTCTAAATATCCTGCAAAATACTCGTTTCTATAATCATGTGAATGGCTTTCGTTTATACTGTTCAACAAGGAAACAGCTACCGGTTCTAAAAAATCGTCGACACATTCGCCTTCTTTTCCTTCAAATTGCCCAAGAGCGGAATACACGTAAAATTTTCCCTGATTAATATTTAAAGTCATGGATGATATAAAGCTATTTCCCTCTGTATCGCCATCTCCAAGAATCACTCTCCGGAACTGCCAATTAACAGCCTCTACAAAATCCTCTAATTTTCGATTTTCGTAAAGCTTTGTTGTTGCTTCAATCGTC
This sequence comes from Lachnospiraceae bacterium, assembly GCA_963666475.2. GTDB lineage: Bacteria > Bacillota > Clostridia > Lachnospirales > Lachnospiraceae > JBFHIZ01. The sequence goes on along the minus strand of OY762821.2, from coordinate 616,802 downwards.
CTCTCCAGAACTCTTTTGTGATCTTCTAATGTATGTAAATCCACATAGGAACGAAGAGCAGTCACCATTGTCACATAAATCTTGTCAGCCGTTAACTCTGTTTTCAATTTATAATCATTGATATCAAAATTTACAATTACTTCTTTTTCTGGCGCTTGTCCTGGTTGACCAGTGCGTAAGATAATGCGAATCAGTTTATTATTTAAATCTTCTCGAATAAATTTTACAAGTTTTAATCCAGATTCATCATTTCCCATTACAACATCTAGTAAGACTACTGCAATGTCCGATTGTGCTTTTAATATTTCTTTTGCTTCTTTCTCGGAGTATGCACTCATTAAGTTTAGGCCAGCACCTTCATATTCAAAGTGATCCAACAAAAGATGCGTTACCTGATGCACACTTTCTTCGTCATCTACTACCAGTACCTGAAAGGGTTTCTTTGTTATTATTTGAGACTTTTTCTCTTCCGGTTCTTCCTTCACAAATTCCATAAAGTCATCATTCATCATTCCTACTCCTTCCTACGGGATTTCAGGAAACACTACGCGAAAAGTTGTTTTTTCATTTGGTTTACTTTCACAGCTTACTTTCCCCTTCAATTTATGCGTTACAATATTATAGACGATATGCAGTCCTAATCCAGTTCCACCATCCCCTCTTTTTGTAGTGAAAAAAGGGTTAAATAATTTGGATAAATATTCTTTCTTAATTCCAACGCCATCATCTTCAAACGTCAACTCAATCTGGTCTTCTTTCCTCTCAACATGAAGCCAGATCTTTCCTCCTGGTCTATCATCAAATCCATGGATAAATGAATTCATAAAAAAGTTTGTAAGTATCTGCGAAATCGCCCCGGGATAGGTCTTAATACATAAATCTTCTACGCAATCAACTTCAATTTGAATCTCTTTTTTTTTGAGTTTCGGATGTAAGCTTATGATAATCTGACCGATGTATTCTTTTACGTTAAATTCACGTAAATCATCACTTGTCTGATCCACCGCAACATTTTTAAAACTCTTAATTAACTCCGAAGCTTTTTCCAAATTTGTAAGAAGAATATCACAACTTTTATCTAGTTCATTCACAAATTGTCCAAACTGTGTTTTCGTTAAAGTCGCTTCAGCAATCGCCTTATTTATTTTCGTTGCCTCTGCTGCTAAAAAAGAGGCAGCTGAGACACTTACCCCTATCGGAGTATTAATTTCATGAGCCACTCCAGCTACCAAAGTACCAAGTGCACTCATCTTTTCAGACTCAATCAATTGATTTTTTGTAGCCTGTAAATTGTCTAACGTATGTTGTAGCTCCATATTAATTCTTTTTTGTTCATTCATTAAATATATAATTTTAATAGAAGAAATAATCTGCTGCCTAAGCGTTTCGTAAATACTTCCTTCTTCTGTACTTACTTCATGGATCATATATCCATAGGCCTCTTCCGCCTGAAACAATGGTTGTAAAATCAAGCTCATACGTTCACATCCCAAATCAATTCGGTCTGGAAGCAAATGTCTTGCACTCATCGTGTCTACAAATTCTTTTCCAATAGGATTCCCTGCAAAAATCCCCCACAAGTATGCAAAATTACTCGGAAAAATGTCAAATGTATCTTGTGCATGATAAGCTCTTTCCGGGTGGAAGAAACCAAGGCAAAAAGTATGGATACCCATATTTGGCAATTCATTCTCCAACGCCCAGAATAATTCCTGCATCATCTGCGATGAAACGAATCCATGAATTCCTTCAACCATTAGTCTTTGTAACATTCGGGTATCACGAAACTGAATAAATGCATTTCTCGGATCAATATTTTTAATTTCAATTATATTTTGTTCCTTTGGACATATCCCGCCAGCGGATTTTCTCCAGATAAATGCCGTATCAAGAACAACGTCCTTTTCTATGGTTTTCCCTTCAAAAATATCCGCAAGAGATTCCATCGATTTTTCTGCGATTTCAATAATCGGTTGAAAAACCGTAGCCAAAATTGATGTTTTTGTCTGGACCTCTGGAATATCATCAAATCCAGATACCAGGATATCTTCTGGAACACGAATATTTCGTTTGGCAAGTGCGTCCATAACACCAATTGCCATATCATCATTGCAACAAATAATTGCATCCACCTCATAAATCTTATTTTCAAGGGATTCAACAGCCAGTGCACCCGATTCTGGATAATAATCCCCTTCTAGAATGAGTTCTTCTCTTACAGGAATCTGATGATTTTGCATACGTTCGATGAAAATATTCATACGTTCAATGGTATGTAAATGTTTGGAATTCCCCTTTAAAAAAGCAATATTCGTTCGTTCTTTCTGCTCCAAAATAAAGTCCAGCAACTGGGCAAATCCAGTTCTTTGATTTGCATAAATCGAGGAGTTTGCTCCCGAAAGATGCATTCCGGCAGAAATAATCGGAATGCTTGAATCCATGTTCTTGATCAGGTCTTCTAGTCGCCCAGCATCCACTTCTACATTTAGAGTATTCGAAAGCATGATGAGTCCATCCACATTGTTTTGGTTCGCAAATGAGAAAACGGTCTCTTTATAAATATCTTCACCCTTATTCACATGGTTCAATGGCATAATTACAAGGTTCCAATCTTTCTCCTTACAGATTTTATTAATTTCTCGCCAAAAAAGCATGGTAAAATAAATGGACATGTTATTGATAATCAGCCCAACGGTTTTTTTCCCATTTTTAATCAATTTATCCATCTCATCACCTCGTATGAAACCAAACCATTCGTACAAAAAATGCTTACTATAAAATAGCAAGCATAGTGACCTAGCAAATAATTAATTTAGTATTGCACGCAAATATTTATTTATTCAAATAATTATACTAACATTCTATCAATTATCTATTAATTTTGCAACGTCTTCATGGATTATCATAAGGTGTTTGATCCATCTCACACAATAGATGAATCCTTAAAATTTTGCATATGCTGATACATTCCTATATGTTATAATACGTCTAGACGCAAAATTCGATTAGATTTTAAAGAATACTCATAACATTTAGAAACGGAGAACAACATGTCAAAAATAGCAATTATCACTTGCAGTACAAGCGGACTTGATTATTTAGAAGGTTATGAAGAAATTTATAAAGCAAGGACGTCCATCATGATGGACGGAAAAGAATATTGGGATGGACTTGATATCACTCCATCTGAATTTTATCAACAATTAGATTCTTTGGAAAACATTCCGACAACAGCACAGCCTTCTACCGGACAACTCTTAGACCTTTACGAACAGTTAAAAGAAAAAGGATATACGGACGCTATCTATATTTCTATTTCCGAACACCTAAGTGGTACATACCAGGGTGTTCATCTAACAAAGACATATGTAGAAGATTTTCAAGTACATCCGTTCAATAGTGCAAGCGCTTCTTTCCTTTCTGGGTTTATGGCGATCGAAGCATATCGATTGGCTCAAGAAGGAAAATCCGTCGACGACATTCTAAAACATCTCGAAAAACTTCGTGATCATGACCGCATTATCTTTATGGTTAACGATATTAAATATCTGATAAAGAATGGCCGATTATCAAATGCAGCAGGCTTCATGGCTACGGTTTTAAATATTAAACCTATATTAGAAATTGGAGAAGATGGAAAAATTGTCGGAACGGAAAAAATACGTACTGCAAAAAAGGCAATAGACCGTGTCATCGAAAAATTCTTTGAAGACACAAACCATGGTCAGGATGTTCAATTTGTTTTCCTGTTTAACACCGAGGCCCCTTCTCAAGTCGCTTACGTAAAATCCAAACTTGAAGAAGCAGGTATTTCTACACAAGATATGATTGATGCCCCTATTTCACCAGCCATTGGCTGCCATATCGGTAAAGGTGTTATTGGTATCGGATGGATTCGTAAAATATAATATTTAAAAAACCGGACCTTTTAAAAATAAGGTCCGGTTTTTCTTTAGGGTGTGTATATTGTCAAGAATTGACAATCGCTATTTGTCATGCAATAGCTTTCTAATGCAATTTTAGAGTTTATAACTCTATTTGTCAAGGTGCCAAAAATAATTCCTTATAATCTATATAAGTAAGGAGGTGCCATGAAATATAATGAACGACTCAAAAATATTCGCTCAGATCACGATCTGACACAACAGCATATTGCAGACATTCTAAATATTGGCCAGCGAACTTACGCAGATTATGAAAGTGGCAAGACAAGGATTCCCGTAGACAACTTACTTGTATTAGCAAAATATTATAACCTTTCCATGGACTACATGACAGGTATTAGTGATACCCCAACAAAATATCCGCAAAAATAAAAAGACAAACGTGCTGTTTGTCTTTTTTTCTTATCCCTCTATATGCTCGCTCATTACAATTCCACGATGCTCAACATGTGTTGAAAAAACAATCTGTGTATTCGTATGACCGAATGTCTGCAATTTTCCAATAAAAATATCAAGATCAACAGTGCTTTTAAATCGAACTTCCAAAAGCATTGAATATTCCCCTGTCACACAGTTGCATTCCGCTACATTTTCACAACTCCTTATATATGGATAAAACTCCGCTTTATCTAATGGATCCACTTTCACCTGAATGAATGCTTTAATGTGATAACCGAGAGCATGGTAATTTATCTGCGCCTGATATCCTTGAATCACACCATGCTTTTCTAAACGTTCGATTCTTGCAGCAACAGCTGGCGCGGAGAGAAAGACAAGCTTTGCAATATCTTTAATCGTCATTTTTGCATCTTTTTGGAGGATGTTTAAAATTGCTTCATCAATATGATCTAATTCAATAGCTTTCATGTTGTACTCTCCGTTCATTTGTCGTTCATAGAATTATTTTCTTTCCCAACTACCAATATATCACAAACCAAGATTATAGAACATATACGAGGCGATAAATATCTTTATCTTTTTCATAAATAATTAGTCATTCTGTAAATTATATATTATGATAGTACATATCTATGAATCATTGGACGTTAAATAAAAGAAAGAGTGAATAAATTATGAACAATCCATCAGATACACCAAAACACAAAAGACGTGTTCGCTATAGTGGAACGCATCCAAAAACATTTAAAGAAAAATATAAAGAACATGATCCAGAAAAATATGCAGATACTATTGCCAAAGTAATAAGCAAAGGCTCTACTCCTGCTGGTATGCATATTTCAATTATGGTAGAAGAAATTCTGGATTTTTTGCAGATTAAACCCGGTCAAATTGGTTTAGATGCAACCTTAGGATATGGTGGACATACATCACACATGTTGGGCTGCCTCCACGGTGAAGGTCACATTTATGCCTTAGATGTGGACCCGATAGAAATGGAGAAAACACGCATTCGATTAGAGGAAAAAGGGTTCGGCCCTAAGCTTTTGACCATTAAGCACATGAACTTCGCTGACATCGATCAATTATATGCAGAAAGCGGACCAATCCAGTTCATATTAGCGGATTTAGGGGTTTCATCTATGCAAATTGACGATCCAAGTCGCGGATTTTCCTACAAAACAGAAGGTCCACTCGACCTTCGATTAAATCCTGAAAAAGGCATTTCGGCATCCGAACGCCTCAAAAAAATATCTGCAAAAGAACTGGAAGGTATGCTTGTAGAAAATGCGGACGAACCATATGCACATGAAATCTCAAAAGAAATTATATCCTATTTACGTACAGGAAATCCCATTGAAACGACCAAACAATTAGCAGGATGCATTGAACATGCCTTGCAGGGGCTGATTCAAGAATATGGCAAAGAAGAAGGTACAAAAAAAATCAAAAAAGCTTGTCAACGAACATTTCAAGCTCTTAGAATTGATGTAAACAGTGAATTTGAAGTTCTTCATGATTTTCTAGAAAAGCTCCCTGGTATTATGGCTCCAGGTGGAAGAGTTGCAATTTTAACTTTTCATTCAGGGGAAGATGTCCTAGTAAAAAAATCCTTTAAACGTCTAAAAAAAGAAGGAGTATATCTCGAAGTATCAAAAGATGTTGTCCGCCCTTCAGCAGAAGAATGTCAGCTAAACGGAAGAGCGAAATCCACGAAAATGCGATGGGCAATTAAAGCTTAACTTCCTTTGATAGGTTTGCTCCTTTCCCATATAACTTTTGATTCATTGTATTTTCATATAAATACCATTTTTGAACATGATTTTCTAAAAAGAAATAATGACATACGTAAAAAGCCTCTAATACCAAGAGAATTAAAAAAAGAATCATTAGCATCAGCGATACTCGAACATATAATAAAACAAATGATGCAAAAAATAGAATGGAAAAAAGAAATAAAACGAGTAAATGAATGAGTCTCTCGTGTTGCAAGTGTCGAAGCTCCATTTGATGATACGTTAATAGCAAAACGTCTATCTTTCCTTCTCTCATTTGATTCAAAATATATTCTTCATGTTTTTTAACATAGGCATGCATGAACTTCCCTCCTTTCAAATAACCTTTTTTTCTTAATTATATCATGATTATTCAATTGACGAAATTGTACAAAAACGAGTACAATGTATGTATCTAACAATTATTATTATTGAACGAAAGGCAGGACAACTTTATGAATGATATTTTTCAAGGAATACCTAACATTGTATACGAAGGGCCAAAAAGCAAAAATAACTTTGCTTTTAAATATTATGATCCCAATAAAGTAATCATGGGAAAGACCATGAAAGAACATCTTCCTTTTTCTATGGCATGGTGGCACAACATGTGTGCGAGTGGTGCAGATATGTTCGGTGTAGGAACCGGAGATAAAAGTTTCGGGCAAGTATCTGGTACGATGGAACATGCGAAGGCAAAAGTAGATGCCGGATTTGAGTTTATGCAAAAATTAGGCATCACCTATTTTTGTTTTCACGATATTGACTTGGTTCCAGAAGCCGATTCCATTGCAGAGACAAATCAGCGTCTCGATGAGATCACAGACTATATCCTAGAAAAAATGAAAGGAACTGATATTAAACTTCTCTGGGGAACTGCAAATTGTTTTTCAAACCCAAGGTATATGAACGGAGCCGGAAGTTCCAATTCTGCAGATGTTTTTAGTTTTGCAGCTGCACAGATCAAAAAAGCGCTCGACTGTACAGTAAAACTTGGTGGAAAAGGTTATGTGTTCTGGGGCGGACGAGAAGGCTATGAAACTCTCCTTAATACAGATGTAAAATTTGAACAAGAAAACATAGCACGGCTAATGAAAATGGCTGTCGATTATGGACGAAAAATTGGATTTACTGGCGATTTTTACATTGAACCAAAACCAAAAGAACCAATGAAACATCAATATGATTTTGATGCTTCAACAGCGATCGGCTTTTTACGTCAGTACGGATTGGACAAGGACTTCAAAATGAACATTGAAGCAAACCATGCAACCCTTGCAGGACACACATTCCAGCATGAACTTCGTATCAGTGCAATGAATGGCATGCTAGGAAGTATTGATGCAAATCAAGGCGACAATCTACTCGGATGGGACACCGACCAATTTCCTGTTGATGTATATGATTCAACGTTGTGTATGTACGAAGTCTTAAAGGCTGGTGGACTAACTGGAGGTTTTAACTTTGATTCAAAGACACGACGATCTAGCTATACTTATGAAGATATGTTTGAAGCTTATATTTTAGGAATGGACACATTTGCCCTGGGATTAATGAATGCAGCCAAGATACTTGAAGATGGTAGAATTGATGACTTTGTATCTACTCGCTATGAAAGTTATCAGTCAGGAATCGGCAAAAAAATCAGAGACAACCAAACGTCTCTTGAGGAACTATCGGATTATGCAATCGGACTAGGAAAGCCAGAACTCCCTTCCTCAGGAAAACAAGAATATCTGGAAAGCCTGATGAATACCATTTTATTCTCCTAAGCATCGGAAAATAGAATCTATACAAAAAGAGGAATGAATCCACCATAGATTCACTCCTCTTTTCTATTATGCTTTTTTATTTTCCATCGTTTCTTCCGCTGCAATCAGACGTTTCATTGCCGTAATATAAGCAGCTTGTCTCATCGAGCAATTGCAAGTTTTAGCCGTTTCCAAAATTCCAAAAAAAGCATCCGTCATAATTTTTGTCATCTTCTTATTGACCATCTCTTCTTTCCAGGATTCGCCTTTACCATTCATGTACCATTCAAAATAAGATACAATAACACCGCCTGCATTTGCCAGCACATCCGGTATGATCTGTATGCCCTCCTTTGTCAGCAATTCGTCTGCTTTTGTGGAGGTCGGTCCATTTGCTCCCTCAATCAGAAACTTACATTTTATTTTGTGCCAGTTTTTTTCTGTTATTTGATTCTCTACCGCAGCCGGAATCAATACATCACAAGCTAAAAACAGTAAAAATTCTGCGGAAATATTAGAAACTTCCAACCTCTGATATTCCGATATTTTCTTTCCAGACTCTAAATGTTTGATCACATCATCGACGTCCAGCCCTTTATTACAGTATAATGCACCATCTTCATTGCTAACCGCAAGAATAATTGCTCCCTTTTGCGAAAGAATTTTTGCAGCATGTCTTCCAACATTACCCATTCCTTGTATCACAACAGTTGTATCTTTTAAACTCTTTCCATTCTCATTCAAAACTAGCTCTGTACACAAAGCAACTCCTCTTCCTGTCGCCTGTACACGCCCAGGAATTCCACCTCGATTTAATGGTTTCCCTGTCACTACACCTAGGTTTTGCTGTTTTTTCCCTTCATGAAAAGCATCTAATATCCACCCCATAATCTCCGGATTTGTATTAACATCCGGTGCCGGAATATCCATATTTTCACCAATATTAGGTGCAATCGCTTTGGTATATGCATTTGTCAGTCGTTTCAACTCTGCTCTGCTTAGAGTAGATGGTTCAACACAAACACCACCTTTTGCACCTCCAAAAGGAATGTTGACTGTAGCACATTTTATCGTCATCCATGTGGCAAGAGCCTTCACTTCATCCATGTCACAATGTTCATAGAATCGAATTCCACCTTTATATGGACCTTGAATATTTGAGTGCTGTACACGATAACCTTCATAAATCTGAATGGTTCCATTATCCATCTGAACTGGAAATTTTACGGATATCTCACGATCCGGGGTAAGCAAAAAACCAATATCTTCTTTTATGTCACCAATTTTTGCAGCTTTTTTTATCGTTTCATTTACACCATCTAATACCACACTCTTGCCTGCCATATTTCTTTTTCCTCCAAAAAATAAGTTATCTGTTTCTAAGCACTATATGGAGAATATTCCTGTTCAAACACAAAGTCAATGAGGCAAATTGATTTCCATTTTTAAGTAAAAAAAAGACATTCTATAGTTTATTTAATAAAGTTTGAGACGAGATAACCTATTTTAAATAAGTCAAAAATAATGGCTGGTATCTATGCATTTATAATACTCTGCTTCGCATCTTCCAATGCTTGTATGACAGAGTCGCACCAACGATCAAAATCCGGATCTTCTTTTTGTAATTCAGGATGTGCCAGAATATGATCAATAGTCATTTTTACTCCTTGGTCAAATCGTACCTTCGCTTCGAATCCCGGCACCAGGCGTTTTAATTTCTGATTGTTAAACACCACCGTATTAGCTTTATCTCCAATCAATCCGCCTCGAAAATCATATGGCCCTACCGCATCCAAAAAATCGGAAGGAACATAGCATGGCTTTAATGTGACCCCTAGCGCATCTGCAATCGAACGATAAATCTGATTCCAAGTCACCGATTCATCCGATGTGATCTGTACCGCTTCACCAATCGCGTGCATATTCCCCATAAGACCAATAAACCCTTTCGCGAAATCACGGTTATGTGTCATGGTCCAAAGAGAGGTTCCATCCCCTTGAATAATCACTGGTTTCCCTTCTAACATTCGCTTTGCAACCTGCCAGCTTCCAAAATTTCCATGAACACCAAGTGGTATATTTCTTTCATCATAAGTATGACTGGGGCGAACGATCGTAATTGGAAATCCGTCCTCTCTGTAATGCCTCACCAGAACATCTTCACAGGATATTTTATTTCGTGAATATTCCCAAAAAGGGTTCGATAGCGGAGTCCCTTCATCAATCACAAAATGAGACAGAGGTTTTTGATACGCGGAAGCTGAACTTATAAAAATAAATTGCTTTGTGCAGTTACGGAAAAGTCGATAATCTCTTTCTACCTGTTCTGGTAAAAAAGCAATAAAATCTGCAACTACATCAAACATCTCATTCTTTATCAACTTTTCGATCGATTTTTCATCATTCACATCGCCCGTTAAATATGTGACACCAGAGTCCCCCAAAACACTGTTTCGATTACCTCTATTTAAAATATACAATTTCTCTCCACGGGCTATCAACTCCTTTGAAATTGCCGTACTAATCGTGCCTGTTCCCCCAATAAATAAAATTTTCAACGCTACTTACCACCTTTCTTTTGCTATACAATTTTGTTTCTATTAATTTCTTCAATTGCTTCCAGAATTTGTTCCACAGAAAGTGTCAACGCAAAACGGACATATCCTCTCCCCAAACTTCCAAAACTGCTGCCCGGTGTACAAAGCACTCCTGTTTTTTTAAACAGCTCTTTCACAAAAGCCATATCATCTGTATATTTCGAAGGGATCTTTCCCCATACGAACATCGTTCCTTCACTGTTTGGTATCTCCCACCCAATATTTCGAAGTCCACCACATAAAGCATCTCTTCTCTGCTGGTACACCTTACACTGCTCTTTCACTTCTTGATCCAGTTCATTTAAAGCAGTTACTGCTCCGTATTGAACGGGCAAGAACATTCCATAGTCAATCTGTGAACGAAGTTTTCGAAAATTGGAAATAATCTCTGCATTCCCAACAAGGAAACTCGTACGCGCTCCCGTATAATTATAAGATTTTGACAACGAATAAAACTCCACACAATTTTCTTTTGCTCCTGATATAGAAAGAATGGAATCGCCAATTCTTCCGTCAAACACGATATCCGAGTATGCATTATCATGAATAATCATAATTTGATGTTTTTTTGCCCACGGTATCAAGTCTTCATAAAATTCTTTTGACGCCGTTTTTCCAATCGGATTCAACGGATATGAGACAATCATCATTTTTACTTTTTCTAAAAATTTATCATCCATTCCATTGAGATCAGGGAGATAATTATTTTCTTCTGTCAAATCATAGCAATGAACTAAGGCTCCTGCTAAAGTTGCCCCCATTTCAAAAATTGGATATCCTGGATTTGGAATCAAAACAACATCTCCTGGATCACAAATAGAGAGCCCAATATGTGCAATCCCTTCTTGGGTCCCATTCACGGACATAATCTCGTTTGTTTCAAGCAAAACATGATAGCGTTCTTGATATCTCCTAATTACCGCATCCACAAGTTCTGGCAAGTCAGTCAATGCATATCGGTAATTAGAAGGATTCATACATGCTTCACTTACCGTCTTTAGGATCTTTTCAGAAGGTTGAAAATCTGGAGTTCCAACCCAAAAATCATATACCTTCAATCCAGCCATCAAACGGCTCATTCTCATATCATTTAATATGGAAAATATTCCCTCTTCATATGTTTTCATTCGTGAAGCAAACTTCAATTCCATGTTGTCTAGTTTCATTTTGAAGAGAGTTCTTCTAAATGACTTCCTTTCCTATTATATTCAATAATACCACTTCATGTTCAATGAATCCGGTTCTACCGAGAGATGATTTAATATAAGTTCGTCACGTTCTTGTGTTTCAAAATAAGAATCATATCGTACACTTTGCAAATCCAACAAAGAAATCTCCCCCCTCATCTCTTTATAAAAGTGCAATGGAAAATTTATATGAATTGGAAGTATACTTCTTTCTTGTTCGCTGTACAGTTTCAAAAGAGCACAAGTAAAAACCGCTTGATGAAAAAAAACTTGATAAACAGGACTCTCATCTAAAATATTTTTTATGGTATCTTCATATATCAAATCCAAGATTCCTTCACATGTTCTTTGAAAGAGACCACGCTTTTCTAATACACAAACAAATCCCACATTAAAATACGGATGTATCATCTCCCTACTTATCGTTGTAGACAAGGCGTGCTGATTCTTCTCCGATAACATATAATAATTGTAAAGTTCTTTCCAAATCAAGTCCAGTGGATTTTCCTGTAAAATCCCTATATTCCTCTTATCGACTGCTTTTATTCCAATTTTATTATGAATTAAAATGGATATGGGCTCCTTTAAAACTATGGAATCGACATCCATCCATAGATAGGAACCTTTACAAGCGCTTTCAAACGCAGAAGCCGCAAACATTTTATCCACAAAAGGAATTCTTTCCATTTCTGGCGGAATCGAAAAAGTACGTTGCTCCGTGCATGGAATTTCAACTTCGAAATCCGCATGTAACGGAATCATTATGACGATCCTACTACTTTTTAAAAACCCCCCATTCCTTTGTATACTTTCAACTAGTTGAATCGCATGAGATAAATATGTTTTTTCCCCTATCATAAAACCAATTTCATCAATCCTATCTGATTTCATTTAACCCTCTTCTTCAACAAAACATATGCTATTAATTGCTTACAAATCGCTCTAGATTTCTGGAATTTTCTATTCTCATTGAAAACTCTCTCATAATCATATCATATAATTCTGTCTTTAATACCGCATCTTCAATTCCTGCATCAATGCTTGGATTATCATTTACTTCAATTACATATATATCATGGTTTACCTCTTTTAAATCCACCCCGTATAACCCATCTCCCATGAGTAAAGATGCTTTGACAGCCATATTTACAACATCTTGTGGAGCCTCCTCAATTGGTATTGTAATCGAGTCCCCTTCTGTCTGTTCAGAAGTCTCGTCCCAGTTGTAGATCTGCCAATGTCCTTTTGCCATAAAATATTTACAGGCGAATAATGGCTTGCCATTTAAGACTCCGATCCTCCAGTCATATTCTGAAGGAATATACTGTTGCGCAATCACAATCTCTGAGGTCTTAAACAAGATGGAAAGTCTTTCTTTCAGCTCTTCCTCATTTGTTACTTTATGTACCCCTTTTGAAAAAGCACTATCCGGTTGTTTTAAAATAACTGGATAGGACAACTCAGAAATTTTTTCTGTATAATTTCCTTTTTTATTTAACAACCATGTTTCTGGCATTTTTATGTCATTTAATTTCATTTTTTCATATAAAAACAATTTGTTTGAGCAACCCAATATTGACCATGGGTCGTCGATTACAATGAGCCCCTCTGAATATGCATATCTCGAAAAGTCATAAGTATAGTCATTGACATTTGTGGTCGTTCGAATAAACAATGCATCAAATTCCGCAATCCTTTTATAGTCTTTTTTTGTAATAAATTCGACGTAAAACCCATATTTTTCTGCTGCCTTTTTAAAATTCTGTAGAGCAATACGATCTGAAGGAGGATTTGCCTCATATTTGTCAACTAGTATCGCCAAATCATATTCGTAAATATGTAGCTTACTTGTTCGAAATCTTTTTTGCACGAAATATTCCCTCGCCATATCTTTGATTCCTTCAATTTCCATGACATCTGATAATTGCAGGGCATAAGCCTTATATAGCTCCCATCGAAGGTTCTTTCGAAATTCAAATCTTGTAATTGGGGCTTCAAACAATTCACTTACAATTTCAACCAATCCTTGATATTTCAGATCGCTTGCGTATCCAAAGTAGGTATCCAAAACAAGTCGATCCGTATCAAGTTCTTCGAGGGCTTCTTGAATCTGATCATATACTTCATCGCCGATGCTCTTTGTAATGGATCGGCTTTTAAAATCTCTCATCGTTGAAGTACTCGGGTATACTTTATGATTTCTTGCGTAACCCAAAAGAGAAATATAGTACCCAACCGATTGATATTTCAGACTTTTACAAAAATTAAATACACGCATATTTTTCATTACTTGATATCTCGGATTCTCAATATATTGCTGCGCACGTATGCAAATGACATTCTCCATGTCATCGAAAAAATCCGTAGCGAAATCGGTTATGACTACATTTCTTGGTTCCGTTCCAAGGTCTAAGTACATTCTTACTCCGTCTTCATTTTCCCCGTAGTATGAAGGCATTCTTTTATTCACCTGAAATCCAAGTGCATTATAAAACTTCATTAGACTCTGGTTGGTACAATCCGCTTCCAAAGATATTTTTCCAAAATTCCCCAAACGTGCATAATCTATGATATGTCTCATCAGAGCACGTCCATATCCTTTCCCTTGCTCTTCTTTGCATACAGCTAATGAATACACTCTAAGTGACATTTTGTACAAAAAAATGGTAGCACTCGCTACTAATTTCTTTTGATCACTTGCTATAAAAACAATTTGATTCTTGCTTAAAATACTGTTCTTTATTGACTTCTTATCGGATCTTCTTTCAGGTTTGAAATTATCCATTTCTAATTGAAGAAGAAAATCAAGATGAGATAGGTCTGCCTGTATAAATTCCATCATTTTCCTCCTACGGTATGTTATTTTCAGTTTACTCGCTATCCTAAAAAAAGCAAGAAAAAAAGAAGTGTTTGTTCTCATTGATCTCAAACAAACACCTCTTCTTTCATTACTTACTTTGGCAACATCCACTGCAACCGCTGCAGCCATTTGCCTTTACATTTTTTGCACATTTCGGTGCATCCGCACAACCAATACATTGTACGCCCTTTCTTTTTTCTTTTACAATGTAAAAGATTGCTGAAGAAAGAATAATCAAAATTATTAATATAAGGATGATATTTTCCATTTTTCTACCTCAGTTCAAAACACTATTCCAGTGCATAACCTGCTACTAACTCTTTTTTGCTTTTTTGTGCCAAAAGAAGTACCACTATGATCATAACTGAAACAGCTACAAGACCAGGTATCAGACCAGAACCAAAACTTCCAGTTGTTAGTAATGTACCGAACTGATATGTTAAAAATGCTACAACATATCCGGTACCAAGCTGCAGAGCAATTCCACCAAACAACCATTTTCGATCTTGCATTTCTGAGTTCATGGCACCGATTGCAGCGAAACAAGGAGGTGTAAACAAATTGAACATCAAGTAAGCCAAAGCAGCTATTTTTGTTAAACCCATTACGACTGCTACTTCATTTCCTCCACCAACAAGGGCAAGTTCGTCAGTGTCAATGAAATTCGTCAGTCCATACACAACAGCTAATGTTCCTACTACATTTTCTTTTGCAATAAATCCTGTAATTGCAGCTGCAGCTAATTGCCACGCTCCAAATCCAAGTGGAATCAACAATACTGCAAACGGGGATGCGATGGATGCAAGTATGGAGGTACTTTCCATCCCCTCTTCAACAACTTGAAGATTCCAGTCAAAACTCTGCATAATTTGGACAGCTGCATTACAGATCAAAATAATTGTACCTGCTTTGATAATATATGATTTACCACGTGAGAGCATAGAGAGCGTTGCTCTTTTCAAACTCGGAATTTTATATTCTGGTAATTCCATGATAAAAAAGGATTTTCTATATTTATGTCCGGTAATTCTTTTTACCAAAAGAGCTCCTAGCAAAATAAGTACAATTCCTAATAAATACATGGTAGGTCCTACCCATGGTGCATCCGCAAAAAACGCTCCTGCAAACAAGGCTATGACTGGTAATTTTGCTCCACATGGCATAAATGGAGTAAGCATTGCAGTTGCCTTTCTTTCGCGCTCGTTCTTAATGGTTCTACAGGCCATAATACCAGGAATGGCACAGCCAGTACCAATCACCATAGGAATGACGGATTTTCCCGATAGTCCCACTCTTTTGAAAATTGGATCCAGTACTACCGTTGCACGGGCCATATATCCAAAGTCCTCTAGAAGAGCAATTAAAAAATACATAACCATAACAAGGGGCAAAAACCCTACAACTGCTCCAACTCCACCGACAATTCCATCTACTAACAAAGATTGTAAGAATGGATTTGCACCTTCAACTTGCAAAGCTACAAAGCCTTGGAAACTTTCAATTCCACCGACAAGCCAATCTGCAATCCATGTTCCAACTGTTGATTGCGAAATATAAAACACCAGAAACATTACGACTGCAAAAATTGGAATACCCACAAATTTATTCGTCAATATATCATCGATCTTATCCTGTACATTCTTATCTTTTGTAAAAATAACTCGATTTTCAACGTCCTTTACGATTGCTTTCACAAAATCAAATCTTTTACGGTCTGCTGCTTCAACTTCTTGTTTATTCAACAAATTAATTTTCCCCTGTACATAGGGAGCATTTTGTTTTGTACCAGCGATAGCAACCGCTTGTTTGATTATGTTCTTGATTCCTTCGTGATTGGAGTCGTTCGAAACAGTTTCAAACACTGAACACCCCAGTTTTTCAGATAGCAAAGCTATATTTATCTTCGTTTTCTTCTTTGCATTCATGTCGCTCTTATTGAGTGCAACAACTACCGGTATCCCAAGTTCTAATAGTTGAGTCGTAAAAAATAGACTTCTACTTAAATTTGTCGCATCTACAATGTTGATGATTACATCCGGTGCTTCATTCTTTACGTATGCACTTGTAATACTTTCTTCAGAAGTAAACGGAGACATGGAATAAGCTCCCGGAAGATCAACAGCCGTTACCTCTTCAAGTCCCTGATACAGACTTTTTCGCAATACACTTTCTTTCTTATCAACGGTTACACCTGCCCAGTTTCCGACTTTCTCATTTTTCCCCGTCAACGCATTAAACATCGTAGTTTTACCGCTGTTCGGATTTCCTGTTAAAGCAATTCTCATTTAGTTGTCCTGTCCTTTCATGTCTTGTGTTAGCTTCTGCTAACTTATTATGTTTTAAAAACAGTGAATTGCTTCACTGTTATATAGTAATTGCTGCACAAAGATTTCGATCCATATTGTATCTCGCATCTTTGATTGACACTACACATCCACTCTTTTTTTGTGTGATTACTGTAATCGGTTCTCCACTATAACATCCAAGCGAAAAAAGAAAGGCATCCAACTCTTCGTCATCCGTAATAATATCCTTTACAATATATTCTTTTCCTTCTTCTACTTCTAACAAACTCATAAGGACCTCCTATCCGAAATCACATAATTATCAAAGGGCAACAACTGTTAGCAATTGCTTACCACAGATTACAATTTATAATATTTTTAGTAGTTTGTCAATAGGAAATATTATATTATTTTATAATTGGCACTTTTTTTTCTAGTCTTTCACGCAAAATAATCATCAACACTAAAATTGCAAAAAGAAAAAATGGAAGAGAATAAATTCCAATGTATGTCGCAATTACCCCAAACAAAGGTGGCATAACCATGGTTCCAACATATGCACTCGCCATTTGCACGCCAATGATTGCTTGTGAACGGTGTACCCCGAAGTGGTCAGGTGTAGAATGTATAGTATAACACATGGATAAATTGGCGCACATCCAAACCCAATTAAAACAAATCCTACAAGAGACATCACCTGTCCCATCGGAAGAACGATAAATAGTATTCCAACAAAAACAATACCTTCTCCAAGACGCATCATCTGTCGATCATTTAATTTCATGGTCACAAATCCACTAATCGCTCGCCCGATTGTGATTCCAAGATAGAACAAGCTCGCAAAGCTCGCTGCCCGTTCTACCGACACCCCCTTATATAAACTTAGATAACTACTTGCCCAAAGTCCAGTTGCTTGTTCTAACGCACAATAACCAAAGAAATAGATCACTACTTCTTTGACACCTGTTATTTGAAGAATTTCTTTTAATGTCAGATGACCATGGTGTGCGTCCAAATCTATTGCCTGACCATTTTCCACCAGATTACCCTTTTTGTATTTCCATAATGGCAATGAAATAAAAAGGACTGCCGTCAACACGATTTGTATCATAGAAATATAGCGAAATCCGATATTCCACCCCTGGCCATTTGTTAAAGCTATTCCCATAATATATGGTCCTGCTGTCGCACCTACGCCCCACATGCAATGTAACCAGCTCATATGTCTGCTTTTATAATGTACTGCAACATAATTATTGAGAGATGCGTCTACGCTTCCTGCACCCAGCCCATATGGGATTGCCCAAATACAGAGCGCAAAAAAAGAATGAGAAATCGAAAACCCAAACAATGCAACGGCTGTCATCATGACACTCATGGTTGTCACTTTTCCAGTGCCAAATCGCCTCGTCAATCGATCACTCTGAAGACTGGAAAGAATTGTTCCTGCTGCGATAATCATCGAAATCACGCCCGCATAAGACAATGGAACACCGAATTCCTGATACATCGATGGCCATACCGCACCAAGCAACGAATCTGGCAACCCAAGGCTGATAAACGCGAGATATATAATTGCTAATAAAAGTTGTAACATGGATGTTCTCCTTCTTATATATACTATTTAATTCATTATATTCATAATTCTCTCAGATTAGCAATCTTAATTCGTCAAATATTTACATATACAAAAAAGAGACCAAAAATCTCATGATTTTCGGCCTCTTTTTCTGTATTTATACGATTAATTGTCTGTAAATTTCTTTACAATCCTCAACCGTCACATTTTTTCTAGTGTTTCCAGGGCTTCCGCTTGCAACTGCATCCGTCGCCATCTTTTCAATCATTTTTTCAAATTTCTCCATATTCACCCCGTATGCTTTTAGTGATGGAACTTCACATATTTCACATAAAATTTCCATACTCTTCATGAACTTTTCAGCCGCCTGCATATCGCTATCGCTACTAGTCGCAACACCCGTTTCTCTTCCCAAGTTTGCAAATCGTTCCAACGCCCCATCCATAGCAAAGGATAAACATTTATTTAAAAGCATGGCATTGGACAGACCATGAGGCACATGAAAAAGTGCGCCGATTGGACGACTCATTCCATGTACTAAAGTTACGCTAGAATTGTTAATACAAATACCTGCCTCGAGTGCTGCGATTGCCATTTCTTTTCTCGCTTCTAAATCGTTTCCATCCATATATGCGTTTGGCAAATACTTCATGATTCTTTTAACAGAACTAATTGCGGATGCATCTGTTAGCGGTGATGCTAATTTTGAGGTATATGCTTCGACTGCATGTGTCAACGCATCCAGTCCAGTTGATGCCGTAATTGATTTCGGCGCAGAAACCGTATACCCTTCGTCCACAATTGCAATTTTAGGAAGCAAACAGTCTCCTTTTAACAGCATTTTTACATCCGTTTTCTCATCCGTAATTACAGTAAATTTTGTAGCTTCTGATCCGGTTCCTGCAGTCGTTGGGATTGCAACAACAGCCGGCACTTCTCTGTCAATCATTTTCCCTGCAAAATCTGAAATTACCCCATCATATGTTGTCATTAAAGCAATTGCTTTTGCTGAATCCAAAGGGCTTCCACCACCGATTCCAATGAGGAAATCACATCCATTTTCTAAATAAACAGATTTTCCTTCTTCAATCATTCGATCCGTTGGTTCTCCGGTAATGTCATCAAAAACCACATAAGTCATTTCGCACTCTGTCAATGCCTCAATCAGTTTTTTCATCATTTCTGACTTTACAACATGCTTCCCAGTAACAATCAATGGATTCTTTCCACATAATGCGATCTTGTCTTTTGCTTGTATTAATGAATTTTCTCCTATAAATACATATTCCGGAATCTTAAATACTGCCATTTCTTGCCTCCATAACACCTTACTTTTAATTTTTATAATATTTCTTTAATCTGTAACGCCAACATGACTTGAACTTTGTCCTGCCAACTACATAACTCATTGCCTAGTATTTTCTTTATTTTTCCAATCTGATAATTCACCGTATTTCTATGAATTCCAGATTCCTCTGCAACTTTTTGAACACTACCATCAGAAATAATATATTTCTGAAGCATCTCCATATATCCCGTATCATTTTTCTGATCAAAACGTTCCAATACTCCCAAAGCAGAAACGTAATAACTCTCTAAGATATCTCTTTCTGGGATGGAAAATAATAGTTTTTCGATGCCAAACTCATCATAATAAAGAGGTGAACGTTTTTGCGTTCTCGCCAACTTCCCTACCATTTGAATGATATTGTAATTTTTCGAGATGTTTTGAATTCCATACTGGTTACTTGATACCGCAATATAAAAGGTTTTAAAATATCCACTTTGAATTCCAAAATCCTGTAAATTGTCGACAACCATACGAACTTGATCACTCGTAAAATCATTCAGAATTACTACGAGCTTATTTTCTGAATCATCTGTTACATAATAGGTATACTGGCCTTTATTTGACTGAAAAATAAGATCCAGTTCCAGTCGAATATGTAAATCCATTTGTTTCAGACCTTCTCGTTCTTCTTCATATTCAAAGGTCGCACCAATCACGCAGTATCTTCCATTTTTTTCAAATTGATTTTCTTTTAGAGTTTCCAAATATTGTTCCGCTTCATACGGATATCGAATTAGATTTCGAAAGGCTTCGCCAATTTCGTCTTCTTGACGTTCTGCTTTAATAATCTGATTACAAAAATCTCTAGTCATATCAACAAGTCTGGTCTTCCACGGCACTTCCAGTAACGGAAAATTCACCTCTTCGCAATATTTGATCACTTCTGGAGAAACCTGATTTAAGTATGGACCATAATTCAAAACAAGTCCACTTACTTTTCTAGATTTTAACTTTTTTACGAATGACAAAATCCATTCGTCACCTTTTTGAGCAATACCTGTTGTAAATATTAATTCCCCGCCATGCAAAAATGAGCAAGCTTCTTCCTCTTCAATTGTATGTACCCACTGCACTACGCTATTCATTCCTACTTCACCTGCAAGAACGCGCATTCCATATAAATAGTTTGATTCTTCACATAGTTTTTGCAATGTTATTGACATCCAATCACCTACTTTACTTTATTCTTCAGAAAATTTTGTCTGAATATAATCTTTAATCACCTTTACGCATTTGTCTTTTCCGATTCTGGCACTATTTAATGTCATGTCATAATTCGTCGGATTTGTCCAATCACGACCTCCTGTATAGTATTTATAGTAGCTGGCGCGATACTTGTCTGTCATTTTAATCAAATGATTTGCTCTCGCTTCCGATACATACATTTTTTCCATAATGGATTCTACACATGCTTTTCGATTTGCTTCTATGTAAATACTAATTACATTGTCATAGTGGCGAAGAATGTAGTCCGCACATTTTCCAATAACAATGCAGGTCTCTGTTTTTGCCAGCTCACTAATAATCTGTGCCTGAATATTATACAAGTTTATATCTGATACAAATTTCTTTTCACGTGGTTCGATCACTTCAGTATTTGGAACCTTTGCCAATAATGAGGTCAAGTGGGTTCCTCTTAATTTTTCATCTACTTCTACGAAAAGACTTTCATCAATTCCACTTTGTTCAGAAGCCATTGCGAGAAGTTGTCTATCATAGTATGGAATTCCCAATTCTTCTGATAATTTGGATGCGATTTCGCATCCTCCACTACCAAATCCACGTGCAATCGTAATGATATAATTCTTCATATGGGTGCACCCCTTTCCTACTCTGCGTCTGCTTTTAATACTGCATTCAGAAGAATTGTAGCTCCATCAGTACAATGCTCAGGAGACGAATATTCTGGTTCGCAATGTGACAGACCATCTTTCGACTGTACGAAAATCATTGTTGTTGGTAGCATATATGCTGCAAACTGCGCATCATGTCCAGCTCCAGAATGGATCATTTGATGTGAGATTCCAGATTCTTCTGCAGCTTCTTTCACGTAAGAAACAAGGTTTTTATCAAAGTATACCGTATCACGATTCCAAGCCTTTTCTACCGTGCATTTACATCCAGCCCACTCTCTTTCTGCACAACTTTTCACAATTGCAAGAACCTTTTCCAATACTTCTGGGTCTTCGTGTCTTGAATCAAATGAGAAGTCAAAATAATCCGGTACGCAAGTATGAACACATGGGTGACATACCACTTCTCCTGTAGTGTAGACAAGCTCTGGATATCCCAGTTTATCAATTTCTTCATGAAGATAAACCAGTGCCTGTGAAGCTGCCAAAAATGCGTCCTGACGTTTTGGCATTGGAAATGTACCTGCGTGTGTTGTTTGACCATAAAATTTCACACGATAATCAAACATTCCTAGTACACAATCTACAACTCCAATCGCATTACCTGCATCTTCAAGAATAGGTCCTTGTTCAATATGTATTTCAAACATATACTTATAATTTTCTGGAGTTAAGCGATATTTCTTTTCTCCTTGGAATCCTGATGCCTTTAATGCTTCTCCAAAAGTACTTACTTTATCAAGAATGCTTTTTGAGTCCATCATATCTTCATATTTAAATTTTTCACGAATTGATTCAGGCAAATAATCATAACAGATAACTCCTGACACCATCATTGCTGGTGGATACAAGGAACCTTCCTCGTTCGTCCAGATCATCGCTGTAAGGGGATGTTTGTGTGGAATCTTCAAATCTGCTACCGTTTCTAAGACCTCCATTGCAGACATCACGCCCAAGATTCCGTCATAATTTCCTCCATTTTTTACAGAATCACTATGTGAACCCATAACAATTCTTTTTGCATCTGGTTCACTTCCCGGAAGCGTTGCATATACGTTTGCCACATCGTCCACTTCAATCACTGCACCAATCGCTTCCATTCTTTTAATAAATTCATTTCTTGCCATAATATCTTCCTGTGACAAGGTATATCTTGTGATTCCACCATGTCCAGCGTCTCCAAACGTGCTCATGGTTTTAATCTTATCGGTCATTCTCTCTAAACTACATTCATACATGGTAATTCCTCCTATTTTATGCTTTTTTTCTAGGTATTTATTAAATTCTACCCTATTTTTGCTACACGTTT
Source organism: Lachnospiraceae bacterium (assembly GCA_963666475.2). Taxonomy (GTDB): domain Bacteria; phylum Bacillota; class Clostridia; order Lachnospirales; family Lachnospiraceae; genus JBFHIZ01. Next base: position 593,912 of record OY762821.2, on the reverse strand, counting down.
TCCAGGTATAATTGCGCCCGCAGGACAAACGGTCAAGCAAAGATGACATCCAACACATTTCTTTGCATCCATTTTTGGTTTTCCATCTTCCAGTCTTGTAAGAGCCTGATGACCACCGTCATAACATGATAGATAGCATCTTCCACAGCTTACACAAGCCTCTCGATTGAATTTGGGAAAGCAAATCGTATTACGATTCAACTCTTCCGCTGGAACAATTTTAGTCATCGCTTTTCCTAATAATTCACGGACACTTTGTATTTCATTCTTGGACATATAAGAGGTTAATCCTTCGATTAGATCATCGATAATTCGATAACCATACTGCATCACCGCAGTTGTAATCTGGACTGTTGAACAACCAAGCAAGATAAATTCTAATGCATCTTTCCATGTTTCAATTCCTCCCATTCCACTTACTGGTATTTCTTTCAATTTTTCATGTGATTTCATATCATGAATAAATCGCAGAGCAATTGGTTTGACTGCTTTTCCAGAGTAACCTCCAACTGCTGATTTACCTTCCACATTTGGCCCTGACACAAAGGTATCTGCTTGAATATTCATCAAGCTCTTTATGGTATTGATTGCTGCTAATCCATCTGCCCCTGCTTCAACTGCTGCAATTGCAGGAATCTCCATGTTTGTGATATTTGGTGTCATTTTGGCAAGAATTGGAAGTTTACTTCCCCTCTTTACTGCTGCAGTAAAAGAAGCGACCATTTCAGGATCTGTTCCCACATCACTCCCCAAATTTTTACCAGTCATATGCGGACATGAAAAGTTACATTCAATTACATCCGCCCCTGCTTTTTCAACTAAACTAGCAAGCTTCTCCCATTCATCAACATTTCGCCCCATAATAGACGCAATAATGATTTTCGTTGGATAATCCTTCTTAAGTTTTGTGAAGAACTCAAGATTCTCTTCTAATGTATGTTCTGATATCTGCTCAATATTCTTGAATCCAACAAAAGGTTCTCCCTCACGTTTCAAATGATCAAATCTCGGCGAAACTTCTTCTGGCACAAACATGCCAATTGTCTTAAAAGCAACACCTGCCCATCCCATGTCAAATGCTTTTGCTACCATTTCATAATTATTCGCAACAACGGATGATGATAAAAAGAACGGATTCTCACAAGTAATTCCACATAAATCGCTTGTTAAATCTACTGTTTTAATTTCCGATGGTTCATATTGAAAAGTTTGTTCCATAAGAAACGGGATTTCTACTGGGAAATCGATTTTACTTCGTACACACTGTACTTTGCAATCCTTCGTTTCGCAGTTTTTACAAGGAAGTGTTTCTCCAAGCAATGCGCGTGCTCCTTCTTTATTTTCAAAACGAAGCGCTCTTAGGACCTTCTCTACTGGAACTCCTTTTTTACACGCTGCTGTACATGCTGCTTCATGACATAACAAACAACTTGATACCTGTTCTTCTATCGCGATATTTTGATACATAATCATTACCATACCTTTCTCAAAGTTTAGCAACTTTGTACAAGGCAAAAATTGCTATTTCTCATTTATTTTCTTGGTTCTCTTTTTACAAATTTACCCATTCCTGGTGTTCCCATAAATGCTCCATCCTCATAGACCAATTGTCCTCTTAAATATGTCTGAACTGGATATCCATGCAATTTCTTTCCTTCCCAAATTGTATGGTCATAGTCTGAATGCATATTGCTTACAGAAATGGTATAATCTTTTTCTTTATCATATATTACAATGTCTGCGTCTTTTCCAACTCTTAGGGACCCTTTATTGGTACATCCAAAGATTTTTGCAGGATTTGTGGAACAAACTTCAACTGCTTTTTCAAACGTGATTTTCCCCGCATTCGCTGCATCTAACAAATAAGGATATAGATTTTCTACCCCAGCACACCCATTTGGTATTTTGGTGAAATCATCTTTTCCCCAGTCTTTCTCATAACTTTGGAATGGACAATGATCCGTTGCAACGGTATCAATAAAACCTGCTTTTAATGCATTCCAAAGCGCATCTTGACTTTCCTGTCCCTTCATCGGAGGTGAACAAACAAAATTTCTTCCATCTTCTCTTTTGTATACTTCAGAGGTAAATTCTAAATATTGAGGACAAGTTTCAACATAGATGTCATGACCTTCCTCTTTTGCCTTAATACACGCTTCCAATCCTTCTTTATCCGCCATATGCACAATGTAAACTGGAGCATCCAAATTCGTTGCCCAATGCACTGTTCTTTTATCTGCTTCTGCTTCCACAAATTCTGGACGGCTCATGTAGTGATACCAAGGACTTAGTTTTCCCTCTGCTTTAAACTTCTCAATATGTAAATCAATCAAATCCGGATTTTCCGCATGTACATTGATCATTGCTCCCAATTCTTTCCCACGAAGTAACAATCTTGCAAGCGTACCATCATCTACCATCATGCCTTCTTTTTTATATACCAAGAAGCACTTAAAACTGGTAATTCCTTCTTCAACTGCTGTTTCCATCTCTTCTAAAATTTCACCATTGTTTAAATCTGTAATACAACAGTGAAATGCATAATCTACACATGCTTCTTTTTCACAAATTTCTTTTTTTGAATTTACTAAATCGATAATAGTATTTCCAGCTCTTTGCACTGGATAATCAAATACTGTCGTTACCCCACCGCAAGCTGCGGCTCTGGTACCGGACAAATAACTGTCTGCGGACACGGTTCCGCCAAATGGCATTGCTAAATGGGTATGAACATCAATTGCTCCCGGCAGAATCAACTTTCCTGTCGCATCAATGATTTTCTCTGCTTCTACATCAAGACACGTCCCGATCTGTACAATCTTTCCGTCCTTTACTGCAATGTCTGCTATGTATTGTTCTTTTGCTGTCACAATTGTTCCGTTTTTAATTAATAAGTCCATATGCCCCATTCCTTTCTATGTTGTACTACTTTTTTTATCCGAACTGACAGATGTCTGTCAGTTCGGTTTTTATTACTTTTATGAATTATTCAAAACTAGCGTATTTATAAACTAATACAAGTCCTGATCTCTGGTATACCTGTGCTACTTCGAGAAGATCCATACCACCTGCATTTGCAGCAATTAAGTTTGAAACCCAAGTCACACCAAAATCAACAGTTCCATTGTATACTGCAGTTGTTTCACTGATATCTCCACCACCTGGTGTGATTGATACAGTAAGACCAACTTCATCATAGAATCCTTTATCAAGTGCTACGTAGTATCCCATGAACTGTGCCTGTGGCAACCATTTTAACTGGATTGATACTTCTGTTTTCTCAGGTGAAAATGTTCCGTCTGAAGCTATTGCCTCTGCAAGGTAAGAAGTGTCGCGGATATCATCCAATGTTAATGCTGCAAGAGCATCTGCTGCTACTGAGTCATCTAGCTGAATATATTGTTTTGCTAAATCAAGTGTTTGCTGCATAGCTGCTTCATCCATGTTTCCAAGATCTGAAACCGTGTTTCCGCTCATATCTGTTTCTACTAATTTTTTTACTTCTGATGCCATGTATGACTGATGTTCTGAAGATACAGATGAACCATAGTTGTATACAATTTCAGCAGCTTCTTCTGGATTAGCAATTGCATATTCCCATCCTTTCATAGATGCATATAAGAATGCAGCTACTGTTTCAGGATTAGCTTCTGCGAACTCTTTGCTACAGAAAATGTTATCTTCTAACATTGCTACTGCTTCATCATTCATATCGATAAAACCAACTTCATCACCATAACCATATCCACCATCATAGCTGTTTTTAACAAGTCCTAATTCGTTGTAAGTCATTGCTGAAGCAAGTAAAATTGAATCATCATCAAATCCATCCATGTCAAATGCCTGACTTAAATATGATGTGTCCTGTCCGTATTTCGCTAATAGAGCCTGGATTTCATATTCATTTCCAAGTCCCCAGTTTCCAACTTTTCCAGCAGCTGCTGCTGTTTCGATAATTGTCTGGCTTGTAAGTTCAGCTGTTTCTGTTGCTGCTTCTGTGGTATCCGCAGCAGTTTCTGCTACGGTTTCAGTAGTTTCTGTGCTTGAAGTTTCTGCTTCATTGTTTGATCCACATCCTGCTAATAGACCTACAGAAAGTGCAGAAACGCATAAAAGTGCTACTAATTTTGATACTCTTTTCTTCATAATTGATCCTCCTTGTTTTTCGAAGAGCTTAGGGTCACTGCCAGGCAGTGCATCTTCGTGATTTTCTTGTGTAAGATAAATAAGTAACTTGTATATAAACAAACTTTCGCTTGTTTCTACCTAAATTTTTTCTTCTTTATACTGCTCTGTGTTTCAACAAAAGTTTTTCAAAAGCCATTAATATTCCAAATAAAGTGATTCCTATGAGACAAGCAATTCCTATATATGCCCAAGCAGTAGAATACTGTGAAAGTACAATATTTTCTCGAATCTGTCTTCCAACCCCCACGATATACTCTGCAAAATATTCACTTACAATTGCACTTATAACACTCGCCGGAACACTCACTCGAAGCGCTGTAAATATATAGGGAATGCTGTTTGGCAATCGAAGTTTTGCGAACACTACATGTGATTTTGTAGCATAGGAATCAAACAAATCAAGTGCAAAAGGTTTCAACTCATTTAGTCCTCGGTACGCATTAATACTCATAGAAGCAATACATACAATCATGACTACAAATATTTTTGCCACCATACTTCTTGTACTTGCATCATCGCTTACGTCTTTGGTCCAATTTGTCATTACCGGAGCTAATGCAACAATTGGTATGGCATTAAAAGCAGCTACAATTGAAAGTCCACCTGATCCCCATTTTGGAAAGATTGTTGCCAACACTGCTATTCCATAACCTATCAACGAGCCAAATGTAAGACCAATGACCGAAACGAAAACGGTTGCAATTACGTTCGTCCCAATCTTATCCAGATTGTCCAGAATAATGGTAAGAATTCTAGTTGGCAATGGTAGTGTAAACGTGTCCGTATTTAACATCATATGCAAGATCTGTGTTTGCCACAAAATCAATACCACTACTCCAAGCAAGATAGGAAGAAGAAATGCTGATGTTTTTTGCAGACGTTTATTCTCCTGCAGTTTTTTCCATATACTTTTCTTTCTTGTTATCATGGCGCACTTCCCTTCTTACTTTTTTTCGTTCCACTCGTTTCTGAGGGGATACATATTTTTCAATCAATCCCATAAGATGGCAACTTAAAATTCCCACAATAGCACTAAACAAAACAATGAGCCAAAATACATATATGGACATTGCATGTTTTAAAGATTGAGATAACATACATCCTAGTCCACCGTCTCCTTGCAATGTATCTACAAGAATAGAAGCTGTAATCGCCATTGGTGCCGAAATTTTTAGACCTGTAAATAAATAAGGGATACTACTTGGAATCAGTACCTTTTTATACATGGTCGGTTTGTTCGTCGCGTAAGAATACATCAATTCATACTTTTCTTTGGATACAGAATTTAGTCCTGCCAAAGTATTGGTTGCTACTGGATAAAATGTTAAAATCGCCGCAATAATAATTCTACTTGCACCAATATCATGAGTTACTGCAAGTACGATAGGTGCCATTCCAAGAATTGGAATCATTTGAATTAGCATAAGGTATGGGAAAATCATTTTCTCTACGATTCCAGAAATCTTCATAAGAAGTGCAAGTACAAATCCAAGTGCTGCACCAATCAAGAATCCGATTGCTGCTCTAAGCAAAGTAGCTTGCGCCGCTACAAGTACAATCTGCGTAGCAGTCATCTTGTTACTGACTGGTTTCGTACTAAATATTGCACCTATAATCTGATAAATATGAGGAAGAACATTTTCTGGAGTTCTCTTTGTCTGTCCTACCACAAAAGCACCAATTTCCCAAATCACAGCAATTCCAACGATCCATACAATGGTGACCATTGTTTTGGATTTTAAAAATTTTTGGATTGCTTTCATACACTTCCTCCTTCAAAACTATTTCTGACTTTGTTTACAAGTTCGCTAAAGTGCTGCGATTCTCTGACTTCCATGTTTCGAGGTCTTGGAAGATCAATATCCACAACTGCAGATAATCTTCCTGGATGTGGAGATAGTACACACACACGATCTGAAAGGAATACTGCTTCCTGTATGTTATGTGTGACGAAAACTACCGTTTTATCCGTTTTTGCCCACATACGAAGAAGATCTTCCTGTAATTTTTCTTTCGTAAATTCATCCAAAGCAGAAAATGGTTCATCCATTAACAAAATCTCTGGACGAATCGCAAATGCTCTTGCAATTCCAACTCTTTGTTGCATTCCTCCACTTAATTGCGTTGGATAATGATTTGCAAATTTGGTTAGCCCGACCATTTCCAACATCTGATCGACACGTTCCTGTTTCTCTTTTTTATCGTAAAACATAATTTCTAGTGGAAGTTCGATGTTCTTACGAACCGATCTCCACTCTAGTAACACAGGGTTTTGGAATACGATTCCAAATTTCTGTTGCAACCGAATTTCTTTAGGAGTCATTCCGCCAACACGAATTTTTCCATCCGAAGGTTCCAGTAGATCTGCAATCAATCTTAAAAGAGTTGTTTTTCCACATCCACTCGGTCCTACCAGTGAAATAAACTCACCTTTTTTAATATCTAAGTTAATCTCTTTTAATGCATTAATTAAGTTCCCGTTATTGTCCTGAAATGACATGGTCACATTTTCAATTTTTATCTCTGTTTCTTTTTTTACTGTTTCCTGCATATGCCTGCCCTCCGGTTTAAATAAAAAAGGACAGCAAATAACACTTACAAGCGTCTTTGCTGTCCATCCTATACTTTCATTTCTACTTATTTCACATACTTCTGATCAATCTCCGTCAATACTTCATCCATTTTTATCATCTCTTCTTCGAGCTGCTCTTTTGTAATAATCAATGGCGGATTTACAAATAACATATTTTCATGTGAATAGGTCATAAATTTCTTTTCTTTCAATCGTCCAATGATTGAACCCATAATACCTTCTGGATCTTTTCCATATGGAACCAATGCTTCTTTTGTTTCCTTACTCTTTACTAATTCAATCGCAGAGAAAAGTCCAATGCATCGAACATCACCCACACATGGATGTTTTTCTTTTAACTCATCTAATATAAAAGAAAGAACTTTTGACATTTCCTGTACTTTTGCATTCATATCTGTTTTTTGATAATAATCGATACAGGCGATTCCAGCCGCGCAGCCCAATGGATGTCCACTATATGTCAAACCACAAGACAATAAGTTTTCTTCAAAATACTCAGCAACCTTACTGCTTACTGCTACACCTCCCAATGGAACATATCCACAGGTAACTCCTTTTGCAAAAGTAACCAAGTCTGGAACAACATCAAAGTTTTCAAATGCAAAGGTCTTTCCAGTTCTGCACCAGCCAGCCATTACCTCATCGCAAATCATCAGTATGCCGTATTTATCACAGATTTCTCTAACCCCTGGCATGTATCCTTTTGGCGGAATTAAAACTCCATTGCTTCCAGTTACTGTTTCCATTACAATTGCTGCAATGCTATTTTCACCCTCATATTGAATCTGCTCTTCTAGTTTTGATAAATAATACTTAGTTGCAGCTTCTTCAGATTCAAATGGGATTTCCTCTCTGTATAAGTATGGATCAAAAAATTTAATAAAACCTGGAATTCCTGGTTCCAAAGGAAATCTTCTTGGTTCACCTGTTAAGTTTCCTGCACCAAAAGACGAACCATGATAACTGCGATAACGACTCATCACCTTATTTCTTCCAGTAAACATTCTAGCCATTTTTATTGCATTTTCATTTGCATCAGCTCCTGCGTTTGTAAAAAATACTTTTCCAAAAGAATCAGGAAGTAAATCAATAATTTTTTTTGCAAGTACTGCACGTGGTTCAGAAGCATAACTTGGAGCTATGAAACAATATTTATCTACTTGATCTTTAATTGCCTGTCCAATTTCTTTATTTCCAAATCCTACATTTAGATTTACAAGCTGTGCTGACATGTCCGAGTAACGATTCCCATCATAGTCATAAATATAAATCCCTTCCGCTTTTTCTACAGGAATTGGATTTGTGTATTTTTGTTTGCTCCATGACTGTAGTACATATTTTTTTGACATCTCTTTTACTGTTTTTCCATCCATATCGATTCTCCTTATGTTTCTTTTCACAAGTATTTTTCTAATTTAAAACAAAAAGAAGCCTGACGATTCCTGTCAGGCTTCTTTGCCGTTTACCGATTTTTATGTTCTGGCACATGATAATCAAGAAAAAAATTCAAATTTTGAAAAATTTTCTGTTTTTTTGTGCGCCAGCACATTGTTGTTTGTTAATTGATATACGGATTATAAACTGATGATTTCAACTTGTCAACACTATTTTTTGTACTAAAATCAGTACAATTATAATGGTTTGAATTGATTATTTCGTATGAATTTTAATCTTCCCATAAATATCCGGAATATAGAACTTGTTAAATTGAATGATTATACCCATATGATCATGAATTGTCTCTGTAATTAAAATGTATTGATTACTGGAAACTTGTATCCCATGTACTTTAAGCAAGTCATTCCCTTTGACAAAACGAATTTCTATTCTTGTGGTATGCCCGATTTTATAAACCTGACGTTCTATAAACTCTTTCATCGCTTCTTCGATTTGTGCATCGACAAAATATGTCCCCATGGAATCAGATGGTATCAAAGTAAATGCGTAAGCTGCAGGCATACCCTCTGCATAATAGATGCGTTCTACTACTTCTACCCAAGGAACTTCTCGCCCAAATGTTTCTGTCACAAAATCATAGGAATCAGAAACTGCACATTTCACGTCTTTCAGTTCAAGTGACTTCGAACAGCATTTATATATAGGATTGCTTTTTTCCTCTAATCCAGCATGCTCATTCTGAGGGTTTCTTCTTACATAGCTTCCCGAACCATGGCGCATCTGAATATACCCATCTTCTTGTAACAACAATAGAGCCTGACGAAGAGTCATCCTACTAATTCCAAAATGTTCTGAAAGTTCCATTTCAGAAGGAAGTTTACTTTCCGCTGGATATATTCCACCCAATATCATATTTAAAATATCATTGTATGCCACTACATACCGAAGCACTTTCCCATTGTTCATCTTTTTCATATCATCGAACAGCAAATTGCAAAGCCATCCACACTTCACCTCATTTCAACACCTTATAAAGTAAGTTTATCATAGCTTTGCACTTTGGTAAATCTTATGTTTACTGCTCATTCAATGTAAGCTGTATAAAGGTATCATTTCCATCCGCTAAAATATGACTGATCATAATTGACACAAGAATATTGTCCACTTGTCCATTAAATAAAGCGGATTCTTGAATATCCGTGCTCATCTGATTTGGATCAATTCCGAGTTCGTACTGGTAATATGACACTGCATCTTCATATTCAGACGCTGGCATAACCAAAGAAATAAAACCACTTGAGGTTCCTGGTATCATAGATGAATCCACGATCTTCGCACCAGTTGGAATTGGAATCAAATCCTCAGGGTATTCACCATCCAATGAAACCTCTTCTGCCGTGTCATAAGTCATAACATCATAAGTGGCATATCCTTGCCCGTTATCTTCCGTTGTTTGTTCTTCCTGTCCATTGTCTTGTACTGTCATATACACGTTGATTCGATCCCCCACATCTTCGATGGTCAGTCCTTTTACAAAAATGTCGCCATAATCAAACGCTTCGTAATAAGCCATTCCATCATCTGATCCGGTAACATCAAGGTCAAAAGCATCTATATAGAATGCGTTTACGTCTTCATAGGATGTATCCACCTGATATAGAATCGTATAATTGTTTCCATTAAAATTATCCGTCTCAAGGATATCTGCTCCTTCATATATTGGAATGTCAATTGGGAACCCATCCGTCACTCCCACACCTGCCCCTGACAACATATTTGTAAACTCATCAATCTGCTCTTCGCTCATACCAAGTTCTCCTGAGACTGCTTCTTGAATCTGATCTTCGATTCGATCCACAATTGCATTTGTTCCCTTAGATATCGCGCGATCTACAAGTCCACATGAGGTGATTCCTACCACCATACCAACCAATAAAATCATGGTAATTATTTTTTTCATATTTATTTTCCTCCGCTCTCACTACACTAAATACGAGTTAAATACTAACTCTTAATATCTCAAACACATCATTATTTTATAGGATGAAATGCTTCAATTTAAAGTCCCGAAAGTCATATACAAATCATTAAAACCTAATAAAAAAAATGACCAAAGATACATTGGTCACTTTACATTTTCTACACAAAAAAACTCTCAATTCTTCCTGTTTTCCTTTTCTTTCTACATTGTTTATATTACAATATAAATAATAATTTCGTTGATGCCGTAGGGCATATGCTACTTCAAATCAAATGTATGTTAAAGAAAGGGTATAAGAATTATGGAAAGAACGTTAGTGATCATCAAGCCAGAAGCGGTAAAAAAGAAATTGGTCGGTCGTATCATTTCAATTTATGAAGACAATCGTCTAGAAATCATTCACGCACACCGAGTACTCGCAACAAAAGAAGTATTAGAAAAACATTATGTCGGAATCAAAGATCGGGATTTCTTTCCAGAAGTCGTCTCCTATATGTCTTCTTCTGAAATTGTTGTATTGATTCTCGAAGGAGAAAATGTCGTCGAATTAGTCCGGGAAATAAACGGTCCTACGAATCCTGCGAGCTCAAGGCCAGGAACCATTCGATATATGTTTGGATCAAATGTACAGGAAAATGCCGTACATGGCTCAGATTCAGTCGAACTTGCAAACCGAGAAATCGCAATATGGAAAGACTTAATTAAATATGATAAATAATAAAAAGCCAAGTACGTCTTACGTATTTGGCTTTTTCTTTCATAACGATTTCCTTTATAAATATAACATTCCATATCAAGTAGGTCCAACACTCCAATCGAAACAGGCACTTTGTACCAATTCTATTTTTCTTTTTCTATAAGACCATAAAATTCTTTTGCAGGCATTGGACGATAAAATAAAAACCCTTGGCAAATCATACAACCACAATCCATCAGATATTCTGCTTGATCTTGTGTTTCTACACCTTCCGCGATAATACCAATATCTAATTCCACCATTAATGAAATAATCGTCTTAATAATGGTGCGACTTTTTTTGTATTTATATCACTTAAAAAAATACGATCAATTTTAATTTCATCTAAAGGCTCGTCCTTTAGCATATTCATCGAAGAATATTCAGAACCAAAATCATCCATCGATACTCGGAATCCTTTCTCTTGCAAATGATGCAATTTCGAAAATAAAAGTTCTGCGTTTTCTGTGAATGAGTTTTCTGTTACTTCTAAAATGATCATCGAGGGGTCAATTTGATATTGATTTACTAACCGAATGAGAACCTCTTCAAAGTCTTTTCGAAATGCATGTAACCTTGAAATATTAATTGAGATTGGCACAACTTTTTTGTTTTGTGACATTCTTTCACTTAGTTGAATAAACACTTGTTCCCATACATAGTTATCTACATCAATGATATACCCACTCTTCTCCAGAATTGGAATAAAATCACCTGGGGAAACGATTCCTTCTATAGGGTGTATCCATCTAAGAAGGGCCTCTCCACCCACAATTCTTTTTGTACGCATATCTACTTTAGGCTGAATATATACTTGTAGTTGTTTTTCTTTCAAAGCAGGTAAAATCTCATTTTCTACCTTCTTTTCATAAAGAAGAACCTGTCTCATATTCTCATCATAAAATGCATAGCATGAAAAAATCTTCCCCTTTACGGTTTGTAATGCCAGATTAGCATAGTCAGACAACAAAGCGACATCCATGTGCATTTCTTGCTTGCAAATCCCAAATGCTGGCAATATTTTGCAGTGCATTTCATACTGATCAATTTTCTGATTGATTGAATTTACAACTCCTACCAATTCCTCATCCGACTGATAGGGGATTAACATTTGAAAGATATCTGCACGAAGATGACCGACAACAATATCCTCTTTTTCATAGGCGCGAAAACAATCTGCAATGAAGATTAAGAGACGATCTCCCGTTTCTCTTCCACAAAACTCATTTACCGTTTTAAAACGGTAAATATCCAGTCGAATTAAAGCATAATTTAAATCTGGATGATTACGAATACACTCATTTGCTTTATAAAAAAACGGAGCGGTCCCGTAAAGTCCAGTTAATGTAATCCGTTCTTCTTCCGAGGCCCGATCCGCCATCTTCTTTAATGAATATAAGTACAATTCATTTCTTCCTTCTTCAGTTGTCATTGGTGATGGAGCAATCTTTCTTTTATTATCTAAGTTATCCATGCTATGTCTCCTTAGTTAAAAAGTATAGATTTCTGAGTATTATTATAAAATTTTATCATAATATCACCAAGAAAACAATGTAATTACATCACACATCTGTAATACAAAACTCTATTTTAATTACGAAAAGCATTCTTTAAGAAGTCGGACACGATATTTGTATATTCTTCTGGATCTGTAATAAAAGAACATCCATGCTCCGCGCCGTCAACAATAAGCAATTCCTTTTCCGTAGAGCATGCGTTATATACCTCATATACCATTTCAGTCGGAACAAAGGAATCGCTTCCTCCATGAATAAATAGAATAGGAACTGAGGCATGCTTCACCTGCTCCACTGCAGATGCCTCTGAAAAATCGTAGCCTGCTTGTATCTTTGTTAAGATACTTGTTGTATAAAGCAATGGAAAGCTAGGGAGGTGATACAAACGATTCAGCTGATAAGAAAGTTGCTTTTCCACAGAACTATACCCACAGTCCTCAATAATTACCTTAACCTGCTCCGGAAGAGCTTCACCACTTAACATCATCACCGTAGCGCCACCCATAGAGATTCCATATGCTCCAATTTGAACATCCGTTCCCACTTCCTGGATGATTTTGTCAATCCAAAGCAGGTAATCTTTTCGCTCGAGCCACCCGAAACCAATAAAATCACCTTCACTCCCACCATGTGCCCTGGCATCTGGCATAAATACGTTGTAGCCAAGTTGTTCTGCATATAGTCTAGCAAAACTTGCCATATCCTTTGCTTTTGAGCTATATCCATGAGCGACCATAATCACTTTATTTGTCGGATTCGATGATTCTAGATAATAACCCTTAAGTGTTAGACCATCTTCTGATTGTATTTCCCAAATTTTTAAATCTTGCTCCTCAAGCCAAGTATAATCATCTCCCCCGGGATACTCCACCTGTTCGGCTTCATCCAATGTATCCATTTTACCTTCATCATTCATACTTTCTTGCAAAAAATCTTTGTTTGAACGTTTAATCGCTAAATTAAAAAAGAAAAAACTTCCTGCTACGATTGCGACAACTAGGACTCCTAATAAAATTCCAATACCAATTAGAAATCTATTTTTTAGTTTCATATATTTCCTCCAATCCTTATACCAATGGGTATAGTTTTAAAAATACTTCTTTAATCCGATCGTAATTTAATGGTTCATGTTTTTCATTCCATCGATAAACTAATGAAGAATACAACTCCAATAGTAAAAACGAAGTTAATTCCGAATCAAATTTCTCAATGTTCTTTTCTTTCGCAAAAATTATCACAAGCTCTTTTAACTGCTGGTGGGCAACTTGATATACATGTTCTAATGCCTCATCTACAATAGCCGTTCCGATTGTTACCTGTTCAACCCGAAGTCGATGAAAAAAATCTCCATTTTTTACGTATTCCAGTGCACTTTGCAAATAAAATAATAAGGCTTCTTCGTTCATAGGAACCATTTTTTTTACCTGTTCTGCCAAAGTAATCAACCCCTGAACTTCCATATCTACAATACTGCGAAATACCTCTTCTTTTGTCTGAAAAAAATTATAAAATGTACCCTTACCCATGTTTACACTCTTTGCAATCAAATCTATTGTGGTAGATTTATAACCAAAATTCATAAAACACATTCTAGCTTGATTCAATATAATTTGTTTTTTTTCCATTTTTCACCTCTATTCTTCACTATCGACTATATGACCGATTTCGTATTTTGGTCACATTATAACACATCCGCAAAAGAAAACAAGTGCAAGACATGATATTCTTGCACTTGTTTATTTCCTTAGCCGATCAGGTTATTTTATATTATAAGTCGAAATAATAAAGGAAACGTTTCCTGGGGAAGCTTAATAACGCACAAGCAACTTCAGGAAAATTTGAATGAATCTACACCTCTTCGCGAAGCCATGTATTATCCTATAACCCAAATATCTTACCGGTTGCTTCAAGTGACTCATCTAATGCTTTCAACACTCGATCTAGTCTTTCCATTGTAATTGTCGCTGCTGGCTCAAAACGAATCGTCTTTGCATTTACTAAAGTCCCTGCAGTCATAATTCGACGAGCAAACATTTCTTTTGCTACGGTATATCCGTAATCTGATTCAAAGAATTCAACTCCAATCATCATACCAATTCCTCTTACTTCCTGAATGATGTTTGGATATTTTTTATGCAATTCATGAAGTCCTTTTAACAAATATTCTCCTTTTTCCTTGGCCATGTTTGGAATATCATGATCAAGCATATACTTAATTGTCGCAAGTGCGGCAGAGCATGCCAGTGGATTTCCACCAAAAGTAGGAGACCCTAACAACCATGGGTTTTCAACCAATTGATCTACCCACATATGAGGGCGAGCAATAATTCCAGTTATAGGCATAACTCCACCTCCAAACGCTTTTCCATATACAAGAATATCTGGGACAACATCTTCTGCTTCACATCGAAACATCGAGCCAGTTCTTCCCATACCTGTTTGAATTTCATCGAAAATCAAAAACACTCCAAGCTCATCACATATACTACGTACTTCTTTTAAATATCCTTCCGGTGGAAGCACAATTCCTGCTTCGCCTTGAATAGGCTCCATGATAACTGCTGCCACTTTTTCTCCAACTGCTTTCAAATTTACAATTGCTTTTCTTAAATCTGCGGCATTTCCATACTCTACATGTTGAACTTGTTGAATCATCGGCAAGTATGGTGCGCGATAGGTACTTTTTCCACCCATGGATACCGCTCCATATGATTTCCCATGAAAACCATTTACGGTAGAAATGTACCAGCCACCTCCCGATGCGATTCTGGCAAGCTTTAAGGCCATTTCTACGGCTTCTGCTCCACCATTGGTAAAGAAACATTTTTCAAGATCCCCAGGTGTGATGTCAGCCAAAACCTTTGCAAGATATCCTCTAAGTGGATCTACAAGTTCCTGACTATGAAGAGCCTGTCTATCAAGCTGTGCTTTTACGACATCGAGAATATAATCGTTTCGATGTCCGCACATATAGATTCCAAAACCTCCTAGACAGTCAATGAATTCTTCATCATTCACATCGTAAAAGCAGTCTCCTTCATCTCTCCACTCAATAAATGCTGCATTGGTGGATACCGATTTTCTGTACTTCAACCACCCCGGATTAATGTAAGTATTGTAGTTATCAATGGAATCACTGACAATCTGTTTCTTATCTTCGGTGTTTAGCTCATTTGAGAGAATGTATCCCGTTACTTTATCTAGTTCCTGTTTTGCTCTATCTATATTCATAATAAAACCATGCCTTTCTTTTTGATTCCCTTTCATAGGAATCGATCTGTTTACTTGTTTTTAAACTCTGTCCAAATATCATCATAAATCTTGCTTGCTTCTCCAAGATTTTTCAAAAGCTGTCCTTTTGCAAGTTCTTCAGAAGATGGGTTGGATACTGGATTGCTCAAATATTCTTCAGAGAAAAGTGCTTTTGCTGCTTCATTTGGACTTACATATGGATATTCATCAGAAATCATTTTTGCGATTTCAGGGCGCATACAGAAGTTTATAAATAATTCCGCATTTTCTTTGTTTTTTGCGCCAGTCGGGATTACAAAGTTGTCAAACATAAGTACCATACCTTCTTCTGCATATACCGGAACAATACTTTCCACTTCCTGCATAGATAATACAACTTCTGCATTCCACATATATCCGATGGATGTTTCACCAGCAATCATGGATGATTTTGGTGTATCGCTATCGAAAATTTTAATGTTTGGTTTTAATTCAAAAAGTCTTTCTTTGATTTCTTCTAATCTGTCAGGATCTGTCTCGTTTACACTATATCCTAAAGATAGTGCAACCATACCAATTACCATTCGCTCATCATCAAGTACGACCAATGAATTTTCAAACTCTGGATTCAATAGATCACTGATTGATGTAATTCCACCAGGAACTTTTTCACTGTTATAACAAAGAATCGCATTTGACAACATATAAGGAATTGAATATTCATTTCCTGGATCATATTCCATATCCATAAAGTCAGCACTCAAATTACCAAGATTTGTTAAGCTGTCTTTGTCTAATGGCTGTATGGTTCCATTGTCAATCATAACACTTACCATGTAATCACTTGCGATTGCCAAGTCATACATCCCTTCTTCTCCAGATTGGATTTTGGCAAGCATTTCTTCATTTGAAGAATAAGTTGTATAGTTTACTTTGATTCCATATTCCTCTGTAAATGCATCTAAAACACTCTGTGGCATGTACTCTGTCCAGTTGAAGAAATTCAACTCTCCATTTGCCGTGTCACTTGAACCGCACCCGGTCAAAGTAAGCATCCCGGTCATCAAAACCATGACCATCAAAACTGATAAAACTTTTTTCATAATTCTTCCTCCTCTTATGTGTTCTTGTTCATTTGTTTTTTTATTTTTTTAAGCACTCCACTCTGGCTAATGACTACCAAGGACGAAGTAACTAAAATAATGACGGTTGACAATGCATTGACATCTGGCGACACACCAGATCGAACCATTGAAAAAATTTGCATTGGAAGTGTTGTACTCTGTGGTCCTGTAGTAAAGAAACTGATGATAACATCATCCATGGATAAGGTTAATGCCAACATTCCTCCAGATAATACTCCTGGCATAATTGCAGGCAATGTGATTTCAAAAAATGTCCGAGTACGACTTGCTCCAAGGTCCATAGCTGCTTCTTCAATCGATTTATCAAGTCCGCTTAGCCTTGCTTTAACTGTAAACACTACAAACGGAATAGAAAATGTAGCATGTGCGATAATTAGCGTGATCAAACCTAACGGCATTCTTGAAATCGAGAAAATTGCGAGCAATGCAATACCTAAGATGATTTCTGGAATTACAACCGGTATGTATAGAAGTGCATCAATTACGCCTTTCCCTTTGAATGTATATTTTACGAGTCCATATGCACCAATTGTTCCTACAACGACAGCAATTATCGTACTAGTAGAAGCGACAATTAAAGTATTCTTTAACGCCTCAATTAATCTGGTATTCTGAAGCATCTTTCCATACCATTCGAATGTGAATCCTTCAAAGACGATGTTTCTTTTTGATGTGTTAAATGAAAATGCAATCACTACAAAAATGGGTAAATACAAAAATAAATATACAAAGCAGGAATAAATTCGACCAAAGGTTTTTCCTTTTTTTCTTTTTTTCTTATGCTTAGCCATTTACATCACCCCCAAATCATCCATGTCTCCACCGGCTTTTTTATAAATGCTTACCAAAAGCAAGGTCAACAAGATTAATGTGATTGATAATGCTGCTCCCAAGGGCCAGTTTCTAGAAGTATAAAACTGGTTCTTAATAAGGTTACCTATCATCATTGTATTTCCTCCACCCAGTAAATCAGACACAAAGAAATATCCTAGACTTGGAATGAATACCATAATGGAACCTGCAAAAATTCCAGGGCTCGTGAGCGGCAAAGTGATTTCAAGAAAGCTTTTTACTTTTCTAGCTCCAAGGTCACTCGATGCTTCTAATAATGTTTTATCCAGCTTTTCGATGGATACATATAAAGGAAGAATCATAAATGGGATCAAGGTATAGACCATTCCAAGAACCACTGCCGGAACATGATATAAAAATTCTACAGATTCTTCCACAATTCCAAGTCTGAGTAGCAAATGATTCAATGGACCTTCTGCCCCAAGCAACGTTCTCCATCCATACAAACGAATTAATGAATTCGTCCAAAACGGTATGATAACTAACATCATCATGATGTTTTTCTTCTGCTGTGTTCCGTTCGCCATATAGAAGGCAAAAGGATAACTAATTAAAATACAAAGCATGGTACTAATCAGCGCGATCAACATGGAAATTGCATATATCTTTAAATATTCAGCACTTATCAGCTTTCCATAATTTTCTAAGGTAAACTTTATCATCACATCGCCATTGGCATCACGTGACATAAAGCTTAGAACCAATACGTAGATTAGAGGAATTGCTATCAGTAAAAACAACCAAATTGCAACGGGTGAAATCGTACTAAGCATTGGCAATTGCTTTTTTAACATTCGCTTCATGCATCCTCCACCTTTCCAAAATCAATATTGTCTATCAACTGAAAAATGTCATGAGCTATCGAGTGCATTACCACTGCATTCGTAGTCTCCCAATACGGAAAGACCTCTTCATCAATTTCTAATAACGGCTCTCCTGCCATCTGAATCATTTTCAACTCTTGATGATTTGGCATATCAATAATCGTCTTTACAGATGCTCCCAGATAAATGTGTTCACGAACTTTACCACATAATGTAAATCCGTCTACCGGAGTTCGAGACACTTTCAATTTTTCCGGACGTACCGAAACATATACCATTTCACTGAGTGCAAAATCCGTATTCATTCCTTTCAATACACCTGTTTCAGAAGATAAATTCAGAATACCCTCTTCAATACTTACTACCGACGCTTCAAATATATTTGACTCCCCTATAAAATCTGCAACAAATTTCGATAATGGTTTTTCATAAATCTCACTAGGTGTTGCCAACTGTTCCAATACACCTGCGTTCATAATGGCTATGCGATCGCTCATGGTCAGTGCCTCTTCCTGATCATGCGTTACATATACAAAAGTGATTCCTAATTTCTTTTGAAGTCTTTTTAACTCCACTTGCATCTGTTTTCTTAATTTTAAATCCAGTGCGCCTAGCGGTTCATCCAACAAAAGTACTTTTGGACGATTGATCAAGGCTCTTGCAATTGCAACACGTTGCTTTTGACCACCAGACAGCTGATGTGGCATTCTGGCTCCAAACCCGTCTAATTGAACAAGTTCAAGCATTTCCTGCACACGTTCCTTCATTTCGTTTTTGGGAACTTTTTTCATCTTTAGACCAAATGCAACATTATCAAAAATAGTTTTATGTGGAAAAAGAGCATAACTCTGAAATACAGTGTTGACATCTCTTTCAAATGGTTCTAGATCCTCTAAGTCGATCCCTTCCATTAAAATCTCCCCATCCGTAACTTCTTCAAATCCCGCCAACATGCGAAGTGTCGTTGTCTTTCCGCATCCGGATGGACCAAGAAGGGTCAGAAATTCTCCCTCTCCAATATTCAGATTTAAATTCTTTACTATATGATTTTCACCATAATATTTATTCACCTGATTCAGTTCCACGATTGTCTTCATATGCAAGCTCCCGTCTCTGCTTCTTATGCAGCTATATTACTTTATTGCCACGTTCGCCTGTTCGGATTCGCATTGCATCAGAAACTTCTGAAATGAATACTTTTCCATCTCCTACGTGACCGGTACTAACTTTTGTATGGATATCGGCCAGAACTTGTTCAAGTAACTCATCTTGAACAACTGCCATAACCTGAATTTTTGGAAGCAAATTGATATTTACAGTTAGCCCTTTATACTCTGTAGACTCATCGGAATTTCCTTTTTGTGTTCCACACCCCATAACAGCTAAAATCGTCATACCGTTGCAACCATTGGAATTTAATATCTCCTTTAACAACTCTAATTTATCCGGACGGATAAGAATCTCTAATTTTTTCATGATGTTCTCCTTATATAAAATTGGTTTACCTACAAAACATAGGTGTTTTTTGATGTACGATTAGTTTGTATACCAACCTACTAATCCAGGGTTCAAATTTATATTTATCTGCTTCACTTCTTGATATTCCTCAAGTCCATGTGCTCCTAGCTCTCTACCAATTCCAGATTTCTTATATCCACCCCAAGGTGCTTCGTTATAGGTAGGATTGTAACAGTTGATCCAAGTAACCCCAGCACGCATTTCCTTAATGACCCTTAATGCTCTGGCACCGTCTGTTGTAAACACAGCACCTGCCAATCCATATTCTGTGTTGTTTGCCATTTGAATCGCTTCCTCTTCCGTTTTGAATGTTAGAATAGCTGCAACTGGTCCAAAAATCTCTTCTTTTACAATCGTCATGTCTTCTGTACAGTTGTCAAAGACGGTTGGTCTGATATAGTACCCTTTTGCACACTCGCCTTCTGTGTATCGACTTCCTCCACACATCAAAGTTGCTCCTTCTTTGATTCCAATATCAATGTAGGAAAGAACCTGATTCATATGACTCTCTGTTACCATTGGTCCCATATCTGGATTTTCTAGTGGATTTCCCATTGTGATTGCATTGGCTCTTTCAACCAGACGTTCTACAAATCGATCCTTAATACTTTCCTCTACAATAATTCTTGATCCTGCAGAACATACTTCCCCTTGGTTAAAGAAAATACCAATCATAGCCCATTCCACAGCTCCTTCCAAATCCGCATCTGCAAAAATAATATTTGGAGATTTTCCTCCCAGCTCCAATCCTATCTTCTTAAGGTTTCCTGCTGCCGCTTTCATAATACTTTGACCAACTGCAGTACTTCCTGTAAAAGTAACCATATCTACATCTTCACTTGCCGCAAGTTCGTTTCCTATAGAAGATCCTGGCCCCAAAATCAGATTTACACTTCCTTTTGGCATCCCACATTTTTCGAAAACTTCAAATAACTTCACCGCTGTAAGTACACAATTAGAAGAAGGTTTATATACCACACTGTTCCCTGCTGCAAGTGCTGGAGCTAACTTCCACACCCCCATTAACAGTGGATAGTTCCATGGAGTAATCAATCCACATACACCAACTGGTTCATGAATCGTATAGGAATGCATTTCACCAAATCCTTTATTTACATCATAGGCTCCACCATAGGGTGCTTTCATGAGACCTGCATAATAGCGAAATGTGTGAACTGCATCAACAATATCTCCTTCTGCCTCTCTCAACGGTTTCCCTTGATCCAGGGAATCCAATCTTGCAAATTCATCAACTTCTGCCTCAATGGCATCCGCAATTTTCAAAATCACATTACTTCTTGACTGCGCGTCCATATCACGCCACTCTCTCGTAACATAAAAAGATTCTTTTGCCGCAGCAATAGCTTTTCTCGCGTCTTCAACGGTTCCTTCTGTCACGGTATCAAGAACACTTCCATCTGCTGGATTGATTGTATCAACAATTCTTCCCGAACTTCCTTCAACCCATTCCCCACCAATAAACATTTTCTTCATTGTTTGCTTCCTCCATCTTTTAGAAATTATTTATGATTTACTTAAATTATTTGTCAAAAAATAAAAAAGCGCATCGATTACTGACAGCAACCAATACGCCTTCGTATTTGTAAAAACTATTGAAAACATCTTAACACCAAAAATCTCAGGAAACAATTATCATTTTCACTTATTTTATAATTTATATTAAGTATCTATACTTTTTTTTAATTACTTGTTATAATTTCTATACGCACAATTATCATTGGATTAATCATTTGAAGGGAACATTCTTATGGAAAAAAATACGTTTTTACTAATCAACGAAATGATCTATTCGCTATATCAGTGGGATTCTTTAGAAAATATCAAAGAATTATTATTTCCTAGACTTCGTGCACTCATTCCATTTAGTTTTGCAAGCATTCTTCTAAAAGACGGTGATACAAATCTGTCCAACATCGAATACAACACCGTCATATGTTATCCCGATTTTTTTGAAGAGGCAGAACAAGCATATCTAAAATATGCTCAAGTAGATCCTCTTGATTGGATTGTTCATGCAGGCGAATCCCAAGTGCTCAAAGAAAGTGATTTGATTGGTGATGATAAAAGATTAAACTCACCGCTCTACAAAAACTGCTACAGCAAATATAATATATTTGACACTCTACAGTATTCCATTGTCTACAAACAGCAGTATTTGGGCGTCCTTACGTTGTTCCGTACAAAAGAAGATGGCGATTTCACGGATCTTTCCATGTTCTATTTACAGTCGATAGGAAAGCACTTAAACGCCGTGCTTTTTCGTTTAACAGACTCCACACCCAACACACTCGATCAAAACAAATTGGTCTCCTCTTTAAAACTCAAATACGCTCTCACGGCAAGAGAAGGACAAGTTCTTGAAAAAATATTTGAATTGCTAAACAACAACGAAATTGCTGAGCTTCTTGGAATTTCAGAAAATACGTTGTTAAAGCATATTCAAAACATATATAGCAAAACAGGTGTTACAACAAAATGGGAACTCCTGCGTTTTCAATTGCATATCTAAAAATAAATACTACATTTCGAGATAGTCATAAATATAAAATGCCATTTGGCAATTTATCCGATCCCTTGGGTCGGATAAATTTTTGCCCAAAATTTCTCGAATTTTATTCATCCGATAATTAATGGTGTTTCGATGTGTAAACATTTTTTCCGCTACCGCCTGAATACTTCCATCCAAGAAAATGAACAATCTTAAAACTTCCGTATAATCGGAACGATGCTTGCTATCATAAGCTAGAATTTTACCCAAGGATTCCTGCACAATATTTTCAAGCAACGTTCTGTCCTGTATTTCAAATAAAAGTTTTTCTACACCCAATTCTCGATAGATACAGATTCCTCTCTCATCCAGATAGTTTGGTTTTACTGCAACCTTCCCCCTTTGATAGCTTCTATAGAGTTCCGTGATCCGATTCGTTGTTGGTCCAATCGCCATTTCAAAAGACAGACCAGGAAACAAATCCTTCATTCGATACATGATCCGCTTTGCCAGTTCTTCAAAAAGCCTCTCCTCACATTCACGTACAACTAAAATCAAATCCATTTGATAAAAAGTGATATCAAAGAAAATTTGATATGGAGATAAGAGATTGCTAATTTGGATCTTCATCTGTTTCATCATTCGATCTTTCGTATCTGACTTCTCGCCAATCGATGTGCGAAGTAGCATCATATGATATGTTCCCATTTCCGCATACCCCAGCTCAAGTAAATATGGTAAATATTCATCGATCTTTTCAGGACGCAACAACGCTTTTCGAAGCATTTGTTCCACGTTTTGTTCCACTCTTTCGGCCTGGAAAATCTGATTGATCAAATTCTGCATAATATCTTCTAGATGTACTTCCCATGGCATGGTGAACAATGGAAAATTAACACGATCGCAATATGATATGATTTCTTTTGGAATTTCATATATATATCTTCCAGTATTAACAATCATCCCCTTCACATTTCGATTTAGCAGTTCTTCGATAAACCCTTGGAGCCACTCCTCTCCTTCATATCGCAGACCCGTTGTAATAATCAACTCATTGCCTCGCAGAAAATCGGTAGTAGAAATATCTTCAATCAAATGCACCCAGCTAATAATCGACTCTAATCCATTTTCCCCAGCTACCATCTTTAATTTGTAGCTTTTTTTTGTGCTATCCAACATGTGCGAAAGTGTATATGCCATAAGAACCTCCCAAAATACTAATTTTTATCACTATACACTCTTTGTGTTGACAGCACAAGTAATTTGAATATATTTGTGCCGATTTCCGTATAAAAACTCAATTATTTGTGATAAATTACAATTATTATTGAAATCACTCGATTGAATTACCATAGGAGGTATCCACTTGAACACTTTTCTTATTGCTCCGGAAATAAAAATATTCCAAACTGTCCAAGATTTCTTAAAGGAATTTTCACTAACCGAAAACGATCTACTTTTTATAAGCGATCATACCTTACACAATTTTTTTTCTAATACATCCGTTCCATCTCGTGTAGTCTCACTTCGAAAATATGGAAGCGGAGAGCCAACTGACGAAATGGTTCGAGCAATTTGCCAAGAGCTACAGGATGTCTCCTACCAAAGAGTACTTGCTATTGGAGGTGGAACCATCCTTGATGTGGCAAAGCTTTTTGCACTTGACCAAATTTTACCCGTTTCGAACTTGTTCAATCGAGAATTTCCAATTAAAAAATCAAAGGAACTCATTTTGATTCCCACAACCTGTGGAACTGGAAGCGAAGTAACCAATATTTCAATACTCGAATTTCCTTCGTTGAAAACAAAGAAGGGACTTTCTGATCCCTCCCTTTTTGCCGATACGGCAGTTATCATTCCCGAGCTTATTGAAGGTCTTCCATACCAATATTTTGCCACAAGTTCTCTGGATGCTTTGATTCATGCCTTAGAATCCTATCTTTCACCAAAGGCAAGTCCTTTTTCCGAAATGTATTCATTAAAGGCCATAGAACTTATTTTAAAGGGATACCAATATATTTCGGTTCGAGGACAAGACTCTCGTGCGGAATATGCTGAAAACTTTATGTTAGCAAGTACCTATGCTGGTATTGCATTTGGAAATGCCGGATGTGCAGCAGTACATGCCCTAAGTTATCCACTCGGCGCTGTTTATCACATACCACATGGCGAAGCAAATTATTCAGTACTCCTTGGTGTAATTCGTGCTTACCAGTCACTATTACCACACGGAAAGCTCATGTCCCTATCAAACTTTCTAGCAGATATTCTACACTGTTGTGCTAGCGAGGCTTTTGATGAATTCGAAGGATTGTTGCAATCCATTCTACCTAGAAAAAAACTGTCTGTGTATGGAATTACCATGGAGCAGCTTCAAGAATTTACAACTTCTGTCATTCACAATCAACAACGATTACTCGCAAACAATTATGTTGCATTATCATTCCAAAACATATATGAAATCTATCAATCTGTTTTTTAACAAAAGGAGAACCTAGTATGGAACAACAAAACACATTAAGAAATAAATTACCAAAAATTATCACAAATTCTTTGCCTGGCCCAAAGGCAGAAATCATTCTGTCTCGCAGAAGCCAATCCATTCCAAATGCCATACGTTCTATTTATCCCGTAGTAATAGAGCGCGGAGAAGGCGCAATGTTACAGGATGTGGACGGGAATCTTTTCCTTGATTGGGTTGGTGGCGTCGGCGTTCTAAACGTAGGCTATAATCAACCAGAAATCGTCGAAGCGGTAAAAGAACAAGCCAATCATTATCTCCATGCTATGATGAATATCGTTACTCACGAACCATATATCGAACTGGCAGAGAAGCTGAACGCACTTGCTCCTGTCAAGGGATCTACAAAAAAGACGATGCTAGTTAATAGCGGTGCAGAAGCCGTCGAAAATGCTGTAAAAATCGCGAAGGGTGCATCTGGTCGTTCTAACATTATCGTATTTACAGGTGCCTTTCATGGTCGTACCGCTTTAGCAATGACCATGACCTCCAAACGTGCATATTCCAAAGGAATGGGACCATTCCCAGATGGTGTATACAGAGCAGAATACCCTTATTTATATCGCGCTCCAAAGAATCATTCAGAAGAAGAGGCCATTACCTATTATATCGAAAATCTGGAATCTCTTTTCATTAATGCTTCCCCTGCAGATCAAGTCGCAGCCATCGTTTTTGAACCAATTCAAGGCGAAGGAGGATTCATTCCCGCTCCGTTTGCATGGGTTAAAGCGGTTCGACAAATCTGTGATAAGTATGGTATTTTTATGATTGCCGATGAAGTACAAACAGGATTTGCACGTTCTGGAAAAATGTTTGTTTCCAACTATTGGGAAGAATTTAATGCCGCTCCAGATATTTTAATCTGTGCAAAATCCATTGCTGCAGGTATGCCACTCTCTGCGGTCATTGCAAGTAAAGAAATTATGGACAAAGTACCTGTTGGAACAATTGGTGGAACGTATAATGGCAATGCACTTTCATGCGCAGCAGCTCTCAAAACCATAGAATTCATAGAGAAGGAAAATCTATGCAATCGCGCAATTGAAATATCAAAAAAATGCTTCGATACGTTTCATCAATGGAAAAATACATATG
This sequence comes from Lachnospiraceae bacterium, assembly GCA_963666475.2. Classification (GTDB taxonomy): domain Bacteria; phylum Bacillota; class Clostridia; order Lachnospirales; family Lachnospiraceae; genus JBFHIZ01. The sequence continues at coordinate 567,804 of OY762821.2, read as the reverse complement.
CTTGTGTTGGAGACGTTCGTGGAATTGGTAGTATGATCGGCATAGAATTTGTGACAGACAAAGAATCCAAAACCCCAAATAGTACCATTGTAAATGCCATTATCGAAGGAGCAATCCAAAAAGGTCTGATTCTTGAAAATGCAGGTACTTTCGGAAATGTGATTCGCTTCTTATGTCCACTTGTTGTAACGGACTCGCAATTGGAAGCAGGACTTCAAATTTTTGAAAGTGTTATAAAAGATCTTTTATAAATCACATTAAGTTGAAAACACAAAAAGAGCAGATGAAATCTACTCTTTTTGTGTTTTATGTTATCTAACTTTTCAATTCTTCTCTTCTTCTCCGATACTCAATGATAGGTAGATCTCCTTGAATTAAATTTTCTCCCATTCTTAACTCACTCTTTTTCGGAAGCTGAGTAAGAACCACTTCTCGATCCTGATGCAAAATCACTTTATTCATGGGAATGCTGAGCTGATTAATGAATTGTTTCAAAATAGGTAGCTTTATAAAATTTTGATAAAAACGAAGATATATTTTTGTATGTTCCTCATCAATCGGAGCGAACGCTGCTACAATTCTGACCGCGTCAGAGATACAGTTTTGCCAGATATTCGGCATTTGTAATTGGAGCGAAAACAATTTCTCATAATCCACAATGTCCTTTGGTTTCTCAGGTGTCTGTCCACAATCGACTGCATTTTTCACATAAAATGTCATTAAATTCTGATCCCACTTCACAACTGGTCCATTCACCAAAGTCTGATTTCCTCGCCCTATCGTGGAGGTATGAACAAATGGAAGATGCACAACATCTAATTGATTTTCTATTGCCCTGGTATAATGAACATTCCAGGTTTCTGCAAACCCACCATAAGAAAATCCTTTTCGAAGCTCTTGAAAAAATGGTATTTCCGGCAATACGTCACAATCGTCACCATACCAAACCCAAATAAATCCATACGCCTCTTTTGCAGGATAGGAATGTACCCGATAATTCTCAGGAACTTTGGAATTGCTTCCGTTTGCTGGGATACAAGTCACTTTCCCGGTCGAATCGTATGCAAACCCATGAAAGGGGCATTCTACATGAGAATGGTGAATCTTTCCCTTTGCAAGACTTGCTCCTCTGTGGCAGCACTGATCAAAAATACATCCAATTTGGTTGTCTTCATCACGCCAAAAGACAAGTTTCTCCGAAAAACGTGTGACTCCAACTAATTTATTTATTTTAAGCTCCTTTGAATCCAATGCCGCATACCACTGATTTTTTATCATCATACCTCTCCCAAAAGATTCTGTTTATGATTGACGTAATTTTTTGTTTTTATTTTTCTGCTCGTACATTTCCTTGTCAGCAGCCGCTATAAAATCCTCAAAGGTGTCCTCTTCTCTCAAGACTGCGCTTCCCATACTAAATGATATCTGATGCTTGGAAAGATTTTCCTTGTTGTATTCTTCAACATGCTTTTTAATCCGTTCAAGCAAAAGAGATACTTCTTTTTCTTGAAACATCTCCCCCATAATTAAATATTCGTCTCCACCCATTCGGAAAATAAAATCATCCGTTCCTCTACAACTCTTTCTCAAAATCTCTGCAAAATTAATCAACACACGATCTCCTGTTTGATGTCCGTATGTATCATTGATGGACTTAAATTCATCCAAATCAATCATTACCGCAAATATAATCCGGTTTTTCTCCAAAAAATTCCTCTTATGATTAAAATGCTCTACAATCTGTCGTCGATTGAGTAACCCAGTTAAGTGATCTGTTGAAATCTCAGCATTTTGTATATTTATATAAATATTGACCACCAGCAGCATACAACCAACCCAGATTATCGAAATCCCAAAAAAAATGATTTGAATAGCGCTCACGCCAAGCATCATGATTGGAAAACTCACTAGATAAAAGTTAATTTTCCGGTTTTCTATTCCTCCATTTTTTTTAATATTCCATATCGCGATTGCAAAAGATACAATCAGTGGAAGAAGTGCTGCAAAAGCCATCAACATGAAATAAGGGCCTCTGAAATACTTATCCAGAGAATCAAATCCAAACAACCATCCAGTCCACACGCTTGCAATGCTAAGTCCGGCACTAATGATTGTAGGAATACTATACAAATAGATTCTTTTTAGTAATCCAGCTTTACTTTGAAAGACTTGGAAGTCGGTATACAGCAACCATATAAATCCAATAAGTGGATTGAGTATATAATACAAAGCCGTTGATATTATATTTAAACCCATGGATAGCAAGGTATGTTTTCCGTCAAAATACCACATCCCGGAATCCGCAACCAATACACAAATCAACACTATAATATACCAATGAAAAATCGTTTGATCGTGCGTACGCGATTTAGCCATATATTGTTGCATATTATTTAAAAGCAAGAAGAGAATCACAATTGATACGATATTTATCTCAATATATAAAATAGTCGTCATTGACATCCTCCTTAATTAAAATTTGTCACTTTATTCTACCATAAAAAAGGACTCTTATGCACAGAATCTTTCATAACCCATACATAAAAGTCCAAATATTATTTTTTGTCCTATTTTAATTCTTAAAAGTCACAATATTCGTCGTTACATACTCCACCGGTAATCGAATTCTGTTATGATTCATCCCCGGATTTTTCAAGAACGGACTCACCCAACTCTTCTTCTTTGATTTTATTCATCAGATCCAAAAACACATCCGGTGGCTGAGCTCCCGACACTGCATATTTTTGTTCAAAAACAAAATATGGAACCCCTGTGATATGAAGCCTAGAAGCCATTTGCTCATCTTTTCGCACTTCATCCGTACACAGATCCGATGTCAATACGGCTCTCGCTTTCTCTTTGTCAATTCCTACTTTCTCTGCTAGATCCACGAGAACATCGTGGTCTGAAATATTTTTCGAATCGGTAAAAAAGCCTTTAGAACCTCCTCAGAAAATGCGTTTCCTTTTCCACTTGATTTTACATATTGAAATAAACGATGTGCATCGAATGTATTTGTTGGAATCATCTTGTCAAATTCATAGATCAGACCAATCTTTTTTGCCTCTTCAATCAATTGCTCATTAAAACTTCTTGCTTGTTCTACAGGCATTCCATATTTCTTTGCAATCAATTCATGAATATTCTTATCGTAACTCTTTTGTGCATTAGGGTCCAACTCAAAACTCTTTAATTCAATTTCCACCTCATCCGAAAAATCATATTGCTCTAATGCAATTTCTAATTTCCTTTTTCCTATATAGCAAAATGGACATACATAATCTGACCATATCTCTATTTTCATATGATAGCGCTCCTTTCTCAGCCGCTGTGAAAAAGATCAAACAATCTTTTTCACATATTGATCTTCACTTTGTTTTACTTTCTCAAACCCCATTTTCATCAGGTATTTGATGTGTTCCTCATTGGTAGTCTGCACCAAAAACTTCTTATATCCAAGAGTTCCAAAGATTTCTTTTTCTCTTGTATAAATATATTTTCCAATTTTAAAATCTCGATATTCTGGCACAGCAAAATCAAGCGTAATTAACAAACTATCCTCATCAATTTTCTTTCCAGAGAACAAACCTGCCGTAGCCATATCTCGCAATACAAAAAAACAAATATCCCAACCATCTTCAAAAACCTTTGTACGGTCAAACGAGAACTTATCAATCTCTTCTTTATAAAAATTCAAAAAATGTTGTACATAAGAATCTTCTTTCTTTGCTGGAATCATCGTAAATCGTTCTTTTGCAGTAATAATCTTAACCAGATAATATATGTTCACCAGCACGATTAGTACATTCATCAAACCAGTAGGAATGGAATGAATCAAAAATCCATATACAGCAAAAATCGAAGAACCCACCAAATTGATAACTCGCAACTTAAGAATCGAACTCGATAACAGTGATATAAAAATCAAAACAGATGCAATATATCCAATCCACTCTACACTTCTCATATTCGTCCTCCTGTCTCCGACCTTACCAAAAGCACATGGTCGTGCATTACTACATGATTCTCTCTCATTGTACTACTGTCTCAATATTTATCAAGATAATCATAAAATTTATCGAACAAATCTTTTCACTTTATTCTCATGAAAAACAAAGTTTGTATCAAAATCAATTCCCTCATTTGCCATATAATTGATCAGCACATCATATTCTCGAATCGAGAGTTCAGCCTCGTGAATAATCTTACCATGAACTTCCTCCGGACTCAGATTTTGACTATACCTTCCTATCGTTCCATTTATTTTATGCAACGCCTCTCCCAACAATCTATAGTTCATATGATTCTCCATCTCTTTCTTGTCTTCTTTGTTTCACAAAATTCGAATCTAAATTCAAATTGACGAACAAAATAATCATCTTATAAAAAGTACCAAATAAAAAACAAAAGCATCTATTAGATGCTTCTGTCCCTAATCAAACTATACGAAAATATTTATATTGCATTCCCCATATGATTACTTTTTGCTCTTTTTTATTTTCACCAATGAATATATGCCCAAAATAACCAACATAATTCCAAGTATAATTAATACAAGAGGTAAAGCATCACTTCCAACTAAATTTTCATAATAGTGTACTATAGATTCCCCTTCAAACATATACTCTCCTTTTAAAACAAATATCTTTCTCTAGATATTCTATAAAAAATTACTCCCCCACATAAAAATCTATCGATAATTACTATTAAACGGCATCACTACTGACATTATAAAAAAATCTAAAATAGCACGAACAAATGATAATCTGAATACCTTAACCAAATATCCATTTCAAAATATCTCCAATAAAGTCAGCTTGTGTAGCAAATAAAATAATATCCATATAATCACCATGCCTTTCACTATATACATTAATTGCGTCTCTTACTATATATTTTCTTTTAAGATAGCATATTAGTGTTATGAATATCTATTATAACTCCTTAAACGGGCTTATAACTCTTCGAACGGTCAAACCAACTTCATTTTTTCTTGGAAGATGAACAATCAGTTCAAAACCATTTCTCTCGTTTCCATAAATAAGTTTCCCCATATTTTTTTCAACCGTTTCTTTTATATTTTTTAAGCCAAAGCCATGTGCTTTTTTATCTATCTTCAATGTAGAATATTGATTCTTTTCATCTATAATTTCAATGGGATTGCAAGTATTCCAAATTTTGATTACAAAACCATTTTCTTCATATGTCATGTTGATGATAATTTTCTTATCCTTATCAATTTGCCTAGTAACTCCTTCCACTGCATTTGTAATCGCATTTGATACAATAGTACACAGATCGTAATCGCTTATTGCTAAATTTGATGGACATGTGCCATTTACTTGCACTACAACATCTTCTTGGATATTTGTTAAATAATAATTCAAAATTGCGTCGATAACTAGGTTTCCTGTAAGAAAATTTTTATAAGGAGATTTATTTATGTGTGGAATAATTGGATTTACAGGGAAACGTGATGCGCAGCCGATTCTACTAGATGGTCTTGCGAGTCTTGAATATCGTGGATATGACAGTGCTGGAATTGCATTTTTCAGAGAAACCGGGAAAATATCCATTCGAAAAACAATTGGAAAAGTCGCAGATTTAAAAATGATTTGTGATGATGATAACAAGTCCACTTGTGCAATAGGACATACACGTTGGGCTACTCACGGTGGAGTGACAGGTGCAAATGCACATCCTCATAAAGTAGGAAATGTAGCACTGATCCATAATGGGATTATTGAAAACTACCACGAACTAATGGAGAACTATGATTTAAAAGATCAACTGGTATCCGAAACTGACTCCGAAGTCGCTGCTGCTCTAATCAATCGATTATACAAAGGCAATCCAGAGGAAACAATCCGGGAGGCCGTAAGTCTTTTGGTCGGTTCTTTTGCTTTTTGTATCATGTTTAAGGACCACCCTGGGAAAATCTATGCAATTCGAAATGTCAGCCCTATGGTGGCGACTTATTGCGAAGATGGAGCTTTTATCGCTTCAGATCTTACTGCTTTTATCAACTTTTCGAAACGATACTTTATTATACCTGAATATCACATACTCGTACTTTCTGAAGAATCGATACAACTAACAGATCTCTTAGGAAATGACGTAAACCCTGAATATCTTGAAGTAAACTGGGACATCACTGCCGCTCAAAAAGATGGCTACCCACACTTCATGTTAAAAGAAATTCACGAACAGCCAGAAGCGATTACAAAAACTATCGCACCAAGAATAAAAAATGGATTACCAGATTTTACGGAAGATGGAATTGAAGATTCTTTCTTTCAGGATTGTACAGACATCACAATTATTGCCTGTGGAACAGCAATGTATGCAGGTATGGTAGGTAGAAGCCTGATACAAAATCTTCTCGGTCTTCCAGTAACGGTTGCCATAGCATCTGAATTTCGGTATGAACAACCCGTGATTACAAAAAGTTCTTTGGTCATTGCCGTATCACAATCAGGCGAGACCATCGACACATTAGAAGCATTACGCTTAGCAAACAAATATACAGACAAGACTGTTTCCATTGTAAATGTAAAAGGATCTTCCATTGCGCGCGAAAGCAAGAAAGTATTATATACCCATGCAGGACCAGAGATCGCTGTCGCTAGTACAAAAGCATATACAGTACAGATCTCCATGTTCTATCTTTTTGCATGCAAATTAGGGCTAATTACAAACAAAATGACCTTAGAAGCATCCAAAGAGTTTATGAAGACGTTATCTACGATTCCTGCATGCATGAAAATGGTATTAAGTGAAAATGATAACATCGAACATTTAACGAGTAGAATTACACAATCAAATAGTGCCTTTTTCCTTGGTCGTGGACTCGATTATACTCTTGCCATGGAAGGCGCCTTGAAGCTGAAAGAAATATCATATATTCACGCGGAAGCATATGCTGCAGGTGAGCTAAAACACGGAACCATTGCACTTGTGAGCGAAGGTGTTCCAATCATTACACTCGCTACGCAAAAACATGTCTACAGCAAAGTAATTTCCAACATCCGGGAGGTGAAGGCACGCGGTGCCTATGTGATTTTGATCAGCATGGATCAGGAAGTCGTAGATACAAGCATCTGCGACATTCACATTCGCATTCCCAGAATAAGTGATGAGTTTGCTATTTTCCAAGCAGTCATCATTTTTCAATTGCTTGCATATTATACCTCTGTGGGAAAAGGAATCAATCCAGATCAACCACGTAATCTGGCAAAATCCGTTACCGTAGAATAAAAAAAAAGGAACACCCAATGTCTAAAGTTTTTTATGACATCGGGTGTTTCTTTTTACGTTGTTTAAATTTCTGTAATTTTTTAAATCAGGGGCCAATTATTGCTCTACACTAAAATGTTCAAACAATATTTTTTCTGCTTCAGGATTCCATAATCCTCGATTCTTCTTAATACATTCATCCAATTTTGCATACAGTGGGTCCGTCTTTCCTAACTCCTCAAAATCTTCGAGTGCAGTAAGTGGCATATCAATCTGTAAATAGGTCAATTTTTTCCCGCCTGGTATTTTAGGTAGATTACAAGTCGCATCTGCAATAGCATCAATTCCACCAACATGTGTGACCATGACCGCAGGATTGATTTCTTTTTTTGATGCACGATCAATGGACTCAATCAAATCCTGTGTATTTCCACCAGTCGTTCCCATAATATGAGTACTCGTATAATGACAATTGTAAAGATTGATTTCAGCTCGAAATTCTTTATCGGTCGGTCCAGCAAAAAAATTCATACATCCATCAAATGCCATGAGTCGATCTCCAAGTTCTGCAACCGGTCGATATGGAACATAAACAAAGACATCATCATAACCATGACCTTCGGTGATTGCCATTAGTTCCTCTTCTGGGTTTTTCATTGAAGCCGTATTTACATAATACAATTCAATTCCTTTATCTTTTGCTTCTTCGATTGTGATGCACTCTTTTGCTCTTTTAATTCGATCATCACTGATATCTGTAACCACGATACGTTTGGGCTTGTTTTCTGTACAGAGACCATAACTTACTGCACCAAGTCCCATTGGTCCACAACCGCCCATAATCAAGATATTTCCATCTACTTTTGTGCCCATTGCATGCTCATAGTTGTGCTTGTTTGTATGGTAATTCGCGTGGTATCCTCCAACGATGCAACTCATCGGTTCTCCTAGTGACGCTTCAAAATAGCTTTCTCCATTATAATCAAGTAGACATCCTAGCTCCATGACCTCATGAGGGATAATGCAATAGGTTGCTGCTCCACCACAATAACGGTAAGAATATCCCGGTGAGTCCAGACTTCCTTTATAGTTGAGCGCTGGTTGTAATGCAAATTTCTGTCCAGGTTTAAACTGCTCCTGCCATTTCGCACCAACTTCCACAATTTTTCCTGAGAATTCGTGCCCTACAATAATAGGATTCACATCAATATCCTTTGGTGCTCTTTTATGTTCTTTCCCTTGCTCTGCCAATTTATAGGTTGACATACAGATGCTATCACTCATTACTTTTACTAATATCTCATCCTCTTTGATTGCAGGTAATTCGAACTCTTCCAATCTTAAGTCGAATTTTCCATACATTCGAACTGCTCTTGATTTCATGATTAATCCTCCTGTTTCTTATGCTACATGAATGTTTCTATTTATCGTAATACTTGCGTAATCCCTCAAGTTCTTGTTTTCTTAGTCTTCTTTAAACATTTTATAAATTGTATCAATATCACTCTCAACCATTTTTTGCACTTCTTCCGGTTCTGATAATTCCATAGCAATCTTTCCCAATATACTTACGTGGTCATCCCCTTTTCCGGCGATTCCAATCACAATCTTTACCTTTTCATCGCTATCCCAGTCCGTTCCCTCTGGAAACATCATAATACATAGTCCTGAATGAAGAACGTATTTTTTTGCTTCTTCGATTCCGTGCGGAATCGCAAGTTCATTTCCAATATTTGTATTGAAAACAACTTCCTTATCGAGCATGCCTTGAATATACTCTTCCATAATGTACCCATCCTTTAAAAAAAGAGCTCCTATTTCTTTAATAATCTCTTCTTTTGGTTTTGGTGTACAGTTTAAAAATATGTTTTCTTTTTTTAAAATTTCCATATGTACAATCTCCTATATGTATAACTATTTACACTTTATTAATGAACTCAGCAAAATATTTCTTCAATATTTTTTGCAACTTTCCACGAACCTCTTCTTCATTTCCTTCAAAGATTGTGCTCAAAAAATCCTTATCATCGATGAGAGAACTACTGATAAACCCAAGCATATCCATGTAAATCTTCTGATTGGAATCAATCGGCATCAATAAGACAATTGCCGCTTTGATCTGCTTCATGTCTGGATGAATAAAGTATCCGCCTTTGCTTGGAATACAAGTATAAAAACCTGCCACCTTTACTGCTTTCGTCTTGCAATGAAATAATGCAAATCCAGTTTCCGGAAAGATCTGCGACATGATTTTTTCTCGTTCTAAAATATCTGCTTTTAAAAGTGCTGCACTTTGTTGGCTCGTTGTTACATCCCTCGAAATCTCGGTTAATAGTTCATCTAGAGAGATTTTCTCGCTTACCGTATAATTTCGGTAAATCTGAATGAGATTCTTAATTTGAGATATAATCAGGTCAATTTCATCAAGCTGCCTTGTAAAGTCACTCTCCTGTACCTTTGGCGGCATGTGTGAATATTCTTCGATTTTAACCCGAATTTGTTGCAAGTCTTTTACACTAATTAGTGGACTTACCTTCAAAAAATCCACTTCATTCAAATCGAACTGCATGGTAGAAATAAAGAAATCTGTTTTTGAAATAACCGCCGGAGTAATCTCATCTTTTCCATACGGTTTCAGTACAACTTCCTGCTTCAACACATTTCTCAGTTTACTAATCATCAGACGTGCAACACCAAATCCACTTGCACATATAATTCCAATTTCTACTACTCTTTTGCTTCTTTTACGATTGTTTGTTCTTTCCAGTGCAGCAGCAAAATGCATGGCAAGATATCCAATTTCATCATCATTGACTTCGACCCCAATTTGATCGCTAATCACTTTTGAAGCTTTTTTACATTGCAAAAATAATTGAGGATATTCATTTTTGATATCCAATAATACAGGATTAAAAATCGCCAAATCATTTTTTAGTCGAATCAGTGCCGGCTCCATATGAATGAGCAATCCTTGAATAAATTCTTCATCACATTTTAATTCAAATGCAGTTTTGGAATCAAACTCATCAATCATTTGATCAATGGTGTCGATCAATATTTCTGAAGCGAACAAATTTCTCGGTTCGTTCTGCCCTGGGTTTGAATAGCTAATTTTTGAACCTTTGATATGGAGCAGCACGTAGTCCATTTCTACTTGCGGAATACGAATTGCAAATTCTTCCTCCAGTCTAGAAATCACTTTCAAAGCCAAATTATAGTCTTCATCCTTTTGCATTGCCGGATATTCCGTCTCCGTCTCTTCGATGATTTCATCTTTTAAAATTCGGTCCAAAGCTATCGTAATATGCAAAATTAAACCAATATAAGAATTATCGGTCATTTGTCGAAGTCTATTGTCCTGTATTTCTTGAACCGTACGACTCACTCTTCCAAGAATATCGCTGTTCAGTAAATCATAAAAATTAGTAACTTGATCCGAATCTGGGAAGGCATCAAACACTGCCGTTCCACCTCTATATAAGGCGGTACTCATGGATTCATCATCCACGTTTTCCTTAACGAACCGCTGCAGAGCTGCCCGATAATCCTTTTCTTTACCTTTTAAAATAACTCCATACCCTGGTTTTCTCACTATGGTTACGTGACTTTTTTTCAACCACTCTTCAGCAAGTTCTAAATCACTACTGATTGTCGCTTCACTGACCCCAAACAAATTACTAAAATAGAACAATTTTTTTGGAGTAATATCTCTCAATAATTCAAAGATAATTTGATGTACTCGTTGTTCTTTATCAATGATTCCCTTCTCTTGAAAGGACGCAAGCTTCATGCGAAGTTGCTCAAAATACTTTGCTTCCCCATCCAGCCACACACCAAAATTTTTCTTTTTACGTATGTTCAACCCTTCATAAGGCAACACTTTCTCTACATAGTCAATTTCCCTTTGAATCGTTCGTTTGCTGACTCCAATTTGTTCAGCAATTTCACTTTCCAACACTGGATCTTCACTATCCAACAGAATTTGTAAAATAGATTTAATTCTTGGTGTGAGCTGCATAAATTAATACCCCCCTACATCACTTCTTGATGTAGTATTTATTTTTTACTTGCTAATATTTCTTCTACTAATTCGTCGTATTCCGGAGCTGTCATGAAATTGGTAATCAGTACGAGCTTTGCTTGTGGCGCACTTCGTGCTGCTCTTTCCGACAAGTCTTTATGTGTTACTACAACCTGTGTGTTGGAAGGAATTTCTGAAACCGATGCATGTGTAACTTCAATATCATCAAGACCTGCCTTTTGCAATCTTTTTTTGAGAACCGTAGCACCCATTGCACTAGAACCCATTCCAGCATCACATGCAAAAACGATGTGTTTTACGTTTTCAAGACTAACCTGAACGTTGTGAATTCCTTTTGATTCTGCCTTCATCGTTTTCATTTGTGCTGTTGCATCTTCCAAAGAACCTTTTTTCATATTTGTCAATTTAATAATTGGCGCTGCAATTGCAAAGGAAACTCCTCCTGCGATGAGTACACCAAGTAAAATTGCAAGTGTTGATCCTTTTGGAGCCATTGTTAAATATGCAATGATACTTCCTGGTGATGGAGGGCCTGACAGTCCTAAGTTAAACAATGAATAATAAACAAGTGCAGATACACTACCACCGATCGTTGCAAGAAGTAACATCGGATTCATCAATACATATGGGAAATATAGTTCATGAATTCCACCAAAGAAATGAATGATCAGTGCTCCTGGAGCTGAATTTTTTACGATTTTATCTTTTGAGAATAACCAATAAGCTACCAATACTCCTGCTCCTGGTCCTGGGTTTGTCTCGATTAAGTAAAAGATAGATTTTCCTGTTTGAAGTACTTGTTCTGCACCAAGTGGAGTAAAGATTCCATGGTTAATTGCATTGTTTAAGAATAATACTTTCGCAGGTTCAACGAATACTGCTACAAGTGGTAAAATATTGTTTGATACCAAAATATCTACGCCAGAGTTTAAGAATGCTAAAATCGCTCCCATAAACGGTCCAACAATGTAGAAACCGATAATAGCCATAATCATACCAAAAATACCAACGGAGAAGTTGTTTACAAGCATTTCGAAACCAGCTTTGATTTTTCCTTCAATCGCTTTGTCAAATTTCTTGATTACAAAACCTGCAAGAGGTCCCATTACCATAGCGCCCATAAACATAATATACTCAGTACCACAGATAACACCAATGGTAGCAATCGCTCCCATTACAGCACCTCTGCTTCCGCCGACCATCTTACCACCTTGATAGGCAATCAAAATAGGTAATACGTATGTTAACATTGGTCCAACGATGCCTGCAAGGTTTTCATTTGGTAACCATCCTGTTGCAATAAATAGGGCTGTAATGAACCCCCATGCAATAAAAGCACCAATATTCGGCATGACCATACCGCTTAAAAACCGTCCAAATACCTGAATTTTTTCTTTCATCAGATTTCCTCCCGATTGTGTGAATTATTAATAAGTTACAGATTTGCCATTCGAATGCATCTTTGTAACTTTATTCTATTTCAATACACTCGAAGAATCAAACAAAACCCCTTCATATTTGTCACATTTGCAAAATGACAAGTTTAAATTTCAAAAATGAATATACACATTGTACAATTTTTTTGACTAAAGAGCAAAAAAAGCCAATGAAAAATATGCGTATTTTTCACTAGCTTTTCATCGTTATTTTCGTGTATCTGTTTCTCGAATTTTTTTACGAACAGAAAGCACTTTTCCTGGTGATACAGACAATTCATCAATTCCCATTTTTAAAAATGTTTCTGTGAGTGTCAAATCTGCGCCAAGTTCCCCACATATTCCTGCCCAGATTCCTGCTTTGTGCGCATGATCTATGACAAGTTGAATCATACGCAGAATTGCTGGATGATGTGCATCATAAAATCTGTCCAAAGTTTCATTCTGTCTGTCAATTGCCAACATATATTGTGTCAAATCATTGGTTCCTATGCTAAAGAAATCCACTTCCTTTGCCAACTCATCGCTCATGACAGCTGCCGCAGGCGTTTCAATCATAATACCTTCTTCCACATTTCCAATTTTGAAGTCTGCCTTCCTCAGTTCTTCTCGAACTTCTGCAGAGATCTTTTTAATTTCTTTGATTTCATTCACCGAAATGATCATTGGGTACATAATCGCAATATTTCCATAAGCACTTGCACGATATAATGCACGCAGCTGCGTTTTAAAAATCTCTGGCCTGGTCAAACAAATACGAATCGCACGAAGCCCCATTGCCGGATTTTCTTCTTGTCCAAGTTCAAAATAATCCGCCTGCTTATCTGCTCCAATGTCCAGTGTTCGGAAAATTACTTTTTTTCCAGCCATCGTTTCTGCAACGGTTTTATAGATTTGAAATTGTTCTTCTTCGGTCGGATAATCTTTGCTCTCTAAATAAATGAATTCGCTACGAAATAGCCCGATTCCTCCCGCATCATTTTTTAATACAAAAGCAAGGTCTTTACTATTTCCAATATTTGCATACAACTTAATTTCTTTTCCATCAAGCGTAATATTTTTCTTCCCTTTTAATTGTTGTAAAAGCTCTTTCTTTTCATCTTCTTGTTGTTTTTTTTGCAAGCAGGATTCCATGATCTGATCATCTGGCTCTATGATAAAGACCCCATCTCCTCCATCCACTACAGCGATTTTTCCATTCAATGTGTTGTCTAATTGCACTTCTGTTCCAATTAATGCAGGAATGTTCATCGTCTTTGCCAAAATCGCAGTATGTGAATTTAGCGAACCACGTACGGTCACAAATGCCAGTACTTTGTCTTTGTCAAGCTGCACCGTTTCGCTTGGCGCCAAATCGTCAGCTACAATAATAACTGGATCTGAAATCTCATCAAATCCCATGTGTCCACCACTCAGTACTGTAAGAACTCGTTCCGAAATATCCTTGACATCTGCAGCTCGTTCTTTCATGTATTCATCTTCCATACTTGAGAACATTTTAAAGTAATTATCAGAGGTTGTTGCGACCGCATACTCTGCATTCACTTCCTGGGAAGAGATGATATTTAAGATTGCGTCTACGAAATCCTCATCTTCGAGCATCATTTGGTGAATTTCAAAAATGGCAGCATTTGCCTCCCCAATCTTCTGTACGGACTTCTTATACAGAGCAACCAGCTGTTCAATCGATGTAGCAATGCCATCGGTTACCTTTTTTTGTTCTCCAGCTACATCTTCTATTTTGTATCGTTTTACAATCTGTTCCTCTTTGCTGTATACAAGAATTTTTCCAATAGCAATTCCATTGTTTACGCTTTTTCCTGAGCAAGTTCGCATTTTGACTCTTCCTTTCTCCATGCTATCAATTCATGATATGGTTTAGACCACAACATCATTTACATATTCTCTAATAGAAAACTTTGAATAGCCTCTGCCGCCTGCTCTTCGTCATCTCCTGTAATCGTGAATGTTACTTCTTGACCTTGTTTTACTGCAAGACCCATAATCCCAAATATTTTTTTTGCATCTACGTTTTTTCCATCCTTACCAATGGTAATTGAAGACGCATAATTTTTTGCCATTTTTACAAGTTCTCCTGCTGGTCTTGCGTGAATACCTTCCGCGTCGGTTATTACATATTTAAATTCTTTCATAATTCATCTCCTTTTTAAAGTTTTGTTGTTTCATTCTTCTGTTGTATAAGCAAATCTTCCACTTCCTCTTTTGTAGCAAAATTCATGGAGAATGCACTTGCGCTTCCAGTCGCAACAGCCATTCGAAAAGCTTTTTCATAGTCTTTTTCTTTTAACCATCCTGCTAAAAAGCCTGCCACCATGGAATCTCCCGCACCGACTGCATTGACTAAAGTCCCTCTGGGCGCTTGAAGTTGATACGCATTTTTTTCTTCGTCCAAGAGCACTGCACCTTCACCTGCCATGGAAACTAATACGTTTCTTGCACCTTTTTCCTGAAGTTTCTTGGCGTATTTTAAAACATCCTCTTTTGTATGAATGGCGACTCCAAACATATCCCCAAGTTCATGATTATTTGGCTTGATTAAAAATGGTTTCATGGGGAGTACATTTAGAAGTAGATCTTTTGTTGCGTCCACAACAATTAAAATTTCTTTTTTCTCTAATCGTACCATGATTTCTCGATAAATAGAATCTGGGATAGAATTTGGAATGCTTCCTGCCAGTACTAAGATGTCATTTTTCTTCAATCGATCGAGCTGCTCAAACAACATCATAATGTGTTCCATTCCAATTTCTGGTCCCTGACCATTAATCTCGGTACCTTCCACATTTTTAAGTTTCACATTGATTCTTGAATACCCATTTGAAATTTCTATAAAATTCGCAGCACATCCACGATCTTCCAAACGATTCTGGATTTCTTTCCCAGTAAATCCAGCGATGAATCCTAGAGCTGTACTTTCCAGTCCAAGATTCCTCAAAACCAGAGAAACATTGATTCCTTTCCCGCCTGGAAATAATGTTTCTTCATTTGTTCGATTTGTCTTTCCCAACGAAAAATCATTGACTGAAACAATGTAATCCATCGCAGGATTAAATGTAATTGTATATACCAACGAAAGCACACCTCCTATTTATAAATGACTGATTATGACCGTTTATATCAATTAACAACATTATATAATCAAATTCAGTCATTTTCAACAGAACTAGTGCACATCTTTTCCCTTTTGTTTTTGTGCAATTCCACAAATTTCAATCAGAATTATCCATAATTAGTCATACTCACTCAAAAACAGGCTCGCATTTGATTGCGTGCCTGTTCTCCCACTCGTGTTGCATCTATTGTTGATGTACAATAACTACATTGCTCCACTTTTTATTTTTTGTTTCTTCCGTTTGATCTGTGATAATGAGCGCATCCTCCACGGGTGAAAAAGTCACTGTACTTTCCTGTTTGAATTTTTCATGATCTGCCAGGACATACTTTCTTTTCGTCTGATTCATAGATACTTGTTTAATCATAGCTTCATCATAATCAGGCGTCGTAAACCCACTTTCTTTTTGCACCCCATTTGTTCCCCAAAAACCGACCGTAAAATGATATTTTTGTACATTGGCGATTGCCGTACTACCAACTACGGCTTCCGTAGATCCTTTTAGCTCCCCACCTATCAATAGCACACGTAGACCTGCTGCCGCAAGCTTTTGTGCATGCAGAACACCATTGGTCACATATGTCGCCTGTATCTTGTCAATAAAAGGAATCATATATTCCGTCGTGGTTCCCGCATCAATATACACAAAATCATCTTCCTCAATCAAACTTGCAGCATATTTTGCAATTCTAATCTTTTCTTCACGATTTAGATTTTTTCGTTCTTCCACACTAATATCTTTTGTAAACACGCTATTTTCAAGCGCAATTGCGCCACCAAATACTTTGATTAGTTTTCCGTTTTCATGCAGAAGAGTTAAATCTCTTCGAATGGTAGATTCTGAAATCTGAAAGCGGTCCTTGAGTTCAGAAACGGTAACCGTTCCCAATTCATTTACCAAACTTAATATTTCTTCAAATCGTTTTTCAGATAGCATATACACCTCTCGTTATCGTAAAATTATTTTATCTACTTTTTTTATTATCATACATCAGTTGATCCGCTTTATGAATCAATTCTTCTGGAGTAGTTTCATCCATTAGCTCAGCCACTCCTACGCTCGCTGAAATCTCAATTTCTTCTCCCAAAACATGAATCGTGTGTGTTTTTAAAGATCTTTGAATCCGGTCAATGATTACTTGTGCCATTTCTTTTGTCGAATTTGGAAATACAATCATAAATTCATCTCCACCATATCGGCCAAACAAATCACATTTTCGAATTACTTGTTCTACGGATTTAGAAAAAACACGAAGTGCATTGTCCCCTTCGAGATGACCATACAAATCGTTGATCTGCTTAAATTTATCAATATCCATCATCGCCACTGATATGTTATTATTTGAATGTTTCGCGATCTCAAATTCCGTTTGAAATAAGCTCATCAGATACTGTCGACTATAGGTCCCAGTCAACCCATCTTTCTGCGCCATTTCTTTCAGGTGATGTCCCTCAACTTTATCTGTTACATCAAGGCAACTACCAATATAGCCCTTAAATTCACCATCTTCACCATTCAGAGGAACTCCACGATCATTAATCCATCGCCATTCTCCATCATGGCGACGAAGCCTATACTCCATTTCAAATGGAATTCTTTTATGAAAATGTTCTAAATATGTTTCTACACATCGGTTCAGGTCGTCCGGATGAACACCTTCTACCCAGCCGTCACCATACTCCTGCTCATATGTTCTTCCTGTAAAATCTAGCCACGTCTTGTTGAAATAAAAGCACTTGGCATCTGTACCAGACCTCCAAATCAGGTTTGGAGCTGTTTCAACAATGACTTTGTATTCCATCAAATCTAATTCCATGAATATCGTACCTCCTATCCATTTCATATAAACCTGCAAAACACGCTACTTTTCATCCTTGTAGCATTGACTCTTTAGCATATCAATAAAGACCTCAACTACCTCGCCATCAAACTGTGTTCCTGAATATTGTTTTAAAATAGATATCGCCTCATTTTCTGACAAAGCTTCTTTACGATATGGGCGGCTTGAAGTCATTGCATCATATGCATCAGCCACCATTAAAATTTTTGTAGACAGAGAAATATTCATCCCACTAAGACCATCTGGATATCCTTTCCCATCTACGCGTTCATGATGGTGCAGCACCATATCCAAACTACCTTCAAGAAATTCTATGTCTTTCAATATTTCATGACCAATAAATGGATGTTTTTTGATTATTTCATACTCTTCATCAGTCAGCTTCCCTGGCTTGTTCAGGACCACATCAGAAAGTCCAATTTTTCCTATGTCATGTAAAATTGCTGCATACTCCAGACTATCCAAGCCCTTTTGATCAATGTTGAATCTCATTCCCATGAGTAATGCGTATTTGGTAACTCGCTCACAGTGTCCTTTCGTATATTCATCTTTCGCTTCAATTGCATTGGATAAGGATCTCACAGTCGCAATATAACCTTTGCGAATTTCCTCCAAAAACTGATTAAGCGTATCATTCATTGCTGCAGTCTGCTGATACATACCTTCTAATTCAATATTCTTTTCGTTTAATTCTTCAATACTTTCGTTTCGTTCCCTCAAGAGCTGTTTAATCATTTGAATCATATTCTTAAAGTTTGGCTGAACCTGTACGTCATACTCATAATTGTACTTTAAAATATTTCGTAGCGGCTTTTCTATCAGTCGCTTCAATGCATAATTTAACGCAAACATAAAGAGAATCATAGCTGCAATAAAAATCAACACAGACCACCATATACTTTGGTAGATTTCTGCCATCACCTCATTCTCTGGATAACAGAATACCACTTTGAGATCGCTCTCACTGACAGGTGCCCAAACAGTAATAAACCCGTTCTTCATAGTCGAGTCCGCCTCATCTGCACACATGATCTGTTCCAGATTTGGAACGATCCCCTGCTTCATTTGAAAACTTGATTCACCATCCTGTTTTGAATCATACAACTGATCTTCACCCATGACCAATCCATCCGAAGTAATGATAAATGCGCTCCCTTCTTCACCGATTTGGATAGAATTGATGTGATCCTGCACTTCTCGCAGGGTAATATCTACGGATGCAATTCCAACAACGAGATCATCTTTCACAATCTTCTCTGAAATTGTCATAAAAAAAGTCTCTAAAGATTCATCATAATATGGTCTTGTAAAATGACTGGAGCCCTCTGAAGAAATACCTTCTATATACCAGTTCCAGGATAAATAATCATAGTCCTGTGTACTATACATCATTGTCTGAACGAGCACTCCCTGCTCATCTCTATATATATACGGCCCGAAATATTTCATTTCCGGATCTACATAATATGGCTCAAACCAATATCCAATCCCAAATATACTTGGGTCCTTAAGTAGCGCCGACCGAATGTATTCATCATACTTCTCAAAATTTAATTCTGCATCCGTACTGATCATATAAGATAGCATAGTGCTGTAAAAGCCTACCTCTTTGATGTCTGATTCCAGAGTTTGCGCTTCTTTTTCTGCCAACACCATAAGGTACTTGTCTTCCCTTGCCAGCAGATCGTTTCTCTGTCGAATGATCGTCCCTGAAATCTCGATACTAAAAATCACAAGAACAATCAGTCCGATAACTAGTAAAATATAATTTTTAGTATTTTTCAAGCCACACCTCCCGCAGATTCTATACTAGTGTACCAAGTTCACCACATACTTCGTTAATTTACATTTTTATTTCATATTATCAGATTATTCCATTTTTGAACACAAAAAAATTTACATTTCCTTCTTTCTTAGGAGCATAATAATTTGAGCTACCACAATTAGAAACATAGAAATGACAGTAAACAAGATAACCGATGGATATTTTCCTTGAAATCCTTCCGCACTAGTATGCTTGATCAGAATTCCTAAATATGCCCAGAGAAACACCAGTCCATATGAGAACGTACGATAACATAAGACGGAAATCGCCCCGATCAATGCTCCAATAACTACAATGGCATCGGTCCAAAATACTTCTGACAACCCAAAACGTTCCCATTGTAATTTGACCAACAGTGTCGTAACGTTTGCAATTGTAGCTACGGTAATCCAACCAAAGTATATTGCAAAGGGTATGCGAATAAATATTACTTCCAGTTTTCCTCCCTTTATTCCTTTCAAACTTTGATGAATCGCAATCAGCGATAGCAAAATTAAGAGCATAATAACCAAACTCAATAAAAGCACTTCGTAATGCCATGCCACGATCCACATACTATTCAGTATGGATGATGTCGAAAACCATACAGCTACTCTTCTGTATTCTGTTTTTTGAAGCAGTTCGTCTCTACGTATGAACTGAAAAATACAATGTCCGAGTAGAAAAAGATAAATCACTCCCCAAATCGAGAATGTAATCCCCGCAGGCGCAAATAAATTGCCGTAGGAATCCGAAATTTCGCCAGTGCCTTTCCCATTTATTGGCAATATATTAGCCAATGCATTGACAACAATCATAATTATATAAGTAAGAACTACAAGTAATGATACTACAACGTTTCCATTTTTTGTTTTCATATCCTATTCTCCTTTGCTTCCTATTTATTTTTATCGTCTTCGAAATAATCTCATCAGCAATATGATTCCTCTAAAACATAACTCAAACGCCATCGCGATCCAAACCCCAACAAGTCCAAAATCCATGGCCAGAAAAATTGACAAGGGAATACGAACAAACCACATGCTCGCAAAGTTCATAATACTGGGAATTAAAGTGTCCCCTTCCCCCTGTAGTGCTCCTGACGCAACAATGGATGCAGCATACAGTGGTTCTGCAAATGCCTCTATTCGCAGTATAAATGTTGCCAACGCCTGAACCTGTGGATCAGGCGATAAAAAAGAAATCATCCAAGGTGCGGCAATAAACATTATTGCTCCAGATACCGTCATAACTGCCATTCCAAAATAGACGGTTGTTTTTGCCAGCAATTTGGATAGTGCCTTTCTTCCCGCTCCAATACTTTGTCCTACCAGCGTAGTCGCCGCTTTTCCGATTCCATATCCCGGCATATAGCACAGACTCTCCGCCGTAATTGCAAAGGAATGCGCCGCAAGCGCTACGTTTCCTAATGGTGCCACGATTCTAGTAGATACAATCATTGCACCAGTCATGACCGTGTTCTCAAACGCAACAGGAGAAGAAATTTTTGCAGCCTTTTTTAAATATAAAAGATTTATTTTTGTTTTGTTTCTAAGATGTTTTTTGAATATCGGCGTGCGATAACATAAGATGTACAGCATAATCGATGCCGTTACGAATTCTGCCATTGTAGTTCCCGCCGCTGCGCCAATTACACCAAGACCTGCCCCATGAATACGAATCATGATTCCAGCAATATGCAAATCCAAGGAATCAAAAATCAAAAATGCATTAAATACAACATCCAGAAAACACATCAGGATATTTAAAATACTTGGTACTTTCATATTTCCCGTACTCTGAAGCATACCTGTAGAAAGAGCATTCATTCCTCGAATAGGAAGTGAGCATGCAAAAATAAGGAAATAGTAAGTTGCTCGAAGCTGAATATCTTGTTCTCCACCAAGGATCACGGGAAGTATCCAACTTATGCTGATTCCTATCACTGCAATTGCGACAGAAAATATTAGGACCGAAATCAAAGCTGTTCTTAAAACTTCTCCTGCTTCCTGCTCTTTTTTTGCTCCCAAATACTGCGCGACCTGAACCGCAAATCCGATTGCTGCTGCAGAACACAATCCCCCGAACAGCCATGTCGTACTAGCAATCAATCCGATAGCCGCGGCATTATCTGCACCAATTCTACCAACCATAGCTGCATCAATATACTGCATAATAATCGAAGCAATCTGTGCAAAAATCGTAGGAAGACTCAATGCGACAACTAATGAAATTCTTTGTCCCCGACTCAAATCCTTTCCATCTCTTATATAATTAAGAAGGTTCTCTTTCGCCCCTCTAATCTTATCTTTTCTCATAGGTTCTACTTTCCACAACCATTTCACCACGACGAAATTCATTGTCTTTAATATTTCATTACTTAATATCTATTTTATACCATTTTCTCCAAACAAAAAACAGTCTAGAAATATTATTTATCATACTTCCCAATCTTTTGGTTCTGCTCCAAACGTCACTTTAGAAACGGATAACCTGTCATTCTGAATTCTTTCGAAGACTCCTATCCAAAACGGCTCTTCAAAAAGTACTACTAATTTTCCTACAACTTTGTCCACAACTAACCCTCCTTTATTGGTTGTAATGAACAAAGAACGGACAACCCGGAGGGGTAGGTTACTTACCCTAAGATTTAGGACGGCCGGGCTACCTACCGGCTCTAGTACATAAATGCACATTGCGTTCATCCCATTTGTTTTCTACAGACTCTTTTCCTGTAAGTACCGAAACTAAATGTTTAGAAATATCTTTTATATCAATTGATCTAGCTTTAAAATATGGATCTTCCATTTTATCAAACATTTCGAAAAAATCATCGCCAGTAGCTGCCACTGCATATTCTGCATTAATTTTTTGTGTACGTATCCGATTATGTACAGCATCTGAATAGTCTTCATCTTCAAGCATCATGCCATGCACTTCAAAAATACTTGCATTCTCTTCTCCTACTTCTATCATTGCTATATCATAAAGTTTTCTTAACTGTTCTAAAGCTTTTATCTTAGCTGCTTCAAATCTTTGTATTTCAGACTCAATCTCTTCAACATGATATCGATAGATCAAATCTTGATTTTTATTTAAAATAAAAATTTTTCCTTCTACTATTCCACCCTGAATTTTCTTTCCAATATATTTTTGCATGTATAACTCCTTATACATTTTTTTCAAAGAAATCTTTTAGTTCTGTAATTGCTTTCTCTGAATCATCACCAACAGCCTCTATTACTACTTCCTCATTCTTTTTTATTCCCAATCCCATAACTGACATTAGCCTTTTTAGATCTGCCGACTTTCCTTTTCCATAAATCGTTATATCAGATACATATTTTTTTGCTTCTTTTACCACCATCCCAGCTGGACTGGACGTGCATGCAACCCAATTTCATCTGTGATAATATAAGTAAATTTTCCCATAACATAACTACCTTTCTCTTGCTTTTATATTACGAAATTCATTATATAAATTATTGAATTTATTGTCTTGCAGAAAAAAGTCTCCTTTACTTGAAAAAAAATGCAAGGACTTCAAACGTAGTCCTTGCATTTTTACACTATTCTTCTTCCGTATCTCTCAAACTTGATGCTATTCTTGACCTTACTAGTAAAATATATAAAACAATGAACCTAGTACAAATGAATACACAACACCAATTAAAATGATTCTCAAATAATTCTTGATATATATCATAAATTTTCTGTACTTATTCTTTATCTTTTTTCTTACGTCTCAAAGATATCCCACCAAAGCCACTGATCACAGCCACATAGAATCCAAAGTCATACCACCAGCCTGTATTGATGATTTCATATACTTTAATATTTTTGTCAAAGAGACCAATAATCAACGAAATTGGAGCGATCCAACCATGCCAAATTCCCCATAAGAATCCCGCTGGCTTCTCCATCGTATAAGTACCATCTCCTGGTGCACATCCAGTTAAAGTTAATGTAATCAAAATAATAATAACACCTAGAATAAGTACTCTCTTTCTCATATATACCTCCACAAAGTATTCTTTATAAACCAATTGCTAACTTCAGAAAATAATTTTCTTCAACCACAGTTATTGAGCACAAACACCTTCATAATGGCCTGTTGTAAGCCGTGCAAAACATATTCTATCTTCATATTTATTAGTTCTCGTATTTATTGCAATCTTCGAAAAGACTCCTTCTTTTGTAAAACCAAGTTTTTTACACAGGTTAACTGATGCAATGTTGTCTGGATGAACCCATGCTTCTAATCTATTTATTCCCAATTTTGAAAACAAAAATAAAATGACTGGCTTCGCCACCTCACTCATTATTCCTTTTCTCCAATATTCACGATTTAAAACAAACCCAATTTTAAGATTATTATTAAGTCGGTCAATTGCATATAACGAAATTATTCCAATTAATTTTTCAGATACTTTCTCCTCTATCCCTATTTTTACAAAATACTCCTTTTCATACCCAACTTTAAATCTTTGTAATATTTCCTGCACTTCATCTTTAGTCTGTATGCTTGAAACCCCTTGAAATAAGACAGTTTCTTCGTCCTTATATATATCAAACAAATTATCCACATCACGATTTTCTAATTCTCTTAATTTACATCGCTCAGTTTGCATATTCGAAAAAACTTGAAATATAGAATTTATATCTTGCATTTCTTTACTCACCCTCATCCTTAACTCATGATTAATTTTTCTGCTTCCTTTACATTCTCCAAAGTGAGACCTTTTTGGGAATCCGTTCTTATTTGATGATTTTCTACTTCTTCATTGTTTAAATTTAGATCCTCTAGCACAATCCACTGTTCAATATTCTCGTGTTTTGCTACCCATTCCAGGATTTCTCCTGCTTTTACAAGGCTCAGCTTATTGGTTTTCATGATCTCTTCAGTTCTGTGATCCGGGGTTATATCGAATATGCTGATATTTTCATTGAGAAGCATCTCAAAAAATATCTCTGATTCTTTTCTTACTGGTCGTATTTGTGAATCAAACCAAAATCTCCATCCTGAATGCAATACAATAGTTGCATTCGTTTTTCTAACAAGCATAGAAAGTAATTTAATTTTTGACTCATCTATTAATATACCGTTACTAATCTCATGCTGATGTAAATCATTCCATGATTTTGAATTTAGTACCCCATCCACATCTAAAAATATTACTTTCATGTTACACACCTTTCACCACATAAAAACTAATCAAAGGACATTCGAAGAGTTTTTAAAGAATCAATTTAATTAGTTTCTTCCTTGTATAGATTGTTTCATTTCCATAATTGATTTTTAGGCGATCAAACGATAAAGCCATTGAGGCAATTGGATTTTTAGATTTTTTTATTGAACTAATCTTTTTACAGTCAATTTTAACTTTCACAAATCCAAAAAATACGGTCATTAGATCTTTTTCAAGTAAGACATAAGATCTTGCTTGAAATTGAACTAAAAAAAGATCTCCAATAGTCAATAAAATCATACATATCCAAAACCCTTGAACAGAATCTCGCATTACAACACACAAACCAAATATCAGATTGTATACTATTAATACCACGTACCACCACAAACCTCTTTTTCCATGATACTTCATAACCATCCACCTCTCTTTGATTATTCGAAGAGCCAGCTTATTTTTTCTTTATTGCAAAAATACTTACTCCTGAAATGATGCAAAGTAAAAATATTATAATAAGTCGAATCCAGTCCAAGATGTACCAACTATTTCCTCCATACACTATTTGTGGACTAATATTATATTCATCTACAAAATATCCCAAATTATATATAAGCTTTAATGACATTACTAAACTTAAAAAACTAATTTTAGGTGGTATTACCACACTTAGATATAATTGTATGTCACATACTATTTTTATGCAATAAAAATATAATTACATAGCACCAATTAATATGGAAATATCTTTAGATGTTTGAATATTTCCCCTATTTTGTTCTAGTCACAACATCTCATTATTTTCTCACCACATTTTGTACAATGACCTTCAATAACAACGCCAAACTTATCTTTTCTCAGATTGTATCCATCCTTAAATGATGTATTTCCACATTGTGAACAAAAGGCATTATTTAGCCAAAGTATCTTAATATCCTCTGGATAGGTACTCCACAACTTAACTGCTTCCAGGTCCGTACATCCACTTCCCTTTTCAAATTCATCAAATTCCATCTCCTGACGAATAAACTTATCAACAGTATATTCGTCGCAACCGTCCTTCCTGAACTGTTCTGCCATTTCCTTATATTTTCCAGTATATTTCATTTTTAACCTCTTTCAGCACAAATTAAAATATTACAAGTGTCTATGACTTTTTTCATCTATTTAGAATTTTTAAGTATTGAAATCAAATCATTCCCGTATTTTTCGACTTTCATTTCACCAAACCCTCGAACTGTTTGAAGTTCTGTTTTTGATCTCGGCATCGGGGTTAATCTCCATCAATGATTCTTGAAAACAATCTTCTAAAATCACGTCATGATAATCACGCATAATATCAGGACCATACACAAAGTCATAGCCTTTAGTTTGCAGTTCTGAGATAATTGCTTGCTCTAATGTATTTTCATTAACTGACATATTTTCACACCCTTTCAAGAATTTAGATTTTAAGAATAATGGTACGTTCTAATCTTTTTTTAAAGTATCATTATTTACTCTTAATTCTGATCCCTCTGAAAATTTTTTTGGAACAAAGTGTGGTCTTTTTAACTCCTCTGGTAATTCAGGTACTGGTTTAACATTTTTATTATTATCTTTCTTATCTGACATATTCATTTTCTCCCCTATATTTAAACATTCATATTTACAACTAAAAACAACACCGCAACCATTAAAGAAGATATTCCTGTAGTATATTGTAATGCTAAAATATCGTTACGTTCTTGATGATTTAATAACAAGTCTCGATAATATTGTACCTGGAATACTTCTGTCTGGTCTTTACTGTATTGTAAAAATTCATCACTAAAATATTTAGGATCTATAGTATTATATTTCCTCGAATTTATTGCAAGCAACAAAAAAATTATTGACACAACATATGAAATATAAAACAATAATCCAGAAATAATAAACAATAAATCAAAAAAATCAAAAGGAAAATACATTCTTGAAATTATTTCACTAATCTTTATTTTATCAATCGTTACTACCGAAATAGCCCCAACCAAAGTTAATGCAATACCAGCTCGATTTTCAAATCCTAATTTTCTTGTTTTTTGCTCATCTAATTCCCGCAATAATGCATTCATAATAATTCCCACGGAATTCTCTTCAAGTTCTTCTTCATTCGCATCTATCTTCTCTTCATTTTCTATAGCATGCTTGTCTTTTCCTATTTTGATCTCCATTTTATACATAAAATTCTCCTCATAAAGAATAATACATCGAAACTGATACGAAAATATTATTGCTTTTGTCCATTTGAGTCCCATTTTCCATCTATATTTTTGTTGTATAATCTATACTTTGTACCTTCAACCTGATAATAATAGTCCCTTTGACCACTTTTATAGTGTTTTCTAGATGAGTGATTTACACAATCTGAATATAGTTGACATCGGATTGATGATTTATTAAAGTTTGGATACTCTGCTAATACTTTCTGCATGATTTCTTTTGTAGAAAATATTCCATTATTACTTTTTGAAACAATCTCATCAACAACTCTTTTTACTACCTCACGGATTGTCTCCTCACCTTGCCAACGAGAAACCGAACCGTTTTGCTTTCTCGTTGAAGATTTATTCATTGCTTCTTCAATTTCTGTACTTACATAAAACTCACCAATGTCATTACTAAAAACATCATACTTCAAACAATTTATCTCTAATCCATATTGATTCAGAAAAAACACAATATCTTTCACCGTCGCGGATATTTCTTCTGCAACAATAAATAAACGTAACTTTTGATTAAACTGTATCTCCGAATCATCATCAGCATCAGAATAAAAAACTTTTTGATGTATCTCCGATAACTCTTGTCCAATATACTCACTTTTTTGTTCAAAATACTTCATGGTAATATTATTTAAATCTGAATATGTTAGCTTTTCAGCCCATGAAGCATATTCTAAAATTTGTGCAATTACCTCTCGCGATGTTTTCCCTTTTTTCAACTCAGCTATTACAACATTACCATCTGCATCTACACCCAATAAATCTGGAAATTTATAACGATCTGCATACACTGCGGTCACTTGTCGCCCAATCCAAAGTACATTAAGATCATCATCACTGTCTAACAATACATGTGGACTATTTTCAAGCCAGTTCTCAAAATCTCTTTCGTAGTTAATATCATGTTTATTTGCTTTTTCCAACACACCGTCAGACAAATCTGATTTTTTATAATTTAATCTATATAAACCCATATGATTCCTTTCATATTTTTAAATATTCTTTTCAAACGAAGAATATTTATTATAATTTATATATTAACTGTAGTTTCTTACACATTAAACTTAATTTTCATTCATTCCAAATTTTCTTGTTTGTAATTTATTCTTCCACATACTTTCAATATTGATTATTTCTTCATCCGTAATAGCCTTAGGTAATATCTGCAACACAGAAAATTGAAAATGCTCAGCTTGATCTGGGTCCTGATTTATTATTTCAATAATCTTTTTATTATTTCCGTGACCAGTATTGGCATATATTGACCATCTTCCCAATAGGCCATTTTCGCCATATGCAGATCCAACATATTGTTTTCCATTTGTAGTATCTGTGATCAAGTAAATTGCGTATACTGATGCAAGTGCAGTGTGCCAGTTTTCATAGACAATAGCATCATCAACTATTTCTTTTAATTCTCGAAAAGAAATAATTAAATTTTCAAATCCCTGAAATGCAAACTTTTGATTTGCCTGAATCGCTACTATTTCTTCATCAGTGGTACCTTTTTGATGCCAACTTCTAGTTGCATTCCCCCAGTCAATTATCAATCTGCCCTCTAATTCCTTTAGGTCTTCTACACGTTCAAGACTAAAATATTCTCCTTCTTCATCAAAATGTTCTGGAAATGGAAAACCGACAGGCATCATCGCTTTACTGTTTTTAACTGCTCCCTTTACACAATAAATGCCTTCAAACTTTGCATTCGTGCTTTTATCTGAAATAAAAACCATCCAATATTCGTACCCTTTTGAAAAGTCTTTTTTTTGAAGTTGTGTGTATTCTTTTACCATACCCAAATCATAACAAGCCCTAAAGCCTTTATCTGATAATGCATGACGGATTAATTTTACTTTTTTGGGATCAATATTAGCTCGCCTAAATAGATCTGATAAATATAATGAAATCAATAGTATCTCCTCTCTATCAATTGCTTAAAACAAAGAAAATTAAAATTTGGCGGCGACTCGCCGCTGACATTCATCAGATTTTCAATTCAAATAATTCTTCCTGAATCTGCTTAAAGCCAATTGCTTTGAACATCATTTGACTTTGAAGATTAAAAGAATAGATGTTTGCTTTTACTTCCGTTAATCCTTTTTCTTTTGCACGTGAAATCATTTCTTGAATACACTTTCTTCCAATGTGTTTATTTTGATATTCCTTACAAATAATAATTGCCAATTCATTGGCGTTATAAAGCGAAACATCCCCAACAAGCTCACCTCGATACTGTATATAGTAACATTCTCCATGGGTTGATAGATAATGGTACATTGCCTCGAGTCTTTCTCTTGTATATGCATAGTCTATGTTATCTACTTGTTTACACAACTCTAAATCTTGATACCAAAGGAATGTAACATCAAAATTCGGGTAATATGGAATCAGCTTTAGACTATCTTCAATAATTCGTTCTCTCATATCCTTACACCATCAAATTAAAATTTATCGTACTAACAATCACCATTTTTAGCCTACATCAATATTTAGTATAATAGTATCCTCAGGTATTTTTATTTGTCCCAGTATCTCCAAGAATACATCATCATAATGTTTTTTCCACTCCACTTCACTTGTCTTAATATATGTTGAGTCATTTACAATATTTAAAAGAATTAATTTTACTTTTACTCCCTGTGAGGATAACTTATTTAAAAATACCAATCGATTTGCTAGTTGGTAATACTTAGAAAACCATACATTTTCATTATATTTTCCTTCAGATAATGCTTTATGTGTTTCATTAAGACTTTTTTTAATTAGTTCAATACTTGAATCTGCCTTTGCGTTACATTTTGTTTTTGTCTCCTGAATATGAGCCTTAGCTTCTACTAATAAAATCGTACCATCATCTGTTTTTCCAACAGCATCCCACCACGGTCCATTATCAGGCCAAAAAGACAACTCTAGTTCTTTAAATTCAGTAATATCTTTTGTCTTCAACTCTCTATATTCATTTTCTTTTTCAGGTGAAATCCATGTTATTTTAGAAATATTAGGTATTTGTAACTTAATTTGATTCTCGAAAAATTCTTTACCAACTGTTACCAATGTTTGCATCCAGAATTTACTACCTTTTTCCCCTCTACCAATACTTGTATTACTCATATATACACCTTCTTTTAAGTACTTTTATCCATGATTATCTTTCATTCAAATTATTGCTACATTTGTGAATCAAACTGCAACTGTATTTCATCCACGTATTTCTGCACTTCAACTTTTAAATTTATCGTACGTTGAGATATGATTTTAATGCCTTATTTTCTACGGGAAACTTTTATTGATTTTATTTATATCAATACTTATAATTTTTATATTCCTAAAGCAGCAAGAAACGAACTAGATAAATATTTATCTGCAATCATACGATTTCCCATAATAGCAATATAATCACCAGATATTCCAAATGAAATTACATTATCCTCTGATATAAACTCAAAAAAATAAATTCCTTCAAGTCCTTCTCCAACGTATTCTTTGTATTTAGAATTATTCAAAATTTCAAATGCAGAACTTATTCTTTTTGGATCATCAATAACTACTATATCTCCATTAAAATCATGGTATATAATTTCTATAACTTGTTCTTGCTTTTCATATGAAAATACATCTGAAAAAATTATAGTTCCTTCTTCAATTTCATTCTTTGAACAGCCAAATAAACATAAAGAGCAACATACAATAAATAAAAAAATTCTATTTTTTTTCATTATATTTTCCTTCCCCAAAAATACACTTCTTATAGTATATACATTGTTATACTATAAACTAATTGTACATTACTATGTAATGGTATATTGATTGTTTATACTAAGTAATATTCAGAATATTTATTTCAATAATGATGATGCTTATTAAAATTTATCGGACTATTTCACGATGAAACATTTAGGCTAATAGAAACTGGATTAAAAATTTAATTTTTAACTCATAATGATTAATTCAGGTTTATTTAATTTTTATAGTTTTTATTAAACTCATAATATCACTTTCATATTTGTCATAAGTATAATTATTACAGTTAATAATAACACCCATTGAATCAGTAAATTTAATTTGAGTAATTCTCCCATCATCGTCAGAAGAGTATGCTTTTGCGGTAACCCCATCTTCTGTTTGTATATTTTCTATAAATGTTCCATTATAATATATACGCGCAAGCGAAACGTCAATAGATATAATAGATTCATCGTCTATATTAATTTGTATTCCACCGTCCGGAGACGCCTCCATGTATTCAGTCGCTTCATAAAAAGGATATTCTTTACATTTCCACAGTATAGGGACTGTCACTTCAAAACTACCATATTCACTTTCATAAGACTGTACTACTGTTGATGATTCTTCATCTTCTGCACTTCTCGCTATGCCATTTTGGGGATCAACCTTAATTGTTACATCTTCTACTTCACTTGAATATGTAATAAATACCATTTCATTAATATATCGAATTCTATATGGCCAATAATATTCGGATAGTGAATCATAGTAATATAACGTTTTTCCCTCAGAATCAATCACTAACAAATCCGGGCCATACGATCCGCAAATATATAGATTATTATCTTCATCAAAGTCATAGTGGCAACTCGCTCCTGTAGAATCTTCACTTATCCATAAAAGCTCTCCTGTAGAAACATCAAATGCATACACACGTCCCGAAATAATGCAGAGATACCTATTGTTTATAATCCCAATTGCTTGACATTGGTCTAATTCAGTCATTGTATAGCTTTCAAATGTATATGTCCAAATAACAGCATTCTCTTTTGTAACAGTGACTTGAACCGTAACTTCATATTCTTCATTCATAGATTCATTTAACGAAATACCATAACGCTCACTTGACACGTCATCATTTAGTTCTCCAATATATCCATATACTAGAATTTCCGAAATACATGTGTCTGAATATTTGCTTCCTTGATACACATCATTTATATAAATTGTAAATTCATTTTGTTCTACCTGTTCTTTTTCTTCTATTGCAATTACTTGAGGCGTTCCAATGGTTTCCGTAATCTCGAATTCATAATTTGCTTCATAATCTTTACTACTTAAAAAAACTGATTTTACTTGTCCATTTGCATTCAGTAGAGATTCACTTTTCTGATATCCGTTATATATCGAAATTGACGTAACAACAAACTCATATGGACAGGACACCTTAATACTTTCGCCAATTCCATCCTCGACTGCTCCCTCTACCCATGCAGATGATAAATCACCATCTACAATATTCTGAATACTATATTCTCCGTCCAATTCAGTCGATGCTGAAAATGTCAAATATTTTGTAATATCAGTTGGCTCAAATTCATATACTTCCTCTTCCTCATCTTCCTTAGTTTCTGCTTCCAAATCATCAGTACTTTCGTTTAATTCCACTACATTTACATGTTCATCTGCACTTTTATCATTCGTACTATTTACTTCGCTATTATTTTCAGATGTATTAATTGCCGAATTACTTTCACAACCAAACAAAATAAAACAGCAAATCAGGCTAATAAGTATAAATAATAACTTTTTCATGTATACCTCCGCTAACTTCCTTATAGGTTATCGTTGATAAATTAGGAATTTGCAAAGCTTATAATTCCTTTTTTACCAACACATATTCGCTTGTTCATAACACTTCTACAAAATCACACTTTAAGAATAATGCAACTGAAGAATTATCGATAGCAATATCATCATAAAGTTCATGTATACCTGCTTCTTTTGCCGCTTGACACAGAAGCAACAGCGCTTTTCTACCATAACCCAGTCCACGGTAAGGAGCATAAATAATTACATCAGCAATGGTCATCTGTCGATTTTCATCAAAGCGATATGCCACCTCTCCAACGAAAGTGTCATGCTTCTTGATGTATCTATAAAATCGGTTGCAATTGCGGTTTGTTATCCATCTGTCATGCCAACCTCTCCAATTCTCTTTAGGAAACGGAATTGTCTCTCCATAAGCATGGTTGTAAGACATAGTCTCCTCATCACTCATCATTTTTTCCTTAAACCACAAGTCATCCACAAGAGACTCATATAATTCAATCATTTTGTATCCCCTCCAAATTCCTATTTATCTTATTTTTACCTGTTAACTCACTCAAAATATTTCAGCATCAGTGAATCAAGTAATAATTGTGTCTCAACTAACGACTTTTGAACCTCAACTTTCAATTTGTATGGATGATTAAAATTTATGTGACTTTATCACATATTTTTGAAAACTCAATAAGGTAATCTATATTTTCTGCTTCGTATAATGATTTAATATCCGCTTAGTTTAATCCTTCCTATTAAAATTCATTTTTGTAAAAAAAAATAATCTTTGCGAGTCATTTCATAATTCACCCTAATAAATATTCCTCCATTACAAGTACAACCATCAAGTAAAACTCCTATTTGTTTCATCCCTGCTTTTTGCATTACTTTCCCTGATGCTGGGTTTTTGTCAGCATGGTAACAAAAAACTCGATTCATCCCAACATCTTCAAAGAAAAACTTAAGTACTATGTTCACAGCATCTGTCATAAATCCTTTGTTCCACCAGTTAGGACCTAATTCATATGCTAGTTCAACTTCGCACTTTTCATCATTTGGATGCATTCCAAACATTCTTCCAATTACATTTTTAGAAGATTTTTCAACAATTGCCCAATTATAACGATTACTATATTTATAGGAACTCAACCACTTTTCTGTGAACATATCAGCATTCGTCTTTACTTCATCTATTGTATTCATTTCAGCATAATTTGTCCACTTAGATACATTGCTATATTTCCAGCAATTGTCATACATGGGCAATAAATCATTCTCTTCAAATCTTCGAAGAATTATATTATCTCCTATTAATCGTTTTGTACCTTTGTGTTCCATCCTATTCTCCTATATCTTATATATATCTATATATAGTCACATAAATCACAATTTATCTTCTTTCTTTTATCGTTATTTATGTATCAATTCACTTTTTAATATAATTATTGTAAACTCTACAAATAATATAAAACTTAGGATCAATATTTCTCTATTCTCAAAAAACAAAAAAATTATTGGCAATACAAAATTTAACAAAATTAAACTTATACCTCTACGTCCGTTTTTAATTCGATAAACCGAAAAAGATTCAATTATTCCAATTAAAACCATTATATATAATACAAAATAAATACATACGAAAAGAAAAAATCCTTTATCATATGAACTTTCTAGGCTACTAAATGTTACCTCAATTGCAAAAATTACAAAAAAGGAAGATATGCTAAGAAAAGTTAATAATAGTGCGTTTAAAATATTTCCTAAACCTGAAAAGCTAAACACGTATTCACTTTTATCAAGTAAACTCATTCCTAACTTCTTAAAAATATTTGTCTTATCTGCATATTTAATTGAACTAAATTCTTGAATGACAATATCTATTAATTCTTTTGTTTTGTTATTATTTTCATCCTTTTTATTTCCATCAAATAACTCTTGATACTCTATTATTAAATTTTTTAATTTATTGCTACAAAACGGAAGAAGCTTTGTAAAACAAATTACCAACTCAGTTTCAGATATCCTCATCTCTTTATATTCAATTATTTTGCTTATAGCATCAGAATACTCCTGTAATGCCAACGCAATTATATCAGCCTCATTCTCACGCATAATACTTTGTCGATTAATAAAATATCTGAACAAAACAGCACAAATTACTAAAACAATCATAAAAAGAAGTATTGATAATTCATCAAGCCCAACACTTTCTAAAACTTGTCCAAATAAACCAAATATTTGATCCATAATCCCCCCCTTAAATTATTTTTACCCCAAAAACTACAATTCTACATAATATAATTATTAAATACTTTTTATAATAAGTATCTCTACTGTTTAATTTTTTATTTGTAATCCATCTACGATAAAAGTAAATTAAAATAATATTTTAACTTCAACTAATCCAAACTATTTCAAAATTATTTTCTAAAGAATGCATATTATTAAAAATAACAACCGCTGTTCTTGACAATCACAATTATCTTATTTACTATATCCTATCGCCACGAGCTTTTTGAAAATCTCATCTTCCAATTATGTGACTCTTCAAACAAACCAAATACTTCTGTCGTTAGTCTTTCCATCTTTTCTTCGTTTTCTTATATTACCTTCATTTGATGTATTGGAGCTTAGCAATCCATTTGCCAAAACAGTACCTGTTACACTTCCAACAGGATTCAAATGATGAAGCATATGTTGCAACCATGCATAATTGGCATTCCCAACCGGTGCCCTCCGTATGACCATCGAATATCATCTTGTATTCGTTCACCACCTCAGTCCGAAATGTTAAAAGGAGGATTCGCCAATATATAATTTGCTTTCAATGGTTTATGTTGATCATCATGGAAAGAATCGAATACATATTTCAAAAAGATCAAATCTAAAACTACATGTTTATATTCAGCCGCACCCATATTTGACGCAGTTTATCAGATGCCTGCAATAACTGTTCTTCAAATCCCACATTCGTTGTCCCATTTGCCATATTTTAATCTCCATTCATTTTATAAACTATATAATTATCTCACTTTTATAGACCTATAACTGGTACCATTAAATAAAAAAAGCCCATGCCAGAATTTTCCGAGCACAAGCCAAAACATTTTCCCATATTAATTTTTATCTAATCATTCCCACTCAGCCCTAAAACCAATTATATGGTATACCGTACGAGTATGCAATATAAAAGCGAGTTTTTTTGATGCAAATTACCCAAAAGATAGATTTGAAGTTATCCCTTCAAAAAACCCAAAAAAGTTGAAACTTTATACTGCCCATATCTAATCCTAACTTTTTTGAATCTTGACTATTTATTTTTGTATTACACTTTTATCTTTTCACAGCTTCACGCAGGATTCACTGCAAAGAAACGCAGTTTCTTTTAATGAGACTGGAGTAAAACGACTGTCTCCACATGTGTTGTATGCTGATAGTAGTAAACTAAAACACTATTAATGGTTGCTCTTACTCCAAAATATTTTATAATAATCAATGAATTGAGCTGATATGTTCACTTTTTATTAAGAAACGGGAGTCGATCCCGTACGCTAGGTTTATGTTCCCTACCAAGCCCACTAAATGCAAGGTAGAATCAATACTATTTCTATCTACGGACTAAATTTCCGTCGCTACAACATCTAAAACTGCATTATTATATTCCGAGCAAGATATTCTTGCTCGTTCCTTAGTAATTTCAATAATAGCGGGCACCATAATTACTTCTCTTGCATATCTACGTTCTTCTCCTGACTGATACATATTCTGCAATATTTTTGCTATTTTCTTATGTCCAACCGTAAGCTTAGATATTCCATCGAATTCTTCATGTGACAAATTCGCCAGCATTGTTTGATCAATAAATTCTTCCTTCAATACTCGGAACATTTCTTTCGCATCATCTTCTATATAATTATCTAGAATCTTTTTTGTAACAAATCCACTTACTGTACCGCCTACCATTGCACCTACTATTGGTATTGGAATAATTGTTTGGCCAATTACTGCTCCAACCATTCCAAAGGCACCAATAACACTATTTTTGAATAATTGTTTGATTGAAATCCTGCCTTGTAGAGTTTTTACTATATCCGGCCCAAACACTACTACAACAGTTGCAGTATTCGCAATAATTTGTCGTCCAGCGATACTATTTAACCCCAATTTTTTCCCTGCTCCACTATTAGCTAGTGCAGTTTTACTGAATGAGTCAGCCATCTTTCCTGAAAGATCATATATCGGATTATTAATTGCCTTATATCCCTGCGATATACCATCTGCTGTAAAAATTTTACCCGCAAAAATATTAGCTACTTCTTTTCTAGACAACTGCATTGTCATTGTATATATAAGTGTTCCCTTCCCCAAGACAATTAGACTTGATTTTAAGCTTTCTCTTGCAGCATTTGCTATTGGTTCACCTCTCCATATGGCCTGTGCAAATATAATAAGTGCTGATATTCCAGCAGCCTGCACACAACACACAGCACCAGATGTCAAATCAACAGATAAACTTTCAATGGTTCCAGCTCTTGCAACATTATACGATTGTTCATATGTAAAAAAACCTTTTCTAACATAATCCCTCGCAGTTTCACCCATTTCAACATTTGGTACTTGTCCGGAATCAATTCTTTTTTGCATAGCTTGAAGCGCTTCTTGATATTGATTTCTCGGAACCTCAATCTGCATCATTTTTCCAGTACCATCATTACGAATATATATTGCTTCCTTATTTTTAAAAACCGATCCTATCGTCTCCAAGGCTGTCTTATAATACTTTGTTTGAATCTCTACACCATTAACTATTCGATCAGCTCCGTACTTAACCTGTTTTCCACGCTCATCCAAATTTTGCGCTGCATTCTCAACTTCTTTTCCAAGTGCACGATCAAAAGTATTATTCGTGTACTCAGCTGCATACCCATGCCCTCTAGAACCATCCATATGATTTTTTAATTCGCCAAAGAAAGTTTTGAATTTGGAAAATCCTGCTATAGTTCCATTATTTTCAACTTCTATAGCGTCCCTTTTTCTCTTAAGTTTTCTCTCTGCCTTATTTATTATTTGTTCATACAATTCAAGATTAAGATCCGTATTTCCCTTATACTCTATACCGTTCTCTATTGCTTCATTTAATTCTTTCCAATCAAAATTCTCTACAACCTGCCCCTTTGCTAAGCACAATCCTAAATTATTACAAATAATAATTTTTCCAATACCACGAATCATTATTCTAAGTTGCTTGTCACTAACATTAATAATCCTAATTTTGTCAATAATACGTTTCGGTCTTACATTTACTAAGATTATGAATGAACCTATCGCATATATTTGTGTTAGCCCAATAAAAGAAAGTTCTTTTTGCTTTGCTCTATCGGTACTTTTTGAATCTACGTTTGTTTTTTCATTGGAAAAATAAACTCCCGTTCGAGCTATAATACACCCATATTCACGAAATTCATTTTCAATTGAACTTCTATTACATAGGAACAAATATGGTTCTTCTGAATATATTGTTTTCCCAAAAAAATTCAAAAAAGCTGATGCTCTTCCTAATGGCATATTTGAATTATCTAGAATATAATTATACTTATTTCCCGAATTATCATATGTATCTATACCAGACAATATATAGGAATCAACCTGATCATATAAATAATACTTATCGCAATGACTATATTTCCCTAGATTATAAAAATGCAGAGATATAAGCAAACCTACGAATATAATCACTATAAAAATATAAATCATTCTGTTACTCCTTAAATTTTATAATTTGTGTTTCAATGTATTTCTTTACTTCTTTTCGTTTAAACAGTACATACTTATACATTCTCCCATCCGTCAATTCAACAATTAAAGAATTTGGCACTATTGCTATCGTATTCGCATTGCTAACACATTTTATTTCTTTATAATAAATCTTTCCTAAATTTACCTTAGAATTAACTGCATCAGCCTTATATTCATAATACTCTTCAAAAAAATACAAAGCTCCAACATAAGTTGACCCATTTATATAATTAGCATTAATTTTCTTTCCGAAATAAATTCCCATATGTCCACTTACTCCTGTTCAATTTTTGAGTTCTTATAACACAGTGTGATTTTTTGTTATCCATATACTTATCATTTATATAGATTTTATCTTTCTATAGATTGCTTTATTTTTTTTGGATGACCACAATCCATATGATTCATTAAAACTTCTACACATGCGATCTACTATACTAATTTCATCCACAGTATAGATTTTTTTAAATCTCTTAAGTATAGCAAAATATACATCCTTATCATTCTTAATCAAATTGTGACAATTCCGTCTCCACTCTTGATTTGTAACCCATCCACTATAAAAATCATTCAACTCTGGTACAATAAAATTAACGACACCCCCTATACCAACTGACTCAAAATCATTTTTTTCTGCTGACGGAAATTCACATATTAGAACGTGTAAAAATAAATGTTCTAAATAATCACAATATATAATATTTTTAGCCTGCTGCCATTCAAAAGGATTTTTCATTGCATATGCTTTCGTTGAAAGCATTATTGCATGACTTTCAAACTTATGATGCGCAAGCAACCCTTCTTTTGTCCTTGTACATTTCGGATTTTTATTCCAGGATTTTGTCATATAATCATATTTTCCAATTCCATATTTACATTGTAAAAAATCACAATACTCTTCATAAGTATAGTTCTCAACTTTTATAAACTCAGAAATATCCATTTTTTCTCCTTCTCCTTAGTATGTGTACACAACCCCCAAAACCCTTCCATAATAGACCTCCATATAAAAAGCTATTGCTTTTAACCATTTATTAAATTATACCGTTTAAATCAAAAAGTAAAACGATTTATTCGACAACTCGAACACTTCTTTTTACTTCTTTATATTATTGATTTTTTATCTATATTTCTATTTATTTGTTCTGTAACATCAAAAAAATCAATATTTTTCCACTCTTCCTTCCATTCAGTATAAAATTTTATATCATCAGATTTTGGGGTTGGATTAGTCTCTTTAATATTTATAATGCATGGAGTTGTTACTGCATCACCCATAATTAATGCCTCTCTTTGTTCTAAGGAAGCTAATGATTCTCCATAACTGACTGCAGCTTCAGGTAATAATCTGTTAACATATGATTGATCATCCGGATTAGTTAAGCGCATAACAACAAAATTATTACATTGTGAAAATACCGTGCTTGACAGTTCTGATGGTCTTTGGCTTACTATCATTGATGATAATCCATATTTTCTTCCTTCCTTTGCAACCCTTTCAACTGCAATTCTTGTATTTCTATATTTTGATTCATTGTTTTTCGGTACATATTTATGTGCTTCCTCATATACCAGCATAAATGGTGTTTTGTTTTCTCCGTATTTTCTCAAAATATAATAAGAAAAATCAAAAACCAATCTGGATATTATAGACACAATTATTGATACTACTTCAAATGGTAATGCGCTTAAATCTATTATAGTTACATTTGACTTCTTTTCCGAATACCCTAATATCATTTTAAATATATCATTCAAATCACTTGTTTTATATTTTTCCCCATCCCTTTTTGTTTCCGACATTAAAAAAGATAAACGATCATCATTAAGTTTTGTTTCTAATCTTGAGACAAACCTATTAAATTCACCATTAAAATCCCCCTTTTTCACCTTAGTTTTTAATTTTGGATGATTTGAATTTCCCGTTGATTCAACGAATTCTTGTTTATCCCAAAATTTAGAATATTGATCATTTTTTATTTCTTCTCCCAAAATCCCAAAATAATTAATTCCGTCTTTTTCATAATATGTCTCATTGTTTTTATTATTGATGTAATTATATACCTCTTTTATGCTGAAAAATACTGGAGCATCATATGTAACCTGCAGATTAGGATTATATTTCTTTTTATTTTCTATTATAGCTTGTTTAAATTGAGATACTTGATTATGAGAATTTGCTTCCTGTGATTCTATAAACATATCTTCCAATTCTTCCGAATTCATCAACCAATAAGGTAACGAAAAACTTTTATTATCTATTGAAAGTAGATTTGCTTTTGGAAATGCTCTATCATATTCACCGTGAATATCTAATATTATAATATGTGTATTATTTAGGTATGAATTTGATGATTCCTCAGCAGTCTGAATTATTTTAGCAACTGTGCAGGACTTGCCCGATCCAGTCGAACCAACAACTGCAATATGCTTTGAAAAAAACTTATCCCCATCCATTTCTATATTTATATTTTCATTTAATTGATGTGTTGAAAAACATATACTTGTTTCACAGTTACTTGAAAATACTTTCATTAAATCTTGCTCATCAGCTAAACTAACGCCATTTGGAGGAATACATATATCTCTGATTCCTTTTCTAAATATCATCTCACCATTCTGATTTACTAGTTGTCCAATTGGTTGTGTATTTACCAAAAAAGAGCCATTATACTCATCTTGTAAACTTGCATTTTCATCCTCTACTTCAATCATTTTAAAACTCTTTACCAAAGCAAGTATACAATTACCATCGCCATCTTCAATTTTTAAATATGAGCCTATTTTTATTTCCTTACCTGTATTTTCTTCTTTCCATGAGCTAAAATCTACAATCTCAATCTGTACTAAATTTGGTTCAAAACTTTTCACCCTCAACTGATTGCTTTTATCCATTACACCCTCCAAATATTCTTAAAATTGATTCATTTCCCAAATTGCCCAAATGATACCTAATATCAAACTCATTTAATAATTTTTCATCCATCTTTCCAATTAATATTAGAACTCCATTCCTAAATATAACATCATTCTTATTCTTAAAATACGTATCTTTTTTTATTATTTTAAAATTGTAATTAACGTTATTCACTTTTCCTCTTAGAGGCATTCCTGTAGTAATTGCCTCTCTATTAAAAACTTCTTTACAAAAGAAATAATCTTCATATCCATCATTAAAAATCATTATATCATTTGAATTGGAAATACGTTCAGAAATACTCTTTTTTAATTCAAATGATTCATCCACCAAAAAAGTTATTGGTCTAAAATCTTTTTTGTTTCCTTTATAAAAGAATTTTCTTGCAATATCAATTATCATTTTATCGATTTGAAATCTGCCTGTATTTTCAATATAAACAATAAAATCCGTATTGTTTTTTTTACACCCTTCATTGCTAAAAGCTTTTATAATTTTATTTGCAGCTTTTTCTTCACCATACATCCTAGACATATATGCAATATCATAACTTTTCTTCTTGTCCTGTAAGTATTGTTTAAATTCTTTTGTTTTTATTTTTCTTTCATCTATCTGACGTTTAATTCCTAGTTCAATGATTTTTCTTATTGCATTAGGTAAGTAAATTACTTCACTCTCTTCATCACTAATACAAAACTCTTGTGATAACTTAACTATTATTTCTTTTTCTACATCATCATAGCTTTTTGTTTTTTCCCAATTAAATACATCTATAAATTTTTCTATTTTTTCTTGATCTGTGCAATGCTTAATATTTTTATCCTCAATATAATCTTGTGCTGCTTTCAAAGATAAAATTTTATACATAATATCTATATTCATTTGAGGCAAATTATCATCCAAATATATAGCTAATCGATATACATATTTCTCACCTATTGTATTTATAAAGTGATTAAACATTAGTCCAATAGGTTTTCCAACTAGACTATTTTTATAATGTTGAAATTCATGATATTTATATTGCACCAATGTTTCTTCATCGAAACTTTTTATATCTAGGTCCTCTATTCCTTCAATTGTATTTTCAAAATCTTTCTGATTACTTAAAATATCTTTTATTGAATGAATAAATTGATACATATATCCTTTTATTGATGCATCTGCACTTCTTCCTGTCATATTCGCCTCCATACACTAAATTTTTATATATTGTATCAAAATTCACTACACCTATTATCGTTGACATAATTTGTAAAAATAGAAAAGCCCATGCCAGAATTTCTCGAGCACAAGCCAAAACATTTTCCATATTTATTTTTTTCTAATTATCCTCACTCAGCCCTATTAATGATTATATGTTATATATCATCTATATTCAATGTAAATTAGACATTTTATTAGACATATTACATAAAAGTAAGATTCATTTTTCTCTTCAAAAAACTCTCTCCGAACCAAACAATTCGTTACAATGTTGATATTCCAATGCCAAACTCAAACTTACTTAAAATCGATTCCTGTTAATCTAATTATTTCATCTATACTAATTCTTCCCACTCTTATCAAGTATATGTTTCCAATTAATTGTTGATGATTATAAAAATCTTGTATCATCTTTATTTCTCTGAAATCAAACTCTTCATTTTTAGCTACAATCGTATTAATAACTGTATTCCTGTACTTTATCTTCTTCATAATACTAGTGATTTCATGTACTAAAAAATTGGAATCTTCTTGTCTTCCCCTATCAAAATAAAAACTTTTAATAAAATTATTGTAAATTAACACGCCCCTATCCACATTTTTTTTATTTTCAGAATCTAACATTATCCAGTATTCATCTTTACTTTCAATAATTCTTTTACTAATTTCTTCGTTTTCTCGTCCCTTTCTTAAAAATGATACCCTGCTATTTTCCTTATCATTATTTTGTTTAACTTCATTTTCGCTTAATAATTTGCTTGTAGCTTTACTTATATATTTGATAATAGGTCTCCCCACAGGATGGTGAATAGGTGTACTTGCCGATTTACTTATTGATTTTTTTTCTGGCTCCCTTTTTTCAGCTTGATTTTTAACAATATTTTTTTTTATTCTTTCTTGTTCTTCCTTCTTCTCAATTTTTCCAGCAAATCTGCTACTCCCCATAACTCTAGGGAAATATTCTTTATCCTCAGTCTTCAATGATGGCGCAAATTTAAAATCTTTACAAATCTCTTTTCCACCAAAACATTCACCATTTCTACATAGCATACAATCATAACAAGTATATTTTTCCACCGATATCCCCCAATTGCATTGTCCTTAATAAATTGGACACATTTATCAAACAACAAAAAAGCCCGTGCCAGAATTTTCCGAGCACAAGCCAAAACATTTTCCCATATTAATTTTTATCTAATCATTCTCACTCAGCCCTAAAACTAATTATATGGTATACCACACAAGTATGCAATATAAAAGCGAGTTTTTTTGATGCAAATTACACAAAAGATAGATTTGAAGTTATCCCTTCAAAAAAACCAAAAAAGTTGAAACTTGATACTATCCATATCAAATCACAACTTTTTAAATTTTAAGTGTTTATTTTTGTATTACACTTTTATCTTCTCATCAGCTTCACGCAGGATTCGTTGCAAAGAAACAAAGTTTCTTTTAATGAGGCTGAAGTAAAACGACAGTCTCTGTATGTGTTAAGTGCTGTTAGTCGCAAACTATATCTATCATAAAGATTGCTCTTACTTCTTTACATCAAATATATAAACTCTTTAAGAATATGCAATTTATCGACTGATTATCCAAATATCATTGCCTCAAATTACTTATTTTTTTGCATGAACAAAACCCACAGCACCGGCTGTGGATTTTTAGGGAATATATTTATTTTGTTGAATAGTAAAAAATGTATACCACACTTTTTACTTAGGATTAAAATAAACTTAGTTGCAAATACTTTGTCATCATAATAAACGATGATTCATTGCCATGTGTTATAAAACAATTTAAAAATTATACAAATAATTTCGAGCGTAAAAATAACTAGTACCTGAATAAGTTTGAGTACCTATCTTTACTAATCCTAAATCTGCTATTCCTAAATAGGTATCTAAATTTCCTGAATATGAAAGTGTAATAACGGATGATGTACATGAGGTTCTATTGACTTGATTTGAAAGTTTAAATACATAAATTAACATATCAGAATCAACATCTGCATTTCCTGCGGTAGCTCCAGTCCAT
Source organism: Lachnospiraceae bacterium (assembly GCA_963666475.2). Taxonomy (GTDB): domain Bacteria; phylum Bacillota; class Clostridia; order Lachnospirales; family Lachnospiraceae; genus JBFHIZ01. The sequence continues at coordinate 523,374 of OY762821.2, read as the reverse complement.
GTTGTAGTTATATAGCTCCCTACAGCATGAAAAGTAATTGTAGCAGATCCAACAGTAAGACTTGAATCTAATGTCATACTGTTCGTAGCACTCATCAAAGAAATTCCTGACAGTTCTTTGATTTTTGGTAGCACGATCTCAGATTTAACAATATTCTTTGGTTCACTATTAATACTTAATATTGCACTTTCTAACTCACCAACAGTAAGCTCTCCAAAATTAACACTATTATCTGCAATAAATGAATTTGTATCCAAACCTAGATACTCAAATACTTCATAGATGTTCTGTTCAGTTATTACAGTTTCATAGCTAATAGCTGCTTTCTTCTTTGAATTATTTTCTGATGCATTAACATGAGATGGAAATGATAACATAACTACCAGTACAATCGCGACAAATAAAATTGATTTCTTACTTAATGATAAAAAATATCTCTCTTCTTTACCTCCCTAAAGGTTTTCAATCAAACATGGTTAATAGTTTCTCACTCTACAGTTTTATAGACATAGAGATATATTAAAGATATCCATAAAAGTAAAATATATTTATAAATATATTAATATTTGTAATTAATTCGCTTTACAGATCATTTAATATCATTCTTTCATAATCATTGTTTCGTATTCTGTGTATTTTTCTTCTTATAAACATAACCACTGTTATAAACGAAGGAATATTAAGCAAAAGGAACATTTTCAAAATACTTTCCATTTTCTCCGAACCAGATAGTAGATTTTCAGATATCGTAAATGACTCAATAAGAAGCCCGTCTTTGTAAATTTCAAGGACATCTGAACTAATATTAAGGAGTAAAATAGCAATGCAAACTATAGATATAATTAACCAAGTTACTGGAAACAATAATCCATCCCATTTACCTTTCCTCTTAAGTAAACTTTTTTCCAAAAAAACACTTCCAATAACCACCCCTACAAATAACACACTAATTATCATCTTATTTCCCCTCCAGATTTTCGATACTCATGAATTAATATTCTAGCCGTTTCGAAACTAAGTTTCCCTTCATTCGCCAACCTCTTAATCAATAAAATATACTCGTCCCGCTCAAAATCATCATTGTCCGTAATCTTTTCAATTAGCTTATCAAGGCGTATTCTTACCGTAGGATAAGTCACACTATATATAGCGGCAATATCTTTCAATGATCCTGATGCCATAACAAAATTTTTAATAAAATTCACATCTTCAATATTTAATTGGTTCAACCAGTTCGGTATATTTTCTTTATCCATTTCATTTCTCCTACAATAAAACAACTATACCCTTTAATATTATTAAAGTCAACATTAACTTTATTAAAGATTGCACATTAAAAAATTTTTCTAATGATAGCCAAAAAAGGCTCACTGATTTTTTTCATAAATTCTTTTCTTTTCATTTTTTCCTCCCAATTTAAGTTTTGTTATTACCTTTTTGCATCAACTAATGTGAGAGTACCAAAATATTTTTGTTCAGTAAATATAGCCTACACGTTTGGTATATCCTACAACATACTTCCTAATTTAGAACTATCCATGACTGTTCATATTAATTAAAAATAATTCTTTCCAATATGAAACATGATATTAAAAACCCTTCAATCCAGTCTATTGAATTAAGGAGTATTCAGAAAAATTAGACATTTTATTAGACACATTACAGAAAAATAGATTCTTCTTTCTGTTCTAAAAATCCCCTCCCCAAATCAATCATTCTGTTTCCATATACAGATCCGACATTACCCAAAAAACCATAGAATCTATATTGCTCAAAACAACGAAGAAATCACAAAAATTCAAAAAAAGATCGATGCATTCTCTGAATCACAAAAAAAGAGAGACTTGATATCAACAGTATCAAATCTCAGCTTGAAGAAGTTCTTGAATTAAAAACGCTTAACAGAGAACTTCTCAATATATTAGTTAATCGGATTGAAGTTTCAAAATCTGGTGAGTTGAAGGTATTTTATACCTTCACTCAACCACAAGTTTATAACTTTAAAAAAAGAAAATCAATAGATTCACAACTAATTATTTTTTTACTAGCAACGAACAACACTCAACATGTGTTGTGTGTGGAAAAAGCAATTATTCACTGTTTTTTTCTTCTTTTAAATGCTTCTGTATGCCTTTATTTCAGTGTTTTCAATAATACTAATCTGTTCACTTCTCGTATCTGCCACCACAATATTGCTCCATCGGTGGCAAATTGGTGGCAAAGTCACCATTCTCTCTTTGAAATATCATCTGATGATTTTACTTAAATCATTACTATGATCAATCATGCTTTTTATGCAAAGTTCTTTCCGAATACCTTTTCTCTTATCTTCTCTGTTTCGGACTTTTTTTGTGTCGTCTTTTCCTACTGATTGTTTATAAAACTGAGAAATCGGTATCCTTGGACTTCCTAGTATTCTTGTAGCATATATTTCACCGGATCTAATCCTAATATAAATATTATTTACAGAGCAATTCATTAATTCAGCTATCTCTTTAGCTGATAACCATCGTTCATTTCCTATCATCTCTAGATTTTTCACTTTGTCACTAAGCTCGCTTACTTGTCTTTCTAATTCTTCAATTCGTTGTTCAACGTACATCATTTCACCTCCAATGTAACAAACAACATAGTTTATGTAACAAACGGCATACTACCGTTCCAATTTCTGTGGTATAATGATTATAAGTTTACACACCCTATTAAAGACCTTCAGACTGCATGACCAGATCTGTTGGTCTTTTTTCTTTTAAATAAAAAGACCCCGGATTTCTCCGGAGCCTTGTGCTTTTATTCAACTATTTTGATAAGCTTCGCGCTGAAGCCTGCCTGTCTGATTCGATACATCGCTTCGCTTGCAGTGTTTCGATCGGTGTATTCTTCATTTAGCTGTACGCAGTAGATTTCTGTTTTCTCTACTTCCGGATCATCTTCACCTTCTAATACTGGTTCATACTCTGGATGATACGTCACTCCAAAGTATTCGCAGATTGCTTTTACATGTTCGATAGCCACTTCTCTTTGGAAGATTGGATCAATCATCAGAAGTGCTTCTTCTGGGTTATCCATGAAGAGGTTTTCGGATAAGACTGCTGCCATATCCGTTTCTCTTAGCACGTAGAAATTGCTTTCTACCACTCCACGACTTACCTGAGTTGTCCCCTGCATTAAGTGCCTCAAAAGAATATTCGCCATCTTCTTACCCTTTGTTGATCCAGGATAACAGTGAACGGAGATTCCTTCTGGATTGGATCCTTCAAATGTTCCGTCAAATGCATTCGCATGAACCGATACAAACAAATCTGCTTTTGCATTGTCTGCAATTGCTACTCTCTCTGCAAGTGGTGTGTCGATATCCGTCGGCGCAGTCTGAATCGTTTCGAATGCATCGTATTGATTCAGCATTGCTGCGATCATTTTTACTACTGGAGAGTTGAATTCGTTCTCGTGGAATTCTCTTCCCAGTACTTCTAAATATGGAGTACGCTTTCCAGCTGTTTCCATTCCATGTCCATCGTCTAATGCTATTAGATATTTAGATATAAGATCACCTTCCTTTACTAATTCGCCCCATAGGGCTGGTCCATTTGCTGCTCTATTGTTTTTCGCTACTTCGCTCTGATCGGCCGGTCCTTCAAAGTGGACCATAAAATAGTCCGAAGCTTCTTTAATTGATGTTGCATTCTTCAGGACGCTCAAGGTTGACTTATATGCTCCCTTGAGTTCCTTAATCAAATACTCAATCTGCATGTCTTCGTTTCCAATGCTTACACCTAAAGCTATCGCATATGCCAGGAGGCCAGTCTTTCTTCCGGATGAGGTCCATTGACAAAGGCCATAGCCTACGCGATCCGTCGTGAATCCTTTGTAGGTACCATTGTCTACTGCATTTGTATAAGTGTTGTCTGTGAATCCCAATTTGGATTCATAAGAGTTCTGCATATTGATGGAAGAGAAGTTACTCTCAGCTTTTATGTTACACATCGCTCCTATGACTCCGTATGGGTTCCCGATCTCTGCGAACAGCTTCTCAAATATATTCGCTTTACTCATTGACGCCTTCTTCCGGAGGCTTTGTTTCTCCCTCAATATATTCTTTGACACTTGTATTCGTATCTAATAGAACTTTCATCTCGTCCAGAGCATCGTCTACATATTCTTTAAATTGCTCAAACGTGATAAAGATCTTGACCCAGGGGAATGTCTTGACGGCTGCTTCATATACAGCCATCAGTTTAAGTTCTCCGGTCTTGGTTCCAAGGTTCTTCTCTGCTTCGCAGACAGCATAAAGAAGCCATTTCTTGAATGTGTCGATCTGCTCCGTTCTTGGTTTTTCCATAAATCTTAAAATTGTTACAATCAGGATCAATGCCAAGATTGCTGCGATAATGATCAGAAACATATTTGCCCCAATCCAATTAAATACTACATTTACTTTTTCCATAAAATCTCCCTTCTAAAACTGATGTTTTCTCAGGCACTCCTGGTAGATGTCTTCAATGTATTTAAAGTCACTATCTACTCTGCCATTTGTTAAGTTATATTTATCCAATAGACGATGATATTTTTCATTGTCTTTGAATACTTGGTTGAATTGCTCCTGGGAATGCTTTGTGTCATTCTGACAGGAATTTGCAAACTCTAGAATTGCTCTTCGCAGATTCTCAATCTCGTTTTCGTCAATGGTTCTTTCTAGTTCATCAATCTTGACCATGACTTTCTTCATAAGCATTCCTCCGATCCAGCTGATCGGGTTTAATTTGATTGGTGATATTTCAAAAAACACAGAAAGTGCTCCGATGCCTAGTGCAATGTATCCGGCTAATCCTTCCAATGGTCCCCTCCTTCCTAAAACAAAAAGAGAACCTTTCGGTCCTCCTCGTTTATATTTATACTCTTTGATTAGTTTAGTGGATGTAATCCCATCATAATTCGCTTTATGTCTGGTTCCGATAGTGCTTTGTTGTAGATTTGGATGTCGTCTAAAGTACCATGCAATGGATATTGATTCTCAACAGAGCCACCACCATTACCGATTGTAGCTACTTTTTCAACATCTAAGGTATGATCACCTAATATGGTAGATGCTACTAATAATCCATTTTTATATAGTTTTAACCCATTAATGTTATAAGTAATCGTTATGTGTGTATTAGTATCAAGCGGGATTTGCACACCGGTAGCCCATCGGTTTGCGTATCCGCCAATATCTACCATTATATCTCCGTTATATAAAAATATAAAGAAGCCGTTATAACTACTTGTACGCTTTTGAATAATAGCACGAGTGTTACTTTCAAGACGACTTATCCAAAAACAAAAGGACATTTCTTGAGACATTGGTATATTTGGTACCGTTATATGGTCAGTTCCATTTACAAAATTTACTCTCTTTCCAAAAAAACCGTCTATAAAGGTTACTCCATTTAATACCCCATTCCTACCATTTCCACTACAGTCATTCGCATCATTTTCAAAAGGATACCATGCTACTAAATTCGGATGTCTTAACATATGAACACCTCCTACTTCACATCATATACTACGTTGGTTAACATTAATGTGGACCCATCGAAAGACACGAATTCTAAAATATCTACTGCACCTGGAGTTGATGATAGAACTGGTGCTACTCCTCCTGGGAATTTGAACATGGTGCCAAAGGTAAGAGTTCTTCCGCCTGTTGAGTCTTGGGTTACTCGTAAAACATATTTTGCATCAGACCTAATTGTGATAGCATTAATATTTCTGTTGCCAGCTAACGTAACTTTAGATACACCGCTCCAACAATTCCATATTATAGTAGAGCCGTCAGTTAGTTCTTGAGCGGCACTTCTTAAAATATTTTAGTATATTGTTCCGTAAAAAGATACCTCTGAATCAGTTATAGCTTGGTTTAATGACCAAACAGTCCATACTCCTCCAAATTTCTGTCTATATTTAATTTGAGTACTGCCACTTACTAATCTAATTCCTATCTGTTGAGCATAGTTTATAGACCCATCCTTGTTGATGTGTAAAACATAAATTTCGGATCCACTAAATGGTGAGTTAGATGCAACATTACTGCCTCTATAAAATCCACTTTTTGTAATCGTATTAAAATCACTAACAAATGACGTTCCATACTGATTATCTGCTTTAATAAAATTAGCAATTGGAGTAGTAATCGCCTTCAGGTTATCTGCATCCCAGGATAGTAGATCTCCTCCTACCATGTCTTCTGCAGCTGCTCTTGTCATGAGTGGTTGCCATTTGTTTAGATCTCCTACATAAGCAGTACCGTCTTTATCAAAGACTAGCCATCCATCGTCTACACCGTTGTATTTGGTTGCTTTTAGACCGGTGTATTCTCCTTCTGCTAGACCTACGGTCGCACCATCTCTTAGGCAGATCCAGTTGTCACTGGTGTATACATGCTCCGCATGGACTTCTACTACGCTACCGTTATGGACCAGATCTCCATCAATATGGACTGCTCCTGCTTCGTCTACGTAAAGAACAACAACTGACCCACTTGGTGTTTTTAGTTGGAAGTCTGTGTTTTGCTCATGAGCTTTTACAATCTGTTCGTTGATTTCCGTAAGCCAGTCCGATGTAACATGCTGATAGAGTGAATTTACATTGATTCCGGATAATAAGTTATGATCTAAAACGGTGGCTGCTAGAAGGAATTCTCCTGCAAATAGCTTCAGTGTTCCTTCTTCTAACTCCATGGATGGAGTAAGTTGCATCTTTAAAGAGCCATTTGCATAGAAGCTTATGGTTCCTTCGGATACCTGAACAGAATCGATCTTGTTGTTTAAAAGAGACGTAAGGAAGTTCGGTTCTGCGTACTGTGAAATGAAGTCTTCAATACTAATGTGCTTTCTGACTCCGATCTCGATCTTCTCTGATACATAATCTGTTACGTTTGCACGAAGCTGTATTTCGAATCCTGGTGCCTGTGCGAATGTTCGGTCAACTCTTATTTTGTTTTCCGAATCCAGTGTTGCAAAGAATACAAGACCATTTCTCTCAATCGCTACTTCAAGATCTACTCCATCCCAGAATGTATCTTTGAATATAAATTCCAGATAGAGCGTTTCAATATCTCCTGGAACTTTGTCTCGGTTTGTTACCGATAATATGTCATGATCGACATATATTTTCTTAATATACTCCATCATTTACTCCTTCCGTGAGACTAGTACTCGATTGGTTTCGAAAATTGAATAAAATCATCCCCTTCGGATACTATATTTGTATAATCCGAGTAGTCTCCGATCAGTTTTCCATTTAAACGGAAAATTTTAAACCCTGATGTTAACGGTTTTATTCCTTTACCAGAAAGTTGAACCATTTGATCACTAATAAGTTTAAACTCTGCATTTTTCATAATGACTGAATCATTAAACTGAACTCTAATCATATTTCTACCTTTCTTCTACACTAACAATTTAACACTCTGTAATGTAAATCTTGCCTGAGAATGCCAACCAGTATAGCTACTATTGTTAATTGCATAACACCTCACTTTAATTCCTTCAGTGCTTATATCGTACGTAACCGTAGCAGTGATATTTGTTTGTGAGGTTCCTGCGCTGTGTTTTAATACGTCGTTAAAGTAAATATATGCAGATCCATAATTTTGATATACCGTGTAGCTATATGTTATTTCCATTTTGCTGAATCCAGATACATTGTTTAAAGTAAATGGATATCTAGTCAAATCTGCAGTTTTTGGAGGTGATGTAGTTCCGCCGGTATCAGCATTAATATCCGCATAGTTTACTACAGCTCTACTATCAATACTTACTCCACCTTCAATTACAACTTTGTCTGATAAACCCACTCCATTCCAATTAGCTCCTTGTTTATTATTTATTCCTTTAACCCAATTCGCCATTACATCACCTACACTTCCACTTGAATTGTCATATCAATGGACGGTTCAGTATTTACGATCACTCTTGCATATCCATTGGTTACACACTCCGTCCCCTCAATATATGTCGCATGAGTTTTTTCATCTTCAGTAGCCGGATACGTTGCACTCCTTAATGATACCTTCACGTTATTCGAATCAGAAGTGAGCAATCCTGATAGAGCAATATCATGATAAAAACATCCCTCATATGTTTGGTGAGCTGTCCACCCTGTAGAATAACTAATCACTTCTGACGCTCTCAATTTGGTTGTAAGTTCCTTTACCGCCAACGCTCCGGCCAGCTGATTCGATTGCGTATTTGCCTGTATTTCTTCTTTTGTGTCTAAGATATTTAAAGAATCTAAATGTGTTTCGCACGAATCGATAAACTCTTGTTTATACTTATCAGCTAAAGCTTTGTATGTTGGTATCGTTTCAAACAAAGGAACGACTTCATATAAAACTACTCCCTGCATCACTACTTGATAAAGTGGCATTTGGTTCAACGAGTCCCCACCAAGAATATCGCCATCTGTATATTCTGGATCTATAGGTGTTCCTTCCGTTTCAGTTCCTTGAATATATTCTATATATGCTTCCTCCACTCCAGTAGATTCGTTCTTGATATATTTCATAACAATCAAATCATTGCGAAATGTTCCAGCTGTACCAGTTGTGATTCCTACATCTTCATAGCTGTTCGGTTCAATTCGAATATGCCTTCCTTTCATGAGCATGTCTCCATCCAGAATGCGCACATTATTATTTGATGTAATGGATGCTTCAAACTGATTTCCTGTTTCCATTACATATTGTCCGGTACCAAAGAAAGAAGCGTTAAACGATCCTTGATCCTTTGATTGGATATGCTCTTCTCCTGCATATCCTGTTACTAAATGTGTCATATTATTCACCTACCTCGTATGATACTGATGTGATCCCATTTTTAATAGTTACTATTTTCTTTTTGATGACTGCTGCCACGGATAACTTCGTAGTCTGCTCTGTCGCTCCAACGATATCGCCGATATCATATCCCTCTTCTGTGCTTGGAAAATCAAATTGTAGTGCATCTTCACTCCAAGATTCTTTGATGCGTTCTTTGCCACCTTTTTCTAGTTCCTCAAGCGACTCTGTATTCGCGTTTTCATATATATCAGTTACTTCATTCATTCCAAATTGCGTCTGAATCGTGCTAATGATACCATTTGTGTCCGCATACAAGTGAATAACTTGCCGATTTGCTAACTCTCCGGTGCCTAAACATATTAAGTGGTTTATTGGATTGTATTTCTTTTCTACTACAAACGATATTTGACTCGAATCAAATTCTTCATCCTCGGAATAGTCTGCTATTGCTTCTGCAGAAAGCTGCACTTTTTCGCTTCCAAATGTTATCTTCAGCTTTGCTCCTACAGACTTAAGCATCTTTAAAATCCCTGAATATCCTCCAATGTATCGGTTCATACTGTAAGAACTGATTGTGAGCCCTGAATCCGCTGTACTAACCTCAAATAAATCTGTTAGCTCAAGTCTAGTTAATAATTGGCCAATCATTAAATTGGCTTCACCCGATACAATCAAATAATCTTCTCCTGCATCCGGACAAATCACTTTTGATTCCAATATTCCATGCCAGCTTCTTCCAGTATACTGAACTCGTTTATTCTTGGTATCTACTTTTACTCGATCAACGATTCCACCATACTCAGAACCTTCCATGTACAGATAATAAGATCCTGCTAAACAGTTTTGTTCCAGAGGAAGGGTACACTGCAGGTCGTTTTCATCGTTTCCTATGGCCAGATCCAAAGAATAGTCGTTTAATACTCCAACATCTTCTTTTTCTGAATTCATATAAATCAGGTCCATTTTGGTTCACCTCGCTTCTCGAGTATCGTGATATCAAACTTAAATACACCGCTATTTGATACCGTATTGATTCCCACTGGAATCTTTTCAAAAATATACGATTCCTTATTCCGAAGGTTAAAACAATTTTCTTCAGATCCATCCGAATGTATCAAAACCACCGTTTTGGCACTTGAATCAATAACAAGGTATTCATTATTACCGACCGACTTATTCACTTGATAAGTGTGTCCATTTACTGCCACCGATGGTACATCTACCGGACCGTAAATCTGCATACGAAAATCTTCTGGAACAAAGCTGGTATTGTTTAAGCTCTGCCCCAATAGGTTTGATGCGTAGTCCATCGGAAAATCGTTGTTGAAATCCAAATTAGTGCCAAGTGTTCCAGCACCATAGTTAAATCTGGTCATACTTTCCTTTACCCAGTATGGCTCATCTGAACTCACTTCCAGATTGTTCATGTAGTAATTCTTTTTCACAAGATACTTTTTCTTTTTGCTTCCTGTGATGAAACACTTCATGTAATAATCTCCGATGATGAGCTTTCCTGGTTTCATTGCAAGAATATCTTTTTCGACTATTTCAAAGAGTCGATTCTTTAAAGAGGTGCCTTCATTTGTCGCTGCAATCTGTACCGGAAGCTTTTTACGTTCAATTCCTTTTTTGAATCCAGAAATACGATCATTCTCAGACACTACATCCCATGAAAAATCTCTTAAGTTGTTTTCATTGACATATAATCCGTCAGATCCAAAAACAAGTACTTCATTTAGGTGATTTACATATTTTATCTGTTCTCTCATGATGGCTTCACCTTCCTAACCGCTCTTGCAAACTCTCGATTGTCCATTTCTATCCGTAGGCTATTCATCAAAATATCTAATAGTTTTCCTGGTAGATCATCACTGTTATCTTTTAAATCATATAATACGAGTAAGATTTCTTGTAAAATAGATAGCGTTTCGCTTCCTCCACCAATTCCCTGGGAATCAAATTCATCCGTCACTCTGGAGATCCATTTTTTATTCTTATCTAATGGTACAACCGCTTCTGCGCCATTTCCTTCTAGGAAACCTGTCTGTCCTTTTTCAAGCAATGCACCATCTTCTAGCCTCGGGAGATTCACGTCAGGAATTATCGAAATAGCATCAATTCCAACTTTTTCAGTCAAATCATTGATTCCACGTATAATTCCATTAACCACTCCAATTGCTAGGTTAATAACCCCTTCAACAATTGCTGGTATGAGATTAAAAATTCCTTTAAAAATTTCAACAATATTATTCCATGCACCTTCCCAGTTTCCGGTAAACACATTTGCAATGAATTCGATTAAATTTCCAAGTATATCCATTACTGCTTCAAGAATCGGTGCAATGGCTGAAAACGCACCTCCTAAAACTCCTCCAACCACATCTGCTACGACCTGTATAATCGGAACAAAATGTTCTAATAACACTCCAATAATAACTGTGAAAATATCCAGTATTGGACTAATCGCTCCTAATAACGTTTCAAAAATAGGCATTAAAGATTCTAGAATTGGTGCTAATATCACTCCAATGGTTTCAATCAATGTATCTAATAATGGCTGAAGCACTTCAAAAGCAGATGATATTAATAGCATGATGCTATCCATAAGTGGTGTTATTGCCTGTGCAATCAAATCTACGATTGGCACAATAAAATCAATGATCATTTGTAGAATCGGTGACATCGAGTCAAATAAACTTAGTAGTACAGGTAATAATAATTGCAATAATTCGCTAAATACTGGTAACACCGCCTCGATAATTTCTAGAAACGGAGGTAATAATTGCTTTATTAAATCTACAATAATAGGTAATACTTCATTTACTAGCTGCAATATAAACGGTAGCATTTGTTCGATTAGCTCTAGAACAACCGGTAATATTTCTTCAATTACCTGCAAGAATATGGGTAGCAACTCACTAATCAAGTCAAAAATAACCGGCAAGACGGATTCTACTATCTCCAAAAACAAAGGAATCATCAAATCTGCATATTCCACAATCATCGGTAACACTGTATCAATAAACTGCATGACAAATGGCATTAACATACTCATTAGTGTCACAAACACTGGCAAAATGGACTGCGCGATGTTCATGAGTGGCGGTAAAATCTGTAAAACCACATCAATAATACCAGGCATCATATTTTGAACCATTGCACTTACTTGAGAAAAACTAGTGATTAAACTATCAAACAGACTTCCAAAAGCACCACCCGACTCCTCTCCAAATGCCTTTGTAAAAATCGTTTTTATGGATTCTACTAATACAGGGGCCACTGTTTCTACAATTGTAGGTAACCCTGTAATTAATTCTCCAAGTAAGGTAGTTGCCCCAGTTATCACTGCTGGCAATAACTGCGTTATGATATCAGGTAAATATCCAGAAAGTGACTGTACCACTCCCGAAAGTCCTTCAACAAGTCTTGGAACCGTAGCTGCTATTCTTGGTACCAAGTTATCTGCAAAGGTCATTGCTGAAGTAACTAGGTCGTCCATCAAATTATCAAAATTTTGCTCCGGATCGGCCATACCAGTCATGAAATTGGTCCACGCGGATTTCATCATTCCCCAAGAACCTTGAATCGTTGAACTTGCTTCTTTTGCTGTCGTTCCTGTAATACCTATTTCCGTTTGAACTACGTGAATAGCATCGACTAAATCTGCATAAGAAGAAATATCATAATGTACACCAGAAAGCTTCTCAGCATCGTCTAATAGACGCTGCATCTCTTCTTTCGTTCCACCGTATCCTAGTTTTAGATTGTCCAGCATGGTGTAGTTCTGTTTTGCAAAACCTTGATAGGCATTTTGTATGCTTTCCATGGATGTACCCATTTTATTAGCATTGTCTGCCATATCCGTAATGGCCATATCTGCCATTTCTACCGCTCTCGCAGTATCACCGTTTAAACTCTGTAACAGAGATGCAGAAAAGGACGTTACCATTGTCATATAGTCGTTTGCGGACATTCCTGCTGTTTTATAAGCTGCTTTTGCGTAATCCATTAGGTCCACGCTACTGTCCTTGAATAAGGTTTCCACACCACCGACTAGTTGTTCGTATTCACCAAAGTTTTGAATTGCATTCTTCGTCAAAGCAATAATTCCTGCTCCCACTGCTCCGATTGCTGCAAATCCAACTTTAGCAGCTGTTACTGCTACACTTCCAATTTTGCTAAATGCACTTCCGATTCTTGAATGTGACTTTTCAGCTTTATCACTTGTCTCGTCCAGTGCCTTATTTGCAGCTTCATTACTGATTGCAATGGTTCCAATCAATCGAAATACTTCGTCAAGCATGTTTCACCTCCTCTTCTTCCGGACTAAAATTGTTTAAAATGTTTCTGCTGTTCTCTACGGTTGCTTCAAAATCGATGTTCTGGTCTGCAGATTTGCTCGTACAACTTCTTTCATAGAATTCGCTCCAGGATAACTGTTCTACTTTATGTAAGAAATATTCCCATAAGGTTCTCATTTCCTCTTCTTCGTTTGTAATCTCAATAATTTCAGTAATAAATCCTGATAGATTATGAAGTGCAATGTACTCTTCTAGTAACTGCATAGGGCTTCCATATCGCTGAAAGAGCAAATCCATAAACCGGATATCTCCTATTTGAACAATTTTGAAACAACCTTGATAAAATCCTTGAACTCTTCTTTTTTGAATACCGCTACGATCAACTCAAAGAAATCTGCGAGATTCATCTCCTCAATTTCTTTTTTCTCCTTCCCAGTAAGCCCGGAAAGGAAGTTAAAGATATCCTGTTCTGCTGAAGGTAAGTTCTCGAGAACTATTGTTGCAAGATCCATTACGATCTTTATCCCCACCGTCTTTAAATCCACTTCTCCTTTTTGTTTCATGATCTGCTTCACATCTTCTGATTCAAAACATGCCTTAAATTCTTTCACACCAATCTTCTTAATAATATTCACCATTGGCATAACGTCTTTTGCCATAAGCTTTCTCATTTCGATTTGTTTCTCTGTTGTTTCACTCATTGTTCAAACTCCTCACTATTCTGCTTTTTCTTTGGTTTCCGAAATCTCTTCTAAGAAGTTCCCTGTTTTTTGAATTTCATCATACCGTTTCTTTTCACAAGAAAAGGAACTGCCCTTTTTGTGCGGTTCCTTTGTATACTTATCTTGAAAACTTTTAATTACTTTTACTTTCATCTGCTACCTCCTAAGCTACTGGCAACGGATAATAAATGTGCCATGGAAGTACATCGGTAGCACCAGATAGGTCCGCATTACATTCAAAAGTATACTTTCCTACAGCTCCTTCTTTTGACTTGCCTTCCTGCTCAAATCCGCTCGTACAAAGAGCATTATCCATGATGCAAATCACATACCGTCCATCAAGTGTCATTCCTACAAAAGCAATGTTATCCAAATAATCGCCTTCTTCGATATCTGGCTTTGACTCGATCAAATCATATAACGCATCTGCAGATGTTCCATCTTTTCCGATGGTTGCCTGCTTGATCAGATCAGTTGATAATTCTGCAAAATTGATTTCCATCTTTGCAGCCTCTCCTGTCTTCTGATTTAGTCCTTTTGCCGAAACCAAAACTCCGTCAATTTCAACTTTGCTGATTTCTGGAACAATGGAGATCTTCGAGCCTCCCGATGTTGCCCCAATGATACTTGTATCAAAATTCCATACACTTCCTGAATAAACAAGACCTTTGTGAATGGTTCCTGCTCCAAATAATATGTTTTTTGGTGTATCTGCTGTTACACCAGTCTTTCCTGCTTTTTTCATTTTTTAAACCCTCCATTCCTTAATTTTAAGGATAATATCGATTCGTTTTATTTCTCCATTGCCGGTTGGCCTTGGAGAAGTGCTCGCATATGATATCACTACTCCTGATCCCGACTCCGTAATATATGATTTCCCTTCAACCGTAAAAAAGGCTTCCACCTGATTCTTAACTTCTTCCAGGGAAAGCCTGCTGCCACGATTAAATCCAACTAGAGTAAATACATACTCATGTTGTCCATCTTCACTCATAGGTTCTACTTCATCATAGTCTCCAACAAAATATGGATACCTTGGTTTTTCGGTCCATTCTTCATATGCATAATTTATATTCATTTCTTCCATTGCCTGAGAGATGATTTCTAATACTTCAATCATTTAAATGCACCTCCTATTACGCTCTTTGCTCTTGCAATCAGTGCAGCCTTTTTCGAGATAAAAGCGGCGCTAAATGCTTTTGATGGTTTTTTCCCTTTTGTGTGATGCCAGTTTCCTTTTTCATCCGGATAACTCCAACCACCTTTTCGTCCATTTCCTTTGAGAGCAAATTCTCCGGTACCATATTCTTCCCAGATAGCATTTTCATTATCAGATCCAATAGATACTGAAAGCTTGTCTTCATCGACTTTGTAACGAAATGATCCGCTTGTCTTTCCGGTCGCTACACGACTGTTTCTACTTGCCTGCGTTGCTACTGCTCCAGCTGCTTCGTACAAATATGAAATACTGGCATCCCTCATAGCACCTTTTATCCGGATTGTATTATTTGACAATTCGATTGGCATATTATTGACCTCCTAAATACTTCAAATAAATCTCAATCTGATTATGAAGGTTCATTGGATCATCAATCAACATCACATCGTACACCACACCATCAGAGTCGACCGCTCGCGCTTCTTCTGCACTCACAAGTATCTTTGTATAGTCTGATATGAAAACATGCGTGGATTCCTGTATTTTCGATAAATACGTGGAATACTTTGACTCTCCTCCCGCCAAATCGAGCCATCCTTTAATGGATTGCACCTGGGTCCATTCTTTTGTCTTTTCTCCGATTTTGTTCGTAGAAGGTACTGATTTTTGTAATTCAAGTATCATGTTTCCACCAATCATATTACCCTCCTAAAATCTCGGTTTCATATATGGTTTCAAAAATCCCAACAATGTGACTGGGTACCCCATGTCTTGATTGTTTTGATCCTGATCATAATATGTCACGGAATGTCTCGAAATCGTCTCGGACTTGATCCCAACCTTTTCACGGTTATTCTTTTCCCATATTAACAAATCAATCACTCCTTTTTGTATTTCTACCGGATAAATGATTTTTGTAACCGTATTGGTTGGATAATCATAAAGCTCTTCATTTACAGCAATACTGCTTTCTGAAATGCTTTGAATAACATACAGGCCATCATTCACAGCGGATCCGGATATCTGCAGGGTATCACCATTCTTAAAATATGGTGATGCCCCCACAATCACTCCTCCGGAAACAGGTGCCTCTATGCGCATTGTACGATTTTGAAAATTATTGTTTGTTCTGGACCGAATGAGACCTTCAATGGCCATCAGCTTTCGTTCTAACTCTGCTTGATCAACTCCTTCGAATTCACTCATCTCTGCCAATGTTTCAACTCTAATGATCATTAGGCACCTTCCTTTCCTACGCTTTCTTTGTGACCTTGTATCCTTTATTTTTGTACCAGTCAAGAACCCAGCCTTGTTTTACCTCAGCTTTCCCATTTGCAAAATGAACACCTGCTGCGCCTACTCCACAGTAATTTGCCACTGGAGACTCAACGATAAATACCGCTTCTTTCTCTGCCTGTGCTTCTGCTTCTTTTGCAGCCTTTTCCTGTGCTTTTTTATCAGCTTCTACGACCTTTTCGACTGCTTTCTCTACTGCTTCCGTAGTAGCCACTTCATCCAAACCATCTTTTTCTGCTTTTGCAAGAGCAGTCTCTCTTGCCTTTTCAATCTTTTCTTCTAACGTTGCTGCCATATTATTCACCTATTCCTCTCGACTACTGAATTTTAATGTTACGAAGCACTCCTGCTGCCTTAGTGTTCTTTAAAGCAACTGCTGCCACCATTTCAACTTCACCTGTTTTTACTGCCCCTGGCTGTTTGAAATCAGGAAGGAATGTTTTAATCGCACTGTTTCCGGTCAAAGTTACACCAAGGAAACCATCGAGTACACCGAAGCGAACTGCATAGATGTCTGTAAGTCCAGTCTGAGCAACAGAATCTACCGTTCTTGCAATGCTTCCACTGATGATCGGTGTCTCTACTGCTTCGTCCCCGGATACGGTTACCACATTTTTAAGATCAATGATTCGAACCTTTCCTTCGCCGATTGTTGTTACAGTTCTGCCAAAAGCTTCCTCTGACTCTGTTTTGTAGCCAAGGATTCTGGCAACCGTCTGAATCTTTGTTTTCATACCTTCGTTTACTAAGATAGCCTGTGCTCCTGTTTTGTTGATCAAATTGATCAGGGCTTCATAAAACGTATTCGCGTTTTGATTGGAGTTTGCAGTCATTGCTGCCTGAGAGGATAAGTCGATCACCGCATCTACTCCATATTCTGATGTTGTTCCTACTAAGAACTTGTCCAGTCCGTCGAATGAATCACTTACGGATGCGCTGTCTCCATTGATCATTCCATTGTGGAAAGTACCGATGGCAGACTCGATCTTCTCATCGATCTGGAACTGCATGTTATTGTACATACCTGCTGCATCGTTAATAACACGATCGATCTCAAATGCTCCACCGAGTACTTTCAAATCAGCGGTTTTCTTTTCTACCGTAGCGGTTGATTTTGCATATTCTGCACCAAGCGCACGGAATCCAGTTGTGGAAGGAAGTTTTTTCTGCATGTAACCATAAGTTAATGTAGATCCACTTCCATTGGTACTTACTGCATCATCAAATGGCAACATTTCTAAGATCTCAGACTTACGAATAAACGTGTTAATTACTTCTTTTGCGACCTTGTCGCTCATGCCTTCTTTCATTTCTACTAATGTGATCATTTACTCACCTATTTAACCTTTCTTATTCTTTTGCTTTGTAGTGTTCTGCTAAAGCACCGGCCAATGTTTCCGGTACCTTGTTATCTTTGTTATTCTGATCATCCGGAAGCTTATGTTCATCAATCTTTGTATCCTCTTTGGATGCAAATTGTGTCGGGAACTGCGTTTTGAGTTCCGTTAGGCGATCTTCGATGCCTTTTACTTTTCCAGCGTCGTCGAGACTGAGTTCTCCTTTTTCCTTCAGCTTAAATGAGATATAATCTACATCCTTGCATCCAGAAGAAAGCAATGCGATTTTTACTGCTGCTTCAACCTTCTCTTGTGCCAGCTGTTTCTGAAGATCAGATACAGTTGTTTCGTATGTGGTAATCTTTCCTTGCAACTCTTCGTCTTTTCCTGTTCCTTTTTTCAGTTCTTCGATTAGCCCATTTGCTTTTGCAATTTCAGCTACCTTCGATGTTAGATCTGTCTCTACGGAGGTATGTTTATCTTTTGAAATAAATCCACCCTCTGAAAGGTCAGCATAACGAACGTGCTTAAGCTTATCTGTTTCTTTTGCATTGTGTTCGTCAATCTTTGCTTTTACCTGTGCATACAGTTCCTGGTCCAGTAATTCTTCTAATTTCATATAATCTTCCTTCCTGGCTTTTATATGTGTGCCACACTTGATAGTTTTCTTCCCATACCGGGGATTCTCAGCATCAGTTTAAATGTCTTGAGCTATTTTTGGACATAAAAAAACACCCACTTGGGTGTCATTAGCATAGGTTTTGATTGCTGATATTGTTCTAGAAATCTGAATGCATGAAAAAAGCACCTTACCATTTATGTAAAGTGCTTCTACTCTTTCTTAATTGCTGCCTCTAATGCTTCTTTTCGAATGATTTCTCGAATTTTTTCAAATTCTGGATCACTATTCTCAATTGATTTGTTTCCAATATCAATTGAATCATCAAAGATTAGAATTCTTTCATCTTTTGTAATTTCCATGTAATCACCTTTCTATACTTCTAAAAAGTTTCGCTTTGTACAAATCATCTGTAGCAAATATACTAGCTTGTACCGAATTCATATATTTATGTTTATATTCATTATACGTCTTCTCCCAAAATATTTCAATATCGATGTTTTTCTTTAAATCGGAAACCATTTTAACGCTTCCATCATGGCCTACAGCAATAACCGAGTCAATATTTTCATTTTTTAATAACAGAATATCTTTATAACTTACTCTAGAATTATTCGGGTGATTATGCACTAGAATTACTTTTTCTTTTGAATTAACTATTTTATTATACACATTTCTTGTGATTGAAAGCTTCCCAAATTCATCATAGTCTGTTACAGAGGAAATTAATTTTCCAGTTCTTCCACTAATAATAGATAAATCTTCGTATGGTGTTCCATCCCTATGTTCAAGGATTTTTGTACTCTCTCGATAGATTGCTTCATCAACATTTTTCTTTGATGTAAGTTGACTAAATTTATCGTGATATGCTTTCGAATTAATCAAATCTCTATTTACTGTCCCGTATTCTACACTGTGTTTCTTTTCAGTGATTTTAGTGGCTTGACTCATCTCTGTAGCAGCATTTCCTAGATTACTATAGTATTCTTCTTTAAAGTTCTCATAATCATTCGCTTCAATCTTTACTAATTGATCCGTTTCCTGATCTCTCTTTGTAAATGCATCTCCAAGTGCCCATCTTGCTTCCTGTAGAACCCTACATCTACAATTTACATCTTCAGCAGCAATGCCGAATCCTCCCGGATACATGGCCTTTAATCCACTTACTTCAAACGGCTCTTCAATCTCCTTAATCTGTCCATCTAATAGGCGATGGGTTGGTCTTGTTTTCCCATCCAGTGTCGAATCCCAAATCTTTACGATATCCGCGCCTTTTGCTTTTGCTTTTCCCATACAATGAAGAGAGGCTTCTGCTTGAATACGGTGACCTTCGGTCCGTGCGATCCGAATTGAGTTATTAATTGCCTTCTTATACGGAGTATTCATCCCATGTGCAATGACTGCTGCCATTTGATTCCATGTGGATCCTGTTGCGATCCCTCTGGACAATTCCATCCGGATAGAACGTTTTAAATTATCGACATTCTCTCCCATTCTGGTATAAAGGCCATTGGATATCTTTGAATCCACATATAATGCCTTTGCCATCTGCTCCTGATCAATCGGGAAGATCAGTGGCACACCTTGACCCTGAATATCATATAAAGACCCTAGAAACCCGGATTCATATGACTGCTCAATATAGTCCTTGATGGAATCATAACTCTTATCCTGAAGTGTTTTTAAAGCATCATCTAACTGTTTCTTAATGATTTCTTGGTACTTCTTTTGATAAATTATGGAATTGATATTTTCAAGGTCTTTCCGTGCAGACAAGTAGGCAATTTTGTTTTCACAGTCCTTCGCTGCAAGTCCAAAGATCTCAGTAAGTTCCTCGACCATGCCTTTTTCATACTGCAACTCTTGTTTAAGAACCTCCAGCTGTCTTTTGTTCATTCACATCACCCTTCTGCGACAATATTATCCACTTCTGTGATAGTTCCTCCGGTGTTTGCACCCTCGTCTTTTGGAAGTTTGTCTTTGATGTCTTCATATTCGATATCCAATATATCGCATATCGCTTGAACGATGGTTTCATCATCCAGTACGTTTGCCACCTTTAACAAATTATCAAGCAAGGTTCCCTGCTCCTCTGCCTCGATCTTTTTGATCTCTGCATTATCTTTCGCATTGGTCATGACTTCTCGGTCAAATGCAAAGTAGACATCTTTCATCTGATAGTCTGTTTGATTCTTTTTATTTAACTCATCTAAGACAATCTTAATGATTTTTCTTAAAAAGCTTTTCAACCGGATTTCTAGTTTATTACACTTTAGATCTAGGAGTGCATATCTGGATTTGATTACGATATTTGTGATATTTCCATCCCCCAGCTGCGCTGAGTTGAATCCCATACCAAATCGATAGATATTTTTTTCATCCAGTTCCAGTTTCACCTTTCTAGCTTCGTATGGAATATCAATAGTTTTAATATCTACACCGCCATCTGGTGAAACTCCGATATGCTTCTTTGTTTTCACATTGGTAATCAGTTCATCCAGATCTCCTCCCTCAAATCCGGATACCACATAGATTGCATCCGTAAAGTCCTGCAAGTTATTCGAAAGACCACAAGCCATGAGATCGTAATCATCAATCAGGTGTTTAATAGGTTTTAGTCCACTGAACTGTTTCGAACCATTGTCTAATCGGAAGAAAGGAATAAATCCAAACGAGGATCCAAATTTCTCCCCAGACTCTTTCGTCTTTACGATATGTGGTCTAGGGTTAATCTTTGCCTCTTCATCCTTCAGAATGGTTCCTTTATTCGTTTGCACATAGTAATAAATCTCTTTTGCATCCCATACTTGAATCCTGGTAATCTCTTTCTTACCTTTTTCGATCTTATCGATATACCAGTAAATCACATGATCTGTGGCATCGTCTGTATCTTTTGCTCTTACTTCTACAACTCCCATGGAGTCCGCACATTGGAAGGCAAGACGATCATCACTCTTTTGATACGCATACATGTAATCAAAGCCTTTACTTACGCATCCTGTCAGAACATCATATGCCTGCGACCAAAATTCATCATCAAAGTAGGTGCTCAATTGTTCCTGTAGTTCCGGATTATCGGATTTTATGATTTCCTCTTCGTTAGAAAGCATATATTGGACTTCCTGGTCCACTAGCTCTGTAAAGAACGGATGGGATATCTTAATGTTTGATCTAGTCGTATCCTCCATGACCTTTCCATCTGCATTGATATAATACAGTTTGGAACTCATGATTTTATGATCACCTTCGTAATACTGCTGCCCTTCGCGAGCTCTTTTCTTTTTATCCGAACTTTTATCGGCCTCTATGAACTTCTTGATCTCTGCTTCTGTTAACATATCTCACCTCTCTTAGTACATCCATGTGTTTGGCTCATACATTGCTAAACTAACTGCATCTGCAATGTCCGGGGACCCGACCCCGCGCTCTTTCATTTCTTGTTTGGACTCCAATTGTATCTTTCCTTTGGAAGTCATCTTATATTTTCGATTTGACAACTGCTTTATGAGTTCATCATCATAGGGTAGTTCGATCTGTACATCATCCTTACCCTGGATATTTGCTGACAGGTTCTCTTCAAACAGTTCCTTTAGGATTCCCCATAGTTCAGAACCCAAATTGTGATAATACTTATCTGATGCAGCGGATCCATTGTTTACTGGTATGACTCGGAAAGGAAGCTTTTCTTCTCTAATAACTTCTTTCAGTCGGTCGGTTACACCGCCACCTACACCAGTATCATCCACCTTAATCAGGCAGTTTTTGATGTTAGGATATAGTTTCATGTATTCCCTGCAGCACACGATTATATTTCCAACAGTTTCCATCGTGCTTTTCTTTGCATATTTCCGAATCTCCATTACCTTTGCAGATATTCTTGGAACAATCACAGTTTTATCGTCACCGAATCTTGCGACGTCGCAACCGACATGCAAGGTCTTTGCTGATTGGATGTCATTCCCACTGATCTTTGATTCACTGCTGGACGCAAATTCAACAGTTTCCATGGATATGAACGAATCAAGTGCACCTTTTGGAAACTGACCATAGATACGAACTCTTGTGACATCCGAATCCTTTCCGTACTTCGCAATCAACATCTCGATGTTGTCTTTGGATGTTCTTGTCGAATCTGCAGAACTTACGGTATGCGTTTTGTACTTATCGCGGTCTTTATTAAAGGCATCAAAAAAAGCTCCCTCAAGCTTTGTGGGATTCCCACACATAAGGAGCTTATTATCATATCCGGTAAGGGTTCCAAGTATGGCTTCCATAATTGGATCTGCGATGCCGGATGCTTCATCTACTACGATCAGCATGTGATCTTCATGAAAGCCTTGCATGTTCTCAGGTTTTGTTGCTGTTTTCGCAGTGGCAAACCACCGCTCGGAATCGCCCACCATATAGACCTTAGTTTTTGTCCAGGTAAGCATTTCTTTTACTTTTGATTTATTCAGCCACTTTGCAATCTCAGCCCAAAGCACATCATATAGCTGTTGCATGGTCGGTGCGGTCGCAATGACTCTCGAGTATGGCCGGCACACAAGAAACCAAATTATTAGTCCAGCTTCTAGTGCGGTCTTTCCAACTCCTTGACCAGACTTTACTGCCACCTTCGGGGCCTTTGCAATATCCTCTAGGACCTTTCTTTGCCATGGATCCGGTGAGAACTCGAGTACATCTTCAAAGAATGCAACTGGATCATCATAGTATACTTCTAATACTTCCATCAGATCTTCCATTTATTCACCGTCCATCTTTTTTGCTCCTCTTCTCTTTGCAATCTCAATAATGGCTGCCTTCCAGTCTTTTACCTGTTCTTTTGCATCTTCATTGGAACGTCCTTCTAATTCCAGATAGTCCTTGACCAAATTCTTTAAAGAATCAATGGCCTTGGATTGGGCTTTTAAGAAGTTCGCCTGTTTATCCCAGGCATATTGCACTTCCCATTTCTCGCTGTCCAAATTACCAAAGGATTCTCCGACCTTTGTTGTTGTCGTATCATTAATGTCTCTGACATACATGATCTTCTGACTCCGGATAATCGCTGCATACTGGATCTGGATCGTATCCCA
Source organism: Lachnospiraceae bacterium (assembly GCA_963666475.2). Classification (GTDB taxonomy): domain Bacteria; phylum Bacillota; class Clostridia; order Lachnospirales; family Lachnospiraceae; genus JBFHIZ01. Next base: position 500,047 of record OY762821.2, on the reverse strand, counting down.
TATAAGATCCAAAGGAGTTTTCTCTTTCATCTCTTCAATGATGTCCAAAGACTCCTCAGGAAGGTACTTCGAAAACAATCCATGCTTTTCTGCATTATTGTTCTTTTTTGGTGCTCCGTGCCCCTCTGCATTTTTATTATTTAAGGGTGCACCCTTTTCCATTTTGGATGCACCCTTTTTCTCCTCGGACCAACCGTTTCGATTGATCCAAGACTTTACGGTATTTACTGAAATTTGATACTTCTCTGAAAGCTCCTTTGCCTTGATTCCACTGAGATAATCGGCTTTTACGTTCTCTTTCAAACCTTCGTCTCCAGCACTCGTTTTTTTAGGCACGATTATCACCACCTTTTGGCTTATTTGTTTGTTTTGAAAAAAGGGTGCACCCTCTTAATTTCTCTCTTCTTTTTTCGCTGCGCGAAAAGTCGAATCTTCAATCTAATTTTTCACTTCTACAAGTCTGCATCTTCCATCTGGAACTTTATATTGACTCTTGGATGCACAACACTTTATGACTTTCTTTTTTCCACAATTTCTTGTGTGTGGATAGGTTAGAGGGCACTCCGAACACGACGAAGGTCTTTGATCCACCATTATTTTAACTAAATTCATTGGTGCTCCTTTTTATGCAATAAAAAACCAGCTGCAGGGGAACAGCTGGTCTTAAGTAAATTTCGATTATTTTACGACTTCATTATAACATATGTTTACCGGACAAAACGGTCAACTTTATATCTTTGGTAATAAATAATTTATTTTAGTTAAATCTATATTTCCGCTTTCATAGTTAGAATACATTATTGTGATGTAAAGCAAAACGATTAATATCGCTGCACAAATAATTGCAATTTCTTTTCCTCTCTTATAGGTAATTGATATCAAACTAATTACTGCAAAAACAATGTTTGCTATTCCCATAAAGAAGACATTAATATAATATGCATCTGTTCCCGAATCTAGCAAAACCAATGCCGCGAATAAATAAAGTATTACCGCTGTAATTGGTCCGTATTTTCTATATGGTATATTTCGCGTCTTTATCAAAAAAATCCCAGCAATAAGCATGCTCATTCCCGAAACACTCATTTCCATCATTCCGATCACATTTATAGGTGTTAAACTATCTATACAGGAATATAATAAAACAATACCAAATAGAATAATTGAAAGTACTCCAACTACAAACCTTCCTTTTGCATACTTTCCTTCGAATTTTTCTTCCTTCTTCTTGCTGCCTATTGGATAACCACAAGTAGCGCAAACATTTGCGTACTCAGATATTTCTCTTCCACACTCTGGACAAAAAATTAATGACATACTCATACCCTCCCTATGAATTTATTTTATCATTAAAATATTTGATGTCAACTTTTTAAAAATCTATCGTACATTTTTCTTACAGAATCCGCCGTATTGTTACCACCTACTTCTTTTGCAATATCTTTCCAACTCATACATGAAATGTTTCTTAAGAAAACAATTTGTCTAATTTGACTGTCTTCAATCATGCTAATAAACTCCATGATTCGCTTCTTTTGTAGTTGTATTTCTACTAACTTTCCGCGAATTATATCTTCAATATCTACAATTGTTGCTGCCATGTCCCCTACTTTATCACTTGTTCCTGTAGAGTTTCGTGGCATTCCCGTTATTTTTTGTCCAATCATAAGAGATTTACAATGAATACTCTCCAACTCTTTCTCCCACATCTGGATTTCTCTATTTATTGAGTATATTTGTCCTAACTCCTTTTTTGTCATTTTTCTCCTTTGTCCTGCTGCCATTTAGGCAATAAAAAAACCAACTACCATATTGATAGTTGGTTCCCAGCGTCACTTTATCATTTAGAATCCTATTTTATTTTTACCATAATTATCGTTAATGTATTCCATCCCAGTTTTTGACACTCTTATACTGGATTGTTTAATATCTTGACTCATTCCGAGATTGTATTCTATATACCCTTTTCTACACATAACTTTCATGAATTCTATATATTCTTCTTCCTCCATCTCCATATAATCTTTGAAAGCCATAAAAGAATGTAGACCTTTAGAAAACTCGATTCGCCCTATTGCATTTTCTTTTTGGCTACACATTCCTAATAGTAGTTTTAATTCCATTTGAGTCCCTCCTCATTTTCCAACTATCAATATTTAATTATCAATGTTCATTATACTACTATTTACTCGTCTTGAGTACTTTCATCTTCGTTATATTTTTTTGCTGCTTCCTCAAAATCACTCAGTGTTTCCGCGAAGTTTTTCATATTTTCCATGAAACAATCCCATCCATTAATTATAGTGTTGGCAAAATCCTCTATTAATTGCATAAGTCTCTCTTCGCCGATTCCATATTGACTAAGAAATTGTGTTTGCTTTTTACTAAATGGATTTCTTCCATGCTTTGCCTTGTACTTCTTTTTCCATTGTCTATGATTCATATTGTCTCCAATCCTGCTGCCACAAGTCACTTCATCTCCAGTAAATACTCGCTGTCTCGCATTTTTTCGAATACTGTCTGTCCGGTCCGGTCCTGAATCTGTGGAAGAAAGATCTGTTCCATTTTCATTTGCTTAAAGTCGACCATCTGCATCTGTACTTCGATCCAGTCTTTCAGGATCCTCCATGCTACCATTTCAGCCTGCTCCATGGTGCATTTGATCTGTTTCTTGGGATGTGCCTTCTTTTCTCTCTTCAAAGCCTCAAATACTTCTGTGATCTGAACCGGAAGTTTTACCGGCACTTCGTTTTCTCCGATCTTGATCAAGAAGTACAATCCTGAGATCTTTCCGTCTTCATAATCCTTTTTGATCGATGTTACTCCGTGTAAGATCAGCTCATGTTCTACTTCCGCGACGGATCTATATGTTGGTATCGTTGTTGTATAATTCATAACTGGCATTTACTCACCTCCTACAGTACTGCTTCCACTTGTTATTTATTATCTGGCCATATGATCTTCATGCCACAACCTGGACAATAAGCACCTGCTACTCCATCTTCATCTCTTAATGCAGTATTGCAATCTGGACAAGTTTCATCTTGCAGCTCAGGATGTTTCTCGTCGTATTCAGGAGGTTCCCCGACAACGAATCTGCACAGATCGCATTCATACGCTATGATATCGCAGCCGAAACAACTGTCCCCTGTTAACTTCCCATTTACGAAACAATTTATCCTTTTCCCATGTGTATTGCTTTTCTTTATCAGTTCTTCTACTTCTTCCGGGTTCAGTCCGGTCTCTTCATAATCTTTTAATTTATACATGGCTCCATATAATTCATATGGTACCTCGCTTACGTTTCCGTTCACTAACCCCCAGGATCCGTCTGGGTTCTTAAATGTAAATCTACTCATTATTGATCTCCATTCTTGTATGGTGCAGGTAATGGTTGCCATGCTTTTATTTCATTGATTATTTCATATCCACTATCAAAATAACATTCCCATCCATCTCTCATAAAAGTATCGCACCATACATTCTTTCCGTCAGTCACAATTACGTCCTGTTCATCTTCTGGCATCTTATTCACCAGTATATCGTTGCTATCCATTTCAAATACTATCCATGGATCTTGCAGTGATTCTTTATACCACTCTCTCACTTCTGCCATTCCCCACATTGCTGTGTAATACATGGATAGAATCCCTTCCGGACGTTCTGTTGCATAAAACAGAGAGTCCATCATTGTTTCGTCAAATATTTCATCATCGATCAATTCAGTATCTGCATCTTCTCCATACTCCTCGATGCTTTTCCATATTCTCATTTTTACCGCAATTTCTCTTGCAAGATTCCTGCATGAAATTTCTCTTTCAAAGTCTCGATACCACGCTTCTCCGTCTTTTATGAAGAACTGATTGTGTGCCATTTGAGTGGCGGTCATATCTTTTACTGAATCTGAGATTAATTTATAATCAAGTATTTTACTCATTATTTCCTTTCTTCCAGGAGTATCGCTCCTGGACTTCAATACTGCTGCCATTTATTCTACTGTGCACTCAGGTTCAAGTTTTGGATCAACCTCTCCTTCTATTTCTTGATATTCATCTTCGATTTCAATTGGTGTATATGCTTGCTGAAGACTTAGAACAAATACTTCGAATGAATTTAATAATCTCAAGGATTGGTATGTGACTTCACCAATTCCTCTTACATTCCAATTTTCTTTATTCCCAAACCGTGACAATTCTAACGTTACATTAAGATCTTTTTGTGCCTCGCACTCCATAACAATTTTTTTGTATTTAAAACTTGACCAATTACGAATTGTATCGTCTTCTAACCTACAGGTTACTTCTACCGGATAATATGAGTACTCATCATCAAAGCAAACTTCCAAATTATCTCTTTCCAGATGATCCGCAACATATTCTTTCCATTTTTCAAAAATATCTTCTACTGAAACATTTTCTAGTTTCGCCACAGGCATTAATGTTGCAAAGTTGGTTAGTATCTTCCGATTGTCCGATGTTACTCTCGTGAGGACGTCTGATAATACCGTATCCAGTTTCAAGATATATTCGCTATAGTCGTGATTTTCAAGATATGGAATCATTACGCTCTCCACTTTCTCTTTTATTGTTTTTCTTATTTCACCACCATATCCGCACATATTTTCAAACACAGCATTCACTGCTTTTTCAATGCTTTCTCCGATTGCTTTCTCAATTATTCCTTCCTGTAATTTCTTCTCTATTGTTTCCTGAATTACTTGTTCCAAATTCATGTTAGTTCCTTTCTACCCGGGAAGAGACCAATCTTCCCGGATTTACAATCATGGCTTATAATACTGTGACATATTATGAATTAGCGTGTACTTGGTTTCTTAAGGTGTTTCAACCGTTATTCTAGTAATATCCATAATCACTCATGTTATCTAAAAATCTTTGTTCATCTTCATAGTCTTTCTCTTCTTGAGTTTTTTGGATCACTTCCATTTTTGTTACATCCGACACTCCATCTTTATCTACACAAGGAAATAAATCATAACCATCCCAACAAAATACAACTCCCGTGATTTCAACTTCTGCGTATAGATCATAAAAATCAGGATGACATTTAACTGTTCGCTTTACTGTCTTAAAACAAACATCAAATAACCGTTCTTCTCCAGTTGGCAAAATCAGCCGTGTTTTATCTCCCACTGTGATGGGCCTTCCATTTTTATCTCTTAATCCTGTAAACATATTCGTTCCCTCCTATAACCAGCTTTTCCCGAAGATGCTTCGGAACTCTTCTCTGGTATGCGTCTTCTCAAAGATCTCTTGAAAATAACGTTTCAACTTTAGATCGTTTTCTCTATTGTGATGCACTGCCTCTTTATTTCCGTTGATGTCACCTCGATGATGTTTCAAGCATAGGTTTCCTTTAAGCCCAAACTTATCCGAAATTTTTCTGTTTGCTCTACCTCCAAATGGATGATGCTCCTCAAGTATTTCATGGTATTCATAATTGCCTTCCATTGTGCAGAGCAAACATTCTCCGGAATCCTGCTGAATAATCGACTTCAAATCGTTTGACCCTCCTTCAACGTTCTTGTCTTTTCGACTTTGATCTCTCCTTTTCCATTAATTGAAAGAACCGCTTTGGTCGTTCCTTGGCTGATGGTGACTTTTTCAACCATTCCTCGAAGTATAGATTCTACTGAATGATTTAGGATCATTTGAATATCTTCATGCGCCGGAAAGATCTCTTCTATCTTGTTTTTCACTTTTTCAATGGATTTTTGTTTTTTTGTGTAATCCTTTGCTTTTTCACAACTACAATTAAAGGTGGCTTCTTTTCTGACATCCTCATTTGTTGAATTTTCGTCAACGGATACTGTAACCATCTGGCCACAGTACATGCATTCTCCAGTTATTTGCATTTTTCATCCTCCATATTCGTGCATTCCGATATTTCCAATTCTAGATCTGTGATGATTCCACCAGTTCCACAGCAGTTGCACATCTCGCTATGCTCCCGGTCTTCACAATCTTTACAGTTATTCTTCTCCTGTTCCAGCTGTTCTTGTAATGCTTCCATTATTGACATTTCTCTTCCTCCATTTCTATTAGCTCATCCATCACATTTAATATAATTTTGCATTGAGATTTCACTCTCCAAATATCCTTTTCTTCAATATGGTCTGCTGCCAATATTGTGACAATTGTATCTGCCAATCTACGTGCCTCTTTTAGTTCGTCGCTAATCGGTGGAAGTTCTTCAATATCGATTTCTTCTTCGATATTTTTCTGCTCTCTTTTTATGGTCTCCGAGAACTCCGTAAACTCGTCCACATTTTCTTCGTTTTCTTCCTCTTTTTCCACCATTTTTTCAGGTGTAGTTGCGACGTCGCAACTCGAGTATTTACTGGTGTTGGCAGGTGTTTTTGAAGATTCTTTTTTGACCTCTTTTTGAACCGGTTTCGAAGGCTCTTTTTTCGGTTCCTCGACCTTTTTTATCTCTTTTTTCTCTTCTTCCGGTAGTGGACCATAATATTGACACCAAAAATCTGTTTTACCAGGCTCGTCAGTTGGATATGAATAGATCTCGAATACAATATTTAAGAAAACGCTCCAGGATAAAGAGTCGACTTCTGTCTTCATCATAGATTTAACTTTGACTCCGCTTGAAAAGTCCTGCATGGACATCATGATCAATCCTTTCATGTGTGTTCCATGCTCCGTCGGATTCATTTCTTCACAAGCTTCTTTATACTTTTCTTCATTTTCTCCATCGAAGATCAGGTTCATGACGTTATTTAACATGTCATGTTTTCCTTGGTCCGAGAAATAATCCTCAATACACTTTTGTATTGGATCAAGTTCAATATCCACCAGTTTGTCTTCTTCTGGTTCTTGGTTATTGAATCGTTTGAGATCTCGAATGTCTGCAATCGATGTTTTCTCGTTGATCATTCCGTAATCGCTTTCCGGAAGAGAAAGCATTTCACTAAGCTTGGAACTCCCAAGTCCTCTGAACTCTTCTCGGAGTTCCAGGCTATCTCCATCCTTTGAAAATCGATCGTTGATTGCAATGAATCTTGATACGTCTGATTTTGAGAGTCCATATTCCTGTTTTGCCCACTCCGTGATGCTGGAGCATCCGTCTTGCTTGTATGCCTCGGTGTCCCGAATCTGTTTCATCCGGTACCCAAGGAAAACAAAATTGTCGACCGTGCTCTGCAGCTTTTGACGGATCTCTTCTTTCCATTGCTGCCACTGGTCCAGTGTGATTTGTCCTTCCATTTATCCTCCTATCCTACCGCTTCTAATACTTCCATAAAGTCGGCTTCTAAAACTGCTGCCAATGATTGTCCTTGTAGTGGACCGTTCCATATTCGTTTATCTTCTTTGTAGAGAACGGCCAATTCTTTTTTTCTCATTTCATTACTGATCTTTCCAAGAGCTTTGTCTTCCTCGGTAAGCCTTTTAGAAATTACTTTTTGCCATTCTTTGATGAAAGGTACCGCCTCTTCGAAATCTTTGTTCTGATTATCTCCTAAGGTTCGTTTTTGCCGGATGTTTCCGGAAGGTTCTATCTCTAATGTATAGTATGGTGTGTCTTCTTCTCCGGTTCTCCTTAAGAACATCAGATACGTTTCTTTCGTTTGGATTCGTTCGAAGTAATAATCACATGTGTGTATGCAGTGCCTAAGCGTGATCCCCTCCGTTATGATATCCTCAATTCCTTTTGGTGCGATGATCGTGTATTTCTCATTTCCCCACTCATATTTTGAAAGAATCTTGCAGTTGGTATTTACCTTTGGAAACTTTTTCTTGGTTTCCTTTTCCAACTCCTTAATATGTTTGGTCTCAATGATTTTGATTACTTCTGCATGACTTTGTCTTAAGTTCTTAGGTTTATAGATCAGCTCGTTTTTTACATCCATTTTTGCTTTTTTTGCCATGTTCAAATAGTCTTTCCATGTAGTAATTACTTGTCTTAGAGTTTCTTTGGTTAATTCCTGTTGTTTCTTTAAGTAATTCACGATTTTTAATACACTCATTCGATCCATAATGAAATTAATACTATCCCTTGTTAGTTGTTCGCTGCTTAAAAAACGAATGAGATCGTCGCTATACATGGTGTCTTCTTGTTTTTCTCTTTGTAACCATTCCAAAGCTACCGCTCCACCATCCATTTCCCTTAGTCTTTTGAGTCTTGCGTGATCAATTGAAAGGATTTTTGAAAGTTCTCCGGACGACCCGCGATTAATGCGAACATTCCCTTCCATCATGTCTCTGGCAAGTTCATTGAGCCCTGCTTTTACTACTTTTTCAAGTGCCGGCGACTCGCTTTCCATTCCAGCGAATCGTTCACAGTTTAAATTCGGATTCTTTCTGATCATAATAGGCATAGCCGAAGTTTTTAGCACGTTCTTTTCAAGCAAATACAGGTTCCTTGTATAGACTCTTCCTTTTACGTTTGTATAATTCGAGTAATATCCGTAGTATGAGGTTTTAACCCAACGATTGTATTGATTCTTGTATAGCTCGTAGTAGTATTTCTCGATCAATCCATTCTCACAAATGGCACGACCATACTCGTGTATATAATTTTTGGGGTTTCGATAATCACTTTCTTGGTAGTATCTTTCGGTTTCAAAGACTCTGATCACGTATCCACCGCCCGATATTGGCTGAATGATCTGTACGTCGTGTTTCCTCGTGCTCAGTCTTTTTATTTTTCCAGATGATTTATATGTGATCTTTCGTCCACAGGAAGGACAAATGCCTTCTTTTCCATGCTTTGGATCTTTAATCGAGACATCCTTTTCACAATAGCTACAATACCCCATCTTTGCTCCACTCGCTTTGTACTCATAAAAAATGAAGTTTTCCGGATTCCCTTGCTTTACCGCCCATGCTTTAAAGTCTTTTGGAAGTTCTGGCACTCGATCCATTTGCGCATCCCACGGTCCTGTTTCTCTTCGGTGCCTTTCCTTTAACTCATCTTTTCTAATACTCAGCTGATACTCCAAAATTCCTTCGTATCCTCCACGCTTAGTTTTTAGCTCTCTAGTGATATGGTTATTGCCTGACTGATTGATCCACGCTTTTTTCTTGAAAGAATGATATACATATTCTGGCCAGTCCAACATATCCAACTTGGCAGCTCTCCAGTACATGTCATTGTTTCCCATGTCCCTTGTCAGAAACTCTCCTGCCTCCGGATTGATAAATACTTCGTACATGGGTTTCTTTTTCCCTGCGATAAGATCCTTTGCAAGGAAGATAGCGATCTTCAAAATCCCAGACAGCTGTTGGCAGCGCATGAATAAACCATACTCATAAGCCGTTACTTTTCGATTACTCCATCCAATTCCGACATCTTTGCTTTCCATGGTTCTGGCATGTGCAATCATTTCACGCGTGGCATTTAGTGTTCGAAGCTTTTCGAGTTTGCTTTTTTCCATGTTTTACCATCCTCCCTTCAATGTTGTAAAAAGTGTCTTCAAGGATCTCTTCTCCATCTACTAAAATAACATTGATGGCACGGATCTCTTTGGAATCTACATATTCTTGAACCAATCCAAGTACGGTACCTTTTTGTCCTGCTGCCACTGGATTCTTTCCCCTCACAATGACAAAATCACTCCTTGCCTCTCCTTTTTTGTTTTGTACTCTACTGAATTTTTCATATGATCGGTTCGGATGTTTTGCGATAAATATCAACGCATGTTTTACAAAATCTTCAATGCTTAGCTTTCGAACCAAAGACAATTCCGTACAGGAAAGCTTGGTATCGGATCCATCCTCATGAATGTCTCCTCCGGCCGACACTACATAGTACACACTGTTTTTCATATCCGGATAATAGGATAGGCAGTCTAATGGATTTTCCGCGCAATGGAATCCGCAGGAGACACATCGTGCTTCCTCTGTTTTATTGATGATTCCTTCTTGGAATTTATGTCCTCTACAGGATAAGTTCTTATCAAAACCTTTATATGCAATCATATGTCCTCCTATCGCGTATAATACTTTGTGATGATTCTTTTAACTTCAGCACTCCCTGGCATCCCTAAAGAGATTCTTTGTGTACCAAGTCCGGCCAGTTTCACAATATCTGCATCCATGTCATAACGTTGATCAGAACTCGCTTTCAATATTGCTGCAATGGCTCCTTTTAAAGATCTGTCTTTTCTTCTTACTGCGATCGCCATAGCAGGCATTTCAAAACATCGACTTTTAATATATTCCAACCAGTCAACAATAATTCCTTCGATCTTCATCTCTTTCGCCTCTACTTCGATTTTCCCAATTGCTACAGTTACCGTATCTGAAAGAAAATCGATTTCATATGATGTAAATAAATCTACGTATGCTTCCGGAATTCCATTTTCCGCTGCAAGCACCTTTATTCCGTCCACATCCCTTGCTGTTCTAAGCTCCAAAGCTTTCTGATCAAGCTCCTCCTTCGTGTTAAACTCTCCAAATTTCTCAAATAATGCCATTTCTTATCCCTCCATTTTTCTCATTTTTTCTAACATATGTTTTGAATATGGGTGTTCCCCAATAGAACCAGTAATTACTGAATGCCGAGCCAATTCAACAATTAACTTTTCCCACTCTTTTTGATTAGCTACTGGCTCCCCTTTTGCGTTCTTCCATCCCGACTGCTGCCATTTTATAATCCACTTTCGGATCAAAGCAGCTTTATAAAACCCATGTGCTGAAAATATCGTTACATGGCATTGCTCGGTTAAACGACTTAATGCCTCCGCTATAGCGATCAACTCAGTCTGATGAGCAGTAGAGTCCTTTATCATCTTGTAATCCTCTTTCTTAATCGAATCTTTTTCTTCCCGAAGAAATTCCAGCACGTATCCATATACTCCGTCTTGTGGATTAATTGCTTTATTCGTCTGCTCTACATACAAGTTAACCTGGCGCATACTTTTCACCTTCCTTTCTCTTTTTCATCCTTGTGTGAATATAAAACATTCCATTGAAATCATTAAAATACACTTCTGCAGCTGTAAAATCACAGGATGGGTACCAAGATAACATTTGTTTTTTTAATACTTCATAATCTTTTACCATCTCATTTACAAACTTACCTACCAGACTATAGTTCCCTGAAGATCCTTTTTTCTTGTGGTATACTTTCCGGACTCGGAACTGCTTAAGATTCGTTGATGAATTCCACCTTTTCTCACCTTTTCTTCGGTCTTTTTCCTTAGTGATGTAGTGAGACATTCCAGATAGACCATATTCGTCCTTTTCCAAACGTCTTGTTTCGTTTCTTCTTCCTTTCTTCCATGTGGCTTCCACCATATCCATATCCAGCATTCCATCCATAACCAAATGATGATGCCACCTTATCTCTTCATCCGGAGAGTGCTCCGTAATATAAATATATTTTGCGGGAGGTAATCCTCGTTTTCCTCTTCGGTAATTTATTCTCCGAATATAGTTTTGCATGTTCCTTAGTGCTTCCTCCATGCTCTTAGGTTCCTCTCCGTTACTGTAGGTCAGTGTGATCCAAATGTCTGACGTATCAAAATTTTGATTCAGAAGTCTTTCCACGTACTTCCTTGCATTTTTATCATTCAGATTCTTTTGTGCAGAAGAATTATCTTTTTTGATTCTTCCACTCTCAGGCACATCAGATAATTTTGAAAATTCTGGATATATCTCTATTTCAAATTGTTCTCCTGCAGTAATCTCTTTACAGGCATAAGTGCATTTGAATTTATTTTTGATCATCTGCTCTACGAAATACTCATGTATTGTCTCGATCTGTTTATTAAATGCAGCTTCATAATCGTATGGAATGTATGTCATCCCTCTATGTTTTTTTACTTTTCCCATCTAGCTATATCCCTCGTACTGATTTAGAATTGTTCTTCGTTGACTTGTTACTATCTATTACAAGGTCGATACAAGTCTAATGAATGTTGATTCTAAAAAAGCAAGAATTCCTTGATTTTCTTGCTTTTTCATCCGTATTTTGGTATACTTAACTCACAAAATAACGGTTAGAATTTTAGTCGGTTTTAGTCGTGATCGGAGTAGTGTTTGCAGCACTGCTCTTTTTTTATTCTTTTTTCCATACTGGTCTCCTAATCTTGTGTCCGAAGATTGCTTCTTCTTCAGAAATAATCCTTCCGTCTTTCCACTTCCGTCTTTCATGCCAATATCTTCCGTCTGGTCCTCGGTAAAAATCAAAGATCCAATTGTCTTTCAGTGTTACTGAACCAATATACTTTGTATCTCCTGCCCGGTATCCAACTTCATGATTTTCAATAGATCCGATACTAAATGCTTCGTTATAAGCTTCCTCATATATCTCTTCAGATATTGGTATGTAGTTCTGCCCAATCATGATCGTTCCTTTTTCATCTTGGAAATTGTGTTATTCACTGTACCTTCACTGATACCCATTTCGTCCGCAATATCTTTTGCTTTCCATCCAGCATTTTTAAGTGCCATCAATTTCCCACGATCAATCTTTTTTCGCTCTGTAGGTTTTTTATCCTCTTTACTTAATTCATCCTTAGACATAATCTGCTTAGCTAATTCTCCTATGCAGTTATCGCAAAAATCCATTTTTGATGTTTCAAAAGGTCTCGAAAGTATAAAATCACCACTTTCTCTCTCTGTTTCCTCGATGAAAATCTTTTTAGGATTTCCAATAATTTCTGTTCCACATCGGTCACATACAATTTTTACTGGTCTCATAGATTTATCCTCTCATTTGGCTTCTTGGCCGAAATAAAATGTCAATAGACTTTGGTGTTTCTTCTTTCATTTCGATTACTTTTCTTGAGAAACAAAATACTTTCCCGAAAAGCCTCAGTTGGATCCATGAAGATGCATATGATCTTCCGTTTGCTTGATACTTGGTGATGAAGTGTTTTAACATTGTTTATCCTCCTATTCATTGATTTATTGTTCTTGTCGTGATACTATCCTCTTATCAGTGGGGACTGAAATAATTAATGAAAGGGGGTAGCATTATGACTTATTCAACTGGTGAAAAACCAGGTAAAGGCACTTATACATGTACGACATGCGGTCAAAAAGTTGTATTAGATGATACAACAGATACACTTCCACCATGTCCAAAATGTAGTGCAACTACTTATCGCAAGTAGTACTTTTACCGACACCTTCAGGAAAAATCCTGAAGGTGTTTTAAATTGCTAATGTTTTTTTCAATAAAATTACAATTCCTCCAAACAAGTTTATTTGAAACCACGTTGTTACAAACTGTTCTCCTGCTACATTCCTATACTTCGTAATATGATGTTTTAGCATATCTTCCCCTCCTTCCTATTCAATTTCTCCGTCTTCACACACTTCATCATCTGATTGCATCCTGCTGCCAACTACATTGCATCCGATAAATTCCTCAAGTGCTTCTTTTAACTCCTCTCGTAAGAGATCCAGTCCGGTAAGCTCTTCATCAATAATTACCTCAAATACTAATTTCTGATTCATCCTTTTCCTCCATTACACTGCTATTTTTGTTCCCACTTGTATTCCGGTGTATTCCTCAAATTTCGCCGAACTAATATAATAGGTCCATTTACTTGACATTTTTACTGCATACCCGAATGGAAAAACACCTTCCTGCAGACCTTGGTATAAGAATTCGTTTTTCTTATGCATTAGTTTGGCAGCAAGTTCAACCGGTACGTTCCATACCTTGTTTTCTTGTACAACTTCTTCTACTACCTTGTCTTCATTTACCGTTAGATCTTCCGGATCGCATCCCAGTGCCTCTGCCAGTTCCACTATTCGATTCTCTGAAGGAATATTTTTTCCAGATAAATACTGTGACAAAGAACTCTTACCAATGCCTGATACATTAGAAAGCATGGTGATGTTATAATTCTTTTCACTCATTGCTTTTTTTAACTGATCTTTAAACATCATCCTCACCTCCTCTATTTAACTTGGTTTTTTCGCTTCAAGGAATTTATCTACATCTACATTTAGAGCACCACAGATAAGCTCATATTCTTCGAACGCTAGTTTTCTATTCCCGTTTAGCGATAGATTTAATTTCGGTAAAGGAATTCCTGTTTTTTTGCTTACGTAAGTTTGCGATATTCCATTTTCACTTATGAAATTCTTAATTTTCATTCCTACACACATTTTTCTCACCTCCTGTATTTCGATTTATTCGAATTGTAACTAGATTATATTTCGATAATATTGAAATGTCAACAGTAATTTCGAAATTTTATATTTACAAAATCGAAATAATAATGTACTATTACATTGTTAGTCAAAGAAATCAGTGAGGTGAAAACTTAATGAATACTTTCGGAAGTAGATTGAAGAATGCAAGACAAGCAAAAAATATGACTCAAAAAGAACTTGCGGCAAAGATTGGAGCAAAACACAACTCTATAAGTAATTGGGAGAATAACCAAAATAAACCAGATCCTGATACAATTGAATTGATTTGCGGAGCATTAAACATTGAGCCTAATTACTTGTTGATGTCCGACGTGCAACTTTCCAAACGGAATGACCGGTTGATTGCATATGCTACTCAATTATATGGGAAAGAACTTCTAGCATCATTTGACAGACTTGATGATATAAACAAGAAGAAAGTCGTTACATATTCAGCACGTTTACTATCTCTTCAAAAACAAGAAAACGAAGTGCATCTCAATGCAGCGCATGAAAAAGAAGGATCAACACAAGAAGAACGTGATCATGATAATAATATTATGATGGACGATAGCGAATGGGAATAAAATAATAGGGGTAAACTAGATTGAAATATGAGGAAATGCTAATCAGGTGTGAGGAACTTGATGTTATTATTAGGGAAAAAGATTTAGATGGATTTGACGGAAGGATTTATAAAAATCGAATTGCAATCAACAGAAAACTTGAGTCAAAAACGAAAGCTTGTGTTCTTGCAGAAGAACTGGGCCACTTCTTTATGAATAGTGGTAATATTCTTGATCAAACAAAAGAAAATAATCGTAAACAAGAGCTGAAGGCTCGCAGGTGGTCTTATGATAAATTGATTGGTCTGCAAGGGATTGTTGTTTCCTTCGAAGCTGGATGCCAGAGCATAGATTCCATATGCGAGTTTCTTGAAATCAGCGAAGAATTTCTAAAATCTGCATTAAATGACTATAGACATAGATATGGAGTAAGTACTCGTTTTGAAGAATATGTGATATATTTTGAACCCGGATTAGCAGTGTTCAAATTTATATAAAAAAAGTCACCCTGGATGCAACCAGAATGACTTTCATGAGACTATTAACGGATGTATCCGCTAAAATCCACCACATAATTGATTTTAGCACAAAATATTACATCCAACAATAGGGTGTATTTTTTATACCCATTTTTAAGGAGAAAATTATGAACGGTGGAACAAGAAAGCGTGGTACATCCTGGTCTTACTACTTTGATTTAGGGAAAGTCGATGGAAAAAGAAAGAAGAAGGAAAAGGGAGGCTATAAAACAAAACGAGAAGCCGAAGCTGCCTTAGCTAAAGCCATCAGTGAATATAATAATTCTGGTCAAGTATTCGAACCTAATGAGATAACAGTCTCTGACTATTTAAATTTTTGGTTCGATAATTACTGTAAAATGAATCTCAAATATAATACTCAGATCGGATATCTGAATATCATCGATAATCACTTGAAGCCAACATTTGGTCATTACAAATTAAAAGCACTCAATCCTGCTGCCATTCAAGAATATACTAACAGTCTAAAGCTTAGAGGTTTGTCCAAAAGCTCCGTCGTGGGTATTATCAGTACTTTGTCCGGTGCACTGAACTATGCAGTAGAACCAATGCGATATATACATTCAAACCCATGTGATCGTGTCAAATATCCAAAATATGATAAGCCCAAAAAAGAAACCCGCTTCATCATTACTCCGGAAGATTTCTCACGGATACTCGACCGATTCCCGAAATCCACTCCATTTTATTTACCTTTACTTATCGGCTATTATACCGGCCTTCGAATTGCCGAAACATTTGCCTTAACTTGGGATGACATTGATCTAAAAAACAGAACACTTACCGTAAATAAAATTGTTGTGAAAAGAAACTTTGGGGCAGATGTAAGAAAGGCTGCTGAAAAAGGTCATCCTAGAAAAGCAAAGTCTTCCTGGTATTTCGATACTCCTAAAACATCAACTTCCAATCGAACAATTAAGTTTGGCGAAACTCTCTATACTGCTCTAAAGGAAGCGAAGACCGAAAAGAAAAAGAACTGTATGAAGTATGGTGAAAATTTCGTTGAGCTCTACAAAAAGGTGGACAAGGACGAAAAAGGAAATCAAATGTATCAGATCATCCCAGTTCCTAGAACAATACCCTGTGTTCTCCCTGAGGCAGATATGGTATGTATTCAGGAAAACGGTAGCTACGTTTCAACCGATTCATTTAAATATTGTGCCCGGGTCATTCACAATGAACTGCAGCTGGCATTTAACTATCATTCCCTTCGACATACACATGCAACTACTTTGATCGAGAATGGGGCCAATGTAAAAGATGTGCAGGAGCGTCTTGGACATTCCGATATTCAGACCACCCTTGATACATATGTACATAATACGGATCAGCTCAGGACCCAGTCAGTAGATATCTTTGAAAAAGCTGTTAAATCTTCATAAACAAAAAAAGGAGCGTCGTTCACTGTTCAAAGTGTTCAACGCTTCTTTTCTTGTTATTCACTATTTTTATATTTTGGGTGGCAAATGGGTGGCAAATCGCCATGTCTACTACACCACAAATGCCCTAATTCCTTAGTTTATACGTGTTAACAATGCAACTGTCTCTACGTGTGAAGTCCAAGGAAACATATCCACTGGTTGAATTTCTTTCGCTTGAAAGCCCTTCTTTTTAAAATATCGCAAATCTCGCTGTAAAGTCTCTGGTGAACATGAAACGTATACTACCTTTTTCGGGTTTAACCTTGCTACAGAATCGATAAACTGTGTTGTACTTCCACTTCTCGGCGGATCCATAAAAATCACATCAACCGACTCCTTTCTTTGGCTTAATGAGTCCATAAAATCGCCAGCATCGCCTTGGAACACTCTCATATTGTCCACTTGATTGTGTTTACAATTTTCTATAGCATCACGAACTGCATCTTTATTCAGCTCAATTCCTATGACTTGACTCGCATGTTTTGCTGCAAGCATTCCAATTGTTCCAATTCCACAATATGCATCAACGACCTTTTCCACTCCAGTTAGTTCTGCATAGTCAATCGCTTTTTGATATAATACTTCCGTTTGTACAGAATTCACCTGATAAAAAGATCTTGGAGAAATCTTATAGGTCAATCCACATAATTCATCCACTATATAACCTTTTCCATAAAGTACGTTCTCTCTATCTCCCAATACCATACTCGTATTTTTGGAATTGATATTTTGTACGATACTCGTGATTTCTGGGTGGCGCCTTACTAATTCACGCGCAAAATTCTTCTTTGATGGAAATGTCGGATACCCAGTAACCATGACTACCAGAACCTCACCACTTTTGAATCCATGACGAATCAATACATGTCGAAGCAATCCATATCCTGTGTCTTCATCATATGTTTTAATTTTAAACGAAGGCAATAGTTCGCGAATCGTTACAATGATTCGATCCGCAAGCTCTGAATCCAATTTGCACGAATCAATATTTACAATTTGATGAGTTTTTTCTTCGTAAAGTCCTGATACAATCTCTCCATATCGGGTCCTTCCAAAGGTGGCATGGACTTTGTTTCGATAGTGATATGGATCTTTCATTCCAATAATCGGTCGAACTTTTACAAATTCTTCAAGCAAAATTCTTACATTTTTTTGTTTTATTGCGAGTTGCTCTTCATTAGTCTTCCCGACAAACGAACAAGCGCCACATTTTCTTTGGTATTTACATCCGTCCTGCGAAGTATTTCTAGCTCTTGATTTTTTTTCAATAGGTTTTGCTGGATTTTTCTTCGGAATCTTCGATTCATTTTTATTATTTTGCATGTGCTCTCCTATGCTAAACTTAGTCTTTCGTTTTCATTCAAATACTCTGATATATCATCTACATTATTGCTTCTATCATACCATCTGTAACATATATTCACAATCTGTAACTTTCAAAAAATAGCATATACTATTCCACGTAGAAATACCCACGAAGAAATACCCATGGAGCATCCATGGGTATTTCTTTTTAACATATAATATTCCTAAATTATTATCGAATGATGAACCCATCCTGAAAATCGATCGTAACCTGACTTCCATCCACAATATCCCCACGGATAATTGCTCTTCCAAGAAAAGTTTCAATCTCTGACTGAATATATCTTTGTACTGGTCTCGCACCAAAAATCGGATTATAACTTGCTTCTCCAATTTGTTCGATTGCACGATCCGTAAAAATCAAATCAATTTTACGGTCTTTCAAACGCTTCTTCACTTGTTCTAAATCAAGTGCTACAATTTTTCGAATTGCTGCTTTAGAAAGTGGTGTAAACAACACGATTTCATCCATACGATTGATAAACTCCGGTTTAAACGTCTGATGCATTCTTTCCATGACTGCTTCTTTTACCTCGTCACTTAAATGTCTGTTCGAAAAAACAACTTCTTCCATTTGGTTGTCATCATTATATTTATCTGCATAATCCAACAATAAATTACTTCCAATATTTGAGGTCATAATAATGATTGTGTTTTTAAAATTGACCATTCTGCCTTTTGCATCAGTCAAACGTCCATCATCAAGAACCTGTAACAGAATATTGAACACTTCTGGATGTGCTTTCTCAATTTCATCAAACAAAATAACACTATAAGGTCTTCTACGAACCGCCTCTGTTAATTGTCCGCCTTCGTCATAACCAACATATCCTGGTGGAGCTCCGATTAATTTTGCTACCGAATGTGGCTCCATAAATTCGCTCATATCTAAACGAATCATATGATCTTCCGAGTCGAACAATGTCTCTGCCAACGTTTTGGCGAGTTCCGTTTTCCCAACACCCGTAGGACCTAGAAAAACAAACGAACCAATCGGCTTTTTCGGATCCTTAAGTCCAGCTCTCGCCCGTAAGATTGCATCAGCAACTGCCTGTACTGCTTCGTCCTGTCCAATTACTCGTTTGTGCAACAACTGATCAAGACTAAGTAATTTCTCCTTTTCCGTTTCGATTAACTTTGCAACAGGTATGTGTGTCCATTGACTAATAATTTCCGCAATTTCTTCTTCAGTCACCTCTTCCTTCAATAGAGTGTTTCTCTCACCAGACTCCTGTTTTTGCTTTTGCTCTGCTTCTGCTTGAACCAATTGTTTTTCCAACTCAAATAATGTTCCATATTTTAATTTTGCAATTTTCTCCAAGTCATATTCTCGTTCTGCTTCTTCAATCTCTCTTTTCACGGATTCAATCTGGCTCTTTATATTTTTCTCTTTTTCCAATCCATGTTTCTCAACTTCCCACATAGCCTTCATTTGATTAAATATATTTTTCTCTTCCGCTAACCTAGCCTCAATTTCCATTCTTTTTTGGATAGCATCCGCATCCTTTTCATTCATCAGTGTCTGTTTCTCAATTTCCCACTGCATAATTCTTCTAGACAATTCATCCATTTCCTCTGGCATTGAATCAATCTCTACACGTAACATCGCAAGAGCTTCATCGACCAAATCGATTGCTTTATCTGGTAAAAAACGATCTGAAATATAACGATGACTTAAATTTGCTGCCGCTACCAATGCAGCATCCGTAATTTTTATACCATGGAAAATCTCAAAACGCTCTTTTAAACCACGAAGGATTGCAAGAGTATCTTCTACCGATGGTTCTCCAAGAAAAATGGTTTGAAATCTTCGTTCCAAGGCCGCGTCTTTCTCTATATATTTTCGATATTCATCCAATGTCGTGGCACCAATCACTTTAATTTCACCTCTGGCAAGCATTGGTTTTAAGATATTCCCCGCATCCATCGCACCTTCTGTCTTTCCTGCCCCGACAATTAAATGCAACTCGTCAATGAATAAAATTATCCGACCATTCGATTCCTCAACTTCTTTTAACACTGTTTTCAAACGTTCTTCAAATTCACCTCGGTATTTTGCTCCTGCAACAAGAGCTCCCATATCCAAAGCAAAAATCGTCTTATTCTTCAGACCTTCTGGAACATCCCCCTGCAAAATTCGATTCGCAAGACCTTCCACTACTGCTGTTTTTCCTACTCCAGGTTCCCCAATTAAAACTGGATTGTTTTTTGTACGACGTGAAAGGATCCTAATTGCCCTACGGATTTCATCATCCCTGCCTATCACAGGATCCAATTTTCCTAGTTTTGCATATGCCACTAAATCACGACCATACTTTTCCAACGCTTGGTAACTGTCTTCTGGGTTTTTGGTTGTTACCTTACGATTGTCCTTCACCATTTCCAAGCCTTTTTGAAATACTTCTTCCGTGATTCCAAAGCTTTTCATCAAAGCCTTATCCTCTGAATCTCCATACTTTAAGATCGCCAAATACAAATGCTCCACACTCACATATTGATCTAGCATTTTTTCCGCAAGATCTTCCGCATGTATTAATACTTTACTAAGTGTCCTGGATGCAGCTATATCAATATCCCCCGTTACCTCTGGAAGTTCATTTATTTTATCTTTAATAGCTTGAAAATACTTATCAACAAGGACCTGTCCAATTCGTAAAATATTCTGAATCAGTCCATCCTGCTCTTCCAGCAAAGCATAATGAATATGAAGCGGTTTGATTTCTGCATGATTTCTCGTAATTGCGAGTTTCTGCGCACGCTCTAACGCATCCATGGATTTATTCGTATATTTTTCGCTGTTCATAATATTCCTCCTAACAATATCAGTAAAAATCATTTGTTAGCACTCTTATTAATCGAGTGCCAGTCTTATAGTTATAGAATACTACACTTTTTAGTTTTGTCAAATACTGCACCCATAATTTATTTATATTTAATAATCTTCATAATTTCTTTCAAAAAAAACAGATGGAAAAATCCATCTGTTTTCTCATCCTATTCATTTTTGCAAAAAACTTATTTCATAATCTTAATGGAACCAATGAGTGGTGCTTCTTTTTCCTGACCCTGACATGCCCCAATAAAAGCAATAATCCAAAGAACAAAAAGAAATACGCGAAGTCCCCATGCCAATATTCCACCAAAAAAGGGAATCCATGTAACAAAATAAGTAATAAAGAGCCCAATCAACAATACAAGTGATTGGTTGATATGAAACTTAGAATATGGAGATTGATCTCCTGCTGCAACAGCAACAATCCATCCTATGATGGTTAAATATGATACAATACCAGTTGTTTTACTATCCATGCCGTTTCTCCTTTTCATTTGATAGTAAAATTATAACTGATAGCTAATGTTCCATCAAGAAAAATCATAGTAAATTATTAATTTCCTCCAAGTGCGCCGCCCAAATCTTCCATCATGTTCATTAAATCTTCCGTACTCATATCCATTACATCTTCTTCATCCATGTCTAAATAATCCATATCTCCACCAAACATTGCTCCATAATCAACTTCTGCAAATGTTACGTCTGCAGGAGGTACAAATAAATCCTTATCAATATTTACATTTTTATCAATGGATGTCACTTGGTAAGTCATATATAGCCCACCATTCATATATAGTTCATACTTCAACACAGTTGCGTACTTTGCGGAATACCACATGTGAATTTCAGCATCTCCCATTTCTTCGTCCACTTCCGAAGACTCAATATAGATAACCTCTTCTCCATTCAGGGTTTCTACCCTTGCTGTCAAATCTGGAGAAGCTTCTTCATTAATCGCGGCAAATAGTTCCATATTATCTGAAGGAACAACCCCTGATGCATCTTCCATACTTAGACCAGTAATCTTTGTTCCTTCTGTACTATTTAGTACGTAAGTATATACGGTCTCCTGTGCTGGAAAATATAAAGAAACGGTTGTATCATACCCTTCCATTTCAGATTCAGTTCTCACATCATCTCCATTATAATAAGTAATTGTCTTTGTAGTCATTCCACCTGCATCCATGGTACTTTCCATAATCATGCTCTTTGGTCTTGACGAAGTTATTGATTTTAATAAATCCAATCCAGACAAACTTGCATCCAACGTAATATCTGTGGTTTCTTCTGACTCCTCTTCCTTATTGTTCATAGAAGTCTCGATATTATTCTTTGAATCCATTTTCTCGTTTGAATTTCCTTCTTGACTCTCTGTATTTCCACAAGCTGTAAATGCAAACACAAAAATCATACTAAATAAAAATAACCCTAGTTTCTTTTTCATACTTTTTCTCATAATTTCCTCCCATCATATGCATAAATCTACTTGTCTATTATACTAAAAGAAGAAATATCATAAAACATCTTACAGTCATGAGCACACATTACTTTCGTCATAAAAAAAAGGAACTTTTATAAAGTCCCTTTTAAATCACACGTATTTTTATTCGAGCTGAAAAGCCATTACCTACGCTCGTCATATAATTTACTTCTCCATGAATGGGCTTCAGTCTTGCTTCAATTCCATTTAACCCATTTCCTTTCTTTAACAAATCGGTACCTCTTCCGTTGTCCATATAGTAAAGTTCGATTTGTTCTTCATCAAACACAAGCGATAGCAAAAGTTTTGATGCATCTGCGTGCTTCAATGTATTGGTTACAAATTCCATGGATACTTTCTTCAACACATTGAACGTTTTCTCATTCATCTGATTGCTTTTCCCGCGTACAAAAAAATTGGTATGCATACCGCTATGATCTACGGTACACAGCATACTCTCAATCTCTCGTTTCAAAGCATCTGAATTAAACAAAGCCCCTCCTTTGTTTTCCCTGATTGCCTTAATATCCAAAAGTCCGGTGATCAACACCTCTTTCGCACTTTCCAAACTCTGCAATGCTTTTTCTTGATTATTTTCTAAAGATATTCGGCAAATTTCCACCAACTTCATTGACACAACCAAAGAATGCCCAATGATATCATGCAGTTCTCTTGCTACATAATTTCTCGCACCGATATGAGAGGTCTCTTTTAACAGATGAATTTGTTCTTCTAACTGCAGATTGGCTTCCTCCAATTTTTTATTCTCAGAAACCATCAAATCATTGGTATGTTGATAAGAAGTCACATCATTTACTGTAAAAATATATTTTGCATACCCGCTGTTCTTTACCTCGTCCAACGAACAAATATAGTACCTGTTTTGATATTCCATTACATCTTGACCAGCTCTCAAAAATTGCAAAATTGCATTTTTGGGATTCTTGAACTCGTTCATAAATCTGCGATTTGCGTATAAGACCTGAAATTTTTCATCGGTAATGACTAACGGCGTATGTAATTTTTTCATAATTTCATTTTTCATAAGTGGTGTGACTGCAAAAAAAGAAAATCGAAACGTAGCATACACAAACACAAGAATAGACCATGTGTAAATAATTGGTGTAATATCAAATACCTGAATATGCAGGTAATCAAATAATGCCTCGAGTGTACGCGAGATATAAATTAAATTGAATATCAATGGAGCAATGATTGCAAACCCGATTCCCGGTCGACTCTTCATTGCATTCTCTTTTGTTTGCATACGAAAACGCTTAACACAATAGACCATTCCAATCAATACAAAGAGATAATTCATAACTAAATGAACATAAAAAAGAGGTCCAAATTCATCTCCATCAAAATCATACCTAGAATAAAAAAGATAGTGATACGGATTTGTTGCAACAACAATAAAATCTATAGTTGTAATGAGATAAATTGCAATTCTTGGCACTACTGGCATCCATCTTCTCTTATTGTAGGCATATCCGAAATCCAAAAAAGTTGCACCAAGAAAAACAATTCCAAAATAATAAAAAACAATAAAGAACCAACGAAGATCGACCCCTGGAGATACTGTTTTCAATATTTTACCAAGCAACCAAATAATCATTGTCAATTGCACTCGAAAAAATGCTCGAAGTGGAATTGTTTTATTGGCTTTTACGAGCAAAATTGCAAAAGCAAGAACATTAACAATTAGAGCGAGATAATTCCATAATGTAATTGTACTAATTGATATTTGCATACTATTGTCCATCAGTCACCTAAGCAATTCCATTTTCCATAGCAAATATTGCAATTTGAATTCGGTCAGACATCTCCAATTTCTCTAGGATTTTGCTGACGTTGTTCTTGATTGTTCCTTCTGAGTAATTCAACTCCGTTGCAATTTCTTTATTTGAGCATCCTCTTGCTATTCTCCGAATAATTTCAATTTCCTTTTTTGATAATTTTTCTTCATAATTATTTTTATATTCCAGGAGATTCCCAAATCGTTCTGTCATAATTTTCTTAACACTATCATGTATTACCGTCAGCCCTGCATATACTGTCTTTACCGTCAAAATCAAATTTTCATGATTGATGTCTTTTACAATATATCCATCAACATTTACAGCAAAAGCTGCCATAATATTGTCCGGTCTTTCGAAGGTAGTCAAAATAATAATCTTAATATTTGGACATTGTTCTTTAATGTTCTTTGCGGCAAGTACGCCGTCTAATTCTGGCATTTCAATATCCATTAAGACAATGTCTGGTCTTAATGCGATGCACTTTTCAACCGCATCCGTACCATTTCCGACCATTCCGACAATCTCTATTTCAGAATCCGTTGACAATATGTATCCAATGGACTCACGCAATAAGACCTGATCATCTGCTAGTAATACCTTTATCATGTTTTTTCCTCCCGTTTACCGATATTCGGATACTGTTTTTCGTACTTCCGCCAACACGTTTTGATTAAATACAATAATTTGATTTAAATTTTCTATTACATAATCATCCCGTAATTTTTTTGAGATCAATTCATCAATCTTATGAATCAATGCAAGCATATCTGATTCACGAGATTCCAATATCTGGTCTAAGAGAAGGATGATCTCTTTTTGTCTTTCAAGATTATATACAACCTCCGCTTGACTCTTCAACCGTTTGTTTGCCAGTTTTTCTTTTTCTTTTATACTTTCCAGAAGTTCTTGCAATTCTACGAGTTCTGAAATATCAACAATTGTTAACATATAGCCTATGACCTTATTTTGATCATAAATTTCATCTAATCTTTGTGTGAAAAAGCATCTCCCTTTCTCGCACTCTGCTTTGATATATTCTTGCCCGGTCTGATTAAACAATTGCAAGGTACTGACCGCATAAATATTTTCGATTGCCTCTAAATCAATAATATCCTTTTCCGCAAACAAATGTGACTGCATCACCCGATTATTCTTATATATAATTCTTCCAGAACGATCCATGACAATGACATAATCTTTAATCAGCTCACCTATTCGATTAAATGTTGCAAGCGTTACTCCCGATGGTGACTGACTATATATAATAATATGAAATGCAATGGTCAGCATGGCAAACGCGAAGATCTCAGCATAATCCATATACTTGGAGCGCATCACAATATTTACTACATACTGCGTCATCGGAATCCAAATGAATACAAACATAATAAATGCAGAAAAATGGTTGGAATATGATACATGAAGTGGTTTTTTGGTAACAAAAATGATGAATAGATAAATAAAAATATAGATCGAAACAAGTGCCCATGCCCATACATATGGAATACTATACTGTATATCGAAAAAGTGATAGGAAGAAATGACGTATCTTCCTCCAGCATAAAAGGATGCAAACGCCATAAAAGCAATCACAACTCCCCACAGGTATTTGTTTTGAAATTCTATGATATGAAAAATAGATTCGTTCAAATATCTCATGCAACTTAAAAGACATACAAAAAGAAGCATAGATACCGATAAACGAAGGTAATATGCGATGTGAATATTTGGAATTACAAACTCGACAATTTTCATAATGATCATACTCTCCAGCATGATTTGCATATAAAGTAATTGTCGTTCTTGATATTTTTCTG
Source organism: Lachnospiraceae bacterium (assembly GCA_963666475.2). Taxonomy (GTDB): domain Bacteria; phylum Bacillota; class Clostridia; order Lachnospirales; family Lachnospiraceae; genus JBFHIZ01. Next base: position 474,098 of record OY762821.2, on the reverse strand, counting down.
TTTTTCGAAAATATTCTATGACAATGCTCACCATTACAATCATTGAAATGATTACTAAAATCATGACTCCGAAAAACTGATATAAAGTATAATACCTACCGTCTCCCATTTTTGTCCCCACAATACTGAAAAGAATATACTCATTATACTTGATAAATGTGTCTTAGACAAATAAAAACGTGGCGAAAGAATACTTTCGCCACGTTTTTTTTATGAAATTGCAAGTCTGATGTCCATTCCTAATACTCCAGTCACAACTTGTCCTTGTAATAATGGTATACTGACCGTGATACATGGTGATTTTGAAATGCCTGAAATATAGATATCTGACACAAATGGTTGTCCATTTACAGCTTCTTTGAACCACTCACGGATCGAAGCATTTTTGATTCCCGCTGGTGGAAACGAATATACAAAGGATCCATCCTGTCGATTCGTCCATATTGCTTCAACATAGTCTTTGGAGTGAATAAATTCCTCTAAAACTTTTTGATTATAAACCGATTCCTCTCCATGAACAATTTCACGAATCAAATCATCTGTAATTATTTCACGAGCTTCCTCAATATAGTGATGCTTTCTTTCTTCAATCGATTGTTTGATTTCTTCTAACATCTGAAGTTCATAACGATCCGTAATCAAATGAAGGCTCTTTGACAAATCGCCAAGCAAATCTTCAATTTCTTTCATTTTCTTAGTCTGCTTATGCTGTAATACTGTAAATGCATTAATTTCTTCTACTTCTTCACTTACATTAGCATAAGCCTCTTTGGTTTCTACCAAATCTTGATTAATTTCTAAAGTAAGCCCAATATTTACATCCAAATCTTGATTCATTGTATATAGACTTTTTTCAATCTCATTGAACGAATCTGTTATCTGAACAAGACCTGCATTGATCTGTTCTGCTTTTTGGACCGTTTCTTTTACTTTTTCATTCTCTTCTATGGATTTTGATTTTGCTTTTCCTATACTTTCGTCTATTGAAGACATAATATTTACAATTTCTCCAACCGAAGTAGAACTGCTCTCAGCTAGATTACTGATCTGGTTTGCCACAACGGCAAATCCTCGTCCAGCTTCGCCTGCTCTTGCCGATTCTATCGATGCATTTAAAGCCAGTAGTTTTGTCTGTTTATAAAAATTTTGAACCGATGTCAGGATTTCAGAGATTTTTAGAATTCCAGCATATAGTTCATCAATTGCCTCTAAAGTATAAGTACTTGACTCTGATATCGTCTCTACCATAGAGATGACACCATAAATACCTTGAATTTGATCTTCCACCGTTCCTTTTGAGATTTCAGTTGTATGAGTTAAGACTTTTGCAGACTCCTTCAGTGAACTTGTACTCTCTTTAATTTTTTGTGCTGTCTCTGCAGATCTGGATACCTTTTGAATGCTTGCCTCATTCACTTCATTCAATCTTTTAGAACAGGAAAACATTTCATCAGCGGTCTTTTTTTGCTCATCAAGAATCATTACGATATCTTCTGATGATTCATCAATTTGAGATTCCACTACCTGCATATTAAATATTTGCATTAAGACTTCATGCTGAAAATCTGCAATCACTTGAACAACAGCTTGTTCTTTCTTTGCATATGTATCAGGTTGAATTCGTTCTGACAAATTCTTTTCAATTCCAGTTTCAAGTTGTTTCATTAGTTTTTTTAGTTTATCCATGCAATCCTCCAAAAAATTGTAATAGAAAAGACAATGGTCCTTTGGAACCACTGTCTTTAATAATACACTATTCTTCGTGAAAAAGAAAGTCAAGTTTTACATCCCCTTTAGATGCGATTCGTATTCGTCTGTAAAAATTATCGAAGTACAAAAATGTCACAAAACCATCTTTCCCAAGTTTTTGTACATACCCCTCATCCATTTCCGAAATATGATCATGCAACTCATAAATCTCTTCAAAACTTTTTCTATCATCACAAATATAACAAAACATACTCGTATAGTCAAAAATTTCTGACAAATGTGCGAGCGCGCCTTCAGCTGCTTTTACCGCAATTCGGTAATGTTTTATCTTTTTCTTTTTCATAGGAATCCCTAGAATCATATCCGCTTTTTCAACCATTTTCTCTTTGCTTTCGAATAAAATTTGGTTGTCTTCTAAACACTTCAACACTTGTTTCATATTGACTTCTGCATCTGCAATTTTCTTAACATAGGTAAAATCACTATCAATGAAGATCCACACGGTTTTATCTGTTCCAAAATGCTGGATCAACTTGTGCCCTGTCTGCATTGGGTCACCAAGTTTGGAACAATCCAACAATACTTCTTCTCCCCCTTTATGGTGTTCTGTAATGACTTTGATCTTTTTTTCTTGTACTTTCAAGTTGTGCCTCCTGTTTTTTGTCTTTTTACTAAATACTCATTTTCTCATCATATATTTTGATTTGATCTTTTCCGGCTTCTTTTGCCTGATACAAAGCAATATCCGCCTTTTTAACCAATTCTACCTGTGTACGTCCGTGAACGGGATACAATGATACCCCCACACTTATTGTCAAATGTAACTTATTCTGATCTACATCAAAGTCTGTTGCAAACGATTTTTGTAAGGATGTTAAAAAACAATCCAACTCTTCATTCTCCTGGAAACGATTCACAATGATAAATTCATCTCCTCCAAATCTTCCAATCTGAATATTTTCCGTTTGCAGAACTTCTAAACGACTTCCGGTTTGAGCAATCACCTGATCTCCTACGTCATGCCCATATCGGTCATTAATCAGCTTAAAATTATCAACATCTAAAAACAAAATTGCTACATTATTGGATAAGGGAGTTTCTACTAACCATAGATTTATTTGCTCCATGATTGCTCGACGATTTTTCAAATTCGTCAAAATATCAACATGAATCAAATTTGAAATTTCTTCTTTTTGAACCTCAATTACGGAAATTGCCTCTCGAAGCTTCTCATTGCTTTCTAAAATATTGTCATTTGATGCCGAAAGTTCCTCGTTCAATACATTTAATTCATTGTTTGATCTTTTTAATTCCCGTTCTGCTTGCCTACGTTTCAATACATTCTTAACCAAATAAAAAATAAGCCCCCCCTCAATTAATATAATCGAAGTTACAATTAATATATAGGGTAAAAATTTTCTTAAAATACTCTCTGGACGATTGATATATATTACGTCTTTGGATAATTTTCGAAACGGTAGTTGATAGTGTAAGAGAGTTTCATAGTCCATCATTTTGACGGTGTTATTCTTCACGACAGGCATTTGTTCCATCGACTCCCCTGCTAATAAACGAACGGCATATTCTCCAGCTACCATTCCCTGTTCATAAAATGAAATGACTTCCCCTCCAACTAGTCCTGACCCAATTCCAAAGTCGTAAATTGTATAGATTGGGTGATCGATTGAAGAAAGGGTTAGTTTGACACCTTCTTCAAATGTCAGAGTACGATCTGTAATATCATTATGAACCGCCAATAAAATGACAATATCCTGTTCTGAAATGGACTTTAATTCATTTTGATATTGCTCAAAATCCATCGTTGAAAGATCCAAGCACGATAGCTCTAATTCATCTTCAAATTCTGTAATTGTAAAAAATCTTGATTTCACGACTTTTCCAGTTGTTGTATTATCTACAAGCGCAATCACCCTCTCAGCCTCTGGTTGAAGAACTCTTGCCATTTCAATCGTACCGGTGATTGAGACGGACTCATAAATCCCTGTGTATCTTGGGTTTTTCCCTATTTCAATTGCCTTTTCCACATCGTTTATTCCTAGAAAAACAATTGGCTGATTCGGGAAAAGATCCTCATATTTTATTACAAAATCAAGTGCATTGTCATCTCCCACAATAATTAGGTCATATGCCTCTACATTTTCGATCTTATACTTTAAGGACTGATAAAAATTCTCAATATTTTCTTCCGAATCAAATCGCTTGGAATCCATATACTCTACATCAAATACGATGTCCTCTGGTTCAAGTATGTCGCTGATTCCTTGATATTGATTCATGGACGTATTAAAAGTAAGCGAATAAGAAGAAATGAAAAGCACTCTTTTCTCTTTCTCTTCTAGTTCACTCGCTTTTGATGTACTTGTCATCATTGCTATTGCAACGATTAACAGAAGCGAAAAAAATACTCCTGTTGCTTTATAGATGAATCTAGTTCGAATATCGATCACCCCCGTTTGATCTATATTATTCAAGTCGATTACATTTTAAAAAACATAACCATCTCATCCAATTTCTCTGCACTCTTTTGATTTTCTAAAGTCTGTCTAATTACTTCGTCAGTCTTCGTTACTACGTCTGATATTTTTGTTGCTATATCGGTCGTGCCCTCTGCACCTTCTCCTGCTGCCTTCGTAATCTCTTCAATTGCTTGCCTCATTTGTTTGATAGCCAAATACAACTGTTCAGAACTTTCATTGATTTCTGTTACCATTTGTTCAAATTGATCTGCATCAAATGCATATTGCTCACTTGTTTTTACAAATTCCTTATAATCATCAAGAACTTGTTGATCAACAAAACTCAAGAACTCTTGGGAATCGCTTACCACGTTTTCCACTGCGTCTGAAACATTGTCCGTAATCTCATTGATTCTTGATACGGCATTTTTTGAGTTTTCTGCTAATATTCGAATTTCATCCGCCACCACTGCAAAACCTCGTCCAGCTTCACCTGCACGTGCCGCCTCGATTGCAGCATTCAAGGCCAATAAATTTGTTTGAGAAGTGATCTCCAGGATTGTCTGTGAAAGCTCTCGAATTTCTTCAATCGCTTCTGTTCGTCTGATGGATTCTCTCAATTTCGTATTTGTCTGCTCATATAATTGAATGGTCTTCTGATGTGACTGTTCCGATTCGGTTTTGATGATTTCTGCACGCTTTTTAATCTCTTCAGACAGCTCTTCACCTTTCGTCGTCTTTTCTTTCATATGCGAAATCTCAGATTCGATTTCAAAGGTCGAAGCATTCATCTCTTCGGTCGAAGCAGAAGTCTCTTCCATCCCTGCAGATAATTCCTCGGTTGTCGCTGAAATATCCTCTACATTTGCGTGCATATTTTCTATTTGCACCATGGAGGATTCCACAATTTCTTTTACATTCTCCGATTCTGACTGAATTGCTTTCATAACCTCCTGAATTTTCTGTTTCATGTTATTTGCAGAACGCATAATCATACCGACTTCATCGTTCTTCTTCAGGATTTTTTCTTCAAACTCAAAAGAAAAATCTCCTTCTTCCATATGTTTCAGTCGGACTTGAATGACTTTAATGCCATGAGCAATGGTTGCTCCCAACCAATAAGAAACACCGACTCCTAAAATCAAAAGAATCACTGCAATCCAGACAACATTCATCATCGCTTCCCCAATTCGTTCTTCAACGATGTCTGTATAAATTCCAACAAACCACATTCCAACCACTTTCTGATTTTCGTTTTTTATCGGAATATAATAGGTTTGAGTAGATCTTCCTAAGACATCAGCCGTTCCTAAAAAGGCCTCTTGCTTTCCAAGTACTTGGTCAATTACTTGTTGAGATGCTTGTGTTCCAACCATTCTGGATCCTGAATCGTCTTTCACATTCGTAGATATTCTTGTGTCTCCCTGGAAAATCGTTGCAAGTATATTGGTTCCTTTTGTAAGCTCGTCGATCGCCGAAAAATTATCGTTCATGAGATACTCACCTTTATACAGGTTCCCATCTTCGACGGACCATTCTCCGGGGTATTTCTCATCTAGTAACTGCAATCCCATCTGTGAATAATTACTTAATTCTATTCTTTTTTCATCTAAAATCAAAGTGTTCATTGCTTTGTTTGTTGATACTAATACTAAAACTGTAAGAATTAAAATTGTAAAAATAGCCGCTAGCACGATTTTCCATTTGATTTTCATAGGAATCCCCCTTTACAAAATCAGTTTTGGTTGCCGTATTCACTTTCTTCATAAAAATAATGAATGGTATTTTTACCCATCATTTTTGCCTGATACATCGATAAATCTGCTTTTTTCAAAATCTCTTCCGCATTGTTTCCATTGGTTGGAAAGGCAGAAACACCAATACTAACGGTAACCATCCTTTCCACTCCATCCAAAATATATGGTTTAATAATTTCAGTTTTCAAATGTTCAAGATATTCCTTCACTTCGGACAATTCCATCTTTTTATCGATGATCAGTCCTAGTTCATCCCCACCAATTCTTCCGATTACATCTTCTTCATACATCACGGACTGAATTCGTTTGACGGTTTCTTTCAAAATCGTATCACCAGCCTGATGCCCATATGTATCGTTGATTTGCTTAAAATTGTCGATATCCATAAACACCATGAAGAATTTTCGATTGACCTTAGAATAGTACTGAACCTGTACCTCCAATGCCTCTAGAAAAGTGTTACGATTTAGTACCCCAGTAAGTCCATCAAAGTATGCCATTTGTTTTAGTTTCTTTTGAGCCTCCTCAAGTTCAAAAATATGGCTTCTTATTTGATGTTTAAAAACGAAAATAATAATAACTATTACAATCGCACTTGTATATGACATGATGCCTGGAATAGCATTGTTCTTTTGGATGACCATAATATACCTAACTGAGCCCATGAGCCCAAGGATGTTTAGTAAAAAAGCCACATAGATTGAATATTGTTTTCTCATTAACGCAAGAATAACAGTCAAAAAAAGTTGACCTTGACCAATGATTCCATGAATGAAAATAGCATCTGGATTGATTCGCACATGCATTAACAGACTTCTTGTATATTCGTCATTTTGTAATAAATATAGAAGATAGAGATAGAACGCAGCAAGACAAAAAATCAATATCTCATATTTAATTGCTTCAATTATCTTGATCATTCAATACCTCCTTTGTATTTATTACTTGGTAAAAGAAAAATCATTTTTTTATTAATTTTTGTTATTTTTCTGACAATTCTAATTATTTATTCATTTTGTTCTTTTATTCTACTACAAATACCTCTATAGTTCAATTAATTTTGTATTTTTTACAGAACAATTTCTGCAAACTGTTCCAAATATTCCTTCGCCTTTTCAAAATCACGTTTCATTAATTCCGACGTAATCTTAATTTCTAGTTCTTTCTTTTGTTGATCGATTAATAAGTAGTCTTTTTCAAAATACTTTTTATACATCATCTGGCGAAATTTGCGCATACTTACTTTCCGAATCGTCTGATCTTCAATAAACAAAATATAATCCATACAATTCGCAAGCAGATAAAAATCATGAGAAATCATCAAAATCGCTCCTGGATATTCCTTTAGTGCCTTTTCTAAAGCAAGTTGCGAATACAAATCTAAATGGCTTGTAGGTTCGTCAAGCAATAGTAAATTCGCCTGATTACATGACATTTTGGCAAGCTGTAACAGATTTTTTTCACCACCAGACAACGATCCAATTTTCTGATTTAAAACGGACGCTCCGAGTTCAAAAGATGTAATTAATTCTTCCACCTTTGAATTTGTCGGAATTCCTAGATCCAAAAATTCTCTAAGTACCGTATTGGATTCATTTAAAACCTCACCTTGTTCTTGCGAAAGATATCCTGCCAAAGCATTTTCATGAAAACAAATACTTTCCATTTGATTTTTCATCAGATCTCTAAATAATGTTGTTTTACCACATCCATTTGCGCCGACAACAGCTACATGTTCCTTTCCTTTTAATGAAAAACTGACCTGATCAAGTAATACATCATCAAATGCAACATGATACCCCTTCACATCAAGAATCATCTCCTCTTCAGACAGGGTATTGTCTATTTTCAATTCTATAAACGGTTGTTTCATCTCCACAAAAGGAGCTTTGATTTGATTCTGAACCAATCTCTCATGTATTTTCACACGAGCATGAAGCGACCTTCCATTCGCTGCTTCCGCATTGTAAGATGCTTTTTCACGAAGTCTTTCAATAAGTTCTTCATTTCTCTTGATTTCTTCTTCATCTTTGATTGCAAGTTCTTGAAGTTCCACCTTCTTTTCCATAAGCGAATATTGATATTCCAAGTATGTTCCTTCAAATTCTTGAATATCTTTATTTTCCAAATGAATGATCTTATGGAAACAATGATCTAAAATATACCGATTATGAGTAATCACAAGTAAAGTACCTTTAAAAGATTGGATTAGATTCTTCAGCGCATTTAAGTTATAAAAATCCAAAAAAACATCTGGTTCATCCATAACCAAGAAATCTGGACTGGTTAACATCTCTCGAATGATCGTAATCAGCTTTAGCTCTCCTCCACTAATCTTTGACACTGGAAGATCACGAATTTGCATAAGTTCTGCTGCACTAAGTTGACTATGAATCATGCTTTCATAATTGGACCCTCCAATCGACTCCAATTCATCAAGAGCTCTCTGATATCGTTCCATAACTTCATCAATGTCTTCCGATTCACCCATCTCATCACATAATTCTTCAATTCGTTTCTCAAGTATTAAGAATCGCTCAGCAATATATTCAAATACCGTCACTTCTTTTTCCACTTGTTCTACTGCTTCCATGCGTTTGATAAACTGGCTGACATATCCAGGTTCTCTTTCTCCATCAAACAAGATCTTCCCATCATACATATACTGATCAGGGTGTAAAATCATGTCTATCAAAGTACTTTTTCCAGTCCCACTTGTCCCAATCAAGGCACAATGACTACCTTCTTCAATCTGAAACGAAATCTCCTCATATAATTCTTTCTCTGGATATCCATAAGATAATTTTTCTATAGTTAACACGGTTTTTCCTTCCATTTCTATTACAATTTTTTTAATGCCTGGTAATGTTCTCTCATAACTTTTTCAATCCAATCGATAAATCCTTGATCCGAATACTTACGATATGGAATCTCTATTGACATCATGAAGAATAAATAAAAGCGATAAAATGCAATTCTTATTTTTTCATTTTCAGTAAAGTCTTCTGAAAGTCCAATTGCTCGAATGTAATGAACAGTCTCTTCTTTCATGGAACAAACTAAATCTAATAGAGGCTCTGCATAAATTGCTCGTTCAAAATCAATCAATCCTGAAATCGTACCATCCTCTCGAACAAATACATTTCCATCCCAGATATCCTTGTGTAACAACACAGGTTCCTTTACCTCCATAAAGGCTTCTTGATTTTCGAAAAGAATATTCATGATTTCATCTTCAGAAAATGGAACAACGTAATCCTTCCTCGAAAGATCATCAAATAAATCTTTCATAAGCTTCACAAAACATGGGTACCACGTTTGAAACTGACAGGATGTTTGATTGAGCAATCCAAAAAAGGGAGCTTTCACTTGATGAATTTCTTTTGCATAGGAAGCAACTTTTTTATGTATTCCTAATAATATTTCATCAGAAAATTTGTCATACAACTTATTGAAAGGTTCACCTTCCAAATATTCCATTAAAAAAAACGGACTATCGATAATTGTCTTCGAGCAATCAAAAGCAATGATATGCGGAACTGGCACACATGTATTTTCTTCCACCATGCGCATAACTTGCACTTCCGTTTCCATCATATTCTTCTCATAAGTCAGGACTTCTACATCTTTTGGTGGAGCAACTTTTAGAACCACTTGTTCTCCATCTTCAAAAATCAGATGGTAACTATTATTAAAACATCCATCCGTTAATTCCAAGTAGCTCATTAATTTCCGCTTGTAATTATAAACCGAGTCAAGAATTTTTTTTAATTCTTCTTCTGAAATCACCTTTTTCGTAACGCTTTCCACGCTCTAGTTCCTCGCTCTCTTCGATTATCAAAAATACATGTACCCATACTATTTTACTATGAATTTCATAGATTTACAACGAATCATATTTCTCAAAAAAAAGACAGCCTGAAGAATTCTCTCAGACTGCCAATGATTTAACTTATAGTGTGCTTGCACGATCCAGTACATTCTGTTTGAAATTTTCTACCGTATGATCATAGGTTGAATTCATATAAGTAGAAGTAATCATAAAGTCTGCGGTTGCTTTATTCACAGCAATTGGAATGTCGTATACCTGTGCTATTCTTAGAAGAGCCTTAACATCCGGATCGTGTGGTTGCGCTTCTAACGGATCTGAAAAGAATACCACAAAATCTATTTTCCCTTCTACAATTTTTGCTCCAATCTGTTGGTCTCCGCCAAGAGGACCACTATTATATCCCTTCACTGGCAATTCCGTAGCATCTGTGATCATTTTCGCAGTTGTTCCTGTTCCACACAAGAAGTGATTTTTTAATAATGCTTGATTATCTTTGCACCACTGAATTAATTCTGGCTTTTTCCCATCGTGTGCAATCAAAGCTATTTGTTTTTGTTTTTCAATTTTTAAAGTAATACTCGCTTTCATCTTCATTCCTCCTATATCCTAGTATTATTGTCATTATACAGGTTCTTATGCTTTTTAGAAAGAAAAATTTTTTCCTATATAACAATTACAAACTCCACACCATCCTCATGATTTTTAACACGATATTCTCCATGGTGTAATAATACGATTTCTTTTACAATAGCAAGCCCTAAACCAACCCCGCTCTTCTTTCCTTCTCGCTTATAAAAACTTTCAAAAACATTTGGCAAATCTTCTTCTGAAATTCTGTTTCCATCATTATATACACAAATTCGTATTTTACTACCAACCTGAGATGCATGCACTCGAATTTGATTTTTTGCATGTTCTACTGCATTGCTAATCAAGTTTTTATATACCTGCTCAAATCGGTTCTGATCGATCTCTCTTTTAAATCCTGGTTCCAACTCCAGTTCTACAAGATAATTAATTCCATTGCTCTTAATATATTCATCATATCGCTCAGTCAGGCTTTTTAAGAAATCAAACACAGGCGTTTGTTTCACACTTAGTTTGTAGTTCCCGGTTTCCATTTTTGTATAATCCAGAACATCTAAAATCAGATGTGATACCGCTTCAGTCTCATCATAGATATTTTTCAAAAAACGATCCCTCTCATCTGCATCCTTATACATCCCATCATAGAGTATTTCTGAGTACCCTCGAATAACAGCAATTGGAGTCTTCAACTCATGGGTTGCTTGTGCAAGAAATCTTTTTTTCAAAAGTTCCGAATTTCTCTCTTTACTCAATTCCGTTTGTAACTGATAAATATTTCCAAGCAACTCTTCGTATAGTTCGTTTAAAGTTTGATTCAGTTCCCCTATTTCATTTATGTCATGCGTCACCATATATGGAGACACTTCTTTTTCTTTCATTTTCGTTGCTAAACGATTCAATTCTCGTATCGGTTTCGAAATCTTTCTGGAAAGAATTGTTGAAAGGACTACCGCCAGCAAAAAAACAAATAAAAGTATCCAGAAAATAAATCGAATCATCGTATCCGCTGCCTGGTTGAGCTGCTGTATTCCAACCTCATAAACTAAATAGCTATCCTTTAATCTCACTCCAATCACATGAACTTCCAAACCAATTTTATTTTCATAACTATATACCGTTACATCGCCGGATGGCTGAAATTTTTCACTGGTTCCATTGATTGACTGTAGCCCAATATGTGAAGCAGAACCTCTCCCACTCCCCGATTCGCCTTCACTAAAATAATACAATTCCCCTCCGAGAACATTTCTCGCATCCTCTAATATCGCAGTCAGTTCATCTTCTGAATCAGAATCATAGATCGTACGAATCGACGCTTCCAGTTCGTCCAAACGGTTCATTTGTATTTCCAGATAATAGGCAGGCAAAAGAAATTTAGTCCCTAATCCAATCGTAACCATAATCGTGAGGGCAAAACCTATCATATACAAAAATATTTTTTTACTCAACGTTCTTTTTCGATTCATGACGCTTATTCTCCATCTACAACCATTCGATATCCCACTCCTCGAATGGTTTTAATTTGCTCTCCTGCTGTACCAATTTTTTTTCGAAGTCTTTTTACATGTGTATCAACAGTTCTTTCATCTCCATAATAAGAATATCCCCACACACCATTTAAAATCTGTTCCCGATCCAGCGCGAGATTTCGATTATCGATAAAGTACATCAGCAAGTTATATTCGAGAGGTGTAAGATCAACTTCGACTCCGTCCACCTGTATCTGATGAAAAGAAGTATTGATTGACAGATTTCCAGCTCTAACGATTTCTCCGACCGTAACCGTATGATTTCGTTTTAATATCGTTTTAATTCTTGCCATCAGTTCTTTTGCACTGAATGGTTTTGTTACATAATCATCTGCTCCCAAATCAAATCCCAGTAGCTTATCGTCTTCTTCTCCTCTGGCGGTCAGCATAATCACGGGAATTTTTGATTCTTGGCGTATTTTTCTTAATATGGTCCAGCCATCTGTATCTGGAAGCATGACATCTAAAATCAACATATGATATTCTCTTTCATCAAAAAGAGCATATGCTTCCTGACCTGTTCCTGCTTCAAAAATCTGATATTTTTCACGCTCTGCATAAGTTCGAATGATTTCACGAATACGCGTATCATCTTCTACCAACAATATATGAATATCTTTCATTCTAAATCACTCCTCTCCTTCTCATACATTCTGGCTATTCCTAAATCCATTACTTATGTTAAGTGTAATCAAAAACTATGGATTTGTATAGTAAAAAGAGTTCTCTTACATATTTTGTAAAGAGAACTCTTTCTTTTCTTAATATAAGAGAAACGAACTAACGACGTTTTCCTCCACCTGGCATCTGGCCGCCCATTCCGCCCATGCCTCCCATCTGTTCTACGATGATTTCCGTGATTTGTTCGCCATTGACATATACCGTTCCACCATTTAGTGTTGCAGTACCATTTGGATCAAATGCAGAATTTGCTGTTACTTTAATGACTCCACCATTGATTTCAATATTACCATTTGAATCAAAAGCATCCGTATCTCCACTTCCCACAGAAACATCCATGGTTCCACCATTGACCTGAAGCATTACTGCATAAACGCTTTTCTCAGAAGCGTTGATTCCATCATCGGTAGCATATACAGTAATGTCGCCTTCATTTATTTGGATATAGGTTCCTTCAATCCCTTCCACTGACTGTGGAATTTGAATTGTTCCTCCATCAATTTGAACAAATCCATTCCCTTGTATTCCATCATCACCTGCGTTGATTGTGATTTCTCCACCTGCAATGTAAATATTACCTAGTGTAGAATCTTCATCGTTCTCAGCATGTATTCCGTCTTTCTCTGTATTGATAGTAATGGTACCATCAGCAATACGAATGGTATCATTCGCCTCGATTGCATCTTCTGAAGACGCAATAACATAATTACCTCCAGTAATCTTTAAATCATCTTTTGAAGAGATTCCATTGCCGTATAATGACTCAACATTTAAAGTTCCTAAACCATTTAGAACCAAATCTGATTTTGAAAAAATCACAGCATCTAGATTTGTATCTCCATATGTTTCATAAGAACCGGTCACCTCCAACGTATTCGTCGTGTTTGTCGTGGTTATAAACACTTTATCGGCAGTTTCTACAAATATTGCAGGTTGAATATCATTTGAAATCGTCACCCCATTTAAGACAATCTGCACCTTCTCTGAATCTTCTACATTCACATGAATCATGGTATTTTCCACATTCCCAGTGAATACATATATGCCTTCTTCTGTGATTTCAATGTCTTGACCACTAACCAAGGTAATATACTGCGCTTGTGAACTGTCATAGGACTGTTCTAAATCTCTCTCTGAAAAAGCAGTATCCAGTGTAAAAAACTCAGGAATTGATGTATTTGTACTTGACGCAAATTCACTCCCCCATGTTGTGGACTGTGATGCGGTATAGGAATCGCCAAAAATCGTCTCCGTAGTTTCTGATGTTGTACTTGCCTCGCTACTCGTCGTACTTTCGAATATGGTGTCAGTTACACCACATCCTCCCAGTGAAAAAACGACTATAAAAAGCATTAGCATTGCTACTATTTTCTTTAATTTCATTTATTTGCTCCTTTCGGTCTATATGTTTTCTATGCATAGCATAATACAGGAACCTTAAATAAAACTAATAAATATCATTTTATTGAAAATCAAATAAACTAAGCTGATTTGTTTCGGGAATATCTCCAAGCAAATTCAGTTGCTGCATCAAATCGATTACCGTCTTGGAAACTTTTGTACGTCTCTTGAAGTCATCAATCGACAAATACTCCCCTTCTTTTGAGGCTTGCATAACTGCTATTGCCGCCTTTTCTCCAAGACCTTCAATACTACTCAGCGAAGGCATAATCTTTTGGTCAACAATTTTGAATAGTCTTGCATCTGCTTCAAATAAATCAAGTGGAACAAAGTCAAACCCTCTCGCATACATCTCTTGGACAATACGCATATCCTTTAACATATCCTGTTCCTTATTTGTTAATGTATCAGAACGCTTGTTAAAATCATCCATCACGTTTTCTAAGTGTTGTTTCCCCTGACACATGACTTCATAAGAAAACGCAGAAGCACGAATACTAAAAAATGCAGTATAATAAGCCAGTGGGTAGTTGACCTTAAAGTAAGCAATACGCCAAGCCATCATAACATATGCTGCAGCATGAGCTTTCGGAAACATATACTTGATTTTCTTACAACTCCAAATATACCAGTCTGGTACTTGATTATTCTTCATGGCTTGTTCCCATTCTGGTTTTAATCCCTTACCTTTTCGAACACTTTCCATAATATCAAAAGAAAGAGAACTTTCTACCCCCATTCCCATCAAATAGGTCATAATATCATCTCTTGTACAAATTGCTGTCGAAATCGTGGCATTTCCTTCTGCAATCAATGTCTGCGCATTTCCAAGCCATACATCGGTTCCATGAGAAAGTCCCGAAATTCTTACAAGATCTGAAAAACTAGTGGGCTTCGTGTCAATCAACATCTGAATAACAAATTCGGTTCCAAATTCCGGAATTCCTAAGGATCCCAACTTACAACCATCGATGTCTTTCGGTTGAATTCCCAATGCCTCAGTACTTAAAAATAAGCTCATGACCTTTGGGTCATCCAGTGGAATTAATAAAGGATCAACGTTTGTTAAATCCTGCAACATACGAATCATGGTCGGATCGTCGTGTCCAAGAATATCGAGTTTTAAAAGGTTATGATCGATGGAATGATAGTCAAAGTGCGTGGTAATGATATCTGTTTCCATATCATTTGCCGGATGTTGCACAGGGGTAAAACTATTTATATCCTCTCCTAATGGTAGAACAATGATTCCTCCTGGATGTTGTCCCGTTGTACGTCTGATTCCAGTGCACCCTTCCACCATTCGATTAATTTCTGCAGTACGTTTTCCCTTATTTCGCTCTTCATAATATTTCTTCACATATCCAAACGCTGTTTTTTCTGCCAGAGTACCGATTGTTCCTGCTCGATAAGTCTGCCCTGCACCGAAAATAACTTCGGTATATTTATGTGCCTTACTCTGATATTCACCAGAAAAATTCAAATCAATATCTGGTTCTTTATTTCCTTTGAAACCAAGAAACGTCTCAAAAGGAATATCAAATCCATCTTTTTTCAACTTGGAATTACACACCGGACATTCCTTATCAGGCATATCTACCCCGGCTCTTCCAAGATATTCTTTTACCTCATCCGAAGTGAAATCAGAATAATGACATTGTTCACAGTAATAATGTGGTGAAAGTGGATTTACTTCTGTAATTCCAGCCATCGTTGCTACAAATGAGGAACCTACCGAACCTCTCGATCCAACTAAATATCCATCCTCTACAGACTTCCATACCAACTTTTGCGCAATAATATACATTACCGCAAATCCGTTAGTAATGATGGAGTGCAACTCTTTTTCCAAACGCTTTTCTACAATTTCCGGAAGCACTTCTCCATAAATCTCATGAGCTCTTCGATAACATATTTCCTTTAGATTCTTATCCGAGTCTGGAATGACTGGTGGACATTTGTCCGGCCGAACTGGCTCAATATATTCAATCATTTCTGCTATTTTGTTTGTATTCGTAATTACAATTTCTTCTGCTTTTTTACGGTCCAAGTAGGAAAATTCGTCCAACATCTCCTCCGTAGTACGAAAATATAACGGAGGTTGAGAATCAGCATCTGCAAATCCTCTTCCAGCCATAATAATCCGACGGTAAATCTCATCATCCGGATCAATAAAATGAGCATCACAAGTTGCTACAACAGGTTTGCCCCACTTATCTCCTAATTTTATGACTTCCATATTTAGATTTTTTAAATCTTCCTCTGTATTGATATTTGGATATCGATCCGAATACAACATAAATTCGTTATTTAAAATTGGTTGCACTTCTAGATAGTCATAAAAGCTTACCAAATTTGCAATATGTTCTTCGGATTGGCCAGAAATAACCGCGCGAAAAATCTCCCCAGCTTCACAGGCCGATCCAACGATAAGACCTTCACGATATTTTTCAAGAAGGCTTTTCGGAATTTTCGGTCTTTTATAAAAATAATTTAAATGCGAATCCGAAATCAACCGATATAAATTCACTCTTCCAATTTCATTTTTTGCCAAAATAATTACATGATAGGAAGGCAGTTTTGCAATCACTGCTTTTTCTTTCTTAGAGAGAACATTAATGTCCGATAATGTAGATGCACCACGTTCTTCTAGCATTGGTATCATTTTTAAAAAAATCAAAGCGGTAGCTTCTGCATCGTCTACCGCACGATGATGATTGGTGAGCGGAATCGACATCAGCTTTGTCATCGCAGCAAGGTTATGTTTTGCATTTCTTGGATAGAGTAATCGGCTAATTCCAAGGGTATCGACTGATGTGTGCATTAATTGAATTTGATGATCTTTTTCTTTTTCCAAAATAAAAGACATGTCAAATTCTGCATTATGCGCGACCAAAACAGCATCTCCTACAAAAGCAATAAATTCACGCAGCACCTTTTCAATTTTGGGTGCCTCAATAACCATATTGTCATTGATTCCCGTCAGCTGTTCAATTGCAAAAGGAATTGGAATTTCTGGATTGACAAAACTACTAAATCGATCAATAATTTCACCGTTTCTCACTTTTACCGCACCAAACTCTATTATACGATCTGAGACCGGAGAAAAACCCGTGGTCTCTAAGTCAAAAACCACAAAGGTATTGGAAAAATCTTGTCCCTGATCATTTCTCACAACCTCTGTCAGGTCATCGACAAGATACCCTTCCACACCATATATCATTTTAAACTCTTCATGATTATCTCTTGCGATTACATGAAAGGCTTCTGTAAATGCCTGTACATTTCCATGGTCCGTGAGTGCAAGTGCTGGCATGCCCCATTTCTTAGCCGTTTTAATTAATCTTTTAATATCACACACGGCATCCATATCACTCATTTTTGTGTGGCAATGTAATTCCACCCTTTTCACTGGTGCATAATCCATACGACTTGTAGAAAAATCTGCTGCCTTTTTTCCCCCAACAATTGAACCAATGGAAAGCTCTCGATCAAATTTATCGATCAATGTAATTCCTTTGATTTTAACGAATGCTCCTGGTTTGATGACTGAAAAAATCTGTTCCTTTTGTTCCGCTCTTGCGAACATTTTGACCGTAATAGAGTCTGTAAAGTCCGTGATATCAAAAATAATCAAAGTTTTCTCGTTACGAAGTTCTCTTTGATCCAGGCGGAAAATTTTACCATGAATGGTTACTTCGCCCATCTCTCCTTGAATTTCAGAAATCTCAATCGGCTCATCTTCAAAATCTCTACCGTAAAATACATCTGGATTTCCCGAGACACGTTCTTTTCTTGCACGTGGTTGCTTTGAATATTTGTCTGCACCTTCCGAGTTTCTTTCTTTTTCTTTGGTCTTTACTGGTGCTTCTGTACCTTCCGCTGCTTCTTGTTTTTGCATCAACTCCATGCTCATTTTTTCAATCATCATTTGGCTCTTGATGTCTTTCTCTTTCTTTTTGATTTTCTCCGAAAAAGAAACTTCAAAATTCGTAGCGACCCCACAGCGTTCAAAAAAAATTTTTTCAAGAATTCGGACTAATTCATCCGTATATATTGAAATTGCTTTAGTATTATCAAAATGAAGTTCTAGGGTATCTGCGCTTTTGGTCGTAATTTCTGCATTTTGAAATATGGCATACAAGATAGGTTCTTCATCCTTTAACTCACTTGCAATGGAATCTCTGTAGACCTGCATAAGTTGTTCCGAAGAATATTGCTTTGAAAGGGCATACTTTTCCTGAAAACTTATTTCCATCTCTTGATTTTGAAATATCGACTTTCCAATTTTATCAGTCATTTTCTTAATGATATCTCTAGAAATCAACCGTTCTGATTGAATATGTATCCTCATTTTGTTTTTTGCCTGATTCATCTGAATACGTTCTACTTCCACAAAAGAAAATAAATTTTCCATCTCTTTATTCAATTTTAAAGTAGAAAACACCTCTAAAAACGACTTTGTCATATCTTAATTAAATCTCCAATTTCAAATTATTTCATATAAGATTTCAATTCCTTACGAAGTTCTATCAGCAATTGGTCTTCTGGAACTTTTTTAATAACCACACCTTTTTTAATGATCAAACCTTCCCCTTTTGCACCACAGATTCCGATATCTGCCTCTTTCGCTTCACCTGGACCATTTACTACACATCCCATAACAGCGACCTTAAGATTAATCGGTAGATCCTGTACCATGGACTCTACTTGATTTGCGAGACCAATTAAATCAATTCCTGTTCTTCCACATGTAGGACAGGAAACGACTTCAACACCACCACTTCGAAGCTTCAAGGTTCTTAAAATAATTTTGGCTGATTTAATCTCTTCTACTGGATCGCCAGTCAAAGACACCCTCATAGTATCTCCAATCCCTTCATTAAGAATGAGACCTAATCCCAAAGCGGATTTAATATTTCCACTAATCAAAGTCCCCGCTTCCGTGATTCCAATATGTATCGGATAATTCATTCTCTCAGAAATCAGCTTGTGAGCTTCTACAGACATCATCACATCCGAGGATTTGATACTCACTACAAGTTGGTCATATCCCAAATCTTCCAGTATGTGAATTTTATCCATAGCGCTTTCAACAAGCCCTTGCGCTGTGACTCCATGATATTTTTCGACCAAGTGTTTCTCTAAGGAGCCGCTATTAACGCCAATACGAATCGGAATATTTTTCTCTCTTGCCGCATGAACAACTTCTTTTACACGGTCGATTGAACCAATATTCCCAGGATTTATTCGAATCTTATCCACGCCATTCTCAATGGCTTCTATCGCCATTCGGTAATCAAAATGGATATCTCCTACCAGTGGAATGTGAATCTCCTTTTTTATCTTCGCTATGGCTTTTGCAGCTTCTGAAGTCGGAACCGTCACACGCACGATATCACACCCTGCACGTTCGAGATCTAATATCTGTTTGATGCAGGCTTCGAAATCTTCGGTTTTTCGATTTACCATGGATTGTATTAAAATTGGATTTCCTGCACCAATCACACGATTTCCAATTTTGATTTCTTTTGTATGTTCTCTATGCATAATTATCTCCATTCGTATTTTAAAAGTATTACAAAAAAACTGCAATATAAATTATGGGTTCATAATATTCTCATATAGCTCCAAAACGTATTGCTTTGAAAATCTACTGTCATATTCATTCATTGTATGGACGTGCGCCAACTCTTCTGTATAGTCCGACAACTTATAGACCATATGATCTGTATACGTATAATGTGTTATCAATGGAATCAATTGATAGGACTCGATCCATGTCTTATTTCCTTTTTTCTTAAATACAACTTCAGCCATACCACCCAAGATGTTCGGAATTTCTTTCTGATTCGAAACAAAGTTTCCAATCGAATAAAAAACTACTGTATCTGACTTTTTCATAAAAGGCTCTAAAACATGTGGATGTGTTCCAACAATTACGTCCACACCCTCTGATACAAAGAAATCGACCCAATCCTCTTGATATTTTGTTGGGGTAAATCGATATTCTGTTCCCATATGTGGTGATACAATAACAAAATCAGCAAGCTCTTTGGCCTTTTCAATCTCTTTGCGGATTCGTTCTTTATTATCTAGAAGATCTGTATAATAGGATTTTCCAGAAGGAAACGACAATCCGTTCAATCCAAAAGTATAATTCAAAATCGCGAGTTTGATTCCGTTTCTTTCCACAACTCGTATTGTCTCTTTATCTTCCTGCGAAGAATACAGACCACATACAGTCATCTCTGGATGTGCATTCCAAAAGGCCGAGGTGTCCAATGCTCCCTGTTCCCCTTTATCCGCTTCATGGTTCGTCGCGTGAAGAACGACATCAAATCCAACTCGAAGAAGTGTATTCCCCATATCGACAGGAGTGCCAAATCTTGGATAAGTACTAATATTTGAGCGGTCTTCCACGAATATGGTCTCTTGATTAATGACTGCAATATCCGCTGTATTCAGCTCATCTTGTATTCCAGCATACAGAAAATCAAAATCATAAGTATCCGTCTCTTTTTGATATGCCTTACGTATAATTTGTGAATGAATCAAATTATCTCCTACCATTCGAAATACTAACTCTTCTTCTGGACAAATGACAAAAGGGACCCCAAGATAGTCAGTGACTAAGGAGTCCTTGTTCATTACGGTCATATCAAACAGGTAAATCTTGTTTGCGGCATAGCTTTTATCCTGAAACAAGCATAAAAATAGGATTCCTAGCAAAATGACTCCTCTACGAATACGATACATATATCTTGTTCTTCCAAAAGCTATACCATTCATTTTTCACCTTCCTATGTCACTCTATCGGCATACTAGAACAACTTGGTAATGTCATTGTACAAAACAACAATCATAAGCAAAATAATAAAAGCAAACCCAATAAAATGTACAATTCCTTCTTTCTCAGGAGGAAGTGGTTTTCCACGAATCAGTTCAATTAACATAAATATAAGTCGTCCACCATCCAATGCCGGAATCGGCAACATATTTAAGACGCCCAAATTAACGGTCAATAACAATGCAAAATTACAAAGTGTTAGAACAACCGCTGAAATTCCATAAGGAGACGACGTTTCTATGACATCATCAATAATTAATGTAATTCCTACCGGTCCTGATACATCTTCTTTGTTTGCATTTCCTGTGAAAAGCATCTGAAGACTCTTCACCGTAGAACTCAGTGCATACCGAACTTCATACCAAGCATAAGGAAATACCATAAGCCCTTCCGATTTCACATATTCACCAGCTCCTGTAAATCCAATATAATAACGTTCTGCTTCGTCATCATACTGTGGTGAAATAACCGTCTCGTATTTCACTCCGTTTCTTTTATATTCGATTGAAATGTCTTCACCTTTATTTAAGTATGAAATAATACTAATTTCTCGATATAGATGAATTCTTTCACCATTCATTTTTACAATTTCATCACCTGGAAGGATTCCTGCTGTTTCTGCTGGCTGTCCCGGTGTCAACGCTTGAATTACTGGACGATCCGTTCCAGTAAAACCAACTAAAATCAAGGCAAGAACAAGCCCCAATAAAACGTTAAAGATTGGTCCCGCCAAGACAGTCGCAATTCTTCTCCATATATTTGCAGAAGCATAACTGCCTTCCACTGGGTTTTCTTTATCTTCTTCTTTTTCTTCAAAAACATCTTCGCCTTCAAATACACAGGCTCCACCAATTGGAAACAATCGGATTACCCAATTCGTCTCTTTTTTGTGTTTTTGGAAAATTACAGGTCCCATTCCAATCGCAAATTCTTTTACACGAATCCCGTTCATACGGGCAATTAAAAAATGTCCCATTTCATGAGCAATGACGACTACTGTAAAAATCAGTATAAATACAAGTATTGATAAAATCATAATTAACCTCTCACTCTATGTATATCGATATATCGATAGATTTCTTGCTCTGTTTCGAGAATTTGTGGAAGAGAAGGATTCGGAATTAGCGAATGTCTATTCATACATTCTTCAATAATATCCGATATTTGAAGAAACTTAATTTTCTTTTCCAAAAATAAAGCAACACACTTTTCATTTGCTGCATTATATACCGTCGGCATACTTCCACCCAAAACACCTGCCTGATAACCAAGCTTCAATCCCGAAAAAGTTTCCATATCCGGTCTTTCAAAGGTCAAATTTTGTAAAAGTGGAAAATCTACCCTTTTTGTATCCATTGGCAAACGGTCTGGATAAAAAATTGCGTATTGAATTGGTAATTTCATATCAGGCATACCCATTTCCGCCATAATCCCACCGTCTGTGTATTGTACCATGGAATGAATGATACTTTGCGGATGAACAACCACTTCAATCTGGTCAAAGGATACATCAAATAGCCATTTTGCCTCTATGACTTCTAATCCTTTGTTGACCATTGTAGCAGAATCTATTGTGATTTTTTTTCCCATTGTCCAATTTGGATGTTTCAATGCATCTTCGACAGAGATGGACACCAACTCATCTCTCTTCTTTCCTCGAAAAGGTCCACCGGAAGCCGTTAAAATAATTTTTTCAAGGCGCTCTTTGTTTTCCCCATTCAGCGATTGAAAGATAGCACTATGTTCACTGTCTACTGGATATATATTTACACCTTTTTGCTTTGCCAGCGGCATAATTAGATGTCCTGCTGTAACCAAAGTTTCTTTGTTTGCAAGTGCTATTGTTTTTCCACTTTCAATGGCTGCAATCGTCGGACGAATCCCGATCATCCCGACCACAGCTGTGACTACCAAATCCACCTCGTCAATCGAAACGACCTTAAGCATACCTTCCATTCCATATAGGACTTCTACAGACAGATCACGAACAAGGAGTTTTAGTTCCTGCGCATCCATTTCATCCCAGACTACTGCATACTTTGGATGAAACTCTCGTATCTGTTCTTCTATTTTTCGGATATTCTTACCTGCAGTCAATGCAGTAATATGAATTTCCGGATGTTCTCTTGCTATTTCAAGTGTCTGCGTTCCGATCGAACCAGTGGAACCCAGCACAACAATATTCTTTTCCATGAAAACTCCTTATTATTATCCTAAACTATACGGTAAAAAGTACCGCAAGAAAAAAGATAATCGGTGCAACAAAAATCAAACTGTCAAAACGGTCCATAATTCCCCCATGTCCTGGAATACATTTCCCATAATCCTTAATCTCATAATTTCTTTTTACTCCTGAGGCAAATAAATCCCCTATTTGCGACACGATGGAACCAATACCACCAATCATTGCAAAAATCCATACAATGCCATTCATATCAATAACTTTCGATACAATGAACCACGCATATAAAGCACCAAACAACGCAGAAGCCGCCATTCCTCCAACTGCACCCTCTACCGATTTTTTAGGGCTGAGATTTGGTGCCAGTCGGTGGGAACCAAATAACATCCCAACGATATAGGCAAACGTATCGGATATCCATGAACTAATAAATATCAACCATACAATGTACATGCCCTGATCCAATTCTCTCGTTAAATATAAAAAAGAAAGCATGACTGGCGAATAAATAAAACAAAAAAAGCTTCCCATAATCTGTGCTGAATGATATTTTGGGAATCGAACTACATATACTCCCATTGTTAAGATCAAAGTCATAATTAGTGCAAAAATTGCATAAGCATATGCTGCATAATATATTGCCACATAATATGCAAAAATTCCAAGAATTCCAATCACTTGAAGAGAACTACTTTTCTTATGCTCCTTATTAATCTTGATGGATTTTGTAAGTTCAACATATCCAATCAAGGAAAAAATCAAAGTTGTAATCAGTAATGGCTCTTTACCAAGTGTGACCACAATCCCCATTAATATTACTAATACAATGCTACTAGCTAAACGAATCCAAAAATTCATTATTATTCTCCCACCTGATAATTTCTATTCTACCTTACCAAATCGTCGCTTGCGATTCTCATACGACGCAATTGCTTTATGAAGCTCATCCACCGAAAAATCTGGCCAATGCACATCTGCAAAATAAAACTCAGTATATGCTAATTGCCACATTAGAAAATTTGACAGACGCATTTCCCCGCTCGTACGAATCATGAGATCTGGATCAGGAATATTCTTCGTGTCTAAATAACTTGAAATCAAGTCTTCCGAAATATCTTCCGGGCTAATCTTTTGTTCTAATACATCGTCTGCAATATTTTTAACGGCCCTACGTATTTCGTCCCTTCCACCATAATTCAGTGCGACAATAAATCGAATTCCTTTGTAATCCGCAGTCTTATCTTGTAATTCAACAATCCGTTCTTGAATATCTAAATCAAACCCCGATACATCTCCAATCACTTCTACTCGCATATCATTTTTTTTGGCGAGTTTTAAACAAGTCTTTAAATAATTACGAAAAATCTTCATTAATGCATCGACTTCTTCTTTGGGTCTCGTCCAGTTTTCCGTAGAAAACGCATAAACAGTTACGATTTGAACCCCTAGATTGTGTGCCTCTTCCAGAATCACTTCTACATTTTTTGAACCTTGTGCATGACCGAACTGTCTTGGCATTCCCTTTGCGGTAGCCCATCTCCCGTTTCCGTCTAAAATGATTGCAATATGTGCTGGTACTGCCATATTAATCCCAAACCTTTCTACAAAATAGTCCTTATGTAAGAAAGGGACGAACTTACGTCCGACCCTTTCAAATAACGATTAAACTGTAAGAATTTCTTTTGATTTTGCATCAACAAGTTCATCTATTTTCTTTACATAGGAATCTGTCAATTTCTGCATTTCATCTTCTAACTCTTTCACTTCGTCTTCGGAAACCTCTTCTTTTACAAGTTTCTTAAACGCATCATTTCCATCTCTACGAATATTTCGGATTGCAATCTTTGCTTCTTCACCTTGCTTCTTTACTTCTTTCACAAGAGACTTTCTACGCTCTTCTGTAAGTTCTGGGAAGACAAGACGAATAACTGCCCCATCATTCGTAGGAGTTATTCCAATGTCCGAACCTAAAATCGCTTTTTCAATTTCTCGAATCAATGATTTTTCCCATGGGAAATCTGAATCATTCTAGGTTCTGGAACCGAGATATTTCCCACTTGCTGAATCGGTGTAGGTGAACCATAATAATCGACTTTTAATTTATCAAGCAGGTGTGGATTTGCTCTACCAGCTCGGATTGTAGAAAATTCTTCTTCAAGAAACTCAAAAGATTTCTCCATTTTTTCTTCGTATACTTTTAATTCTTTTTTCATAATAATAACCATGCCTTTCTATTAAATATACTATACTAGAACTTCTGTTCCATTAAACCCATCTTCTATAGAATGTAGAATACTATCTTCTTCATTTAGTCCAAATACGCGCATCGGCATTTTGTTGTCTCTTGCAAGAATAGATGCCGTCATATCAACCACTTGAAGATTTTCTGCGATCACCTCATCAATAGTCACTCGTTCATAACGTTTAGCTTCTGGATTGATTTTTGGATCAGAATCATAAACCCCATCTACTGCTTTAGCAAGCAGAATCATTTCTGCATCAACTTCTATCGCACGTAATACGACACCTGTGTCTGTCGAAAAATAAGGATGTCCTGTTCCTCCTGCAAAGAATACAACCTGTCCATCTGCAAAGCATTCATTGGCAAGATCTTTTGAAAACTGCTTTGTAAATGTACTACATATGAATGGTGTCAGAATGCTCGTGTTCATCCCTACAGTTCGAAATATCTCGGAAACATAAATACAGTTCATTACGGTGGCAAGCATTCCTATTTGGTCTGCTTTGGTACGGTCAATCGAATTACTCGTTCGACCTCTCCAAAAATTTCCTCCTCCAATTACAATTCCGACTTCCATTCCCTTTGCCGCCAATTGTTTAACTTGTCTAGCGACCATTGTAACGGTAGCTTCATCAAAGCCCGTTTTTTTATCTCCAGCAAGTGCTTCACCACTTAATTTTAATAGAATTCGTTTCATAACACTCTCCAAATTATTTATTTGTATCAAAGAATTTCGCTGGGCTAACATCAGCATAACATTGTGAACAGAGTCCTTCAATCACTGCACCATTCACAATTTGAACAGATTTTGATTTGATATTTCCCATAACGATAGCAGATGCATCTAAAATAACAGGACCTTTTACGTCAATATCTCCTTTTACTGCCCCTGCAATCACAGCACGAGTTGCCGTAATATTTCCAATAATTACTGAATCATTTCCTACTTTGATCGTACCCGAAGTAATAATTTCTCCGTTTATTTTAGCAGCATCTGCGTATACTTCTCCTGCTTCGGAATTTCCAGTAATTTTACCAGTAACATTTAACTTTCCGTTCACTATGATATTTCCCTGAATCTCACCCATCATATCTAGCGATCCCTGTGTAGAAAGATCTCCTTGGATAACCATTCCTTTTGTAATCATTGCAGTTTCATCTAAAATGCCTTGTTTTACAACTGGTTCTTCAACCATTTCTCCTTTAGCTTCTGCTAACAGAAGATCCATATCAATTTCGTCCTCTTCTACAGGTACTTCATCCATTACCTGCGCCTGATTTTTTGATTTGGTAGTATCTGTTGTCTCTTTTTCCATTTCGTCTACTGCTGTCGATAAGTCTTCCTTTAAATCTTGAAAAAATCCCATGTTCTCCTCCTGCTATCAATCCTTTTGATGTATTTGTTCTGTTGCGGGCGAAATTGGCAACAAAACTGTATTGTCCATATCCTGTATATATTCTATGATTTCTCTTAGCGCCAGAACAGTTGACTGCTTTCCATACGCATCATGAAATAATATAATCGCATGGTCATAGTTGTTTAGATTCGTTGTAACATTTGCAATGATCTGTTCCGTAGAAAGCTCTTCTTCCGTAGCATCTCCGCTCGAAATATTCCAATCAAAATAAAGTAGTCCATTCACATCCAAACATTCTTTGAATAACTCAAATTGCCCATTCATTTTGCCCGTAGAACTGCCTCCAGGAAATCGATAGCAAAAAGGTCTGATTCCAGTCAATTGATAAATCATATCACTTTCCTTCATGAAATCCTCTTGAAATGCTTCTTTTGATTCATAGATTTTTGCATATTCATGTGAGTAAGAATGCAATCCAATAGTATGTCCTTCCTCAACAATCCGCTTATACATCTCTTTTGAATAGTCCCCTTCTTTGCCTACCACAAAAAAGGTTGCTTTCACACCATACTCTGCAAGAACATTCAAAATATCGTCAGTATTTGAACTCGGCCCATCATCAAACGTTAAATATACTTTTTTTGTATTTGACGGAAGAACTTCCTCTGCATAAACACGAAAGGATGTACCATTCAAGGTATATACATTCACATCTTCATGAACTATGCTGTCTGGTTGTTCTACTTGAATACTCGTTGATAATTCTGCGGTTTCTGAAATACGCTCGCTCTGAAGGTTCAAGTAAGAAACTCGACACTCCTCCAAAAACAGCTGCAAGCCCTGAATTTTTGGCTGATTCTCCGCTTCGGAAAGTGTGATTTTTTCGGTTAGAGCCTCAATCTTACGATTCAACATATGAACTCTGAAAGATAAAACAATATTTGCCAGTAAGGGGATCAGTACCCCTAAAAAGATTAGTATACGAATCGTTTTTTTGATACGTTCAATACGGATTCTTCTATCCTCTGTGATTGCTTTTTTTTGTTCCATCTTTTGCAAAATTCGTGCTCCTAAACATTATCCCCAAAAATTCATTCATACATTGTATTGTATCATAGAATTGCTCTGAAAAAAACAAAAATTTATCGGGTTATCAAATCTGCTAGAAGACTTACGAGTGGTGAATTCCAATATATCGTAATCTCATTCGTAGAATAACTCTGGTCATTGTCTACATAGCATTTCGCTGGCGCAAGTCCTTTTAACAATTGTTCTGCACAAGGATCTTGTAGTGCACTATCCGGTCCTCCAATAACCATCCCTGGCATAGCTGTTTTTAAATAAACAGATGGTCTATGATGCGGGTTTTGAGCCGAAACACTACCAAACCCAGTTACATAACAAATTGACATTGGATTGTTTCCTAAAATGTAATCCAAGTGTGCGTAAGCCGCATTCACATAAGCTTCTTTGGGCTCTACTTGATTTGCATACATCATTAGTCTTGCACGATTCAGAACGACCATATTGCTACCCCAAACATAATCCGTGCCTAGAGAGATCCCATATCCATCCGTATTTGATGCTTCCAGATAAGTATCCGCCTCTTGTATCACAATTTGACGAATTGCTTTCATTACATCTTCTTTCAAACTTCCTTCTTTCAGACCTAGACAGGCAATGGAACCATAAGTACCAACATTATCCCATCCAAAGCCCTGTGGAATACTTTCCAAGGCTAAGTTTTCGATATAGCTTTTATATGTTTCATCTCCCGTTTGTGCTAGAAGTTCTGCTGCTGCCCAAAAGCGTTCATCAGAATCCTCCGCATCCCCGTATTCTCCAGTAACGATATCTGCTGGATTATGAAACCCTCCTGTATTTGGATTGTTTTCTAAATACTCCCAAGCTTTCGTTGCAGCTTGTAAGCATTTTATAGAAAACTCCTGATCTATTTCTGCATAAATACCTGCGCTTTTCGCCATCACTGCAGCAAATGCACCAGTTGCAGTGGTTGAAATCGGTGAAAGAATCAACTGCTCTGTTTCATATTCTGGCATGATAAAGCCAGGGAAACTCTTACAGGTCACTTTGTGATACACTCCACCACTCACTTCATCCTGCATTTTTAGCATCCATTCTAGTTCATACATTGCCTCATCTAAAATATCCGGAACACCATTTCCGCTCTCCGGAATTCCATAGGAATCTCCTCCTTCCGAATTAAAAATATCTGAGTGAGATTCATATGCCAGAAACAAATCTTGTACTGTGATTGCACCAGGGCTTACGTATCTTCCATAATCTCCTGCATCATGCCATCCTCCACTGACGTCTTTTGTGTCATTTGTTCCGTATATTAAGGCATTTGATGTATGACAAGCCGCATGCGAAAACAGTCCTGCATCGGATTCTAAAAGTTCCTGTCCACATCTTTGTAAATATAGCATTTTCACTGAAGCCATCAACAATTCCTGATATCCATCCTTTTTAATTTCAAATGGATACGAAGAAATACTCCCAGAAGTAAGATAATAAGTTCCTTCTTCTGTCAAATCCGAAAAGTCAGCTTTCGCATTTCTTTCTCCCGTTGCTTCATAATATCCATTTCCTAAAACTTCACCTTCGTATACAATGGTACCATCTTCTGCGTGTACATAAAACGTATCTCCCATCGCAAGCCCACGTAAAACGGCAATTTTTTTTGCATTTGGTAAATATGCAACCTGATTAATGTTAATATCTGGCATTTTAGTTTCCTCCACAATTACTCGATTTGATTGGTCTATCAGCTCTAGCGATGCACTAACGATTTGAATATCATGTGCTGCAATTTCGCCTCCACCACTTGGTGTACCTAGATTCACGCAAAACCTCGGTGCCTTATCCGTCTGGTCACTCATTGTAAAATCCAAAACATATTCATTTGGATCCGTTGTAATGTTTAGCGTCTCCTCTACATAGGCGTGATAATCTCCCCCATTTTTCTGGATTCGTACTTTTATCTGTCTCGCTGTTGTTGCTGACAAAGTGATTTTCAGTTGGTAAACATCACCTTGATACAAAGAAAACCCATCATAATATAGCTGTACAGAGTAATCCAATTCTCCAGTTTTCTCCATCCTTAATATGCCTTGACCGTTTTCTGTTTGAAATGTTGCACTTCCTCCGGACTCCATATAAAGTCCCCATCCCTCAGAATCTTCATTAAAATCCCCATTCGAAAAAAGATTCTCAATGTCTGCACCTTCCGTCTCCGTCTCTTGCTTTGATTCTGTCTCCACAAGAATTTCGCTGTTTGTTTCATCCGCTGCTTCATTTTCCGCTTCTCTTTGACATCCGAGCAGCAAAAAAACGAGAGTAAGGACAAAACACAATACCCATTTTTTCATTCTCATACCATACCCTTCTCCACTTTTTTGTTTCCCCATTTTTTGTATTATCGAAAAACACTTATCTCTAATACAACAAAGCACATTGGAATGTTCCAATGCGCTTTGTAATTATTATCAACTTCCTAAGAAGCCTTTAATTATAATCTCTTCGGCCTGCTCTTGTTCAATCCCGATTGTCATGAGCTTCGTCAACTGATCGCTCGCAATTCTACCAATTGCTGCTTCATGAATCAACTCAGCCTCCGCGTTTGTTGATGCAATTTTAGGAACGGATTCTACTTTTGCATGGTCCGCAATAATAGAATCACATTGAATATGACCCTTACTTCTAGCTTCGCCATTTAAAGTCATGTAAAATCTTTGCACGGAATCATCCTGTGCTACAGATCTCGAAATCACCTGACAAGAAGAATCATCCCCTGCCAAACGTACATCAATATAAGAATCTGCAGTCTGCGTACCATTCGTAAGCAGACGTTCGGTAACAATCAATTTTGCACGTTCATGCAAAATAACATCTGTTTTACGAACTGTATGATCAACCCCTTTAATCTGTACCATCTCTAACTCTACGGTTGCATCTTCAAAGATTTCGAACTTTGCTATGGGATTTAATTCTCGATGACCCATTCCGTCACCTTCCCCATAGTGCTTTTCGATATATTTCATCGTTGCGCCTTTTCCAATAAAGAATTCATGAACCCCATCATGCTTTGATGTCTCGTCACCTTCATTGTGAATACCACATCCTGCAACAATCGTCACTTCACTTTCTTCACCAACTACAAAAGTATTAAATACAGTTTCTTGATATCCTGCATTAGATACAATAACTGGTACATATACAAATTCTTTTTTAGCACCGGGTCTAACAATGACATCGATTCCCGGATTGTCGGATTTTGTGGAGATGTTTGTGTTTTTAGTAGACATTCTACCCACACCTTCTCCATTTTTTCGAATATTATATGCAGCTTCAGGCACCTCATCCAAATCTGCTATTTTTTTGAGCAACTCTTTATCTAAATTATCTAACATTGTTCTTCCCATCCACATTCTTAAGCATGTACAAAATCTATTGTTGAAACATTTTATTCTGTCTTAGCACCTCTGCAACAAGTCGAGCTTCCATCACAGGTTCTTGTTTCTTTCAACGACTCTAAGAAAACATGTTTTGTCGTACGATCCGTAATCTCTCCTTTTTCAATTACAATAATTTCATCTGCAAGTGCCATGATACGTTCTTGATGTGAAATGATAATAATGCAGGTATCTGTGTTATGATTTAATTCTTCAAAAGTCTCTGTCAGACGCTGAAAACTCCACAAATCAATTCCAGCCTCTGGTTCATCAAAAATTGCGACCTTTAGATCTCGAATGAAAACACTTGCAATCTCTATACGTTTCATTTCTCCGCCCGAGAATGAACTGTCCAAAGAGCGATCCAGATAATCTTCTGGGCAAAGTCCCACATTTTTAAGCGTATTTCTTACGCTCTTTTTTCCCTCGCCTCTCGACAGTCTTAGTAACTCACTTACTTTAAGTCCCTTAAACTTTGGAGGCATTTGAAAAGCATATCCAATTCCTTTTTTACTTCTGCTAACGATTCCTTCTGTTGTGATATCTTCACCATCCAAAAGAATTTGTCCGTTTTTACCTTCTACCATTCCCATAATATACTTTGCCAATGTGGATTTTCCTCCACCGTTAGGTCCAGTAATTACATATATTTTTTTTGGTTCAAAATCGATGGATACATCTCTTAAGACTTCATTTTCAAGATTTTCATCAATAAAAGAAACATCTATATTTCTCAATGACAACAATGACATCCGATACCTCCAAATCACGCTAAACGTTAGTAAATCTTATATATATTAACACAAAAAAGGCATGAATGTACACTACTTGCGTGATTGTTCTTGTTTTTTTTAGAATACTTTCATCAGTTCTTCATAAGTTAATGGTTCCGAAATCATAAATCCCTGCACATAATCAACTTCCATGGACTCGATCAGGTGCATTTCATTTCTTGTCTCGATACCTGTTGCCTGAACGATATATCCCATATTTTTGGACATTTCAACAATACTTTCATACACACATCTCGCTTCTTTACGAATTGCCGCTTCATGAAGAATTGAACGGTCAATTTTCACCATATCGAATCGCATATTCATAAGTTCTACCATATTCGAAAAACCCGAACCGTAGTTATCGATAGAAAATGTGCAGCCTTTTTCTCTCAAAATTCTCATATTATGAATCAACTCTTTTCTTGATTCGATACATGCCGACTCTTTTACTTCAAAATTTATAATTCCTGGTGGAATCTGAAAAAAATCAATAAATTCTACGTATTTTGAAAGATCACTCTTTGGCATATCTATTGATGAAAGATTAATCTGAACCGTTTGAAACGAATGTTTACTTTTATTTAGCTTTGCTAAAAGACTGCAAACCTTTTCAAAAATAATTTGATCAATCTCATGAATCACTCCCATTTCTTCTGCTATAGAAATATACTCTTCTGGATAAATCAAATGTCCCTCATCGTCACGTGCGCGTCCAAGGACCTCTACTCCAACAAGCATTTTTGTTTCATTACTAAATACTGGCATAAATCGTAGTTCAAAATCTTTTTTACGAATCTTTTCCTTGAGAACATGCACAACGTGTTCTTTTCTAATTTTTGCTTTCATATACTCGGAACTCAAATAAAATAAATCTCGTCCCTCATTATTTAATTCCTTATTCTTCGAAAAAAACACGGCAGCCAAAATATCTTTTGCAGTTTCTGCAACACTAGGAATAAGGATGGCCGCGCCTCGTGGATGTAGCGAAATCGTCGTGTTTCGAAACGGATATGGTTCATGAAAAAAATCCCATGTCTTTTCGTATGCTGCTTCGATATATTTTAATGAATGCGATGTAATATAGACAAAATGATTTCCCTCAATGTGGAACAATCTACTAAAATGAAAATTAGAAATATAGTATTCAGCAATACTTTTCTGTAGTTCAAGACCTGCATCCATACCAAACACTTGGTTTACATAGTCCGTTCCATTTGCAGTAAATGATAACACCGTGAACTTTTGAGAACTTGCCAACTTTTCTTCACAGACTTTTAGAAATGCTTCTTTATTGTAGCAACCAATTTCAGAATCCACGTAATATTCGGGATTTTGAAGGGAAACATAAATCAGGAAAAGATATAATACTGTAAAAAAGATCAGTAAATTATCCATTCCGAAAACATAAATCATAAGAAATGCACTTATCATGCTACACGCAAAAAACAACACAGAAACTTTTTGAAGCGTGTTAAGATTTTTTCGAATCCTGACCATAAACAATGCACTATTCAACACAAAAAATCCAGCATATAAAAACAAAAGCACAAACAACTTCCCGTGCTGATAAGCACCCATCTTGTCAAAATAGATGATCCAGTTTGTGAAAAATAATATTCCTGCAATCAGGCCTAACAAAACAACACCAACTCGAAACACCCCTTTTAAAAACAAAAGGTTCTTTCTATTTTTTGTCAGTTCTATTACATAACGATAATGAATGAGTGCACATGCATTCAAACTCGTCAAATATGTCACAGAAATAATTTTTCTTATGACAATTGGGAGTTCAATCAGGTGCCCATTGACCGTTGTTGAAATAATTTCTGATGCACAGGCAAATAGCACACAAGCTACAAGTATCTGAAAAATTCGAGCAGACATATCATATAATTTTGGACGAATATAGTAAATTGCAAGTAAAATCATACCAAGTATACTTGCAGCATAATCAAAGTTCAGATTATATTTCATATACCACCTCTTGCGTTTCTACATCTTGGGATTTTAAATAAACCAAAAATTGATCCGTTGGAATTGGACGTGAAAATAAAAATCCCTGTAAAAGGTCTACTTCAAGTTGTTCTAAAAGTTCTACTTCCGCTTCCGTTTCCACGCCTTCCACGACGATTTCTCTTCCAATCCTCTTTAGCAGACTTACTGTATTTTCTAGCACCATTTTGGCCTGATTATTTCGCATCGACTCAGAAAGTAGCGAACGATCAATCTTTACGATTCGATATGGTAATTGAATTAAATGAATTGCATTTGAATAACCCGTACCATAATCATCCATACTAATATAAGAACCATGTTTCAGAATCTCATAAATATTATTTTTGAAAATTTCAAACTCATTCATGTATGCCGTTTCTGTAATCTCAAACACAATTTGATTGTGAGGAATTTGATAAGAATCCATAATCTCAAAAATTCGCTTTGCAAGATCTCGTTCTACTAAATCTATGGCTGAAAGATTCATTTCCACATATTTCATTCCATATTCCTTGATATCCGTAGCTCTCAAAAACTCGCAGACCTTTTTCAATACGATAATATCAATCTTTGAAATATTCCCTTGTTCCTCTGCAACGATTATAAATTCTGATGGTGAGATCGAGCCCAACACTTCATCATTTAAGCGGACCAATGCTTCTGCCGTACCTATTTTTTTCGTTTTCGTTATCACAATCGGCTGAAAATACACTTCAAAGCTTTCCTGCTGAATTCCACGAGAAATTGCTTCTAAAACTTCCTGTTTCCTACTTTTCTCAGAACGGATTCGCTCGTCAAATAAAATCACCTGGTCTCCTTCATGAGAAGAATGATTTAGAGCGATATATTGGAATACATCCTGAACCTCTTCTCTTGTGGATACAGTTTTCGGATATGGAATCACATACGTGCTAGGTAATATAGATTCCAAATATGTCCGATCCGATTCCATAAACATCCAGTCTTTTATTGTTTTTCCCGCAGTGATTGCTTCTTCTTCCGACTTGAAAACGCAGGCAAAAATACCATCTTCCATATGAAAAACCTGATACTTTCCATATTTCTTCCTTAAAAACAAAGCCGTATTCTTTAAGATCTGTTCTGCAGTGTCCGCACCCATGATACGATTTAAGTAACTCATATTCTCATAGTTCAAAAACAGAATTGCTCCTGGATGTTTTTTGCGAAGTCGTTCCTGTAGTATCAAAAAAAATGCTTTTTGATTAAAACACTCCATTCCTTTATCCAAATATAATTCCGGATCTTGTATTGTCATATACATAACCATTATAAAAACACTGTCTAAAAACCCCAATAAAAGTAATTGAGGACGAAAGATTTGCAAAATCATAACAAGTATTGACATGGACATAAAAAAATAAATCGAATATCGCTTTAACAACTCCAGTGTTTTTCGATGCAAAAAGCAAAGGAGTAATGTTGCAGACAAATATCCCACCATTAAAAGTTCAAACAAAATATATTGCGTTCCGTTTTGAAATCTTCCTTTATCAAAATAAAAAATGAGATGTGTCAAGGGAGACGTTCCCACGAATACTGCAGACACCAAAAGATAAATAATAGAAAATATAATATGAATTCTATTTTTAATACTTTTCTTTACAAGTTCAACCACATACAAATAGATCAATACTGGTGTAATTGACGCAAGAAAATAATAAATGACTACGACAGCATAACGAATCCACATGGGGATTGGATTTCGATCGAAATCGAGTGACACATGAATCATGTCAAAAATCGTTGTCAAAAAAACATTCATTATCAGATAAAAAAACAACTGATTCATCCTGCTTTGCAATCGATCTCGAATCATATATACAATAAAAACAACGGTGACTACAAAAATCGCAATCACATCATATTCCATTTCCCAGTTCACAAGAATCTCCTCATCTTTAACATAAAAGCTTCAATGAGCATATTATAACTTAAAATACATATGATTCATATACCGATTGTTAAATTCTTCTTGTTCTGCAAGATTGAACTGTTTTGCAGACTTAATCAATTCCTCGATTTTTCTTTTTTCATTTCCAATTGTGTCCATATGATGAAGAAAATGTATCGCTCCTTTTAAGGACGTATTTCCTACACGTACGAGCTCTACCTCCGGCAAGTCAGGAAATAAACCGATGCGTTTTGCATGTTCTGTATTCAACGCATGACCAAACCCTCCTGCCACATAAAAATTCTTTACTTTAAGATTCACTTTTTGCTGTTTTTCAAATGCCTCAAGCAGTGTCTCAATTCCAGCAGATACAGCCGCCTTTGCCATTTGAATTTCTCGAATATCTTTTTGTGAAATTCGAATCTCAAGGCCTGATAAATTTTTTGCAATCAAGAACCCCTCATCAAAAAACTGGTCTTCAAGTAGACCGGTATCATCAATCAAGTGAGCTTTAAGCATTTCAGAAATTCCATCCACAATTCCTGTACCACAGATTCCAATCGGATCGCCATTATCGATTGTTTGAATCATCAATTCTGGTTCCAATTGAATCGAATGAATTGCTCCTGTAACACTTGCGCATCCACAGGAAAGGTTTCCTCCCTCAAACGCAGGTCCCACTGCCGTCGAAGTACAGATGAGACCATCTGCATTTCCAATGACAGCCTCTCCATTCGTACCCAAATCAAGGAATAAGAAGGGTTCTTCGTGAGAAAGTGCATTTAGCGCATATAATCCCG
The DNA here is from genome assembly GCA_963666475.2 of Lachnospiraceae bacterium. GTDB lineage: Bacteria > Bacillota > Clostridia > Lachnospirales > Lachnospiraceae > JBFHIZ01. The sequence continues at coordinate 437,533 of OY762821.2, read as the reverse complement.
ATACGATATCTCCACCTATAAATGCTGAGATGGAAGGAAAAATATAAAACATCGTATTTTCATAGACTTTCCAAGACAAGTCCTTTTCATAGGCAGCAAACAATTCTCGTCCTGAAATTTCAATGGAGTCAATATATTCTGGAAGGTATGGAAACTCTCCTAGTCTCTTGCAACTATAGTGCATCAATAGGTGTATCATCGTGGTATTTGCAGATATCACAACATGACTCACTACACCATTTCTTTTCGACTTTAATTTATACATTATTTGAAGAAGGTCTTCTTGAAGTATGGTTTGCAATTCTTTGGAATAACCCTCATTTGATTTTTGTATTCTTGTAATGACATCTGCCCCATACGCTCTCTGATGATTCACACTTGTTTGGTAACCTAAAATATCCTTAGAATGCATGTCTAATAGTGCAGCAGCAATTGTTGTCGTACCGATATCAATCGCGATTCCATACTCTCCCGAATCGTTTTTCGTGTCTGAAATCAATTCGCCAGAAATTGCAGACATCGTAGACTCATTTTCACAAATCATAAAAGTACAGTCTTCTTTGATATACGCTTTGCACGAAAGACGATATCCTTTGTCCAGTTCTTGTTCTGAAAAGTAATCCTGATCGGCTTCCGAAATCCCCAAACTTCCCTCAAGTAAACGAATTTTACATGCCCCGCATACGCCTCTTCCACCACAAGTTGCTGGAAAATAAATGGATTTCTGTCGTAGAACTTCCATCAGATTCTGCCCTTCTTGGCAAAAAAGCACATCGGTCTTTTCATTATTTTTGACAGTCAGCTTAATCATCCGCTTCTCCTATGGTTACATGCTTGATTTCCACATTTCTCACAGGAATGTGAAATATAGCAGTTACCTTCCCCTTTATTTAATATAAATATATTGCATATACTCTTTGCAGGTTCTAACACAAATTGTTCATTGATACAAACTTCACCTAATTCACTCTTCAAAAAAAGTTCCACACCATAACTTAACAATTCGAACGGATACTTTTCTGGGATTTCGACACGCTCTTCCATACGCACGTGATTTCGATTACAAAAATCAACAATATCCTTACCCGCACAGTCATCCATCTTGAACAGTAAATGGTCTGCAATACCATCTGTCAGAAGACCTTTTACATATTCATCCTTATGAAATAAATCTGTGGAATATTCGGAAATTTGATTTCCCAAGGTAAATATCACCACCAGAAGCTTACCATATTCGTCGTGATCACCAATTCCCATATACACCTTGGGTTGTATTATACGCATGATGGTAGGACAAAGTATATCAAATTCCTCTTTGTATCGATGATATATATCACTTTTTTCATCAATATGCATTGCGTCTGAAACCTCGTTCCAGTTTGGAGAAAGATTCTGCATATCTATTATCTGTTTGCCACTCATAAGTTCACTCACATTTTCATACTACATTTCAAACTGTTTGTATTTTTCATAATAACTTTTTTTAACTTCAAGTGCAAGCATCGTTCCGTTTTCATCATGTTCCATGGTAATGACTCTTCCATTAGCGCACAATTCTGCCACCACATCTCCTCTCGTAAAAGGAATATGTAATTTTGTAATAATACTATCTTTATAGATTGCAGCTTCGATCTTTTCTGCAAGTTCATTCATCCCTTGTCCTGTTTTTACTGAGGTATAGATGTATGGTATCGTACGATCATGAATAAATTCGGATTGCATACGATCCATTTTATTGTAAACAATCATCATCTCTTTATCTGCTGCTCCAAGCTGACCGAGTACTGTGTTTGTAACATCCATCTGTAGTGAATAATGCTCGTTCGATGCATCAACTACCTGAATCAGCAAATTTGCATCAACAACTTCTTCGAGCGTCGCTTTGAATGCTTCGACAAGACTATGTGGAAGATTTGAAACAAATCCAACGGTGTCAACAAGTAAATATGGTTTTCCATCCGTAAGCATGATTTTTCTTGCAAAAGTGTCAAGTGTTGCAAACAACATATCTTTCACAAATACTTTTTTTTCATCGTTCTCTTCTTCATTTTTCTTTTGACTAAGGTCCATCAGATAATTTAAAATAGACGATTTACCAGCATTTGTATATCCTACAAGAGCTACGACTGGAATTTCATTTTTTTGCCTTCTGACACGTTGTGTTTCACGCACTTTTTTTGCTTCAGTAATCTTTTTCTGTATTTCATGAATACGATTTCGAATATGTCTACGATCCATTTCAAGTTTTTGCTCTCCTGGACCCCTTGTACCAATTCCACCACCGGTTCTCGAAAGCCCTGCACTAATTCCACTCAGTCTCGGCAACCGATATTCCAACTGCGCCAGCTCAATCTGAAGTTTTGCAACTTTGGATTCTGCTCGCTTTGCAAAAATGTCCAAGATCAATACAGTTCGATCAATCACTCGACAATTCAACACATCTTCTAGGTTCCTTAATTGAATACTCGTAAGTTCATCATTACAAATTACAATTGCAGCATCATATTCATCTACCAACTCTTTGATTTCCTGTGCTTTCCCTTTTCCGACATATGTTTTTGTATTTGCTTGATCTACTTTTTGAATAATGGATGTCTGGACAATGGCTCCAGCTGCATATGCAAGCTCAGCCAGCTCATCCATTGATTCTTCAATGGATATGTCTCTCTTCGAATCATCAATTCCGACTAGAATCACGCGTTCTTCCATTTCATTTTCATTGTTTTCCCATAATTTTTCCATGGTGTTTCCTACTTTCTTTTTTTCTGCCGAAAAGCCCCCAGGAAAATTCCTGAAGGCTTTTAAAAACACTAATCAATTGTAAATAAACTGATTTCTTTTATTAATTCTTCGGTATTTGTTCTTAGTTCATTTGTTATCTTAAGCAGTTGTTCTGCAAGATTTTTTTGTCCTGTTGCATGATGGTCAACATTTTCCGAAACTGCTGCGGTCTCTTCTGACACACTAGATATATTTTCAATACCTGTTAATGTCGCTTGTCTTTCATCCTGCATATTTTCAATTTCTTTTTCTACATCTTTTAATTTTTCCATCAAAGATAAAATTGCCTGATTCATTTCTATAAAGTTTGACTCTGTTTCTTTGACGCTTTCACGCTGCTCAGTAATACTTTGAATCGTTTTTACTGTAGATTCCTTTGCTTCGTCCGTCAACTTCAAAATCATTTTAACAACATCTGCAATCTTTTTCGATGCGGTAAGTGAATTATCCGATAGTTTCTGAATTTCACTGGCTACCACAGCAAATCCTCTACCTGCATCGCCAGCACGGGCCGCTTCAATCGATGCATTTAATGCCAATAAATTTGTTTCATCAGCAATCTCTTCAATCTGAGATACGAACGATTCGATCTGAAGTGAACTTTCTGCCAGCACAGCAACTTTATTTCCTACTTCCTCTGACAGTTCACCTGTTAACGATGATTTTTCAATCAGCTGATTCATATTCTTCGTTCCTACCTGAATCTGATTGATTGTATTGTCTGCAATCTTGGTAACATCAGATACTATTTCTGATGTGGAAAGAATTCTCTGTGACAAATCATCCATCTTTCCAAGACAATCTGTTGCATCACCTGCCTGTTGCATCGTCCCTTGTGTGATTTCATCAATCGAATTATTGATATCAATTGCTGATTTTTGCAATTCTTCAGATGCCGTTTCTACTCTGCTTACCTCATCTGCAACCTTCTCAGCAACATTCTTCACCTTTTTGACAAGTTGTTTGACACCAACTACTGTCTCTGACATTTCTTTATTTACTTTTCCAAACTCAGTTTTTCCTATTCCATCCACCGAAACGGTAAGATCTCCTGCCGCAACCTTTTGCAACGTTTTTTGCAATCTCATAATCTTATTATCAAATCCAACCATGATTGCAAAACCTATAATAGCTACGACAACGGCAGCAACGATTACAAAAATAATAGCTAACATCGAATTTGATTTGCGTGAGCCAAAATAACACTTTCCGGAACAAGTTCAGCCACCATCGAACCATCTTCTGCACACAAATGATACATAAATAAATATGTCATTCCCTGATATTCGACCATTTTACTTCCAGAAGCTATTTTAGATTCACTCGCTTCAATATAGAAATCCTCCGAAGCCAATCCGGAAAGTTCTTCCGTTGCGTCTGGATCCGAACTAATCATAATTTCTCGTCCATCATGTGTGATAAAGGAAAGATATGCTCCATCTGGAATACTAATACTTTCCATAATATCCTGAATCAAAGGTTTGCTAACATCAATGATATAAATACCACGTTTGTTTCGGGGAATCACATAACAACTTGTAATATATCCTGCGTTTCCTTTTTCCCAGTACTCGTCAATCAAATCGTGAGTCGATGCCCAGCCAAACTGATCAACCTGCTCATATGCAACATTCTCCAAGTCTGCTGCAATATATTCAAAGACATCTGTAGCGGATGATTTGCTGGTCGGAAGATCAACCGTAGAAAGAGGTCTGACCCCAGTTGCCGGAATAATATAAATATTGGCAATTGCGTCATCCGTCTTATGAACGGATAAGTCTCTTCTCAAATTGTTGATAATCTCAACACTGTCTGCGTCCGTTCCGTCTAAAAGGCCCATCGAATAATAATACAAATCATCATCCACATATAAATTTAATGCGATTTGCTTGATGTGACTAAGCTCATTGTCCATGAGTTGAGCAGAAACCTGCAATGTCTGCTCTGCACCCTGCATATAATTCTCGACCAAGCCCTCTTTTGCCATTTGAAATACTCTGGTCCCCAAGATAATAATTAAAATAATTGGAACACCAAATCCTGCAAGCATTTGAGTTCGAATACTGATTTTTGAATCTTTTTTTGTAGCCTTTTTCACTTTTACATTCGCTTTTGCTTCTTTCTTGGCTTTCGCTTTTGCATTTTTTGCTACTTTTCTTGCTGCGTTTTTTTCTGCTTTTTTAGCAGCTTTTTGGGTCTCAGCTTCACCTTTTTGTTCATTCCTTGATAAGCTTTTCTCTTCCATATGAATAAGGCCTCCCGTTCTTACATTCATACGAATATTATAACACAATATACGAATTTTGGATGTATAATAATTTTTTTTTAGGAAAAATGTCCTATTCACATCGAAAAATTTAGTCAATAGTGATATGATTATGTTAAGTAAAGATTCCACAACTTTCGAAGGAGGTATTTATGTATAAAACAACCTTGGACTATCCATCAAATTTCAATAAAGAGGATCAAAAATCTGAAGTGAATCATTTAAGAAAAACACTATCAAAGTTACAACATTCTATAAAAGAAAGCAAGAGACCCGTCCTCATTTACATCGACGGCTGGGGGCAAGCAGGAAAAGGGACTCTTCTTAGTCATATCATTCGAGAACTCGATCCAAGATTTTATGATGTAATTGCATATAAAGAAGCAAGTCCCGAAGAAGAAAGACACCCTCTTCTATGGAGATATATCAAAAACATTCCTGAAAACGGAAAAATAACCTTTTTTGATACATCTTACGTGGAAGAACTTGTTTACAAGCGTTATTCTCATAGGTTAACTTCTGAAGAACTAAACGGATATATAAAAGAAGTCAACACTTTCGAAAAACAGCTTCTAGAGAATGGTTATATCCTGATCAAGATATTTTTAACCATTTCTGAAAAAGAAGCAAAAGAACGAAATCAAAAACTATTAGAAAACCGAAGTACAAAATGGAAAGTTTCCTTACAAGATCAATTGCAGACAACCGATCGAGAGCTATTCGAAGACTACTACAACCACGTTCTACAAGCAACTGATACAAAGGAATCTCCTTGGCATCTCGTCGATAGTAAAAATCGAAAGAAAGCGGAACACTTGGTTCTTAGCAAGATTGCACAAACGATCGAAACAGCAATCCAACACCCTGAGCCAAGATTTGAATCTTTAAATTCATCTTTTGAAAAAGTTACAATGCCAAAACTTTCTAGTATTGTTTTCCACAAAGGAATTCCAGAAGACGAGTATAAAGAACGATTAAAAATACTCCAAAATAAACTCTCCTCACAAAATGACAAACTTTACAAAAAGGGGATCCCTGTTATGATCGCTTATGAAGGTTGGGATGCAGCCGGAAAAGGTGGCAACATCAAACGTCTGACACATGCATTTGATGCAAGGGGTTGCAGTGTTTATCCCATTGCGGCTCCTTCTCCAGAAGAAAAAGAAAGACATCATCTATGGCGTTTTGCTATACGGGCTCCAAAATCCGGTCATATAGCCATTTTTGACCGAACATGGTATGGTCGAGTGCTCGTGGAAAGAATAGAAGGTTTTTGTACTGAAAATGATTGGAAACGTGCCTTTCAAGAAATCAATGAATTTGAGAGATGGTTTACCAAGCACGGTGGAATCCTCATCAAGTTCTGGATACATATTGACAAAAATACGCAACTAGAACGATTTCATTCTAGAGAAGCTGACCCAGATAAACGTTGGAAAATCACCGATGAAGATTGGAGAAATCGGGAAAAATGGGAGGTTTATGAAACCGCAGTTGATGAAATGTTCGAAAAAACAAGTACAACCTTCGCCCCATGGCATATCATCGAATCCAATGATAAGAAATATGCAAGACTGCAGACTCTTGAAATTGTTACAAATGCTATTGACACCTATTTACATGCTTAAACACAAAAAAACACCAAAACTACAAGTTTTGGTGTTTTTTAGCTTCTACTTATCTCTGATTTTATTTAATGATCAATTCATCCCATACATCGTCTGGAACTAAAGTGATATATGTTTTTCCTGTATTTAATACAATCTCTTCACCTGTTTCAGCATTGTAATATTTTGTAGGATCCGTATTGTTTTTCTTTTCCCATGTAATAGGAATCATTTTTCCATTTGTACAGTAGAATCCACTTAGACCACTATCAATAACATTGTATACCATATATCCATGATCATCCAACTGAGCATAGGTACATTCTTGAATAATTACGTTCTTGAAGGAAGTTACATTTCCGTCGTTTAAAGCGTCTATATGTGGTTCACCATATTCGCCATATTCATATAATCCTATCTCTTCGTTATAATTTAAATAAGAACCATTGTGATCATAAGGAAGATCAATCAATGTAGCCATTTTCGCATAACTTTCTTCTTCAAATGTAATTTGGTTTACTTCATCCGTGAAAATAAAATGAGGTCCTTCGTAGAACTCATTGTATTCTTCTGAGATTCCATATGTTTTTACTCCTTCAATCAAATCTTCTGAAGTGATATACTCTGTAAATTCTCTAGGTTTTCCATTGTCTACACGCGAAAAAATACCATTCAAATGATCTGTATACTCTTTGTCATAGAATTCTTCTACATAATATGGGCCACCATCATGGCAAAAGATTGCATTATATTCCCACATCAAGTAGAAATTTGTACTTCTTGAACTACGAACACTTCCTAGTTGTTCGATGTTTTTCCAATCTTTTACGATAACCATAAGACGAGTAATACGTCCGTTTTCTAAACTGTTCATCAATTCATATACGATGTCCGCATCCGCAACACCATAATGAGCTAATGCTGTGATTTCATTGTCAACCATTGCTGCTATTGGTCTCTGATTTCTCAAATCTTCACTGATGATTTCATTTGTAAGTTCGCTACGATACATTCCTTCTGGAACTTCAACAACGGTAGGTTCTTCTACGACTGGTTCTTCTTCCACAGTTGGAATTTCAACGATTTCGATTTCTCCATTATTTGTAGTCGTATTATTGGTTTGATTGTTTCCACATGCAGTAAGCGCCGCTACTAATGTTAAAGAAACAAAAAGCATCATTATTTTTCTTTTCATTCTTGTATCCACCTTTTGTAATTTTTACTATCTTAATTATTGTACGAATAAACATTCGAACTTACAAGTAAAATTCCGTTTTTTTTTATTTTTTTTATCGAAAACGCTAAAAAACAAAGAAAACCTCCTGTAAACAGAAGGTTTTCTACTTATTTATTTCAATACATTCTTAATCGCCGGGTATAACGTCTTAAAATTCTGATATTTACTTTCGTATTTTGCAACCAATTCTGGGTCAGGCAAAACGGTTTCTTTAACCTTCACCAAAGCATTTACTGCAGCATCTACATTTTCAAAGGCTCCACATCCTACGGCTGCTAATATCGCTGCTCCAAGGCCTGGACCTTCCTCATTTTCTAGAATTTCAAGTTTTACATTCATGACGTTTGAAACAATTGCTCTCCACAGTGGGCTTTTTGCTCCACCTCCACAGATCTTTGAGGAAGTAATATGAAATCCTAATTCTCTTGCAACTTCAAGAGAATCCCGAAGTCCGAAAGCTACTCCTTCATATACTGCCTGCGTCATATCCGTCCTACTTGTATCCATACTGAGTCCAAAAAAACTTCCTCTTACATTTGGATCATTGTGTGGAGAACGTTCTCCCATCAAATATGGAATAAAGTACACTTGATTTTCCCCTAGTGAAGTAATTTGACTCTGTTCCTTAGCGAAATCCTTTGTTTCAAGAATACCTTCCATCCACCATGTATTGCATGATGCAGCCGATAACATACATGCTAGTAAGTGATATTTTCCATCTGCATGAGCAAACGAATGAATTGCGTGATTTGTATTGTCAGCGTATTCTGCTTCCGAAATAAAGATCGTTCCACTTGTTCCAAGAGAAATATTACATTCTCCGTTCCCTACCGTTCCAGTACCAATTGCCGCAGCCGCATTGTCACCAGCTCCCGCAATGATTTTTGCATCCTTGCTGATTTTCAGCTCTTCTGCCACTTCCGCAAGAATTGTTCCAACTACTTCGTAACTTTCAAATAACTTTGGAAGTTGTTCTTCTTTCACGTCACAAATTTCAAGCATCTCTTTTGACCAGCATTTGTTCTTTACATCAAGCAGTAACATTCCCGATGCATCCGAATAATCTGTACAAAAAGTCCCAGAAAGCAGGTATGCAAGATAATCCTTTGGTAACATGATTTTCTTTATTTTTGCAAATATTTCGGGTTCGTTATTTTTTACCCACAAAATTTTCGGTGCGGTAAAACCTGCAAAGGCAATGTTTGCTGTATATTCAGCAAGTTTTTCCTGACCAATCACTTGATTTAAATAGTCCGTTTCCTTTACGGTACGTCCATCATTCCAAAGAATTGCAGGACGAAGCACCTGATCATTTTCATCAAGAATTACTAACCCATGCATTTGCCCTCCAAAGCTAATTCCTGCGACATCTTGACCGTCAATTTCAGAAATCAATTCTTTGATTCCAGCTTTGGATTCTTGCCACCAATCTTCTGGACTCTGTTCTGACCACCCATGATGTGGAAATTGCAATGGATAATTCTTCGTAACAATTTTTACAATTGTTCCTTCTCCATCTAACAAGAGCAATTTCACACCTGATGTTCCAAGGTCTACCCCAATAAAATATTGTTTTGCCATGACTTCTCCTTTATGCAACAATTAGCAGAATGGATTTTCCGCTGGATAACGCATTCCTTTTGGTTGATTGAAATTAATTTCATCTACAGAAACTCCAATGTATTTAAATACTTCGTAAATTGCTTTTCCATAATGACCAAATGCAACAGCTCCGTGATGTGGATAATTTTTTTCTACTAACACATGACGGTAAAATCTTGCCATTTCTGGTATAGCGAAAATTCCAATTGAACCAAATGAACGTGTAGCCACTGGAAGCACTTCACCTTCTGCAACATATGCGCGAAGCACATTGTCCGCGGTACTCTGAAGACGGAAGAAAGTAATTTCTCCTGGAATAATATCGCCTTCTAAAGTTCCGTTGGTTACTTCTTCTGGAAGCGCTCTTGCCATGATCATCTGATTCTTCATTGAACAGGAAGACAATTTGCTTGCAGAAGTATTTCCACAATGGAATCCCATAAAGGTTTCTTCTAATCCATAAGAATAATTTTCTTTGATTTCTGCTTTATACATATCTTTTGGTACTGTGTTATTGATATCCAAAAGAGTAACCGCATCATTACTGATTACTGTTCCGATGAATTCTGACAATGTTCCGTAAATATCTACTTCACATGAAACAGGAATTCCTCTTTCTGTAAGTCTTGAATTTACAAAACAAGGAACAAACCCAAACTGTGTCTGGAATGCTGGCCAGCATTTCGCTGTCAAAGTAATAAATTCACTTACTCCTCTGTTCTGTTCAACCCAATCAAGTAGTGTAATCTCATACTGTGCAAGTTTTGGAAGAATCGATGGTTTTGTATTTCCCGCACCAAGTTCCTTTGCCATATCTTCTACAACAGCTGGAATTCTTTCGTCTCCTTCGTGTGCATTGAATGCAGCAAACAAATCCAACTCAGAGTTTTCTTGAATTTCAACTCCAAGGTTGTATAATTGTTTGATTGGCGCATTACATGCCATAAAGTTTTGAGGACGAGGTCCAAAACTAATGATTTTGAGATTTTTGATTCCGATGATTGCTCTTGCAATTGGTAAGAATGCATGAATTTCGTCTGCGAGATCTTCTGCATCTCCAACCGGATGTTCTGGAATGTATGCTTTTACATTACGAAGAGCTAAGTTGTAAGAAGCATTTAAAAGTCCACAATATGCATCTCCTCTTCCACCTACTAAATCATCCCCTGATTCTTCAGCTGCTGCAATAAACATTTTTGGTCCGTTGAATTTCTGTGCTAGCAAAGTTTCAGAGATTTCTGGTCCAAAGTTTCCAAGATACACACAAAGAGCATTACACCCTGCTTTTTCTAAATCTTCTAATGCCTGCTGCATATGAATTTCGCTCTCCACGATACATACTGGACATTCATAAATATCACTTACATCATATTTCTCTGCATATGCTTTCATCAGCGCTTTTCTTCTGTTTACTGAGAGTGCTTCTGGAAAACAATCTCTACTTACTGCTACTACTCCTAATTTTACCTTTGGTGAATTAATCATGATGATCTCCTTTTAAATGTATTATTAAATTACCTTTGATTCTTATATGGTCAGATTCTCTCCGTCCAGTCCAACAAATGCACCATCTATTCCTGCCTCAGCGTGTGCAATCAGCCACTTATTCTGTGCAGTTAGAAGTTTTAGCTCCGCATTCACTTCTGATTGTAAAGATAATGGCTCATTTGTTCCCTTTGGTAACATGACGATCGCTTTAAACTGTTTTCCATCCACACTGCATGGAGCATAATGAAGTGTCGTCGCATAAAACTCAACAATGCTGCCTTTTGGCACAAAAAAAGCTTCTGCCTTCGCTGTATCATAGTGATAATCCGCATCAATATCTCTTTGCAAACCTAATATTACAATAAAATCAGTAGCCGCAATATTGATCTCGCTTGATCTATGATATTCAAAAGCATCCAGCTTATTGTTGTATCCGATGCAGTAACCTGTCTGAACAGGTAGTCCACCACCGAACTGTTCTGCATTTACTTTGGTTTCTTCTAACTTTTCCAGCTCTGTAATAGAAGGAAAATATACGACACCCTCTTCTATCGAAAACTGATCCATAGCAGATATCATATCTGCTACAGACCAACCTTCGGATAAAATTCTCCCATAATCTGCAAAGTTTTCCCTTGTAATCTTTTTAACTTCCATGTGAATAAATACCTCCATCTACCGTAATTCGACTAGTCCGGTAATTATTTTCCAACAAATTCTTTTACTACGGAATATACTCCATCCGCATCAAATCCATATTTCTTTATCAGCTCTCCAGCTGGACCAGATTCCCCAAACTTATCCTGCATTCCAATTTTCTTTACTTGAACTGGATATTTTTCAATTAAGCAATCTGAAACGGCGCTTCCAAGACCTCCAATTACGGAATGTTCTTCACAAGTAACCACTTTACCAGTTTTCTTAGCGGAAGCAACAATCAACTCATCATCCAAAGGCTTAATGGTATGAATATTGATTACCTCAGCAGATACTCCAATTTCTTCCAATCTTTCAGCCGCTTCAAGAGCTGCAGAAACAAGAATTCCTGTCGCTACGATTGTAACATCTGTTCCTTCTTTTAAACAGATACCTTTTCCCATTTCGAATTTGTAATCCGGTCCATCGTTTATTACTGGAACAGCTGCTCTTCCTAAACGGATGTAAACAGGTCCATCATATTTTGCTGCTGCACGAATAGCCGCTTTAGCTTCTACATCATCGCTTGGGCAAAGTACCGTCATACCTGGAAGTGTACGCATAAGTGCAAGGTCTTCATTACACTGATGACTTGCTCCATCTTCACCTACAGAAATTCCAGCATGCGTCGCCGCAATTTTAACATTCAAATGTGGATATGCAATGGAGTTACGAACTTGTTCGAAGGCTCTTCCTGCTGCAAACATTGCAAATGTCGAAGCAAAAGGAATCATCCCGGTTGTTGAAAGTCCTGCTGCAATTCCCATCATATTACATTCTGCTATACCACAGTCAATATGACGTTCTGGGAATACTTTCTGAAATACATTGGTTTTTGTTGCTCCAGCTAAATCCGCATCTAATACTAATAAATTTTCTATTTCATTTCCTAACTCGACCAAAACGTTTCCATAGCTTTCACGAGTTGCAATTTTTACTGTGCTTGACATGTTTAGGCCTCCATTCTGCTTTTAATCTGTTTTTCAATTTCATCAAGGTCATTCATGGCAACTTGATATTCTTCTGCGTTTGGAGCTTTTCCGTGCCAACTTGCACTATTCTCCATATAGGATACATTCTTACCTTTAACGGTCTTCATAATAATTGCAGTAGGCATTCCTTTTGTTTCTCTAGCTTCATTAAATGCTGCATCAATCTGATCAAAATCATGTCCGTTGATCTGAATTACATGAAAATTAAATGCTTCGAACTTCTTATCGATTGGATATGGGGAACAAACATCTTCGATTTTTCCATCGATTTGTAAGCCGTTGTTATCAATGATAACCACTAAATTATCAAGTTCTCTAGCACCAGCGAACATCGCTGCTTCCCAGACCTGTCCTTCTTGAAGTTCTCCATCTCCACATAATGTATATACTCTGTAATCAGCATGATTTAACTTTGCTGAAAGAGCCATCCCTACAGCTGCAGAAATTCCCTGACCAAGGGATCCAGATGACATGTCCACCCCAGACACATACTGTTTACATGGATGTCCTTGTAAATAAGATCCAGTTTTTCTAAGTGTCTTTAGATCTTCCACTGGAAAAAATCCTCGATTTGCAAGCACTGAATAATATCCTGGTGCAGTGTGTCCTTTGGACAAAACAAATCGATCTCTTTCAGGCATATCAGGGTTTTCCGGGTCAATATTCAGCTCTTTAAAATATAGATATGTGTACATATCTGCTGCTGATAAAGAACCACCTGGATGTCCAGACTTTGCATTGAAAACACCTTCAATAATACCTTTTCTTACTGCGTTTGCTTTGAGTTCTAATTCTAATTTTTTCATATTACCCTTCCATCTACCTTTGTTTTATTGCATCGCATATATTATATCATAAATATCTAGCATTTTAAAAAAAGTATTAGCATATTTTTACATAGTAATAGCATTTTTTACACAAAAAAATGGACTCTCTCGTGCATTTTCACGAAATTGTCCATTTTATTTGCCGTCGTCACATGTTCAGACGTTATGAGAAACTATGCTAACTGAGCTGCAACTTCTTCTGCAAAGTTTGATTCCACTTTTTCAATACCTTCGCCTGTTTCAAAACGAACGAATTTCTTTACAGATAAATTTGCATTGTTTGCTTTACCAACCTGTGCAACATATCCAGCGACTGTTAAATCGCCATCTTTAACGTATGCCTGATCTAATAAGCAAATCTCTTTGAACTGTTTTTTCAAACGTCCTGTTAACATTTTTTCAATAATATTTTCTGGTTTGTTTGCATTGCTTGGATCTGCTTTTGCCTGTGCTAAAAGAATTTCCATCTCATGTGCTTTGTATTCTTCTGAAATTTCTGATTCAGAAACGTATTTAGGTGCAAGTGCAGCGATCTGCATTGCAATATTTGTTAAAGCTTCTTTGATGTCATCATTCACAACATCTGTTTCAGCTTCTACTAAAACACCAATTCTTCCGCCACCGTGAATGTATGATGCAACGCATCCATTTTCAGCAGCTACTTTTTCAAATCTACGAATTGTAAGGTTTTCTCCAATTACAGAGATTTTTTCTACTAATACTTCTTGAACAGTTTTTGAAGAATCCGCTTTCCAAGTTTCAGTTAATAATGATTCCACATCAGCTGCTTTTGTATCAAGAGCTTGTTCAGCTACCGCTTTTACAAAATCCTGGAATTTTTCGTTTTTTGCTACGAAGTCAGTTTCTGAGTTTACTTCTACAAGTACTGCATTGCTATCATCTGCAAATGCTACTCCAACAAGACCTTCTGCTGCAACACGACCAGCTTTTTTAGCTGCTTTTGCCTGTCCATTTTTTCTTAAAACTTCAACTGCTTCTTCGATATTGCCTTCTGCTTCTGCAAGAGCTTTCTTGCAATCCATCATTCCGGCTCCTGTCATATCTCTTAATTCTTTCACCATTGCGGCTGTAATGTTTGCCATGACTTATCCTCCTAAAGTTGTTTGAACGTGACTAATTATTCTGCAATTTCTTCCGAAACGTCTTCTACTGTTTCAGCTGTAGCTCCTTGATTTGCTTCAATAACAGCATCTGCCATTTTTGCAACAATCAATTTAACCGCACGAATTGCATCATCATTTCCTGGAATTACGAAATCTAATTCTTCTGGATCACAGTTCGTATCAGCGATACCAACCAATGGAATTCCTAGAGTCTGTGCCTCTTGAATACAAATTCTTTCTTTTTTAGGGTCAACAATGAAAATAATATCAGGAACATTTGTCATGTTCTTAATTCCACCAAGATTTTTTTCAAGTTTTGTCCACTCTTTTTTAAGTCCGATTACTTCTTTTTTAGGTAATACATCGAAAGTTCCGTCTTCTGACATTTTTTCAATTGCTTTTAAACGTTCTACACGGCTACGGATTGTTTTGAAGTTTGTAAGCATTCCTCCAAGCCATCTTTCATTTACAAAGAACATTCCACAACGTTCAGCTTCCTGCGCGATTGTATCTTGTGCTTGTTTTTTTGTTCCAACGAAAAGTACAGTTCCACCTTGTTCAGCAACTTCAAAAATTGCTCTGTAAGCTTCGTCTACTTTTCCTACTGTTTTCTGTAAGTCGATGATGTGAATTCCGTTTCTTTCTGTGAAAATGTATTCATTCATTTTCGGATTCCATCTTCTGGTCTGGTGTCCAAAATGTACACCTGCTTCTAATAATTGTTTCATTGAAATTACGCTCATTTTTTTCCTCCGTTTGGTTTGATAGCTCTAAAAGCTTCGTCCGTATCTTACTTTTCCATTGCCACTTTTTCGCGTAAAAAAAGCACCGGCAATCGCAGGATACGTGTTTTTTTGCAACATTCGTATTCTATCATAAAAGAATTCGCATTTCAAGTATTTTTTAATTCCCTCCGGAAATAACACTTGCGATTTCTTCATATGTCATTTTAGATGTGATTTCATAGGATCCAACTCGTATTTTAGTTGCATATCCACGATCACATAGATACTGATCAAAATCTATCGCACTTTCCACCCCGCCAAGATTTTCTAATTTCTTCGCAACGGTATAAGAGCTTTCACCTGCATTTACCGAAAACGTGATTTTTTGTTCAGTTTTTATGACTTCTGACTCTTCTATCTCTGTTTCTACGTTTTCTTCTTGAACACTTTGAGGTGTATCGATTTCTACATTGGTTTCCGGTTCCATAGTTTCCGTATTATCAACTTCTGGATTGTCTGGTTCGATTTCAAGAATTTCTGTCTCTTCCGTTGAATTTTCTTCAGAAAGGGCTTCTTCCTGCTGCATCTTTTCATCTAAAACATTTTGATTTGACTCACTATCAACCATACCCAATTCATATGCTCTTGTTTTAATTTCTTCATCTGAGAGAACGGGTGTGTTTCGGGTTGACGAAATGCCAATAATCAATGCCGTAATCAACATTCCAATTCCCAGACCCCTTAAATATGTTTTCAGTCTCATGCTTACATTCCTTTAAATAAATCAATAACGAGCTTGACTTCCCCTATACCAAGTCCCAATTCTTTTGCAATCACCATATTGGATTTGCCTTCTTTATGCAATTCCAATATCCGTTCATTACTATTTGCCCCCATTGAATTGTTTTTTGAAAATTGAATCGCCACATTCTTTGAAGAAGTATTCGTTGCTTTTACTTCTTTTCGCTCAGGCTTCATTCGTACAACTTTGGGTGTAAGAGGCAAAAAAGACTCCTCGAGTACTTCTTCCTCCTCACTTAAGATATCTTTTCGTGCTACTTCTTTTTCCAAATTCTGACG
Organism: Lachnospiraceae bacterium; assembly: GCA_963666475.2. GTDB lineage: Bacteria > Bacillota > Clostridia > Lachnospirales > Lachnospiraceae > JBFHIZ01. The sequence continues at coordinate 421,108 of OY762821.2, read as the reverse complement.
AACGGGTTTATTGGACACTGGTTGTTCATGTAGATCTTGATATTTCTTCACCAAATCCTCACTGTCTATCTTTGCCTGTTCAATCTTCGTAACAAATTCATTCAGTGATTGATGCTTGTTATTTAGCATATCATACATAAATACAACTTCATCATGATTTTTTTTAATATCATGTAACACCGTATCCGAATATTCACCCACTGCCAGAATTTTTTCATTACTCAAACGTTCAAGTCTTCTATTGGCTCGCTCGTAATACGTTTCCTGTTTTTCTTCTATCGTCTCTTCTACCAGTTCTGAAACATGTTCCATCTGATCATCAACCATTTGGCGAATCACTTCTTCTGCAATTTCGATATTCTTACTTGAAATTTTTTCTTTACGTTCCGGAATTGCAAAACTCAATATAAAGATTGCCAACCCCAATATAATCAGTACTACTTCTAATAATCCCATCGTTCACCCATCACTCATATTTTAATGTCAAAATGATTGTTCTTTCCTTTGACAATTACACGGTCTTTGACAATGGGGTCTTGTTTCTTTCGTTTTTTTCCACCATCTCCGTGATATTGATTTTTTCCCTGATCTCTCGCATCCATTTTTTTATCTGGATCATGTGTCTCTTCCGTATTTCGAACCCGTGTAAATGCTTCATCAACTTCTTCGTAAAATGCAGACTGAATATTTGTCTGGTTGATTGCCGCTTTATTATCCTGGTTTTGTTTGATCAGTGCAATGTCCTGTACTCTTTGCAAAGTACCGCCTAATTCTAGTGGACTAATTGCCATAGTCATCACTTCCTTTATTAATTCATGGAGATCATCTTGACTTCTCCAGCTTTTCGTACAAATCTACAATACTTCATTGGTTCTTTTACAATCATCGACACATCGGATATGACAATTTTTACACCAGGATACACAGTTCCCGAAACTGCCACTTCTGCTTGTGTATTTGCCAGCAAAAGTTCGCGCAGGGTTTCTATTTCTTCTTCGTCTTTACCCAGCTGTTCTTTTTTTTGCTGACTCGTCATAGCTAGCTTTTTAAAATATTCGATCTGATTCGGTGTAAGTTTTGTTCCGCTTTTTAGTTTTTCTCCTGTCGCCTGAATTACTGGAGTAATCGAAGCAAGTAATGCCTTACTCTCACGAATCTCTTTCTCCAATTCTGTAAAACGTTCCTTCATGGCTGGATCCACCCCAATTTCAACAAGTGTATCGGCTCCCATAGAAGAACCCAAGTGCTTTACTCTTACCGCTTTTGTAGCCTGAATCACACCGCCAGTTGCAAAACCTTTATTACTCATTACGCGCACTTCATCTTTGGACATGATTTTCGAATGAAGGATTGCATCTGCTTCTACATATCCACCAGCTTCTACCGTAGCATTCTCTATGTATTTTGCAATCACGTTTCCTCCTGCCTTTAAAACTGCACGATTCATACCACTCACTCCTCGGGTAATTACAATGTCACCTGCTGCTTCAATAAAGGCCCCTTCAACAATCCCCTGTACAATTACATTCCCTTGCGATTTTACTGTGAAATTGCAACAAACATTTCCATTCACTTGCACACTTCCAGTATAATCAATGTTTCCAATCGAGGTATCTACATTTTCCACCACATAAATATCCGAAACAAAAACCTTTCCTTCTACCAAGGAAACATGCCCATTCACTTCACTACGAAGTTCCGTACGATCCTCACTTAAAGAGATATTACGACCATATTTTAAAGACATCTTTTTCACTTCACGCGGCTTGATTTTCTCTCCCGTTATTGAAGTTCCCACTTTTCCCGGATCCTCTTTGAATAACTTTGCAAGAAGTTCACCTTGTACACAATGATTCATTGTATTTAAATGAAAAAAATCCACTGAACCATCATCTAGTAATGTTGGTTTCGCAGAGAGATTTGTACTAAAGTAATATTCTATTCTTGCATCCGTACCATGAACTGGTTTTTGCCCTACAGCAATAACGATGTCCGTACAATAAACTCGGTGTTTCATAAAAGAATCAATTGCATCTTGATTGATACCACTTGTAATATTCAGTTTCTTCAAATCGTTGATGATGTCAGATACCCCAAGTAATGCACCTCCTACGCTCGGAGGATAAAATCGTGCAACCGCTAGCATACGATCATCTGACATTTTTATTACAAATGTCTCCTCTTCTGATATTCCCTTTTCATTAGACAAAAGAATAATCTTTTTTTCTTTTACATCTTTCAGTTCTCTTACTAACGACGTCATTTCAAACTTAATGTTTCTACCATTTAAGTAATTCATTATTTCAGTCGCTTGCGCTGGCTCACCACCATCGGTCGGTGGGAATACAATTAGTTTTGATGCCTGTTCTTCGTACATCAATTGAAAATAGCCGTTCATAACAGTCCTCTCTTATGTGCTTGTCAGGATATCACAATAGTTTCCAAGTTTTTTCTTCATTTTTTGTAATCCTTTTGTATGTAACTGAGATACTCTGGACTCAGTAACTTCCAAAATATTACTTATTTCTTTTAAAGTGAGATCTTCATAATAATAAAGTACTATGACTTTTTTTTCTTTTTCTGTAAGCAGCTCTAATGCTTGCTTGATTTGTTCTTTCAGTTCTTCCTTTTCAATTGACTTTTCCGGAGTATCAAATTTTTCCTGATTGGAAAGATCCTTCACCGGTTCTGTTCCCAGCTCCATATATTCATTCAATGACACAACATTTGTCACTTTCATTTGTGCCTGCCAATTATTGTATTCATCTACTGAAATTTCTAATCTTTCAGCAATTTCTTCATCGGAAGCAAGATGTCCATCAACTGCTTCTATTTCACGAATCACCTCGTCAATTTTCTTCTGCCTTTGTCTAATTGTTCTGGGAATCCAATCCATCTTTCGAATTTGATCCAAAATAGACCCACGAATTCTAAGACTTGCATATGTTTCGAATTTTACATCCTTTGATAAATCGAATTTATCGATGGCATCAATTAGTCCGAAAATACCATAACTAGTCAAATCTTCATATTCTACTTTATATCCAAGATACATGCTTAATCGCCCCGCAACGATTTTCACGAGCGGTGCATATTCTAGTATTATTTTTTCTCGAAGCTCAGGAGTTTTCTTTTCCCTATACTCCTCCCAAAGCTTATTTCTCTCGGTATGATCCATATTTTATCCATTCCTGCAAAGCTACCACTTTGCATCATGTATTATTTACTCTTGTTCTCTTCCCTGTTTTCTTCTTCGGCGCTCTCTGCTTCTTTCTCAATCACTTTTTCCATTTCGCGTTCATTTACTTTCTTTTCAAACGCATCTAAAACTGCAACAAAAACCGCTCCCATAACATAAAAGCCTATAATAACGAATAGTAAAATAATCAGTCTGGATTGTAAGGTATAATAAAAAAACTGCGTTATTGTCCACGAGATAATGGCTGCCAATAAGGAAATAAAAGGAGGAATCAATTTTCTTTTTGTCTTGTTCACATCGATCCTTCTTTCTAAATAAATGTTTCTGGCTTTCCGACCGCTCGAATGACATATTTTCCATCTTCCGGATAAAAAATTACGGTTCTTCCGTAATTTTCCCCAGTATCCTCTGCTAGAAGCGAAATCCCGATCTGCTTAAGTTTGTTCTTGCAAGCTTCAACATTTCGATCACCCACTCGCATGGTTGGTAATGTACTTTGAAAATTAAACATCTGCGCACCACCAGCAATTTTTGCGACAAGTGCGCTTCTGTTTCCACCTTTTTTTACGATTTCATCAACCAATGCATCTATTCCAGTGTCTGCAAACTTTGCTGCGTTTTCATTGTTTCGTATTTTGCTGCTATCCGGAAGCATGATATGCACCAGTCCTCCGATTTTTGTATTCGGATCACGGATCGCTACTCCTACACAAGACCCCAGTCCCAAAGTCGAAACTCCATCCGGGCTCTTACATATATCCAGCTCCGCCATGCCTACTTTAATTATTTTACTCATTCAACTTCCTCAACTTTACACTCCTAGTGACTTCATGATTTTTTCATATGATTCCAAATCAGGAATCAAAACAAACCAACCATCAATCTCGATATCATCTGAAAATTGTGTCTGAATCAACAAAATGTTGTCTCCAAGTTCTCCAAACTCGATGGCTGGAACGCTCAAAATTGCACTAGCCATATCAATTGCAATTGCCGGAACCGATGGCATAATTTTCATATTTGTAATCGTCGATAAAGAATTCAAATAAGAAGCTGTAATGATATTTCCAATTTCTTTTAAAGCAGATAACTCCATCTCTGAAAACTCCGCACCTTCTGATACCTCAACCCCCATCAGCTTTTCCACCAGATGCTTTGCAGATTCGATTTTTTGAAGATACATAATGCTACCAGAGATATCCCCTTCTACCATCAGATAGATACCCACCATGATTTGCTCTTCACCACCCATTGTGGCTCCAACTTCGTTGAATTCTAATAGCTTAACTTGTGGTACTTTCATATCCACTTTACATTGCAACATCTGCGCAAGAGCTGTCGTCGCATTTCCTGCACCTATATTTCCTAATTCTTTTAACACGTCAAAATACTGTTGTGAAATTGAATTCAAACTATCAAAAGACATATTCGCTCCTCTATTTTTCTTTTATATTTTCCGCTTCAGACACTAACACATTAACATCCAATAAAGAAATCAACTCATCTGCTCTTTTTCCAACTCCAAATACAAATGGCTTTTTCTCATCCTTATCATATGTAATTTTTTCTATTTGGTCATCATTTAAATTTACGACCTCACGCACCTGATCAACAAGAATTCCAATCGAAGCCTGATCTTCTCTATTCAACTTCAAAATAATAATACGTGTATTTTTGGTTTGTTCATCATTTGGATATCCCATCTTTATTCTCGCACTCATTACGGGAATAATCTCACCACGTAGATTGATGACTCCTTTAATATATTCCGGTGTTTTTGGAACTCTGGTGGTATGCTGCATGCGAACAATATTATCTACGTATTTGATATCAATTCCATAGAATTCACTTCCAATCGATATCACAACATATTTTGTGACTGTACTTTTTTTAACTAATTCTTCCATGTTTGATTCCTCCTACTCTGTCTGTCGCCGCTAAATCAAAGCACTTGCGTCTAAGATTAATGCAACTTCACCATCTCCTAAAATAGTTGCTCCACTAATTATTTTTGTTTTGCCCACATATTTTCCAAGTGGTTTAATTACGATTTCTTGCTGACCCAACAGTTCATCCACTACAAGACCAACTAAGCGTTCTCCTTTTTTTGCAATAACTACGGTTAATTCCTGTGGTGCATCTTCTCTGGTAGGGATGTCCAACATCTGATTTAGACGGATAATTGGAATCACACTTCCACGAAGGTTAATTACTTCTTTCGTCTGTACAAGTTTAATATCGGATTCCTTGATGGATTCAATGGTCTGAATCAAACCAAGTGATATTGCGTATTTTTCATCGCCAACAACAACCATTAATGCCTGGATAATAGCAAGAGTCAGAGGTAGTCTTACAGTGAATGTAGACCCAACTCCTAATTTTGTCTTAATTTCAACATCTCCGCTTAACGCTTCAATTTTTGATTTAACAACATCAAGGCCAACGCCTCTACCTGATACATCAGAAACTTCTTTTGCAGTCGAAAAACTAGGAAGGAATAATAAATCAATGATATCTTTATCAGTCATAGAATCTGCCTGTTCAGCAGATATTGTTCCGCGTTCTATTGCTTTTTCGCGAATCATATTTACATCGATACCATTTCCATCGTCTTTTACTTCAATGACAACATTATTACCATCCTGATATGCGTTCAGTTCAATATTTCCCACTGGATTTTTCCCACGAGCTTTACGTACTTCAGCCGATTCCAAACCATGGTCAGCAGAATTACGAAGAAGATGCATCAATGGATCACCAATTTCATCTACAACGGTACGGTCTAGCTCAGTTTCTTCTCCTGTCATGACTAGTTCCATTCGTTTATTCAACTTTTTGGATAAATCTCGAATCATTCTCGGGAATTTGTTCACAACACTTTCAATTGGAACCATTCGAACTTTCATAACGGATTCATGAAGATTTGTTGTTACACTTTCCAAATAACCAATTTGCTCATTAAAATCATTGTTTTTCTCCCCATCACCATCTGCTGCAACAACCAATGAATTCTTCGCAATAATCAGCTCACTAACTAGATTCATCAATACATCTAGCTTATCAATGTCTACACGAACTGTACGGTTTACAACAGGTTTTCCTGGAGTTTTTTTCTTCTTTTGTTCCAAATCTACTTCTTTGGATTGGGTCTCTTCACTTACATTAGCGACCTGAACTTGTGTATCTTCCACGACTTCTGGAAGGTCATCAATTTCCATATATTCTGCCTTGGCATCACTGATTTCAGAAACACTTTTTACTGCATCCGCGATTTTCTTTGGTGATTCTTTAGTAAGAATCAAAAGAGAAAAATCCAAATCAAATTTTTCATCTTCGATATCTTGCGCGGAAGGTTCAGAAACGATAATTTCACCATATTCTTCAATTGCTTTAAACACTAGAAAAGCACGTGCAGCCTTCAAAATACATGAATCCTGTACGTATACGGTTACTCCGATGATATTATATCCTTGTTTTTTGCCTTTGCTTAACACACTTTTTTGAGAATCCGAAAGTGAAATGTCCAACCATTTTCTATCCGACTCAACTTCCATTTTAACTTCTTCTACTACTTTTGCACGTGATTCTTTTCTTGGTGCTGCAGTTGCTTCATCAGCTTTTCCATCAAGAATTGCATTCAATGCCTTGATCAACACACTATTGTCTTTTGTTCCTTCATCCGTTGATGATTGAATATTTGCAACATATTCTTCTAGAGCATCCAGACAGTTGAATAATAAGTCAATCATATTTGCATTGACTTTTAAATTTCCGCTACGCACTTCTGAAAACACATTTTCCATATCATGTGTTAACGCTTGCATTCTCTTGAATCCCATGGTTCCAGCCATTCCTTTTAAAGAATGAGCCGCACGAAAGATTTCATCTATGGTATTGCGATCTTCCGCATCTTGTTCCAAATTTAAAATCTGTGTATTTAGATTTTGTAAATGTTCTTTTGATTCATCTAAAAAGATCTCGAGATATTGACTAACATCCATAATTTTCTACCCCTGCTTTCTCTACTATCGTCTGAGCGATTTCTTCGATTGGCTTGATCAATTCTACAAGCCCAGTTTTAACAATACTTCTAGGCATTCCGTATACTGTGCAAGTTGCTTCATTTTGCGCAATAATGGAGATGTCCTTTTTTTGATGTAAATGTAGAATTCCTTCTGTTCCGTCTGCGCCCATTCCGGTCAACACAACACAAACATAATTCTTGTAAGACGAATTTTGAAGAGATTCATACATATAATTGGCACAAGGTTTTACGCCTTCTCTGGATGGTTCATCTGAATAATGAATAAAACTTGCTCCGTTCCTTTCAATAATGTTCAGATGCGAACCGCCTCTTGCCACATACACCTTTCCATTTTCCAAGATGTCGTTTTCTTCTGCCTCTTTCACAAATACTTCACTAAGGGAGTTCAAGCGTTCTGCAAAGGATTTTGTAAACCCTGCAGGCATATGTTGTACAATTACTACTGGTGCAGAAATGTTCTTTGGTAAGATTGGGATCACTTGCTGAAGTGCTCTTGGTCCTCCTGTTGAACTCGCAATTGCAATAATTGTCTTTCCTGCTTTACCAACATTATGACTAACAATCTCACGTATCTTTTCTTGGGAAATCGGTTTCTTTATTGGAAGTGGTTTGATTTCTGGAAGTGTGCTACTCACTACAGCATACAAAGCATTAATAAAGTCTTTTAGGAACTGCTGATTTTGAATTAATAAAAAGCTTCCTGGCTTTTCAACAAAATCGAGTGCTCCAAGTTCTAATGCGCGCATGGTAATTGGACCGTTCTCTCTTGTTTCTGTACTAGCCATCAAGATTTTTACAGATATCTTTCTTTTCTGTAATTCTTCAAGTAATGTCAATCCATCCATTTTGGGCATATTGACATCTAAAACGACCGCATCATAGTGGTGGCTTGTAATCTTTTCCAAAGCAATCAGTCCATTTGAAGCCGTATCTTCCACCTCAAATCTTCTATCTGCGTTTATTATATCACACAATGCCCTTCTCATGAGTGCAGAGTCATCCACTACTAGAATTTTCTTTACCATAAGCTCTCCCTTTCTACTTAATCACAGCCCCGTTTCTCTTTGTCTACTTTTTCTTTCTTCTTCAAATATATATCGAATAATTTCTTCTTGTGTCGTTTTCTCTATCTTAACATATTGTAATCGATGTTCATACACTCCTTTTCGATTTTCCAAGGCTTGCGTATATAAAATCTTTCCGATCACCTCAAATTCTCTTGCCATTTCATTCACGAGTAAATACCATTTTAAAAGTACATAAGTACCTGGTTTATATTCGGTTGTAGAAAGGTAGCGCATTCCACCACCACTAATATCTGCAATCACACCTTTTCGCATTGGCACACTCTCATTTACAAGAGTGACATCACTATTTAATAAGGCCTCTTCTTCTGTGTTTTCTAATCCTCTGACATTGAGCTCCAAAGAACAGCTGAAACGATAATAATCTCTTCGTTGATGTTTTTTTAGCTCGCTTTCGAGTTCCAATGTAATCATATAAATGTTGTTTCTTTTAAAACGATTTGTGACCGTTGCAAAGCACTGATATAGTCCTTTTTCCGTATAAAAGAACACTTCAAATTCCTTGTCGACCGGCAGTAAGATTAATTTACCCTTTTCGATCGGCATAGCGACTTCAAGCTCATCGTCAGATACGATTTCATATATCTGACTTCTATGTACTTTTTTCTCCATTTCTTCATCCTGAAAGTTCACACGTTCTCTCGGTACGAGATCTACACGCAGACCCGGCTTGATAAACTTGGATAACATAACACGATCTCCTTACTTTAGTTCATTTTTCTCCCTGAAATAATATGTGAAAAAAACGCTGCCATTCCCCTCTTTTTGAGCTTTCCTTCCAGTTCCATATGCATAAGTTCTTCTGCAATCTTTTCATATGCTTTCGAAGACTTTGCATTCTCTCTGTGCAGAGAAACCGGCATTTGTTGCATAACAGCCTCCGCAAGTTGCGCATCCTGAGGAACTGGTCCAAGATAATCCATCGATAATTTTAAATATCTCGACACGACAGCACTTAATTTATGATACAAAGATAACCCCTCTTCATCTTTTGAAACTTTATTCGCAATCACCTTGATCTGTGAGGCATCCTTGGAAAAACGCGGATGGTTATTCAATGCTTTTAACAAAGAATAGGAATCGGTAATGGATGTTGGTTCCGGAGTAGTTACAAGGATAATCTCTCCACTTGCAACCAAAAACTCTAGTACTGCATCCGATATTCCCGCTCCAGTATCGATAATAATTACATCTGCAATGGCATCCAATTGCGCCAAGTTCTGTATAATATAAACCAGATATTCACGACTTAAATTTGACATACCAGCAATGCCAGAACCGCCTGAAATAAATCCCACTTCCATCGGTCCCCAAGTGATAATGTCACGAATATTTTTGCCTTTGTATATTAAATCACTCAAATTATGCTTTGGAACGGTACCAAACATAATTTCAATATTTGCAAGACCAAAATCAGCATCCAATATAATTACTTTCTTTCCTAATTTACGAAATTGAATTGCCAAATTGATCGCCGTATTTGATTTTCCAACGCCACCTTTTCCACTTGTCACAGTGATGACTCTTGCCAAGGGTCTTGATGGCTGATTGTTCATTTTTATAATATTTCGTAATTGTTCAGCCTGATCCATCCCATTCTCCTATAACTGCATCTTTCCGCCGAGTAACGCTTTTACAATTTTCTGTGGATTGAAGTTTTCAATATCATCCGGAACATTTTGCCCACAAGTAATATAAGAAAGTGGTGCATTCGTATGCAAGCGCACATTCAATAAATTTCCAAAAGTCGTTGTTTCATCCAGTTTCGTAAAGATAAGTTTATAGTCTGTTATTTCAGAATACGCATCGGTAATACTTATTAAATCCCGATATTTTGTTGTCGCACTTAATACCAGAAAAACTTCTTTCTCTTTTTCTTCTGGAAGTTCATGGATAAATGAAACCATGGCGTCCTTTTGTTCTGCATTCTTATGTGAATGTCCAGCTGTATCTACCAAAACGTAATCACATTCCTGATAGTCTTGAATCGCCGAAAAGAGCTCTTCCTTTGAGTAAATCACTCGAAATGGTACATCCAATATGTTTGCATAGGTCCTAAGCTGTTCTGCTGCAGCAATTCGATAAGTATCTGCAGTGATCAAAGCAATCTTCTTCTTTTCATCTACACTAAATTTTGAAGCTATTTTTGCAATTGTTGTTGTTTTTCCAACTCCCGTTGGTCCAACAAAGAATATAACTTTTGCTCCATTTTTTTCAGGAGTAATACCAATTGGAGCACCAAATTTTAAAATTAATTTTTGATAAATATTGGATAACACAAAATCCATTGGTTTGTTCTTCATTTTTGATTTATCCAACTCTTCCACAATGATATTGGCATATTTTTCATCCACTTCATTTTCAATCATTGTGTTATAAAGAAGTTTCATAAATGCAACGTTCTTATCGTTTTTATCCTCTTGCGAATCTTCTTCTTTATGCTTTTCCTCTTTGGTCAATTGCTTTTCCAAAAGGCTTTGCAAATTATCCAGTTTTTCTAGTGTACGCTTCTCTGCACTCAAAATTTCTTCTTTGGATTCCAGTTCCACTTCTTTGTCTACGACTACAGGCTCTTCTCTTTTTATCGGTTTCTGTTTTAGGGATTCCTCACTTCTTGCAATGATATCCGGAGTAAAAATCGAAAATTTCAGACTTGGCATCGTATCTTCGTCTGCTTTGATGTCAATTGTTGAAGATTTTTCTGGCACTTTTGGTACAATACTCTCCGTCTGCGTCAGTTCCATTTCTTCCTCTTTTGCAACGGTCACCTCAATGACCGGAGGAAATAGAAAAGAAAACATACCCTTACGATGCGTGTTTTTCACATTCATGACAACGATCATTTCGCCAAGTTCTTTTTTTGCCAGATTCATGGCTTCTTCTTCAGTTTTTCCGTGAAATTTCTTAATGATCATTAATTGTCACCATCCCTACAGATTGTAATTCAATATTTGAGTCGATTTCATTATAGGAAACCACAACCAAATCCTTATAATAATCTTCTGTTAACTTTCTAAAATATACACGTACAATTGGAGCTGTTAGAATCATTGGTGTATTTCCCATTTTTTCTAATTTTTTGATTTCGACACCGACCGCATCGATAATGGATTTCGACCTTGCGGGATCTAAGTTTAAGAACGATCCTTGCTCTGTCTTTTTTACAGCACCCATAATCTCTTGTTCAATTTTCGGATCCAAGGTCACAACACTTGTCGTTTCATTGGCAGGGAAATATTTACTAGAAATCGTTCGTTTCAGGCTCTGTCTAGCATATTCTGTCAAAATATCCACATCTCTGGTTGTCGGAGCATAATCAGCAAGTGTTTCAAATATGGTGAGCAAATCTCGAATAGAAATCCCCTCGGATAGAAGGTTCTGTAATACTTTTTGAACTTCACCAAGCGATAATGCTTTTGGAAGCAAAGCTTCGATAAGTGCTGGGTTTGTCTCTTTTAAATTGTTGACCAAATTCTGTACATCCTGTCTGGTTAACAACTCAGCAATGTAGGTACGAATGATTTCAGTTAAATGTGTAGCAATAATTGAAGGCGGATCTACAACTGTATAACCAAGACTTTCCGCTCGCTCTCTCTGACCCTCGGTAATCCATGTTGCAGGCAAGTGAAAGGACGGTTCAAAAGTAGGAATCCCAGCAATCTCTTCCTGCACATATCCTGGATTCATTGCCATGTAATGATTAAAAAGAATCTCACCTTCACTGACCTGAATCCCTTTGACTTTGATGATATATTGATTGGGATTCAATTGAATATTATCTCTCAAACGAATAATTGGAACAACTGTACCCAATTCTAACGCGATTTGTCTACGAATCATAACTACACGATCCAATAAATCTCCCCCTTGATTTACATCTGCTAAAGGGATAATTCCATACCCAAACTCAAGTTCAATTGGATCAACCTGTAAAAGGCTGGTGACATTTTCTGGTTGTCTGATTTGTTCTGCCTGTGCTTCCGCTTCTTCTACTTCAGACTCTATTTTTGAAGTCTCAATGGTTCCTTGCATAACTCTTCCAGATACAACAAAACACATTCCTAGAAGTATAAATAAAAACGGATTTAGCGGAGTAATGATACCCATCAGCGCAATAGTTCCGCCTACCAAATACAATACTCTCGGAATCCCAAACAATTGAGAAATCAAGGTCGTACCAAAATCAGCTTCTTTCGAGCCTTTAGTAACCAAAATACCAGTCGATAAAGAAATTAACAGGGAAGGAATCTGACTTACCAGACCATCTCCGATAGATAAAATAACATATCGATCCAGTGCCGAAGAAATGTCCAAGCCCTGTCTGAGCATACCCATCGCAATCCCACCAATTACGTTTACTACCGTAATTACGATTCCTGCAATCGCATCTCCTTTTACGTATTTTACAGCACCATCCATGGAGCCGAAAAAGCTTGCTTCATTTTGAATCTTTTGTCTTTGTTTCTTTGCTTCTGCATCCGTGATTGCACCTGTATTTAAGTCTGCATCAATAGCCATCTGCTTTCCAGGCATAGCATCCAGTGTAAATCTTGCAGCTACCTCAGCAACACGTTCGGAACCTTTATTAATAACTACAAACTGAATAATAATCAAGATTAAAAATACAATTACACCAATGATCAGATCGGACCCACCAACGTAATTTCCAAATGTCTGAATGACATTTCCTGCCGCTCCATCTCGTAAAATCAATTTTGTTGAAGCAACATTTAATCCGATACGAAAAATCGTTGTAAACAGTAACATCGTAGGGAAAAACGATAAATCTAAGACCTCTTTTGAAAACATGGTCGTGAAAAGTACAGTGAAAGCAATGGAAATATTAATCGCCAAAAAAACGTCAAGCAAACCTGCCGGAAGAGTAATAATGAGCATTCCAAACGCTACTAATATGTAAATTCCAACGGCTATGTCCGCACGTTTCATGTCGCTCTCCTTCCGAAATTTTTGTCTTTTCTAACTAGATTTTCCCCTGCAACCCATACACATAGGCCAACACATCGGCTACCGCTTGATAGAGCTCCTGCGGAATAACTTCTCCGACTTCACAACTTGCATACAGGGATCTCGCAAGTGGTTTATTTTCTACAATTTCAATTTTATTATCTTTTGCAACTTCCTTTATTCTTTGTGCAAGGTAATCTTGACCTTTTGCAATGACATAAGGAGCATCCGATACTTTTGCATCGTACTTCAGGGCAACTGCAAAATGTGTCGGGTTTGTAATAACAACATCTGCACTCGGAAGATCCTGCATCATTCTTCTCCTAGACACTTCACGCATTCGTTGGCGAATCTTTGCTTTGATTTGCGGATCTCCTTCTGAATTTTTCATTTCATCACGAATTTCTTTTTTCGTCATTCGCATATCTCTTGAAAATTTCCAACGCTGATAGATATAATCGGCAATTGCTACAAAAAAATAGATAATCGAAATTTTAATGCCAAGATCAATTGTGATTTGTCCAATCATTGCGATTGCGGTTCTTAAATTTACTTCATACAGAACCAATAAGGTCGACCATGAATTTTGAAAGGTCAAATAAACCACATAGGAAATCAGTCCAATTTTTAGTATCGCCTTTACAAGCTCAACAACAGAGTTCAATGAAAAAATACGTTTCAAGCCATTCAATGGATTGAGTTTTGAAAACTTCGGCATCAATGGCTTTGTAGATATTTTCCATTTAACCTGAATAATTTCTGCCACGACTGCAATAATGATTGCACATAGAAAAAGCGGAGCGACGATAATAATCAATTTAATGATTCCATCATTCAATACCTGTCCATACGTATTTGAAACAATTTGACCATCCCAAATAACGGTAACAACATCAAACAGATTGAAAAAATATCCAATCAGTTCAAGAAGTCGTGTACCAATGTACGACATTCCAAATTTCAAAAAAACAAAAAGAAAAAGCAACATAAAACTATTTCCAAGCTCTTTACTTCTTGCTACTTGTCCTTCATTCCTGGCGTCAGCTAATTTTTTATGTGTGGCCGGTTCCGTTTTTTCTCCACCCGGTCCGTCTTGTGCGAAAAATTGTAGGTTGCATTGCATCATCACATCATCGCCTCCACGAACAGCCTCGTAATTTTCTTTATTTCCTCAAAAATTAAACTTGCCGCTCCTGACATCATCCCTACTGTAATGAAAAGAACCAAGAAAGATACCAATATTTTTGCCTGGATGCCTACTGCGAACATATTCAACTGTGGTGCAATCTTTGCCAGTACTCCAAAGATGGTGTTCATAAGCATAATACACGCAAAAATTGGTAAGCTAATACGAAATCCTATTTCAAAAAAATCTCTTAAAAACACGAGAATTGCATTGACTAAATTGTCAGACTGGAAGACCATGGCATTGACAGGTATTAATACAAACGTATCCGCCAGGGCTCGAATTATATATTCATACATTCCCGAAACAATCAGCATCAACATAAAAATATAATTATATAGAATTCCTGTAACAGTAACCTGCTCTCTTGTTGCGGGATCATATTCACTAATCATGGAAAGTCCACTCTCCATGTCAATCAAACGACCTGCTAGTCCTGCTATGTTGGTGCAAAGAAGACTGCCCCAGCCAACCAGAAGTCCTGTTACAGCTTCCTTCACAATAATGACAGCATATCCAAACACTGAGCTATACTGAGGGTATGCTGGTGTAACCGCATAATACAACAAAAATGAAATAAAAAAAGATAGCACGATTTTTATACGTCCCGGAACCGAATTTGTGCCAATCACAGGTGCGACAAAAACAAACGCCGATACACGAGTCATGATTAGCAGAAAATATTCTAGATCTTCGATTGTAAACGCGACATCAAGCATATCTTTTCACCAACATTTCTATATAAAAACTTTTAAGATATATACACTGCAAAATTTGACCATAACTCTTTCATATACTCTGCAAGACTGGTCAACATCCAATTCCCAAACAACATCAAGGCCAAAAAAATCGCCAAGATTTTTGGAACAAAAGTAAGGGTTTGTTCCTGTATGGATGTTACCGTTTGAAAGATACTTACTATCAATCCAACAATCAATGAAACAAGCAGCACAGGTGCCGCTGTACGGATGATAAGCCAAAGAGCTTCACTTGCAATCCTGGTGACCTCATCAACACTCATTTGTTCTCACATCCTCTCAATAAAACGACTTCACTACATTTCCAATTACAAGGCCCCAGCCATCCGCTAAAATAAATAATAAAATTTTGAATGGCATAGATATTGTTGTCGGAGGAAGCATCATCATACCCATACTCATTAGCACGGAAGCTACCACCATATCGATAATAATAAATGGAATATATATTATAAATCCAATAATAAATGCGGAGCGTAGCTCGCTAATCATAAAACTTGGTATTAATACGGATGTCGGAATCCCTTCCATAGTTCCATCCCATTCAACATTTGAAATTTCTAAAAACAAACGAACATCTTTCGTCTGTGTTTGTCCATACATAAACTCACGAATTGGTTCAATACCTCGTTCTAGCGCCACTTCTTGCGTGATTTCTCCAGCTTCAAAAGGTTGAAACGCGTTTTCATTGATTTGAGTAATAACAGGACTCATAATAAAAAATGTCAGAAAAAGTGCTAGTCCAAGTAGAACTTGGTTTGGTGGTGCTGATTGTGTATTCAACGCAGACCTCGTAAAATGAAGTACGATGATAATTCGTGTAAACGATGTAAGACAAATCACAAGCGTGGGCGCAAGCGCAATCAACGTCAGGGTGAGCAGAATACGAAGCGCTCCCGCAAGCCCTCCGCTTTCATTTGCAATATTGATTGATAGTGAACTATTTGTATCACCATCGGTCGTATTTTCTGTCCCTTCAGTAGATGTCAAGGCATCCGTTGCAGTATCATCACCTGTTCCTAAAATTGCATTCAACAAATCCGATGCAGATGTATCTTCCACACTTTCTGCATGTGCAACGACAGGTACACTAATGCAGAACATGCCCACCAGTAACAGCAGGCATATTTTGATAATTATGAACTTTGTATTTTTTTTGCAATTCGTCTGCATGAATAATCTTACGCTTTCTACTGTTTCTTATTCTTTGCCTGTTCTAAGAAATTCTTAAAACTTACAAATGGCTGAATTGGTTCTACTTCTTGAAGAACAAGCTCTTCCTTATTGATTTCTGTCAAGACATTCATCTCATCTTTTCCAATCCCTAAAGCAAGATACTTCTCTCCAATACGAACGATTTGTATGTATTTATTTTGAGAAATCTTTCTCGTTTCAAGAATTTCAACGTTTCCAGAAAAGGTTTTTCCTTTCTGATACCCAGCAATAAAACGCGTCACAAAATAGGTTAAGGCGAGTACAAATACAAAAATAATAAGTACAGTCATAACCTCTGCAAAGCTATTACTATTGATTCCAGAAAGAGTGATCATTAACCCACCACTTTCTTAACTGCTTCCAAAACACGATCTGCCTGGAAAGGTTTTACAATGAAATCTTTTGCTCCCGCTTGAATGGACTCAATAACCATAGCCTGTTGTCCCATTGCAGAACACATAATTACAAGCGATGATGGATCTGATGCTTTGATTTTTTTCAACGCTTCAATTCCGTCTAACTCAGGCATGGTAATATCCATAAGAACCAAGTCTGGTTTCAATTCTGCATATTTTTCTACGGCTTTTGCTCCATTTTCTGCTTCGCCAACGACATTGTACCCATTCTTCGTGAGAATGTCCTTAATCATCATTCGCATAAATGCTGCATCATCAACTATCAAAATATTCTTCGCCATATTTTCACTCCTCATTCTCTAATTAATAATTTCCGTTACACGGATACCGAAACTTTCTTCAATTACTACAACTTCACCTTTTGCAACAAACTTTCCATTTACAAGAACGTCTATTGGTTCACCGGCTATCTTATCTAATTCTATAATTGTTCCCGGTGCAAAATCAAGTATTTCTGATATGGATTTTCTAGTTCTACCCAATTCAACTGTCACCTCAAGAGGGACGTCTTTAATCAGTTTTATATTTTCAGGTGTGCCAATCACATCACCCATACTTGCAAAATTTTGGAACTGTGCAGGCTGTACATTCTGCATCTGTGGCTGCATATACATCTGTTGCATATTCGGTTGCATTTGCATTCCTGGTTGCATTTGCATTCCTGGTTGCATCTGCATTCCCTGCTGCATCTGCATTCCTGGTTGCATCTGCATTCCTGAATACATATCCGGTTGTTGTGCTCCCATATTCATTTGAGCTTCCGGCTGCATCTGGGGTTGTGCTTGAGGTTTTGGCTGTTCAACCACTGGCTCAGGTTTTTTCTCCGATTCACCACCTGGATTCATAAAGCTTGCAACCAAACGCTTTGCAAAATCTATTGGGTAAAGTTGCATAATCGTCGAATCAACAAGATCACCAATCTGCATACGAAATGATATTTCAACAAACTGTCCAGATAAAAACTCTGGAAGATTCGACGGCGCGCTATCATCATCAAAACTTACGACGGTTGCTTCTGGTGGACTGATATCGATTGCCTCTTTAATCATACTTGCTAGAGAGGTTGCAGATGACCCCATCATCTGGTTCATCGCTTCTGAAATAGCACTTAAATGAAGTTCAGTAATCTCATCTCCAATGTTTGTACCATCCCCACCCATCATTAAATCGGTAATAATTTTCACATCCTGATCATTTAACACCAGAATATTTGTTCCATCTAGTCCTACCGTATAACGTATTTGTATGAATACACATGGTCTGTTTTTCAGTACGGATACACTTTCCCATGTGGTTAATTTAACCGCAGGAGTGGTAATATTCACTTTTCGATTAACCAATGAATATAAAGTGGTCGCCGATGTTCCCATGGAAATATTAGCAATTTCTCCAATTGCATCAATTTCGGTATCTGTGAGTAATTCATTCGAGCTCGTATCGACTGCCGAAGTGCTTGAAGAGGAATCATCATCCATATTCATTCCGCTAAGCAATGCATTAATCTCATCTTGAGACAGCATTCCATCCATGTTTTAATCCCCCTCTCTTTTTACCGAGGTAACCCTCACAGCATATGCATCTTTGCTGGCTCCCGGAAGAGCAGTAAATTTTTTTATATTTCCAACGTAGATTTCCATTTCATCGTCTACTCTTGAATTTAATCGAATAATATCGCCTCGCTGCAATCCCAAAAAGTCACTTACAGTAATTGAACTTTCTCCTAATACTGCACGAATTGGAATATCTACTTTACGAAGTACCGACGTAATATGATCTTGATAATCTTCGTCTTCTACTTCTTGCATGGTTGAGAACCAGTATTTTGTGTTCAATTTATCCATGACACTTTCTACCGTAAAATACGGAAGACAAATATTCATCAGTCCTTCTTCTTCGCCCAATCGAATATTGAGTGTGACAATAGCAATCATATCACTCGGAGAAACAATCTGTGCAAACTGTGCATTGGTCTCAATACGATCTAGCATGGGGTGTGCATCCAACACATTCTTCCACGGTTCACGAAGGAGTTGGGTACATATAACCAACATTTTTTCTACGATTGATAATTCTATTTCAGAAAAGTCACGTTTTTTACTGACCGATTTGCCCGGCCCGCCTAGCATACGATCAATCATTGCGTATCCCAGATTCGTTGACAATTCCATAATCAGATTTCCTGGTAAAGGATCAAAATTTATAACTCCCAAAATAACGGGGTTCGATAATGCGTTTGAAAACTCAGAAAATGTAACAGTTTCTGAACTCGTTACATCTACTTGTATATTCTTCCGAAGATAAACTGGAAGATTTGTTGATAGCAACCTGGCGTAATGCTCAAATACAATTTCCAATGTACGTAGGTGATCCTTTGAGAATTTCGCTGGACGTTTAAAGTCATAATTGGATATTTTGACTTCGTTGGAATTTTGCATTTCGTCCATGTCCAACTCGCCAGTACTAAGCGCTTGTAGTAAACTGTCTATTTCGTTTTGCGATAGAACATCCGGCACTCCAGCTCACCTCCCTCTAGATTTGATTTGAAGTTATTGGAATGTTACATCTCGGAAAATAACTTCATAAATAAATGTTGAATCGTACATTGCTTGGATTTGCGATAAAATATCATCTAACATTTCCTGTTTCGAATCATCTGCGTCGTCAATCGAATACGATGAAACAACATTTATGATGATACTCTTAATCTTGCTTTCATAGGATGAAATTGTTGCACCATAATCTCCATATCCATCATCATCCTTGTTAAGAGAAAGAGAAATGGAAAACAAACCATAATGATCTTCTCCATCTACTCCTTTTTTGAGTTTTACAGTGAAGGAATCTGCAATATCGTATACTTCTGTACTTGCAAGCGATACCACAACTGCTGAATTATCAGCAGTGTCTCCATCAGCACTCAACTCCAAATTAAGAGCTGCAGCAATTTGGTCTACCAGCGCAGCAGTTTTACTTGAAGCACTAGTCACACTGAACATCATGACTCCCGTCATAACTACGTTTACAATTAACAGTGCAAGAATTAACACTGAGATCAAATTCTTTTTCATATGATCCATACCTTTCTTTTTTCAGTATTTTTCATTTCTTTCTTAGTATGTACTTAACGAATGGTATATCTTAATTTCAACTCGGCGGTTTAATGCTCTGCCCGCCGCCGTTGAATTGTCAGCAATTGGTACATATTCGCCTCTGCCCGAGTGTTTGATCACCGCAGGGTCAAGATTGGTATTCTCAATCAAAAAATCAAATACAGCAAGTGCTCTAAAATCACTCAGAACATCATTGCTAGGGTAAGTCGATGTATTAATTGGTACATTATCTGTATGGCCTTCGACTTCAATGGCATTGTCAGCATATCGCTCAAGAATCTTTCCGACCTGACTCATAACCGGCAATGCTTCTTCTTTCAGTTTAGCTTGTCCCGAGTCAAAAAGCAATGCACCGTTTAAAGTTAATAAAACATATTGCGAATTAAAAGAAATCTCAATTTGGTCCTCTAGTTGTCCTTCACTAATCGCCTCTGCTATCTTCTCAGCCAATTGCTCGGATGCTGCAAGCTGCATATTTGCGACTTCGGAAAGAATATCATCTGTCTGTTGTTCTCCATCAGCAGTTTTTCCCATACTATTGATGTATTGATCCAACTCATTTAATTGGCTTACGCCGTTACTGACAAGCATTCCATCCCCAATTGCCGAGGACCCTGCTTGAAAAATACTAAAGGTCTTTGAAAATGATGCTGCGATTGCTTCAAACTTTTCAGCATCCACACTGGACATGGAAAATAGCAAAACGAAAAAGCAAAGAAGCAAGGTCATCATGTCACCATAAGTCGACATAAAGGCAGGTGCACCAGCCGGTGGACACTCTTCCTGTTTCTTTTTACTCATTTCCCTCACCTCCATCATCTGTGATTGCACGATCAGCAGGTGCTAAGAACGATTTTAATTTTTCTTCGATAACACGAGGATTTTCTCCCGCCTGGATTGACAACAAGCCTTCTATCATAACTTCTTTTGTCATCAGCTCATCACCATTGTTATTTTTAAGTTTGTTTGCAAC
This sequence comes from Lachnospiraceae bacterium, assembly GCA_963666475.2. Lineage (GTDB taxonomy): Bacteria > Bacillota > Clostridia > Lachnospirales > Lachnospiraceae > JBFHIZ01. The sequence continues at coordinate 400,156 of OY762821.2, read as the reverse complement.
AGGTTGCGCGATCCAGTTTGCAAGCATAGAACCGTACAACGTAGTAATCAACGCAACGGACATCGAAGGTCCGATGGATGAAGGATCGTCCATATTTTGTAACATATTGATCAGACCTACCAGAGTTCCGATCATCCCCCATGCCGGACCCAATGCTGCAAGAGTTTCCCAAAAGGCAATTGATTTCTTATGTCGGCCTTCAATACTTACAAGTTCTGTTTCCATAATTGCACGTACCAATTCCGGATCCGTACCATCAACAATAAGGAGTATACCTTTTTTCAAGAAAGCATCGTCCAAATCTGATGCTGCTTCCTCCAAAGAAAGTAACCCCTCTTTTCTAGCTACGTTAGATAGATCTATGATCTTTGTGATCAGTTCCTGTGTGTTCAATTCTGGTGCCTTAAGAATCAACGTGAATGATTTAAGTCCATTCATGAAATCCTTCATGGAATACGACATCATAGTCGCCATAAACGCACCACCTAATGTAATGAACAAGGATTGAAGATCTGCGAAGTTCTTAAGCGCTGAGACACCGTTTCCGGCAACAATCGCAAATAAAACCAGAGCTATACATACTACCATTCCTACTATTGATGCTAAATCCACAAACTCCACCTATTCCTTTTGCAAAGAAATCGCAAAAATATCCTTTCTATAAGATTTTACTAAATTTTTGACCTCTTGTCTACTTTCTTTTACAATAAATTTCCTGCCTGTAGTCATAGAAATCACCGTATCCGGTGTTTCCTCAATTAGCTCAATCAGCTCCGAATTGATTGTAATTTTACTTCCATTTAACTTCGTCAAATCAATCATATGTGTCCCTTTTTCAGTATTTTCTGATACAGAATAAGGAGAACTAACATCTAGTTCTCCTTATTGTTATCACTTACTTATATTAACGTTTCAGGTTTACGAGCTCCTCTAACATAGAGTCTGAGGTTGTAATAATTCGGCTATTTGCCTGAAATCCTCTTTGTGTTGTAATCATTTCCGTAAATTCGGATGCCAAGTCAACGTTACTCATTTCCAAAACACCAGTCGACATATATCCACCTCCCGAAGAAATATCTACTCCAATTCCATCGAATTCCCCAGAGTTCATTGTTGATGAATATAGATTATCTCCTTCTTTTGCGAGCCCTGATGCGTTTGCAAACTCTGCTACTGCAATCTGTCCAAGCAATCTGGTTTGTCCATTGTCATATGTCGCATAAATCATACCATTATTTTGAATGGATACTCCTGACATTTCGCCTAATTTTCTTCCAGTACCAAGGCCTTCCGTCGTACCACTCGTTGCAGCAATCGTAGAAGTCCCCCCATTGTCATAATTGGATGTAGGCGATAAATCAATATTGATGTTACTAAAATTTCCATAATTCCCATTATCTGTCATATTCAAGGTAATTGAGGTAACTGTAGAATTTCCATTAATTCCATCAAATGCTCCCGAGCTTGTATCATAGTTAATGACAGCTCCTGTATATTCTCTACCTGCTATGGTAAGCGTTGATGTAGGTAGTACATTTGTTAAGGATGGAGTTGTTGCTGAAAAGGAATTTTGAATTAGTGTTTCCATTTTCACATTAGTAATCGTAGAACCATCATCATAAGGAATCAATAAATTCAAAAAATCATCCTGCTCATAGCCATATGCATTTGCTAAATCTGCTAAATCCGATGAATAATTTGTTCCATCCCATAATGTGTTGTAAGCAACTTCCGTTCCAGAAGTCGTAAGTGTAAATCCTGTTGCTGAAACTGTGAAAGGAGCGTCAGGCGTAACGGTCTCAGCCGTTGCATAGATATCTTCTCTGACCGAACCCAGTGAAATATTAGGGAATGTGCTTAAAATAGATTTGTTATCTGAATCCAAAATATCACTCAATTCAACGGAATAGGATCCTTCGACACCACTTTTAACGGCTTTAATTGCAAGCTTTGCAGTGTAGTTATATCCAAGATTGTCATAAAAAGATAGGTTGACAATTTTACCCGAATCCGAATTCACATTGGTATCGTTTTTATCCACAATACCCGAAACATACGCTTCAGAAGTAGCTTCTGGAGGATATGTCATATTGTCTTCGCTTAAAATGGTAAGCGGTTGTACCGTATCTTGTTTGATTGCTGCACCAGTTTCATCCACTCCCCATCCCATAACGTTAAATCCGTTGCTGCTCATGGCGAGGTTTCCTGCTGCGTCAACATAAAAAGACCCATCTCTCGTAAAATAATTACTGGTTCCATTGCTGACAATGAAGAATGAATCTCCGGTAATACCAAGGTCAAAAGGATTTCCAGTCGTTTGTGAAGAACCAGATCTCGCAATTGAAGTACTGATTGCACCTGCAGTTACTCCAAGACCAATTTGTTTTGCGTTGACACCCGCCGTTCCAGTTAATGCATTTGGTCCGGATGCCTTTTGTGTTGTTTGATACATAAGTTCTGAAAATGTTACAGAACTGGACTTATACGCTACCGTATTAACATTGGCAATATTATTACCAATTACGTCCATTTTTGTCTGGTGTGTTTTCAAACCTGAAACACCAGAATATAATGATCTCATCATAGTGAAATGACCTCCTAATATTGGCCGTTTTTATGTTCCTTCTGTCAGTCGGGAACATTAGCTTCCTGTAAGGTCCAGCTAAACGATTACGGCCCCATCAATATTTGTAAAAATGTTATTTTTTGTTTCTGTCTGATCCATTGCTGTGACAACAGTACTATTTGGTACGTTAACAATAAATGCAAGTTGATCCATGACAACAAGTGAGTCTTTAATTCCTTTTTCACTTGCCTGTTTTGTTCCTTCGTATAGTCTTTCGACTTGTTCAGATGTAAGTGTAATATTCCGATTTTCCAATCTGCTTGTGGCATGCTTTGAAAATTTCAACTCGGTGCTTTCTAATACACTTTCCTGTTTTTTTGCTTCTAGGATCTGTTGGAACGAACTCCCTGTCTGCACCTGTACTTTTTTTGAACTCTGATTACTTTCTAACTGGTCCTTTAACTGATCAATGGATAGAAAACTACTATTTTGTAATTTCATCCTGCTCCTCCATGAGACTCAAAATCTTGCTACTCTTCAACTGTTTCGTTTGCTTCATTTAGTTCTGCAATCTTATTCACATATTCAGACAACAAACTCACGGTATCAGAAGATAGAAAACTTTGCTGATATGAAGTCATGGCACTATATACGCTATTTAACAAAGTAACAGTTTCTTCATCATCCAATGTCAGATCTTCTAAGTCTGGCAAATCCGCAATTTCCTTAACGAATGTTGATGCTAAGTCATACGCCTCTAAATATGCTGTATCTGAAACCGAATACACTTCATCTAGTCCATACAATGAACCACCAACGGATAATAACGCTTCTCCGTTTTCATACTTCACATAATCTACATTACCGTTCACATAACTTGTGACGCCTGTAGAACTATTCGTTGTTGCAATAACTACATTATAACCCACTAAAGAACTTGCCCTCGAAAGATCCATGGAGCTTGAAACATTTTGCATTTCTTCCAATTCCGAAAACGTTGCATATTGAGAAATATACTCTGTATTTGAAGTTGGTTCTAAAGGATCTTGATATTGCATTTGTGCAACTAGTAATTGTAAAAAATCATTTTTTCCAAGTGCTGTAGTTCCTGTGGAACTCTCATTGCTTGTCGTTGTAGAACTTGCTATCATTCCATCTACAACAGGTGCTATAATACTCATTCGACACCTCTCTTTCCTGCTTACGCTGTATAATCTACTGTGTTTCCACTTTGCAGCATGATTTCTGCCGCCAATTGTTCTTCTTGATTCAACCCAAGCGATTCCATATCGCCAAGTCCTTTCAACTCCTGTAAATTTATTCTTCGGGTATTTTGTTTCTTTGCTTGCCCTCCAGAACGATTTCCATCCGAATCCTGTGTCATCTGTCCTGATAACCCATTCTGCGATACGCTGACATCCACAGATGTAACCTTCAAACCTTGTTGTTCGAATGTCTCTTTTAACTGAATTAATTGTCCTTCAATTATGTTTTTTACGGTCTCGCTTTCTGTTTTGATTTCAGCTACCATTTTTCCGTCTTGCAAAGTCACTTGAAGATCGACTTTTCCTAGACTTTCTGGTTGAAGTTGAATCTCCATTGAAGAAATTTCTTTTCCTGTTTGAACTTTCACACGTTCGAAAATCTGTTCCATGATATTCTCTGGATCTATCTCTCCGTATGATTCCGAAACATTTGTCACAGCTGCTTCCAATTCCTGCATCATACGTTCTGCAAACGATACCGGAACTCCACCAGATATGTCGCTTGCATCTTTTGCGTCCGTTTTGACATTTTCATCGAGTACATTAGAAAAATCTTTCATGTTTTCTTGCTGTGCCTGATTATCCATGTTTCCTTTCGGCTGAATATCCGATTGTGTTACACGTCCACCTTCTTCAGAGGCCACTACATTCGTATCAGACGCTTCCGATGTTTGCACAATATTTGCATGCTTTGAATTCTCATAATTGCTAATTCGATCCGTATTCTCAAATACCAATTCAGCAACTTTTGATCCATTCATGTTATCTTCTCCATCCACCATGGCGAATACCTGATCTGGTAGTTCTGCTTGATTCTCCATCAGTTTCATAGTTTCCAGCAATGCTTCTTTTTCCACTCCAAGATCCGCCGACAACTCATTAATCTTTCCTAAAGACAACTCTATGAAATCATTTAGTTCTATGGATAGCTTTTCATTGGTCAGGATAGCCATTGGTTCCTCTCCCGTTACTTCTGTAAAAATCTGAGTAAGTGAAGCGGTTTGAAACAACGCAACATCATTCAAGTTCAAGTTTTGCATCACTTGTTCCAATTTTTCTACTGAAATCGAAAGATATGCTGCAATTTCTTCTTTCACTTCTGAAATTACATCTTCCACTTTTTCTTCTAGTTCATCAGAATTGATGCTTTTTTTTGTGTCCGTACTTTCCTGTACGGCTCTGGCTTTTTTGCAAACATTTGTGTCGCTTTTGTAAGTTGATTCTTTTGACGATATCGACTGCTTATCATAGGACGAATCCGTAGACTCTGCACTCATCATCTTAGAAAACTCCTTAACCGTCGATCCGCTCTGCACTGCATGATTCGCCGTACTTATCAGATCCACAACACGCACACTTGCATTTTTTACCTGTGCACTGGTCATTTTTTTCTCCTCTCTTCAGTTTTCAATGTTCATTTGTCCCGTTATATCCTGAGACTTATATCATATATCGACAAAAGTCGCTATATCCTTAACTATCTGGCTCCATTATTTTAGTTATTTTTGCAGCTACTGTTGGATCCATTGCCCCTAAAATTTTGCCCCTGTCATCTTCCCCCATCGCAGCTAAAATTTTTGCAGCCAATTCCAAATCATCCGTCATCGCTTCAAAAATACCCGCCGCTGCGGCAGGTTTCATAGCTGAATACGCCGAAGCATAGTTCTGAACTTCCTGACTAGCTTCCGTCTGCGCAACGACCTGTTTATATAAATATTCAGCAGTTGTGGGATCCATGCTTTCAAAGTATGCTAAATACGCATCTGCGCCTGGTCCATTTTCTGCATACACGACATCTTCGTAAAACTGCAGCTTGATTCGTTCAAATTCCACCTGATTATCTTCAAAAGTCTTTAATCGCTCGACTTCCGCACGGAGAAGTGCAATTTCATCATCGCTCTCTGTTTGTTTTGCCTGCGCATTTTCCAAATCCGCTTCCAATTTCGCAATTTGATTCACCGCTTCTTCTAAACTTGTATAACCTCCATAGTTGCCTGTGGATGTAGTATCTGTCACGCTACCTTCTGGAAGGATTAATTGTAAATATGGCACGTCTTTCAAAACGGGTGACAAAATATTTGATCCAAATCCACCAACATCCAGCTTGATCAGCACCCCTAATATCGCAAGCCAGACCAATACAATCACAATGGTGACCAAAAAAGCAGAAAATCCACCGCCTTCGCTATCTTCATCCAAACTAGCCTGTTGTACTGCCAATTCTTTCGCTCTTGCTTTGGCTTCTTTTTTCTGTTTTTTTTGCTCATCCGCCAATTTTTTTTGTTCAGACTTTAATCTTTTTTTTTCTGCCGCCGTATCGACTACTTGCGTTTTATCTTGTTCCGCCATCTAAATCACCTTTTTTTCCATACACATAGCTGACCAATTCATCAATTTCTACGTTTTCTTTTGCCTGCACTTCTTTTTTGAATTTCTCGAATTCTGATTTCTTTAATATTTCATGCGTTTTCCTCTCACGCATAACCAAAATCAATTTATCTTTTGCACGTTCCAAAACCAACTCAGCTTTTTGAACTTCTTTGCTTTGTTCTTCAAGAAAACGGTCCATACTTGCAATTGCCAGTTCATTTTCTCTGAGCATGGATACATGAATTGCATGTGTACGCATCTTTTTCCCGTCGTCCATGTATTGTTCTTTTCGCTTGTTGAGAGCATTTAATTTTTCTTCTTCTGTATGCAATGCAGCTTGCGCAAATGCAAACTCAAGCTTCGCCTGCTCTTCTAATTTTTCTTTCACACGCAAGACATTCTGCATTCGATATTGAAATTTTGCCATACATTATATCCCTCAGCTCAATCCTCAAACAATCGTTCCAACCATCTTACTGTTTCTTCATAATCAATTTTTTCATCAACCTGTTGTAGCAAAAACTGATTTACAACTTCAATTTTCTGGATTGCATAATCGATGGATGGATTGCTTCCGTTTTTATACGCACCAATATTGATCAAATCTTCTGCATCATTATAGGTTGCCAAAACATTTTTCAATTTGCCCACTGCAACCTTCTGTTCTTTATCGACAATTTGGCTCATACATCTTGAAATACTCTGTAATACATCAATTGCAGGATAGTGATTTTTGTGTCCCAGTTTTCTACTAAGCATGATATGCCCATCCAGAATACTTCTGGCAGTATCTGTAATCGGTTCGTTAAAATCATCGCCTTCTACAAGAACCGTATAAAGTCCTGTAATGGATCCAGAATCCGATTTCCCTGCCCTTTCCAGCAATTTTGGCATTTCGGAATATACACTTGGTGGATACCCTCTTGTTACAGGGGGTTCTCCGCTCGCCAGACCAATTTCTCTTTGTGCCATAGAAAACCTTGTGAGAGAGTCCATCATGAGCAAAACATCTTTTCCACGATCTCTAAAATATTCAGCAATCGCTGTTGCTGTTTTTGCAGCTTTCGTCCTTTCAAGCGCCGGTTTATCACTTGTCGAAATGACCATAATCGAACGCTTCATCCCCTCTTCACCAAGGTCGCGCTCAATAAATTCTCGCACTTCTCTTCCACGCTCTCCAATCAATGCAATGACATTGATATCAGCGGTCGTATTTCTTGCAATCATTCCAAGAAGTGTCGATTTTCCAACTCCAGAACCAGCAAAAATACCAATTCGTTGCCCTCTTCCAACAGTCAAAAGACCGTCCACTGCTTTTACCCCAAGTGGTAAAACAGTATCTATTAAATCTCTTGTCATCGCATCCGGAGGTGGTGCCTCCATCGGGTATGGTGTGCCGTGAATAATCTCTCCACTTCCATAAATTCTACCTAACCCATCTACGGTTTTCCCCAAGAGCGCTTCACTCACCTCGATCTGTAGTGGATAACCCATGTTCTCAACCAAACTACCGATACCGATACCTTCAGTAGACTCATATGGCATCAAAAGGACCCTTCCTTCTTTAAAACCAACGACCTCAGCCATAATACTTCTTGAACGATCTCCTTCTGGGTATATTTTGCACAAATCACTTAATTTTGCGTTTGGTCCACTCGACTCAATCGTAAGTCCAACGACATTGACAACTTTACCCAATTTCACAAAGTATGATCGTTTCGCAAGTTGTTTGTATTTATCCAAATCATACGTGATTTCCATTCCTTGTTACCTCATACGTATTCTTTAATTGTTCTTCTGAAAAGATAACGCTTTAAGCTCTTTTGATAAATTACGAAGCTGCGTATCTATACTACAATCAAATATTTCACCATCGGTTTCAATATAGGCTTCTCCAGGTGCAAGAGTAACATCCTCAATTACCTCTACCTCAGTCTGACTTGAAAGGCCACTTCTCAACATTTCGATATTTGTTTTCACCAAATTTGCTTCTTCTTTACATACATGAATCAAAAAATTCTTAGTATCTGTATTTTCATGCATTGCTTGATCTAATACGTGCAAAACAACCTTTGAGTAGTCTTTCATTCCTACGCCCAAAACATGTTCATAGACCTCTGCTAACTTATCTACCAACTCTACTTCCAAATCTCTTAGGCAGGATTCGTATTGCATTTCCAACTCTTTTTCTCTTTTGATCAAAGCCTGTTCTTTATTCGCATACTCAGCCTGAGCACGTTGCTTGCCTTCCTCATATCCACGATTTCTCGCCTGATCAAGGACATTTTTTTCCTGCAACTGAAGCTCCCGATTGGCTTCTGCTTTCATCGACTCAATCTGTCTGGCCGCTTCTTCTATCATTTCTTCTGGTGATGGCCCCGAATATTTTGGTTCCCTACTTACCTCTACAAATGCATCCCCTTCAGAACTGTGCTCCGATTCCTCAAAATCTTCAAAGAGCGAATCCACCGTGTCAACGCCCGACACTTCTTGCGCAAAGTCCTGCATTAACTCGAATTCTGGTTTTGCTTTTCGTTCACTCTTTGCGCGATTCTCTTCTATTTTTTTTATGGCCAGTTCATTGCAGTCGATCACTCGTTTTTCATGAACAAGCTCCGGCGCAATCCACCCCGCCTTCAACACATTACTAGACAACGATTTCGTCACCTCCACCTCTGGAAATTACAATTTCTGCAGAGTCTTCTAACTTACGGATAATATTAACGATTTTCTGTTGTGCTTCTTCAACATCCTTCATACGTACAGGTCCCATAAATTCCATATCTTCCTTGATCATCGTAGCAAGACGTTTTGAAAGATTATTAAAGATTGCGTTTTGAACCTGTTCATTTGCACTCTTAAGCGCAAGCGACAAATCTCCGTTGTCAACATCACGCAACACTCTCTGAATTGCACGGTCATCAAGCAATAAAATATCTTCGAAAACAAACATTTTCTTTCGAATTTCGTCTGCAAGTTCTGGTTCTTCAATTTCAAGACTTTCCATAATATGTTTTTCCGTACCACGGTCAACGGCGTTCAAGATTTCAACAACTGCATCTACACCACCAATGATGGTGTAATCCTGATTCACCAAACTAGCCAGTTTCGATTCTAGTACTTTTTCCACTTCCTTAATAACATCTGGAGAAGTACGGTCCATGAGAGCAATACGCCTGGCAACATCCGCCTGGCGATCCGGTGTCAAAGAAGACAAAATTTGGGATGACTGACTTGGTGGTAAATAAGACAAGATCAAAGCAATTGTCTGTGGATGTTCATCCTGAATAAAGTTCAAAAGCTGTGAGGCGTCTGTTTTTCTTACAAACTCGAATGGCTTCACCTGCAATGAGGCAGTAAGTTTTCCAATGACACTTTCCGCTTTATCAACACCCAACGCTTTATCCAACAGTTCTTTCGCATATCCGATACCACCTTCCGCAATATATTGTTGCGCTAGGCATAATTCATAAAAATTATTGATTACCTCTTCTTTGACCTGAGGTGTAATACTTCTTGTATTTGCAATCTGAAGTGTCAACTCTTCGATTTCTTCTTCTTTTAGATGCTTAAAGATTACTGCAGAGCGCTCTGGTCCCAGAATAATCAGTAGTACTGCTGCTTTTTGAATCCCGCTAATTCGTTCTTCATTATTCCTTGCCATAAGCTTACCCCCAATCCTCGTTGATCCAGTTTCTTAGCAAGTTTGCCGCCGCCTCTGGATTATCTTCTACAAATTTCTCAATCATCTTTCTTGTACCTGATTTCGACTCTACTTCAATATTCTCAATGATTTCATCTGGCTTCGATTGAAGAAGTGTTTCAACGGACAGTTCCTCCGTTTCTTCATCGCCCGCTCTGCTTCTTGACATACTACGGAGTACAACAAATGCTAATGCTCCGATAATCAGGACAAATACGACGATTTGAATGACATCTGCAAATGTAATGTTTAATCCCTGTGCATCATAAAATACTGGCTCTTCATACGCAATAATCGTGATATCCTCAACAGGTATTCTCGTCGCATTAGAAACCAGACTATAGATTTCACTATCCACAGTCAATTTTGTCTTTTCTGAATTTGCCAGCTTATATTCATCCCATGTAAGACCACTCAGAAGCCCCTGCGTACGTACATCTTCTTCTTTAATAATTTTATAAGACACGGCGGTTACCGACACAGAGGATTGCGTCGGATCGATTACCCCTGCCGGAATGGACTGCGTTTCAATGGAAGTATTCGGCAAATAATCATAATGCTCATCTGAAATCGATGATGTACTAGAGGTATCGCTCTGATACACATACGTTTGGTCCGTATTGGAATCCGTCCCCGGAGTCCCCCCGACCGTTCCATTTGTAGAGTCCTCCGTATAAATATCAGCTGAATCCAGCATTCCCTGTGTCTGTCCATCGGGCGCATAATACTCCTGTACCGTAGAAGTATACGTTGCAAAATCCACACTCAAGCTCGGTGACACCTGCACATCCGTGTATATTCCCAACAGCACTCGTTGCACGTTGTTTCGAACGACAGATTCCATCTGTGCGGTCGCCTTCATCTGCGCACTCGCTGTGCCTGCCACAGAAACATCTGCGTCATCTGAAAACAAAAGATTCCCATTTGTATCAATGATAGTCACCTTGTCTGTGCCACTGTTTCCCATTTGATTCGCGATTGTTTTTGCAATCGCAATCGCTACATCTTCAGGCAGACTTACTCCATCCTCAAGTTCCAAAATAACACTCGCATTGCTTTCCGCAGCTGCAGATAAAAGAGTTCCATCATTATCCGCTTTATACAAATTGACCCTTGCCGATTTTACAAATTCAAAGGCTTCAATATCCATTGCGTATTTCGTTTCCTGATATAATAAATATTTTTTTTGCTTATCCGATTCTGTTTCTCCAAACCCACCGCTGAATACATTTTCTATGGTGTAAGCTGAAGAAGTAATATTATTGGCACCCAACAGTATTCGTGCTTCCGGAGCCTGACTCTCTAATATACTGATGGTCAATCCGTCTGCTGAAGTAATATAGTTATATTCATCACCAAGCAACTCTACCACCTGCGAAGCTTCCGTCGCATTTTCACAAACAACCAATACTTCGTATTGTGGTCTGCTAAGCAAAAAAATAAGAAGTGCGAACATCACGATGACCGCTGCAGCAATCGATATAATTATCGTCTTCTGCCTCGTCTCAAACCTATCCCACCACTCCTTAATTCTTCCAGCAATTGCTCTTAATCTGTCCATCATGTGTTTCTTCTCCTAATCCCCATATCCTAAATTTGCATATTCATGATTTCTTTATATGCCGTCAAAAAATTATCGCGCACTGCTACTGTGTACTGAAGTGCTGTCGATGCTTTCTGAAGAGCAACGGTAAGATCATGTGTATTATCGGTCTCTCCCATTGCTAATTTGATCTGCTCCGCATTTGCGTCACTGATATAACTATTCGTTTGACTGAGATTTTCAATTGATGAATTCAAAAGTGCACCAAACAAGTCTGTCTGCGTCTCACCAGTCGGTTGTACGATTGAAGTCTTCATATTACTCGTGTTGTTTACTGATGCTGCTTGCAAAGCACTACTGATTGTACTGATATCCATAATTTACGCACTCCCTAACTTCTAATCTAAGATGACATTTCCAAACCTTTTAACGCAATTGTCTTACTCGCTGAAAATGCAGTTGCATTTGCTTCATATGCACGACTTGCGTCAATTAAGTTTGTCATTTCTGTCACAGTATTTACATTTGGATAGGTAACATATCCGTTTTCATCAGCATCTGGATGGGAAGGATCATATACCAAATTTTCATCCGTCCACGTGTCTTCAATGACGGAATCCACTCGAACTCCGGCTCCAACAGCATTATTTCTTGCTTTGTTAAAAATCCTTCCAAAAGATTCTTCACTTCCGATGGCCTCAAAAGTAACCACTTTTCTTCGATAAGCAGTTCCGTCCTCTGTCCTTGTTGTATTCGCATTTGCTACGTTTTCAGATATAATATCCATACGATATCTTTGCGCTGTCATTCCAGATGCATTAATATCAAAAGAATCAAACATTCCCATTTATTTACCTCCGTTCTTACTCTAAATAAAAACCCTTATTTCATTACCATTTTCAGATTTGCAAATTGACTGTTTATAGAGTTCAACAATCCTTCATATTTAATCTGATTTTCTGCCATCGCAACGTTTTCTGTATCAATATCTACGTTATTTCCATCCAAACGATAGGAAAAATTAGCTGAGTCTGTATACACATTCGCCTTTACATCACTCAAATCCACATTTTTTACCATACTGTCCAAATCCCGTTTCCCAGTTGCAAGCAATGCATTTTGTAATGTTGATTCAAAAGTAACATCCTGTCTTTTATAGTTTGGTGTGGAAGCATTGGCAATATTATTTGCTATGGTTTCATTTCTTGTCCATGTTGCATCCGCAGCTTTATCCAAAAGGTTTACATAATCATATACATTCGAATTTATCATAAAAACTCCGTTCTTGCGTAGTTCGACCGCAAAATATACTATCCGACTTTTGACACTCTCTTCCATTATAAATTAAATATAGAAAAACTCAAGTTTTTTTTGGAAATAACCACCGTATCTTGTGTATTTTAGTACTTTTTCCACAATATATCGAAAATAAAAAGGATCTACTGATAAGCAGTAAATCCTTTTACTTTCGATTCCGTATCCATACATGAATCTATATTCAGTTGTATTAGCTGTGTTTCATACGTTCTTTTTTGATTGCATCAATCTCCTCGAATACATGATCGTTTAGAACTTTGATATAAGTTCCCTTCATTCCTGAAGATTTTGATTCAATGACTCCTGCACTCTCAAACTTACGTAGTGCGTTAACAATGACAGATCTTGTTATACCAACACGGTCTGCAATCTTACTTGCAACCAATATCCCTTCCATTCCGCTCAATTCATCAAAAATGTGAACAATTGCTTCCATTTCAGAATAGGACAATGTGTTGATAGCAGACTGAACAACTGCAATCTTTCGATTCTCTTCTGTTGTCTCTTCATTTACCGCACGAAGCATTTCCAGACCAACAACAGTTGTACCATATTCACATAAAATAATATCATTGATGTCATATGGTTCGCCTTCTTTGTATACAAAGAGTGTTCCAAGTCTTTCACCTGCTATTTCAATCGGTGTAATGACTACCTGATACTTATTCACAATTTTCTCAGGGAAACCTAATGTTGCAAGGTTTACATTTTCCTTTGTGGATAGTACTCCTAGAAATCGCTCATTCAATGAAGAGTCGATAAACTCGCCGACTTCACTTGACATCATCTCGCGAATCTCATCTACACTTGATGACTGACTAATTCCAAGTACTTTTCCCTTCTTACTGATTACTAAAATATTGGAAGCCAGTATTTCTTTCATTACCTTACAAATATCGTTGAAAACAACTTTACTTGAATTATTATTATGAAGTAATTTTCCAATTTTTCTAGTCTTGTCTAATAGTTGTACGCTTTTCATGGGGGGGTCCTCCTTACGCAATAAGAGATAATATTTATCTTATATTAGCACACACTTCCATTAGATTCAAGATTACAATTGTTTTTTTGTCTAATTTTTTAAAAGTTTTTCGTTTATTTTGTCAAATTATCAAACTTTTTATATAAAATAAACAAAAATGTTTGACAATTACTCTTCATTTTTACGATCTCGTATCGCTCCGCACTCTTCATTTGAGCAGACAAGCTTCTTTCCTTTTTCTAGCATAATGCTATCACATTTCTCACATTTCTCACTAGTTGGTTTCTGCCAGACCATAAAATCACATTCTGGATTGTTTTCACAACCATAGTATCTTCTGCCCTTTTTCGTCTTTCGTATGACAATATCCTTTCCACACTTCGGACAAGGCACACCTACTTTTTCCAAATAAGTTTTTGTATTTCTACACTCAGGGAACCCTGGACATGCCAAAAATTTTCCATGAGGCCCATATTTTATGACCATATTGCGTCCACATACATCACAAATAACATCTGTTTCTTCATCCGCAATAACAACTCGCTCCAAATCCAACTCTGCCGTCTTAACAGCTTCATCAAGATCCGGATAAAAATTCGCAAGAACGGACTTCCATTCCACTTTTCCTTCTTCAACTTTATCAAGAAGCGCTTCCATATTTGCTGTAAAGTTTGCATCCACAATGCTCGTAAATGATTTCATCATAATACTATTTACAATCTCACCGAGTTCAGAAGCATATAACTTTTTGCCCTCTTTAATAATATATCGTCTGTTTAAAATCGTGGAGATCGTTGGAGAATATGTACTCGGTCTTCCAATTCCTAGTTCTTCTAGAGCACGAACCAAAGATGCTTCCGTATAATGAGCAGGCGGTTGTGTAAAATGTTGTTGCTTGTCAATTTCCTGAACACTTAATACGCTTTCCTTTGATACGAATGTATGGAATTCTTCCTCTGTGTTTTCACCTTCGTCCTTCGCTTCTTTATATACGCTTAAGTAACCTTCAAAAAGGATTTTCCCAGCGGAAAAAGTAAATCGATGCTTTCCTGCATCCATTTTCACTGATTGGGTTTCGTAAATAGCAGCTTTCATTCTTGATGCCACAAAACGTTTCCATATCAAGCGATATAATCGATATTGGTCTCTTGATAAAGAATCTTTAATCGCTAAAGGTTCTAGTTCGATATCCGTAGGTCGAATCGCCTCATGCGCGTCCTGTACCTTACCTTTTACAGTGGTCTTTTTCTCGTTTACTTCTGCAAACTCTTCACCATAGTTCTTTACGATGTAATCAAAAGACTTTTCTTTTGCTTCATCCGAAATTCGAGTTGAATCCGTACGAAGATAGGTAATCAGACCAATCGTTCCAATTCCGGCAACATCCACACCTTCGTATAACTGTTGCGCAATTCGCATGGTCTTATTCGTGGTAAAATTTAATTCTTTACTAGCTTCCTGTTGTAATGTGGATGTAATAAATGGAAGTGGTGCCTTTTTAACACGTTCCCCTATCTTTACGTCAGAAATGACCAATTCTTCTTTTTTTACTTCATTAAGAATTTGTTCTGCCTGTTCTTCATTTGTGATTGCTTTTTTTACACTGCCTTCTCCATAGTACTTCGCTTCAATTGGAGTCTTTGACTGATCAACAAGAAGATTCGCACTAATCGTCCAGTATTCCTCTGGGATAAATTCATTTATTTCTTCTTCGCGATCGCAAATGATTCGGAGTGCTACTGATTGTACTCTACCAGCACTCAGTCCGCGCTTTACCTTCTCCCAAAGTACAGGTGAAATTCGATATCCCACCATTCGATCAAGTCCACGTCTTGCCTGCTGTGCATCTACAAGATTTGTGTCAATCTCTCTAGGGTTTTTAAGTGCTTCTTTTACTGCAGTCTTCGTAATCTCATTAAATGAGATACGGTATACTTTTTTGTCATCCAATTTCAAAGCTGCACACAAGTGCCATGAAATCGCTTCTCCTTCACGGTCAGGGTCAGTTGCAAGGAAGATCTTATCTGCTTTTTTCACTTCTTTACGGAGATTCGCAAGTATTTCCCCTTTTCCACGTATGGTGATATATTTTGGTTCATAATTATGTTCAACGTCGATTCCAAGCTGGCTTTTAGGCAAGTCCCTTACGTGCCCGTTACTTGCCATGACTTGATAATTCGCTCCTAAAAATTTCTTGATCGTTTTTACCTTTGCAGGTGATTCTACGATAACTAGGTTCTTTGCCATGATACTTCCCCTTAATTTTGTTCAATATTTTGTCGCTTTTTCAAAAAAAACATGTAATTGTGACATACTATACACTATATTCTTATTCTTTGCAACATTTTGCAAAGAAAAGTGCGGAGAGTAATTTCTCCGCACTCTGTAATTTTATTCAAGTTCAAACAATTGTGTTTTCAAAATTTCTATATTATAGTAGCCAATTTGTGTCTCCGTATTTACAATAGCTCCCGAACCTGAGATGATGGTGTACGTTGTTTTTACGCCCACATAGATGTTTGCACGATTATGATTTAATAATTGCATTTGTTCAGTCGTAAGTGTAAAAACATATTTCTCATTGTTATCCAAATCATGGACATTTGAACCTATCAAAACCTGATTTGTCCTTGTATTGGTTACACTTGATGGTACAAACTCTTTCAAATATCTGGATTCTCCATCCACATTGACCGTCAAATCGCTTTCACCCACTGTTTCTACTTCCATGTAATATACAGCCGTGATATCCTTGGTTCCTTGCGCAAAACTGGTATCTGCTACTTCAAAATAGATACTCGCATCATTCACGATATATTGTCCTAGTGCTTCGTCATATGGATAATGAATGTTCTCAATGATATCCGCCCCACTATCTGCACCATCACGGTACGTTACTTTTGGAGGATGCAATCCTGCATTATATGCTGCGACCATTGTATTTACAAACAATTTCATCTCAGTCAAATATGAACTTGTAACGGTGCTATGTCCAACACCAGAATACGTAACATTTCCTTTGTTATAAATGTAGTAATTATTTCGAACATCATTTGGAGTCGTTTGATAAATGTCTTCTGTGTTTGATACATCCGAAATACAATACCAAACAACAATATCGTCGTCTTTGATATCATCTTTACTATCTGTATCCAAGTTCAGCTGGTAATACTGTCTATGTGTATTGGTAACTGCAAATTTTTCCGGAATATCAAATGGATATCTCGTAATTTGCCCTTCATTTGTCTTTGTCACATACATCGTACCGCCATATTGTCCACTTGCCCCAGATACATTTGGCCTAGTATTATAAACGTAATCGTATGCTCCACCATATTGTGCCACTGTCTGGTTGCTATATCCTTGCGAATACGAATATAGGGTATTTGCACTTTGATCCGTTCCGGCCACCCACATAGAATCGTACACTGTGTTAACTGGTGTAATTCCAGAAACACGTCTTAGAACCCCAAAACGGTCCATTCCTACAATATCTCTAACATATCGATTAAAATCATAACCCCAATCCCATGCACCTCTATTTGGATCTGCGCTCAAGTAGGATCCATCACTTCGCACCGTATCCTTAAAATCTGTTGTGTTAATATAGGATGTAGTATCATGTGTAAACAATACACTTCGCCCTTCACTGATATACTGACGAATCGCGAGTGCAGCATTTGCCTGCAAAGTTTCTCTCATATAATCGGACCATGTCCCAGAAAGAGTAAAGGAGTAACCATCAGAAAATCCAATGACCAACATGTCATATTCATCAAGAATATTGAAGTGTGCAATCGGATTCGATGTTGTACCACTTTGAATATAATTGGATACCGGAATTGATGTAATTTGAATATCAAAATCCTGAACCTGATCCAAAAGCGTATTAAAACTAGCATCAGTTTGTAGATTCCAGTTATTGGATGCATAATCTGTAGTAGCCAGCAATTGAAGTACTTTAATCGTTTCACGACTCGTCGTTGGAGTAGCAATTGCAGTGTAGCCCGTCTTTGACTTACGGACCAGAAGATTATCATTCCTTGTAAGTACAACCTTCCATGGTAAAACACCAACATATCCAGTTGGTACTTCTCTTACCATTTTATAGTATTTCCCTGCTAAAAGCTGGAAGCGTCCTCCTGTTTGATAGACTTGAACATACACGCCATTCTTCAGTTCATATACTTTCAGACCCGTTATTTCTTCATCCGAATAAAACCTGCCATCCGCACCCGAATCAATATACATTTGAATATTATAACTCGTGCTTGCATCCATTACAGCAGAGTCATCTTTTAAACGGAACTGATACTCTAAAATATAGTCGCCATCTGTTTTCGCTAAATATGCAGGGGATGCCACACTACCATCGTATACGGTAGGATATGTAGTCAATTCAATCGACAATTTAGAAATGTTCAAATAGTTTGCAAGAGTTTCCTTGGCTCCCGTTCCAGTTGTATCATCTACAATGTTTTGATTCACATTGACATTTTGTCCAAAATATCCCATATCCATGGCATATTTTGCAATCTTATACATATATGAAGAACGATCGATCAATGAAGTATTAACGGATATCGCTACCCCATTTGCATCCACGTTGTAAAATCCATCTGCAAATACAATCGGATAGCCAGCATCCAGGTATTCGCATAGCGCATTATATTTTTCTAATGTGATATCATTTCCTGCAAAAGCATATAACCCATAACCAGGCATCGATAACTCCGACGCAACATCCTCTGGATTCAAGAGCCCTCGTAAAATATAAGAATCCGTCATGGTTACGTAATCACCAGAATGTTGATAAATCAAACCATTTAGAGCCGCATTGTTATACAATGTATAGCTTGTCTTGTGGTATGCGCCACCAGAGTATGAAATATATGAATTCATGGTACTTGTGTCCAAACCAATATAAATCAAATCATAACTTTCATTGAGATCTTCAATTCTGCCAATAAATTCTGCCGAATATGTCTGGGTTAAAGTGATTCGATCCGGATTGTCTCGAAATTGTGTTGCCCAATTCTCTGCAATATATTCGCTGCTCAAAAGATTTCGATCGATCGAAACATTATATACCGTCGTACGATTTCTTCCCGTCCGCCCCTGTACTGCCTCGTCAAGCGTTGTCACGGTGCCAAGTTGAAGGTCCGTATATCCATAACTATAACAAGGCTCTATTTCCAATACCGAAATACGTGATTTAATTACATTTCGCTTATATCCATAGTTTATGATGTATCGCATCGCGGTCGCCTTGGTCACTTCTTCCGGCATGACATCCGAATATCCAGACATTTGCAAATAGAAATTTTCCGATTTGATCTCGTCCAATACTGCTTCAAATCCTTGATCGACCATCTCTGTTGAAAACGCATCCAAGTAGTTTGCATTGACATAAGGTACGGCTCCGCCTCCAGAATAATTTGTATCATCGTACATATAAAACGAACGATTCACATAATTGTATCCATAGGTTGCATCTGGAGCTCTGACAGTATCTGCCATCGCCAACCAGTAAGCAGCATTTGTCCAGTTCGCAAGAAGCGAAGATGTGTCTACAATATCATAGCTCGTTTGTATTAATAGTGACGAGAGTTTCACCATATTGGAATACGTTGCAGGATCTACACTTATGGTGTCAAAGACACTTCGATTCATTAAGATAGGAAACTGCTCGTCTTTTAATTTTGTAAACAGTTCAATTGCCTGTGCATCTTGAAGATCACTTGCATATCCCGCTCCTACTCCTGCAAAATAAACAAAATCTACTTGATCAAGATTATATAGGTTCAATTCGTCCATCGTCACAGTCTTAATATCCAAAACCAATCCGTCAAGCTGCGAATCTTCACGATCAAATACATTTTTTTTCAACCATTCTGCACTATCAAATCCTCCATCATAGGAATAAGTGGTGACTGAAGCCAACGAATAATCAGAATACCATTCTAACGGACTTGTTCCTAGTGGATCGTATACATAATTTGTAGCTTCTGGTGAAGATTGAACAAAAGCACCAGTTTCTGTTTCTAAATAAAATGGCTCAAACGTAAAGTTCGTTGTCCCTGCAAGTGTTGCTGGTTGAAAAGAAGAAATATAATAGGTTCCTGCAAGTGCATTCCCCTCAAAATTCAGTGCCTGATAGGAAAAACCAACACTTGGAGCCGGCATGGTAGAATAGCCAGGGAGCAACGAAACATCCCCAAAAATGTATTTCGTCCCATCTTCTGAAAGAATGTATACATTTGGTGCATCTGCCTGCGTCACAATCTTTCCACGATAAATATAACCGGATAAGGAGTCTTCATACACTGCCGTCATTCCAGAACCTGCATAGGTCGAAAGACTGACGTCATCTGAAACTACTCCTCCACCTGCTGCAATCTCAAACTTGTTGTAGTTTTTATAAATTACTGCATCCACAGTTACATCCGGCATATCTGCTCCAATTGTCTGAAAGACAGGAACATAGCTACTGTTTTCTTCTATATTAAAATCAATATATAAATCATATCGAGACTCGGTCAAATGAACCAATGGATCGTAGGCAATATATACTGCCGGGGTCGTAACGGTCTGATAATGTCCTCCTGTTTTGTTTATATAAGATCCCTTAATATCGACACTTTTGGCACCTGAGGCATTGGTCACAAACAAGCTGGACGTAAATGCCTGACCTTCCAAGTTGTCATATGCAGCTGGCACCAAATCATCCAGTAGTGCAGGAAAATCGGAAATCCGTTCCCCTTC
Source organism: Lachnospiraceae bacterium (assembly GCA_963666475.2). Taxonomy (GTDB): domain Bacteria; phylum Bacillota; class Clostridia; order Lachnospirales; family Lachnospiraceae; genus JBFHIZ01. The sequence continues at coordinate 379,645 of OY762821.2, read as the reverse complement.
TGTCGAGAAATCTTTGATTGATTTCCCTTCAAAAATAGGTTCTTCCCCACCTACCAAATATCCCAAAGAAGCATCTGTCTTGCTTTCTACGACCTCGAGAATGACGTATGGATCACTGCTTCCATTACTCGCAACAATCGTTTCGATTCCTGGCAAAGTATGGGTGGCTTCCGCACGATCCTCGCTATATCGAAACGCCACAATTACGACGAGTAAAGAAATACACGTCGCCATAGCTATCCATATGGATTTTCTTCTTCTTTTGCTATGCATCAAATAATAACCATACCTTTCACGCCTTCTATCATTTCCCTAATTAATAGGGTAAGCTTTTACTGAACCCGAAGTAATCTCATTATGAATTCCATCTCGATCATATCCGACCCAAACCACTTGATATGCCGAATTCAAAGTATATCCATTCCAAGTGTAATAAATTTGATAACTGATGGATCGGTTTGATTTGTCTTCACTATAATTTCGATAAGAAAGATAGGCATCACTGATAGCAAAACTACTTGTATATCCCGTGCAATAACCTTCAATATCAAGATTTCCAGAGTATGAAGTCACTAGTGCATCGTAATTTAGATTCGTGAAGCTATAACGAAGGTCTCCACCAAAATATCCTTTGTTTGTTTTTACAATCGGATTCTCAATCCACGCATTGATCGCGACTGGCAAAATCGTGTAACTTGTAATACAGCTGCCGGAACGTTCTACACCATTTGCATCCAACCCACTCACCGTTAGTCTGACCTTTACTTCATAGCTTCCCTGCCAGTTCAATTTTTCTCCAACATACAAGTGCCTCGTAGAATCCGCCTCAAAATAACCCTTATACAAGGATACGTTGTTAAACCCATCTTTTCCATAGGTACTAAATCCCGTGCTATCTTCATAGAGACATTCCCATGTATAATTTAAGTTTGCTTGATTGCCATCAAATCCATCTACCACTGCTGTTAAATCAATTTCATCAAATCTTGCAATCGTCGTAAGAGACGAGTTAATGGAAATCGTTAACAAAGATGTATCCACATAGAGTAAAGAAGGTACTGAGACGGTTTTTGAATCCGACAAATAATTGCCTACGGAATTCGGAATTGTCGTCTGCGCCTGCACGGTATAATCCGTGCTACCGGCATCTTCTTTTAAGCAAAGAACTAATTTCCCCGAAGTACTAATATAATAATACGAACCTGTCGGAAGATTGCTTGGCGCTGTCCACACAATGTCCTGTCCATTTGTTGAAGACCCATCACTGTATGAGGTAGTCGCTGTAAAAGTAATCGTCTTTCTTACATCCGCCGAGGTTCCTGATATTTCTGATTCAGTAAAGGTAACGCCTACGTTTGTAGGTACAATTGCTGACAATAGAGTAATTGGAATGCTTGCTTTCTTTGTTTTGTCTGCAACCGAAGTAGCAATCAGCGTAAGCACGGACGAAGGTGCATCATAAGGTATGGTTACCAATCCATCATTACTTACTGAGCTTAAATCTCCTGCTACATCACCAGAAAGTTCCCAAGTATATCCCGTTGATGCCCCAAACTGCGCATCAACAAGAGCAGTATAGTTCGCACTCGAATTTCGGTTTAAAACATCACTGGTTATTGTCGCCCCGTTTTTCTGAATTTCTACGCCTACTACAAAAGAATCCTTCTCAATCGTTCCACCCGCATAAATATCCGAAACATTTTCACTGACAATTACCTTATTTCTTAAATTGACAGACGGTGTAGAGGAGAAATTTCTCTCGGCTCCAGTATCCGTTTCTGTAGAAAAATCAATTTGCAAAGAAATATTAGAATTTTCAACATCACTCAAGTCCACATCAAAGGAAGTCACGTAATCAGAAAGCAAAAAGCTATCTGCATCCGTTGTTCCAAAAGAGGATACAGAAATTGAAGCAAGATCTGCAAACTCTGCCTTTGCATAATATAATTGTTCATTTTCTTCATCAAATATGATCTTTGAAACAGGGTAAGTATAGGTGGTTGTAACAACACCACCCACATTTGTTACCAAGCTTTTTTCATTGTATATCACGAGGACCTTTCGGATTGTCGAAACATCGACTCCCTCGGCACTCCAAGCCGCACGCAGCACATCCTCTGAATTTACTTCATCAATCGCAGTAAATGCTTTTGGATTTGAGGCATCCAACGCTTCCAACCCAATGACTACCGCTCGATTTGCATCAATCATCAAATCTTTGATCTGATTCACAACAAGTTGTGCCTCTTCCTGTACGTAGATTTCACTACTCGTGTTTGTATATGTTCTCGTACTGATCGTAATCAAACCGACGATCATTGCTCCAACAATTGCAAACATTGAGACTGCCACAATCAACTCAACAAGAGTCAATCCACGATTATTATTTTTGAATGAATTTTTGAATGCATTTTTCAATCTCTTCACACACCTATCTACGAACAACCGATACTTTACCTGTTTCAGGAATCAGAATCACTGCATATGTTCTATTCGCTCTTGTTACCTCGATGGATTCGCAATATACCCCTGCCGTAGTCACATCATTTTCTTTGACATCAGTGCAGGCACCGGAACTCCGATCAAAACCAATTGTAACCGACTGCAAGGAAGAAATGGTCACGTTCGTCCCATTGCTTAATACACAAACAATCGTTTCACTACTTTTCCCAACTTCATATTCTTTCACGATTTCCGAAGAAAGAATTGGATTTCCCATACCGTCATCTACATATTTATATTCAACATATTCTACAAAATAATGGTCGGATGCATCCCTGACCAATCTCATTTCAGCACCCAGCTTTGATAAAGAACTTGTTCTTACATTATTTAAATGACCCGACAATTCCTCTGCACACTGCTTGGAGTCCCAACCAAATACCAAAGAAACCGTAAACGTAACAGCACCTACCATAACCACCATGATAGCAATCACAATGATCAATTCAGCCAGACTATATCCATGATTATTTCTCTTTGTTTTCTTCATTTGTTATAGCCTTTCTGAAATCATTATCAGTCTTTGGTCCAATTCTCAAACACTACCAAATCGGATAGTCTGACCGTTGTCCCAGTATTTCCACTCTCATCGTCATTAATAAAGTCTGTTCCATCCCAAAGGAAATTGATTACTGTGTAATCCACGCCTCCCTCTGTTGTTGTTGCTCTCATTGCTCTTTTTACATATGCGTCATTTGAAATCACACGAATATTATTCGCTAAAGATACTTCTCCATTGACAATCAAGAGTCCGTGAAAGTCTGAATTGATCAATACATCACCCGTTGCAATGATTAAATTGACATCCTCCATATCTGATCCAGATGGTGCATTGTAGATAAAAGGATTTGGCATACTTGCGTTATCAATGAGCAATGCTTTTACAGTTCCACCTGATTCCGTAAATAAATATCCGTTTGCCCCACCAAAGAGTCCATTGGCATAGGTATTTACAAACGTTTGGAAAGAAGCGACATCAATGATATTTTCAAAAACAATGTTTTGATTCAAATCTGTTTCATGAATGTTAATCAAATCTGCGTACGAAAATACAAGCTTCGTACAATATGCATCTTTCATCTGTTCATAGGTCGTGCTAGTACTTTCTAATTTTTCCGATGCATTGGTCAACGTATTTTTCTGAATCATCGAACTATGCGTTGCTTCATCATATTTAATCATATTTCCAGCCAACTGCATGCGAAGCATATAGGTCGGATCTGCGATGCGAATTCCATTGGTGTAAAAATCCATATAGTCTGTCATCATATCCGAATTATTGTTATAGTATGCCTGAAAATAAGAATTTGCTGCATTCTCACTACTAAATTTCATATAATAGTAAACCAAGGTCTCTGAATTTGTTGTCACAAAAACCTTTTCCACGTCCGGCTCTGAATAAACATCATATTTAATAAAATCTTTTAAGGATGCTCCTAATTTTGAAACCGTCTTTTCCACATCAATTTCTGTATAGGAAGATGCGTTTGAAACAATCATTTGATATTCACTCGCGGTCAAAGGATTCTTTCCATAAACGGATAATCCAGTAGCATTCATGACTCCAATACATTCCGCAGGGACAAGATATAGCAACTGATTGCTCTTAACACTGATTGATTCACCAGTATATACATCTGCGCCTCGTTCTGCACCAGTTCCACTTTCCCCCAAATTGACAGCAGTCGTTCCAACATATGCATGACCAGCAATCGTGACAATTCCACAAGTATGAAGGTCCAATAAGGCATCTGTTCCATTTACCAGGATCGCGGAACTTTTTGTGGCATCATCTAAGCTGTTTCCATATCCATTATAACTATTTCCTATCGTAATCAAAGACGCAACACCTTTTATATTCAGGTCATCACTCAGATTCAATGTGCCCGCAATCTGCACATTTGAAGAATCTGCGACCAAGTCATTTGCCCATATGGTAGCCTCTTCTGCTGCGCTAAAATTCGCATTCTTTAAATCAATATCCTGTTTGATTACAAACTGAGCTATGTTTGTTAATTGAATATTGATTGGTGTTAATGGATCCAATCCTGTAGCTTCCAAACTCCCTGCATAAATCTCTCCATTTGTAAGATTGGTTCCAACATTTCCAAACGTCAATTTATCATCTGCGATGATAATGAACTCTGAGATATCTGGTAAAACAGTATTTGAAGCGAACGTAAGATCTGGCAAAACAAGACGAATATCGGTATGAATCACAGAGACATACCCCAGATCATCACGAAAATAAATTTCAATATTCTTTAAAACAACCCCTGAATTATCATAGGTCACCATTTCATTGTCTGTTGAGGTAACGATTGCTCCATACCCATTATCGTAGTCACCCGTCCATGCCGTTTCTGACAAATAAGCTTGAATTTTTGCGAGATCATATCTTTGATGATTGGAACCCGTCTCTTCAAGAGCATTCCAAATCGTAGTAAAATACAGCGATTCCATCAAATCCATTTTTTTATCCACATCATATGCCGAATAATTCGCCAAAACCTGCTGATATGCATCACTTACTGCGTTGGAGATGACGTTTTGGAGTCCAACACTGATTTCATCGAGTGCCTGTTCTGCTGAATAAAACGAATCTTTGGTCTTATAGTTCGTCTGTTTCATATTATAATTTGTATAACTCACAGTAAGCAGAATACTCCCCATAATCGCAATAAAGGCAATTGCAATGATTACTGACGGGAGACCAGCCCCTCTATTATTCGATTGTATTCCTCTCACTATTTTTTTCATAAAACTCCTCGTTAGTCGACTTTCGTTCCAGTCATGGTACGAATCACATCTTTGGTCAAAACACCCGAAATCAACTCTTCTTTGTAAATTTCGATTGTCATCGAATAAATTCGATTGCGAACAGAAGTATTATCCAAGGTCCTTCCATCCACGGTAGTTACATGCAAGATTTTTTCTGAATCAGATGCAGATGCAATCTGTGTTCCAGTCTGGTTTCGATAAGAGACTATGCAGTTAAGATTTGCAGGATTTAACGCATCATTTAAGTCCGTCAGGTTTTCATGCATATTGGTACGAAGATTCAAGTATCCCTCTGTTAATGCCGTATAAGGAGTGTTGATATTATCTTCATAAACGTAGATTCTCGCACCCGCATATCCAGGAAGATAAAGTGAATCATCCGCTGTTTCCTGTCGTACAATAAATGCCGTTGTTTCCACATTCGAGAAATTCAAAACACGTATTTCATCCAGGTGTCCGTTCGTCGATGCTAGATATCTCGGAAGGAACATTAAAAACACACCACTGAGTGCATTTCCGGTATCCAAATTATCAAATAATTCTTTGGTCTGCGTCGTATATTTCAAATCTTCTGTAGCCAAGCAATTCACACTACCATGATATTCATAAATCATATTCATTTGCACTTGAACGAGTGGCACACCTTCTAAAGTTTCCCCAGATTTCACAATCGATACATAGATGATACGATCCAAATTCTCCTCAAAAAAAGTTTCATCTTTCTCTACATAAGTGGATGGATATGCCGTATGTGCAGCCAATGAATTATCTGCAAAAATCTGATAGATTTGTGCATCATAAGCAAGAGGCATCGAATAGATCGCGCAATTTGAAGAGGTAATCATCTCAAGATCTACTAAATTATCATCATTATCACTGCTATAAGATGTTGGATCCAATGTAATATCAACATATATATCGGCTCCCAATTCCACATTGAGAAGAGATGGGTCAACCTTTGAAAACTCTATCCTACCGTCAAGCTGTTCTGCTCCACCATAATCCACAATCAAGTCATCGACCGTTGCATCATTAAATTCCTCCATCAAATTTTCCGCTGCGATGGTCTCATTGAGCGTTTCTCTAGCCTTGCTATTTATCCTTGCCGAAGTTATGAAGGCATGCAAAAGTGGGGTTACGACGATCCCCAAAATTGCAACTGCAATGATTAGTTCTACTAGCGTAATCCCTCTATTGTTTTTCCATTTTATATTTTGATTTAGCTCGTTCTCTTTCATACTGCCGTTTCCGCCGCTCTTATTGTCTAATCAGCATTTTGTATATCCACGTCTACCGTGCCAAAAATATTTTCTACTCCATGAATCATCGCTGGAATATTCGACTGTGAATAAATCGCATCCGTTCCCGTTAGATAATATTGATCCATGCTATATGATCCCGAAAGCATTCCCGATGTGGAATCAAAAGAAAGCGATAAGTTGGTAAGATTCTTTCTCGTTCCCAGCTCATTAATATAATCTAAGATTTCTTTCATTCCTTCATAGGAGACTTCAAACCCAATTTTCGTATTATTCTGAAACATTTTCATTCCATCATCTGCCGGAACTGGCTCTACAAATATCTCATCTGCTGTCTGAGTTTCTGTCGAAGCAACCGTTTGTACTGGCGAAGTATATACGATTTCCGCATCACTTCCAAACATCATGTAATTAACATATAAATCACGATAAAATCGATTTTCCATATTTGCGACATACATGATTTGATCTTCTCTAGTCAATCCAGCCGCATATAAACTCACTAAATCTCTTGTCTCTGCTTGCATCGTAGCAATGGCTTCTTGATAAAAGATCTCATTGTCCGCAATCTCCTGATATTTCTGCACAGATTCTCTTAACACTTGATTGTCTGCTTCCAGACTTACGGTCTTATCCATATATGGCTGATAAATAAAGAAATATACCGAAATGGCTGCTAGTACACCAAGAAATCCTAATAGTAATGGAATTTGATTGTTATTCTTCATAAGTTTCCCCTCGTTATTCTTTACTCGTTTCCTCTGCTGTCTGATCCACGGTTCCCAAATCTTTATATTCGATTCTTACAGAAAATGTATGAAGATCATCTCCACCTTCGTTTGACGTTACCGTAATCGAATCTGCATCTACATATTGTACACTCTCAAATGTTCGGAACTGTGAAATCGTTTCTGCAACAGCCTCTTTTGAATCCACCGTTACATCCATCGCAATTCCAATATCATCAGCTACAAAATTGGATACCCGGAAGGAATCCGGCATTTTAACTTCCATTTCTTCTATAAATGCTTTCAAGTCATCCATACGCGAAAGTGTTGATTGATGTAACGTAGTCATCTTATCATAGTCATATAGTGACTGTATGTATTCTGCATACGTGTCATAAGCAGGTTTCATCGCATGAATACGATTTTTATAATCGTCATTCAATCCCTTTTGAATCTGGTAAGGCAAGATAGAAATCGCTGCAAGAGAACCTGCTACCACCAGACCAGCTACACAAACCACAACCCCAAGGACAACGCGGCTTCCCCCTTGCGAAACTTCCTTTTTCCCCTCACGCTTCAAGGAGATTCCTACCGGATTCATTGCTGCTCCAATGCAGGTAATGTATTCGCCCAAACTTACATCATTGAGCGATTTATCAAATGTTACCCCTTTGATTTCTTTTAGCACCTTGACTTTCGTTGTGATTTCACTTGACAAAAGTTTGGAAAGTCCTGAAAAATCTGCTCCTAATCCTGTTAAGTACGCTTTTTGAATTAAAGCGTCCTGGTTTCTGGAGTTCCAGTAATCAACCACTCTGGCAATGCCTCCAACCAATGCTACCAGCGCATTTGTCACATCACGTCTTGCCTGTGATATCTCTTCGATGGAATGTTCTGAAAACTCATCGATCTCTTTATTTTCAGAGTCCATGGAGATATGAATACAAGTTTTTCTTCTAGACAATTCAAGAGCGTGCTGGAATGTCAATTGCTCACCAAATACTCGATTCTCCATGATTTCCGTCACGGCATGATCGATTCCATATGGGATATTTCTACTAAGCAACATATTTCCTTGCTTCATAATCAAAATCAACGTAGAACGTTCTTCCACTTTGATATACATTTCAGTCTTTTCAAGCACATCCTTTCGTATTGCGTTGTAGACACTGTTTGCAGCATAGTCAATTGCAGCAACTTCCAAATGCAATTGATCTGCCAGATCATAATAGCTTCCTACCAAATCTTGTGGTACAGCTAGTACCATTAATCGATAATGCTTGGAACTATCAACCTCTTCCGTCCCCAACACAATATGTGCGAGTTCATATCCAACCAATTCGATTGGAAAATAATCTCCTGCATTTGCTTGAATCATCATACCAATTTTATTTTCTTTTACATATGGTAGTTGAACTTCTCTGCTCGCAATTTTGGGAGAAAAAATCGAGAATACAACTTGCTTGCTTTTCATACCCTGCTCGCGCATTTCCTCAAGAAGTTTTTCTACAAACTCCTCCTTTGCTACAACATACCCATCTTCTGACAGCACTCCCTCTGGAGTTTCCATCGCAAAACTACTGTATATTTTTGGACTGCTCGATTTGAAATCCATTTCACAGACTTTTGTAATTGCAAATCCCATTTCTATACTAATTACTCGACTCGCCATTGTTTCCCCTTTCACAGCAAAGAACATATATATTTTGTGTAATTTTTACACTTATTTTCTATTAAATTTGTTTGAATAAACTATAGGCCGATATAGGAAGTATACCAATTCAAAAAAGCATTTCCCCAAAGTCCCGCTATAAAAATGCCGATTGAAAGATACGGTCCCATCGCCAAAACGTGATCCACTTTAGAAACACGCATACGAATTACATGAACCAAAGATCCAATCACACAACCTGCAAAAAAAGCAACAAGAATGAGTTTCCATCCCAAAAACAAACCTGCTACTGCCATCAGTTTCATGTCTCCACCACCGATTGCTTTTCCTTTGGTCAATAAAATCAGCAAATATAAAAACGAACTGACAACAAAGAAGCCAATCACATGCTCTAACCAATTTCCCTTGTCAAGCGCCGTACCGATCAGCCCAAGTGCCAGTATAAAAATATTGATTCCAATTGGAATCTCAAATGTGCGTAAATCAATAATACTAAGTACTAAGATCGCAGAAGTCAAAAAACAAAAGAGTAATGACCACCATTCCCAGCCATTTGTCAAAAAAATAAATACATATAATATGCCATTCAGCAGCTCAATTAGAGGATACTGGATGGATAAACTTTTTTTACAATTTCGGCATTTTCCACGCAATCCAATATAACTGAATATCGGAATCAACTCATACCACTTTAATACATGGCCACACTCCATACAATGGGACCTCGTTGTTGCAATATTCTCATGTTTTGGAATGCGATAAATACAAACATTCAAAAAACTCCCGATCAAAATACCAAAAATCCAGATGATCGCGTAGTACAAAATTGTATCCATAAGTTAGAAATCCTTTTCATTTTTTGTAGGGATAAATCGCATGCAACCGTTGGTTGCATGCGAAGAAAAACTAATTATTTACCATCCAAATTAGCTATTGGTCCATAGGTTACAGCCCCTTGAGTAGATACTGAATAAGTAATAGTTCCTGCTGCTTTTCCTGCTGATGACTTCAGTGTAATTGATGTAGGATTGAGCGCCAAACCTGTAACATCTGTAAATGTTCCTGTTCCCAAAATAGTTACAGTTCCTGCTGTTGCATCCACAACCAATCCCAGAGTAGATGTTCCAGATGCTGGTATTGTATAAGTACCATCTGCTAAAGCAGCCTCAACTGCTGATTTTACAGATTCCAAATTTTGAATATCTGTTGATTCTCTTGATCTTTCTACATAACGGATGAACTGAGGAGCTAAAATTCCTACTAATACTGCCATAATTGCAATTACGATGATTAATTCTACTAATGAAAAACCTTTGTTATTTGTTTTTGTCATAACGCTACCTTCCTTTTCTCATATAAATTTTTCTTATATATTTGCGCATGTGCGCTTTATCTTAAAAACCTCCGTCCCTACAACAGAAGCAATTAATTCCTTATAAATTATCGAGGCCACCATACATACTAAGCATCGGTGCCATAACTGCTGCAATCAAAACTCCTACAATTGCAGCCAATACGATGATAATCATTGGCTCCATCGCTGCCATTAACGACTGTGTTGCAATTTCGACTTCTTCTTCATAATAATCAGCTAGTCGATCAAGCATTTCCTCTGTTGATCCAGCTTCTTCTCCAATGCGGAGCATATGAGAAACCATCGGTGGAAAAATACCAGATACTTCAATCGGCGAAGATAACGGGACTCCACGAATAATCTCATCTCTTGCTGTATTCAAAACATTCTTAAACAATATATTGGACATTGTTGATGCAGTAATTCCAACCGCTTCTACCAAAGGAACTCCAGACGAAGACAGGGTACTCAACGTTCTCGCAAAACTTGCCGCTGCCGATTTGACGGTAAAATCTTTGATAAGCGGAACTTTGATGGTCACTTGTCCTATGGTCAACTGACCAGTCGGTGTTTTTACAAAATATCGTATGCCAACAACTGCTGCCACAACTAAGGGAATTAAAATAAACCAGTAATCAATCAGGAAATTGCTCGCTCCCATAACTGCCCTTGTAATTCCGGGAAGTTCTGCGCCCAATTGATCAAACGTATCTGCATACATTGGAATGATTTTCACCAACATTACAATCACGACCGCAACCGCAACAACAGATACTACGATCGGATAAATCATTGCTTTCTTAACAAGCGCCTGCGTCTTTGCATATTTTTCAAAATGCGTAGCCATACGTTCAAATGCAATATCTAAACTACCAGAAGCTTCTCCTGCTGCCACCGTTGTCACTAATAAATTTGGAAAGACCTTTGGATATTCACTAAGCGCGTCCGAAAGGCTTTCTCCTTTTTCAATGTGAATTTGTACTTCTTTCGTCACTTTTGCTAATTTTTTATTTTCCGTCTGTCCTGCTAATAATCGCATGGTCTCCAAAATACTGACCCCAGCGCGAAACATACTGACGAACTGTCTACAGAATACACTCAAATCTCTCGGAGTTGGATTCCCGCCAATTTCAAAGTTTAAATCCTTTGTAAAAAAACCCTGCGCTTTAATTTCCAGTGCAGTCAACCCATCTTTTTTCAATTCAGAACGGACCATCTCCTCCGATTCTGCCGAAATACTACCTTTGATTTCTTTCCCGGCGCGATTCACCGCTAAATAACCATATGTCGTCATACTCTCCTCCAATTAAAAAACCACATAATATAAAGACTGTTTAAAATAAACAAATGGCTCATTATTTTGAAAATTATTTTATTAAATATCAAATGACACTTTTTTCATTTCGCTAATCGAAGTTGTGCCTTCCAAAACAAACTCAGTGGCACTCATTCTTAGGGTTTTCATTCCTTCTGTAATGGCGGCTGCTTTGATTGTATCCGCATTTTGTTGTTTGGCTATAATATTTTGAAGTGAATGTGTAACTTCCATGATTTCGTAAACTCCAATTCGACCTTTATACCCAATGTTGTCACATTTGCTACATCCTACCGGCTCATAAATCTTACATTCCGCATCTTCACTCACATTTAAAATAATTTTCTCTTCAATCGTTGCCTGTCTTGCCTTCTTACATTCCGGACATAATCTTCGAACCAAGCGCTGTGCAATAATTCCCACAATAGAATCCGCCAAAAGATACGATTCGACACCCATATCCTCCAGTCGTGTAATTGTACTTGCCGAGGAGTTTGTATGAAGTGTGCTGACCACCAAATGCCCGGTAATAGATGCCTGAACAGCTATGCTCGCGGTCTCATTGTCTCGAATCTCCCCAATCATAATAATATCTGGATCTTGTCTCAGAATCGAACGAAGTGCTGTTGCAAATGTCAAATCTGCTTTCTTGTTGACCTGTACCTGGTTGATTCCATCAATGTTTGCCTCAACAGGATCTTCTACGGTAATAATATTGACTTCATCACTATTTAGTTCAGAAAGTGTCGTATAAAGAGTCGTTGACTTTCCACTACCCGTAGGTCCTGTTACCAAAATAATCCCGTGCGGATTGGATAAAATGCGATCAATTTTCTTTTCGTCCTCCTTCCCAAAACCAAGTTGTGACTTACTTTTTGTAAGTCCTTGCTTTGAAGTAAGACGCATTACAATCTTTTCACCAAAAACAGTGGGAAGTATGGAAACACGGATATCAAACTCACGCCGATCGACTACCTGCGTGATACGACCATCCTGTGGTTTTCTTTTTTCTGAAATATCCATTCCACCAATGATTTTAATACGTGCTACAATGGCCGGAAGGAGTTTGAGAGAATACGTCATTTTTTCATACAATGTACCATCAATTCGATATCGAATTCTTAGTTGACGCTCCAAAGGTTCGATATGTATATCGGATGCATTCTGACGAACGGCCTGTTCAATCATCGCTTTCACAAGTTGTACAATGGGAGAATTATTTACATCCTCGCTATACATATCCTCTTTTTCTATCAGTTGTTCTTCACGTTCTTTTGCATACTGATCAGCTGCCGAGCGCACATCACTTTGTCCATAATGCTTGTCTATAGCCATCATGATATTCTGTTCCGTCGTCACATGAGGAATCACATTTAGATTGGAAACAAGCATGACGTCGTCCATGGCTTCCATATCCATAGGGTCTGCCATTGCCACATTGATACCATTTGGGTCATTTGCTGGAAAAGCAAATGGAAAAATCTTATATTTTCTAAGGATTGGGGAAGAAAACATGTCCAAAATTTCTTTGGGCACTTCTACGCTCTGAAGATTCACTATGTCAATTTTCAACTGAACACTAAGCGCCTGCGCAATTGCTTCACTTGAAATCAGTCCCTCATCGACCAAAATGGTTCCTAGTCTTTGTCCACTTCCCTTTTGCAAATCCAGAGCTTTTTCCAATTGAGAATTGGTTATTAGTTTCTGTTCTACGAGCATATCGCCCAGTCTGATTTTTTTTCCTGTTCTCATGTTCTAATCATACAGACCACAGCACCTGCAGTTCCATATTCCCTTTCCAAATAATTTTTTTAAGAAATAAAAATGTATAAATACACAGTTTTATTTTAACACATAGTTTTCTTATTTAAAACAATCCATTATAAAAAAAGGCGAACTGTCCTCAAAATGATTACAATTTGCCTCTTTTTCTATACAAGTCATCGTATTTCTTTTATTTTAATTGGACATTTGTGACAACGAAACCAACTCTACTTCCAAATCCATCGTTTCATACGTTTCACCATTGGATCTTTGAATCGTCAATGTGACAACATCCCCTGCTGAATAGTACTGCAATTCGGTCTGAAGACTTGCCATTGTTAGAAGTTCATCTCCATTCAGTCCAATGATAACATCTCCTGCCTTTAGACCAGCTTCCGAAGCTCCCGTATTTTCATATACCGTCGAAACATAAATTCCTACTGGAATATGATACACTTCACTATCTTCTTCTGAAACATCTGCCCCACGAATTCCTATGTAGCCTTGTTCTGCTTCTGAAACCTTAACTCTGGTCTCATGGGTTGTAAGTTCTTGTATGATTGGAATTGCTTTTGAAATTGGAATCGCATATCCCATTCCTTCGATTGTCGTATCAGCCATTTTATTTGAATTGATTCCAATAACCTCTCCATAGATATTGAGCAAAGCTCCTCCCGAATTCCCTGGATTAATTGCTGCATCTGTCTGAATCAGGTTTTCATAGATTCCTGTTGATTCATCACCTACTGTACGATCTAACGCACTGACTACCCCAGTGGTTACACTCTGACCATAGCCAAGGGCGTTTCCAATAGCAATTGCTGGTTCACCAACGGTCAAAGCGTCCGAATCACCAAACTGTGCAAGTGCAATGGCACTTATGGTTTCGTTTGACAAATCCGTCAGTTGAATCGCAACAACGGCAAGATCCACATCTTCATCGAATCCTTTTACTTGACCGGTCACAATCGAATCATCAATAAATTGAACCGATATGGTATCCCCATCCTCAACAACATGATAATTTGTAACAATCCAAAGCTCTGTATCACTTTGTCCAAAAATAATTCCAGATCCACTTCCTTGCACATCTTCCGAGTAAACTCTTCCAAAGGGATCCACATAATTTTCTGTGAACGTGCTAGTTATTGCCACGACAGATGGCATTACGCGCTTAACAACATCGGTTACATCCGTTACTACTGCGTAAGATCCGCTTAAGTCCGTTGAATTTACGATCGACTCGACTTGTGTCTCGGTCGTAAGTGCATCCGTTTGGTCGTTCTGAGAGTCTGTTCCTGTTTCATCGTCTATTCCAAACAAGTTATCTTTTCCTTGAACAAAGGTATATGCCGCGGAGATACGACCACTATTTGCGACCTCCCGGAATACTTTAATTCCTAATAAAGTAGTTCCTAACATCCCTGACGATACAAGAAGTATTAAAAGTGCAATGGCTATTCCAGTGCGTACTTTTTTCTTTTTTTGCTTCGGTGGTTGTTGATACATATATGGTTGCCTGTATTCAGGCTCAAATGATCTTTGTCCTGCCGGCTCCTGATTCAGAACTCTTCGATAATCGTTCTTCCTATTCTCTTGATTGATATCCTGTTGTACTTCCTGCGGATTGTTTTGATTACTATATGAATCATTGTTCTGGTTTTCAAATTCATCCATAGTATTTTCCTCCTTTTTTCATAAACAATCGAATGTTTATTTAAAGTCTATTCCAAATATGTGAAAAAAATGTGATGAATTCTTGTATTTTTTATTAAGTATTCTTATCAATCTTGTCCTGACACTGTCGATTGATTTCTGCGCGAAGTTCTGTTAAATACGAAGAATGCTCAACATTTTCAGCCCCGTATATAAAGTTCAACTGATATTCCTTAGGAATCCAAGTCGAAATATCTGCTTCGTTATGTTGAATCAAACACTCCATCTTATCAAGTGCTTTATATAGTTTTGATTCGTTTGTTCTTAATTCATCCATCTCCTGGATGAGTTCTTTGATTTCTTCCTGGTAATTTTCTGGAAGACCAGAAATCCATTCCTGTACAGCCCGACCTTCTTTTTCTTCATCCGAATCCTTTTTGTCAAAAGATGGGATGTCTCCTGTAAACGCCTCCCCAATATCGTGGAACATACACATTTTGATAACTTTTTCCATATCAAGATCCGCGAACTCATCTTTTACAAAATATGCCATCAGAATCAATCGAAAAGAATGTTCCGCTACGCTTTCATGACGTCCAGATGAAGTCCATGAATGTCTTGTGTTATTTTTTAATTGTTCAATGTCATGCATAATTTCTATTAATTTTTCTGGTTTCATCAGGTCTCTTTCTTTTCTCTTAATGATTTGTTTTCATTTATTTTAGCATTTGCTTTTATTTCATGATATGTTTACAATTTGTTCAATTTCTCCACACGATTTCAACATAAAATCTGGATATACTGTAATTGTTTAAGAAAACCCTAAACTTTTTCATAACACTCCCCTTTTATAAATGGATGCTTCGGCATCCATTTTCCTTTTTGGGGAATTATTCAAGGACTTCCTGTAAAAAAGCATGTAATTCTGCCCGATATTCATCAGGCGTTTTTAAAATACTTCTTGCGTGTATTCCACCCTCCATAAAACGAAGTCTGACAAACCCTTTTTTTACAGAAGCAATCTTTTCACTTTGAGAAGGCAATATAAACTTGTCCGCTGTTCCATGCATCAACAACAATGGAATATCGGGCACACCATCTGCCTGTTGGATGGCTCGATATGGATTGACATCTGCGATATGAACACCAAGTCTTTTATAAAAAATCAGGTCTGTAAAAAACAAAATTGGTTGTTTAGGCAAATGATATATTGATTTTAACGAATAAGCACATTGTTCTTCCAGACTTGCAAACGGACAGTCCGCTACTACAGCATCTACTCTTGTATCTTTTGTCATATGCAGAAGAACCGTTGCAGATCCCATGGATTCTCCGTAGGTAAGAATTTTCGTATGTTCACCAAAACGTTGTTTGACATAGGTAATCACTTCTTCTAAATCCTGACTTTCGCGAAATCCCATGGATCCATATTTTCCATCACTACTACCACAATTGATATGATCATAAACGACCATATGAAAACCATTATCAAGAATCGCTCGCGCATACTTATACATCCCAATTCGACTGGAAGTCCACCCATGACAAGCAACGCATACTTTCTCTGTAGGAGTATCACAATATAAAATCTCTCCCCTTAGAACCTCATTTCTTTTGTTCTCTATTGAAAATGATTCCATCGATACATTTTCCAGATCTTCTTTGTTGTATTCTCCTCTTTTTACAGCTTCAATACGTTCGCGTTCTACATCACTTTTTTCTGCACTAGTTAATTGATCCGCCATGCGTTTCCCTAAACAGGCACTGACACCCAGAAGAGCTGTCACAATACCCGATACCACATATCCGATTTTCATTTTCCACTCCATCCTTTACAAATTCAAGTCTTACCCTTCCAAATGTTTGTAAGAGCAGGTCGATGCAACGGCTTTTTGCCAACCAATATATTTGCTTTTCGCCTTACTCTCATTCATTTCCGGTAAAAATGTACGATCCACTTGATAGTTTTGAACCAATTCATCCTTATCTTTCCACATCCCTACGGCTAGTCCAGCCAGGTATGCGGCCCCGAGCGCCGTCGTCTCATTCACTTTTGGACGTTCTACTGGTACCCTTAATATATCACTTTGAAACTGCATTAACAAGGAATTTGCAACCGCTCCTCCATCCACTTTTACTTTTTTAAGTGGAATATGACTATCTTTAATCATTGCATCAATAATATCTTTAGACTGATATGCAAGGGACTCTAGCGTTGCTCTTACAAAGTGCGCCTTAGTTGTTCCTCTAGTAATTCCGAACATAGCTCCCCTTGCCTTGTCATCCCAATAAGGTGCACCAAGACCTACAAATGCAGGTACCAGATATACCCCATCCGAATCTTCTACTTCCATTGCTATTTTTTCACTATCGGATGCTGAATGTATCATCTGCATGGCATCACGCAACCACTGAATCGCACTTCCTGCGACAAACACACTACCTTCAAGTGCGTAAGTTACTTTCTGATCCAATCCCCAAGCAATCGTTGTGAGCATCCCATGGTCGGAGCAAATAGGAACCTCTCCCGTATTCATCAACAAAAAGCATCCCGTTCCATAGGTATTTTTAGCCATACCTGGTTGAAAGCAAGTCTGTCCAAAAAGTGCCGCTTGCTGATCCCCCGCCACGCCTGCTATCGGTATCTCTTGTCCAAAAAAATGATAGGATGCCGTCATTGCGTAGACCTCTGAAGACGAACGAACTTCTGGAAGCATGGAGCAAGGAATATCTAAAATCTCAAGTAGCTCTTCATCCCACTTCAAATCATAAATGTTATATAGTAAGGTTCTTGACGCATTCGAATAATCCGTCACATGTACACTCTGTCCTGAGAGTTTCCAAATCAACCACGAATCGATGGTGCCAAACATCAATTCTCCCTTCTCAGCTTTTGCTCTTGCTCCCTCAACATGATCTAGAATCCATTTGACCTTGGTCCCTGAAAAATAGGGATCAATCAATAGTCCAGTTTTTTTTCGGAATATTTCTTCATATCCTTTTGCTTTTAGATCATCGCAAATCTCCGTCGTTTGTCTGGACTGCCAAACAATTGCATGATATATAGGAAGCCCCGTATTTTTATCCCATACCACGGTTGTTTCTCGTTGATTGGTAATCCCAATTCCTGCAATTTGTGAGGGTTCTAATCCGGATACCGACATCGCCTCCATATATACTGCTGCCACACTTAGCCATATTTCGTTTGCATCATGTTCTACCCAACCTGGTTTCGGAAAATGCTGGGTGAATTCTTTTTGTACATTTGCAATCATGTTTGCATGTTTATCAAAAATAATTGCTCTTGAGCTTGTAGTCCCCTGATCTATCGCCAAAATATATTGTTCCATTGCTATTCTCCATTATCAAAATGTATTTTTCAATCTAGTTTCTTATGGTATTTATCTGAAATCGTAACTGCATGGGCTCCAGCTTGTAAGCATCTTTCCACCTCTTCTTTGCTATGAATTAGACCACCGCACATAATCTCGCAAGATACGCGTTCTTTGATGTAAGGCAAGATTTCTACGGCGATTCCAGGTAGGACTTCTACAAAATCAGGCAAAATTTGATTACAAATTGCAATCCCCTTATCAAGGGATTTTGTATCAATCAAGAAAAAACGAAATACTGCAGTCTTCCCACATTTTTTTGCAGTTTCAATAACTTTTGCCTTCGTAGAAATAATTCCATCTGCCATTAATTTTTGACATGCAAATTCACAGCCATATTCGTTTGCAGTCAAACCCTGAATCAAGTCCAAATGGAGCCATATTTTTTTTTGCTTTTGATGGGCTTCTCGTATGACACTGTCCAGAAAATTCAAATGGAGGTTCATGACAATTCCAACTTCATCCTTACTATCAAAAAAACGTTCGATTTCTCGAATACTAGAAAGTGCTGGTATAATCTCCTGCTGTTGTTTGATTATTTGCATCGTTGTGCCTCCTTATTGCCCTTCGGAATATATCATACCGTCTTTTTGGGCATGCTTCTACTTGCAATTAAATTTACTTCCAAGCCTAAAATATTCTCAATTATTATATCATTTATTTGTATAGGTGCACAAACTTTTACACGATTTATTTGTTCCATGACTGATAAAATCTGATCCTTTGGAATCGGTCCAGACAAAATGACGGGCAGTCGTTTGTAGATTCCTTCGGAAATCACCACGGTACTGGTGACCATACGCATCGGATTTGTCATTTCGTCCCTGGCATATTTTTCACCCCTGGAGCAAGAATTTCCAGTTACTTTTTGCACATTCCCTTCTTCGTCCACTGAAACGACCAAATGACAGCTCAAGGGACAAACAATACACGGCATTCTGATTTCATTCACTTCAGAATTCTTTTCCTTCATATCTTTCTCCTTTCTTCTTCCTATGATTCTAGTACTTCTATGGACAGCACCTGTTCTATTCCATCCAAATCTTGATTTTTACACTGTAATTTTTCCATCTCTGCAGGAGCCAAATGCTTTTTCTTTATTTCTCGAATTAACTTCCCATCACCGAATAGACCAATTTTGACATTTTGATAGGGAGTTCGTACTCGAAACATAAATTCGATGTTTTCTTCCACATTCGTTCGGTATACTTTTTGTGGTAGAATATATCCAATTCCATTGCCTGCTTCTGTTCTTATTTCCTGACTCTTCTTTAGTTCTCCTCTTAGATACTTTGCCGCAGCCTTTCCTGCTTTTTTGCCCTCTTCACTCACATAATCTACCAGGTCATGCACATGAAGTACATTTCCACAAGCAAAAATCCCCTCTTCAGAAGTTTGAAAAGATTCGTCAACAATCGCACCTCTTGTACCAGGATGAATTTGAATTTCCGCTTCCTGACTCAATGTGTTTTCTGGAATCAACCCTACAGATAGCAGCAACGTATCCACGTCGAAGTGTTTTTTTGTCCCCTCAATTGGTCGAAGCATCGAATCGACTTCCATTAGATCGATACCCGTAATGCGATCATTTCCTTCTATTTTTGTCACTGTATGTGACAAGTAGAGCGGTATACCAAAGTCTTCCAAACATTGTTTTTGATTACGAGGTAATCCATTGGAATAAGGCATGATTTCTGCAACCCCCAACACTTTTGCTCCTTCCAACGTCATTCTTCTGGCCATGATTAACCCAATATCTCCACTTCCCAAAATAAACACTTTTTTCCCAACCATGATTCCTTCCATATTGAGATATCTTTGAGCAGTTCCTGCTGTCCAGATTCCACTTGGACGAAAGCCTGGAATCTGTATTGCCCCTCTTGTTCGTTCTCTGCACCCCATTGCCAATATGATTGCTTTTCCCTTGACACACGTATACCCTTCTTTCGGATTCACGTACTCCACGATATGATCTTTGCTTAAATGTGTGACCATACTTCCGGTTACATAGGCGATTCCCTTTTCTTTCATCATGCCAACAAATCGCTCCGCATAAGAAGGGCCGGCCAGCTCCTCACCAAACATATGTAGACCGAATCCATTATGAATACATTGCAACAAAATACCACCCAACTCCTGGTCTCTCTCTATGACCAGTATGTCTTTACATCCATTTTCATATGCGCCAATCGCTGCGGCTATTCCAGCACTGCCACCCCCAATTATTACCAGTTCATATTCTCTCATCGAACTTCATCCTTTCCTCACTTATGCTCATCATCCGTCTGTTTTGTCTCTCCTATAAACAAATAGGACTCTTTAGTGTCAAATTTTACTTCTTCTTGCGGGATTCCAAATTCTCTGGCCAGAATTTCAACGACAAGTGGTTCGCAAAATCCACCTTGACATCGTCCCATACCGGGCCTGCATCTTTTTTTAATACCTTTCACAGTTCTTCCTGGAACAGGTCTACGTATCGCATCCAGAATCTCTCCCTCTGAAATTTGCTCGCACCTGCAAACGATTTTTGCAAACGATGGATCTTTTTTCACGATTTCTTCTCGTTCTTCTTTCGAAAGATGACTTAAATGAATCGGTGGCCTTCTCCTGACAAAATATGGTTTCTTTTGGAGGTCTTGATTCTTCCTTATAATTTCTTCAATCACATATTCCGAAATGGCAGGTGCACTTGCCAATCCAGGTGACTCAATGCAGGCAACATTGATGAAGTTCTTTGCGTCACTCGCTTCCTCAATTACAAAATCATGTGTCGTCCCAGTAGGCCTTAGTCCTGCAAAAGTACGGATTACATTCCCCATCGGGACATTTTTAATGGTTTTATCCAATTCTCTGCGAATAAAAGACAGGGCTTCTTGCGTAGCGTCCACCCCTTCCTTATCCGTAACAAAATCCGAGTTCGGACCTAGAAGTATATTTCCGTGAATGGTCGGCACTGCCAAAACACCTTTTCCTTTTTCCGAAGGAACTGGATAAATCACCCGATTTACCAACTGTTCTTTTTGCCTATCCAACACAAAGTATTCTCCTTTTCTCGGGTGAATATCTACAAGTTCTTGTCCATTTGATACCATTGAATAAATCTGGTCTGCGTATACACCTGCTGCGTTAATAACCATGTTTGCGATATAGGTTCCATCCGTTGTCGTAATCTGATATCTCCCATCAGCCAGACACTCAATTCTTAAAACCTCACATTCCAAATGCAGGTCCACCTCATTTAGTACGGCTTCTTCCATAAGAGCTATAGAAACTTCCCAAGGATAAATAATACCCGTTGTTGGCAGTTCTATGACTTTGGTAATATGATCACTTAGATTTTTTTCCTGTAGTTTAGCTTCCTCTAATGGAACATATCGAACTGGGACATTACGTAGAACAGTCTGTGAATATAAGGCATCCAACGTACGTTCTTCATCTTCGCCTGCTGCCACAACATAGGCGGAAACCCGTTCGAAAGAAACTTTTAGTTCTTTGCAAATCTCTTCATACATTTCATTGCCGCGTACATTCAATTTTGCTTTTAATGTACCAGGCTTTGGATCATGGCCGGAATGCACGATTGCACTGTTTGCCATACTACTTCCATTTGCAACATCCGCATTTTTCTCAAACACAATGATTTTCCCTTGATATGCTGCTAAATCATGTGCTAAAAACGAGCCAATAATTCCAGCCCCAACAATTGCAATATCTACCTCATTATTTTTCATAATTCTTCTCCATTCCCGTCAAACCTATAGTCTTCGTTTTCAATCGATACAAAAATGAACAAAAAAAGAGCAACGTAAATGAAGGAATACTTCTTTTACTTTGCTCTCGGTCTCTCGTCTAATGTATTAACTTATCCTTATTATACCATAAAACTCACGAAAATCAATGTCTCATGCCCCACTGTTCGCATAAAAATCCTCTTTCCTCATCACATAAACTTCTGAAAGGAACAGATCCCCTCGCTTTGTCTTACACTCAAATTCCCGAACAAAACGAAATCCGGATTTTTCAATCACTCTTTTTGACTGTAAGTTCGTTGAAAAATGGCAACATTGCAAAAAATCCACCTCAAGAACATCAAAACAATAATTGATTACTCGTCGAACCGCTTCTGGCATCAAACCCCGTCCCCAAAATGCTTTGCTTAACACAAACCCTATTTCAATTCCTTTTAAAGTTTGATAGGGTTCTCCCAAATCATTATGAATCTGCTCTAGTCCAAGCGATCCAATGATCTTTTGCGTTTCCTTTTCTTCGAGTGCAAATTGGTTTTTCTCATCCATAAACATTCTTAATATTTGCATGGACTCTTCCATGTTTTCATGTGGCTTCCAACCAGCCATTTGTCCCACACCGTCAACCGAGGCATACTCATAAAAATCATCTACATCGTCCAGTGTCCACGGTCTTAAAATTAATCTCTCTGTATCAAGAACTACCTTACTCAAATCCACATGCATGTTCATAATCCCCTCCTAAATAAACACCCACGAAAAACAAGTTCTCTATTGTTCAAAAGAACTGATTATCCGATTTCGTAATTTTCTTGTTAATTCGGTTGTTCCAGCATCAGTCTTCTGCATCATAAAAAGAATTGTCAGTTTTTCTTTTGGCGCATTGCAGAAGTATGCACCCAGCCAACCATCCCATCCATATTCATTTTGCAACGTCAAAGTCCCCGATTTTGAAGAATCGACCATCACTCGCATTAAATTCCCATAGCTATATCCGCCAAGTGATGTCCATGGTTTCATACCCTTTTGCTGCCCCTCATCCAACGTTGCTTTTATCAAAAAATCTACTGTTCTTGGACTTAATACTTTTCTTCCATTTAAAGTCCCTTTTTCCATAAGCATTTCAGCAAATTTCGAATAATCATCAATCGTAGAAGCCAGACCTGCTCCCCCCGATTCAAAAGCTGGTAGCTGGTTCATTTTCTGTATAATTCCAAGATGGTTTTCATGGTACTTTTCTAGTTTTCCCTGTTCGCTCACATAATAGCTCGATGCCAAACGTTTTTGCTTTTCCTCAGGGACATAAAAATCAGTATCTTTCATTTCAAGCGGTTCAAAAATCTCATCTCTTAAAAAACTTCTAAAACTTTTTCCTGATGCAATTTCAACAATGGCTCCGAGTACATCTGCTGATGTACCATACTCCCAAAAAGATCCTGGCTGAAACTTTAAAGGAATTTCTCCTAGTCGCAATGCGACCTGACGGGTATTAAGAGGTTCTTCCGTGAAAAGACCTTGTTTGATTTCTTCGATCAAGCCATGCGTTTCGCGCCCTGAAACATGAGGACCATCGTAGACTAGTCCTGAAGTCATTTGTAACAAATCGTAAATTGTCATATCTCTTTCTGCTGGCACTAATTTTCCATCCATGTCCACCTGTTGATTCCGAAATGATGGAAGGTAATGATGTACTGGTTCATACAAGTCAATCACTCCTCGTTCCATCAAAATCATAATAGCTACTGCAGTAACTGGTTTGGTCATCGAATACAGACGAAAAATCGTATTTCTGGCTATTCGTTGCTTGCTTTCGATATCTGCAAAACCATCTTCCATATAGAGTTCTTCTTTCCCGTCTTTTATGACTAATAGATTTCCACCAGCTAAAAATCCTTGTTTCACGGCATCTTCCAAAATATTTCGAATCTGTTTTTTATCTTGTTTTGTAAACATTTAGGCACCCCATCTTCATATCTTTTACACATAATCTTGTATATTTTAATATATATCGTCTATATTTAGACTTTACTTAAATCTCTGACTACCACAATACCGTTATTTTTTTCTAGGAAAGCAGAATTGTATGACGTATAATAAAAAGAAACAGCAGTTTCAAAAAAGAAGGAGCTCGTATTCATATGAAAATCAAAAAAGATCGCGTAAGATTCGCAATTATTGGCTTAGGAAATATGGGGAAAAAATACGCACTGATGATCAGTCAGTCCATAGTTCCAAGCGCATGTCTGACCTGCGTCTGTTCCAGAAGCGACACCTCAGTAAAATGGACAAAGGAGAACCTCGATTCCTCCACAATACATTACCGAAATTTCGAAGAGTTATTTGAGCATGCAGATTCTTTCGATGCAGTAATAATTACAACTCCACACAAATTGCATCCCGAAATCGCATGCATGGCATTCGAGCACAAAAAACATGTTCTATGTGATAAGCCGGCCGGCGTACGTTTGTCCGATGCCTTACTGATGGAGCAAGCTGCCAAATCTTCCGCAACAAAATATGGTATGATTTTTCATAATCGCACGTTTCCTGTACTCGTCAAACTCAAATCACTTCTTGAAGAAAATCGAATTGGAGAGATCAATCGCATCCTATTGGAAAATACCATTTATTATCGTACACGTATGTACCACCAATCAGGTTCTTGGAGAAGTAGTTGGGCCGGAGAAGGTGGTGGTCTATTAATTAATCAGGGGCAGCACATCTTAGATTATTGGATCTGGCTCTTTGGGATGCCCGAATCTCTCATTGCGGATATCAAATTTGGTAAGTACAACGAATTCCTTGTCGATGATGAATCCACAATTATCATGAAATACCCAAACCAAACCAGTGGTATTTTCATTTTGTCTACTGGTGAAATTCAAAAAGAAGAGCGTTTATCCATCGTTGGTTCAAAAGGAAAAATCACCATGCAGGGAAGCACTCTTACCTTAGAAGAAAACGAACAAGATGCCAAAATATATTCCTTAACTGCTACTTGCTCCTCTAGAGACCAAATGAATGTCAAATCCACACAGATCGATTGTGGTTCTCCATCTTTGGCATACGAAACAATGATTCAAAATTTTTGCGAATCCATACAACGAGATGTTCCTTTCATCGCAGAAGGTTCTAGTGGAACGGATACTTTGCATCTTACTTGTGCAGCCTACTTATCTGCATGGAAAGATGCACCCATTGCAATTCCAATCTCCCCAGCGGAATACGATAAGTTCTTACAAATACAAATTGAGGCAGAAAAATCTCAATGATTTTCTGCCTCAATAAATTAAAAGACCGCTAGACCTCTTTTGTAAGTAATCTGCTTTTAAATAAATCCATTAGGAATGCTCCAAGTGGAGCAGATACCAATATCGATACGACTGCAGCCGTTAATACAATCTGTCCGCAAGCCAATCCCACGGATAAAGGAACCGCGCCAATCGCAGCTTGCACTGTTGCTTTTGGAAGATAGGACATCATGCAATAAATCCTTTCCTTCCACCCTAGATTTGTCTTAACCATACATACAAGTACACCAAGACTTCTAAAAACAAGAACTGTAAGAATTAAGAACACTGCCGAAAGACCTGCCTCTTTGGCATATCTGATGTCCACTTCTGCTCCAACAAGAACAAAAAGTAAAATTTCAGCTGCGACCCATAATTTCCCAAACTTCAAAGCTAAGCGATCTGCCACTTTGCTTTTCCTTGTTCGCAAGGCAATTGCCATACTCATAACTGCAAGAAGTCCAGAAATAGGTAGCACACTTTCCATCCAACCCTGTATTGCAATAAATAAAAACGAAATCCCAAGAATTGCTACTACTTTCGCACTATCTCTCATATGATGTTTTGAAAAGAATACGGAAAGTAACACCCCAGAGAAAATCCCTAGCAACAATCCTGTCACAATGGAAATCGGAATCGCTGTAAAACTCAGAACAGAGATGCCATTTCCTTGTCCAAGTCCCATTGCAACGGTAAATAAAACAATGACAAAAATATCATCCATAGAAGCTCCCGCTAGTATCATTTGAGGAATGCTTTTGTTTGTTCCATATTTTTCATCCATTAATGACACCATTTTCGGTACAATGACCGCAGGAGACACCGCTCCAATTACAGTACCCAGTATTGCAGCTTCTACATAGGTCACTCCAAGAAATCTTGGGGCGAAAAAAATCGTTGCAACAATTTCGAATATCGCGGGAACAAACGACATCATAATTGCAGGTCGGCCTACTTTCTTTAAATCTTCCAAGTCTAGCGAAAGACCTGCCTTAATTAAAATGACTACTAATGCCAGTTGCCGAAAGCTTGCAGATACAGACAAAATTTCTGCATCCAAAAGATTCAACACATATGGTCCAAGTAAAATCCCGACCAAAAGCATACCAATAAGTCTTGGCAATTTCAGTTTTTCAAAGATCCAGGCAAATGCCATTCCGATCAAAAATATATAGGCTAGCGATGTTAGCATATGCCGTTCTCCATTTCCTAATTTGATTCTTTATATATTCTTCCACTGAGCCAATCACAAATATAGGAATATACTGTGTGTTTATCCAGCTCATTTAAAATTTCATGTCGATCACCCTGAAATAAATGCATTTTAACATCTACAATTCCAGCTCTTCGATACATTTCGAATGCTTTTTCTACGCCTTTTCCATAATCTCCCACTGGATCTTCATCTCCAGAAATCAAAAGAATTGGTAAATCTTTTCGTATTCTAGATGCCACGGAAAATGAAATTGCATGTTGAACCGTATCGAGTAATGCTTTGATTCCATTCACCGTAAATAAGAATCTGTTTGCCGGGTTATTCATATATAAATCTACGATTTTTTCATCACGAGTCAGCCAATCCACTGGTGTTCTTGGCTCTTTGATGTGATCTAGTGCATTTGCAAACGTAAGCTCATTTAGAAATTTCGATGGATGACGCTCACCTTTGAGCAAGCGAATGCATGCGACCAATACTTTAGCAGGAATCACTTGCGAAAGCGAATTATTTCCAGTACCAGAAAGAATAAGTGCATCCACTAAATCTCCATGCTCAGATGCAAATCGTCTCGAATAAAAAGAGCCCATGGAATGTCCCAACAAGCAATATGGTAATCCTGGATACTGCTCTTTTGTAAGTTCTACAAGTTGTACGATATCTTCTAGCGCATCGTTTGCCCCATGTTTTGAAAAATATCCCCATTCACTTGGATCTTGTACACTTTGACCATGCCCCAGATGATCATGACCAACCACCAAGTATCCTTTTTCGTTTAAATACTTTGCAAAATAATCATATCGTTCAATATTTTCCTGCATTCCTTCAACAATTTGAATCACACCGATTGGTTCCTGCGCTGGACTCCATGTCACAACATGAATTTTGTGAATTCCATCTGCAGAAAGAAATTTCGATTCCGCGATTTTCCCCATACGTTCCTTCCTTCCATGATATGCTTACATATCTTAATCTTGTTTTGTTATCACATTGACAATTTCATTTTGATTAAAGAACAATAATATAATACCACCAAACAATCCAAAGATACAAGTTATCCTTGTTTTCCACCTTTTATAGCTAATTCAACTACTTCAAATGCACCATGATATATTTTGTTTTGATTGTTTTCAATAATGCAATGACACATTTCCTGAAGAATACTTTTGTCCGTTAAAAACATGTCTAACATTTGCAATGTGTGTGGAATATCACGCATTTCTAATGTCCCATCTCCAATTTCTGCTGAATGAATTGCTCCCCACTGTTCATGCCCACCCACACGTTTAATAAATAACTTTGGAACTGGGTAGAATGCAAGTTCGCTAGGTTTTGTAATCAAAACATCCGTCACACGCATAAGCAAATTTGTCGCATATACAGCTTCAAAAATATTTTGATGATAAAATCCATAGATTCCACGTTCGGACAAATCGGTTGAATCCTGATTTGCCTGCATCGCAAATTCTTTCGTCTGTTCCCAAACATCAAAAAATGTCGTAGCCTGTGTGAGTTCTGGAATTTCTCTAACGAGCTCATCCCAAACATTTTTGTAGTCACCAACATTGATGAATAGTACCACCTTTTTTTCACGAATAAAAGGAAGCAAATGACGAATCACTGCACTAAAGATTTCTCTTTGCGCACCTGCGCCTCCAATAGTCAACAAGAATCGCAAAGGTTTTCCTTCTTCTGCTCTTCGAATTCTAGCTTCACAGTCCTCATCGATTCCATTTACAATTTCAGCATCAATATAATGTCCTACATATGTCAAATCTTCTCTCTCCATAGGATGCAACACTCGATTTTTATCCATCCCATTAAGTGTACGATATCCCAAATATGAAGATCTTGTCTGCACAGTATGTAAGCTTCCCGGTGCAAGGTGCAAGGCCATTGGCCAATTGTCTGGAATTGCATTGACAACTTTTTTCATTCCTGCTGCTACAGCTGCCTGTGCTGGCCATACATGAGTCCCAATATAAGGCATGTCCTTTGGTAACCCTTTATATACTGTAGTCATCAATTCTGCATTCTTTAAATCAGCTGCGTTGTAAGAAAGTCTGCGAAACCCTTCATAGTTCAGTGGCTCCCATACAAAACGATTAAATATACGACTTTTTCCAGCCAACCTTGACCCCATTGAGTAAAGTTCATTTTGTGAACGAATAATTTTACCACCTGTAGTTTCCTGATAAGAATTTAAATCCATCCAATATGGAACATAGCCCAGAGCGGCGGCTGCCGAAGCAATAGCCATCGCTATTCGATAATGTCCAAATCCCATTCGAATGTTTCCTACGATTACACCTTTTTCCAAATCCAGTTTGGCCTCTTCCAGATTAGATTGATCCGTAAAAAGCACCAGGTTTTTTACC
Organism: Lachnospiraceae bacterium; assembly: GCA_963666475.2. GTDB lineage: Bacteria > Bacillota > Clostridia > Lachnospirales > Lachnospiraceae > JBFHIZ01. Next base: position 350,592 of record OY762821.2, on the reverse strand, counting down.
CCAAATGCTTCCCCGACTGCTGGTGTATCCTGTATTTGCAAAGGATACTCTTTTGCTGAGTCATCTCCAAATTTCTTTGCAAATTTTTGTTTGCTTTTCTCTGCCTTTTTTTCTATTTTACTGCTCAATTTGTTTTTAAATATTTCCATGTTTTCTTATACCTTTCTATGAAATGTCCTACTCATTATGAATTTTTTCAATTACATACATACGCGATGCAAAGTCCGACATCACTCGAACATTTTCGTTATATCCACTTCCCACATACTGTTGTTTCAGTTTTATTCCTGCATACATTAACAAATCTCCTGTAACCACATATTCCTCTTGTTCACCTTCCATCATGTATACTTTATCCACGAGAGTCTGAACAATCCCTCCTTCTGCAATTGAAATTGGAGATACTGTGTTTACGAGTGATCCGAATTCTTTAATTGATATCGGAATTTTTCTGGTAGAAACACGATATTTCGACCTTTCCTCCAGCCCTTTTACCTTTAAAATATCTGAGGATGTATTGGGTTTTGTCAGTGACTGATAAATCATACAAACAGCCTGACTTTTATCTTCTGATACAGCGGTCCAAATTACATTTCCATTGTGAATTCTTCCTCGATAAAAATCTCCCAATTGAAATACTTTTCGATATTGTTTATAGAATGAAATTTGGTCCTTAACCATTTTTTTCTCAAGTCTTGAAAGTTTTGTCAAATCCAATTCATATCCCAACGCACCAAAACAAGCCACGTGAAAACGGCTATCCAGTGTTGAGCTACGAAGTGTCTGATGATTTGGCGAAGCACTGACATGTGCACCCATTGCAGAAAGTGGATATGCATAGGATGTTCCTTCTTGAATATGTACCCTTTCGTTTACATCAGTATCGTCCGACGTCCATGTTTGAGGCATATAATATAACATTCCCAAATCAAAACGGTTACCTCCAGATGAACAGCTTTCAAATAATATGTTTGGAAATTTTCCAACGATTTCTTCAAGTACTCGATATAACCCTAGAATATATCGATGATAAAACTCTGTTTGACGCTCTCCAAGTATCGATGAATATGCATCTGAAATATGGCGATTCATATCCCATTTCACATAAGCAATGTTCGCAGAACCTAAGACGTTTGCAATGGATTGAATGATATACTCACAAACTTCTGGGTTTGTGAAATCCAGCACCAATTGGTTTCTTCCTAAATAGCAATCTCTGTGTGGCATTTTAACTGCCCAATCTGGGTGCATACGATATAATTCAGAGTTCTCATTGATCATCTCCGGCTCCACCCAAATACCAAATTCGAGTCCCATTTGATTGATTTTTTCTACCAAAGAAGAAAGCGTTCCCCCAAGTTTCTTTTCATTTACAAACCAGTCTCCCAATCCTTTTGTATCATCATTTCGTTCTCCAAACCAGCCATCATCTAAAACAAACATTTCCATTCCCAGCTCTTTTGCTTCTTTTGCTATGGATAAGATTTTGCTTTTATTAAAATCAAAATATGTTGCTTCCCAATTGTTGATTAATATTGGGCGGACTTTCTTTTCCCATGTAGACCCAATGATATGCTTTCGTACAAACCGACTCATTTTTTGAGACATATCATTGAGTCCATTTTTACTGTAACAAAGGACTGCTTCTGGCGAATAAAACGTTTCATTTTCTCCCAAATACCAGGCAAACTGCTTTGTCCCAATTCCAGACATGATGCGAATCTTTTCATACGGTGATATCTCCACGGATTCATAATGATTTCCAGAATAAATTAAATTGAATGCATAGCATTCCCCAGCATCTTCCGTACAGCCTTCTTTTTCCAAGCAGATAAATGGATTATGTCGGTTCGAACTCGAACCTGTCGTCGATTCGTTGATGTAAGCACCTGATACAAGTTCTTTTGTATGTTTGTACCGTTCGCGGATCCATAGTCCATCAAACGTTGAAAGTTTATAATTTGTTTCTGGGAGATCCAGTTGAAAGCTCATGATTTTATCAATCACAATCTCTTGGCCCCCCCTATTCTTCAAAACAGTTCTTCTGGTAATGATATCTTCATCTGGAAAAACTGTATATACAAGGAATAGTTCAATGGGGAAAGATTCATCCGCAAGTAAAATTTCCAAAGTCTGTACTTGCTCTTTGCCATGCGCATGTGGCATTTTTGTTTCTATGGTATCTCTATAAATTCCATCATACAGTTCATGGGATTGATAATAGAATCGCTGAGAATATGTGTGATCAGGCATCTTGATCTGCATTGGAAGTTCTCTAAAATCACCGATTCCAGAAAATGAGTATTCCATACAAAGGTTGTCGCAAGAAAGATTGGGTTCCTCTGAATCAGGCGCATTGACAATTGTGTTTCCATATTGGCACTCAAATTTCTCCTGACATGCTAAAAAATGTTCAAGTTCATGAATTTTCCTACCATAATAAAGATTTTCCAACCACTTTCCATTACGAATACCGATCATATAAGATGTGTCCTTCGTTTCCAAAATGAATCCGTTATCAATTGCTATAATCATTTCTTATTTCCTCTCTTCCTTCATTAAAATTCCTTGAAAAATAATATCCATACATTCCTTCATTGCTTCTTCATATGTGATCTGATTTTGAATAAGCACATCACCACGTAATAAGCTTTCAAAAATACCGGTCAGTAGCACCTTCAAAATCACCACATTCGTTTTTCGTAATATTCCCCACTCCATCGCCTGTGAAATCAGCATTGTTGTAGCTTCCCAGTCACTTTCCAGACGGTCCTGCACTTTCTGATACAGTCTAGGATAATAATTTTTCATCTCTTCCACCCGTCTAAAATCCAAATACGTTGAATATACGGGCACAATCCGTAATAAATGCTCTAACTGCTCCAAAATATTCATGGAACGATCATGCAAAATTTCCTTTTGCTGATTTTTAATATCTTCAAATGTTTTATCAATCACTACTTCTAGAAGGGTTTCTTTTGATGAAACCTGTTCGTATAGCGTCCTTTTACTAATTCCAATTCGCTTTGCCAGAGAATCCATCGTAAACTTGAATCCATTTTCTTTGAACTCTTCAAGTCCTCCATAAAAAATACGTTCCATGATATCCATAAACTAATTTACCTCACACATCTATAAGATAAGATAAGAAAACCAAAAAAACCATTTCAGTTTTCTAAGTTTTATTATACCACAATACAAATTCTTCTCAACCATTTCTCTTTGAAACTTTGTCTTCTTATTTCTTTTCATGACATTTCACAAAAAATCATTGATATCCATGTTTTCATATCGTATTTCTTGTTCACTATGTCCTTATTTACACGTCCATTGACACATGGTATGATTGTTGTAGGAAAATTGCCTGTCATTCGATAGCTGATCAGGCTTTCATAGAAAGGAATTCATAAATGAACAACCATGTAAAACGCGTTTTAGCCATTCTAGCCATCGTACTTTTAGTTGCATTATATGTGACAACTTTAATCGCAGCCTTAATTGGAAGCGATGTTGCAATCAATTTATTTAAATCCTGCGTTGTAGGAACAATTACCATTCCAATCTTGTTATGGATTTTTGTCTCGATCTTCAAACGGATGCAACCTCAAGTATCGGAAGAAGATGATACAGATTCCACCCTGGAACATAAAGACAATTAACGCAATTCGTGTTCTTGAGGATTTGAAACATAAAAAAGACGTCAAAAGAAATTCTTTTGACGTCTTTTTTATATGTAAATGCTCCCCCAAGCATATGAATATAATACTCCCGGTTAAGCAATAAAAACCTTGGTTTTTGTAAGTTCTTTAAGTCAAAAACCTTGGTTTTCGTAGGTTTATGTAATTTATTAGCTTACAAGAAATAAATTACTGATAAATTATACAGTTCCATTAGATTTTTGTGTAATAATTTACGAAATACAAGCTCTATGGTATAATTTTACTATTGACAATAGAAAGCGGAGATCGGATATGGAAAGAAAACTTGAACTTATACTAATCGAGGATGAGCCCTCCATTTGTTCAGAGATCATCAACAAAATCGACACAACGGATGATTATCTTCTCATTGGTTCTACCAGTCACGCCACGGAAGCAATTGAAATGATTCGCGAGTCTCTACCAGATGCAATCATTCTTGATCTAGAATTGCATTATGGTAGCGGAAGTGGACTGGATGTATTAAACGCCCTCGCAAGGTCCCCATTACCTAAAAAGCCATACATTCTAATTACCACAAACAATTCGAGTGTATATACACATGAAGCAGCCAGAAAACTGGGTGCTGATTTTATTATGTCAAAACACGAGTCAGACTACAACGTACAAAAAGTTTTTGATCTCCTCGATCTTATGAAAGATACCATAACGGGTTCTCTTCAAAAATCCAATGCACATGCAAAAAAGACTGTTCCAGAATCTCCAGAGCAGAAAAAAAGGCGTCTATATCGTCAAATTTGTCATGAACTTGATTTAATCGGAATCAATCCAAAATCAAAAGGATACCAGTATCTGGCAGATGCCATTCACATCATCCATAGTGGATATATTCCTAATGTGAGCAATATCATTGGTGAACAATACAAAAAGACACCTGCAAGTGTTGACCGCGCCATGCAAAGCGCGATCGACCGTGCATGGAAAACCACAACGATTGACGACCTATTGGAACACTACACCGCCAAAATTCGTCCTGAAAAAGGAGTTCCAACCATTGTAGAATTCATTTGTTACTACGCAAATAAAATCAAATACACTTATTGATTGAGATTCATTTCTAGCCAAAAAGTATTTCAATCCAATCTTTCAAGAATTCCAACATTGTACTCACCTCCTTTTTCCTAAATTTTAAGAAAAAGGAAGTTTTTTATGGATTACTTGAGCGTATGCAAATAGGATTACTTCTACTAGTTTTACTTGAAAAAACGTACACATACCAAGGAGATTTCATCATGATACATACATTAATTCGATACTTCTTCATTGCATTATGGAGCAAATACTTATTTCAAAAATTTCGAAATGCAGAATTCGCAAACAAGTACATTCTTATTCAAGTGATTAGTTCAATGATTGCCTCCATAGCCACTTATGCAATTGCTGAGCTTACGCCTGGGCTAAACATTCTGACTCTACTTGTAATCTTATTCTTTTCCAACAATCTAATCAGCAAACGAACTATATCCTTCAATCTAATTTCTACGATTGTAACGCTTGCAGTCAGCTATATGTTCTTCTTGCTCTCTGCAATTCTTGTAGGCCCAATTTCATATATTTTTCACTCTTTACTATCTAAAGATGCTTTTCAAATCTTATCTATTTTGTTTACCTCCACCATGCAGTTCTTCCTTATATTTTTATTTTTTAAAATCAAACGATTTTCAAAAGGTTTTCCAGATTTCGAAGACAATATCTTTTTAAACATCGCTACCTTCATCAGTGTTACTGCTCTGCTGCTGATTTCTTTGCTAAACTCCGACTCAGAGACTGGAATTGATCTTGGTGCAGCATTAATCAGTATCATTATTTGCGTCTTAGGTTCTGTGATCATCTTTTTTGAAATTCGAAAACATATTACAGAAACTTATAAAAACAAACTCCAGCAAAAAAACGTCGAAATGCTTGAGAATACCATTCGTGCACAAGAAAGTGAAATATCTGTGCTAAAAGCGGATCTATTAAATCTCTCCAAAATTATACATCGAGATAACAAAATCATTCCCGCAATGCTTTTAACCGTTGAATCCATGTATTTACAAAGTGACGAATCAGAAATAAATTCTTTTCTACTTAATTTGCAAAATCTAGTCAATGAACGAAAAGGAGTGCTGACTGATTATGAACAGACAAATAAAGTTCTCCCAAAATCAGGCTTTGCGACCATTGACGCTTTGTTTCACTTTTTCCTTGCAAGAGCAAACACCAAGCAACTTTCTTTTGATTTATCCATAAGTGGTGAATTACATTCAAAAGTTTCAAGCAGCTCAGATGAAAGTGATCTGCGCACCCTGATCGCAGATCTAACAGAAAACGCCTTGATTGCGATCAGCCCGATAAAAGATGGAAAAATATTCATTCATATTGATGCAAAATCTCAAAATCTCGCTTTGCATTTTTTTGATAATGGTCCGAATTTTTCTTCCGATGTCATAGAGAAAATGGGATATAAACAATTCACAACACATGCCTCCCAAGGCGGTAGCGGAATCGGGCTCATGCAGACCTTTGAATTTTTGCACAAATATCGCGCTTCTTTTGAATTAGAGGAATACCAAACAGATTCCATGTACAAAAAAAGAGTTTCCATCATTTTTGATGAAAACTCTGAAATACGTATTCTTAGTAATCGTCCGGAAATTAAAAAGGCCGGTCGAAAAAGGGATGATCTTATTTTTCTCGAGTCATTCGAAAAATCCCAAATAAAATCACAAGTAAAATAACTGCGGTGACAAGTGCAGCCATAAAAATATTCTGGTTTGGTAAAAAAGAAGTGGTCCCATCTGCATTTACAATGACTTCTGCTTCCCGAAGTACAAAAGCACCAATGAAAGGCCCTATCATTCCTGGAATAAGTACCTGTCCGATGATACGCATTCCCTGAAACTGACCAGCTTTATTTTCCGGAATATGATTTCGAATCATGGCTCCAAACACAGCCATTCCAGTCAAATATCCCGTCATCATAAAAAGAGAACCTGCAAAAACAAATACAACTTGTTCAAAAGAAAACAAGAATATGTACCCTAGAATCAGTACTCCTACCACAGGAAGTACTGATTTTTTAAATCCATATCGATCAAATACTCTTCCATAAAATGCAGTAATTACCGAAGCTAGTATGATAGCTGGAGCCATAATTAACACATAATTCGACATACCCAAAGACTTTTCGTAATACAAAATTAAATATGGCATAAATGTCTGTATTGAAATACCAAAAATTGCAAAAGCAAAAATAACAACATATAATATGGGATTACTTCGAAGAACCGAAGGACGGAAACTATATGTCACCGTTTCAAAATATCCAACTTTTGCTTTCTCAACCTTTTTATCTTGTAGTAAGAAAAACCCTGCTAATCCAATCCCCATAACCGTGATTCCAATAATAAAGTAGATAATAATCCAACTTTTCGGGTCGTCCAAATTAAAAGCCGAAAACCCACCAAATACAAACAGGATTGCTACCAAAGGCATCATTGAGTTGAGTCCCTCGATTTTCCCTCGATTTGTTTCGTCGCCCCAATCGGTCATCCAAGCATTAAAACTTGCATCGTTTGCACCTGAACCAAAAAAAGTCATCACACAATCCATCACAATGACCAATGTCACCCCAAGGGATGCCGCCGCCACACTCGACCCGGCAATCGGCGTAAGCAAATCCATTCGTATCAGTGCAAATGATAAAATAGATACTCCCCATGCCAGATACCCTGCACTTATCAATAACTTTCGCTTTCCAACTTGATCTGTAAATGCTCCAACTAATATCGTCGTTACCGTCGCAGCAAATGCGCTCGCGGCTACCATCACAGAGATATCAGATGCAGTCGCATGAAACATTTTATACAAGAACACATTAAAATACATGTTTTCCACAACCCACGCAACTTGTCCCATAAATGCAAAAAGTACCAGTGAAACGTAGAATCTCTTCCCAAGTCTATTCCCCATAGTTATACCATACCCTTCATTTTTGATTTGATTCAACTAGTTTGATAATATCATCTTCATGTCCATTTGCCAACTTGATTTAGGTTCATTGGCGACTTTGATTTCTGGGGTTATTTTGATTTCCCTACCATCAAATTGGGCATATTTAATTTATAGTGAGAATATTTGCCCACTTAGCTTAGCTTTATAGCTTAAAACGACGTAGTTTTACATATATTTATTGCAAAAATAATAGATTGGTCATATGCCTCCCATTACGACGAAATTTGACCAAGAAACAAAAACAAAATGGTCCAAGACAATGAATTATTATTTCATTTGTCCAAACCACTTTTAGGCACCCTGTATCAATGTTAAATTTACCTATTTTCTCTTGTTACAAAGAAACATTTAGGCAAAATACTTAGTAACTTCGGATATTTGCCCAAACCAAAAGAAAACCCTGCATTGCGTATGCAATGCAGGGTTTTCTTTTGGTAAATATCTCAAATACTACATAAATTGTTCGTTTGGTATATTTACTTCTATTTGCATATAAATTTTTTTAACGGTTCAAACTACTCGACTCCTAGAGCTGCCAATTGCTCTCTTGCTTTTTCATAAGATGTGTAGTGTATCGTTTGTATTCCAAATGCTTCAGCTGCGGTTAGATTATGAACCGTATCATCCAAAAATACACATTCCGCTGGATCCAATTCATATCGGTCCAATAAAAGCTGATAAATTGCTGGATCAGGTTTTATAACTTTTTCTAAATAAGAAAAGATTCCTCCGTCGGTATATGGAACAAAGCGAAGTTCATGATAATATTGCTTATGGAATCGTCTTGGCCAATTCGAAAGGTAGAGTACCTGATACCCCTTTTCTCTTAACTCCTCAATCCATGGAATGACATGTCCTTTAAGGTCTAGAAGCCCTTCGAAATCTCTCATCAAGGCCTCAATGGTATCTGAAATTTCTGGATCTTGCGCACAAAATTCTTGCAGTAGCTTTTCATCCGACCAGACTCCTCGATCATATTCACGCCAAATCGGACTGTGTAATGTTGCTTGAAATAGTCGTTCCTTCATCGTTTCATCGGCCGCATATTTTCCAATGCACCTATCAAAATGTAAATTTACCAGAACTCCACCAATATCAAAAATTACCGTTTTTATCATACAGGCACACTTTCCTATTCAAAACTTACAACTTACTTTTTCAGGCTACTTTTTCTATAAATGATGTCATCTCGACCTGGTCCATTTGAAATCATTGTGATTGGATATCCAATTTGTTCTTCTGCAAATTCGACATATTTTCTACAATTCTCTGGAAGATCTTCGTACTTGGAAATGCCACGAATTTCTTCTTTCCAGCCTGGCAACACTTCAAGAACAGGTTTTGCTTTTTCCAATTTTGTGGTTGTTGGAAAATCGGTTGTTACAACTCCATCAATTTCATATCCTACACAAACTGGAATCTCATCCAAATACCCTAGGACATCCAGCACTGTAAATGCAACATCCGTTGCTCCTTGCAAACGACAGCCATATTTGCTGGCCACACAATCAAACCATCCCATACGTCTTGGTCTTCCGGTCGTCGCACCATATTCACCACCGTCACCACCACGTCTTCTAAGCTCATCCGCTTCTTCACCAAAGATTTCGGATACAAATGCTCCCGCACCAACAGCAGATGAATAAGCCTTACAAACTGTGACAATCTCTTTGATCTCATAAGGTGGAATCCCAGCACCAATTGCTCCGTATGCAGCAAGCGTAGAAGAAGAGGTTACCATAGGATAAATTCCATGGTCTGGATCCTTAAGAGTTCCAAGCTGTCCTTCCAAAAGAATATTCTTTCCTTCCTTGATTGCAGTATCCAAAAATGCAGATACATCACATACATATGGTTCAATAATGGTCTTATATTCTGCCAGAGTTTCCATGAGTTCATCCACAACCAACTCAGGTTTATGATACAAATGTGTGAGCATGATATTTTTCTTAACACAAATATTTTCTAACTTTTCGCGAAGCGCTACTTCATCAAATAATTCACTGACTTGAATACCGATTTTCGCATATTTATCTGAATAAAATGGAGCAATTCCACTTTTTGTTGATCCAAACGATTTGCCAGCAAGACGTTCTTCTTCATATTGATCAAACAAGATATGATATGGCATCACGATTTGTGTACGATCAGACACAAGAATCGTTGGCAATGGAACATTTTTATCTACGATGGATTGAATTTCTTTCATCAAAATAGGAATATTTAAAGCCACACCATTTCCAATGATACTGGTTGTATGGTCATAAAATACACCTGATGGAAGAGAATGCAAAGCAAATTTCCCATAGTTATTAACAATTGTATGACCTGCATTTGCCCCACCTTGAAAACGAACAATAATATCCGCTTCTTTAGCAAGCATATCTGTAATCTTACCTTTTCCTTCATCGCCCCAATTGGCTCCAACTACTGCTTTAACCATATGTCCTCCCTTATCGACTAGAACCATTGCGTCCCCGTCTCTTTCTTATTTCTTGAATACTCTTCTATTCTACATGATGGCATTACATAAGTAAAATCAATAATAATTATAATAAATATAATTTAAACTTATATTTCTTTGTTTTAAATAAATGCTCCTACTATTTTATTCCATTTCTTCCATGTATCTTAAAAGTTCCTTCGCAGCTGGAGAAATATAGCTTCTCTGATCCTGTACCAGGCATATTTTTCTCTTAGGAATTCGTTTATTAAATCGTAACTGAAACAAACTTCCATCCTTAAGATATTCTTCTGCGAAATCCGAAACCACACACCCTACGCCCAGGTTTCTAAGAGCAAATTGGACAATCATATCACTGGTCGCCAATTCGAATTCTGGTTCCACACGTACTCGATTCTTTTCTAAGAACTGTTCCATATAGGTTCTTGTACTCGTCTTCCCCTCCAAAGAAATGATTGGTAAATTCTCTAACTCCTGCAAATCTAACATTCGATTTTTATATGGAATAAATTTTCTTCCTGCAATATAAACATCTTCGATCTCCCGAACTGAGGTAATCTTCAAATTTGGAGATGCCTCAAAAGGTGTACTGATTACACCAAAATCGATTGTTCCTTCTCGAAGATTCTCAAGTGTTGCTGGTGTAGGTGCATTGGTAACAATTACTTTCACCTGGGGATGTTCCTCATGAAATCGTTCCAAATACGGCAATAGAAAATAACGAAGTGTCATGTCAGAAGCTCCTATTTTGAGTTCTCCACCTTCTAGTTCCATCAACTGCTTCATTTTATCGACCCCTTGAACCATGTACTCATAACCCTTTTGAATATATGAGTAAAATGCCTCGCCTTCTTTCGTAAATTTTACTCCACCAGAGGCACGTACGGTTAATTTACACCCCATTAGTTCTTCTAAATGCTTCATGGACTGACTAACAGCTGGCTGGGAAACATGCATAAAAGTGGCTGCTTTTGTTATACTTCGGAATTTTCCCACATAATAAAAGGATTTTACATATTCTAAATTTAAATCCACAATATTCATAAGTTCTCCTTCACTTGCAAATTGATTCTCTTTCATTATAATCTACATAACCTATAACATCAACCAGTATTATAAGTGTAGCTTATTTTACCTTCTATTCTCCTACCTATTGTACGGATTTTAAAATAGCAGTTGACAAATAAAGTATTGCTTTATATAATTGCATTAATTCATATCAAAAAGCAATGACAAGATCAAGTATCATTATGCAGAGCAAACAGAAAGTAACCGGTTGATGAGAGGTGCATGTAAAACATATTGAGAATACCTCTTTGAGCTTCACACCGAAATTTAATAGTAGGCTGTGACGTTTTTGCACCCGTTAACGTGCTAGAGCATGATAGTGCTCGAAAAGGTAAACTATGTAAGTAGTTTATGAACTAAGGTGGTACCACGAGATAATTCTTCGTCCTTTTTACGGACGGGGATTTTTTTATTTTTCCAGAAAAATCACGTCAAAAAGACGAGAACTTTGATGTTTGTCATACAGACAAAAACAGGAGGAAATAAAATGAGCAAAATGACTGCTTACGAAGATCTACAGGCCAGAGGTCTGATCGCACAAGTAACAAATGAAAAAGAAATCAGCAATATGATTAATCAGGGGAAAGCTATTTTTTATATTGGTTTTGATCCCACTGCAGACAGCCTTCACGTAGGGCACTTCATGGCTTTATGTCTGATGAAACGTCTTCAACTTTCAGGAAATCGTCCAATCGTACTTCTTGGTGGCGGCACCGGAATGATTGGAGATCCATCTGGAAAAAGCGATATGAGAAAAATGCTGACTGCCGAAGATATCGATCACAACATTGCTTGCTTCAAAAAACAAATGAGTAACTTTATTGATTTTGGCGAAGGCAAAGCCATCATGGTAAACAATGCCGATTGGTTGATGTCTCTAAACTATGTAGAGTTGCTCCGTGAAGTAGGACCACATTTCAGTGTAAATCGTATGCTATCCGCTGAATGCTACAAACAGCGCATGGAAAAAGGACTTAGTTTCTTGGAATTCAATTACATGATCATGCAGAGTTATGACTTCTACATGTTATTCCAAAAATACGGATGTAATATGCAGTTCGGCGGTGACGACCAGTGGAGCAACATGCTTGGTGGAACGGAATTGATCCGTCGTAAACTTGGAGAAGATGCACATGCCATGACGATCACGCTTCTCTTGAACTCAGAGGGTAAGAAAATGGGAAAAACTGAGTCTGGAGCAGTTTGGCTGGACCCTGAAAAAACAACACCTTTCGAATTCTTCCAGTACTGGAGAAATGTTTCTGATGCCGACGTAATAAAATGTATCAAACTTCTTACGTTCATTCCAATTGAAGAAATTCAGAAAATGGAAGTTTGGGAAGGAAGCGAACTCAACCAGGCAAAAGAAATCTTGGCTTACGAACTGACTAAAATGGTCCATGGTGACGAGGAAGCAGACAAAGCGAAAGAAGCATCTCACGCATTGTTCTCTACCGGAACAGCCGTAGATATGCCGACTTATGTATTAACAGCTGAAGATATCGCCGATGGTAAAACAGATATCCTTACGATTCTGCACGCATCTGGATTAGTACCATCGAAATCAGAAGGAAGACGTGCAATTCAACAAGGTGGGGTTTCTATTGGAGATGAAAAAGTTACTGATGTATATCTTTCCTTTGATGTTAACACATTGAAAACCGAACCGATTATCGTAAAACGTGGAAAAAAGAATTTCCGAAAAATCGAAGCATAAAAGTTGTCTTAAAAACACATACACATTATGACCTTATGGATTTGGTTTGAAGTTAACCATAATAAGAAAAGGCTGTCCGAACATTCGGACAGCCTTTCTTTGCAATTAAATATGAGCAATTACTAGGATTTGATCACAAACAGCTTTGTATTTAAGTTTCTTTTTATCCACTCAAAGAATTTGATGTTTAACAAACACTTTACATCATCATTTATATTTTCTGCTACATAATCCAATATTTTGATAATATAATCATTCGCAATGTCGAAACCTTCTTTATTCAAATTTGCCGAAGTAAATAATACCCACGAAAACTGCTCTTCTGGTATCGTTTCATTAATTTTTTTTAATCCCAAATATGCATGCTCTTTATCATACAAATATCGTAACAGTATTGTACTATTCGCAAGTGCGGTTGTCATAATATGTGCTGTCCATGGATAATTCTTGCGACTAAATGCTCCATCAGCTTCAATAAAATAATATAAAGATTCATTGAAGTAATTTGCTAAATCATCATTCGTAATTATTTTAGACTCAGGATGATAATCTACAAATTTCTCATGAGGATCATATATGATTTTAGCCTGATCTGTATACGGCATGGTATCTTCTGTCACCGTATATAAATCAAAATGTAGTCCATTGTCATAAATCGCAACAATTTGCTCTGCTACAAAATTTACATATTCAATATATAGAACAGGTAAGTATACTTCAATATAATCGATTCTCTTGTCTAAAAAGGTTTTGAAATTATCCTCATTAACCACCACGTACATATCAACATCTGAGTATTCATCGTCATCCCCTCGTCCTATGGAGCCTTTCACTAAGATGGCTTCGCATAATCCTTCTTTTATGATTGCGTTACTAACTTTTTTAATTGCTTCGTATGTTCTCATTACTCCCCCCCTAAAGTATTCCTAGTACTTATTACAAATACATTTTTGACTAATCATTGACCTTTTCCTTACTACATTTGTCTTTGGCAAAATATCCAGAAGAGATTGCCCCGGTCGGACAGACCGCTTTACATTCGTTGCACCTGATGCACTCCGCCGAATTAATATTTGTCATAACTGGAACCTGCATTTTACATGTCCTTTCACATAGTCCACACTTCGTGCATTTTTTTTCATTTAAGTTCATCTGATAAAAACTAATTTTATTGAACAACGCATAAAAAGCTCCTAATGGGCATAGATATTTGCAGAACGGTCGATATATTACCACTGACAAAAACAGTATTACAACCAACACAGAAACTTTCCAGACAAACAATGGTCCAATAACCGACTGCAAGGACTCATTTAATAAAACAAGAGGAACACCAGCACCAAGTGTACCCGCGGGGCATACATATTCACAGAAATATGGAGCAGCTATTCCGTATTTATTTGTAAGAACCATCGATAAAAGAATGACCACTATAAAAAGCACGAGATACTTCACATACCGAAGTATTCGATCTAATTTTGGTGGAACTATCCACTTCTTTTTTTTCAAATGATCCAAAATATCCTGAAGCCACCCAAATGGGCATAGAAAGCCACAGATGAATCGTCCCCAAAGCATTCCAAATAACATCATAAACCCCAATACATAAAAGGATACTTGAAATTTCTTACTCCCCTCTACAGCCTGTAAGGAACCAATTGGACATGCACCTAATGCCCCTGGGCAAGAATAACAATTTAATACAGGGACACAAGCAGATTTTAAATCTCCTGTATATATTTCTCCGGATACATATCCTGATAAGTGTAGGTTAAACCCAATTGCAGATAGAGTCTGCACAACCATTCTTTTGGCCCAATGATTTCTAAAAATCTTCATCGTGTATGTTCTCCTCCATTCGTCGACTCATAATATCTAGTTATCCAATTCCAATACATTCCAAACAGATTCTTGAGGCCTTACTTAACACTTCTATCATTTCTCCTCGAAACATTCCATACGCAAGAAATAGCAAAGATACGACAACAACGCACAGCTGAATCCCCAATCGATACCATTTACTTTGTTTTTTATGATTTTCCATATAGTCTCCTTCCTATGCATGGCACTTTGCAGCTCTTTATTTTTTATTCCCCAACAATCCCCGTAATAGGTCTTTCTCAAGAATAATGAAAATCAAAATCGCAGATACAAGTCCAAGTATTCCACCAAAAACAAATGGAGCATTTGAGTCAATACGATCCCATAAGACTCCTGCAATCACGGATGATAAAAGTAATCCCACCCCCTGTATCATACCATATAGTCCTAGCATCGTTCCTTTGAAGTCTGCATCCGAATACTCAACGATAAAAGCTCTTTCCGCTCCACTAATAAAGGCCGTGTATGCTCCATAGGCAACAAACAAAAACACAACTGCACTTTTTGAAACAAAGAAGGCAAAACCTAAGTAAACTAGTCCATATATCATATAACCAGGCACTAATATGCGACTTCTCCCGTATTTATCAGAGAGTTTTCCTGAAGGAATCGATAAAATGGATGCGACGATGTTAAATATCAAATAAATCAAAATGACTTGTGAAGCAGAAAATCCACGGTCCCTTGCCTTCAAGAGCAAAAATGCATTTGAGGAATTTCCAAGACAAAAGAGAAAAATCACACCGAGATAAGCTTTTAATTTTCCATCTAATTTCAGACCTTTTAGTGACAATTTTACATAGCTCTTTTGTCTGTCCTCCTCTTCCTTTACTCCGAAAATTAAAAAGATTCCAATTCCTGCCGGAATTACAGATAACAAAAATGCCTTTTCATACCCAAAATTAATCGTAATGAATATATAAGTAAATACAACACCAATTGCAGATCCGAGCATATCCATCATTTTATTCAAACCAAAGGAATGCCCTAACTTTGTTTTGTCTCCAGACTGTGCGATTAACGCATCCCTTGGTGCAGTTCGAATTCCTTTCCCGGTACGATCTACGATCCTTGCAACCAAAACGCCAAACCACGAAGTGGAAACGAGCAACAAAATTTTATAAAGAACGGAAAATGAGTACCCAAAAAACATCAGACGCTTTTTGTTATGGTATACATCTCCGACATACCCTCCAAAAACTTTAAGAAGCGATGCAATGCTTTCTGCTATCCCTTCAATGATTCCAACAATTGCAGGCGATGCACCAAGTGTTGCTGTTAGATATAAAGGAATCAAAGGATACACCATTTCCGTACTCATATCCATAAACAAACTAATAAAACCAAGTATCACTAAATTCGAAATTATTTTTTTCTTCTTCATATACGCTCCTATCTGGTTACCCACTTCGTATACAGATAAATGAAAAAGGCCGAAATCAAGATTTCTGCCTTTTTAGTTTTATATAACTATATTCTATTACACATTAATACTTACGTCTACACCAAGCATTTCCTTGTTTGCTTCAAGAATTGGTTCCACAACTTCTTTGATAAAGTTATCGACCTGTACCGGTGCGATTCCCACATATTTACTTGGGTCCATGGTCTTCTTAAGTTCTTCTAGTGTCATCGGAAAATCATCATCAGCAGCAATCAATTCAAGTAAATTGTTTTCTCCACCATTTACTTTGACATTTTTTCCAGCTTCCATTGACAGTGTACGAATTTTCTCATGTAATTCCTGTCGATCTCCACCTTTTTTAGTTGCATCCATCATTATATTTTCCGTTGCCATAAATGGAAGTTCTGACATCAGACGTTTTTCAATTACTTTTGGATAAACTACCAATCCATCGACCACGTTGATACAAAGGTCTAAAATTCCGTCGGTAGCAAGGAAACCTTCTGGTATGGATAGACGTTTATTGGCCGAATCATCAAGAGTTCTTTCGAACCATTGAACGCTAGAGGTTATTGCAGGATTCAAGGCATCGCAAAGCACATATCTGGAAAGAGATGCAATTCTTTCACTTCGCATTGGGTTTCTTTTATATGCCATAGCCGAAGACCCAATCTGACTTTTCTCAAATGGTTCTTCTACTTCTTTTAAATGCTGAAGCAGACGAATGTCATTTGACATCTTCGTTGCAGATGCAGCAATTCCTGCCAGGATATTTAATACTCTGGTGTCAACTTTTCTGGAATAAGTCTGTCCAGAAACATTGTAACATTCTTTAAATCCCATTTTTTCTGCAATCATCGGATCAATTTTACTGATTTTATCCAAATCTCCATCAAACAACTCCAAGAAACTTGCCTGAGTACCTGTCGTTCCTTTGCATCCAAGAAGTTTCAAGCTATCCAAAACATAATCTAAGTCTTCTAAATCCATTACAAATTCCTGTGCCCAAAGGCTTGCTCTTTTTCCAACGGTCGTCGGCTGCGCCGGTTGAAAATGTGTAAATGCAAGAGTTGGAATATTCTTTGTCTCGTTCGCGAACTTCGAAAGTTCAGCGATGACATTTACCAATTTCTTTTTTACAAGTCGAAGTGCCTGATCCATTAAAATAATATCCGTATTATCTCCAACATAACAAGAAGTTGCCCCTAAATGTATGATTCCTTTCGCTTGTGGACACTGTGTTCCATATGCATATACATGACTCATGACATCATGTCTTACTTCTTTTTCTCTTTGTATTGCCACATCATAATTGATGTCTTCCTGACTTGCTTTCAGTTCTTCAATCTGCTCGTCAGTAATAGGTAACCCAAGTTCTTTTTCCGTTTCGGCAAGTGCAATCCATAGTTTTCTCCATGTACGAAATTTCATATCTGGCGAGAAAATGAACTGCATTTCCTTACTTGCATATCTTTCTGAAAGTGGGCTGACATATTTATCTGTACTCATTTGATTCCTCCAAAACTACTATTCTATCATTCTTTATGTAACTCATAAAAAAGCAGACTCGAAAAAACTTCCGAATCTGCTCGTATATTATAGACCTAAACGTTTAAACACTTCGTTGTAAGCTTCTTCCACATTTCCTAAATCTCTACGGAAACGATCTTTATCTAATTTTTCATTGGTATCTGCGTCCCATAAACGACAAGTATCTGGTGAAGTCTCATCTGCAAGGATGATTGATCCATCAGAAAGACGACCAAATTCTATCTTAAAGTCAATGAGTTTCATATTTGCTTTCATAAAGTAAGCTTTTAGTACTTCATTTACCTTAAATGCATACTTCTCAATTGTTGCAATTTCTTCCCAGGTTGCCAAGTTCATTGCAACTGCAAAATGTGAATTAATCAAAGGATCACCTAAATCATCATTTTTGTAACTAAATTCGATGGTTGGTGCAGCAAATGGTGTTCCTTCTGGCACACCGAGTCTTTTTGAAAAACTTCCTGCAGCCACATTACGAATAATTACTTCTAGTGGAACGATTTCCACTTTTTTTACTGCTGTTTCACGTTCGCTCAATTCTTCAATATAGTGTGTAGGTACACCCTCTTTTTCCAATAACTGGAATACAAGATTGCTCATACGGTTATTTACAATTCCTTTTCCAACGATGGTTCCCTTTTTGATACCATTGAAAGCCGTTGCATCATCTTTGTAATCTACAATTAAAACTTCCGGATCTTCTGTCGTAAAAACTTTTTTTGCTTTTCCTTCATATAACAAATCTACTTTTTTCATTACAAATTCCTTTCTATTGGGACATACTTGAGTTACGTGCGCTTTGATTATACATGAGCATCTATGAAAATTCAATATTTTTTTCGTACTCAGCTACAATATCTAAGATATTTTTTGCATGTTTGGGATAAAGTTCGACAATTTTTTTTATCTCTATCTGGGATTTTTTTGCAACCTCATTATTGTACTCCATTTGATCTCTTAGCTTCTGTCTACGCAGATTTAAGCCATGTCTTACTTCCACCATTTCTCTTGGATCAACAAATGCAAGCGTCTGGTGAAGCCATACCGAAGTGTCGAAAATTCGATTTCTCGTCAGAATATGAAGCAACTTTTTATATAATAGCTCCAACTCGGTCCTTACCTGTTCCATTTGTTTTTGTTCTTTCTTTTCCTTTTCATAAAATCCCCAGATTTTTTCCAATTCAGATGCACTATTTACACCATATTTTAAATACAAATAATCCAACAGATTGATGTTATTCACATAACGAATTTTGACCTTATTCTGCAACATCGTCAGACGATTCATATCTTTTTCTACCCTGGTCAATTCTCCTGAATAATCTAGAAACCTCGAGAAAAAAAGTGTAATTGCAATTGCAGATGTAGCAATTGCCAACAACCCTCCAATTTGAATATCCATACGAAATGCAGATTTCAATACTAACAAAATAGCAAAGCAAATTAGAAGCGCTACAAAACATATTTTGGCCATACCTTTTGCATTTTCAATTCCTATATGCAATTCTTCTCTTCGATATAGATAAGCTTGCTTTTCTGCATTTAATCGAACCAAGTCTCTTTTAACTTTTTCTCGATACTCTTCTTCATCCTTCAGTTTTTGGATGCCCTCAGGTATTTCATCTTCCAATCTTTCCATATTTGAGAACTGTGATGGTGTAATCTTTCGTTCTTTCTTTTTGTCCCATAACCTTTGCGCATCTAGATTTTGAATTTTCTTTGCTATACTTTCCAGGTCTTCCTTTTCTAATTGTGGGAAGCTTTCAATAGCATCACAATCCAACAAGGAATTTGTTACATAATTGTATTCTTCCTCTAGCAATTTCAACTCACGTGCCGCACTTTGCATTTTTTCAAGATGCATCCTTACAATTTGCTCACGTGCTGCTTCATTATGAGTCCCTTGAAACAAAACCTCATTCTCTTGAAAATCCAGTTCTCCAGCTTTCTCAAACTGGTCGATTTGCTTCCATTCATTCTTTTTTCGATTAAAAATTCGTGCTAAAAATCCCAAAGTTTCCTCCGCTACTCTTCAAGAAAAAGCCGGTATTCCGACTTCCATGCAGAGATTATCTGCTCCATCTGCTCCATGCGTTCCTTTCGATCAATAATCTCATAATCATAAACTGGATTATTTAAATTGCCCGGCTGATTACTCTCTTCCCACATGGTTGTAATCTCTTCAATCGTTTGTTTCATGGTCGCTGCTATTTGTAAATATTTTGAATTTTCATCAATTAATTTTTCGTACTCTTCTTGGTCATCCATTCGATAAGTAGCCAGATAACACAACAGGCTTTCTTCTCGTTCACCTTTTTCATAGGCTTTAGCAAAACAGTCTCTTGCGTCTTTATAATGGAATAAATTTGCATAGGCGACTCCTAAGTTGTGCATCAACTCGCTATAAAGAACGACGTCCTTCTTCCCAGTTTCTTCCAACAGTTTGCGATATTCTATCATCGCACGCAAATACTTCTTTTTTCGTACAAAAAAATCTGCATTACTTTTTCGCTTTTCATAAACATCTAAAGACTCACTCTTAACAATGTTCTCAAGAATTCGCTCCATTTCCTGTTCATTGGTTCGTCCATCAAATCGTAAAATACACTCACAAAAATCCGCCATGGACTTTTTTCGATTTAATACTTGTTTTAATTCGCTTTCTAGAGCTGTAATCTTACAATCTTCTCCAAGAAAACGAATCAGCGCAGGTGTCATAATCGATTTATCCAAAATGCATACATTCTCTTTGATGTAATAGCAAAGTTCTTCCAAAGAGTATACTTTTAATCTCTGTTTTTCTATAAAAAAAGGATTTTCTGCAAATTCTCCTTTACACAAATAAACTTTGCTCATTTGAAACCTCCAATCGTTATTCTATATTAATTTCTTCTTTCCATTCCAGACCCGTTTTTTCAAATATTTCTCCAAAGCCCAAATCCTTAACGTGTATTCGTAGCCTATGCTCACTTGTCATATCTACCGTTACCTGCATCCTTGTCATCTTTCGTTGACGATACGGGTATCCGTCTAACAAAAACTTTGCTTCTTTTTTTTCTTTTCCAGTAAGAGGAGTCAAAATAAAATATAACTCTTTTCCTTCTTCTAAGATAATATCAAACTTGTTTTGTGCTTCAAACCAATTGATTCCCGCATTCAGAACCGCGAAATAGCTTTCCTTCCCTGAACGAATGATGCGCATGCCAATATTTGTTTTTAACTTATCATTTCCCAAATATACATGTTCTTTTCCTGTCGCAGTCTCTGCATATCTTTCTTTTGCATAATAACATGCACCTTTGCTAAATAAGTTTGAACCTTGAAAAACTCTTCGCCCTTTGCACAAAAAACTTCTCGTCGATTTATGCCAATCCCCACTAAAGATTTCGCCGATTAGATAGACGGATGAAAAACGACGTCCCTCACAGAGTTCTTCGAAAACGGTTTCAAGCGCCAAATCCATTCGAGCCAAAAATGCATCTCTACTCGTCGCTTTCTTTGGTATCGCAGCCAATCCAATCTCAGGATATTCCTGCGTATCAATAAAAGCCACTACGGGCACTGTTTTTCGATTCATTTCAAGACGCATAAATCGTGCATATCCCCTGGATGCATCCACCATCAAGACCTGAGAGGTCCATAGTTCTGGTGGTTGCTTAATCACATAGGAAAAGAAACTTTCCTCCCGCGTCTGAAAGTACACTTTCGTGTCATCCGAAAAACCCAATGTGCTTATGCAATGTTCTAAGATTTCAATCATCTGCTTATTGAGCACATCCACTGTAAACACAATACTTTCGATATTTGTTTTCTTTGCGATGATTGTCAACATGGATAAGCTTCTTTTAATAAACAGTGCAAGCAAATCTTCTGGTGCAAACTCATAATCTTCCACAGAAATCGGAACACCATCCAAAGCTTTTGTCACTAAATTTTCAATTTGAATACACTCATCTGAACCAAGTTTTAATGCTTCTTCTCCAAATTCCCACTGATTCACTTCCGTCCTTTTTGCAAGTACCGTTGGTATATTATATGCCTCTCCACCAAGCACCGTTGAAAAAGTCTCCGGTTCATCATCCGACAAATGGCAAAAACTCATTTGTGAAAAATAATCTCCAAGATCATATCCAACGACGACACGCTCATTTTGTTTATCCTGTTTGTTGTTTATTAGCATATGTTATCCTTACCTCACATTACGACGTTTTTCACTAGATCATGCGAAACAATTTTCTCGTTATGTATGCTTTTTGTGAATATTCTTCACCTAGTCGATTGACTGTTTCCAAATCCTGCAACGTTCCTGCTATCGCTATATCATTTAATGCAAAGTAACGCATACCTGTGTTTGCATCGGTGATATCAGATTTTGAAATTTCACCACTCTCAGTGAGTTTTTCTTCTCCATCATAGGATTCCGTTATATAATACTGCAAAGTCTCTCCAAAAAATAAAATGAAATCTTTCACAAAAATCCCATAGCAAATATTCTTCATAGACTCTTTTCGATATTGATTTGCTTCTTCGCCATTTCTGTGAAGTATATAGTGAATTGTAACTTCTTTTTTCGGATCACATCGATATTCAATAAAGGTTTTATCTCGAAGTCCAAACATTTTCGGTTCAAGTTCCGCTAGTTCTGCAAACATTGGCAGGAAAATACCACGATTGCTATAATCACAGTATACTCTCCATACGAGCATTTTTTCATCCTCATCCAATGTTTCTTTATTTTCTATCAAATATTTAACAAGCGCAAGTAAACACACTTCATTTACTTCTTTGCCAAGTAAAATTGGTTTTAGAAAATACAAAAAGATCTTTCCATCCAATACCTTCTGTTTTACGAAATATTCGTAGGCTTGCAATGAAAGATAAGCATGTATCAGCTTTTCATTTGGCGACTCTTTCACATACGAAGAAAATATTTTTTCTTTCTCCAGAATATATACACCACTAAATAAAATTTGAGTTAAGATACGTTCTTCCAATGTATGTACATCCAAATGTTCTTCTGTCGCTGCTTTCCAGATATCTCTGAGTTCTTTAAGCATACCTTCATAGTGCTTTGCTAAATAGGCTACTGTAAACTCATCCCATTCTCCAGATGCAAATGCGTAATAAGTGATTTCCACCATTTTCTCATCATAACTGGTGCATTCACCACGTCTAATCATTCGACTAATCATACGATAGATGGTCTTTTCATCCATTCCTTCCGGCCCATTTTGAATGACCCAGTCATAGGCTTGATTGTACATGCCTCTCAATACCATGAAGCGAATAAGTTCTTTTCTCTCTGCAAGTGTTGTTTCTTTAAATGGAACCGAAAAAAGACATGCATCCATTTCATCCATCATATCTTTTTCATAATAATATGGTAATATCTTTGCACGAATGTTTCTCTTGTATCTACCCGCTACCTGTGTAGAATTTAATAGATTTGCATAATGTTCTTCCGTGTCTCCACTCATTAAAATATAATCTCCTTTGTTTTCGCAAAGGTACAGAGAATATCCGATTTGTGTAATATGAAATGGCTTCAATAATTTTTCAATTTTGGCCATAGGAATCCATCTTGTGAGTGTATATTCCTGATTGAGTAAATAGCGGTTCCCTTCTTGATCTTGAAAGAAAAGTTGAAAGGAGTCTCCGAAAATTGAAAACACTACTTCCTGGTCCTGTACGAAATATCGATTTTCACCTTTTAGCTTATCATAAATCAAAATGACCTGTGTAATCTCTGGAATCTCGATTCGCACCTTACATTGGAATCCAATTTCTGATAAAATCTCAGCACGTTCCTGATTCATCATTTCGCCTACCAACAGATGCTCGTATAAATACGCCAGATCCTCATTCATGTGTCTTTGTTCAAGTTGCTTTAACATAAATGTCTGAATAGACTTTTTATAGGACTGATACATCTCCTGATTGCGATTCTGATGCACATGAATGTATCGATATAATCTTGCAACTACTGAATATGGCAATGTACATTCGTAGGCAAAATACAAAAGTACTCTCTTAGGAATATCATTTTGACATTCCTTGGGACGTGATAAAAGATAGCATTCAAAGAGCTTTGTAATTTGAAACTCTCTTGCCACCGACATTTCATACCATGGATAATATTTTTCATCAACATATCCCAGTTGTATTAAAATTTTACATATTTCTTCCAACAACTCTTCATCTTCCCACGACGCATATAAGTCGAACAACATCATTAGAAGATTTTTGGATGGAATACGTACTTTAATAAGAAGATACATAATCTGGTCATGTACCATTTCTGATAACAGCGATTTTCGAAGTGCATAAGAAATAATGCGAAGTTCTACCCCTTCGAGCTTCTCTAAAAATTTCGGATTTGCATTCATCAGATTTACTGCGTCAACAAATAGGATCGGACTATTTGCTCCACGATCGATCATTTCTTTCAGTTTTTCAAATCTTCGATGTGGATTACTTGTATATTCTTCTCTTAAATATAGAAGAATCCAATTCAACCTCCAGTTGTCCGGATCTTCTTTACAATACATTGATACGACCTGTGTCACGTAATTTACATACTTCTTTTCACGGTCAATCAATGTTGTCAGATACAGATAGTAGGCATGATAATCCGATGCACCTTCCTCAGGAAGAAGTGCCTCTACACGGTCTAAAATCCATTTTGCTTCATTTTTACGATCTGCGGAAATCAACATCTGTGCCTGATATAGTCTTGCTTCATAGTTGTTTTCATCTTCGATCGTAATTCTCTCGATCATTTCTAAAGAGCGTTCTGTCCACTCTTTTGCCGAAATCTTTTTGATGCGAAAATCAATATAAAAAGAAGTCATAATTACTTCTGCTTCTCTTTTCATCTGAAGCAAGCGTTTCTTTTTTGGTTCCGAACCAATCTTTGGTTGAACCGTTATTGGAATCTGTGTTTTACTCAAACCATGTACGAGTGTGATTTGTCCGAAATTTGTACCATGATGCAGACGATATTCATCAATTACAAATTGAAGTGTACAGGTGTTTCCCAAAAAATCGTCTCCTGTTATCACGTTTTTTTGCACAGAAATAAAATCACCATCTACGATTACATCTAAATGTATATATCCCCATCCATTTTTCTTAATGTGAATGCGGTTCGAAGTTTGTGTCTCATAATCGTCAATGATAAATTCCTTTTCTTCTATAATATAATCGACTTGCTGTTTTTTCTTAATTAATACAAGAAATTCATCTAAATTCTTTTCATTCCCCGTTTCATGAGCAAGCCCTCGATAAAGTCCCTGAAATTCTTCTTCATTTCCCCTGAATATATGCGGAAAAACCGGTGAATAATACATTTGAAGTGCTTCAGCCCAATTTGTTTTTGCTAAGTTTGTAAAATGGAATAGATTTTTGATATTTCCAATAGACGATTCTAATTGAAACGGATGAATTTTGACAGAAAAAGGAATATAGTATTCACCAAGTATGGTAATGAAACTGATTTTCCCTTTGAATATCGTGCCTTCCTCTAAGTTTTTCGAATCAAATGAATAATTGACCTGATAGGTGTTATGATCTTCGTTATGCATACCAATTGTACATGTCATACGAAGTGAAGACGTGTGAATATATCCCTCAAGTTTTTCGCTTGTGGGCATAATTATTTGAAAAGAACCTGCTACAATTTCCTCTTTATTTGTTGCAATTTCGATTTTATTGCATGAAAAATCCAAAAGTGGCGTATCGTATCTAAATATTCCTCTTTCGTACTTTTCTATGACTCTTTCCACCCTACTCACCACACTTTACTAAATTTCTTTGCATTTTCATTAAATTTCGTTATAATAAAAAAGCAAATATATTTAAATATTATACCATCATACATATAAGCAAAGCAATAAATAGATAAAAATTAACTTCGTTTTTGCTCATGCAAGGATTGGTAGCAGAAAGGTCCTATTTGTCAATGAAAAAGAAAAAAGAAGTATTTCATGGAAGTGATCTCGAAAAAATAGAAGCGAAATATCATATAAAAAAAGAGGATATCATTAGCTTTAGTTCGAACGTAAATCCACTCGGTGTTCCAGCAAATCTCAAACAATTTCTAGCAGAACATCTGGACGTACTCGGAACTTATCCTGACCGCGATTACAAAGAACTAAAAGATGTAATTTCCACCTATACTGGTGCAAGCTCCGATCATATCGTTGTAGGAAACGGCTCTACCGAATTAATTTCTACCTTCATACAAATAAAAGCTCCGAAAAAAGCAGTTATCATTGCACCCACTTACTCAGAATATGAACGAGAAGTAGAGCTTGCAGGTGGAACCCCGTTGTATCTCCCGTTAAATGTAAACAATAATTTTTCATACGATGAATTTATTGTTTTTTCAATGATTCCAAATGATGCAGACATTTTAATCCTCTGCAACCCAAACAATCCAAGTGGAACTGCAATCGATCAGATTGCACTTACGAAATTACTGGAATACTGCGCTTTGCGGGATATTTCCGTGTTAATCGATGAGACATATATTGAATTTATGGAACATCAAGATAGTTTCTCTGCCATTCCACTTGTATCCCGTTATCAAAATGCAATTGTAATTCGTGGGACATCAAAATTCTTTGCTTGCCCTGGGCTACGACTTGGTTACGCAGTAACAAGCAACGAAGATTTGCTTGCCTCCTTCAAAGAAGAAATGCGACCATGGTCAGTCAGTTCCATTGCAGAAGCATCTGGAAAAGTACTGTTCTCAGACCATGAGTATATGAATATGACCAAAGCATTCATGCATAAAGAACGAGAACGTGTAATCAACGAACTTCGGAAAATTTCAGGTCTTCAAGTTTACCCAACCGTCTCAAATTTTTGCCTAATAAAAATTCTTAGAAAAGAAATTACTTCAAAAATGGTCTTCGAAGAAGCCATCAAAGAAGGTCTGCTTGTTCGTGATTGCAGTAGTTTTGCCTTCCTTGATGCTACTTATTTCAGAATGTGCTTTCTCGATACGGAAAGTAATGATAAACTGATCGCCTGTTTAAAAAACATCTTTGAACAAAATTAATACCAGTTCTCTTAAAACCGTATCGATACATTCATTAAATCATTATTAAAAAAAGGTCCCGAAACAGTGTTTCAGGACCTTTTCATTTGATCTATTAGATAATTATCGAACTCTTTATACTTCAACGGACCAACCTTTTGGACCTTCAATTTTACCCAACTGTATACCAGTGATCGTATCATATAATCGTTGACTCACCTCACCGATTTTGCCCCCACCGATTTCTACTTCTTCGTCTCCTTTTCTCAAATGTCCTACTGGAGAAATAACAGCTGCTGTACCAGAACCCCAAACTTCTTCCAATGCGCCTGATTTCGCTGCATCAAAAAGCTCTTCTGCGGATATCAATCTCTCTTCAACAGGGTATCCCCACACTTTACAAAGCTCAATGCAGCTCTTTCTTGTAATTCCTGGTAGGATACTGCCATTCAATTTTGGTGTCACCACAGTTCCTTGAATCTTAAAGAAGATATTCATAGCTCCAACTTCTTCAATATATTTCTTTTCTACTCCATCAAGCCATAATACCTGTGAGTACCCAGCATCATGTGCTTTCACTTGTGCTTTTAGACTTGCTACATAGTTTGCACCTGCTTTTGCCTCTCCGAGACCACCTCGAACGGCACGAATATACTCTTCTTCAATCCAAATTTTTACCGGATTCAATCCAACTGCATAATATGCACCAACTGGTGATAGAATAACGATAAATTTATATGTTTTTGATGGGCGAACGCCTAAAAAAGGATCCGTAGCAATCACAAAAGGGCGAATATATAGAGAAGTCCCTGGTGCAGTTGGCACCCATGCTCGATCTACTTTAACCAACTCATGAATTGCCTGCAGATAATCTTCCTCAGGAATCGTTGGTATACATAATCGCTCATTTGTATTATTTGCTCTTTTCGCATTTTCATCTGGACGAAACAATAATATTTTTCCATCTTCTGCCTTATATGCCTTTAAGCCCTCAAACATTTCCTGTCCATAATGAAAGACCATTGCCGATGGGTCCAACATTATTGGAGCATATGGAGAAATTTTAGGGTTGATCCATCCCTTTCCTTCTTCATAATCCATCGTAAACATATGGTCAGTAAAAATCGTACCAAAAGGAAGTGGATCGCCTTCCGCCGGTATTTTTCTTGGATTTTTCGTTCTCTCTAGTTTAATATCTAACATTGCGCCACTCCTTAAATCATGTTTTCTTTCTATTATTATCCTTGCCTTCCAAAAAGTCAAGAATTGACTGTTCTTTCCACAAAAGAAAATTGATAAAAAATCCCTGTAATGCTATAATAGAACTGTATTTTTTTAAAGGAAGGTGACTATGCATACTCTACTAAATATCGGTAAAAATCTACTTTCTCACGGTCTTCCAGAAAAAAACCTGGGAGAGAATTCATAATACTAATTCGACTGCAATCTCTCATTTTCTTGATATACTTTTTTGTTATGTCTATTATGCTTGCAGCAGTTTCTGAGTATTCCCTTACATTTTTATCTCTTTTTGGATGTTCCGTCTTATTTGTATCCTATGCTGCTACGATATCAAAGCGTCCGATTCTTTCTTTTTCCATATTTTCTACATGCGTTTTTTTAATCATTCTTGCGTTTTCAATCTTCGCAAGTTTCAACTATAACTTTTATTGGATATTAGTCACCTTAATTCCAATCTTATATTTCAACACAGAAATTACATCTGACAAAAACATTCCTTTTGCTTCGTTGCTCACAATAGCTATAATTGTTCTATACTTTTTGGACAAAACACATATTTCAAGTATTCCAATTAGTGACACAGTTATTTTAGGTCTCAATCTTTTAACGATGTTATTTTCTATGTCTGCAACTGCCTTCCTTAGCAAAGAACGATTTCGTAACTCAGAAGATCAAATTTTACAAGCAAATGAAAAACTCAAAAAAATGGCAAATCATGATACGTTAACACAGCTTTTCAATCGTCGTGCAATGCATACCAAACTTCGTGAATTAAGTATTTCATACACAAAAAAACCTTCTCCTTTTTGTATTGCTATTGGAGATATTGATTATTTCAAAAAAATCA
Source organism: Lachnospiraceae bacterium (assembly GCA_963666475.2). Classification (GTDB taxonomy): domain Bacteria; phylum Bacillota; class Clostridia; order Lachnospirales; family Lachnospiraceae; genus JBFHIZ01. Next base: position 321,662 of record OY762821.2, on the reverse strand, counting down.
ACGACCATTATGGCCATGATGCTGGAGATGCAATCTTAATTGCACTGGGAGAAATCTTAGATGAATTCATGATTAAGCGAGGAATTGTTTCAAGATGGGGCGGAGAAGAGTTCTTATTTTGCTTTACAAATGCCGAGTTGCCCGACGCAAAAAAACATTTAGAAATGTTGCGTCAGACAATCCAGCGTCACGAATTTAAGTTTCGTGATCAACGTATCAAAGTTAGTATGACCTTTGGGGTCGAAGTATATCAAGAACATCTTGGTATTGAAAACACGATTTCAAGAGCAGACAAAAAACTATACATCGGAAAGTCCTCTGGACGCAACCAAACTGTATAATCATACTCTCTCATATTTTAAAAACTGATATTCCAGATCAAAATAGGTATGTTCATCACTTGATGCTGTGATTTTCCACGAAGAATCTTCGTCTAAATTCGGAAAAAAAGAATCTGCTTCGAAAGCAAAATCAATTTTTGTTATATGAGCCGTATCACAATATGGAAGCATCATTTCATAAATACTGCTTCCTCCAATAATGTAAATCTCCTGATCCGCATATCCTTTCAGAACTTCCAAAAGCTCCTCTTTCGAGTGGACGACTATTGCATCCTTTACTTCAAATTCTGGATTTGTCGATAAAATAATATTCGTTCTTCCTTTCAGAGGTTTTCCTCCTGGAAAAGTTTCCAATGTTTTTCTACCCAAAACCACAACATGTCCCATTGTTTCTTCACGAAAAAACTTTTGATCATTTGGAATACTGACTAATAAACGATTCTTATTTCCGATTGCCCAATTTGCATCAACTGCAACGATTAAATTCATTCCTTATCCTGCCTTTCTGTGTTATATATCCCAAAATCCAAACGCATTATATTGCAATTGGAATGTTCAATATCTGTTCTCCAAACTCATATCCTTCCAAAATCACATCATGTCTTGTGAAATCATAAAAATCTTTCTTTTCAGGATTTAAAATAAATTTAGGTGCATTGAATGGTTCTCTTTTAATCAATTCTTCAATAATTGGAATGTGACGATCATAAATATGTGCATCTGCGATAACATGAATAAATTCACCTACATTCATATCACAGGTTCGTGCAAACATATGCAGTAAAACTGCGTATTGTACAACGTTCCAATTGTTTGCAGCTAGCACATCCTGTGAACGCTGATTTAAAATTCCATTCAACGTCAATCTTGAATCCCCAGGTTTCTGTGTCACATTGAAAGTCATACTATATGCGCAGGGATACAAATTCATTTCACTTAAATCTTGATGCACGTAAATGTTTGTCATAATTCTTCTACTAAATGGATTATTTTTTAAATCAAAAATCACGCGATCGACCTGATCCATTTCACCTTCTTTGTATGCATGTTTCACGCCCAACTGATAACCATATGCTTTTCCAATGGACCCGTCTGGATCTGCCCAACTGTCCCAAATATTGCTATGCAGATTATTGATATTATTTGATTTCTTCTGCCAAATCCAAAGTAATTCATCTGTTGCACTTTTTAATGCGGTTCTGCGAAGCGTAAGAATTGGAAACTCCTTAGATAAATCATATCGATTCACAACGCCAAATCTTTTTATTGTGTTTGCTGGCGTTCCGTCCTCCCAATGTGGTCTTACTTTTTGTCCTTCTGTACTTGTACCATTTTCTAAAATATCCTTACACATGTTAATAAAAACCTGGTCTGCATAACTCATTTATGTATCCTCACTTATCTATGTGCTTACTCTTCTTAACGATCCCATTTCATACTAAGCTTTTCAATTTCCATAATAAATTTCTCAAGGTCAGCATTTGCGCCACCTTCATTTCTAGAAACAACTTGCTCAAGTCTTTTTTCAGCCTCTTTGAGCTTCATAAACATAACAGATGACGACTTATGTTCTTTTATTATGACTTCTGGACTTGCCTCATATTCATATTGACCTTCCAGTAAGTTGAAGATAGAGCCACTGAACGGTGCATTTGCAGAGAAACCATACTCTTCTTCCAGGCACTGAACAAAAGATGCTGCAACTTCATCTTCTCCATGTACTACAAATACGTGTGCTGGCTTTTCTTTAAAACCTTGAATCCATTCTAGTAATCCTGCTTTGTCTGCATGACCACTTAATCCTTCCAAATGTTCTATATTTGCTTTGACTTCTATTTCTTCACCAAATAAATGAACGGATTTCGAACCTTCCGAGATACTTCTCCCCAATGTGCCATGTGCCTGATAACCTACGAAAAGAATGGTGGACTCCGTTCTCCATAAATTATGTTTTAAATGATGTCGAATTCTTCCAGCGTTGCACATTCCAGAAGCGGAAATAATAACGCTTGGAGACTGATCAAAATTTATCTGTCTTGATTCATCTGAAGTAATACTGAGCTTTAATCCCATAAAATGTATGGGATTAATACCTTTATTCACCAACTCCATTGCCTCTTTATCAAAACAACAGGTCACATTCTTTTGAAAAACTTCTGTAGCATCGACAGCCAACGGACTATCTACATATACCGAAAATCCGTCATGCCCTTTTACCAAATGTTTATTTTTAATTTCACGGATAAAATACAAGATTTCCTGTGTTCTTCCAACTGCAAAAGAAGGTATGATTACATTTCCTCCACGGTCAAATGTATTTTGAATAATTCTTGTTAGTTCACCTACATAATCCAACTTACTTTTTTCATGATAACGATCCCCATAAGTAGACTCCATGACAACATAATCAGCAGACTCTGTAAATTGCGGGTCTTTAATGATTGGTTGTTCTTTATTTCCAATGTCTCCCGAAAATACGATCTTCTTCGTTTGTTCGTTCTCCGTCATCCACACTTCTATACTTGACGATCCTAGAAGATGCCCAATGTCTGTGAAACGAATTTTTACACTATCACAAATCTGGTATTCTTTATTGTATTCGCAAGGAACTAATAATTTTATAGTTTCATCCGCATCATGCATGTCATAAATCGGCTCAACCGGACTTTCCCCGCTTCTTTTTGCTTTTCTGCTACGCCATTCTGCTTCAAATATCTGTATATGTGCAGAATCTCGAAGCATGATATTACATAAATCAGTCGTTGCTTTGGTTGCATAAATCTTCCCTTTAAAACCATTTCGATATAACTCTGGAAGCAAACCCGAATGATCGATATGCGCATGCGTTAAAAAAACATAATCTACTTCAGCTGGCAAAATTGGTAACGGAATATTTTCAAAATAATCCGGCCCCTGTTGCATCCCCCTGTCGATTAGAATGTGTTTGCCATCCACCTCAAGATAATGACAGCTTCCAGTTACTTCATGATCTGCTCCAATAAATGTAAGTTTCAATTCTACGGCCCTCTTTCTTTGCTAATCTCAAAACATTAAAATATACCCTTATTCATAATATCGTATTTTATTTCAAATTCATAGCCATTTGATAAAACTTATGGTAGGTCCCTTCTCTTTGAAGTAGTTCCTCATGATTTCCCTCTTCTTCAATTCCCTGCTCGGATAACACAAAAATACGATCCGATTTCTGAATTGTAGACAGACGATGCGCAATCGTAATCGTTGTGCGTCCAACGCTTAATCTATCCAAAGATCTTGCTACAGCATATTCACTCTCATTATCCAAGGCACTCGTGGCTTCATCTAAAATGATGATTTTGGGATCCTTTAAGAAAACACGCGCAATACTAATTCTTTGTTTTTGTCCTCCTGACAATTTGACACCGCGTTCCCCTACATAAGTATGATATCCATCTTTCAATTTCACAATAAACTCATCTGCTCCAGCAGCCTTTGCAGCAGCTATTGCCTCTTCTTCTGTCGCGTCTAATCTTCCATACAAAATATTCTCATATACAGTCCCAGAAAACAAATATACATCCTGCTGCACGATTCCAATATGACTACGCAGACTTTTCAAAGTTATATTCTTAATGTTCTTATCGTCAATGCGAATCTCTCCACTAGTCAAATTATAAAATCTAGGAATCAAATTGCAAAGTGTAGATTTTCCTCCACCACTTGGTCCTACAATTGCAACTTTTTCACCTGGCAAAATATGCATATTCAAATTTTTGAACACCTGATTTTTGTCATCTGGATACTCAAATTCTACATCTTTAATTTGTATGTCTCCTTTTAGATCATGAATCGGTTTTGCACATGGTTCGTCAAAAATCTCTACATCCGCATCCATAATCTGAATAAATCGCTCAATGCCAGTCATTCCACGCTGAAACTGTTCTGTAAAATCTATGATCTTTCGTACTGTAGTAATTAAAGTTGTTACATATAATAAATAAGCAATCAGATCCCCTGCATTAATTTGCCCGTTGACCAAAAACATCCCTCCAAATAACAGTACACAGACATACATGATTCCATCAAACAAACGAACACTGACGTGAAATCTAGCCATATATTTGTAAGTTTCTTCTTTTACCGCCAAAAAACGTCGATTGTCTTTTTCAAATCTTTCAATCTCCATTTCTTCATTGGCAAATGCTTTCACAACCTTTTGCCCGAGTAAACTATCTTCAATTCTGGCATTTAAATCTCCAATTTGTACACGCTGCTTTTTAAAGGCAATTCTGCTTTTTTTTCTGGAATGACGATTGGAAAGCAACATCATCGGTGTAATAGCAAATACGATTAAAGTCAACCAAATATTAATCTGAGATAAAATAACAAAAGATACCACAAACTTTATCCCTGCAATAAAAAATTCTTCCGGACAATGATGTGCAAATTCTGTAACATCAAAAAGATCATTCGTTATTCTTCCCATGATTTGTCCGACCTTTGTATTGCTATAAAATGTATCTGAAAGTTTTTGCAGATGTGTATATGCATCTTTACGCATGTCTGTTTCGATTTTCGCTCCCATAACATGCCCCATATCTAGCATGTAATAAGTAGCTACACAATCGATAAGACGTAATACCATATATATTCCCGCAAGCATTACCATGGTACGAATTGTTAAATTCGCAAGATCCTGAATTCCTTCATTCGTAATATACCTCATAATCATCGGTAATACCAGTTCGCAAACAGTTGTTAGAGCCGCACAGAATAAATCCAACGCAAAAACTCCCTTGTAATTCTTGTAATATGGAGCAAATCTTCGAATCAACTCCTTGTATGCATATTGTTTATTTTCACCACTAACTTTCATTTTAATTCCCATCCTTATTCTTTTTCATATGCGTAATATTATACCATCTATCAACGTTTCTTCAAAGTACGCTTTTTTGAATGCTTGTTTTTACAGTGTTCGGAGACGCATATCTCTGTTATAATAGGTATAGATGCTTAAAACAAAACAATTCTGAATACCATGAGGTCGACTATGCAAAATGAAATTAAATCCATTCTTCCACTTCATAATGAGCTCGGACATTTAACAGCTCCTGGCTGGTCAAAAAAAGAAAACTTTCAATATGATCGAGCGCTAATCAAAGCCAGTAACTTTCGTATCAAAGAATGGGATTATTATCTGATCACTAATGATGCTTTTGCAGTCGCCCTAACCATTGCTGACAATGGTTATATGAGCATGCTCTCTGCTAGTCTTTTGGAATACAAATATCCCAGACAGATTACAAAAAGTTATATGGGCTTCTTTCCTATGGGAAAACTCAATTTGCCAAATAATGCTTCGAGCGGCACTTCCACTTTAGCAAACAAACGCTCTCACCTTACATTTACTGTTGACCCAAATAAACGTATCTTAAAAGGTTATATTGCAGACTTTCGTGATGGATTCCCATTAAAAATAGATATCGTTTTATCCGAGGAACCATCTGAACACATGGTCATAGCTACTCCATTTTCTGAAGATCCTCTTGCATTTTATTACAACCAAAAAATACTTGGTATGAAAGCTTCAGGAAAAATCTCGATAAAAGGAGAAAATTATTTGTTTTCCCCAATCAACAGTTATGGACTTCTTGATTGGGGAAGAGGTGTGTGGACCTATGACAATACCTGGTATTGGGCTGCTGCACAATCTACAATTGCCGGAAAAACTTTTGGTTTTAATATTGGTTGTGGATTCGGAGACACTTCAGCTGCAACAGAAAACATTTTATTATATGACGGCAAAGTTCATAAATTGGATCAGGTTTCTTTTGAAATACCAAAAAAGAACGGTAAAGATGATTATTTATCCCCTTGGATATTCCATTCAAATGATGCTCGTTTCGAACTCACTTTTACTCCAATTATTGATCGTGCAGCAGATACAGACTTTATATTGCTTCAATCCGATCAGCATCAAGTATTTGGAAAATATAAAGGCACCGTAGTCTTAGACGACGGCGCCATTTTGTCCATTGAAAATATTCTTGGATTTGCTGAAAAAGTACATAATCGCTGGTAATTATTTTTTTCTTATATTTGCTTTTCTGAGTAATAGCCAACTAATCATTGAGCATAAAAGAAACACGACTGCTATTGTCGCTTCACCAGTAACTGGTGTTTTTTCGAGCAAATCATAATATCCTAAAAACAATTTTCTTAGAAAAGTCATCATAGAATCGCTCATAATGGAAATAGCTCCCACAACCAAATATCGAATTGCAACAATTGAAACAACAAATCCAATGACTACAAACAGTCCGTTGCCCACTCGATAGAATACTGAAACAATCAAGTATCCAATTGCCATAGCTGCCGCACATTCTAAAAATACCATCAATATAGAATGCATTACAATGCCTACGTTGGACAAATCATAACTACCATACATAGAAAGTGATGATGTAGTTTCAAAGTTTACTTTTCCATTAAGTGTTGCATCTAAAATTCGAAACAAGTAGTCTACCACACTGGATATCGCAGCTACGCTCAATATCATACCCGTTCTTGCAACAAAAAAAGCTTTTCTTGACACACTATTTTGTATGAGCATGTGAAAATGTTCTTTATTTACGGCCATAGCGGAAATAAATAAAAACATAGAAGTTACAACATATACCATCGGAATGTTTTCTGCTTCTAAATCAATTTTTCCTAAACGATCCAGCGAAATGAAAAGAATATACAATCCCATAGCCAGCAATAAAACGATACCATAATATGCAGCCATTCCTTTCAGATATTCTTTCATTTGAAATCGATATGCTGATTTTATTTTCATAAGTTTGCCCCCCTTTTATTTGTCAGTTGAATAAACATACTCTGTAAGCTCATCTTTCGTATTTCCAACCCTTCGACTTCTTGTATATTTTCAATTTTATTTACATAGGCGGTTCTTAATCCTCCTAACTTTTCCACTCCAATCACTTCTTTTCCTTCGCAGAACTTTTCGACTACAGTCTCTGGCCCTGATACCATATATGCTTTTGATAGAAGTTCTTCTCTGTTCTTACTGATTAATACTTTTCCATCATGAATAATCACAACATCTTCAACGATTTCGGACACTTCCTCTATTAAATGCGTGGCAATGACAAAGGTTGTATTCGAATTCATATATCGTTCCAACAGTTCACGATAAAATAGTTCTCTGTGATTTGCATCCAAGCCCAATATTGGTTCATCCAAAAGAACATATGACACATTTACTGACAATGCAATGATAATCTTTAAAATTGATAAATACCCCGTGGACAAGGCTTTCACTTTTTTCTTACCACTAAGTTCGAACTTATTCAAAAGTTCTCGTGCATAATCCAGATCAGCACTAGGATAGAACTCTTTTGTCCAACGAATGACATCTTTTACTTTCATTTTTTCAGGATACAATGTTTGCTCACTCATTAAATAGATTTTTCCAAACGCTTCATCGGTAGATAATATTTTTTGATCATCCAATAATGCTTCCCCTGCATCTGCATACAATTGCTCTGCAATAATTTTTAGTAATGTAGATTTTCCTGCTCCATTTCTTCCCAATAGACCATAAATCTTATGCTCCTCAAATTTGGTCGAAACTTGGTCTAGCGCAATATTTTTTCCAAAACTCTTGGAAATCTCTTTGATCTCAATTCCTTTCATATTCATACCCTCTCTCAATCATACTTTTCATTTCTTCCTTCGTAATTCCAAGCCTCACGGCTTCCTCCACCGCATTTGTAATGTAATGTTCAAAAAACTCATTCTTTCTGCTACTCTGTAATTTCTCTACTGCCCCTGCCTTAACAAACATTCCGATTCCCCTCTTCTTATAGATGATTTCCTGATCGACCAATATGTTTACACCTTTTAATGCCGTAGCAGGATTGATCTTGTATTGTACTGCAAATTCTGTAATTGAAGGAATCTGCGATTCTTCCTCAAATGCCCCAGATAAAATTGCATCTGCAATACCATCTGATATTTGAAGAAAGATTGGTTTATCCACACTAAAATCAATATTCATCTTTTCACCTCCTTTTCTTATTCGCCTTATCGGTTAACTACTTGACTAATTAACTAACTTAACATTAGTATATCACGTTAATCTTTTTTGTCAACAAAAAAATAAAGAAACTATAATTCTCTGATTTCTTTAAGAATTATAGTTTCTTTATTTTAGACTTCCTGTTCTTGATAATGAGCAGCTATACGTTTTAATTCATCCACTTTTAAACGCATACACTCCAATATTTTGGGGGAATATACTCCACAATTCCCTTCCAAAATCATTCGAATTGCTTCATCAAAAGGATAGGCTCTGCGATATACAACATCCGAGATCAAGGCATCCAATGTCTCTGCAACTGCAACAATCTGTGCTGATACAGGTATCATTTCTCCTGCTCTTCCATCTGGATATCCACTTCCATCATACTTCTCATGATGAAATCTACAAATATCATAAATGTCCTGATACTCTTCTCTTTCAATGTAATCCTTAAGTTGCTCTAATATCTCGCAACCCTTTGTTGTATGAGATTTCATCATTTCAAATTCTTCAATCGTCAGTTTTCCAGGTTTCATCAAAATCGTCTCCGGAATCATAATTTTTCCAATATCATGAAGTGAGGCACCCGAGACAATCCGATTTATTTTTTCTTCCGTTAACTGATATTCTTTATAAGAGGTTCGCAACATATTCCCAATGACTCTTGAAAACTCTTTTACTTTAATGACATGCTCTGCTCCTTCAAAAGTACGAAATTCAACAACCGTTCCGAGCATGTTCGTAAGATTTTGATTCAGCTGATGGAGATGAAGTGCCTGGTTTTCAAGTTTACGATTCTGTATAATATTTTGTTTCTCCAGCATATTTTTTTCGTGAAAAATATCGATTACGTTGCGAATTGCATTTCGGATAACTTTCATATTATATGGTTTTTCAACATACGCAATGACACCTAGTTCGTATCCTTTTTTTCGGACCTCATCGGTATCATTGGTTGCGATGGCTACAACCGGAATATAGTGGCTTCGTTTTGTTTCATTCATCTTTTCCAGCAATTTTAATCCGTCCATCTCAGGCATGTTGATATCCAAAAGAACCAAGGAAATATTTAGATTCTCCTTTTGAAGGATTTCAATCGCATCTTCCGCATATACTACCTCAAGAATTTCGTATTCTTCCTCAAGCCCCATGCGAAGAATACTTCGATTCTCCGCAATCTCATCAACAATTAGAATTTTTCCTCTCTTTTTAGGTTGTCGATTTGTTTTCGAATCCATATATCCGCACCTTCCCTCCGTCCAGTCTAATAGTTACATTGCTATATGTATCAAGCACACGAATATGATTAAAATTAATTTGTACTACTGTTCTAGGATAAATCATTCCTTTTGCAATCACTTGTGCGGTATTCCCCAACAGGCGATATTTTCTCATAAACATATCTCTTTGCTGTATCGCTTGATTTAGTGCATCTTGTCTTATTGCAATTCCCTGTAAGAGTTTTATATATATTGGTATTTCCAACAATTGTGTTTTGGAATATTTTGAAGAAATTTCTTTTACCTTCGATATAATCTCATCCACCTTTTCCTGCCAGACTTTTATCTCATTATTTATTTTTTCCAGGGATTCTATGTACATGTCATTTTGACCAACAGAAATTCTGGTTTCCACTTCATTTATATTGCCTATCACAAACGAGTCAACACCTCTAACAGCCTCAATTAATCCACCTATAATGGAACCCTTTGTCCCTGAAACAATTACATAACCTTCTGTTCGGATATTGGAATGTAAAATATAGTTGCTTTGAATGTCTTTTCCTGCAAAAATTGTTGCTCTCTCCAAAAATTTTGCGGACACACCTCCATCCGATTCAATTTTCCCTTCATCTTTTGCATTGACCCCACCTTTTATTATAATGTCTCCGCCCGCTTTAAGAAATGATGCTCCCACCATCCCTTCTACTTCTATATTTTTGGTCGACTCGACAATTACATGGTCTCCAACATCTCCTGTAATCAATACATCTCCATCAAAGAATATATTGCCATCATTCATAGTTAAATCTCCATTATGAATATATCCTTCTACGATATTAATAACCAACCCGTTTTGTTCAATTCTTCCTTTCATCGTTGCAATAAATCGTCCTTCAGAAATTTCCAGAACGCCTTTTCCATGCAACTTTTTTTGTTCCTTTCCTTTGGTTGGCTGTTGCATTTCTCCCGTCACTTGAAAGCCATAAATTCCTGTGGTAGGTGGAATATATGTAGCGATCAAATCCCCTTCTTTTACTTGAACGAAAAGGTCTATGTTATGATAATCAACCGAACCATCCGGAAGCAGTTTTGGTTTTCGATTAATGTTTGTATTGATTGCGTATTGATATTCGCCATCCTCCCCATCAACCTTGTCTTTCCCTGTCGCAAATTCAATTTCACGATTATATATTTCCAACTCAAGCAACTGCGAGATGAGTCCTTTATCAATTCCAAGTTTTACACCTGCTTGATGAATCTGCTCCAAAATTTCTTCTTCTGTATGTCTAATGTTTCCTTTTGGACTTTCTAAAAATATAAATGCATGCATACGATCTTCGCTGATTCGTATACTGATTTTATCCGTTTGTTGAATATCCCCACGCTCTTGTGCCTGTTCATAAAACTCCGTTCCTTCTTGTTGAATCCACTCTCTTGCTCTACGCATGTCCGTAAATCCAAACGAAAACTTAGCATAATATTTAACTGGCTGCCCAAGTTCTAACCCGAGACGAATCTCTCTCATCTGTTTTGCGGAAAAGAGAATGTTATTATACCACTCTACATCCAGCTTTTTTTCCAACCCAAGTCTTATTTCCTGCATTTGCATCCAATTATACTTTAAATTCCCATATTTTGAGATATCAACACGATTTTCTACTCCCAACCGAAGTTGTTCCATTTGACTGCCAGAAACATTAATGTTCACATGCTCTTCTAGAGGAATATGATGCTGAATTGCAATCAAAAATTGTTCCATCTGATCGCTTTGATATCCTTTTTCTGCATATTTAATTAAGTCAATACCATTTTCCTGGCCATGTCTAATTGCTCGAAGAATCGACGTACTATATCCTTTTTCATAATATGGAAATAAATTCACCCCAGCTTCCAACCCTTTTCGAAATTCACGCATCAGCAAATAATCATATTCCTTTCTGTCATACAAAGAAATATCTACTTTACGCTCTAATCCTACTCGAATTTCTTTCATTTGATACCAATCGAATTCCGGGTCATCATATAGTGCATATGGCAACCCTTCCTTCATCCCTATTCGAAGTTCTTCTATCTGGGCATCCATATACTCTTCTATATTAAATTGTAAGGATAATTCATCTACTTTTTCCATATTTTCACCTTTAAGAAGATTTATATAAAAATTATCTCATAATTTAATCTATATGACAATCCCACAAAGACTGTTCTATAGGAAATATGCACTAAAAAAGGAGTCAGAACAATCCAACTCCTTTTTTTGTGTAAACATTTATTGCATGAATTAGTTTCCGCACTCAATACTGATTTTATTAAAAATCTGCATAATTTCTTCCACTTTCATTTCTTTTTTCTCATTTCCACTACGATCTAAAATAGCTTGACCTTCATGCATCATTAAAATACGATTTCCATATTCCACTGCATATCTCAAATTATGGGTAACCATGATCGTTGTTACCTTCTTCTCTTTTACAATCCGATCGGTAAGCTCCATAATCAATTCTGCTGTTTTGGGATCTAAAGCAGCGGTATGTTCATCCAAAATCAAAAAATCAATTGGCGTCATTGTTGACATTACAAGAGCAAGAACCTGTCGTTGTCCACCGGATAGATCGCCTGCTTTTGTGTTCATTTTTTCTTCCAATCCTAAATTTAATGGTCTTAGCATTGCTTTGTAATCGTCAACTCGAGATTTATTTACCCCTCTTCCAAGTCCATATAGTTTACCTTTATGATCAGCAAGAGACATATTTTCCAGAATTGTCATATGTGGACAGGTTCCTTTTCCAGGATCCTGAAAGACTCGTCCGATTTTCTGATGTCGCACAAAGTCTTTTTCCCCCATCATATCTTCTCCATTTACCAAGATTTGACCCTGATCTGCCTGAATGCTTCCACAAATGATATTTAACATAGAAGTCTTTCCGGAACCATTACTTCCAACAACAGAAACAAAATCACCATCCTCGATGGATAAATTAAAATCTTTAAAAAGACAAAGTTCATTGACCAAACCAGGATTATAATTTTTATGGATATTTTTCAACTCAAACATTTGCTACCCTCACTTTGCCTTTACGCTCTCTACCTACCACCAGTACTATGAGGAACAACACTGCCGTAATTGCTTTAAGCCAGCCAGATGGAAATCCCGCTCGAATTGCAATTGCCACACATGCTTTGTAGATAATTGATCCGATAATGACACTCGTTGTCACTCTTAAAAATGTCACTTTTTTCAGTAGGCTAGTACCTATAATCACACTGGCAAGTCCAATAACAGCCGTTCCCGTACCTGACATAATATCAAAAAAACGTTGTTGTTGTGAGAACATCCCACCACTTAGAGCGACAAGTCCATTTGCAAGGGAAAGGCCCATTATTTTAATCATGCCTTTATCTTTACCTAGCGACGTTACCAAAGTTTCATTATCACCTACTGCTTTCAATAAGTAACCTGACTTTGTAGCTAGATAAGCATCCAACATTAATTTTACTACTAATAATACGATACAAATCACAATTACTTTACGAAAGGTATACAAATCACCTGGAATGATTTTCTCTAACATTTGATTATCAAAAATAGTGACTTCTTTGTAGAATGGTAAATTCGCCCTTCCAGCAATTGCCAGATTCACGGAATATAGTGCTGTCATCATAATGATACCAGAAAGTAGATCTCGAATTTTTAACTTCACATGAATCAATCCAGTAAACACACCAATCAGACAACCTCCAACAAAAGTAATTGGTAACGTAAGGATTGGATTTACACCATTTACAATTAGTATAGCTGTAAGTGCTGCTCCAAAAGGAAAGCTTCCATCTACCGTCAAATCCGGAAAGTCCAAAATTTTATAGGTAATATACATGCCAAGTGCCATGATTGAATAAATCATCCCCTGTTCCAGCACACTTAATAATAATGTCATTTAAATATCCATACCTTTCATACGATTTTAGTATTATTCACTTACTGCGATTTCCCCGTAAATTTCATCTGCTTCTGCAAGAAAATTTTCAGATATTTCAAGTCCAATCAGTTCTGCTGCTGCAGTATTCACATATAAACTCGCTTGGTCGATTACTTCATAAGGCATTTCTGATGCTTCTGCCTCACCTTTTAAAATCTTTGCAGCCATCTCCCCAGTTTGTACACCAAGTGTAAAATATTCAAGTCCCATAGATGCTACACAACCACTTTTTACCTGTTCTACTTCGCTACCAAATACAGGGATATTTTTCAGATTTGCAGCTGAAAGTACAGTCTGTAATGCAGAAACAACTGTGTTATCTGTAAGATTTGTAATACAATCAACTTTATCTACTAAATCTGCTGCAGCAAGTTCAACTTCTGAAATTTGAGCAATTCCGGTAGAAACAATTTCAAATCCAAAATCTGCTGCGTATTTTTCATATTCAGCAAGCTGACTTACTGAGTTTGCTTCACTTGTTGTATAAATAATACCGATTTTTTTAGCGTCTGGCAAGAGTGAACGAATCATCTCGAGCTGTAGGCTAACAGGAAGTGCATCGGAAGTTCCTGTAATGTTTCCAAGACCAACCCCATCTTCTCCTGCAAGGCCTGCTCCAATCGGATCAGAGATTGCAGAATACACTACAGGAATTTCCGTCTCCATTGTAGAATTATATGCTGTCATTGCGCTAGGGGTTGCAATTGCGCAAATTAAATCCACTTTTTGTGCAACAAATCCATCTGCGATGGTTCCAGCCGTTCCCATGTCGGTCTGTGCATTGTCATAAATAATCGTTAGATTTTCTCCTTCTACATATCCAGCATTTGCTAACCCTTCAATAAATCCTTCTCTACAGTTATCCAGGGAAGGATGATCTGCAAACTGTGAAATTCCGATTGTGATACTGTCCCCTTCTACAGAAGTGTCTCCACATCCTGTTAAAATTCCTACTACCATGGTTAATACAACGATCATTGCTAATAACTTTTTCATATTTTTCTCCTCTTCTTTTGTCACTTTAATCCCTAAAACTTAAGAGTATGGTCTCAATTCGCTTGAAGTAAGAGTTCCTATTTTTTCAAACAAAAAACCGCCTCAAGCTATTGCTTGAGACGGTAATATATTCATATTATCGCGGTACCACTCAAATTGACCTTTCGATCCACTCTCTCACATACAATCATATGCGCCGAATTGATAACGGATACGGATTCCGCCAATGCCTACTATTATTTCGGATTGTCCTCAAAAGTCCATTCCACATCTGTTCCTTATATTGCATTCCCAGCTCCTGCAACTCTCTTGGATAACTCACAGCGTGTACTCATCTTTCTCATAGGTTTCATGTGATATTAATTTTTCATTTTTTTATCATACGCTTTTTTTTTTTTACTGTCAATACTTTAATTTGCCAGTTCTGTATACTTATATTTCAGGCAAAAAATTCGATGCACCGATTCATTGATCCGTTCTTCCGAAATCGTTCCATTTTGGACCGCAGTCAGAATCCCCTGATATGCTTCTTCAAAATCCTCTGGCATTAAAAGCATATCAACACCTGCCTCAATTGCCTTAACTGCAGCTTGGTCTGATGAATAGCTGTCTGTAATTGCATCCATTTGCAAGGAATCGGTAATAATCACACCTTCAAATCCTAACTCTTTTCTTAGTACATTTGTAACCATAATATTTGAGAGCGAAACAGGCTCTGAATTCCCTGTAATTGCTGGAGCAGCGATATGCCCAATCATAATCATATCCACTCCCGCCTCAATTGCAGAAGCAAAAGGTAAAAATTCTTCCCCTCTCATTTCATCAATTGTTCGATCTGTAGTAGGCAACGTATCATGTGAATCCTCAGAAACACTTCCAATCCCTGGAAAATGTTTCATACAAGAACTAACTTCCTGTTCCTGAATTCCAGACATCATTGCAGTCGTTAACAAACTTACCTTTTCTGCGTCAGAACTTAAGATTCGATTTTTTAGTGGTGAAGCTTCATCAATTAATATATCCGCAACAGGTGCCAAATCGAGATTGAACCCAAACTCAGACAAATAAGCCCCAATCGTCGAACCCATAGTACGTGCTCCCGTCTCGGACATGGTTTGACCGAGTATATTCAAATCATCATATGTATCGACATGAATAGAACTATTCGCAATACGGCTTACAGCCCCACCCTCTTCATCAACTGCAAGAAAAGGAAGATACTTGCTATATTGCACTGTATTCTCAAGCATTTCCTTTAACTGTTCTTCGTTTTGAATGTTCTGCGAAAAGTAGATCAGACCACCAATCGGGTACTGTTTCAGCGCAGCCTCGGTACTACTACCTGCTTTTACAACCTGAGCATATCCGGTGAGAGCCTCTGGAGTGATAATAAATAACTGTGCAACTTTTTCTTCTAATGTCATATATGCAATCGTAGCATCTGCGAGCTCGCCCAAAACATCTGGCTCTTCTACAATCACAGGCTCAGTTTCAACCGGGTTTACGATTTCTGGTTCGGAAGTATCCTCTTCCGGAATCTCCTCCGAAACAGCTTCCACTTCTTCCACCTCTGTTTGGTCAAGATAACCAGCAACTGCACGAATTCCGAAAAATCCTCCTACGATTAGCACCACAAGAAATATTGCGGTTGCTGCATATACCATACGCTCTATTTTTTTCCTCTGCGCTGCCCGCGCTTCCCTATCCTCCATATTGCTTATCATAACGACCTCCATACTTGATTTATTGCCCATATGATTTCAACTACTATATATAGTATATCATACACGATTTCACATGTTTTTTCCATGATATTTCTATCTTATTTTGTTTTTTAAATAATTTTTATTCTGGATAAGGACAAATTTAAAAGAGGATGCCAATCGTCAATTATCGATCAACATCCTCTTAATCTATATATTCAATTAACTGTCCCAATGGACTGTACCTCCTAGTCTGTTATCATCTCATACTTACCTTGTATAAAAATACTTCAGTGGTGTGATTTTCATCTCTTGTACACACTGTTCAATTTCTGAAATGCATAACTCTTTTTGCATTTATTTTGGGTGCTCCTGGGGTAAAACATTAATTTTTTGGTGGTCCGTACCTCCTTCACTTCATATTTCTTACAAATATTACTTTTGACCTTTAGGTCATTTCTATTTGTATGTTTCTTTATAGTTACATTATATCCCTCTTTTTTTATTTGTCAATACATTTAACTTATAAAATATAAATTTATAGTTTTTTTATATTGTTTATTTTCTATTTTTCATCTATTAATCGATTTATTTCTTCATTTGATGCAATTATTTACACTAAATATAAAAAAAAGACTTGATATTTTCTCAAGAAATGATAAAATATCAGAGATTGTATGATATATGAGGGAGGAAATAATGAACACCTATAAAAAAGAAGCTTTTAAGAACACATGTGAAACCATCATGAAAAATCTTTCCATGAGAGGTATTAGTGCACATTACTTCGATTCCATAGAAGATCTCCAAAAAAGAGTGCAGACCATGCTTCCAAAGAAATCAACCATCTCCTGGGGTGGAAGCGAAACTTTGAAAGAAACTGGAATTCTTGATATTTTAAAAGAAGGAGATTACATCGTTTATGATCGCGATTCTGCGAAAACTCCTGAGGACAAAAAAGCATTATATGGAAAAATTGTAACAAGCGATTATTTTTTTATGAGTTCCAATGCGATCACCTTAGATGGTGAACTTGTGAATATCGATGGAACAGGCAATCGTGTTGCTTGTCTGACTCATGGCCCAGAAAACGTAATTGTAGTTGTAGGTATGAATAAAATCGCCATGGATCGTGAATCTGCGATAAAGCGCGTTCAAAACATTGCATCCCCTGCAAATGCACTTCGCCTGAGCAGAAATACACCATGTTATCGTACCGGAGTTTGCGGCAATTGCTATTCTGCAGACTGCATGTGCAGCAATATCGTAATTACCAGAAAGAGCCATACAGAAGGCCGCATAAAGGTTTTCTTTGTAGCAGAAAATCTAGGATATTAATACAACATATCAAAACATATTTTCAATAAAAAACAGCGTTTGAAGCTTTCAAGCTTACAAACGCTGTTTTTTATTGATTTCATTTCAATGCTTATTCAGCAAGACCAAAAATATCATGAATTTCATTCATTGCTCGAACCGAATCTTTTTCATCAATCAATACGGTCACACGAATTTCTGAAGTAGAAATCATTTTAATATTAATATCATTATTGTACAGTGCCTCAAACATTTTTGCAGCTACACCTGGATTAGACATCATGCCCGCTCCAACTACAGAAACTTTTGCCACATTTTTTTCGATTTCTACGTGTTGGTAAACCAAACGATTCTTATTTTCTTCTATCACCTGAAGAGCTTCATCAGCAACATCTCCACTTACCGTAAAAGAAATATCCTTGGTATTTTCACGTCCAACAGATTGCAAAATCATATCGACATTAATGTTTGCTTTTGCTAAAGAATCAAAAATACGGAAAGCTATTCCTGGTTTATCAGCCAATCCTACAATTGAAATTCTTGCTACATTATCATCATTAGCAACTCCGCTAATCAACATTCTTTCCATTTTTACATCCTCCTTAACGACTGTTCCTTCTTCATTTGTTAGACTTGAACGCACAACCAACTGCACATTATATTTTTTTGCCATCTCAACCGAACGATTGTGAAGCACACCTGCACCAAGTGTTGCGAGATCTAGCATTTCATCATAAGTGATTTCCTTTAATTTTCGCGCATTTTTCACATATCTTGGATCCGCAGTATATACTCCATCCACATCTGTGTAAATTTCACAAGAATCCGCATGAAGTGCTGCTGCAAGTGCTACTGCAGTTGTATCAGAACCGCCTCGTCCTAGAGTTGTCACGTCATCGTATTTGTTTACTCCTTGAAATCCAGTAATGATTACAATTTTTTTATTGTCTAATTCATGTCTAATTCTCTCGGAGTCAATGCGTTTTACTCTTGCATTGCTATAAGCACTTGAAGTATGCATCGCTACTTGAAATGCATTAAGTGATATTGCAGGAATGCCTAAAACATCAAAAGCCATCGCCATCAACGCTACAGAAGTTTGCTCTCCTGTCGCAAGAAGCATATCCATTTCTCTTTTGGACGGTTTTGGGTTGATATCTTTTGCCATAGTAATTAGTTCATCCGTCATTTTCCCCATTGCAGACAAAACAACTACAACATCCTCACCATTTTGATATGCCTGTGCACATCTTCTGGCAACATTAAAGATTCTTTCTTTATTGGCTACTGAAGTTCCACCAAATTTTTTAACTACTAACATTCTTTCATCCTCCGGTACTAATTTTTTTCATCATGAACTATTGTTCAAACAAATGATTGATGATTGTATGACCTTCTGCAAAAAAATGCCCCTGTTCCTTACCAGTCAACTCATGATAGGAATCCGGTCCATTTTCATTTTTTGTTGAATCATACAACAAATATGGTACATCATCCGATGTATGTGTACGCAAGCAGATTGGTGTCGGGTGATCCGGCAAAATCAACATTCTAAAATCGGTATTTGAATCTCTCAATTTCTGCACCAATGGTCCAACTACTTCGGAATCTAAATTTTCAATTGCTTTTACTTTTTTAGATACACTTCCTTGATGTCCCATTTCGTCTGGTGCTTCCACATG
This sequence comes from Lachnospiraceae bacterium, assembly GCA_963666475.2. GTDB lineage: Bacteria > Bacillota > Clostridia > Lachnospirales > Lachnospiraceae > JBFHIZ01. The sequence goes on along the minus strand of OY762821.2, from coordinate 302,355 downwards.
AATGTAAACAAAATCATATCCATCTTTTGTAATTGCATCGTATGCGGCTTGCATTTTCCCCTGATAGTTTGTATCCAATCCTCCGTTGGCGCCCTGAACAGAAGCAACCCCCATATTGGTACCTACCGCGATTCCTTTTAATAAATCCACCGCGGAAATCATCATTCCTTTTTTCCCTGTCTTTTCCGTAAAATCTTTTAGCGCCGGTTTGGTCCCAGCTCCCCAGAACCAACAGCAGTTTGCTGGATTTTCGCCCTCTTCCACTCGTTTTTTATTGATTGGATGATTTACAAGAATATCATAACTTTTTTTCATCATTTCTTTTAATATCACATCTTCTGGAAGATATTTTCCAATCACCTGTCCCAAGATATCATGTGGTGCCGTTAACGGAAGAACTTGACCTCCATTTACAATGAGACAGTGTCGATAGCTTGTACCCACATAGAATTGATAGATTTCATTTTGCAATGCTTTCTTGATATCTTCTAGAAGTACCGCTGCCTCTTCTGTCGTAATTTCTCCTGAAGAATGATCAATCATCGTCTTTTTTTCAAAAGTTTCATCGTCTGAAACGGTTACAAAATTGCAACGTATCGCAATGTCCGTATCCATCATAGGAACCCCTATATTAAGAGCTTCAAGTGGTGAACGACCCGAGTAATAAATTTTAGGATCATAGCCTAACACCGATAAATTTGCCGTATCCGATCCTGGGCTCATCCCATCAGGAATGGTATGCACCAATCCTACTTCTGCATCTTTGCTAAGCATATCCATGTTTGGTGTCTTTGCATAATGCATTGGTGTTTTATTGTCTAGTTCTGCGATAGGTTGGTCTGCCATCCCATCTCCTAATACGATTATATATTTCATCTCTTCTGCCTTTTCTTAAATCATTCGAATTCTAGTGATCATGTCGGTTTCATTGTTCATCATTTCTGCAAACTTACTTTCCGTAATCATTTCGGTAATTACACCAAATTCTTCGCTCTCGCCTTCAATAGTAATTACTTCTAGTGCACCTAACTTTTCTTCTAGAGCGGATAAACGTTCTTCAGGTTTACCCTTCATACGAACAAAGAATTTTGCCTCTGCATGATCCATTGTACCAAGTTTCATTGGTTCACTTTCCCAAAAACAAGGGATATTCTTTCCTTTGTGTTTTGCACAAGCAATGACATCTGCTACAACTGCACTTGCCGTTGCGAGCTTTCCTGCTCCTCTTCCGTAATACATGGTTTCATCAATCATATTGCCTTCTACAATCACTGCATTAAATACATCACTAACATGAAATAATGTATGTGATTTCGATACAATAAACGGAGCGACCATTGCAAAAACTTCATCACCAACTAATTTTGCTCTTCCAAGAAGTTTCACAGCCTTTTTCATTTGCTTGATATACATAAAATCTTTTGAGGTGATTTTCGTAATACCCTCAGTATATACATTTCTATAATCAACCGTCTTTCCTGCCATAAGAGAAGAGAGAATGGAAATTTTACGAACTGCATCATGACCTTCCACATCCGCTTCTGGATTTTTTTCAGCGTATCCCTTATCTTGCGCTTCCTTTAAGACGTCCCCAAAATCACTGCCTTCTGTCGCCATTTTGGTCAAGATATAGTTTGTTGTACCATTTAATATACCTTCGATCTTAACAATTTTTTCTGCAGTCAAGCATTCCTGCATTGCACGGATGATTGGAATTCCTCCGCCAACACTTGCTTCAAAAAGATAATTGCAGTTATGTGCTCTTGCAAGGTCAAGTAATTCAGGACCATGTTCTGCTACCAATTCTTTATTGGAAGTACATACACTTTTACCTTTTAATAATGCAGCTTTGGTAAATTCATAAGCAGGCTTCAAACCTCCCATAGTCTCACAAATCACATCTACTTCAGGATCTTCTAAGATAATCTGGTAGTCATGCACCAAGACTTTTTCAACCGGGTCTCCAGGAAATTCTCTTAGATCCAATACATATTTCACCTGCATTTGATCCATCGATCTCTTACTAATCTGTTCATTATTCTTATCAATTACTTCGAATACTCCCGATCCTACAGTCCCATATCCAAGTACAGCTACGTTTGTCATATCTTTTTCCTCTTTTCCTCAATTTCGTTTCTAAAAAATGTATATTTATAAATTATATATTATCTATTCTTTTCCAATGATTTTCACATGGTGTACACCTTTTTGTGCTTCCATATCTCCAATCATATCCGATGTATTCTTCGTACTATCTAAGACCTGTACACTTAAACTGAGTGAAGCAATTCCATTAATTGGAATACTCTGATGAATGGTCAGGATGTTTACGCCATACCCTGCAATGGTCTTCAAAACATCGGATAATAGCCCTGGTTCATCTTCCATCTGAAAGGTAATCGTTATTGTCTTCCCTTGAGAACTGTCATGAAATGGGAAAATATCATCCTGATATTTATAAAAAGAACTTCGGCTAATCTGTACAGTATCCACAGCTTCTTGAATCGTAAGAACTTTTTCAGATTCAATCAGTCTTTTCGCTTCGACCACGCGTAGTAATACCTCAGGAAGCGCCTTTTCTTTTACCACATAATATTTTGTTGGCTCCACTTCTCGTCCCCTTTCTCCGATGTATTTGCTTTACGGACACTTGTTCGCAACTGAGAGATATTGTAGCATAATTTTTCGTGCATATCAACCTAAATTTCGCATATTATTTCACTTTCTAATCCATATTTATTGGAAATTATGCATGAAACATGACCTTTTCATTATTAAATGCCTTCGTAATTCCTGCAATTAAAAGGAACGCAGCGCAAATAGTTACGCCAAATGTTACAAAAAACTGTGAGAGTGTCAACTCATTCATAATTATCTTTTGAATCACTAATGCATTTCCATAAAGTGGAATTGCAAACATTTTTAATGGCTGATCCTGTCCCCCTTGGAACATAGTCATAAGTCCTGCAAGAATAACAATGATATATAATGGTGCCATATAGGACTGTGCTTCCTTTTGCGTACGTGCATAAACTGCCACAATACTTACCATCGAAACAAATAGCAAAACCATACTAATCATAATTAGCATCAGAGTAATCACCTGCATAATCGTCAAATGATAAGATGAAATCGCATCCTGCATCATTGATTCCATCATATTTGGCAGTGAAAATAACATTGCTGCAGCATAAACACATGCTGAAATACTGGCCAGTATAGCAAGTGAAAGAATTTTCCCCCATGCAATTTTATAACGTTTGACTGGTGCTAGTAAAAGAATCGCCATTGTTCCTCGTTCTTTTTCCCCAGCGATTGCATCCACGCCAAGTCCCATTACGCTTGCAAACAACATCATCGTAATGAAATAAGGCATCATCATCGCTAATATTTCTGCAGCCGCCCCACCTTCTTCATCAATGGAAATGCTATCTGCAGTAAACACCTGAAGTGCTTCTAATTCACCAAAACGTTCTTGCAATAAATTTGTGCGAAGCGGGCTTAAAATAGTCTGTTCAAATACAGAACGAGCCTGTGATGAATAATTCCCCGAAGTCGTATAATACATTTCTACTTTCGGAATGTCATCCCCGACACCTTGATATGACTGGTAAAGGTTATAGAAATTCTGTTCAAAAATAACAACCAGTTCAACGGATTCATTCTTGACCTGTCCTTCCATTGCCCTTGCTTCCTCCTCAGAAACATAGGTAATCGTAGCCATATCCTGATACCCTGTCGCTTTCATTAGCTCTTCCACCTGTGCAGGAACATTAGCCATGTACACCATAGGAATATGTGCATCTACATCGTCCATCATAGAAGAGGAAAGATTCCCGATTAACGTATAAATTCCTACTACGATGAGTGCTGGAAATACAAACAAACTAAAAATCATTTTTCGGTCTTTAAATACTCTACGAAGCTCTTTTTTTACAAGAATCCAAATTGCATTCATATTAGATTTCCTCCTTTGTATGTTCTTTGTACAAACGGAAGAATGCATCTTCCAGGTCATTTGCTCCAGTAATCTCAAGAATCTCTGCTACGGTTCCATCCGCAACTTTTTTTCCTTCAACAATTATACCAATGCGATCACAAAGTTTCTCTGCAGCAGTCATAATATGTGTTGATATAACCACCGTTTTGCCTTCTTCTTTCATTTTCAGAAGGTAATCTGTAACACTTCGAGCGGTAATTACATCCAGTCCATTGGTCGGTTCATCAAAAACAATAACCTGCGGATCATGAATCAGGCTCACTGCAATTGCGGCCTTCTGTTTCATACCCGTTGAAAGCTCTTCAATCTTCTTATCCGCAAAATCCGTAATCCCAAAATATGCAAATAATTCTTTTTTTCGTTTTTCAATTTCTTCCACTTCCATATTGTGCAATTGACCAAAAAATGTAAATAAATAGTCCACGGTAAAATTCGGATCCAACTTAATCTCGTTGGTCAAAAACGCAATATTCTCGCGTACTTTTTCTGACTGCTTCACGACATCATAATTTTCAACTTTGATATCCCCTTCCGTTGGTTTTAAAAGCGTAGAAACACAACGAAGCGTTGTCGTTTTTCCCGCTCCGTTTGGACCAAGCAGCCCATAAATCTCCCCCGGATTTGCAACAAGTGAAATATCATCCACTGCGCATTTTAATTTTTCCTTTGTTTTCATTTTCTTCATTTGCATCTTTGATAATCGATAAATCTTGGTAAGATGTTCAATTTGAATCATATTGATTCCTCCCTATTGTTTTCTTTTTCTATACTCCTATATTGTATTGGTTTTGTGGTGTCTTTCTGGTCGATGCATTTGCTTGCTGGCCAACGACCTTGGGAAGCGTTCTTGGGCAATTTCTGTTTATATAATATTTATATGACCAAAAAACTTATTATATTAGTCAGAAACGATGGTTATACATTGTCAATTGCCCATAACTCCCTTTTCAGCATCATAATCTAGCTCTTATTGAGAGTTTTTAGTCATATCTATTACATATGAAAGAAAATTGCCCAAAATCCCGTTTATAAGGGATTCCTATTTACCCTGTCTACTACTCGAAGTCCCAACACTTACTAAGTAACTCTTTGTATTACTATAAAAAAAAGAACGACTTTGTGTCATGCACGCAGTCATTCTTTCTTATTTCAATTTACATTAATGGGTATTTTGATGTGAGTCTTTCCACAATAACTTTTGCTTCCGGAATCTTATCTTCTCCACCATTTACTAACAATGCAATAGCTTCTGCGATTTCATCCATATCTTCTTCATTCATTCCTCTGGAAGTAATCGCTGGTGTTCCTAAACGAATTCCACTTGTTACAAATGGAGATTTCGGATCATTTGGTATTGTATTTTTATTTGCTGTAATATGTGCACGATCCAACAATGCTTCAATCTCTTTTCCAGTCAAATCTTTTGGTGAAAGATCCAAAAGCATTAGATGATTATCCGTTCCACCAGATACAATTTTTAAACCTCTTTTAATTAATCCATTGCATAATGCCTGAGCATTTTTAATTACGCGATCTTGGTAATCAATAAACTCACTAGTTAATGCTTCTTCAAAACAAATCGCTTTTGCTGCAATTACATGCATTAAAGGTCCACCCTGAATACCCGGGAAAATTGCTTTGTTAAAGTTGTATTTATCCGCTGCTTCCTGGTTTGCCAGAATCAACCCACCACGTGGTCCACGTAATGTTTTATGTGTTGTAGATGTCACTACATCTGCATATGGAATAGGGCTTGGGTGTAATCCTGCTGCCACAAGGCCAGCAATATGAGCCATATCTACCATCAACACTGCTTCTACTTCGTCAGCGATTTCTCTAAATTTTTTGAAATCTATGGTTCTTGCATATGCACTAGCACCTGCAATAATCATTTTTGGTTTTGTTTCCAGTGCAATTCTACGTAATTCATCATAATCAATGAACCCTTCATCGTTTACACCGTAAGGAACAACATGGAACCATTTACCAGACATATTTACTGGACTTCCATGTGTTAAATGTCCGCCATGCGCAAGATTCATTCCCATAATTGTATCGCCTGGATTTAGAATTGCAAATTGAACAGCCATATTAGCCTGTGCTCCTGAATGAGGCTGAACATTGGCATAATCACATTCAAATAATTTCTTTGCTCTTTCAATTGCAAGGGTTTCTACTACGTCTACACATTCACATCCACCGTAGTATCTTTTTCCTGGATATCCTTCTGCATACTTATTTGTAAGCGGGCTTCCCATTGATGCCATAACTGCTTTGCTTACCCAGTTTTCAGAAGCGATCAATTCGATGTGACTGTTTTGTCTTTCCATTTCACTTACAATCGCATCCGCGATTTCAGGATCTACTTTTCTAATTTCATCCATTGAGTACATGTTAATTCCTCCCGATACTATCTATATTCTTTTGCTTTTAAAACGAACAACCATAGAAAGTATACCATAGAACCAATGCCTTGAAAACAATAGTTTTGTTTTTATAAAGAATATGGTAAAATTTATACACAATAAAATTTCGTAAGGGGACCCATACCATGTATCATATAATTGTTAATCCACATTCCAAAACAGGAAAAGGAAAAAAATACTGGGATCTGCTTCTCCCACTTTTAGAAAATCTATCCACGGAATTCTCCGTATATTTTACTCGTGGCGAAGGACATGCGACCGAATTGGTGCGTGAACTTCCCGCAAATGCTTCTTCTCCGCTTCATTTACTGGTTCTTGGTGGCGATGGTACAATGAATGAAATTATTCAGGGTATTACAGATTTTGAGAATACCTATATCGGATATATCCCAACAGGATCAAGCAATGATTTTGCCAGAGACCTTGGCATCTTCTCTTCGCCAGAAAAAAACCTGACACATATTCTCTCTGTAAAAGAACCAATTTCCTATGATCTTGGCAAACTTACAATATTGCACGGAGCGAGTCGGCTCACTGGCAAAGAGGTAAATGCAGACTCTCCAGTCGAAAAATTGTTTTGTGTTAGTTCCGATATTGGCTTTGGTGCAGCTGTATGCGAAGAAGCTCTTCATTCAAAAATCAAAAAAACACTGAACAAACTCGGACTCGGCAAACTGACCTACCTGGGAATCGCACTTCGTCAAATCATACATGCCCCTTATCCAACATTAGAAATGACAATTGATCAAAAGGAAACTCGTACTGCAAAGTCTGTATTTTTGGTTGGTGCATTTATTCATCGTTTTGAAGGTGGAGGAATGTTGTTTGCCCCCAAGGCAGATGCTACGGATGGTCTATTTGATGTCTGTCTCGCCAAAAACCTACATACCAAACGTACACTTCGTATTTTACCAACGATCTTCTCTGGTAAGCATGTTCAATTCCCCGAAGTGGACATGTTTCGTTGCAAGGACCTTGAAGTCAAGATTTCATCCCCTCTTTGGGTTCATACCGATGGCGAAGTCGCATTTAAAGCAGACCATATTCGATTCACTGCTTTTTCAAAACAAATAAAAATACTGTGGTAGGAATCCTACTACAGTATTTTTTTGCCTTTTTATTAGTAAAAATAGTTATTGGGCAGCATCCACAAACCTCATCAATATTTGCCCAAACTTACACTTAATTCCAAATCCATTCATTATAATAAGAAAATGCAGTTGGCAGAGGTATCTTTTCTACAAAGTCATCATGGTCGACAAGAACTGTACCTTCTGGGAAGTTCTTCTCTTCGCTTAATTCGTCCACTTGAATGATGTAACCAATCATATGCCATTCCACATGTGAAAAAATATGTTTGACCTCAGGCAGTTTCTTGATTTTAATAATTGGAATTTCTAGTTCTTTCATATATTCTAAAATTCGCTTTTCTTTTTGTTTTCCCTCTATATTTGGAAACTCATAAAGTCCTGCCAAAAGCCCAGTCTTTGGGCGTTTTTGCATCAATATCTCATGTTCATCTCGTATAATCAAAAGTGTCTTTTCTTCCATTCTCCTTGGTTTCTTTGGTGTCTTATATGGGATGCTTCCGGTGAGTTCCTTCTTTCTTGCCTGACAGATTTCTCCCCAAGGGCATTCCTCACAGTGTGGCACACCATTTGGTGTACAGATTGTGGCCCCCAGGTCCATGAGTGCCTGATTAAAGGTACCTGGACAATCCGCAGGAGTGATTTCCTGCATGATTTCTTCCCACTTCTTCTTCACTTTTCCATTTAATATATCTGACGAATCGGCAGCGACTCTAGACATGACACGCAATACGTTCCCATCCACAGCAGGAACTCTTTCCCCAAAGGCAATTGAAGCAATCGCTCCAGAAGTATAGCTCCCAATTCCTGGTAATGTTTCCAACTCTTTTTTTGTTTTTGGAAAATCCCCCTCAAATTCGCACATAATTTTTACCGCTGCTTTTTTCAGATTTTTGGCACGTGAATAATACCCAAGGCCTTCCCAAAGCTTTAATAATTCATCTTCGTTTACTTCTGCGAGTGATTTTACCGTTGGCAATGCACATAAAAATCTTTCATAATACGGTTTGACCGCTTCGACCCTTGTTTGCTGAAGCATAATTTCTGAAATCCAGATTCGATAAGGATCCGTATTCTGGCGCCACGGCAATTCTCGTTTATTTTTATGAAACCACAAAATCAGTGGTTCTACCAATTTTTTAAATTCTTCCATTCTTTTCCTTTCCTATACCACTAAAGCTGGACTAATCAGGCCAACTGGCAACACAAATGCAAAGACAATCGGAAACCATATATTCCCAAACTCAATCTGATGATATGCGAATCCGGCAATCACAATCTGCAGGACGAGCAACGCCAATGTGATCTTTCCTGAAAATAGAACTAATTTTTTGATACGAAACAATAAAAATTCTTTTTCTGACACCGGTAAATATTTGGTGATCTTGCGAATTCGTATCATGCGATCCTGGTCTTTATACTGCGAAAACAACTGCATGTAAATCCATGCAGCAGCAACACTAAAAATCCCTCCCATGGAAATCAATGACGTATCTTTAGGCCACACTTCCATCACCATCTGATATGGCATCATCAAACTGATTGAACTAATGAATGCAAAAATACTCGCCAACATCAGATAAATCACACGGTCCACTGTCCCACGATGCATTGTTTTGTATAGGTCTGCGATTTTCTCCTGATTACTTTTTTGATCTTTCATTTGTACAAATGTATTTTGCCCCCACTTCATGCCTGCCACCTCATTTCCGTATGCATGTTTTCCACAAGGTCAATGCTTTCTCCAAAAGAAATCAATCTCCCATTTTCTAGAATTCCAAGAAAATCCGTCTTTGTTTTCATTTCCGTTGCAATATGCGTAGTCATTAAGACCGAGGCATCTCCCTTGGTAATCAACGCACTCAGAATTTCGAAAAATTCCATTCGAAAAACAGGATCCATCCCTGCGGTTACCTCATCTAGTAAGAAAAGCTTTGGCTGATGCGCCATTGCAAATGCCATTTGAAACTTTAATCGTTCACCTCTTGACATATTTCCATATAGTTTCTCTACGGAAACACTCATACTTTTCATCGATTTTTCAAATATGTCCATCGAAAAAAAAGTAAAGAAACTTCCGAGCATTTTTGCATTCATTTTAGCTGAACGATCAAAAAAGAACCGATTTTCTTCTGAAACAAAGCCGATTTGATTGCGAATTTTCTGCTCTTCTGTTCTTGTATCCATACCACCGATTCGAATCGTTCCTTTTTGGATTCGTTTTGGATTTAATATCGTTTCAATCAAAGTACTTTTCCCTGCTCCATTTTCTCCTGCAAGCCCCATAATATATCCGGATTGTAGTTTGAAATTGATATCAGAAAGAATAAACCCACCTGCTCGTGACATTATTTTTTGTTTCCCACATACATGTTCAAATTCTAAGATTACGTTATCTTCACTCATTGTATTCTTGCCCTTTCTATTCTTCCAATAACGTTTGCATCATATCCTGCAATTCTTTTCGGTCGATTCCCGCTCTTTTTGCCTCTTCAATTACTTCCAAAAGACGTTTCTCCAACATCATCCGCTGCTTTTCTTTTAAATATTCTGTATTGTATTCACATACATAAAAGCCTTTACCTGCAACAGAACGGATCAACCCCTCTTTCTCCAATTCCTCATATGCTCTTTTCGTTGTAATTACACTTACTTTTAACTCTGCTGCCATCCCACGAATAGAAGGAAGTGCAGCTCCTGTTTCCAATTCTTCCAAAACGATCGCATTTTTCATCTGACTTACGATCTGTTCATATATGGCAAGTGTACCTTGTGGCTGTATGACAATATTCATTTGGAATTTTCCCCTTTCCTTGTGTTCTAATGAATCGAAAGACCTTCCTTGTTCATATATATACTTTCATACGTTCCAGCATCTATTATATTTTGAAATACGAACTTCAAATACTTTATTGTAACTGGCAACATAAAAACAACCATATAAATCAACACACCCCATTCGAACCACAATTCAATATCACGCTCTCCACTTTCTCTCCCCGAATCCCAGAAACCATCCATATATACATATGCAATGATAGCAGATAAAAAAGGTACGAGAATTGTAAAAATTGTAAACCACATCTTATTTTTTTGCTTGGTCTGTGATGTATTACTTAGTCCGATCATATAAATTATGACTACAAGTTCATTGATAGCAAATTCTATTCCATGATACAAATTACTTTTTCCAAGGACTATCAAACCCAAAATACAAATACATTCCATGATGATTGTCAGGAAAATTAGTAAGAAAAAGGATTTTTTTAAATATTCTGTTCTTTTTTCAGGGCTCAAAGGACAAAGATACATGATCTTCGTTAGTCTTAGGGGACGCAAGGAGACCAGTACCAATATGCACATGATTGGCGTCATACAGATTCCATATACAATGAGGTCCTTTGGGTCATTTCCAATTAACATAATCATTGGCAATAGAACGGAAATATACAAAAATGCAAATCCTCTGTTCTTTTGGCTTGCTACTTCCAGTATCCTTTTTAAATTAAATGCCGAAATGCAATCTCGGATGACTCTCTTTGTCATATCCAGTTCCCCTCTTTGTCATAAAATACATCAATTCCTCTAGCGTTGGAATTGTCACATGCAGTGACTTATCGTACGTACTTCTTTTATAATGATGGACCAGCGCCTTCGTACCAAATTGCCCATGCTCGACATGTATGATTTCATGTTTCTCAATCAAATTAATCTTATACGACTCACCCGTTATCAATCGATATTTTTCACGTAGTGACTCAATATCATCACAAAGAACTGTTTTTCCATTCTCCAAATATAAAATATAATCTGCAATCTGATCTAAATCCTCCGTCAAATGAGTTGACAGAATGACACTTCGCTCTCCATCTGCAATAAACTCTTTTAAAATGTGAAAGAATCCTCACGAAATCTTACATCAAAATTTCCTGCCGGTTCATCGAGAACCAATAATTTGGCATCGTGCGAAAGAGCAAATGCAAACTGCGTTTTTAGTTTTTCGCCTTTCGAAAGTGTACGAAATTTTTGTTTTGCGTCCAGACCAAATTTTTCTAAGTAATTCTGGTATTTTAGAAGATCAAATTTCTTAAAAAAGCTTCCATATTCTTTCCCATCATATTGCATATGATCAATCCAAACTTCACCCTGATCCACAGAATACAGTCCAAGTAATATATGTATTAAAGTAGTTTTCCCTGCGCCATTTGGTCCAATCAGCCCCATAATATAGCCTCTTGGCAGAGAAAACGAAATGTTATCCAGATGAAATTTTCCCAAGTGTTTTGATACATTTTTTAAAGTGATTAGTTCTCCCACGCTTTTACTCATCTCCCTACTTCTTCTTGTATACAAACAAAGCCGTACACATACTGTATATAAATATATATACAGTATGTGTACGGCTTTGTCAAATAAAATTTATATTCTGCAATTACTCATTCTCAACAACATATACATATGGCAAAGATCGACTTAATACATAATTCTTATCATCTTTATCGACTTGGACGACGGTAAAAATATCCTCCTCATTCAAATCCATTACTGGTATCATCATATGTTCATGATCTACATAATAACTTTCAATCTGATTTCCATTCAACTCCAGTTCACTGGATTTTGTAAAATGTTCTCCCTCAATCATGATAATTTCACCTGAAAGATAAACATTTGTTATTGAAATCGGAAATAATCCCATGGTCATTTCTGTAGAAGAATATGGGTTCTGTCCATCATATGCAGATTTTTCGCCATACAATAAATCATATTGCAAGAGTTCCAAATCATCTAAGTAGGTATCTGAAGTCGAATGATTTAAATGAAACTGATTGATCAAGCCACCTTTTAAGTCCAGACGACTGAATAGATAGGTATCCAATTGGTACGCCATCATATCATCCGCTTCCTTTTCAAGACCTATATTATCCCAAATCAAATACGGTACTTGAAAAGCAGATTTTTCTTTTAAATCTTCATCACTAATGTTTAGAGAAGGAAGGTGATCGCCATAAAAAACGATTATGGTTGGTTCATCAAATCTTTCAACTGCTTCTACAAGAGCGCCGATAAACATATCCGTCTCATGTAATTGATTCAAATAGTAAATATATTGATTTACTGTTTCTTCTGTAGGCGTACTATCCATACTGTTTTGTACTGCTGAGTCTTCTTCAACGCCTTCTACCAATCCATCATTTAAATCGACATCCATATTTGTCATTTCCGGAACACTATCCACTATAATTGGGACAATGATTGGCGATTCCAATACCGCTGACTTTGGATACCTTCCATGGGACTGAACCGTAACCGTAAATACAAAGTCCTGTTCCTCCGTATACATCAAAGTGTCCATGATTTCTTTTTTCAAAATCTCATCCTTTGCCCATCCCCTCGGGGTATATGTCAAATCTTCCATATATTCCATTGAGGTAAACCCATCAAATCCCAAGTTTGGATATACAAGATTCCGATCATAAAAGCTTCCCGAGTTGTTATGAATGGCCTGTGTATGATACCCATATTCCGACAAATCATATGCAATGGATTCAATGGTCTGTTTTTCAAGCACCGTTTTATATGGATACTCACCTGGTCCAAAATAAGACAAACTCATCCCTGTTAAAATCTCAAATTCCGTATTTGCAGTTCCTGCTCCAATGGAAGGTACCGTCAAATAACCCGAACTATATTCATTAGATAGTCTTGTCCAATTTGGAATCGGGTCCTGATTATATTCAAATGCTTTTAAACGATTCACATCAAAGAAAGACTCCAATTGTACATAAATGATATTTGGCATATCGTTTTCGGATGTCTGAAATGTGATATTTTGAGCAATTTCCTCACCGATCTCATTTTCCATTTGCTGTCGTACTATCATACTATACAATTCATTGTCTGTTAATCCAGCATCAATATCTTTGATTACCTCTGCAATCGTTTCGTCATTATAGTTTTCCGGTTCTTTGATTCCACGATCAACCAATGTCGATAAAAAGGTAAACGTAAATCCATAATCCTTAAACGCATCTGGCAAATTTCCGTAATGCTGGCTAATTGCCTGGGAATAGATGGCCACATGAAACAAAAGAGCGGCTGACAACAAACAACTAACAAAGAGAACTGTCGCGTAACGCAAATAACGCGTGACCAAAGGCAATATACGTATCAGTATAATCAAAACCACAACTACAATGACTAGAGCTGCAGCAAATAAAATGATCTGCACTCCCGAAAGATATTTATTGATAATACTAAATACAGACCCTAGCACTAAAAAATCATTGTATGTAAGTGGCGTCATTCGAAATGTTTGAATAAATGTATTTGCTACGCCAAGTCCAATCCAAAGGACTGAAACGAACACGATTCCTATATAACGTCTTCGGCTAAAGTACGCGATGGAATAAAAACTTGCTAAAATAAAAAAATTCACAAAAAAGGCCAATGGATTCTGACCTAGAAGAACCAGAGGCCCTAAAAAAGTCCTCTGGTTAAGCATTTCTTGTATAATGGTTGCTAATAAACTAATGACCGATACTTCCAGTGTCATTTCAATAAAAATGTGGTACTGTTTTGGTATTTTTAAAAAATTGCTCAATTTCGAGCTTACATATTTCATGGAATAATCTCATTTCTAATTTTATTTATTTTCTTTTTTCTTATAGGGAACTCTTGCTGAAGGAACGACCTCTGATGCCGGAATTGTATGTACACTCTGGTCGTCAAAAAAGATATGAGCCCCAAATGCTTCTAATATATCCTTTTTCCTTATGCCTCCAAGAAAGAACGCTTCGTCGATACGCACTCCCCATGCACGAAGTGTTCGAATCACCCTCTCGTGTGCTGGTGCGCTCCTTGAAGTAACAAGTGCCGTTCGAATTGGAGCCTCATCCAATGAGAATTCACTCTGTAGTTCTGAAATGGTTTTTAAAAATTTGGCAAAGGGTCCTGCTTCCATTGTATTATTTGCATTTCTACGCTCATTCTCTTCAAATGCTTCTAATCCTGATTTTTGATAAATTTCCTCGGATTCATCCGAGAATAAGACAGCATCTCCATCAAATGCAATACGAATCTGCCCAATTTCATTTGATGTTCGTTGATATGTATGGATTCCGTCTGCACAGATAATTCCTGCTGCCACACCAGAATCAATCGCACTTTGTACATCATCTTCATAGGCCGACAAAAACAAATCGGTTCGAAATGCACCAAGGTAAGGAGCCAAAGATGCACCTCCTGCGAGAGCTGCTCTGGTAATTCCAAGCCCATAATATTCGATGGAATTGAATACACGAAGCGAAGTGTCTGCACTATTTCTTGACATAATGATCACCTCGACACGCCCCTTTTGACTCTCGATCTCATTGATTCGAAGAAGTGCTTTTACCAGATGAAATCCTGGCCCAGGACTTAGTATATCGCTTTCATGTTCGATCTGATATGCACTATATGCCTCTACTCCGTCCCTTTCAAAGATCTCATTTTCTTTGGTAAGATCAAATAAAGCTCGTGAGGAGACTCCAATTACCAGACGATGTTCTAATTCATATGCCATTTCGTAACCCTCCTCTATATTATGAATTTTATGGGACCATTCGTGCTATCATACTCTTGCATTCTTGTGTCCACTTAACAATCATCGAAATCGATTACACTCAAATTTTTCAAGAGTTGAAAGTGCATTTTTGAGTGCTGCATATCGTTCCGTAAGTTCGCCTTCCATAATATCTACATCTAAAACCATCGCCATAGTGTTAATCATATCATTCGTGACCATGGTTTCCATACTAGACAATATTTCCAATTTTTCCTCGTATGTTTCCGCCTCAATAAATGATTCCAATTTTGGATGTAAGCCTTCCTGCGGTCCACACTTTTCAAACCGATTTTCCTGTGCGACACTTGGATATTTTTCTCGATCTACGGGACTCATAAATTCTTCCAAATCTCTTACATACATAGGAAATGGTTCGTACGTCCCTTGGTATACTACCATTTCTTTTAAACTATCCGCATCTTTTGCAATTCCTATAATCTGATATCGTTTTCCTTTAAAATGTTCATACACTTCATCTTTTTTTGGTATTTCTCTCACTGTACTCCTCCTCATGATTTGATTCCGACAAAGTGTATCATACCACCTTTGGAATCTAAATAATCTGATAAAAAAATGTTACATCCGTAATGCATTCTTCCGACTGAAGAATACTCTCCATATCTCCTGAATGTAAATCAAGCGTTTCAAACAAAGCTTCTTTTTCTAACTCATTCAAAAGACTTAAATTTTTATGATGAATCTGAATATAATAACAAAAATGGCCATCGGTATCCACTGTTTTCGTAAGTGTAATTCCGCTATTTTTACAACCGACCAGTTCCAGTGATTCCTGAATATTTTCTTTATATTCTTCTTCGTTACTTGTAGCATAGGCTAAAATTTCTTGAATCTTTCTCTGCTCTTTTCCCATAGCTGTTTGCTTTACAATCAAGCTACATAAAATAACAAGGACTACAAGCCCAATTCCTAACGTAATTGTTTTATATAAATGGTGTACTCTTATTGTCTTTTGCATATTTTCCCTCCTGAAAATTAAATATTCTTTAACAATAAGAATTTTACCATTTGAATAGTCCGTTTCATTGTACTTTATCGATTTATTTTACCATATATTAGCTTTTCTATATTATACGTTGCAAAATCAATTCCCTCAATAGAAGAATCTAAATTTCTATAGAACTCATATTTTACAAACTTGAAAGGAATAAAAATCGATTGTACCCTCCCCAGAAAAGCAAAAATACAACGGTATTTTCTGCTCATTGATTGTATAATCACAATTTGAAGAGAATATTTTTTTCTGTTTCTGATGTATTTCAATTGGTATCTTGCAAAAGCAAGTTGCAAAGTCAGAGTCCGTAGAGATTTTCATCACACCATTTGCGTGTCCTGTTATTTCAATTGAAAATTTAAGTTCTCCGCATAATTCAAAATATTTAAACCCCGCAGTCGCTCCATCTTTTATATTTGCAATATACTGAATGGCATCCTCATCTCCATCTAATGTATTCTGAGTGAAATATGGATGTTCCCGATAACGTTTTTTTGCATGTTTGATATCATAGCGTCCAACACCCTCTTTACTCCACAAGTTGCACGCCATTCGAGTTTCAAAATGGCCAGGAACATCAAATGGCCGTTCGCGAAATCCCAAACTCGTCATTTCAACTTGAGAAAATCCGCACGTTGGACTTCCAGTTAACTTCTCAACGCAGACTTGTCTGCTATAGGAACTTCGATCGGTATGGCGATGATAAAAAATGTAGTAGTTTTCGTTTACATTTAACATCCCACCGTGATTGTTTCCCAAATAATTTTTTGCTTTTTCTTCTACATCAATTCCTGGTAGAAAAACATCTCCATTGCTGATCAGTGTACCTCCAAAGGTAAATCCTTTGTTTGGATAGTCGCTTATAGCATAGCATAATTCATGATTATGTTTCGAGGAGTACACAAAAAAATATTTATCATGATATTTGCGTATCGAACTTGCTTCGAAAAATTCATGTTCTGCGAAGGAATTTGCTCCTTCTTTAGGAAACAACAATTTCTGTGGTTCTTTTATCGTACACATATCCGACTCTAATTCCACAACATAGCCACCTTCAAACAGTAATTTTTTCCCTCCTGTCAACACGGAAGGAACTTTTGTATAAAAGCCAGAATACAAATATATTCGGCCATCGTCGTCAACGAGTACTCCCGGATCAAAAGGAAATGCATCCCCTCTCTTTCTGCCCCATATCGTACCTTCTTTGTATTTTACATGCCCTAAAAATTGAAAAGGACCTTCTGGTTTTTCACTGACCGCTACACCTATCATCCCCATAAAATCGAAAGCGTAATACAAATAAAACAGACTATCCTTCCCTTGCACCACATCCGGTGCGAAAAGAAGTCTTATTCCCATTCGATTCTTTGGATCCTGCGATTTTCGGTAGATTACACCTTCATATCTCCAGTCGCACAAATCCTCTATTGGTGCGGACCAGCACACATAATCATTGAGACAGAACATTTTGCTATGAAAACGATCATGAGAGCCATATACATAAACACGTCCATTAAAAATACGTGGTTCTCCATCCGGAATATATTCATACCCTGGTAAAATAGGATTCATATTCATCTCCATTCCTTATAATAACAAAAATTTATTTTGATTTGAATTGTTACAACATACTATTTTACCATACTGTCTCAAAAAAAAAACAGGCTAGCCTGTTTTTAATAAATTTGCTTTCCTTTTACAAATGTCGAAAGGATTTCAAAATCTTCATTCATAAGTACAATGTTTGCCAACTTTCCTGCATCAAGTGTTCCCATTTTATCCTGCACGCCAAGATATTCCGCTTGGTTTTTTGTTGCAAGTGGAATGGTTCTTGCGAAAGCATCCTCAAGTTCCATGTTTGCCTGTATTGCTCTCGAAAAATTTTCTAACCCACGATTTAACTTTAGCACACTCCCTGCAAGCGTTCCATTTTCGAGCCTGCACTGACTATCTTTTACATAAACATCTTGTCCACCCAAGTCATATTTTCCATCATCCATTCCGCCTGCCATCATACAGTCAGTAATTAGCAATAACTTTTGCAATCCTTTTGCTTTCTCAAGTAATGTAAAAAGCACTGGATTCACATGCAATCCATCTGCAATTACTTCTGCATAACAATCACAAGTAAGTGCTGCTCCAACCACTCCTGGTTCTCTATGCTTCAGTCCTGTCATTGCATTAAATAAATGTGTAGCACTTTTTGCCCCTGCCTGATATGCAAGCATTGCTTCTTCATAAGTTGCACCGGTATGGCCAATCGAAAAACAAATATTTTCGTGATAGTCTTTGATTAGATCAAGCGCCCCTTCTACTTCTGGTGCGATCGTAATTACACGAATCACATCCGAATACATATCCAACAGACTACGTTCTGGCAATCGAATATGAGTTGCGGACTGCGCTCCTTTAAATTCTTTATTGATGAATGGACCTTCCATATGTGCACCTAAAACCATTGCACCTAGCACTTCTGGTTGATTCATGACTTCACGAACTGCGAAAAGAGCTAGATTGATCTGACTCATTTCCATCGTCATTGTCGTTGGCAAAAAAGCAGTTACTCCATTTTTTGCTATCCCTTTTGCAATCGTTTCAATTGCTTCTGTCGTCCCTTCCATCGTATCCACACCATCATACCCGTGAATATGCACATCAATGAATCCCGGAACCACATAGGCCCCATGTACATCAATTTCCTCAATTTCCAAAATTTCATTTTTTTTCATTTGTTCCAGCTGCCATTTTGGATATTCTTTTTCATCTAGCAAAACTTGTATCGTATCTGAAAAAATGATTACCTTTCCTAGCAAAAAGTGATTCTCATGATATATTTTCCCATTTTTAATCAATTTCATCTTATATTTTTCCTAACCTTTTAATTAGTAAACTTTATTTACTTTTAAATTATCATAACTTATATACAAAGTCAAGATTCATCGATTTATTTTCATTTTCATCTTGCTTTTTTTATTTTTAGTATCTATAATGTAATCGAACACACGTTCTGTTTTTTGATACATTATTTCACATGGAGATTCGATCGTATGAAGCAAACCGTAAACATCCCAATCCAATTAATATCCTGTTGTTCCACCCTTGGGGACTTTACGCCTATGCGCTTTCGCTACGTTCTTCCTAGCACGCACGAGCTGATCACGGTGGAAATCGACGAAATTTTAAATAGAAAAGAAAATCACTACAGTGGAATACATGAATTTATTTTTACCTGCTCTGCAGTCATCGATCGAGAGCAAAAAATGTTCAGTATTCGATATAGTATTGTCACGCATAAATGGACACTGTTTCAGATGTTGAACTAATCATTTCCTGCAAAAAACGCATATTTTTACTACTATTTTTTGAATTCATAAACATGTCAGCAAAAGAAAGGAGCCTCATGCAACCAACCATTTTTCATATTGATGTGAATTCTGCTTTTCTAAGTTGGGAAGCCGCTTACCGATGTAATATACTTGGCGAAGAAATTGATTTGCGTGATATTCCCTCAGTAATCGGAGGCGACCAGGAAAAACGTCACGGTATTGTTCTGGCAAAATCTGTTCCCACAAAAAAGTATGGCATCCAAACAGGTGAGCCCATTGTTTCTGCAATCAAAAAATGTCCCAATCTTGTTCTTGCATCTCCCAATTTTGAAATCTATCTGGAGGCGTCTAGAAAATTTATTGCATATCTCCGAAAATATGCCGTTCAGACTTGGCAATATAGCATTGATGAAGCTTTCTGTGATTTTTCTGGCACGGAAAAGATTTATGGAGAACCTCTTGTGTTTGCGAATGAGTTAAAATCAATGATTCATCGTGACTTAGGGTTTACAGTAAATATCGGAGTCAGTACAAATAAGCTTCTCGCAAAAATGGCTTCTGAATTAAAAAAACCCAACCAGGTGATTTCTCTGTACCCAGACGAAATAGCAAAAAAAATGTGGCCACTACCTGTCTCCGAATTGTTTTATGTCGGTCGCTCTTCGTCAAAAACACTTGAAAAACTCGGAATTCGAACAATTGGTGAACTAGCACATACCGATCCAGCAATTCTTCACAGTCATTTTCGAAGTCACGGAGATACGCTATATCGATATGCAAATGGTGGTGATGTGGATCTTGATCTGGAATACAAGCCACAAAACAAAGGATACGGTAACAGCACGACCCTTCCCAAAGACATTTTTGACGCGAAAGAAGCCGAACTTGTCCTCTTATCACTCTGCGAAAGTGTTGGTGCACGCATGCGTAAAGATCACTGTTTTATTAAAGTCGTATCCATATCTGTAACTGCTTCCGATTTTACATCACAGGGAAAGCAAGCAACACTTCCTTCACCGGTAAACGCCACCATGGAAATATTTGATGTGGTATGTAAACTGTTTTATCAAGTCTGGAATCGTGGTCCAATTCGAAGACTCGGTGTAGGCACTTCACACGCAACTCAGGAGCGCATCTATCAATACAATCTCTTTGATATGGGAAAACTCGAAAAGCAGGAGCAGGCGGACCATGCCATAGATCAGATTCGCAATGTCTATGGAAAGAATGCCATTATGCGTGCTAGTTTTTTATCTTCTTCTAAAAATCATATGCATCAGGGGTTTTCTACTTTCGGAAGCAAATCATTACCACCAGCTTAGCTGGTGGTTTGCTCTGCGGCTATAAGCCGCTGTTCCCTGCTTGCCTCTAAAGAGACTCTGAAAAGTTCGCCTTCCGCACTCCTTATATAGACATTGGATAAAACCTCTTTGAAAACATGTGCTTTTATCCAATCTTTCGTTTTAGAAATATTTGAAACATCCCTTTGGGCAATAGTACATCCACTTATAGAGCTTTTGTCCAAACCATAGTGAAACTTTGGATAATTTATCACTATTACACAACTAATTTATCCAAACAATAGACTTTAAGGCCTTCTCCACCCTTTCAACCAAGTGTTTTGGATAAATAATGTAATAAATGAGAACATTTGTCCAATTGTTACCCTGTACCCTGGATTGTTTTGATGCTTAAAGCTAGTTGGGAACACACCTGCATAGCAGGTGGTTTATTGTAATCTTGGTTACAAGAGAAAGAGTGAGCAGCCCACAGCTCGTTTCCGCTTCGCTTCTTCTCGCTGTGGGCTGGCGCCTCTCTCTCCCTTCGTTTAGAAGCCTTGCACAGCTCGTTTCCGCTTCGCTTCTTCTCGCTGTGGGCTGGCGCCTCTCTCTCCCTTTGTTTAGAAGCCTTGCACAGCTCGTTTCCGCTTCGCTTCTTCTCGCTGTGGGCTGGCGCCCTATCTCCCTTTGTTTAGAAGCCTTGCACAGCTCGTTTCCGCTTCGCTTCTTCTCGCTGTGGGCTGGCGCCTCTCTCTCCCTTTGTTTAGAAGCCTTGCACAGCTCGTTTCCGCTTCGCTTCTTCTCGCTGTGGGCTGGCGCCCTATCTCCCTTTGTTTAGAAGCCTTGCACAGCTCGTTTCCGCTTCGCTTCTTCTCGCTGTGGGCTGGCGCCCTATCTCCCTTTGTTTAGAAGCCTTGCACAGCTCGTTTCCGCTTCGCTTCTTCTCGCTGTGGGCTGGCGCCCTATAAAAAAGAATGAGTGGAGGCAATTGCAAATAAATTTGCATTGTCTCCACTCATTCTTTTTTGCAAGGCTTCTATACGAACAAGTTTATGTTTCCTTCTTCGGCGTCTCCTAAGTAGGATGCTACTCCTGCATAATCGATTCCGTCGATCAGTTCTTCTTTTTGTATTCCCATGATGTCCATGGACATCGTACATGCTACGATTTTTAGTCCATTATCCATTGCTTTTTTCATCAATTCTTCTAATGAATCCACGTTTTTGTCGTTCATGACTTTTTTCATCATGGCAGTTCCCATTCCACCCATGTTCATTTTGGAAAGTTTTAGTTTTTTACTTCCTTTTGGCATCATCATGCCAAACATTGCTTCGATTAAGGATTTTTTCACTTTTGGTCCGTTGGATTTACGGAGTGCATTTAATCCCCAGAAGGTAAAGAACATCGTTACTGGTTTTCCCATTGCGAGTGCACCATTTGCAATAATGAATGATGCAAGTACTTTATCTAAATCACCACTAAATACGATCAATGTTTTCCGGTCAAGTACAGGTACTTGCTTATCCTGTACTTGTGCTACTTCTCCTGTACCTTTTTTTAGATATACATAATTTACTTTATCTTTTCTTTCCGTTCTAATGTATGTATTTCCTGTACGTCTGCACCATGACTGGATATCATTTGAGAATCCCATGTCGGTAGCAGATACTTCCAATACCTGACCTTCTTGCAGGGTCTTCATGGTTTCAAAAACTTTCATGATTGGCCCTGGACACTGTAATCCCTGGCAATTCAGGATAACTTGTTTGTCTGGAAGAATTTCAGACTGATCATTGGCCCCAACCATAGTAGGTGCTTCTACCGGTTTCTGAATATTCGCATGATCTGCATAATGCATGGATTTATAGAATGTTGTACCTCCGCTTAAAACTTTTACATTGGTAAATCCTTCTGCCATTAATGTTCTAGCTGCATTATAGGAACGTACGCCAACGGCACAATATACGATGATTTCTTTATTTTTATCCAGTTCTCCCATACGCTCTCTTAATTGTCCCAGTGGAATATGGTAGGAATTAGGTATTTTAAAGATTTCTCTCTCAATATCTTCTGTTACATCTAAAATAGTTACTTGTGTTTTCTTTACCTGATCTGCGATAATTGCATCGATCTCATTCCACTCAGAAAATGTTACCATTCCTCGAAGCATGTTTTCCGCAACAAATCCAAGCATATTGGTTGGACTCTTTGCAGAAGAAAACGGAGGTGCGTAAGAAAGTTCTAGTGTCTGTAGGTCAGAAACAGTTCCACCAAGGCGCATAACCGTCGCGATCACATCAATGTGTTTGTCCACACCTTCTTGTCCCACAACTTGTGCTCCAAAAATTTTACCATCTGGTGCAAATAAAATTTTTAATGTAAGAGGCGTAGCTCCTGGATAATATCCAGCATGCGATTTTTGATTGATTAGTGCAGAATAATAATCCGTATTCTTCACTTTCCCCATTAATTTTAATTGCTTCTCATTAAGACCTGTTGATCCAATATCATAGTCAAAAGCTTTTGCAATGGCGGTTCCCATAGTCCCATCATATACTTTATGGTCTCCTGCTAAATTATCAGCCAGAATTCGGCCTTGTTTATTTGCAGGCCCCGCAAGAGGGATCATACCTTTTTCTTTGGTGATCAAATTTTCAATTTGAATCACATCGCCGAGTGCGTAAATTGATTCAGCAGATGTTTTTAAATACTCATCTACAATAATTCCACCACGTTCATTGAGTGCAAGTCCTGCTTCTCTTGCAAGTTCACTATTTGGACGAATACCGATTGAGAGAATCACAAGATCAACGACTAATTCATTGCCACTTTTTAACTTGATTTTGGTCTGTCCATCTATTGTTTCTTCAAAAGAACTTACACCATCTCCCAACACAAGTGAAACACCATTCATAGTCATATTCTCATGAACCAAATTTGCCATTTCAAT
Source organism: Lachnospiraceae bacterium (assembly GCA_963666475.2). Classification (GTDB taxonomy): domain Bacteria; phylum Bacillota; class Clostridia; order Lachnospirales; family Lachnospiraceae; genus JBFHIZ01. The sequence goes on along the minus strand of OY762821.2, from coordinate 278,667 downwards.
ATCGATAGGAGGTAGAACCTGATCTTGCATTTCTACTACTGATACTTCGATTCCATTTGCATGTAAATTTTCAGCCATTTCAATTCCAATAAATCCAGCACCAATTACTGCTGCTGTTTTCGGTTTTTGTGCAATGACAAAATTTTTAATTCGATCCGTATCTGGTACTGACCAAAGAGTAAAGATTTTATCACTATCAATTCCTGGAATTGGTGGTTTTAGTGGGGTTGAACCGGTTGAAATAACCAAATCGTCATAGGTTTCTTCATAACTCTCTCCAGTTTTTAAATTCTCTATTTTGATTTTCTTTTCATCTGGAAAAATCTGTTTCACTTCGTTTGATGTCCGGACATCAATTTTGAATTTTTTATTCATTGCTTCCGGTGTCAGTAATAGCAAAGCATCTCTACTCTTAATTACGTCTCCAATATAATATGGCAGACCACAGTTCGCGTAAGAAATGTACTCTCCTCTTTCTAAAAGGATGATATCTCTTTCTTCATCGCGTCTACGAAGTCTTGCTGCTGTTGTAGCCCCTCCGGCTACTCCTCCGATAATAATTGTCTTTTTTCCCATTTGCATACTCCTTGATGTGCTGGTTTTAAGTTCCATGAAATTACGACTATTTGAAACCAAAGTTTCGGTTCGTTATTTATTTAACATATCTTTATATAATCATTATATAGAAAATTTATTTTGTCTTCTGTAACTTTATCACATTTATCCCAAACACGACAAAAATCCCATTTCATAGATTCTACGAAACGGGATTTTGTCTGTCTATTTAGTATTACCCGAGGATTTCGCCTACAAGTTTATTTACTAATGCACCATCTGCCTTGCCCTTTACTACCGGCATTAAGTTTTTCATAATATTTCCTTTGTCTTTTCCAGAAGGTTCTGTGATTCCAAGACCCTCTAATACATCTGTAATGGCTTTTTTGATTGCTTCTTCACTCATTTCTTCTGGAGCGAATTCACTGTATACAGAAAGTTTCAATTCACATTCTTCTATGATATCTGTACGATCCGTTGGAGCACTATTCAACGTTTCTTTTGTTTGCTTAATTTCTTTTTTTACTACTGCGAATTCTTCTGCTTCTGTAAGCTCTGCTCTTTTATCAATCGCTTCTTTTTTTAATGCAGACAACAGCATGGAAAGAGCTTCTTTGCGCTCTTTTTCTCTTGCTTTCATCGCTTCCATCATTTTTACTCGAACATCTTCAATCATACTCATGATACTAATTCCCTTATTCCTTTCCTTGTGTCGTATTATTTTGGCAGGCTAGTCCTGCAAAAAAAGCAATGAAACTTTTGGCTCGATCCATATGGAACTAAATTTTCCGCTCCGCAATATGGACAAACTTTAACTACATTTCCTTTCGGAACCGGTGCACCAAGTGGAAGTTCTTTTCCCACTTGCAAAGTACCATAACTCTTTTTTTCTTCTTGCTGTGTTTTCCATTCAGAAAGTTTTCTTTCATTTGCCTCTTGTTTCGCTTTACGATCCAAGAAAGCAGTCATAGATTCTCCTTCTACACGTTCTTCTGAAATAGATTGGATTTTAGCCTTCGCCTTTTCCTTATCTGCACGGCTGACTTCTTGTACACGTGCGGTATTTACCGTACGGTCCACTTTCGGCGGTGCCGGTTTCATCATGGAAGAAAGTGTATTTTCCACTTTCTTTTGCATGGTATTTTCTTGCTGTTCCTTTGAATTTTGCTCTGCTTTTTTTTGTTTATCAATTACTTTAATCATAAAAAAAATAATCGCGATAAATATCAGAATTCCATTGATCATTTCAAATCTCCATTCTTGCCAAATACACAAATTTGCTTAAAAAGAAGATTAATGTGTCCCCTTCGGCCCTAAATTTCCTTCTCTGTAATGTTCTCTGCAAAGTGCAATATATTTGTCATTTCCTCCAAGGCATACCTGATCCCCTTCTCGAATCACTACGCCATCTTCTGTAAATCTGGTATTACAATTTGCTCCATTTCCACACCAGCACACCGTCTTAATTTCCTCTATCACATCTGCCCAAGCAAGGAGCCACATGGATCCTGGAAATAATTCTCTTCTAAAGTCTGTACGTAAGCCGTAACATATCACTGGTATTTTTAAATCATCGACAATGTGCACAAAAAACTCTATCTGCTCTTTTGAGCAAAACTGTGCTTCATCAATGATTACACAATCATATCCACGAAGCACCTCATCATCCATTTTGACAACATCTTCCACATAGATACATTCCTGCTTTAATCCCATTCTGCTAACTACAACTTTAATTTCATCTCTTGTATCAATCTGTGGTTTTGCAAGGAGCGACTGTTTTCCCCGTTCATAATAGTTATAAGCGACCATTAAGGCATTCGCGGTTTTTGAACTTCCCATTGCTCCATGTCTAAAATATAATTTTGCCATTTCGACTCTCCAAGCTATAAGTAAATTTTATTTCTTACTGATTTTTCAGTTTATTGTTTTTTCTCGTTTTTAATTTTTTCACGTTCTTCTTCAATCTTCATACGATTTTCAGCAATGATCGCATTACAGTCATTGATTTCATTAACAAGATCTTCCACTTCAAAGTCTGGAATATCTTTGCATTTCAAATAATATTCCTTTCCCAGTTTATAATATAATTGTTGGATTTTTAATTCTTCAGATTTGATATTTTTCTGATATTTTGCAGTTGCAGCCACTTCCTTTGCCTTACTGCTGATTTTCTCTCCTGCTCCCTGTGCATATTCGCTCATGTCTTCAAACAATCCCATAGGTTACCTGCCCTTTCTTATCCGTAAATAATCATTTTCTCCCATCTACAACATAAAAATGTAGATTCGTAATGCTTTTTTTATTTTATCACTTCGAGGAGTATCTTACAATAATCAACTCTACTGCCAAATCATCCGACAGGTTACCCGATTTGATATCTTCATTTGCCTGCATACAGTCCTCTACCGCCTTTTGGAGTTGACCTCTAGTAAATCCACGTACCTGTGTCATACATCGCCTTGCTACAAAATCACGAATTCCTACCTTGCTTGCAATCACTGCAGCCGAATATCCTTTTGCAACAAGCTCTTTGACCTGTAACAAAATATGAAACTGTCTAGTCAGCATAAACAGAATACGCATGGATGGTTCTTTTAATTCAACCATCTGCTGGTAATATCCTATTGCTGCCTTTTGTTGTTTTTCTGCAATCGCATCCATCATATGAAAGATGCGATTTTCTGGATTTATCACGCAAATTGCATCAATATCTTTTATGGAAGCTTCTGATTTTCCATTGCAATAACTTCCCAACTTTTGGATTTCTGAATAAAGACTTTGCATGTCGACACCAACTTTATCGATTAGATGGGCTGCGGCGGATGATGTAACTTTTAACCCAAATTTTCCTAATTCTTTTGATACCCACATTGCCAACGTCTGTTCTGTCTGTTCTGCAAAGAGAACTGCTCTTCCGAGATTTGTCACTGCCTTATAGAATTTACTTCGTTTATCTACTTTTGATTGCACAATAACAAAAAATGCCGTTGGAGACGGTCCACTCTTCAAGTATTCTACAAAAGTCTCTCCGTCTGCACTTTCCATATTTCCTTCTTCGATCAGAATGACTCTGCGTTCTGCAAAAAAAGGCATTGTTTCAGCTTGGGAAATAATCTCCGAAAAAGATAAGTTTCCCCCTTGATAATTATGAAAGTTCATCAAATCATCACTACCGATCAATGCATCACATAGTTTTTTTTTGAACTGACTGATTAGAAAACTTTCTTCTCCATATAGTAAATATACCTGTGCAAAATTGCCTGAAGCAATATCTGCATTGATGCTCTTCATTAATCTCTATCCATGCCTTTCTGCCTTCTTTTTCGCCCATAGATGTTTCTTAGGTTTCTCTTCTAATTCTTCTGGACGATCCTTATGTAGTCTAAGTTTAATTTTTAATAAGTATGGCCACTTTTCCAAAATGGAAAGTACATCCTCATGAATATTGTGTGTCGCTTCCCAACCATATTTTTCATGTGGAATTTCATCCTTTATGTAGAGTGGAATGTATTTCACTTGATTTTTATATTCAATTTTCGTATCCGGAAGTTTCTCTACAATCATATCCATAATTTCTTCATACGAGGTAAGATTTCCTCCGCTAATATCCATTTCTATAAAATCCTGTGTCTCATACTTGTCTATCATTCGGTTGATCAAATTTCCCAGGTCCTTATCGCAAAGAAAATCCGTAATACTTCCCTGAATACCATATACCACAACTTGTTTATCCTGTATCGCTTCCTCAATCCATCCAGACAGGGTGTTATCTGTAGCCTGCATTGAATAGATATAAGGCACACGAAGTAGTTCTATGTGAATGGACTCGTCCTGTGCAAAAACCTCACACAATCGTTGACATGCCTTCACTAAAATGGTACGACTTGTCTCTTTTCCTTTTCGATAGTCTTCAGACAATGCATTCGTAGTGACATAAATAAAATTTGTTACCCTATGTCGTCCACATACATACAAAATTTCTTCCAGACGTTCCAGCTCATCAAAAAAGGTGTATTTCCCATCCAGTGTTTGAGAGAAAAAAACGACCGTCTTAAAATTATTCACTTCAAACAGAGCGTGCATTTGTTCGGTATTCTTTTCCTTTTTATGGACCGATACATTTCTTTTCTTTGATACATTCAAATTTTTGTCTGAAAAAACAACACAATTTGTGTCTTCACTAATTTCTTTAAAAAAATCGTCGGAAATCGGGCTCAGATTTCCTATAAACAAAACATCTCTTTTCATCATACGCATCAACCATCCATCTCTTTGAATTCTTCAATCATGAAATCTCAAGTAAATGTATCTAGTTTTGCTTCCCACTTCTTTTCTTTATCATACACTAATTTCACGAGTTTTTACATCATTTTTTACAATTTATCGAAAGGAACATATCCGATACCAGCTTCCATTTGTTTCTATTCGAATAGAACCATTCCTGCCAGTTTCATAAATATGCATTTCTTCTTTTTTCAAGCGCTCTATGACCTCCTTTGCCGGATGTCCGTATCGATTGTCTTTTCCGTAGGAAATCACAGCCTCCTTCGCATTTAACACTTGCAAAAATTCAAATGTCGAACCATATGCAGATCCATGATGGCCCACTTTTAAAACCTCAATAGACTTTGTTTGGTTTAATTCTTTTAGAACTTCGATTACCTCTGCTTCTCCGTTCCCCTCCAAGTCCCCGGTAAACAACATAGAAAACTCCTTATAATTCAAAAGTAGGACCATGGAGTTTTCATTTTCCGTGTGAGAATTATCAAATTTGGGATGTATACAATCCATGTGTACTCCATGAAAATCCATAGTATCCCCTTTTTCCATCAAATAGATCCTCACCCCTAAATATTTTGCCAGTTCCAACAGTTCTTTTCCTTCTTCCAATTCCTGCGTTCCTTTTGCAAGAACCAAAGAAGCAACATGTGGAATGTCCCCTCTGTTTGGGTGTTCTTTCCACATGGAAAAAATTTCAACCCATCCATTGATGTGGTCAGCATCATAATGTGAGATAAACAAATAATCAATTGTCATCCTGCCCTTTTCTTTTAAGAAAGGAATTAACACATACTTCCCAAGCTCTTTTTCTGTTCCACTTCCTCCATCAATAAACAAAGAATAGCCCGTCCCTGTCTCTATGTAAATTCCATCCCCTTGTCCCACATCAAGCACTTCAATCGTCATATTTGGATGTGGACGTACAACAAGAAACACACACATCAACATCAAAAATAGAAACTGAAAAAATTTTTTCAGATATTTATTGGAAAAATACCAGACAATTAGTAGAACATAATAAACTGTGATCTGCCACCAGGATGGTCTTCCTGACACAACATAATATGCTGGAATATTCTCTACACAGGACACAATCCACTCATATCCATACAAAATCAGGTTGACAGGCAGTCGAAATACTACAACAAGCCCCGGTAAACAGATGTGTAATAAAATTACCACAAAAAGACATGGCAATAAAATCATCAAAAGAGGCACTACAACTAAATTCACCAATAGTGCAAATGGTGAATTTCCATAAAAATAAAACAACTGAATAGGGAGCGATGTGATAAGGATTCCAATTCCAGACGACAACCCCTTTGTGAGTGTACCAAGTTTACGACGAAGAACTTCTGGAAACCAATGGTAAATAGGACCAGAAACATAGGTCATTCCAAATACAGCAGCATAGGACAGAAAAAAACCTGCCCCACCCACACCATTTTTTAAAGACAATGTAATAGCTGCGGAAAAGAAAAAAGCAGTTGCAAAATCATATGGTTTCTTCAGTACCTTTGACCATAAATATAAGGAAAACATCATACCCGCTCGCATAGTAGAAATGCTTCCTCCCGTCATATTTGTATAGAGGCATAACAATAGAATGCTAGCTATCGTACTCGCTACAATTGGAATACGTATGCGTCTTAAAATCCCAAAAAGACCCATTCCTATAATCGAAACATGAAGCCCTGATATGGCCAAAATATGTGAGATTCCAGCATACTGATACCCTGCCTTTATATCCGAATCTAACGTACTTTTGTCTCCCAAAAGCATGATTTTTAAAATTCCTGCGTAGGCTTTAAACTCCTTTTCCAAAATACCAGCTATAAATTCACGAAACTCAAAAAGCTTTTCAGAAACTATATGGTATTGACTCGATATACCCAATATTTTCGTATCAAAAAGAGTAAAATAAATACCCTCCGAAGCATAATAAGCTTTTACATCGAACATCCCAGGATTTCCTACTTCGTCAAAATCCACTGGCTTACCTTCACAGACTACAATAGAACCAATCTTTGGAATGACCTGATCCTTCTTTAAATATTCTGGACCTATCGCTGTCATATCCAAATAACAGAGACATCCTACTTGACTATTTTGTTTTTGATATGTTTGAATGTTGAAATTGATTTGATCAGATTGATCAAGATGATTAAGAAAACTAACATTTGATAAGTAAATTAGACTTTGATTATTTTTATATTCTATCTTTTGTACTGTGCCAATGATGCAACCACCATTTTTTTCAATTTGACTCAAAAAAAACGGTGGAGGTTGCAATAACATCTGAACGAAAAAAAGCAACAGTACAAAAAGAATGGAGCCCATTGCAAGAGGTCTTTTCATTTTCCTTCTTTCTAGTGTGCTATTCGATCTAAATCGCGTTCAAAAATTGTATCCAAGGAAATTTCTCCAAAGTAAACTCCCTCAGCTTCATCTTCAACTGAAATTTTCACTTTGTTGATTCCATTTAGTTCGGTAAGTGAATTCACGATGGAATACAATGCTGTCTGAGATGTCACACCTTCTACCTGTACCAAAAATTCTTTACTTAAATTTACGTAACAAATTCCGTCTTGGACAAGTACGCTTTTTACGGTTGTGGATGGGTTGATTGTACAATAACTGTCTTCATTTGCGGGTCCTGCAATGATCTGTTTTACAACAAGCTTCTCCGTCGATAAATTGCTGCTATATAATACCGTACGTTCTACTGGAAGAAGAATACTTCCCGTCTCATCGGCAAAATATATGTTTAAAATCATTTTCTCATAAATCGTATTCTGTGCTCCCGTAGTATGAATAAATGTGGATGCATCCATACGTCCAATTACACGCCCTCTGCTATCCGTCACAGATTCCCCATCTACAAAGAATGTCACATTATCAACCTCTTTCAACTCCAACATCGTTCCCGCAATTGCAGCCCGAATGAGCACCTCTTTCAAGGAATCCAATTCGTCATATCCCGCACTAAAGTTTAAAGTCAATTGCCCCTGATCGAGTACATATTCTTGGCATGTAAACGTCGAATTTATTGGATTTTTCAAATTGACGTCCTCCGGTGCCGTAGATAATGCCTCAAGTATTTGTCCAATGAGTTCATCCGCAGACAAGTCGCTATCAAAATAAGATGTTTTTGACTCAATGCCCGAATCATCTGTTTTCAAATAATACAACTGTAATTCTGCTTGTCCTGGTGGAACCTCTGCTTCCCCGCAAGCACTCAGTCCATATATCCCAAGCATACTCAGGAACCAAACGGTAAGAATATATCGCATACGAAATGCGTCTTTTTTTTCAGTGTTATCTTGTTTCATGGCTGATTTCTCTTTCTCATTTCGACGAATTACGCTTCGTCCTTTTTGATATAGAACAACGGAATTTTTATGAAAAAGCTTGTTCCTTGTCCCAACTGACTTTCTACTCGAATTGTACCTTTATGTAATAGAATAATTTCCTTTGCAATGGATAGTCCAAGTCCTGTGCCTCCCATTTCTCGAGAGTGTGACTTATCGACCCGATAAAACTTTTCAAAAATAGAATCTAAGTTTTCTTCTGGAATTCCAATTCCAGTATCCCGAACTTCAATTGCAAAGAACTGATGGTCCGCATCCAAACGTACAGAAACACTTCCAAAAGGTTCATTATACTTGATTGCGTTTTCGATTAGATTTGACAATGCGAGAGAAAATTTAACCTCATCTATATCTCCCATGACCTGGCAATTACTTATGAATACCAAATCAACATCCTCTTTTTTTGCAATGGGAAGAACTTGTTTTAATACTCTACTAATACAATCATTGATTGAGACTGAAGAAATTTTGATTGCAGTTGCTTTCGCATCCAAACGTACCAGTTCTAAAAGATCGCTGATAATCTGATTTTCACGGTCAATTTCCTGTGCAATATCCAACATAAATTCATGATACAATTCATTGGATACTTCCTCCTGTGACAACAAGGAGTCCGCCAGCACTTTCATGGATGTAAGCGGTGTTTTTAACTCATGTGAGACGTTTGAAACAAATTCCTTCCGTGTCTCATCCAGCAGTCTGCTTTTTGCCAGAACTTTATTAAATGCACGGATGATTTTTGAAGTTTCCGCATAATCCGGAACATCTACAATCTCTGTCACAGTACCCTCTTCAGCTTTAATAACTGCCGATGTAATTTTATCAAATGGACGTATGATAACACGAGTTACAATCAACCCAATGCCGACCAGACAGATTACCAAAATCCCTTCGATAATATTTGCATTTCGATTTAAAATTTCTATACTTCTGGCAATTGTGAGCGTTGATACAGAAATCAACATCACCCCACGAGTAATGGTTACTTCATCGCCATCGTCGACTTGCACTTTTTCTGTAATCGGAAATACGAACTCAATAAATCCCCCATGATCATCATAGTATACGGTTTCACTTCCAGAAAAACTAGCAACTACTTCCGGTGCGACCATCGTCTTATTTTGATTCATTCCATAAGTATCCTTTACAATTTGAAGGTCCTTATTAATAATCATGACACGTCCGTCATACAAAGTCGCGAGCTGTTCCAATTCTGCATTGATCACTTCTGAAGTGGTATCCACCAAATAATTATACTTCAATAGATGATTGGAGATAATCTGCATCTGTGAACGAATTTCACTCGTCCTTAAGCTAATAGCACGCGACTCGTAGCTTTGCACAATTCCATAACGCACTAATATACTTGGCAATACCCCTGCAATGATAATTACAATGGCGATACGAAGATAAAAACTTCTTCGGATCAGCTGTCCAACTTCCTTCATTTTACTAATAAAATCGATTTTATTCATAGAAATATCCTACACCCCATTTGGTATGTACATACTTAGGCTCACTTGGATCGGTCTCTATTTTCTCCCGTAGTCTTCGAATATGAACATCCACCGTTCTCTCGTCACCTGGATATTCTTTTCCCCACACGGAATGCAATAACGCAGAACGGCTATATACTTTATTCGGATTTTGTATGAGTAGCAGCAACACATCAAACTCTTTAGCAGTCAAATTGACTTCTTTATTTGAAATATAGCAACGTTTTCCAGAAATATCGATTTTCATATCTCCAGCTTCAAATAGTTGTCTCTCGTTCTTTGGTTTTGAAAACTGTACACGACGAATAATGGCTAAAATTCTCGCTTTCACTTCTTTTACGTTAAAAGGCTTGGTCATATAATCATCCGCTCCATATTCCAGCCCGGATATCTTATCATCATCTTCTCCTTTTGCAGTCAACATAATTATTGGCACCATTGAAAAATCTCGAATTGCTTTGCACACCTCAAACCCATCTTTTTTAGGAAGCATGACATCCAATAAGATTGCGTCATATTCATTTGCATGTGCCATTTCAAGTGCCTCTTCTCCATCATATGCTGCATCTACCTGCATTCCATCCTGCTCAAGAGAAAACTTAAGTCCTTTTACAATTAACTTTTCATCATCTACTACCAATACTTTTAAATTCATCACAACCCCGCTCCTCAATTGCTCACATAAATATAGTCTTTTATTTTATTAAATGTTCCGGCCTTGATTCCTTCCACATTCTGAATGTCTTCAATCTTCGAAAACTTTCCGTTTGCCTTTCGATACGAAATAATTGCCTTTGCTTTTACTTCACCTACACCTGGAATTTGCATCAGTTCTGACTCCTTTGCGAGGTTGATATCAATTTTGTCGTTCGACTCGGAAGTACTCTCTTCCTGCATAAGATATTCTGAGGTTTCACCTAATGCTGGAATAATCACACGCATACCGTCTTCCAAAAAATGAACCAGATTAATCGCATTTAAATCGGCATTTCGTGTACATCCACCAGCCAGTTCCACAAGTTCGTACAATCTGGTATGTTCCTCTACACAGTATACTCCTGGTTCTATGATTTCTCCACAAATATAGACATAAATCTCCACATCTTCTTCTACTTCCATAGGAACATCCGGCGACTCTTGCTTGATTGTTTCTGAATCAGATTCCAGTGGGGATTGACTGTTTATCGAAGAAGTATCATATGCAGACTCCATTACTTCATTCGAAAAACTTTCAAGCATAACCACTTCTTTTGCGGTGCATCCTGATATTAAAAAACATGACATCGCTGACCATATCACCAATTTACTTATTGTTATTTTAGACATGTACGCCTCCTGTTTATGACAGGCGCCCTTCCATACATATCTCTAATATTAAAAGATTTTATTTAGAATAACAAGTAGCATATTAAACATATTTTTTTACACTTGCCGCAATAAAAAAGGACCATACACAATGTGCAATGGTCCTTATGTTTTAATCTGCAGAATATTCCTGATATTCCTCATCCTCTACAGGATCTGGAATGTACGTTTCTTCAAATGGTTGTCCTGTTACCTGTGTCATAATCTGCTCTGAGAGAGATTTGAGCAATGCATTGGTGTCATCACCTGCCCATGCTTTTGTAAACACAATTTCAAGCTGCATCCAATAATTGCTTGCTTCGATCATTTTTGTCACAGGAACGGTTGTACTATACTCTTCTGCTGCAACCTTCAGATTTTCGTCCTGAAGATCTACAGAAGTCGTTGCAGGAATACGATTGGTTCTACTATAAAGAGTTCCTGCCATATCATATACCAAGAATTTTGCAAACGCATTTGCAGCATCTTGATTTTTGGAAAATCCATTGATTGCAAGTGCTGATGTTACTGACATACCAGCAGCAGAAATATCCTCACTCACACTAGGAATTACCATCATTCCATAATCATAGATCATTGAACCATCTGCTTTGCGATCTTCCAATTTTTTGATGGCATCCGTTGTTACCACACTATATAAGATTTTACCTTGAATAAACTCTTCTAATACATCTTCGTAACTGATTTCTTCAGTATCAATCGCAAAGAAGTTATTTAAGTTCTGATAGACTTTCAAGCTTCGGATTGCGTCTTCGTTATAGATATCAATGTAATCCGCATCATCTCCATTTATTCCACCAACATTTGTCGATGCGCCAATAAAGAAGTAGTTGTAGAAAATGTCTGTGACATCCCATCGGAATAAAGCTTCCAGTCCTTCTGGTGCATCATATTTGTTTGCAAAATCCAAAATTTCTGAAATTGATTTTGGAAGAATCTCTGCGATTTTCGCATTCATTTCATCCTCCGTCAACGTAACCACAGGCGTGTTTTCGGTTGTCTCGGTAGCATCGGTCGTAGTATCGGTCTCATCTGAGTATTCTACCGCGTTTCCATCTGCATCTGTAGCGATTTCATCCGTTGTGGTCTGCTCTTCAGTTAATTGTTTGATGATATAGTCTTCTAAATAAGTTTTGTTGTACAAAAACAAACTTGTTTCATAGGACATTGGATATCCAATGATTTTATCTCTACAGGTCACTGCCCGTAAAGCCGTATTTGAAAAGTTTATATCTGTAACAATAACATTCGTATCATTAATCTCACAAGCGGTACCCGATAAGTATGCCTTTTCCAATAAGTCATTGGTTACAACATATACGTCTGGGAAATGCACATAGGAATCTGTTTCCGCATTATAGATTGTTTCCTGATTTGAAATAGATGCATCATAAATATTTTCAATGTATTCCAGCCCGCTCATGCGAACAGGAACCACACGTATATCCGTTTTTTCGTAGAATGTCACTGCTGCACTTTCTACATAATCCGTCATATCCTCATCTGTATACCAAAAATAAATCGTTTGTTTTGGCATAATTAAAGATGGGGTATTTTGTGTCTGATCTGTATAATCCGAAGTAAATGCTGCTGCCAAGAGTGCAAGTACAAGCAAAACAACAAGAATGATCGAGAACGTCCGGTTTTTCGTAATCATGTATAGCTCCTTCTAAGCATCCAGACATTTTTTGAGTATGGAAATCATCCGATCTACATGCTCTTCGTTTATAATCAAAGGTGGTACGAAACGTATGATATTCGGACCAGCATTAATCAAAATCAAACCTTCATCTAGTGCTTTTCGTAAAATAGGTGCGACTTCCTTATCAAGTTCTAACGCCTGCATCATTCCGATTCCACGGCGTTCTTTTACACATTCATAGGTTTTTGCTACTTCATCCAGCTGCTCCTGTAAATATGCTCCAACTTTAGTCACATTCTCTATTATATGTAATTTCTCAAATAAATCAAGGGATTTATCCACCGCTGCAGTCGCAAAAGGGTTTCCTCCATAGGTCGTTCCATGGTCTCCTGCAACCAGTGAAGCTGCCGCTACTTTTTCATTTACAAGGAATGCTCCAACGGGTACGCCTCCTCCTAAAGCTTTTGCAAGCGTCAGTATATCAGGCTTTACTCCATACTGTTCATATGCAAACATGGTGCCTGTACGTCCCATCCCACACTGAATTTCATCAAAGATCAACAGGATATCATGTTCATCACAAAAAGTACGTATCTGTTTAAGGAACTCTTTGTCCGCCGGAACGATTCCACCTTCTCCTTGTACCGTTTCCATTATGATCGCACATGTTTTTTCACTTACTTGTTTTATGACACTCTCATAATCATTGAATGTTGCAAACTTGACATTTTCATTCCACGCAAGAAATGGTGCACGATATTTTGCATTTCCCGTCACAGTCAATGCTCCATGGGACCTTCCATGAAAAGATCGTTCCATCGCAATGATTTCATGATTTTGATGTCCATCTTTTGTAAACGCATATTTTCTAGCTGCTTTAATTGCACCTTCAACTGCTTCCGTTCCTGAGTTAGTAAAAAACACACGGCTCATTCCTGTGAGTGCATTTATTTTTTTTGCAGCACGAATGGACGGAACATTATAAAAATAATTTGATGTATGAAGAAGCTTATCCGCCTGTTGTTTGATTGCTTCTGTAAACTCCGGTTGGTGATAACCAAATGCAAAGACTGCAATTCCAGCAACAAAGTCCAAATATTCTTTTCCATCCGTATCATATAGAAATACACCTTCGCCTTTATCCAATACGATTTGAAAACGGTTGTAGGTATGTAAAATAGATTCTTCTGCCTGGTCAATATATTCTTTCATCATCATTATCTTATGCCTTTCTTATTATTCCTCCACGGTCTTCATGTCTTCATCAGATAAAATCAAGGTACCGATACCTCTTTTGGTAAAGATTTCCAAAAGTAAACAGTGCGGAATTCTTCCATCCAAAATATGAACTCTTTTTACCCCCATTTTAACAGCAGTCTGGCAATTTCTAAGTTTTGGCAACATTCCTCCCGTTGCAAATCCTTCTTCAATAAAATGATCAATTTCACTGACTGTCATGCGTGATACAAAGCTAGAAGGATCATTCATATCTTTGTATACCCCTTCGATATCTGTTAAAAATGCAAGTTTCTCTGCACCAACTGCCTCTGCAATTGCACATGCTGCATCATCCGCATTGACATTATAAGAATTTCCAAACTCATCCATACCAATAGGCGCAACAATTGGCAGATAGTCCTTTTCTAAAAGATCCATTAAAATTTGAGGATCCACAGTTTTAATGTCACCTACAAATCCAATGTCCTGTCCATCAATCAACTTTTTTTCGACCTTCAACATCGCACCATCTTTTCCACTGATACCGATTCCTCGAATTCCAAGCTGCTCTACCATAGAAACTAGTTTCTTATTGACTTTATTTAGGACCATTTCGGCAAGTTCCATGGTCTCTTCATCCGTCACACGAAGTCCACTTACGAATGTCGTCTCTTTTCCAGTTTTTTCGGTCCATCTGCTGATTTCTTTTCCCCCACCATGTACGATGATTGGTTTAAATCCAACAAGTTTTAAAAGTGCCACATCTTTAATTACATTTTCTTGTAAAATGTCTTTGCTCATCGCACTTCCACCGTATTTAATTACGATTATTCGACGATTGAAGCGCTGAATATATGGTAATGCCTCAATCAATACTTCTGCTTTTTCTAATACCTTTGCCATGTCTGTTGTCATTTTACTTCCCTCTGCATGCGTTCATACGCACGTTATTATTTGCTGTTTTATAAATCATCTAGGTCCGATAATCCGCATTGATTCGAACGTAATCATACGTCAGATCACATCCCCAGGCCGTCGCCTCTGCATCACCTTGGTGCATATTCACTAAAACCGTCACTTCTTCTGCAGATAGTACTTTTGTTGCCTCTTCCTCTGAATAATCTGTGACCTTGGCATCCTTATAAATCAAAATATCCCCATTCTTACTCTGAATGCTAAGTTCTACAATATCTGGATCGAACGTGACCCCAGAATATCCAAGTGCACACAAGATTCGTCCCCAGTTTGCATCATGCCCAAAAATAGCTGCTTTTGTTAAAGAAGAACAAATTACTGATTTACTTAATATTTTTGCATCTTCTTTCGACTTCGCATGAATGACCTTCGTTTCGAAAAGTGCCGTTGCACCCTCACCGTCTCCAGCCATTTTTTTTGATAAAGTCTCATTAATGTGATGCAAGGCTTCCATGAACAAATCATATTCACGTCCTTTGGACTCTATTTTTTTATTGCCAGCCAATCCATTGGCAAGGACCAACACCGTATCATTGGTAGACATATCACCGTCTACCGAAACCATGTTGTATGTATCTTGCACATCAGCGCGCAATCCTTCCTGTAAGAGTTCTTTTGAAATGTTTGCATCTGTCGTAATAAATCCAAGCATGGTACACATATTTGGATGAATCATTCCACTTCCTTTGCACATTCCTCCAACCGTCACGATTTTGTCATCAATTTCAATGGTTACTGCCACTTCTTTTGACACCGTATCCGTAGTCATGATTGCACGGGCCGCATCATTTCCTGCTTCAATTGACACATTCTTAGTCGAAGCTAGAATTTTTGCCCCTGCCTTGATTTTCTCCATAGGAAGCTGTCTACCAATTACTCCAGTCGATGCTACCAGCACAGAGTATTTGGGAAGATTTAACTCCTCTTCTAACACAGCTGCCATTTCTTCGCAGTAAGCTAATCCTTGTTCTCCAGTACATGCATTTGCAACTCCAGAATTTACGATTACAGCATGAACTTTTGAATCCATGTCTACAATTTTTTTGTCCCAAAGGACTGGCGCTGCTTTTACAATATTTGAAGTAAACACACCTGCCGATTCGCAAGGCTCTTTACTATAAACAATCGCCATATCTTTGCGATTTTGATATTTGATATTTGCTTCTGTTCCTGCCGCTTCAAATCCTTTTGCAGCAGTCACACCACCTTGTATTTTTTTCACGAAATTTCCTCCGTTTTCATCCACTTGTTTATTCAACACGTAATTCCATATTTTGTTGATTTAATTTATAACAATAATAGTTCAGGTCCTCATGCATCGTCCATCCAAGTTCTTGCCAAAACAGATTACCCACATCATTCTTTTTAAATGCAATAATCGTCACTTTCGAAATCCCCTCTTTTGCAAGTGCCTGGAGGGCATGTTCAACCATGTCTTTACCGATTCCATGCAAGCGATATTCAGGGTCCACACACACATGATACAAAACACCCTGTCGACCATCATGACCACATAACACGCTTCCGACCACTTTATCGTCTTCCACAGCAACCACACTTGTCGTTGGATTTCTTTTAATAAACTTTCCAATTCCTTCTTCAGAATCATCCACGCTTCGAATCAAAAAACCTTTGATTCGCTTCCATAGTGCTAACACTTCTGGATAATCCTCAATTTTCATTTCTCTAACCATTTATACTTCACCTATGGGAACAGTGGTACCAAATCCAATCCTTCCGTCTCACCTAGACCAAAGATCAAATTCATATTTTGTACTGCCTGTCCGGCTGCTCCTTTCACAAGATTATCCATCGCCCCCATCATAACAATTCGATTGGTTCTTGGATCAATCTGAAAATTCACGTCCACAAAGTTACTGCCTTCTACCCATCTCGTCTCGGGATATACCCCTTTTTCTAATACACGAACGAACATTTCTTCCTTATAATATGCATCATAGACCGCTTTAATTTCCTCATAGGTAACACTCTTAGTAAGTGTTGCATAAGAAGTCGTCAAAATCCCACGGTTCATTGGAATTAAATGAGGTGTGAAGTTGATAGTCATCGCTTCTTTCGCTGCGTACCCCAACTGTTCCTCGATTTCCGGTGTATGTCGATGTGAAGTCACCCCATATGCTTTGATATTTTCATTGACTTCACAGTATAAATTTGCAACTTTTGCCCCTCTACCTGCTCCAGAAACTCCACTTTTGGCATCTACGATTACCGTTTTTGGATCAATCAACCCTTCTTTTAGTAATGGGTATATCGATAGGGTCGTACACGTTGGGTAGCATCCCGGGTTTGCAATTAATCGTGCTTGTTTGATTTCTTCTCGATTGATTTCGCATAATCCATAGACTGCTTCCTCAATCAATTCCTTTGCAGGATGTTTCATCTGATACCACTGTTCATATATCTCCACATCCTTGATTCGAAAATCAGCACTCAAGTCCACAATTTTAACCTTATTTAAAAGCTCTTCAGACAAAATACTTGCACAAAATCCCTGTGGCGTTGCTGTAAAGATCACATCCACTTCATCCGCATGTTCTAAAATACTTTCCTTCGTTTCAATATCTATGCATTTCGCATCGATCCTTTCAAAAAAATTTCGATAGATCGACCCAAATTCCTGATCCGCATAGCTTCTTGATCCATACCAAACAATTGTTACATCTTTATGTTTTGAAAGAAGTCGAACTAGTTCTCCTCCTGCATATCCAGTTGCTCCAACAATTCCAACTTTTACCATATCTAAATCTCCTTATTTCCTATAAAAAAGCCTCCCTATTCGGTCACTTGTGTAATTATACATTATTTTATGTGAAAATCAAGCTTTTATTCATAATTAATGATTATTTATACATTTTTATTTATTTTCTGCATATTTATTCTTGATTTTTCCAAAATACTGTTGTATATTAGTTTCATGACACGGGGACACATTTATACTCGTGTACTTTTAATATACTATATCATATGTATAATTCCTATCTCTTTTTTTGAATTTAGGGTTTTATATATTTGTAAATAGCGTAAATCATCTATAAATAATTAAGAAATGAAATTGGAGGCAGATTTATTATGAAAGAAAAAGTTATTTTGGCGTATTCAGGTGGTTTGGATACTACTGCAATCATCCCTTGGTTAAAAGAAAATTTTGACTATGAAGTAATCTGTGTTTGCATCGACTGTGGACAGGACGACGAGTTAAACGGACTTGAAGAACGTGCAAAACTTAGCGGAGCTTCAAAATTATATATTGAAGATGTCATCGACGAATTCTGTGACGAATACATCGTTCCATGTGTTCAGGCAAATGCCATCTACGAAAACAAATACCTTCTCGGTACTTCTATGGCACGTCCTGTAATTGCAAAGAGACTGGTCGAAATTGCAAGAAAAGAAAATGCATCTGCTATCTGCCACGGTGCTACTGGTAAAGGAAATGACCAAATTCGTTTTGAACTAGGTATCAAAGCACTTGCTCCTGACCTGAAGATTATTGCAGCTTGGAGAAGTGACCTATGGAATATGGATTCTCGTGAAGCGGAAATCGACTATTGTAAAGAACATGGTATTGATTTGCCATTTACCACTTCTACAAGCTATAGCCGTGACCGTAACATCTGGCACATCAGTCATGAAGGTCTTGAACTTGAAGATCCAGCCGCAGAGCCAAATTTTGATCATTTGCTGGTACTTAGCACTTCCCCAGAAAAAGCTCCTGACGAAGCAGAGTATGTGACCATGACTTTTGAAGCCGGAATCCCAACCAGCGTAAACGGAAAAAAAATGAAAGTATCGGATGTAATCCGCACCTTAAACAAAATGGGTGGAAAGCATGGAATTGGTATCATCGATATCGTTGAGAACCGTGTTGTTGGAATGAAATCCCGTGGTGTATATGAAACACCGGGCGGAACCATCTTAATGGAAGCTCATCAACAATTGGAAGAACTGATTCTTGATCGCGATACATACGCTCTCAAAAAGAACATGGGAAACAAACTTGCAGATCTTTGTTACGAAGGTAAATGGTTCACACCTCTTACAGATGCGACCATTGCTTTCATCAAATCCACACAGCAGTATGTGACCGGAGAAGTGAAATTCAAACTTTACAAAGGAAACATCATCAAAGCAGGAACGACTTCACCATACTCTCTGTATAATGAAAGTCTTGCTTCGTTTACAACTGGTGATTTATATGATCACCACGATGCAGAAGGATTCATCAATTTATTTGGTCTTTCTTGCAAAGTACGTGCATTAAAAATGCAGGAAGCAAACAAATCAAAATAAGAAAGAGTAGGTCTCATGGATACTATTTTTATACTGATCATTTATTTTGTAGCACTCAACATCCTAACATTTTTCATGATGGGACGAGACAAAATAAAAGCAAGAAAAAACTTATGGAGAACACCGGAAGGCACTTTTTTCGTACTTTCCATCATTGGTGGCACGATTGGCACGATCTTTGGTATGTATCTGTTTCGTCATAAAACCAGAAAATGGTATTTTCGATTTGGATTACCATTGATTCTGATCATACAAGTTGTGATTATCTTTCTAATCAAACTTGCCCCCATTGAATTTATTTTCATCTAAACAAAAACACCTGGATAAATAATCCAGGTGTTTTTGTTTCGCATATATACTTTATAAATCTTGTATGTCCAAAGTATTTCTCCAAATCTCTTCGATATCGTTTGAATCAAAAGAAAATTTCCCATCTGACCCTTTATTAATATAAACAGTAAACTCTATTGGATCTCCATACGCAATATTCTCAGAATGTATTTCAAGCAAATCATACAATTTCACATATAATATCTCGTAAACTTCATCAATTGGAGTGCTTTCATCATATGTTTCCAGATACTCATCACATATTTCATCATACTCTTCAGCAAAACCTTCAAACATAATCATTGGTTCTACGGTAACCAGCACTTTATACGAATCTTCATTTAATTTTTCCTCATCGCTTACCGTATATTTTGCTTTGCTATAAACATCATCCAAAAGATATTTTGTATTAACTTGTATCTCATCCGGCATGTTTTCCCCAAACAAACTATCGACCAATGCATACATATCTGTATCATATACTGATTGCAATTCTGCTTCTGTTCCTCCTGCTATAGATATGATTTTTTTATTGTCATTCTTTACAAATGAGTCCAGACTTGCTTTTACATATCCAGAAGCATCGAAATGACTAGGTAAAACCCATGATAGTAGTAATAAACCAAGCACTAACATTGAGGAAACCCATTTTACTTTACGTGCAAAACTCATATTACCAAAAGTGATCTGCCCCGTTGCTTTCAAATTTTTCGCATCACGCTCAATATCAACTTGATAATTATTCATCTGAACTTGATCCAAAAAACCTTGTACGTCTGCTAAAGAAAGCACTCTTTCTTTTCCACACCAAACAATACTTAATCGATTCATAGATAAAAAAGATTTTTTCTTCTGAATTTTGATCGATTCAACTTCTCTACAATCAATGATTTCTTTATTCCATCGTGTCTTAATGATTATTTTTCCATCTTTAATCTTAACTGGCTTGGTGAATAGTAAAATTACAAGCATTAAAACGTATACACCCCAAATAAGTGCAAGATAAAGAAAAAACCCCTCTGTAATACCTATTTCATACCAACAACCCCATGAAAATAAACCAAAAATAAGAATCATCATTATATGAACATAACGATAATCCCCCTTAAACCCTACTGCATTATTCATTTTTTTCCCCCTATCATATTATTTTTAATTCCAAATCATCTTATCACACAATACATTCTTTTGTATAGACTATTTACAATATTTTTTCAAGTAAACAAAAAAAGACCAGTCGCGGTCTTTTTTTACAATGTATTTATACAGTTACAATAATCCCACCATCATTTGCGTAGGTAGAACTTAAACCTGCCATTTCGATTACAACAATCTCTGCATCCATAATTTTTTCATGGAGCATTTCTTTAATTTTTTCTGCTCGTTCTACACAATTACAATGAGAGATTACAATCCTCTTTTTTGCTTTTCGCTCAACTGCAACCACTTGATCCACAATTTTCTGAAGACCTTTTCGCATACCTATTGCCTGCGCGATCTGCTCGATTTTCCCATCTACAGCTGTCAGAACCGGTTTAATACTAAGCGTAGAAGCCACCATAGCTTTTAATCCAGATAAACGCCCATTTTTTCTAAGGGTTTCCAAATTATCAAGGATGAAAAATAATTTCATTTCATTTCTGAATTTTTCTACGGTTTCAACGATTTCTTCAAAAGAACGACCTTCTTCTTCAAGTTCAATGATTTTCCACATAATCTGTGTTTCTCCAACCGATGCTGCCTTTGAATCAAATACATGTATTTTCTTGTCCGGATAATACTCTTCAAACATATTTTCCGCAAGTTTAGCACTGTTATAACTTCCGCTAAGTTCAGAAGAAATTGTCACGCAGTAGACTCTTTCTACTTCTGGTTCTTCATATGCACGCAAGAAAAGCTCAGGTGAAGGGCAAGAAGTTTTTGCACATTCAGATGAATCTGCAATAATCTGCAGCAGACTTTCTGTTTTCAATGTTTCATCATCTACAATTCGGTTTCCACCAACTTCAATTTCAAATGGAACATTTTCTGTGTTTGCTCTAATCAACAATTCTCTCGGTATCTCACAACAACTATCCACAACTATTTTATACTGCATACTTTTTCCTTTCATTCTAGGTGTTTATCATCAAATCTAATGTTTTTTTAGAAACAAATCAGTCAATTTAGACTTCTTTAATCATTTGTTCAGTTTCATTTAATTATTTTAAGTAATTAACAAGATTATTACATGTAGTTTTCTAAACCACATGCAAAGTCTATCATAACAACGAACACTTGTAAAGCCTTTTCACAGAATTTTAATAATTATTTACAAACATCAAAAGACAACGTATACTCAAAATATAAAAAAAGAAAAGGATTCCTATATGCAGCAATTTAAAATTACCTCAAAACGCGATTTTATCAAACAACTTTTTCTCACAACTATTTTTGATACTTTTTATCTAGAAGAAGCACTCATTTTAACCGGACAGACCTTTCACATCGACGGGCGGGTAAATCAGGATTATTATACAAGCGAAGAACTTGAATCGCAGCCTGAATTGCAAGCCGAGTTTTGCACCTGGGGCAGTGTGAAAAATTTCTGTTTTGACATCATTAAAGGAAAAAAGACCCCTTTATCTTTCAAATTTGTCATGCATATTGCCGACACGGAAGAGATAAAGAGATCTGATATCAAAGCTCTTGTTATTTCTATAAAATTTGATGGGAATGAATGTTCCATCATTACGGGTATTTCTACCCATACCTTTTCATTAGACAAAACACCCGAAAAATTGTGGGATTCACATATTCAAAAGATGCTGACCCAAGTAGGCATCGAATTTATGACTGACTAGCCGCACATTTTACTCGTTTCCATATCTGCACAAATACTGCAATAGGAATTTGTGCCAAAATCATTGCTGCAAACATCAAAAGCGCTCCTGAAATTTCCCTTCCATTCATTGCCTGTCCCAAAACCAACCATCCTGCAATCGCAGAGATAACCGACTCCATACTCATAATTAAGGATGCCGTAGTCGGTTCCACATGCTCCTGGGCAATCATCTGTATGGTATATGCAACTGCGCAAGAAAATATACCCGTAAATATAATTGCATTTCTTCCTGCCCAAATGCCTTCAAGTGTTGGCACTTCAAAAATGAAAGCTACAATCGCAGACAAAATCCCGGTCACAAAAAACTGAATATTAGCGATTACCACCGGTCTCCCCTTGGGAGAGAAATGTGCAATCAGCAATATATGCACTGCAAAAGTCAGTGCACTTAAGAAAAGCAACTGATCTGCTCCGGAAAATGCCAATCGTTCTCCCTTTGGAACACAAAGAAAGTAGATTCCGATTACCGAAATAAAAACACTTATTGCCACTAAAATTGACACTCTGCGTTTTAAAAATATCCCCAGGATTGGAACAAGTACAATATACAAAGTTGTAATAAATCCGGCTTTTCCAACACTTGTGTATTGGATTGCATATTGCTGCAGCCCTGATGCCACAGAAAGGCATACACCGCAAACCAAACCGCCAATTATGGTATTTTTTAATACTTGTTCACGCGTATCTGTTCCAAGTACTTCGTTTTTTCTTTTGTTTTTCCGAACTACCATTACACTAACAGGTATTAAAATAAAACTACCGAGAAGGAATCGAACAAAACTAAATGTAAATGGCCCCATATGGTCCATCCCCATTCGTTGTGCTACAAACGCAAATCCCCACATCGTCGATGTCAAAAGCAATAGCAACCCATAGAATATACTTTTATTTTTTTTCATTCTCATCTTGCTATATCTTATTTTAAGTAAGCAATGACCTCCACTTCACATAATACACTTTTCGGAAGTTTCTTCACTGCCACACAACCTCTTGCAGGCTTCCCTGTAAAATATTTTCCATATACTTCATTGAATGCGGCAAAATCATCCATGGTATCTAGGAAACAAGCAGTCTTAACAGCTGCTTCATAGGAAACACCCGCTTCTTTTAAAATTGCTCCAATATTTTTCATGACTTGTTCAGTCTGTTCTACAATTGTAGTACCATTAATATCTCCAGTTGCAGGATCAATCGGAATTTGGCCCGAAACATATAAAAAATCTCCCGCAATAATTGCTTGTGAATATGGTCCGATTGCTGCTGGTGCCTCTGTTGTGTTGATTACTTTTAACATAAATTTTCTCCTTTTTCTTAAATCCTATTATATTAATAGAACAAGTCTCTAAATCGGATCCTCATCCGAAAAAGAGACTGTCACATAATAACCTCTTTCATTTTCTTTGATTTCTGTAACCACCCCTTCTTTTGCAGATAATCTCTCATAGAATGGAAAGTTTCCTGACATTGCAAGAGATGGTTCAATGATATAATAATAGTTGCTCGGAAGAACGCCTTCGGTGATTTTCACTTTTTCGTTTTCCTTGATCAATCCTGGACGTTCCATTTTAAATTCCATGGTTCTCATGATGATACGCCTCTTTTCTCTTTAAAACGTGTTTTATTTTTGTACATCTCGATATCCGCTAATGAAATTGCTGCATCTACACCGGATTTTGAAACATTCGAATATCCACAGGATACACTTAATCTCACATCATAATCCTTCGAATTCTGATTTAACAGACTATCCAACTGCAAGAATTTTTCTTCCAGCAACGTAAGATTAATGCGATCTAATAGAAGGCAAAATTCGTCTCCTCCGATCCGATAACAATTCCCATACTCATGAAATACTTCATGTATCGCACGACCAATGGTAGCAATTGCAACATCTCCCATTTCATGCCCATACTCATCATTTATTCTTTTCAGGTTGTTGATATCTATTATGACAACTGTAAGTCCTGCATGGTATTTGATCTTTCGGAGTTCTTTTCGTTCTTCTTCAAATTGTAATCGATTTCCAAGCTTTGTCAAAGGGTCTGTGTGTGCTACCTGTTTCCAAAAATTCTGTTCGAGTTCCAAATCATGCTCACTAATCGATCGCTTTAATGTGTAAAAACCTAGCAACAACATAAATCCAAAAAGCCCGATCTGTACGAACTTCACATCATCAGCCAGCTCATTGAATACATATTTGTTGATGACATCCAACCCACCAAATCCAGCAAAGACCAATCCAGAAACGATAATATCCATATCATCTTTGTAGTGTTTCCCTTTAAATCTACGCACCAAGACATATACAAGTGTAATCACATCCATTGCAAACGCAGTATGAATAATCCATACACTATTTACGTATTGATATCCAAACGCAATTTGTAAAAAGTGAAAAATAAAGAAGGTTACAATACTATAATAAAAGGCAATATTCGTTAATTTCGTGTGTTGAAACATTTCATATTGCAATAACAAATAACCAATTAAAATTGGCAGTAACGAAAAAATAACAAAAATCATGGTATGACTTACCGGTAATAATCCCCAAGCAAGCTGTATCACTTGTGCTTCCAATAAAATCCATATTGCAGATATTGCAGAAAGGAACCCAATGACGAATAATTTTTTTCGCGAGGTTTTTTCGGGGAAAATCCCACGAATCACAATATAAAGAAGTCCTAATACAAACAACGGAAAGGATACAATAAATGCCATTCTCGCATTTTGAATAATCATATATAACATGGAGGATTTTGTTCCGATATAGGCACCACGGAAATAACCTTGGTATGGTTCAACCGAACAATCCAGTACAAATGTCAGTTCATCGCCTGGAGAAATAGGTTCCGAAAGACGAACAATGTGCCACGCACTTGGAGGGACCAATTTATTTATAGTCTTTATATTTTCTCCATAATGGAAAACTTCTTTTCCATTCAAATATCCGGTCATTTCAGCAAAAGAAGAACGCACCATAATTACATTCGAAATCGTATAAGACCGATCGAATATATACGTAAACGTAACTGGTTCTCCTACCACGCTATCTAAATTTACAGGGCAGATTACATCCTCATCAAACGTACTTGAAGTAGCGTGAAATCTTGTCAGATATTCAGGCTCTTCGTTGTTGAAATTCAGATTCTCTGCATTCGTGAAAATCGCTGTAGCCACCACATATGCAAACCCTAGTACCATCAAAATGTTGACCAAATAACCTTGTAAACGGTCAGCACTTCTCCTCTTTTCTTTCCTCATGCGTTTTCCCCTTGTGCAACAATCACTCGTAACTACTAATATACTCTTCTGCTTTTCCTGCTACTCTGGATCCTTCAAACAACGTAATGACACGATTATAGATTTCCAAAGCCTGCTCTGTATTTCCATTTTTTTCGTATGAACTTCCTAAATTAAACAATGCATCTGCATTGGTCGGATCAAATTTATAGGATTTGGCATATTGAATAATCGCTGTTTCATAATCCAAATTGTCAAATGCTTTCGTCCCTAGTAAATAATATTCTTCGGATGCTTTTTCCCCGATTACATCAATTAAACCATT
This sequence comes from Lachnospiraceae bacterium, assembly GCA_963666475.2. Classification (GTDB taxonomy): domain Bacteria; phylum Bacillota; class Clostridia; order Lachnospirales; family Lachnospiraceae; genus JBFHIZ01. Next base: position 252,671 of record OY762821.2, on the reverse strand, counting down.
ATATACCCTGTGAAAAACTTCAGTTGCGTCCTCTAAAAGAAAATCTTCATCAATCTGGTCTAAATAATCAGCAATGACCAGTACTTGTTCAGGAGTTGCAACATATGCTTCTACGGCTAGTTGTAATAACTCATTTGCTCTAGAATCCGTTTCTTTGTATGATGTCAAAGCATCTTCCGCTTTTTGATACTCTGATTGCAAGGACTCTACCTGACTTGTGAGTGATACAATTTCTGAATTTTTTACAGTTAGTTCTTCGCCGATATTTTGTACCTGTTCATTTGCATCTGCCTGTGCATCACTGATCTGTGCCGGCATAATCAAAAACATGACCAAAGCGATTCCGATACAAATGCCTGCTGCCAGCGCAAGAATAACAGAAGAGGCTCTTCGTTCCCTACTTTTTGTAGGTTGAATGATGGTCTCATTTCCACTTTGATATGAAACAACATCTTCCAATGCCTTTTCTTTTTTACGCATTCCTGTTCGTTCCTGAAGTGGAATTGTTGCCTCTTGAATTTCCAATCGATAGCGAAGCGCGACCGTATTATTTACGTCAATACGAAGCACCTTTTCAATCTCTCTTTTTGCTCGCTCAAAATCTTTTGAATTGATATAAAGCAAGGCCAGCAGTAATCTCGCCTTTAAATAATTTCCATAAGAAGTCAATACTTTCTTTAATTGTATAATTGCCAAGTCCGTACTCCCCTGTTGGCAATATAGCAATGCCTGGTTGTACTTCCTAATAATCGTTGCGAACATTTGAAATTTCGTCTGGTCGGTTTGAATCTCACCGAGATAATCATCCGCGATGTTCTTTTTAGGACGAATATTCTTACTAATTACCCACTCCGACAATGCAGGTACAATTTCACCAATCTCATAATAAATAAGCCCAAGCAGGTTTCTTGCTTCAACATTATTTTTGTTGAATTTTAAACTTTGGCGCAAACTGACAATAGCTCCCGATAAATCGCGAACTTTTGCTTCTTCGAGCCCTTTATTATAATAAAAATTTGATAGATATATTACTTTTTTATACTTTGAAACATCCACCATGCATCTCGTACAGAAATCCTTATCTGACAGTACGCCCCCGCAATTATAGCAATTCATATGTTCTCTCCCTATTTTTTGGCATCATGTTTATCTTTATGGACCATATCAATCACGATATCCGCTACATCTGTCAAATCCTGATTATAAATCACATCCTCAATTTCTTCGACTTCGAGACTTGGATGGAATTTTTTTAATTCTTCCTGAAAATCAATCATTTTACTAACCTAGCCTTTCTATTTCCTGTCGTATACAGGTATTTATTCCTTCGTATTTTGGATAATTTCTTTAATGATTCCTACCAAATATAAGGAGCCTAATATATATACCTTCCTTTTATTTGGCATCTCATTCATCCTATTTATACAAAGCAAAAATGCTTCTTTCACATCTTCTTTAATGATGACTTTTGCATTTGTGTTTTCCAAAAACTCTTCTTTCAAGAAATCCGAATCACTTCCACGCATTCCTGGAATACTCGTAATACAAACTAGTGAAAAATCGTCACGTTCTGAAAACTCGCGAATCATCTCGTGATGATGTTTTTCTTTTACTGCTGAAAAAAGTAAAATCTTATCACAACCATCATCTCTTGAAACACTTGCAAGAGATGCACGAATTCCATCCGGATTATGCGCTCCATCCAAAAATACACCTGGCAAGATTTCTTCCATCCTACCCGGCCATTTCATATCACGAATTCCTTGTTGAACGTGAGTCAGTTCTAAAGGTAGTGTTTCACGCAAAAAAGACGCTGCAGTGATCGCAACCAGCGCATTTTCCACCTGATATCCAGCTGTACTGTTCACCTGAAAGTATACATTACTATAATACCGAGAAAACAAAGAAAAATCAATGCTTTTATTGCCCCTACTCACAATCTTCGCTTCGTTCGGGTCAACAGAAATACATTCTGCATTTTTTTCTTTTCCAACCTCATAAATCGCTTCCTCGACCTCCGCATTTTGGTGCAAAAATACAACAGGAACATTTCGCTTAATGATCCCTGCCTTTTCCATAGCAATCTGCTTCAAAGTTGAGCCCAGATATTCGGTATGATCCAACCCGATTTTTGTAACAATACATAGCTGTGGGTGCTTTATCACATTTGTGATGTCCAAGCGACCTCCAAGCCCTGTTTCCAAAAGAATCACATCTACTTTTTCCTGTTGAAAATATTGCATCATCATAAAGAATAAAAATTCAAAGAACGTAGGACGATATCCTGGATTATGCTCTTGATACTGCTCAATTCGTTCGGACAATAGTTCAAACATATGAACAAACTCTTCTTGATCGATCTGTCTTCCATTCACCTGAATGCGTTCTTCCATACATATTAAATGAGGAGACGTAAACATTCCTACTTTATATCCTGCAGTAAGATAGATTTGGTTTAGAAAAGCGCAAACAGAACCTTTCCCATTTGTCCCCGCAATGTGTATGATTTTAGGAGAATACACCTTATTTTCACCAGGACTTCCTATATATTCATAGAAAGCCCTGGAATCCTCATAGGTATTCTTTTTTGTAAATTTTGGTACCTGATATAAATAATCTTTTATTTCGTCATAACTTCTCACATAACACCTGCTTATGCTTATCTCAACTGAGCCAATCTTTCCTCGATCTGCTTTAACATCTGCTCGTATTTGTTCAGTTTTTCTTTCTCTTCCAACACTTTTGACTCTGGCGCTTTATCCGTAAAGTTCTTGTTTGCAAGCATTCCCGCACTACGCTTCACTTCTCCCTGCAGTTTGCCTTGTTCTTTTTCTAATCGTTCAATTTCTTGAGAAAGATCAACCAATTCATCAAATGGGATATAAAGTGTTGCATCCGGAATCACTACAGATACTGCGTCATCTGAAATTCCACTTCTATCGGTCTGTGTCACACAATCCGACGCATATGCCAGCAATGAAAAGAACGTATTTCCTTCATCGAACACACGTAAAAGTTCTTCCTTTTCAGATACTACAAACACCTGTGCCTTCTTGCTTGGTGGTACATTCATATCTTTTCTCACTGCACGAACACCACGAACAGCTTCCTTAATAATTTCAATCGCATTTTCTTCTTTTTCAAAATTCCATTTATCTTCATGTACTGGCCATGAGGATACCATAATGGACTCTTCTTCATCTTGCAGTGTACAGAAGATTTCTTCTGTAATAAATGGCATGTATGGATGTAATAATTTGAGCGCATCTATCAAAACCGTTTTAAGCGTCCAAAGAGCAGCCATTCTATTTTCAGTTTGTTCACTTGCGAACAAACGTGGTTTTACCATTTCAATATACCAGTCACAAAATTCATTCCATACAAAATCATATACTTTTGAAACTGCAATTCCTAGTTCATACTGTTCCATGTTTTCTGTCACATCTTTAACCAGCTGATTCTTTTTGGATAAAATCCAACGATCTTCTGCCTCTAATGCCGACTCCGCAACTGGATGAATTTCCTGATCTCCCATATGCATCATAATGAAACGTGAAGCATTCCAAACTTTATTCGCAAAATTTCTGCTTGCTTCTACACGTTCCATATAGAATCGCATATCATTTCCTGGTGCGTTACCAGTAATCAACGTAAATCTGAGTGCATCTGCGCCATATTCGCTAATGATTTCAAGCGGATCGATTCCGTTACCAAGAGATTTTGACATTTTGCGTCCCTCTGAATCTCTTACCAATCCATGGAATAAAACAGTATGGAATGGTTTCATCTGCATGCTGTCATAACCTGAGAAAATCATACGAATAACCCAGAAAAATATAATATCATATCCTGTAACTAATACATCCGTTGGATAGAAATAATCCAATTCTTCCGTTTTTTCTGGCCATCCCAAGGTAGAGAAAGGCCAAAGAGCAGATGAAAACCAAGTATCTAATGTATCTGGATCCTGCTCGATGTTTGAACTTCCACATTTACTACAGTGTGTAGGGGCTTCTTTGGAAACAATAATTTTTCCACAATCTTCACAGTAATATGCTGGGATACGATGTCCCCACCATAACTGTCTGGAAATACACCAGTCACGAATATTATCGGTCCAGTTAAAATAAGTTTTGTTCATTCGTTCTGGAATCAATTTGATTTCACCAGATTTCACGGATTCTACTGCTGGTTTAATTAATTCATCCATTTTTACGAACCACTGTTTTTTAATCATTGGCTCAATTGTGCAATGACAACGATCGTGAATTCCTACGTTATGAGCGTATTCCTGCACTTTTACCAAAAGTCCCATTTCATCTAATTCTTTTACAATTGCTTTTCTTGCATCATAACGATCCATTCCTTCAAATTTTCCACCTTCATGGTTAATCGTTGCATCGTCGTTCATGATATTGATTTCAGGAAGATTATGACGTTTTCCCACTTCAAAGTCATTTGGGTCATGAGCAGGCGTAATTTTTACGACACCTGTTCCAAATTCCATATCTACATAATCATCTGCAATAATAGGAATCTCGCGATTTACAAAAGGAAGCATTACTTTTTGACCAATCAAGTCAGCATATCTTTCATCATTTGGATTTACCGCTACGGCAGTATCACCAAGCATGGTTTCTGGTCTGGTCGTTGCAAATTCTAAAAATCGATCCGTTCCGATTACCGGATATTTGATATGCCAAAAATAACTGTTTTGTTCTTCGTATTCAACTTCAGCATCTGAAATTGATGTGTTGCATACTGGACACCAGTTAATGATTCGACTGCCTTTATAAATCATACCTTTTTCATACAGTTTGCAGAACACCTCAGTCACTGCATGATTACACCCTTCGTCCATCGTAAAACGTTCACGTTCCCAATCGCAAGAAGACCCCAGTTTTTTCAACTGGTTGATGATACGTCCACCATACTCTTCTTTCCATTCCCACGCACGTTCTAAAAATCCGTCTCTTCCAAGGTCTTCTTTGGATAATCCTTCTTCTTTCATTTTCTCAATGATTTTAACTTCTGTAGCAATACTCGCATGGTCCGTTCCTGGTTGCCAAAGAGCATTATACCCTTGCATCCTTTTAAAACGTATTAAAATATCCTGCATCGCATTGTCCAATGCATGTCCCATATGTAACTGTCCCGTTATGTTTGGAGGTGGAATCACAATGGTAAATGGTTTCTTTGAGCGATCCACTTCTGCATGAAAATAGTTTTTTTCTAACCATTTATCGTATAATCGATCTTCCATCCCATGGGGATTGTAATTTTTTTCCAATTCTTTTTTCATAATTCTTCCATCCTTTTTTTGTTTTTTTACAAAGTACAATAAAAAAGCCCCTTGCTGAATGTTCAGCAAAGGGCGAATGATCGCGGTACCACCTTTTTTTGTTCTCTAAGCCCTGTAACGTAGGCAAACGTGGACTCTTACTACCGTTCAGAACCCCAGTTCAAAAGCTACCTTCTGTACACCTTCTTAAAATAGCTCTCAGCAATTGCTATTCTCTCTGATAAGCGGTCCGTACATACTCCTCTTTCTCATAACCTTTTTTTATATATTATTTAAATAAGTTTAACTCTCTGATAATCGCTACTTCTTTTGCTTTTCCAGCACACACTTGGAAAAAAGCGATAATCTTTAATACCAATACTACAAGAATCGCGATTCCTGCGGCAATTGGAACAATCACTGTCCAGCATAATACTGCGGCAACGATCCCTAAAAGCATGTCAGTAACAATCAATAAAATTGCCTGTTTGATATGAAAATTTACATACTTTGAATCTTTTCTTACAAGTCCTGCAGCGATGACACCCATAATTCCCAACAAATAAGGCAGCATAGCAAATACTTTACCGTCTGAGATATCGCTCGCATCAAACTCTGCGGTATGATCATAAGGATCGACTTGTTGTTGCATCTGTACTGGTCTTTCTCCTGTGTTTACATTGGTTCCACATTGTGGACAAAAAACAATTTCATCATTTAACTGCGAATTACAAGTTGGACAAGTTTTCATGTTCTAGCCTCCTATGAATGGTGTCGGTTAAATTTCACTATTTATTATTTTAACATTGCTCAATTTTAGTGTCAACGAATAATTAACTGGTATGGTCATATTTTTTTAAATTGGATATTCACATCATGCCACTTTGATGTAAACTAAGGTTATCAAAAATAAATTCAAAAGGAAGGCATCCTCACTATGAAAAAGTTAAACAACATTTTTACCCTTGTCATTGCTGGTCTTTTAACCGCATTTACCTGTATTGCTACCATGATTATTCAGGTACCAACCCCAGGTGGTGGGTACATCCACATCGGAGACACTTTTGTCGTCTTATCCGGTGTAATCCTTGGTCCAGTCTTAGGTGGATTGGCCGCAGGTATCGGCTCATTATTGGCGGATGGGCTCTCCGGTTATGCTGTATATATGCTACCAACATTCTTAATTAAATTCTCCGCTGCTGCTATATGCGGACTTACTTATCAAAAAATCAAAAAGCGTTCCACTTCAAGCAATGTGATCCCAGCACTTCTGACTGGCGCAGTGCTTTCTGAACTCATTGTTATTTTTGGATATTTCTGCACAGAAGTCATCTTCACCATGATGTTAAATAGCAGTGTTTCCGGGGAAACGTTAATCGCCGGTATCACTTCTGCACTTGGCGGAATCTTTATGAACTGTTTACAAGGAACTGCAGGCATCGTTCTTGCATTAGCTCTATATCCACTTCTTGTAAAAATACCGAACATCAGGCAATATATCGTACAAAGCGAATAAAAAAAAATGGGCTCATTCACATGAGTCCATTTCTTTTCTATATTTACAGATTAATTTTTTTGAAAAATCTGAAAACCACCTTTTTGTGTTCTTTTTACTTCATACATCAGTTCTTCTGCCTTTGATGAAATCTTGTGAATGTCGTCCGGTCTTTCCGTAAAGCACACACCACCAAGCGAAATTGGAACACCTATCTTTTCACAGATAATCTGCGCCTTTCCTTCTACTGCTTCTTTGGAATGCATGTTTGTAATAATTGCCACAAACTCATCTCCGCCCACTCTGGCAATAATGTCATCACTTCTAAGAATTGCACGCAAGTTATTTACAAATCGAATTAAAATCTGATCCCCCTGCATATGTCCGCTTTCGTCATTGTACTTTTTAAAATCATCCACATCAATGACAAACAAAGCAAATAATCCATTGCACGTCTCCGGAAGGTCTTCCCAAACTTTCGTGAGACCTCTTCGATTCAAAGTGTTTGTCATAAAATCTTTATAAGCTTCTTCGATTAACTCTTTCTTACGCTCAATTTCCTTCTGTTTTCTGCGATATACTGCAGCATCCACCACGTTTTTCACTCGAAACAGCAGTACATCAGGCACAAATGGCTTTGTAATATAGTCCTGTGCTCCCATTTGGTATGCCCGGACTTCGGAATTATCTCCAGCTTCTGAGGTGATAATAATTGGAATATCTTGCAATTTCGAATCTTCGGACAACTCATTCATAAGTTGAAATCCATCCATAACAGGCATAAATAAATCCAAAAGCAATATTTCAATATTCTTCACATGCTTTTTCATAAACAACAAAGCCGCTTCCCCATTACTAGCTTCCGCAATTGTATAATATGGAGCAAAAACCTTTCGTATAGCCGCACGGTTTACTTCCATGTCATCTACAATCAAAAGAATCTTCTTGTTCTCTTGATTTTTTGTAACTGTAGTAAAGATACTTGCTGGTTCTCCACGATCCTTGATTACTTCGCAACTGCTATTTAAGTACTTTTTATTGTTTTCTATCAAAAGAGCCTTGAATTCATCTTTCGGCATCGGTTTTGCATAATAATACCCTTGGACATAATTACAGTCCATTTCTTTCAACATATCGATCTGCTCTTTTGTCTCTACACCTTCTACGATTACATCTACATGGATCCATTTTCCCAAGCTGATAACAAATCCCATAATGCTCTTACTTGTATCCGTATTGCTTGAGGTCTGTATAAAACGCATGTCAATTTTTAATACATTAATTGGCATTTCACTCAACATATTCAGCGAAGAATACCCAGTACCGAAATCATCCATTTCAATCATAAATCCAGCATTTTTCAAATTCCGGATTGCCTCATTAATCACCTTTTGATTATCAATATATGCACTTTCTGTAATTTCCAAATGAAGTTCACTCGGAATCATATCGTATTTTCTGGTAAGTCCCAGCAAGATTTCTGGCAACTTTGTATTGTTTAACTCTACACGTGACACATTGACAGAAATTGGGACGACGCAAATTCCTTCATCTTTCATTTCTTTGTATATTGCGCAGGCTTCCTCCCACACATAAAAATCCATCTGTTCAATGTATCCATGTCTTTCAAAGATCGGAACAAATGCACCTGGTGATAATAGCCCTTTTTCTGGATGTTCCCACCGTACCAAAGCTTCCGCGCCAAGAATGCGATTGTTTTTCATATGATATTTCGGTTGAAGATAAACTTTTAACTGTTTTTCTTCAATTGCAGATTTCATACCTTCAATCAAATTTCTTTCTTCGAGATATTTTTCACGGATATTTTGATCATAAAAAGTCACATAATGATCGTAAAGTGACTTAATTGTTTTTTGCGCAAGAATTGCACGGTCGCAAATCGTACGTGGAGATCTTCTACGATCCACATTTTGATAGATTCCAAACTTCATCGCGACATTTGCATACGGCATTAAACTTGTCAATTTTTTATTTAGTTCCACAAAATCTTCAATTGGGTATGCCTCTCTGTGTGGAAGAAATGTCATAAAAGTATCTTCCCCATATCTACAGGTCAAGACATCATCCCCGAACATATCCCTTTGCGCAGTACCTGCAATCTTAATGATATCTTCTGATACTTCCTCTCCAAAGATGTCACTTAAGACTTTGAATCCCATAATATCACCAAAAACAACATCATAATTTTGGCCTTTATCGCTCAGCAAAGTCTCTTTTATCGAAGCATATAGATATTCTCTTGTATGTAATCCTGTTGTCAAATCATATTCCATGGTATTTAAAATTTCATAAGCAGAATTTAAACGTATGAGTGCATGCACTTTGTGTTTCACAACATCCAAATGTTCTGGACGCGCCAAAAAATCTGATGCACCTAAAGAAAGTGCATCCATTTCATGTTTTTTATTACTTTTTTCCGAAGTAATAATCACTGGAATATTTAATAATTCAGGAAACTTCCTAATTTCTTTTAAAAATGTAAACCCATCAATTTTCGGCAATTCAAGATCAAAAAGTACGACGGAGACATCGCCTTCTTTTCGCATGATACGAATTGCATCTTCCCCATCTTCTGTTTCCAATACCACATATTGTTCACGAAAGATATCGACCAGGATAGAGCGGCTGACTGCATTTGCATCTGCAATCAAAATCTTCTTTTTTGTCTGCATGATAATTCCTTTCAAGTCCAAGTCAAAATATATGGTTATCATATCATACTCTTCTGTTTATTACTACCAAAATTAGTATCACACATGCCGAAAATCATAGCATTATTTCATCAATTTGTCTCCCATCGCAAGAATCCATTTCAAAATCTAGTACATTTGCCAATGTTGGAGCTACATCGACCATGTTCATTTTTCCTATATGATAATTTGTTTTTACCTTTGGCCCTGCAATCACGAAGTTGCAATGATAACCCTCTTGATCTGGTAAATACCCATGCGTAGAATGCGTGATATTCTCCTGATTCAAATCGATTACTGTGGATTTTTCTGTCTCATCCGAAAAATAATACCCCTCATGTGCTTCAATCATAAATTCTGCGCTAGAGTCTATTCCCATGTTACGCATTTCATCCTTTGTAAATATTGTACGTATCCCTTGATTATGCTCTCGCCATTGCTCCAAGCGATTTCTTGCATCCATTATTTCCTCAGTCGACATGCCATTAAAATACCAAAAAGCAGTTCCATCCGCACCTTGTATATAAGATTTCCACGTATGTTCATCTTCATTTTGCAACAATATTTCTTGCAACCATCGGTTCATTCGAAGTTGATAATGTACTTCCTTTTGACCATGATCACCAATTACAACATAATGCATTTCTTTTTCGAGTCCTGCTTCTTCTACTGCACGTACAATTTCTCCAATTCTACGATCCATTCTGCAAATCGCGTTATCGACTTCTTTGCTATCTAAATGATGATGATGTTTTGTATCATCTAAATCCGTCAAATGAAGTAGCATTAGATCCGGTTTATATTTTCGAATTGTTGTACAAGCACAGGCTGTTGAGAAATCATCTAGACCAGGTTGTGAAATTCCTTGTCGAAGATGTCCATGCTTCATCTCCATTAAGATACTATACCAGGCTGTTCCACTTTTAAGCGCTTTCCATATTTGATTTTCGTTTTGAATTGCACGGACCTCTGGTATATTATATCGAATGGATGATTTTCCTGTGACTGGCCACAAAATTCCAGCCACCCTTTTTTTATATTTCTTTGCAAGGTCATATATCGTCTCTGCTTGGACCTGGCTTCTATACCAAAACCATTCTTGATCCGCTTCTTTCACAAATGGCTGTAATGGATTGTTATGATACACCCCGTGTGAAATTGGATATTTTCCAGTCATCATGGTAGTATGCACGACATAGGTCAACGTTGGATAAACACTAAGAAGCTGGTTCGTATAGGAACCAGCTTCTATTATTTTTTTTAAATTTGGTAATGCTTTTGCACGTTCCCAGTTGTCTTCTGAAAACGCATCATATGATATCACAATCATTTTATTCATCAATTGCACGCACCTTACTAACTTCTTTTGGAAGAGAAATAAATACAAAGAATCCGATAATAAACAATGGAATGAGCGCTAAGATACTAAATCTTGGATTTCCAGTCAGATCCGAGGTCAGTGCCATTGCAATCGGTCCAATAATTGCAGAGAATTTTCCAAATACATTATAAAATCCAAAAAATTCATTCGATTTTTCTTTTGGGATAATAACCGCAAAGTATGAACGGCTAAGTGCCTGAATTCCACCCTGTGCCGATCCAATCAAAATTCCCAAAATAAAAATATGCATAACGTTGGTAATAAAAAATCCTGATATACAAGCAACAACATATGTCGCTATCGCCACGACAATCATATTACGTGCTGAATATTTTTTTGCCAGGTTCCCGTAGAGAATTGCAAAAGGAAACGCAACAAGCTGTATAATTAGTAAAATACCCAGGAGCGTAAATGTATCCATAGCATCGGAGCCAAGAATGGATTCTGCAAATGGCACTACCATTTTTATAATGGTATCAACTCCATCTATATAGAAGAAATATGCAATTAAAAAGATAAATACATATTTATAATGCGAAATATTTCTTAGCGTTGCCCAAAGACGCTTAAAACTGTTGGTTACCGGTCTTGGTTCTGGTTCGATGTAGTGCGTTTGATGAACATTTCTAAGCATAGGCAGTGTAAACAACCCCCACCATAACGCAGTGATCACAAAACCAATTTGATAACCAAGTGGATTGTCCATTCCTAACAAAAACACCACAGCCAAACTAATACCAAAAGGAATAACACTTAGAATATATCCGAACGCGAATCCAAAAGAAGATACACGGTCCATTCTCTCATCATTAGAAACATCTGGTAAAAATGCATCATAAAATATTAATGATCCATTAAACCCTACTACGGTTAAAACAAAGATCCCAATTAAAATCTGCCATTGTCCACTAGACGGTGGCACAAGTGCCAACGCTGCCGTGGTAAAGATCCCTAACAATGCGAAAAATAAGAAGAATCTTTTTTTCTTATCTTTATAATCTGCAATGGTTCCAAGAATAGGACTCAAAACAGCAACAAGAATGCCTGCCAAAGAACTAAAATATCCGTAATCCATACTTCCAACCCCATCAAACATTCCAAATACTATCGGGAATAATGCGGTGGTAATTGCCATAGAGTATGCAGAATTTCCACAATCATACATGATCCATGACTTCTCAACTTTCGTAAGCTTATCCTTCTTCACTTTTGTGCGATCCATTTTCTTTCTCCATTTCGTAGTAAATTGTTAGCAATGAGTTTAATAATGAATATTTTACCATAATAATCCTATAAAATGCGTAATTCTATGTAAAATGTATGTATTTTATTATAAAAAAATAGCCAAAAAACAAAATCGTTTTTTGACTACTTTTTCAGTCTATTTTTTAATGAGTTCTCCATAAACAACGCCTGCACATCCTGCTGCGTTTGATTCATCCACATCGATATGCATTGCAAGTGAGAATGCTGGATTCACACGACATAGTACATCATCAAAAATTAAGGAACGTTCAGCAGTTACCACTTTAACCTGAACAATTTCTTTTTCTTCTACATTGAACGCTGCTGCTTCTTCTGGTGAAAAATGAATGTGACGTTTTGCAATAATCACACCTTCTGATATTTCAATTTCTCCTTTTGGTCCAACCAATTTACAAGGAGCACTTCCAGCAACATCACCTGAATCCCTAACTGGCGCCACGATTCCAATCGAACGTGCGTCGGTTGCTGAGATTTCGACCTGTGTAGCTTTTCTTGTAGGCCCAAGAATTGATACTCTTGCAAGTGTTGCTTTTGGTCCAACAACATCTACACGTTCTTCACATGCATATTGACCTGGTTGGGATAATTCTTTTTTTGGTGTAAGCACTGCACCTTCTCCAAATAAAATCGCTAAATCTTTATCTGTTACATGCACATGTCTTGCACTCGTCTCTACTAATATCTTGTTCTCCATTTTAAACCTCCTTAAGATTTCTTGTATACAATAATTATATTCTTTTCTTTTACACATGTCGAGTATAAACAAAAATGAGTTAACATAATTTTTATGCAATTTTTTATTCCTGTCTTTTTTTGACTTTCATTTTTACTTGCAAACGTACCCCAAAAAATAATGACACGAAATTCATTTAAACACAAATTTACAAGTAATCCACACTCTCCACAGAGTTATCCACATATGACGCTTGTGTCACTCAAGAAAGACACCACTGTATTTCTTGCATTTTTCCCATATTTTGCATGAATATTGTACCGAATAATATACATCCGTCCATTTTATGTAAACCATAATCTTTATATTATGTAAATAATTTTTCAAGTGCACGTATCATTTGTGGTTTCTTTTTCGCCCAAACTTCGGATGTCGCTCTCGGATCCGCCTCAAATTCTCGATCAAAGCCAATCACAGCGTAGCGAATAATCGATTGGATCTGTTCCTTATTTGAATAACGGTTTAAAAAACTCATATCCGCTTTCTCAAAGATTTCCTGATATCTTGTACGCAAGGATTCCGATTTCTTCAAAATCATTTGTTGAATTTCAGGATCCTCTTCTGCTTCTGCCTTATTTAGGAATGGAAGCATATAAAAATGTTTTTCTCGAATCAACGCATGCGTTTCTTCAACTTGACAAAGAAGCTCAAAATAATTGGTTTCTTTTATAGAGATCGTTCCATATAATTCCAGCTCAATATAGCGAACACTGTAATCGTATAAAAAACTAAATACCCCCATTTTACTCCCAAAATAGTGAAACAAGAGCCCCTTACTGATTCCAGCCAGTTCGACAATTTTATCTGTACTGGCATACCGATATTTATCCTTCGAAAAAACTTCCAAAGCTGCATTGATAATTCGTTCCTGTTTCTCTCGTTTTAATTCAAAAAACTTTTCGTTCATGTATTCGCCCCATGTATTATATTTGCTATCAAAATATAGTTGACCTATTTAGTCATTTATGTTCCTTAGTGTACCATATCCCCTTTCAAATAGCAACGTTCAAAGGGTATCGTACGATACCTAATAAAATATAAGAAACACACAATCGATGCCTATATTTTTATTGCAAATAACACGCTATACTAGGAACACATCAAGAAATATTTTATAAAGGTGGTGATTGATATGTATGAAAATTTATATATTAGTACGGTATTTTTAGCAGGTCTGCTTTCCTTTTTTGCACCTTGTATTTTACCTGTCCTCCCCGTGTATGTCGGATACTTTACTGGCCAAGAAACAGAAATCCCAATTAGTGGAAAACATCTTTCCATGAAAGCGTTTGGTAAGTCAATCATTTTTGTCTTAGGTCTTTCCACTTCATTCATTCTTTTAGGTTTTGGTGCGGGGGCACTTGGAAAAATATTATACAGCGACTGGTTTTTACGAATTGCAGGGATATTTGTCATTCTTTTAGGTCTACATCAGATCGGAATTATTAAATGGAATTTTTTATATCGAGAGAACAAACTTCAGATTCAACGTTCGAAAAAATCAGATTTACTAGGCGCCTATCTTTTAGGTTTTACATTTAGCTTTGGATGGACTCCATGTGTCGGTCCGGTATTGGCTGCTGTGCTCGGTCTATCTGCTAGTGAAGGAAGTTCTTTATATGGTGGATTCTTAATGTTTGTATATTCCATCGGTCTAATGATACCTTTTTTAGTATTGGCCTTCTTTTCCAACACCTTACTTTCTAAAATAAAAGTACTTTACAAACATATGAATAAAATCAAAATTGCAGGCGGTATTCTCATCATTCTAATGGGACTCTTATTAATGATGGATCGACTGACCGACTTTACCGTACTGATTGAACATATCCTAGAACAAATACAAACGCTTACGCACGACTTGTTCGGATAGCAAGAAAGGAGTTTCTTATGAAATATTATGCATTCATTGCAATTCTATTATTTATGGTATTCTTCATTTCATCCTGTGGAGCAAGGGACAATACATCAAACTCTTCGACAGGTTCTGATTCAAATGTTACAAAGAAAAACACGACACCTGCTCCTGATTTTGAGCTCACCGACTTAAATGGGGACGTTTACCGCCTTAGTGATCTACAAGGTGAAAATATATACTTAAAATACTGGGCATCCTGGTGTCCAATCTGCCTTGCAGGACTTGAAGAAGTCAACACACTTTCCGGACTTGAAACCGATTTTTTGGTATTGACGATTGTTACTCCGGATGCAAATGGTGAAATGAATGCCACGGACTTCCAGGAATGGTTTCAAAAACTTGGCTACAATAATTTGATTGTTTTGCTCGATTCTGATGGCGAACTAGCAAAAGAGTTACAAATACGTGCTTTTCCGACTTCCATTTATATTGACTCAAATGGTCAGATACTGGATACCAAAGTTGGCAACCAAACAAACGAAGATATTATTACATATTTTGACAAGCAAACGATGATTGATGAAAGAGCAACACAAGTAAACAATATTGTTTCCGTCCTAGGAGATTCGAATACTACAGAGACAATCTATTTCGCTGGCGGCTGTTTTTGGGGCGTAGAAGAATATTTTCAAAGAATTGACGGCGTCATGGATGCTGTGAGCGGATATGCAAATGGCAATACAGAAAATCCAAGTTATGAAGATGTATCACATCGAGACTCTGGCCATGCCGAAACTGTCAAGGTAACCTATGACGAAACGCAGGTATCTTTAGAACAACTCATCGGTTATTATTTAAAAATCGTAAACCCAACAAGTATTAATAAACAAGGAAATGATGTTGGAAGTCAGTACCGAACTGGTATATACTATACTAGAGAGACAGATGAAGTAGTAATTACTACATTACTATCCATTGAACAGCAAAAATACAACGATCCCATCGTGATTGAAAATCTACCGCTCGAAAATTTTTATGAAGCGGAAGATTATCATCAAGATTATTTGCAAAAGAATCCTTTTGGATATTGCCATATTGACCTAACACAATCTGAGGAAGAGGTGATTTTTATCGATCCAAATAATTATCAAAAACCAAGCGATGAAGAATTACGAGAAACATTATCCGAACTACAGTATCAGGTAACGCAAAACGGTTCTACCGAATATGCATTTTCCAATGAATACTTTGATAACCATGAACCAGGTATCTATGTTGATATTGTAACAGGCGAGCCACTGTTTTCATCTCGTGACAAATTTGACTCTGGATGTGGTTGGCCTAGTTTTACAAGACCAATTGTAGAAGAAGTCGTACACTATGAGACAGACACTTCCTTTCACATGACACGTACCGAAGTTCGTTCTCGTGTTGGTGATTCTCATTTGGGACACGTATTTGAAGATGGTCCCGAGGATCAGGGTGGCTTACGATATTGCATCAACTCCGCTTCCATCCGATTTATTCCGCTTTCTGATATGGAAGCTGAAGGATATGGCTTCTTAATCTCTGTTGTAGAATAATGAGGTTCCTTATGAAACTATTAGTAATTGATGATGAAATGCTGGTGAGAAAAGGGATTGTATCATTGATCCCCTATAAAGACTTTGGCATATCTACTGTATTTGAAGCAGACAATGGAAAAAGCGGACTAGATATCGTCAAAATAGAAGAACCAGATTTGATCCTATGTGACATTAATATGCCTAAAATCAATGGCCTTGACTTCGCAAAAGAAGTGAAGGCCAATTGGCCGTGGATTCGAATTGCCATGATTACAGGTTATGATTATTTTGATTATGCAAGACAAGCCGTAAAAATTGGCGTGGATGATTATGTCCTAAAGCCCATCTCCAAAAATGATGTCATTGAAGTCGTCCAGTCACTTCTTCGAAAATCTTCCGAAAGTGAAAAAATTCGAGAAGTCTATAAAACCATTCAAAATTCTATCGAAGATGAAGTGCAATCCTCTGGATATAAGAAAAGCATCGAGGAGATTCTAGAGAAGAACCTCGCAAATGAAGATTTTACACTTTCCTCTTTGGCTTTTGAAATTGGTTTAAACGATAGCTATTTGAGCACTCTATTCAAGAAGCTATTCGGTATTCCATTCCGTGATTATCTGGTGCAAATGCGAATGGAAAAGAGCAAGATTCTTCTATTATCCACCGATTTGAAAAACTACGAAATCGCTGAAAAAATCGGAATCTCTGACCCCAATTATTTTTCTACCCAATTTAAAAAATATTTTGGAGAAACTCCAAATCAATACAAAAAGAAAATTCTTCGAAATTCCTAAGAAAGGAGCTGGTTGCATGAAGAGAAAAATCACGTTCTTATATTTATTTTTTGGCAGCATCAGTGTAATCTTTGTAGGATTCATACTTTATTTTTCACTGTCCAGAGTTCTCGTAAACGAATCTATTTCTTCAACACAAACAGCGGTTATGCAGACCGGTCGTTATCTCGAAATCTATGTTGATCAGTTAAATCTAATTTCGGATACCCTAGTCAAAAACCAGGATGTCGTAGAATATTTCAGCCACAACGAAAAGCTAACAAGCACGGATTATGAAAAAAGAATCAACCAATCTATTGCTAATATTATAGACTCAAACACTTCTCTTCAATCTGTGACGATCATTTCGCATGATGGAAAAATTTTTTCAAATGAAGATAATCTGAACATGTCCATGTCTGAAGATATGATGAAAGAGGCATGGTATATTGACGCAATCACAAACAACTCTCCAATCCTTACTTCCGCCAGAATGCAACAGTTTTCCATGGATAAGAACCTTTGGGTCATCTCCCTTAGTCAGGAAGTCGTTGATATCAGCCAGATAAACATTGGCGTAGCGGTCATCGATGTTCCTTATACCGCTCTCGAAAGCTATTTAATGGACCTGCATCTTGGTGAGGAAGGATATGCCTTTATATTGAACTCTGACTTAGATGTTGTATTTCATCCAGACCAGACCTTTTACCAAGATGAAGAAAAAAAGAAAGAACTTGCCGGGTTCTTATCCGAACCAGAAGGTTATCAAAGAGGAGCTGACCGCTTTTTTTATCAATATCAAATTCAAAACACCGATTGGACCTTAGTTGCTGTGTCATCTGTCGATGGTCTTTCGATTCTTAGGCGTCAAGTGTTTGAAACCGTACTCATCGGACTCTCCATTATTTTAATCGTGGTACTTGTAACTGGAGTCATACTAAAAAGGCTGACCGCAGAAATCAAAACAAAAGAAAAAGACATTCATCATTTGGAAATGAATGCCTTGTATAGTCAGATCAATCCGCATTTTTTATACAATACGCTAGATACAATTGTTTGGATGGCCGAGTTTAATCAAAAAGATGACATCATTCATATCACAAAATCTTTGGCTCAATTTTTCCGTCTTTCACTAAATCAAGGAAGCGAAACTACTTCTCTTGGAAATGAAATTGAACATGCAAAACAATACTTATACATCCAAAAACAAAGATATCAAGATAAACTTTCCTACCAGTTTCAATATCCAGATTCCGTGTTGGACTTAATTGTTCCAAAAATAATTTTACAACCGATCCTTGAAAATTCCATCTATCATGGAATCAAAGACAAAGATGGGACTGGAATGATTACGATTGATGTGCAAGAAGATAACTCCTACATTTTTATTACAGTGAAAGATAACGGCATCGGTTTTCAAATGTCTGAGAAAGACCTTCCAGATTCTAGCAAACCGAAACTTGGCGGGGTCGGCCTTAAAAATGTAGAACAACGCATTAAGCTATTTTGCAGCAACGATTCTGGAATAACCATCACTTCCAAGCTGGGTTTTGGTACCGAAGTCACTCTCAAAATATGCAAAATATGTGAAATCAAATCACAAGTAGAACATTAATCCCAATGAAATGGAAATGGGATTTTTTCTAATATCGGAAAACGGAGATTGAACTCCGAAACTTCTTCCTCGGGAAGTTTATGAAAGACTTCGGATTCTTGAAATCTTCCTCGAATATTTTTGAATCCATCTTCATTTAATTCATATGCCATAAATGCATCAAAATTTTTACCATCCATTGTCGTGATATGGAATCGATCACAAGTTTGAAAACCATTTCTCGGATAATAATCTGGCTCGCCAAAGATCACGATCCCAGGATAGCCTTGTTCAGCAGCCAATTTTATGGTTTCTTTCAATAAAAGTTCCCCAATTCCTCGCCCCTGCCAATCAGGTGCGACACAGAGTGGTCCAAAAGTCAGTACCGTATGCTCTGTTTGAGCATTTTCAATGATTTTAGCTTTGGAATACATAATGCATCCAACGATATCTTCTCCCACACATGCAATTCTACTAATATCTGATAGATATGCTGGATCCTTTCTAAGTTTATGTACCAAATAATGTTCGTCGCAACCTTGATGATGTTTATTCCAAAAAGCAAGCTGTGTCATACGTTCTACCTGCTTCTCATCTTCTCGCTCTTCTTTTCGAATAACTAGCTGTTCTTCTTGAATTCGACTTTTATGATCCATCAGAAACCCAAACTCCAACCGAACTTCTTTTTTCTCTAGATCATCATTTGAATAACAACTGCGATCGAACCCGATCAATTCAAATCCTTCACTATGATAAAAAGAGATCGCATTTACATTGCAGGATTGGGTTTCTAAAATAATCGCTCTACGTCGTTCTTGCCTTGCCTGTTCTTTTGCGATCTTCATCAAGCGATGTGCAAGCCCTTTTCTTCGGTATGCTTCGTCTACCCATAATTCAGTAATTCGAAGACGATTGGACCAAATCTCTACATCCGTTTCAAGAACTCCGACTAACCTTTGTTCATCAAATATTCCCCAAGCATATGTATTCTCCCAGTGATCTTGAAACAGTGCATCACTGTTTTCATCCTTCATCAAATGAATCACGGTTTCCTCTAGTACCGTACGAATAATCTCTACACGATAACCTTCTGATGATTTATTTATATGTACATCATAATAACCATCCGATGAATATTGCATCGGGAGTTTCCAACCTTTATATTCTTCTTTTGAAAGTTTTTTAATCGAAAATTGCATTTTACTCCTTGTTTACAGCTCTTCAAGCATCTGAAGTGGATTATTTTCTGCATTTACTCTTCCGTGTGCTTTGATAATGACTCCAGATTCATCAATCAGATAAGTCGTACGAAGGATACCCATCGATTTTCTACCATACATGTTTTTTTCTTTCCAAACATCATAAGCCAACAGAGTTCCAAGTTCTGGATCCGCTAACAAAGTAAATGGTAATTGATATTTTTCTTGAAAATCTTTATGTGACTCTACACTATCCTGACTGACTCCTAGTACGACAGCATCTTTCTCTGTAATTTGAGGGTAAATGTCTCGAAATCCACATGCCTGAGCCGTACACCCCGGCGTATCATCCTTTGGATAAAAATATAAAACCACTTTTTTCCCACGATAATCTACTAAACTATGCATTTTCCCATCTTGATCCGGAAGTTTGAACTCCGGCGCTTTTTCTCCTACTTTTAACATCTATATATCCACCTTTCTATAAATATGGCTCTTTTTGCAAAAAACTTCCAATCGCATTTACAATATGATCTGGATCTGCGTCATCCGTATTGAAACGCAAATCATAAGAAACATCTTCAAACATCCCATGTTTTCTCTCTACCATTTCTTCCACCGGTTTTGGTAGATTTCCATTCATACGCTGTGCAAATCGTTCTTTCTTAGTATCAAGTCCAGCCTCACAAAGTACTTGTACACTACCAATTGGCAAAAAATCCAGATTTTCTTTTTCCGAGATTACATAGACAAGATATTCTTCCGAGTAAAGCTTGTCGTATAGCATATTTACAAATACACTTTTTGCATCGCTCTCATTTTTTGACAATCTTAAATAATCTTTTCCTGAATATACACTCGCCCCTTTTTTTTGTTTTAAACTTTCAGCAATCGTAGATTTTCCAGTGCAACTTTCCCCAATTAATGCAATGACCATATGACGCCCCCCTATTCTATTTAATTATTATTGTGCTCAAACCGTTATTTCAATTATATTTCCTTCTGGACCAACAATACAGCTCTCATAATATCCATCTCCTGTTGTCCTAGGACCACTTTTGACTTCATAGCCATCGTCTTTCAACCATTTTGTCAGTTGATCCACCTGCTCTTTGCTTCCCAATTGAAAAGCAAGATGCACATATCCCATCTTTTCTTTTTGTTCCAACAAATCCAGCTTTCGTTCCTCTAAATTTGGTTTGTTCATAATTTCCAATCTGGACCCACCTTCAAAAGTGAGAAAAAAAGAACGAAATTCAGTATTTAAATTATGATAACCCGCATTACTTTTTGCATCAAAATATTTCACAAAAAAATCTCGGACCAATTCCAAATCACTCACATACATGGCCACATGTTCAATGTTTATTCCCATCGTCTGAACTCTCCTTCTATTGTCCATAATTCTCATATTTATCCAGTTTTTCCAGGAATTATAACCACTGTATAAAAGCAGTTTTATCCTTACTATTATACCCTGTTTTCTGATAAAAATCTAATGTACTTGGATCTTTTGAACCAGTCATGAGCATCATCTTATAGCAATCCTCACCTACTGCAATTGCCTTCGCAAAATCAAGACATGCAGAAGCAAGTCCTTGTTTTCTTGAGGCCTCATCCGTTATCACATTTTCAATCAATGCATATGGACGTTGTTCGTGCGTGAGATTCAATATTACCACACATACACAGGAGGAAACAATTTTCCCATCCACCTCTGCCACGATAATATGATGCCCTGGATCCTGCATAATCCGATTCCACAGTTGAATCACTTTTTCCGTTTTTTCTGGCAATGGATTGTGGTGTAGTTGCTGGTATAAATCCATTAATTGATCAAAATCAGTTGGTAAACATTCTCGAATCATAATTTTCTCCCTGCTTCCCTTTTTCCTGTCCTCTGTAAATTCTATATATCAGATATTAGTTCAAAATGCATAATACATGGAAGTTCACCTTTGCTATCAAGAGGCGAAGAAATCATATCTCGTATTTTCAACTTCTTCCCTAGCATCATTTCATAGTGATATTTAAAATGACCTGCACAACAATAGCAGTATGACTTTGATACTTTATCTTCATACTTAAGCTTACTAAAATTAGGACATACACATGCATATTTCTCACCATTTTGAAAATAAATCGCATGCACAATAATCGTACCATCCACTTGCATTTCAGGGACTCCCATATATGGCACATTCTTGATTTGTTCCAGTTTTTCTTCTGTCGATAATTCTGCAAACCTTGTGGAAAACTCTTTTGATGCTTTTCCTCTTGAACCTCCCTTACAGCAGGCATTCCACGCAAAGAGATCATGTACCGTTTTCTCATCTACCTTTTCATCCAATAGATCTGCTGCCCGTTTAAAAAAAGCCGCTTTTTTCTTTTTTGGAGTTTTACTAACGATATCTTCGTTATTTTCCATGATTTGATCAATCACATCACTACATACATCAAATATTTCTAATGACTCTCGAAATTTTTCTGGACACGGCATATGATTCCCCTCCTGCTTTAAGATGCCTTATTCTGTTACATTCGTCATACAACCTATAAATATTGGCAGATTCTGCTGCATATCAATAATCATATATACAAATGGTCGATCCAAGTATACCACTTTAGGTTCCTCTGTTTCTACTTCAGTGGTCTCTTCTATTTCCACAACAGTAGCTGCGGCCGCTTTTGTTCCCTTTTCATCAACTTCAATCTTTGTCTTGTGAAGAACCCTGCTAATATATAGATTCCCCACATCTGACGTAGCAAGTCCGGAAAAATCAGCATGTAATTCATCAAATGCGTCCATCATCCCAAGTTCTTGCAAGACATCATTTAATGGAATTTCATATTCTAGAGAAAATTTTGGGATCTTCGTCAAAACAGTCTTACTTTTTTTATGATCTAACATGGAGACGATTTCTTCTCCTGTTAAAGTCTCCAAAAATTCTTCTAACCCCATTCCTTCATTTGGAAGTAATCCTACAAATGCATATTTATTATCCTTATATGGTTTAAGTACGCCGATTGCACATTCGGATTCCAAATACCATTCCTCCGTTGAACGCATCATATCGACCACTTGAAGTTCACCAGTTTCCGTTGTAAATCCTTCCTTTTCCACCTGGTATTCCTCATATATTTTTTTCCACTCTGCTTCAAAATATACGGCATTGACCAGAAACATCACTGCGGTCTCTCCCACACCTTCATTTACGATTTTATCAATCATATTTTCGGTCTTATCAGCAACCCATGCATTGATATTTTCTGCAGTTCGCTCATCAAATGCAGTCAAAAACACTTCTGCTTCGTAATATGTTTTATTCGTTTTTAGGAATTCTTCATTTACATGAAGATGTTCGTCATCTCTGATCCAAATCGAATTTGCTACACTTACCTTATAATCGTCTTTACTAGGCAAATAATATTTCATATAGGATTCAAGGTACGAATTTAGTGTATCCAAATCCGTCTGAATGATGGCCTGATCTTCTGCGTTTTCTGAAAACATCTGTTTCAAAGTATTCCCATTTGCACCGTTTGCAGTCATCCCAAGTGCTGAAACAATTGACAAGGGAGAGATCATTTGATTTTTCTCCATGTCACTTGCAAGCATGACATGAAATGCAAAATCATAAATTGCTTCTTTCGGACTTTCTGCCTGATACTTTACGTCACTGATTTTAATAGATTCCACATCATACTTATTTACAGTATCTGTCAGATCCTCTATTTCATCTTTTTGAATTGAGCATCCTATCAAACATAAGGATGCAAGAATCATTAACCATGTTCCAATTTTCTTCATAATCATACTGTTTCCCCTTTCATCTCATTACATTACTCTCGTAATTTCGTTTCTACTCCCAATTTTTTAAGTGTACATATATCACTTAATTAAGATACGTAATAAAATGATGAATTTTCAGTATTTCTTATGAAATTTCTGACAATATCCTTAATTTATATGACAATTCGCTTTCTCTGGTCAAATACGACTTCTTGAAGTTTCATCTTTTCTATCATCTGTTTTGCTGGCTCTAAATCTGCACCAAGATCAACCGCTATATGTGCATCCGATCCGATTGTTATAAATTTTCCGCCTTCCTCCCGGTATATCTCAAGAAAATCGATTCCCGGCATCGATTCATGATATCCTTTCCGTAATGAGGATGTATTGATTTCAAGGATAATGTCTTTGTCGATCAGTCTCTTCATGATTTCTCGAATCATAGATTCCTGATAGTACAATTCCTGATAATACCGTTTTGGAAAATCAATATGACCAAGGCAGTCAAACCCTCCTGCTTTTGAAGTCTTTAATACTTCTTCCCAATAAAAAGTAAAGAAATCCTTTGCAGAATAACGATTTCTGACTTCCAAGATGGGAAACAAATTTCCTACCCAATGAACACTTCCCAAAATAAAATCGTATGGGTATTTCGAAAGTTCCTTCAATTGATCCATATATAAATGTGGCTCTGAAAACTCGAGACCTGCCTTGACTGAAATAGTCACGGGTGATTTGATCATTCGATATGCTTCAAAGAACCTGTCAGCTGAATAATATCTATATCCATCATCAATTTTGTTATAATCCACGTGCTCCGTAAAACAAATCCATTCGAGATTATTTTGCTCAGCTGCTAAAATATATTCCTCAAAAGTTGCTTTTGAATCACAGGAATATTTTGTATGTATGTGCGAATCTGCTCTCATATTTGCTCCCATTTGCTATGTGTCTATTCTTTTTAGTTCTGACAATGCTTTATTTCGATATCGTACATCAGATCTTGCTTGATACC
The DNA here is from genome assembly GCA_963666475.2 of Lachnospiraceae bacterium. Classification (GTDB taxonomy): domain Bacteria; phylum Bacillota; class Clostridia; order Lachnospirales; family Lachnospiraceae; genus JBFHIZ01. The sequence goes on along the minus strand of OY762821.2, from coordinate 228,007 downwards.
CCATTTGATCCCAAAACGCATTTGCAATCGTATTCTTTTCAAACACCAACAGTGCGACCTTATGAATGCCTTCCTCTTTCAATGCTTTTTCTGCAGCGTTCACAAGTCCAGATGCAATTTTCTGCTTTCTCACCTCCGGATGAACAGCCGTGTGATATATATAACCTCTTCTTCCATCATGTCCTGTCATAATGACTCCAATAACTTGCTCCTTTTCTACAGCTACAAAACAAGTTGCTGGATTTCTTTTTAAGAACTTACGAATTCCATCTCTGGAGTCATCTAAATCGTTCAGGCCCATTCCAGCACAAGACATCCACAGTGCATAGATTTGATCATAGTCATCAATTGTCATATTTCTAATTTGATACATTGCTTCCTGCTCCTTTATTACCACTCGATTTCGTATCCTTCATCTTCCAATGCAGCGATTGCGCTCTGAAAATTTTCTTTTTTTGTCAGCACGTAATCTGTATGAAATGTCGAAATTACAAAAACTCCGATATTCTGATCTGCTAAAATCCTAGTAAGTGTCGAAAGAACTCCAATCATAGAAAAATCTAAAATTCCCTGAATTCGAAAAGCCTTCCATCCATCTTCCTGATTGATCACTTCAAAAGGAACCTTTTCCGTAAGACATACCAGAGAGCATTCTTCATCTGTTTTCCCTACGAAACAAAATTCCTGATTCCAATCGACAAAAGAAACATCCTTTATTTTGCAAACACTAAAATCATGTTCTAGTACTTTAAGTATCATATTTGCTCCCGTCTGCGCACATGGCACGCTTTCAAAATAAGGGAGAGTGAAAGTTTCTTTCACTCTTTACCCTTCCTGCTTCTAAATTTCTAAAGTAGTTCATGATTCTACAATACTTTTGATTGGATACAATTCCATATATCCTCTTTCTCCAATCGGCTCGAGCTGAATTCTAGGGTTTGAATCATCCCACTGATAACCAATTACCTTGGGATCATATTTCTTTGCTGCATTCCAAACTTCATCAATTGCCTCTTCAAAATCCTCTTCCGCAAATGGTTCGCCTTGAAATAGCAAATAATTGCATTTTGGTAAAGTAATCACATCAAATCCGTCCGGAATTTCACCTTCGTAATTTAGTTCGACTTCTACTCCCTGTACATATTCAGAAGTTCCTGGCTTGATATAACTTTTAGGCAGCCACATACTAACAGGTTCACCACTCATCGATTTCATACTGATCAATAGTCCCCAAATATCGCAACCGACTTCTTCACAATACTCCATATAATGAGTCGCTTTCACCCCTCTTTTTATGAGTACTTTTCGCTCTGGTTTTACTAAATTTTGAATAAAAATATTTCTGATTTCTTTCATCTCGGTCTCCTTTCGACTCCATGCATGATAATCTCCATTTGAAGAATACTTTACTCCATACGGGGTAAACTTTACTCCATACGGAGTAAAGAGGTATATCGGAATCGGACACAAGGAGTATTCGTATGGATTACAACCGAACTCACGATAAAAAGCTCTTTGGAAACCATCCACACTTTCGAATCCAGACTCTAGCGCTACATCAATTACTTTAATATTTTCGTCTCGAAGTCTCAATGCGGATTTTGATAATCGCAATCTACGAATATATACTGCTGGAGTCATATTCAATAGTTGCACAAATAAACGATAGGAATACCATGGTGAAAACATAGATACCTTCGCAAGATCTGCCATAGAAATCTCTGAATCCAGATTGTTTTTAATATAATCCTGCATTCTCTGCACTGCTTCTATTTGTTCCTTCAACTCGATCACCTCCTTCTAAAGAAAGGATACCGTATTTCAGAATTTTGTTCTCGACTATTTTTGCCTTTCTATCTTAAATCTAATACCATATGATTCTTGGAATCAACAAAGTCACATTTTTGATAAATTACTCTTCCCAATTCGGTGGCATCTAAAGTAATCTCCGTGACCCCATTTGTCTTTGCGATAGAAATCAACATTTCTATCATATGCGATGCAATTCCTTGATTGCGATAGTCGCTATGCGTATATACATTAATTAAATGTGCTCTCTTACCAGTAGGATGAGAAAATGTAGGCATGACTTGTGTATAACATAAAGTCGCACATCCAATTACCTCAGACTCTTTAGATTCTATTGATTCCAAAGCTAGCACAGTCGCATGATTCTCACTTTCAAAGTATGCCCTGGTTTGATTCATTAATTCTTGATCAAATTCGTGAGTAGCAGGCAAGCAATTCACAGCCTGTAACATCTCTATTCTGCTTTTCATTAATAATTCAATGTCATCTTTTTTTGCTATTATGTATTGAATCATGTCCTCTGGTCCTTTCTTTTACATTTACCTGGCTTAAGGTTCTTGGTTTTTCTTATATGCTTGGTTGTATTGTATGCTAGGTTTTCTTGTTCGCTTGGTTTTCTTGTTTGGGCATTTTCTTAATATAAATGTTCAAATTGCCCATCTGTTTATTTCGTTCAATAATTATTCAGATAGAACGGCTCTATCTAAGCACTTACAAGCACTTGTAAACTCTAATTGATACTCAAAATACTGTATTGGACAAATTCCACGAAATAAGTCGCTTATTGCCCAAAATCCATTTTATTTTGGGCAATATGATTCTTTTTATAATCAAATTGTCCAACTATGCTTTATCCAATAAAAACAACCAAGTCACAATAGATTTTTTGGGCAATTCTCGCTTGAAAAAATCATATTTGCCCACCAATTTCAAAAATTGCACCTTTTTCATAATCAAACCACTTAAACAACCCAGTTAATCTACCTAGGTAATCTACCTTGCTAATTTACCTATTTAATCTACCTATTTAATCTACCTAAATAATCTACCTAGTCAAAGTATGAAATGTCTTCTGCATCAACGACTTGATATCCTTTTTCAACTAAAGCTTGAGCAAAAAGTCCCATTCCAGGTATGAGTTTTCCAGAAAATGTCCCATCATAAATCATCTTCACACCACAAGTTGGGCTTCTTGACTGTAAGACTACCAAATCAATATCCTGATCTTTCATCTGATCTAGCGAGCGCTCCACACCTTTACGAAATACTTCATCGATGTTATTTCCCAAATCATCCATGACGACTCCATTTACAATTTCTGCACAAGCTCTTGGTGCACCAAGTCCTGCTAGCATCTCTGGACAAATTGTAACAACGTCTTTATCTTTTAAGAAATCTATGACTTCTTGATTTCGATTGCTTTTTCCATTATATTTACAATTTTCATCTATTAAACAGGCACTGACCAGTACACGCATCAAATTTTTCTCCTTACTTGCTCTTACCTCGTAATACACGCATCGCCCTTGCTGTAATCCACCGCGATGGCTCATTTTTCACTTCCACATCCACTACCATTTTCCCGTTATATGTATTCTGCAAAATCCAACGACCATCTGGCATTCTCTTTTTTTCAATCAACTGGTATGCCTCTTGCTTTCTCTCATCATGAATCTCTAATGATGTTAGTATATCCATGATTTCCAACACATCTGTTTGATACATGAGGGGGAACCCAAATTTTGACCATCCAGGTTTCGCATTTTTTGATAGATCATGGCTTTGTTTATAAATATGATGCAATAACATAAACTCTGCCAAATCTTGAATTTTTTGTTCGATATCTTTCGTTCTTTTCTCTTTAGGAATTACTGACAGAGCTTTCAAGCACTTCACAACACCCATAAAACACGTGTGTTCGCCAAAGCATGCACTGTGATATGCGTACAATCCATCCGCATGTTCTCCATCTCCATCGTCCGTCGTCTGATACTGAAGAATCCATTGTATGCCTCCCTGAATTCTAGGATCGTTCAAATATCCAAAGCGAAGTAAAGCAAATATCATATTTCCAGTCAGACAAGGGATGACTTTCCCAGGCAATCCGTACTTTGTCGTTTTGCTCATTTCCACAGAAAATCCAAATGTTTTTGGTTCTTGCGAGTGATCTAATAAAAATTCACATCCTCGTTTGATCCTTGCATCCTCCCCACTTGCACCCAATTCGGCCAAAACAAGTAGTTGCCATACGGTTCCATGATACTTATCCGAATAAAATCTTCCTTCCTCGCCCCAGCTTCCGTCTTCATTCTGTGCGGAAAGAATCTTCTGAATTTGTTCTTCCCCAGTATCCTCCAAAATCCATTTTTGAATTTGTTCCTCTGTCATATGACTCCCTCATAATCATTTACTGAATTAAAGTTTTCTTAAAACAAATGATACGATTCATTTCTGTAAACCCCATTTTTTTATGAAAATGCTGACTCACCTCATTATCCAATTCACAGTCACTTGCAAACTCAATACATCCTTTTTCCATTGACCATGCCTCACATGCTGCAAGCATTTTTTTTGCATACCCTTTCATTCGGTGGGATTCCAAAACAAAAATTCCTTCTAAATACCCAACCGGACTGCTATTTGTTCCTTCCACATAATCATATCTCAATTGACACTGTGCAAATCCAATCGGCTCCGACTTGTCATAACATAGAAACACTGCTGCCTTATCACTACTAATCACTTCGAAAAACTCTAAAATCAATTCTTCGATATCATGCTCTTTCCACATATTGATCGCCAATAGTGAAACGATGGATACATCTTCTAAATTCGCTTGCTTGATTGATACATATCCTTGTTTCAAAAGGTATTCCATATAATGTTCTCTCTGCGAAGCAATCATCTCGTTTGAATTTACAAAGGAAATAAAATCCTTTTCATTTACCCACTTATAAGATATGGTCTCCCCTATTTGTAATTGAATCGACTCCTTATCGCAATCTGTCACGTAGAGATAATTAAAATAAATCGTATGCGTAGAAACAAAATGCCCGATCTGCACCAAGTCTTCTGTCCGTATTCCAGTTTCTTCCAACAATTCTCTTTTTGCACAAGCAAGAGCAGCTTCCCCTTTTACAGCAGAACCTCCGGCCGTAGCTTCATACATTCCACCATAATTCGGCTTCGCAGTGTCTCTTTGCATGAGCAAAAAATCTCCATCTGCATGTCTCACCAGAATCTCACAGACCACGTGAAATAATCCCTTAGGGATATGTTCTCCTCGAATCAAATCAATTCCTGCTAATGTTCCATCCTCGCGATATCCATCCCAGATCTCGATCGCTTTCTCTTCTACCATAGGTTTCCTCATTTATCTCAGTTATTATTCAGATTAGTTATAATTCAGCTCATATCTCGTTCCGTCTGCATACAAAATCCCATCGGTAAGCTTCATTCGAAGAATAATTGTATTTTGATCTTCTTCATTGACATGTCCATTTAAGTACCATGCGGCAAAAGCATCTCGTAATCGATCTGCCATGCCATCATTGTGCTCAAGGCGAATATATCCCATGTTTTCTGCTATCGCATGACCTGAGAACCATTCTCCACTGACCCCAACGACTGGATTCTTCTCAATATGAAGGATTTTATTCGAAAGCGCATAAGTAATCGTGTAAAAACTTCCTTCAAAAAAAAGTGCATCCACCGTTCGGACCCATGGTCTTCCCTGTTCATCCACCGTAGCAAGTGCCATCAAAGAATCTTTTCCAAATCGTTCCTTCATTACTTCGTTTGCTTTTTCCATATGAAATCCCTCTTTTCATTGAACTATAATTCTGACACATATCTTGCAAGTTCTATTGCGATGTCAAAATGTTTATTATCATGTTGTGTCCCCGTTTTTTCACCATCGACACAACGATTGTCCCATTCTGGTGCATCTAGCAAGTCTCCGCTCGTAAAAAAAACAAATAAATCCAGATTTCTGAAATCACACATAGCTTGTAAGGCAGCACATTCCATTTCTACCGAAATGCAGCCATCCGCCTTTCTTTTCTCGTAATTATTGATGGTCTCACGATAAAAAGAATCTGTCGTCCAAGTCTTCCCAACTACATAAGGAATTCCATTCTTTTTCATAAATGAGGACACGATCTCTGCATTCTTGATATCGATATAATCCGACGCCGGTGCATAATGATACGACGTGCCTTCATCTCGATATGCTTCATTTGGAATCATAACTTTTCCGTGTGCGATTTCTTTGTTCAAACAACCTGCACCGCCAAAAACGATGTACTTATCCGTTTTGATTTCTGACAGGCTATCTTCCACCGTTCCTACACAGGCCGGTGCTCCAACATACGTTTTATAAAAAGCAATTTTCTTTCCTCTATATGAAATACAATAAATTGGTGTTTTGCCAGTCGCGAACCAAAAAGAAGCTATTTGCTCACATTTATAATTGTTGATTACAAAGGTTTCTATTTCATGTGAAAACGTAAGTATGCATGCATCCACAGCAATTTCTGTTCCACGGACGGGTAGATTTATGATTGCTTTTGATTGATTATCAAATGTATCTGTTATCATGGTATCTTCCCTTCATTTATATTCAATTCATTTTATCTAATTCATTCATTCTTAAAGTAGTTCAAATCCACTTGATATTTCTCATCAATCAACTGATATGGACATTGAAATTTATTTACTTTCTCTAATAAAGCCGCGTTATCTTCAAGTAGCATTTCAATCGAACAATAAGTATCATCCAAACGCTTTTCTACAATACTCGCATACTTCATTATATCACTATAATGATTATGAATATATCTTTCACTCATAATTAGACAACAATATTTTATCTGTTCTACGTATCTTTCCTCAAAATCTTTTGCCCAGTCAAAGGGTATATAGCAACCTTCCACGATCAAATTCTGCTCATTTTCTATTGCCGTTTTTATCATTTCTAATGCGATGGGCCAAAGATACTCCGTGATTTGTTCGTAGTCACTCATAGGAGTCAATGTTGTATGACAACTTCTCATCAATCCCATCTTCAAATGATCCAGGGACAAATAGGGATAATGATATTGCTCTAACAAACGTTGTGCTAGCACAGTTTTCCCGGTGTGCGATGCTCCTGTAATCAATACAATCATATGCCATACCTCTTTGGACATACCACCCGACATCGATTGCAATCTACGGTTTCAAAACCTCGGGCTGTTTTTCCATAGGTATTGGTACGACATAGCAATTGGTCCACCGACTTATTCTCGATTGCTTGTACTGGACAACTGTCCACACACTTTGTGCAATTTTCAATACAAATCTCTCTGCAAAAATCATCCGATTTTAAATCAAGGTCTACTAAGATTGCACCGATTGTCAACATATTTCCATACTGTGGATTGATCAACAAACTATTTTTCCCGATGTCACCTAGCCCTGCCATATATGCAGCATGCTTCATGGATATCAGACCCATTCCTGTCATCGTTTCATGTTCCCAATACTCATATGGCGTGTCACAAGGTAATGGTACTGCCCTTATTGAAAAAACTTTCTCAATTTTTTTTGATGCAACGAGTGCAATTCTATCCACTTCCGTAGAAACAAAGGAATTAAAATGCCCATATACCAATCTTGGAGATATCTCTGACAATCCCTTCGGCAAAGCTACTCCATATACAATAACAGCCTTGCAGCGTTCAAAGATTCCAGTTGGCGAAAACTCTAACGGAACATGGTTGAACCGATCGATATTAGCAATCCCACATACATCCGCGCCACACGATAATAATATTTTCTTGATTTCGTTTTCCACTTAGAACCTCCAAATCCTTTTCGCATAATAACAATTTATTTTCTATGATTTATTTCCTTGTATCAAATATCACTTAAGGAATCTCTCCATTTCATCTTTAATCCAACTTATGATATGTGCAGCATCATTTTTCTCATATGGTCTAAGTCTTAACATCTTCGCCTCTCATCAATTCTTGCAATCGATTTGTGCACTCAATTCTTTCGCCAAATCCTGCACCCTATCAAAAACAAGATCACCATTTACTTCCATTAATCGATCTCGATCTGCTGTCTCGCACCACGCCACAGAATAGCATTTCCACCCTGCTTCCTTTGAAGCGGTAACGTCGGAAACAGCATCCCCAATATATATGCACTCATCTGCTTCTACATGGTATTTGCTCATCAAATCAAACATCGCATCTTTTTTTGCAATTCTGAATTCATTCCCAGGATATATATCCGAAAATAATTCGTTCATCTGAAGTTTTCTCAACGTAATGTCACAACACTCTTGTCCCTTACCTGTAATCAGTGGAAGAATGACTCCACATTCTCTTAACTGCTCAATCAAATCTCTAATTCCCTCCATCGGAGTATCGCACAAATCATGGAGTTCTTCATACATGGAAAAAAATTCATTCAATGCTTTTTCCCATTCATCTTTTACAAAAAATTTCACCATACCACTCTCGTTTAGTCCGAAGGTCTGCGCAATTTCATCTTTGCTTAAAGTATGCCCAACATAAGGAGAAATCGTCTTTTCAAACGCTTGTACACACATCGGAAGGGTATTTGCTATGGTTCCATCCAAATCAAATGCTACTAGTTTAATCATTTTGTTCACCGTTAATCTTTCGAATCACTTTGCAGGGGTTTCCTACAGCTACACAATTTGCCGGAATATCTTTTGTCACCACACTTCCCGCACCGATTACTGTCCCATCACCTATTGTCACACCTGGAAGAATGATTACTCCTCCTCCAATCCAACATCCATTTCCAATCTTTACAGGCAATGCATACGTCCTGCAAAAATACTCCCCACTCTCTGGATCCCAGTTTGGAGTCAATCTTTCCGACCTCTCTACCGGATGCGTTGCTGTATATATTTGCACGTTCGAAGCAATCAATACCTGATCTCCGATTTCAATTGTATTGCAGTCAACAAATGTACAATTCATATTGACGGATACATTGGATCCGACATGAACATTCACCCCATAATCACAAATAAATGGGGATCCAACGGAAACATTTGTTCCGCAACTACCAAACATCTTTTGCAGAACCTCAGTTTTCTCCTTTTTTTGATGGTATTTTAAAGAATTGTAATGCGATAACAATTCGCGTGTATGATTCTTATACTCTAAAAACACTTCGTTATGGCAATCGTACCATTCGCCAGCCATACATTTCTCAAGTTCTGTCATCATTTGCTCCTGCATTATTTCCGTATTTTCTTTTTTTGTACTTTCTTTTATCACTCTTATATTTTTCACTCTTTATCCTCCATATATATGATTCGTTACAAATATATGGTAAATCAAAGGCTGTTACGAATATAGTCACAAACTGTAGCTTTTTTAAAGCCTTCTTGCTAATGCTTCAATCAAAAATAAGACCGGCACTTGCGTTGTTGCATTATGTCCTTCTGGACCTGTTTCGTATGTCACATGATACGATAGCGACATATCAGACATTCTTGAAAGTATGGACGCCTCTTTATTTGTAATGCACAAGGTCTTACATCCACTTGTTCTGCACCGGTCGACAAAATCAATCAGACCGTTTGTTTCCCCACTTACCGACAGTATAATGACCACCGTGTTCTCTGCCATTTCCTCCGTAATTGGATACAGTTCGTCTTCCAGCCCAATCGCAAATTTTCCAAGATTCGAAAAATATCTTGCACCATATCTTGCCAACGCTCCAGAAGATCCAAGCCCAATAAAAAAGATTTTTTGCGCAGCCTTCAACATTTCTATTGCATTGTGGATGTTTTTTTCAAAACTATCTGTATTTACCTGCTGAAAATAGAGGGATAATTCTTCTAAATCCTTGCTTTTCTCGTGCGTTTCCATTTCATCCAGACTCCGATGAACATGAACTTTTAATTCATTATACCCTTCCATATTTGCCTTATGACAGAATCTTAGAATCGTTGAAGTGGAAACATGCAACTCAGACGCCACTTCACGTATGCTCATAAAAGGAATTCGGACTGCATTTGCAGTCAAAAACCGATAGATGCCCATTTCTGTTTGATTAAATGTTTGTATGATCTCATATGAAAACATCATTCACCACCTTCTGCAAATAATATTTAGTTCTGCATTGTCAAAATACTTTCCTAGAATATCATCGTAGTAAGCCATATTTTCTGCTGTCACTTTTCCCCTGATTCCAAATGTAATTGAAATATCATAAGTGCCAATTTCTGTACTTGGATTGGATTCCAAATATACGATTTGTGAACCCTCTAACTGATTTAGTTCTTCATGTAACTGATTTAAAAACTGCTCCTGATCTTCTTCTTGAGCCAAAGAAATATGTCCTAGGCCTTCCAAAATCGTTACATACGTATGTGTTGATAACATCAAAGCCATTACCAAACCAAAACCTACAACAAAAACCCCTGCAAGTACCCAAACAAAACTTGAATTCTCTTCCATAAAACTCTCCCCCTAAATTATCCCCATTTCTAAAGCAGCTTCCTCCCAGTATTTTTCTTTGAGAGCTGACCAATCCGCTGTACCTTCTTCTAAATAGCTCTTCTTAAGAGCCAAGTGAAGACAATCCCATGATCGATCAATTCCGGTCAATATCGTCTCTTCGACCAGTTTAGCCCATATTCTTGCAGCTTCTTGTAACCCACTATCTCGAAGCTCTTTGACTACATAATGCTTATCGTAATCCAGTTGTATAAGCTCAACATCCCAACTTAACTTCATTGTTTTCTGTGGATATGCACAGTCGCTTACATAATCTCCAAGAAATAAAAAGCCATCGACTTTCATAGTCAATGCATGACTCACGCATGCTTGAAACGCATAATAATTGCTATGAATATCGCTTAAAACTGCTATTTTCATATAGTCCCTTCTATTTTATCACAGCATATTGTTTGAAACGTTTTCTATATACTCAAATCCCATCAGTCACAAACTAATAAGTGCAAATAATCAAATTCTATAAAGTGCCCCTCACTGTTTGCCAATCAATAAACAATGTATAGCTATCTGCAACGAATTTTAGAACCACATAACCCTCATCTTCTGGGCCGCTAAAATGATTCGCCAGACCTCCATACCACATTTCTCTTTTAACTTCTGGATCTGTGATAATTTCCATTTTCCCTTTTAATGAAATATGATGTTCTGCTGAATTAAAACATACGCAGGCATCCGGACGAAAATTGATTCTGTCTGTTCGAGTTCCAAATCCAGTACAAAAAGTCATACTTTTTATTCCGTCCGCCTTTGATGGTGTAATCGTTGTCGTATTTGGACGATCGTCCGTATCCATGAGCGTCAGGGAACAATATCCGTTTTCGTTACACTGTCCCTGAATAATGTCTGCTGCTTTTTTTATTAGTATTTCGTTCATCTCCATGATTTCTCCCTTTACATTCAATGACATTACTTTATATTTTTTTACTGTACTATATTAAGCTCCTTCTTCATGCATATGGATTCAGGCATGTCTTTATACTGCCCATAATTTGGAATCACATGAAATCCATGTGATAAATATAGTGCCATAGCTGCTTCTAATGGTCTTCCTGTCTCCAAAATCAATGAAGTATACCCTTTTTTTATGGCGCACTTTTCAATGCGATGAATCAATTCATTGGCGATTCCTTTTTTTCGAAAATCTTTTTTCACAAACACGCGTTTTACTTCTGCACAGGAATCTTCATACATCTTAAAGCTAGCACAACCTATTGGAATATCCTCATCATAACAAAGAATTACATCGTAAATATCATCAAGTTTGTTATATTGATTATATTTCTTTCGATTCTCCTCGCCATTTGCAATTCCATTTAAAAAAGCATCCAGTTCATAGCAAAGTTCTATAAAATCCGAATTGGTTCCATCTGTATAATTAAATCTCATTTCTACTCCATTCCTGCTTCAGCAATCGATATTCCACTCGAGTTTTCATTTTTCCATCGTGCCACTCATAATCCACATGCTCCGCTTCTTTTATGAAGTCACATTTAATCATCACTTTTTCAGATCCAATATTTTCTTGAAAGCATCCGGTAGTGATTCGATAGACGTCATTTTCCTCGAATGCATACCGAACAACTCTTTTGACCGCTTCAGTCATAAATCCTTGATTCCAATATTTTGGATACATAAAGTACCCAAGATGTACGATTTTACCGACTGGTGTGTCATCCATTACTGTATAACCAACACTTCCAAGTTGTTCTCCAGTATCCTTATGTTCCATATGAAAAAAGTAAAAAACACGATCCGGGTCTTTTAAATCTCTTAGTACCTTGGAAAAATCTTTTTTTGCTTCCTCTCTGGAATACAGTTGAATGTCCTGCAAATAAAACATGGTTTCTTCATCACTTTTCAAATCATAATATGCTTCAAAATCGTTCTTTTTGTATTCTCGCAATTGCAATCGTGTGGTCTCTAATATCATACTCTCGTTCCTTGTCTTGGTTATAATTGTTTTCTATAGACAAGACGACAATCCGTCTGCCCGCTTTTTACAAATCCGAATTTCTCATACAATACTAAGTGTCCTGGATAATTGTAATATTCATCGGTTTCTCCCTTTTCAGGATATGCTTCCAGATAATCATATCCATCTGAAGTAGCATCTTCGATAACTCTCATTAACATTTTTGTGGCGATCTGTTTTCTTCGAAACTCTGGTGCTACCGTAAAACAATAAATCGCTTTCACTTTTTGGTCATCCAACACCGGTTCTTTTTCCCCATAAATAAATATTTTACCAAAGGATTTGGCACACTTCTTTCGATCATTGGCATTGCACCAACCAACTACCTTTCCGTTATAAAACGCAAGATACCCTTGAATGCTGTTTTCTTGAATGTATTTGATGGCATATTCTTTTCTGACATCAGGGTCATAAAATTCGTTTTTTGCGAGTTCTAAGTTATCTTCTGTACAATAATTCAAGCAGTAGCACCGATCCCATTCCGGGTTATCTGTATGTGCGACATGTTCAAAAAAATACAAGTAATCCTGTAAATACTCCGGTGATAATTTCACAATTTTAAAATGCTCTTTTTCCATAACCCTACCATCCCTTTCTGAACCATTACGTTCCAACCTAAGTTTCTGTTGTTATTTGTTTTTTATGTATCTCTTTTAATTTCTGTAGCTCTGTTTGATTTCTGTAGCTTTATTTAACTTCTGTATCTCTATTTGATTTCTGTATCTCTATTTGATTTCTGTATCTCTATTTGATTTCTGTAGCTTTATTTAATTTCTGCAGCTTAATTTAATTTCTGCTTTTTTATTTGACTTCTGCTTCTTTATTTAAATTCTGCTTCTCGTTTGGGCAATTTACGTAAATCTCCCTTGGTATTTGACCAATTCAATATTTCTAGATGCTGATATCACTGATATAAATGATCCTATTGCTCTTAAAAATGGTGTTTGGAAAATTGTCGATGTAAAATACCTTCATTTGCCCAAAATTAAACATCTACTTGGGCATCTATGATCTTTTCTTCTCAGAAATGTCCAAACTCATATTTCTCCCTGATTGCATGTAGCTCATAGTAATCACTCTGGACATTTCTTCCCTTTTTAAAGTAGAATTGCCCAATCCTTCTTTCTGAAACAGCAACATTCCGAAACCAGCTCCTGAAACAGCAACATTCCGAAACCAGCTCCTAAAACGGCAATTGCATAGAAACCATCCCCAAAAATAACAGAAAAGCCCATGCATTTATGCATGGGCTAAAATTCACTATCAGTAAAATAATTCCATATTTACTTTTCTTTCCCCAAATACACCCTTTTACATATGATATCGAACATTAGGTATATTTGCAACCAATTCAGGTGTTTTTTTCAATCTATTCGGACATCTCTATAGAAAACTTTTCAAAATATTTATCCAACGATCAACTTACTGGATGACGCAAAATCGTCTTCAATTTCTCTGGTGCAGTCTTTCGGAAATCGCTCAGATAAATTTCGTGATGATATCGAATGTCACAGATGTCAATATGCAGCCCCTGTTCTATCGCGTACTCTTCCATTTTCTTTGTGGTTTCTGGCTCTGTCGCAAATGGTCCTAAATGCATACATTGCACGCAAGTCCCTTCTTCATGTGTAAAAAACTCGACTTTACTGTAATCCTCTCCCTTCTTGTTGGAAGTACTCTGAATTGCCCATTTGACATCCTCTTCCTGGATGAAATCTGGCAAACGGAGCATACTGATCCAACAAAATTTGTCTTTTTTCGAATAATCCACTCCTTTGATTCCTTCCTGCCACCAAAACCCTTCTAGTGGTGGTACTACGTATTCAAAATATCCATCCATTGGATGCGCCCCTTTTCCACCCATCCGAAGTGCATACGCCACCGGATATAATAAGGAAATTGCCTTTTGGTATTCTCCATTCTCATCTCCAGGATCACCATTTCCTCTTACCGCAATAAAATTCATCGTAGGAATGTTTATTATTTCTGGTGTGGTAGGCGGATTATAAAATTTCTTTTGCTCTTTTTTAAAATCATATGCCATAGTAATATCTCTCCTTTCTCATACGGTCGTTACACTTCTACGATTCCTTTTTTATCAAAATCGAGAATGATCAAAGCTTTTTTGAAATGAATCTCATATAAAACCATAAGTTTTCCCATCATTTCAATGGTTTTATCATAGTCCTTAATCTTCGACCCAAATGCATCTGCTACATCATAAATCGTTCGTTCACTTTTCTGGACAATACCTTTGCCTCGTACATGAGCATTTCCAGAGTGGGGAACCGTTGTAAACGCTACTTTATTATTGTGTACGAATTCCTTCACTTTCTCATTTTTTTCAAATGATGAAAAATACAACACTTGACGTTCCTCATTGTATACAAAGTTCACGATACGAACATTTGGGATATTTTCTACACTGGTAGCAAGCGCAATCTCTGTATGCAACTGCATTAAATTCAAAAATTCATTTTTCATATTCATCTATTTTCTCCTTTTTTCTTTATCATACTTCTAAAAGGTGTCAAAATATGATACCATTTGATGAAATAATACATGAATATGAATAAAATTAAAATTCATAAGGACAATATGAATTATAGGAAATAAGTTCAAATAAAATAAATGAATTATAAGCTAAATGATGCGAACATAGCAAAACACATTTATGCAACGAGGTGAAATCTTTTGAAAAAAGCAGAACGCATTAATGATATGATGATTTACTTAAATGGGAAAAACGCATTTCAACTAAATGACATCATAAAGAAATACCATATTTCCAAAAGCACAGCACTTCGAGATATCCAATCTCTTGAAGAGATTGGTATGCCTCTTTACTCACTGCAAGGCCGAAATGGTCATTATAAAATCCTTCCAAACCGCTTACTCTCACCTATTGTGTTTACGGTTGACGAAATGTATGCTCTTTATTTTGCCATGCAGACTCTTCATGATTATCAGTCAACACCCTTTCACTTATCTGTCGAATCATTAAAACAAAAATTTGAAATGTGTCTATCCGAAGAAAAAAAATCCCACATTCAGAAAATGGAACAAGTACTGAAAATGGGCGTAACCAAGCATTATAACGAAAGTATTTTTCTTAAGGAAATCCTTGAAGCTGCAATTTTGGGGTCTGTATGCGAAATCGAATATCAAAAAGAATCCGGAACCAAAAAGCATGTGGTACAGTTTTTAAACATCACATCCTCATTCGGGCAATGGTATACAGCTGCCTTCAGTTTTGTGTTGCAAAAACCAATTCTTTTTCGCTGTGATCGCATCGTATCTTTCGCTCCATCAAAACAATATGAACCCATTGATCAAAATCTCTATGAAACGAATGAACCCGACCTATTCCGAAGTCCCAACGCCATAGAATTTCAAGTAGAAATCAAACCCCAGGCCATTGATCGCTTCCGAAAAGAAAGCTATCCCTCCATGAAACTAGAACAAATTGATGACCGATTCTATATATCTGGCTATTTCAATCCAGGAGAAGAATATTTTATCGCAAACTACTTGATGTCGTATGGTCAACAAATATTATCCATACAGCCACCGAGCATTAAGCAAACCTTGCTTTCTATACTAAAAGAGCTAAACACATACTATATGGAACAGATCGGCTAAACTATATTGGAGTTGTCCATTATTCTTGGACTTATCTAATATTCCAGGTCCTGTTCTTCAATATTTCACTATTTGATAATCAACTCATTCGGAAATGGAGTTTCTTTCATGAGCGACCACATTTGATCAATATAAGAAAGAGTGTAATAATTCTCAAAATAATGATAATAATATGACCCTTTCGTAGTCATTAGATACCCTCCATCGATTTTTCTTAGAAGTCCAAGGCATCTCCCCAAGAAAAGCTCCAATCCATAGTATGCCTCAAGTTTCTCTCCGAAAAATCCCTGAAAATCTTTATTCTTGATCTGCATTGAATATAGAGTCCAAAAAAGATAATACACCATACGTTGTCTTTTCTTGTATTTTAAAGTTAGTGCAGTTGGTAATTCATTTTGATTGATACATTTCATATATTCATCCACCTGGAAGGTATTGATCTTGAACTGATCTTTTAATAGCGTGGTCGCAGAACATCCGAATCCCAGGAAATTCTCTCTAGTCATCGATGAATATTTTGCATGACCATCTTTCGAAAACGTCCATATCGAATCTCTTTGATATCCCTTTTCATCACAATATTTCACAATTTCATATAATAACTTTTTCTTTTGCTTATTTTCCATTTTGGAGAAATCACGACTAGTGAATGTAAAATCGATAAATGGATAAATCGCCACATGATTGGCATGATGTGCAAAAGCTATCTCAATGTCATTTATCATATGCTCAATCGTCTGGCCTGGTAAAGCAAAAATAAAATCCATGGATACCGTCTCAAAGCTCACTTCTGCCAATGCATGAAACATCATTTCATAATCAAAATGTCCCCTTTTTAGCAGATCCAAATACTCTGGTTGAAAAGACTGTATACCTATACTGATCTTCGTTATTCCAGATTCCTTTAACTTTTGTAATTTTGGAACCGTGACATCAAGTGGATGAAGTTCCAGTCCAATTCCTTCGGATATCGAGAAATATATCTGTATCCTTTCTATGATTCTTCCAATATGATCTATAAGAAGTGCAGGGGTCCCTCCACCGAAATACAGACTTGTCACCGTCTTTTTAACTCCATGATTCATTTTTCCTACCATATCGATTTCCTTTAGTAAAGATTCAATATAGTTTGATGCAAGTTCTCTGTCATAAATGACCTTGCAATACGGACAAAATTCGCATAGTGAACGACAAAATGGGATATGCACATATAGTCCAAGATTATCGGTTTTATCATAGTTCAGAACTGAATCCGATGTATCGGTAAATTGAAATGGCTGAAACGAACGTGTCAACCAGACTCTTGCAAATGAAGCCAAACTCCCCATATTTCCTTCCATCCTTCCAAAGTTCATTACTAAATATATCTCAAATATGTTCGAATCATGTCAAAAATGACTTTTACGTTCCCTTTAAATACCAATGCATATTCAGCAGCAAAAAAATAACCACACTTTTCACATAGACCTGGTTCATCAACACACCTGCCACAGGTCCAGATCTGTCCGTTCTCCATGACCATACACTGACGGCATGGGGTCGGAAAGTCATTGTGAATAAGGTACGGAAACACGCTTTTCAAATTAAATACCGGAACTCCTCGTTCCATTAACTTACAAATTTCCTGACAACACATCTCTTTTTCTGTCTCAGACAAAGCAAGCGCCTCTGTTCCAATATACGGAGTATGAAAATTGAAAGATACTGCGCGAACATTCTTCATTTGCATTGTAATATCTCCTACTTTATCAATCACATTCTTGTTCAACTGATTGACTGCCATATAAAAAATAATGTTGTCTTTTGTCGCATGTTCTACATTTTCCATGATTTGATCAAACACCTCGCCACGTATCTCATTGTGATGTTCGCGGTCACCGTCAAGGCTCAGTAAAATAAGATCTGCCTCTGGAACATCAATCGGGAACGTACCATTTGTCACGATATTGATAATCAAGAACCCAATCTTTCTTGCCTCAATCGTCAAATCCCGCACTGTCTTTCCCTGATCTTCCCATAAAAAAGTCTCTCCACCACAAAAGAAGAGAATTCGAATGCCCTGGTCATAAAGCAAATTCATTTCCCTCTTGATCTGTTCAAAAGGATACACAATGCCTTTGATATTATTTACTGCACAATGTTTACAATGCAGGTTACATTTATCAGTCAAAATGATCGTTCCTAGAATTGGTCTATTTGTATGAAACAAAATTTCACGAACTCCGTAAAAAGAAAAAGTCAAAAAAGATGAAACTTTCATAATGATTCTCCATTCTTATTTCAATATTCGTCCATAAGTAAGTAATGCATCCAGACATACTCTTGGATTTCCACTAAAAATGCGTGCGATTTCTACCGTTTCAAAATATCCGCACTGGTCACACAGACCCTTTTCTTTACTACAACGGTTGCAAATTATGTCATCTCCATGATCCAACACCATGAGCTGTTTACATGGTTTCTTAAAATTGTTGTCTAAGATATTTTGAAAACATGACTCTAAATTCAATATCTGATATCCTTCTTTTTTCAACTGTTCTATTTCTTTTAGACAGTCTCTCTTTTCCTCATAGGATAATGCAAGACTCTCCGTACCAATAAAAGGAGTATGAAAGTTAAATGAGACAGCACAGATATTTTTCTCTTCTTTTCCAAGAATGCAAACGGAACGAATGTCCTGTTTGTTGATCTGATTGAGTTCCATAAAAATGGCGATACGGTCGGACGCATTGGTTCGAATATTGCCAAGAATCTGATCATACGTATCCCCTCGAATTGCGTTATGTGAATCTCTTGTTCCATCAATACTCATCAACACAAAATCTGCATCTCCATAGTCCAGCGGAATCGTACCATTCGTAGCAAGCGTAACATAGAAAAAACCGATCTCTTTTGCTTTTTTAACTAGTTGTCGAATCGTTCGATCTTTATTTTCCCATAATGCAATCTCTCCACCTGAAAAGCACAAAATTCGAACACCTTTTTGATACAATCTAAGAAGATCCGCATAAAGATGCTCTAGAGAATAATCTTCTTCACCTACATCTCGATAATTATGCAGACAACAGTGTTTACAAGAGAGATTGCATTTGTCTGTTAAGATAACCGTTGCAAAAAGTGGAATCTCTCTTTGAAAAATCAATATTTTCATACTATAAAGCATCAATCGAATGATTTCAGAACGTCTCATGTTGAGTCCTCCTTTAAAGATCCTCAATTGTAAGCATAGGCAAAATATTTATAACAGCCTCTTCGTATGGATGAAACTGTTTAATTGTCTGCACTGCTTTTTTGACCAAATCATAATTACATGTAAATTCTAGTTTTGTTTCTTCTGCCTTACATATCTCACCAACGTTTCCAAGAAATGGTTCTGCGCCATTTAACGGTCGCCAGCAGCCTGTCCCGTTCGACCGATAAATACAATAGTCATAATTTCCCCCAATTGAAAGCGCTCCGATAGCATTCAATTCGTCAACGATTCGAGCGACAAACTCACTGGGTACAAATGTTTCTACTTTGCATATTTTAAACTGTTTCATAGTTTTCCTCATTCTGAGCAACATATTATAATACGCCACTTCATACTCTATATTTTTGCAAAAAACACCATGTAATTATGTCCATAATGCTTTGCACACTTTGGGCAAGTCGTGTAAAAGACATACAAATCTTGCATTTGCAGTTCCTCTATTTTTAATGTTTCTTGCATCTCTTTCATATATTTTGGAATATCGCGAAACTCACCGTCATATACCTTCGTACGAAACGTGCCTTGAATCGTCGTTGTTTCAAGTGAAGGAACATCAGTGTCGACCAAAAAATAATGCTCTGTTTTCCAAGCTGAAACATCTCTGGAAAGAATCATATATCCATTTTTCGTATTAGCCTTTGCTTCATCAATACATTTCATCGTGCTAGAAAAGATTTTTCCCATATTCAGCGGCATATGTAAGAAACTTTTTGTCTCAACTCGTGCAAACAGATATTCGCTCAAATCAAACAACTTGTCCTGCCATGGCTCAGGGTCAAACACTGGGCAACAACCCGTTTCAGTATTACTGACATCAATTATCGGTAATTTCTTTAAAATATCCATAAAGATCTCCTCCCTAGCACAAAAGTGCATTACAAATACTATGCAATGGATGCTTCCATATATGATATATTGTATATAAATGCATGTATGAAATCAATCCTACATCAGACCTTTTTGCTTGTAAACCTACCACAAGAATGCTATATTTACTTAGAAATAATAAATCATCTTTAGAAATGGATAATTCATGAATCGAACAATCATTTACCAAATCAATCAAGAAAATAACGGGCTGACAATTCGTGATTTCTTAAAATCTATGTGGTACTCTTCCAAGAATATCACAGATTTAAAGAAAAAATCGGAATCTGTAATTCTTAATGGAATCCCGACCTACATGAATCAAAAATTGGAAAACGGCGATGTGCTTGAGATTCATTTGATCGAGACAGAATCTTCAGAGAATATTCCACCTTCCGAACTGACTCTTGATATCCTCTATGAAGACGAAGATCTAATGGTTATCAACAAGCCAGCAGATATGCCAATTCATCCATCTTTAAACAATTATTACAACTCACTAGCCAATGGTCTGGCATGGTATTTTAAAGAACAACAAAAGCCTTTTATATTCCGATGTATCAATCGCTTAGATCGAGATACCTCCGGTCTTACCATCATAGCAAAACATGCCGTAAGCGCCGGCATTCTATCCAGAATGATTGCAGAAAAAGGCTCTGATGATGAAACTTTTCCACCAATCACTCGTGAATACCTGGCCATCGTTCGTGGTTCTCTGTCCCCATGTGAAGGAGTGATTTCTGCTCCAATCGGAAGAAAAGACGCTTCCATCATAGAGCGAATGGTAGACTTCGAATGTGGTGAAACCGCAGTCACCCACTACAAAAAAATCCACGAGCAAAATGGGCACAGTCTTGTTTCTCTTACACTGGACACTGGACGCACACACCAGATCCGTGTTCATATGAAATATATTGGGTATCCTCTTGTCGGAGATTTTCTTTACAATCCTGACAACGAATTTATCAAACGTCAAGCTCTTCATGCATACCGACTTAGATTCATCCACCCAATTACAAAGAATCCAATGGAGTTTCTTTCACTACCTCCAGATGATATGCAGTTTTGTTCCCCTTTCGAATAAAAAAGAACCACTCTAATATTTCAGAGTGATTCTTTTTACTTCCATTTATATTTAGTCCTTAAGGGATCATTAATCCAAAACCAAACTTGGAGCAGCATATACACGAGCCTTTAATTCATTGTCCAACATATAAAGACTTTTTGGATCGCCTCCAAACAAATCGTATTTTTTGATGTTGTCATCAGCATTTTTTTCTTCTTCACCTTGTTCTTTAACGAACCAGTCTAAGAACTGAATGGTACGGAAGTCCTTCAGTTCGAACGCCGCAGCGTAAATGTTGTTGATCGATGCTGTCACAAACTGTTCGTGTTCATAGGCCTGAACCAATGGATCACGGCAAGAACCATACACATTTGTAGGTGCATCAATAGCTGCCAATTTCACTTTTTCTCCATTATTTAATAAATATTGACGGAATAATAATGCGTGATCTCTTTCTTCTTGCATCTGCACATTAAACCAATTTTCAAACCCACCTAAGCTTTGGTCAGCATAGTAATTTGCCATATCTAAATATAAATACGCGGAATATAATTCTTTTGTAATTTGTTCATTTATCAATTTTGTAATTTCTGCATTTAACATAATATTCTCCTTTATTCTTAATCTTTTATTTCTGACTACTTTGTCAACTTAATCCGTGTTAACAGTTTAATTATAACATACCGAATATTATTTGCAATCTTCAAGTGCTAATTTTGAAGCCAAACCTGCATGAATCACGGTGGTATCAAACGAAGGAATCGGTGCATCTTCTGGGCCGATCAGCATTCCAATTTCCGTACATCCAAGAATAACTCCCTGTGCTCCCTTATCTTTCATTGATTGCATTACCCGTAGATATTCTGCCTTGGATTCTTCCTTCACAATTCCCTGACATAATTCTGAAAAAATAACACGATTAACCATTTCAATATCTTCCTCATCTGGAATCATGACTTTTATGCCAAAAGTTTCCAGACGTTCCCGATAAAATTCCAACTGCATGGTATATTTTGTCCCCAGTAGTCCAACCGTTTGAATCTGATTCTCCTGTAATTTGTAAGCAATCGCATCTGCTATATGCACAATTGGTACCTGTATACTTTGTTGTACCTCCGGCACGACTTTATGGAGTGTGTTCGTGCAGACCAAAATCATGTCTGCCCCTGCTCTTTCCAATTTATGCGCTGCACCCTTTAAAATCTCTGCAGCTTTGTCCCATTTCGAAGTTGTGAGACAAGCTTCCACCTCCGCAAAATCCACACTAAAAAGCAGAATTTTTGCCGAATGAAATCCACCCAATGTCTCATTCACCGTTTTGTTGATGAGCTGATAATACGTAACCGTACTTTCCCAACTCATACCTCCGATTAATCCGATTGTTTTCATGCAATTTTATCTCCTTTGTGACTTAAATATGTTGTGCTACAAGCTACACCTATTCCTAATAATATCCATGGCAGAGCAGCTTTACAAAAATCAAGAAACGCGCCACCTATAAATATGCTGCAAGCATAGGTTGCCAAGGTAATAAAAACCACGATTCCCGTAGTTACGATCAATCTTTTATTTTGATCAAACACTAGCATATCCTTTTCTACTTTTTTTATCATTTTCGGATCTCCTTTCAATAGTTCATCTAAACTAATTTGATAGAGTTCACTTAAACGAATCACACTTACAATATCTGGCAAAGACCTTCCATTCTCCCAATTTGAGATTGTTTGTCTTGTAACCAAAATCTGTTCCGCCACATGTTCCTGTGTAAATCCAGCATGTATTCTGGCTACTTTCATTTGTTCTGCGATTTCCATATACTGCTCCTGTCCAAATTCTTTCGAAAAATTCACTCTATCTACCGAAAATATAATGTTTCTTTTTAGAAAAGTCTATCAAAAATCTTTTACATTGTAAAATTTTTATGTAAAAATCTTTCTACCTCTCACTTTTTTGTTTAATAATCTGATACCGCACAAAATATAAAGCACCAATTGCTAAAATATAGGCCAAAAGATTATTTTGCAAACGCGAAACAAATCCTTCCAAGGTATCCAGGGAATATAAAAAGGACTCGATACGTAAAAGCATGATGACCGACGCTAGTGTAAGTAAAACTCGATTCAAAAAAAAGACTCTTGTTCGCTCTTTTATGAGTTTGTAATAAAACAACCCCAAAGATAGTAAAATTGACAAATTGATTTGCGTCGCCATCGCTGGTCCGATTTTATCCATTTCCATTCTTCCGTAAAATGGGGCAGACTTCAGATCTGTCACGCTCCAAAATAAAAGGATAAATACAAGTAGTGTCAATATGATTGGAACAAGCTCCATTCCAATTGTTGGACGTTCGAGAAATTCATCCACTTCGACTTCTTCTACATCGAAGACGGATTCCTTCGTTGTAATCATTGCCAATATAAAAAAATGTACCACTAAAAATACGATACCTAAACTTCGAAACCCATAAGAATGACTAAAGATAGACCAAATGAATAAAACCAATACCAAACCAAATCCTGCAAACAATAAGTACCTCAATACTTTATCCCTATTCATGCCCACACATTCTCCTCTCAGCTATTGTTTAATAAAGCGGAACCTTCGGGTCAAAATCATCTGCCGGCAAATGACTTTGTGATGAAAAGTACCACCATACACCAAATCGGTCAATCACAGAAGCCGCACAGGGGCTCCAAGGAAGTTCTCCAATCGGAATGTCTATCACTGCGCCATCTTCACAAAACATGTCATAAATTCTTTGTACTTCCTCTGCTTTTTCGAATTCGATGCCGAGTTGCGCAATGCTCTCTCGTTCGCTGCCCTTTCCTTCTACAACAGATAAAACGGCCTCTCCATCTTTATTTAATTCTGAATGATAATAGGATCCATCTTCATTTTTTACATGATATCCTAATTCTAATCCAAATACCTTTTGGTAAAACTCTACAGCCTCCGAGCTATTTTTAACGTATACCCCTATCCCTACTCTCATGACTCCATCCTTTCTTATGCTCTTTTATTCTTCCTCTACACTATATAAAAAAGCAAATGTATCTGCTTCCGAATTCATCCACTCGGTTTTCAATTCACCCAATCTATTTACATGTTCTCTCATCACTGCTTCGTCATCGACCACATTATGCAATTCCAAAAAATCATCCATTCCATACGTTTCGATGATGTATTTTACAAAATAAAGATTTAACATATATGCAATGTTGCGCTCCACCGTTCCAACATGATAGAGATATTCGTCTGATTCCATACCAAGGGTATCTATAACTTCTCTCATCGCCTGTTTTTGCTCTTCTGGCATGAGGGTCAGGTCAATCGAACCAAAAAACTCTGTTATGCTTGCAGGTTTATATGATGTACTATCTTCCATACCTATTTTACGTGACACGTATTCACACAACCCATCATTTAATTCCATCGATAGCGCATGTCTTTCCAGTTTTGAGTCATAGGTAATCATATGCACCAGCTCATGACAAACCGGATTCAAACTCAGTTCTCCAGATAGGCAAGTCGGATCGATCCGCATCGCATTTACAACACTGTTTTCTGTGTATTGAACTGGAGTTCCCATTACGCCCAAGATATCCAACGTGTAAGACTCAAGTTTTAAATAATACGTATCGTTCTCTTCACTGTATTGACTCAGCCAGTCTTCTTTATGAAGTAAGGTGGTAATCTCATCAACAAGTCTGTAGACATCGTCTTCATACGCTTCCTTTGTGGGATATGGTCCTTCAGACCAATCATAGATATCCCAAAATTCTGCATCGTATAGTAATTTTAGTTCCACTTCGGATTTCGTCTGTTCTGTTTGGGCAGGATTCTCGTCTGTGTCCGATACAACTAGTTGTTCCGTATCAACGCTTTCCTTTTGCTCTACGGTCTCGGATGCTCCCTCTGCATTCGCTTCAAGATTTTTCGTACATCCAGTCAATAGTAACCCAATCATAAGTCCAAATATAAATAATCCCCTTAGTTTTTTTCTCATAGTTTCTCCCCAGAATAATTTTTAATCATTTCCCCTAACTTCTTTCTCATTTCCATTACGCATAACATATTTAAAATTTTTCTTATTACAATATAAAAAATCCACATGCAAAAATATAAACATAGTAATGAATTATAACTTGTATCAAACATTCCTACAGACCGCCAAGTCCCAATTCCGACAAAGATTTCCGAAAAAATCGGTGTAATCAGACCTATGATACCGCCAAGTAAAGCATATGAATTCCACAGCACAAGAACTGTCCACATATGAAAAATCACGCCTAATACGACCAAGATATAAAACAGTACATGTAAGAATTTTTTCGTCTCACGTAATGTGTCCAAATATAAATTCGTGCGCCCGGTTTGAACTCTTTTTTGATGCAAAAGAACAAGCACAATCATATATCCCGCCGTCAAGATTTCCGTTATCACTGCAAAGTGAAACGGAGCGACTCCTGCATGTTGATATTCCCTTGCCATCGGTATGGTAGCATAACTTGAGAACATCCCATACAATACTGTCGCCGAGGCACAAACGATAGATATTTCCACTTTATATTTCGGAACAACTTCATGAATCGCCCATAAAGTAGATAGAATTGCAATGATTTCAAAAATAATCGCTCCTAATATCGTATGTGTCAATTCTTCACGAAAACCAAGCCTCCAAAAGAACCCTACTAGAAAAGAAACCAGATTCATCGTAACGAAAGAAACTGGCAGAACCAGAATCCAGCGCAACCAATTTGGGAGCATATCAAACACCCTTGTAAATCCTTTTTCATGTATCGTTTCTTTCGTCTTTTCTAGAATCATAGAATGTCATTCCTTTCATCTACAGAGATATATTTCACATAGGGACTAGGACTCGCTAATTCAGTTCGGAAAAATGCTGGATAATATGTAATCTCACTATCCGCGGTGACCCATACAAGCCTTTCTTTGCTGTCATCTTCCGTAAAGCTTTCGCAGATTGGCTCAAAATCATCTGGTGTTTTCATATAAAAATAAAACGAAATCTCATAAATCAATTTATTCCCTTTGACTGGATCATCTCCAAAGAAATAATTCTCATGAACAAAACCCAGTCGGTCGATTTCCATATGCACCCCAGTCTCCTCAAACACTTCTCGAAGAATCGCAGTTTCTGAATTCTCTCCAAACTTCACACGACCACCAACGGAATACAAATACTCCTGTCGTTCATTTCCCACCATGAGAAATTTTTTGCCTTTCATAATAATTGCTCCTACACGAATATTAATCAGGCCTTCATCGATTTCTACTGTACAATCTTTGCTCATCTTATATTTCCTTATATTTGATCGCTGCAAATACAATAATGGATAGCGTGATCAGAATGATCGCTGTATCATTTAAATATATCATTCCAAGCGTGACAACTCTGAGTAAAAGTTTCACAAGCATTGCTACAAAATACGAGCAAAGCAAAAGTACTGCATATAAATTCTTTTTTCTTTTCATAATCGCTCCTTATGTTTTCTTTGATTAATATTGTAGGACTTATAACATTAAATTTATCGATCTAATATCCAAAACTACCATCTATAAAAATGACCTTTATTCTATCTTGAACAAACTGTCCTGTAATACATACAAAATCATTACATATTCTTTCTTTACTATTGCAATTTATACAACGATTAAGTTTTACACACGGTGTGTGTTTTTCTAATCTTTTTGCATCCATAGGTGCTGCAATTTGTCTCATCCTTTGAATTGCTTCTTCCGTTGACGAAACTATCTTATTTGTTCCAGTCACCAGGATTATTTGCTCCGGTCCATATATAATTGGTGCAACTCTACTTCCATTTCCATCGATAAAATGAAGTTCTCCCGTGCTAGTCACAGCATTAACTCCAGATATAAACGTGTCGGCCCTGAAGTTCTGCAAATATATTTCTCGCTTATCTTCCGATTTAAGGTTCGGATTGTATTTATCTAGAAATCGGTAATTCCCATTTCTTAAAAATTCAAAGACCTTTGTCTGTTCAAGTGTAACTGAATCACCACATCCAATAATATCTCCATCATTCAGAAATGACCGAACTATTTCTATTAGTTCTTTCCTATCTTTTACAAGATAACCAGCCATATTATGCTTATGTAGATTTTCTATCGTATTACTAATTAATTTATCCATAAATAGCTTCCTTTATCATTCTATTTTTGCTTATCACTATGTAGCTAGGCTCAATATTTGCTTAACTGGTTGAAAAAACGTTATTTTTATCCCTACAACTTAAAATTTGTCATTATCTATTATTAATTATCTTGATAATACGGTTGCTTTTCAGACTAATCTCACAGTGGTTAATAAACCCCACACAAAATAAATTGCCATTTTCCATTAACCTGATATCGAAATACATTTCTTTATAATATTTTAAGTCATTATTATGAGAAAAATCTTTTAATAATTCTTCAATATTCCATATCAAATTCATATTTTCATCATAATAATTTATATTATTACTTTCAGAATATTTTATATCTCTACTCTTATCAGGAATAATTAATACAATTGTTTTGCTTCCTAATTCGATTACTAGTTTGTCACTCATTTCTATTACCTTTCACCATTGTCATAAATTTTCTCATTTAAATTGATTTTTATTGGTTTCACAGTATTCCGTCAACTTCAAAATCTAGCTTATGTATTTACTTCGCCATAAATGCACACTCTTCCATTATCCGGACATTTTGCATCAAACTGTTTTACCTGTCCTTCACCATAATATAACTACGCCCCGTTTTGTAACGCAAATACATATGGATAGATTGTACTCCATAATTCATGACATAAAGAAGGTCATAGATCTTCAACAATAAATTCATCTCCAAAACTGAAATATCCACATCTACAATTACTTTCTGTTATTGTCAATTTTACTTTTTTCATTTTACTCCCATAAAATTTCTCGTTCATAAATTCAAAACAACTATATGGTTAATAACTAATAATTTCATCTACTTCTAAGCTGTAACCTAACAATTCTCCAATTTCGGTAATTGTCCCTCTTACCACAATTACTGAGCCATCTGTAAACTCCATAACTTTCTCTAAATGTCTACTGTCAATATAACATGTTACATTATCCCAAGAAAAATTATTCCCTACCTCTTCTAGACTAAAATAATGCCCTTGAGCATCAATATTTGATAATTGCCCAGTAAGTTCAACGTATTTACCCTTATAAATTTTCGAGGCATATAGTGCATTATCATCTAAATCCTCAAATAAGGTAGTCACATCTATCATGATGACGGTATTATCACCTTCTATAACTACATTATCAAAGGTTTCATCTCTTTCTTCAAATTCAGTAATAATCAGGTCAACTTCTAAACTATATCCTAAAACTTCTCCAACTTGTGTTATTTCCCCTCGCACAACAATTTCTGAATCCATTGTGAAATTTATAACTTGATCAAGATACTCTTTATCAATATAACACTGTACACTATCAAAACTCCATTCATCATTCAATGGAGACAAATTAAAGTAATCTCCTTGTGCATCAATATTTGAAAGCTTACCAGTTATTTCAATATATTGATCTTTATAGGTCGTTGAAGCCTTTAATGCATTTGTCTCAAGTTCATCATAAAGCTGATCAACTGTAACTATATATAAAGGTATCTGTGATTGTTCTTCAACTGATGTTCCATACGTATCCTCAATTATCTCTTCCGCAATATCATCAGTTAAAATCACGTCATTATCTTCTACAATGATTTCATCGATATTTTGTTCCACCTGCTCAATATTCGTATTATCCGAATCTTTTCTTGTGCATGAACGAATCATAAGAAATGTATATATCACAAAAAACGCAATTGCAATCTTAGATGGAACTTTATTTTTCCCGTCTTTTTTTGACAAGTCAATAATTGCAAGTATAATCCCTACAAAGCCTAAAATCCAAGTAAAACAAAAAATTACAGCTAACACACCCAGAGTAGACACACCATTTTTATGATTATTCTGCTTATGCATCTGTGTATATGTCTCCTGAAATCTCTGTTGATTCTCATAGATATCTTCTTCGAATACAAGCACCGGTGCTCCACAGTTCGGGCAATACTTCACATCACCTAATTCATTTCCACAATTTTTACATTTCATTTTCCACCTCTTCTTAAACATACTAATCTTTCTATAGATTTTTCTCCTACAAATTCAAATTTTTCACTCGCAACACGTTGGAAATTTTAATCACAATTCGAACCAGTAACGCTTTAGTAAGTGATGTCCTTCTGCGTCATTATATGTTTCTATAATATCTTCTAATTTACCACCTAATCTTTCGCATACACGAATGGATGCTTCATTCTTATCATTGATCGTTAATAATACTCTTTCCATTCCATGTTCTTTCGCTATTTCCAATCCACTTCGAAGTATTTCCGTTCCATATCCCTTTCCCCATTCTGACACTCTTACTGCATAGCCAATGCTTCCAATGTCCGTCATCACTTTTTCTGGAAATTCCGTTCTAAGTTGAAACTCACCAATAAATTTTCCATTATCAACTGCCCAATAGTGAAAACTAATTGGCTGCCCGTCAATCAACCCTTTTTCTTTATTATCGTACCAAGATTTTGTTCTAGAAAACCAATCATCATCTATGCCATTCGGATTAGTCGGCCTAAAGTAGATGACATTATTTTCATACAGTTCTTTGCAATACTCTTTATATCCTGATGTATATTCAGGACATCTTTTTATCAATTGCAACATATATACCTCCATAAATTCAGTTCTAAAACCAACTAGCTTTTCAATATTTACACATACGATTTGCCCATGAATCTATATCAATTAAGTAGATATAAAAGCTTTTTATTATCCCGTCAACTGCAAATTCTTCAATTTATGCAAATCTTTACTCAACAACAAATTCCGCTGCAAGATAATATGTATGTCTATAATCTCCGCAACCACCATATGTTGAAAAATCTTTTATTATTCTATAATTTCCAGGCTCTAAAGATCCATATAACCATTTCCAATCTATTTTGTCTTGCCTTGACACGTCCTTTTCTACTGGAAAAGCTAAATCATCCCATCCAATTTCTTCTTCATTTTTATATGTATATGGTAACACATACCATATATCATCTATTTGAAATTCTATCGAATACCACGTACCATAATTCCCTTCATCTTCCCCACTATATTTTATTTCAAACTGCAAGCCTGTTTCTGAAACACTTTCTGCTACTACTCTCATAACTACTTCATCAGTATTGTTAACAGTATACTCACTTATTTCATTAAAATTACTTTGATCGAAATTTGTTCTGAAAACCCAAAAAAAGCATATAACTAATATACCGAAAATAATTATAATTAATTTTTTCATGCATCTCTCCTTAATGAACCAAAATTTAATTATGTCATCTAAATCCAAAGTCAAAGTAACCAAATAAAACCAAAGGTTTCCTATCTTACAATGCCTTTTTATACACATTGCAATTATTTTCTTCACCAATATAAGAAAAATTGAACTTTTCAGCTATCTTAATACTTGCATTCTGTTCTGGGGAGCACTCAATAATCACATACTCTCCCTTTTTTTTCGAATTTTGTAATAAAGCATTTGTAAGTTCCGTTGCATACCCTTTATTCCACTCTTCTCTTTTTAAGATCCATCCAATTTCGATTCCCTTAAGCTGATAGGAATGGTATATTACATATCCAATAAAACGTGAGTAACTATCTTCAACTGCAAAAATCTTTGGGGATTCAATCAACGCATTTCCTTTTAGAAAGTCTTCTGTTTGTTTAATTGTAAATGGTGCTTCGATATATTTCATCACCTCTAAATCAGACAATAAAATATGTAGATCGTTCAAATCTTCTATGCGAAACTTTCGAATACATAACCGTTCAGTTTTTATATAAACAAATTTCTCCATCATAACCCACATTTAATCTCCTATAATACCAGACTACTTATACAAACGGTGAATATATACGAAATGGTATACTTTAAATATGATGTTGTTTTTTTATCTAACTTACAACTTCACATCATATTTTATAGTTTATTTTGTCCACTACTGTATATAAATCCTGGCCCATTTTATTTTCAAAATAACTTTTTAAATTTAAATTGCTATCCCACTTGGATTTTGAATAAGAACCATATCTATTCTTAACATCTAGCATCCGTTCAACAATATCTAATACTCCCGTTGACCCCGCCACCGAATCACAGAGTTGTATCAACTTATCATACTCATCATAAGTTGTATCTCTCAATACATTTTGTATTAAATTCAACTCTTTTTCTGTTGTATCCTGATTTCCACAATATTCATCAATAGTTTTATTATTAAAAGAATGTGTAAGGCATATTTTGGCAACTTCATCATACCCCAAAGCATTCATATATGAATAACCATCTGACACATGTCCAAGATGTCTAATACCAAATTTTCTGCCAATATCATGTAACAAACCCAATATATATGCTTTATTTGCATCTAAATTACACTTAAGAGCAATTTTTTCAGCACAATGAGCTGCAACTCGACTGTGATTTCCCCAAGGTCCTGGATTGCACATTTCCGCTTCTTCTAAAAGTTTTTCTGCTTCTTCTCTCTTTGGTAGCATATATCTATCTCCCATTTAAATTCATTTTAATCTAGTAAAGCCATATATTTGTTATAATATTTAGTTGGATACCAAAAACTAAACCATATCAGTACAAAAGTCGCTGGATAACCCATAATCCAACTAATACCATATAAAATTTCAAATGACCACGATATAATACCAATGTATTTTAGTCCAACTTTTATAGCAAAAAAAATTGTCCATAAAATGGTAACGTTTCTATAAACCGGTTTGCAAAAATCAAGAATCTTTTCAGAATCAACATAATCCTTAGCCAAATAACTTATGATATCTTTAGAAATTATCAACGATCCTCCAAAAACGATAAAAGAAATTCCATTTGATATTATTGGATACACAAAATATGTCATTGGATTTTCTGCCAAAACTCCTATAATCGTTTGAACAATCAACTCAAATATTCCCAAATAGTCAAATGATGATAACTTCCTATTCTTTTTGATTTTATAGAAATAAACGATTATTCCCACTAAGAATCCAACAATAACTGCAGCTTTAAAAGACAACACTTTATATATTAAAATAAAAAGAATTGCAGGTGCTAGACTCAGAAATATTTCTTTTTTCTTGCTAATCATTTCATATTTACCTTTCCGACAAATTCAAAGTCAGAATTTGATATTATATCTAGAATCTAAAAATCATCAATTTTCAACTTCAAATACTTCTCTACTATCTTTATCGTATCTTCAACACTTCTACTTTCATCTCTTACTACCACATTAAATCCTGAATTTTCAAAAACTTTATATCTTTCTTTTGAATTAACTTTGGATAAGCATTCCCTAAAATTTGCAATTGCAGCATCCGGATCTTTTTCTGCAAGCAGTAATTGATACAAGAACTGCTTCTCTCTATCTGGTCTATCAAAGAACCTTGTTACAGAAATCATTGGATCAGCCAACATAATAATTACGTGTTCCTCATCTACAATTTCTTTCAGTGTTTCAAGCGAAATATTTGTATCAACAAAAATCTTCTTATCTGTTTTAGCTACCAACTCCTCCAGTATTCTTATTTCAAGAATTTCACACTCTTCTGAAACAGAATCAATCCATCTTTCATATTCATCAGGTGTCCTTCTGATAAAATCTGACCAATCTGACAGTTTTTGAGTATAAGCCAAATTAGGGAAAGATTCTAAATCTAATTCTTTCATCAATGATTCATGATAGTTTTCTTCACATGCTATTCCGCCATATTTTTCTGCTAGGCGTTTAACCATTGTGGATTTGCCTGCATACGCAGTCCCGTTAAAAAAATAAACATTATCAAATTTCATAACTATACTCCATCAAACCGAAAATATAAATGCTTCAATTACAACATAAATTTGGACCTATACTATACAAATGGATGCAATAAGTAAATATTCAAGTTGCATCACCCTTACAAGTTAGGATTTGTAGGGATAATTGTTGTTCCCAAATACTCCATAAATCTTCACTTCAAACTTTGCTGCTCAATGCATCAATAACCATCTCCGTAGCTTGTTCAATAAAAATATTGTATTCGTTTCTTGACATTCCTACGAAAGGGAAATCCCCCATCTCATTCTTGGGTATATACCCTATAATTTCTATCTTTCGAACAATTGCACCATCCGGCAAAAAATCCATATAGTTCGGAAATGATTTAAGTCCTATTATTTCTGTTAAATATCCGGAATTAGGGTGTTCATCTAGGTATTCTTTCTCAATAGAATAAATATCTTTCATCCTCTCTTTTCCACTAATGAGAAGTTTAACTGAATCCCAGTTTCTCAACATCCCCTTTGATTTTTCTCCAAGCACAACATGATTTTCTATTCTTTTCCAAGCCTCTTCAACCCTGTATTCATCTCGAATATATCTTTGAAATTCTGCATCTGTTATTAAATGTGCATAATATCCTAAGAGAAACGATTCTTCTTGATCTGAATTTATATCCTCTTTTCTCTTTTCTATATATTCGTTATAAAATCTATCGCAGTCAGAAGCTACTTTTCTTTCATTAGTCATCCAATGAGTCACTTCTCGTGATGGCGTAAACTGTGTCCAATTTTCATTTTCCACATTACAATCCGGTGCTATGTTCCCCACACAAAATTCATGTTTACAAAGCCATGATACTTTCTCTAGCACTCTATCTGCAATTATTAAATGTGTTACCCATGTTGCCATCTTACATCTCCTTGTATGATTTGCAAGTAAAAATCGCTAGACAACTGCAAATTCTAAACTATAGTTATATATTGTCATTTTTAATTCTTATCTACTCAAAACTCATACTTTACTTCTCTTAAAAACAAATCTTGTAAAATAATTCTAGGATCCATTTTTTGAACAATAACTGAATGAATCGCTTTTGTTATAGGCAATTCTACATTATATTTTTTTGATAAATATAACAGCGATTCCATTGTTGAAACACCTTCTGCTAACTTTTCAAACTGCTCTCCCTTTATATATTTTTCTCCAAAATTTCGATTGTTACTATATTCTGAAAACAAAGTCGCCTCATAATCACCAATATGGCATAAACCATAGATCGTCAGTTCATCACCACCCATAGCTTTTACCAATCTAGACATTTCTCTCGATCCTCTAGCAATCAATGAACCTTTCAAACTAGTATATCCTAGTCCATCTAGCATTCCTGCTGCAATACCGATTACGTTTTTTGATGCTGCTCCAATCTCAATTCCTAATAAGTCTTCACCTATATATAGTCTTATAAGTTGGCTATTGAACAAATCTATTACCCTCTTTGAAATTTCAGGATTATCAGAGCTAACCAACATACAGTTTGGTATTCCAGAGGTAAATGCCTGCACATGTCCTGGTCCAACCCATATTGCAACATCAATATTCTGCTCAACTACGTCTTTCACGACCTGCGTTAAAGTATAACCTGTATGCTTTTCGATTCCTTTCATTGCTAGAATCAATGTCTTTTTCGACAAATCATAATTCTTCAATCTCAAACACAAGTCTCTTAATTGCTGAGAACTTACCGAAACAATCAAATAATCGCTATGTTCTATAGCCTTTTGTAATGAATCTGTTAATAGAACATTTTCTTCTAATACAAGATATTCATTTGACCTCGTTTCGTTTAATCTTTTTAAATTTCTTGAAGATTCTCTTCCCCAAATCACTACATCATGCCCAATTTCATTTGCATACCACCCAAGAAACGTTGCCCATCTACCACATCCAAGTACTGTTATTTTCATGTTTTCTCCTATAAAATCTTAAATACTTCATAACTATAACTTCAAAATTGTCGTTCTACAGCTTGGAAGTTGTCGCTGCTGCGCATGGTAAAAGTAATTGCTTTACCATAAACTTTCCCCAGCCCTCTTGCCGCAGTACCTCATAACCACATTTTTGGTATAAGGCCCTTGCTGCATCATTATCATCTCCGACATACAGTACACTTTCATGACATCCTGCTTCCACAGCATTCTTTTCTGCCAAATACAGTGCTGCTACCCCATATCCTTTACGACGTTTAGATTCCCAAATGGCAAAATCACATATAAAACTTTGCTTTCGCCCTTCCGTTTCCTCGTGAAGTGTCCAGATAAATCCAACGTTTTCATTCTCTGCTACAATCATCAACAAATTGTTATGTTCTGTATTGAACCCATCAGGAAGCATCTCGGCAACTTCTGCAATTGTCTCTTTGATTGCCTCTTCTTCAGACATATGTAATTCTTCCATCAGTTCCTTTGCGTGGTGCTCCACACTCCATTGATAGACGATTTCAAACTCGTTTTTTGTCATCCTTCTAATCTTTACAGACATACACCATTCCTCCCGTCAAATTCAAATTAATAATGCGATAATATACCCATTAATTCTGAAATCATTTCTTCTATTTTTGTTCTTCCAAAATAACCCACACGATATACTCTATCATTAATAATTATTTTTGATACATCAGTAATCATGATTATGTTGTTATCTAATGCTAATATGTATATATAACCATAATCTTCGATAGAATTTCTATGTGTTAATGTTTCTATGCAGATATGATATGAATATTTGTTAAGGATTTTAATTACTTTGTTCGTTTCTTCTTCATTCAAATCATATGCCGTGGTATACTGAAACGCTTCTCCATTTAAAATCGTATTTTTAATATAAACTATTGAAGAAGTAGCCTTTTCCATTGAAATACTATTAAAAGAAATTGGACTAATTATTATTGCACAACATATACCAATAGTGATTAAAAAAATAATCAATATAACAGAAATATTTATTTTCCGTTTAGAACTCATTTTTGCCCTCCACAAAAGTCAATATAAAAGCTTTTCATCGTCCTAACATATTTAGATTTCAAAACTTTATAAGAAAACTTTTTAACTGATCAAAACTGGTAACTACATTTCCTTCAACCGGACTTTTCTGGTATTAAATAAAACAATGTTCATACCAATTCTATTAGCCACTTCAAGGTTTCCTTCTCTATCATCAACATATATACGAAAAATTGAACTTTTCAGCTATCTTAATACTTGCGTACTGTTCTGGAGAGCACTCAATAATCAAATATTCTCCCCTGCTTTTCGAATTTTGTAATAAAGCATTTGTAAGTTCCATTGCATACCCTTTATTCCACTCTTCTTTCTTTAAGATCAATCCAATTTCGATTCCCTTAAGCTGATAGAAATGGTATATTACATATCCAATAAAACGTGAGTAACTATCTTCAACTGCAAAAATCTTTAGGGATTCAATCAACGCATTTCTTTTAGAAAGTCTTATGTTTGTTTAATTATAAATGGTGCTTCGATATATTTTATCACCTCTAAATCAGACAATAAAATATGTATATCGTTCAAATCTTCTATGCGAAGCTTTCGGATACATAACCGTTCAGTTTTTATATAAACAAATTTCTCCATCATATCCCACATTTCAGTCTCCTAAATATCTCCTGACCTGTTTTATTCAATTATTTGTTTTCTTTCTTCCCTTCCATCAAAATACATAATTATCTGCTCATCAAATTGCTCACTACCAGAAAGAACTACTTCTACATACTTATCATACCAAGATACGTTCCAGCAATAAACAAAAAATTTTTGGTTTTTTTCTCAACCATTTCCACTATATATTTATTAATTGCATAGTTTGATTGTAAATCTCCACCCGCTATTGCCACGATTCTTCCCATCTTAACATCTCCTAATATTCACGTTGACAACTTCAACTCAGTCTTCATTATGCACTTCAAACTCAAGATAAATTTTGTATTCATAATCATCCATCGTAATTGTCTTAACATATCTATATTTCCCAATTGGAAGTGGTTGATAATATTGTAATCCATATGAATATGAAGAACTTTTACCAGGCTCAATACGAAGTAACTCTGATGTAAACTCTAACGGGTATGAATCTTCATTCATCGAACTAATTCTATACCACGTTCCATTAACCACCGCTTCTAATTCGAACATCGATCCAAATTCGATTATAAGATCAGAATTATTTGTAATCTTTGATTCTAATTTATATGTGATTGTATCAATCATCGAAGTATCAGTCGTCCATATGATTTTATCAGCTGGCTCTTCTTTATTTGTCGACTCTACCATATAGGTCGTGTCCCAAATTCCATCAACCAATGAAAGATATCGATGATTTGTGATCCATGTAAGATTATATGTTTTCATAGATGTAGGAATTTCATTAAAAATATCTTCGATTTTTTGATTCCCTATTTCATAATATTCTCCATTCGACAAGACTACATAATCTCTAATAAATAATATATATTCCGTAGGAACGGTATTCAAAGTCACTCCATATGCTATAGTATTTGGAGCGTCTAGTTCTGGCTCTTCTACAAGGTTTCCTTTAAGGCTCTCTAAATAGGAAATCAACTCATTTATATCTTCCTCTTTATATGCCCATTTACTCTTAGTTATCGTTTCCTGAAAATTATATTGATCAATTGAAATGCTTTCAATTGTACTAAAATCAAGTTGAAGTAACTCCGTTTTATTACAACCAGTTAACACCAATATTAAAATTAATCCCATTATAAATTTTATCTTTTTCATAAAAACCTGCTCCCTGATAACTTCAATTGCACTCCAACAGATAAACTATTCGAAATATGAAATTAAAGCAATTACTTCCTTTTTTGATATAACATATGCAACATTTTTCCCTTCTGCTTTCATATCTTCTGTGCAAGAAATAACATTGGAATTAGAATTTTCTGGTGTCTCCTTCTCTATCACAAACTCGTCATTGCACTTTTTATTTACGTAGAAATCTATAAAAATCTGTTTCAATTCGTCGATACTGATTTCTTCCGAATCTCTCCAACAAAATACATCCGTAATCTTCATTCAAAACTCCTCGTTAAATTCAAATTCAAGCTTATGTATTTACTTCGCCATGAATGCTTACATTTATGGAAATTCTGGATAAATGAGTTCTTCTTCCCTTACCCATAACGTACTACCTCCTGTGCATAGTAGCTTAATAAATCCATCTCTTCTTTCTTCAATTCGTCCTCTTTGTTCATATGTAGTTTCGATGAGTTCTTCCTCTTTCCATGCTTCTGGAAACTCATCCCCTTCATAAACTAACGTACCTATCTCTATATACACATCACTTTGTAATAAGTCTCTCGTTTCTTCACTATAATCATATGTTTTCTCAGCTAGGACCCACCCTTTCATATCCATAGGAGCATCATACACTGGTATACTTACATAGTACCATTCAACATTTGAAAGGGATATTTTATCATACACTGTTACTATTGTATTTTCCCATATCGGACTTCTTACTGTTTCTTTTGATTCCAAGTAAGGTAAGGCAAATATTTCTGTTGCTTCTTTAATGAATCGGATTTTCTCATCATCTTGTAATTCTAAATAATCCCAACCACCTGTGTAGAAATCTTCATCATTTATGGATTCCTGTATATCATTTTCTCTAAAATCTATCCAAATCAAATTATCTTGGTCTATGATTTCACTATATGAAACACCAAAATCAAACTGATCTAATATACTATAATAGTTACCCAAAACTTGATATTCCCTTGTATCTGAAACATTACTAATAATTTCATTTTCAGAATCAATAATTATTTGATAATTAGAGTTCTGTAACAAAATAAATTCTTCATCAGGAGTTTCTAAAAATACATTTTTTACTAGATCTTCTACTTCAAAAATTATATTATTGACTATCCCTCCATCATTCATTATAAAAAACATAACATATCCAGCTGAATTCAAATTTTCATCGAAAAACATATATCTGACTACATCTTGAAGTCGATTATTATATACATCATAACTGTAAATTGGCTGCATAGAAATATATTGTCCAGCAACACCATAATATTCACTTTCTTCGTCTTTTATCCAATCTCTACATGTTTCTTGATAGCTTTTTATAAAATTATTCAAAAATGAAAAAGAAAGATTGATATCCAAATAACTGCCCATGTCTACATGAATATCATCTGCATTCAAACAAAGTAGGGGTTCCGGTCTTGGTCCGCCCATAATTGCATCCAAATTATTTATTTTCTTAACTGTCTCAATGGGATTTTGCTCCGTATTACTGACTCGATGCATAGACAGTATTCCTATGATAATTAAGCAGGTAACCATGATATAAAAAACAAGAAGTCCTCTCTTTTTCATTTTCATATCTCCATTTCATCATTTACACATACAAATTCAAATTTATCTCCAAAACTGAAATTTCTAATCCTGTTGCTTTCTTAATCAATATTTTTTTGTTTCATCACTAAATTTTGCCTTCAACACATAAACGTATTCGTAATCCTCAATATCGTCTATTGAATTTTCCTCAAATAACGAATTTGTAAATGCGGTGGCAGTATTATCAAAAAAATATACTGCAATAATCTGAGGTTCATTTATCGTTATAGGTACTTCATAGTTCAAAAAAGCAGATATATTAGGACTTTCTTCTTCCTCAATAGCATCCTCTACGTTCAACTCAAATGATGCTATACTATTTTCATTCTTAAAATGGATATCCCAGCTTCCTATTTTTCGGCTAGTAATAGCAATTTCAAGTCCTCTTCCTATGTTATCATCAAAGCCTATAGCTCCTCCAAATTGTTCATATATTAGTTCCCCATAATTATATACTTCTACATAACAGGTTGCCCATTTAACAGTTTCATTCAGTGAAGTAGACAATAAAACTGCATAATCAGGTGCTGTTATAAAATCCACAATTTGCTGTTCATTTTCTTCTAACTCCAAAGGAAACATCCTATTCGACATTTCTTCTTCAGAAGATTTTGCACATCCACTTAATACAAACATTGATAATAACACTAAAAGTAACACTACCTTTTTCATAATACATTCCCCCCCTGATTATTCCCCTTTATCTTCATATTCACTATCCTATATCTAAAATTTTTCGTGTTAAGAATTTTGCTTTTTTGTTTGTTTCATTTCATATCTATACTCATCCATAGCTTTGATTCTTTCTGGTCGGTTACGCTTTAGCTCAAGATTATATCTATTGTCAAAAAGTTCAATCAAAATATTGTGACCATTCCAAGAAATATTGTCATATGAATGATTCTCGGCATTTAAACTTTCAGCTGCAACAACATCAACATATGAATTCAATATAGACATTCTGCCAAAATAACGCACTATCCAATTATTTTTACAATCCATAAATGGCTCTACAACACAGTCCAAAAAAATATCTTTTACTTTGACAAAATCTTTCGTATGAACAATAATATCCAAATCATGAGGAATTATATTTATCCCTCTTAAAACATCGCTTACGCTACCAAAAACATACCATTCTATATTGTTTTCCGAAAATTTATCAGCAATAATTAAAAGTGCTTTCTTCCAATCCAAACAGCCTTCAAACATAACAGGACCTAATTTTGAAAAATTAGCACATATAATAGAAATATCTGCATCGGTTACACCATTATCTTTATCAGTCATATTGAAGATTTTACAGTAACCACTCGCCGTTTTTTTATACCATCCCGCTATTACATTTTCTTCGTATTGTGCCTCAACGTCATCAACGTATAAAACTAATTCATTTTTTGTCTTTTTACCATAACATTTCACGAAAAGCTCCTTTCCTTTTCAGTAAAATTCTATACTCTTCTATATAGTTCAAATTCTTATTCTGCGTATTATTTAATAAAATTACTTATATGCAATTATAATCGTAGTGTTCTCAATTCGAAATACTTTTTCAGCATTTAAGAAACCAGCTATTTCAAACATATTAAGTTGGTTTTGAATTGTACAAGGTGTGTCATAATGGTAAAATTCGTTCTCTAGAATGTTCATTGCATTACGAATAGGATAACTCGTAAAATTAAAATAAAAATGCAAGTTGGAAGATTACCACCTGTTCCAACATGTCAAGCTTTAATTCCACACTTTCTCCCCCTATAACTTTAAATCTTACTTTCAAGTATAATTACAATTATTTCTGTTTTCTTCCACTATAATACTAGGAAGAAATTTCGAACCACTTATATATTCAAATTATAACTCAATACAAAAGAGCTGATCTTCAGAATCATATATAGTTTTATAATCACCTATTTTTATAAAACCATATTTTTCATACAATCCAACCTCTCCACTCATTATGTATATTTTCGAATAATTTTGAGACCTTGCAATTTTGCAGGCTACTCCTATCAATTTTTCGGACAAACGATGCCCTCTATACTTTTCATCCACAAACACAAAACCAATAAAAGGAGTAAACTCATACTCTTGTGGCAATTCATCTTTATTTATAAATGTACAGAACGCAGTAATATTATCATCATCCAAAGCGATAATAACTCGCTCATTATTTTCAAAATCATTATTTTTCATTTTCAGAGCTAGATATCGGCCTGCTCTCCAAGAACATTTTTCTGAAAACTCAATTGTTTTATCCCATAGTTTATGTCCATAAGTTATGTCTTCAATCTTTTCCAATGCTGTTCTCCCTTATTTAATAATAAAATATGCATACCCTAAATAATTTGCATGGGCAATACTATCAAACCCATAATCATCCTTACAATAATTTTCGCCTCTTCCCATTGATTCATGTTTTTCTTTTCGATTAAATACTCATCTCCGAAAGATAATTCCTTCTTTTTCTTCCGAAAAAGAAAATAACTCCGTAAAATCATTATGATAATTACAAGCAGAAAGATTACCATCGTCGTAATTGTTGCCTTGACACATCGCTTCTCTTTTAGTGCTAAAAACATGATAAAAAATACATCTACTGCAAAAAAGAATTGTTATATCCCTGCTAAAACAGATAAAACTTTTCCATGCACCTTTTCATTATACGACATCTTAATACATCCTATCGAAAACAATTCACAAGAACTATTCATAGCCATACCTATTTTATTTTTATAGTTTTAACCAAATCCATAATATCACTTTCGTATTTGTCATACGTATCATTATTACAGTTAATAATAACACCCAATGAATCAGAGAATTTAATTTCATTAATTCTACCATCATTGTTATAAGAGTATGCTTTTGCGGTAACCCCATCATCTGTCTGAATATTTTCTTGAAATGTTCCATTATAATATATACGAGCACGTGAAACTGTAATAGATATTAACGATTCATCATCTATAAAAATTTGTATTCCACCATCCGGAGACCCCTCCCTGCCTTCCATAGCTTCTGTAGATTCCGTAGCTTCATAAAATGGAGCTTCTTTACATTTCCACAGTATAGGTACTGTTACTTCAAAACTACCATATTTACTTTCAAAAGTCTGAACTACCGTTAATGCTTCTTCGTCTTCTGCACTTCTTGCAATGCCATTTTTGGGATCAACCTTAATTGTTACATCTTCTATTTCGCTCGAATATGTAATAAATACCATTTCATCAATATATCGAATTCTATATGGCCAATAATATTCGGATAGTGAATCATAGTTGTATAACGTTTTCCCCTCAGAATCAATAACTAGCAAATCCGGACCATACACTCCACAAATATATAGATTATTATCATCATCAAAGTCATAGTGGCAACTTGCTCCTGTAGAATCTTCACTTATCCATAAAAGCTCTCCTGTCATAATATCAAATGCATAAACACGTCCTGAAACAATAATGAGATAATTATTGTTTATTATCCCAATTTCTTGGCATTGATCCAATTCAGTCATTGGATAGCATTCAAATGTATATGACCAACTAACGAACTTCTCATTTGTTACAGTAATTTTATTCGTAACTTCGTATTCTTCATCCATGGATTCACTTAACGAAATACTATAATCCTCATTTGAAATGTCATCATTTATTTCAACTGCATTTATATGTTCATCTGCACTTTTATCATTCATATTATTTACTTCATTATTAATCTCAGATGTAATAGTTGCCGAATTGCTTTCACA
Source organism: Lachnospiraceae bacterium (assembly GCA_963666475.2). Taxonomy (GTDB): domain Bacteria; phylum Bacillota; class Clostridia; order Lachnospirales; family Lachnospiraceae; genus JBFHIZ01. The sequence goes on along the minus strand of OY762821.2, from coordinate 184,721 downwards.
ACCAAATAATATAAAACAATAAACCATGCTTATTATTATAAATAATAACTTTTTCATGCGTTCCTCCGTTAACTTCATTCTGGGATCTCGTTGTAAAATCAAAACAAGCATATAATTTTATAGTTTCAAGCAATAACTAATTAATAATAAAATATGCATACCCTGAATAATTGGCATGATAACCATCGCTCCATAAGCTATCTATTGGTATCACAATCCGGTACTCACCAGCCTCTAGATTGCCATACAACCATTTCCAATCATATTCATATTCTGTCTTATCGTCCAAATTAATAACATGGGCAATACTATCAAACCCATAATCACCCTTTACCATAATTTTCGCCTCTTCCCATCCATCCATATTTTTCTTTTCGATTATATACTCATCACCGAAAGACAATTCCTTTGAAGAATCCGTACTTACTTGCTCAAAAACTATCGTTGCACCACAAGATGAAATATTCTTTGCCGATACGCCTAATGAAATTGGTTCTATCCATGAATCTTGATAACTTATTCCAATTGCTCCAGATCGGTCATTCTCATTAAATTTTAGTGTACCAAGAATATCTATGGCCTGTTTCATAAACAGATCTGATTCCCATTCCCTTACAGAATAAGTTGTTGCTACAACCCCTTCTTTTTCTCCCGTAAAAAGAACATAACTCCAAATATCTCCACTATCGTAAAAACCAAGGTTTGCATTAACACCTGCTATTGTCTGTTTCTTTGTTATCAGCCCAGTTCCACATACTCCAAAGGATGAATGATATCCAACTTCTATATATCCCTCTTTCGCACTCGAAGGTGAGATATGAATTCCATAATCAGCAGACAATAAGTCCGTATTCTCTACCTCACATAATTCATAATCCCATCCGTCAGGGATTGTAAGCGTTATACTACCAAATGGTCCCTCCTGTATAACTGTTTTATAAGAAAGAAGATCTTCCGTCTCAACATATGTATTCTTTTCTGATTCATCAGTCGTATTATCACCATCGTAGGTGCTGCATCCTACTAATGCTAAAAAAATTAATATTGCCAACACGGTTTTCTTTATCATCTCTGTTTCTCCCTAAAAACTGAATATTCACAGTTCCCCCATACTTCAAATAAAAAGGAATCCCATCAATTTAAAATTAAAATATATGTTATCTTCAAAATAATGCCTCAAGAATCTTAAGAATAATCCATAATATCATTATGATTATTACTAGTAGGAAGATTACCATCGTCGTAATTGTTGCCTTGACACATCGCTTCTCTTTTAGTGCTAAAAACATGATAGAAAATACATCTACTGTAAAAAAGAATTGTAATATCCCTGCTATAACACATAAAACCTTTCCATGCACCTTTTCTTTATATGACATCCTAATATATCCTATGGAAAACGGTGCTGCGCCTATTATTGCTGTCCAGCCCAATACAGAAAAAATAATTGCTACCATCGGTCCAACAAACACCATGATTACGACTGGAGTAAGCATTAGCAATAATGCAATTGCAATAATCAGGCCTCCAATAACATAAAAAGGAATTAGTGTATACTTGATTAATATTGCACAATTCAACAGCCTGTCTCTTCCAATTTTATTCTTAAACTTGACAACAACAAACAGATTTATCACTCCTAAAAGTAACGGAAGTGCAAGTGGCCAATATTGAATAGTAGTTTCGTTATACTCATTGACCATATTAAAACCCAAAAAAATAATTGGAAACATATATATAACAAATACGTAAAATCCTGCCAAAATATAAACTGGATGAAACCCCCTACCTTCTTGATTATTCACGATTAATTCTCCCCTCTTCTTCTATTCTTACTGCAATACTTCGTAAATCTTCCACGTAGGTATTGTTTGAATGATAAAATCTCCCATTAATCGCTATTTCATTTATTCCAAGATAAACTAATGGAATACTGGATCCATCCTTCAACTCAATAATTGCAAAATACCCACCATCTTTATTCGGATTCATTTTACGTCTTAGATGCATCAATTGAAGCTCATCTACTATAAGTTCAATATCTTTTCGATCTGTTATAGCGATTTCCGTATCCGCTATATAAAACATTATTGTTGAGACATCTGACACATTCAAATCTTTTAATGGATTTACATTTATTCCAAAGTAAGCAATTGAAAAGATAAGTATGCTTACTGTGACTGTAGCTGTTATAAGTCGTTTTCTTTTCCGTTCAGCCTGCTCTCGTTCACTAACACTATGATATGTTCTCATCATTTTATTCATCTTCTCCACTATATTTTATTTCAAATTGCAAACCCGTTTCTGAAACACTTCCTGCTACTACACTCAAAATTACTTCATCTGTATTGTTTACTGTGTACTCACTTATTTGTTTCAAATTATTATTACCGAAATTTATTTTGAAAGCAAAAAAAATCACAATGACCAACACACCGCAAATAATAATAATTTTTTCATACATCTCTCCTTAATAAATAAAATTTGTTGTTTCGGTAATGGTATAATATCTTGAACTCTATGATTTGTAGTACTGATCTACTCACAAAGTTTACTAAATATGGCATTTTCTGCTGGAATTATCAGATATACATCCTGATTGTTTTTGATTTCTCTATGTGCCATAAAATATATTCCGTCAATACAACCTAGCCAAAGTACATTCGTATCATAATTTTCATATGTTTCTAATGCCCATACATAATAGCCTATAGAGTATTTTGTTAATCCAAACTCAGCTGCTTTGCTATCTACCAGAATACGTGCTTCTTCTTCACTGATTCCATTTTCTAAAAATTGTATGGTCAATGTACCTCTATCCAAAAAACACATCCTCAGTATATGTTCACTATAAGTATATGACCATCCATCACCAGTAGGAATGCAGACATCCAAAGGCATATCTGGTTCATCGACAGTTCTAACTTCTATTTCAAGAGTATTCCCAGTATAGCTATAACAGGATACCTTATCGATCGTAACAGCTAAAGAATCCGCAACAGAAACTACGGCTTCTCCTATATAATCCACATAATAGGACATGTTATCCGCATGCCAAAGCATATCCTTATTCAATTCATTATCTTCTATAAATTTCAACATATTATCTTGATGTGTCTTTATCGCTTTATATAAATCATCTGATTTAATTCTTCCTACAGAAAGACTGATTGTAGTACCGTCTACAATTGGTTCATTGTGCTGCGTATAAAATATATAATTTTCGTTATCTATCTCCTCTATTATTTCACCATCTTCGTAAACACTGATATGCTTTGCTACCACTACACTATTCTCAATTCCTCCGTCATATCCTAATTCAATTCCATACCCATCATGAAAAATCACTCCCTTTTCACCAATCCAAGTAAAAAAAGCACATTTATCAATACTTATATATGACATGTCTGAAAGTCGTATAATCATCCCTTGAATAGAATCAGTAACAAATAGATATTGGCTATCATCTGACCACTGATACAGATACTCTGCTCGGTCAAACCATGCATAGGGACTCTCAAAATTATAATAATGATCCACTAAATTAACCAGAATTCCATCCTTTTTAATTACTAACATATCATCCATCTTTAGCAATTGAATATTCTCATCGGGCGAAGTAGAAACGACTCCTTCTCCAGGAAAATAGTAAAAATATCTTTCCACTATGTTATTTGTGAATGAAGTATCTGTTAATATCGTAATATCATCCTCTTTATAATCAAAGCAATATAACGCCGATACTGGTTCTTGCTCTGAAATAGATTCATATTCATCTTCTGCATTTTTAGAATCCTGCTGAGGCACAACTTCTTCATAGCTATAATTAGATTTCTCATTGGTATTCAAGTTTTCTTCACTATCACATGCTACTAGACTAAATATAGTTATCAAAGTAATGATTACGATTACAACAATTTTTTCTTTCATTTTCTCCTCTTCTTCAATTCATCCTGCCGTAGGCAAATCCATAGTGATTAAAATAATTTCTCCATCTTTTATAAATAAAACAATACTCCTACATGTCGTACCTATTATTCCAGCTTCTTCCATTTCAGTCATCGTTATTTGTTCATGATCATCGGAAATGTATATAGAATCTGGATTATACTCTTCAACTAACAAATCAATATATTCGGATGAATAGTACCTATAGCTATCTTCCTGCATATTGTATTGTTTGAATCGCAGACTATTTTCTTGCACTTCTTTTTCCTTCATTCCTACCGTTAATCCACAATATAAAGAATATTTATCAGAAGTTAGCAGCAATGACCACGGAGCTCTCTGTATTTTATATTCTTTAATCTCTCCACTATCCGTATTCTCAATCATACTATTTTCTTCAAACACATAAGCAATCCCATCATCCCATCCAATAACAAATGATCCATGCAAGTTAGTATTTAACACAGTTAGTGGAAGTTTATCAAATGCTTCATTTTCTGAAATCTGATATGTCCAAAATACTATATTTTCAAATAACGAATGTCCCATAATCCGAAAATCATCAAGATTTTGGTATCTATCTGTCCTTGTATTATTATATCCTTCAAAATATAACTTATTCGGAAAAACATTGGTCTTTGTAACTTCTTCTCCATAACATATCGAGAAGGCTTCCATATACTTCACTTCAAATGTATAATCACTCTCGAAAATCTGTTGCACAGTTACATAATTACTCACTTGCCCAAATGGTGCTGTGTGCAAATATATTTTATGATTACTAAATGTAAACGAACATATTTCACTAAATCGCAAATCGGTTAATGATTCACTCCATTTTTCCTCAAATGGTTTTATATCAACGATTCTATCTTTCTCACCTTTAATACTTACTACAATAATATCCCCGTTTCTTTGAAATGACATGCTGTGTTTTAAATCACTTTGCCATTCTCTATCTCCATACGCAATGCATTCACCTTGCTCATCATTTATATCCCAGTCAAACATATACAAGTTTTGCATATTAATTTCCGTACCTTGTGAGGATCTTGTGATCATTCCTATTTCGTCCAAATCATCCTGATCAAAATCATATAAAGAAAATTCAGGAACTTCCGTATATACTCCCCACAAAACATCAAAAACCCATAAGGTTTGATTTTTAACAACTCCAATTCCTCGAAACCACGCTGTTTCAAATTCTTTGGATGGTTTGAAACCATAAATATAAATCCCCTCTTCAGGATATGATTCTAACAGGATTGTATTATCATCAGATTGAAAGAACGAATCCAATTCGAGATTGCTTAATTCCTTTGTTTGATACAGCGCAAACTCATCTGGCAACAAATCCTCTGCTCCCAAAACACACTTAATTTCCGAATCGCAATTCAACTCCAAAAAATCGGATTCTATTATGTTTGTTATGCTACTTATATTCTCAATATTTTCTTTACATATGTCACTCGTTGTATAAATTTCATTATTGTTTTGAATCTGCTCTATCGGCATTCTGTAAAATAATAGATATTCTCCAAGCAAAAGCACCACACAAATAAAAACTACTACAATCTGTTTACTCTTCACTAACTTTCCCCTCAAAACTTTAATTGACTAGTAAAATATTATTTTACATATGGAATAATTTGAAAAATAATTATTTAAAAGTAAATATCTTATCTTCCTGCATAATAAATATCATTGTTTTCCCTGTATTGAGTACGATTTCTGCTCCATTATCATCATAATATCTTGTTGCTTCAGTATCTGCCGTTTTTTCCCACGTAATATGAATACCTTTTCCATTAGTAAAGAACCATCCATCTCGTGTCGAGTCATGAACTTGAAAAGCAAGGTATTTCCCATCTGGACGAACTTCCCAGTATGTATTTTGAATGATAATATTTTTAAACGAAAGCTGTTTTCCTGTAACTGCATCGATGTGTTCTGAGCCATACATAAAACGATAATACAGACCCTCTTCATCATCATATTCAAAATATGGTTCATCAATAGTAAACGCTTGAGACATATCGATATATGTTGCATCAACAGATTCCGTATAATCTGACAATGTATTTTGAACGGATACTGGTGTAAATTTAAAGTGTTGATAATAATCTGCGTTACCATGTACCAAGGAGTATCCAAACTCATCGATATAATCTATAAGGCCAGAGGCATTCGCATAAGCATTATGTGGCGCTTCCCGATCTGCTGAACGAAAAAAAGCATCCGTTGCATCGCCTTTCGTACCATCTATATTTTCAATTGTGGTGATTACATCGTCTGCATACCATATATGTCCAAAATGTACCACGATTGGATCCCATTCCTTAGCTATATAAGCAAAATAATCACGCAAAGATCGGATATTTCCAATTCGTTCCATATCCGTCCAATCCTGTATTACACCCATCATTCTGGAGATTCCACCTTCTGCCATGATTTCATAGAGCACACCTGCTTGTCCAATATTATATTGTGGCTGAGCCGATTTGTCAGTCGGAAAGATTACCGTAAGTGGGCGAATCGCCTGCACTTCATTTGTTACCCACATATTTGTAAGATAGCTTCTTGTCGTTCCGTCTGCAGGGTGTTCATCTGCATATAATGGATCTTCATCATATCCAATTTCTGGTATGTCTTGTACCTCTTCCTCTTCATCCATATCCGCCACAGGTGTTTCATTTGCAATCTCTGATGAATCATCAATAGTAACATTATTATTTGAATTACTATTTCCACATCCAGTCAACACAAGGCAAAATACTAACAGTAAAACAAAAGTTGTTTTTTTCATAGTCATCCTTTCAGTTTATCACTTCAACCCTATTTTTTCTGAGCTCTATTTGATCTCTATCATATTTTGTACATATATATTGAAAATATATAACATTTATTCAATAATATTTTTTTATTTCATAATAATTATCTTCATCGACCTCATACATATTGCCTTGTATTCTAATTTCACTTCCAAGAAAAACATATGGAATAGTCGAACCATCTTTCATATTAATTAAAAGAGCTTGCCCGCCATCTCTTTCCTCTAATTTTATTTGCTTGAGTTTCATTTCACATAAAATAAAATATATTTCATTAATCAACTCTTTATCATCAACAACTGTGAAATCATCATTTAGATATATATTAATTGATTCAATTTCACTTAAAGATATGTTTAAAGTAGGGTTTTCACTTTCTTTTAACGTAGTATATGTGGAATTTTCATTTATGGTGTTCGCATCCTCAACTGAATGTTCCACAGCGCTATTTCCCCTGATAAAAGAAAACACAAATAAAATTATCAATATCATAAATATAAATATAAAATATTTTTTATTCAAACTCTCAGCTCCAATCAATTTGTGCTTGTAGTATCCCAAAACTTCAAATTTTCATTTTGAATTCTTAAAATCCCTTAATATACTAACAGCTGAAATAATGCATATTAGAGCTAGTAAAAACAGTCGAATCCAGCTGGCATATAACCAAAAATTACTACCATACACAATGTCAGGACTTGTATTATACTCATCTACATAGATGCCTATGTTATAAAATAATTTCTTGATTTTTTCCTTGATTATTTTTTTCCAAAACAAATAAAATTATCTATTTATCTTTGGTATAAATACACCAGAATTTTATTACTCTTGTTTTTAATCACTAAATTCATGAATTTCCTTATTGCTAAAAAGAGTGCAAACCCGATAATCGCGCCGAAAGTATTAAAAATCAAATCATTTATATCTGTTACTCTTAATGGATACCCTACAATAATTGATATTATTAATTGTGTTATCTCAATGATAAAACTAAAAGCGAATCCATGTAACGTCACTTTTTTTATACTATTTTTCCATATAAAAGGGTATAAAAATCCAAAAGGGACAAACATTACTATATTATAAATGCTCGGCAAATGTAATGAAGCTTTAAAAGGAATTAAATTTATCCCCTTTCCAAGTGCTACTGTTCCAATATTTTCTCGTAAAGATTCCGTACTATAGATTGGAAACTGTGTTACCTGAATAACAAGTATTATATAAATGTAAAACAGTGTGAAAAAAATAAAGAATATAATACCTTTATTATATTTTAGTTTTATTATGATATTTAAAATCAAATATGCAAATATGCTTGCTACTATTCCAGTCTTATCAAAACCAATTGAAAAGACTTCTCCTTTATCTATATTTCCACGCAACATAAACATTAAAATTCCTGCTAATATACACCCAATAATCACTAAAAATAACGTTAGTCGATGCTTCTTCATCCCATCCCCGTTTCTTTTCTTTCGACCTTTCTACAATACTGTTCCTTTGATATACATAAGCAAACTATGCCATCTATCTCACTGAGTATTTTGAACCCTGCTGAAAGATGAGCCTTAATTGCAGCTACCCGTTCTTTCTCAAATTCATTGTGAATAGCTTTTGCTGGTAAAGTTTCAAAAACTTCCTTTATCAGCAGTTGGATTGCTTCTACTGAGTAACCATTTCCACGAAATTTACTTTCTATAACAACACCCATGTCATACCAATCACCGTGTTCACTTTTATGTGCATTCACTTCCCCTAAAAAAGTATTTTTTTCTGAACTAGAAATATATGCATAAAATCGATTTGGTCTACCTTTTACAAACGCATGATACCATGGTTCCCATCGGTCTTTCGGAAAATCTATGCATCCTGTATCATTATGATATCCTTTAAAATTCAACTGATACCCTCGGTTATATGACATTGTTTCAGGATCACTTAGTATCTGTTGTCTGTACCATAATTCCTCTAAACTTGGAACATGCAATACCAATTCACTTACCATTTTCTTTTCCTCAAATTTCATTTCTTACTGCCCTATCATTTTGAAGACACCCTAATTTTGGGTTCTATAATTATTTGACCATCCGTTCCCGGATCAATTATTGCTCCAAAATTATTCATTAAAGTTACCGCATCAAAGGAAGATAATAAAGATTCTATGTTTCCATCAATAATCATAAATGCCTCTCTTCCATTTTTCAAAAAAAATTCTCTTATTTTTTCTTCAGAACTAAATGCTGGATAAAATGATACATTCGAATTATTTCCGTTTAAAACCCATAACCTTGGCTTTCCATCACGGTCTTCCCCTGCTGGCGTAGAATAATACACTGGGAGCATAGCATATCTGTCCACCCAATCCTGCGAAGCGATTCCATTGACACAATTCTGATTCTTGGCATTAACCCACTCATTGTTACTACTTTTCTTCTTCCCTCTATTCAATAGTCCCATTTTCATATTCGATGTTCCAATAACATCTTCTCCTTTTTTTATTAATACATTCTTTACCTTTTTAATTCCCTGTCGATCTCAACCTTCATTTCATATTTAAGGCTGCAAGAAAATAGCAAATACAAGCAATGACTGAAAGTGGAGTCATTACATATTTTTCTTTTTTGCTTTTTGACATCAAGTTTGAAAAAATATTAATTAACAAATATGCCGAAAAAACATAACACAGAATTCTAGTTGTATGATAAGAAAAAAGTAACGGAACAATAGCACCCGCCTGCAATATAAGGATGACTGCAAACAATTGTACAATCACTGACCCAAGCGCCATCAAACGAAACTTTGTAGGCAAAACTTTATGCTGTCCACCCATCGTAAACTCGCCCAATGGCAAACCGATTGCTACCAAAATGGTCATAACTGCAATCCCTCCAAAAATAAGTGCTCCAATGTAAATATACATATTCCCTCCGTTTTCATCTGATTCCAGAAAATCAAAATTAACTTTTAACCATTTCATTTAATCGCAAAGCCAACACTTTTTTGGTTAAAAACTCTGCATTTTTATCCATTGTTGACGCTGGATGCTGATATATATCTACGCCAACTTTGATTGGTTCATCCACAATATATAAAAATCCTTTTTCAGACCCATTATGTACAATATTTCCTTCGTCATCATACCCCAGAACCGAAGGCTTATGCGAAAATGCTTCTGCCAATTCCTTCCACTGAGTAATTGTGCTTCCTATTCGTAATTCTGTTAATATTCTATTAGAACCGTGATACCACGGACCACCTTGGTCAACCTTTATTTCCATAATCCTCTCACCAATCAAAACTAATAAAACCTTTTGCATGATCTCCTATAACTGAAATCTTTATTATTCCATCTTCGCTACATATTTTTACAAGTTCTCCTTGCTCCCAAATGTTTATCGTCACATCTTGGTACTCCGATGCTAAACCCTTCATAAGTTCTTCCGTACTCTCACTAAAATCCGATTTTTCATATAATAGTTCATCTTTACCGTTTCGAATCTGAATATCTATATCCCCGAATTCAATAGAATAGTCAAACTGCATATTATATAATTTATCTTCCTTTACATGAAAAACACGAGTATCAGTCCCGTCAAGTTCATCAAAATCTAATGACATATGACCATCCTCAGTGTCCTCTACAAGATTATCGTGATAAGCAAAACTTTCTATCTCTACTTGTTTACTAGCACATCCCACCAACAAAACAGTTGTATAAATTGCAAATAAGTATATTATTTTCTTCATATTTGATCCTATCTACATGCATGCTTTACATTTATCTTCTCTTATGACCTTTTTTCACTAATTTTATACGTCCTAATGGTTCTTTTGTTTGCACATCGTCGCATTGCATTTCATTAACGAATTTTTCAATATAAGGAAAAGTTTTCTTTCCACCCGCAACTTTTCTAAGGTTCGCTAATAGATGAATGTTTTTTTCTTCGCAGACCAATGGTGCAAATTCTTTCTCTATTATATCTTTATCTGCCACACCATTATAAGCGGCAGCAATTATCATTTCTGTCAAATTCAAATATGCAATTGCATCTTTTCGAATCAATGCAGATTGATTACAATCGATAATTAATTTGTTATTCGTATTATTAATTTTAGCTAAGCCAAAATCCTTTATTCCTCTTTCTAGATAGTTCTTATACTTAATTTCCACTTCAAATTCTTGTTCTTTCCAAAGTTTTTTACACTGGGATTCATCTAATCTTTCTACGATTCCTTTAGCCGCTGTTCCATGACTTGTATATTTTACCCATTCAAAAATATATTCAACTGCTTTTTCTCGTCGCGATCTTTCATGATCTTGAACAAAAGAATTCTTCATAATTATTAATTGTACAATTGCTATAAACGCAGTGATGCAAGTAAATATTGTTGCTACCATAGTAATGATTGATATCAAATTATCCATTTCCCCTCCTAAATATCACTTGTAATATGCTTATAAATTTAATCTTTTCTTTCATTTAAAACCATGCTAACCCTATTCTGAATAATATCTGCCACCGCGTCGACTTCTTTATCCCCTAAAAAATATGCATCCGCTTCTTCTAATACGATGTCAATAATAATCTGATCACTTCCTATCGATTTAAAACTTCCTTCATTTACGATATTTATAAATTGATCTACTTCTTCGTCTGTTAATCCTTCAATCTTTATATCATTTACATTAATATCCATATCCTTCGTATTCTCCCAATAGGCTTCATAGGAGCTGCTTCTAATTGGTAAACCAACAAAACATTCACTTTCTTGATAGGAGGGTTCCAGTAATGTCTCTATAAACTCCCATGCTCCTTCTTTAACTTTACTTTCTGAACTGATACTACATGCATCTTGTTCAAATCGAACTACATAGCTGGCCCCTTCTGCATTCGGATAACCATACATTGGATAATTCCTTCCATATTCTTCAAAATAACTTACATACATAAAATGACTCAAAATTGTTTGATCATTAAATATATAATTATCAAGCATATATTGCATACTAATAACATCTCCTACAGAAAGTTCGTCGTCTCCCCTTCCTTTACATATTCTTAACAGCTCAATAAATTCTTCAGAATTGAAACTACATGTGGACTCTTCATGATTTACAAAAACATCCATCATTCCATATAACAACCCATATAAGCGATTTGATGGATAGGATCCCGAGAAAATATCCTTTTCTCCTTCATATTTATGTGCTAACTGAAGCATGGTATCTAAATTCCAGTCTTCGATTTGAACAGAATCTTCTGGTGATAACAGTAAACAACTAAATGAAAAATGCGGAAGGAAAACATAAGTTTTTCCATCTTTTTGGTAGGGTTCTAAAATTTGCATCATGATATCATTATCGCTCATACTTTCAATATAAGGTGTCAAATCTTCAAAATAATCTCCATCCACATAATCGTAATAATTTTTTAGATATCGCAGATTGATAAGATCCGGGTCTTTACCACTAGCATATGCCATTTGCAAATCAGATATCCAATCCTCAATATATACTGCTCCATATGTTTCGATTGTTATATAATATTCTGTATTTGTCCGATTAAATTCTGCTATTTTTTCTTCAAGGTCACTACTAATACTATATATCGCGTATATAATTTCTTTTCTCTCGTTTTCGTCCTCTATATTCTGGGCTTCACCAGTTTTTACAGGCTTCTCTGATAAAACATATTCCATTAAATCCTGTTGATTACGTTCATATAAATACAGCACCGGGTCGTTCGAATCCGTTTGTAGTAATATCCCACCTAAAATATCAGAAAACGCGATTCCACTCTTTGTCAAATTGCTTTCCGAAAGAATACATCCAGTTTTTCTATCAATCCATAATAAGTTGGTATCTACAATTACTTGAAGCTCTTCGTCATTACTACCTACAATAAACAGATTCTCACTACTTGCATATTGTGTTTCCCAAATTTCGTTCATTTGGCCTGATTCCAAATCCGAAAAAATGAGATTTCCATTCTTTGAATAAATACACTGTGTCGTACCATTATCGTCCTCTACAAATGCAGCCAGACTAATATTATCAAATTCATTCATGATACCCGAATCCATATTTATTTCATATAATGTATCCAAGACGACAAAGTAAATGTTTCCTTCCTTTTCAATCCAAAAATCACTCACAAACATTATTTCGCTAATTTGATCACAGGATATTGTAGCAATTGTTTGGACAGATGATTGATTTTCTACAGACCGGATTTCAATTTGATCATCTTTCAGAACACACAGATATAAAATGCCATCCTTCTCTACCATCCCCATTATGCCTTCTTTGGACCCCTTATTCCACTCTACTTCCTTTATTTCCGAAGTCCCACGTTCAATAAAACGCAAGAATGATCCTGCTGCCCATACTCCAGACATTGTACCTTCGACACGATATGGATCAATTCCTTCTATCTGGTTTATTTCATTTAGATATAAATTAATCTCTTTAACTTCTAGTTCTTCCTTTGCACAGGAAATCATACTGATCGTGCAAATCAAAAGCATAGCAAATTGTAGTACCTTTTTCCAAGTAATCCTCACCTACATCCTCCCTCAAATAAAAAACTCCATGCAAAAAAGGCATGGAGCTTCCATAATGTCAAATACTCATTATTAATTTGCTCCCCTTATATACTCCTTAAATCATTATATAAAACAACTGTATAATCCACAATTAAATACGAACATCTAACAACTTTGTAATTTTCAATCACGTTATGTGTTATACCTTACTTCCGAAGAATCCGTACAATACGATTATATATCGCATCTGATACCGTAACTTTTGTACCTCCTTGCGTATCAAAAACATTAAGCAGCGGAGATCCCCCATTGGTATTTACAAATTGAACTACAACTGTATCTATGTCTTTTTGATACTTTGCTATACTATAATAACCCAATACCCAACCGGTATGTTCATACTCATAAATTGATGAGTAAATGCGCTCTTCTTCCTCGGATAGCAGTGTTCCATCATTCAATGCTCTTACAAACTTTCCTACGTCTTCTGCCGTTGCAATCATTCCTGCATCAATAGATTTAAAGTCTGTTTCTGCACCAACATAATATCCACTCATCACATCTTCAATATCTACATCGTTCACCGAAAAGAAAGTGGACTCCAGACCAAATGGGTCCAATATCTCTTCTTTGATGTATTGGGTGTGGCTGTAACCTAGTACTTTATCAAGTATATCTCTTAATAATAGATAGTTTGTATTTGAGTAGCTGTAATCCTCATTCGGTGCAAAATCTGCTGGCTTATCAAATATTAACGCGCGAGCTTCCGCGCTCGTTTTCGTCGGATCATCCCAACGATATCCTACTTGATCTGTATAATTTTTAAGTCCGCTACGATGCTGAAGCATCATTCTAAGCGTAATCTGCTCTGCATTATCGATTCTTCCAGAGTACTCTGGAAAATAATCTGTTAATTTATCATCAAGAGAAAGTCGACCTTCTTGAACCAATTTAGCGTATGAAACAGCAACATACAACTTGCTAATACTTCCTATCTTAAAATAAGATTCTGCATCAGCCGGAATTTGATTGTCTCGGTCCTTCCATCCAGCAGTATAAAAAGCAGGCTGTTCTCCTTTTTTGTCTACATATACTATGATTCCATCTAACCCGAGCTTGGTCGCATTATCTACCTCTTTTTGAATTGTATTAGGTAATGGCCTCATAAAAGCATACAAAACATCCCACGGAGTCAGTAATATGACGCAGGCTATACTAAATGAGATCATAACAATTCGTACGATAAATACTATTTTTTTCTTTTTATCCATAAACTTCACTCCTTTCGAGTAATTTCAGCTTTCTACCAATCAAGCCTCCTTACAAAGTCGTTTTATCAAATGACGGTGGTACCACATCATCACTAGAATGCTTCCAAAAATAACAATAAGATATATAAACAATACCACACTAACACGATTAATAAACTGACCAATCAAAAATGAGCTCATAATTGCAATCCCATAAATAATCCACATGTGCCCATGCTTACGATTCCACATTGAAACGTCCACAAGCTGGTCAGCACTAGGCGCTGGTTTTCCAGTATAAAATCCTACAGGCTCTTTGCTTTTTATTTGAACCAAACCAATAGTAATCATAATTATGGACGTAATAAAAAAAATACTAAACGAGATTACAGTTTCTGCCATTTCGATTTCCTCCGTATTAATCTTTTTTCTTTCCATTATTCAAAGAATATAAAAGTAATCGAATCAAAATATATAAAAAATTCAAGGTTAAAACAACAAAACTAATCCATAAAAATACGGATATAAGCCGTGACACAAAAATGCTAATCCATAAAAAACACAATAAGCCCATGCAAAATGCTGGGTATTTTTCACCAAATACTTCAATAATTTTACTTCTCATTTTTCCCCTTATCTATCATACGCTTGCACCCTTTACGTGACTAACTGCATAAAACCACAAAGGTATCCGCAAGAATTATTGTATTCAAATACATTTAGTCAAATCACATCCGAATACCATGTAAGAACTAGATACCTGATTCTTATTTATTCTTAATTAGTGCTAAATAAAAATATGCAGGAAGTGCTATTATGTCAATAAGAACAAATATTTTCAAAACTATATCTGGCAGTAGAATTCCAATCAGCCTACTCCCCGAGAATAATAGCAAAGTAATTCCAACAACAGACAAACAAACACCGCTAAGACGCATCTTTTTTTTCGTTTTCATAATAATCCCTTTCAAGCCACCTGTATTTTATCTAGTAAATACAAAAATACATACACAGGAAACAAAGCCACACGCCACAAAGCTAAAGTATGCAACCGCTTTATTTTGCTTTAATATCATCAGACCATTTAGTAGCAATAAAACACCAATTATAGGAAGTGTAATGCTATTAGAAAGCTTGATATCAATCACTCCTACGAGTCCTAAGGTTGCTATAATCACAACAAAAACAGCCCCTAATATTCGCGATATTTGAAGTACTTTGTTCATTGGTTGCATTTGGTTCCATCTCTCTCTTAATCTTATATACATTTAAATACCATACCTTTTCCTTCAACAGCACATTTCAAATCACCTTATTTCAAGATAAACATAGTTACAAGAACATTCAAAAAGTCATATAATCCGTGTCCAAATGCAACACCTATATAACCACAATCTTTTATTTTATGTTTTGAAAATCCAAAGACCAGCCCTATTAGAAATGTGAATATTGCTTGAGCAACGTTTCCATTGATTATATGCCAAAGTCCAAATATGAAAGACGCTGACACAACTCCTACCCACTCTCTTTTTTGGAAAAATCCTACACAAACATCTTGTAGATAGACCCTAAAAACAAATTCTTCTACTGGTCCAATCACTAGGAGAAAAAAAAGTAGACTGTAAATTAAGCTGAACCAAGAAAAATCCCTATGACTTCCTATCATTGAAAAACCAAAAATTGCTGGTATAATCGCAATGATAAGCGAAAGTACCAATGCAATCATTGCACCAATTAAAAGCTGCTTCTTCTTAAAGTGAATATCGATTTTCATATTTGTTAGTCGCATCGCGATCAATGCTACCAATCCATTCATTAGATTTAGACTTACTAGTATTGCAATTTTTAGCCACATTTCACTTATATTCATTACATATCCTGCCAGGAAAGTAATTCCCACAATGCACCCAATTGAAATACATAAAACTAAAATATTTCTTTTTGATTTTTCCATCTCTCTACCCCTTTAATTAAATTTTCTGTTGCATACACCATTTTAGTGATAATATATACTATTTTTTTCTTCGCTCATATTAAAGAACTCCTCATCGAAATCAAAGGCACCGCAATAACAACCATGTCCAGAATTTATATAAGCATTACCTTCTAAACTAACTTTGATTTTAGATTTTATATACACGATAGGCGCTTCAAACTCATTACTTATATCGATCACACCACTTAGAATATTTCCATCGTCATTATTGATATAAAAATCTTTGCCAACATATATTTCCGTAACAACAGCATCCGAATCATTCAGCGAATACTCATATACAAACTCATCTCCATTACTACTAGCAGCTGGTCCAGACCATGTATTTACAATTTCCTTTATCGACTCATTAGAATCAAAGGTCCAATCACCGACAGGGCAATATATAATCGTCCCATCATTAAACGAAAGATCGATTCCGTCGGTTTCGTATATTCCCACTTTATTTATAACAAAATCAATTGTTATTGCTCGATTCTTAAGATTTCCTTTCGAAGTCTGTACTTCCGAAAAGCTATAATTTTCAATCGAAATCGCCTCATTTGAATCAGAAAAGTTTATCGCTACTACATCTTCTATGGAAAAAGGTTCTTTCTCAAAAAAATAGGTGAGTGTAATCGAGTTTTCCGAATTTACCTCAGATGCGATATATGCATCCATCCACGCAAAATATACAGAAGATTTTAAACGGGATATCTTTATAAAGAAAATTGTAGTGAAGATCATAATCACTACCAAAAATAGAATACTAAGTATTATATTCTTCTTTCTCATCCAAACTTTCATATACTTTCCCTTACTAATGCATATAAATATTTACCGTAACAAAGTCACAGAACCAAAATCGGCTCTACTGATATAATCCTAAAGTCTTGGAATTGTAGTATCTACAGTTACAACTTGACCGAACATTATATAAATAACGAGGTAACCAATGCGCAATCACAAATTATTATACTTACTAACATTATTTTTCTTTATCTTAGGTTTTATCAACATACATTTTTCATTGCTCGGAATCATATGTATGACACTTCCGATTATATTATTGTTAAATACTCGCAAAAAAACATGGTGCCAAGGATACTGTCCGAGAGCTAGTTTTTTTTCTTCCTGTGGTAAAAATAAGAAATGGGTAGGACTTAAAACACCTAAAATGTTCATACAAGGAAATTTCAAATGGATCATGCTATTGTATTTCGGCATAAGTCTATTCTTCATCTTCATGTCCACCTTTGGCGTTGCAAAAGGTATGCGAGCACCGATGAATTATTTACGTTTTCTAATACTAATTCCAGTCCCATTTGAAATGCCACAGCTCATCGATATTTCTCATAGCTTTACTTGGGTGACACATTTGTCATATCGTTTTTATTCTATGATGATGACTACCACTATACTTGGATTAATCCTTGCATTTATTTTCAAACCAAGAACATGGTGTACCATTTGCCCGATTGCAACAGTATCTGACTTGATTATTAAAAAACAGTAACTTACTTATTTATTGTTGCATCGATATAATAATGTTTACTATTTTGTATTCTATTTT
This sequence comes from Lachnospiraceae bacterium, assembly GCA_963666475.2. Taxonomy (GTDB): domain Bacteria; phylum Bacillota; class Clostridia; order Lachnospirales; family Lachnospiraceae; genus JBFHIZ01. Next base: position 166,595 of record OY762821.2, on the reverse strand, counting down.
CAAAAAAGCAATCATCGATATGTCGAACTCGATTAATCGTAAAATTCTTAAACAAGCGAATAACATCATCCAAATCTACGTAGTAATGCGGAATATCTTTTTCCGGTCCTTCCTCCGTCTTAATGATCGTATTCTCATCTATGTGTTCAAAATTTGCCTCCCGAAATGACCAGGTATCTTTTGAGCACATCGTAAGATATATCCTTCCATTTGGTTTTAAGACCCGTTCTATCTCACGAAGAATTTCAAGAAAGCCTTCGGTATCTGTGTGGGATATTACATGATAAGCCCAAATACCGTCAAACGACTGATCTGGAAAAGGTAATTTTTTCATGTCACAGATTTTAGTCTGGATCTCTAAGTTCTCTTTTTTTTGCCATTCAATTAAATGTTGGACTCCATATTCAGACAAATCTACTGCGGTTACCTGAAACCCACTTTTTGCAAATGCAATGGAATGCCTTCCTAATCCACATCCCAAATCCAAAACAGAATGTCTGCCTTCTTGTTCCCACTTTTTAATGTAGTAATAGCATTCCTCACATGGTTCCAGCCAGTACTCACCCTTTTCAAGTTTCCAATCCCATTCCTTTGAATTGACCATTCTTTGTTCTCCTTGTGTAGCGAAAGATTGCAAACATAATCTATAGTTCCCGCTCCCCTCGAACTATCTCGATTTGCTTATTCATTTCTTCTGTTTGCTTTCTTATCCTTTTTTACTATGACCTTTCTATAGATACTTACCAATTCCAGCCATCCATATTTTCATGACCCAGCGTTGTGGCATGAATTTCACATACATATGCTGACATTTTACATATAAAGAACATACCGAAATATCTTTCCCTTTTTTTACGTCAATAAATGCTTGCTTTGCAACTCTGTCTGCGGTCACGATTCCTGGAAAACGAACTTTCTTTCCATTGATCTTATGCTGCAAAAGTTCGGTATCTATCCACCCTGGGCAAACGGCAATACTATGAATTCCGGATCCGTTCAATTCTACATTTAAAGCTCTCGAATAGTTTCTTTCAAACGCTTTTGTTGCTGCATATAAATTTATATATGGATTTGGCTGAAATGCTGAGGCGGAAGAAATATTTAGAATTTTGCTTCCCTTTCCCATATATGGAATACAAATTCTAGCAAGCATAACGGGTGCCTTACAATTCACATTGATTGTCTTGTCGATTTCATCAAGCGAAAACTCATCATACTTCCCCATTTTTGCAAGTCCTGCATTGTTAATCAAATATCGAACTTGTAAATCTTGATTATTAAGTAGACTCTCAAATCTCTTGATCTCATCCAACTCCGACAGATCAATCGGTATCGGCAATATTTTCTCGCCATATTCTTCACGTAGTTCCATGAGCTTTGTTTCATTTCTGGCCATTGACCAGATTTCATCTAAGTCCTCGTTCATTAATTGCTTCAATAGTGCTTTGCCAAGCCCACCTGTTGCTCCAGTTAATATTGCGATTCTTTTCATGCCTTCTCCTCTACCTTAATAAATTTGTAACTATACTCTATTCTAACTTTCTACGAAAGCCGCATCGTGGATAATCACTACACTCCAAAAATTTATTCTTATGATTTTCTGAATTTATAACAAAACTTATTTTGACATACTTACCACACCGTGGACATTTTTTTGCACCACTGTATATTGTATCTGGCAACGGATTACGCTCCCTTTGCAATTTACTTTGAATGGATTCAACATGACTTATTTTTATTGATAGATCAACTTTTGTTAGAGGATACAACAAATCATACAATTCATCAATTTGAGTTCTCGTCAAACCATTATCATGGGAAGTAATATTCCTTTGAATAGAATTTAAAATATCCCGTTGATTAATCACAAGATGCTCACCACTCGATAAATGAATATCATCCAAAACACATTTATTACCGAATACGATATAAGAATAGATTGGTAGGTAATCATTTTGAATGTAACTTTTTAGTGCTCGTATATGACCCGCGTTTTGCATCATTGGATTATATAAGTGATTTGTTATTGAATTGCCATATGTTTCTGTTTTGATTTGTGTCCATTGTTTTTGGTTCTCTGAGCCAGATACAAAACCAATATAATTTTTTGATTCTATTATCTATTACATAGATCCCTGATTCATGAAGAAAAATTATGTCTACTTCCGTTGTCTCATTATTAGAAATCGGTAAATATACATTAAAAAGAATTTTTTTATATCCCTCTACATCGTCCAAACACTTAAAACGACTATATTCTACCGGCAAATCTTTTCTTACAAACGCACTACGAAAATCACTATATGTTTGTTTGTAATCTTCTGTATTTTTATCATCCGAAAGACCAATAAAATAAATGATTAATAAAATCAAAAAAATTAATAGGAAAGCAGAAAAAAATAGTATCATATTCCCTCCACAAAAACACTTCCGTTCATAGCAATATCGACAACTATGCATAAGAAATGCCCAAAAAACAAGAAAAACCCATGCAAAAGAGCATGGGTTCACCAACATAATCCTAAATTATTAATTTTAATTCCCCTTAATACACCCTTATCAAACATTATAACAAACCGAATTCGAAATGCAAAGCAAAAACACCATGAAATATTCTTTTGTCATAGAATAATACTTATTCTGCTGCCTTCATAACTACACGTTTAATTACTTCCACTGCTTTCTCCATCGATTGTACGGGAACGAACTCATGTTTTCCATGAAAATTTAAACCACCTGCAAAAATATTTGGACAAGGAAGTCCCATAAAAGAAAGTCTGGAACCATCTGTTCCCCCTCTAATCGGGCTAATGATAGGTTCGATTCCAAGTTCCAGCATAATAGCCTTAACATTTTCTACAATCTCGTATACTGGCTCTATCTTTTCTCCCATATTGTAGTACATGTCTTCCATTTTTAAATCAACCGTGCCTTCTCCATATTTTCCGTTGAGAAAGCTCACCGTATTCTCAAGTAATGTCTTTCGTTCTTCAAATAGATTTCTATCATGATCACGAATTAAATAACTCATGGAGGTTTCTTCTACAGAGCCATTGATGCCATGTAGATGAAAGAATCCTTCATAACCATCCGTATATTGAGGACGTTCTGCACTTGGCAACATACTGTCCAATTCCATCGCTATTTGCATGGAATTGATCATTTTATCTTTTGCTTTTCCTGGATGAACATTTTGACCATGAATCTTAATGTCGACATTGTTTGCATTAAAGCTTTCAAACTCGAGTTCACCTATTTCCCCACCATCTAAGGTGTATGCATAATCTGCTCCAAATTTTTCTACATCAAAAAAATCTGCACCACGTCCAATTTCCTCGTCCGGAGTAAATCCGATTTTTATGGTTCCATGTTTCACGTCTGGGTTCGATGTGAAATACTCAGCTGCACTCATGATTTCTGCTACTCCTGCTTTATCATCTGCCCCCAGTAAAGTCAACCCATCGGTCACTACAATATCTTGACCGACATAATCCTTAAGGATCGGATAAGTATCTGGTGAAAGGAAAATCTTCTTTTCCTCATTTAAAACAATGACATCACCATCATAATTCTCTACAACCCTTGGTTTTATGCCAACCGTCGTCAAATCCGGTGCTGTGTCCAAATGTGAAACAAATCCAATAACAGGAACATTCTGATCAACATTTGATGGTATTGTCGCCATTACATACCCATTTTCATCCATTGACGCATCTTTGACTCCCATAGTCAAAAGTTCTTCCACTAGCATTTGACCTAAAACTTTCTGATTTTCTGTACTCGGGCAGGTAGTACTCTCCTCATCCGATGTAGTCGGTACTACAATATATTTTAAAAATCTTTCTAATACTGTCATTTTTTCATTCTCCTTATCTATCAAAATTAATATACTAATAATCATAGTTCATTCATAACAGGATATCAATCAAAATCACAAAAAAGCACCTCAGAATATATTTGAGATGCTTTTTTTCTATAGACTAATTCTGTTTTTTCAAAAGAGTATTTGCAATCACTCTTAAATTATTTTCCGCATGTTCAAAAAATGTCTGATAACTTTCACAATAATACGCAGTGTAGTCAAATTTCCCCAGTTGATATCTTTTACAGCTCCCCATACACAACCCGAACCATTTACATGTTTTGCATCTTTCATTCGACTCTTCACTATTTTCCACAAAATCCTTTGCTCTACTAGACTGCAGAATGTCAATAAAACTATCTTGGTTTATATTTCCAAGTTCCCAGCGATCGATCACATAAAAATCACATGGATACACTGCACCATTTCCTTCTATCACCATTTGAATTGAGCATTTCCCGTTCATTGCACATGAAACATGGGAGTTACCCATCATTTTATATATGATATTTTCAAAATACGTAATTCGAATTTCTTTATGTTGTAAAAAATCAGTGTACCAAAGATCGAATAATTCCACTAAAAATCTTCCCCATGCTTCTTTTGAAAGAGAATATTCGTAATTATTTTGCCCCTCAAAAAGAGGGTCCAATACTGGAATAATCTGCAAAAAAGATATTTTCATTTTTTTCAAATATTCATATGTCTCCTTTACTCTTTCCACCAAAGGCTTTGTTACGACCATCAAAACATGAAAAGGAATCTGTTTTTGTACCATTTGTTCAATCGCTTCTGTTACCATTCTATGGGACTTTTTCCCCTCTGCATTGACACGATGCATGTCATGTATTTCCGGAAGACCATCCATTGAAATTCCAACAAGAAAACGATTGTCCTTTAAAAATTGTATCCACTCTTGATCTAGCAAGATACCATTTGTCTGAATCGAGTATTCTGTCTTACAGTTATTTATATTGTATTTATTAACGAAACGGAGAAAGGCTTGATAAAAATCAAGCCCCATTAATGTAGGTTCTCCACCTTGAAAAACAAAAGTGATATGCTGATCAGCAAATGCGAACGCTTTCTTCACAATGGATTCTAACGTACCAATATTCATGAACGTTCCCTTGTTTCGTTCTCTTTTTTTTGTCTCATCGTTATAAAAACAATATTTACAATCTAGATTGCAAACATTTGACGAAGGTTTGATCAGCACACTCAATGTTTTCATACTTTATTCCTTTCTTTAGTCGATCCAGCCTCTAATATTGCTTTTTATTTCTTCCTTATAAGCGTCAATTGTTTCCTTCATTTCTTGTGCAATTTCAGGATATAAGTCCGACACATTATACGCCTCTTCCGGATCTGTCTCTAGATTATATAGATATGGTCCCTGTTGCATCATCCAATAGGTTCCATTATCACTTGAAGTTCTCTCCATATACTTAAAGTCACCTGCTATCATTGCAAATGAATTCTTATTTTTATTAAGCATCAATGTTTCTCTTGGCGAATCGGTCTCTCCTTCAAGAAATGTCGTCATATCCATTCCATCAATGACTCGATCTGTCGGAAGCTCGATGCCCGCCATCGACAAAATTGTCGGGAAAATATCGATTCCACTCATCAATCCTTCGTATACTTCTCCAGCGGGAATTGTTCCAGGCATATATACAATGAATGGTACATGTTGTCCGCCATCGTAGGTCGTATCTTTTCTACCCCTACTTCCTCCTGTTGCACCCTCGAACCAAGGACCATTATCACTAGTAAAAATGACTAGCGTATTTTCCGAAAGCCCATTCGACTCAAGAGTATCTAAGATTTCCCCTACACTCCAATCGATTTCTTGGACACAATCTCCATAGATACCTGCTTTTGATGACCCAATAAAATCATCGCTTGCATTTGCAGGATAGTGCGGAAATGGGGAGGCGTAATATAAAAAGAATGGTTCGTCTTTATTATCTTCAATAAAATTTACTGCAACTTCTGTTAATTCTTTTGTCATATTTGACTGATCATATGGTGCATCATGGATAACAACATCATTATTGTATATCTTATAGGGCTCCATGTCATCACTATAAAGAGCACCATAAAATAAATCAAATCCATTGTTATAAGGTCTTTCGTCTTCCTTTATTCCCAAATGCCATTTGCCGACCAGCGCAGTCTCATAATCAGCTTGTTGAAGTACCTCAGATAACAGAATTTCGTCCGTAGGTAATCCCTTATTTCCCCAAACATAACTTCCCAGAAACTCTTCAGATAGGTCTTTTAAATGACCCATCATACTTTCAGAATCTAGATATGCTCCAGGTGTCAGAGTTCTCATCGGGTATCTTCCTGTAAGAAGTCCTGCCCTAGAAGCTGAGCAGATTGGAGCAGGTGCATAATAATCGGTCAACATGACTCCATTTTCTGCCATAGAATCTAGATTTGGAGTTGAAATCGCTTCAGAACCAGTAATGGATAGATCTCCATACCCCAAATCATCCACATAGATCAAAACTATATTAGGAACTGCGCGTTCAATTGCTGTAATTTTATCTAAATATACCGTATCTGAATCTTTTCTGATATCTCTACCAAGTCGATTAACTAGGAATACCTGAATCCCACGCAAAGCTATCACAACGATTAAAAAGCCAATTAGAATATTTCGAAAATGTAATCGTTTTTTACCTTCTTTGTTTGTTTTTGTAAATATGTTTTTCATTGATACCTCCAATTACTTTTCGAACTTTACTCCGCTTTATATCTAGCAAATCCACCAATCGTATTCAACACACATGCTACAATCATTGTTCCCATGGAAGCAATCGATAAGTACAATCTTGTATATGCCGCTGTATTACTTGCTTCCAAATCAGAACCGAGTAAGATTGCAAAAGAGAAGACACGTGCATTTACCAGCCACATCAGGCCCAATGCAAATAAGGCTGAAACCAATACATGAAGTAGTCTAAATACAGAATCATTTCCATATCTATTACCGGTATATATGAGAACAAGCGAACCAAGAATTGATAAAACATACCACATGATCGTAACGCCACTTAAGTCATTATAATATCCCCCATTTGCACAAGTAATATAGAGAATCAGACCAATTACGCCTAGTACTGCCGTTATCAACGAGGTGTAAAATGCTAATTTGTGTTGTATAGAGTTTTCTTTCATAGTTACACCTCCTCTTTCTTTTTCACATTTGGCAGGTAAATTCCAAACCCTACCAATAATATAGTAGAAAGAGCCATGATCCCTACTACTGAGATCAGAGCAATCTCCCACCAAGGATACACTCTCATTACTTTACTTTCATCCGTCAATCCATTCATTGCCGCACTGTTTGCAACCGTATATAAAATATGATGCCAAGCTTCATACAACGCATTTTCCATAACCGGATCCTGACTCAGATCTTCTGGGTTGAATTCTGTCCATGGATTTGCAGAGCTCATCATCATATCGGTTCCTGCGTAGAGAGATTCTCTTGGTAACATATAATTTTCGCCACCATGTAACATATCCGAAATAACAATTTTATCAAAGTTCCATTCTCCACGTAAGATACCTGAAATCAATCCAACATGTGCACTACTGTAAGTTGCACCTGCACGATTATAAGCAGTCATAACGCTTCCAACAAATCCGGATTCCAATGGAATTTGGAAACAACGAAGCTCATTCTCTCGAGCAGCCTGTTCTGTCATATATACGGACACACCTTCTCGGTTTGATTCTTGATCATTAAATGCATAATGTTTAATTCCTGCGATTCCACCATATTTTGTCACCTGTTCAACTACATCTTTTCCCATTAGACCGGTAAGAACAGAATCTTCGGAGTAATATTCGTTATTTCTTGCATTGTAAGGCGTACGATGAATATTTAATCCAACACCATACCACCAAATCATTCCGGTCCACAATACATCATTACCAAACACTTCACCTTGAAGGCTTGCAGCTCTATGACTAAATGTCGCTGCGACCACAGGTTGGGTTGCAAACGTATTCGTGTTATAGGATGCATTTTCATCGGTCTGCGGATCCAGATAATATTTGGTGCCTTCTGCATTGTATCTTCCAAGTCTTGCTATAGGCCCAACAATTCCACCCATGGAACGCACTTCCGGCGAGTTCACTTCTGGAACAGCTGTAATTCTTTGGAAAGATATAGAAGATCCTTGTACCATCGTCTCAAATGGTACACCTGATAATATCTGTGAATAAATTTCGTCATCATAATTTTCATTCCCAATTGCTTGTGTCAATTTATAATCAGATGTTGTCCCCACTTCACCAAATACATGCGATGGCATCTGTGATGTATCAACTTCAAGCGAATCATAAAATGCATTCGAAAGAGATAATTTCATTTCATCCGTTGCTTCTAAATCTTTCAATTCCGTAGGGAATGTTCCTTCCCAATTACTTCTAGATAAATAAGTCACGTCATGACCAAGATTATTTAAGTTCATATCCTGGATCTGATTCTGAACGGTTTCTCCACTTTTTGCCTGATCAATTACAATCTTACTGTCATTCACGAAAGAAGTAACAAGTGTACCTGCGTCTCCTTCGATTGCACCTTTTGCTTTTAATACATTCTGTATTGCGTCATGCGCGCCATTACCAAGTGCAAAATAATAAGTTCCAGCATCAAAAATATATGCGCCATTACCTTCATTTTCATCATAAGAAGCAAACCAATCCGAATCAAAAGTAATCGTCATGGTCTCTGATTCATTTGGAGCAAGCATTACCATATCACGAATTACACGATTTTCCTGTGTTTCTAGTGCATCTCCAGTTTTAGCATATCCGATCAACTGGATCGCAGATTTTTCTACCTGTCCAGCTTCATAAGGTAAAGATACATATAAAGTAACTGCATGTTTTGCAGCAACCGAGCCAGTATTCGTAACTTTTACTTCTACCGTAGATTCTCCATTTAAATTAATATTAGCAGAAACTATTTCTTCATCAAACGTTGAATACGATAGCCCATATCCAAACGGATAGGTTACTTCATAATCATAATTCCACTCCGTATCTGGATATGATGCACCTATTGTAGCCGAAGCATTCGAGTCAGGATTTACAATGGAATCAAAATATCTAGTTTCGTAATATTTATATCCGAGATAGATACTCTCATTTTCAGCAACATACCAACTATTTCGTAGGAATCTACTCTCAAAGAAGCTATCATCAATTTCATCTGCATTTGAGTAAACATACACACCCATATTCTGTACAGCTGGAGACATCGCAGTATTCACTGCATAGGTATCAGGAAGCTTACCGGATGGTGATACCGTGCCATTTAATACATCAGCCACACCATAGAACCCATAGTTACCAGGTGTTCCGATCCACATGATTGCATCAATATTTGGATCGTTATCCAAATCCTCGATTTCCATTGTAGTAGTTGCATTTACAAGTACTATGATTTTATCAAAGGTACCTTGATCTTTAACATATTTGATTAAATCTTTTTCGTCATCAGATAACCCAAGAATATTTCTCATAAAGCTTGTAGAAAACTCACTTGAATCTGCAATACCGGAAGCCCCAGGATAATAATCATTCGCTTCCGTACAGTCTCGCCCCAAAACAATAATCGCTGCATCGCTGTAATCTGCATAGTTATTTGGTGCATTACTATATTCGCTGAGTGGAACTTCATTTACCACTGCTCCATATTCGGAATTTGAGTTGTTTGCACCAACCGCTAATCCTGGCGTATATTTTGAAAAACGATCTTGATAGAACGTCACCATCTCTGGATTGACTTCAAATCCTCTTTCATTAAAAGCAATGTCCATATTTACATTTTGCCCTGCATTAGGAGTAGCGTTTACCGTCCCACCAAACTGTGGAGCATAGCTACGCATACCAAAAAGGGTGACCTTAACGGTGTCACCAGAGGCTTGTAGCGGAAGTGCCTGATTCATATTTTTTAATAATACCGAACCTTCTTCAAGAATTCTTTCTCCAAGATCTTTGTTTGCCTGAATCAGTTCATCGGCACTATACTTCGCTTCGTACCGATAATCATCACCTGCTTCTGAGCGATAGCTTGAAGTTTCTAAAAATGTATCGATATCGTTTCGATAGGTTCCGGCCACGCTTAACAGAGAGGCGCTGACAACTGTCAGCGCCATTGTTATGCAGGCAAACCCTCTGAGTTTTGCTATAGTTTTTCTCATGGTTTCCTCCATCAAATATTAAGTCCCTTACTGTGCTACTGCTGCGTCAAAATCAGACATATTTATTGCAAATTTCCCACCGAGTGCTGCATTTAAATCTGATTTGAAATCAAAAAGCATTACATTGTCAGTTTCTGTAGCTGTTCCTTCACATACCACTCCATTTGGTGTTGTAAGGACCAACACTCCATCAATATATGACCATGTTCCATTTTCAGTGATATCACGGTCTGGATATGAGAATACATATACGCTTTCTGCGTAGAAGTCAATAAATGTGCTTCCACCATCACTTACCTGCTGGAATAAAGAATCTCCAAGAGATACTTCTTCCACGACTTCTGCATCTGCGGAAATCGCAGTTTCAAAATCCATAATATTCACTTCAAATTTCCCACCTAACGCTTCGTTCAGATCCGATTTGAAGTCATATAAATATACATTTTCAGTCTCTGTAGTCTGAGGTTCACATACGATTCCATTTGGAGTCGTAAGTACTAAGACTCCATCCTCAAAAGTAAATGTACCAGTCTCAGAAATGTTCTGGTCGGGGAATGTAAATTCATATACTTGATCAGCATAAAAATCTAAATAAGTTGCTCCTCCATTACTTACTTGTTGGAATAAAGAATCACCCAAATCAACCGCTTCTACTTCTTCTTGTGCGTGTGTGTCTTCTACAACCACTTCAATTCCTTCACATACAAAATCCACAATTTTATCACCATCTACAGTAAATACTGTAACTGGTACAATATCAAGAACTTCAGAAATATCATTGCTATCCCATGCCCCACCATAATTTCCTGGTTCATCATTGAAGCTCCATGGTGATGCGTACGCTTCCATAAATTCACCATATTGCATTTCATAGGTTACATGCGTTGGCTTTGCGATGGTAATCTGATCACCCTCCTGTGTATATGTTCCTACCGCAATCGTTTTTGCATGATGGTAAGAAGCATCTCCTTCAATTACTCCTGTGTCATATGGTTTAATTTCCGAAGTCAACGTGTAATTACCTTCACCGTCAACGTCTAAAGTCATATCCCAGTCTTCACCAGTCTGCATCCAGGTAATTGGGCTAATGGTTTTGAAGAACTGCCATTGTGGAAACCAGTCTCCTGCAAGTACTGTTTGATCTACTCCTGTTGAATAAGAGCCCGCACTAGTGGCAGTTTCAGTTGTAGATGTCGTATCCTCATTTGTACTTGTATCGTTGTTACCACATGCTGTTAAAAGCATCGATGAAAGTGCTAATACCGTAAACATCATTTTTACAAATTTTTTTGCGTTATTTTTCATAATTCATAATTCCTCCTTTTGAAATTATCGAAATCATAACAAATGGCGAACCTGAAAAAACAAGTTCGCCATAAATGGTATCTATTTACTCCCACATTGTCATTATTTACTAGTAAATGGTAAAATTATATCGACCACAAACAAATTTTCTTTGGTACTAAATTTTGCTAAACCATTATACTTTTCTGCTATCATCTGTATGCTTTTCACTCCAAACCCATGTGATAACTTGTCATCTTTTGAAGTAATCGGTAATCCTTCTTTAATATGAATATCCTTATCCAAGTAATTCTCTTCGTGTAGGTGTAGTACACCCGACTCTTCAACAATCTTTAAACTAATAAATCGCAGTTCAATATTGTCCAAAGTTTCCACACCTTCAATTGCATTGTCTAAGATATTTCCTACCATAGAATATATATTGCTCGGAGTGATAAAGTTCATTTTTTCACCATCTGCAATACAAGTAAATGTAATATTTTTTTGAACGCACATTCTGCTTTTTTCAGTCAACACAACATCCAAGGCTTCATTTCCAGTATCGAACTCTGCGTCAAAGTTGTTTACGATTGTTTCCATCTCATCAAGCTCGGCACTCTGAATACTTCCTTTTCGAAGAGCATATAACTGATGTTTCAGATCATGACATTTCAAATTGATTAAATCGATATATTCTTTTGACATTTCATATTGTTGCTCTTCTTTTGCCAATATCTGTCGTATGATTTTATAATCGTCCTGCAGTCTTTTTTCTTCCGAAAAAATACTCAATAGCCATAAGACTAGATAAATAATAATCAGATACAACAAATAGATAAATGCTTTCTCCGATTGTTCTTCCAACTCATTTCCAACGATTGAAAGACCAATGATTGCCAAAGTATTCGTGATAATCATCTTAAAACGGTCATTATAGTGTAATACCTGTGGGCTGTTTTCTCGAAACGAAAGCAAATAAAAAATGAAATATGTAATAACAAAGCAAATCATCTCAATCAAATTCTGAAATACTCCATCTGCTCTGAATAGCTCTTTCATAAGATTCCCCCATACAATCGCGCATCCATAGGTCAACCATCCAAAACTACAACGATTCATAATATAGAACCATTCCATATGAAAACATGCTTTACTTCCAATAACAACCGTAAAAAATAGAACGACCCACTTTAAATAATTAAGTCGATACAATGTACCAGCAAATGTAGGCAAGAAATAAGCAAGCACAATACACGCTAAGAATGATGAAATCAACCTCAATATAAAGTTTGATTTTCTCTCACTTTTTCTTATATGTATGGATACCCCGAGTATTAATGCTACCATGTACCATACGTTGTCTAACTCAAACCACGAAATCATGTATTTTCTCCTCCTATATTTCCCAGATAGTTAGTCAACTTTGACATGAATTCCTTCTTTTTGGGTCTGCTAATTTTAACTGTAAAATTATCTATATATACTGTACTGTCAATAATTTTCGTAATATATTTGGGGTTCACGAGATAACTAATGCTACATTGTAAAAAATAATATGGTTCTAGTAATTTTTTCATATTCGAAAGAGAATTATAACTTTCGACAACCCCATCCTGCGTAATTATCTGCAAATTATGACCATTTACTTCTAAATAAAGAATCGACGAGACAAATACTTTTTGTACTCCTGTTTTTGTTTTGATTACAACAAAATCCGTATGATTCTTTTTTATATTTGCAACTGCCTGCTGTATTTTAACAGAGAACGGTAGATAAGAAACTGGTTTTACAACAAAATCATATGCATCAACTTCATATCCCTTAATTGCAAATTTGGCCATATACGTGATAAAAATAATTGTTACCTGACTGTCCTTTTCTCTGATTTTTTTTGCCGCGTCCATCCCACTCATCGTAGGAAGTTCAATATCCATAAGCAACAAATCGAACTGCGAATGGAACTCATCCAAAAATGGAGTCGTGTCAGAATATACACTTATAGAAAACTTCATACCTGCTACATTTTCCATCATCTTGTCTAAATATAACATCAGGGTATCTGACATTTTCTTTTCATCCTCAATAATTGCCACTCTTATCATATTCTTCCTTTTCCTAAATAATCGACCTTTTTCTAAAAGAATAATATCACATAAGTCACATAAAAAAAACAGAGAGGTAGTAACAAACTACTTCTCTGCGCGCAAAAATGACTTCTTACGTCACTTCTAAATCGTTCACAATTCACATTCAAGCTGACAATCACACGGTTCTTTCTCGACTAGTTTTTCATTATATTCGGTCGCTTCTACACACCCCATCGCTTTATAAAAAGCCTGACTTTCGACTGAAGAATGAGCAGAAATATATAATTTTTCTGCATGCTGTTCTTTTGCCCACTTTTTTGATAAACGAAACAATTCTTTGCCGATTCCCAATCCCCTCACATCTTGTGATACATGGATATTGGATAAGTTTATATATTTCGAGCGTGCTCCAAAAACAGAAGGATCGACAGATGCAAATCCCTTTAGTTTCTCATCAATAAAAGCTCCGACTACATAACCCCCTGACTGAATCAGATTCCTTAAGTACTGAACTCCCTCTTGATACTCTTCTTTTGACCAATTATCGGTAAATGGTATCTCTTTAATCAACCATTCTTCCTTTACTTTTCTCCAGCATTTCGTCACCACCTGCGTTCGATCAAAAGAATCGAACAGGGCAAGATTGATTTCATCTAAGGATAACACATTATATATAACCATCACATTTCTCCTACTATTAAGAACTACAACAAAATTTCATTCTGTTTTTTCTTACTAAATCCTGTAAGAACCAATTGATATGATTTTCTAACAGATCTTTTAACAATTCATCTGGCACTTCTCCATCTGGCTTGATAGAATTCCAATGCATTTTATTCATATAGTATCCTGGAATAATATCTTCATATTGGGTTCTCAAGAACTCACCTTCCGAAGGCTCCAATTTCAATGTGATATAATAGGGCATATCGTTTTCACCTAAACAAATTGCGGCAAACATTTTCCCACCAATCTGATATCGTATCCAGTTCCAATCCTGCTGTAAATCCTTTGAAACACCTTTTTTACTTAATAAAAATTCATCAACCCAAGTATATCTCATACGGCACCTCGCGCTTTTTTTCTCTTATCCTTTTCACATATTCTCTAATCCACAATCAATACAAACAACCATCCAACACAAAATGAAGATACGTTTGCAAGTACTGATAAGGATAAATACTTCTTATAATCCGTTTTCATAAATATGCCATATAATCTCATCTCTACAAATACCACGACACATTCAAAAAGCAAAGTCAACATTATTAAAGAAACTCCTGATAGGAACAAACCAAGAAAAGCCACAAGCAAGTTAATAGCTGGATTTGTAATCAGATTGCAACTAATACTTTTCTTTGCAAGTTCTTTACTTCCAGCATATCCCAATACTACGAAGCCTTCCACTAATACTGTTAAGAGTAAAGCAAATGCCAAAGATTCCACTAATTTCATACTTAACCTCATGCTATGACTGTTGTTTCCCTTTCAACACATAACCAAAAATACACACAGAAAGAATCGTTGCAATTCCTAATGTGATATTACCACATCGTACTCCAAAAAAAGCAGGCAAAGAACCAATCAGCAAGGCAAATGTCGTGATTCCGAAAGCGAATCCATATGCACCTGGCAAAATCGAGACGATTGCTCCAAGTGTGATCGACATGGTCATAGAAAACAACATAATCCCTAAAATCGAAATCACCATATGATTTCCGCCCAACAATACCAATGGGAACGACAATATGGTGCTAATCATCGCCACTTTTTTTGCTCCAAATATGTCACTGAAAACTCCTCCGACAGCTTTTCCTACGCATAGTGCTATACACAATATGAACTGGGTAAGTATACTTTGATTCCAATACATCGGAATACCATAACCCATATAAGACCGTATTACAATTACAAAAAACATAAGTACGATAGAAAAAAAAGCATGCTTTCCAATCACATAATCATATAAAGTTACGTTATTATCCTCACTTGTGTCTTCAAACCACTTTTTATCTTTCATCTTCATGACTTTAATTGCTATAAGTGTAATCACTACAATCAACCAAATTAAGTTTTTATCACTAAAGTTTTTTCCTAGAAACACTCCGACTGCTCCGCCACCAACAAAAATAGCCACCGAAGTCAGTCCACCTTTTGAAGCTTTTAAAGTAACAATAGCCCCACTAATATGCACAAATCCATTCCCAATCGCCATGATCACCATGCATGGAATGACGAGTGAAGTATATCGCAACCCAATTGTTACCGCAGTCCCACACATTATATATCCGATGATTCCAGGATGCCCTTTTCCATTTTGATCAAAATATTTACCAATTACACTTTGAAAAGCAAATGCAAACACATCGTACGCCAGATAAATCATCCAAATTTGATAAATTTCAGAAAAGACATGCATCAAAAAATAATAGCATACAAATTCTAATGACAGATGTATCAGGAAATATCGTATGCCTTCTTGGATTCCAGCAAACTCTCTGTTATTCATTTTTGTCATTTCTTTTGTTTTTTCTTGAAAGGATTCCTTTCACGATAAAGACACCTACCACAATTAATATGACCACAAGTAACAGGATAAAAATATCCTCTAAAACAAAATTCTCTTTCACAAAAGTAATCTCTTCTTCAAATGGTGATACCACTACATCTGCAAATATCATCTGTTCTCTCCTCCGTTCTCATAAAACAAAAGCACTAAATCTGTTATAAAATAAATCATTATAATAAAGATACGTATATTCCCTCTATTTTATATGGATATTATAAGGGTACTCTTATTTACATTTTGCCCTATTCACTTTTACTAAAACGCCTCGTATACCATTCTCAATTCGACATTAGGTGTCCCAAGCGTAATTTCTTTTTCAATACCATCCAAGTGAAATCCATAATTTTTATAGAAACGTATTGCACGATCATTTCCTTTTAACACCCATACGATTACTTTTTCACAGTCACATAAATAGTCAAATGCAACATTCATCAGTTCATATCCTATTTTTTTCTTTTGATACTCTTCCAATACATAAATCGAGTAGATCTCACCATAACCAATTTTTCGATTTTCTCTGTACGCCCCATATCCAACAAATCCGATTACTTTGTCACCATCTTTTGCAACAACGATATTATTTCGCCACTGATATGCCATCTCCGTACATTTCTCACAGGTCAGCTCGTTCAAATATGCTTTATCTACAAGATCTGAATACGTTTGTTGCCAAGATTTATAGTGTACGTATCCTTTTCCCTGGATTTCTTCTTCTGTTTCCATTTTTTTAAATTTAAACTTATTCATTTATTTCCCCACATTCATTCCTTATTTTACAGGAATATTATATACTAACAAAACAATCAACAACAAAATCATAAAAATAACAAATAACGAAGCAAACCAGCCACTTTTAAACAATGTTTTTGAGTCCCTATTTTTTTCTCTTCGTTCCTCTTCCATCTGATTCTCCTTACCTTTACGTTCACTTAATCTTTCAGTATCGTTTTCCCTTTCACGAGCCATGATATCCCAAATGCCTCAAGCATGCATGTTTCTATATAAAAAATAATTTTTGTTTTCAACATCGCGTCAAATGGCATCAACAACATACTCAGAATAATTCCTACGATTCCCGCTACCATGATGCATCCACAAATAATGTAAATTCTATTTCTCCTGCGTTTATTTTTGCTAATACTTGTATCTGGATTTGATAGTGTAAAAAGAAAGATCGACATATACGCCAGCAAACCAAAAAAGAGAATGGCAAAAATCGAATGAAAAATATTCGATGTCTTTGATGTCAAATCAAACACGCCAACACGAACAAGTGGTTTCCCGATAATATTCGTAGGAAGCAATGCAATTCCAACACTTGCAATCCCTGCGCCACTCGTAATATATTGATCCCTTTTGTCGTAACCTTTATAGGTCACCAAGAACATCGCTACTCCAACCAAAATCCCTACAAAAATATCTTGCATATTTGTATAATAATAATCGCTAATACTTGGTTGAATCCCTATATGTGTAAAAAGCGCGCCTCCGATTGCACATGCAAATGGTAGTGCCATGCCAAGGATCCCAATCATACGACGCAAATTCTCATATGATATCACTAAATCTGACTTCTTTTCTTCTCGCATATATTTCTCCTAGTCGTTTATTTAAGAACTAATTTGCCCAATCATACGATATTCTATATGTTACTCGTTCTTCCTCGTCATTATATCCAAAGCGAAAATTCTGCTCATCACTTTCTTCTGCTCCAATCGCATAGGATACATGATACCCGTCTTCAATTGCCTCTCTGTAAACTGGATGGTATGCCTGCATTCTTAATTTTTCGTTCTCATAATCCTCAGAATTTAGATAGGTATATGAAATCTCAACATCTAAGCATTTGTCCGAAAAAATGATTGCGTAATGATACGAGTAGTCCACATCAATTACATTGTCTGGCACCGAATCTGGAAACATTACAAATTCATCTTCCTCAAGTTTATCATCAATTCGTTCTTCCCAAATTCTGAAATGATCTGGATTCGTTGTGGAAGAAGGAATTCCCATGCTTGCAATCCCACCAATAATATAAACAAATGGAAGACTAATGATTAAAAGTACCTGAACTATGGCTTTTAAAATATGAATGACTGTATGATTCTTTTTAAGAAACAAAAAAGAAATAAACAAACCAGGAATCAATATTGTAATTACACCGACCATCCAAGTCGCACGAATTGTAGACTTGTCCATTAGTGATACATATTGTGTAGAAGTGTACACCATATATCCTATAGATCCATTCATCACTAAGTAAAGTATAATTGTTATTATTCTGATTGCGCTGAAAAGTCCATTTGAGATTTCTCCTCCCTTTTCCATACCAACTGATTTATTTGCTATCTCTTCTTCAAGCATTATTTCATTTTCCAAATTATTGCCCTCTTCAATTCTATTAATATTCAAATATTTCACATTCTATACTCGTATCGACTAAGAATACCAATGATTTCCTTTCCATATTTATCTGCTTTTTTCTCCCCAAATCCAGATACTGTTTGAAGTTCGATTTTATCCTTCGGATTCTTTGAAACCAGATCCATTAGTTGACTATCATTATATATATAATATGGTTTGATTTTCTCTTCTCTACTCTTATCTAAACGATATTGTTTTAGTTCTTTTAATAATTCGGTCAAATCATCATTATCCTCGGAACCATCCGATTGAATGTCTTCTTCTGGTCTAGTTTCTAATTTAAAAGATGAATATTTTGAGATGTAATCTTTTTTTACATCTTTATGAATATTTTTAAATGACTCAGCTGCTTCTAGCAATCCATTATCATTCATTTCACCTTCCGTAGACTCACTCAATATTCTCTTAATATGAGTGATTAATTGATCTGCACGAATTACCTGCTGCTTAATTTCTTTTTTCGCATATTTCGCATTTAAAATTGTTTTCGGATTAGCTAAAACTACAAGAGACTTGAAATTACTATCAAAATATCGTTCAACAAGCATTTTAGAGATAATATTGGTTCTGTTATCTAACCTTATTTTTTTTATCAATTCTAAATGCCTCTGATTCTGTGTAATTGGAGAATAAATCCCTTCTTTCAATGTTTTCCTTCCAAAATTCATAGAACGAATAAAATCTCCACTCGAGTTTATTTCTATATTGCCATAAAGATTTTTACACTCAATTACAAAGCATATCTTTTTCGTAAAAACCATGTAGTCTATCTGCGCACTAAGTTCCCCATCATCCAAATAAACATCATGTAAAATATACATTGGAATATGGCTGTTTCTTAATTCAAATGCAATATTTTTTTCTCCAACAATCCCATACTCCAAACATTTTATGTCTTGCTCTAATATGGCTTCTCCGTCCTCATTTAATGTGCCTACCAATTTTTTTAATTGTTCAAGTTGTTCTTCTGCATTACTACTTTCTTTCAAAAAAACTGGTTCCCTCATTTTGTCAAATAATCCCATACTATTTCCCCCCTAAAGAATCAACTTGTGTATCAAGTGAATAGAATACAAAGAAACCCATGCAAAAGAGCATGGGTTGACCAATCAAACAATATAATAAACCTAATAATTCTATTCCCCTTTTTACACCCTTAGATATTATTATAACAAACAAAACAAGAAAATCAATCTAACTTATTACAAATTATCATTTTAGAAGACAATCGTCAGATTACTTTTATAACCTAGACGTTAAATAATTCTGAAGTTCACACGTCGAAACCGTTTCCTGTATGTATTCCTGCTGAATAATTATATTTTATATCTTTCTTTTATTTCTTTTGAACATCTACTGACTCCATACACTTTGATTGAGTCAATAGTTTCCTCAAGAAGTTCCAAGGATACATCCTTGGACAAAATAAATAGACCTACAAACACAGCATTAATTTTCTTTTCTTTCTTATTCAGTAGGTTTTCCAATTCTTTTTTTGTAAATCCTCCAACTCCAATCGAAAAAGTATATCCCAAATTTACCTTCTGTCCCAGCAACCTTTTCGTATCTTCATTATGATTATCTAATTGCTTTTTAATTGCTGTTTTAATAAACTCTGTTCGTGTAGCATAATAGCCTTCACTTACAAGTAAATCAATATACCCTAGATCAATTGTATTTACATTGATAGTAATTTTTTCTGTTGTATCCACTTTGCTCATATCTCTTTCCCCCTTTTGTTTTTGATTATACCATCCCACCAGATGGTATTCAACTTCTAAAATCAAAAACAAAAAGCCTATGAAAGTAAATTTCATAGGCAACAACTCTAATTCTGATTATCAATTCGATTACAATTCACAAATCGATAAATAGCATTTAGCACTTTGTTCTCTTCACATATTGTGTCAGGAAATAGCTCTCTATCGATTTCAACACCTTCATGGTATAGACATGTTTCCAAAAAACACATCATGATTCCAATGTCAATTCGATTATAATAACTTACTTTAACTTGTGGCATGATTCCACGGCGTCCCAGGACACGGTAAAGAAACAGTTGATTATTCGAATATTCTATGAACCATGGTTGCGTGTTACAAGCACTAGGTGCATACCGAATTGCATCTGCGATCTGCAAATATGGTTTCCCGCCCCAAATCTCTGGCAAACTCTTCCTTTTTGATTTTGTGTAATCTTTTCGAAAGTGTTCTTCCTTTGTTTTTGCTATTGCCATCATAATCACAAAATCTAATCCGTTATATTTAGGCTCTATTGTCTCACCAACGCCATACCAACATACACCGATGTTGTTACTAGTCAGCCATAAATCCAACTGCTCGCCCATATATCCAACATTTTGAAGGCAATGTTCCATTTTCTCACTATAAATTAGAATACAATATTCTCCTCGTTTACATGTCGTCTCTGATTTTTCTACAATACGAAACTCCACTTTGATGTTAGAAACTAACGGCTTCAATTCCTTTATTTGATCCTCGATCTGTTCCAAATCTTTTTTAGTAAGTGGTATTGTTTCCTTGAACACATGAAACGATTTTCTTTTAAATATCATATCATAATAATCTGAATTCATTTATAACCTCCTTCTTCACTAGAATACCTTTACTAAAAGGTTAGAATGTTATAAAAAAATTCGCAAGATAATTTTTTAAATAAGATACTTAAATCAAACCATCTTTCCTATTATTCTAAAATCTCAGCACAAATTCTATTTAACTTAAAAATTCTGATTTTTCTTAGTATTCTCAATTCTGAAAAATAAGATATTCCAAATCAAAGTTAGAATAATGCCATATGCGAAGGACAATAAAGATATTTTCACTCCCTGTGCCCCTAACTTGTCAAAATGAATCATATTAAAAACAAAAACAGGAATACTAGAGATAAGAAAACTATTGTATAAAATAAACTTTTTAATATTCAAGCTAAATCTAATTTGCTGTCCCAACAAGATTAAAATTGCACCGAGAATAAAAACTAATAGCATCGTTTGAAACTCTATTAGAGAACCAATAATCTTGTTATATGCAAAAAAACAAACGACAAAAAATATCGTGAGTAAAGCAACTCTACGAAAGAAGATCTTCTTATTTATTGAAATTTTTTTGTGAAGTTTTGAATTACTTCTTTTATCTGCTCGCTCACCAGACAGCAAATCATTCGCACTAATTCCCAATATCTCGCATAATTCGAGCATAATTGAAGCATCTGGTAAGTTCTTCCCAGTTTCCCACTTTGATATCGCACGATTCGTAATATTCAATCTTTTCGCTAATTCTACCTGTGTCATATTCTTTTGTTTTCTACAATCAGCAATAAACTGACCAACTTTTACCTCATTCATACCTATCCCTCCTTAATTACAAGTTATACTTCGAGATAAATATTTGCAATACTCTTTTCGTTGATTTTCTATATTCAACCACTGGTTGAATGGTTAAACAGATGAATTATCTATGAAATCACACTACCCCTGCAATCCTCTAGACTGTCTGTCCATATCCTCAATTACGATATCATATATTTCACCTAGTGTAGTACAGTATTCAAGTACTTTCCATGGCTCGTTTGTATGATAATGAATTTTGATCAACTCTTCATCTCCTACTGCCAAAAGACAATCACCTTTGAAATTATTGGTGAAATAATCGTTTATCACGTCCTCATCTAAATTTTTTCCTTCAATTAAAAGCTGTGTATCATACTTATATTCCAACATAATATTATTTCTCCTTAAAACATTTTTTTGTTACAAATCTTCGTCTTTAATCATATTACGTTCTACACACTCTAACAACCGTTTTCTTGAAAATACGAAAAATTTATACTCTTCATTGTTCTTCAAACTGACTAAGATTGTATGAAGTCGTTCTTTTGTTATTCGCTCAATCTCTGAATAAGGTAAGTGCAGCCTCTGAATTTTCTTTGAAACAGTTATTTTATTTGTACAGTAAATTAATTCATCACTCATAACATATAGAATTCCACCGAGAATTCCATTTTTAACTAAGCTTACAATAAACATCTTCTTCATGTCTTATCTCCATGATAGCTACTATTCAATTTGCCTTATAAAATCATATAAAGCATTCCATATCCAATTCCGCCATCTACTGATAGTAATTCTTTATATAATGTACCCATTCTTCATAAATATCATTTCTGGATTTGCGCAAAGTATCTTCATAATTTTCGGTTCGAACTAACTCCAATACTTGATCCCATCCATACTCTTGATCTAAATACTCAATATATGTGTGAGCAAGCATGTATCCTCCACAATTTGAAAATGTAATCGGATTATTAGAACAAATATCCTCAAAAGAAGGTACTTTATAATC
This sequence comes from Lachnospiraceae bacterium, assembly GCA_963666475.2. Lineage (GTDB taxonomy): Bacteria > Bacillota > Clostridia > Lachnospirales > Lachnospiraceae > JBFHIZ01. The sequence goes on along the minus strand of OY762821.2, from coordinate 143,772 downwards.
AAATAATTGATCTCGATAAAATGGCTCACCATTGCTTAAATACAATGCCATTCCTTCTGTTAACCACAAATCTACATCTTTGTTAATAACACTTACATATGCGTGTACAATTTCGTGTAACACCGCATGCTTATTCGTTTCATAGTCATGCACTGGCCCCGGATTTGCTGGAGAAGTTAAAAGAACATTCGTACCTATATTATCTCCAATATACCATTCTAACCCCAGTAACGGAGCTATATATCCGTATTTTTTTGTCTGCATAGTATTTTGATGATCATAAATATAAACATTGATATTTTGTTTCTCTTTAAACCCAAGTTTCTCTGCGATTGCTTCTGTTTCAGAATCTGCATATGAAAAAACATCCTTAGCTGCCTCAATTTCATTTTCATAATACACATTGATCCATGAACCGTTTAGTTCATGCATGTCAGAAACACGCAATCTCCATGTGGGAATAAAATTAATTACAATCGTGATCATTATAATACAGATTAATCCAATGATGATTTTCCATTTCAATTTAACCTTGTTCTTCATTTACATTCTCCAATTTCAAGCTATATTTTCTTGCCAATGTTTCTACGTCAAACAGGCATTTATTCAAACTTTTATATTCTATTCATGGGATTCCAAAAATGGTTCATACATCATCAGCGCATGATTCTCGCAAATAAATTCATCAAAAATCATCTCATTCTCCATGTTATACACTTTCCTTCGAATCGTATTATGTCTGCTATACGCGCCCCAAAATTCATGTTGTATTTCGTGAGACGCTTCATATATTTCATATTGAAAATATTTTTTTGATCAGAACAAATCTCACCATGTAAATAATCGCCATCGATCCAGACATTGATTTGAAATACATCGTCCGTTTCATTTTTTATAACTAAATCTCGATAATTGTATACGCATGTGGCTCCACTTCCAAATGGTTGATTACGATTGCTATCAGGAAAAACATCATAACTGTGACGATAGCGTTCCACAACGGATAGCGGCGAATGCAAAGTCATCCAATAAATCAAATTGGATAGTTGGCACAAACCTCCTCCTGTTCCATATGTAATTTCTCCATAATGCAATACCATACCATCTTTATATCCCTTTTCCTTCGTTGGTTTTCCAATTAACTTCCAATAAGAAAAAGTTTTTCCCGGTTGTATCCTTACACCATTTATTTTGTTTGCCGCAATAGAAAGATTTATTGCTTTATTTTCCTGCAACCACATATCCACATCTTTAAGTTTTCGATAAATGGGCGTTTTATGAGCGAAAATCTCATAGTCCAGCTTTTTAAACTGCGTCATTTTTGCATATTTTTTCCCATGAATTATCCAATTCAAATATCTCAGACTTCGATAATATCGAATGCCTATAAAAATACGCAGTTTTGTTCGATGTTTTGGCTTTAAATTATAAATAACACTATTTTTATTCATTATGATCCTTCAACTTTTTGTCTAGATACTTGATTCCTCTTCTAAGAAATTTTATTAGTAAAATCAAAACGTATACAAGAATTCCAAAAAATCCTAAATATAAAATGATTAACAAATCAGGAAGCAACCCCATCAAATTCGTTGTATTCCCAGTATCATAACTTATTACAGTTAGCAATTCAAACCACATAATCTTTTTCCTCCCTTATCTCTATGTTCTACCATTTTCTACAGCTCTGGAATCGCGACATAAATAGCCCCAAGTTCTTTTCTATTTTCATAAGATGGCTCACCAAATTCTACCTCTGGATAAAGTGTACCATTCATCTCTTCTTTTAATTGCTGTATCCAGCTTTCCTTACTATGATCCAAATAAGTACCCTCAATCTGATCAAGTTCAACTTCTCTCATCGAATAAGAACCATTCGAATTCAAATATTCTACAATTGCTATAATTTGCTCTCCATCATAATAATAGACCTCTCCACTGATTTGCCCATCAAAATTACTTTCTCGAATAACAAAATCATCACTTCCATAATCCTTTTCTGGAACATAATGAAAGGAATCTATGGAACAATAATTTTCTACATGAATACTGGACAGATCGAAATTCATATCCGATTCAAAAATCAGATTTGACGAGTCTTTGATATCAAGAAGTGGATACCCATACATATATCCTGCTTGCGCAGCATACATATAACCATAATCTTCAAGCTCGTTTTGATATGATGTAATATCCGATGCACTCATGTGAATAAATAACACATCATCCTTTGCGCAATAAGTACCTTGACTTAAGTTGTCTATGTCTGTCTGGCTATAGCTATCATTGATATATATTTGAGCATAATCGAGCATTTCTTCTGTTGAAGCAGCAATCGCTCCAAAGTTTCCATTCTCGTCATAACCTTCTCCTACACACGGTTTTACAATTCTAAGGATTGCATCAACGAGTTCCCCTTGTTCTCCATAGACCATTTGCAGCACAAATTCTTCCGTCAGTGTTTCATCGCCCCAAGCCGTTCTATAGATTGCATAGTTTGAATCCAATGTATCAAACCCTTTTGTGTCAATTGACGTAATCAACATATCGGTGGAATATACTTCTTCTGGGAAAATTGCATTGTTTTCAGCCGACTGAGATGAATCCACACAATCTGTAGCCTTCATCGAGTACGCGAACCAACTATCATCATTATACTGATATTCTTCAAACTTAAATTCATCTACGTTTTGTATAGAAAAATTATTAATTTCGGCTACTTGCTCATCACTTAATTGCAACCACTCCTGGTTTGATGACTCAAACTGAGCTGTTTCATTTTCATTAGGCAAGATCAAATGGATGGTCAAAATACCATCTTGTATTGAATAATTTTGCATGGTAAACATGTACATCGAATAAATATCCCCATCGACATATTCACAATAATTCAAATAGCATTCCATTTGATCCCAACTCAAAGACTGCGTGTTATCATATTGATATAAAGAGGTATAGATTGAAAATATACCAAACTGCATTGAATTAAAATATATTTCACTGCCCCAGTCTGAAATATCCGTCATAAGATCTTCCGTATTCTTCAAAAATATCGGACTCTGAATTACAATTTCTGCTTCTTTCGCATTAATTACATTTACCGTGACCTGATATCCATTCTCTTCCGCATAGTCCATCTCACCATTTGAAGTTTCACCTTCTCGAAAGTCCCCATTATCTTCAAAATAACCTTCATCGCCCGATGTCCCATCGAATTGATTTTCCTGATTTGCTGCTCCACATCCAACTAAAACAAACAAAATGCACAACAAGCTCAATAACCGTAATTTTTTCATAATACAATCCCTTCCCTCACATAACCTTACACTCGTACTACTGCTCCCTTTTCTATTTTATAAACCTCTCCATAAAATTCGTAAATTCCATCTTTGTATACGATAACACCCTCGTCACATAAACCATAAATCTCATAATCTGTTGATAATTCCAACAATTCATTCGATACATCTTGAATATCAAAATGAGGTTCCACGGATATATCAACGCATCCAAGACCTTCATATATCTCAAATTTATCGTGTCCGCATATCTCAGTACAAATAGCATTTTTCGAAAGATTTATTGCCCCTGCACTCATCCCAATGACGATTCCTTCATGCTCTTTGATTACCTTGTCCAGATTATATTCTTGGAAATAGTGAAACTGTGTGATAGTATCTCCGCCTGCTAACCAGACAACATCTGCTTCTTCAATCATTTTTCTTGCCTCTGTTTTTGTCATTCTTCCATCTATGACTTTGGCTTGACCAAAATATATTTCAGCTTCATCAAACATATTTAAGAACCACTTATAATATCGATCTGTAATCTCATATGCTTTCTCAAATTCTGATGCAACAAATACAAACTTCTCTCTCTTTCGAATGAATTTTTGAAAAAGCTCTGCAATTTCTCCTTGAAATCCGTGTTCAAACATACTTGTTAAAATATAAGTACCCATTTTTTCACCCTAATTCTCATTCCATTTATTCTCCTAATATAAATTCCGCCTGATCCTGTATTGGAATCCCAAATCGTTCATCAATTAATTTTACACTTGACGATTCGTCCTCTTGAAAAAACAAAGACCCATCCTCTATCCGAAAAACAAATTCATATAAATTGTCATCCGTCTTCAATATCAACTTATCACCACTTATTTCATAGTATCCTGTCGATAAATAGCTACTTAGTAAATCATAAGAAAATGTAAACCACCCCTCAGATATATAGACTGAGGGTGCTAAAAAATCAGTCTCTTCGGATATTTTCATAGAATAGCTTCCCTCACTTACGGTATATTCTTCATTAGATTGTCCACATGCGCTTACTAGCAAGATCATTGCAAGCAAAATTGAAACATATATTTTTTTCATATTGCCCCCTATTTCCCTTAAAACAGAAAAACCCATGCACGAGAGCATGGGTTGACCAACATAATTGAACTTTAACTATTTATTTTCCACTAATACACCCTTAGACAATATTATAACAAACATGTATAGAAAAGCAACGTGTTCCTCATTATTCGAATAGATTAATCCAGTTAGATGCATATGGATCAGGAGCGACTACCGAAGCATCCTTAATGCATATACTCTGATATGGTACCATTTGCAAAAACAGTTTCAGCTCATCTGGAGTCCCATATACAATCGTACCATAGGCATTTACACCATTCTCATCAATATATTCAATTGCTTGATTATAAAAATCCGTTCTTAAATGACTATAGTCAAAAATACGTACAAAATCTTCTCGGTCTCTTAAATATGCTAAACACGAACGGAAATGTCTGCTATATGCTTCTGACACAAGTTCTGGCGAAGTAGCTACATCATATATTGAAATTTCATTTAAAAATAAATTAGGGTATCTTTCACTATCTGGATTCGCTACATTGTATTGATTTTTCCGAAAACTCGACTGAAATCCAACCAAAGGAATTTGATCACTGTCGTTCCATGAATCACCAGGGTCGAATGTGCGAATACCTACCCACGCAAAATCAAGAAATGTAAAGCTGTATTCCAGTTCAAAATACTCTTCCATATTTAGGTCATCCTCAAACACGATTGCCAAAGAAACATATGTGCATGGGTTCAATTCATCTAAATATTTAAGTGTGTCAGCATTTTTATAACTTTCATATTCATCAAACGAACCTTCTTGAGCCCTCGAAACTATGCTAATATTTTCAAACCCATTCCACAAACTGAACCGGTTCTTTGTACTATCAATTCCCTCGAGTGCATAGTATGGAACATCTTTATTTAAGATAAATTCATACCTCTCAGTATCATCATTAAACAAATCCCTTAATGAATAGCTCAACTCATATTTCCCGAATCCTTTTGATTCCTGTGAAGTAAAAGATGCCAGGGAGTATCCAGGCATATTCACTTCTGTATAAACCAACATGTCGTAGAAATAATTTGGCATTTTCGCATCCAACTTATTTCCTTCCGTTTTCGTTGGATCATAATAGAATTGATCTACAAGATTTGAACCTACTACAAAAACACTCAGATATAGCAATATCACAGAAAGGACCGAAGCTATCACAACTTTAAATAATCGGAGATTCACACTCTTTCGTAATTTTCTCGTTTCTTGTTGCTGTGGGAATGATAAGTCTGTTTCCTGAAAATGATTTATTTCTTCATCAAATCTTTCCGAAAAATAGGTCTCTAGAATTTCAAATTTCTCAATTTCTTTCTCCAGCTTTATCTTTTCTTCTTCGCTTAATGTACCTTCTTTATACCTTTCCATCACTTCTCTAAAATTCATGTTTTCCCTCCAATTCCTTTCTCATTTTTTTCCTAGCTCTGTACAACATAGTTTTTGCAGTACTCTCTGATATATCCTTTGTATGACAAATATCACGTATTGAGAAATCACAATAATAGTATAAAATTAAAATCTCTCTATAATTCTCTTGCATACTAATAATCAAATCAAATAATTTTCTCTTCTCTTCAATAGCAATTATTTGCTCCAACACATTCTCTTCCGTACTCATCGTACTTTGTTCAAAATGTTCTTGAGGATATTCTTTGTTTTTTCTCGTGTAGTCAAAAAACAAGTTTTTACATACTCGGAATAACCAATACTTAATATAATCTAACTCCCCAATTGTTAAATATGCTTTATAAAAAGTATCACTCGTCAAATCTTGTGCCAAATGATAATTCTTGCATAAAGAAAATGCATATAAGAATACTTCCCTATAATACTTTTTGTAGATATCTTCCATCATATCATTTGTCACAAGCTCACCCCCTCATCCAATAAACGTGTAGTCTGTTGTTTCGTTACACATAAATAAAATATTTCAAATAATAAAATGAGTATAATCAATTGGATTATACTCATTTATGACAATACTATTTTAAAATCAAGTTTCATTCTTTTGCGAAATCATTGCTTCTAAAATTTTTACATATTCTTTAAACTGTTCCAACCCGAAGTCTGTAATTGAATAGTAAGACAAATTTTTATTTCCAACTTTCTTTTTTCTTGCTTTAATATATCCGCCATCAACCAATTTTGATATTTGAACACTAATATTGCCATCTGTTGCATTCGTCGTTTCTTTCAGTTCATTAAAACTACACTCTTGTTCTAACACCGCACCAATTATTGACAATCGAAGCGGCAAAGTAAATGCCATTGGCAAATTATTAATATCCATTTATCTTCATTCCTTTATTCCTTTTCAAAAGTATTCCTAACAAAAAGTAACCCATTGCCAAGAAACCACTATAAATTAATCCACTCAGAAGTACCTCAATATTTTGATTGTGTAAAATATGAATTCGTTCTTCACCAAACAAAGTATATCCTACCAGATACAAAGTAAAAATTACTGTTGCTATGGCGTAGAATTTTTTTCTTTCAAGGATTTCTCCAGTTAGAATTATACATAGTAATAGTAATAAAATATTACTGATTCCTTCAATAGAATCTAGTTTTTGAAATATTTTTGCCATAACGTCTGCATCAAATTGCAAAGCCCATGACAGTGCTCTAAGAATTACTGATACAACTGGTATAAATATAAAAATAAACATGGACAGTTTAACGTATGCATTGGTATAACGATTTCTGCTATTTGAAATACTGATATAATATCGAACACAAACAATAAAGACTCCAATATATGATAATGCACTTATGATACTGAGTGCATTATTAATGTAATACGAACGATTCATCAATCCAAACACTGCTAGTTCAACTACTAATCGTACAAAAAAAATCATCCCAATCCATAATAAAAATTGATATAGGTCTTTTCTTTTATCTTTCGTGTTTTCAATTGAATTTTTGATAATTTCCAGGTTTTGACGAGCTTCTTGTGCATTCATATGACACCTCCTATAATTTACTTTATATTATAAAGTAAATATTTGGAAAGTCAACATTTTCTTCAACTTTATTCATGAACCTCACTTAACTTCAGCATTTAACTTTCGTATTCCTCTACTTCGAAAGTTCTTCTAATGAATCTCCTGTTACACGATAAACGGTCCATTCGTCCATTGGCTTTGCACCTAAAGATAAATAAAAATCAATGCTTGGCTGATTCCAGTTCAGACACGCCCATTCGAGTCTACCACATCCTCGTTCCAGTGCAATCTTCGCAAGTTGTTTTATCAGAGCCTTCCCATACCCTTTTTTTCGGCTTTCTGGTTTTACAAACAGATCCTCCAAGTACAGTCCAGCACGTCCTAAGAATGTTGAAAAGTTATAAAAGAATAATGCAAATCCTACTTCCTTTCCATCTTCTAACACGAAAATGACCTCTGCTTTGTTCTGATCAAATATCCACTCTTCAAGTAAATCTTCTGTCGCAATAACTAAATCTAACATATTTTCATATATTGCAAGATCTTTGATAAATTGAAAAATCAGTGATGTATCTTTTCTTTCTGCAAATCTAAATTCTACTTTTTGTTCCATAGTTTATTTCCTCCACGTGCTCTATCATTTATAAAACAAACATAATCAATATCATCGGATAAGCAATTCGAATATCTCGATTTGCAAAAAGATATACTGAGCCAAAAATAAGTCCTGCAAGTGCCGCCATAACACCGGTAAGTATACTGTCCTTTGTAAATGCATGAGCTGCACCCCATGTGATTGCACATATTATGCCACCATATGGAATTTCCGTTACACAAAACCAGGTCTCAAATGCCTTTTGCGCAAAGATTAAGATCAAACAAATAATCATCGTTTCAAAAATGTAATTAATCCCCATAAAATACTTATTAGTATCCAATGCGCTACATAGTGAGTTGTTTCCCATTCTTGAATTTTCAATCCATATAGATTCTGTTCAATAACATAGGCAAACAAAATATCTAAAAACAGAGAAACAAAAGCCACCAGCGCGATGACAAAATATGTAATTCCTAATCTTTTTCTAGCTATCTTCAATAGTAAATTCTCCTACAGAACAAACAATATTAATAACATCATTATCATTTTTTATTCAGTAATTTTCAAAATAAGCATTGATAGCTTCTTTTTCATAACCTTCAAATATACGATTTTCCAAATTTACAAGATTCATATATGCATTTACAAAATCATGAAATCCGTAATTCTTAATATAGTACCAGACATATACCCCCGCATAATCATAACCTCCATTTTCAACAAATTGATCTGGTGTTTCCCCTTGAACACATTTTCCAGAGATTGCGGCAATACTTGGATAATCAATCGTTGAGATATTTTGAGTAACAATTTGTCCTGCATATAATAACGCGATTCCTTCTGCAAGCCAAGCTTCATTCTCAAACGTAGATGTTCCAGCGTCGAAAATTATATGTATAAGCTCATGTATCGCAACTTGTTCCATATCCCTCTGTGAGAATCCTTTCACTGCTTTTGGTGAAAGAATATATATAGTCCTTGTCTTAAAATCTGAATTTCCTACCATCCACGATTGGTACTCTTCCGGTATTTTATTCGTACGAACAATGTATTCATCTGCACTTTCACACAAATATAGTTGAATTATTTGCTTATCAAGAATCAGAAAATCCTGATGTTCATTAACTATGCTTTGATAAGTACCTTCAAGAATTTCTTTGAAAGAAAAAATAATATCTTTATCCTCAGCACTATAATATAAACAGAAATGCTCGCTTTGTATATGCTCTTTTTCTTCGACTAATCTTTTCGTGAAATACCCTAAATAGGTATCATATCCTTGAAATCCAATTTCCTCTGCACTTTCACTCTCTATACCATTTGGTGCAAAGTATAAAACTTCTGTTATCCCATAATCAAACCAATCCCATACATTGCAACACAAAAGTTCCGACATCAACTCTTTGGTTTTATATGCCTCTAAAATATGACAACCATATATTTCTACCGACTGTGCTTCTTGTTTCATCGAAAAAACACATCCAACGATTTTATCTTGATTAACTAGTATATGAATTTTCCAACGATCTCGCACTTCTTGAATACGTTCAAATTGCCAATAGTAGTCCGGAAAATATAAGTTATGAAAATAATGATACTCTTTCAGTCTCTCATCTGGCAGTGATATCACTTGATTCGAACTTTCCATCGCCCCCAACTGCGCTTTTGTAATGCGCATTTGAATTGCATCTTCTGTACAAATAAATTGATTTGATTCAAAAAATGACTGTGAAATTATATTCGTCTTTGTAGTCCCTACATAACACTTGTATTCTCGGAATCTGATTTTTACATATGAAAGAATCTCACTTGCAATTTCATGATATTTTTCAGTATTTTTAATATACGGTCCTTGCATATTAATCGATAGATCCGCTTGGTCTTCAATAATTAAAATGACTCCTTCAAGGAGGTTCTTTTCATATACACCAAGTAAAAAGCTATTTGAATACTGAGTTTCTCTAACAAAATGTTGCTTTACAGAATTTTTATCTTTAAATGGCGGAGTTGTCCTTGTGCTTTCATCTTCGTACACCTTCCATACATATTCAGAGACAAAAGGAATCTCACTTATTTCTATTTTTCTAATCATATTTCTCCCAAATCTTATTGATATTGTACTGAATGTAGCTAAAACCATGCCTCATAATAATACCAGCACTCCTTAATACGTATTGTCTTTCCTCTGTTATCTGTCCCTACCTCGCTCCACTCCCATTCATCATTTCCAATAGCATTTAACGGAAAGTCTACATTTTGAAATGTAGCAGGCTTATCATCAGGAGAATAATAAAATCCGTAGTAACCAGAAGAAGGCACAATTCCAACCGCATTGTACAAAAACTGCACGATTTCATGGTCACCTGAATATTGCCCTTCTATCTTAACATTCTTATATTTTAAGTCTTTCAAAGTGTTGTTCAAAGAATTCTTCGCGATTTCTTCCAACTCCATAGAGTTTTCGTTCACAAAGTTATTTATTTGATTATATTCATTATTCGTTCTTAAACAAAAAAAGATACTTGCAAATACTATAATGAAAACTACTACGATAACTCTTCTATTTTTCATATTTCCCCCATAAACAAAAATACCCATACTAAAAAGCATGGGTAAAAAATTGTCATCATAACTATTTATTTACTTCCCCATTTCCCCTGTGTACATTCTAAACGATAGGCTTAAAGAAATCAATCGTAGCTCATTGAAGTTATAGTGTGATCCAGAATCTTTTTAAAACTTCTCCGTCCACTTCAATATTCTTTTCGAATACTCCACCATTTGCTACTATCGTTTTTTCACTCGCCACATTATTCTCATGGCAGGTAATCATCACTCTGTCCAATCCAAGTAATTTGCAGTTGATCAGATTTTGTCTAAGCATCTCTGTTGCATAGCCTTTTTGTCTTTCATCAGGTCGAACATAGTAACCGATATGTCCACCCCACGTGGATAAAATCGGGTGGTTGATATGATGCCTAAGATCAATTATACCTACTATTTTTTGATCACCTGTACGTACTGCAATATAACCATTTGATGGCACTTTATCTGTTGGACAAGTATCTACGTTACGGTTCATCTTAATCGATTCTATCCATTCTTTTGCCGATGAGCACGTTCTAAGTGTCCCACAGCCAGCAAACTTATCTTGATCATCCGAATCAAGAATCTCCTGCCGGAATGCCCAGATTTCTTTTGCAAAATTCATATTTGGTTCCATAAGTTTTATCTCTGACATATTAACCCTCATTAAATACTCATAATATATATCTGGCAAGGATTGTGTTCGTCCCATAATGTTGGAAAAACTTCAAGTTCCTTAAACCCAAGGCTAAGATAGAATCTATTTGTCCGATCATACACTTCATATTTTCCCATCTTTACCGTCTTTACTTGTAAAAAAGAGTAGTTCATTTCTTTTGCCCTATGTTTTGCAATTTGGAACAATTTTCTTCCTATTCCAGATCGATGACGATCTGGCAGAACACCCATAACCGTAAGTTCCAATGTATCTTTTCCAGTTTCATTTAAACATAAAAACCCAACTGGGATGTCGTCCTCTATTGCTACAAAAAACATCTGATCTTCGCTATCTTTAATATATTCTTCTCTTGAGCTTTCAATCCCAAACCAGTCAGGGAGTCCCTCCAATATCTTTCTAGAAATCTCTCTTTTATTTTCTTGATCCTCTATTTGCTCAATTCCACAACGGTTAACGCGAAGAATATGAAGTGCTTTTTTCACATCATCTTCCGTCAATCCTACATAGGAATCAATATGAACCTGCTTCTCTATGATTGCCTCTTCTGTTAGCAACCGATCATCTAAAATAACATAATCTGTTACCTGTGGGTTGTCATGAAGCCATGCAAGAATCTCCTGTCCCTTTACCAAACTATATTTTCTCGTTTTTCGAATTTCCTCTGTACTAAAGTCTGGGGTTTTCATTTTGACATGTATGTCATTTTCAAGAAATAAATCTGCCAGCCTTTTTGCATCCTTTTCTGTCGGTTGCATATTCTCATCGAACCAAATTTTCCACCCAGAGGATAGCACTAACTCAGCCCCTGATTCTAAGATCAGCCTCTTTAAAAGGCTCATTCTCACTGGATCCACATACTGTTCTGGATGTTCATTTTCAAAACTTGTCGAATTCACTACACCATCCACATCTAAAAAAATTACTTTCAAAACATTCTCCTTTTACAAACTCAACTACACTAATGACATTTTTGTCATTAAATGTTTTATTCCAATCTAAATAACTATGGCAGGATTTTTGCGATAAAGACGATAAAGTAACCAGCGGGCACTAATAAAAAGACTGAGATTCCAATTCCTATGACCTTTGTCCCTACCATTCCAATCACACATTGTCTAAACTCTGCTTGAGAGCATTTCCCTTCTACAACATCATCCGTTTTAACAGATAAAAAAGGATATACATATAAATATAGCAGCAAAGTCGCAATCCAATTAATAGCTGAAGAAAGTGTCACGCAAGTCGAACCCAACTCCCGAGAAAGTGTACTTGCAAAGATCGGTGACAGAAATCCAACCATCTGAATTGATTCGATAACTACATTTGCAATTAAAATTTTCATTGGTATTGCACGAAAATCGAATCTACTCACATTTCCTTTATCGGGAACTTTTACGCTCATTAATATATGTTTAATACCGGTCTTTGAAAAACCATGAAGAAGTAATTTTGACATAGAACGTTCTTCGGAAAATTGAATGACTGCTCTAGTCAAAATTCTTTGAAACGTAGGAATTCCAAAGGCTCCTACAATTGTAGCTAAAGTTGCAGACAGAATCACAAAATAAAAGGTCTGCATCACAACCTCTCCCTCGTTCGTCGATGCAAACTTCGTAAGCATTGGTGCTAACAATGCATTTGCTGCTCTGGAAAGCAAAATAAAAATAAGGGTGAGCGATTTATTTCACTCTGAACTCCTGTTATATTACAACAGAAACTTCTCTTTGATCATTTTAGCCACCACAGCAGGTGCTATATGATCATTATGAATCCGCATGTAATTATCAAAAGGCATCTCGCCTTCTTCACTAATTATACGATACGCCTCGTCCAAGTGTATGTTGTTGTTTCTGGAAAATACCAAATCTCGCTTAGATGCTTTATGCAGTAGTCGATTTTCCGTTACATTGCGCGCCAAACGAACTTCTTGCTCTGCTATGAGTTCTACACAATAAAATTCTGTACCATACGGTTCAAAAATAGATTTCACATGCTCAATGTATTCCCAATCGGATGGTTGGTCAAACGCCCATATAAAAGTAAAAATCATTCCATAATTATCGGAAGCAGCAAAATTTCGAAAAAATACTTCCCTTAATTCGCGAACTGTATTCCCATCATATTTACCCATGACCTCAATAACTGGTTCAATCGTCATATGATTATGAAATAGACGAAGATCTGTAATCTTCATCAATTCCTGTCCTACAGTCATTTTCCCAGATGCTCCAGCCCCTGTAATTAAAACAAATTTCATTATTTGATCTCCATTATATTCGTATGCCATTGATTCATTTTATTCCCCATCATATACCTAAATAATATTACAGGGAATATATGTCATAGATTCTTCTATTGGAAATGTTTGATCTGTCAAACAAACTATTCCACCATTTGAAACCTCCATGGTGCTTTTTTCTAATAATCGAAAGCTGCGAATTGCTTTCCTCTCTGGACTAGAAAATTTTTTAATTTCAATAGGATGAATTCTTCCTTCCTGTTCAATCAATAAATCAATTTCATATTGATTTGTATCACGATAAAAAGTAAGATTTGCTTTTTTCTTTGAATAACTATATGCTCGCAAAAATTCACCGACCACATAGTTTTCGAAATAATGCCCACTAGCTGCACCATTTATTAAGGTATCTCTGCTGGTCCACATCGACAAATATGCACATAGACCCGTATCGCAAAAATATAACTTTGGTGTTTTTATCAATCTTTTTAACTCATTGTTGGAAAACGGTTCTAAAAGAAAAATAATCCCCATAGTTTGCAGTACTTTTACCCATTCTTTTGCAGTATTAACAGATACCCCAGCTGCATTTGCAATATCCGAATAATTAAGCAAATTTCCAGAAAAGGCTGCGCAAGCCCTTAATGCTTTACGAAATCCTGTCGTATCTGATATACCATTATCATCCACTGCATCTCTCATCAAATAGGTTTCAATATAGGATTCAAAATAAGCCATTAACTGCTCATCATTCATTCCAATTGTTCCTGGCATGCCACCATGCCAAATATGATCATATACATCCAAAACATTATTTTTAGGAAACGAAGCCTGACGTTTCAGTAAATTTTCAAAGTCAAAATCCAGCTCTTCAACCTCTAGCTTATCCATCTTTTCACGTTGAGACATACTGTACATTTTTAGAATACAGATTCTCCCGGCCATGGAATCACGTGCTTCTTTCAACATCTTTTTGCTTTCTGAGCCAGTTAACCAAAATAAACCCGTTTCGTCCGTGTCATCACACATAATTTTAATCGTTTCGAAAAGCTCTGGTGCTTTTTGAACTTCATCTATTAATATTGGTACTTTATACATTTGGAAGAAAAGCTTTGGATCTGTTGTTGCCAACTCCCGATCTCTTGCATTGTCCATAGAAACGATTGTACGGTTTTCATTCTCTGCAAGTTTTTTTAGCATCGTTGATTTTCCGACTTGTCTGGCCCCAGTAACCATCACTGCTTTAAAAACAGAATTCATACTTAAAAACTTTCTTTCTATTTCTCTATGAATGTATTTCATAACCTCTCCTTTTAGTTTAATTTGCAGTAGACTTTAAATTAAACTAATTATAACATCCAAATAGTCACTTTTCAATATTATAGTTCAATTTGCAATTGACTTTATATTAGACTTAACAAAACAATAAAACATCCATTGGCCTTTCCAATTGTTTAAACTCAGCTTTTCGTGTTGTCGGTTGCTTGGTCCCCTCTTTTAAATACCACGCTGCTTGCATTGCTGTCATTCCAAGCGCTCTTGCAGTTTCCAATTCCTCGCTGCCTCCATCTCCAATGTACAAGCACTCTTCTGGCTTTACATCCAAAGTTTTCATGCATCGATAAAAAATCTCTTTATTAGGTTTTCCAACTCCCTGTTCACAGGATAAGTAAGGAGCATCAAAATAGGGAAAAAGCGTGCTTTCTCGAATCACGACTTTTTCTTCTGAAAAACAGTTACTGATTAGTCCAATTTTTAGTCCATTATTTTTAAGCGTAGCAAGCATTGGAATAATCTCTGGATGTAAATTTTGAAAACATTCCTCCTTTGCAAGCTTTCTTTTTTTTAGAATCAACTGGAGAACCTTCTCAGAATATACGCCATTCTCTCGAAGAATTTTCTCGATTACTTCGTCAAAAGTAAGCACTCCAATGGTCCTCTCATGATCGGTTGCTCTCCATATCGGTAGGAATTGTTCTTCTAAGATCCCAGCATCTTCTGCCATTTGAGCTCCGAAATAAACGGGACTGTTATAATGTGTTATTAACGTTTCAAACATATCAAATATTACTGCTTTTATCATGATTCTCATCCATCTCTTACTTCTTAACTATATATTTTCGTTTCTTACTTCTTAACTATATATTCTTTCATTTCACGGATCACATCGTTTAGCACACGCAATGAAGATGCACAATCCTCTGTATCCAAGCTATGATCTGCGCCTTCAATCGTCAGCAACTGAATTTTCTCCGACTTTTGCATATTTGTCAAATCTAATTTTTCGTAATATCCATCCTTTGTTCCAATTACGACCAAACATTCTCTACTAAAAATTGCATTCTGGGCTTCTTCGACTGGTGTCAAAAAAATAGAAACAATTTTTGTTGTATCTGTAAAACAAGAAGAAAGTTCACGCATAATGACTGTCCCTAAACTCTTTCCAATCAATACCACTCTTTTATAATTGTACTTTTGTCTCACAATGTGCATCGCTTCTGACACTTCCCAAACGACGTTTCCAAATTCATCTTTGGAAAAAGAACGATTTTCCTTTTGAAACCCATATTCCATGCTCAAAATATCATAGCCGAAATCCATCGCCATACTATAGGAATAATAAAGTAATGGGGCATCCAAAGTATATCCATTCCCAGGCAATAATACGACAAGGGAATCCGAATTTTGTATCAATAAACTCTCCTGAATAATGGTACCAGATTTTGTATGGACCTCTATCATTTCTTTATGCATGGCTCCCCCTGTTGATTCTAGAAATCTATCGTTGTTTCTTGTTCCTCTTCCAACTCTTCTATAATATGAATAAGATCTCGTAGCGATCCTTTTTCCCTAAAAACACTTTGTAACTTTCTTTCTACTTTTAAGTAACTAATTTTTTCTGGTATCAAACCATCTACTACTGATGAATACTGAATTCTAACTTGATCCATCATCGTCTTCACGATTTGCTTATTGATGATTTGATCATAATGTTTTACACACTCAGAAATCACCTGTTCAATCATTTTCTGAAAAGCAAATGAATCGATTGTGTCAAAGCTTCCCTCATTAACTACTTGATCATAGACAAGGATTCGATATGTCTGCTTTGGCAAATCGACATCATCTCGTAAACGAATCAATGGCAAAATCAATCCTTTATTTCTTACCAGGCTCTTTCTCTTTTGCATTAAAAAGTCTGTATTCAATCCCTCAATTACGCATGGAATCAAATCTTCTCCAAACTCAAGTAATACTGGATCTGCAATGAAATCTCTGTAGATTTCCTGTTCTTTGCAGTCATTTTCGGATGCATCCACTTGATATTCTTTAATATCGAGCAGCGTATTGGCACTAATTTCCAAAATTCGACAAATAGATTGTAGTAGCGATACGTCTGGCAACCCATTTCCACGCTCCCATTTACTCACTGCCTGCGGTGTCACCCCTAGTCTTGACGCGAACTCTTCCTGTGTCATTCCTTTGTTCTGTCTTGACATGCAAATTTTATTTCCGATACTTTCAGTCATTATATTTCCTCCTTCTGGCCATAAGTTTTCCTTTTTTAACTCTATCAGAAATCCCATGACCAGAGTAGCAATGTATCGTTGAGCTTTCTCTCAACCAAAAGAACTATAGATCTCGTTGATAATATTGATTCATCAGCATCATAACCGTTTTTTCATTTCCTCGTAAAATAATACGTGGGATTTTCCCTTGTCTTTCTAATACAAATTGAATATTGGATCCATTTTCTAGCGCACTGACCTGCTCACAAAAATAATCCACAATTTCCTTTTCTTTCTCTGCCTGTTCTGGAATATCAAGAACCAAGCAAATTTCATTTGTTTTTTTGAAATCGTTAATTAAGAAATCGTAAACAATTGATTTGTTTTTTGCCTTAATACTTGATTGAACACTCGCATTTGACATAAATTCTTCAATATCTTCTTCCGAAAACTGCCATGTACCCTCATTCTTTTCACCGCACAGGATGTTCAAATTTAAATAGTTTCTTAAGGTTCTTGTCGTTAGTCCTGTCATTGTTGCTACGTCTTTGATTGAATAATATCTTTCCATTGTCTTCCTCCATAAAATTGGTGTTTACACTACACAAAAAGTATAGCAATCTGGAAATATCGATTCAATTTGAAATCCGGTCACATTTTCATACCTGCATGCTTTCGAGAATCTCAACTGCAGAGCGGATCATATCTGGACAAAATTTTTGAAATAGACCTTTCTCCATGATGATTGCTTTCTCCTCTGGTATGGTAAGATCATATTTCAATAAGTCTCTACAAACCACAGAGCCATTTACTTCTTTAAAACGATCCATAAAGTCTTCTGCAATCTGATATGCTCTTCTTTTCTCTTCTAAATCTTCTGAATGAGAATGTCCATGCTTTAATCCCAGCACCAAAAGTGCTCCAGCTACTGCTCCACAAAGCTCGCCTTTCCTTGCACCACCACCAAATTGTGTGGTAAGTTTCAACGAAAGTTCTTCGTCCCATCCCATCTCTTTAGAAAATGTTGTAAAAACGGCTTGCGAACAATTGAAATTATGTTCATAGTATTGTACTGCCTGCTCTGCTCGATTCATATTTTTCTCCCCGCTACGACGGTATTTTAGGATCAGTATCTTCTCTTATTCTTTGTTTTTATATTTCTTTGTTTTTATATTTCTTTGCACTTATATTTCTTTGTTTTCACCACGTTATAGAACCCTAAGAGGAATATTGGACATTTATTTTCCAAAATACGTTCAAACGCCCAAAATCTCTTCATATGATAACTAATATCAGATTCGAAATTAGTAAAAATCAGCTGTTTGGGCAAATACTATCGTAACTCATTTAAATAGTCCAAAATCGCTTCTATGTATGGACATATGTTTGGAAACCTGCAATAAATTTGCCCAACCTCAAATCATCCTATAGAAAAATCGCATAAAGCATTGGTATTCCGCATGGAATAGGCCCTATATTCTCCTACGATAATTGCCCTGCTCCCTGTTTGGGCTATCTCTTTAAAACAACTGCAAATTTGCCCAATCTTGCTTTCCACATACAATCTAGCATTCCACTTTTTTTGATATAAGAAATCCCATGCACATAACGTGCATGGGATCATAACCTTTAACCTACACTCTAGGTTCTATTATATGAAAAGTTGTAGAATTAATCAACAATTTCTATTGCATCTACTGTAAATGAACCACTTACGACTTGAATTGTCACACGATGACTGCCAGCTTCAAGATCATATGTATAGTAATTTGCTTCTCGATTTCCTGCTACTAGACAGGTATATGTATTTTCAACCACTACATCATCAACTGTCACCTCAATGACCGCATCTTCATTATTTCCGATGACCGCAAACCCTGTTCCTGTAAAGTCAAACGAAACGGTATCCCCTGTTGAGCCGGTGGAAAGCGTTCTTCCAAAGTTCTTAAAGCTACACATAGTATTGAAATACCATCCATTCTGGTCTTCTAAATTGCTGCCTTCTGAATAAGTAATTCCAGCATTTAAATCATTCATTCTAGTAATCGTATAGTTTGAAGAACTTTCCAATGGAAGTACTTGAATATTATCAAAATAATTATTTTGGAAATCTGAATACAGTGAAATTCGTCCAGAAACGATCAGTCCGCCATCTTCTATATAAGAAAGAACGGTTTCACCATCAAGACTGCATTCCATTTGATTTTGATTTACTTTAACACCAAGTGTATGCCAAATGGAAGCATCAAATCCCGAGACTTTGGTAGTATTCAAAACTGTGTTGTTTTTCAGCAGTTCACATGTGCCATCCTCATACAACTTCATCCAGTAACCACTTTGATTATAATCTGCCAGAATATATCTCACACCCACACCCAGATAATTTACCTTGTCGGATTCTGCTTTGCTATCTGTAAAATGTGCGTCTACGGTCACTTGATAATTTGCCCATCTGTCATCCCCTAAATTTGTGATTGGATCCGATCCAACTGCCCATCCTTTTGGTTTATTATCATAAGAAATTTTTTGTAGTAGCACGGATTCTCCATCGACCACTTCAACCTCAAAAGCACCTTCCTGGTCTGTCGTGTATCTTGGAGTCATGCCTCTCATGGACAGATAATCTGTATCGTAAGTTTCATAAGCAAAATTATCCGTATAGGGTAATTCCAACAATTTGTTTTCTTCTGTACGATCGGTGTAATCTACGACTTCTTTTGAAAGAGTAGATACCGTCATCATCGAATATGGCTGTATAACTACCGTGTATACATTCCCATTTGGTCCCTGAAAGTCTGGTAAGACAGCTCCTAATTTCTGAAAGAAATTTTCATAATAATCAGTAGACCCCTCTTCTGGCCCTCTTGTTTCCCATACATAAACTGGTGCATCGGCTTGTTCTAAGGATGTAACATGGAATTCATATGCGATTGTTTCACTTGAGTTGTTTACAAGAACCGTTGAATAATCTCCAGTTTCTGGATCTACACAAGTCATGTAGTTAAACAAAGAATCCACGATCGCATGTCCGTCTCCACCCTCGACACCATCGCCAAAGCAAGCTCCATCCACATATTTCCATCCGGACTTAATGAACTGCGAAAAATGCAAGGTCATATAGAAACCAGCATCCAAAGTATACGCTCCAGACCAAGGTTCATTCGCTGTAATTAATTGTTTCGGATAATACGTTACACCGCTATAATACGAGCTTACCACTGGCTGGAATTCATACATGGTCATTCCTTCCGCCATTGCCTGTGTAATTCTTGTTGCAATATCCAATGTTCCATTCAGACCACTCAGACCTGAACCAGTTCCATCATATGCATAAGTCTCACTCGCCACATTCATCGGTGAGGATCCTTCTGAAAACCATACTTTTTTATCGTAATCATTTTGAACATTTTCAGCACTTTGTGTCGTCCATGATGTGTAATGCGCAGTTACCACGTCAACCAGATCCATCAGTTCATCATCAGCCAACATTTTCTGAGCAATCCCAAATCCACCAACGGCTTCTCCCGCTACGATTTGAATTGCACTATAGTCATATCGCCCATCACTCTCTGCATCTAATGTATTTGCAAAATATTTGATCCAGTCATAATCGAGTGCCTTCTCATTTTGTGTTACGGTGACATAATTCACTTCCAAACCGTAAGTATCGTACATCGCATCAATGGTTTCTTTATACCACAGGTATCTAGCCGCATACTTATCTTCTGCATAAGCGACCCATGAAGGCTCTCCCCAATACAGTAAATCAATATTCAGATCTGGATTGATCGTTTTTGCATCGGCAGCAAGTTGATAACCAGCTCCCCTTGTTACATCTGCCACTTCATCGATTGCTCTTTTTACAGCAGGTTCTGTTCCCGAAGAAGAATCCACATCTGCTCCCATTTCTATTTTTATGAGTGACAAATGCATCCCATCTGCTCCAAAAATATAATTTAATATTTCCCAATAAGCTTCTGGATTTTCCGTTTTATAGTCCAATAGCAAACGAGAAGAATTGTTTGCAGACACCATGCCAAGTCCATCATATGTATACGAGTCCAAAGTACTGATATTTGACCCATTCACATCAATTACGGTATATTCGGATGCCGCTTCATAATCGAATACTGCAAGCTCACCGTAATCCACTTCCTCTTCCATCTCCGCTACACTTTCAGTATCCTGGGTGTCACTATCTAAACTCGCTACTTCACCGTTGTTTGTATTGGTTCCGCATCCAAACATCACGGTCGTACAAAATAGCGATAGCAAAAAAACCACCATTCTCTTTTTCATATTCTTTCTAACCTCTCCATTCATAGAATTTCATATTCCTTCTTCCATTTATCCTAACATCGAATATAAAACCGAACAATGAATGATATGATTAATATTGCACAATATGAACATTAATAAATATATCTTTTTATTTCGACTAATAATTGCTTGTTTCCATTTGATTTGATAAAATAAAATTGAATTTTATGAACATAAGGAGTTCATTATGTGGTACTACGCAAATCGAACAAATTCCAGTGAGACCATTTCCGATTTTCAATTATTTGGATTGGGTCTACATAAGATACAACCTCCGGTTGTACGTATGGATGGACATCCAAGAGACCAATTTCTATATAGCAGTTCTGGAGAAGGTGTCCTAATTTTAAATCAGACCAAAATAAAAATACCCGAAAAATCGGGTATCTTTTTGCCTGCTCATATTCCACATGAATATTATCCAACAACTCCGATTTGGGATATTCGATGGATGGTACCGGGTGGAACTTCTCTAAAAGAACTCTATCAACAAGTGGGACTCTATTGCGGAGTCTTTCCTCTTAAAAATCATACCGAATTAGATTTCATAATCAACAAAATGCATCACGAACTAATCCACGACAAAGAATTTGGAGAGCTTTTTGCTTCCAAATATGTTTCTCTTTTTATATTAGAATTTGCCCGTCAAGCAGGACTTCTTCGTGCAAAAATCTCCATGGATTCAAAAGAAATCTCAAAAAATGCAAAACGATTGGAAATTATCAATGACTATATTCAATATAATTACATGTATCCTATCAAATTGGAAGACTTATGCACTCTTGTAAAGCTTACTCCGCAGCATCTATGTCGTGTACTAAAAGAAGAAACAAATATGCGACCAATGGAATATGTAAATACAGTACGTATTGATGCCGCGAAAACATTGCTGATCAACAGTACACATTCCATTCAAAACATTTCTTCCTGGTGCGGTTTCGAAAATGAAAATTATTTTTGGAGAACATTTCGGAAGCAAACTGGTATGACCCCTGGAGCTTTTCGGAAAGAATATACGATGCTATAAATTCAATTAGAAAATCAACTTATTTATTTTTTATGATCAACAATTCATTTCCACCTTTTTGAAACTCGTAATCCGTCTTCCTAATTGTAACCTCATAATCTTTTCGGAAGAATTCTATAACCCGCAAGTTCATCTCTGACTTTTCTGCATTTAGATCGATGATTGGGAAAATTCGGATTTCTTTACATACACGTAGCATCTCCGATATCGCTTGTATATGAAACTCATACCCTAGTTCTGTATATAAAAGTAAAAAATGAGAACATAACCCTATGTCAAACGTATATTCTTTAAATGGGACTTGATTTGGAAGCTCTAGATACTGGTATCTGCCTTCCCTTTTACCACACTCATAGTCTTCCAAAAAAAGATGCATTGCAGACATACGAATCTCTTCCAGTTGCCCAAGGTCAGGTATGACACTCCAAATAAAATTCTCTACATTTTCCCGCGTTTGTTTCATCACAATATCTCGCGTCGCTTCTATTCTCTCATAAATCTCATCTTTCGAAAATTGGTAGATCGGATCAAATGAAGTCACACTCCACCCTTTCCTGCTCATTTCATAGTTAAAGCTTGCTGGACCATCACCAAATCCTGCTATCTTTTTCTCTTGATCCTCCTTCGTTAATTGAAACATCATCTGATATTCCTGTGCATTTCGCCCCCATGGGACCACTTTATCTAATTCAAATGCCATTTTTCCCCTCCAAGTTATGACTGTATTTATACTTTTCAATATCATTATTTGTGAACTGCTCCCCGCATCGCTTCATTTCTCCTAGCACGCGCTCAACACCATATTCTGACTGATACCAAGTCTCTTTTGTAATACCGTATGCAGCAAATGTCACCACAAAGAAATCAACTTCTGGAAAAGCAGCCTGATAGAACATCAAACTTCTTCTTGCATGAAATGCTTTACAAACCAAAATCACTTTTTTCAATACCATACCATGTTCATCCGCTACCTCTCTCGCAAACATGGCATTTTCTCTTGTAAAAGATGAACGCTGCTCTCCTAAAATAGCATCTTCCGATACCCCATTCATTCGAAGAACATCCTGATAAAAATCAAATTCCGAAGTGTATTCTTTATTGTATATTTCTTGCTTGGAACGAACTCCAGCAAACTTTCCGATCTTGATACTGACGCCACCACTCGCAAAAACAACTGGCGCATATCCTTTTTTCCATAAGTCTGCTGCCATCTCTCCGACCTCTGGAAACACGCCCCCTACCACCATAATTGCGTCAGCTTTTTGAGGTTCGTGCTCTACAAATATAAAATCACTGATGTCTTGAATGATTTGGTTCATTTCTTATTTCTCCTTTTTTTATCAATTAACACAAGTTATTTATTATTTAATAAACTATTCTTTTCTTTCTCCCGTATGCTATGATTATGTTTAGGAGTATAACAATTAAGGAGGAAAGAAGCAATGAAATATTATGACCAGAATCTTCAGGATTTGCAAAACAAGCTTGCACAGCAAAAACAATTTATAGCAAAAAAGAAAGAACTTCAATTACAACAAGTGGAACTTACTGAAAAAGTTGAAAAATTAAAAAAATTCAAAACGAAAGAACAAGCAGATGTCGAACGTCTTGAAAAAGGTGGTTTATCTTTTTTCTTTTACGAAGTACTTGGAAAATCTGAAACACAAATGGAAAAAGAAAAAAAAGAAGCATATGAAGCTATGATCAAATTCGACTTTGCACAAAAAGAACTTGAAGATGTTTGTGAATCCATTCAGTTCACAACCCAGAAAATTGAACAATTAAAAGATTGCGAAGACGCTTATCAAAAAGCATTGAAAGAAAAAGCACTGTTGCTAAAGGAACCTGCATCCCCTGCATCTCATGATATATTGAAGATCGAAGAACAACTTGGTTTTCTGAATCATCAAACAAAGGAAATCAACGAAGCGATTCATGCTGGCCAAAGAGCATATGACGCGACAGAAGATGTGTTGTCAAGTTTACAAAGTGCTGCCGGATGGGGTACATGGGATTTGATAGGTGGTGGTCTTGTGTCTACTGCGATGAAACACAGTCATATGGATGATGCCGAAGAAAAATTACAACATGTACAAAAACTCTTAAGAAATTTCAAGACTGAGTTGGCCGATATTCAAATCGATACTTCTGTTGAGATTTCCATGCATGGATTTCTTCGATTTGCTGACTATTTTTTTGATGGACTTATTATGGACTGGACCGCTCTCAATCAAATAGAGAACGCGAAGTCCAGTGTCGAAAAAACAAAAAATCAAATACAATCTGTGATGGCCCAACTCCAGACATTGCGTTTAAGAGTAAGTGATTCGATCAAAGAAACGACGGAAAAAAGAAACGACCTTCTACTCACAACACCCGTCTAGAGCAGTAGGAATTATCTTCCTCCTTTCACTTTTCGAAGTTTTCCTTTGATTGGTCGCTCCTGAAGTGCTTGCAACACAAGATTTCCTTTGCCATTCAAGATTTCAACATAGGAAAGACTGTCACGCACGTCAATGACACCAATGTCATCAGCTTGCACCCCATCAATGTTAGAGATTGCACCAACCAAATCGCCTGAGCGTATCTTACTTTTCTTCCCCCCACCAATGGAGAGCTTCATAATTTCCTTATCAAAGCCAGCGCCTTTTTTCGGTCTGGCTTTTGGTTTTTCTTTTTGTGTATTTTGAAATTGAATGAATTCCGCCTGTGAAAGTTCATGAAACTCTTCCACCGGAATCTTATACGAAACAAAAGTTTCTACCATTTGTCTCATTCGTTCATCATCGGGGGTCACAAAACTAACCGCCGTCCCTTTTGCACCATTTCTACCAGTACGTCCGATTCGATGTACATAAGTTTCCCTTCCTGTCGGAAAATCATAGTTGAATACATGCGATAATTTTTCAAAATCAATCCCCCTAGCAATGACATCGGTTGCAATCAAGTACCGAATCCTGCCATCACGAAATGACTGAATCGTTCTTAGACGATCCCCTTGATCAATATCACCGTGAATCATCCCACATTTGATACCATCTTTGCCTAGTTTTCTACAGAGTACATTGACCATCTCTTTTGTTCCGCAAAAAATCATTGCATGCTCAGGATTCTCTTTTATGAGAACTTTACGAAACATCTCGTATTTCTCTTCTAGCCCTACTTCATATAGCTTTTCTTCAATGAACGTCTCGGCATTCATTTCTTCTGGGGCATGAAGTATTACAGAGACTGCATCCTGCTGGTATTGTCTAGCAAGTTCAAGTATGGAATCACTCATCGTTGCAGAAAAGAGTAAAATTTGTGGTTTTCCAGATACCTGATCTAAGATGCTTTTTACTTCATCGATAAATCCCATATCCAACATCAGATCCGCTTCATCTATAACAATCGTATTCACCATACTTAATTCCAGTGTCTCTCGTCGAATATGATCCAAAACTCTTCCGGGAGTGCCAATCACAACGTGTGTTTTTTGTTTTATAGTACGTATCTGCTTGTCAATTGGGAATCCTCCAATCAAATCAGCTACCTTTATTCTTTTTTTTCTTCCAATCTGTACCATTTCTTCTTTGACTTGAACAGTCAATTCTCGTGTGGGCTCCAGAACCAAGGCTTGTGGGATGTTGTAGTCCCAAATCACCTTTTCACAAATTGGGATTGCAAATGCTGCGGTCTTCCCACTCCCAGTCCATGATTTTGCGAGAATATCCTTAGATTCCAAGGCATAAGGGAGCACTTGTTCCTGCACCGGTGTTGGTACATGGTAGCCAAGCACATTCAGCGCATCCATAATTTCTTCCGATAAATGATATTTTTCGAATTGATTTTCCATCAAGTTCTCCACTTCTATGTACATCTATTTTTTTATTTCTACTTTAGATCTATTTCTACACAACGTCTATTTCTACTTCAGTTTCTAACCCGTCTTAGAAAGGATCAATGCAACAATGAAACTAAATATCAGGATCCAAATTAAAATGATTGGAATTGCATAGAACCAACGTTTCGGTCTTCCATCTCTCCAGATTTCTTCCGCTTCTCTCCGACTCTCCTCCATGACTTCCCTCGGAACCATTCGAACAGTTATAGCTATCAACAACGGCAAAATAAGGATGTCATCCAAATATCCCAGTACTGGTATAAAATCAGGAATCAAATCAACTGGTGACAATGCATAACCTACTGTAAGTAAAGCAAATACTTTCGCATACCAAGGAGTCTCTCTTTTTTTTAGAGCAAGAAAGACTGCTGGGATATCTCTTTTTATTTTTTTTGCATTTCCTTTAAAATCCACTTTTCGTACCTCTATTTTTGGTTATACAGCCATAATCCGTGCTGATTACAACCATAATAAATTTTCCCTTTTCGTCCTTTTGGAAAACGTACTTCCTGACCCTGTTCTGGATATAAACGAATCAGAAGCATACGATCATCAATCACATATGCAAAAAAATTCAAATAATGTTGCTTTGACATTTCGTGTGTAAAAGTAATGTAATAGTCATCTTCGATTTCGCTCACTTGAATCGCATGAGTCTCATCACTGGGTTTTGCCACCAGGGCAGTAAGTTTTCTGCCACAACAGGATATTTCAGCATCTCCTGTAGAAGTTAAAATATTGCCACATGTTGGGCAGGTATAAAATTTAATTCGTTTCATATTTCCTCCGTCTGCACAGTTTGGATTGATTTCACCATCCAAAATTTTTTCAATGTCAACGTGTAGAACTTCAGATAAGCTATGTAACAAAGTAATATCTGGGCACCCCAGACCACGCTCCCATTTCGAGATTGTTTTGTCACTTATATTCATAGAATCTGCAAGTTCCTTTTGCGTCAGTTTCTTTTCCACGCGCAGACTTCTGATTAATGATCCAACTTTTTTACAATCCATATTCGGCTCCTAACTGTGTGCTATGCACTCATACTGATCTGCACATTTCAACTCAGTATATCTTTTACTGGGCAAAATATCAATCTACGTTCCGTCGAGTACTCCATCTGCCCTTATATTCAAGCTCACACAGCCATTCGGATTACAAGAAATCGTCCTCGTGCTTTTTGAAGAAATCATAATAAGCTCTGACATTGGACAGTTCCGTCCATTTTTTCACATCTACTGGTTCTTCATCCATATCATAAATTTTTGCCCCTCGTAATGACAAAAGGAATGGGGAATGTGTCGCTATCACGAACTGACATCCAAAAAATCTTGCATTTTCTTCTAAAAACTGCATGAGTTCCTGTTGTTTTTCTGGCGACAGACTATTTTCTGGCTCATCCAATAAATATAGACCATTCTCTCTGATTTTTTCTTGAAAATACAAAAGTGCACTTTCTCCATTGGAATGCTCTCTCAAATTATCGACCAGGTTTTCTCGTACAAACTTGGATTGTGTTTTTCTTTTCGCCTGATTGACCTTTTTTAGCTTTTCGTAATCCGCCAAAGAGTCCATTCGAAATTCTGTATACTTCGTCTCCAAATACTCATCAAATAAATCTTCTCTTTTCTGATCAATTCCTTGATTGATGGTTCGTAAATTTAACATAAAATCAAACACATCGTCACTAGTGATAATCCGACTTTCCCTAGGAATCTTTTTATCGGTCTCATACGAACACATCGATGTAAAATCTTCAAAGAAATTTGTTCGATTGTATAAGGTATCTCTTTCCAGATTAAGTTTTTCAGCAATGACATTAAGAGCAGTCGTCTTTCCTGAACCATTTCCACCATATAAAATGGTGATTGGCTCAAAGTCCAAAACACGGAGCCTATTTTTTGATATGATTTGAAACGGGTAGACAGTATCATAACAAGTACGTTTAATCCCCATCACAAACTCGTATTCATCTTCGATATCGGGAAACTGAAACTGTGATAAATAAATCATGCATTCCTCATTTCTTACCTAACTTATCGTGTAATTGATATTTGCTTTTTTTGCCTGACTACTAAGAAGTTTTGTCGGTAAATCATACTGCTTTCCGTCTTTTATGAAATGGGTTCCACATTGCCTAAATTCAAAATTCGTATTTGTTCGAATACATTGTTCACGAATGGATAATACCCAGTCAAAATCCAAAATTCTGGCAAGTCGATCGGATTCTCCACCTGCGACCACAAGTTCCACATCCGGGAGATACGACTCTATATTTATGGCCTCTAATAATGGCTGACAGATTACATATTTATGTTTAATTGGCAAGTCCATAAATATTCTCAGACGTTCATCTGCATTTTTCTGATTTTCAATAGTGCAACCCACAATTACATTCTCGTAACCGTCTTTCCAGTCGCTTGGAATACACGCATGCATACGTTCAATACGCTTTGTCAAAAACAAAAAATACAAGTCTTGCCGCTCGCGAATCATATCCCAGCATTTCTCACGCCATATATCAGCATCCTCTAATAGAAAGTCCGAAGAAAAACAAACATAGACCATTTGTCCAGATTTTATTTGATACTCTCCATTCTTTTTCCTACGAATCGGAAGATCAAATTGATCCGTCATTTGGATTACATTTGTATCTACATTTCGTGATTGATCCCCTTTATGAATATAACAAAATTTACAGCCTTCGCTGCACCTATGGCAACCACGCCAAGGATTCCACATCGCCATCTTCGCTTCCCCTATAAACTACTCTTCATTTATCATAATTATAGCAGATAGAACATTTGTTCGCAATGAATAAAAAAGACCAATACCGAATATACTTCGGCAAAGGTCTTTCATACAGTACTTTTATGTTCTTTGTTGATTCTTATTTACTGATATTCTTTTTATTGAATCTTTTTGAATGTATGATGTAATGCATCTGCTAGAATACGGAACCCTCTCACTACCATCTCTCGTTCTTCTACGGTCATCGAGCCAAAAGCTTCCAACTCTTTACACTTCAATACGGAGGATAGTTTCTCTGCGGTTTCCAAGCCTCTTTCTGTGAGTCGCACAATTTTCTTTCGTTTATCATGTTCATGCGTCACGCAAATGATTAATCCCTGCTTTTCCAAGCCATGAATAATCTGCGAAACGGTCTGCTTCTGATAAGATGTACGCTCACAGATTGCATGCTGGGTACAAGGAACTTTGGATTCCATGATTTCAAAGAGAACGAATAATGCTTTTTGCGAGATACCATGTGTTTTGGCCCATTCATAATAAATTTTATTAATTTGAAACCAGTCATCATAATAACTTTTGACCATAAGGTCTAGCTCATCCTGCATATTTTTCCCTCTTTCTCTTTTTCGCTTTTCTAATCAATCTATCATAGAATCTTTATACTGTCAAAAGCTCTTTTATTCCTGTGGAATCCAAGATTCAACAAGTGTTTCGTTTGCAGCCATCCATTCTCTGGCTACGTCCTCAGCATCCTCATCACTATTTGCAATTGCACCCATTAAATCCCCAAGTTCCTGGCTGCTCATAAAGAAATTTTCAAGAAAAGCAGCTACTTCCGGCATATCCTCAGATAATCCTTTTCTAGTTAATGTATGAATATTTTCGGAATCTCCATACACACCATTTGGATCTTCTAAAAACTTCAAATCATATTTTGCAAACATCCAATGAGGTTCCCAACCTGTCACTACAATTGATTTTCCATCTTCAATCGCGGTGTCAAGTGATGCGGTCATAGCAGGACCACTTCCTGTTACGAGGTTAATGTCTAATCCATAAGATTCAATCGCAGTCTCTGTGGTTGACATAATTCCAGCTCCAGCGTCAATTCCAATAATATCACCATCTAAGTCGTCTATCACTTCATTTAACTCTGAAATAGAGTTGATTTCCATGTATGCTGGTACAACAAGCCCAATCTTTGCGCCTTCAAAATTGTTTCCTAAATCGTCAAGTGAATCACCATATTCTTCCATATAACTTGCATGTGTTACTGGTAACCAAGCATCTAAAAACGCGTCTTGATCTCCTGTCGAAAGCGACGTAAAAATCGGAGCAACATCTGCCATTAAAAGATCTACTTCATATCCCATTTTGTCTTCCAAAATCACTTTTGCAAGATTTGTCATAGCGATTCCTTCCGCCCAGTTTACGTAAACCAGTTTCACGGTACCTTTTTCTGTTGTACCAGAATTGCCTTCGCTATCCGATGCATTGTTTCCACAACCTACCAAAGTTGCCATTAAAATTACGGTTAATAAAATTGCCAGTGTCTTTTTCATAAATCTCTCCTTTTTGTGCGTTATGTTAGTTGTTTACTTTTTTCCCTGCTTTTTTTCCCGCAGCTTGTGTCAGACTATCAAGAATAATAGCCAGTGCAACTACTGCAATTCCTCCTTCAAATCCTTTCCCTACTTGCATTTGTGTTACTCCACTGTATACTGTTTTACCAATTCCTTCTGCACCAATCATCGCTGAAATAACAACCATGGATAACGACAACATAATCGTTTGATTGACCCCAGTCAAAATAGTTGGCATAGCAAGTGGAATCTGTACCTTAAATAATTTTTGATTAGAAGTCGACCCAAATGAATCTGCGGCTTCAATCACATCCTCTGGAACTTGTTTGATTCCAAGGCAAGTCAAGCGTACTACAGGTGGCATAGCAAAGATGATTGTTGCAATTGCTCCCGGCATCTCCCCTAAACCAAAGAATATTACTGCCGGAATCAAATACACGAAAGCAGGCATTGTCTGCATAAAATCCAGAATCGGTTTAATAATTTTCTCTGCCGTTTGTTTTTTTGCCATCAATATTCCTAACGGTATCCCTATGAGAAGTGCGATTGCTGTTGCACTTAAAACCAACGATAACGTTTGCATTGTCTCTTCCCATAAATCCAAGGAATAAATCAAGCATAATGCAATACCAGATATAATACTGAGCTTTAGGCCACTTAAGAAATAGCCTAATGCAACAATCATTAAGATAAAAACCCACCATGGTAAAAACATGAGGGCAATTTGTATATGATCAATAATGAACAATACCCCTTCTTTCAAACCATCAAAAAACACGTCTCCATGATCTCTCAACCAATCAATAATAATTTCAAAATAATCTCCTAATGGAATTCTAAACATGACTCATCTCCTCTCCTGCAATTCCCGAAAGCACTGACACTCGTACCACAATTCCCAACAGTTTGCTATTCTCACCAACTACTGCAATCGGGTATTTCGTATGAACCGCAATTGGAATTAAATCAGACAATAATACATCGGGACCCGTCACATCCAAATCCTTGATTAAAAGCTTGTTAATGTCTGTTTCCTGCTTTTTCAGTGCTTCTAAAGCAGCATCTATCGTAATCAATCCTTGCAACGTTCTGTCCTTATCTGTCACAAAAATACTGGATATATTTGCTTCATTCATTTTACGAACCGCCATACGCAATCCGTCTTTTTGCGAAATCAATGCATCCGGTTTTTTCATTACTGAAGAAGCTGTCAACACTTTACTTCGATTCACGTCTTTTGTAAAAGTGCTCACATATTCATCTGCTGGATTTTCCAATATTTCTTCTGGTGTACCAATTTGGACGATGACTCCTTCTTTCATAATTGCAATACGATCCCCAATTTTCAAGGCTTCATCCAAATCATGCGTAATAAAAATAATGGTCTTTTTCATCGTACTTTGAAGTGCCATCAATTCATCCTGCATTTCCTTTCGAATCAATGGGTCCAATGCGCTAAAAGCTTCGTCCATAAGTAAAATATCTGCTTCCGTTGCAAGTGCTCTGGCCAACCCAACACGTTGTTGCATTCCTCCACTTAATTCACTTGGATATGAAGATTCATAACCTTCTAATCCCACTTGCTTCAGTGCTTCATATGCTTTGTTCATTCGCTCCTGCTTTTCAATCTTTTGAATTTCCAAACCATATGCCACATTCTCAGCGACCGTATAATGAGGAAATAGCGCAAAATGTTGAAAAACCATAGCCACTTTCTGTCTTCGTACTTTCAACAATTTTTTGTCATCTGCTTTACAGATATCCTCACCATCAATCAAAATCTTTCCATCCGTAGGTTTGATCAATCGATTCATACAACGAATCATTGTTGATTTTCCACTTCCGGAAAGACCCATAACAACGAAAATTTCTCCTTCATTCACCTCAAAATTGGCGTTGTTGATTCCAATTCCATTTCCAGTCTTTTTAAGCAACTCCTCTTTTGAAATTCCTTTTTTTACCAGTTCTAAGGCTTTTTTTGGTTTTGATCCATATACCTTATATAAGTTTTCCACTGATACTTTTGCCATTTAAAATTACCATGCCTTTCTATTATATTCCTTATGAAACTTTTTCTTATAATAAAAAAGCGCCCTAACTCTATATTAAATAGAGTTAGAGCGCCTAAGTTTCGCCATATTGACTCACATTACACCACCATAAGATGGTATAGCACATTTCCTTTTGACCCTGTGCAGACCCCAGTTCTATAATCCGTTTTTTCAAAAATAATTTCGAATACTGCAACAATCTCTAACATAAATCTATTAAAAAACATACCTATGCTCAAAATCAAAACTACTTTTATTTTTTACTTCAACTGCTATTTCTTTATATACTATAACAGCAAAATAGAATAAAGTCAAATAATTGACTATTTTCTATTTGCTTCACTTCAATTTTTCCGATCTATATGAAGAATACAAAAGTCATTTTGAGTGGTTTTGTATCTAAATTTCCGTAATGCATGAACATGATTTGCTAACGCGAGTCGACTTTAGGCAAAATCTTACTTTTAGTACAAATATTGCCCAAGTCGATAATCCAACCCTCTCAAAAACCAAAAACAAAGACTCTAATTATCCCTTTGAAGATACTTTGGACATTTATATAAACAAGTTTTTGATTCTAGCCCAAAAAAAACTAATATTTTAGTCAGCTTTCTTCTTATATACTGAAATCTGCCCAAACACTGAAAGTATCCCATAATAATGATACTATTACAAGTTCCCTACCATGAGATTGGGCAACTTTTCTAGAATTCCTTGAAAATTGCCCATACATCATTCAACAAAACATTTCCCCTACCCTTCTCTCCTGTTCACATGCCAAAGGCCGACAAAAAATACCCCAGCCTTTTGGCTGGGGTATTCCGATAGATTCGTTGTAAGGTATTTCAGACATTTATCAATAGAGTATGATAATTCATCTCTATAAATTATTTGCCTAATTGTTTAGCTAAATATTCAACTAAATTATTTAGCTGGATCATTTAGCTAAATTGCTTAACTAGATTATTCAGCAGTTGCTTCTTCTACAGCTTCTTCTGTTTCTTCTGTTGATTTTTTCTTTTTCTTAACTTGTACTACAACCACTCCTACAACTACAAGGATTGCAATCACTACGTCTGCAGCAATTTGAACTTTTCTCCAGATTGCCATTGTATATGTAATCGTTGTTCCTGGTACGATTCCATTCATCGCATTTGAGTTTGCAATTGAATAGAACATTCTATGTGCTGATCTTCGTAAATCTGATACAGCGGTTGCACTAGTCGTATCTTCAATCGTTTTCATTGAGATAAAGGTTAAGTTATAGTCGGTACCTGCATGAATTCCTTGATTTGCATACATGTAATCATAAAGGTTGAAGTCTGTAATTGCTACACCCTCAAATCCCCACTCGTCACGAAGTACATTCTGCATCAGTGCAATATTTCCACCTGCCCAAGTAGCTCCAATTCGATTAAAGGAACTCATTAATGCGGTTGTAGCTTTCATATTTTCTGTCACTACGGTTCCTTCTGCATCTGCAATATAAGTAATCGTCGTTTCTGCTTTTTTTACAGTAATTTCAAATGGTTTCAAATAAATTTCACGAATCGCCTGTTCATTTGCCCATGAACTAACACCATTATTTACACGATTTGTTTCTTGATCATTTAAAGCAAAATGTTTAATGAATGTTGTGAGACCTTTACTCATTGCACCTTCTACAACATATTCTCCCATGGTTCCTGATAAGAGTGGATCCTCTGAGTAATATTCAAAGTTACGTCCTGCAAATGGTGAACGATGAATGTTCATAGCTGGAGCATACCAACCACTTACGTTTTGGCTGAGTGCTTCATTTCCCACCATTGCTCCCATTTTATATGCAAGTTCCTTATTATACGTTGAAGCAATAACAACTTCTGATGTAAAGGCGGTTCCTGATTGACTTCCCATGAAAGCACTAAGTCCTGCAGGTCCATCAATTTCTACTGTTGCCGGCTTATTTACAGAAGGCATTTCTCCTGTATTATATGCACCATCCATCACTACGGCAACGATTTCTTCTACTGTCAACTGATCCAATAACAACTCATAAGCTTCACTGTTATATGGAAGTCCACGTAAGTCTATCAAAGATAGTCCGTTTGATGCTCCGGTTGTTGGCATTACTGCATCCGCATCTTCATGATCCGCAGCTACATATGCCTGGAATCCTGCAATGATTTCATCATTTGCTACATAATCAGCTTCTGTAGGAGCAGTTGGAAAAGTTCCTGCAAAATCTGCTCTTGACATATTGAGCGCATATCCTTCTGTTGCAGTGTCTACAAACAATGATGAAACGTCATCAAACTGGTTCGTTGCAATAGTTACATCTGATGCTCTACCTTCTTCATCGTATACAATGGTATTGTTTACGGTGTATGTTAAACTGTCAACTACTGTATGTGAATCTGTTTGAACGCGAATGTCATAATCGCCTTTTTCTAATACATAAGCCTCTGCATTTTTGTAATCATAAGAAGCCATGTCTTCTACTGCAAATGTTAAAGTTAAAGTTTCTGATTCACCTGGCTGTAGTAGACTGGTCTTTTCAAAGGCTCCCAATACAACTTCCGCTTTTTCAATTCCGCCAGTTGTATATGGTGCTGAATAGTATAATTCTACAACATCCTTACCAGCGACATCTCCTGTGTTTGTAACGGTTACATCAACCGTAATATCTCCGTTCACATTTCCAAAGTTATGATCTGCAATTGCCCATTCAAATGTAGTATAAGAAAGTCCAAATCCGAAAGGATACACCACTGCTTCATCATAATTGATGAAATTTTCTACTGCTGCAGTTTCATAATAACGGTAACCCACATAAATTCCTTCTTCATACTGTACGAAGTATGCATTTCCGATAGCATTGTCTTCGCTAATATTTGAATACTGATAGTATCCAAAGTTGTTGAACGTAGGATCCTGTGTAAAATCTGCTGGGTAAATATCAACCGTATGTCCTGATGGGTTTACTTCACCAGAAATAATCTGTCCTACTGCTTCAAACCCTGTTTGTCCAGGTGATCCAATCCAGAGAATCGCATCAACGTTTGGATCTTCTTCCAAAACACCAAGTTCCATAATATTACTTGAATTGATTAAAATGATTACATTTTCAAAATTTTCTTCAGCAAGCGCAATTTGCTGTTTTTCATCATAGTTCAATTCTAATTCATGTTGGCCTTCTTCATAATTTTCATCCCAGCCATCCATATCTCTTGCAAGGTCTCCACCTTCTCCACCGCCACGACTGATTGTGATGATTGCTGCATCATTATATGTTGCAAAGCTTGCAATTGCATCGTCAGAATATTGGTCTACCGGCATTTCACCGATGTAATATGAGGATGTTTCTGGACTATCCATTACAATGTTTGCTTTTGGATTATCATACTCTTTTGACATACCAAACATACCCTCGACCATGGTAAAGGAAGCGTATGCTACTAATTCATTATATACGGTATCATTAATCGTAAATCCTGCGTTTTTCATTGATGTATAAAGATCAATTGCTGTAGTTGTGTCTACAGAACCAGATCCAGCACCACCATAAATGGAATCTGCACTTCCTCGTCCCATTAAGGTAACTGCTCCTCCTGAAGCAAGTGGAAGTGTTCCATTATTTTTTAATAATACAAATCCTTCGCTTGCAATTTCAGCTACAAGAGCTTCTGATGCAGCGGTCATTTCTTCGGAAGTGTCATAGTCAACTTTGTAATATTCACTATCCCACTCCTCAGTTCCTTCTGCTTTTGATGTGATCAACTCACCTCTTCCAAGGTAAAGGTTCACATGGCCTTCAAAGATTACTAGTAATACGTTCACAACAACGACTAGTACTAGGAAAATAGCTACTATAATTTTTCCTATTCTTCCGGCCTTTTTAGTCTTACCTGACTTACTCATAATTCTAAATCCTCCTTTTTTTGCCTGTAAAACCGATTTTTTACAGGGTATATGAAAAACGATTTCTCGTCTTTCTTTCATAGTTTCATGATGCTCTATCTAGACAAACAATCAAAATTCATAAAAACAAAAAGACCCATAAGCATAGTTCGTTAAAACTATGCTCACAGGTCTTGCCCACTTAAGGTTACAATCCAAATCTATGTAATTTAATTCTTATTCTAAATGTTCGATAACGTGTATCACTGCTAAAACAGCTTCTACTTCGTCTTCCCCTTCTGCAGACACCAAAATTTCATCACCTTGTTCTGCGTCCAAGTTCATCATTTCTATAACCGATTTTACATGAATTTTCCGATCTTGTAAAGTCATTGTTATCTCTGATTTGTATTCCATTGCAACTTTTGTGACATCTGCACAAGGTCTTGCATGAAGCCCTCCTTGCATTCGTATGCTCGTTTTTTTTTGAAACATCCCTATAATTCCCCCTTTATAATGGATACGATACGTTCCATATGCACCATCAAATATGACATTTCTTTCTCACAAACTTGAAAATCATGTACATTTTTACTATATGCTTTGATTTTTAGAGCACACTGATACGTCTCTTCAAATTGTTCTTTCATCATTTTAAAAAGCTTATCTGGAACATCTTCCTGTTGCTGACCAGCGATGATTCTCGATGTAAAAAATTTAAGGTGCGTAACTAACCTCTGATAAGCTATGCTTTCCTCATCAAACTCAATTCCAAAATGATATCTTATAATACTCAATATATCCTGGATAATTTGAATCATGCTCATCACATTAGGCATCTTTTCGTCCAGTTCCGCATTTACAATATGCATAGCGATTGAAGCCGCCTCTTCATTAGGAAAAATAACACCTAACTCTTCTTCTATCAATTTTAAAGCCTTCAATCCAACAGCGTATTCATCTTTATAAAATCTCTGCACTTCCCAGACCATAGGATTGTCTATAAAAATATCTTTCTTCATCCGCTCCACCGCAAAATGAATATGGTCCGTAAGCGTCAAATAAATGCTATCATTTAACGAAATTGCAAGTTCTTCTCTCGCCATATGAATGATCGATTCGGATACATTTACATACTCAATTGGTATTTCACTGAGCAGCGATTTTAACTTGTTTGAGATCTCACGATCTGCCAGCGTAAATACACGTTCCATTTTCGATTCATCCAAGCGATCACCGACTTGTTTTTGAAACGCTAATCCTCTTCCAGTCACAACAACTTCTTCTTTTTTTTCATTGTTCGCAATCACTGCATTGTTATTAAGTATTTTTTTAATCTCTAACATAAATAACCGTGCCTTTCATAAGAACTACATTACAATATGGCAATCATTTCCTTGCCTGGTTTTATTTTTTTATCTACCTGATATACGATTTCCTGAAACTCGTAATAATTTGGAATTACAATTGGAGTCACGAGAGAATATCCCTCTTCTTCGATTGCTTTTCGGTCAAATTCAATTAATTTCTGACCCTTTGTCACATATTCTCCCTTTTGGACAAATACATGAAAGTGTCTTCCTTCCAATCGTACCGTATCAATCCCTACATGAATTAATACAACGACACCATTTTTTGAGCGTATTCCAATTGCATGTTTTGTAGAAAATAAGGTTTCGACTGTTCCGCTAAATGGCGCATAAATGACATCTCCAGAAGGGATTACTGCTACACCGTCCCCCACAGCAAGACTCGAAAATGCAGGATCTGATACCTCTTTTAAGGATATTAGTTCTCCTTTTACAGGACTATAAATAACTTCTTTTAATCCCATACTCCTATTAATACGAAGTTTGCTCTTTCTTGTATGAAAAAAGAACTCATCGGACTCCTGATAAGTAATAAATGTCAAAAGAAAACTTACAATCATAACAAGAACCGAGAGCAACATCATCCATACCATTGTGGACGCCCCATTTGCTCCTTCTCGAAGATAGGATGTATATCCAAACACACCAAATCCAACTGGTGAGTATGCCTTTAAGTCAAACAGACCCACTACACCCCCTGCAAATGCTGCAACAATGCAGGTAATGACAAATGGTCTCTTCTTGGGAAGTGTCACCCCATAAATGGCAGCTTCTGTAATTCCCATGATTCCAGATATTGCAGCCGGTATACCAATTAACTTTAAACGCTGATCCTTTGTTCGTACGATAACGGCTAAAACTGCCGCTGTCTGCGCAAAGGATGCCAAAAATGTGGTTGGCATAATCATATCATATCCATAAATAGCCATACTGCTCGATGATATTGGAATCACGCCCCAGTGAAGTCCAAATACAACCAAAAGCTGCCAAATTCCCCCGACCAGAAATCCTGCAATCACAGGACTGAATCGGAATAGGAAAAACACGGCAACTCCAATAAATAAAATTACAGATGAAACAATTGGCCCAATTGCAATTACGGTCAGTGGCACACACAGAATCAAGGTAAAAAAAGGAACAAAAAATACTTTTACCATATCTGGTATGACTTTACGTACGAGTTGTTCAATTAAACTTGCAATATAAATAATCACAATCACGGAAACAGCTGAGGATGTATAACCTCCATTAGGGTAAATAATTGGAATGCCAAATAATTTCATTGCTACTACGGACTGAAAAGGCGTCCCCGAAAACAAGATGTCCGCACCGGAAAATTCCATCTGTGAAATCATTTCCTGCAAATACATAATAACAGCAATCAATGTCATTCCTGTAAAATAATTCAATCGAAACTTTTTGGAAGCTGTAAATGCCACAAGGATGGGCATATACCGAAAAAATCCATCCCCTAATGCAAGTAAAATTTGATAAATCGGCTCCCCAACATGTATCAATCCGGTAAATAAAAGCAGTGCATTGATTCCTTTGATTGCACTTGCGCAAACCATGACTCCGATAAGAGGTGCCAAAACTCCAGAGATTACATCAATAATTGTACCCGTAGGATTGACTTCTATCACGTCTTGCTTTTCTTCTTCCTGTAAAAAATCCTGTACGACACGAAAAACTTCCGGAACATGGCTTCCTACCACGACATGAAACTGATTCATTCTTGTTACCACACTGATGACGCCATCCATTTTTTCTACAGCCTCTAGATCAACTTTATTTTTATCTAGAAGAGAGAACCGCAATCGAGTAATACAATGCGTAACATCGACTATATTTTCTTCTCCACCCAAATGATGGAGCAATTCTTTTACAAACTCTTCATATTTCTTATTTTCCATGCACCCACCAAAATGGAGCCTGTCGTAAAACTATTCAACTTTTTCAAATCTCTGAACTTGCGTATTCAACTCTTTTACGATACGCTCATTCTGTATTGCTTCTTCCGAAATAGTTATGACAGAACTCAGTAAATAGTTTGCATTTTCACTTGAAGCTATGACTGTGTTTCCACTTTCATCTACCGCCAAAGTGATTCCCTGCAAACCTTCCGCAATTTCCGTAGAGATTTTTCTTAAATCTTCTGAAGAATTTTTGAACTTCAGAAGTAACTCACTGATCAAGTCAGCATCCAATTTATATCTGCTTGCCACCTCTACAAATTCATCATAATCGGTAACAACCTTATCCGTCAAGTATCTAAGCATTCGGTTCGAATGATCCACCAACTCATTTACAGAACGGTTTACAATCTGGCTAATCGACTGGATGGAATTCGCAGTATCTCTCGTGTTTTCAGCTAACCCACGAATCTCTTCTGCTACTACAGAAAACCCACGTCCAGCCTCTCCAGCTCTCGCTGCTTCGATGGATGCATTCAACGCAAGTAGGTTTGTCTGTGAAGAAATCCCCAGAATATCGTTTGTCAATCCATTGATTTGTTCAACGGAACGACTGTTTTCGATTGCTATCAACATATTTTCTTCAATTTCTTTTACGATTTCCACAGTTTTATCTTTGCTTTCTTTAGACTCCTTCTGCATGTTTTCAGCTCGTAAAACAATATCTTGCACACGTGATACATTCTGCAAAGCATCCTTCGAGATTTCCTGTGCTTCCTGCATAACATCTTGGGCTCCGCGATCGATTCCTTGTATCGTACTATTTATTTCTTCCATTCCTGCAGATAACTCCGTAAGTGCGGATGAAATATTTGATGTCGCATCTTTTGCATTAAGAATTTTTTCACTTATATTTTCTGTTGAAGTATGAATGGTTTCTGCTCCAGATTTGATGGAAACCATCACTTGTTGAAGCGTATCAAGGAAATGATTGATTCCTCGAATAATTCGTCCAATTTCATCTTTCGATTTTTCTTGTAATCGGACGGTTAAATCCCCTTTGTCCTGCTCTAAACTATGGATAATCTCATCAAGAGATGCACTTGCTGATTTCAATGGTTTGATGATCATTCGCATCGATGCTGCAAATGACAAAGCAGTAGCAAGCAAAAACAACACACCCATGCCCCAGATGATAATGCTTGATCGATTTACTCTAGACTGCACTAACATTCCTTCGTGATCCACACTAGAATCCAACATTTGCTGAAAAATTTTCTCTGAATCATTTATATTACTCTGATATTCAAACATTTTTTGTTCAAAGGATTCAATTTGTGAAGCAGAAAATGTGCTTTCACTGAATGTCGTATCACTCAAAAACTGAACATACTCCTTCACGGCATCATAGTACGGTGTAAAGGAATCTAAAAGTTCTGAGTTCATTGCTTTATCTGAATAGGACTTTACACTATCCTCAATCATACCCAATACAACTAAGATTCTTTCGGTGGATTCAGTTATCATCGTTTGGTACGATGTATCCGTTTCTTCTATAAAAGAATACATCTGATCTTCTAAGTTATTTAAATCCTTTACAAGCATGACCTGCTGACTTTCTATCGTTATAAACGAATTTGCAATCAGATCCATGGATAATTTGACCTGCATATTTGTAATTCCACCAGAAACAGTGTTGGCAATAAAGATTGCGGTTAATATAGATAACATAATAAAGATTTTTGTACCAATCGATTTTTTCACGTAATTTCCCTCCAAATTTTGTTGTCCCATCTACATAGGCAATAATTCCCTATACTAAAATCATACAAACTTTCCTGACATATTACGAAAATAAGCATAACTTGTATTTACGATGACACAATCTGTGAATAAATCTAACTCTATCTTCTCTGATTTTTTATAGAAAAATAGGCGAATCGCAATATTCTTACGATTCGCCAGTCCCCATTTTTTTTGCTTTGAAAAATACCTTATCAAGTATAATAGAGTGAAGAAAAACATTCACTAAAGCAAATAATTTAATTAACCCTTCACACTTCCCGAAGTAACCCC
Source organism: Lachnospiraceae bacterium (assembly GCA_963666475.2). Classification (GTDB taxonomy): domain Bacteria; phylum Bacillota; class Clostridia; order Lachnospirales; family Lachnospiraceae; genus JBFHIZ01. The sequence goes on along the minus strand of OY762821.2, from coordinate 101,956 downwards.
ACTAATAATATGTTTTGATAAAAACAAATACACAATGAGGATCGGAAGAATTGCTACACAGATTGTAATGTAAATCTGTCCCATATCAAAGCTTGCATAGTCAGCTGCTCTCAACTGAGCAATGATAATAGGTATTGTCTTCTTTCGATTAGAATCAATTACAAGATTTGGTACAAAGTAATTATTCCAAGAAAATACAAAAGAAAAGATTGCCTGAACTGCAATTGCAGGCTTGATCATTGGTAATACGATCGTATTGAAAATACGAAACTCACCTGCTCCGTCTGCTCTTGCAGACTCTACGACTTCGTGTGGCAACACACTTTCCATATACTGCTTAATATAGTAGAACACTGCTGGTGCCGCGATTGCTGGAACTATAAGAGGAATGAATGAATCCCTCAAATTCATCTGCGCAATCAACTTCAAAAAACCAAGTGTTGATACCTGTAAAGGAATCATCATGATAAATAAAATAAATGTAAAAGCAGCTTTTTTCATACGGAAATTATAAGTATGAATCCCATATGCAGTCATGGCAGAAAAATAAGTAGTGAGTGTTGCTGACATGGTCGAAATATATAAGCTGTTCAATAGCGCTGATAGCACTGGAAGATTTTCATGTTCCATGATGTTCTTAAAATTCGTAAGTAAATTACTTCCCGGTATTAGGCTAAACCCTTGTGTAATTGCTGTATGATTTTTCGTTGCACTCACAATCAACATTACAAATGGAAAGATACATAAAAATGTAAGAATCACAAGTACCGTATAGCTGATACCACGCGATACCATAAGTTTTGTACGGCTCTCTTTCCCTCTTCGGTCAATCGACCTCTCGTCAATTGCTGCAAAATCTTTATCTTTTGATGCCATTATTTTCTACCCCCTTTGTTCATTTTGGGAGCGGCTTTTCCGGTTCCGTCCTTGTATTTATCCATGGTTACACGGAATACGATTAAGCCAAGTGCTACTGTTATAAAGAACATAAGCACGGATATAGCTCCTGCCATACCATAGTTCTTACTGGTCAAATGACGATTTAAAATCATTACCAGTGTCATTGTTGAGTTATTTGGTGACCCTTCACCCTGTGTTAATATCTGTGGAATATCAAACATCTGAATACCACCAATCATCGAAGTAATCAGTACATATACGAGAATCGGCGATAACAAAGGTAGTATAACTCTTGTAAATGTCTGAATTGCTCTCGCACCATCAATTTGTGCTGCTTCAATCAAGCTCGAGTCAATACCCATAATTCCTGCCATAAGCAAGATTGTTGTATTTCCAAACCACATCAAGAAGTTCATAAATGCAATCAAAGTTCTTGACCAGCCAACTTTTGCAAGGAAGTCAATCGCTTCCGGAATGATTCCTTGATCTACCAGATAGAGATTGATAGGTCCTCCTTTTGAAAATAAAGCAAAGAATAACATGGAAAATGCCGATGCCATAATCAAGTTTGGCATGTAGATAACCGTTTTAAAAAATGGCTGTGCTTTGATTTTCAACCGTAAGGATGTAAACCATAATGCAAGCAAAAGCGAAACGATAATCTGTGGTGCGAAGCCCATAATCCAAATAATCAATGTATTTCCAACATATTTGAAAAAATCAGATTCAAATAGGACTGTTTTGTAATTTTCAAGACCCACCCATGTCGGTCCAACTGTTTGAAGTCCAACTCTATAGTTTTCAAAGAAGCTATAATAAATCGTACTTAGTAAAGGGATTAATGAAAAAACAAGATATACTATAAAGAATGGTGCAATAAAAAAATAGCCCCACTTTGCGTAATTAACTAATTTCTTCTCCTTATTTCTTTTGAAAGTTGCCATCGTTTTGTTCCCCCATTCGTTATTTCGCATACTAAAACTCTGCATAATTACGAATTCTGCTATTTCATTTTTTATGCAAGGTGGCAATTGCCACCTTGCAGTAGTACACATCTAGTAATTACGATTAGATAAAATTGTTCAAGTAACATCAATCTAGTCAATTCTAGTAAGATATCTAGTTCATGATTGTAGTATTTAAATATTAGTATGTTAAGTTTGGATATTTTACTACTGCTGCATCATAGAAGTTCTGATATGCTTCATCTAATGTAACGATTCCATCAAAGTATTCTTTCATAGCTGCCTGGAAGGACTCATTTAATCCTTGGTCGTAAATTGTGATGTTGCTCATGTCGATTGATTGTGCAGAATCAAGTAATACAGATACGTGGTTCTGTCCGCCAAGGAATGCATGTGAGTAATCACTGTCTGCGATTTCTGTCATTGCTGCTACGTTGTTTGTGAAGTCACCAAGTTCTGTTGCGATGGATACCAAAGTATCTTTGTCACATGTCAATGTATATAATACATCTTTTACAGTTTCAAGATTATCTGTTCCAGCTGCTGCACATACCCATGTACCACCCCAGAAGAATCCTTGAGGTCCTTTACAAACTGCCCAGTCACCATATGTTCCGTTTCCAACTTCCTTTGCTCCTTCTGGATCTGCAAGTGTCCATCCAAGTAAACAGAAATCAATGAACCAGCCTGGTCCAAAGTATCCCAATACATTGGTCTGCGCTCCTGCTCCAGATTCTGGAGACCATAAGTTTGCTTTGTTGTTGTATCCAGCATCTGTATATGCCTTAGTCTGTTCGATCCAAGTTTTTAAAGCATCACTTACTACAATTTTGTCATCCACTACCCATGGTGTTGTTGCATTGTTTGAGAATACACGGTAGTCATCATCATATCCTGATAACATTGCATATCCTTTTTCTTTTGCATCTGCTGCAACTGCATCAAATTTATCCCATGAATCAAGTAATGTCTGTACTTCTGCAGGGTCATCTGTTCCTAATACATCCATTGCGATCGAACGTCTGTAAATGAATCCAGCTGGACATGCCTGCCATGAAACACCTTTTAATGCTCCTGATGAATCGGTCATAACGTCTTTTGTATACTGGTACATTCCAGATACATCATCATCTGTTAATCCTACATCGTCAATAACATCCAATGTGTAATCTGTATCTACATATTTTAATGCATAGTCAGCTTCTACTAAGAAAATATCAATCTTATCATCTGCCTCTGCATTTTCCTGATTCAACAACGCTTCATCCAACTTGTTTTGGTATGCATTATCATCGGTAGGTGTAATGATGAAGTTTACTTCGATTCCTTCTGGAACAGTGTAATACTGTTCAAAACGTGTTTGGAATTCATTATTCCAACAGTAAATGTTTAATACTTTTCCTTCTTCTGCTTTTGTGTCCCCACATGCGATCATTGATACCGCCATTGCACAGATCAAAAGCAATGCTACTAGTTTCTTTCCCATTTCTTTCCTCCTCTTTGATGGTCTCCACATTTTGTGGAATATTTTTGTATTATTTAAAGCATGGCCCCATGCGTTAAATCATTTTTACAGTACCACCTTTTAACATTTCTCCATGTACAATATATTGTTGTGGAATATAGGACTTTGGATTTTCAATTTGTTCAATCAATTTTTCCGCCGCCAATCTCCCCAACTCATCTGCATTTTGCTTGTAAGTGGTAAGTTTTGGTCTCAAGACCTGCGATAATAAGATACCATCATATCCAACAACACTAATGTCTTCTGGAATGGATAATCCTTCACTTTCTATTTCGTTCATACCTCCAATGGATGAAAAATCATCCGGGAAGAAAATACATGTCGGTCTTGGATTTAATTTTAATAAATCTCTGGTTGCTAATGCCGTATCTTTTGGGATATGGAAATTTGCCGCCTTTACATATTCATCTTTAATTTCAATATTTAGTTTTTTGCACATGTTGTAAAAACTTGCCAGTCGTTTTTGTGTTACCGCTGTGTCCTCACCATGAATGATTCCTAATTTTCGATGACCCTGATCATACACATATTGGACAAGCTCTTCCATTCCACCTACATTATCTGAAAGAACAGCAGTACTTCCATCAAACACGTAATCTAGAGTAACCGTAGGTATCGAACTCGTAACTAAATCTTTAACATTTGCATCCGTATAATCTACGGTAGCAATAACCACACCATCACAATTTCGATATCTGGTGTGTTCCTGATAGGACATTTCTGCATTTCCAAGTCCCTGTGTAATAAAGGTAATATCATACCCTTTTTGTTCTGCTGTTTCTCTTACACTGTTTAAGATACCCGAAAAATACTCATGCTTCAGACCACTTGACGTTGGATCCACAAATAACACCCCAATGTTATGTGATCTTTTTGTCTTGAGTGAGCGAGCTGCCGCATTCGGCATGTATCCCATTTGTCTTGCTCTTTCTTTAATTTGATTAGCGGTCTTTTCACCTACATCCGAATGACCATTCAGCGCTTTGCTGACTGTTGCTAGAGAAACACCACATTCCTTAGCAATATCTTTTAATGTAACCATAATTGCCTCCCCAGACATTATTTTTTTATGGAGAGATACATTTTTACCCAGAAATGTAAGTGTTTACACGAATTCTCCATCATTTTATACAGTCAAAAACGCAACTTAAACGTTTTCGTAAGTCAATTATAACAACGCAACTTTTTAAAGTCAAGTCAAAGTATTTGAATCATTTTGACGATTTTTATCCCCATTTTTTGTACACATTCACAAAAATATAACAAAAACTAAATCTTCTCTTTACTTTTCAACAACTCTCCTCATATAATTAGACAGTGATACGTAAACGTTTTCGAAACTTTACGTAAATAATATGTATTGGATACAATGGCGAAAAGGAGACAATGATGAAATTTGGTTATTTTGATGACGTAAGAAAGGAATATGTAATCACCGAACCAAAAACTCCACTTCCATGGATCAACTACCTTGGAAATAACGGTTTTTTTGGATTAATTTCGAATACTTGCGGAGGTTATAATTTTTACAAGGATGCAAAGCTGAGAAGAATCACTCGCTTCCGTTATAATAACGTTCCTACAGATAGTGGCGGACGTTACTATTATATTAAAGAAGGCAATACAGTTTTCAATCCTGGATTTATGCCTGTTAAAACTGAACTGGATTCCTATGAATGCCGTCATGGTATGGGGTATTCCGTATTTCGCGCTTCTAAAAACGGAACCGCTTCTACTTTGACATGCTTTGTCCCTTTAAACGATAATTGTGAAGTAAATAAATTAACATTAAAGAACGAAACCAATCAAGCAAAAGACTTGACCATCTATAGTGCTATGGAATGGTGCCTATGGAATGCAGTGGATGACGCATCCAACTTCCAGAGAAATTTCAACATCGGTGAAGTAGAAGTTATCGGAAGTACGATTTATCATAAAACAGAATATCGCGAAAGAAGAAATCACTATGCTTTCTATACTGTAAACAGCGAATTATCTGGATTTGACACCGATCGCGATTCCTTCCTTGGTGCATTCAACTCATGGGATACTCCTACCGTAGTAGAAAATAACGAAAGCACAAATTCTGTTGCAAGTGGTTGGGCACCAATCGCTTCTCACAGACTCTCTTTGCACTTGGAACCATGCGAAGAAAAAACTTTTGTTTTCGTATTGGGATATATCGAAAATGAACAGAAAGAAAAATTTGAAGCTCCTGGTATCATCAACAAGACAAAAGCAAATGCTTTAATTGAAAAGTTTGATTCTGCGGAAAAAGCTGACGCTTCTCTCGCTGAATTAAATGAATATTGGGAAAAATTACTCGGAAAGTTCACAGTAAAAAGTGATGACGAACATTTGGATCGTATGGTAAATATCTGGAACCAGTACCAGTGTATGGTTACTTTCAACATGAGTCGTTCTGCAAGTTATTTCGAAAGCGGAATGGGACGTGGAATGGGATTCCGCGACAGTTGTCAGGACCTTCTTGGATTTGTTCATTTGATTCCAGACCGTGCAAGAGAACGTATCTTAGACATCGCTTCTATTCAGTTTGAGGACGGAAGTACTTATCATCAATATCAGCCACTTACCAAACGTGGCAACGGAGATATCGGAAGCGGATTCAACGATGACCCATTATGGTTGATTGCATGCGTATCTGCTTATATCAGAGAAACAGGCGATTATTCAATTCTTTCTGAGCCAGTTCCATTTAACAACGTAGAAGGATCCGAAAAATCATTGTTTGAGCATTTGAAACGCAGCGTGCATTATACAGCTACACACAAAGGACCTCATGGTCTTCCACTGATTGGTCGTGCAGACTGGAACGACTGCCTGAATCTAAACTGCTTTAGTGAAGAACCAGGAGAAAGTTTCCAAACTGCTTCGAACTTTGAAAGCGGCAAGGCAGAAAGTGTATTCATCGCTGGAATGTTCGTAAAATATGGCCAGGAATATATCGAAATCGCAAAACGCTTTGGTGTAGAACAAGAAGAAATCGATTATATTGCAGGCGAAATCAAACTCACTGAAAAAGCGGTTGAAGATCATGGATGGGACGGAGAATGGTTCGTTCGAGCATACGATGCTTTCGAAGCAAAAATCGGAAGTAAAGAATGTGAAGAAGGTCAGATCTTCATCGAGCCTCAAGGTTTCTGTACTATGGCAGGAATCGGAGAAGATAAAGGTTTCGGAGAAAAAGCTCTTGCATCAGTAAGAAAACATTTATTAAATGACTACGGTGTAGAGATTCTTCACCCTTGCTACTCGCAATATTATTTAAATCTAGGAGAAATTTCTTCCTATCCACCAGGATACAAAGAAAATGGATCCGTATTCTGCCACAATAACCCTTGGATAATTATGGGTTATAGCCGATTAGGCGATGGCGAAAATGCATTTGATACCTATCGCAGAAACTGCCCTTCTTATTTAGAAGACGTAAGCGAGATTCATAGAACCGAACCTTATGTTTATAGTCAAACCATCGCTGGTCGTGACGCCAAAAATTATGGCGAAGCAAAGAACAGCTGGTTGACTGGAACTGCTGCATGGACTTTTGTAGCTGCTACACAGGGACTTTTAGGTATTACCCCAACCTTTGATGGCCTAAGTATCGTTCCCTGCCTCCCCAAAGGAATTTCTAACTATCATGCGACTCGTATGTATCGCGATGTATTGCATGATATCACGGTTGAAAATTCTTGTAGTGGCACAAGAAAAATGCTTGTTGATGGCGTAGAAGTTGCTGGAAACGTGGTTCCACTTAAGTCAGGGGCAGCCTCTGTGAAGGTAGTAATCACCATTTAATTACCATTTTAGTTTCATGAATCAATAAAAGGATTATGGTTAAAAACAACCATAATCCTTTGTTAAAAACAACCATAATCCTTTGTTAAGAACAACCATAATCCTTTTTTATTCGATTCGTCTGACGAATTTAAGCAAATTAAGGGACTTTAAAAATAAAGTTTGCATTTTCATGCAAATGTATATAGAATATAAATATATTGTTTTGAAAGGAGTATGCAAATGAAGAAATTAGGAAAATTTTTACTTGGGATGACGGCACTTGCAACTGCTGCTGTCGGTGTATATTTATTCCTGAAAGATAAGGGATTATTACCATGCTCATGTGATTGCTGCTGCGATGATGATTGCTGTTGTGATGACGAAGATGAAGAAGATCGCACTTATGTTTCTCTTGATCCAGAAGAGGCCGAAGGCGAATTCGAAGATATGAGCAAAGCCGAAGGCGAGACTGCAGAAACCGTAGAAGAATTTTTTGATGATGCTTCCGAGGAAGCAAAACAGGAATAAAATAATAACAAAAAGCAATGAATATCATTATTCATTGCTTTTTTTATCTCAAAATATTCACTAGAAACTCTATCCCCAGATCTGTTTTAATATCTGTACCCCTTTTTCGATCTCTTCATAAGTACATTCTGCGTAACCAATCAAAAAAGTAGTCTGCATTTCAACTGGATTACCAATTTGAAAATCTGAAATCCCATATACTTTTACGCCATTTTTAAGTGCTTTTCGAATCATCTCTCTCTCGTTCCGATTCTTTTTGTCTCGAATCAAAATATGTAGCCCTGCATCTTCACCTGAAATCGAAAAAGAATTTTCCAATCCCTTTAATTGCTCCAATAAAAAATCGCGCTTACCTTTATATAATTTTCGCATCCGATGAATATGACGTTCAAAATACCCTTCTTTCATGAATTGATGAAGTGTGATTTGGTCCAGTCTGGAAACTGTGGAAGACATCGTACCCACTGTATTCTCATAAAACGGCGCCAAAGATTTTGGCAGAAGCATATAGCTGATACGGATTGCCGGAGCTAAAGATTTTGAAAATGTGCCCATATAGATGACGCGGTCTTCCTGATCCGATGCGGCAAGTGCCGGGATTGGCCTTCCAGAATAACGAAATTCGCTATCATAATCATCCTCTATAATATATCGATTTTTTGCTTCATTCGCCCAATTAAGCAATTCCCGTCGTCTCCCAATCGGCATCACAATTCCCGTCGGAAAATGATGAGATGGCATCGTGTATAACACATCTGGATTTTTCTCTTTCAACCCCTTCATTGCCACTCCAGAATCATCCATATCCATCGGCACTACCGAAAGATTATAAACCGAAAAAATCTGAAATGCTTTTTTATATGTGACATTCGTTATACCTATAGTATAATTCAACTTTTGAAAAATCAGGGCAAGCAGCATAAGTAAATAATCGTTTCCAGCTCCGATAATGATTTGCCCAGCCTCACACTGAACTCCACGTGCATGATATAAATAAGTTGCAATCGATTCTCTAAGTGTTTCCTCACCTTTTGCATTCCCCTTTGAAAACAGTTCGTTACCTTGTTCCTTAAGTACCTCACGATACATACTTTTCCATGTCGCCAAGGGGAAGCTTTGCTTATCAACGCCATTTGGTGAAAAATCGCAGACGAAAGAAGATTTCTCTTCCTGCGTGCTTCGTACTTCTTCTTTATCCATCGAAGCCGACTGTTTCTTTTCCTGTGTTCGAATTTCTCGATGAAGCAGTACTTCATTTTTTTCGACAAAATAACCCTTACATGGCACAGAATTTACATAGCCTTCTGCCAGAAGCTGAATATAAGCCATATCAATGGTACTTCTTGACACTTTTAAAAGGTCTGCCAGCAAACGCGTAGAGGGGAGCTTCTCACCTACGAGAATCTCCCCTTTTTCTATTCCTTCTTTGATCTGACTGTATAACTGCTGATACATAGGCTCCTTTGCTTCTGCATCTAATAGAAACATACACTCTTTCATCGACTAACCCTTTATAATTTCTTGCGGGATTCCATTTCCAATAAAATGACATCCTTTAAGTCTCTTACACGATCCTTCATACGATTATTCGCCGATGGATTCGTCAATATTTCAGATACAAGTTTTGCCGCAACTTCCAATTGACCAACCTTTGTTGCTAGTGCTGCAATGATATAATCGATTGTCAAGGCATCCATACCGCACATTGGATATCCTTCTTCTGCACGTGCCTTTTTGAATCCTTCCAGTGAATTTTTCAAATAGTCCATTTCCTGCTTTTGAAAATCTTTTTTCTTTTTTTCTCGGTCCATCTCTTCTATTGGTAGATTTTCGCTCATTCCACGAAGCAACCATGCCGTACGAAGACAAATGTAGGCCTTTTCAGAAGCTCTGGATTGTTTGACGATTGCATTTGCAAGAGCCAGCTTATATCGTTCTAAAGCCTCCTGATAGGTATAGGTTGATTTTGTATATTCAATCCCTCGAAATGCATTTGATATTTTTTCCTGAATCAGTTTTGATTGCGCGCCAGTCAAATATTCGAAGTATCTGGTCAGCGCTGCATATCCGCAGATAGGGCAAACAACAACTTCATATTTTGCCATATCCACACCCTCATGTTTTGGACGAAGGTCTAAATCTGTACAAATCAGTTTTGCTTTTCCATTTTTTACCGTCTTATTTTTAAATGTCTTTCCACAATTCGGACAAGTATAGGATTTATCAAAAACAAAGAAATCCTCGTCAGGAACTTCAATCTTCTTCTCTTTTGGAACCACTACTGGCTTTTTTTCTTTGTATAAATCCTGTGCAGATAGATTGTCCAATCCTAAAGACTCTAGCCCTTCTAATAAGTCTGACATATTAACTCCAATCTTGCATCTATACTTTCGTACGATACATACTTCATTTGATCCATTATTTTGGTAATTTATAGGAACTTTTCAAAGATACTACACGATTCATCACAAGATGATCTTTCGTTGTATCTTTACAATCAACACAGAAAAATCCTTGTCGAACAAACTGAAAACTGTCATATGCTTTCGCGTCTTTGATATAAGGTTCCACATAGCAGTCCTCTGTAACAATCAAAGAATTTGGATTGATATTCATTGTCCCGTCTTCGTTGTATACACCTTTTTCTTCGTCAATGATATTTTCATATAATCTAGCCGTTACTTTTACTGCCTCTTTTGCAGAAACCCAGTGTATGGTTCCTTTTACTTTTCTTGCATTGAATCCGGAGCCTGATTTTGTTTCCGGATCATAAGTACAATGAACCTCTGTAATCACACCGTTTTCATCTTTCACGAAATCTGTACATGTTACAAAATAAGCATTCATTAAGCGTACTTCATTTCCTGGAAACAAACGAAAGTATTTTTTTGGTGGGACTTCCATAAAATCATCCCTCTCAATATACAATTCTTTTGAAAATGGAATTTTACGAGTTCCGAGTTCTGCATTTTCGACATTATTATCGGCATCCATATACTCTACCTGTCCTTCCGGATAGTTGTCGATAATTAACTTAATTGGGTCTAATACAGCCATAATACGTGTATCTTTTAATTTTAAGTCTTCACGAATTGCAAATTCCAACATACCATAATCAACAGAAGAATCCGCTTTCGAAACACCACACAGCTCCACAAACTTGCGAATAGAATCTGGCGTAAATCCACGTCTTCTAAGCGCTGCAATCGATACCAATCTAGGATCATCCCAACCGTCAACAACGCCTTCTTCTACAAGTTTCTTGATATATCTTTTACCCGTTACTACATTTCTTAAATATAATTTTGCAAACTCTACCTGTTTTGGGGGATGTGAATATTCAAGTTCACGAACTACCCAATCATAAAGTGGTCTATGGTCTTCAAATTCCAAGGTACAAATTGAATGCGTAATATGCTCAATCGCATCTTCGATTGGATGTGCATAATCATACATTGGATAAATACACCATGCATCCCCCGTGTTATGATGTGTCATATGCGCTACACGATAAATAATTGGATCACGCATGTTGATATTTGGTGAAGACATGTCAATTTTTGCACGAAGAACTCGTTCCCCATCTGCAAACTTTCCATCTTTCATCGCTTCAAAAAGTTCCATGTTTTCTTCCACAGAACGATTTCTATATGGACTATCTTTACCAGGTTCTGTGAGAGTCCCACGATATTCTCTGATTTCCTCAGGCGAAAGGTCACACACATATGCTTTCCCTTTCTGAATCAATTTAATCGCGCCTTCATACATTTCCTGAAAATAGTCAGAAGCAAAAAACAAACGGTCTTCCCAGTCTGCTCCTAACCACTCAATATCTTTTTGAATTGCATCGACAAATTCAATTTTCTCTTTGGTAGGATTGGTATCGTCAAATCTCATATTGAATTTTCCGTTGTATTTACATGCCAACCCATAGTTTAAAAGAATAGATTTTGCATGCCCGATATGGAGATATCCATTTGGTTCTGGAGGGAATCGAGTATGAACGGTATCATATACTCCCTCTGCCAAATCTTTTTCAATAATCTGCTCAATAAAATTTTTGGATATGACTTCTGTCGCCTGCTCTTCATCTTTTTTTATTTCTTCAATACTCATATCTATTTCCATGCCTTTCTATTTGCATAAGTTCTTTATCTAAGCCCTACATATATTTTTTGTCAAAATCTTCTTCTGCCATTGGTCTTCCAAAATAATACCCTTGGACCAGGCACACTTTCATACCTTCAAGAACTTTGTACTGTTCTTCCGTTTCAATTCCTTCCACACAAATGGATACGTTGATCGTATTTGCAAGCTCAGCGACCATTTTGATAAACGATTGGGAATAATGATCCTCCGTCAACTCTTTGACAAACGTTTGGTCAACTTTAATAACATCAATTGGTAGGTTTCGAATATGATTTAAAGAGGAATATCCTGTCCCAAAATCATCCAATGCAATTCGTACCCCAAGCTTTTTTATCTCATGAAGGATTTGTTTCATACGATCCAAATCATCAATTGCAAGACTCTCTGTAACTTCCAGTACCAAATTTTTGGGGTTCACCCCTGTTTCTTCCAAAATGCCATCAATCACCTCAACAATATTGTTTTGAAGCAATTGAACAACGGATAAATTGACATTTACTTTATAATTTGGATGACCGTTTTCATTCCACCTTTTTAGTGCATAGCATGCTTTCTTCAAAACAAAGTTGCCGATTGGAATAATCAGACCTAAATACTCTGCCAAAGGTATAAATGCTCCCGGCGTCATAAATCCCATTTCAGGACTATCCCAACGAACTAGTGCCTCTGCACCAGTACATGGTCGACCTTCTTTTTGAATGTCTGTAATCGGCTGGAAATATACCTGAAATCCATCCAATCCTTTGGAAATCGAATCACGCATGTTCTTTTCCAAATCCAGTCTTGAGTTTGAACCCGAACTGATGCTATCGCTGTAATGAGCAACTCGGTTTTTACCGCTTTTCTTGGCCTCGTACATTGCAATATCTGCTTTTTTTATCAGTTCCTGTACATTATCGCCTTCCGTAGGATAAGTAACCGTACCCATACTCATCGTACAATAGTAATCCGCATCTTTCAAAAACCATGGATTCGAAAAGATTTCTTTGATTTGTTCTTGAATTAAAATAAATTTTTGAAAATTGTCTGGTGGAACCAAAATAACAAATTCATCTCCACCCATACGATAACATGTTTTTTCTATACCACTGACACGCTGCAAGCTATGAGCAATTGACTTTAATAATGCATCACCATACTGATGTCCCAAACCATCATTAATATGTTTGAAGTCATCCAAATCCAAATATAATAAAGCTCCTTGGGTCTTATCATGTTTTGCATCATCAATGTATCTTGCCAAATCGCGTTCGCAACACATACGATTAAATAGACCCGTTAAAAAGTCGGTATATGCTAGTTGTTCGATTCTTCTCTGATATACTTTTTTATCCGTAATATCATACATTGCCACTAGGACAACTTCACGTCCGTCTACCCAGTTAATATGGTTAACATGAACATCATACCAAAGATCTGTATCTTCATCATACCTTTCATATATACCATCCTCGTAATCTTTACCCATCGTATCAAAGTATTTGTTTGCGGAAAATTCCTGTCCCTTTTTAGCAAACATCGCTTTGATTTCACGATTCATAAACAATACTTTTTCACGAGATGCGTCCCATACGTAAATGGAACATCCAATATTGTCAAGAATCGCTTCCAAGGAAGCAAAAGAACTTGCCAGTGAATTCTTTTGAATTCTTCTTATTAAAATACTTTGCATAATCTTTACGACGTCTGATGTAAACCGAATTTCATCTATTGTCCAATCTCGTTCTTGTCTGCAAGAGTTAAAGCAAACACTCATTGAAATTTTTCCATTAATCATAATCGGCATAATGATCGTCGCACTGATATGAACTTCATCCAAAGATGCTTTTTCTGCATCCGTATGACTTCCACCAGAAGAATATACGATTGGTTTATCAGACAATGTCAGAAAAGATGGACGCATAATATTTTGCGTCTTATCAAAGATGGATATGATACCTGTACCTAGCCATTCCGCAACTACATCGATGTATTCACTATCCACATTCACACGAAATACTTGTGCCGAAGAAATACCAAGATATTTTCCTGCATATTCTAAGATATCCCCCAGAATATGCTCCACACTTGACTCACTCTCCAGCAATTGCAAGATTGAAGTTAAAGTGTCATTACGCTTTAATGAAGCACTAATTTCTAAATGTGAATTCTTAACTTTTCTATTTTCAGCAAGAGCATCAAATAACTTTACTCTGTTTATCAAAATTGTTTTTGAAATAATATGTGCAAAATCTGTTGCCGCCAGAAATTTTTGATTCGTTGTTACCGTGCGAAAGCCTTCAAGCGGTGACTTCTCATATCCCATCGAATCTGCATCTGAAAGTACACCGATGATGATTCCCTGAACAATTGGTTGCCCTTGATTTTTTATAGAAACAGCAGAAATTTTTAGATTTGGATATTCTGTGTTTTCGATGATCTGATCTTCTATTTTGCTTGTTCTCACATATTCAATGATTGAATGGAACTGTTTTGGAGTAATGTATTCTTTGATTCTAGATACTTCTTCCTCATTTCCATAAATATCCGTGATCCATTGACCATCTGAGTCGGTAAAAAAAGCAAACACATTATTTGATTCGCAAAAAATCTTCAGTAATTTTTTTGCTCTGTCCATATCTACAATCGAACTTGTGTAATTTTCTTTTCTTTCGTTTAATAAATCATTCTGCATTATACAAATGCCCCCGATTTTATTTTGTAGTCTATCTCATTTTACATGATAACCATAAAATATGCAATGAAATCACTATGAAAAAAAGCCTCCAAAGATGACGTCCATGCCATCTCTAAAGACCGTTTTTTCGATTGTTCAACTCGTTATTTACTCTACGCTATAGTTTGGTGCTTCCTTTGTAATTTGAATATCATGTGGATGACTTTCTTTTAAAGATGCTGCAGATATTTTTACGAACTTACTGTTTTCTTGTAATTCTGGAAGAGTTGCAGTTCCACAATATCCCATACCAGATCGAAGCCCACCAATAAGCTGGAACACGGTATCTTCTACCGTTCCCTTGTAAGAAACACGTCCTTCTACTCCTTCTGGCACTAGTTTTCTAGCATCCGTTTGGAAATAACGATCTTTACTTCCATTTTCCATTGCGGAAATAGATCCCATTCCACGATAAACTTTATATTTTCTTCCTTGGAATAATTCATATTCTCCTGGACTTTCATCACACCCAGCAAAAATACTTCCCATCATACACACACTTCCGCCTGCTGCAATTGCTTTTGTCATATCTCCAGAGTATTTAATCCCACCATCGGCTATGATTGGAATACCATATTCCTTTGCCACATTATAACAATTCATAATTGCAGAAACCTGTGGAACTCCAATTCCTGCTACCACACGTGTTGTACAAATGGAACCAGGTCCAATTCCTACTTTCACAGCGTCTGCTCCTGCTTCAATCAAGTCCCTCGTTGCTTCCGCTGTTGCAACATTTCCTGCCACAACTTGTACTTCTGGGAATTTTTCTTTAATCATACGCACACAATTTATGACGTTTTCTGAATGTCCGTGTGCAGAGTCAAGTACAATTACATCAACTTTCGCATTTACTAGTGCTTCTACACGATCCAACACATTTGCTGTAATCCCAACTGCTGCCCCACATAAAAGTCTTCCCTGTGAATCCTTTGCTGCAAGTGGGTATTTGATGGTCTTCTCAATGTCCTTGATTGTAATTAATCCTTTGAGATTAAATTCTTCATCAACAATTGGAAGTTTTTCTTTTCTTGCTTTTCCAAGAATCTGTTTTGCTTCTTCAATCGTAATGCCTTCTTTCGCAGTAATTAAACCTTCTGAAGTCATTGATTCACTGATTTTTTTTGAATAATCTGTTTCAAATTTCAAATCACGATTTGTAATAATACCAACCAGCTTTTTACCTTCTGTAATTGGTACCCCAGAAATACGGTACTTTGCCATAAGTTCTTCTGCATCTGTCAACGTATGGTCTGGTGATAATGAAAAAGGATCTGTGATAACACCATTTTCTGAACGTTTTACTTTATCTACTTCCTCGGCCTGCTGTTCTATTGTCATATTCTTGTGGATGATTCCAATTCCACCCTGTCTTGCCATAGCAATTGCCATGCGATACTCTGTTACGGTATCCATTCCAGCACTCATCATCGGAATGTTTAAGGTGATGCTTTTTGTAAGCTTTGTGGATAAATCCACCTGATTTGGTATTACTTTCGAATAATTTGGAACCAATAAGACATCGTCAAATGTAATTCCGTCGCCAATAATCTGGGCCATGATACTTCCTCCTAATTATAAAAATACTTTTCTTGGTGCTGACATACGCGCCAATTCAACAAATTCTCTAGACGGTTCTAAAATGTATTTTGATCCATCTGAAGTAACAAGAACATAACAGTTTCCACTCGTTGCTGGATCTGTCGATGAATAATCGTAATCTTTCCCATTCGCATAAGCAATTGCGTCTTTTGCCTGAGTAGAAGACAATGGTGCAAAAACAGTGACCTGTTCCATCTTGATTCGTACTACTCGTTTTCTTTTTTTCAATCCAATAATCTTATCAATTGTAATCTCTTTATCAAGATATAGGTACTCGTACTCTAGTATTGATCTTGATTGCAAAAAATAGGATCCGATTCCAAATCCAACTGCTGGAATAAATGCAATAGGTATCACAAATCCCACAAGAAAAAACACAGCAGTCACTCCAATACATGCAGTTGTTGCTGTTTTGTGTAGTGGTGAGCGCTTCACGCGAACCAGGTATTCCATGTAACTTTCGTTCATTTTTTTTCCTTCCTTCTCAAGGCCAAAATATAGTATGCCTTACCTCTAAATAATAATATTTTAATAATAGTATAAATAAAACAATAGTTCAAGTATTCTTCCCGATATTATTCACTAAAAAACAAGTAGCAATTCCCCTTGTTTCACATCAATCTGCCCATATTTTGCGACGAATTCATTGCTTACTCCAATTGGAAAATCATTTCTTACAGTAGCTTGATTCAAAGGGTACTTAAATCCCTCCAAAGTTACTCCTATCGCTTCTTCATTCATGGCAAAAAGAGAAAAAAAATCCTGTTCATGCCGTTTTACCCGAACCTTTTCATTTTTAATAACGGTATATACTCGATCATCTCCATACATAAATCCACGTGCCTGATGATTTCTTAAAAACCGCAGACACTGAATATTTGCCAAGGTATGTTCTGGACGTTTACCTGTTCCTCCAAGTATATGAAATTCCTGGTATCCTCGCAAAAGTCCCAAACGAATTGCTGCAAGCATATCGGTATCATTCTTTTCTTTTGGCAAAACGATTTTCTCATTCGTAACATATTCATCTCGATTTTTCGATGAATCGAAATCCCCGATCCACACATCTGGAACCTCGTTACGTTTTAGAAAAACCTCAATTCCTGCATCTGCAGCAATAAAAAGATCTGGTAACGAATCAGCACTTTGTTCCAAAGTCGTTTCTAACGTGATACTTTCAAAGACGTTTTCCGCCATGAGACGTTCCATCATTTCCCAATCAACATCATCAAAATCACCTGCACCTGCTATAATACATCTTCTATACTTTTGCATTTTGCTCTCCATTCTGGCCGTATTAAAACTTTTTGCACTACATGACTTCCATAAAGATTTCCATCTCGAGTGTTTTCTTTGAATCAATTAGAAATTCTTTATGTACCGGAGCTCCCCATGTATCGTCTCCACCAACACCTGCCTGTGCCGAATATACCCCCAAAACCGTCTTCACATACGGTGGTAATTCATAAGTAAAATCTGCCGCTTCCAATTCATGTGAGGTATAGGGTATCGCGCTTCCCTCAAATGTCTGATTCGAATGAAATCGAAGTCCACTACCTTGCATATTTGTAACTTCGAGCCATCGAAGATCTGTCTTATTTCCACATTCCTGTGGCTCAATATATGGAATATACTGTTTCAAAACGGTACTTTTTGCCAAATTGATATATTTTCCATAGGATCGGTCGGCATATGATTCTTGTTGGGTATTTCCATACCAAGCAATCTGGCTAAACTCTTTTGGCATACGTATTGAAAATCCATATTTCGGAATTCCGTTTTCTGCTCCATGTACCTCCATAGATATCTTAATTTGATCATGATAAAAGAACTCGTAAGTAACAAGACAATCTGTAACAGGCACCGTTGGCATTTGATAATGAACATGTACTTTTGTTCCATCCAACTTAACATTGATGCATTTTTGGAATTGGGATGCAATTTTCCACTGCGCCCAATTTCCCATGTTTTCATTTGCCTGATCATTGTTTGTAAGCGCTCTCCAGAAATCTGGACAAATCGGAGTTTCCAACAATTCATTTCCATTCTTTCGGATTGATAAAATCTTTCCATGCGCTCTGCTGATTAACACGTGTGCATGTTCCATTTTTATGCCGACATTATTATCAGCATCAATCATGATCGGCACACATGAATCACTGTTATTTTGCATCAAAAGTTCTTCATATGTTTTTCCTTTTTGTATCAGAAACTGTCCATAAGCAACCAGATGACCAGGTTCTGCCCAATCCGTCAAATGCTTTGTAAGCATATGTACAGACAATATCCACTCATTTTGACTTGCCTTCATATGCATTTCCCATTCTTCGGCAAGACCCTCCATCACGTTATAGTTCGAACTTTCACCGGATGGGATGTCTAGTTGGAAAGTTCCACTAGTACGCGGTGTTCCTGCTTCTGAAAGTATCCATTCAAATACAAAATCCCCTGTAGAAGCAAAGGAAAACTCATTTCTAATCTCTACAGTCCCATCCTCTTGAAACGAAAATACGACAGGCTGATAAATATAACGAACTTCCTCTAACTTGGGTGAATCCGAACGATTCGCAAACAACAAGCCATTCCCAGAAAAATATCCATCGGTTGGACGATCTCCAAAAGCACCTCCGACCGCTACATAAAAATTCCCATTTGGATCCATTTTTTTAAGACCTTGATCCACGTAATCCCAAATAAATCCACCTTGGTACATTGGATATTTTCTTGCAAGGTCCGTGTATTTCTTTAAATTTCCACAAGAATTTCCCATTGCATGTGCGTACTCACAATGAATATATGGTTTTTTTGCATGTGTTTCCAAATATTCTTTCACTTCTTCAATCTTCGAGTACATTCTGCTTTCCACATCACTCGTTTCTTCAAATCGACGATCATAATGTATGCTTTCATATTGCACCGTTCTTCTAGGATCTCTTTCATGAAAATATCTTGTCAAATCGCGAAGGACCGTTCCACCATTGCTTTCGTTTCCACATGACCACATTATGATAGAAGCATGATTTTTGTCTCTTTCCAGCATAGCCTTGCCCCTGCTTAGCACTGCTTGTTTCCATTCTTCTCGATCTTTTGGTAAAATATACAATTTATCTTCTGGTACAGGTATCTGCCAAGTACCATGAGTTTCTAAATTCGTTTCGTCAATTACATACAATCCATATTGATCACAAAGTTCATAAAAGTAAGGATGATTCGGATAATGCGATGTTCGAACGGCATTGATATTATTCTTTTTCATATGCAAAACATCCTGCAACATGACTTCTTTGGATAGTGCTCGTCCGTTTTCCCAGTCAAACTCGTGTCGATTGACGCCTCGAAATACAATTCTTTTTCCATTCACCAATAGAATTCGGTCTTTTATTTCCGTCTTTCGCATTCCTAAGTTTAGTTCTGTCGCATCCAGAAGTTCTTCCTGATTCGTAAGCTCCATTCTCATTTCATATAAATTGGGAGTTTCTGCTGACCACAATAACGGGTTTTTGATTGGAAGTTCCACCACAATTTGTTGCTCGCCCACGAGAAGATTTATTTTCTGTTCTGAAATGATGGCTCCGCTTGAAAAAAGATTTCCTGTCTCCTTTGACAAAATAGCAATTCGTAAATTTATGTTCTGCGTCAGTTTGGAATAAATACTTGCAGTAATGGTAAGATTTACCTCTTTCAAATCTTCCGAAAAATCCTGAATGGTATCCAAATCCATAATCTGACATGGTTTCACATCTAATAATTCCACCTCTCTAAACAATCCTGAAAAACGCCAAAAATCCTGGTCTTCTAGCCAGGAGCCCGAACAATAATGAAAGCACACTACATGAAGTGTATTTTGTTTTTCGTTTATGTATGGTGTCAAATCAAACTCTGATGGTGTAAATGTATCTTCTGCATATCCTACAAATTTTCCATTCAGCCAAACTGCAATGGCACTTTCTGCACCATGAAAACAGATTCGAATTCCTTCCTTCGAAAATTCCTTTGGATAATCAAATACTTTTCGATACAATCCAATTGGATTTTCCTCTTCAGGCACGGCTGGCGGAACCAACTTTTCCTTTCCATCCCAGGGATACTGTAAGTTGACATACTGTGGTATCCCATAACCCTCAAGCTGCATATGCGCCGGAACTAATATTCGGTCCTTTAGAGGTAGGTTCAAATCTATTAATGAAAAATCAAATTCTTTTAGATTTTGAAAATATGCAAATTCCCATTCACCATTCATGGATAACTTACCAATTTCTTTATGATTACAATCGAAATGCTTGAGTAATGTATGCGGTGCAATTTGTCTCACCGAAAAAATTTCAGGGTTATTCAGCCACGAAAATGAAAACTCATCAGCATGCGCAATCTCATCTTTCATCTTTCATCTCTCCTATTTAATCATCAATCATTTCGCTTAGCAAAAAGATTCCATCTCCATAATCTTCCAATAGCACATGATATTTCTCTCCAGGTGACAATATGACTCCTTTCGTTTCCACAAGATACACGTTAGGTTCTTCGATCGCTGAATCCATTTCCGCATACCACTCACTAAGCCCGTCTTCATTCCACCTCACTTCGACAATGTATATGTCAACATATCCATCGGCTAATTGATAGGACAAGGTTTCCTCTTCTGATAGAACTGATCTTACCGTTACCAGACAATCCATCGTCATAGTGCCAGCAACCATTAACTGACTGCCTAATAGCATTTCCTCATCTTCCGTGTCATCCTCCACAAACTCACCTTTGTATGATTTTTCTGTACTTCCTTCGGCAAATTCTTCTTCCTCGATTTCAGCGATTGCCGCTTCCTCTGTTGTAGTTTCTTCAGCTCCTGTCGCATTTGCCGAGGTATCCATTCCCATGTCATAGGCTACCGCTGCATCATTCGTACTTCCAGTAAGACTCATAGTGTATCTCCCACCATCTCTTAAAAAATTAGGTAGAATTACCAATGCCAGCAATACTGCTGCTGCAGGAACTGCGAAATATAGAATTTTTTTTGAATTTATGGCACGAGTTTTTTTAGGAATTTCACGCACTGGATTTGGGTCAAGACGACTATCAATCCGATCCCATAAATCTGGGGTATTGTCTTCGAAAAAAGCCTGATACTCTTCATCGAATTTTTTACTCATATCCGCACCTCCTTATCTTATTTAACGCACTTTGATATCGCCATGTAACTGTTCCGACTGGCAAACGCAATACTTCTGTAATCTCTCGATACGTAAGCCCTCCAACGATTTTTAGGTGCAAAATTTCACGCTCACTGACACTTAACGTGTCGAGAGCTTCTTTTATAAACATTTGATTAATTACCGTATCTTCTACAGCGGGCTCCGTTTGCATCGAATAATCGGTCGCAACGCCTTCTCTATTCTCTATCACTTCATCAGAAAGCACTTCTCTTTGATGTTTTCTCAAAAAATCTATCGCCATGTTTCTAGCTATTGTTGCAATCCAAGCTCGATGTCTTCCACCAAACTTGTATTTATGCGCAGTTTCCCAGAACTTTACAAAGAAATCTGCAGTCAAATCTTCTGCATTCTCTTTGTTTTGTACGACTTTCCACATACAGGAATAAATGTATACTCTGTATTGGACATAAATTTCCTTTAAGCCATCCTTATCATTTTGAATGATTTGTCTGACACATGATTCAAATTCTTGATCGGTCACAAGTGCTCCTTTCTAACCGTCTATAATACATACGATTTATTCTCTAATTTTTTAAGTCCTTATGTAAATTTTCAAGCCATGCAAGAGAACTTGCATCGGATGGCATGCGCAAATCTCCTCTTGGAGACAAGGCTACACTACCAATTTTAGGTCCATCTGGAAGGCAGGAACGTTTAAACTGTTGTGAAAAAAATCTCTTATAAAACACGGATAGCCATTTCTTAATCGTCTCTTCCTCATATTGTCCTTGAAATGCGCGAGTGGCCATTCTTAAAATCTTCTCCGGTTTGAACCCAAAACGAAGAACATAATACAAAAAGAAGTCATGTAATTCATATGGTCCCACTAAGTCTTCGGTGATTTGAGAGATAACGCCATCTACAGGAGGAAGCAGTTCTGGACTAACTGGTGTATCAAGGACGTCATAAAGAATCAAAGACAATTCATTTTGATTTTCGGTATCTGCATAATATCGAATCAAATGTCTGACCAAGGTCTTTGGAACGCCTACATTAACAGCATACATTGACATATGATCACCATTATAGGTTGCCCACCCTAAGGCCAGTTCCGAAAGATCAGAGGTTCCAATCACCATGCCCCCAACTTGATTTGCCATATCCATCAGTACCTGTGTACGTTCTCTTGCCTGCCCATTCTCATAAGTCACATCATGGATTTGAGGATCATGTCCGATACTGCGAAAATGCTCCATAACGGCATCTTTGATATCTATCTCTCGTAAAGTTGTTCCTAAATAGGTGGACAATTTGCATGCATTGTCATAGGTTCGATCTGTTGTTCCAAAACAAGGCATGGTGATCGAATAAATATTTAACCTCGGAAGATCCAATAGGTCAAAGGCTCTCACTACAACCAGAAGTGCGAGTGTAGAATCCAGTCCTCCCGAAATTCCAATCACCACTTTTTTTGCCCCGGTATGTTCCAGACGTTTTTTGAGTCCCATGGCCTGAATATGTAAAATATCGTTGCATCGCTTATCTCTTTTTTTTCGTTCAGATGGTACAAAAGGAGTTGGATCAAATGTTCTTGTTAAGTTGGTCAACGTCTCATCAAAAGAAACAGAAATATAGGAATATGCGTCTGACTCTATGGATGCAAAGGTATTCATTCGTCTTCTCTCCGCACGTAATTTTCCTATATCAAGATCAGCATATATGGTCTCATTTTCAAATCTTTTTGCTTCCGCTAAAATCGATCCATTTTCCGCAATGATTCCATGTCCACTAAACACGATATCTTGGGTAGATTCACCATCTCCAGCACACGCATATATATACCCAGATAGAAGTCTGGCCGAAGTGGAAGATATCAGATTTGCCCGATAGGAATCTTTTGTCACAAGCGCATTGGACGCTGAAAGATTGACAATCACATTTGCTCCTGCCATTGCATGTTTCGTAGAAGGAGTCATTGGTACCCAAACATCCTCACAAATTTCACAAGCGATGCGAAGCCCCTTTACAGTCGAGGATTCCATGATGATCTCCGTTCCAAAAAGAACCTCTTCTTCACGAATTTGAATTGTTTTTACCGCGCCTGTAGCTGGTGTAAACTGTCTTAATTCGTAAAATTCATTGTAATTTGGTATATGTGTTTTAGGTATACAAGCAAGAATCTGATCGTTTTGAATCACTGCTGCCACATTATAAATTTTACTATCTACTTCAAGCGGAAGACCTACAAACACAAGTGCATCATGCCCTTTTGTTCTTTTTTTGATTTCAAACAAACCATCCAATGCCCCTTCTAGAAGAATGTCCTGATAAAACAAATCATGACAGGTATATCCTGTCAGACACAGTTCTGGAAACACCAATATTTTTGCTCCTGTATTGGATGATTCTTCAATTAATCTACAAATCTCCAATGCATTTTTATTTGGATCCGATACGGTTACCTTTGGTGCAAATGCAGCTACCTTAATAAAATCGTCTTTCATACTTTACCTCTTATTACTTTTTTGCTTTATGATACAGTTTCTCGACTTCTTCGATCGGAAATTCATAAACCTTATCACAGAATCTACATGTAATCGTGATTGGCTTGTCTTCTTCAATCATTTCAGACAGTTCTTTTTTCCCAATACTAATTAAAGCACGTTCTACTCTTTCTTTTGAGCAGTCGCAATGATACGAAACATCCATTTCATCCATGACATGAACGCCTAATTCTCCCATGACCTCTTCCAAAATACCAAGCGGTGTTTTCCCACTTTCCAGCATTTCTGTAACAGATCCAATGGTTTTCAGATTGTTTTCAAGAATCTCAATGGTTTCCTCTTCTGCAAACGGCATCAATTGAATAATAAAACCACCTGCTTGACGAACGGTATTGTCTTTATTCATCAACACTCCAAGGCCTACTGCTGATGGAACTTGCTCAGAATTTGCGAAATAATAAGTAAGGTCTTCTGCAATCTCCCCGGAAACCAAATTTGTTTGACCAGCATATGGTTCTTTTAACCCCATATCTTTGATTACCTGTATGGTTCCAGCTCCTATTGCTCCACCGACATCGAGTTTTCCCAATGAATTTGGCGGAAGAATCACCTGTGGTTCCATCACGAAACCTTTTACTTCTCCCATAGCATTTGCTGTTGCCATAAGGCCTCTTGCTGGTCCATCTCCATCAATTCGAATGGTCAAAAGGTCCTTCTCTCCTTTCAGCATTGCCCCCATCATGAGTGCTGCGCTGTACAGTCTTCCTGCTGCTGCAGTCATGACTGGCGAAGTATTATGAATTCTTCTTGCTTCCTCTACAGTTTCCCTCGTTGTGCATGCAAACGCACGTATCTGTGAATTTTCAGAAACCGCACGTATTAAATAATCTTTCATCTTATATTTGCCTAACCTTTCCTTCGACTGCCTGTTCACGAACCACAAAGAAAATCCGTTCACTTTCTTCATGTGGTGTTTGAAACGTATCCGCATCAAATGCCTCTAAAAATTGCAACCCTGCATTCTCCACGGCGTTTTTCATTTCCTCGAAACAATAGCCTTTTTGATAATGTTCTTCTTCGTATTTTCTATAAACTTCGTCTTCTTTTATAAACAAAGTCAATGCATATTCGTTGATCCCATCCTCTGGATCAAATGTGTTTTCCCATATAAAACTGCAATCATCACGATTTTCCGCAATAACCTGATCTCCAATCACATTTTCATATTTATACCTTGTGTTAAAGTCAAAGATAAAAATTCCGTCAGGATCCAGATAGTTGTTTACCAAACTGAGCATCTGCTCTAAATCTTCCGTATCCAGCAAATAGTTTACCGAATCACAAATACTATACGCTGCCTTCACCGTACCATATAGCTCAAAGGAACGCATATCCTGACACAAATACAGGATATCCAAATTGGACTCTACTTTCTTTTCATTCGCTTTTTGCAACATTTCCATGGATAGGTCGATTCCTATCATGTCATAGCCCTGACTTGCAAAGCGTTCCGTCATCGATCCAGTACCACAACCCAAATCCAACAGCAAACCATTTTCAATACGATATTCTTTCCACTTACTGTTTAAAAAACGATACCATTCATCATATGGTGTTTGATCCATTAACTCATCATACACTTCTGCAAAACGATCATATGCTTCCATATTTTTCCCTATTCTTATTCTTTGCCCAATTTAAGTGCAACAAAAAATCCTATCGCCGCTGTGACAAGTCCTGTAAGCACGGAAATCACATTGTATGCTGATAAATCAGACATTGCAACGATTGCAATTGGCGAAGCAAAAATCAACCCCAAAATTGCTAGATACACATAATTCACTGCTTTTTCAAACAGTGTTTCAATAATTTTTGCAATCAAGGCAACTCCAACCAAAATTCCTATTCCAAATGGTGCCAAAAATGCAATGCCATGTAAAATCCCTTGCATATCAAATGCAAATACTGCATTCATAAAGCCTTTGATTTCAGAAATGATGGAAAGGTAATAGCCCATCAGCTTCATAATCATAGAACCACTTACGCCTGGAATCACCATCGTTGCTGAAGCAACCACTCCAACTCCAAACAATTTCAAAATTTCAATAACATTCAACACCATATCATCTTTCGCGGTTTCGTCTGGTGCCACAAAAGATAGTCCTACGACCACAGCAAAAAATATGATTCCAACGACAAGATGTCCTATATTTATTTTTTTTCCGGTCGCTTTCACTTTACCAATAATCATTGGAAGTCCGCCTACAATCAACCCAATAAATAGAAAGTTCGTCTGTACTGGAAATCTTTCAAATAAAAAAGTAATCAAATACGAAAGACCAACAATTCCAATGACCAATCCTATTAATAACGGAATCAAAAACTTAATGCTTTCTTTCCACTCTTTTCTAAGATGTGTTACACAATGAATCAATTTGTCATAAATCCCCATGACAACTGCCATTGTTCCACCACTTACTCCTGGAATGACATTTGCCAATCCCATTACTGCCCCTTTACATGCCAATTTTATCCACGTAATCATTTTCTATGCCTCTCTTTTTTTGTTTAAAATCACAGTCAATGCACCTATAAGTGCATTCATTTGCTCATCCGTTCCTATGGTAATACGCAAATGATTATCAATTCTTTTTTTATTAAAATATCGAACATATATTTTTTGTTTGGTTAATTCTTCATAAATCATTTTTGCATCGATGTCTGGATGTGTCACAAACAAGAAATTCCCACAAGAGTTCGTAGACACAAACCCCATGGAGCGGAGTTCCTCCTGAACTCGTTCTCTTGTTTTACAGATTTTTGTAATAATTTCTTTGAAATACGCGTCATCACGAATTGCTTCGGATGCGAAAGCAAGCGTAGGGGAATTGATCGTATAGGAATTTACCGAAAACTTAACCTGATTGATATAGGAAATCAACTCCTTATTTCCCATCGCATAGCCAATTCGTCCACCAGCAAGTGCTCGGGATTTTGAAAAAGTCTGCACGACCAAAAGATTCTCATACTTTGGAATCAGACAAACTGCTGATTCTGCGCCAAAGTCCACATATGCCTCATCAATAATCACCACCACATCTGGGTTCGCCATTAAAATTTCCTCGATTACTTCCAGTGAAACAGCTTCTCCTGTAGGGGCATTCGGATTTGCCAAAACAATCCCTCCATTTGGCTTTTTAAAATCTTCTATTTGGATACGAAATGTGTCAGAAAGTGGACAGGTTTCAAATGGTATGCGATACACATTTGCCCATACATCATAAAATCCATAGGTAATATCAGGAAATAAAATTGGTCTGTCACTATGAAAACAAGCCAAAAAGGCCATGGACAAGACGTCATCTGAACCGACTCCTACAAATACCTGTTCTTCCTTGAGACCATAATATTTTGCCAAATCTCCTACCAATGGTTTGACATTTGGATTTGGATACAATCTCATATCATCACAGCAATACGCACTAAGCAGTTTTTGAATTCCCGGGGCCGGTGGATACGGGCACTCATTGGTATTCAATTTAATCATTCCTTCTTCTTTTGGTTGTGCACCTGGAATGTATGGTTCTACTTTACGAATACAATCTCTATAACTCATCTATTTTTCTCCTATTTTAAGCTTTCAAACTGTTTCCATAATAGCAAATTTTGGGGTTAAATGCTAGTTTATTTGTAAGAGATTCTTCTATGCACTGTAATTAAGACACAAGAAAAGAAACCAGACTCGGCAAGTATTCCTGCTTCTGTCCGGTTTCTTTTATTAAATCTGTACTTTCATGCAGCGTTCCCACTTTAATCGGTACTTTCCATTTGGTGTGTGCAGAACGAACGTAATATGACTCTTCACATAAAAGCAATACATGATCAGCTCCTTGCTAATCAATTTTCCCATCTGCTTCTCATCCATATAAACATGCCTTTCCCGATCTTGTGATGCGATCAAACAGGTAATAAAGAACTTTCTATCCTCATCCTTTTCAAAAAGAAATACAAAATGGCGCATAACAAATAGTATCATTCCGAATGCCGCAAGTAGAAAAAGAATCGCAGCCACAATATATATCCACTTTGTAATCGCTGGAGCTAAGCGATATACGACGGCTGTCTCTATAAACGGATTTTTATCTTCAGACATGCTTTCTTGTTCTTCAACAACCGTAGGCAAGACCGTTTGTTGATTTGTTGTTTTGATATATTCCTTTTCCAAAAATGTTGCTTTTGATTCGTTTTCCAATCCAAGCCCGTCGGTCAAAGGAATATGAAAATACTGCCTTTCCATACTTTCTTGCATGTTATTTGATTCTTCTTTCTTAAGCAGGTTTTCTTCTTTGATTGGCTGTTCTTTCAGAACACTCTCTGGCTTTGGTTCTGAGATTTCACTCTCTTCAATGGATCTCGTATCTGAAATCTCTGGTGTTTCAACGGGTGGCTGAGGCAGAGGCAAAGGCACAATATTGTTTACCTGAAAGTTCTTGGAATACATCGTTTCATAGGCATCTTTAACGGCCAAACTGTAAGAACCATTTTGGGTAACACATAACGTAGAATCTGAACCCCAAGTCGTTCCACCATCCAATGAATACTGTACCAGATCCGTTTGAAATTCCGAATCAATAACATTCAATACCACCTTTAAAACAACTGCCCCAGAAGTTGACGCTTCGGGATCTTGAATAAAATCCACAGAAGCTACTACCGTTGTATCATCTTTTCCACAAGTCTGTTGCCTTTCTTCTTTTGTATGTGGAATAAATGTGGGAAAAATCTGATCCGAAAGTATATTTCCACATTCTTGACATACCAACGTAACATGAGTACATATCCATTGATTCAGATATTCACAGTGCTCAGATGTCTTAAATCGCGAAACAGGTACCGTCTTATTGCAGAAGGTGCATTCCCCTTGTTCTGCAAACGTTTCCCGATACACAAAATGCTCTGTACAAGGTACGACTACATTTTCAAAACAGGACTCCCCATGATGATGAAAAAACATGCCGCCTTCTGCATACGCTGGATTTTTTCCCGCAAAAACACAAATGAGCGTACTGATCCACACCAGTACGCCCTTATTTATACGCAGTCCAAAAGACCGGTATTTAATATCATTCTTTTTCTTATTTTTTTTCAATTCCGAAAAATAATTCAATTGATTCAATATAAGCTCCTTCTATATCCATATATGGCACATAGAAGATTTTAAATAAGTCTTTTTGTCGTTTTGGTTTTTTTATCGTAACATGTACTTGTTCAATGGTCATTAGTCATTATCACGATTCTATTTGACGGGAATAAATCCCTCGAAAATAAAAAGGTCAAACCCGCTCATACTCGCATATAATTCATTTTGTGAACGAATCGTCCAAGCCACAGTAGAAGCTTTAAAAAGATTCCTACACACCAACAAAGACATTGCATTTCGATATTTATGACTGTATGCAATGAAATCTGGTCGTGTCAAAAAATTAAATAGTAAATGTTGCACAAAAAAATAGGATACTCGATATTCTTCTTCCTCATCTTTTCGAAAATTCGAAGAAAGCTGACCCCTGATAATATCCGGGCGATTCGTTCGATACCATTTCACTGCTAAAGGATGAAAAGATTCTATCACATATTCACCACGATAATTCTTTAATACCTCATTCACTTTACTACATACTTTTTCTACATTTTCATGAATTTTGATTTCGATAATCAAAGGAACTTTCCCGTCAACTTCATGCAAAACATCCAAAAATAATGGAATTCTTTCCTCAGACATAAACAATGGAAAGGATTGTAATTCTTTATAGGTATAATCCCTAACATTTCCAATTTGTCCGCAGGCACGCTTCAAGGATTCATCATGAAATACTACAACTTGGTCATCTTTTGTAAGCTGTACATCAAATTCTATCCCATAACCAGATTCTATTGCGAGCCCGAAAGAATGCATGGAGTTCTCCGGTGCATCAGTTTCATTGTCATGCAATCCTCGGTGAGCATAGAAACGTGCTCCAAGTTTCGTATTCTTCATTCGTTGTACTGTATTTGGCGCTATAGCGAATAAATAAATCGCAAGTATAACTATAATAAGTCCAACTACTATAAAATATATCATGTCGACTCTCCTCGTATTTTAGTCTTCAAAATCAAAATGCTCTAATTTGTTTGTTTTTGGTTCTGGCTTGGAATCTCCATGTTTTACCATACTCATTGTGAAGAGTGCAAGTATCATAAAAACTGTCGCATATGGAAATAGCGTCCGATAAGAAACGTATTGCAAAAGTGCGCCAGATACAATCGGTGTCACAATCTGTGCTCCCATGGAAAACGTATAATAAAACCCTGTATATCTTCCAACATCACTTCCTCTACTCATTTCTACAACCATCGGTAGTGAATTTACGCTGATAGCTGACCATCCAATTCCGATCAATGCAAACCCAAGCAAGATTGACCAATGAAATGCCACAAAGAAGGAGCCAGCAAAAAAACTGATTATCATCAATAAAATTCCACCAATAATCGTTTTCTTTCTCCCGACCTTGGAAGAAATGATCCCTATTGGCATATAAGAAATAATCGCTGCTACTGTTGCTACCATCAAGTAATCCGCATATTTTCCACCTTCTGCTCCCCAAACTTCTGTCGCATATCTTGAGAATGCAGAGGTCACTGCATTATAAGCCATAAACCATAAAAAGATGGAGAGTAATATAAAAATCAAACTTCTCTTAACTTCCCCAGAAAGCTCATGTTTATCATAATCATGCTCTTTTTTCATCTCTTCAGGATATTCAGCCTCTACTTCTGCTGCAGTTTTTTTCTCATTTGTCGTAATTAACAATGCAATTACGGCCAATATCATAATTCCCGCTACGGAAAGGAATAGTGGATAGTAGTTTGGATGATCTGTATTTTTAACAAGAAAGCGAATCATGACCAATGTATAGATTCCACCAACCGCTCCCATCAGATTGATGATCGCATTTGCTTTACTTCGAAGTGGTTTTGGCGTGAGATCTGGCATCAATGCAACTGCTGGTGTTCGATACATTGCCATCGCAAACAATACAATTCCTAAAAACACAATGAACGGAATTAATAATTCCTTTTGATCGCTATAGGGCAAAAATAGCATACCAGCGACCGCTACGACCGTTCCCCCGATAATAAAAGGCGTACGTTTTCCAAGTTTTGTATCGACCTTATCTGACAGGCCACCTATCAAGGGAAGCAAGAAAAGTGCCAAAACATTATCTGCCGCCATAACAATGCCGGTAACTGTATCATTTAAATGAAAGGTCTGTTTTAAGATTAGAGGTATTACACTGTCGTACATCTGCCAAAATGAGCAGATTGATAAAAAAGCAAGTCCAATAAAAAAAGTTCGTCTGTTGTTTAATCTCATGTTATTCTCCATTCTTTTATCATCATCTTGTCAATTATATATATTCTTTCATTTCTTTCAAAGAAGAAAAGATTGCATCTGGCTTTACCGTACCGATACTTACATCCTTTATCGTGGCTTCTCCTGAAAGAACCAAAATACCCGATGCGCCATTACCAACCCCGGTTGCAACATCTGTATATAAGCGGTCCCCTACAAAGGCAATTTTCTCTCTCGGTACCTGACAGACGGACAATACATAGTCCATGGTATATGAAAAAGGCTTTCCCATAAAGGTAGGTTCTACTCCTGAAGAGCAGGCAATTGCCTTACATAGACTTCCACAATCAATCATGAATCCAGTCTCAGTCGGGCAGTTCGTATCTAAGTGTGTTGCAAGAAACGTTGCACCTCTTCGAATGTATGCAGAAGCCCGGTTCATTTTATGAAATGTAATATCTGTATCAAATCCTACCACCACAATATCAGGACATTCCCCTACGCAAGGATCCTCTTCGCTCGGTTCAAACAGTCGTATCCCTGCTTCTTTGAAACTTTCAATCAAAGAATTTGTACCCACTAGATACACTGTTTTTCCCTTAAACTGCGTATTTAGATGATGAATGGTAACGTCTCCCGACGTCATAATCTGATCTTTTCGACATGGAAGTCCCAAACGACTCAACTTCTCAATATATTTTTTTGCTGATTTTGAAGAATTATTTGTAAAATAAACAAAATCTTTTTCTTTCGCCACAAGTTCCAAACATTCTCTTGCACCGTCAATCAACTCATCTCCCAAATAAACGGTTCCATCCATATCAAAAACAAAAAGTTCTATGTTTTTTAGCCAAGTCAGATCTTGCTTTTCATATGCTTCTTGAACATTTTCCCCCATGTTAATTCGTCTCCCGTTCAATGAGTTTTGCCATATTATCATGCACGGTCACATAGGACGATTTTTTTAGATATGTCGAAAACTTAGTAACTCCGGTCTTTGCAACAGAAGCATCCAAATCTTGAATTGTCAGACTTACGACTTTCTTTAGTTCCCCGATATTCATTGTTTGATCCTTGCAATTCTTCAAAATAAATTTTACAAGTGCATCCAACTCATCCTTTGGTGTCACAAATAAAGAAACCCACATATTATCATCCGATACTTTTAATTCTTTAAAATCACGAATGAATGCCGATAACTTACTATAACCATAGTTTCTTGGGTCAAAATCCGGAAATATTTTATTTAATCTGCTTCCAAGTGCCCCAAGTCCGATTTTCATTCGTTCCGATGTAGCATCTTCTTCGGACAAAATTTTATTAATCGCCTTAATAATTTCTTCTTTTTTGGTACTTCCTTTTTCATCAGGAGCTTCCGTCTCTCGTTCCTGACAAACCACTTTCTCTTTTTCAGATTTGTCGTTTTCCAGTTCGTCATCTACTTCGACTACTTCCGCTTCTTCATTGTCTAAAAAGATGAATTTTTCACAGGAATTTCGGAAGGCTTCCGGTGTTTTCTTTTCGCCCATTCCAATCACGGTTTTTCCTGATTCACGAATTCTCTTTGCCAAGCGATTGAAGTCTCCATCACTTGAAACAATACAGAAAATATCTACATCTTCTGTATACAGAAAATCCATCGCCTCGATAATTAATCCGATGTCCGATGCATTCTTCCCCGGTGTA
Source organism: Lachnospiraceae bacterium (assembly GCA_963666475.2). Classification (GTDB taxonomy): domain Bacteria; phylum Bacillota; class Clostridia; order Lachnospirales; family Lachnospiraceae; genus JBFHIZ01. The sequence goes on along the minus strand of OY762821.2, from coordinate 69,040 downwards.
TCATTGATCTGCATAACAGGAACCAACGAATACTTTGCAGAGTATCCAAGCCATTTTTTCAAACGATCCACTGACCAATCTCCATACATATGACGAATCGTAATTTTTCCGTATTTCGTAAGCTCTGTAAAAATATTGTCTACATATTTTTTTGCACTTACATTATCCGCATCGATTAACAATGCAATTTTCTTATCTTCTCTTTCCATACCATACCAAACCTTTCCATAACTGAATTCATTATATCATAAGTTCCATTTTTTACCTGTAAGGATTTGTAAAATTTTATTAATTTATATACATACTCCCCCCCAAAAAACCTGTCCCCACATAGTAGAACACTAAATTTAACACATGCACCCATACTTTCTTATCTTTCCAGAAATATACAAAGATGAGTAGAACATCGGATATTGCGATCAAGCAGAATCCCACAACTAGAAAACCGATCCTGGAGTCATCTGCTAAGTACTTTAGAGACTCTATTGTTTTCACAAATAACAAAGCGATCAAATATACATAAACCAGGGTTGGCACTCGCATTTTTTTGGATGCGATTCCTGGTAGTTCAAACAACAACCAAATGCACCCCTGAAAAAAAACAGGGATCAAAAAATCGTAAAAGCGAAATGGAGCATAACTCGTAAAAACAAATAACCAAAATACATGTCCTACGGCAAAGGCTACCATCCCTCCTATTAGCAGTCTCTTTTTCTCTAATTTCCCTCGAAATGCAAGCAAAATATCTCCAACAAAATAAAAAAGAAGCCCCGGAAAAATCATCAAAAAATAATCCGTAGCTTTCGTTTGCCATACACCAAGTAAAACAAGCATAAGAAATCCTGTGCTTGTAAGTGTTTTGACTGCAATATGAAACTTTGAAAAACTGCCATTACGACATGTCATTAATAAAAATACCAACATCAAACCATAAAATATGATTACTGCAATCATCCTTTAGACCCCTCGTTCAACAGATGTAAAATGCTCCTACTTATTATATCACATCTTTCGTTTTCTTTGACTTTTTTCTTCTTTTTTTGTATAGTTAGACTAAAAAGAAAAAAGGAGCATTTGCTCATGAATGTCGAATTATTGGTCTCTGCAATGCACAGTGAACCGACTGAATTAATCAAAAAAATGAATGTGTCTTCAAACGCAGTCATTATCAATCAGTGCGATTCTTATTCTTATCAAAAAATCGAAAATAACGGGCATACCATTCATTTTTATTCCATGAATGAGCGTGGTGTTGGACGAAGCAGAAACAATGCACTTTTACGTGCAACCTCCGAAATCAGCATGTTTAGCGATGGAGATATTGAATACTATCCAGACTATGCAAAAAAAATAACGGATGAATTTATAGCGCATCCTGAAGCCGATCTGATTTTTTTTAATTTTGATGTCGATTCATCTAGACAAACATATCATACAGAAACGTTCCACAAAGTTTCCTGGTATAACGCTGGCAGATATCCGACCTTTTGCATGGCAATACGAACTGCCCAAATGCATGCACATAATTTGACATTTTCTCTATTATTTGGAGGCGGTGCGCGATTTAGCAATGGAGAAGATTCTCTGTTTATTCGAGATTGTATGCAAGCTGGCTTAAAGGCATATGCTTCGCCTGTCGTTCTCGGAAAAGAAGATAACAATACCCCTTCCACATGGTTTTCCGGATATCACGAAAAATTCTTCCTTGATCGTGGGGTCCTATATCATTTTCTATATGGAAAGGCTGCGAGTTTATTCGGCCTTCGATTTATTTTAAAACATCAAGAGATTTTCTGTAAGGAGATTCCTACAAAAAAAGCATTTGCTCTTCTACGAAAAGGCATTCTTATTGGAAAACAAGTACAAAAAGGAGTAATTAATGAATAAAGCCAGGGAATATTGGGCAGACGAACTACGAATCTTATCGTCTTTTTTCGTTGTTTTGATTCATGTATCGGCAAATGCATGGTACACGCCTTCACTCAATTTGGATTGGATTGTTTCCAACGTATTTTGCGCAATTGGACATCTTTCCGTTCCACTATTTTTTATGCTAAGCGGGATGTTCTTCTTAAATCCCAAAAAAGAAGTATCAATCAAACGACTGTTATCTCATAATATACTTCGCCTCTTCCTAGTATATGTGGTTTCCATGCTTGGCTATGGTCTTTGGATGCTAATTCAGATTAAAGTGTCTGGTTCCATGCCTCTAAATTCCTTTGGCACGGTACTCTCTGTTTTAATCCAGGGTCACTCCTATCTATGGTTTTTGCCTGTGCTCATTGGAATATATTTCATCACTCCTATTTTGCGATATGTAACTGCAGACAATACGAATGGTAGAAAAGTAATCGAATATTATCTTTTACTTTTTATATCACTTAATCTTCTAACAACAACGCTTATTGGGCTTCAGATTTCCGATTTGCTTAGTGAGATACTCGCAAAATATTTACCATTTCAAACATTAAATGCTTATGTTGGATACTACATACTTGGGTATTATCTAGCGACCTATGATATGTCTGAGGGACTAAAAAAATGGTTGAACAGACTTTGGATTCCTGCTTTACTTGCAATGACGTGTCTTCCAGTACTTCAGGTCTTTCGTGGGCAGACTCCTAGTTCTGCCTTATTTGATAGTTTCAGCATTTTTACTTTCATTTTATGTATTAAATTATTTTTATTTTTCAAACAAAAAAGAACAAGAACACGTTCCCCGAAGATGGGAAAGTTTCTCATTCTTTTCAGTTCAACCACACTTGGAATCTATATTCTACACGCTTGGGTAATTGATTTACTCCTTCATGCAGACATTCGAATCGAAAATGGCCCTCTATTTTTTACCATTCCTGCCGGAACTGTATTTGTGTTCTTACTGAGCTTTCTCCTTAGTCTCAGCCTTCGATTTGTATCGATTATTTGGAAGAAATTACGAGCAGAAATGCACCAATCACGATAAAAAAATCTGCTAGATTGAATACGATCGCATTTACTAGTTTACTCTTTGTCTGGAAACTAAAATAGTCCACTACATATTTACGATGGAGCCTGTCATATGCATTCGAATATGCTCCACCTAGTAAAATAGATAATCCAAGTTTTTGTAACGTATTTTCTCTGACACCAAAAGTCAAAATAAAATATAACGAAAGCACAAGAATAAGAAGTACCGATAGTATTGTAATGAACATTGGATGCTTTTCAAACTTGCCAAAAGCTGCCGCTTTATTTCGAAATGTCCGGATTCGAATCTTGTCTTTACAGATGAGTTTGTCCGGACCTTTTCTTTTGTCCATATATCTTTTAATACCATATTCCGATCCAAAAAGGATGAAAATTATTCCTACAAAAATCATATTTTACCTCATACTTTTGCTACTTATTGTATGTCTACTTGAATCTGAAATGAAAACACTTCTCCTTTTAACATCTCTCCAGATAATGCATAAGTAGACTCTGCTCCTTGGCTGTCTTTCACTTGAAACGAATATGTTGCTTTTTCAGTCAGCGGATTATCCATGACTTTTAATGCAACGTTCTCTTTACTTGTTTCATTTTGAACCTTGATGTTTGTAGGTAAGGAATGAAAAAAAGTCACTGTTACGTAAGCATTTTGTGGCACATTCCCTTGGATGATTCCATCTGTTATTTCCAGAGAGCCTTGCTCTTCCTCCGTTTCCCAATAAGCGTTCATTTGAAATGGATCTGCCTCATATGTAGCCTGAGATGCATTTTCATACCATTCTCCCGGATTAAAGTCAAAGATCTTTTCAACTTTGTCCATGACACGATCTTTGGCATCTTCGCCTAGCTCCGTAGCTTTCTCTGTTACGACCTCTTCCGCCTTGTCTTTCGCCGCCTCCGTAATCTGCGTCGTGATGTCGGACACTGCTCCAGAAATTTGCTGACCAAGTTCATCTGAAAACTCATCAATGGTGGATTCTAGCCTTTCATTCACCGGAATAGAAATGTTCAGGTCATCCGAAATCCCTTCACACCCGGTTAAGCCAAGAATAAGAAAACTCATCAAAAAAAACAGTTGCTTTTTCATGCTCCGCCTTCTGCTCCTTTTTTTATAGATAAATTCTCAATTTGCTTTGGTTCCGCATGTTTTTCACGGATTGTAATAATCGGACCGCCCGTTCCTTCAATATATTCTTTTGTAATTTCTACCTGCCCAATGTTGTCATCTTTTGGAATCTCATACATGATATCCAACATAAATTCTTCGATGATCGCACGAAGTGCACGCGCGCCCGTATCTTTTATCATTGCTTTATCTGCAATCGCATCTAAAGCACCGTCAGAGAAATCAAGTTTGACTTCATCCAGCTCTAAAAGCTTCTTATACTGCTTCAAAATTGCATTTTTTGGCTCCTGCAGGATTTTCACCAACATGTCTTTTGTAAGGGTTTTTAGACTACAGATAACTGGTAATCTTCCAATAAATTCAGGTATCATTCCAAACTTTTTCAAATCATCAACGGTAACCCTTGTTAATAAATCTTTATCCTGATCATACTTGTCTTTTAAATCTGCTACATATCCAATAGAAGTCTGCTTATTTAAACGCTGTTTGATGATTTCATCTAGTCCTGGAAATGCACCTCCACAAATAAATAAAATATTTCGCGTATTGATCGTCTCTAGTGGAACCATCGCATTTTTGCTATTGGCACCTACTGGGACCTCAACTTCCGCCCCTTCTAGTAATTTTAACATTCCTTGTTGAACGGATTCCCCTGACACATCTCGTGAATTCGTATTTTGTTTTTTTGCAATTTTATCGATTTCGTCGATAAAAATAATCCCTCTCTCTGCTTTATCCACATCATTATCGGCCGCTGCCAATAATTTAGATACCACACTTTCGATGTCATCTCCAATATACCCTGCTTCGGTCAACGATGTCGCATCTGCAATTGCTAAAGGTACATCCAGTAATCTAGCTAGTGTTTTTACAAGATATGTTTTTCCAGAACCAGTCGGTCCAACCATCAAGATGTTTGATTTTTCAATTTCAATTTCATCCATTGTATTTGTAACGACACGTTTGTAATGATTGTATACCGCAACGGAAATAATTTTTTTTGCCTGTTCCTGACCAATTACATACTCATCCAAACGTTGTTTGATAATATGAGGAGCTGGAATATCTTTTAAATCGATTCCAGGATCCGCATTTTTCTTTCTTTTCTTAATTCGCTTTCTTTGTGGCATCCCTTCATTTTGTAAATCTGACAGATTTAAAAAATTAATATTTGGAAAACGACTCTGCATATTTCCTAAGACTTCTTCTAAATCATCAGGCTCTTCAATTACCTCCACGTCTGGATCATCTGGGTTTTCCAGATCCAGTTCATTTTGCTCGAACGGTTCGGAATCATCCGCATTTTCATTTGCGTGTTGGTCCTTTTTCGGACTTTTTTTCTTTGCAGCATTCTTCATCTGAATAATCCGCATAGCTTCATCCACACTCATCTGGGAAAGGTCTGTAGGAACTTGCGGTGAATATTTCATCAGCTCATCGTAGTCAACGTCTCCTAAAGTATCCATTGTTTTATGCATGCAGTCATTGCAGATGCTAATATTTCCAGGAAGGTGGAACATTTTTCCAGCTTTACTTTCCGGACGATTGCACATCATGCAGACATCTTCGTATTCGTATTGTTCATCATCGTGATCGATTGTGTGATTTGACATAATAATTCTCCTATCTACTACTTATATAACGTAAATCATACTATAAATGTATATATAAATGCAATAAAATACTTATTAAAAAAAGATTAAGGAATACAAACACTAGTATAAAATTCAGGTGTACGGTATAATAATTAAAAGTACTTCATATTAGGAGGTAAAAAATTTTATGAGCAATCATTTAACTAAGAACAAAGAGCAAAAACTGAAAAAGCAAGATACCATTAGACTCCTACTGGTCCTACTACTTTTACTATTTTTGCTCTTTATTTCATATATTATGGATATGATGAGTCCAGGCGAGAATACATTTACCCATCTTTTCTATATTCCAGTTATGCTTTCTGCCGCATGGTTTCGCAAAAAGGCATATATACTGACCATCGTACTTTCAATTTTTCATCTGTTTCATGAATTCGGATATCATCAACCACTATCCTTTGATCCTGCAATACGTATCCTGGCTCTCTTTGTAATTACTTATGTCATGGTCAGTCTTTCCGAAAAGAACAAGAGCCTGCAGGAATCCCTGGTAACTCAGCTATCCACGGTCCAGTTGACTACGGATTCCGCTGGAGATATTATTGGACGCTGTGACTCGAATGGAAACATTGTATATATTTCACCTTCTGTCGAACGTATTCTTGGTTATTCACAAGATGAAATGAAAAACCATAGCATTTTTGACTACATGCTCGACCCCGAAAAAATTCAGAAACTCCTTATCGAGCTCCTAAGCACTTCAGACGAACTACGTGAAGAAATTCAATTTTTGTCCAAATCAAATTGTTCCGTATATATGAATACCGTCTTTAGTTCCATAAAATACAACGAAGCCGTTACAGGTGTTGTATTTATGTGCCATGACGTCTCGGAACGTATTTACGATGAAATTTCTGTAAAAGAAGAATTATATTTAGATGAGTTGACTAAAATTCATAACCGAAAGTATATTGATGAAGTTTTTAAGCAAGAAATTGCACATAATGATAAGGATCCACAGTATCCCTTTTCCATCCTCATGTTGGACATCGATCATTTCAAACATGTAAATGATACCTTTGGTCATCCAGAAGGAGACCAGGTTCTTATAAAAATCGCAGATATTATGAAAAATGCACTGCGCTCCAACGATTATCTTGCCAGATATGGGGGTGAGGAATTCTTGATCATCCTACCGAATACCGATATCTTTATCGCATGGGACGTCGCGGAACGTATTCGTAAAAAAATCGCGATGTATTCTTTCCCAAAAGTAAATCACTTGACCATAAGTATTGGACTTACCGCTTATATTCCAAATACAACGCAACAAAAAACATACGAATATGTAGATCAGGCTCTATATATGGCAAAGAATCGTGGTCGAAACTGCGTAGCCATTTTTAGTCATTTCAATCAGAATGTCCTTGATATTCTGGAAGTAAACTGGGAAAAGGAATATACCTGTGGCGAAGACAAAATTGATGAACAGCATATTAAACTGATACAAAAGATTAATTCCTTCGTAAAGAATCATCAAGAAAAAATTACCGTTTCAGAACTGACCTATCTGTTGTCAGACATCAATAAAGATTTGATGTCTCACTTCACATTTGAAGAATACTTACTACGCAAATATAATTATCCTAATTTAGGAGAACATGAGAGAATCCATAATCAAATCATCGCTGACGTGGAACACGTGATTACGGTCTGTCGAAGGCATAAAATGATAGACAGTGTCCTTTTATATCAAATGCTTCTGGATATCATCATAGGTCATATGGAAACGGAAGATAAAAAATTCTTCTATCTATTTCAAGATAAGCAATAAAAAAGAAGGCATGCCTTCTTTTTTATTGCTTATCTCATCTTATTCAACAGTAACAGATTTTGCTAAGTTTCTTGGTTTATCCACATCGCATCCTTTTCCTAGTGCCACATAATACCCAAAGAGTTGTAATGGAATGATTGCCAATGAATTCATAAAACATTCCGCTGTTTCCGGTATGTAGATTACATAATCGGCAGCTTTCTCCATTGCAAGATTCCCTTCCGTGGTCACAGCCAGTACAAATGCGCCCCTCGATTTCACTTCTACAATATTGCTAATTGTTTTTTGATAAAGTTCTTTTTGTGTTGATACCGCCACTACCAAAGTACCCTGTTCAATCAACGATATTGTTCCATGTTTTAACTCACCCGCTGCATATGCTTCCGAATGTACATAGGATATTTCCTTTAGTTTTAAAGAACCTTCCATTGAAATCGCATAGTCGATTCCTCTACCAATGAAAAAGATATTTTCAGCCGCCAAATAACGATTGGCGAATTTTTGAATTTTTTCTTTATTTGCTAGTAACAATTCAATCTGCGCCGGCAAAGTTTCCAAATCGGCATAGAGCTTTTCCAATTTTTCCGAAGGCAGTGTCTGCCTTATTTCCGCAAGCTTTAAAGCAAGCAAATATATGTTGATCAGCTGAGCTGTATAGGCTTTCGTGGTTGCTACTGCGATTTCCGGACCAGCATATGTATACATGACAACATCTGCTTCTCTGGCTATCGTGCTACCAATTACATTCACAATACCAAGTACCATCACTCCATGTTGTTTCGCTTCCCGAAGCGCTGCAATCGTATCTGCCGTCTCACCTGATTGACTGATTACAATAACTGCTGACCCTTCTTCAAAAATAGGTCTACGATATCGAAACTCCGATGCCACATCAACTTCTACCGGAATTCTAGCCAAATCTTCGAATACGTATTTTGCAGTTACACCTACATGATATGCCGAGCCACATGCAACGATATATATTTTTTTTATTTGATCCAGCTTTTCTTTTGAAATCTTAAGTTCATCCAAGTTGATGCTCTTATTCTTAAGTCGATTTCTAAGAGTGTCAATTACAGTCTGTGGTTGCTCATACATTTCTTTCAGCATAAAATGATCATATCCACCCTTTTCAGATGCATCGGCATCCCACTCAATTGTGGAAGGGGAATGAAACAATTCTTCTTGATCTACAGAAAAGAATTGTATTTGATTTTTGGTCAATTTTGCGATTTCCTGCTCTTCTACATAGTATACCGTTCTGGTATATTTCAAAATTGCTGGAACATCTGACGCTATAAACGCTCCTTCATCATTTTGTCCAACGATCAGTGGACTTCCTTTTCTTACTGCATAAACTTCTTCTGGAAACTCCGAAAAAATAATTCCAAGTGCATAGGAACCCTCTACACGATGCAAGACCTTTATAATCGCTTCCAAAGGATTTCCTTCATAATAATAATCCAATAGTTGTGCTACAATTTCTGTATCCGTCTCCGATACAAATTCATATCCTTTTTCTTCTAGTTTTTTCTTTAAAGGAATATAATTCTCGATGATTCCATTATGTACCACCGCTATGGTTTCTTTTGTATTAAAATGTGGATGTGAATTTACCGTATTTGGAATGCCATGGGTTGCCCATCTTGTATGCCCAATTCCGACTTTGCCTGGCATCTTTTCTCCACCATGTGTCAATTCTTCCAAGACCTTTAAACGTCCTACAGACTTCATGTATTGAATTTTTTCACCATCATAAACTGCCATTCCTGCAGAATCATAGCCACGATATTCCAGTTTTGATAGCCCATCTAAGATAATCTCTGATGCCGCATGTTCTCCAATATAACCTACTATTCCGCACATAGTTCTCTCCTCTATTCGATTTCGTCTTGTCTAAGACTCGTCCAATAATTATTGTTCATACTACATTTAATTACAAGCCCTCTTGGAAGACTTCGGTATCTTTTTCCCAGGAAAAACCCAAGGTATTTAAAGGATGTGGTCAATAACATAAATGGAACACGATACCATTTCCCACTTTTATTTAAAAATTGAATTGTATCTTTGACCATTCGAAATCCTTCTTTTTCTGTAACGACTCTTGCAAAAACTTCTGGGTGATTCGCATGTGAAACTCCCAAGTCAAAATTCCTCTGGAATTGTACTCGATTTGAGTATTTGTGAGAATGATAAACTTCCGCATCCGCCGTATAAGAAATGATATATCCTGCGTCCAATGCTTTGGCCGCAAAAATCATATCTTCATTAAAAATAACGCTTTCCGGAAATCCGCCCAAAGTATCAAAAATCTGTTTATCGTATGCTGCACATACGTTAGAACAAAAAAACGCTTTGATTCCTAGTTCCGAAATATCTTCTTTCGTTTTTAATCTAGATTCTGCAGGATAATTAAAGGAACGAATGTACTTTTCCTCTGGTTTGCAATTGTCATAAGGAAATTGCCTTGCATAACTAACCACTACATGTCTTGATTGTAATGGACGAATCAAATTTTCCATAACCAAAGAATTCTTCAAAGTAACATCCTGTGTCAAACAAACTGCATATCTGGCGTTACTTAAGAAGAAACCTTGATTTCTTGTACTTCCATGATTAAACTCCGCTTTTTTCACGTGGTTTAATTCTACTTTTGGATGATTTCGTATCTCTGATGCCTGTTGTTTGGTCAGATTTTTTTCAAAAGCATCTTCACAAGTATTCATTAAAATGATCTTACCCGGTTTTTCTGTCTGCTGATCCAAATCTTGGATTAGCTGAAGAAGTGTTTTGGTAGGGTAATATGTCGGGATAATGACATCAAACATTTCTGTTCTCCATTCTATCATTCTTAATTCAACAGAAAAAGGAAAGAGTTGGATGGATCCTTCTCTCTCCTTATTTATTTATTGTTTAGAGTGTATCAAATCTACTCTGAGAAAGCAAATATTATTGCACAATGTATGGAGATGTCTCATCAATAATCTCCTGATTGTACTGCAACACTTTGTCACTTAGCTCAAAATTAGTCTCACCAAATAAAAACTCGTGTAACAAAAGCACATTATCTTTCAGATCCATCGGAATTACAACACTCTTACTTCCAACAGTAGCGGTTGTAATGTTTGAAGCAAATGGGAATCCTGAAGTTTCTACAATATTATATTGACTAATTGCAGATAAAACGTCCACAATTTCATCCAAAGAAAGTGTTGTTGAAACATATGGGAAAATATCATCCGCGATTGCTAAAACGGTCGAAGTATCTGCTGTTTTAACTTCTTCTAAAATTGCCTGAATCACTTCTCTCTGACGTTCGGTACGTTTGAAGTCATTTCCAGCGGTATAACGAATTCTACAATAAGCAGTTGCCTGCAGTCCGTTCAATAATTGGTATCCGGTTCCATCAATATAGGAAGGAGTCATGTCCAAATCCTCAGCAATACATTTTACATAATTGTTCAAATGCTGAAATTCAGCAGAATCAACATCGATCCAAATCCCACCTAAAGAATCTACGGTATCAACAACACCACGGAATCCTACTGCAACAAAATCCTTTATATTCATATTTAAATTCGAGTTTAACACGGTAATGGCATTTTCCGGACCACCGTACGCATAGGCTGCATTTACTTTATTATAACTTCCATCCAGCATATTTAAATAGGTGTCACGATATACGGATACTAGTTTCACATCTTTCGTCTCTTCATTAATAGAAGCTATGATGATGGTATCACTACGTTGTCCTGCATCAAGAGATCCGTCTCTTGCATCAATTCCAAATAAAGCAATGTTTGTGAACTTTTCCATTTCTTCATTTTCAGCGATATTTGAGTCAATACCAACTTCTTCTTCATTGATTACAATTTTTTGTACTTTTGTTGCTTTGTTTAACGTGAGCGCTACCATTACAAGTATCGCAAGAATCAAAACCTCCAAAATGAAGATTGTGATTGTTTTTCTTTTTTTCTTAGCCTTTTCTCTCGGAGAAAGGTTCTGTTTCTTTGGTGCCATTTTGGTCTCCTTTAATACGCGTTTTTATTAATAAATCCTTTAAATATTGTCAAGAACAGGATTCGAACATCAAATCCATAAGTCCAGTTCTCAATATAGTGTATATCAAATTCAATTCTTTTTTCAATGGAAGTATCACCTCGATACCCATTTACCTGTGCCCAGCCAGTTAGTCCTGGACGGACTTGATGCTTAATCATATATCTTGGAATTTCTTCTTTGAACTCTTCCACAAATTGTGGACGTTCTGGACGTGGACCGACCAAACTCATTCTTCCAGTCAAAATATTAATCAATTGTGGAAGTTCATCAATGCTGGTTCGTCTCATGAACTTTCCAAACTTTGTCACCCTTGGATCGTCTTTCGTCGTCCATCCTTTTGCTTCATCCTCTTTTGTTTGAAGCATCATGGAACGAAATTTATACATATGAAATGTCTGATTATGTAAACCAACCCGTTCTTGTGAAAAAATTACGGGCCCTTTGCTCGTGAACTTGATTACGATTGCACAAACAATCAAAAGTGGGGACGATACAATCAATCCTAATAACGAACCTACGATATCCGTCAATCTCTTAAAGAAAGCATTTACGGTATTCGTCAAAGGAACATGACGAATATTGATCACTGGAAGTCCTTGAAGATCTTCCGTGTAAGGCCTGCTTGGAATTACTCGATGATAATCCGGTATGAACTTTGTATGTATCCCTGATTTCTCACAAAGTCCCACAACTTGCTCCAAATGACTATAATCTTCAAGTGCAAGTGTAACAGCAATCTCATCCAGTTTGTTTTCTGCAAGAATATATTGCAGTGTATCTATTTTCCCTAACACTCTTATCCCACGATACTCTGTATCGGGCAAGACCTTATCATCCAAAATTCCAAATGCAACATAACCCCATTCTGGGTTCGCTTTGATTCGATTAATATATTCTTCAGCAGCAGAAGAATATCCAACCATAAGGATGTATTTTAAGTTTCTTCCATTGGTACGAATTCTCCAAAGAAAGGATTTTACAAGTGTTCGAACAATGATTTCCGCAGTTGTTGATATCACATAAAATAATCCAAACATCGTTCGGGAATAATCCATATGGCGTAGCATATATAATCCGCCAATCAACAAAACAGTACCCATGGAGTATACAATAAAGATATTCTGGACTTCTTTCTTTCTACCGGTCACACGCTTTGGTGTGTATAATTGGAAGATCGAACTCAAAATCAAATACAACGGGATGATGTAAATCAATAGACTGAAATAAAGTGGTAGTTCCGTATCGACATATACATACCCTTCCGGAAATGGAATCCATCCAGATAAAAAACGAATAAAAAAAGCAAGGGCATAGGATAAAGCAATGACCAGCCCGTCTATGACAACATGTAATCTATTAAAGTGTTTTTGATTATCTTTAATCAAAGTTTCACCTCACGTCTCTATTCTGATTTTCAGAACAATATCTAACCTATTTTACAGTATTCCATGTAAAAATACAACTCGAACTTTATGATATAAATCGTCGAAAAATGTTTACCCAAAGCATCCACTGAATTAGTAGATAGGAAGGCAGATGTTTTCCAGCAAATGCAACTTTATGATTTCTGCCAGGATGTGACATTGCTAAACGAAATCCTTCTATTATTCCTTGAAAATACTCATTTGCCAACCCCTTTATGAAAAAAAACAATAGCTTAATCAGGGTTCCTAATACTAAGAACGGTAGATTAATAATAATTTGCAAAAATGGCATATTTTTTGCAAGCATGTAAATGTTGTTTCTTGCGGAAAGTCGCACTTTAAATGCATTGTGTCTTGAACCCGACACCGCACTTCCGGCATGATAAACAATTGCATTTGGTTCATACCAGTTTTCATATCCATAAATCAAGGCACGATATCCCAAATCTACATCCTCTAAATAAGCAAAATGCTCGACATCAAAATCTCCAATTTCATCTAAAATTTCTTTTCGATAAATTGCAGCACCAGCACACGCAGAAAATATTCTACAAGGACGACTATATTTTTCTCTGTCCTTTCCTTTTCCTCTTGCACTTCCCCATCCAAGTGCATTGTATAAATCACCTGCTCCATCTAGATACACCCTACTCTTAAGGTCGATCATTTTTGCTGAAACAGAAAAAATACGTTTGCTGTTGGAAATGTGATCCGTCAAACTCTTGATAAACTCGTAATCTACGACCGTATCATTATTTAACAATAAAACATAAGGAGTTTTTGCGTTTTCAATCCCAACATTAACCGCATAGGAAAAACCAGTATTTCTCCCGAGTGCAATGCAATGAATTCCCGGATAGTGCTCTTTGATCCATTCCAAAGAAGCATCCTTTGAACCGTTGTCAATGACAAGAACGTCATAACTTTCCTCCGATTGCTCCATGACCGAACGCAAACATTCTTCGATATATTGTATTCCATTATAGTTCGGTATAACTACCGTCGTTCGTTTCATTTGCTAACCTCGATGATTTTTTTTTCGAAAGAAAGGATCGAAAAGTACTTCATATCCCTCAGCTCTAATTTTTTTACACAACAGTATACTTACCGTTCTTGTCAATTTTGGATCTTTATACACCGATTTTCTTTCATATGCAGGAAGATCCTCAATGACTTCTTCCAGCATATGCTTGCACTCTTCACGAAGAACCATATTTCTTATATCGAGAGCCTCCACATCCTGCGTACAAGATGCTCGATTCATCTCACCACTATAATATTTCCTCAATCCAAGATAGGTACATTGCATCGTAGATTCATCAATTGGACCAGAATCCACACGATTTCTTTTATAGATAAAGCCCCCTACCGCCCCAACATCTTTTCGAATTTTGAAAATAGATGGATTGTATTTTGTACGATAAAAGCCTAGATGTCTGGAATGTGTAACCGCCACATCCATATTATTTCTATGGAAATAGTCTTCTACGGCTCTTCGACCTGCATCATACGCATACATTTTGCTCGCGGGGTTGGAAGCAGTCGAACTTTGATGGCATCTCCAATGATATAATACGCCTTGGATATGTCGGATCTCCTGTTTCCATGTGCTCGGATATTCTTTTTGTAATTTTTCCATGACCTGAATAAAGAAATCATAATCCTGCGCCCCGTCATACAACGCACGAAAAGAAATTCCATCCAATAGGTCCTTTTTGATTGCCACAAAGTGGCAAATATAATTATTTGATAAAAACAAATCATAATTAAACTCTTTTTTGAAGTGTGGTTCAAAAAAATTATTTCCCGTTTCATCACACTTGTCTTCATCGGAATATAAAAACGCAGACTCTTTCTCTTCCAGTGAAATTGCAAACTCATAGAGCGCATTGACTGTTAACAGATCATCATGATCTAATAAACAAATATACTCCCCGGTCGCCTTTTCAAGGGCAGCATTAGTATTCTCGGAAATGCCCTGATTATCTTTCAAACGAAAATACTTGACTCTAGGGTCTTTCTTTGCCTCAATGACATTCCAAACAACATCACTTTTGGATGCGTCTGCTACGATTAATTCCCAATTTTTGTATGTTTGAGCAAAGCAGGAATCCATTAGCTCTACAAAAAATCGTTCTTTTGTTTCATAAGCTGGAACAAGAAGGCTAAATGTAATAGCATGCGAAAACGTTCTTCTCGACTGTGCTGCTTTTTCGCAAATGTCGGGTGCCCTATATTGGTAATCATCCAGCCTGCTTTTTTGTCGCTTTTCTCTCAAAGAAATTATCGTTTGCTTTAGACCGTTTCGTCTTAAGAAACTTGTCCCTCGCTTTGTGTTATACATCTTAGCCTTCCTTTCTAGCGTTACATTTTGCTTGTTCTATTTGTTTATAGTGCAAGGTTTGCTGTTAAAGCTTCTTTCAACAGCGCATTTTTTTCTTCTGCATCTTCCAAAGAACTTCCCTTTACGCCAATATAGAATTTAATCTTTGGCTCTGTTCCAGAAGGACGTGCACAGCACCATGCGTCACCGGACAAATCAAAATACAATACATTTGACTCCGGAAGGCCTGTTTCTGTCGTATTTCCTGAAGATAAATCTAAAATTTTTCCAGTCTTATAATCTCTAAATTTCAAGACCTTATATTTCCCAAATTCTTTTGGAGGATTTTCGCGTAAGGAAGTCATGATTGCTTCAATCTGCTTTGCTCCATCCAGACCCTTCAGCGTAATGGTATGAAGATCTTCTTTATAATATCCATACTTCTCATAAATGTTTAACATCTCATCATAAAGAGTGGTTCCCTTTTCTTTACAATATGCAGCCACTTCTGCAAGACACATAACTGCTACGATTGCATCCTTATCTCTTGCATGTGTTCCAGCCAGGCACCCATAACTTTCTTCTAATCCAAACACATAATGATGGCTTCCGTCCGTCTCGAAATTCTTAATCTGCTCTCCAATATATTTAAATCCAGTAAGAACCTCAATCACATCTACATCATATGCTTTTGCAAGTGGTTCTGCCAAATTCGTCGTAACGATTGTTTTTACTAGTGCAGGATTTTCTGGCATCGTCTTGTTTAACTTGCGTTCTCTAAAGATATATTCCGCAATGAGCATTCCTGACATATTTCCCGTAAACGGAACATATTCATTGGTTCTTGTGTCTAATGCATAAACTCCTAAACGATCCGCATCTGGGTCAGTCGCCATAACAATATCTGCTTTCTTTTCTTTTGCCAGACGAAGTGCATATTCAAAGGCTGCTGGATCTTCTGGATTTGGATAAGCAAGTGTTGTAAAGTTTGGATCTGGTAATTCCTGCTCAGAAACCACATACACATTTTTGAACCCTAACTCACTTAAAATTCTTCTTACTGGAACATTCCCGGTACCATTAAATGGAGTATAGACAATACGAAGATCTTTCGCCATTTTTTTAATCATTTTTGGATTAATAATCTGCTTTTTCAGTTCTTCCATATATGCATCATCGATTTCACTTCCGATGACAACATAAAGTCCCTGTTGGATTGCTTCCTCTTTATTCATCGTTTTCACAGTATGATAGTCGGTCACATTACGCACTTCATCAATGATCTGTACATCCTTTGGTGCGGTTACCTGTGCGCCATCCTCCCAATATACTTTATACCCATTGTACTCTGGAGGGTTATGGCTTGCAGTGACTACGATACCAGAAATACATCCAAGTTTACGAACTGCAAAAGACAGTTCTGGTGTCGGGCGAAGCGCATCAAATACGTAGGCTTTAATTCCATTTGCCGCCATACAAAGTGCCGCTTCATCCGCAAACTCAGGAGACATATTTCTAGAATCATATGCAATAGCAATCCCTTGTTTTGCAGCCTCTTCACCTTGTTTTAAAATAAAATTTGCGAGTCCCTGTGTTGCTTTACGAACGGTATAGATGTTCATTCGATTTGTTCCCGCACCAATCACGCCGCGCAGACCGCCAGTTCCAAAATCAAGCTCTTTATAGAAACGATCTTCTTTTTCTTTTTCATCCGTTTCAATCGCTTTTAACTCGCTCTTAGTTTCCTCATCAAAATAAGAATCCTTCATCCAAAAATCAAATTGTTCCGTGTAACTCATTTCTCATACCTTGCCTTTCTATTTGTTCTTTCGCATAGGATCTGTCAAAATATAAAAGTCACTTCGATCCAACGAAAAATTCGGGTTGTAATACTTGTCACCCCGTTCTAACTCCTCTTTCCAAATGTTTCGGAACAAAGAAGCTTCGTCTTCATATCGCTTTGCTTTTTCCCCTGAATCATCAAGTCCACGAGATATAGACTCGTAATGGAACAGCTCACAATATGGATTAAATATATTTACATACCCTGCTTTTAACAAACGCAGACAAAAATCCACGTCATTCAGAGCAACTGCAAATCGATCATCTAGTCCTTGCATGGAATCATACAATTCTTTACGCACACAGAGACATGCCCCTGTCACCGCAGAGACGTTTTGTGCATAAGCAAGTTTTCCCATATATCCTACATTTTCTTTTCCAACGCCATAGTGTGAATGACCAGCGGTACGATGTGCACCTAGTCCAATCACAACTCCAGCATGTTGAATGGTTCCATTTTCATAATATAGTTTTGCACCTACTGCACCTACATCGGAACGCACCGCGTACATTAATAGTTCTTCCATCCAATTGACAGAAATTACTTCCGTATCATTATTTAACAAGATGATATAATCTCCGGTTGCCTTCTCAACTCCAAAGTTATTAATTTTGGAATAGTGAAAAGCACCTTCGTAATATAGCACACGTACTCTTGGGTCTTTTTCAATTTCATGATAATAAGACATGATTTCTTCTGTGGTACTATTATTCTCCACAACAAGAATTTCAAAATTATCATATGTACTCTTTTGTAATATAGAAGTGATACATCTGTTCAAATCCAAAGCGTGATCTTTATTCGGTATTACAATAGAAACTTTTGGTCTTTCATGGAGTGGATATTGAATTCGAAAAATCGTCTCACATGCCCTTGTACTTTCAATGGTGAAATCCGAAAATCCGTTTCTTGTTAAATGATCTGCAATCGCACGTTTCGCAGCATCAATCGCATATGTTTTTGCACCAATGCCTGATGCAACGCTTCCCTTATGAGAACGCCAGTAATAAAGTATTTGCGGAATGTGTGCTACCCGAGAAGCCTTTCCTGTTAGTCGCAAAATCATATCATGATCCTGGCTACCATCAAATTCCGAACGAAAAAGTTCCGTTCCTTCCAGTAAAGCACGGCTAAAGACACTGAAGTGACAAATATAATTGTTTGCACGTAAAGTATCTAAGGCAAAATCTGATTTAAAATGAAGGGTGATCATATGATTGATATTCTTACCCACAAATGTTGCTTCATCACAGTACAAATAATCCGCACCACTTTGGTTGATTTCTTTCACATAAGAATAAAGGACGGATGGATGTAGAATATCATCATGGTCAAACAAACCGATGTATTCACCTGTCGCCAACTGATAACATTGATTCGTATTGCCAGAAATTCCTTCATTTTTCTCCAATTTTTTATAAATAACACGTGTATCTTTATCTGAATATTCTTTGCAAATGGTTTCTACATATGCATGATTCTTGTCCGAACCATCCGCAAGACAGAGTTCCCAGTTTTTATAGGTCTGTAAGCGTACCGATTCCAACATATCAACCAGAAAATTCTTGGGTGTATTATATAGTGGAACTAAAATACTGATTTTGGGAGATTTTGAAAATGAAGTATTTTCTTGCAAACTTCGCTCTTCTGCATTTGGAAAACTCTCTGTTCCGAAATATTTCCCTGCATTTTTTTCATGAATTTTACTTCTGACTTTTCTAACAAATCCCTTGAGATTTCCATACTGACGTACCAATGACGAAAGTCGAATCAAAACATGCGCAGCCATTCGAAATGGTTTGCTGAGTTTCCAGAATGGGCTATTTTTAATTTTTGAGAGTTTTTCTTGTAGCTCTTCTATTGTTCGATTTGCATTTGCAAGATCACTTGCATTTTTTGCCATCTTCTGGTTGTCCATACAAATCATTCTCCTATCTCTCTATTTTCTCTTCTTTTTTAAAAATTTTTCCGCGGTCTCTGCCGTCACACGGTTCACACGCATTTTCGCACAAAAAACATTGTTATCCGTATCATTCATTGTACTTACATCGAAGTTCACATTTGGATCTGTTGTTGCAAAAACAAATACTCCGTTCTTTTGTTTTTCTCCGTTCGTAATCAATTGGCCACGCTTATTGAAGGTTACCAATTCGTCATTCCATGTGGTCTCTAAAATCTCTACCAGACAGCTATCCATAAGTGGGTCAATGCGTAAATATTTTAATCCATTTGGAACATTGACTTCAACCAATATTTCCGTAGTTGAAACAAAAGCCTCCTTAACAAAATAAGAATCGTCTTCTTTTGCCCCTTGCCCATAATCAAAATACACTTGAACACGATTTGTGTCCCCATGGTCAGTTGCGCAATTGATCAATGTAATCGGGTGAATAATCTCGCATCCAATCTTATCTCTTAACTGACCAAGCAACATTTGTTTTCCTAATACATATTGCTGAAACTCTTGGTCCTCATCTATAATTTGTTTTGCTTCGTCTTCAGAAATCCCGATGAATTCGCGAATCTTACTGAGTTTCAGTTTTGTACGAATGCCACCTGTCGAAACATAATAATAACATGCTCGGTAAGCTTGTTCAGTAACACTTGTTATTTTATCAAATGTCCATTCATAATCAATAACTGTCCATGTTTCTCCTTCAATTATGATATTGGAAAATATCAAATCATAATCCGAAACTGGTATGTCGGCACGAAACTCAATGCGACGCATATACTCATTGAGTAAGAACTGAAATCCTTTGAAGTCATCTTTTTCTAAACATGCATCTAATTTTTCTTCTAGAGTTACACCATGTAAAAATTCAAAATAAATCCCATGATCCGATGTCTCACAGAGATTCCATTTCAACTCACCCTTCTCATATCGGGAAGTCAATTTTTCATAGGAATCTTTGATGGAAGAAATATGTTCTTTCGCTTCTTCTGACATAGGTGTTTTTTCAACAAACAGTTCTCCGTCTTCTGTTTCCATAATCTTTGTCGCGATTTGGAAACGTGTATCTCTTTCGTTTGAATATTTCACATATTTGGTATGTATCGGTGACCCTGTAACCACCATATATGAATTGCTAAATTGTGGAAATAATCCGTCTTTAATAATGGAATTAAAAACTTTTCCTTCATCAAAGAGTTCCATTCTGCTTCGGTCAAAATTCCTTAAATTCTGAAAGAGCTCTCCTTCTTTTGGCAAATATTCATCCGAGTATACACTGCCAGTAAATTTATAATCTGGATATGGATAGTAAAAAGAATATTCCTCGATGGATGCCTTACCCAATAATTTCTCAAGCCCCGGCCTTGTAAAGGTACGAACATAAGAGTCTTCATCATAGTCTTCTAATCCAGAGAAGAAAGTCCCCAAATGGTCTTCTCTGCATCCGGCCCAATATTTTAATCCAAATTTATTTTCAATAGCAATTACCAAGTGTCCATTGGTATGCATATGTTTCTTCATAATATTCAACATATCAACATATGGATCACTTCCACCCATATAGCTGACTGCGTACTCAAATACACCAATCAATAGGACCCAATCATAGTCATTTGTCAGTGTCTTTTCCACATCTTCAAAATTCCCAAGTTTGATCGTCATATTTTCCATGTCTTTGTTGCGATAAGCATTAATCAGACTTCGTTTTTCAGAAAGTTCTACGCAAGTAAGCTCTTTACATTTACTAGCAAGCACACGTGAAATCGCACCAGGGCCGCTTCCAATTTCCAAAACTTTATCCGTAGGCTTAATTGGTAACCATTCGACAATGTTTTCCCTTAAATGCGATAGATGATAAAGAATCGGCCACTTTGCTTCTTCTTCAATTATTTTTGTGAATTTTTCTCTTGGGTTCGATTTCACAATGGATAAAATTTCATCTTCAATTGGTCCATCACTGTATGCATCTGAGCCACTATAATTTGTATAGTCAAGAATGACATTCCCGACTTTCTTTATCTGTTCCATAGTTCCTCCGCAAAGACTATCAAAACTTGTTCATCTACTGAGCTCGTTCAGAATAGTCAATGATCTTTCCATTTTTTTTACCAACATCTTTTACTTCAATCTGTGCTTCTGGATCAAAGTATCCAACGGTATCTTTATTTGAAATAACAGTAAAATCTACCGCATCATACAATCTATGATATACCACAAAATCATTTCCTTCATACCCGGTCAGCCCAGCAGAAAGAAGATAATCTCCACCCTGCAAACGCATAACCTGTTTGAACATAATTTGTTTTGTTTTTCCAGCTTCTACTGGTTCTAAAAATGCTCGTTCAAACATTGTATTAGTTCCGGTAATCTCAATTCCTTTAGCATTTTTCAATGAATATGCAAAGATTGGTGCCTGAATCGACTCATGGAACTGAACCTCCATACAAACCGTAAATTCACTAGATTTAATCAACGTACCCGAGCGATTTCCACGAGAATCCAAAATGTATAAATCAACAATTTCCGCCTGTTTTGTTCCGTAGGAAAGTCCATTTTTTTCCAGTTCCTTGGTGTTCATATCACCTGGCATATCTTCTTCTTGAAACTGATACTGTCCGGCAAGCACTTGTTTGTAAACATCAATCATTTCTTTTGGAGAACCTTCTCCAATCTTTTGACCTTTATTTAAGAGCATCACACGATCACAATACTTTGAGATGCTGCTTAAGTCATGGCTTACAAATAAAATAGTTTTCCCTTTCTCTTTGAATTCCTCAAATTTATGATAACACTTTGCCTGAAAAAAAACATCTCCAACGGAAAGAGCCTCATCTACGATTAAGATTTCGGGCTCGATATTAATCGAAACTGCAAATGCAAGACGTACGAACATTCCACTTGAATACGTCTTTACAGGTTGATAAACAAATTCTCCAATGTCTGCAAAATCCAAAATATCCTGTAATTTTTCATCAATCTCTTTGTCCGAAAAACCCATCATCGTCCCATTTAAATAGATGTTTTCAATACCCGTATATTCCATGTTGAATCCTGCCCCAAGCTCCAGTAGTGCAGATATTCTACCATTCACATGTACTGATCCAGCTGTTTCTGAAAGTACACCTGTAATAATTTTTAGGAGTGTTGATTTTCCCGAACCATTTGTTCCAATAATTCCTACGGTTTCACCCTTTTTCACTTCAAAATCTATATTTCTCAGCGCATAATGCTCCTGATATGGATGTTTTGAAAGTCCAAAAGCATCTTTTACTCGATCAAATTGTCGATTATATAATTTATACATTTTCGCAAGTCCATGTATCTGTATTGCGTTCATATCGTGTTCCATTTTATACCTAAGCCTTTCTAATACTGCATGTGGTAATCTTTATAATACATCTGCAAAATGTGGTTTGAGTCGTTTAAAAATCAAAATTCCAACTGCAGATAAGGTTGCAGTAATGATCCAAAAATACATCGTTGAATAGAAATCATTCCAAAACCAAGTATGTTCAAACAATGCATTTCGATATCCATCAACAATATAGAACATGGGATTCAATTTCAAAATGGTATGAATGGATTCTGGTGCACTTGTGATATACCACATAATTGGTGTCGCCCATATCCCTACCTGAAGAAAAATTCCAATCAGTTGATTTAAGTCCTTGAAAAATACAACGATTGAAGAAGTTGCATAAGTGAGTGCCAAAGTAAATACAAAGGTACAAAAACTGAAATAAAGAATCTGAAGCCAATAAATGGATGGATAGTTTCCCATACTTATATTCAAAATCATGATTAATACAATAAATGCAAGATGTACAAATGCAGAACTGATCACTCGAATAATCGGTAAAATGCTCACTTTAAAAACAACCTTTTTTACCAAATAATTATATACTTTAAAAGAAGTGGTTCCACTGGTAAGTGCTTCTGAAAAATATAACCAGGGTACGAGCCCAGCTGTAAGATATAAAATAAATGGTATATCCATATTTCCATCACTCAACATTTCCGCTTTACTAGGCATTAAAATTCCAAATACTACTGCATACAACACGATTGTAACAACTGGTTGAACAAATGCCCAGATAACTCCCAAATAAGAGCCCGCATATTTTGTTTTAAAATCATTCTTTGAAAGTTTCCAAATCAATCTACGATTTTGAAGCAATTCTTGAATGAGCTGTAGCAAGGTTTGGTAGGTTCGAAGCAACACAATCGTAATAGTCAAATCAATAACGATTGCAATTCCCTTTTTAATCCATTCCTCCTGCACATCTGCCAGGGGATTTTGGTGTAACAATAATATCGCTATGATAATTGCGGAAATGATCAAAATGATCACTTTTTCTATTTTTACTTTTTTCACAGTCTCTTTTCCACCAGTCTTTTGTTTTCTTATTCCTTCATGTCCATGTAACTCAAATTGAAGTCGACATTTCCTGTAATACCATCGATTTTTCCTCTGGAAGTATATTGCCACATATGATATGTATCAAGGAATGTTGGTTCATCCCGATACTCAGCTAGCCAAACTGCGTTTCCAGAAAAACGAGAAATATCTACTTTTTGATTGAGCCAATTTTTACTACCATAAATGCCTGCTGTGTATCCTTCTTCTGCATTTGCAATCGTCCTTACAAAAGCTTCACACACATCTGTACGAAGCACCCTCGACAATTCATTTGCTCGCCCATCCGTACCTGCATTTTCCGTGTCAATATAAATGGGATACGTAAGGTCATACCCATTCACCAGTGTCAGTACCATCGATGCTTCTTCCACCGCTTCTACCACCGTTACTGCCTGTGTAAAGAAATATACGCCGACATCAATTCCTGCATCGGTTGCTCCCTCAATATTCTTAAGAAAGTATGGGTCTTCCACAAGTGTTCCTGTTTGCGCCCCACGATATCCACAACGAATGATTGCAAAGGTGACTCCAGCATTTGCTACTTTTTCCCAATCGATTTCCTGATTCCATTTAGAAACATCAATTCCAAATTCTTTTGCACCTTCCGGTAGCATTTGAATACTTGTTTCGCTGTCATCTGCTTCTACTCTTGCCGCATTAATCGATACGTCTTCAACGCTCGGATCGATATCCTCCTCCGTCTTGATTAAATAAGCAATATCTCCAATTGCCTGATATTCCACGTTGGCTTTTACATGCACTTTGATTGTAGAATCAGGAACCTTATAACCATCATGCTCTTTTAAACTGACATAATATTCACCAGCGCTGATGGACGGAATATAAATGATCCCATCCTCATCATCGTCCGTATATGTCCCAGCATTTTCAATATCCACTTCAAAAGTCTCTCCAGGAACCAAATTTCCTGCAACATCTAATATACTGATACGAAGATCCTTTTGAATAGAAAGCACCTGAATGGATACTTGTCTTGCCAGTAGTTCATCGATATCCAGACTCGTGTCTTCCTGATCAAAAAACGTAGGATCGTTCATAAAATCCCGAAGTCCAGTTTTTTCTATTTCTTCACTCTCCAAGGATTCTGTCGCTACCTCTTCAGACGCCAACAAATCTATATTATTCTTTTGAAATCTTTCCAGATTAGTGGCAAATGCAATCAGACACACAAATAATACAAAGGATGCGCCGACCACAATCGCTCTCATACGTAGCTTCTGGTCCATTTACAGTCTCCTTATTTTAAACGCGCTAAATGGGAACGTCACAAAACGTCCCCACTTTCGTCTATTAATAATTGACATAGCTCTTGTTCATATCTACATTCCCACTAATACCACCAACGTGACCAGTCGAAGTATACTGCCACATGTCGTATTTTCCTGTGTATGTATTCGCTGTCGCATACTGCGCAACCCAAATCGTATAAGAAGATAACTGATCTGCACTTAGTTTTGTATTAAACCAATTCTTTGCTGCATAGATTCCAACTGGTTTGTTCTCTTTTCGAATGGTCTTACAGAATGCATTGACAACTGCTGTACGTGTCGACTTGTCCAAACTGTCTGCACGTCCTCCACTACCTTCCGTATCGATAAAAATTGGATAAGATAATGTATATTTACTGGTAAGTGCCAGCACCATAGATGCTTCTTCTATCGCTTCAGATTCTGTTATCGCCTGCGTAAAGAAATATACACCAACTTTAATTCCTGCAGCGATAGCGCCTTTCATATTCTCTTCAAATTTCGAGTCGATAATCAACGCACCTGTTGTTGATCCTCGATAACCACATCGAATAATTGCAAAATCAACGCCAGATTCTTTGACCGCTTTCCAATCAATGGTTCCATTCCATTTTGAAACATCAATTCCAATCGTTCCATCTCCCATGGATAGAACACCTAATGAAGAGAACTCATATTCCACTCCTTGGATGACCTGATATCCAGTCACTTTTTTACCATTCTTATCAAAGTAATAAGTTCTTCCATCTGACAAAGTCTGCCATCCGGTGTAAGTATATTCTATTTCACCTTTTACATAGAAGGTTGTTGCCTTATAGTAATCGGAGTACGTTGCCTCTCGATATGTTGTTCCATCTTTTACATATACCTGCGTACCATCATTATCCGTCAATTTAGTCACGGTGTCATCTTTTGGACTCGTCACAACTTTGAAATAATACGACTTCTCGGCTGCTTTTCCATCCGCTCCAAGGGCAGCTGTAGACTTGACCGTTACTCCTACGGTACCAACTTTTGTAGCTTCGAATGTATAAATCTGTTTTCCGTCCGTAGCAGATTTCAAAGTAACCTTTCCTAAGGTATCATCTGTCACGACCCATATGAACTGGTCCGTTGCCAGATAGCTTTCAAATACAGCCGTTAGATCTACCGTCTCACCAACATATATTTCTTCCGAAGTAAGTGCTGGATCCGTTGATGAAGTAATCTTGATAGATAGCGGATTAACAGTTACCTTACAGGTATCTGTCGCTTTTTTTGTTGCATCCGATGCCTTTGCCTCTACCGTAGTAACCGTAATGGTTGCTTCACCAATTCCTACTGCCGTAACCAATCCATTTGCATCAACGGTTGCAATGGTTGTATCCGAGGAAGACCATGTCACTGCAGAACTTGAGACCTGTCTTGTGACGGTTGCCTTCAGCTGTAAGGTTTTCTTTCGGTTAATTGCTTCATCTTCTTTATCCAAGGTAACCGTAATATCGGTCGAATCTACAACTTTAATCGTAAGGGTCGCCGCCTTGGTTGGATCGTCCTTACTTGTAGCTGTTAAAGTTTCTGTCTGTCCAGCAGTTGCAGTCGCTGCAATGGTTACCGTAGCAGTCCCATTACCATTTGGTACGTAAGAAATTGCTGCACCAGCCGCATCATTAGAAGACCATGTAACGCCTGTGGATGTACCTGCTGCCATTGTAGTTGTTGAGGTAACAGAGAAGGACGTTCCCTTCATTACCTCTTTGGTACCAGTCGGCGAAAGTGTTACCGAGCTTACAGAATTAATATTTACGGTCTTTGTAGCCGTTCCACTCTTCGTTGGATCCGTATTATCTGTAACGGTTAACACGACTGTCATCGTCGAACCCGTTGCAGGGTAATCTTCTGCTAGAATATCTAATATATTCTGATCCGTAGCCTGATCTACGCCATTTACAGTCCAACTGTAGTTCAAAGAATCTCCTCCCGGAATTCCAGCCGTAGTAGCATCAAAACTTGCTGTCAAAGGAGTTCCTCTTGCCACCGTTCCCGAAGGCGATATGGAAACATAAGAATCATAGTTTACTCCCGAAACCTTAAAGAATGAAGTAGACAAAAAGGCAATTGCAAGAGGGTCTGTAATCTTGGTCTTGTCCAGTTCTGTATATCCAGATCCATCTCCAACTACCGTCTTTGTCGAAGCGACCCATGCCACGGTATCTTTCAGCACACTCTCTACTTCTACTTCATCAACTTCAGTATCTTCTTGAGAAACTACGACTTCTGATTCTTCTTTTACTTCGTTGATAATATTAATCTTTGAATAGTCAAGTTCTGCTTTTACCACTACATCAATAGGATCGGCTGAAAAAGAGACATTTCCTACGCTTTTACAGACAACCTGATAATCCCCACCAGTAAGGCCTGTGACATAGATTACGCCGTCTTTGTCTTCGTCAATTTCGGTCAGCGATTCACCTTGTGGTGGAATAATCTCAATTTTAAACGGAATTCCAGTAACTAGTTCATCCGTCTTTTTATTTACAAATTTCACTTTTAAATCTTGCATAATCGAACTAAATGTCGCTGTAATTTCAATGCTTTCATCTAGCGATTCCAATACTTTATTTGCTTCTTGCCCATTGACATAGGAAGAAATAATTGTATTGATTAATACATCTGGGTGGTTTGCTACTTCTCCAAGTTGCTCTCCAATTGGAATCAGAGATTCCACGCCTTCACTTGTTTTCTGAGACTGATGATACTGATTATATGTATATCCACCAAATACCAACAGGATGATTGCAAATACAATAACGGAGTATTCACCAATGCCTGCATGAGCAAAAAAATTACCAATTGCTCCAAAAAAACCTGCTTTTTCTTTCGGCTCTTGTCTTTGTGGCCTTGGTCTTTGTGCTTGTCTTGCAGTACCTTCTGGCCTTGGTCTCTGTGTTTGTCTTACATCACCTTCCGGTCTTGGTCTCTGTGTTTGTCTTACATCACCTTCCGGTCTTGGTCTCTGTGTTTGTCTTACATTACCTTCCGGTCTTGGTCTCTGTGTTTGTTTTACATCGCCTTCTGGTCTTGGTCTTCTGGCCACGCGCTCTTCTGGCTGTCTTCTCTTTATTTTTTCATTTGATTTTGATTTTTCTTTTTGTGGATCATATTTCTCGTAAGTCAAATCCACTTTTTTTCTTCGAGGATATTTCTCAAAAGCAGCATCAAATTCATTATCGTTCATGTTCATATTTTCATCCTTTTACATTGATCTATTCAAGTCAGATTATCGTATCGCATTACGTTCAATTATAGCATTTATCGTGTTCTTTTTCAAGAAATCCAGGATGCCTTCCTCTATCCAATATTCCTACACATAGTAGATAGTCATTCCTAGCAGAATAAGCATCATTCCTAAAATTTTATTTCTTGTAATCTTTTCTTGAAAAAAGATAGCACTTAGGATCATTACAATGATATATCCAAACGCCTCTAGAACTGCACCTTCCGAAAAATGCAATTGCATTAATCCAAATATCTGTGCAAGCATAGATATAAGCAACGCCCCATAACCAATGATTACATAAGGATTTAAATATTCATAAATCCAGCTTTTATAGACCTTTCTAGAACTTTTCTTTAGTAGGACTTGTGAAAAAGCGGCAATGGTCACGCCAAAAATAATGGACGCAAAGCCTAGGATCTGCATGTTAATTTCCATGATGTTGTCCTCCTTTTTCTGGTATGTTAAGCAGAACAATTCCCGCTATCGCAATGATGACGCCTATATAGTTTTTTATACCAACTTCATCTCCAAAGATAAAAATCGACCATATCATATACCATAACAACACCATCCCTTTGTTGATATATGCGGTAGATAATTCAAATCGTTTTAATAACTGCTGCCAAATAATTGCGTAAATTCCTAAAACGGCCAATTCCGCAAACAACAATAAAAAAACCATCCCAGTTAATCCTTCTTGCATACCAATGAATTTTGAAATCATGCTTGAAAGCGAAAACAACGCAACAGCCCCTTGTAATTTCAGTATATCTCCAAGTCTAACTTTTTTCATTTCAACCTCACCTTTCCCTTTTATACTTCCCAACATTGTCATTCTATATGCTTTCCGCGAACTCTGCAACCATGTTCTGAATTTCGTTCCCTTAAATTTTTATGAAATATCAGAATTACCCATAGACTTTCGAGAACGAAACGTATACTATAATATACGAAAATACATGAAAAAATTTTATGTGAACGGAGTAAATTATGACACAAAAAAAAGAACCTTTTTATAAAAAAATAAACCTTCAAACTGCCATCCCACTAGCAATTTTGGTATTCATCGTACTATTTGCTGCTTTTCTAGTGATTCGTCTAGTCATCTGGGACCAAGGAATCACGGTGGAACGACCAACTGAACAAATCGATCTTGCGGAAGAAACGGAAGATTATCTTGTTTTGTATACACCGGAAGAGCTCAAACAGATTTACCCTTCTTATAAAGACGATGGTATCCTAAATGTCGTTGTTCTTGGAGATGAAAGCATCATGGATTTCGATGACCAGTCTGGAATCGTTCAGCAAATTTCTACTTCCTATCCAGATGCCAATATCTATAACATCTGCTTTCCAAGTAGTCGAATTGCGCCGGTATACAATCCTTTTTCGAAAGAATATCCTGCCGATGTTTTGAATCTATATTGGCTATCGGTATGTATTGCAGGTGAAAACTATGACTTGCAAACCGCATTTTGGGATCAGCTAGATACTACAGACACCATGAACGCTTCCCTCAACACCTTGCAAAGTATTCATTGGAACACTGTAGACATTCTGATTTTCAACTACAATGCCAAAGAATATCTGGACGGCCAAGCAATTGAAAGCATTGACCGCGAAGACTTTAGCATGTATGCAAATGCTATCTATCTTTCCATCGAAATGTTGAAAGAACAATTCCCTTATCTTCAGTATGTTGTTGCTTCACCTACCTATTGTCTGATTGATCAAAACGGCGAGCTTGTTGGTTCTGAAATCACAAACAGCGGATATGGGTTCCTTCCAACGTACATGGTTGCTGCCAAAAATGCAGCTACACAAACCGGCGTTTCCTATTTGGATAATATATTAGG
The DNA here is from genome assembly GCA_963666475.2 of Lachnospiraceae bacterium. Taxonomy (GTDB): domain Bacteria; phylum Bacillota; class Clostridia; order Lachnospirales; family Lachnospiraceae; genus JBFHIZ01. The sequence goes on along the minus strand of OY762821.2, from coordinate 39,109 downwards.
TGCCCCTATCAACAAGGACACCTATGAAGACTATCTAGAATCCGATGGAATTACGTTAAATGCAAGTGGAAGAAAACTAATTGCAAATCGTTATATCTCACTTTTAAATTACTAGATTACTGATCCATATTCTGTTTATAATTTACATCCAATCCAAGATATGCTGTCTCATCTAAAAATATTTGATATCCACCAACCGTATCTATTAGTATGTACTGATAAGATGCCATTTTATCAACATCTACTTTTCCTTCCTGTAGAATGATATAATGGCATTCTTGCTCTCTAGCAAGTGTAGTCAGAAGTTCTTCCGCTATCACCTCTCCATTCATCACATCATACAGTTCGTTATAAAAACCCCATTGATCGACAAGCATTTCACGTCCATAAGGCATATGCACCGTGGCGGAATATTGTCTTACATATTCCATCAACTCCTTTGGAAAAACCGCCTTTACTTCACGACCCTCCACTTCAATCTCATCGCAGATCGCGACTACGGTCGGTGGGAGTTGATAATAGTTTTTTGTCGTCTGAAAGAACTCATTATCGTATACAAAATCTCCTCCTGCAATAATCACTAAAGCCGCAAGAACTGATAGTAGAATCCTTGACATCTTATCTTTTCTTGAGCTGACCATGTGTACGATTCCATACGCGATAATAATCGTAATCGGAGCAAACCACAACAAACGATAATACGTGTCATTCTCACCCATGATTCGGAATGAAACATAAATCGTAAGCGGGAAAAAGAAAATAAAAATGACCGCCGCAGTAATATAAAGCAATGTTACTCTTAAGTTCTTATTCTTTTCTGTAATCCAAAGATATACGAACAATCCCGCAAATGTAATAAAATGCCACCCATCTGCTATATAATTCAAAAAAACCTGAAATACTTCTTTCCACAAATTAATCATAATATACGAACCTCTTTCCCTGTTGCATGCAATTAACCGAGTACATATAACACAGCATACCCTAATATTGGAATCATGCTACAAATATATCCTAGCAGGTACTTCCATTTTTTGTTTGCTATCGTAATGATCAGCGAAGCCAATCCCATAAACACTGGTGCAAAAAAGATTCCCATCGTGGAAGCAAATATACTTGCAATTCCGACTAAGGCTATCTTAACCCAGTAAAACGGCCTGCCTCCATCCTCTTTCATCTTCAGGAAACAAAGAATCATGATTGGAACAATAATATTGGAAAAGATGGATTTCCCCTGCCACGTCCTAGTAATCATAAATGTTGTTTCCGTGTAAATTGATACATTTCCAAAAACATACATGAGCACAATGATGATCATAAACAAAGGAATGTATTGCTTTTTGTCCTTTAATAGAATCTTTGCAATGAGCCAGTAGATCATAAACATAATGACAAATAAAAATGGTGGATACAAGAAATGTGCCAGGATTGCAGGGTGCAATCCCGTAAGTCGGCTTAATGAAGAAGCAAATGCGACGCCTCCTGACCAAACATGACGAAGGTCTGCTGTTGTGGTTCCCCCTGTATATGGAAGATTTCCATTGATCATCCCCGATTTTTCAATTGCGGTTGCAAGAGCTAAATAATAAGAGTCGTCCCCATCTGCATATTGCAGTACAAATGACATGACAATCGGAATCAACATGCACACCCCAGCCAAAGCAATTGCAATAATTGAGCCTTTGGACCTTTTCGTTGTACAAAACACATACAGATTTTTAAATGCTTTTGGAATTTCTTTTCTTGCATAAATCACAGAACCTGCAATTGCAAGTAAAAATGCCACAGAAAATCCCCAAACAACAGTTTCTATCTGATTTGAAAATAACAACGCCAAAGTATAGACCATTTGAAAGATTGCAAACATACTGATATATCCTGAAACATAGGCGGTTGCTATTTTTCCACTCTGTACTTGAAGTTTTTTTACAAATCCAATTCCCATAAAAAATGGAAGAATTCCTAAAATAAATAATAATTTCATTGTTCCGACTAGCATAACTCTTTCGTTTCCTCCTTTTTGCAAAAGATTTTCACCTTATGATATCCAAACAAGATGATTCCATACCACAACGGTATCATAAATAGTCCGCTTCGATAATCAATTCCTCTTTTGCTAAGAACCGTGAATTCAAACGCAATGAATAATACGGCAATGATTGGTACGATTAATTTTTTTATTTTTTTCTTAATATTCCTAGCAGAAAGCATCTGTAGGATATAGACAAGAACGGTTAAAACACCTGTAATGCATAAATTTCGTTCGGAAAGCTCCATATATGCTCGTCCGATTCTCGGCAATTCCTCTGTAAAATTTGAATAATTCCATCCATTAAATGTCAAAAGCAAATGATCCATCGCATAAATCGAGGTAAATGGAGTCATCACCCAATAACCAAAATCCACAATTGTTCCTTTTATTACACTCAATATCGAATGATTGGATGGAATATCTGGGTTTACTGTAAAACGCATATTAGTCCCTGCAAATACAGAGTTTCCTCCAAGGCTATTTGCTTGAATCAGATAAAATACAACAATCATAAAGCTGACAAGCAGAAATTGTATCCATAAAAAAGATTTCGTCCATTTCCTTCTATTTTCATTCTGACACTCTTTTTTTTGTACTATATAAAGTTGTATTTGAAGAAGAAATAGACAAATAAGGCCTGCGAAGAAATATGGCGCACTCAGTAGTCCAAGTGCAAAAATCCAAACTGTTTGAATACTTTTTATTGGCTCTTTCTTAATTAATGAAGCAAGTAAAAGTAACAAGATAGAAACTGCAAAAACATCCGGCGTAGGGGCACATACAAACTGCAAAACAAGTGGATTCGTTATCGTAAACAATGGAATCCAGAGACTCTTTCCAAACACAACCTGTATCGACGAAAAAAGTGCCATTCCTTGCAAAATATAAAGAAAGAAGAATCCATGTCCTAAAATCCCAACCAATTGAGAATAGATCAAACTTTCTGATGGCAAACTGAAATCGGGTACCTTCATGAAATTTCCACTTAGCCAAATAACAGCATAGACACACTGGACCGTCAACAAGGCAAATACCGTTATTTTTGTAATTTTCACACCAATCTCAACGATTCGTTCCATTTAAAATACTCCATTCACCCAGATCTATCGACCTGTTCTTATATAATCAATCAAAACTGAAGCATATAGCTTGCGGCCTGCTTCATTAAAATGTACATAGTCATCCAAATACTCCGCTTGATTTTCTTCATCAATTTGAAGCGCGGCTCTCATATCAATGCACTCTACGCCCTCTTCTAAAGCAATCATTTTGCACACTTCAATATAGTTATCTAATGGATATACAAGAGGTTCCTCTCCATCATATAATTTCTCCTGAAACATATTATAAGTCGGCGTCAAAATCACGATGTGCATATTTGGGCTGATTTCCTTAAGCATGCGCACGGTTCTTAGAAGTGCACCTTCGTATGTGTATACATCCATTTCATCCGTAGCAAACGGTGGCACTTGAGACATATAATCATTCAATCCCTGTGCCATAAAAACATAATTCATTTTTTTTAGATCCACATTTGCCAAATGGATGATGACCGATGTCAGATCCGCCTTTTTATCCGGAAGATATTCGGCCGCCAAAAGAAGTGTACGGAAATCCCATTGATAAATTTTTTCCACAAGATTTGTAACACTAAATTCATTAAAAAACACGTTTGAATCATTTTGAAACAGTGTATTCATGTTTGACATACTCGTTCCACCAATTGCACAGTTGTAAGTCAAAAGATCCGTTCCCTGTTCAACTAATGCTGCAATTCCCGTTGTATCTTTACAATTCCCAATCGTTGAATCTCCAAGGAATACAATGCCTGAAACCACGTCCCCCTCTGGTACCGTTGGTCCATATATTTTGTTTGGAATCAACGCAAGCACAAAAATCAGCAGAAAAAAAAGCCCTGCTGCAACGTGTAGGATGATTCGGTTTGTTTTTTGTTTCTCTTTTTTTTCTTTCATGAATTCTTCCATTACTTATTTCTATATTTCTTTTAAAACCACTACAGCCAATAACTTGTTCCCTGCACAACATTCCAAAAAAACAAAACACCCATATAAGTCTGATATCCAAACAGGAGACACGCAATCAAAAAATATATATTTTTGACCCATCTAGGAAAAGGCTGTTTGATACTTCCTTTCATCTGTTTGATCAGCAAAATCACACTTGTCACATTAACTACAAATATAGAGAACGCATAACCCCACAAAAAATTCCCACCGGCTGCTCTCGCGCCTGTTTCTGCAAATAAAACAACCTCGATCCATCCAAATAGGAACATGATCCATGCACCGAGAAAAACATCATTTTTCAACGTATTTCGTATTGAAAAAATTAGAACAACAATAGGAAATGCAACAGATAGAACCATTGCAAACTTTGCATTTTCCGAGCGTAACCCAAGAGCATACCACGGATCAATAACCACCCGACTGTCGTCGGTATCCAAAAATAAGACAAAGGATTGAATCAACATCAATGCGAAAGATGGAACAACCGAAAGTGCAAATAAAAAAACACGTGAAAAGGGCGTTTTTCGAACCAGATCTCGAACCAGATAAATTGCCATGACTGGTAGAAATACCATCACAAAATTCGGTTTCGTCGCGGTCGAAAGGGTGAGTAAAACAGTAAACACCAACCAATCTTTCCATTTTAATTGCGTGCGATACGAATCTTTTAACTGCATATATAAAAGTATTGTGAGCACCCCAAGAAACCGCATGACCAAATAAGTCGAGTTGTGCCAGAGATTGCCTGATTGATATCCAATGTAAAGCTGTGGATGAATAAAGTCTACATGGGCTGCCATCATAAAATTTAAGGCAAGTGCAAGAAGCATCTGTATATATTTCGGCATTTCTGTTAACGCAAGCTTTAGTAAGCGAAATGTCAAGTAAACCGTTGCACCCGTAATCAGTGCCAGAAACCCAGCCACAAATACTTCACTGGCGGGTAGCAAATAAAAGAACTTATAGAGCAATCCCGTCAACGAATAATACCAATCATCTACAACCGCCATTTTGATATGATATGGTAAGTCCGACTCAAAAAGTAAATTTCCTGCTTCAATATCTATGATTTTCTGAGATGCTTGCATAAAATACATATATCCACAAGCAAATGTGTAACAGATTGTAAGTGCAAGCGAGAAAAGATTTCCTATAAAGTTGATTTTCGACTTTTTATTGTTCTGTTCCATGATCATTGATTCTTTCTTTAATTACATATTGTGGTGCATTATTCAAGCTAATGTAAATCCTGCCTATATACTCGCCAATCATTCCCAACATGATCATCAATAGCCCTCCAATAAACAAAAGCACAGACATCAATGCGGAATAACCAGCAGGAACATCTGGAAGTACCAATCTTTTAATGATCGTATATAACCCAAACAGAAACCCTACAATGGCACTTCCAAATCCTGTCATCGTAGCAAGTCTCAAAGGTTTTACAGAAAATGCTGTAAATCCATTGAACCAAAGTCCAAATAGTTTACTAAGTGTATATCCAGAAGTTCCCACCTCACGTTCCCGATGTTTTACTTCTACATTCCCAATGTTTCTTGTAGCACGTAGAACAAGGCCAATAACGTATGGATAGGAATTTTCATATCGAATCATATCATCCACAACATATCTTTTCGCTACAAAGTAGCTGGATACATAAAGATCTTTTGGTTTATCCAAAATTTTTCGCGTCATATATTCGTTGAGTCTACTTCCCATATTTCGAAACGCCGAGTGTTTTTTCGTTGCATATTTTGCATACACTACATCACGTCCAGCTTTGATTTCCTCCAGAAGTTTCCCAACTTCATCCGCTGGCGTTTGCCCATCGTCGTCGAGACATACGTATAAATCGCCCTTTGCTTGTCGCAGACCTGCCATAAGTGCTGCATGCTGTCCAAAATTTCTTGCAAAATTAATTCCCACGCAGTGTTCTTTTTCCTCGCATATCGACCGAATCACCTCAAAGGTCTGATCTGGTGAGGAATCATTGATTAAAATAATCTCATGCTCGTATCCTTCAATTTTTCCCATTGTCTGATCGATTTCCGATACGACGCCTTCAATCGTAGCTTCCGAACGATAGCAAGGGATAATAAACGAAATTCGTTCCATATTCCATCTCCATCTATATTCTAAGATATTATTTTCCTTGTACTGCTGCCATAAGTATGATGTTACGATACTCACCATTTACAAATACGTCATCTACAAGAAATGCTTCCTTTTTAAATCCTGCTTTTTCATAAGAACGAATCGCTCTTTCATTTTCTGCGTAGACACGTAAAAAGAGTCTATGCAGCTTTCTCATTTCAAAGGCATACTGAATCGCAAGTTTTGCAGTTTCAGTACCAATTCCCTTTCCTTTCGGAGCGGATGGTGCTAAAAAGATTCCATATTCACCTTTTTGATTGAGCATGTCAATATCCCGAATATACACTGAGCCAACGTCTTCGTCATTTTCTTTTCTACAAATGATGAACTGATCGACTTTACCGGTATCTACCATTGTGTGTTTCCACTGCAAATGGCTATCCACCGTAAAAAGTCCTTGATAAATAAAGTGTTTTCGAACCTCGTCTGCGTTTCTCCATGCAATAATCGAATTGGTATCTTCTTCGTTCATTTTTCTAAGATACAAGGTTTCTCCTTGAATAACAACTTCCATGTCTATTGTTCCTCCAAACTAAGAGCCTATATATTCTGATAAAATTCTTTTATCTTTCCAACAATATACTCCACCTGCTCACCTTGTAACTGGTAATACATCGGAAGTCGGAGCAATCTTTCACTTTCTTTCGTTGTGAACTGGTCCTCCCCATGGAATCTTCCATATTTTAATCCAGCTGGTGCTGAATGTAATGGAATATAGTGGAATACAGAAAGAATTTCATGTTGCTTTAAAAATGCAATCAAATCTGTACGTTCTTTCATGTCTTTTGTCTTAATGTAGAACATATGTGCATTATGTACGCATTCTTCCGGAATATATGGAAGTTCGATTTTTTTTGATTCTGCAAGTTCCGACAATCCCTGGTAATAACGGTTCCAATTTGACAAGCGATCTTCATTAATTTCATCTGCCATTTCCAATTGAGCCCATAAATAAGCAGCATTTAATTCACTCGGTAAGTAAGAAGATCCTTGTTCTACCCAAGTATATTTATCAATTTGTCCACGGAAAAATTTTGAACGATTTGTACCTTTTTCACGGATAATTTCCGCTGCTTCGCAGAACTTTTCGTCCTTGATCAGTAAGGCACCACCTTCTCCCATACTATAGTTCTTTGTTTCATGAAAACTAAATGCACCAAAATCTCCCATCGTTCCAAGAGCTTTTCCTTTATAACTGGCCATGATACCTTGTGCCGCATCTTCAATCACAAGTAAATTATGGCGCTTAGCGATGTCTAAAATTGTATCCATTTCACAACTTACACCTGCATAGTGAACCGGTGCTATTGCTTTTGTTTTTTCTGTGATTGCTGCTTCGATCTTTGTCTCATCAATATTCATCGTATCCGGACGAATATCAACAAATACGATGGTCGCACCTCTAAGTACAAATGCATCTGCTGTTGAAACAAACGTATAAGATGGCATGATTACTTCGTCTCCGGGTTTGATTTCGGCAATCAATGCAGCCATCTCCAACGCATGGGTACAAGATGTTGTTAAAAGACTTTTTGCAGTATTTGTTCGTTCTTCCATCCATTGATTGCATTTTTTTGTAAAAGGGCCGTCCCCACATATTTTTTGGTTTGACACTGCCTCACGCATATATTCCATTTCTTTTCCAGTAAATGGTGGTACATTAAAATTAATCATTTTTATATTCCTTCCCTTCCGGTTATTATTCAAAAATCATAAAATAATCATCTGCGTATACTGCCTGATAAGCATTCGCATTTATATAATCCACAAGAATCTTCGCTTTTTCATCCGTCTGTACGTCTTTTAAAAGATCTGGATAAGTCGCACGATATACCAATATGACGGGATTGTTTGCACTGCTTAAACTGCCTTCAAACTCTTCTTTTGAATAAGAATCCAAATCGGGCCACGTCGAAGATATCGCTGGCTGAAGTTCCAGAAAATAAGGAATCCCAGGTGCTTCTCCAAACATCACAAATTCTCGTTTTGTATATTCCAATTCTCTTATTGCTTCATCAAGTGCCGAAAACATACCGGCCTTTTCTTTAGTTGTTCGCATACCTTTTAATACCTCAATACGATCAACTGTGTAACTAAGATCTTTTGAAAGTCCTGCATCGCGAAAGGTAAATACAATATGAAACATCATCGTCTGAAAAAAGAGAATGATAAACACTGCAAACACCGCGACTTGCATTGGAAGATATTTTTTGATTTCTTTTTTTTCATATAGTAGATGGTACACACCAAATACAGTAAGTGGAGCGACCAAAAATAAGTTGTTGAAATTTGGAAATACACCATTGTTGCTTCCTAGCGGAGTCAGCATCAAAATAAGGAAACTGATTATGGAAAGGATCTTCAATTCTCTACTTTCCTCTTTTCGAATAAGCATTGCTAAGTCCACCGCAATGGATGCAACCAAAAGAATCATCGCCCAGAAAAACATGGAAGGGTATTGATTATATTCACTTCTTGTAAAGAGGCCCTGGCGGAAATAATAATAAAAAATAATTGCAAAAAATCCTCCACCAAGAATACAGATGCCTATTTTCAGAAAAAGTTTTTTTGTACGACTATATATCCACTGCACAAGGATAATCCATAATACAGCGATCCAAGTAAAGCGAATATTTTGTACATACGCAAGAAACACATTTTTTACCATGTCTACCGGACTATATCCACCTACATTTCCGCTGATGTTCATCAGTGAATGAATCATATCCAAAAATCCGTCCCAACCGTATTGCAATAATATCACAAGAAAGATGGTTCCAAAGCCAATCAGATATCCCATCACACAATTTAGCGTATGTATCCATCCCTTTTTCAGGTTTTTCTGATGCATGATCGCATCGTACCATACAACTAGTATAAACCCAATTTCCGCAAGATTTGAGAAACGAACAAATACATTCATCCCCAATAAAATTCCTGCGAGTACTAAATATTTCCTTTTTTCATCACGAATTCCATAAAACAATGCCATCAATGCGAATGTCATAATTAAATAGGTCAGATAATTATATAAAATAGGTGTCGGACACCAACATAAAAATAACGAAATCAATTCTCCAATCATTACCGTCCAAAGTGGAAGTTTCCGAATCAAAAAAAAGAAGGACGCTATCAATGTCACACTGATCAATAAAGAGGAATAAAAATTCATACCAATCATCAAATGCCCAAAAGGAAGTCTTGTAAATAAAAATCCAAGTGCGTTTGCAAGATATGTTGCAATGACCCACATGCCATCCATATTTTGAAAGTTTTCAAAATTCCCCAAAGAATAGCTGGTATCTGTAATATCTACACCGTAGGAAATTCGAAGTAATGGCAACACAAAAAGAATCACAGCACACAACGTAGTCCATATTCGATTGTAGTTTATCTGTTTATTTGTATGATGCATTGTCTGAAAGGTCTTCTCCATTCATTCTTAGATCCAAGGATACTGATATTCTTTGAATCCATTTCCAAATTCTACTACGATATAAGATTGAAAAAATCCATTGTCTAACGGCTTCGATCAAAGCACAAATCACAAAAACCAAAATGGTCACAAGGATATAGTGAAAAATGAAATACCACTGTTCAAAGGCTTCCGGAACATGCCACAAGGTAACCCATAAGCCTCGAAGCAGTATATGCTCGTGAATCAAATATACTCCAAATGTCAGTCCGCCTATATACAATACTATACGTTCCCAAACAAGTGATTTTTTTGTTTTCGTTTTTTCTTTTGTTCCCATATTTAAAAATGCCAGGAACATCGCAATCGACGCCACAATAGTGGTCGGGCTGTTATACGCAAAGAATAGTGTAATAAAATCATCCAACTTCCCAAATTGTAGATAAATCATTGAAATAGCGAAAAACGATAAAAAGGTAAGAATCGTAGCCACAAAATATACAACCATGTTCTTTACCCACGTTCCAGTTAATGGAACATAAAGTTTGATATATGCCGCAATTACAAAAAGGCACACCATCCAGATAATTCCATATCCATCGTCTTCAAACCCAGGAGACATCGGAAAAACGATGGTCGAGATTTTCGAAAATACAAGTAAAAGAATAATGATAAGTGCCTGCATTTGTCGTTTGGTCAACTTTTTGACCATGACTGCCAAAAAGGGGAACAAACAATATAAAATAAGATAAATAGAAGAATACCAGTTGTGCTTCATCCCAATTGGCTGTAAAAAAATGGATAAATAGTAAAAATTGTCATACTCTGTAGGAATCCATCCCATAAGCAAAAAGAGTAAATATATTCCAGCAGAATAAAAGATCACCTGTAACCAAAGTTTCAGTACTTTCTCAAATTTAAAACGACTATCTACTAAAAAATATCCAGATATTAATATATATAAATTAACAGAGACACAGGATAAAGCTTCAACAAACCTTGCAAAATAAGCGTTTGCGTGAAACCGACCTAGTACAAACTCCGGCAATGCACCACCTTTACCCATATAATGCAAAGAAATAATCATAAGCATTGCAACAATCCGAAGCACTTCAATATGAACTTTTCTTTTTACCGGACGTACTGTCATAGCATTCGTCATAGGTGCTTTATCCTCTACTTCATTTCAATTTATTTTTCTTCGTCTGTTGTATCTTTAATAATATATCTCGGTCTTCCTTTTACTTCTTCGTAAATCCGGCCTAAATAATGACCTAAAATTCCAAGACTCAACATAATAATTCCACCAATAATCAAAATTAGTAAAATAACTGTTGTAAAACCTTCCACGGCTGTTCCACTAAAAAAGCGAATCAGCGTTTGCACCGCCAAAATTATGGAACAGATGATAGAAAAAGCTCCAAGACCAGTGATCATATGTAGTGGTGCAACAGTAAAAGATGTCGTGTTTGAAATCGCATAGCGAAGCAAACTTCCAAACGACCATTTACTTTCTCCAGCAGTTCTTTCCTGTACTTCGAACTCAATGGTTGTTTTATTGAAACCTGCCCAAAAAGTAAGTGCTCGAAAGAACGTGTTTCTCTCCGTCAATCCCAAAAGCACCTCAACGACCTTTCGGTCAATCAGTTTATAATCTGATGTAGCATTCATGTTCATTTTCATCAGTCGGCTCATGATGCCATAAAAAACATTTGCGAACATCTTGTGAAAGATATTTTCTTTTCCTCTGGAACTCTTAATTCCTTCAATCACATCAAATCCCTGTTTCCACAGTTCATACATCTTTGGGATAATTTCTGGTGGATGCTGCAAATCACAGTCGATAACGACGCACGCATCTCCTTTTGCCTTCGCAAGTCCAGCAAAAATAGCCGCTTCCTTGCCAAAATTACGACTAAACTGAAATGCACGAACTCTTGGGTCTTCTTTGGATGCTTTTAACAAAATTGGAAACGTCTCATCTCTAGAACCATCTGACACAAAGAGAAGCTCATACGAAATCTGTGCTTCTTCAAGTATGTTTTTTAGCACCTCTGCGGTATTTTTTACATTTTCTTCCTCGTTATATGCAGGAATAATAATTGATAGTAAACTCATTTTCCTTCACTCCAATTCTATATATTTCATGTCATGATTTTTGCCAGTTCATGTACTGCTAGATTCTGTTTCTGGTTGTTTGAAAATAATCAACTTACTAAACACATAATTTGAAACAACAACAAATATCTGCGCAATAACTTTGGTAAGCATTTCATTTACTCCAAACATGTCAATCATGACAAATAAAATCAAGGTTTCCATACCAAGTGAAATCACACGAAAGCCAAAGAAAGAGATTACTTCTTTTGCAATGCCTACGATGCCTTTTGTCTCACTTTTAAACACCCATGTCCGATTCGTTAAATATGCAAAAAGAACCGCTAGTACCCACGCCATAACATTTGCTACAGCGTAATGCAAACCCAACAATGATGTTCCAATATGATACACCACAAGATTTACAATTGTCGTCAGTCCACCAAAGAAACAATACCAAAACAAATCTTGATATCGATTCCATATTTTACTAATCCACTGTTTCATATCTATTCCTATCCGCATGTACACACATGCATTTAAATTCCTCTTTATACCTATTCGCTAGGTTCCGTTTTGATATACAAAATACCATCCACGACTTTCATAGAGTTTGATGCCGGAAAAGTATCTAGTTCGCGATATTCCTCTGTATCGTAAATCCTTGCAATTTCTTCCGAAGATATCACATGAAATGGAACTGCAAGATAATGTTCAAAGAAGATTCGGTATTGCTCTCCTGTGTATAAGAAGAAACTGCCCGTTACACCGATCATCGAACCTGTTACTTCAGTTGTAATGTCTGTATCAGGATATACTTCTTCACTAATCACTCCGATGATCATAATTGGTATCCCCGGATAATATCCTTCCGTCTCTTCCATTCTGTCCGCGAGACGAATGCAGTATGCATAAGTTTTCTCGTACCGTTCATTCATATTAAAATAAGCAATATTGGCTCGAAGTAGATTATTAAAGATCATTAAAAAAGCAGCGAAAATCAGTAAACTCATTCCTATTTTTTGTATTGTAAGATTCTCTTTTTGATTTTCCACCTGCAAAGGAAATCGATCCAATAACAAGATTGGGAAAACTAAAAACAATGCCCAGTGATATCTCATGACCAGGTGATTGAACGCCTGATCTGAAATAAGCAAAATCACGTTCGTAGCTAGCGGCAAAACGAGAAAAAGAGCAAACATCGATAGCATGCGTCCTGGTTTTTGAAATACTTTCCCTTTCACAATCTGACGCAAAAGTATCCATATCGAAACACCAAACAATACGGCAATTGCAAAACCAGATATCAAATTATTTGCTAGAATCTTACTTCGAATTGCGAAAGAAAAGAAGTCCGCATAAGACGCACGAATGAGAGACGGCAATTTCCCAACTGAAACTGTGGTCATTTCATTGATTCCCTGATAAGTAGATAACGATGTATGTTGAATTTTGAGAAGAAGCTGTAGCATTCCATAATAAAACGCCAATCCGAACACTCCATATGCTGTCATTTTCCCAGTCAGCATCCACATCTGTTTTGTAAAGTACTTTTGCTCCTCCTGCGTAGAAGAAAGTAATTCTATAAATAGAATAAAAATACAAAGTATAATTGCAAATGCAAGGTATGCCTGATATATCCCGAGCGCACTTCCAAGCAAAATGCCTCCTGCAATAAATCCATATTTGAATTTCTTAAGCAAGAATACGGAGATACAAACCAACATTACTGCCAGCATATATCCATCTGCTGTGTACATGTAAGAAAACGTCGAAGTAAGTGCTGGAAAGCTCACCAAAAGCCCCGCAATTAATATCGATGTTCGACTATTTTTTATTTCAAAAATCTCTACCAAAGCAATTCCAGATATCGAAAGCCAAAGCAAAGATAAACATCCAATGACCCATGGGAGTTGATAATCCGAAGAAATACCACAGGCAACACGAAGTAGCCACCTTCCCGAGGTAATCATATTTTGGTCCGCCTGCACATTAAAAATCGCATCAGAACTCAAAAAATCGTGTACAAATGCATAAAAATGTGTGATTAACCCTATCACGATCGTAGAAGTCGCAATGACTTTCCACTGATATTTAATTGAAATTACGTGTTTTTTTGCACTTTCCATGAAGTTCACATACACCTTTACAAAAAATATATAACAATTTATTATAACACAAGCCTTTTCTCAAGTCTAACTTATCGGGTTCTTAGAATTTGTCCATCTTCCACTCGATAAACCAAATCACAGTTCTCAATTGTCTGTAGTCGGTGTGCAATAATAACCAAAGTTTTCTCTCCATGCAGCTTATTGATGGATTCCATAATTGCAGCTTCTGTATCATTGTCTAATGCAGACGTCGCCTCATCCAGAACCAAAACTTCCGGATCATCGTATAGAGCTCTGGCAATCCCAATACGTTGTCTTTGTCCACCAGAAATACGAATTCCTCGCTCACCAATTCCGGTATCTAGCCCTTCTGGAAGTTTTTTTACAAACTCATCCAGTTGTGCATCTCTTAACACCTGCCAAATTCTCTCGTCGTCAATCTCTTCTTCTTTTACTCCAAAGGCCACATTTTTTCGTATGGTATCATCCATCATAAAAATATTCTGTGGAATATATCCCACGTTTTTCAACCATTTACGATAATCTGACATCACATTGATTCCATCTGCAAGAACTTCTCCGTTTTGAACCTTTAACAGTCCTAAAAGCACGTCTACAATCGTGGACTTTCCTGCTCCCGATGTTCCGACAATTCCGACTGCAGAACCAATGGGAATCTCACAGTTTGCATGATCAAAAATATATTTCGTTGTATTTGGGTATGAAAACGTGATATTTTTTAACTCGATTTTTTGTTTTACTGGCATGCGTTCCTTTGGAACTTCTAATGAATCCGTATTTACATTATCCCCTGTGATTTCATCTTGCAAGTGGTCGCTGACATTTAAAACAAAGGTCTTTAAGAAAGAAAGACTGGTCAAATACGTATTAATTCGATTCGCACTAGGGATAATACGCATTGCTGCCGCACCAAACGCACCCAACACCGGAAGTAAATCTGCCAGATTCTCTCCCGAATTGATCTGGGCTAGCATAAATAATAGCATCCCTGCAATCGACACCGTCTCAATTAGAAGACGTGGGGTTCCTGTCAAAATGCTATATTTTTGAACTGCATTGACATATCCATGTCCATATTCCCGATACTGTTCTACAAAGAATTTTTCACGATTTCCAATTTTCACCTCTTTAATTCCAGTTACCGATTGGTTGATCCATTTAAACAAACTACTGTAATAATCCTGATTATCTTTACCCGCTTTTTCAAGAATCGGCTTTAAGATGACTTTAATCATCCAGATAATCATCACCAGTACACCCGCCAAAACCAAAATCATATAGGACTTTACGGAAAGCACAAGATATACTGCAATCACTGCAAATACGATAACCTCTGACATCAGCTGTAAAAGTGCCAGAAGATAAGCATAGGTATTATTTACATCTGATGTTATGGATCTTTGAATGACTGCAGTGTCCGCATTTAAATAAAACTCATAAGGTCTTTTGATATAGTTGATCATCATACGCTCTGACGTCGAAAATTGATTGGTATAAATAAATTTATATTGCACAATATTTTGCAACAGCAAAAAAGCGTTCTTAATCACATATGCCGCAATGGTTCCCAACATAATAAAAGCCAGGAACGTGTGAATATTTTGAAAATCCAATATATGATAAACCTCATGCATCATAGAATCAGGTTCTTCCACGATACTCGGTTTTGTCATCAGTGTAAGTCCCTGTGCCAACAATAGGATGGCTCCTGTCTCAAGCATTGCCCCAATAAACATGAGTAAAACAATTCCCAGCATTTGAATTTTTTGTTTTTTGCTTAGCATGACGCCAATTTTTTTAATCATCTTTCATACTGCCTTTCTTTATTTGCATGTCGTGCCTATTTCCTCTTTTTCAAACCACGATAAGCCCATAGCAATTTATAATAACATACAAAGTAAAGTGGGGACATCATCAAATATGACAACAATCTTTTTTCTTCTTCGTTTGTATGTTTCTGATAATACTCATTTTCTTGGAAATTCGGAAATCTCTCAAGCATCCCTCTTCTCATTTTCTTACTAAATGATAACGAACGAGAGAGCCCGGCCTGAAGAAATCCGAAAATCGTATTTTTTAAATATAATTCCGCAAATTTATATTCAAATTCTTTTTTATATTTTTCATAATGACCGTCCTCTTCTGCTTTTTCAATCAAATAATTCATAGCGGTCATACGGTCCTCACACTTTTTTCTAGTGATATGGTGCACGGTCGAATTGTTCACTTGATAATAATAATAAAAAGGTTCATCGATCCTTTCAAAATGCTTTGCCTCAAGCATCCAAATAGAACTCATTGCATTGTCTTCATAGAAAATATGTTCCGGGAAAAAAAGTCCCTTTTTCATCACGATCTCACGTTTATAAATTTTGACAACCATACTTCCCGGACTTAATATCAACTCTCGATATTGTTCTTCCCCCAATATCCCTGTCTGTCGATCATTGTTGACCTGAATCATAACACCGGGGCGCATCGTTTGCTCATAACAGATGGAATAATTGCAACCCACAACATCAGCACCAGTCTCATGAGCTTTTTGCAGCATCCTTTCATACATCTGTGGCGCAATCCAGTCATCTGAATCCACAAACCCAAACCATTCACCTTTCGCTAATCGCATTCCAATGTTTCTCGCTCCACCCTGTTTGCGATTCTCTTCCGAACGATGTATCCGAAGCAACGTAGGAAATTCTTTCTGGAGTTCTACAAGAATTTCATAGGATTGATCGGTACTTGCATCATCGATGGCGAGAATTTCAAAATCCTCACAAGTTTGTGCCGCAATTGATCGTATACAATATTCAAGCTTTCCTCCTTCTTCCATATTGAAGACAGGAACGATAATACTAAGTTTCAATTTTGTTCCCTCCATAAAGAGTATGATATATTTTTCTTGCTCCAGCTCCATCCACGTGTTTTTTCATTTCCATGTGAAGTTCGCATCGTAAATCATAATCATCAAGCATCCTTTCAAATGCTTTGATTATGTCATGTAGTCGCATCACATCGTCTGTTTTTGACCCCCCAGCATACAACGCCATATGCTCTTTTGCAAACTCTTCGGCGACTTGATCCTGATTGTCTACAAAAGCATATGCGATGGTTGGAATTCCTACGGCAGACAATTCGTACATGGTTGTACCTGCTGCCGAAATAGCGATATCACAAGACTTCATCAATTCTGCCATTTCTGTTACATTTTCATGAACCGTAACCTGCTTATTTCGACTTGCAATTTGATAAAGCTCTTCTTTACTACGATCAAAGATTCCGCTCAATATATGATAAGATAATTCTCTAGATTCATATTTTTGGAGCATCTCCTTCAAAATTCGGACACCCATTTGTAATGGATCCGAACCTCCTGTCGTAATCAAAACATTTCGAACTTGTTCATTTACTGTATATGTTACTTCCTGAAATTGCTCTCTTAGTGGTGAATACTCTGCCCCTAGCAATAACTGCATCTGACGCCTCTTCAATTCCATTTGATAAAGTGTTTGATACGCCTCTGAATCTGCATAAATATTATAATTTACTAACACATCGACAGAATGAGAAGTTGTCATAAAATCCTCGATCAAACATACTGAAACTTGAGAAGATAACTTCATTAAGTATTCTTCCGTAATCTGATAAGAATCCACCAATATTTTCTTACTGTTCATTTTTCGAATCAATTCAAACAAAAGTGGGAGTTCTGCTTCCATATTTGTATAGTCCGTATTCAAAACCACACAAGGAAACCCTTTTTTTAAAACAAGTTCGGCACTACGATCGTCTGCAACCACAAATAGTACGTCTTCTTTTCTTTCTGCTTGTGCCGCAATAGAAAGACAACGCATCACATGTCCGGTCCCTATTTCATTGTTTCCATCCGTACGTATCAAAATCATTTCGCTCTCCAATTATCCAAATCAGAAAAAAGAAGTGGAGTTCCACGTTTCATGTCTCGAACAACTTTGTATCCCAAAACATCCTCGTAGTATTTTGGGGACATTCCATAACCTGGCCGAATACTTCTCATATTCTCTTTTGTGAGAATATCTCCTGCCTTCATATCTTCAACAACAAATAAAGATCGCCGAAAAACATAGTTTGACTCTTCCTGTTTTGTGACCCCATATTCAATCGTTCCAATTGCTGCTTCCACATTACGAATTTCACTTACCATCTGTGCAAATTCCTCTTTTGTCATAGAAAAGGAAGCGTCAGGGTTCTCGATCTCACGACTGATACAAAAATGTTTCTCTATAATATTTGCTCCACATGCGACTGCCGTCGTTGCCCCAAGATTTCCCATGGAATGATCGGAAAGCCCTACTGGTATTTGGTATTTTTGTTTTAAATCCTGAATGGTAGCCAAGTGCATATCTGACGGTACTGCTGGATAAGCACTCTGACATTTCAGGATTGCTAGTTGCGTATTTCCAGTTTCGTATATTGCCTCTACTGCTTCTTTAATTTCTTCCTCAGATCCCATTCCAGTCGAAACGATCATCGGTTTCCCTTTGGATGCCACATAACGCAACAAAGGAAGATCAATCAATTCAAAAGAAGCAATCTTATAAAATGAAGCACCACAGGACTCCAAAAGTTCTACTGCCGTCTCATCAAAAGGAGTGGAAAAGAAATCAATCCCGACTCTAGCCGCCTCATCAAACAATTCTTGGTGCCATTCCCATGGGGTAAATGCTTTCCCGTATAAAGAATACAGATTTTCGCCTTCCCAAGTTCCTTTTTTCACTTGAAAATATTCCGCGTCACAATCGATTGTTATGGTGTCCGGCGTATATGTTTGTATCTTTACGCAATCTGCTCCCGCTTCTTTTGCTGCACGAATGATCTCCTTTGCACGTTCGATACTACCCGCATGATTTGCAGACATCTCTGCGATAATATATGCAGGCATGCCGTCACCAATTGTTCTTCCATTTATTTCGAAATGCTGTTGCTTATTTTGTTTATCCATGAATTTCCCTACTTTTCTAAATCAACTATTTGTTTCTATTGATGTAACGATATTTTTGTTCAGCAAGATTCCAGTCATCAATGGTATCAATATCCTGCACTTCCATTTCTGACAGAATCATCGGAACGGTATGTTTCATAAATACTGTTTTTTCTTTTAAAAAAGATTCCACGTGCAGTGCATAAAACTGCCCACTATCATGATACATTTTTTCCAAGTCCTGCGATCTTGACTGCGCATGCTGTGGCCATTTCATCGCAAGCTTTCCATCTTGAATTACACATCCTCTTTGTACTGGAAACGAAAATGGAACAACTGGTATCACACTACCAGCTTCACTTGAAATCAACTCATCCATAGCAAATTTTAAACGTTCCGGCGTAATGAAAGGTGCCGTAGGATAAATACAGCAAATGTGTGTAAACTGCATACCCCTTCCCTGATAAGCCAAAAGAACTTCTTCAATCACATCTGCAGTCGTCGCATAATCGTTTGCATTTTCTTCACTACGAAGAAATGGTACGTGCGCTCCTGCATGTTTTGCAATACCAGCGATTTCAGCATCATCTGTGGATACCATAACCTCATCAAATGCACCGGATTGCAAGGCCGCTTCAATTGAATATTCTATAATGGGTCTCCCTAAAAATTCTTTGATATTTTTTTTAGGTATTCGCTTACTACCACCTCTAGCTGTAATAATTGCTAATGTTTTCATATATGACCTCTTATTTCTGTAGTGTTTTCTTATTATGGTCCACTTGCAAAAGGCTGATTTCAAAATCTCGTCGATTCTTTGACGTCATATTGGATAAAATTAGTCCAGAAAAGAAAGCCTGGATAGCAACCAATTCAATAAAACAGCACATAAATAAAGTTGGATACCTTGGAACTAATCCTATTTCAAAATATGTAATCAGAATTGGAACAAAAAAACCAATGGCAATCAAAGATAAAATTGCTGCAATCGCATTAAAGAAAGCAAATGGACGATAATTCTTACAAAGCTTCACAATCATGCCCAACACCTTGACACCGTCTCCTACCGTATTTAATTTCGATTCACTGCCTTCTGGTCTGTCTCGATATTCTACAACGACATTCTCAATTTGCATATTATTGAACACCGCGTGAATGGTCATTTCCGTCTCAATCTCAAACCCTTTCGATAATACCGGAAAGGTTTTTACAAACGCATAGGAAAATGCACGATATCCAGTCATAATATCTTTGATTCTGCTTTTAAACAACTGATTAATCACCGCACGTACGAGCGAATTTCCAAAATTATGAAAACGCCGTTTGTTTTCCATAAAATAGGTAGAAGACAATCGATCTCCAATAACCATGTCAGCATTGCTATCCAATATGAGTTTGGACATTTGTGCTGCATATTCCAAAGGATAAGTGTCATCTCCATCAATCATCAAATAACACTCCGCTTCGACTTCACGAAACATTCTCCGAATCACATTTCCCTTCCCTTGAAGATGTTCTTTTCTAACTACTGCACCTGCCTCTATGGCAATTTCTGCAGTTTTATCTGTTGAATTATTATCGTATACATATACGATTGCTTCTGGAATATATTTTTTAGCATCCGCTAAAACTTTCCCGATGGTAGCTTCTTCGTTGTAGCACGGAATCAGTAGTGCAATCTTATCCATTATTTTTCTCCTTTATAAACTGAATTAATTTATAAAATGCTAGTTTTCTCTTAACAAACTCAATCATCACCGAATATAGTGTGCTGATACCAAGTAGTACTATGAAAATCAGTATCGGATGCCTTAATCCATAAATCTGATCACGGTATAGGATCAAAAAAATAAACGTGTGAAAAAAGAAAATGTTCATGGAGTGCATTCCGAAGAATTGCAGAACAGTCGACAAAATTGGTACTCCTGCAACCAAAACATAAAGTCCAATCACCCAAACAAGTGCAACAACACCTGTCGAGAGATAGCTTACGGTACTTTTTATCGTCTCATCCAAATATACATAAAAAGCAATGACCATAAGAAAAACAGATACTAACACACGATTGATACGCCCAATATTCCAATTCCTATATTGATTGATCCAGTTTCCCTCTGCCGCGCACACACCCAGAACCATCACAAAGAAATAACGATAATATGCAAAATCTACAGAAAAAACAACGGGCAATATCGCAAAAAGACCGATTACTACAATTCCTGTTTTTCGATATAAAAGCAACAGAAAGGGAACCATGAAGATACATATAATTGCAACTCCCATATACCACCATGTCATACATAAGGTTGGTGTATGAAAAATTTCTGCAAATCCCAATGCATCAATCACCCCAAAGATAATCCCTTTTACTCCCGTTCCATATGCCAAAGAATACTTTAATTTTGAAAACCAAATCAACCAGATACTCAGGTACATCACCAAAAACTGCAATACCAATATCCCGAATCGTACCATAGTTCTTTTTACTAGAGCACTAGAAGAATTGACATTTCGCAAAGAAATTGTAATACCATATGCGCTGATCAACAAGAAAATGGAAACACAAATATTTCCAAAACTTGCCAGATATACGATCAAGTTCTCTGGCAACATAAAATCCAGTTGAAAACCCGCATAAAACGATGGTTCTGCAAACAAATGGTATAAAAGCATGAATATGATTGCCACACCTTTTATAGTTAAAGAATCTTTTTTACCAAAGCTCATGTTTCCTCCAACACTTAGTCTGTTATATCTTTATGTTTACTGACGTCTCTTTTGACACTTCCCAATAGCAACCTGGCCACAATCCATAAGAAAGGCATGCAGACCATAATTGGAAGGCCATAACGGGGATGGTCAAAAAATGCTGGTGAAGCCACACAAATCAGTAGGCTTACATATAAGGGAACAAATCCCAACAGCAATGCTTTCTTTCTCCGAATGACAATATAATTTGACATCAACAGCATTCCCCAAACATAGATGCCAACATTTTCCAGTAATCCAATCACTGGCATTCGATTTAAGAAATTATAAATATAGTACATGAGCAGATCCGGTGTCCCATAAACTTCAGGTGTTGGGAAAATAGGCATGCGAGCCTGATAACGAATCCAGTTATTTGTTCCAGGATCAAACCAGCCATAAACATGATTTAAGAAAGCTTCTACATAAACAAGTGGATGTCTGAGTCCCATTGTAACCCAACTCCCGATATATCGAACCACATCCTGTCGAGAGGCATCTACATTAAATGATCGTTTGATCGGATCCGATATATTTGGATCATATTGATTGGAAAGATTCCAAACATCCGCAAATACCTGATTCAAATGTTCCATTTCTTTCTGCGTAATATCTTGTGGATATTCTGTCATATATCTTGCCGTCTGTTGGAATGGAATTGACAAAATCTCTTGCGAACTTGTTCCGCTTGCGTTGGTAACGATTGCTAGTGTACTAGAAATCAAAAAATATCCAACAACAGGTGCAACGCAGACAATAAGAATATGACCCCATTTCATTTTTTTACTCAACAAATAGATCGCTATGATTACAAAGGTTATGATTCCAACATAGACTCCGTTGTTTCTCATAAGCATCATCAATATCGCACTTGTAATAAATACAACTACATTTCTTTTTTTCTTAACATATTCGTTTCTTCCAACCAACATCCTTGCGAGTTCAATGACAAACCAAAATAAAAAAGCTCCATACAAGGTATCTTTAATCGCTGTCGTTGCAAGATTCGAGTAAATCGGTGCTAAGCAATAGATTAAAAAAACAACCAGAATTGCTCCTCTTTTGATTTTCATATGAATCAATCGATATATACTATACGAAAGAACTAGTGCAAAAATAATTGTCTGAGAACAAATTGCCATAAAAAGTCCAATTCCGTACGAATGAAATACTCCCTGTCCCAGTGTCAAAAATAATTTAAGAAATAAAGTATATAGAATTGCATGTTGTGTTGAAAACGGCATATTCCCAAGAGCCTGTTCAATTTGCGCTGAAACATCCACACATAATCCACCTGGGTAGCTAAGTACAAGAAACGGTAACCATGCAACAAGAATCAATCCACAGACTAAAAACAGCTGTCCAGGCATTGTACGTCTCAAGCTAAAAATTCTCGAAAGCAAATTCTGTTCGCCGACCTGATGTTCCACAATAGTCGAAGTATCCATTCGATGAATAATCAATCTCATGACTGCCAAAAAAATAATATAATATCCCACAACGGAAACAAAGAATTTTAGAATACTAATCACATCTAAAAAATAGTAGTCCCAAGAATTTATACTGCGAAACGACACTCCCAATACATACATAACTGAAAAAAACATTCCCAGTATTTTTGTACTCTTTGTTGCCGACTCAATGTTTTGTTCTACATAATAAAATCCCATCGCAAAAAGTGGAATCAAAAAATAGTAGGAAAAATGATATGTAAACAAAGATTCCGTTAATCGATCTTTATAATAGGAAAGCAAAGAAGCATAGTTTGACTGAATAATTTCTGTCTCAAATTGCATAGTAAATGCCAACATAGCAAAGATTGCAAAAACAAGACTCCTGAACACTTTCGATTTCATATTTTTCATGCATTTATCATCCTTATCATAAATTTGCATACCTTTTTATATTTTATCACGTAATGACCCATTCGCCAACAAAAGAATCCATTCGCCAAATCACTTGTCGAAAGCAAAGAAGAGTGCTATAGTGATTGCAATGTTTCTTTACAGGAGGAATGATATGAACAATTTCCATGCTAGATTAGCAAATGATCGTGATATCGACCAATTATTTGAATGGGCAAACAATACAGAAACCAGAAATCAATCTTTTTCGAATGCACAAATATCATATGCAGACCATGTGTCATGGTTTCATAAAAAATTGGAAGATGAAAATTGTTTGTTTTTTATTTTTGTGGATGACCAAGACTCTGTAGGCAGTATCCGTCTAGATAAAGAATACGAAAACAAGTACTTACTAAGCTATCAGGTTGCACCAAACATGCGTGGCAAAGGATATGGCACTCGTATGCTCGGTGAACTAGATCATATACTGAAGGATTATCTCGCGCTTCCCTCTATAGAAATCGAAGGAGCAGTCAAGCCACAAAACATTGCTTCCTCTAAATGTTTTGAATCCAATGGATATCTATGCACCAAAGAAAATGATAAATTCATATACAACAAAACAATATCCCTTTCTTCTCATATATAATCATGATTTTTCCATCGATTCTCCATTATTCTTACTATTATTCTTGAATTCTTAACCTATATAGGTTATAATCTTATTTATAAATGTAAGCGTTTACATTTCCATTTCAACAACAAAATTCGGAGGTTCAATAATGAAATCTTTTATGGATGAAAATTTCCTATTACAGACAGAAACCGCTGTAAAGCTATACCACGATTATGCAAAGACCATGCCAGTTCTTGACTACCATTGTCACATTAACCCAAAAGAAATTGCAGAAGATCGTCATTTTGAAAACATCACGCAAATTTGGCTCGGAGGCGATCACTATAAATGGAGATTCATGCGTTCCTGCGGAGTCGACGAGAAATATATTACTGGTGATGCTTCAGACAAAGAAAAATTCTTAAAATGGGCAAGTTGCTTGGGACGTGCCATTGGAAACCCTCTTTTTCACTGGAGCCACTTAGAACTTGGAACCTATTTTGATTATCATGGTGTCTTGAACGAAAAAACCGCAGAGGAAGTTTGGACTCTTTGTAATGAAAAAATTTCATCCCCTGATTTCAGTGTACGTAAACTGATCAAAGACTCGAATGTAACACTGATCTGTACAACGGACGATCCAATTGATGATCTTTCCTGGCACAAAAAAATTAAAGAAGATGAAACCTTCGATGTACAGGTCCTTCCCGCTTGGAGACCTGACAAAGCCATGAATATCGAAAAACCTGATTTCATGAATTATATGAGCAATCTATCCGAAGTAAGTGGTGTGACAATAACTTCATTCCAGACTTTAAAAGAAGCCATTGTAAATCGTTTAGACTTCTTTGCACAGAATGGATGTAACGTTTCCGATCATGCTTTAGAATATGTAATGTATGTTGCATCCACAAGTGAAGAAATTGAAGCAATTTTCAAAAAGAAGAAATCAGGCGGAACAGTTTCTAAAACAGAAGAATTACAGTTCAAAACAGCTTTTATGCTTTTTGTAAGTTCTGAATACGAAAAAAGAAATTGGATTATGCAACTTCATTACGGATGTAAACGAGACAACAACACAGACATGTTTGAAAGTCTAGGACCTGATACCGGTTTTGATTGTATCAACAACTATGCACCATCTAGTCAAATGGCCGATTTCTTGAATGCTGTAAAAGCGAACTCTGGACTACCAAAGACAATCTTATATAGTTTAAATCCAAATGACAATGAATCCATAGGTACCATTCTTGGATGTTTTCAAGATTCTTCTGTCGCTGCAAAAATTCAACAAGGAAGTGCATGGTGGTTCAACGATCACAAAGTCGGCATGGAAAATCAGATGATATCTCTTGCAAACCTTGGTAATCTATCTGGATTTGTTGGAATGCTTACGGATTCTAGAAGTTTCTTGTCATATACCCGCCATGAATATTTCCGTAGAATTCTTTGTAATCTCTTGGGAAATTGGGTCGAAAATGGAGAGTATCCAGCAGATTTCGAAATGCTTGAAACCATTATAAAAGACATTTGTTATAACAATGCAGTAAACTATTTCAACTTTAGCCTTTAACTTATTTTCATATACCTTTTTTATTCATAATATCTCTAAAAAAGGGGCGTAGAATTCATTCTGCGCCCTGATTTTGTGCTTGTCGCATAAGCATATAAATGCTATAGTAATCTAAATACTTATTTGTTTAATCAAGGAGCAACGAATGAAATCAAAAAATACTGCACTCAAATTCATATACAAGTTCTTACTTTTTTGTTTTCTATTAGTATCCTTCACTTTATTCGTTATGTCTTTCATTAGTTCAGCAAATATGTTCAGCAATCAAGACTGGTATATTTCAGTAACCAATGACAACCTCATCATCAATCTCGGAATTCTGTTG
Organism: Lachnospiraceae bacterium; assembly: GCA_963666475.2. Classification (GTDB taxonomy): domain Bacteria; phylum Bacillota; class Clostridia; order Lachnospirales; family Lachnospiraceae; genus JBFHIZ01. The sequence continues at coordinate 13,186 of OY762821.2, read as the reverse complement.
CTCGCTGTTTTTAGTTTCACGTGTCTATTAAATCAAATAAACAAAATACATTCTCATAAATTTTATATGATTTTTACAATACTTTCGCTTATCTGGGCTGTTGGTTTTAGTTTTCTGTGGCTGTTTTTAAATCGTCCTGATTTATGTGATGATAACGCGACTATATTTTTTATGGCATCTGAATTTGCAAACAATAATTTTCAAGCCTTTTCTGGAGGATCGACCTATCTAGGTTCTTATCCATTTCAGGTCGGGATTCTATTTTTCTATGAAATGATCATTCGACTCACAAATTTAATAGGTCTTTCCTTTTTAAGCTATCGAGTCATCCAACTGCTGAACATATTCTTCGTTTTTTTATCACTCTATTCTTTACACAAAACCTCCAATCTTTTCTTCAAAAACAAAAAAATTACTTTTTTTCTACAAATATTGCTGAATCTGTGCTTTCCTCTCTATATCTACGCTTGCTTTGTATATGGTGAGGTTCCAGCGACTGGTCTGATTTTGTTTGCGCTTTATCTATTCCTTAAGAATTTAAAACAGCCTTCCATAATCCGTAGCATCTTTTCCTTCTTGATTTTTGGTCTTGGAATGGCCATAAGAAATAGTAATTTTGTCTTTTTAATTGCATTTGTCATAATTTCAATTATTTATGTCCTAATAAAAAAGAACTATCGCCTACTCCTTACGGTACTCCTTATCCTCATTTTTTCACTTGGGACAGATAATGCAATTATGAAGTATTACGAAGTAAGAAGCGGAAATGAATTGGACGAAGGTGTTGCCATTACTTCCCTTATTGAAATGGGTTTACAAGAAAGTACATTTTCCTATGGATGGTGGAACGGTTACCATACAAAAATATATGCCGAAGCAAATTATGACCATGACCTGGCAAATGAAATCAGCCTGCAGGATCTAAGAGAATCGATTCATATTTTTGTTGCCAATCCCGACTATGCCTTTCGTTTTTTCAAAGTGAAATTTCAAAGTCAGTTCGTTGATGGCAGTATCAACGCACTTTACTCTACAAATCTTGCACGACCTGATAACAAATTTTTGCAGAGTATATATTTCGGAACAGGATATTCCTATTTTATAAAATTCTGTCATGCAACTCAGATGGTTGTGTACTTTGGATCTTTTCTATCCATTTGCTATTTCATCTCGCAATATCGAAAAAAGAAGCATATGTATCTTTATGAAAGTCTGTTTATTTTAGCTGTGCTAGGTGGTGTACTATTTCAGATGATTTGGGAAGCAAACTCCCGCTATTTCTTCACCTACTATATCATCTTATTTCCCTATGCCGCACTCGGATATTACCGAATTTCTCTTCGCATACTCTACTTGAAGAATCATTATTTCGTTCCAAAGATACTTAAAATTAAGTTTCATGAAAAAAAGACCCTTACAAAAAAACATAAGAAGTTTTTCCATATTTTTTCCATTGTATTAGGAGTTCTACTCCTGTTCACTGGTGGTTTCTTCCTTACAAGACATCTCGTGCGACTTGAAATCGTAAATTCAAAAGGTCCTGTTCAAATCGTATGCTTTGGAGATAGCATTTGGGATTTAGAACGTGGTGAAACTGGGATTGAACAACTGACAGAAAAGTTTCTGTACGAAAAAACGGAAATCTACAACTGTGCCGTTATGGGGTCAAAAGCATCAGCCTCCCAATCTGAGGAACGCCCCAGTTTAACTTCTATGATAGAAGCACTTACAAAATATCGTGATTTTAATCTTTCTGATGAATATGCTGCTTCTACCGTAATGGATACCTTTTCTATCGATGATATTGAGTATATTATTTTCTCTTACGGCTTAAATGACTATTTTTCTGCTGTTCCAATTGAGACCGACGATCCATTTGATAAAAGCTCCTATAAAGGGGCTCTAAGATATAGTATTCATCTTCTACAGGAAACATATCCAGAAATTGAAATCATTATCATTTCCCCGACATATTGTCAGGTCTATTCCTACGGCAAAGTCATCGCAGATAGTTACGACCAAGATTATGGCGGAGGTACTGGTTTGGACTATGTAAATGCAGCTATGGAAGTTGCGTCAGAAATGAATGTATACTATGTTGATACCTTTTATTCAATGGGAATTACGCAGAAAAATGGGTTAAAGTACCTAAGCGATGCTACACATCTGACCGAATATGGACGGAAAAAGTATTCACGAATACTCGGAGGTTCAATCTTAGAAATATATCGAAATAACTTCTAAAAACCAGGGGTAGATAAATTTACCCCTGGTTTTTAGAAGTTAAAGTAAAGAAATGTGGAAACATTTCCTAATGCAATGACGGATAATGTGATGAAACATACCGTTATCAACCCACGAAATAACGTTGGTTCAAATTTTTGCTCCGATGTATTCTTAAAATTCAATACAATTACAAATGCCGCAAAAAAGAACAACCACATAGGAAGGCCTTCGATTCTTTGCATCAATGCATTGAATGGTGATATTTCATTTTGTAGAACAATTACTTCTGGCAACGTGAATATCTGATAAAAAAAAGGACGAATATCAAAAGACTTCATATTTGTAAGTTTCTTCATAAAGAGGAATGCATGTTCAACACTATCCGCCCGAAATACAATCCACATAAGATTAACGAACGAAAATGTAATGAACCATTGCGCCACAACATGCATCTTTTCCCATAGCGTTTTACTCAGCCTGGTAAGCGAATTTGCAATTCCATGTATGGCTCCCCAAAGTACAAATGTCCAATTGGCACCATGCCATAATCCACTGATACAAAATACAAGAAAAATATTGATATAGGTTCGAATTTTACCCTTTTTGTTTCCCCCCAAAGGATAATATACATATACGCGAAGGAATCTGGTCAAAGACATATGCCATCGATTCCAGAAATCAATGACTGATGTTGCCTTATAAGGCGAATTGAAATTCTGTGTCAACTCAATATTGAACATCTTTGCAAGTCCAATTGCCATATCACAATACCCACTGAAATCAAAATATAACTGAAAGGTATATGCAAGAGATACCAGTAATGCCTCCATGCTTGTAAGCCCCGACAAGTTATCCCAACCCACTGTTACAAGTCCTCCAAAGGTATCTGCAATCATCACCTTTTTAAATAGACCAATTGAAAAAACATATAATCCTTCAGATAGTTGTTTATAATCCAGCGAACGTTTCTTATCATCCATAAATTGCGGAATCATCTCTTTATGTAAAACGATCGGACCAGCAATGAGTTGTGGGAAGAAAGAAACAAATAACGCATATTCTGCAAATCGATACGATTTTGTTTCTCCCCGGTAACTATCTACAAGATAAGAGACTTGCTGAAAAGTAAAGAAACTAATTCCTAATGGTAGCACAAGATGTTTTAACTGAAACCCAGCATGAAAAACTGCATTCATATTTGATATAAAGAAATCATAATATTTAAATATAAAGATACAAGAGATATTTGCAACTAGTCCAATGATTAAAAATCCTTTTCGCAACCATTGCTGATAATTCTGATTTTGTATCAATCTTGAAATTACATAATTCCCAAGAATGCTTCCACAGATTACAAACAGATAAGACACATTAAAATAACCATAGAACACAAGAGACATCAACGTTAAGAAGACGGTTGCAAGTGTATATTTTTTGATTCGATTGAGTAAATCATATCCTGCAATTACCACTGGCAAAAACAGAAAAATAAAGATATATGAGTTAAATAACATAGCGCATCTCCTTATTCGTGCAATCCCAAATAGTCATAGGAAGAATAGAACTCTGTAATATCATTAAGATACTCAAGATAATTGTCCGTTGTTAAGCGATGTTCATCCTGGTACATCCAAGATAATATTTCCGAGCTAATCTCTTCATCATAATGAAATACATCCCAGTAGCGATCCAAATCACATACCAAATCATACATCGTACAGAAGGAATATAGTCGAATATTTGGATATTTTAAGAGTTCTTCAATTGCCGTTTTTTCTGCTTCAATTCTCCATGCAATCTTTCCCTCAAAATTTAACTGATCCCAGTATGCGATGGAGTAAGGCGGAAAAAATAGTAAAAATTCCGCTTCCGGATGCTGGCCAATTAGTTCTGTGACATTCTGTCTAATATTCAAAAGAACAGTCTTTTCGTCCTCTTTTGTGTAAGAAACAAAATCCCATTGTTGACAAGGTTCGCCTTCCAATGAATATGTCGATAGCACAGCTTCCTTCCCAAAAGTTACAAATTCAGTCCAATTTGAGTATTCATCAAACGTCGTCGTCTTTGCTCCTTTATTTGTGTATTTCAAAACACTATAAACCTGCATTAAAACATCTTTGTTGAGTACATATTTGATGTCATCAAGCAAAAAATCATTTGTCAAATATGTTGGAAATTGATAGTTTGGAAGTTCTTCATCTTTGTCCATAATTAAAAAATGATAATCCAAACAACGTATGACCCTTTGAATTGTATTACCTGACTGAAATGCTCTTTTTAGATTTCGATCAATTTCCTGATATCTTCCAGCTGAAAAAGGAACTTTGACTGACGTTCCACCAAAAATCTCATCACACTCGCTTGTCTTAAAGTTTTCTGTCATAGATGTCCCCGTAATAATTGTGTCATAAGTATAATGACGCACAATTCCATCGTTTAGATATCTCTGATTCGTTTGTAAAAATTCATAGGAAAAACGATCTGGTCCATGATAATGCAGAAATGGATCTACATAAACCACGAGCGAGCATAACAATACAAATACAACCATGATCATTGAAATCGTCACAAGCAACCATTTTTTATAATTGCTCTTTTTTTCTTTGTCCATTTCCCAAACCTCCGTAACCATTTCTCTTATCAAATAGTACATGAAATTCAAATAGATGTAAACAAAGAAAGCGTAACATCAATATGCTACGCTTTCTTTTAATGAGAGATACAAAAAATACATGTTTTACTATCTCTGTACTCTTCCTGATCCGTCTCCACCTGCAAGTTTCTGTACTTCCGAAACCGTTGCATGGTTGAAATCTCCTTCTGTAGAGTGTTTTAAACAGCTTGCTGCAACAGCAAATTCGATTGTCGCCTGAGGATCGTAGTCATTTAAACATGCATAAATGAGTCCGCCTCCAAACGAATCTCCACCGCCAACACGATCAACAATATGCATCAAATAGCTTTTTGAAAAGAAGTAGTCATTTCCATCATATAGCATCGCTGCCCAATTATTATCATTTGCTGAGATGGAGCCTCTCAAAGTAATCGCAACTTTTGAAAAATGAAAGCGATCTGCTAATTTTTTCGCAACTTCTTTATATCCATCATGGTTTACTTTTCCAGCTGTTAAATCTGTATTTGTCGCAAAGATTCCAAAAACATCCCCTGCATCCTCTTCATTTGCAATACAAACGTCAACATACTGGCAAAGTTTATCCATTACTTCACCTGCTTTTGCTTTGCTCCACAATTTATTGCGGTAATTCAAATCACAGCTAATTGTAATATTTTTTTCCTTTGCCTTTTTACAAGCTTCCATACAGATTTCAGCTACTTCATCGTTGAGTGCCGGGGTAATCCCTGTAAAATGAAACCACTCCACACCATCAAAAATCGCATCCCAATCAAAATCTTCTTTTTTTGCTGTCGCAATCGAAGACCCTGCACGGTCATAAATTACTTTACTTGGTCTTTGGCTTGCACCTTTTTCCAAATAGTAAATTCCAACACGCTCACCACCTCTGGTAATCATTGAAGTATCTACTCCAAATTTACGCAATGAATTCACCGCTGCTTGTCCAATTTCATGTGATGGGAGTTTCGTAACAAACTTTGCATCCATACCATAGTTTGCAAGTGAAACTGCTACGTTAGCCTCTCCTCCGCCAAATGTTGCTCCATAGCTTTCAGCCTGTACAAAACGATAATATCCTTCTGGAGCTAGTCTTAACATAATTTCTCCAAAAGTAACCACTTTCTTGTTGCTCATATCTTTTCCCTTTCTATTTAAAGAATCCGTTATTTTTTTTGAACCAGGTGAACAGCAAATCCACCAACTTCACCTTCTAAATATGCCACTGTCATTTTTCCACTTGCATCTTTTTTCACAGTTTCTGGAATTACATTTACGCCTTTTTTTGCAAGATAGTAAACCGCACGATCCACTGAATTGGTTTCAATTGCCAAATGTCCATGTTCACCCAGATATGGTTGTTTCATAATTTCAATTTCACTACCCATAAAGATGGATGAGTTTCCTACATTTTTTGCAAAAGGAAGAATATTTGAAAATGCATCCGCTACAACATTTGCTTCTGTTTCATCTGCTGTGTTGATTCCAACATGTTTGAGTTTGAATCCCAACATATGATCTACAGCTTCTCTAGCAAGCTGTGCAATGTGATCATAATCCTTATTCTTGACATCATCTTTTGTTACCATCCAGCTTCCACCGCATGCAATTATTTTCCCAAATTCTAAATAAGAATTGATATTTTTTAAATTAATTCCACCAGTTGGCATAAACTTCATGTTTACATAAGGCGCTGCCATAGCCTTAATCATCGCAAGCCCACCACTTGCTTCTGCTGGAAAGAATTTTACAACCTCTAATCCTAATTCAATAGCTGCTTCTACATCACTAGGATTTGCACATCCAGGTGTAACAGGAATACCTTTGTCCACACAATATTTTACAACTTTTGGGTTAAGTCCAGGACTTACAATAAACTTTGCTCCTGCTGCAACGGCCTGATCAACCTGTTCTGTTGTGAGAACGGTTCCAGCTCCAACTAACATTTCAGGATAGGCATCTGCCATTAGACGAATGGATTCTTCTGCCGCATCGGTACGGAATGTAACCTCCGCACATGGGAGCCCTCCTTCACATAATGCTTTTGCAATTGGAAGTGCATCAATCACATCATCAATCGCAATAACCGGTACGATACCGATGTTTGAAATCTCTTGTAGTACTTGATTCATAATCTTCTCCATTCTGAAGCGCTGCTCGCCTCATCTATTATTGTGGTTGTTTCCCAATATAAGCTAAGATTCCACCATCTACATATAAAATATGTCCATTTACAAAATCAGATGCTTTCGATGCCAAAAATACTGCTGGTCCTTCTAAATCTTCGGTATTTCCCCATCTAGCTGCTGGAGTTTTTGAAATAATAAATTGATCAAATGGATGACGTGATCCATCTTCTTGCAATTCTCTAAGTGGAGCTGTCTGAGGAGTTGCAATATATCCAGGTCCAATTCCGTTACACTGAATATTATGCTCGCCATACTCGGAGCAGATATTCTTTGTTAGCATTTTTAATCCACCTTTTGCTGCTGCATAAGCCGATACAGTCTCTCTACCTAACTCACTCATCATAGAACAAATATTAATGATTTTTCCTTGACCCTTTTTAATCATTGCTGGTATTACTGCTTTTGATACAATAAATGGAGCATTCAAATCTACGTCTATTACCTGTCTGAACTGCTCAGCTGTCATATCACACATTGGAATTCTCTTGATGATTCCAGCGTTGTTTACTAAAATATCAATCACACCAACTTCTTTTTCAATGGCTGCTACCATTTCGTTAACTTGTGTTTCGTTGGTTACATCACATACATATCCATATGCTTTAATTCCATCTTCCGCATATGCTTTAATTCCTTTATCTACAAGTTCCTGATTGATGTCATTAAAACAGATTGTCGCTCCAGCTTTTGCATATGCTGATGCAATTGAATATCCAATTCCATAAGAAGCTCCTGTAACTAATGCAATTTTGTTGTCCAATGAAAAATTACTTAAAAATTCGTTCACTTTCTTTTCCTCCTATCAATACCTTACATTTTTAAATTATCGTACTTCAGAATTTTTTACATGATCCATATCTGTGAATTCTTGATTTTCACCTACCATGCCCCAAATAAATGTGTATGCTCTAGAACCACATCCAGAATGAATAGACCAGCTAGGTGAAATAATTGCCTGATCATTTCTCATAACAACGTGTCTCGTCTCAGTAGGTTCTCCCATGAAATGCATTACAAAATCCTGTTCCTGCATTCCAAAATAGAGATAAACTTCCATACGTCTGTCATGTGTATGACAAGGCATGGTATTCCAAACACTACCTTCTTTTAACATTGTCATTCCCATAACCAACTGACAACTTTCAACCTGTCCAGGAAGAATGTATTTACAAATTACTCGGTGATTAGATTCTTCTAAAGAACCCATTTCCACTTTATTCACATCTTTTACGATGACCGTATTATCGTCTTCCGTTCCCTCTGGTTTGATCAATACTGTTTTGTATGCCATATGCGCAGGAGCACTATTTAAATAGAATTTTGCCGGATTTGATACATCATCACTTTCAAACATTATGTCTTTTGCACCCATTGCTAAATACATTCCATCCTTGTGATCTACGGCATATGTCAATCCATCCACAACAATTTTACCTGGACCTCCAATATTTATTACGCCCATCTCTCTTCGTTGTAAAAAGTACTCTGCACGAAGTTCTGCTCCTGCTTCTAATTTGAGTGGTTTGATTGGCACTGCACTTCCAGTGATGATACGATCCACATGAGAGTATACCAATTTGATTTCATCCGGTCTGAATAAATCCTCAATTAAAAACTCTTCGCGTAATCTGTCTGTTGTGTAATTTTTTACGTCCTTTGGTGATGCTGCGGTTCTGACTTCCATTTGTTTCCTCCTGCTTTCTTATCCTTCGTTATTAATTACTCTTACAGAGTGACACCCTGTTTAAAAATTGCCATATCATGATAACCGGCCTCTTCTGACTTTACCTGCTCTCCAGAAGCGATACGAATTACATAGTCAAATAATTCTTTCGCCATCTCTTCTACATTGCTGTCTTCAATCGCACGGCCCGTATTAAAATCAATCCAATTTCTTTTCTTATCATATAAATTTGTGTTGCTTGATATCTTTGCCGTAGGCACAGGACAAGCAAACGGTGTTCCTCTACCTGTTGTAAATAAAACCATATGCGCTCCTGCTGCAGCAAGTGCAGTGGAAGCTACTAAATCATTTCCTGGTGCACTTAATAGATTAAGTCCTGTAACATCAACCATTTCACCATATCCCAATACGCCTCGGACAACAGCGCTACCAGATTTTTGTGTACATCCGAGAGACTTATCTTCTAGTGTTGAAATTCCACCCTTTTTATTTCCTGGAGATGGATTCTCGTATATTGTTTGATGATGTTCTGTAAAATAGTCCTTGAAATCATTAATCAAACGTTCCGTCTTATGAAATAAATCTTCGGTCTCACATCGATTCATTAACAAAGTCTCAGCTCCAAACATTTCTGGCACTTCTGTAAGGATTGTTGTTCCACCTTTGGAAACCAGAATATCCGAAAAAGCACCAACGGTCGTATTTGCCGTAATTCCAGAAAGTCCATCTGAGCCTCCACACTTCATCCCAATCACAAGTTTTGAAGCAGATACTTTCTGTCTTTCGAACTTAGAAGCATATTCTACCAATTCAGAAATAATCTCGAGTGAAGCTTCCACTTCATCCTCCACATCTTGAGCGATTAAAAAACGTACTCTGTTTTCATCATATGAGCCCATATGTTTCTTAATTTCTTCTACACTACTGTTTTCACAACCCAAACCTAATACGAGTACACCACCTGCATTTGGGTGGTTTGCAAGGTTTGCGAGAATCTGTCTTGTATTTTCTTGATCGTCTCCCATTTGTGAACAACCATAAGGATGATTGAATGCCAAAATGCTTTCCACACTTCCGCGAATCATGCTCTGTGCTTTTTTTTCAATTAAGTTAACTACACTGTTCACACAACCTACGGTAGGTATAATCCAAATTTCATTACGTATGGCAACTTTCCCATCATCACGTACAAAACCATCAAAAAAAACTTCTTCCGTTTTTTCAAGTGTGTCTGCCACTTTTTCATAGGTATATTCTAACTTTTCGCCTAGTGTTGTTTTAATTTTATGCGTATGAACCCACTCACCTATTCTGATTGAAGATGTCGCATATCCAATAGGATAACCATATTTGATTATTTTTTCGCCTTCTTCCAGATCTTTCAAAGCAAACTTATGGCCCTGCATAATTTCTTCTTTTATAACCACTTGTACACCGTCGATTTGATATTCGGTTCCCGCAGAAAGCGGTTTCAAAGCGACTGCCACATTATCTTTTTCATGTATCTTAATATAATCTTGCATACGAAAACCATCCCTTTCTTACTGAAAGTATTTTTCCATTGTTTTTCTCATACCCAAGGACTTGATTTCATCTAAGTAAACAACAAGCTGTTCTACCAATCCAGTAATCTTCGTTAAATCCTGTCCATGGAAGGTTTCATTGCTGAGGTAATTCTCAACAAATACTTTTGTATCTAAAGATGAATTTGCAGCAAAAAATTCTAAAACTGCGGCATCATCACGCACTTCATATTCAGCTCCATCACGTGTACCGATCAAGATACCTTCACGAATCGTTGTGGAACTATAAAAAGCCATCAATGCAGCAATGGAAAAAGTGAGTCTTGTTGGTAATTCTTTTTTCATTTCTACATATTCCAAGAAACTTGGCATACATCTCGCTCTCCATTTTGATACGGAGTTTAGAGAAATAGCAAGCAACGCATGCTTGATAAATGGATTGTTGAATCGATCAATTACAGCACTCGCAAAGTCTTCCAAATCTGTTTTTGGAAGGGATAGCGTAGGAATGACTTCATCATAAATAGTACTTTTAACAAAATTACAGATTAATTCATCCTGCATAGACTCTGCAACGAAATCTCTTCCTGCCAAATATGCTGCCAATACAAAGGAAGTATGTGCACCATTTAAAATACGTACTTTTCTTTGTTTGTATGGTTTTTGATTATCTGTGAAAATAACTGGAAGTCCTGCTTTCACAAGTGGTAGTTTCTCACTAACATCCTTTTCACTTTCAATAACCCAAAGAGCAAATGGCTCTCCTGTATTTAAAAGATTATCTTGATATCCAAGTTTTTCCCATATTTCTTCAGCTTCTTCTCTTGGATACCCAGTAACAATTCGATCCACCAAAGTACTTGCAAAAACACATGCCTCTTCTACCCATGTCTTGAATTCCAGAGAAAGATTCCAGTTTTCAATCGTCTGTAATACACATTTCTTTAATGCAATACCGTTGTCATCAATCAATTCTACTGGTAAAATAGTCAACCCTTTAGAGTTATCTCCTTGAAAGCATGTATAACGTTCATATAAGAACTTGGTAAGTTTACCAGGATAAGAGTTTTGAGGCGTCATATCAAAGCGATCTTCTGCATCGTATACAATTCCAGCTTCCGTAGTGTTGGAAACAATAAATTCTAATGTTTCAATTCTTGCAAGAGCCATATATTTTTCATATTCCGAATATGCATCTACAGCATCCGAAACTGAAGTAATGACACGTGTCTGAACTGTAGGCTCACCATTTACACGACCTCTAAGTTGAACTGTGTATTGACAATCCTGCTGATGAAAACGATCCAAATTACCGAATGTAATCGGTTTCACCAAAACGATACTTCCGTCAAACAAACCTTTCTCGTTTGCAATATCAATCATATAGTCAACAAAGCATCTTAAAAAGTTTCCCTCTCCGAACTGCACCACTTTCACCGGATATGCTTTCGGATTTGTTATTTTTTCTGTTAAAAGCTCCATATTTAACCTCCACGCTACGTCTGAATTATTGGAATTTTACATGGCCCAAGCTCTGGCGTAGCACAAAACCTGTTGACCAAAAATCGATTCAAAATCATTTGCCTAACATTCATTTTCTCGGAATGTAAGCCCTTACATTTATTCTACCGTTTTACCTGTCATACGTCAATGTTTTTTTACAATTGGAGCTCTCTCATTTTGTAAAAATCGCCTTGTTTTTTCATAAGTTCTTCATACGAACCAACTTCTGTACACTTTCCATCTTTAATCACTGCGATTTTGTCTGCATTTTTAATTGTTGAAAGTCTATGTGCCACTACAAAAGTAGTACGACCTTGTGTAAGATCGGAAAGCGCTTTTTGGATTTCATTTTCCGAAACACTGTCCAGAGCTGATGTGGCCTCATCCAAAATAATAATTTTGGGATTTCGAATCAATGCTCTTGCAATCGCAATCCTCTGCCTCTGTCCTCCACTGAGTTTCCCACCGCGCTCTCCAACTACGGTATTCACCCCATTCGGGAGTTCCATAATAAAGTTCGTTAAGTTTGCTGCATGAATCGCATTTTCAAGTTGTTCATCCGTTACAGAGGGCATACCGTAAGTAATATTATCCCGAATCGAGCCCTGAAACAAAATTGATGTCTGCGGAACTACAGCGATATGTTTACGATAGGAGCGCAGATTTAGTGTGGCCATATCCTTCCCATCAATTCGAATCAATCCCTGATCCGGCGTAATAAATCCAATTAACAAATTTAGAATCGTCGATTTACCTGCACCAGATTCACCCACAAATGCGACAGTCTCTCCTTGTTTTACATGCATCGAAAGTCCTGTCAGCACTTCTTTTTTATCTTCGTATGAAAAATGCACATTTTCAAAATCGTAATTTCCTTGAACATTACGTATTTTTGACTTTCCCTTATAGTTTTCAATATCCTTAGCCAAAAGAATCTCGCCTACGGAAGTCACAGACTCAAATCCCTTTGCTATGATTGGAAACAGTCCAATAAACCCAGATATCTGGTTTACAATAGTTGCAAAATACGATTGGTACATCGTAATGTCACCAATCGTGACACTGCCTTTCAGAGCAAGATATCCAGTAAACCCAAGGCACAGTACCTGGAAAATATAGAATATCCCCCATCCGACTGCTCCAAAGTTTGCCTGAACAATATCCAGTCGATATCCTCTTTTTGCGACCTGACTTAGTTGTGCCTCCATTTTATCAATTTCTTCTACTTCCAACGCATGCGCTCTTGTCACAGGAATTAGTTCTACCATTTCCATGACTCTTGCAGAGGTCTCTTCCATTTCCTTTCGAAACTCTCGATTGGTACGTTTAATCTGTTTTCGGAATAAAACCATGGTCCCTGCTGCAACTGGTCCACAGATCAAAAAGAATAACAACACGATTTTGCTTCGCATACCCGTAATAAAGAGTG